>NZ_JAFCJK010000001.1 GCF_018131005.1 Bradyrhizobium lablabi
ACTTTGAGTAAGCAGCCAAATTGACTAAGTTGAATGTGACTCGCGCCGGCCCCCACATCGGTCATTACTTCTCGACAACGCAGATTTCACAAGCTCATCGCGGTTGCTTTCAGTGGCCGCCGGTCTCAGCATGGTTTGCAGCGCCGATCGGGTCTTGATCTGAAACCAGTTGATGATTGCCGTAGGAGAGTGCGATGAGGAAACGCAAGGAGGTGTATCCCAAGCAGCTCGATACGGTGAACGGTTGGGAGGTCTGGCAACTAGAGGAGCAATTGTTCTCGTTGCGGCCAGACATCAGTGTCAACTTCGTCAATCAGCATGATGCCGTGACCTATGCCAAGCTGATGATGACGGCCGATGAATACCTTGCGGGTTATCAAAAACTGCGCGGATAGTCGCCCGCTCCTGCAACTTTTGACCCCCGGCCGCCACCGTGACCGGCCGCCAGTAACCTCTCTTCAGCATCCCTTTGCAAATCGACCGGTTAGCAACCGGCGACCGTGCTTCAAGCGTTGCCGCTCATCAATCACGGTCTGGCCGATCGCGTCGGACGGTTCGAAATTCTTCCGGTCCTTTAATGAGCCGCCGCTTACGGCTGCCTTGATCCTCTGGGCTGGCCTTGGCCTCGCTCATCTCGTCGATCGCGTCGCCGCCTAGCCTGTCTTTGCACGGCGCGGCCGCCTTGCTGACGTACGCGATTGAACGTGAGAACGTCAAAGGCGTGGCTTGGTCGGACCGCGTGGAGAACGACGAGGGCAAAAGGCATGACTTCTGGTGGCTGCTCGCGCGCACCGTCATTCGGGCAATACATGGTGCAGAAGGGCAAGTCGCCGTGCCTCGCCCTGGCCGCCGCCGCGTGAAGGGGCGCAGCTCAACGGAGGGCGGCAGCCGTGACAACGATCGCCTGTAGCATCCTGTTATCGTGGATCGGCCTGGGCTTCTTCGAGGCGCTCCGAAGAATCCCGCGGTCGTAAAAGACCCGAAGCAACGGCCCGTCGGTTCGCGCACCGGCGGGCTTCCTGCATTTGGCAGACACCAGACAACACTCACGTCCGTGTGTGATGCGTATCTCTCGGGCGGCAAACGTGGGGAACTGGCGGCAAACAATTAACTGCCGTAGCGCCAAATGCTATACTTGCAAAACGGCGCCGAATCCGGATCGCCCTCGTAGTTTTGTTGATTAGGAGTTTGGTTGATGAGTAGGAAGATGGTGAAAAAGTGCCTGGTCCGTTTGCCAGACGAGATCAAGGCATGGCTCGCGCAAGAGGCGTCGCGCAACGCCTCAAGCCAGAACAGCGAGATCATTCGCTGCATTCGCGCCCGCATGGACATGCTGCAGCAGGCGAAGGCGGCCGGCTGATGAGTTGGCCCACGTACAAAATGGCGCGCGATCTTGCCGGATCTGTTTTTCCGGTAAGTGAGCAGGTCATTTTGCAGACCGCGCGCAAGAACGGTATCGGCAAAAGAATGGGCCGATCAGTGATCTTCAGCGTCGACGCCGTCAACCAACTATATGAGGTTCTCCCATGCCTCTCCGGCTCACCCGCAGACCAAAGACGCCCAACTGGGTCATCCGCGGCACCCTCCGCGGAATCCGCGTTGAGGAAAGCACTGGCACTAGCGACAAGCGAGCCGCCGAGGAGATCCTCATCAAGCGCGAGGCCGAACTCCTCGAGCAGTCAATCCACGGTCGTCGCGCTACCGAAACGTTCGCGAGCGCGGCCTTGAGCTATCTTGAACACGGTGGATCAACGAGGTTCACGGCCGCGGTGATCCGACACTTCGGCACTATGCCCCTCGCCAAGATCGACCAGGACGCGCTCGACCTGGGGGCAAAGAAGGTTTACCCGGACGCTTCACCGTCGACACGCAATCGGCAGTTCTATGCCATCGCTTCAGCGATCTTGCATCATGCGGCAAGGCGTGGATGGTGCCCTCTGCCCATCATCGAGAGACCGACCACCCCGCCCGGACGAATACGGTGGCTCACGATCGAGGAAGCCGACAGCTTGATAGCGGCCTGCAGCGATCATTTGCGGCCATTGGTCGTCTTCATGCTCTACACCGGAGCGCGCGCCGGCGAGGCCCTTTGGCTCGATTGGCGTGACGTCGACCTGAGCCGCGCGCATGTGCAGTTCCCCAAGACCAAGAACGGGGAAGCCCGTGGCGTGCCGCTGCATCAGCGCGTCGTCGCTGAGATGGCGAACTTGAAGACAAAGACCGGCGAGGTATTCCGGAGGCCCGACGGTAAGCCCTACAACCGCCCTCGGAACGCCAGCGACACCTCGGCCGGCACTCGCATCAAGACCGCGTTCAAGGCCGCCTGCCGCCGCGCTGGTATCGACAACTTTCACCCGCACGACTGCCGCCATACCTGGGCAACTTGGCACTACCAGGAGAACCGTGATCTCGGCGCCCTGATGAGGCTCGGCGGCTGGAAATCGGAGCGCATGGTGATGCGGTATGCGCACGTCAACGTTGGCGAACTCGCGCACACCATAGACCGGCTCCCTGGGGGAAACCTTGGGGAAATGAAACTGAAGGACGGTACAAACCAATGAATATACGAAGGAATTACGACGGGCAAACCTCCATTGGTAATGGAGAGGTCGACAGTTCAATCCTGTCCGGCAGCACCAGCAAGTGCAGAGAACTGCCACTCCTCACAGCCACTCCCGCAGTCAGCGCCGCAGCGACGAGTTGAGGAGTTCGTCAAGGCCATGCACGGATCATCCGGGTCGGCCTCAGCCTGAAACGCGGATGATGTCATCGTCCATCCCCTCGCAATTGAGAATCAATGCGTGACGACCACGCCAACGCCGCCAATCATCACCACGACGTAAAATGCGAACACACTGCCGACCCATTTCCAGTCGATGTGTCCGTCCTGAGGGCTCAGGCTTTCAATGATATCGCGCATGATCGCCTCCTTGATCACAGGCGTGGTATAGCCCGGGCCTGGAGCGCGTCGTGTGACGTGGTTCACACTTTAATAACCGCGGAGCGGAATCAAGAGTGACCGGCCCCGAACTGAAGAAATTGCGCGAGGACCTCGGCGAGGCGATCGGCCGTCCGCTGACTGCGGCCGACATGGCGAAGCTCTGCGGGCTACCGGCGGCCGATGGCGCCGACACGATTCGCAGGTGGGAGGTCAGCGGTCCGAGCCATCCCGCGCGCGAGCTGTTCCGCATCCTGGCAATGGCGAGCGACCGCTATCCCATCCTCGAGATGTTCAACGTGTTCGACCGCCACGACGTCGCCGTGAAAGACCGGCCCGCCCGCCGGCAGGCCTTCCGCGAACAGATGCGCGACGACGTGCGCCGCCGGCTTGGTTAAGCAAAGCCTGCCTGGTTAACGAAGCTCGCCTGCGCCTGCCGGATTAAGCCTTCGTTAGGCACAAGAAAACGTTTAGCCGCCGCGAGCTTGGTTTATCGGGCGTTAGCGTCCCCGGAGTGACGGCTTTTTATTCAAAGGCCTTTTAGCTGCGCGCCATGGATGTGATGGCGCCGCCACACGGCGTCTCCACGCAAATTTCCGGGAGACCGATCCAATGAAGAATTATCTGCTCGCAACCACCGCCGTCGGAGCCGCCGTCGCTGCCCTGGGTGCAACCGCCCAAGCCGCCGATCTCCGCTCCTACTACAACCCGCCCGCCTACACTGCGCAGGCCTACGATTGGACTGGCTTTTATCTGGGTGGCCATCTCGGCGGTGTGTTCGCCAGCGACAACACCTTCAACGGCGTCCCGCTCAGCGATTCCAGCGCCCGTTTCATGGGCGGCATTCAGGCCGGCTTTGATTGGCAGACCGCGCCGAACTGGGTGATCGGTATCGAAGGCCAGTATTCCTGGCTGAGCGGCCACCAGCTCAACGCGTTCTTCCCCGGCGGCCTCGCGTACAACAACGACCAGCGCGCCATTGCCTCGATCACAGGCCGCTTCGGCTACACCTGGGGTCCGGGCCTCATCTATGTGAAGGGCGGCTATGCCTATTCGGACAACCGTGAGACGGTGACGCTTGGCGGCACGCCGATCGCGTTTGCGCTCAGCGACGACCACACCAACGGCTACACCGTCGGCGCCGGCGTCGAATACATGTTCGCGCCCAACTGGTCGGCCAAGGCCGAGTATCAATTCTACGATTTCGGCGACAGCCGCTTCGTCGCCCCTGCCGCCATTGTCCCCTTCGGCAGCTTCCATAATGACGAGCACACCGTGAAGGCCGGCATTAACTACCGCTTCAACTTCGGGGGCCTCGGCCGCTACTGAGGGCTCGGTCGCAACAACCGGACATGAAAAAGGCCGGCCTCGTGCCGGCCTTTTTGCATCCAACGCGCCGGCCATTTTGCGGAAGAAAACGTCACGGTCGTCGAGATCGCTCAAAAACCGAGCAGATCGCCACAATTTTCGCGATTTTGTTAACCGGGCACCCCGATACTGCAGCCCGAGGGGATCACCCAGGGGCAGTGACGGGGCGGGGGGTAATGACGTTTCGGTTCAAGCGCGGCAAATTCAATCTCAAGCATGTCCACTTTCCGCAGATGGGCATCAGGGGCAGCCTGCTTGCGGCCTTTGCCATGATCGCGACCATGGCGCTCGTCATCAGCGCGGGCGCCGGCATGGTGCTGCGCGAGCTCGGCGGCACCATGATCGATCTGAGCGGCCGCGACATCCCGCGGCTTGCCGCGAGCCTGCAACTCTCTGCGCAGAGCGCCGCGCTCGCAGCGCAGGGACCGGGCCTGTTGGCCGCGCAGAGCGAAGAGGCGTTGAACGAGCGCACCAGGAAGGTAAAGGAAGTCCAGCAGCTCATCACGGACAAGCTCGGCGAGATCATCGAGCTCGGCGCCGACAAATCCGTCCTCAGCGCGCTTCGGGAGAACGTCAAGAACACCGAGGAAGCGACCAAGAGCCTGATCTCGGCGGCGCGCGAGCGGCTGGAGATCGCAGCCCTTCACGACAAGCAATACACCACGCTGCGCAAGGTGCAGGCGGCGTTCGTGTCCGCCGCGAGCCCGGCGATGCTCGATGCGCAGACACGGCTCAGCGCGATCCTGGGGGCGGCCGATGTGTCGGCGGATGACGCGGCCGAAGCCGCGCGCACGGTCGACCAGATCGGCAACGTGCTCGCCATCGGCAACCTGGTGGCGGCTGACATGACTGCGGCGCTTTCGGCGAACTCCAGCGACGCGCTCGAAGCGATCGAGAAGGAGTTCAAGGCGGGCCGCGAACGCATCAAGTCGAATCTGGATGACCTGCCCAAGACGACGTCCACCGCCGCGGTCAGGGACAGCGCGCAGAAGCTGCTCGCGCTCGGGGAAGGCAAGAGCGGCGTGTTCAAGGTGCGCGAGAAGGAGCTCGATTCCATCGACTACGGCCAGACCATCCTGGACGAAACGCGCAAGCTCAATGTCGGCCTCGGCATCAGCGTGCAGCAGCTCGTCGACGGGGTCCAGAAGGAGACAGATGCCTCGACCTTCCAGGCACGGCAGCAGATCTCGTTCGCGACCATGGTGATGATCGGGCTCGGCGCGCTGACGCTGGTCGGATCGTTTCTGTTCGTCTGGCTCTATGTCGGCCGAAATATCCTGCGCCGCATCCGCGGCTTGCAGCGCTCGATGCAGCTGCTCTCCGATGGCGATCTCGAAACCGAGATCCCGCAGAGCCGCCAGCGCGACGAGATCACCTCGATGGCCGATTCGCTGCAGATCTTCCGCGAGAGCATGATCGAGGGCCGCGAGCTCTCGGCAAGCCAGAACACGGATCGCATCGCCAAGGCCGAACGCGCCTCGCGCATGGAGGCGCAGATCGTGGCATTCGAATCCACGGTGCGCGCCGCTCTCGGCAGCCTGCAGACGGCGGCGAACTCGATGCAGACCACCGCGCAGAGCATGTCGGCGACTGCCGACCAGTCGAGCGCGCTGGTCAGCGCGGTGGCCTCGGCGGCCGAGGAAACCTCGGTCAATGTGCAGACGGTGTCGTCGGGCACCGAGGAACTGTCGTCGTCCATCCAGGAAATCGGCCGCCAGGTGGTCACCTCGGCGGAGATCGCTCGAAAGGCGGTGGCGGAGGCGAGCGCTACCGACACCACCATGCAGGGCCTTGCCGACAATGCCGCGCGCATCAGTGTCGTGGTCGACCTGATCCAGACCATCGCCTCGCAGACCAACCTGCTCGCGCTCAACGCCACCATCGAGGCGGCGCGCGCGGGCGAAGCTGGCCGCGGCTTCGCGGTGGTCGCCTCCGAAGTGAAGAACCTTGCGAGCCAAACCGCCAAGGCAACGGAAGAGATCCGTCAGCAGATCGTCAGCATGCAGGAGGTGACGACGTCGGCTGTCTCCGCCATCCGCAACATCTCGAGCACGATCGGCGAGATCAACGACGTCACCACCGCGATTGCGGCGGCGGTCGAGCAACAGGGCGCTGCGACGCGCGAGATCGCCCGCAACATCCAGCACGCCGCAGGCGGCACCAGCGAGGTGTCGAGCAACATCGTCGGAGTCAGTCATGCCTCGGCGGAAGCCGGCACCGCGGCGGGCGAGGTGCTGAGCGCCTCCGACGCGCTGCGCCGCGAGGCCGACCTGCTGGACTCGGAAATCGACAGTTTCCTGTCGAGTATCAGGGCGGCCTGAGCGACTTGACCTCGCATTCGGTCGGCCGGTAAAAAGCCGTCCGGAATGAAGGCTGGGTTGGGAAGTGGAAAGCTGGAAGGGCTGCAGGCGGCGCGCGCGATCGCGGCGCTCAGCGTCGCCTATTTCCACTCCTATGTCGCGCTACGCGCCTTCCCGGAAGATGCCCAGCACCCGATCGCATTCTTGAAGGCCTGGGGCTTCCTGGGAGTCGATCTCTTCTTCGCGATCAGTGGTTACGTGATCTGCCTCGTCGCCTCAAAGCCGGATTTTTCCCCCCTGGCTTTCGCGATCAAGCGAGCCTTTCGGCTTTACCCCATGTACTGGGTGACGATGGCGATCGTCGCGGCCGCGATCCTGTCCGGCAAGTTTCCCGATCAGATCGGGCTCGGACACTTCCTCTACTCGATGACGCTGCTGCCACAGCATGGACCAACGGCCTATCAGGTCAGCTGGACGCTGGAACGCGAGGTCGTATTCTACGCCCTGGCCGCACTGCTCGTTCCGTTTGTCGGCATCAGGGGGCTCGCGATCGTCCTTGCCGGACTCGCCTTTGCCGGATTTGTCTACCAGGATCCCTGGTCCTTTCATCTGATATCGATCAGGCAAGCCGACTTTCTCGGCGGTGTGCTGGTGTTTCTGGTCAGCCGCCATTTCCGTCCCGGGTCGTGGACAGCAGGCCTGTCGCTGGCGGCCGGAGTGCTTGCCCTTGGCTATCTGTGGTTCAATCCGTCCCGCATCTTCACTTTCGCGACAACCATCTGCCTTGCATTGGTGTTGTTGGGGATGATCAATCTGAGACTGCCATGGAAGCACTGGTCGCTGCGCTGGCTGGTCCTGATCGGCGACGGTTCCTATTCAATCTATCTGCTTCACGGCCTCATCCTGTATTACTTCCCCTGGTTTTGCGCGCAGTTCAACTCGGTGCCTGCGTGGTTGTGCGAGCCCTCGCGCTACGGGCTGCTCGCCCTGACATGCGTCGTCTCCTATGCGACCTGGCGGCTCGTCGAAGTGCCGATGATCTCGGTTGGGAACCGATTGCTGAAACGGGCCGCGGATTTGCCGGCCGAGACCGTCGCACCGCCTCTAAGAGCCTGACCCTTCCCACGCTCCGCACCCGGCCCCTATTTTTATTTTTCGGCTGGCGCGCCGGCCCGCCGCCCGCTAAGCCGGTAGCATGCATTCGAAGACTGACAGCGTCCCCTCCTCGGCGGAGGCATTGCGATACCCTTGGGAGAACCATCCCGGCCACGACCAGGTTGTGGAGGTGATGCCCGGGGTGCTGTGGGTGCGGCTGAAGCTGCCGTTCCGCCTCAACCATGTGAACATCTACCTGATCGCTGACGGCGACGGCTGGGTGATGGTCGATTCCGGCTTCGGCAACGAGGAGTCCATCGCGGCCTGGACCACGCTGTTCGAGGGACCGCTGAAGCATGTGAAGGTCACGCGCCTGATCGTGACCCATTCGCATCCCGATCATGTCGGCCTCGCCGGTTGGATCACCGAGCGCTTCGGCTGCCCGCTGTTCATGTCGCAGGTTGAATACCTGCAGTCGGTCTACCACCAGAACCGCGGCACCGAGGAGCGGCGCAACGCGCAGCGGCTGTTCTTCCGCCGCCACGGCATGGACGAGGACCTGACCGAAAAGCTGCTCGGCCGCGGCCAGGACTATCTGAAGCGGGTGTCGGTGCTGCCGCCGTCCTATCACCGCCTGACCCATGGTGACGAAGTCGTGATCGGCGCGCGCCGCTTCAAGGTGATCACCGGCGGCGGCCATGCGCTCGACCAGGTGATGCTGTACTGCGCCTCGGACAAGCTGTTCCTGTCCGCCGACCAGGTGCTGAGCAGGATTTCACCGAATGTCAGCGTCTGGGCGGTCGAGCCGGAGCAGAACTCGCTCGGCGAATATCTGGCGTCGCTCGCGAGCCTCACGACCACGCTGCCCTACGACGTGATGGTGCTGCCCGGCCATGGCGTGCCGTTCTACGGGCTCAAGACCCGGATCAAGCAACTCGCCGACCATCATGAGGAACGCTGCCGCCTGATCGCCGAGGCCTGCCGCGAGGTGCCGCAGACCTCAAAGGAACTGGTTCCGGTCGTGTTCCACAAACATACCCTCGACCCCCATCAAATGGGCTTTGCCGCAGGCGAACTGATCGCCCACGTCAATTACATGCTGGTCGAGGGACGGCTGACCGCCGAGGAAGCCGACGGCATGCTGCGCTTCCGGACGACCTGACGCAGCCGCGGGCGAACCATTCCCCTTTGATGGAAATCAAGTCCTGACCGCCTTCCGCTAGGGCAATTTGCCCACGTCCCCCGCATGCCCTGATGTGGGTTCGCGCATAGACATTAGAGCTGGAAAAGCTCTAAGAAGGGGCAGTCATTCCGGGTCAGGTTCCGTTGCCAGGTTTGCCGATGGATTACAGCAAGTTCTTCAATACTGCGCTCGCCCGCCTGCACGATGAGCGGCGGTACCGCGTTTTCGCCGACCTCGAGCGGATCGCAGGGCGCTTCCCGCATGCGACCTGGCACTCGCCGAAAGGCCAGCGCAATGTCGTGATCTGGTGCTCCAACGACTATCTCGGCATGGGCCAGCACCCCAAGGTGGTCGGCGCCATGGTCGAGACCGCGACCCGTGTCGGTACCGGCGCCGGCGGCACCCGCAACATCGCCGGCACGCATCATCCCCTCGTGCAGCTCGAAGCGGAACTCGCCGACCTCCACGGCAAGGAAGCGTCGCTGCTGTTCACCTCGGGCTATGTGTCCAACCAGACCGGCATTTCGACAATCGCAAAGCTGATCCCGAACTGCCTGATCCTGTCGGACGCGCTGAACCACAATTCGATGATCGAGGGTGTGCGCCAGGCCGGCTGCGAGCGGCAGATTTTCAGCCACAACGACGTCGCGCATCTCGAAGAGCTGCTGATCGCCGCAGGTCCCGATCGGCCGAAGCTGATCGTGTGCGAAAGCCTTTATTCCATGGACGGCGATGTCGCGCCGCTGGCGAAAATCTGCGATCTCGCCGAGAAATACGGCGCCATGACCTATGTCGACGAGGTCCATGCAGTCGGCATGTACGGGCCGCGGGGCGGCGGCATCGCCGAGCGTGACGGCGTGATGCATCGCATCGACGTCCTTGAAGGCACGCTCGCCAAGGCGTTCGGCTGCCTTGGCGGCTATATTGCCGGCAAGGCCGAGATCATCGACGCCGTGCGCTCCTACGCGCCGGGGTTCATCTTCACGACTGCACTGCCGCCGGCGATCTGCTCGGCCGCGACCGCCGCGATCCGGCATCTGAAGACCTCGAATTGGGAACGCGAGCGCCATCAGGATCGCGCCGCCCGCGCCAAGGCCATTCTGACCGCTGCCGGCCTGCCGGTGATGTCGAGCGACACCCATATCGTTCCGCTGTTCGTCGGCGACCCCGAGAAATGTAAGCGCGCCTCCGATATGCTGCTCGAGGATCACGGCATCTACATCCAGCCGATCAACTACCCGACCGTCGCCAAGGGCACCGAGCGGCTGCGCATCACGCCCTCGCCCTATCACGATGACGGCCTGATCGATGCGCTTGCGGACGCGCTGCTGCAGGTCTGGGAACGGCTAGGCCTGCCACTCAGCAAGAAGCCGCTGGCGGCGGAGTAACCCTGTCCAGGCCTAATCCTTGAAATTGACCGGTCGCGCGGTGCGCGGCCGACCCAATACGTTTATAGTTCCCTACGCGGCCCCTCCAGGCCGGAAGGGAGACAAGCAGCAATGCTCCACGACTGGGGCGTTATCGCCGCGGCGTTCGCCTATATCGGATTGTTGTTCTTCGTGGCGAGCCGCGGCGACCGGATGTCGCCGGGCCGGCGAGGCCGCGCGAGCCAGTGGATCTATCCGCTGTCTCTCGCGATCTATTGCACCTCATGGACCTTCTTCGGCTCGGTCGGCTTCGCGACCCGCACGAGCGTCGACTTCCTCGCAATCTACGTCGGTCCGATCCTGATGATCGGACTTTGCACGCCGCTGCTCCGCCGCGTGATCGTACTGGCCAAGTCGCAGAACATCACCTCGGTCGCCGACTTCATCGCAGCACGCTACGGCAAGAGCCAGGCGGTGGCGGCAACCGTCGCCAGCATCGCGCTCATCGGCTCGGTGCCTTATATCGCGCTGCAGCTCAAGGCGATGGCCTCCTCGCTGGAGACGATCCTGAGCGAGGACCAGGCCTTTTCCAAGATTCCGATCATCGGCGACATCGCGCTGATCGTGACGCTCGCGATGGCGGTGTTCGCCGTGCTGTTCGGCACCCGCCACGCTGACGCGACCGAACACCAGCACGGACTGATTCTCGCGATCGCGACCGAATCCATCGTCAAGCTGGTCGCCTTCATCGCCGCCGGCGCCTTCGTCACCTTCTGGATGTTCTCGCCTGTCGAGCTCTACGAGCGCGCCCTGAAGACACCGGAGGCGGTGCGCGCGATCGAGTACGCGCCATCGATCGGCAACTTCCTGATCATGACGCTACTGTCGTTCTGCGCGATCATGCTGCTGCCGCGCCAGTTCCATGTCAGCGTGGTGGAGAACTCGACCAGCGCCGATGTCAGCCGGGCGCGTTGGCTGTTCCCGCTCTATCTCGTCGCGATCAACCTGTTCGTGATCCCGATCGCGATCGCGGGCCTGATCACCTTCCCGTTCGGCGCCGTCGATGCCGACATGTTCGTGCTGGCGCTGCCGATGGAAGGCAATTCGCAATTACTCAGCCTTGCCGTGTTTATCGGTGGTCTGTCGGCCGGAACGGCGATGGTGATCGTCGAATGCGTCGCGCTGTCGATCATGGTCTCCAACGACATCGTGCTGCCGCTGGTGCTGCCGCGCAGCGACGACGGCCGCGTTGGCCAGAAGGATTTCGGCGACTTCCTGCTGAAGACGCGCCGCTTCTCGATCTTCGCCATCATGGTGATGGCGTATTTCTACTATCGCGCGCTCGGCAACACCCAACTCGTCGCGATCGGCCTGTTGTCCTTTGCCGCCGTCGCGCAGCTTGCGCCGGCGTTCTTCGGCGGCCTGTTCTGGCGCCGCGCCACCGCGCGTGGAGCGATGGCGGGCATGCTGGTCGGTTTCACGGTATGGCTCTACACCCTGTTCGTGCCGAGCTTCCTCGAAACCAGCACCGCAGGTCTGATGCTGCTGCAACACGGACCGTTCGGCATCGAGGCGCTACGGCCGCAGGCGCTACTCGGCACCGACCTGCCGCCGCTTATGCACGGCGTAATGTGGAGCCTCGCGCTCAATATCCTCACCTATGTCGTCCTCTCGCTGGGGCATGTGCCTTCGTCGATCGAGCGGTTGCAGGCCGACGTGTTCGTGCCCGACGCGCTCGCGCCGATCGCACCCACCCTCAGGCGCTGGCGCACCACCGTGACGGTGCAGGACATCCAAAGCACGGTGGCGCAATATCTCGGCCCCGAGCGCGCCCGCGAGGCGTTCTCGGCCTTCGCCGCCGACCGCAACAGCACACTCGAGCCGCCCGCGCCCGCGGACTTCGAGCTGCTGCAGCATGCCGAGCGCCTGATCGCGTCGTCGATCGGCGCCGCGTCGTCGCGGCTCGTGATGTCGCTCCTGCTGCGCCGGCGCACCGTGTCGGCCAAGGCCGCGCTGAAGCTGCTCGACGATTCCCACGCCGCGCTGCACTTCAACCGCGAGATCCTGCAAACCGCGCTCAACCATGTGCGCCAGGGCATCGCCGTATTCGACGCCGATCTGCAGCTGATCTGCTCCAACCGGCAGTTCAGCGAGTTGTTGGCGCTGCCGCCCCATCTCGCGCAGCTCGGCATCCCCCTGCCCGAGATCCTCGAATTCATGGCCGCGGTGAACCCGCCCGGCGTTGGCAACAGCCTGCTGGAGCATCGCCTGCGCGCCTACACCACCGAGGGTGAGCCGTATCTGGAGCTCTTCCCCGATCGGCACGTGGTGATCGAGGTGCGCTCCAACCGCATGCCGGGCGGCGGCCTCGTCATCACCTTCTCTGACGTCACGCCGAGCTTCGAGGCGGCCGAAGCGCTGGAGCGCGCTAATGCGACCCTGGAGAAGCGCGTGCGCGACCGCACCGAGGAACTGACGCTGCTCAACACGGAGCTCGCGCTCGCCAAAAGCACGGCGGAAGAGGCCAACGCGTCAAAGACGCGCTTCCTTGCGGCCGCGAGCCACGACATCCTGCAGCCGCTCAATGCGGCGCGCCTCTATGTGACGAGTCTGGTCGAGCGCCAGAACGGCGGCGAGGATTCGCGTCTGGTCGAGAACATCGACGACTCGCTGGAGGCGATCGAGGACATCCTGGGCGCACTGCTCGACATCTCCCGGCTCGATGCGGGCGTCATGACGCCGTCGATCACGAGCTTCAAAATGGCCGACTTGATGCGCTCGCTGGAGATCGAATTCGCGCCGATCGCCCGCGACAAGGGCCTCAACCTGCGCTTCGTGCCGTGCTCGCTGCCGGTCGAATCCGACCGCTCGCTGCTGCGCCGGCTGCTGCAGAACTTCATCTCCAACGCAATCAAATATACCCCGCGCGGCCGCGTCCTGGTCGGCTGCCGTCGCCGTGGCCAAAGTTTGCAGATCGCCGTCTACGACACCGGCGTCGGCATCCCCGTGCAGAAGCGTGGCGAGATCTTCAAGGAGTTCCATCGGCTCGAACAGGGCGCGCGAATCGCGCGCGGCCTCGGGCTCGGACTGTCCATCGTCGACCGCCTGGCGCGTGTGCTCAACCACCGCATCGCGATCGACGCCAATAACGGGGGCGGCTCGGTGTTCTCGGTGACGGTGCCGGTCGCGGCCGCGATCAACTATACCGCAGCCGTCACCAGCGCTACGCCGCTTTTGAAGACGCCGATGAGCGGCGCGCTGATCGTCTGCATCGAGAACGATCTCGCGATCCTCGACGGCATGAAGACCTTGCTCACCGCATGGGACGCCGAGGTCATCGCCGTGACCGACCCCGAGGCGGCCATCGCTGCGATCGAGTCCGGCGGCGGCCGCGTCACCGGGGTTCTGGTCGACTACCATCTCGACCGCGGCAACGGCGTCGCCGCGATCCGCGAGATCCGCCGCCGCTTCGGCGACACCATCCCCGCCATCCTGATCACCGCCGACCGCAGCCCGCCGGTCCGCGCCGCCGCGCGCGAGGAGAACATCGCGGTATTGAACAAGCCGGTCAAACCGGCCTCGCTGCGCGCGCTGCTCGGGCAATGGCGCACCCAGCAGATGGTGGCGGCCGAGTAGCTACGTCATTGTGAGACCGCAGGACCGGTGGAGCGCATTTTCAGTCAACAACCGCTGCCGACGATCCGCCAGATTGACCGTGAAGAAGAAACGGCCCGCCAGCAACGAAGTTGCGGCGGCAGCCGGTCATGCGCGCGTAGCCGGATGGCAAGGTGATGGGTATCGCTGCGCTCCACCCATCCTACCACCTGCCGTCAAGCCGTCGGCGTGCCCTGGCGCCACTGGCCACCGGCGATCTTGGCGGCGGCAATCACGGCCTGGGTGCGACTTTCGACACCGAGTTTTTGCAGGATGGCCGAGACATGGGCCTTGATGGTCGCCTCGGAGACGCCGAGCTCATAGGCAATCTGCTTGTTGAGCAATCCCTCCGACAACATCATCAGCACCCGCACCTGCTGGGGCGTCAGCGTCACCAGACGATCGCGCAGTCGTGTCATGTCGGGGTCGCCAGCGGCCGAGAGATCGGTGTCCGGCGGAACCCAGACGTCGCCCTCCATCACCTTCAAGATGGCGTCGCGCAGCGTCTCGACGCCAAACCGCTTCGGAATGAACCCGGAGGCACCGAAATCAAGCGAGCGACGAATTGTCCCGGCATCGTCGGTGGCGGAGACAATCACCACCGGGATCGCCGGATATTGCGCGCGCAGATAGATCAGCCCGGAGAAGCCGCTGATTCCGGGCATCGTCAGATCGAGCAGGATCAGGTCGACCTCGGGGTCCCGTTCCAGGAGACCCGTCAGGTCCCCAAACGAACCGGCCTCGCTGATCGTGGCCGAGCTCACGACAGTGGAAACAGCCTGGCGCAACGCATCGCGGAACAGCGGATGATCATCGGCGATGACAAGATGGGTATTGGCGGCAGCAGTCATCTCAGTCTCACGCGCGGGTTTCGGCGGCCCGCAAGATGCTGTTGTGACCCGGGCAGCAGCACCGTGCAAGCGCTGGATAATACCATATGCCAATGCAGTTAACCCGCCGACTTGTGCGCTGCAACAAATACACGCCCAAGCGGTTCATACCGTTCGAGTTCCTGACGCTTAAACCAAGCCGTGCAAAAGCCGAAAGTCTTATTGGGGCGGGTTTCACCGCGATGTTACCTTGATTACAAGCTCGTAACTTATACGGCCAAACTCGGCAGATGAGCGCGTTTGGCGGGAATAAATTTGGGGGAGGTAATCCAGATGGCCACAATGACTGCGACTTCGGCGCGACCGGCCGGCATGACGAAGGACGAACGCTTCGTCATTCTCGCCTCGTCGCTCGGCACAGTTTTCGAGTGGTACGACTTCTATCTCTACGGTTCGCTCGCCGGCATCATCGGAGCGCAATTCTTCTCGGCCTATCCGCCGGGAACGCGCGACATCTTCGCGCTGCTGGCCTTCGCCGCTGGCTTCCTGGTGCGCCCGTTCGGCGCCATCGTGTTCGGCCGCGTCGGCGACATCGTCGGCCGCAAATACACATTCCTCGTCACCATCCTGATCATGGGCCTGTCGACCTTCATCGTCGGCCTGCTGCCCAACGCCGCGACGATCGGCATCGCTGCGCCGATCATCCTGATCGCGCTCCGCCTGCTGCAGGGCCTCGCGCTCGGCGGCGAATACGGCGGTGCGGCAACCTACGTCGCCGAGCATGCCCCGCAGGGCAGGCGCGGCTACTACACCTCGTTCATTCAGACGACCGCAACGCTCGGCCTGTTCCTCTCGCTTCTGGTGATCCTGTTCACGCGAACCCTCACCGGCGAGAAGGATTTCGCTGATTGGGGCTGGCGAATCCCGTTCCTGGTGTCGGTGGCGTTGCTCGGCATCTCGGTCTGGATCCGGCTGCGACTGAATGAGTCGCCGGTGTTCCAGCGCATGAAGGACGAGGGCAAGAGCTCGAAGGCGCCGCTGACCGAAGCCTTCGCCAACTGGGCCAACGCCAAGATCGTGCTGCTTGCGCTGTTCGGCGGCGTGATGGGCCAGGGCGTGGTCTGGTACACCGGCCAATTCTACGCGCTGTTCTTCCTGCAATCGATTCTCAAGGTCGACGGCTACACCTCGAACCTCCTGATCGCTTGGTCGCTGCTGCTCGGCACCGGCTTCTTCGTGGTGTTCGGCGCGTTGTCCGACAGGATCGGCCGCAAGCCCGTCATTCTGGCCGGCTGCGCGATCGCGGCGCTGACCTTCTTCCCGATCTTCAAGATGATCACCACCAATGCCAACCCGGCGCTCGAGAAGGCGATCGAGAGCGCCAAGGTCGAGGTGTTTGCGGATCCCGCGGGCTGCGGCGACCTCTTCAACCCGGTCGGCACTCGCGTCTTTACCGCGCCCTGCGATACCGCTCGTGCCTTCCTGGCCCAGTCGTCTGTCAAGTACTCGACGGTCAGCGGCCCGGCAGGCTCCGGCGTAAAGGTCATGGTCAACGGCAAGGAGATTCCGTACGCCAACGCCAAGGACGGCAACCCGGCAATCACCGCAGCGGTGACCGCCGCCGGCTATCCGAAGGCCGGCGACGCCGGCGTCGTGAAGATGGCGCACCCGTTCGACATCTTCCGTCCGCAGGTTGCGGCCGTCATCGGTCTACTGTTCATCCTGGTGATTTTCGTGACCATGGTGTACGGCCCGATCGCCGCCATGCTGGTCGAGCTGTTCCCGACCCGCATCCGCTACACCTCGATGTCGCTGCCCTATCACATCGGCAACGGCTGGTTCGGTGGATTGCTGCCTGCGACCGCGTTCGCAATCGTCGCCTCGACCGGCGATATCTACGCCGGTCTCTGGTATCCGGTCATCTTCGCGGCGATCACCGTAGTGATCGGCTTTCTGTTCCTGCCGGAGACCAAGGACGTCGACATCACGAAGACCTGACCGGTCAACATGGCGATCGAAACGTGTCGGCCGCGGAGCGATCCGCGGCCGATTTCGTTTCAACCATGATGGGATTCAAACGCGATCGCGTCACGCCCTGGTCGAACCGATGAATTGCAGCACGATCTCGCGCCGGTGCGGGCGGGCGCGGTGCTCGATCAGGTAGACGCCCTGCCAGGTGCCGAGCGCCATCTCGCCGTCGAGCACGGGAATCTGCAGCGAGGTCGCCGTCAGCATCGTCTTGATGTGCGCCGGCATGTCGTCCGGCCCTTCGGCATCATGACGCCAGCCGCCGCCTTCAGGCGCGGCGCGATCGAGCGCCGTCATCAGGTCCATCAGCACGGCGGGATCGGCATTCTCCTGGATCGTCAGCGATGCCGAAGTGTGGCGGATGAACAACGTCACTGCGCCCTCGCCGGCGCGCACCTCGCGCAGGAATTTTGCCACCTCGCCTGTAACGTCGAGGAAGCCCGCACCTGGCGTTTGAACCATTAGCCGCGAGGACGCGACTCTGGTCGCCGCGACGGAGGACGGTGCCGAGCGTGTGGTCGTTCCCGTTGCCATCAGTCGTGTCCTCAGCTCGTGCTCCCGGCGCAGGCCGGGATGACTCCATGAAGCCATTATAGCAGCGCGGCATCAAATCTTGCCGCCGTTGATGTCCCGCTGCACGCGGTTGGCCATCTCGATCAGCCGCCGCCACGCGCGCTCCAGAAACGACATCATGCGATCCATGTCGCGGTCACTCGGCAATGGAATCTCGATCTTCCTCTCGCCCTCGGCGACCTTCGGCTCCGTCTTCTTCAGCGAGTCGGATTTCGGTAACGCCTCCTCCGTCTTGCCCGAGGCCGCGGGCTCGCGCGCCGCTAGCTCCGCCTTCAGCCGCTCGTTATCGGCCTGCAAGCGGCCGATCTCGGCATCCATCGCCGCCCGCTCGTCGGGCTGAGCGTAGCAGGCCCAGCCGGCACCGGAATTGGTGCAGGTCGACATCGCGCCGGTGCGCGTGTCGAGCCGGAGGAAGCCGTCGCCTGCCGGTGACAGCGCATAGCGGCCGTTCTCGGTGTCCGGCGTCGATTGCGCGGCCGCCACACCGCCGAGGACCAAAACGGCAACCGCAATCGCGATCGGAAATTTCGAGGACGACGTCGCTGTGCGCATGGGCTTGCTCCGCCTCAGCCAGATCGTGACGCCGGCCATGATCGGCTCTGAAGCCGGCGCCCACCTTTCCTGATCATGCCTAACCGTTTGAACTATAGGGCTTGCGGCCTGACTTCAACGCGTCGCCCAGCAATTCGATCCGGTCCTGGCCCCAAAACAGCTCGCCATCGAGCACATAACCCGGCGAGCCGAACACATCCGACGACAGTGCGTCCTGGCGGTTCTGCTCATAGGCCGCGCCGATCGCGTCGGTCGCGGAACGCTCCACGAGTTGCTTGCCCGGCAGGCCGACCTCGTCGGCCAACTTGGTGAGCGTGGCGGGATCGGCGAGATTGAACTCGTCCTCCCAGACTGCGGCAAATGCACGCCGCAGGAAGCGCTCGGGATCGAGGGCTGCCTCAAGCGCTGCGATCACGACACCATCAGCCAGACGCGCGTTGAACGGCCAGTTCGCCGGTTGCAGGTGGAAATTCAGCCCCCGCTTGTCGCGCCAGCGCTGCAGTTCGATCATCCGGTAGCGTTGCCGCATCGGGTGGCGCTTGGCGAGCGGCTGCCCGCCGCTCTCCGAGAACAAATCGAGCAGCAGCACCGGCCGGTAATTTATCCTGAGATCGTAAGTACTTACGATTTTCATAAAGGGCGCGTGGCCGATATAGGCCCACGGCGATTGAAGCGAGAAGTAGTAGTCGATCTGACGCGGCATGCGATGTCCGACTGCAAATGTTTGGGCCACCCCGGGATCATCTCAACAGAGCGACGAAACGCGCGCAAGTTCGCTCCACTGCCAACCAACTGCTGCAGCGCGAACGCGGCATCGCTCCAGCATTGAATATCTCCAGATAAATTCAACGAAATCAAACAAGTAACTGGTTACGACGCAATCTTGACTTGATTAGACTCGGTAAGTATGGTCCGCGCGGCTTTGACGGGGACGGGCGCAATTTCCATCATCCGCGGCATCGGTTAGTGTTTGCAGCATGGCTGACAACACCAACGATGACGCAAGTGGAAATCGCGATCATTCGTCCTCCGACGAAGCTGCGCTTTCCGCAAGGCTCGGAAGTCTCGATCACCGGTTGTCTGAAATTCGTGACAGCCGGAGAAACAAGACCGATCAATCCGAAACCGAGAGCGGAGACAGTGTTGCCAGAGCCTCGGCGATGGCGCTCGGTTTTCGCCTTTCCTCGGAGCTGATCGCGGGCGTTGCCGTCGGAGCGGCGATTGGCTGGGGGTTCGACCGTTTGCTGTCGACATCGCCATTCGGCTTCATCGTGTTCTTGCTGCTCGGCTTCGTCGCCGGCGTGGTCAACGTGGTGAGGTCTGCGGGCGTGGCTCCGGGCAAGCGCTGAGCGCTGGCGGGAAGTCATGACATTTGAAATTCGATAACCGGCAGGACTGCCGGTTGACCAAGAGCCGCGCGGATGAAAATCGACCCGATCCATCAGTTCAACATCGAGCCCTTCTTCACGATCGGCCATATCGGCAACCACACGATCGCCTTCACCAATTCGACGCTCTACATGTTGATCGCGGTGGCGCTGATCGCGGCGCTGATGCTGGCGAGCGGCCGTGAGCTGATTCCGGGGCGACTGCAATCGATCGCCGAGATCTCCTACGAGTTCGTCGCCACCACTATCCGCAGCACGGCCGGCTCGGAAGGCATGAGGTTCTTCCCGCTGATCTTCTCGCTCTTCATGTTCATCTGCGTTTCGAACCTGGTGGGCATCATCCCCTACACCTTCACCATTTCGAGCCACCTGATCGTCACCGCGGCGCTGGCGCTGCTGGTGTTCTTCACGGTGCTGATCTACGGCATCTACAAGAACGGCCTCAAGTTCTTCAAGATTTTCGTGCCGACCGGTGTTCCAATCTACATCCTCCCGCTCGTCATGTTCATCGAGATCCTGTCGTTCTTCCTGCGGCCGGTCTCGCACAGCGTGCGTCTGTTCGCCAACATGCTGGCTGGCCACATCGCGCTGAAGGTGTTTGCCGGTTTTGTCGCGATGCTCGGCGTCTCGCTCGGCGCGATCGGCTGGTTTGGCGGCGTGTTGCCGTTGGCGCTCACAGTTGCGCTGACCGCGCTCGAGCTCCTGGTCGCATTCCTGCAGGCCTATGTGTTCGCGATCCTGACCTGCATCTACCTCAACGACGCCATTCATCCGGGACACTAAGCGGTCCGGGGAATTCCCACCCACCAATCCGTCTATCTTTCCTCAAGGAGTTAAAAATGGAACCGGCAGCAGCTAAACTTATCGGCGCGGGCATCGCGTGCATCGGCATGGGCGGTGCGGGCGTCGGCGTGGGCATCATCTTCGGCAACTACCTTGCCGCGGCGGTGCGCAACCCGTCGGCCGCGCAGGGTCAGTTCGGCAACCTGATCTTCGGCTTCGCCGTGACCGAAGCGCTCGGCATCTTCTCGCTGCTGATCGCGCTGCTCCTGCTGTTCGTTCCGCTCTGAGCGGTACCCTTTCGCGCCGCCTTAGGGCGGCGCGCCTGACAGCAACAGGAGAACACCATGGCTGAGAGTCATGGCGAGGCAAAGGGCCAGAACGCCGGCACCCACACCGAAGCCGATGGCGGACATCACGGCGGAGCATTTCCGCCGTTCGATTCCTCCAATTTCGCCTCGCAGTTGGTGTCCCTCGCGATTGCGTTCGTCGCGCTCTATTTGATCGTGTCGCGCGTCGCGTTGCCGCGCGTCGGCGCTACGATCGATGCACGCCAGAACAAGATCGAGGGCGACCTTGCCGAGGCGCAGAAGCTGAAGGACGATTCCGACGCTGCGCTGAAGGCCTATGAGGGCGAGCTCGCGGACGCTCGCGCCCGCGCGCAGGCGATCGGCAACGAGGCCCGCGAGAAGTTGAATGCGGCCGCGGAGGCCGAGCGCAAGACGCTGGAAGACAAGCTGACGGCCAAGCTCGCCGACGCCGAGAAGCAGATTGCGGCGACCCGGGCAAACGCCATGAGCAACGTCCGCGGCATCGCGGCGGATGCGGCCGGCGCCATCGTCCAGCGGCTCGCCGGCGTGACGCCGGACGCAAATGCGGTCAACAACGCCGTCGACGCATCGCTGAAGGGATAAAAGCGGATGTTTACCGAACCGGAAACCTGGGTTGCGATCGCGTTCGTCATTCTGATGATCGTGTTCGGCTATCTCGGCGTCCATCGCACGGTGCTGACGGCGCTCGATCGCCGCGTCGAACGTATCAAGGCCGAGTTGGACGATGCCCGCCGCCTGAAGGAGGAAGCCGCCAAACTGCTCGGCGAGTACAAGGCCCGCCGGGCCAGCGCGGAGCGCGAGGCCGAGGAAATCATCTCGGGCGCCAAGGCCGAGGCTGAACGGATCGCTGCGGAGGCCAAGACCAAGATGGAGGATTTTGTCGCGCGGCGGACCAAGACCGCCGAGAGCAAGATCGCGCTGGCCGAGGCTCAGGCCCTGGCCGACGTCCGCGCCGCCGCGGCCAATGCAGCGGTCGCCGCCGCCTCGACCATCCTGTCTCAGTCGGTAAAGGGCCCGGTGGCCGACGACCTCGTCAGCAAGGGCATCGCCGAAGTCCGCTCCAAGCTGAACTGAACGATTCCGCTTCAAACACGAAGCCGGCGCGAGATGACCGCGCCGGCTTTCTTTTATTGGGGTCCGTACGGGCCTACTTCTTCCTCACCGCCTTCGGCTTCGGTTCGGGCTTTAGGGCCTGCGGATCGAACCCGATATAGAAGATGTAATTGTCGTTGTCGCCCGGCGAAGGCGCCGGATAGACCACGTCCTCGGCGACCAGCGAGAACGGCACACTACCGGCTTCGTCCATCTGCACCGTAGTCTGATAGGCCTTGGTTGCGATCGTCTTCTCCCCGACGCCGCCCTGCACCACGGCGACGCGGAGCGGCACCTGCACCGTCGGCGGCGCCCCCGAAGGCCCCGCGATCACGCGGCCCTGGATCCCGATCTTCACAGTGATCTCGCCATTGTTGAGGCTGCATTGCCGCGCCGTGCGGGTAATGCTCGCCTGGAACTTCAAATCATTGCCGATCGGCTGCTTGCCCGGCGCGGCCACCGAGTAGGTGGAGGCGCCGGCGCGTATGACGACGGGCGGACAGGTCAGCTCGGCGTCGCTGTCGCTGAGCGCAGGCGGCGGACCCGATGGCTTGTCGGAGGATGAGCCCCCGCCGAACAAGCTCTTGAAGCGATCGGTCAGGGATTGCGCCGATGCGGCAGAACCGAACCATCCACAGCCAAGCCCGATCGAAACCGCCGCCACGAGCGCGAACCTGACCAGCCGTCTGTCACCCATTCGATTTCCGTAGCCTCCAGGCGAGGATTCGCCGTCTCGCCCGGCTTTATATCAAAGCAATGGCGGCGAACCCAAGGCACCGAAACCGCGTGCCAATCAGCCAAAAGTCGGAATTTATCCGCGAAAATCCTCATGCAGCAGGCCGAACAGCAGGTGGTCCTGCCAGACCCCATTGATGCAGAGGTAGCGCCGCGCCAGACCCTCGCGAGTGAAGCCGCATTTCTCCAGCACCCGGATCGACGGCGCGTTGGAGGGGATGCAGGCGGCCTCGATGCGGTGCAGATTGAGTTCGCCGAACAGCGACGGCAGCAGCACCCGCAACGCCTTGGTCATGTAGCCGCGATGCGCATGGGGCTGGCCGACCCAATAGCCGATGGTGCCGGCCTGCACGATGCCACGGCGGACATTGGCGAGCGTGATGCCGCCGATCATCACGCCGTCCGTTTCGCGGAAGATGATGAAGGGGTAGGAGCGGTCCGCGGCGATGTCCTCGGCGTAGCGACGCAGTCGCCGCCGGAAACCGGCGCGGGTCAGGTCGTCGGAGGGCCAGATCGGCTCCCATGGCGTGAGATAGGCCCGGCTCAATTCGCGCAATTGTGCCCATTGTGGAAAGTCCACCATTTGCGGCGCACGCAGCAGAAGCCCATGGCCCCGCGGCATCAGCGCGGCCGGTCCGCTGGATGGCAAACGAAACAGGGCCATGGCCCGATACTCCCCCGCCCGGAGATCCGGGCGCAGACGCCCGTACCTCGGGCCCGGCCGGAACCGGCCGTGGCTCTAATGCAAAAGCGTCTTTGCCTTCGACTCCGTCAATCCTTCCGCGAAAGACACCGCCGTGTCCAGACCCCTGCCGCTGCCGAGCGCGACGACAGCCGGGCGGCTGCGCGACAGCAGCGCGCGCGCGGCATTGCGGGTCGATTCGACACTGACCGCATCGATCCGCGCCACCAGTTCTTCCACCGTCTGCGGCCTGCCATAGGCCAGCACATGGCGGGCCAACTGTTCGGCGCGCGACGAGCAGCTTTCCAGCGCCATCAACAGGCCGGCCTTCATCTGTGCCTTCGACCGCGCCACCTCCGCGTCCGTCAGCGTCTCGACGGCGTTGTTGATGACATCGACGATGACTTCCATCATCTCCGGCGCGTCGGTCGGATCGGTGCCGGTGTAGAGGCCGAAGAAACCGGTGTCGGTGTAAGGCGCGTGAAAGGTGTAGATCGAGTAACACAGCCCGCGTTTCTCGCGCACTTCCTGAAACAGCCGCGACGACATCCCGCCGCCGAGCGTATTGGCGAAGACCTGCAGCGAGAACAACGAGGGATCGGTCTGCGGCACGCCCTCGAGCGCAAGCGTCAGATGCGCCTGCTCCAGTTCGCGATGCACCACGCGCGATCCGCCCTTGCCGAACGTCGCAGGCGCCGGCTTCGGGGCCGCTGTCGCCTCGAAGCTCGAAAACTTCTGCGTAACGTCCTCGACGATGCGCTTGTGATCGACCGCGCCGGCGGCGGCCACCACCATGTCCGGTGCCCGATAATGCGTCGACAGGTAGCTGCGCAGCATGTCGCGGTTGAAGGTCTTCAGCGTCTTGGCGGTTCCGAGCAGCGAGCGGCCCATCGGCTGGTCCGGGAAGCAGAGCTCGTTGAGATGCTCGAACACGACGTCGTCGGGCGTATCCTGTGCCGCGCCGATCTCCTGCACAATGACGCTCTTCTCGCGCTCCAGTTCGTCCGGGACGAACGAGGGGTTGGCGAGGATGTCGGAGAGCACGTCGAGCGCCAGCGGCACGTCCGCCTTCATCACCCGCGCATAATAGGCTGTGGTCTCGGTCGAGGTGCCGGCATTGAGGTCGCCGCCCACCGCCTCGATCTCCTCGACGATCTCGCGCGAGGAGCGTTGCGAGGTGCCCTTGAACGCCATGTGTTCCAGGAGATGCGAAATGCCGTGCTCGTTCGGCTTCTCGTCGCGGCCGCCGACGCCGGCCCAGACCCCAAGCGCCGCAGTTTCCAGGTGCGGCATGGTATCGGTGACGACGGTGAGGCCGGTGGGAAGCTTGGTGACTTCAACGCTCATCCGGCAACTCCCTGCTTGGCGGCACGGCTGACCGACAGCACGAATCGTTCGACCTCCGCGGAATTGTTTTTCATCACCGTCATGTGTTCGGATTTGGTCATCAGGCCTCCGAGCCAGGCTGGCAGATGCGGCCGCACGCCGCAGGCGGCCTCAACCGCATCAGGGAACTTGGCCGGATGCGCGGTCGAAAGCACGATGTTCGGAATCTTCGAGTCCGAGGTGTCGCGATCGGCGACGGCGAGCGCCACCGCGGTGTGGGGATCGACGAGATCGCCCGCCTCGCGCCAGGCGGCGCGGATCGCGGCCGAGGTCTCGGTCTCGTCGGCGCGGCCGGCGTCGAAATCGCGACGCACGGCAGCGAGCGTCGCATCCGGCAGGACGAAGCGACCTGACTGCTTGAGCGAGGCCATCAGGCGGCGGACGCTCTCGGCATCGCGCCCGCTCGCCTCGAACAGCAGCCGCTCGAAATTCGAGGACACCTGGATGTCCATCGAGGGCGACGCGGTGGCGTGAACCTCACGCACCTCGTAGATGCCGGTCTTCAGCGTGCGCGGCAGGATGTCGTTGACATTAGCGGCGATGCGCAACCAGCGGATCGGCAGCCCCATGCGCTTCGCGACGTAGCCGGCAAAGATGTCGCCGAAATTTCCGGTGGGCACGGTGAAGTCCACGATCCGCGCCGGGCCGCCGAGCGCGACCGCCGAGGTGAAGTAATAGACCACCTGAGCCACGATGCGCGCCCAGTTGATCGAGTTGACGCCCGACAGCGCAACCGCGTCGCGGAAGCGATGATGATTGAACATCGCCTTCACGATGGCCTGGCAATCGTCGAACGTGCCCTCGATCGCAAGCGCATGCACATTGGCGGCGCCCGTCGTCGTCATCATGCGGCGCTGCACCTCGGAGATGCGCCCGTTCGGAAACAGCACGACGAGATCGACATTGTCGAGATTGGCAAATGCCTCGACCGCGGCGCCGCCGGTGTCGCCCGAGGTCGCGACCACGATGGTGGTGCGTTGCGCGCGCTTCGCCAGCACATGATCCATCAGCCGCGAGATCAACTGCATCGCGACGTCCTTGAACGCCAGCGTCGGCCCGTGGAACAGCTCGAGCAGGAATTGGTTCGGCCCGATCTGGTCGAGCGGCACCACCGCGGGATGG
Source organism: Bradyrhizobium lablabi (assembly GCF_018131005.1). Lineage (GTDB taxonomy): Bacteria > Pseudomonadota > Alphaproteobacteria > Rhizobiales > Xanthobacteraceae > Bradyrhizobium > Bradyrhizobium lablabi_D. The sequence goes on from NZ_JAFCJK010000001.1 coordinate 25,406, forward strand.
CGGAAGGTGGCATAGGCCTCGTTCGCCATGCGCCCAAGGTCGGCGTCCGAGATTTCGCCGACGGCAAACGGACGGATGACCTCGACCGCGACTTCCCAATAGGGCCGGCCGAAGAAGGAGGCGATGGTTTCGGGTGCAAGCTGTGGCCATGTCTCGGGCACGTAAAGGCCGCCGTCGCGGGCGAGCCCGGTCAGCATCACATCGCAGAAGCCCAGGCTCGGGGCTTCGCCCCGGGTCGAAATATACCGCGTCAAACAATCCTCCAAAGGCCCCGATCCCGGCCTTTAAGCTTTTGATATTCCATAGCTATCGCTCTCGCCACAGCTGGACCGAACGACCACCATAGAAGATCGGGCCGGCAAAGGGTAGCCCGAACGACGCCTGCGAGTGTCCCCGCCCTTAACCGTCGTCGCGCGCCGTGGCAGCTCCGGTGGGGTGATCCGGTGTTCCACAGGCGTCGGTGCGTGAACCGAAAGGCCCAGCACGCGCGGGACATGACAATTGCAGACGACTCAACGTTCTCGCGACATGTTTTGTCCGAGTTTTGCGTCACTTTCCGCCCTCAGAAAGTTGAGGGCGCAGGGAAAGCCGGGTGCCGATCGCACCCATGGGCCCGGTGCAACAAAAAGCACCGGGGTAGGACCACAGGTGTAACCGGAAACAACCCGGCTTTCCCTGCGCGATGGTTTACGGCTTACTTCGCGCTCTCCTCGGTGAGACCGGGCTTTGTTGCCACCGTCGTCCGCGAGAAGCTTGCGTCTCACGAACTTAACACCAGCCACTGGGGCGTCAGGACCACACGACTTCGCCGTCCGCGTTGTGCGCACTCGTCAGTTGCACGCTCCGCGTCCACCGCATCTCACCGCAACACTCGTGACGATCGCGAAGCGCCCCTCGATCGGGTGAGACGGGCGGAATTGAACAATTGATTTGCCCGACGACGGAAGCGCAATGTTTTCTCGGCAACGGCTGGACTCCGGTAAAGACGTGTGAAGCAAAACTGATTTGCCCGCCGGGCCGGGGCGATCGCCCTCGACTGCGGGCCCACGTGACGAGACGTCGTGCGGATCAAGCGGTACTTGATGTCTGCTGTGTCCCCGACAGCCTGCGCGAAAGCGAACACCGCCGGAGGTCCAAAGCGGTGATGAGCGCGGCAACAGTAGGTGCGATGCGCGTTGCCGCGCACTCAAACCTTCCATCACTTGATCACTTCGTGGGGGCGCCTGTCGATGGGGGCGCTGGCGCCGGGTTAGCGACGCCATAGTGGTCGGCAACGAAGTTGCCAGTGTGCGTAAAAGACGCTGGTCGCGACCGTTCTGGCAGCATCGTTGCGTCCCAAGCCTCCCAGTCACTTTTCAGCCGTTCGAATACGTCTTTCTCCCGGTCCTTGAGATTGGCCCGCTCGCGCGGGTCTCTCACCACATCGAAGAGAAACTCGTTTCCCGCTATCCGTAGATATTTCCGATCGCCGTCGCGGATGGCACGCTGCGATCCCGCCTTATAGCGCCAGCACAACTTCCGGGGACGCGGCCCCGCGCTACCACTCAAAACTTGTCCAAGGTCCTCACCGTCGGATGGATAAGCCGGGTCCGGCGACGTACCGACGGCAGCAAGCAAGGTCGGCATCCAATCCATCGTTATCATGACCTGATCGGATACTCTTGCAGGCGAGATGCGGCCGGGCCAGCGCACAATCGCCGGAACGCGAATACCGCCTTCGAGGAGTTCATGCTTCATGCCGGAGAACGGCCACACGTTAGAGAATCGTTCGCCGCCGTTATCGCTGGTGAGGATGACAATGGTATTGCTGGATAGACCGCTCCCATCGAGCGCTTGCAGCACACGACCGATATTGGCGTCCAGACTCTGTACCATCGCGGCGTAGGTCTTCTGCGAGCCGCCGTCGCGGTCAAAAATGTTCCTGATCCTCTTCGACTCTGCCTCGTCATCCGGCCCTTCCCATGGCCAATGTGGCGCGGTGAAATGCAGACTCAGCAGAAACGGCTCTTTTGACTTGGCGTAGCCTTCGATAGTTTGCACCGCTCGATCGCCGAGTAAGTTTGTCATGTAACCCTGACGCTCAACCGGTACCTCCTGCTCGTAAAGTTGATGCGCAAGTCCGGGGAACGGTAATACATACGTCCGGAAAGCTTCCGCTCCATGATTGAAATAGTCGGCGCAGCAGCCGAGTATCCCGAAGAACTGGTCATAGCCGCTCTTCAACGGACTGAAATCCGGCAGATCACCAAGATGCCACTTTCCAACTAGCGTCGTGCCATACCCCACTTTCTTCAGCAGCGACGGCAAGGTGGGGTGGCTTGGAGGCAGGCCGATCTCTTTGGGAGTTAAGGGAGTAAGGGGCTCCTCGAGCCCAAGCGGCAACCGAGCCTGATAGCGCCCTGTGATCAGCGCCGTGCGCGTCGAAGAGCAGTCAGGCGAATTGGAATACGCCTGCGTGAATTTCAATCCCTCGGCTGCAAGCCGATCTATGTTCGGTGTCGCATAGTCCCGCTGACCGTAGCAGCTCAAATCCGCGTAGCCGAGGTCATCCGCCAGGATGAAGACGATGTTTGGCTTTGTCGACTGAGCCCATGTAGAGTGACTAAGTCCTATCCCACCCAGAGCCAATGAAGTCGCGGCGGTCGTCTGAACAAATCGACGACGAGAGATTGCGCCCTGCTGCGCCATAGGCCGCTCCCCTAAATTCCTGGTAGCAGGAACGGATCGTAACATCATGCTCGCTTTCGGGGAACTCAAAAAGGTTGCCCGCAAAGGCTGAACCTACGACACGTCACCAACCAGTGTCGGGTTTGGCGCTTCGCGACATATTGCGCCGCTGCGCAAATTTGGTCGCTATGGGAGCAAGGCGGACGTAGCCACCAGTCACATGACGCTGCCGGACCTTCGCGTAACGCCGTCTGTAGGAAATCGGCATCCGAGCAAACGAATATCCGTTTGGGACCCAAACCTATCGTAGCGGTCATCTCGGTTCTGTTTAAGTGGAAAGCTTATCCCTAGCGTTGCGTCGAGGCTGCGTCCGGAGGATCCACTGTCGAGGTTAGCGAGGCTCGTGGAGATCCATAACTCCAGTGCCGGGAAAAACGCGCGTTGTGCACGACGATCCTCGTATGGTGCGAAGACACATTTCATTGTTGAGAAACAGCGTCGTACCCCGCATTGTAGACGCCCTTTGGCGCAGGCCGCTTTTGCATTTCCTGGCGCATCCGGGTTTGACGGCATAACCGCCTTCTATCTGGCATCCAGCGCAAGAAGGAGCCGAAGTCAGTCGCCAACTCCGTTCCAATCGACAGTCAATCCGACCGCCGCGTTCTCTTCCGGACTTGCGAGCCAATACCCGTTTGCTTGGACAAGCTTGAGGAAGCGTTGAGCTTGCTCTTCCGGCAAAGAGCCGGCAGCCGAACTCGATATCTCCTGCAGAAACCGAGCCATCCTTGTTGTTGTCACGCATATGATCGAAGCGGCCACTTCCGACGCGTTTCTCCAGGCGTGCTTGACCCCGTCTCGCACATCAAAGACGTCGCCCGGGCCAAGCTCCTCCCAACGATCTCCGTTGAGAGCATTTATGTTCCCGGACACAACGTAAAACGTCTCTCGATCGGCGTGACCATGCATCGGCACCACCGCGCCCGCGGGCAGGGTACATCGGATCAGACAGTAATCTCCAGCATCATCGGAAACTGCCGTGAGATACTCGTTGATCGGACGCAAGTGTTTCTGCGGGGAAAACACTTCTTGGGCATCGGTTGCGCTCGTCGAGCGACGATTGTTCAAATTGAGATCGTCAGACATTGTCAGAGACCTTTTGCATGATGTTGCGGGCAAGACACTTGCAGGTGACACTCGACTTGTTGACCGCAGCGGTTTGACGCCATCGTCACCAAAGAGCCGGCAGACCGGCACAAGGACTGCTGTGCTGGTCCAATCACTCTCGGCGGCTGATATCTAGAACAATGGGGATGAACGTCGAGTGGCTGGCGCGCCCCTTCCGATGCGGTAGCGCGCACTGCTCCAACGAACAGGAACTCGTTATTTCAGCAGCGGCTCGGAAACACATTTTGGTGTACCGCTGTTGCAGCATTCAGACTTGCGCCGACCTGGAGTAGATAGTTTTGCTTCATTCCTCGTTGCGAAAGGGAAGGCAAGATGACTGGCTGCAGTGACTTTCTCATCGGGCCAACATCGGATTACGAGACGTGGCGAACCGGCATCCGCTCAGTCGGTGTTATCAGTTCTCAGAGCGTCGAACCCGCAGCGTTCAAAGGTTCGGTCCGTGGCTCATGCATGTGGGGGATTGTCGCGCTCGAAACTGCATTTGCAAGCCCCGGCGTCAGCAGATTCGAACGGATGAGCCGGGACCCTCGCCTCGATAGCAGCGATTACTACAACGCAGTTTTTCAGATCTCCGGCCGGTCCACACTGATCCACAACGATCGTGTGACCAAGCTTGCTGTGGGCGACATTGGATTTGTCGATGTGGCCCGGCCAGTAAGTCTGATCTCCGGTGACACGTCGTGCCGATGGCTCTCTCTGTCTATGCCACGACGGCCGCTGATTTCCCACTTGGGCTTCGAACCGCGCGGCGGAATGTACTGGCACGGTACAATACCCGCGTGTCGCCTCCTATTCCGTTTCGTTTCGGAAGGCCTTGGCGAGGACGATACTTCATCCGCTGCGGCCCAGCCCTACATCCAGCTCGCGATCTACGACCTGCTCGGCGCCCTATTCGCCGTTTCTGATCTGCCGCGTAATTCCTCCTACACCGACAAGCTGTTCACGCGCGTCTGCAGCATCGCCAGAAGCCGCTTCTCCGATCCCGACCTTTCCCTTCGCGATGTGGCCAGCGAGGCTGGAATTTCGTTGCGCTATCTCCAGAAACTGTTCACGGCGCGCGGAACAACGTGTAGCCGGTTCATCCAGTCGCTTCGACTGGATCACGCTGCACATCTTCTGAGTAGACGAAAACTAACCAGGTCGGGCCAGCCGCTTGCCGAGATTTCCAATGCGTGCGGGTTCGGCGACTACGCGCATTTTTCTCGAACGTTCCGCCTTCGATTTGGGTGCGCGCCCAGCGCAGCCGCAGAAGGGTATGTTTCCGGCGACAGTTGATGCGTAGACATCGGCCAGCGGAGCGAGATCGCATGATGCCTGTTGGATTGCGTACCATAGCGCAGGAGCGGCCAGTCCGGGTTGAGCGTAGGTTGGCGGCGATAATGGCTGCCGACGTGGCTGGCTATTCGCGGCTGATGCACGAGGACGAAGAGGCTACCTACGCCAGGCTGACGGCGTTCCTCGCGGACGCTGTCGCGCCGGCAATCGCCGAACACGGCGGCCGCATCGTGAAGAACATCGGCGACGGGTTCTTGGCGGAGTTTCCGAGCGCGGTCGAAGCCGTCCGAACTGCCGTGCAGTTTCAGACCCGCATCGGGCAACTTACAATCGATGACGCGGAAGACAGGCGTGTTGCTTTCCGCGTGGGCATCAACATCGGCGACGTAATCGTTGAGCCTCATGACATCTTTGGAGACAGCGTTAATATTGCGGCGCGGCTCGAGAGCATCGCAGAGCCCGGCGGTATCTGCATCTCGTCTGCCGCCTACGATCAAATCCGAGACAAGGTCGAGGTTGAATTCGCCGATCTTGGCGAGCAGAACCTCAAAAACATCGACCGGCCAGTGCGAGCCTACGCTGTGCTCCAAGGAGGATCTAACCCGCCGACACCAGTCGTTCGCGCGGGACCGGCCGTGCTTCGAGCGCCACGACTTTCGATCGTCGTCCTGCCTTTCATGAACCTCGGGGGCGATACCGAGCAAGATCATTTTGTCGATGGCGTGACCGAGAACCTTACGACCGACCTGTCGCGCATCAGTGGCGCATTCGTCATCGGTCGACACACCGCATTTACCTATAAAAACAAGGCTGTTGATCTCAAACAGATCGGCCGCGAGTTAAATGTTCGCTACTTGCTCGAAGGCTCCGTGCAGCGTGGCGGTAATCGGCTTCGAGTAAATGTGCAGCTGATTGACGCGGAAACCGGGTCGCATCTATGGGCCGAACGCTTCGACAAGCCCGTCACCGACCTTTTCGATACGCAGGACGAAATTGTAGCAAGGCTCGCCAATACGCTGGACGCCCAGCTCACCGCGGTTGAAGCGCGCCGAGCGGAACGGTCGCCGCATCCCGATGCGATGGACCTCCATTTCCGAGGCGTGGCCTTGTGGAACAAGGGGATGACGTCCGAATCGATGGCACAAGCCCGCAGCTTTTTTGAACGAGCCTTAGCGCTCGATCCAGGACATATCGGAGCGATGGTCGGTGTGGCGTTGGTGGATGCGTCCATCGGAGCGATCTTCCTGACCGACGACCGGATCGCGCATCTCGCGGCAGCCGAGACGATGTTGACAAAGGCGCTGTCTCTCGCGCCGAACCACGCCCTGGCCCACATGATATTAGGGATAGTCCAAATTTTTACGAACCGCGCGGCTCTAGGCATCGCCGAGTGCGAGCGAGCGTTGGTATTGGATCGAAATCTGGCCAATGCGCACGCGGCCATCGGTTTCGCCAAGAATTCTCTGGGTCGCGGCACAGAGACTGAGGCCCATGTCAACGAAGCACTCCGCCTCTCTCCTCGCGACATCTCCGCCTTCCGTTGGCTGCAGATGGTCGGCTTCGCCAAAGTGCAACTCAATGCCGACGCCGAAGCAGTAGCTTGGTTCCGTCGAAGCCTCGAGGCCAACCGAAATTATCCCATCACGCATTTTGGGCTCGCCGCTGTCCTGGCGCTGCTCGGTTCGCTGGATGAGGCGCGGGCCGCTGCGAAGGCAGGACTTGCGCTCGATCCAAGCTTTACCATCCGCCGATTCCGCCTCGGCGCAGCGAGTGATAATCCAACTCATCTCGCCGGACGCGAGCGCATCTATGAGGGTATGCGCCTGGCCGGGGTACCGGAGGGGTGATGTCTGGCTTGGGGTCAAAAAGGCGACCTCGCCGATCCAACGCGTCCGACTTGCATGTCGGCAAGGGGTCCATGAGTGCCGTTTGTGAAGTCGGCAAGCCACTTCCGCTCTTCGCTCAGAAGCGAACCTTTTCGGTGTTCGCTGCAATCCGGCCGGTCAGCAAATCACGGCGGTTGTGCCTCAGAAGGAGACGCCAGCGAGGCCGACATCATTGACCGCTGCTCGCGCACGGAACCCGCCTTAAGGTCTTGATACGATCATATCGAATCGCATGATGACCCTATCTCCTTGTTTGCGCACGATCTTTTTGCGGGGGCGGCTTGGAGCAATTGCGCCCGTGCCTTGAAGCGTCCACAATGCCGGTGGACAAGCGGCCGGGTATCACGCTGGCTTGGCAAGCAATGGGCAGTTGGGGGACGATGACACGTGGTGCGGTTGGCGGACTGATCGCAGGCTTTCTGCTGCTGGCGACGCCTGTCATGGCCGCCGAGTCTCCGGCCGAACTGATCTCCAGCTTCCGCCTCAAGCATGGCGAGGCCCGCGTAGTGCGCGATGCAACCCTCGACCGCATTGCACTGGACCAGGCGCGAGCGATGGCGGCGAAGGATGATCTCAGTCATGAGGTGCTCAGCTCGTTTTCCGCGCGGATCGCGCCGGCGCGCGCGGGCCTCGCTGCCGAGAACATTGCCTACGGGTACGAGAGTTTCGAGAAGACGCTCGGCCAGTGGATCGACTCCTCCGGGCACCGCAAGAACCTGTTGTTGCACAATGCCTCCCGAGTCGGGATTGCGAGTGCCAAGGATGCCAGCGGCAAGCGCACCTATTGGGCCATGGTGATCGCCGGCGATTACGAGCTGAAACGAGGTAAGGGCAAGAAAGACAAGGAGCCTCTCGTCGCTGTGCAACGTGAGGTCGCTCCCTCAGGCCGGCCCAAATCCAGCGGCTGCCACATCAAGCTGCTCGGCCTTTGCATTTGAGGCGAAGCACAAGGTCGGAGGCGAAGCACTGCAAGTGCAACGTCAACCGCGTCGCGCCGCCTTGATCGCGGCGACGTCGATCTTCTTCATATCCATCATCGCTTTGAATGCGCGCTTTGCTTCATCGCCGCCAACCGCCAGCGCCTCGGTCAGCACGCGCGGCGTGATTTGCCAGGAAATGCCCCACTTGTCTTTGCACCAGCCGCAGGCGCTTTCCTGCCCGCCATTGTTGACGATGGCGTTCCAGTAGCGGTCGGTTTCGTCCTGGTCGTCGGTGGCGATCTGGAACGAGAACGCTTCGTTATGTTTGAACGCGGGACCGCCGTTGAGGCCGAGACAGTGGACGCCGGCAACCGTGAATTCGACCGTCAGCACGTCACCGGCCTTCCCGGAAGGATAGTCACCGGGGGCACGGTGTATGGCGCCCACTGCGCTGTCGGGGAAGGTCTCGGCATAGAAACGTGCGGCAGCCTCGGCGTCCTTGTCGTACCAGAGGCAAATCGTGTTCTTTGCCATTGCGAGTCCTTTCGGTTTTATTCCAATTCACGCCTCATCTCGTGGCCCCTGTTCAGATGAAGCCTCGCTGCCGCGCATTCTCGGTTCTGATTGAATCAAAACCGAGACGCTATGGCCGTCGAGCGGGAACACGACTTGCCAGGCGCGCAACGCGCACAGCGTCAAATCCGGCAAGCCCGGAACCAGTCAGGCGCGCCGTTGCCCGCGCCACCACACTCCGAACGCGATCGCGATTGCCGCCGCGAGCGAGAGCCAGGTGATCGCGTACTGCATGTGGTCGTCCTTGAGGTGGACCTGCAGCGGACCGGGTCGTGGAACTCCGCTCTCCGGCACCGGCGTCTCGAGATCGATGTAGAACGGCGCGACCTCGCTCCAGCCGAGGACCCGTGCCATCGCGAGATGATCGCGGGTGAACCACAGCCGCTTCGGCAGATCTTCCTTGGGCGTCAGCGCACCGGCTTTTTCGGGAAAGCGGATGTAGCCCGTGAGCTGCGTGGGCGCGCCGGTGACGAGGCGGCCGGCGATGCGATCCTCGAAGGCGCGGTCCTGCATCGTGTTCTGCACGAAGCCGGCATTGATCACGATGGTCTCCCCGCCTTCGAGCTTGGCCGGCAGGAACGCCCAGGTGCCGGGACCGGCGACGTCGTCGCGCACCGCGGAGCCGGAGCTGTAGACCATCGCATCCGGCAGTCTTGCGTAAGTTGCGGTGAAGCTGACGCGGCGGAATTCGTCTTTCGCCGGCGTCAGCGCGGCCCATGCCGATGCCAGCGGCAAGCTTTCCGGCCGGGCCGCGAGCCGCGCATCGAGCGCGGCGATCAGCGCGTGCTTCTCGACACGGCGCTGCAATTGCCAGACGCCGAGGCCAACGAAGGCCGCCACCATGACGAGCGTGAAAATCCCGAAGCCGGCGCCGCCGCGCCGGCGCGCCGTCGCACCGCTCATTTCGGCTCGCGGTCGATCAGCCGGCCCGGTGCGGCCTTGTGGTGGAATTGCAGCGCGATCAGCAGCGACTTCATCACGCGCAGCGGTAACAGCGTGGTCGCGGCGATCAGCGGCAGCCAAAGCGCGGCATGAACCCAGAACGGCGGCTGGTACTTCACCTCGACGATCAGCGCCGCCGCGACCACGATCGCCCCCGCCAGCATGATGATGAAGATCGCAGGCCCGTCGCCGGAATCGATGAACGCATAGTCGAGCCCGCAGGAATCGCAGCGCGGCGCCAGCGCGAGGAATCCGGCATAGAGCTTGCCCTTGCCGCAGCGCGGGCACTTGCAGGCGATGCCGCGTAGCGCGCTCTCGGTCACCGTGGGCAGTGTTTCCGACATCGGCTCTCTTCGAAAGCAAGAGGGGCGGCCATCCGGCCGCCCCTCTCTTAGCACGTTGACTGCGGTTAGTGCGCGCCGTGGGCCATGACCTCGGCGCCGCGGCCCCAGACGTAGATGCAGATGAACAGGAACAGCCAGACCACGTCGACGAAATGCCAGTACCAGGCGGCGAACTCGAAGCCGAGGTGCTGCTTCGGCGTGAAATGGCCGGCATAGGCGCGGAACAGGCAGACCAGCAGGAAGATGGTGCCGACCAGCACGTGGAAGCCGTGGAAGCCGGTCGCCATGAAGAAGGTCGCGCCGTAGACGTTGCCGGCGAAGGAGAACGTCGCGTGCGCATACTCATAGGCCTGCACCATGGTAAAGCAGGCGCCGAGGATCACGGTCAGGATCAGGCCGTATTTCAGGCCCTGACGGTCGTTCTCGAGCAGCGCATGATGCGCCCATGTCACTGTCGTGCCCGAGGTCAGCAGCAACAGCGTGTTGAGCAGCGGCAGGTGCCAGGGGTCGAAGGTCTCGATGCCCTTCGGCGGCCAGGTGCCGGGCACGTTGCAGGCGCCCATCTGGGTGCCGGGACCGCAGCCGAACACCGCGTCGCGGGTGGCGTGGACCGCGTCGGCCGGGAACAGCGCGGAGTTGAAAAACGCCCAGAACCAGGCAACGAAGAACATCACCTCGGAGGCGATGAACAGGATCATGCCGTAGCGGTGGCTGATCTGCACCACGCGGGTGTGGTCGCCCTTGTACTGGGCTTCCTTGATCACGTCCGCCCACCAGCTCGCCATGGTGTAGAGCACGCCGATGGCGCCGATGCCGAACACCATCGGGGCCGCCGAATACATGTGATGCATCCAGCCGATCGCGCCGACCGCCATGATGAAGGCCGAGATCGAGCCGACCACGGGCCACGGGCTCGGGTCGACCAGATGATAGTCGTGATGCTTGACTTGCGCCTCAGCCATTTGCCGTCTCTCCATTCGCGTGCCGTGAGGCACGTCTGCGTCTCAAATTCTCACCCCTTGGCGCCTGAACGCGGCGCAAACGCTGCGCGCTTGCCGCAAGGGAAGCCGGGTCCGTTTTGCACCAGCGTGGCCGTCCGGGTCCGTATCATGCGCGTCTCACAAACTGCCCTTGCGCTGATCCGCCTCGCCTGCCGCAACCGGCTTCGGCGCGGGATCACGCACGGGGAAAAAGGTGTAGGACAATGTGATCGATTTCAGCGTGTCGTTCTCGCTGTCCTTTGCAAGCTTCGGATCGACATAGAACACCACCGGCATCTCGCGCTTTTCGCCCGGCGCCATGGTCTGTTCGGTGAAGCAGAAGCAGTTGATCTTCTGGAAGTAGGCGCCGACCGTCAGCGGCGCGACGTTGTAGGCGGCCTGTCCCGTGGTGGTCCGCGCCGACTGGTTGGTCACGGTATAGTACACGGTGACCACCTCGCCGAGCTTGACGTCGATATTGTTCTGCTCCGGCTCGAACTTCCAGGGCAGGCCCGGCGCGACGTTGGAATCGAAGCTGACGGTGATGGTGCGGGCGAGCGGCGCATCCGACGGTGCGGAGGTCGCGACCTGGGTCGTGCCGTTGAAGCCCGTCGCGCGGCAGAACCAGTTGTAGAACGGCACGGCCGCGTAGGATGCGCCGACCATCAGCACCACCACGAAGCCGCAGACCGAGGCGACCACCGCGTCGCGCGTCAGCGTACGGCCCGAAGTCCTGGCGCGCGGGCTTTGCGTCTCCTGCGTGGTCGGTTGGTTTGCCATCTCACTCACAGCGGTCGCACCAGCACGGCCGGCCCCTTGACCAAGGTGACCGCAAAAAACAGCACGACAAGGACGCCGAGCGCGAGCGCGATGGCGATCGACCGCTGGCGGCGGCTCTTGAGCTGCGCCTCGGTGAGGACGATTCCTTCTGGCTCCTGCTTCTCGTCCATAGGTATCCCATGCGCCCCCTACCCGATGATGACTGGCGCAATTGCGCGGACGACGACCTCGGCAAGCAGGACGGCGAACAGCGCGAACAGATAAAGTATCGAGAACGCGAACAGCTTGCGGGTGGCGCGATTGGCCTCGACACCCTCGCGGCGGCGATAGACGTTGATCGCAAGCCACAACATGCCGGCGCCGAGCACCAGCGAGGTGACGCCGTAGATCGCATCGAAATAGCCGAGCGGCCACGGCGACAGCGCGATCGCGACCAGCACGATGGTGTAGAGCAGGATCTGCAGCCGCGTCGCTTCGGGGCCGGCGACCACCGGCAGCATCGGAATGCCGGCACGCGCATAGTCGTCGCTGCGGAACAGCGCCAGCGCCCAGAAATGCGGCGGGGTCCAGAAGAAGATGATCAGGAACAGGAGCAGCGGCTCCATCGACAGCGAGCCGGTTGCCGCCGCCCAGGCCACCACCGGCGGCAGCGCGCCGGCGGCGCCGCCGATCACGATGTTCTGCGCGGTCCAGCGCTTCAGCCACATCGTATAGACCACGGCATAGAAGAAGATCGTGAAGGCGAGCAGCGCGCCCGCCACCCAGTTGACGAGGATGCCGAGCGTCATCACCGAGAAGAAGGCGAGCGTGGTGCCGAACGCGGCCGCTTCCGCCTGCGTGATGCGACCGCGCGGGATCGGCCGGTTGGCGGTGCGTGACATCAGCGCGTCGATGTCGCCTTCATAGGCCATGTTGAGCGCGCCGGAGGCGCCGGCGCCGACCGCGATGCAGAGGATCGAGGTGATCGCCAGCACCGGATGGACGTGCACCGGCGCGATCATGAGGCCGACCAGCGCGGTGAAGATCACCAGTGACATCACCCGCGGCTTCAGCAGCGCAATGTAGTCGCCGACCTCGGCCTCGGAGATCCGGGGCAGCTCGACGGCATTGTGATCGACAACCGACAAGACAAATCTCGCTTCGTTAAGAGCGCGGCGCACCCAGGGTGCGCCGCGCGGTGTTTGAGGCTACTGCACCCGCGGCAGTACTTCGAACTGGTGGAACGGCGGCGGCGACGGCAGCGTCCACTCCAGCGTGGTCGCACCTGCGCCCCACGGATTGTCGGCCGCCTGCTGCTTGCGCATGAAAGCGTCGACCACGCAGTAGATGAAGATCAGCACGCCGAAGCCGGAGATGTAGGAGCCGATCGAGGAGATCAGATTCCAGCCCGCGAAGGCATCCGGATAGTCGACATAGCGGCGCGGCATGCCGGAAAGGCCGAGGAAGTGCTGCGGGAAGAACACCAGGTTGACGCCGACGAAGGTGACCCAGAAGTGCGCCTTCGCGAGCGTCTCGTTGTACATGTAGCCCGACATCTTCGGGAACCAGTAGTACCAGCCCGCGAAAATGGCGAACACGGCGCCGAGCGACAGCACGTAGTGGAAGTGCGCGACGACGTAGTAGGTCTCCTGCAGCACGCGGTCGACGCCGGCATTCGCCAGCACGACGCCGGTGACGCCGCCGACCGTGAACAGGAAGATGAAGCCGATGGCCCAGAGCATCGGCGCGCGGAATTCGATCGAGCCGCCCCACATCGTGGCTATCCAGGAGAAGATCTTCACGCCGGTCGGTACCGCGATCACCATGGTGGCGGCGACGAAATAGGCCTGCGTCGCGCTGGACATGCCGACCGTGTACATGTGGTGCGCCCACACCACGAAGCCGATGCCGCCGATCGCGACCATGGCGTAGGCCATGCCGAGATAACCGAATACCGGCTTGCGCGAGAAGGTGGAGACGATCTGGCTGACCATGCCGAAGCCCGGCAGAATCAGGATGTACACTTCGGGGTGGCCAAAGAACCAGAACAGGTGCTGGAACAGCACGGGATCGCCGCCACCATCGGCCGCGAAGAAGGTGGTGCCGAAATTGCGGTCGGTCAGCAGCATGGTGATCGCGCCGGCGAGCACCGGCAGCGACAGCAGCAGCAGAAACACCGTCACCAGGATCGACCACACGAACAGCGGCATCTTGTGCAGGGTCATGCCCGGCGCACGCATGTTGAAGATCGTGGTGATGAAGTTGATGGCGCCCAGGATCGACGAGGCGCCCGCCAGATGCAGCGACAGGATCGCGAAGTCGACCGCCGGTCCCGGATGGCCCGAGGTCGACAGCGGCGCGTACAAGGTCCAGCCCGCGCCGACGCCGTTGGCGCCCGGCTCGCCCTCGACGAAGGTCGACATCACGAGCAGCGCGAAGGAGGCCGGCAACAGCCAGAACGAGACGTTGTTCATGCGTGGGAACGCCATGTCGGGCGCCCCGATCATCAGCGGCACGAACCAGTTGCCGAACCCGCCAATCATCGCCGGCATCACCATGAAGAAGATCATGATCAGGCCGTGCGAGGTCACGAACACGTTGTAGGTATGGGTCTCGTGGAAGAGCTGGACCCCCGGAAACATCAGCTCGATGCGGATTGCGATCGACATCGCCGCGCCGATGACGCCCGCCACGACCGCGAAGACGAGGTACATCGTCCCGATGTCCTTGTGGTTCGTCGAATAGACGAAACGCCGCCACCCGGTCGGGTGGTGTGCATGGTCGTCATGGGCGTGATCGCCGTGTGTCGCTGCGCCTGTTGCCATGTTCCAAATCCTGCCTTGCAGTCCCTTAGACCTCTCGGTCCCTCGCCCTAGTTCGATCGCGCCGAAAGCGCCGGCCTTGAGATCAAGGCCGCGCGCTTACTGCGCAGCTTGTCCCGCCGAAGCATACGAATTCGCGGGATTGGTCGCGAACTTCTTCTTCGCGGTCTCCACCCAACTGGCGAACTCCTGGTCGCTCACGACCCGCACGGCGATCGGCATGAATGCATGATCCTTGCCGCACAGTTCCGAGCACTGGCCGTAGAACATGCCGGTCTTGGTGGCCTTGAACCAGGTCTCGTTGAGCCGGCCGGGGATGGCGTCGATCTTGATGCCGAACGCCGGCACTGTGAAGGCGTGGATCACGTCGGCGCCCGTGGTCTGGACCCGGATCACCTTGTTCACCGGCACGACCATCTCGTTGTCGACGCCGAGCAGGCGCGGTTGCTTGTCCTGCGCCATCAGCGAATCGAATTCGAATTTGCCGTTGTCGGGATACGCATAGCTCCAGTACCATTGCTTGCCGGTCGCCTTGACGGTCAGGTCGGGCTTCGGAATGTCGAGCTGGAGAAACAGCAGGCGGAACGACGGCACCGCGATCGTCACCAGGATCAGCACCGGCACCAGCGTCCAAGCCACCTCGATCAGCGTGTTATGCGTGGTCCTGGAGGGAACCGGATTGGCCCTGGCGTTGAATTTCGTCACCACGATGATCAGCAACGCAAGCACGAACAGCGTGATGATGGTGATCGTGGCGAGCAACCAGTTATGGAACCAATGGATGTAATCCATCACCTCGGTGGCGGATTGCTGCAGCGTCATTTCCCACGGCGCCGGCTGTCCCAACTCGGCAGACGACGCCGTTCCGGCGGCTGCAAGCACCACGCCAGCCACCGTAAATCCCAGCAAATGCCGCCCCACCCGGCCAATCGACAACTTCATGCCGCTCGCGCTCCCTTGATATTTCCCCAACGCATCCCCGGCGAATAGCCGGAAATGCAGCACGATCCGCCCTGACAAACGGCCTACCGAACGTACCCGTCTTGGCGTCAAGGAGGGTACGGAAGCCAAATCGCTAGAACGCGTCGAAATCCAGCCTCTCAAACCATAATTCGCAGGCGCTCGCAATGCAGTAGTGGGATCGGAGGCCATGCGCGCGCGGCGAAGCGGCCGGCCTCGGATTTTCCCGCAAAATCAGGCAAAAGGCACCGATTGGCTCGCGGCGCAGCTTGACAGGGGAATTGCCGGATGTACCCACAGACGAGGCGCTCAACAGGAACCTGATTCGGCCTGCTGGAGCCCCGATCCGGCGCGAATGGCCTTGCGACCGCCTTCAAGGCGCCGTCATTGCGGTATCAGTCGAAGGTCGCGTGCTACCGGCGGCCGAACGGATGGCCGGACCTTGACCGAACCTCAGAGGATCGACCCGGATGGGCGCTTCGAACACGCAGGTAAGACGTCGGGCACTCGCCGGTTGGCTGGGCGGGCTGCTCGCTCTTTCCCTCGGCCTGACCGGCGCGGCGTACGCGCAAGGCGCGGTGCGCTCGGTTCACGGCGACTGGCAAATCCGTTGCGACACCCCGCCGGGCGCACAGAGCGAGCAATGCGCCCTGATCCAGAGCGTGGTGGCAGAAGACCGCTCCAACGCCGGACTGACCGTGATCGTGCTGAAAACCGCCGACCAGAAAAGCCGCCTGATGCGGGTGGTTGCGCCGCTCGGCGTGCTGTTGCCCTCCGGGCTTGGACTGAAGCTCGACAACCAGGACGTCGGTCGCGCCGGGTTCGTGCGCTGCCTGCCCAATGGCTGCGTGGCCGAGGTCGTGATGGACGACAAGCTGCTCGGCCAACTCCGCAACGCCAAGACGGCGACCTTTATCATCTTCGAGACCCCGGAAGAGGGTATCGGCTTCCCGCTCAGCCTGAACGGGCTCGGCGAGGGATATGACAAGCTGCCGTGAGGCGGCGGAAGCACTCACAAGGTGGCCCGCTCAATCACCCGGCCTGGCGGCGGCGTAGTATTCGAGCAACTGGCGCGCCTCGCCGGACAACCAATCCGCTTCACCGGCGATATAGCCTTCGGCCTGGCCGGTGACGCCGAGCAGAAAGGAAATCGGCATCCCGTAAAGTGCGAACGGTGTGCTGACTTCGGCGCCGGCACCGGCCCGTGCCACCAGCCCGCCGGGATCGAATCCGATCGCGAGTTTGCGAAGCTTCAGTTTCTTCACGAAAGGCGCAACCTTGGACCGATCGTGATCGGTCGCGATGGCGATGACTGCGAGATCGCTGCGGCCGCTCGCCGCCAGCTGATCCAACATCGGAAGTTCGACCCGGCATGCCGGGCACCAGGTCGCCCAGAAATTGACCAGCACGACCTTGCCCCGAAAGGACGTCAGATCGAACACGCCGCCGGAGAGATTTGGGATCGGCACCGACGGGACCGGCAAGGCGCCGCGAAGCTCCGTGAACTGGTGCCGGAGTGTTTCGAATGGCGGCGGTGCGCCCGGTTCGGCGCGCGCCGGCATGGCCGGCGTGGCGAGCGAGACGCCCGCACCGATCAGCCGCGCAACAAAAGCGCGGCGCGTTGCCGTCTGATCCGACATCATGAGGGGGCCCCGGCTGTGCAGCATTGGTCCGCTTGTCGCAACCGGATATATTCGATGGTAGCGCGGGTCCACTCGCACCGGATCAGATCGACGTTACCGGGCGATCGAACCATCGGTGAAATGTCCCAACGATACCAAAGCGCTGCGGCGTGCTCGCGCAGGCCCTCGCAACTCTGCCTCCAAGCGACTATCTTGATGGTTTCGCTCCCAGGCAACGGAATCCCCCGATGAACCCCACGACCTCCCTGCTCGACCGCGCCAATCTCGATCGCGATGCCGTCCGCCATGAGGTGGCGCGCGGGCTCGCCGGAGCTGATGATGGCGAATTGTTTCTGGAGTTCGGGCAAACAGAGGCGCTGGTGTTCGACAATGGCCGGCTGAAGCAGGCGACCTACGACACCTCGCAGGGATTTGGCCTTCGCGCGGTCAAGGACGACGCGGTCGGCTATGCGCATTCCTCCGACGTCTCCGTATCAGCACTGATCCGTGCGGCGGACGCGGTCGCAGCCGTCCGCAGCGGCTATTCGGGCAGCTTTGCCGCGGCGCCGGCGCACACCAACGTCAAACTCTATGGCGACGATAATCCGCTTGATGCTCCGGGTTTCGAGGCCAAGGTCAAGCTGCTCGGCGAGATCGACGCCTATGTCCGAGACAAGGATCCGCGGGTGCGGCAGGTCTCGGCGAGCCTGACTGCGACTTGGCAGGTCGTCGAGATCATGCGGCCCGACGGCGAGAGCTATCGCGACGTCCGGCCCCTGGTGCGCGTCAATATTTCCGTCGTCGCCGGCGAGGGCGACCGGCAGGAAAGCGGCAGCAAGGGCTATGGCGGCCGCGAAAGCTATGCGCGCTTCATCGAGACCAAGGCATGGCGCGACGCCGCCGACGGCGCGCTGCGCGAGGCGCTGGTCAATCTCGAATCGGTGCCCGCCCCCGCCGGCGAGATGGACGTGGTGTTAGGATCCGGGTGGCCCGGCGTGATGCTTCATGAAGCCGTGGGACACGGGCTCGAGGGCGATTTCAACCGCAAGCAGACTTCGGCATTCGCAGGCCTGATGGGTCAGCAGGTCGCGGCCAAGGGCGTCACCGTGGTGGATGACGGCACCATGGCCTCGCGTCGCGGCTCGCTGTCGATCGACGACGAGGGCACCCCGACCAGCCGCACCGTGCTGATCGAGGACGGCATCCTGGTCGGCTACATGCAGGACCGCCAGAACGCCCGGCTGATGAACATGAAACCGACCGGCAATGGACGTCGCCAGAGCTACGCCCATGTGCCGATGCCGCGCATGACCAACACCTACATGCTCGCCGGCAACCGCGATCCAGGCGAGATCATCGCCTCGGTGAAGAACGGCATCTACGCCGCGAATTTCGGCGGCGGCCAGGTCGATATCACTTCGGGCAAATACGTGTTCCAGTGCACCGAGGCCTACAAGATCGAGAACGGCAGGCTCGGCGCGCCGCTGAAGGGCGCGATGCTGATCGGCAACGGGCCGACCGATCTCCACAGGATCACCATGATCGGCAACGATCTTGCGCTCGACACGGGAATCGGCACCTGCGGCAAGAACGGCCAGGGCGTGCCGGTCGGCGTCGGGCAACCGACACTGCGGATGGAACGGATTACGGTCGGAGGTACGGGCTAGTGAGCAGCGCAAAGGAGATAGCGGCGGCCAAGCCGACAAGCTGGCGCTCGCAGGCGGCGCAACTGGCGGCAATTGTGGCGGTCGTGTTCCTGGCCAAGGGGGCGATCGCCGAACCGTTCTACGTGCCGTCAGGCTCGATGGAGCCGACACTCCTGATCGGCGACGCGCTGGTGGCCTCGAAATTCCCTTACGGCTATGGCGCGGCCTCGCTGCCGATCCAGATCACCTTGCCGGAGACCGGGCGCCTGTTCGGCGAGACGCCGAAGCGCGGCGATGTCGTCGTGTTCCGCTGGCCGGGCGACCGCTCGCAGGCATGGGTCAAGCGCGTGGTCGGGCTGCCCGGCGACCGCATTCAGATGCGGCAGGGCCAGCTCTTCATCAACGATCATCCGGCGGCCCTGAAGCCTGACGGCACGGGCTTCGCAGAGGACGACCGCGGCGGCGGCGAGGAAGCCTATCGCTACATCGAAACGCTGCCGAACGGCATCAGCCACGCGATCTTCAAGATGCGCGACAACGGCCGGCTCGACAACACGCCGGAAGTGACGGTGCCTTCCGGCAAGCTGTTCGTGCTCGGTGACAACAGGGATAATTCCGCCGACAGCCGCGTGGCGGTGCGCGACGGCGGCGTCGGCCTGTTGCCGATCGACAATCTGATCGGCCGAGCGGACGCGGTGGTCGGCTCCTGGGACATCGGCATACGCAGCCAGCCGGTCTGGACCTGGCTCTCCGGCTTCCGTCTCGCGCGGTTCTTCACCTCCGTGCAGTAAACCTCATGGTGAGGAGGCGCCTTGGCGCCGTCTCCAGCCATGAGGCCAGCGGTGATGCCGCTCAAAATCATGATGCGAATATGTCGAATTGCATCATGATCTCCTCGCTTCCACTGAGCATGATCTCCTCGCAACCGCTATGCGCTTGCCGCACGGGAGAACCGCTACACACTTTTCCGGATCATGCTCGAGCGCGCTCCTCGGGATTTGGAGAGTATGGACTGGCTCGATGACTTTCGACGACGTCAGACTCATGGCATTGGCGTGGCCGGAGGTCGAGGACGGCACCTCGTACGGCACGCCGGCGCTGAAAGTGCGCAAGAAGATGCTGGCCCGGCTGAAGGAGGACGGCGACAGCCTGGTGATGCCCGGTGTGCCACAGGACGAGCGCGACATGCTCGTCGAGAGCAAGCCGCAGCTCTTTTATTTCACCGACCACTACCGCGATTACCCGATGGTGCTGATCCGCCTGTCGAAGGCAAATCGTGCGACCGTCGAGCCGCTGCTGCGCCGGCACTGGCGCACGCTGGCATCGAAGAAGGCGGTGAAGGCGTTCGACCAGAGATAAGCCACCGAAGCTTACGAGCTCAGCGGCAAAAGTGCACCCCGCAGTAGCGAGCTTGAAATCCCCATGAGTCCCGTGAAGGGATCATCCAGCTCCAAAACCAGAAAGATCGCGCCGGCAAACGACAGCGCGCATACAAACAGCGAGATCGTGACAACGATATTCGCCCGCGCAAAAAGGGTGGCGCTCACAAAGATCACGCTTAGCCAAAATACCATGATTACCAGAAAAGGCGTCGGAATTGATCTGCCGGCCTGCGTGAACAACTGCAATCGCATCTGCGCGCCTTCGGTAAAAGCCGCAATAGCGCGAGACTGCAGGGAACGTTGTGTATCGTTGTTCGGCGATAGCCGTTCGAGCTCGTTATAGAATGCCCACGCCTCCACGCTGGACTCGAAGACCGCGGGTTTCCCGGTCGGGTTCGCTTGTTCGCGCCAGATGCGATCAGCCATCGGTGGTATACTTTGCCGCAGGAGCTTTCGGAGAGTGGTCGCTTCCGGTCCGTATTGCGTAACCAGATCGTCCAGAAGAATGATCGTTGCGGTCATCTGCCGGACCTGGTTTGTTTTCTGGTCGAACGTGGTTTTTGCGGATGCGATCAACAGACCAAGCACGAGCGCGGTCAGTGTGCCAATGAGGCCCGTGGTCAGCTTTACGACGTCCTTGGAGTCCGAGTGCAAGTGATGATCCGACAACAACGGCCGAACGGCCATGCCGGCCAGGGCGCCGCCAAAGATCAGCGCGAACACAAGCAACGAAATCAAGAGATTCTTCATATTTGCGAATGCTCCACCATCTCCGCTGATCGTAGCTCCGATTGTGCGGGCTTGTCTAAAGACTCGTTCTTGACGTCACGTTGAACGAGGACTTAACGGAGCGCGCATGTCGCCCATGTCGATATTGACACGCGCATGTCCAGTTAGGGGATAATCTCCGAAATGCGGTCGTGCAGCCGGCTGCCTGTACTGGTCAGCGGAGGCATTCGCCAACGCGAGGGCTCCGGGGTTGAGATGCTGCGGCGTGATTCTGGGGCAGACGCGAGGCCTTTGGCGGCCTTGCAAGAACAAGCACAATGATGATGACGGACGCGACGATGGCGCAAATGCCGTCGGCACCGATGGCCAGATGGCTAGCTTATCCGGCATCGTCCCGCGCGCCGCCGTCGGCTTGACTGGACTTCCGAAAGCGAACGTGCCCCGAAATCCTTCATCTGGAATTCGTACGGGGCCGCCATCGTCGGCGTATCGTACCGACGCGTTGGCTTGAATTCCGACCTCTCTCAAGTGCACCGGGCGTTGCGCGTGGGACGAGGCCTACCGCACCACGCCGGAGGTAAACCCGGCCCTCCTGCGCGGTGGTTTGATCTCCTTCTTCAGGAAGCAATGCGCGTCGCGGCCGGCATAGCCAGGGCGGGCATAGGTCCAGGCGCGGCACTTGTTGTCGGCGATGCAGGCCGCCTTGCAGGCTTCATCGCCGTCGCTGCTCTTTAATTCAAAGTTCTTGTAATCGCCGCCAAAGCGGTCGATCGAGGTTTCGAACGCGCCATTGCGCGGTTCGACCACGCCGGCGCCGCGCACGCCGGAGATGCAGCAAGGGTCCTGAACGCGCGGCGGCACGGTGCTCTTGAGCCAGCACACCGCGCCCGAGGTCACATCGGTCGGATAGCTGAAGGTCCAGGCGCGGCAGCGACGATCACGCTCGCACGCGAGCGCGCAATCGGCAGGGTCGCCGGAGTTCACGGGCGAGTTCTGATAGTCGCCGCCGGGACGGTCGAAATTGGTCTGCGCCAACGCCGGGCGCACCACGGCGACGGCCGCCAAAACGGCGAACGTCACCACACATGCCCCCAACAGGCGGCCTAATTCCATGAGATTGCTTTCAAATTCGCGCAGCCCACCCTTCGCGGTCGGCCATTTGAACGCCATCAACCTGTACGGCAGATGAACGGCCCATGACCGCGGCCGGATCCGCGCGCCGGGGCGTCAAACGGCTGATCCCCGCCCCGCCGACGCGGCCGGAGTGCCTCCCCGGTGAGACGTTGTTATGGCGTATTCGAGCGCGGTGGATCCCGGTTCGCTTCGGTTCTGATTCAATCAGAACCAATAATTCTCTAGAACGCGTATTCCTGATAGGCCGGTTCCACCGAACCGTTCCAAGGGCCGTTGAACTTCTCCAGCATTTCCTCTGCCGGCGAGCGGCCGGCTTCGATGATCCGCTCCAGCGGATCGAGGTAGCGGCTCTCGTCGCGCCCGAGATGATCGATGCGGCCGCGCCGCCGCAGCCCGGCATGCGACAGGATCAGACACTCCTTGGCGATCTCGAACAGGTATCGGTCCCTGATCCGCGCCTTGAAGCCGAAACGCGGCACGTCGTCGCGCAATGCCTGGCGCTCGGACGCGGTCCAGTGGCGCACGATATCCCAAGCGGCATCCAGGCTGTCATTGTCGTACAGCAGCCCGACCCAGAATGCCGGCAGCGCAGGCAGCCGACCCCATGGCACGCCGTCGGCGCCGCGCATTTCCAGGTAACGTTTCAGCCGCACCTCCGGGAAAATCGTCGAGAGGTGGTTGGCCCAGTCCGACAAGGTCGGGCGCTCGCCGGGCAGGCGCTCGTTGCGGCCCTCGAAGAAGGCGCGGAACGAGGAGCCGGCGACGTCGATATAGTCGTCGCCGCGCTTGACGAAATACATCGGCACGTCGAGTGCGTAGTCGACATAGCGTTCAAAGCCCATGCCGTCCTCGAACGCGAATGGCATCATGCCAGCGCGCGCATTGTCGGTATCGCGCCAGATCTCGGAGCGGAACGAAAGGAAGCCGTTCGGCTTGCCTTCGGTGAACGGCGAATTGGCGAACAGTGCGGTCGCGACCGGTTGCAGCGCGAGCGACACACGCAGCTTCCTGACCATATCGGCTTCGGAGGAGAAGTCGAGATTGGTTTGCACCGTGCAGGTCCGGTACATCATGTCGAGACCATATTTGCCGACCTTCGGCATGTAGTCAGTCATGATCTTGTAGCGGCCCTTTGGCATGACCGGGATCTGCGCCCGCGACCAGGCTGGCGTCATGCCGAGGCCCAGGAAGCCGATGCCGAGCGGCGTCGCGATCTCGCGCACCTGGGCGAGATGCGCCATCAGCTCCGCCTGCGTCTGGTGCACATTATCGAGCGGCGCGCCGGACAATTCGAACTGGCCACCCGGCTCGAGCGAGATCGCGCCGCCGCCGGTGACATCGTAGAGGCCGATGATGTTGCCGCGCTCCATGATCGGCTCCCAGCCGAGCAGGAGCTTCATGCCGTCAAGCAGCGCACCGATGCCCTTGGCACCCGCGTAAGGCACCGGCTGATGGCCTTCGAGCGTGAACGGCGTCTTCTCATGCTCCGTGCCGATCCGGAACTCGGCTTCGGGCTTTACGCCGGCTTCAAGCCACGAGACAAGTTCGTCGCGCGATTGCAGCGGCGTCATATCGATCTGGTCACGCGCCATACGAAATCCAACTCAAGGGCGCTTCGATCGAATGCGCGTGGTGGCAGGAACATCCGCGCCCCCAAGGGGACCGCGGACCGCGGTTAATGGGATCCAAGAATATCATCGGGCGAGCACGCCGTCTCGCGCAGGGGCCGCCGTGACTTCATTGCAGGAACAACCCAGGCGGTCGAGCAGACCGCAAAGTTTCGCCGCATCGGCATCCGACAATTTCGATCCGACATACTTCTCGATCGCGGCCGAATAGGCGCTCCACATTTTCTTCTGCAGTTCGCGTCCGGCCTCGGTTATCTCGACGAACTGGCCGCGCTTGTCGATCTTGCACTCGCGCCGGGCAGCGAGACCTTCGTCGACCAGCCGATCGATCAGCCGTGACGTGGAATATTGCGGGATCAGCATCTGCCGCTCGAGTTCGACCGGCCGCAGCTCGCCCGAGGGCGCGCGCGACAGTTCGAGCAGCGCGTCATACCACGCAAGGGGCGGAAAGCCAGCTTTCTTCAAATCGTGCTCGACGCAGTCCAGCACACGGCTTGGCACGCGCATCAGGCGGATCCAGGCTGCAGTTGCCTCGGTCGACGGCTTGCGTTTCATGGTCTAGTCCATTGGTCCCGGAGAGGAGTGTAGCGCACTGAATGCACCTGCATCAATCTTGACTATTTCATGCAGATGCATGTAAGCATTCCCGCTCCGGCCACCAATAACAAGGGAAGGAAAATGCCGATGAAGCTTTACTACAGCCCCGGAGCCTGCTCCCTCTCCCCCCACATTGCGCTGCTCGAAGCCGGCCTCCCCTACGATCTGGTCAAGGTCGATTTGCGCGCCAAGAAGCTCGAGAACGGCGACGATTTCCTGAAGGTGAACCCGAAGGGCCAGGTGCCTGCGCTTGCGCTCGATTCGGGCGAACTCGTCACCGAAGGGCCGATCATCGTCCAGATGATCGCCGACAAGGTCGCGGACAAGAACCTTGCGCCGGCCCGCGATTCCAACGAGCGCTACAAGCTGCTCGAATGGCTGAACTACATCACGACCGAACTGCACAAGAATCTCGGACCGATGTTCTCGCCCGTTCTCGCCGACGACGCCAAGGCCTTCTTCAAGGACCGCGTGATGGGCAAGTTCAAATATCTGGAGACCCAGCTCGGCGACCGCGATTACCTGATGGGCAAGCAGTTTTCGGTCGCCGACGGCTACCTCTTCACAATGCTGGTCTGGGCGACCGACCGGCTGAACTTCGATTTCTCCGGCCTGCCGAATCTGATGGCCTACAAGGCCCGTGTCGGCGCGCGCCCGAAGGTTCAGGAGGCACTGAAAAAGGAAGGCCTGCTGAAGGCGTGAGGGTTCGGCCTCAGAGATAGCGAAAGGGCCGGATCGCCGATCCGGCCCTTATCTGTTTGCGACAAGATGCTGCCCACTCCCCGCTGCCGACCCTGCGAAAGCAGGTTTTGGCCGGCGCGTCTGCGCCTTACTCTGCGGCCTGCGCCACTGGCTTCTTCGGCGGGAAGCGGCCGTAGAAGGTCTCGCCCTTGGCGGCCATCTCCTCGAGCAGCTTCGGCGGCGTGAAGCGGGAGCCGTACTTCTTCTCGAACTTCTGACAGAGCTCAACGAACTTCTTCGTGCCCATGAAGTCGATATAGGACAGCGTGCCGCCGGTGAACGGCGCGAAGCCGAAGCCGAGGATCGAGCCGACATCCGCCTCGCGCACATCAGTGATGACGTGGTCCTCGACGGTGCGTGCGGCCTCCACCGCCTGCACCACCAGGAAACGCTGCTTCAGCTCCTCGACGCTGAGCGTGTCAGGGTCGAGTTGCCTGGGCTGCAGGCCGGCAAGACCCGGCCACAGGCTCTTCTGGCCCTTGCCCTTCTCGGGATAGTCGTAGAAGCCCTTTGAGTTCTTGCGGCCGAAGCGACCCTGCTTCTCGACCATCTCGATCATCAGCTTCTTGTGACCCTGATTGACTGCATTGGGGCCGAGATCGGCTTCCGTAGCCTTCATGATCTTCAAGCCGAGATCGAGCGCGACCTCATCCGACAGCGACAGCGGGCCGACCGGCATGCCCGCCATCCTGGCGGTGTTCTCGATCATCGCCGGCGGCACGCCCTCGAGCAGCATCTCGTTTCCTTCCGCGATGTAGCGCATCACGCAGCGGTTGGCGAAGAAGCCGCGGGAGTCGTTCACCACGATCGGGGTCTTGCCGATCGCGCGCACATAGTCGAGCGCGGCGGCGAGCGCCGCGTCGCCGGTGTTCTTGCCCATGATGATCTCGACCAGCATCATCTTCTCGACCGGCGAGAAGAAGTGGATGCCGATGAACCTGCCCTGGTCCTTGAACTCTTCGGCAAGCGAGTTGATCGGCAGCGTCGAGGTGTTGGAGGCGAAGATCGCGTCCGTCTTCAACAGCGGCTGCGCCTTGGCATAAGTGTCCGCCTTGACCTTGCGGTCCTCGAACACGGCCTCGATGACGAGGTCGCAATCAGAGATCGCGCTGTAGTCCGATGTCGCCGAGATGCGCGCCAGGATGGCCTCGCCCTCCTCCGGCTTGGCGCGGCCCTTGGCGATCAGGCCATCGATCACTGACTTCGCATGCGCCTTGCCCTTGTCGGCGCTCTCCTGATCGCGATCGACCAGCACCACGTCGATCCCGGCCTTGGCCGAGACGTAGCCGACGCTCGCGCCCATGAAGCCGGCGCCGATCACCGCGAGCTTCTTGACTTTGGTCGGCGGCACATTGGCCGGGCGCCGCGCGCCCTTGTTCAGTTCCTGCATCGACAGGAACAGCGAGCGGATCATCGCCGCCGCTTCCTTGGAGCGCAGGATCTGTGTGAAGTAGCGCGACTCCACCCGTAGCGCGGCGTCGATCGGCAATTGCAGGCCTTCATAGACGCAGCTCATGATCGCGCGGGCGGCCGGATAATTGTCGTAGGTCTCGCGGCGATAGATCGCGTTGCCAGCCGGGAACATCTGCATGCCCATCTTGGAGAAGACGGGGCCGCCGGGCAGCCTGAAGCCCTTCTCGTCCCACGGAGCGACCGGCTTGCCGCCGCCCTTGATCCAGTCCTTCGCGGCCTTGATCAGGTCTGCGGCCGGCACGATGGCGTGGATCAAATTGAGCGACTTGGCCCTGGCGAGATTGACCGCCTCGCCCTTGAGCAGCATCTGCATCGCATCCTGCGGCGGCACGATTCGCGGCACGCGCTGGGTACCGCCGGCGCCCGGGAACAGCCCGACCTTGATCTCGGGCAGGCCGAGCCTGGTCTTCGGATTCTCGGCTGCGACACGATAATGGCACGACAGCGTGACCTCGAAACCGCCGCCGAGCGCGAGCCCGTTGATCGCGGCGACCCACGGCTTGCCCGAGGTTTCGATCGAGCGGAACACCTGCGAGAAGCGGCGGCTCTGCTCGAACAGCACCTGGTTGGCGGCTTCCTCGCCCTTTTCCTTGAGCAGTTGCGCATAGGTGCGGCTCATGCCCTCGAGCATCGAGAGATCGGCGCCGGCGCAGAACGCCTCCTTGCTGGAGGTGATGACGACGCCCTTGACCGCGGCATCGGCCGTGGTCTGCTTCACGATCTCCTCGAGCTCTCGGATCGAGGTCTCGTCGAGCACGTTCATCGAACGACCCGGGATGTCCCAGGTGACGAGCGCGATGCCGTCGGCGTCGGTTTCGAACTTGAAATTCTTGAAAGCCATGTGGTGCTCCCTCGGTGCCAGCAGCCGATCTCAGGCGCGGCGGTTGACTGTGATCTCGTAGGGTGGGTTAGCGAAGCGTAACCCACCAACCTCTTTCGCCGTGGCGCGGTGGGTTACGCCTTCGGCTAACCCACCCTACGGCCGTTACACGCGCTCGATGATGGTGGCGGTGCCCATGCCCCCGCCGATGCACAGCGTCACCAGCGCCGTCTCCTTGTTGGTGCGCTCGAGCTCGTCGAGCACGGTGCCGAGGATCATCGCGCCGGTGGCGCCTAGCGGATGGCCGAGCGCAATTGCGCCGCCGTTCACGTTGATCTTGGCATTGTCGATGTCAAAGGCCTGGATGTAGCGCAGCACGACTGAGGCGAAGGCCTCGTTGAGCTCGAACAGGTCGATGTCCGATTTTTTCATGCCGGAGCGCTCGAACAGCTTCTCGGTGACGTCGACCGGGCCGGTCAGCATCATCGCGGGCTCCGAACCGATGTTGGCAAACGCCCGGATTTTTGCGCGCGGCTTCATGCCATGCCTGGCGCCGGCCTCCTTGCTGCCGAGCAGCACCGCGCCGGCGCCATCGACGATTCCGGAGGAGTTGCCGGCGTGGTGGACGTAATTGACCTTCTCAATCTCCGGATGCGACTGCACCGCGACCGCGTCGAAACCCGCCATGGCCGCCATTGCGGCGAAGGACGGCTGCAATTGCGCCAGCGACTGCATCGTCGTGGAGGGGCGCATATGCTCATCCTTGGCGAGGATGGTAAGGCCGTTGATGTCCTTCACCGGCACCACCGACTTGTTGAAGCGGCCTTCGTCCCAGGCCTTGCCGGCGCGCTGCTGGCTCTGCACGGCATAGGCGTCGACGTCGTCGCGCGAGAAGCCGTATTTGGTCGCGATCAGATCGGCCGAGACACCCTGCGGCATGAAATAGGACGGCACCGCCATCGACGGGTCCATCGGCCAGGCGCCGCCGGAGGCGCCGATGCCGACTCGGCTCATCGATTCCGCGCCGCCGCCGATCACGAGCTCGTGCTGGCCGCTCATGATCTGAGCGGCAGCGAAATTTACGGCATCGAGCCCGGAGGCGCAGAAGCGGCTGATCTGCACACCCGGCACCTTCTCGCCGAGACCGGCTTTCAGCGCGGCGAAGCGCGCGATGTCGGAACCGGCCTCGCCGACCGGATCGACCACGCCGAGGATGACGTCGTCGACGGTGTCTTCGCCGAGATTGTTGCGCTCCTTCAGCGCCTTCAGCGGCACGGTGGCGAGCGCCAGCGCGGTGACCTCGTGGAGCGCGCCATCAGGCTTGCCGCGGCCGCGCGGGGTGCGAACGTGATCGTAGATATATGCCTCAGGCATGACGCCCTCCTTGATATGAGGATCATAATATATAGCCGAACGGAGCGCCGCCGCAGGGGTCCGTCGACAATTTTCAGAACGCTTCCGCGGCCAGTTCCATCGTGGTCGCGCTGCCGCTCTGGACCCGCGCCAGGTGCACGGCGGTCTCCGGCAGCAGCTTCTCCATGAAGAAGCGGCCGGTGACGAGCTTGGTGCTGAGGTAAGACGTCGTGTCACCGGCGGCGATCTTGTCCTGCGCGACCTTCGCCATCTTTGCCCACATGTAGCCGAGCGCGACCAGGCCGAACAGCCTCATGTAGTCGGTCGCCGCCGCGCCGGCGTTGTCCGGCTTGGTCAACGCGTTCTGCATCAGCCAGCCGGTCGCCTGTTGCAGGTGGCCGAGCGCGGTCGAGAGCGGGGTGATGAACGGCTTCATCGCCTCGTTCCCGCCGTGCTCCTTGGCGAAGGCGCCGACCTCGCCGAAAAACGCCATCGCGGCGCGTCCGCCGTCGCGCGGCAGCTTGCGGCCGACGAGATCGAGCGCCTGGATGCCATTGGCGCCCTCATAGATCATGGCGATGCGGGAATCGCGCACGAACTGCTCCATGCCATGCTCGGCGATGTAGCCGTGGCCGCCGAACATCTGCTGGGCCGAAACCGTGTTGGCGAAGCCGGTGTCGGTGAGCACGCCCTTCAGCACCGGCGTCATCAGGCCCATGTGGTCGTCAGCCTCCTGGCGATCCTTGGGATCGTTGGAGCGGTGAGCGACGTCGCTCTTCAGCGCGGTCCAGATCACCATGGCGCGCGCAGCCTCGTTGAAGGCGCGAATCGTCAGCAGCGTGCGGCGCACGTCGGGATGCACGATGATCGGGTCGGCCGGCTTGTCGGGCGCCTTCGCGCCGGTCAGCGCGCGGCCCTGCACGCGCTCGCGCGCGTACGCCGCTGCGTTCTGATAGGCAACTTCGGACTGCGCGAGACCCTGCACGGCGACGCCGAGGCGGGCCTCGTTCATCATCACGAACATGCCCTGCATGCCCTTGTTCTCTTCGCCAATCAACCAGCCGGTGGCGTTGTCGTAGTTCATCACGCAGGTCGAATTGCCGTGGATGCCCATCTTGTGCTCGATCGAGCCGCAGGTCACGCCGTTGCGCGCGCCGAGCGAGCCGTCGGCATTGACCAGCACCTTCGGCACCACGAACAGCGACACGCCCTTGATGCCGGCTGGTGCGCCTTCGATGCGCGCCAGCACGAGATGGATGATGTTCTCGGTCAGGTCGTGCTCACCGGCGGAGATGAAGATCTTGGTGCCGGTGATCTTGAAGCTGCCGTCGGCCTGCCGCACCGCCTTGGTGCGCAACAGGCCGAGATCGGTGCCGCAGTGCGGCTCGGTGAGGTTCATGGTGCCGGTCCACTCGCCTGCGACCATCTTCGGCACATAGGTCTTCTTCTGCTCTGCCGAGCCGTGCACCACCAGCGCGGCGGTCGCGCCCATGGTGAGGCCGCCATACATCGAGAACGCCATGTTGGCGGAGATCTGGAATTCGTTGACCGCCTGGCTCAGCACCACAGGCAGGCCCTGCCCGCCATATTCTGATGGCGCCGACAGGCCGAGCCAGCCGCCCTCGGCGACCTGCCTGAAGGCTTCCTTGAACCCCTTCGGCGTGGCGACGCTGCCGTCATCGGCCCGCTTGCAGCCTTCGAGGTCACCCACGCGATTGAGCGGCTGCAGCACTTCCTCGCTGAGCTTCGCGGCCTCGCCGAGGATCGCCTCGCGGACGTCGGCCGACGCGTCGGTGAAGCCCGGGAGATTGTCGTAGCGATCGATCTGAAACACGTCGTTGAGAAGGAAGCTGACGTCCTCGACGGGGGCTTTGTAGGTCGGCATGCTGTTCTCCTGGCCGGCTCGCGGTCGCATTTGCGACGATTGCAGTTCGGCCTTTCCCTGGGTTCGCTTGGATGGACCTTATCCGCTTCCGAAGGTCTGCGGCAGTAACTATCCGGGCTGTGATTGCGACGTTGCGCCGCCCTGCCTCGTCAACTCATCTGCCATGAGCCGATGCAGCAGGTTGATGGCCTTGAGCGGGCGCACCATCACCTTGAAATGCGCGATCCGGCCGTCTGCATCGAAAGAGATGATGTCGACGCCGTTGATCCTGATGCCGTCGATCACGCTTTCGAATTCGAGCACCGCGCCGGTGCCGTTGGTCCATTCGCCTGTATATTTGAACGTCGGGCCGCCGAGGACCCGCGCGGCGCTGGTCAGATATTTGAAAGTGACGTCGCGGCCGCGTTGCGGCGTGTGCACGACCGGGCTTTCGAACACCGCGTCGGGATGCAGCAGATCCCATAGCGCCGCGTTGTCGTGCGACTTCATATAGGCGTACCACGTGTCGAGGCCCGGCTTGGTCATCGGACGTCTCCTGCGGACAGAGAGCGCGACAGCGTGCCCGCAATCGCGTCGCGCCATATATGCATATTGACGCATATGCACCATCGCACATAATGTCAAGCGATCTCGGGACAACGAGAGAACAGATACGGAGGTGGGCGTTGGCGCTCGGTGACGCAATCCTCGCATGCCTCACGGAACGGCCGATGACGGGCTATGAGCTCGCCAAGACGTTCGACGCCTCGATCGGCTTCTTCTGGAAGGCCGACCACCAGCAGATCTATCGCGAACTCTCCCGCCTGCGCGACAAGGGCCATGTCCAGGGCCGTGAGGTGGTGCAGTCAGGCAAGCCCAACAAGCTCGTCTATACCTTGACCGCGGAAGGCCGCGCGGCGCTGAAGCATTGGGCGGCGAGACCCAGCGTGCCGCCATCGATCAAGGACGACCTGCTGGTCCGGCTTTACGCGCTCGACTGCGTTGACATCGAACCGCTGCGCACCGACCTGATGGCGCGGCTCGAGCATCACCGCGACCGCTATGAGCGCTACGAACGCCTGCTGAACAAGCGCTTTCCCGATGGCATCGCACCGCCGGCCGACCTCGGCAAGATGCTGGGCTTGCGCATCGGGATGCGGCACGAGCGCGTCGTGGTCGAATGGTGCGAGGAGGCCCTCGACGCGCTCTCTGCGATCGCGACCCGCGGCAACGCACTACCGCTCGATGACGACAGACGCGAAGGCAGTGGCTGAGCGCGTCCCGCTCCTGTCCCGAGCCGGGTATTCGGTTGCCACTTCCATAACTTTAGGGCTCGGCGGTCCAATTCCTTAACCCGTTATTTACCGTGACGGGAAAAAGTCGGGAGCTGAGGCAGACGACCCGCGCAAAATTCGATTGTCTCTTAACCGGGACGCACGGGGAGGCTGTGGGCGCAAAATGGGGCGCCGGAGTCGGGACCGGACGGAATCATGAATTCGCGCGTATCGTGGAGTGTTGACGGCATCGATCCATCCGTCCGCGAAAGGGCCGAGGCGGCTGCGCGCCGCGCCGGCATGTCGCTGAACGACTGGCTCAATTCCACCGTCGGCGAAGCACCCCCGCCGGACTTCCGTACGCCCCATGATGAGCGGCCGCCGCTGCCCGGCCGCGAAAGCCACGACGTCGCGGACATCCATCAGCGGCTCGATGCGATCACCCGCCAGATCGAACAAATTGCGAAGCCAGCGCCGCGCAGCGACGCGCGTTCGGAAGTGCCGCGCGGCCAGCCCGCAATCGCGCGGCAGTTGAACGACGCCATCTCGCGACTCGACGCGAGGCTGTCGCAGATTTCCAGGCCGCAACCCGCCCGCGAGCCGCAAATCGGCGAGCAGCCGCAAGACCGGCAACACCAAGCCGACGCGATCGAGCGCGCCGCCGCACAGGTCTATCGTCCCTCGCCGCCGTTGAGCCCGGCCTCGTTCGATTCGGCGATTGCAGAAATTGCCGCGCGCCAGAACGAGCTCGATGCTCCTGCGCCGCGCCAGATGCCGCCGCGCAGCGCGCCGCCGGCGGCGCCCGCGGAGCAGCCCACGGCCGCCCATGCACCGCCGTCTCCGGCGGCGTCTGCCGGACCAGACTTCTCCTCGCTCGAACGTCATCTGCTCAAGATCACGAGCCAGATCGAGGCGCTGCAGCGTCCCGACCATACCGAGCAATCGATCGCCGCCTTCCGAACCGAGCTTGCGGAAATCCGCCAGGCTATCACCGAGGCGATGCCGCGCCGCGCGATCGAATCGATCGAGAACGAAGTCCGTTCGCTGCATCGTCGCATCGACGAGATCCGACAGGAGAACGGCGGCAGCCAGGCGATCACCGGAATCGAACGCGCATTGTCCGAAATCCGCGAGGTGCTGCGCACGCTGACGCCCGCCGAGCAGCTCACGGGCTACGACGAGGCAATTCGCAATCTCGGCGCCAAGCTCGACATGATCCTTCGCGCCAGCGACGATCCCTCGACGATGCATCAGCTCGAGGGCGCGATTGCGGCGCTGCGGGCCATCGTCTCGAACGTCGCCTCCAACGACGCGCTGCTGCGGCTCTCCGAGGACGTCCACGCGCTGTCGGCCAAGGTCGACCAGCTCGCGCAGGCGTCGCACTCCAACATTCACGGCGATGCCGTTGCCGCGCTCGAGCGGCGCATCGCCGCGCTGACCTCGACGCTGGAGGAGCGCGAGCGGCCGGCCGGCAATGAGAATTCGGAGGCTGTCGAGAGCGCGGTTCGCACGCTCTCGGAACGCATTGACCGCCTGCAGGTCGGCAACGACAGCGCTTCGGCGTTCGCCCATCTCGAACAGCGCGTGTCGTATCTGCTCGAGCGGCTGGAAGCTTCCTCTTCCGAGCAGCGCTCCGGCAATCTCGATCGGGTCGAGGAGGCGCTGCATGACATCATGCGGCACCTCGAGGCCCAGCACGCCCATATCGCCTCGCTTGCCGACGCCACCCGTAACATCGGCGCCCCCTCGGCACAGCCGATGATGGACAGCGGCCTCGCCGACATGATGAAACGCGAGCTGTCGGACATCCGCTTCAGCCAGTCGGAAACCGACCGCCGGACCCAGGATTCGCTGGAAACGGTTCACAACGCTCTCGGCCATGTTGTCGACCGGCTGGCAATGATCGAGGCCGATCTGCGCACGGTCCGCACCGCGCCGCCGCCCCCGGCTTCGCCCGCGCCGGTCGAACCGCGGATGGAAACGCCGCCGCCGGTGATGCCGCAGCCGAAGCCCGAACTGCACAATCCCGCGCTGGCGCAGGAGCATTTCGCTGCCGCGCCGCGCGACTTCCATGCCGCGGAGCCGCCGGCGGTGGCAGCCCCGCCGCTGCTGCCGCCCGTCCCACCGCGGGCCATCAGCGAGATCCTCGAGCCGCATGCCGCGACAGCGCGAGCAGTGATGGCGCCGGAACTGCCGCCGGATCATCCGCTTGAGCCGGGCACCCGTCCCACCGGCCGAACGCCATCTCCGTCGGAGCGGATCGCCGCGTCCGAGGATGCGATCAGCGAAATTCCCGCGGGCAAGAAGGAGCCAGTCTCGACGTCGAGCTTCATCGCGGCCGCGCGTCGTGCTGCGCAGGCGGCCGCCGCGCAACCCGTCAACGACAAGGCCGCGCGCTCCGCCAGCAAGGCCGCCGCCAAAGCCAAAGAGAAGGCCGACAAGGCCGAAAGGGCCAAGGCCACTCTCAAGATTGGCGCAGCCGAGGGGGCCTCTTCGAGCATTACCTCCAAGATCCGCTCGCTGCTGGTCGGCGCGAGCGTCGTCGTGATCGTGCTCGGCACCTTCAAGATGGCGATGAACCTGCTCGACACCGGCGCCGCGCCGCAGATACCGGCGATGGAAAATCCGAGCCAGCCGGCGCCCACTGAGAATTCCGCCGCGCCGGCACCAGCCGCGCCAGTCGCGCCGACCACGTCGCCCTCGCCATCGATGACGTCGCCGACCCCACTCGACAAGCAATCGAACAACAGCCCGGCGCCGAACATGCTGGACGGCACGCAGATCGCGATCCCGTCGGCCCCGGCACAGGCCGCAGCATTTATCGCGCCGACGCCGGTCAGCGCCAACGATGTCACCGGCACGATCCCGACAGCGGCGTCGGTTGCCGGCAAGCTCGCGACGATCCAGATTCCGTCGGGCGAGAGGCTGCCCGATGCCATCGGCGGACCGGTGCTGCGCGCGGCGGCGCTGAAGGGCGATCCGGCCGCGGCCTATGAGGTCGGCGTGCGTTACGCCGAGGGCAAGGGTATTCCCTCCAACCTCGATGAAGCCGCCAAATGGTATAGTCGCGCCGCGCAGGCGGGCATAATACCCGCGATCTTCCGGCTCGGCACGTTCTACGAGAAGGGCCTGAGCGTGCAGCGCGATGTCGATGTCGCGCGACGCTACTATGTGCAGGCAGCCGAGCGAGGCAATGCCAAGGCGATGCATAACCTCGCGGTGCTCGCCGCCGATGGCGGCGGCAAGGGCGCCGACTATAGCAGCGCGGCGCAGTGGTTCCGCAAGGCGGCCGACCGCGGCGTGGCGGACAGCCAGTTCAACCTCGGCATCCTCTATGCGCGTGGGATCGGCGTCGAACAGAACCTCGCGGAATCCTTCAAATGGTTCAGCCTTGCGGCGGCACAGGGCGATGCCGATGCCGCCCAAAAGCGCGACGACATCGTCAAGCGGCTCGATCCGCAGTCGCTGGCGGCGGCGAAGCTCGCGATCCAGACTTTCACCGCCGAGCCGCAGCCGAGCGACGCGATCAGGGTCGCAGCCCCGGCTGGCGGCTGGGACAGCGCTCCCGCCCAGGCCGTCCCGGCGAAGCCTGCCAAGCAGGCAGCGCGGCGGAGCGCCGTCCTCGCCGCTCGCTGACGAGAGGCGATTGCGGCGGCGGACTGGCGCCGCCATATACCTCCACGACACAACCGTATAGATGGGCACGCATTACGCGAACGGCCCCTGCCGCGGGGAGGATTTTGCTTGTCTGCCGATGACCGCCGCAATGAACGAGCAGAAGTCCGCCGTTCGTCGCCCACAGGTCCCCGAGTCGTACCGCCGCGTCAGACGCAGCCACGCGGTGCGCAGCCTCCCGCAGCTCCCGCACGTAGGACCGACGCCGCCCATTATCCACACGGCGCCTTCAAACCCTCCTTCTGGTCGGTAGCCATCTTTGTGCTGCTGCTGTCGGGCGTCGGCATTCGCGCCTATTGGGACCTGTCGCGGCCAGACGCCTGGGACTATTGGCGCGAGACTCATGTCTCGGCGAGCATGACATCGACCGTCATTCCCAGTGCGGACATAGATGGATCGGGCCACGGCCGACGTACGCTTGCGATCAGCGGCGAAATCGGCAAGGCGAGCGCGAGCTGGTTCCGCGACCGGCTCGACGAGGCGCGGCTGTCGGCGGGAGACGCCATTCTGCTGTCGTCGGATGGCGGCAAGCTGAACCAGGCCGCCATCATGGGCGAGACCATCCGCGCGCGCGGACTCGTCACCGCAGTTGGCATGGCCGATGCGTCCGGCCGGATACGTGCCTCCTCTTGCGCCAGTGCCTGCGTTCTGGTCTATGCCGGAGGTAAAACTCGCTACGGCATCCACGGATCGATGCTCGGCGTTCACCGCTTCACTACACCCATTCCCATGGATGATCCCGTTGCCGAAACCCAGCGCACGCAGGGCATGGTGCTCGGCTACATGACCAAGATGGGCGTCTCGTCGACGATCGTCGAGGCGATGTCGCAGACTTCCGAGATTCGCTGGCTGAGCCCGAAGCAGGCACTCGCGATGAATCTCGTCACGACGCCGGTCAATCCGCCCTGAGCCCGCGCTCATGTCATTAATCTGAATCATCAACCACGTCCGCGGGATCAGACGCGAGGTGCGGCAAAAAGGCCGCGTGCACCGGATTCTTTAGTCCCTCCTTCGGCGGATTTCGGTTATTCAGGGACGCGGCAATCGATCCACGTTCGCCTGCAGCCTGCGCGCCAACCGGATTTTCTTGCCGGCCAAAAGCTCGACCAAACACCACGCCGTGAAGCGGCCTTGAGCCCTTATTGCGACAACAAGAAGCGACCCGCGTGCAGCTCTATCTCCCGATCGCCGACATTCCCGTCAATGTCTTCCTCATCCTGGCGATGGGTGCGGCGGTTGGCTTCGTCTCCGGCATGTTCGGTATCGGCGGCGGCTTCCTGATGACGCCGCTCTTGATCTTCGTCGGGATCGCGCCGGCGGTCGCGGTCGCCTCTGTCGCGAGCCACATCGCGGCCTCATCCTTCTCCGGCGCGATCTCGTACTGGCGAAGACGCGCGATCGACCCGGTGCTGGCCATCGTGCTGTTGACGGGCGGCACGATCGGCACCGCGCTTGGCGTGTGGACCTTTACCGTGCTGCGCTCGCTCGGTCAGCTCGACCTGATGATCGCGCTGTCCTACGTCATCCTGCTGACCACCGTGGGCGGGCTGATGTTCTGGGAAGGCTTGCGCGCCATGCTCCGCGTCCGGCGCGGCGGCGCGGTCTCGGTCCGCAAGCCCGGCAGCCATGGCTGGATCCATGGCCTGCCGCTGAAGATGCGTTTCAAGCGCTCCAAGATCTACCTCTCGGTCATTCCCGTCGTCGTGGTCGGCCTCATCATCGGGTTCATTGGAGCGGTCATGGGTATCGGTGGCGGCTTCATCCTGGTGCCGCTGATGATCTATCTGTTGCGGGTGCCGACCTCGACCGTGATCGGCACCTCGATGGTGCTGACCCTCGTCACGATGGTGTTCGCCACCATGCTGCACGCGGTGACCAATCACCTGGTCGATGCGGTGCTGGCGCTGATCCTGATGATCGGCGGCGTCACCGGCGCCCAGTTCGGCGCGCGCGCGGGCCAGAAGATCCGCGGCGAGCATCTGCGCCTCCTGCTCGGCCTGCTCGTGCTCGCAGTCGGCATCCGCTTTGCGGTCGAGCTGGTGATCCGGCCCCAGGATCTCTTCAGCATCCGCGAAACCGGCGGAGCCGCGCCATGAAGCCGCGCGCCCCGCTCGCCATCGCTGGCCTCTTGGCCACCATGCTTGCGACGACGCCCGTTCATGCCGAGCGGCTGATCGTCTCAGTTTCCAACCACCGCGTCACGGTGACGCCGAATTATTCGGGCGGCGAACTCGTGCTGTTCGGGTCGGTCGAGAAGGACGCCCGGACGCCGCCCAATCGTGACAGTTACGACCTTGTCGTCACCGTCAGCGGGCCGCGCGCCGACATGGTGACGCGGCGCAAGGAGCGCAAGTTCGGCATTTGGATCAACACCGACTACCGGCAGTTCCTGCAGGTGCCGGGCTATCTCGCGCTGTTCTCGAACCGTCCGTTCGACCAGATCGCCTCGCCCGAGGTGCAGCGGCGTCAGCAGCTCGGGCTCAACAACGTGCTGCTGATGCAGCGCGTCGGTCCCGACTATGCCGACGTGGTCCCGAACGACGCGTTCCGCAGCGCCTTCGTGCGGCTGCGCTCCGAGCGCGGGCTCTATCGCGAGGCGACGTCTGCCGTGACCTTCCTGACGCCGACCCTGTTCCGCACCGGCATTCCGCTGCCGGCCGATGTGCCGATCGGCACCTACAATGTCGAGATCAAGCTGTTCGCCGACGGCGCCCTGGTGACCAGGACCGACACCGCGTTTGAGATCGTCAAGGTCGGCTTCGAACAGTTCGTCGCCACCACCGCGCGGCAGAACGGATTTGTCTACGGCCTCGTCACCGCGGCCATGGCGCTGATGACCGGCTGGATGGCTTCGATCGTGTTCCGCAAGGATTGACGCAGTCCTCATGGTGAGGAGCCGCAAAGCGGTGGCCGTGACTCACAGCAAGAATCCTACCCCCATCGCGAGCACGCTGACGAGCATTACGCCGGTGGAGAGCCAGCCGAGCCAGTAGAGCGGCCCGCCGATCACGAAGCGGCCCATCACGTCCCGCTGGCGCGCCATGACCATCAACAGCACCATGACGGGGACGGCGAGCACGCCGTTGACGACCGCACTCCAGAACAGCGCCGAGATTGGATCGATCGGCGTGAAGTTGAGCCCGATCCCGATCGCGCCCGACAGCGCCAGCACCGAATAGAACGCGATCGCCTCCTTTGGCTTGCGCGCGAGTCCGACCGGCCATTGCCGTCCCTCGCCCACCGCATAGGCGGTCGCGCCCGCCAGCACCGGAATCGCCAGCAGGCCGGTGCCGATGATGCCGAGTGCGAAGATCACTTCCGCGAACGGGCCGGCGATCGGGCGCAGCGCCTCGGCCGCCTGCGCCGAAGTTGCAATGTCGGTCTTGCCTGATGCGTGCAGCGTCGCCGCAGCGGTGGTGATGATCGACAGCGCGATCAGGTTCGAGAACGCCATGCCGACGATAGTGTCGGCGCGGATACGTGAGAATTCCCTGCGCGCGCCGTATTGCTTCTCGATCAGGGGATGCTTGGTGGCATCGACCCGCTGCTCCTCGGCCTCCTGCGAGGCCTGCCAGAAGAACAGATAGGGCGAGATGGTCGTGCCGAGGATCGCAACGATGGTGGTGAAATAATCCGCGCGCCAGGCGATGCGGGGAAGCAGCACGCCGGCGAGCGCGTCGCTCCACGACACTTTGGCGAAGGCCAGCGCCGCGACATAGGAGAACA
The DNA here is from genome assembly GCF_018131005.1 of Bradyrhizobium lablabi. Lineage (GTDB taxonomy): Bacteria > Pseudomonadota > Alphaproteobacteria > Rhizobiales > Xanthobacteraceae > Bradyrhizobium > Bradyrhizobium lablabi_D. The sequence continues at coordinate 64,383 of NZ_JAFCJK010000001.1, forward strand.
GGCTGAGCGTCAGCCATTTCAGCACCGCGACGTAGCGCTTGTAGTCCATGAAGATCTGCGCGACCACCGAGGTCACGCCGAACAGCAGCACGTAGAGCAACGCGGGTCCGCCGACCAGGAGCCTTGCCGCATCCGCCATCGCAGCAAGGTCGGCGGCGATGTTGACGGTGTTGGCAATAAACAGCAGGGTCACAACGACGACCAGGAGCCAGTTCGGATAATGCCGGCAGACATTGCCGGAGATGCCGTGTCCGGTGACGCGGCCGACCCGCGCGGAAATCTCCTGGATCGCCGCCATCAGCGGGAAGGTGAGCAGCATCGTCCAGCCGATGCCGTAACCGAGCTGCGCACCGGCCTGGCTGTAGGTGCCGATGCCCGACGGATCGTCGTCGGAGGCGCCGGTGATCAGTCCGGGGCCAAGCGCCTTCAGGGCGCGGCGGAGGCTGAACCGCTCGCGCGGGGCCTTGGCCGCCGGCGCATGACCGTCCTTATCATGGTGCTTCCGCTTGATTTGCCTGTGCTGCGTCATGACCGGCTCCGGCGCGACAACGAACCGGACATGCGCCGGTTCCACCGATGAAACCGCTCACTCCTCTCAATCCGCGAGGTCAGGCACCTGATGATGGCTCGATCTCAGTCGCAACGCCCGGCTCGAGAATGCGCAGCCGCCGGCCGAAGCCGAGCGTGTCGAAGGATGCGCGGAGATCCTGGGCGTTCTGACGGAAATGCGCCCAGCCATCGGTATGAACCGGCAGGATCACGGCGTCCGCAAAGGCCCGCGCGGTCTCGATCGTATCGTTGGTGTCCATCGTGAGGTGGAACGGCCCGCGGGTCTGCGCGGCGCCCGCGAACGGCAGCACCACGCCGCATTTGAAGCGGCGCGCGACCTCGGCGACGCCGTCGAACCAGGTGGTGTCGCCGCTGATATAGATCGGGCGGCTGCCGGATTTGCGCGATTGCACCACGAAGCCGATGACATCCCCGGACAACGGCTCGATCCCGGCCGGCCCGTGCCGCGCCGGCGTCGCGGTGATGGTGAGGGTGTGCCCGCCCTTCGTGAGCTCGGTCGATTGCCAGGGCATGAACCCTTCGGTCTTGCCGCCGAGCCGCTTTGCGCCCGCCTCGGTCGTCAAGACGCGCTTCGCCTGGCCGAGGAAATCGCGGCCCGAATGGTCGAGATTGTCCGAATGCTGGTCGTGGCTGAGCAGCACCGCGTCGATCTCGCCGACATCGCGCGGGCCAAGCGCGGGTCCGGTCAGCTTCTCCAGCTTCACATGCGGCAATTGATAGTCGCCGGGGCCATCGAAGGTCGGATCGGTGAGGAGACGGAAACCGTCGATCTCGATCAGCGCCGTGGGCCCGCCGATCAGGGTGATGGTGAGACTCATGTCGCACTCCTCTTCGCTGCGGCGGCCGCGGGGTGGGTCACCAGGTAAATGCCGAGCGCCACCGGAACGATCCCGGCGAGGTCGCGAAATTCGACGTGCTCGCCGAGCACGAGGTACGCAAAGAGCATACCAAGCGGTGGCATCAGGAAGTGATAGGCGCTGGCGGCGGTTGCGCCACACACTTTCAGGAGATGAAACCACAGCAGATAGGCGAGGATCGAGCCGCCAAGGACCAGGAACGCAAAGGCGCCTGCGAGCCGCGTGCTCGGCGTGATCTCGCTGACGTCGTTGAGCGTGAAGGCGAAGGGCAGAAGCGCCAGGCCGCCGGCGACGTTCTGGATGCCGTTGCCGACCCACAGCGACCCTTTCGGCGCCAGCAGCTTGAACAGGATGGTGCCGCCGACAATCGAGGCCAGCGAGGCCAGCGTGAACAGGATGCCGTGCAGGCTGTCCGACCCGACCGAAATCCGGTGCCAGACGATGAAGGCAACCCCGGTGATGCCGAGCACCAGCCCGGCGGCCTTCCGCCAGGTCATGGCTTCGCCAAGCACAACCGCCGCCAGCATCGCCGTGAAGACAGGATTGGCCGACACGATCAGGCCGCCGAGGCCGGCCGATACCGTCCTCAGGCCGGTATAGCCGAGGCCGAGATAGAGGGCGTTGTTGGCGACGCCGAGCACGGCGAAGACGGCGATGTCGCGCCAGGACATCTGCCAGTCCTCGCCGCGGAGCGCCGCGATGCCGAGGATCAGGATGCCGGCGAGCGAGAACCGCGCGGTGAGCAGGAGCAATGGCGGGCAATCGGTGACACCGATCTTGCCGGCGACGAAGGCGTAGCTCCAGAGCAGGCAGAACAGCGCGATCAGCAACGGAAGCGTGTTGAAGCGGGTGCGGGGAAGCGCAAGCGCGGAGGCGCGGGACATCGGACTTCTCCTGGGGGTTTCCTTCGCTTCTGATCTAGGCGCGCGGCTTGATATTTGGAAATTAAATGATAGACTGACATTCAGTTGATTTTCAAATGGAGGCTGCGATGCTCGATCTGGAGCTGTTGCGCAGTTTCGTCTCGGTGGTCGATGCCGGCGGCTTCACCCGCGCCGGCGAGCGCGTCCATCGCACGCAATCGACGGTGAGCCAGCAGATCAAGCGGCTGGAAGAGGACGTCGGCCAGCCGCTATTGATCCGCAGCGGCAAGGACGTGACCCCAACCGAAGCCGGCGAGCGCCTGCTGTCCTATGCGCGACGCCTGCTGTCGCTCGCGGAAGAGGCACGCGACGTGCTTTCGCGACCGGACAATGAAGGCGCGATCCGGCTTGGGGTTCCCGAAGATTTCGCGGCCTATCGTCTCGCGAAACTGCTCGCCGCCTTCTCGCGATCGCACCCCAGGCTTCGTCTCGACATTCGCGCCGACCAGAGCGCGCATCTCAAGCGCGAGCTCGAGCGGGGCGAGCTTGATCTTGCACTGTTCAAGCGCGCGGCCGGCGAGAAAGGCGGCATCGCGGCGTGGCCCGAGCGCGTTCACTGGGTGACCAGCAAGGGCCATCCGCGAGACACCTCGACCGGTTCGGTGCCGCTGATCGGCTTTCCCTCCGGCTGCCTCTACCGTGCAGGCGCGATCCATGCGCTGGAAAGCGCTGGTCGCACCTGGCATATGGCGTACACGTCGTCCAATCTCGCCGGCATTCAGGCCGCGATCGCGGCCGGCATGGGTCTGAGCATCTTGTCGGAGATGGCGATCCAGGCCGATCATCGCGTGCTCACGGCGAAAGACGGATTTGCGCCGATTGACCGCACCGAAGTCGCCCTCGTCGCGGCTCCCGATGCGAGCCCGGCCACGCTGCGGCTTGCGGACCGGCTCGCGGATTTTTGCGAAACCGTGCAGGCGAAGGCGGCGTGAGAAGTCGCGCCGTGTCGCCTCTTTGTGTCGAGGGCTATGGCCTAACAACACCTCGACGCAACGAAGGCGTGGACGCGATCGTTGCCGAGCACATGGGCCGTGAAGCCCGGTGATCCGAAGATCCTTGCGAACGCAACGTCGCGGATGCTCAGGCCGCCGGTGTAGGCGCCGAAGGCCGGCATGACCGCGCGTTCGCCGTCGCTCGCGAAACAGCGGCGCTCGATCGCCCGGCCGCGGGTGGGCACGCGCGCCTTGGGATGCAGATGGCCGGCGATCTCACCGCTCGCACCAGTCGGCTCATGGCGGAACAGGATCGGGCCGATTGCGACTTCGGTCGCGACCACGCCGCCGAGATCGGACGGCAGCGCCGGATCGTGATTGCCCGAGACCCAGATCCAGTTGCGCCGCGCTTGCAGCGCGGCCAGCGCCTCGCGGTCGGGCGCGGACAATCGCGCATGAGCGGTTCGGTCGTGAAAGCTGTCGCCGAGCGCGATCACCCGGCGCGGATCGTGCCGCGCGATCACGGCGGCAAGGCGGCTCAGCGTTGCGACCGTGTCATAGGGCGGCAGCAGCACGCCGCGCGCGGCATAGCTCGAGCCCTTTTCAAGATGCAGGTCGGACACGACGAGCAGGCTCTGCTCTTGCCAGAACAGGGCGCCGGAGAAATCGGCAATGAAGCCGACGTCGGCGACCGTGACCCTCGAAACGCGCATGCCGTTCTCGTCTCCCGAAGCCTGCGCGCTTGCCGTCACGTCCTGTTCCCAGCGTTATGTCATGGCCTCCCGCACGAGCTCCTCGGCTGCTTCGGCCAGAAGTTCGTCGGATGCCTCGCCATAAACTGACTCGCGGCCGATTTCCAGCATCACCGGCACGGCGAGCGGAGAAACGTGATCAAGTTCCTTGTGGGTGATTCGCCCGTGGATACGCGAGAGCATGTCGCCGAGGCGGCGGAGATCGAGCAGGCCGGTGGCGGCATCGGCGCGCGCGGCGCGCAGCAGCACGTGGTCGGCCTGGTGCTTGCGCAAGACGTCATAGATCAGATCGGTCGAGAACAGCACCTGGCGGCGCGATTTCTCCTCGTCGGTGAAGCGGCGCGCGATCAGGCCGGAGATGATGGCGCAGTTGCGGAAGGTGCGCTTCATCAGCGCCGATTCCGCAAGCCACGCCTCCAGGTCGTCGCCGAGCATGTCGGGGTCGAACAGCGCGTTGAGATCGAGCTTGCCGTGCCTGACCATGAAGGAGAGATCGCCGACGCCCCAGATCGCGAGCGCATATTCGTTGGCGACGAAGCCGAGCGGCCGGGCGCGGGCGCGCTCCAGCCGCCGCGTGAGGAGCATGCCGAGGGTCTGGTGCGCGAGCCGCCCCTCGAACGGATAGCAAGCAAGATAATGGCTGCCACCACGCGGAAAGGTCTCGACCAGCAATTCGCGCACCGCCGGCACATGGGAGAATTTCCGCTGCAGCGACAGCCAGTCATGCACCTGGTCCGGCAACGCATTCCACGCGCGGCGGTCGTCGAGCAGCTTGCGGACCCGCTCGGCGAGATAGGTCGAGAGCGGAAACTTGCCGCCCATGTAGGACGGCACTTTTGCATCCTTGTCATTGGCGCGGGAGACGTAGACCTGGTCCTCGACCAAGGCCTCGTAGCGGACCACCTCGCCGCCAAAGACAAACGTGTCGCCGACCACGAGGCCCTCGATGAAGACTTCCTCGATCTCGCCGAGCATGCGGCCGCCGCGCGCGATCGCGCCGGTCGAACCGGTACCGCCGGCGCGCGAGCGCACCAGCCGCACCTTCAGCATGGTCTCCTCGACGATAGTGCCGACGTTGAGGCGGTAGCTCTGCCGCACCTTCGGATTGGCAACGCGCCAGCGCCCCTGCTTGTCCTGCCTGATCCGGGCGAAGCGCTCATAGGTCTTCAGCGCGTAGCCGCCGGTGGCGACGAAGTCGACGATATCGTCGAAATCGGCGCGGGCGAGCCCGGCATAGGGGACGGCAGTCACGACCTCGGCATAAAGCTCATCCGACAGAAATGGCTCGCCGCAGGCGCGGCCGAGCACATGCTGCGCCAGCACATCGAGCGCGCCCGATCGCAGCGGCGGCGTGTCCTGCGCGTTCTCCGCGATGGCATCGATTGCAACGGCGCACTCCAGCACCTCGAAGCGGTTGGCCGGCACCAGCACGGCCCGCGAGGCCTCATCGAACCGGTGATTGGCGCGGCCGATCCGCTGCATCAGCCGCGACGAGCCCTTGGGCGCGCCGATATTGATGACGAGGTCCACGTCGCCCCAGTCCACGCCGAGATCAAGCGAGGAGGTGCAGACAACGCCGCGCAATTTGCCGGCGGCCATCGCATCCTCGACCTTGCGCCGTTGCGCGACGTCGAGCGAGCCGTGATGCAGCGCGATCGCCAAACCATCGTCGTTCATGCGCCAGAGATCCTGGAAAAGCATCTCGGCCTGGCTGCGGGTATTGACGAAAACCAGCGTGGTCTTGTTGCGCCTGATGAGTTCATAGACCTCGCCGAGCGCATGGCGCGCGCTGTGGCCGGACCACGGCAGGCGCTCCCTGGTGTCGAGCATCTCGACGATCGGCGGCGTGGCACCGCCGGCAGTGACGACATCGGCGGAGGCACTCGCGCCGTCCGGCTGCGGCACGAGGAAACGCGCGAGCTGCTCGGGCTCGGCGACGGTCGCCGACAGGCCGATGGCGCGCATCTGCGGCGCGATCCGCCACAGACGGGCGAGCCCGAGCGAGAGCAGATCGCCGCGCTTCGAGGTGACGAGCGCATGCAATTCGTCGAGCACAACCCGCCTCAGCGAGGCGAACAGATAGGGCGCATCGTCGGAGGCGAGCAGCAGCGCAAGCTGCTCCGGCGTGGTCAGCAGAATATCCGGCGGATACCGCCGCTGCCGCTGCCGCCGCGATACTGGTGTGTCGCCGGTGCGGGTCTCGATTTTGATCGGCAGCTCCATCTCGGCGACCGGAGCCTCGAGGTTGCGCGCGATATCGACGGCAAGCGCCTTGAGCGGCGAGATGTAGAGCGTGTGAAGTCCGCCGGTGCGGCGGACCGAGCGGCCGGTGGAGATCAGGTTCGGGCGGACAGCCCCTGCTGTCTCACCGCGCGCGCCCTTGTCACGCTCCCCCGGGGCTAGGTGTGCGGGGTCGCCACGGTCAATCCCTTCGGTCAACTCTACCAGCGTCGGCAGGAAGCCCGCCAGCGTCTTGCCGGCGCCCGTGGGCGCGATCAGCAGCGCAGAGCGATCCTCGCGCGCCTTGGCAAGCAGCGCGAGTTGATGCGCGCGCGGCGACCAACCGCGCGAGGCGAACCACGCACGAAACGGCCGTGGCAGCAGGTCGGCCGTCTCCGACGGCGTCACGGAAAAGAGATCAAGCGTCGACACACCCAAGAGGTAGGTCGTTCAGGCGGCTTCGTCGAGGGTGGAACGAAAATGGCAGCAGGTGGCGCGATGGCCCGCCCGTTTGCGGAGAACGCGAAGTCGCTGCCTGGAAGTCACCTCGCCTGGCGGGGAGAGGTCGGATCGTATCGCGAGATACGATCCGGGTGAGGGGGTACTGGTCCATCCACGCGCGCAACTCGTGGAGAGGACCCCTCACCCTACCCTCTCCCCGCGAAGAGCGGGGAGAGGGAGAGGAAGAGAATCGCAAGGAAGATGGGGCTCTGGCCTCTACTCCGTCACCGGCCTGTCGGAAATGTCCCAATCCTTGCCGTTGAAGATCGAGATGTAGAGCGTCTTCATCGGGGTGTAATCGTCGGGCGTGTAGCTGAAATTGACGCCGTCCAGGAAATAGGGCGAGTGATAACCCGCGAGCGTCGTCGCGTGCTTGAGCACATTGGCGCGGGTCAATTCGTCGCCGCAGCGGCGCAGGATTTCCGCCATCGAGACCACCTGGCCATAGCCGGCGAAGGCGATGGTGTTGTCGGGATCGACGTTGGGCAGATATTTCTTGCGCAACTCCTCGAACGCGAGCACGTCCGGGTCCTTCTCGAAGCGCGGCACGCCGACTTCCTTGGCGTAGCGGATCGCGACGATATCCTTGGCATTCTCGAAGCCGGCGGCGCTCAGGATCGAGCGGCCCGTCGAACCCGCCGACAGCAATTGCAGCGGCTTCCAGCCGAGCTCGACGACCTTGCGGATCGATTGCGACGTCGCCTTGCCGGTCGTGATGTTGTAGAACACATCCGCACCCGACTTCGAGAGATTGATGAGCTGGGAATCGATGGTCGGATCGGTGAGATCGTAGGTCTGCTCCATGATCACCTTCGCGGTGCCGCCCGCGTCGGCCAGCACCTTCTTGAAGGGACCCAGGAAGTCGCGGCCGAAATCGTCGTTCTGGTAGAGAATGCCGACCTTGGCGTTCGGCTTCACCGCGACGACGTGCTTGGCCAGGATGCGCGCTTCGGTCGGGTACAGCGGCAGGCCCGCCATCGTCCATTTGTAATTCTTCGGATCGTTCCACTTCGACGCGCCGGTGTTGAGCAGGAGCTGGGGCACGCCCTTGGAATTGAGATACTTATGCACGGCCGTCTGCGGCGCGGTGCCGAGCGAGCCGTAGAGCGCCAGCACCTCCTCCTGCTCGACCAGGCGGCGCGTCGCCTCGACGCATTTCGGCGCGCTGTACGCGTCGTCCATGGTGAGGAATTTCACCTTGCGCCCGTTGATGCCGCCCTTCTCGTTCACCATCTGGAAATAGGCCTCGCCGACGCGTCCGAGCACACCATAGAGCGAGCCCGGGCCGGAATGCGGCACGGTCTGGCCGAGCTTGATCTCGGTGTCGCTGGCGCCCGGATCGTATTTCTTTTCGGCCGCCCAGAGATAAGGCGCGGGCAAGGCAGATGCGGCAATGGCCGATAACGCGGTGGCGCCGAACTCGCGCCGGGTCTGCTTTCTCATTGTTTGCTCCCTCTCGCGCGATGACAAATGTCATCGCACGATCTATCGTTTTTGTTTGCGCTGATCCTTTCGGAAGACCGCTGTCCACCTCTCGGATCCGACGATGTGTCGATCTGACATTCAGTCCTGCGTGGAAGCAATATCGAATGAGAGACTTTGCGACGCAATGCCGCTATACGGCGCTCGCGTAGCGTCTAGACTCAAGTTTTGCCCGCCAATGACGCTTACTTTCTCCTTTTGTGGGAGCGTGTGATAAAGTCAGGGTTTGGTCGCGACCGCGACAAGCCCGGGTGCGGGAACATTGTCTTCGTTGCGGATTGAGAGCGCTTCGAGCCGGACCAAGGTCAGTCCGGCAGCCGCAACCGTGGTGCGGACATGAGCCGCGCTGTGCGCGTAGCGCAGCCCCTCGCCGAGGGTAACGCCCTCGCCGTCATGGGTCTCGGTCGTGAAGGCGAGCAGGCCGCCGGTGGCCAGCACCCGCCTTGCCTCGGCGAGTACCGGCGCGAGCTCGGCGACATAGACCATGGCATCCGCGGCGAGGATCAGCTCGGCGCTGGCGTCAGGCTTGCACCGAATGCCGCGCAGCATGTCGTCGACCTCGAGCTCGGCATAGAAGCCCGTTGCGCGCGCCTTCTCGACCATGCGCGGCGACAGATCGATGCCGACGAAGCGGTCGACGTTTTTCGAAAACGCCCCGGCCGCGAGCCCGGTGCCACAGCCGAGATCGATCGCGCGTTTGAAGAAGGCCGGCTTCTTCGCCGCGGATCGCACCGACAGCACCGCCTTGAACAAAAGCGCCGGACCGCGATAGCCGAGATCCCCGATGAGCGCGGCCTCGAATCGCGGCGCATATTGATCGAACAGTGTCTGCACGTAGGTCGGTGGCATCGGCGCGACCGCTTCGACGCCGAGCTTCATCAGGTGCAGGCTGGCGCCGTGGCGGTCCTCGGGGTCGGCGTCGCGCGCGGCTCGGAAAGCCGCGATCGCGGCCTCTCGCTGGCCCAGTTGGTCACGGATCTCGCCGAGGGTGAACCAGGCGGAGGTGAATTTCGGCGCGAGCTCGATTGCCTGTTCGAGCAGGTCGGAAGCCGCTGGCAGGTCACCCTTCAATCGCAGGTCGCGCGCGAACTCATAGCGGCGGTCGGCAGCGAGATCGCCGGAGGACAGGAACAGGCGTAGGGGCATTCTTTCTACACTCGATCGGAAGTTCATCTCTCCCCGGCGGGAGAGGTAAAAATCGCCGCAACACCTCCTATATAGCGAAGATGCGCCCGCAAGACATCCTGATGCCCGTTGCCGCCGGTTTATGCTGCAAGCCGGGCGGCTTCCATATCGACCCGGTGCGGCCGGTTGAGCGTGCGCTGATCACCCACGGCCATTCCGACCACGCCCGCGCGGGCCATGGTGCGGTCTTGGCCACGCGGGAAACGCTCGACATGATGCGGCTGCGCTACGGCGACGGTTTCGCGGGCTCAGTGCAGGCGGTGGCTTACGGGGAAGAGATCAGGCTCGGCGACGTCACGGCAAAATTCCATCCCGCCGGCCATGTGCTGGGCTCGGCGCAGATCGAGGTGGCGTGCAAGGGCATCCGCATCGTCGCGTCCGGCGATTACAAGGACGTGCGCGATCCGACCTGCGCGCCATTCGAGGTCGTGCCGTGCGACGTGTTCATCACCGAAGCGACCTTTGGGTTGCCGGTATTCCGCCACGGCGAGGCCGCCTCGGAGGTGAAGAAGCTGCTCGCGTCCGTCAGCCTGTTTCCGGAGCGCGCCCATCTGGTCGGCGCCTACTCGCTCGGCAAGGCGCAGCGCGTGATCGCGCTGCTTCGCGAAGCCGGCTACGATGCGCCGATCTACCTGCACGGCGCGATGGAGAAGATCACCTCTTACTATCAGGAGCGCGGCATTCCGCTCGGCGAACTCAGGGCCGCGCGCGGTATGAAGAAGGCCGATCTCGCCGGCACCATCACGCTGGCGCCGCCAAGCGCCACTTCCGACGTCTGGACCCGGCGTTTTCCCGATCCGGTCACCGCATTCGCCTCGGGATGGATGCGCGTGCGCGCCCGCGCCCGCCAGGGCGGCGTCGAGTTGCCGTTGGTAATCTCGGATCATGCCGACTGGGACGGGTTGACCGCGACGATTCAAGCGACCGGCGCTGGCGAGATCTGGGTCACGCACGGCCAGGAGGACGCGCTGGTGCATTGGTGCAGGACGAGAGGCCTCGCCGCGCAACCGCTCGACCTTGTCGGCTATGGCGATGAGGATGAATCCGAGACGACGCCGGCCGGCGAGGCCGGCGCATGAACCGCTTCGCCGAACTGCTCGACCGCCTCGCCTACGAGCCCGGCCGCAACAACAAGCTGAAACTGCTGGTCGCCTATTTCCGCAAGACCGAGGATCCCGATCGTGGCTATGCACTTGCCGCGCTAACCGGCGCACTATCGTTCAAGCACGCCAAGCCGGGCTTGATCCGCGACCTGATCACGGAACGAACCGATCCGGTGCTGTTTGGACTGTCCTACGACTATGTTGGCGATCTCTCCGAGACGGTGGCGCTGATGTGGCCGAAATCTTCCCCCTCTGCCGCAAGCGGGGGAGGTGAAGAAGGCCGCGCGTCCAGCCCCCACAATACCCCACCCTCGCCTACCCTCACCGACGTCGTCACAACGCTGCGTACGCTCGGCAAGACCGAGTTGCCTGCGCGGCTCGCGCGCTGGCTCGACGAGCTCGACGAGACCGGACGCTGGGCGCTGCTGAAACTCGTCACGGGCGCGATGCGGATCGGGATTTCGGCGCGGCTCGCCAAGACTGCGGCGGCCGCGCTCGGGAATAAGGACCCGCACGAGATCGAGCTGATGTGGCCCGGGCTGTCGCCGCCCTATCTCGAGCTGTTCGCCTGGCTGGAAGGCCGCAGTGACAAGCCCGTCAACCGCGACCCGACCCCGTTCCGCCCGGTGATGCTGGCGCATGCGATCGAGGACTCGGACTTTGCGGCTCTCGACGCCGCGGATTTCAGTGCGGAATGGAAGTGGGACGGCATCCGGGTGCAGGCGGTATCAGGCCGCGACGAGCGCGGCCACATTCAGGCGCGACTCTATTCACGCACCGGCGAGGACATCACGGCCAGCTTTCCCGACCTGGTGCCGTCGCTGCACCTGCCCGGCGCGATCGACGGCGAGCTCCTGGTGCTGCGCGGCGGCCGCGTGCAGACGTTCAATGTGCTGCAGCAGCGGCTGAACCGCAAAGTGGTGTCGCCGAAGCTGATCAAGGAGTTTCCGATCCACTTGCGCGCCTACGACCTGCTCGGCGACGACGAAGCCGATCTGCGCGAGTTGACATTCGTCGAGCGCCGCGCGCGGCTGGAGGCGTTCGTGCAAAAGCTGAACGATCCGCGCATCGACCTGTCGCCGACGATTCCATTCGCAAGCTGGGAGGAACTGGCCGCGGCCCGCGCCGATCCCAAGAGCGCCGGCGCGGGCGACGATGCCGACGCGGTCGAGGGCGTGATGCTGAAGCGGCGCGACGCGCCATATCTGCCGGGGCGCCCGAAAGGACCATGGTGGAAATGGAAGCGCGATCCGCACATCATCGATGCCGTGCTGATGTATGCGCAGCGCGGCCACGGCAAGCGCTCGTCCTACTACTCCGATTATACGTTCGGCGTCTGGGCTGCAGGCGAGGACGGCGAGCAGCTCGTCCCGGTCGGCAAAGCCTATTTCGGTTTCACCGACGAGGAGCTGCTGCAGATCGACCGCTTCGTCCGCCGCAACACCACCGAGAAGTTCGGCCCGGTGCGGCATGTCGTGCACGAGCCAGACCAGGGCCTGGTGCTGGAAGTCGCCTTCGAGGGTCTGCAGCGTTCGCCGCGTCACAAATCCGGCGTCGCGATGCGCTTTCCGCGCATCAACCGCCTGCGCTGGGACAAGCCGCCGCGCGAGGCCGACCGGCTCGAGACGCTTGAACGCCTGTTAATGACCATGACGGCGAATTAATTCCTTGCCCACATGGCAGCCATTGATTGCGTCGACCGGGTTCCCCATGTGCCCCGCCGTGACCTATAATGGCGACGATTCCGCGAGGAGCATGATCCGGACGAGCGTGCAGCGGTGTTCCGAAAGATCATGCTCAAACAGAGAGATGAGACCACGATGCAAAACGACGTCAGAGACTTGCCGGGCGGCAACGCTGACAGCCTGAACCGCTTTCTCGGCGGCTCGCCGCTGTCAGTGGCGTTTCGGCTGATCCTGTTGTCGATTCTGGTCGGCGTGGTGCTCGCCGCTGTTGGATTCGATCCGTGGAACATCCTTCACAGCATCCGCGTGCTGTTCCAGCGCATCTGGGATTTCGGCTTCGACGCGATCAACTGGGCCTGGCGCTACTTCCTGCTCGGCGCGGTGATCGTGATACCGGTCTGGTTCCTGTCGCGGCTATTCGGCGCCCCGCGCGGCCGCTGACATCTAGGAGAGACCACCGCCGATGCAACTGCGATTTGTCGGCTGCGGCGATGCGTTCGGCTCCGGCGGCCGATTCAATACCTGCTTCCACGTCACAGGCAAGCGCGTCAACTTCCTGATCGATTGCGGCGCGTCCTCGCTTGTCGCGATGAAGCGGTTCGAGATCGAGCGCGACGAGATCGACCTGATCCTGATCACGCATTTCCACGGCGATCATTTTGCCGGCCTTCCGTTCTTTCTCCTTGACGCACAATTCTCCCGCCGCACCAGGCCGCTGGTGATCGCGGGTCCGGCCGGCATCGAGACAAAGCTGCCGCAGGTGATGGAGGCGATGTTCGAGCATTCGTCGAAGACGAAACAGCGCTACGACCTCTCGGTGGTCGCACTCGCGCCCGAGGACGTCAGAAACTTCGGCGAGGTCACGGTGAGGGCCTACCCGGTCGTGCATGGCGAATCAGGCGGGCCCTTTCTCAGCTTCCGCATCGAGGCTGAAGGCCGCATCATCACTTACGGCGCGGACACCGAGTGGACGGATGCGCTGATCCCGGCTGCGCAGCACGCCGATCTCTTCATCGCGGAAGCCTATACCTACGATCGGATGGTCAAGAACCATCTCAGCCTGAAAACGCTGGAAGCACATCTGCCCGCCATCAACGCCAGGCGCGTCGTGCTCACCCATATGAGCGACGACATGCTCGGCCGCGTCGATGACCTGCCCTACACGATGGCTGAGGACGGCATGGTGGTCGTGTTCTGACCATGCACGCGCCGGTTCCTCCCGCGAAGATCACCACCCGCCGCGTGTTTGCCATCGCGGGCCCGGCCATGATCGCGAACCTGACCACGCCGCTGATCGGCATCGTCTCGACGGCCGCGATCGGGCGGCTGAGCGACGCCACAATGCTGGGCGGCGTGGCGATGGCCTCGTTCCTGTTCGACTGCCTGTTCTGGCTGTTCGCCTTTCTGCGCATGGGCACGCTCGCCTTCACCGCGCAGGCTATCGGCGCCGGCGAAACCGACCAACTGCGCCTGCATCTGGTGCGCGGGCTGGCATTGTCTGCCGTGATCGGCGTGGGGCTGATCGCGCTGCAGGCGCCGCTCGCCAGCATCCTGTTACGGGCCATGGGCGGCAGCGACGGCGTCACGGCCGCGGCACGCGCCTATTTCGGCATCCGCATCTGGTCGGCGCCGCTGGTGCTGGCAAACTACGTGCTGCTCGGCTGGCTGATCGGCCAGGCGCGCGCCGGACTCGCGCTTTCCGTGCAGATCGCGATCAACCTGATCAACATGGCCGCGACCACGGTGCTGGTGCTGTTCCTCGGCATGGGAATCACGGGCGCGGCGATCGCTGCCGTCATTGCGGAAGCCAGTGGGCTCGTTATCGGCGTGCTGATCGCAAGACGCCTTTCCAACGGAACGCTGTCGGTGCCGCGCGCGGCACTGCTCGACCGCGTCGCCCTGACGCGGATGCTCAACGTCAATCGCGACATCATGATCCGCACCGCAGCGCTGATCGCGGCTTTCCTGTTCTTCACCGCGCAAGGCGCGCGCGCCGGCGATGTCACGCTTGCCGCGAATGCCGTGCTGAACAATTTCCTGCTGGTCAGCGCCTTCTTCCTCGACGGACTTGCCAACGCTGCCGAGCAGCTCTGCGGCCAGACGCTCGGCGCGCGCGACCGCGCCGGGTTTGCCAGTGCGACGCGGCTCGTGGTCGCATGGGGTTCCGCGTTCTCATTCGTCGTCAGCATCAGCTTCGTGGTGTTCGGGCCGGCGCTCATCGACGTCATGACCACGAGCGACGCGGTCCGCGCCACGGCGCACAACTATCTCTGGTTCGTCGCGGCCTCGCCGCTATTGTCGGTGTTCGCGTTTGCCTTCGACGGCGTCTATATCGGCGCGACCTGGGCGCGTGACATGCGCAACCTCATGATTGCATCGCTCCTGATCTTCCTCGGCACCTGGTTCGCGCTGCGCTCGTTCGGCAACGCCGGATTATGGATGGCCCAGCTTGCACATTACGCCGCCCGAGGCGGATTGCAGGCGGCGCGATACCCGGCGCTGCTGCGGAAGTCGTTCGGAAAATGACGACCTTTGTTCCCCTTCTCCCCGCCTGCGGGGAGAAGGTCGGGATGAGGGGGAATCTCCGCGAGGACGGTGACCGTGGCACTCGCGGAAGCCCCCCTCACCCGAATTGCTTCGCAATTCGACCTCTCCCCGCACGCGGGGCGAGGTGACACAAGCATCACCGCACCGGCCAGTCCTCGGCCGTGATGGTCGCCGCATCCGCGCCGACGATTTCCGAAAGCGAGTCGCGGCCGGTGCGCAGCAAGGTCGAGGACAGATCGCGCTTGATGTCCTCGACCAATCCCAGACCCTTGTAGACCAGTGACGAATAAAGCTGGATCAGGCTGGCGCCGGCGCGGATCTTTGTCAGCGCGGCGCCGCCCGAGTCGATGCCGCCGACGCCGATCAGGGCAAACGCGCCTTCGACGCGCACATAGGTCTCCGCCACCATCCGCGTCGACAGGCGGAACAGCGGCCGGCCCGACAGGCCGCCCTGCTCCTTCGCGCGGTCCTGCTCGCGCAGCGTCGAAGGGCGCGAAAGCGTGGTGTTGGCGACGATCATGCCGTCAACCCGACGCGAGCGGGCGATGTGCACGACGTCGTCCAGCTCCGCAAGGCTCAAGTCCGGCGCGATTTTCAACAGTACAGGCGAATCGCCGGCGTTCCGACGCACCCGCTCGCGAGTGTCGATGACTCGTGCCAGGAGATCGTCGAGCGCGGCCGATTGCTGCAGGTTGCGCAGTCCCGGCGTGTTCGGGGACGAGACGTTGACGGTGAAGTAGCTTGCAACCGGCGCAAATGTTTCGATCAGCTTCACATAGTCGGCGACGCGGTCGGCCGAATCCTTGTTGGCCCCGACATTGACCCCGACGATGCCGCCGAGGCTGGCGCGCGAGGCGAGCCTCCGCAGCACAGCCTCCGCGCCGTCATTGTTGAAGCCCATGCGATTGATGACGGCCTCGTCGCGCTCGAGGCGAAACAGCCGCGGGCGCGGATTGCCGCTCTGCGGGCGCGGCGTCACCGAGCCGATCTCGACAAAGCCGAAGCCGAGCCTGAGCAGCGCGTCCGGCGCCTCGGCGCTCTTGTCAAAGCCGGCCGCCATGCCGATCGGGTTCGGGAAATTCAGCCCGAAGGCGCGCACCGCGAGTTTTGGATCGTCCGGCCGCGAACGGATCGGCGGCAGCAGTCTGAGGCCCTGGATTGCCATGCGATGGGCATCTTCCGGATCGAACCAGCGGAGCAGCGGCAGCGAGAAGGCGTCGAAAGCGCGGATCACGGCTTGAGCTCCGGAACGTCGTGGCCGCCATCGGAGCGTGCGCGCAGGGCGAGGATTTCGACGACCGCGCCGAGATCGAGCTCATCATAGAGATGCGGGAACAGCTCGTCGTTCCGCGACGGCTCCCAGCGCAGCGCGTCGCCGAGCGCCCCGGCATCGACTGCGACCAGGAACAGGCCGGTCTGCCCGAAAAAGTGCTTCCGCGCCGTTTCGGCGACCTGGGAGGCGGTGGAGAAGTGGATGAAGCCGTCGCGTCTGTCGTCCACACTGCCCCGGTAAACGCCCTGCCGCTCGGCTTCGCGCCAGGCCGAGGCGGGGGTGATTTTGTAGATCATAGGCACGTGCGGGCGGCCCCTCTTGTCCTTGAGTCTCTTGGGGTTTTGTCCGGATTGGCGGGATGGTCCCGTACGCCACCGGAAAGCGAGCGACCGTATCGGCGGCGGCGGCGCAACTCAAGCGGCACAGCGCGACAGGCTGGGCAGATTTGCGCAAACCACCCAATTCAGGTAATAATTCCTAGAAGATGATCGGCTCCGATCAGCCCGGAGGCGACCATCCGCGTCGCGAAGACGCTATCGAGCCGCAAGCGGATGCTTTTGATGGCCAAACAACCCAAAGCCCCCCGCCCTCTCACCCACGCCCAGGTCTGGACCGCACTCGACCGCCTCGCCGAACGGGCTGGCCTGTCACCCTCGGCGCTCGCCAAGCGGGCCGGACTTGATCCCACAACCTTCAACAAGTCGAAGCGGATCACCGGCGAAGGCCGCGAGCGCTGGCCATCGACCGAGTCGGTCTCCAAGGCACTGGCCGCTACCAATTCCACGATCGAGACGTTCGTGCAGCTGATGGGCGACGGCACCCGCGCCACCCAGTCGGTGCCGCTGATCGGCTTCGGCCAGGCCGCCGCCGGCGGTAATTTCGACGACAACGGCCTTCCCTCCGGCAAGGGCTGGGACGAGGTGGCGCTGCCCGCGACCCATGATGAACACGCCTATGCACTGGAGATCGAGGGCGACGCGATGAAGCCCGCCTATCGCGAGGGCGATATCATCGTGGTCTCGCCGGCGACGGCAATCCGCCGCGGCGACCGCGTGGTGGTGCGCACGACCGGCGGTGAGATGATGGTGAAGGAGCTGAAACGCCGCACTGCCAAGATGTTGGAACTCGCTCCGCTCAACCCGGCGCATGCCGACCGAACGCTTGATGCGGATGAGGTGGAGTGGATCGCGCGCATTGTATGGGCGAGCCAGTAGCGGTGAGCCAGCACATGTAGGATCGGCGGAGCGAAGCATGCCCACCCTGTCTTGCTCGGGATGGCGGGCAACGCTTCGCTGGTTTGGCTGGCCTTACGTCGCGTAATCCGGCTCCTTGCGGTCCAGCATCCGCTTCAGTGCGTCGAAATGGCGCTGCGCCGGCGTCGGGCCGTTGTAGAGATGGTCGTCGCGGTAATCGCGCTTGGTCTTTTCGACCACGGGCGCGGGAAGCTGCTTCAGCCTCTGCCCGGTCCACATCGCGTAGATCTGAACCTGCGCGGCGCGCTCGACATAATAGAGCATGTCGTAGGCGTCCGCGACGGTTTGACCGACCGTCGAGATGCCGTGATTGGCCATGAACAGCACCTTCTTGTCGCCGATGACTCCAGCCAACCGTGCACCTTCGGCGGGATCGAGCGCCGGCCCGGTGTATTCGTCGTCATAGGCGATGGCGCCGGAAAGGCCGACCTCGGTCTGGCCGATCTCCTTGATGCGGGGGTCCTCTAGCCGGGTCAGCGCGCTGGCGTAAGGCATGTGGGTATGAAACACGGCCTTGGCCTGCGGCAGCGCCTTGTGGATCGGCGCATGGATGCAATAGCAGGAACGCTCGACCTCGCCCTCGCCGCGCTTCACCTCGGCGTCGTCGATGCCGACCTCCATGAAGGACGACGCCGTGACCTCCGACCAATGCATTCCGAACGGGATCTGGTAGTAGCGGTCGGTACGACCGGGCACCACGAAGGTGAGATGGTTGAAGATGCCTTCCGAAAAGCCATGGGTGAAGGCGAGCCGATGGGCCGCCGCCAGATCGACCCGCGCCTGCCATTCCTCGGCGCTGCTGCTGTCCTGCAGCGATTTCGGCGAAACCCTGAACTGCATGTGCGTGCTCCCATATGCGCCGGCCTTGGGTGGGCCGGGCTGTTTTGTGGCAGCGAGTGTAACGCAATCCGGAGCGACCTCGGCTGAAATTGCCGAGGATCAGCCATCCGAATTTTGCGGCTCAGTGTCACATACTGCGTCCCGGCCAACGCCGGGACGGCTGATCAGGCCGACCGCGCCAACGCGCCGTCGATCATGTTCACGGCGTTCTGCACGCCGTAGACCGCGACGAAGGAGCCGAAGCGTGGGCCCTTCTCCTGGCCGAGCAGGACCTGGTAGAGCATGTTGAACCAATCGAGCGACACACCGGGACGGCCGTCCTTGCCCTTCTTGTTGATGTCGAGGAACGGCTCGCGGCGGCCGATCTCGTAGACGACGTTCTGGATGTCTTCCGCGGTCGCGCCTGCCGGCATGTTGGACAGCGCATCGCGCAGATCCTGCAGCGCGGCGCGATCGCGCTCGGTCGGCTCGCGGAATTGCTTTGTGGGGGCCACGAAATCTCGATAGTAGTTGATGGCGTAGCCGACCATCGCATCCAACTTTGGATGTGTCTGCGGCGTCACCCCCGGACGATAGCGGCCGATGAAGCCCCACAGCGTCTCGGCATTCTCCGCATTCGACGACGACACCAGCGTCAGGAGCAGCTGGAAGGTGACGGGCATGTCGACCCGCGGCGGCTTGCCGGAATGGATATGCCAGACCGGATTCTGCAGTTGCTGACGCGCCTCCTGCTTCGGGAAGCCGTCGACAAACTGCTGGTAGTCGTCGACATTGCGCGGGATGACGTCGAAGTAGAGCCGTTTGGCCGCCTTGGGCTCGCGATACATGAACAGCGACAGCGACTCCGGCGAGGCGTAGCGCAGCCATTCCTCGATCGTCAGGCCATTGCCCTTTGACTTCGAGATCTTCTGTCCCTTTTCGTCGAGGAATAGTTCGTAGTTGAAGCCCTCGGGCGGCGTGCCGCCGAGCGCCGAGCAGATCTTGCCCGACAGCTTGACCGAGTCGATCAAATCCTTGCCGGCCATTTCATAGTCGACGCCGAGCGCGACCCAGCGCATCGCCCAATCCGGCTTCCATTGCAGCTTGCAGCGGCCGCCGGTGACCGGAACGGTCACGCTCTCCTTCGTCTCCGGATCGTCATAGGAGATGGTGCCGGCCCTGGCGTCGTGTGCCGTCACCGGCACGTAGAGCACGAGGCCGCTGCGCGGACAGATCGGCAGGAACGGTGAGTAGCTCGCCGCGCGCTCCTCGCGCAGCGACGGCAGCATGATCGCCATCACCTTTTCGATCCGCTCGAGCATGCGCAGCAGCGCCGCGTCGAACCTGCCCGAGGTGTAATACTCGGTTGAGCTCGCGAATTCATAGTCGAAGCCGAATTGGTCGAGGAAGGCGCGCAGCCGCGCATTGTTGTGCTGGCCAAAGCTCGGATGGGTGCCGAACGGATCGGGCACCTTGGTCAGCGGCTTGCCGAGGTGCTTCTCCAGCAGTTCCTTGTTCGGCACATTGTCGGGCACCTTGCGCAGGCCGTCCATGTCGTCGGAGAACGCCAAGAGACGCGTCTTGATCTTGTCCTCGGTCAGCACGCGGAAGGCATAACGTACCATGGTGGTGCGCGCGACCTCGCCGAAGGTGCCGATATGCGGCAATCCCGACGGGCCGTAGCCGGTCTCGAACAGCACCTCGTCCTTCGGATTTTTCTTGAGCCGCGCAACGATCGCTTTCGCCTGCTCGAATGGCCAGGCGTTGGATTGTTCGGCGAGCGCACGCAAATCGCCAGGGCTGGCGGCAAGATCAATCACAGACATCGTTCGGCTGTCTCCAAGGCCGCGGAAACTAGCGTTTTTGCGGCAAAATGCAAAACTTGCTCTCCCTCTCCCCGCTCTTTCGCGGAGAGGGTCGGGGTGAGGGGCTCGATCCGCATCAATGGCAAGAGACGGATTCGCGGAGGCACCCTCACCCGAAATTCAAGCTGCGCCTGAATTTCGACCTCTCCCCGCAGGCGGGGGCGAGGTGAAGAACGCTCCGTCAGAACGGGCTGACCGAAAAATAGCGCAGCCACAGGTCTGTGAAGCGGCCCTTTTCCCAGATCCGGAACAGCGCCCAGTTCAGCGACTGCCGCAGCAGGTCGTTGCCCTTGCGCACGGCGATCCCGATGCCCTCGCCGAAATAGCGGCTCTCGACGAAGGGGCCGCCGGAGAAGGCACAGCATTCGGCCGAGTCGGTGCCGTTGATCCAGAACGCCAGGGAGATTGCGTCGCCGAAGATGAAATCGACCTCGCCACGGCGCAATGCCGCGCGCAGCGCGTCGTCATTGGCATAGGACTTGATCTCGGCGTCGGTGAACATCGCTTTCAGATAGGCTTCGTGCGAGGTGCCGGCGATGACGCCGACTTTCTTGCCCTCGAGATATTCGGGGCGGACCTCCGGCATCACGGCGTCGCGACGCGACACGAACCGCGCCGGCGCGCGGTAATAGGGGTCGGTGAAGTCAACCTTGGTACGGAGCTGCGGCGTTACCGCAAGCGACGCGATGATGGCGTCGCCGCGATTGGTCGCGAGCGCATCGACCAGCGTCTCGAAGCGGCGCATCTGGATCGTACAGGTAACCTTGATTTCGTCGCAGAGCGACCGCGCCAGATCGACGTTGAAGCCGGCCGGGCTGCCATCGGGCCCGGTGAAGTTGAACGGCGGATAGTCGGTCTCGGTGAGGAAGCGGATCACGGTGAGGCGCGACAGGTCGGGCCGGTCCGGCCGCCGCCGCGGGTCCCAGAAGCCGGGCACCGCCTGGGGAGCGGCCTCGACCGGCTTCGGCGTCGCGGCCGGCGCTGGCGAGGTCTGTGCCGGAGGCGTTTGCGCTGTCGCGGCCCCCGCCGGGACCAGGACCGCGGCCACCATCAGCCACGCCGCCAAAACGGCGACTGGGCGCGACAGGACAGCAAGGGGCTCGGTGGTCAAAATTGGCATAACCGGCGATTTCGAGGGAATTGGACGGCGTTATAGACCATCCGGCGTGCGATGCGAGCGCCGTTTGGGCTGATCTGACTGGGAAAAGGGCGGTCAGAGATACCGTTTCAAATCCGCCGCCGCTTCCTCGGGCGACCGTTTAAGGTTGAACGGCGAGACAAAACGGCCGTCGCGATCCATCAGATAGATCAGGGCGGTGTGGTCCATCGTGTAGTCGCCATCCTTCAACGGCACCTTCTTCGCGTAGACGCGGTAGGCCGAGAGCACCTTGGCGACATCAGCGGGGTTGCCGGTGAGGCCCTTGAGGTGCGGATCGAAGCTCGCAAGGTAGTCCTTCATCGCAGCCGCAGTGTCGCGCTCAGGGTCGACGGACACGAAATAAGCGTTGACGCGGTTGGCGTCTTTGCCCATCGCCTTCAGCACTTCCGATATCTCGAACAACGAAGTCGGGCAGACGTCCGGACAATGGGTGAAGCCGAAGAAGATCAGCGTCGGCTTGCCCTTCAGGTTCTGGTCGGTGACGACCTGCCCGGCCTGGTCGGTAAGCTGGAAGGGACCGCCGATCGCAGCGGGTGCGGTGACGGTGCGCAGTCCCCCGAGCGCCCACAGCATCACGAGCAGTCCGACCGCGAGGCTGCCGGCGAAGGCGGCGAAGATCACCAGCGGGCGAGTGGTCCGGGGCATTTTCCAGAGTTCCTTAACCGGTCAGAAGCAGGCGGAAACGCCAGCGGTGATCGTCTCAAAGAACACCGCGGTCCCGTAATGGAACCAGAGCGCCACGGCAGCAAGCAGCGCAAGCCCGCCAACGCCGGCCGCACCCCAAATCAACACAGACGCTGCTCTGCCCTGCGCGGGGACGGCGGCGAGGTGAGGCTGGGTGGAGATCGGCCGGGCCATGCAATTTAGATAAGGCCGGTTCCACCGGGCGACAAGCACAATGGACGTCAGACCAGATCACATCATCGAGGCGCGGTCTCCGGGACGACGTCGTCTCGAGAAACTAGGGCCCCGGCTCAGTGCGACCGGATCGAGGAGGCTTGCGCGTCGAGATAGCAGGGCTTGTACAGCGCCTGGAGCTGCTTGCCGCGCAGGAAAATCATGCGCGGGGTCAGCCCGCCACGCGACGCGATCCATCTGCGTACCGCCGGCGGGTACATAGAGTACAGCATCTGGGTCGCTTCGGGATTTGTCACGGCGCGACCGTTTGCGCCGAAATCCCAGGCGGCGTGGAAGCCAAGATTGGCATGCGAGGTGACGCAGATCCGACTGTGGGGAACCGCACCGAGCACGATGGTGCAGGCCGAGGCGCATAGGCCGTCGATGATCACCGTTTCGCCGGATGTGCGAAGGTCTTGATATCTATCGACGTAGGTACCGATTCGTCCACCCCGATCTCCGGCAATCCGGACCACTGCGTGCGACGTCCCCACCCCCGCCAGCAGAACAACTCCCGCCAGCAACCACGTCATCAACTTCATTAGTCAGCCCCAGTCGAAACCGAATCTGTTTGTCTTGTGATGCGAGATGGGCGTGAGCGTGTTGCGAAACTGAAGTTTTGTCCAGACGAGCCAGTCACATCAAAACAGATTCAAATTGGGTGTTGCGCGCGGGCTGCAATCATCGGTCGCAAGGTCCCAAACTGGAACAGCCGGCCGAGTCGGCTTGATGCAAGGCCGCCACAGGAAAGCGCCGATTAGCGTTGACCGGGCGCGCCGGCGCGGTTTTCAATCACGGCGGGGCTGGGGAGGATCGATATGGCGGACGATGCAGATGCGATTGTGGTTGGTGGCGGATTGGCCGGACTTGTCGCCGCAACTGAGATCGCCGACGCCGGCAAACGCGTCATCGTGGTCGATCAGGAGGCCGAACAAAGCCTCGGCGGCCAGGCATTCTGGTCGTTCGGCGGATTGTTTCTGGTTGATTCGCCGGAGCAGCGCCGCCTTGGCATCAGGGATTGCTTCGAACTTGCGCTGCAGGACTGGATGGGCACCGCGGGCTTCGACCGCGACGAGGATCATTGGCCGCGCAAATGGGCCGAGGCCTATGTCGCCTTCGCCGCGGGCGAGAAACGCGATTGGCTGCGCGCGATGGGCCATCGCATCTTCCCGGTCGTCGGCTGGGCCGAACGCGGTGGCTACGACGCGATGGGTCACGGTAATTCGGTGCCGCGCTTTCATGTGACTTGGGGCACCGGCCCCGGGATCGTCGAACCGTTCGAGCGGCGCGCGCGCGAGGCTGCAAAGAGCGGGCGCCTGGTCTTCAAGTTCCGCCATCGCGTCGATTCTCTCAGCATCACCAACGGCACGGTCGACGGCGTCAGCGGCGCGATCCTCGAACCGACCGACATCGCGCGCGGCAAGAGCTCCTCGCGCGAGGTGATCGGCGGATTCAATCTTCGCGCGCAGGCCGTGATCGTCGCCTCCGGCGGCATTGGCGGTAATCATGACCTGGTACGGCAGAACTGGCCGAAGCGGCTCGGCGGGCCGCCAAAATTCATGATTTCAGGTGTGCCGGAGCACGTGGACGGCCGGATGATCGGCATCACCGAGGCGGCCGGCGCGCGGCTGATCAACCGCGATCGGATGTGGCACTACGTCGAGGGCATTCAGAACTGGAACCCGATCTGGCCTCGCCACGGCATCCGTATTTTGCCGGGGCCGTCATCGCTGTGGTTCGACGCAACGGGCAAGCGTCTGCCCGCGCCGCTGTTCCCCGGCTCCGACACGCTCGGGCAACTCCAATACATTATGAAATCAGGCCATGACTATTCCTGGTTCATTCTGACACAGAGCATCATCAAGAAGGAATTCGCGCTGTCGGGCTCGGAACAGAACCCGGACCTGACGGGCAAGAGCTGGCGCATGACGGTCAAGCGCGCCACCAACAAGGGCGCACCGGCACCGGTGGAAGCCTTCAAGCAGCACGGCGCCGACTTCATCGTGCGCGACAATCTTGCCGACCTCGTCGAGGCCATGAACAAGCTTGCCGGCAGCGACCACCTGAAGCTCGATGACATCAAGGCGCAGATTGAGGCGCGTGACCGTGAAATCACCAACCCCTACGTCAAGGACGCGCAGGTAATGAATCTGCACAATGCGCGCCGCTATATCGGCGACAGGCTGATCCGCACCGCCAAGCCGCACCGCATCCTCGATCCCGAGCACGGACCGCTGATCGCCGTCAAACTCAACATCCTGACACGCAAGACGCTTGGCGGCTTCGAGACCGATCTCGACTCCCGCGTGTTCGGCCAAGATCACCGGATCATTCGCGGCCTCTACGCGGCGGGCGAAGCCGCGGGCTTCGGCGGCGGCGGCGTGCACGGCTATCGCTCGCTGGAGGGCACATTCCTCGGCGGGTGCCTGTTCTCAGGCCGCAGCGCGGGCCGCGCAGTCGCGAAGACGGTAGGATAAGCGGGGCGATGTTCGCGAAATCGGGACGCAACGCCGACGATAATGCTCTGGTTGCAAACTGCGCGGTAGCGATGGCGGGCCCGGCAAGGTAGAGAGTGCCCGCCATTCATGTGGAGACCCCAATGAGCATTCAACGTTTCGAAACCGGCCCGCGCATGAGCCAGGTCGTCGTGCACGGCAACACCGTCTATCTCGCCGGCGTGGTTGCAGGCAAGGCCGCCGGCGGCAGTGTCAGCGACCAGACCAAGGACATCCTGTCGATCATCGACGGCCATCTGGCGAAGGCCGGCACCGACAAGTCGAAGCTCCTCAGCGCAAACATCTACATCACCGACATGAAGACATTCCCCGAGATGAACGCGGTGTGGGACGCCTGGGTCTCGCCCGGCAACACGCCGGCGCGAGCCACCGTCGAGGCCAAGCTGGCGGCGCCACAATACAACGTCGAGATCATGGTGGTCGCGGCGAAGTAAGTTGCCTCGCGGCCGAGAGCGGCGCTCGGATGCCCCGGGGAACCAATGTGACCCGGGGCATTTTTTGTCCGTATCTTACGCACTGATCCTGGCGTCCAGACTGTCAATGTCGGACTGAAGCCAACGGGCGATGCGGCTCCATGACTGGCGCAAGGTATTGCGCCCCATGAACAGGCCAAGGTGATCGCACGGTTCGGCGGCCCGTTGCAGCCGCGCCGGCGGCGTGCCCAACAGCGGCGCCGTCGCAAGGGCCTGATCGCACGGAACGATGACGTCTCTCTCTCCCGCCAGCACAAAGAGCGGCACCGTCACCGCGCCAAGGTCAATCGTACGGCCAAGCGCGACGAAGCGCCCCTCAGCGATCCGGTTTTCGCGGAAGATCCAGTCGGTCACCTCGAGATAGTAGGTCCCCGGCAGGTCGAGCGTTTCGCTATCCCATTGTTCGAAGCGGGCGAGCAATGATTTGGCTCGCTCGGACCCGTCGCCGAGATCCGTTTGCAGCGCAGCTTCCACGTCGTGCAGGCTGAAGGGAATGCTCCAGATCCGGAGCATATGCTTGCCGCTTACGATGCCGTCGCCCTGGAGCACCAGTTGTTCGAACGCTGGCCTGGGAAGCGCCCTCACCATGTTCGAGATTTGCGACGGCAGGGACACGTCGACCGGGCTGCCCGCGAGCACGAGCCGCCGCACCTTGTCGGGAAAGCGTGCCGCATAGAGGATCGACAGCCACCCGCCCTGGCACAACCCAACCAGATCGACCGGCACGCCAATCCCGTCGATCGCCACATTGAGATCTGCTAGATAATTGTCGATCGACAGGTACCGCATGTCAGGTGCGGCCGAGCGCCAATCGGTGACGTAAATGCGGTTCACGCCACCTCTTTGCAGTGCCTCGACCAAGCTGTGATCCGGCGCGAAATCCGCGATCAGTGCACCGTGCAGCGCATAGGGGACGCAGATGACGAGCGGCTGCTCGCCCGGTCCCCGCGAAAAATCCCGCAAACGCATCGACGGAAGTTGCAGCGCAATCGTATTCGGCGTGGTCCAGGCGAGCGGCGCCGGATCGGGCATGGGAGATGGTGCCGCCGGCCCACGATCGGCGAACCAATGCGAATAGGCATCCAGCGCCAACCTCGTGGCTTGCAACGGCCACAACCAGACCTGTTGCGCCCACTCGGCGCCCACATCTTTTTCCGGTGGCTTTGAGTTTTCGCTCAAGCTCATTCACCGTTTAATCGTGGCCACAATGGTCATGCTGGGATGAGTTTGAATCTCTGACCCCGACCGAACCAACTAATTGGGGATCATGCTTCTACGCCAAATCTGGTCCGGACCCCAGCCTGATCAATATTGACG
Organism: Bradyrhizobium lablabi; assembly: GCF_018131005.1. Taxonomy (GTDB): domain Bacteria; phylum Pseudomonadota; class Alphaproteobacteria; order Rhizobiales; family Xanthobacteraceae; genus Bradyrhizobium; species Bradyrhizobium lablabi_D. The sequence continues at coordinate 90,712 of NZ_JAFCJK010000001.1, forward strand.
CTCTCGCGGTTGGCGGGACAGCGCGGTCGCACCATTTGATCTACGCCGCACGCGCGGCGTTCCGCTCCGCCTCGACCTTCCGCGCGAACAGCCAGCGGAAATATGTCAGCGGCGCATCCGCTCCGATCGCGAGCAGTTGGTAGTTCGGATCGTCGTCGAGTACCCGCTGCTGCGCCTCGATGATGTCCTTGTCCTCGTTAAACCCCTCCTCGAGGGAGTGCCGCAGCGACAGCGCGATGTTCGGGTTGTCGATGTCGAAATCGTGCAGATAGTTCCAGAAGAAATGGGTGGTCGAGCGCGTCTCCGGCGTCATGAACTGCGCGTTGCGGTATTGCCGCGTGCCGGGGACCTGAACGCCCTTCTCGACGCCCTGACCAGCGGGCGCGAAGGTGGTGTCGAGCGTGAAGATGCCGGGAATGATCATGCGGCCGATGTTGCGGCGATCGATCTTGTCCGACTTGTTCGGGATCACTTTCTTGTGGTAGGGCGGCGGCTCGGCCCCCATGTGCCAGCGCTCGACGCGAAAGCCGTCGTCGAGTTTTTCGATCGCGACCGGCTTGGTCTTGTAGGCGTACTCCTCGGAGCCGCCGAGTGTGTTGGTGTGCACGAAGGCCAGGTGGGCGAAGTCGCTTAGATTGTCCACGATCAAGAGCCAGTTGGCCTTGTAGTGCATATAGCCCGGCAGTCCCCGCCATTTCGGATCGGCAAGCGGCGGATAGTCGAGGATCAGATTCGGATCTGCCTTTTCGGGATCGCCGGTCCAGATGAAGATCAGATTATAGCGCTCGACCACGGGATAGCTCCGCACGCCGAGCTTCGCGGGAATGACCTCCTGGCCGGGAATCTGGATGCATTTGCCGTCGGCGGCGAACTTCATGCCGTGGTACATGCAACGGATATCGTCGCCTTCGACGCGGCCCATCGACAGCGGCGCTGCGCGATGGCAGCAGCGGTCGTCGAGCGCAACCACCTTCCCGCTCGACCCTCGATAGAGAACGATCGGCCGCTCCAGAATGGTGCGCGCCAGTTTCTTGCCGTCGATCAGTTCGTGATTCCACGCGGCAACGTACCAGGTGTTGCGCAGAAAGATTCCGTCGTCATCAGCCATGTCACTCTCCCGATGCGATATGCAGCGAGGTTAGGTGAACCCCGTCGGATGGATAATCCAATTTGTCTGGACACACTGTGCCGCCGGATGGACAATCCCTGCCATGGAATGGCGCGATTGGGAGCTGTTTTGCGAGGTTGTCGAGCATGGCGGCTTCAGCGCCGCCGCGCGGGTGCTCGGGCATCCTAAATCGAGCCTCAGTGCTGCAGTGCAGCGACTGGAAGGCAATCTCGGCCTGCGGCTGATCGAGCGCACCACGCGACATCTGCGGCTGACCGATGCCGGTGAGACCATCTATCGCAAGGTGCGCCCGCTGTTTGTCGCGCTGCATGAAATGCACAGCGAGGCGGTGGCGATGAGCAGCGCGGTCGCCGGCACGCTGCGCATCAAGGCTCCTTATGAATTCGGCGCGCATCACGCCGGGCCCGTCGCTTGCGAAGTGATGAGCCGCCATCCGGAGCTGGTGATCCGGATCGATGTCGAGCATGAGATCGTCAGCCCGGTCGCCGAGAATTATGACATCGTGTTCGCGATGCTGGAGGCGCCGCTGCCGTCGGCCGGGATCGTGATCCGCCGTGTATTCAGCCTCGAGCGCGGCCTGTTCGCGGCACCTGCGCTGCTCGAAAGGTTCGGCGAGCCGCGCACGCTGGAAGAGCTACGGAGGCTACCGCTCCTGACCGGGCCTAGCGACATGCCATGGGCGATCACCGCGCCCGGAGGGGCGGTGGAGCAGCTCGCGGTCGATCGCGCGCGCCTCACGAGCTCGAATGCACATGTCCGCCTGCAGGCGGCGCTTGCCGGCCATGGCGTGCTGCGGGTGACAGCGAGCTACACCCGCGCCGCAGTGGAGGCCGGCCAATTGCGGCGGCTGCTGCCGGATCATGCCTGCGAGCCGCTGAATGTGCACGCGCTGCTGCCGGCGCGGCAGTTCGTCCCGGCCAAGGTGCGTTGCTTCCTTGACGCGCTGGAAACTCATGCGCACGGTGATCTCGAGGCCTATATCAAGCCGTAGGCTTTGATCTCGCGGCAGAATTTTTCTTGGACTGCAGTCCTTTTTTCGGGAACCTGCGGGCCCCCGGCTGCATCCTATGTCGGCAAGCTTTCGAGCGATGAGAGGCATCCCGCCATGCGCCAGGCCGAAGTCAAAACCGTCACGCCCGCCGGCACCGGCGATGCCGAACTGGTGCAACGCGCGCTCGGCCGCGACGAGGCCGCGGTGCGCGCCATCATGCAAGCCAACAATCGCCGGCTGTTCCGGCTGGCGCGCGGCATCCTGCGCAATGACGGCGAGGCCGAGGACGTGGTGCAGGACGCCTATGTCCGCGCCTTTACCCATCTTGACCAGTTCCGCGGCGACTCCAGCCTGTCCACCTGGCTGTCACGGATCGCCATTAACGAGGCGTTGGGGCGGATGCGCAGCAAGCCGCCCAGCGTGGAATGGTCCGAGGTGCCGCAGGGTGCGCTCGAAGCCCAAATCATCCAGTTCCCCCTGTCGTCAGCGGATCCGGAAAAATCCATGGCCCAGCGCGAAATCCAGCACGTCGTCGAGCATGCGATCGACGAACTGCCCGAGGCGTTCCGCCTCGTCTTCATCACCCGCGTGATCGAGGGCATGAACGTCGAGGAAACGGCCGAGATCCTTGGCCTGAGGCCCGAGACCGTGAAGACCCGTTTGCACCGCGCCAGGAGCATGCTGCGGGACAATGTCGAGCGGAAGATCGGTCCCGTCGTCATGGACGCGTTTCCCTTCGCCGGCAAACGCTGCGAGCGGCTAACCGAAGCCGTGCTGAAGCGGCTCGGATACGCCGCGTAGATTCGCTTCAATTCTTGGGAACCTCCGCGCGCCAGCGCCATCCAACGCCTGTGCAATCAACCACGCGCCGGCCTCACGCCCGGCGCCACAGGAGTCAAACCATGTTCGTTCGATTGAGCATTGCGGTCGCCGCGCTGAGCCTTCTGAGCAGCGCCGCGCTCGCACAGGGCGCAAAGCTCACCGACCCGCAGATCGCGCACATCGCCTATACGGCCGGCGTGATCGACATCAATGCCGCCAAGCAGGCAGACTCGAAAGCCTCCAACAAGGAGATCAAGGCGTTCGCCAAGGACATGGAGCGCGACCATGAGGCCGTGAACAAGCAGGCGCTCGACCTCGTCAAGAAGCTGAAAGTCACGCCCGAAGACAACGACACCAGCAAGGCGCTGTCGAAGCAGGCCACCGACAAGCTCGCCGAGCTCGCCAAGCTGAAGGGCGCCGATTACGACAAGGCCTACATCGCCAACGAAGTCGCCTACCACAAGGCCGTCAACAGCGCGCTGGAGACGCAACTGATCCCCTCGGCCAGCAATCCCGAGCTCAAGGGCCTGCTGCAGACCGGCCTGAAGATCTTCCAGGGGCACCAGCAGCACGCCGAACATGTCGCGGCCAGTCTGAAGTAAAGGGGCTCGTCATGCGGCTGGGACATCATCTCGCAATGTTTGTTTTGCTCACGCCCGGCGCGATGGCCGTCCCGGCGCATGCGGCGACGATTCAGATCGTGATGGAGAATTTGGTGGTCTCGCCAGCCGAGGCATCGGCCAAGGTCGGCGACACCATCGAATGGGTCAACAAGGATATCCTGGCCCACACCGCCACGGCGAAGAATGGCGACTTCGACGTGGCGATCGCGCCGAAGACAACAGTGACCTCGGTGCTGCAGAAGGCAGGGACGGTCGAGTATTACTGCCGCTATCATCCCAACATGAAGGCGGTGTTGACGATCGCGCCGTAGCGCGCGACATGACGTCAGAGGTAATCGCCTCGCGTGAGCGAACCTTCGATAGTGCGGAGCCGAACAATCCGGCGCCATCGAAGGAGAGCCCATGACCGATCACGCAACCATTGCCCGCCGCTATATCGACCTCTGGAACGAGCGGACGGCGAGCCGCCGCCGTGAGATGCTGAGCGAGAACTGGACCGCGGACGCGCGCTACGTCGACCCCCTGATGAGCGGCGACGGCCACGACGGCGTCGACGCACTGATATCAGGCGTGCAGCAGAAGTTTCCCGACTTCAGGTTCAAACTGATCGGCGAGCCCAACGGCTTCGGTGATCATGTCCGCTTCTCGTGGGGGCTGGGCCCCGATGGCGTCGACAGCCCGATCAAGGGCACCGACTTCGCGGTGCTGAAGGAAGGCCGCATCCGCAGCATCACCGGCTTCCTGGACCAGGTGCCGCAGGGGGCGTAACGGCGAGGGGAGTGCCGGCGCTTCCGCACCGGCACTCCGGCGAGCGGGCGTCCTGCACCGTCGGGACAGACAGTGGACAGACAGGGGGAGCCGGCTGGCTTATGCTGCCCGGGACAAGGGGGGCAGGCCGTGAGCACCGCGCCGCATTTTGACATCGACGTATCGGCCTTCTGGCGGGATCCCTACCCGACCTTCGCGCGCCTGCGGAAGGAGGCACCGATCGCGTTCGTGCCGCAGCTCGGCAGCACGCTCTTGTGCAGCCGAGACGACATCTTCGTCTCGGAGAAGCAGGTCGACGTGTTCTCGTCGCACCAGCCCGAGGGGCTGATGAACAAGTTGATGGGCCACAACATGATGCGCAAGGACGGCGATGCGCACATGAACGAGCGCAAGGCGATCTTCCCGGCGATCTCGCCAAGGACCGTGAAGTCGCACTGGACGGCGCAGTTCGAGGCTCATGCCGGGCGCATCCTCGACGCGCTGGAGCCGGACGGCGTCGTCGATTTCGTGCAGGCCTTCGCGCTGCCGTTCTCGGCGGAATGCCTGAAGCTGATCACCGGCCTCACCAACATGCGCTTTCAGGACATGAATGCATGGTCGCAGGGCATGATCGACGGTATCGCCAATTATGCCGGCGATCCCGCGGTGGAAGCCCGCTGCCATGCAGCGACGTCGGGCATCGATGCCGCGATTGACGACATGGTGCCGGTCCTGAGCAAGAGGCCCGGCCTCAGCCTGCTCGGCGTGATGCTGCAATCGGACATGCCGATGGAGAGCGTACGCGCCAACATCAAGCTTGCCATCTCGGGTGGACAGAACGAACCCCGCGACGCGATCGCGGGCACCGTGTGGGCGCTGCTGACCCATCCCGACCAGCTCGAACTGCTGCGACGCGGCGACATCCCGTGGCTGCAGGCGTTCGAGGAATATGCCCGCTGGATCTCGCCGATCGGCATGTCACCGCGGCGGATCGCCAAGCCATGGATGATCCGAGACATCGCGTTCGAGACCAACGAGCGGGTGTTCCTGATGTTCGGCTCGGCGAACCGCGACGAGAAGCACTTTGACAATCCGGAAGAGTTCGACGCGCGCCGCGATACCAGCAAGAGCATCGCGTTCGGCGCCGGTCCGCATTTCTGCGCCGGCGCCTGGGCCTCTCGCGCCATGATAGCCGACGTCGCGCTGCCCGCGATCTTCGACAGGCTGAAGAATCTGCGTCTGATCGAGGACAGGCCACCACGGATCGGCGGCTGGGCATTCCGCGGGCTATTGGATCTGCCGGTGACGTGGGACGCGTAAACTTCCTCACCGTCCCCAGCGCAGCACGAGCGGATCGAGCATCCGCGCTATCTCGATCAACCCCGCGCGGGTGGCCGGATGCAGCGGCTGCAGCGGGTGACGCACCGTGTCCGATTTGATGACGCCGCCCTCGCGCATCAGCACCTTGCAGGCATGCAGCCCGCATTGGCGGTTCTCGTAGTTGATCAGCGGCAGCCAGCGCGCATAGGCCTGCATGGCCTCGTCGCGCTTCCCTGCGAAGAACGGATCCATGATCTGGCGGATGCCGTCAGGATAGCCGCCGCCGGTCATCGCACCGGTGGCGCCGGCGTCGAGATCGGCCATCAGCGTGATCGCCTCCTCGCCGTCCCACGGTCCCTCGATCGCGTTGCCGCCCTTCTCGATCAGGCTGCGCAGCTTGCTTGCCGCCATCGGCACCTCGATCTTGAAGTAGCTGATATTGGCGAATTCTTTCGCCATTCGCGCCAACAGATCGACCGAGAGCGGCGTGCCCGAGACCGGCGCGTCCTGGATCATCACGGGAATGCCTATCGCATCGGAGACCACGCGGTAGAATTCGTAGACGCTTGCCTCGGGCACGCGGAAGGTGGCGCCATGATAGGGCGGCATCACCATGACCATGGCGGCGCCGGCGGACTCCGCCTGGCGGCTGCGTGCCGCGCAGACGGAAGAGGAGAAATGCGTGGTCGTGACGATGACGGGAATGCGGCCCGCGACGTGCGCCAGCACTGCGTGCATCACGGCTTCGCGCTCGGCATCGGTCAGCACGAACTGCTCGGAAAAATTGGCGAGGATGCAGATGCCGTGCGAGCCGGCATCGATCATGAAGTCGACGCAGCGCCGTTGTCCGTCGAGATCGAGATTGCCGTTGGCATCGAAGATGGTGGGCGCCACGGGGAAGACGCCGCGATAGGGACGGTTTGCCGGAAATGTCATGCCAGGACCTCGCTCACAACGGACTATATCTTGCGGAACGGCAACGGCGGCCCGTCGAGCTTGCGCAGGCCCGGCTCGCGCCGCTCCAGCCACCAGCCATATTGCTTGGGCCAGGAGGTGAAAACCTCGCCGCCCTCGGCGCGAAGTGCAAGTTCGGCATGCAGTGGCCAGTTCGGATCGAACAGCGCCTCGCGTCCGATCGCGATCAGATCGGCCTGGCCGTTCGTCAAAACATCTTCCGCCTGTTGCGGATGCAGGATCAGGCCAACCGCGATGGTCGCGATCTCGGCGGAAGTGCGGATTTCGGCGGCATAGGGCACCTGGAAACCGTAGCCTCGCGGAATCCGCGCCGCGGTCGCCGAACCGAGCAGGCCGCCCGAGGAGCAGTCGATCAAGTCGGCGCCACGCGCCTTGGCTTCGCGCGCAAACGCGATCTGGTCGTCGAGAAGCAAGCCGCCTTCGACCCCGTCGACCGAGGAGATCCGCACCGACAGCGGCCGCTCGGCGGGCCACACCGCGCGCACCGTTTCAATGATCTCGAGCGGATAGCGCATGCGCCCGTCGCGATCGCCGCCATAGGCGTCGCTGCGGCGGTTCGACAGCGGCGAGAGGAATTCATGCAGGAGATAGCCGTGCGCGCAGTGCACTTCGAGAAACTCGAATCCGGCATCGACGGCGCGCAAGGTGGCGCGGCGCCATTGCTGGCGCAGATCGGCAAGCTCGGCCAATTCGAGCGCGTGCGGCATCAGCCAGCCCTCGTCCATCGGGACCGCGCTCGGCGCCACCGTTCGCCACGGCAGATCGCCGCGAGCGCGGTCGGCGTCATCGAGCGCGGCATTGCCGTACCAGGGGCGCTGCATGCTGGCCTTGCGGCCGGCATGCGCGAGCTGAATCGACGGCACCGCGCCGTTCTCCTTCAGAAACGCGGCGATGCGCTTCAGCGGCGCGATCTGACCGTCGTTCCAGATTCCGACATCGCCATGGGTGATGCGCCCTTCCGCGGTGACGGCCGCGGCCTCGACCATCACGAGCCCGGCGCCGCCTTGCGCGAATTTGCCGAGATGCACCAGATGCCAGTCATTGGCGACGCCGTCGATCGCCGAATATTGGCACATCGGCGAAATCAGGATGCGGTTCTTGGAGGATACGCCGCGAAGCGTAATCGGCTGGAACAGAATCGGCTGCGACATCGGAACCCTGCAATTTGTGACCCGGCCGGCGAGGATGACGCGGGCCCGCGAAGCTATAGCGTTTTCGAGCGAAGTGGCCAGCGGTTCGCGTGAAGAAAACGCGTCAAAAGCCGCTGCTGCTACACGCGGCCAACGAATTCGGCGATGGAGCGCCCGAATTCTGCGGTGCCCAGCCGTCCGCCCAGGTCGCGCGTTGCGTGTCCCGCCTCAATCGCCGTGGACAGCGCCGCTTCGATCCCGCGCGCGGCCTCGACGGCGCGGGGTTCGCCCTTGCGGGCGCCGTGCCAGTCGAGCAACTGCGCGGCGGAGAGGATCAGGGACGCCGGATTGGCGATGTCCTGGCCGGCGATATCGGGCGCCGACCCATGGGCCGCCTGGGCCATGGCGTGCTCTTGACCGGCATTGAGGGAGCCACCGAGCCCGAGGCTACCCGACAATTCGGCCGTCAGATCCGACAAGATGTCCCCGAACATGTTGGTGGTCACGATGACGTCGAAGCGGGCAGGATGACGCACCACGTGTGCCATCATGGCATCGACCAAAACGTCGTCGACATGCAGCCCGGGATATTGCGTCGCGGCTTCCCGGCAGATGTCGAGAAACATCCCGTCCGCGATCTTGAGCACGTTGGCCTTGTGGACCACTGTGAGATGGTTGCGTCGCCGTGCAGCGAGCGCGCAGGCGGCGTGGGCGACGCGTTCGCAGCACAGGCGCGTGATCCGCCGCAGGGAAATCGCCACATCCGGCGTGACCAGCATCTCGCCGGCGCCTTGCGCGAGGTTGCGGTCAGCGTAAAAGCCTTCGGTGTTCTCGCGGACCACAATCAGGTCGAATGCGCCGACCGGCGCCTTCAGCCCCTTGTAGGTCCGCGCCGGCCTGACGTTCGCGAACAGATCGAGCGACTTGCGGAAGAACTTCGAGGGATTGATCTGCCCTTTCGACTCATCCTTGAAATCGAAGGTCGCGGTCGGCCCGAGGATGAAACCATCGGCGCGGCGCACCCGATCCAACAGCTCCGGCCGTACCGTCGTACCATGCTTGGCGAGGCTCACATGGCCGACATCGTGCTGGTCAATCTCGAGGACGAGACCGTAGCGGTCGGCCGCGGCATCGAGCACCGCCAGGGTGGCGGTGGTGATTTCGGGGCCGATACCGTCTCCGGGCAGAACGATGAGTTTCATGATGTGCTCGTAAGTTACAAAAAGGGAACGACACGGACGCGTGCCGCTTCGGCACGAAGCATTTCGCGGCCGCCGGGTGAAATCACAAGACCGTCGCGGCGGCGGCGTTGCTCCGCCATCTGCTCTTCAGGTTCACCCGGCATCAGGATCTCGTCATGACCTTCGGCGCGCGGCAGCGCTGCGGCGCCAGCGACCAGCTCACCATGCGAAGCACGATGCCGGTGTGGCTTGTCTCATCGCGGCCCATCAGCCGGCAGTATTGGACGTCTCGGTCTGGCCGACAGCATGGCTAGGAGCCGCCAGGGGAAGTGTCATACAAATGGAAGTGCCCTTTCCAGGAGCCGAGACGAGCGTGATCCGGCCGCCCAACTGTCCGGTCACAAGATTATGGACGATATGGAGGCCCAGCCCAGTGCTGCCTTTCGCCCTTCGCGTGGTGAAGAATGGATCGAACACATGACGCTGAATTTCCTCCGGAATGCCACGTCCGTCGTCGGAGAAAATGATCTCGACCTCGGCGACGCCGAGACGAACTGCCTCGATCAGCATGTTTCCATCAGGCGCGTCGGCAAAGCCGTGGGTCGCGGCATTGAAGATCAAGTTGGTCAGGACCTGTCCGTAAGCGCCGGGATAGCTGTCCAGGATGACGTCGGATGGTATGTCGACCGCCAAATGGCCGCGCGGCTTGGGAAGGCCCGGCATCACGCTGGCTACAATCTGCTCCGTCGCGACTCTCAAATCAAACTTGCGGCGCTCAACGTTGCTGCGATCGACAGCGACCTGTTTAAACGCTTGAATCAACTCTCCGGCGCGTTCGAGATTCGACACTAATTGATTGGCGGCGTCGCGGTTATCGTCGGTGAACTCCGCGAGCAGGGAACGGCGCACGGGGCCCGAGAGGATTTGATGTCCGAACCTGGCGCACCGCTGCGCGAGCGTCGAAGCAATCGTCAGGCTGATGCCGATAGGACTGTTCAGTTCGTGGGCGACACCCGCGACGAGGCGTCCGAGCGCGGCGAGTCGCTCAGTCTCGATGAGATAGCGCTGGGTTTCGCTTGCGCGGAGCGCCGCTTCGGCGACCCTCCTCTTGTCTCGCAGTTCGGCAAACAGGGCGGCCAACAGTAATGAGCCGATGGTCACAAGCAGGATGCTCACCTGCGCGGCTAGAACGCGCTCCTCTAACGAAAGAGCCGGATTGCCAAAATAGCCAATGCCAAAGGTAGTCGTCCAAACGATTGAAAGACTGACAATGAATGCCGCCGCGGCGGCGAAGACTGGCCGGCATCGCGCTGCGAGCCACAACATCGGGGCGAACAAGACCGCGACCGGACCAACATTCGCCAGCAGGTCCGACCGGAGGAAAATGGCAAGGGCACTCACGAGTGCAAGCGCGGCGACTGTCAGAGCGCCCTCGAGGAGCTCGTTCAGCGGTGGCCGGTCGCGTGCCGCCGAAGCTAGCTCGATCACCAATGGCGCGACCGCAATAATTCCCAGTCCATCGGATGCGAACCAGTGCTCCCAAGTCGTCCACATCGGCGTTGCCGAGTTGTGGAAAAATCTGAACACGATCGCGCCGCCAATGCCGGACGTGGCGGTCCCTATGATGGCCGCAGCGACCAATCCCGCCATGTTGAGCAGCTTGCTCAACGTGAAATCAGGACCATAGAAACGTTCGATGAGCCATGCCGTGAGCACCGCTTCGCCGGCATTGCACAGGCCAAACAGAACGGCCCCCCAGATATTTCGATCGCCAAGCAGATTCGCCAATATGGTGGCAGCCACCGTGCCGAAAATGACCGGCCATCGCGCATGGAAGCCGAGAGCAATGAGGACGCCGGCCGACACGCCTGCGGCAGGCCAGAAGACCGCTACGCCCTCTGGCTTAGTCAGCAGCGCAAGGCTCAGCCGCGCCGCTACAAAATAGATGGAGCCGATCGCGAAAGTAAGCGCGATCGCGTGCACCAGCCGCGTGAGACCGAGGCCGGTCAACCTCTCCTGCTTGCCCCTTGTTCGTGGGTTCTGAAGCACCAGGCGAACCTTGCCCCATCGCCATGCAAGCCGAGCCTTCGCGGTCTACTCCCGCAATAGGCGCGAGGTCTGCCCCATGGTGGACTGCACCGAAGAATGCCGACTTTAGTCCGAACCGAGCCCAGACCTCAAGTAGCTCCGTTGTTGAGCGGACCAGGCCAATTGTCGATCCCAACACCGCGCAACCCGCGCTCCCCTCACCTTCCCTGCGCCGGCGCGCCCGGGTTTACCTCCCGCATTCCGCATTGATCGCCTGAATGACCTTGGGCATCCATGCTTTGTATCCGGCCGGACTAGGGTGCACATCGTTCGGAAGAAAGTCACTGAAAGCTGCATCGACATAGCGCACTCCGGCAGAGTCGGCCGCGACGCGCGTCAGTTCGTTCACGTTGCCAAATTTGGTCGCTGAGACAGCTAGCACGGGCTGCGGCTTGAGGGTTGAAAGAAGTCGAGAGTAATCTGCAACAATTGTGGGCGAGCTGGCATCATTCGTCCCAGCGAGAACAACGAACAGCGACACATCGTGTCCGATCAACAAGCGTTTGGCGGTTCTGTCCAGTTCTGAAATAGTGGCACCGCCAATTCCGGCGTTGACTACAGCATGACCGCAGAGTCTGTCTGGGAAGCGTGCCATCTCGGCTATGCTGTCGCCTACGATGACAACAGGCCTATCCGAGGCGTTCATCTCCGTTCCAATGATGAAATTCCGAACGTCCGCATGGTCGTGATAAGCGTGCCTCGTCACCTCGCCAAAACGCTTTCTCATTCGCTGAAGTTCAGAGAACGACGCGACAAATCCAATCAGGCAAACCAAAGAAATAGCCCACGGCAGTACCCGAACGATTCCCTTCATCCACGCTCCACAAGGCCGCGAATTAGCGCCTCAAGACCCCTTCTGGGGCATGATCCGGAAAAGTGTGTAGCGGTTTTCCCTCGCGACAAACGCGTAGCGTTGCGCGGAGATCATGCTCAAACAAGTACCCAAAGCGCGATGACGATTCAGCCTAAGTATTCTCATCGCGCTTTAGTTAGTTAGTTGATCACAGGCCGCCGTTTCCGCCAAACAATCCATCCTGTAAGACAGGAGCATCCATAAGATGCTCTCTGATCTCAACGATGCCCTTGTCAGGACCAGAAGGCTAGGCTGGAGAGATCGTTCCGTCTGCTCCGCGCATCGATATCGGAAGGGAGGTCGACGAGTTCAAGGAGACAAAAGGATAGCTCGCGCGTTAGCATTTGGCGTTCCGGGAGGTCGGTGGCGGTTATTGACGGCTTGCAAGCGGAGAAGACATGCGGGTTGTGATTTGCGGCGGGGGCGTAATTGGCGCTTGCACCGCCTATTTCCTCAGCCGACGCGGCGTCGAGGTAATTGTGGTTGACGGCACCGAGGTGGCGGCCGCCGCCTCCGGCAAGGCTGGCGGCTTCCTGGCACTCGACTGGTGTGCCGGCACGCCGCTTGACGCGCTGGCCCGACGCAGCTTTCAGCTGCACGCCGCGTTGCCGAAGGAAATTGCCGACGACTGGGGTTATCGTCCCATGACCGCTTACAGCGGCTTCGTTGTGTCCCGGCATGATCCGCGCCGCCACAAACCATCGGAGCTTGATTGGCTGTCCGACGGCGTGGTCATTGCAGGGCAGCTTGGCACCACCGAAACGACGGCCATTGTTCATCCGCGCAAGTTTACCTTCGCGATGATGCGTGCCGCCCAAGCGCATGGCGCCGAACAGCGCCGCGGACGCGTCACAGGTGTGGTGAGCCACGATGAAACCGTGCGGTTCGTCAAAGTTGACGACGACGTCATCGAAGCGGATGCCATCGTGGTCGCGATGGGCCCCTGGTCGCTGCTGGCGGCCGAATGGATGAGCTTGCCGGCAGTATTTGGGCAGCGCAGTCCGAGCCTCATCTACGATACCGGCACGGACGTTCCCCCGCACGCGCTATTTCTGGACTATCACGATGAGACCGGCGAGGTCGTGAGCGTCGAGGTGTTTCCGCGCGCGGACGGCAGCACCCACATCACGGCCCTGTCCGACATAGTCCCACTACCGATCGACCCCGCCGCGGTAAAGCCGGAATCAGAGGCAATCGACCGCCTGCAAGCAATCGCCGAACGGTTGTCGCCGGTTTTCCGCGCAGGAAGAATCGTGGCGCGGCAAGCCTGTTTCCGTCCGGTCACACAGGACGGCTTGCCGCTGATTGGCAAGGTCCCTCGCAGCGAGGGCATCTATATCGCGACCGGGCACAACGTCTGGGGTATCCTCAACTCACCCGCGACCGGGGAAGCGATGGCCGAATTGATCGCTGACGGCGCGGCACACACTCTTAATCTGGCGCCGTTCGACCCGATGAGGCTGCCCGCGCTCGACCCCTCGATGCTGCGGACCAGTTGAACCGATCGCAGATGTCACCTGATCGCTGCTTGCGATCGAGCGCCTGACGGGCGATGGCTGACTTACGCGCGCTCTTTGCGGAGATATCTGATTTGGAGCGGGCGAAGGGAATCGAACCCTCGTATGCAGCTTGGGAAGCTGCCGTTCTGCCATTGAACTACGCCCGCCTGACTGAGATGAATACCTGAGACTGGGCCGTCCGCCAAGTCGTCTCCGCCCTTAACGGGACGGGCGGATCCCAGGTGCGCGCGTTCACGATGGTGTTATGATCCTATCCGAAGTTGCGACGACTGCGATCTTGCGGGCGTGCCGCTGGGCTGTTCTCGATCGAGGGCGCCAATGCGGCCATCAGCAAGACGCTGTTCGACGTGCTGCTATCGGTTGCGCCGCCCGGGGCGCAGCCCTAAATTTCCTGCATGAACCGCACCACGCTGTTGCAGCGCGACCGCATATCGGTGACCGAGTTTCGCTGCAGCGCGGAGCCCGGCGACAAGCCGTTTGCGGAGCAATTCGCCTGCCATTCGGTGTCCTATGTGCGCAAGGGCAGCTTCGGCTGCCATTGCCGCGGCCGTTTCCACGAGCTGGTGGCGGGGTCGACCCTGGTCGGCCATCCCGGTGACGAATACACCTGCACGCACGACCACGTGGTCGGCGACGAGTGCCTGTCGTTCTTCCTCGATCCGGAGCTGGTGGAGACGATCGGTGACCGCGTGGCGGTCTGGCAAGTTGGCTCGGTGCCGCCGCTGCCGGAACTGATGGTGCTGGGCGAGCTTGCGCAAACGGCAGCAGTTGGCAGCAGCGATGTCGGCCTCGACGAGGTCGGACATCTGTTCGCCAGCCGCTTTGTCGAGGTTGTGTCCGACCGCAAGGCAAGAGCCCTGACCGCCACGCTGCGGGATCGTCGCCGCGCGGTGGAGGCCGCGTTGTGGATAGAAGCCAATTCGCACCGCGACATCGACCTTGACGATGCCGCCGACCAGGCTGGCCTCAGTTCGTTCCATTTCCTGAGGCTGTTCTCCGCTGTGCTCGGCGTGACCCCGCATCAATATCTGGTCCGCTCGCGGCTGCGCCATGCGGCGCGGCGGCTCGCCGATGACGACAGCCCGATCACCGACATCGCCTATGATGTCGGGTTCAACGATCTCTCGAACTTCGTGCGCAGCTTCCACCGCGCCGCCGGCGCCTCGCCGCGCAAGTTCCGCCAGGCGTCGCGGGGTGACCGCAAGATTTTCCAAGAACGCCTTGCCGCGCACTAGCTAGGGTTTCTCCAGCCCGCGCGTCACCGACGCGCTGATCACCCGGAGACTCCTCATGTATGACCACATCGGACTGCGCGTCGCCGACCTCGACGCCAGCGTGCGTTTCTATACCGCCGCACTGGCGCCGCTCGGCTTTGTCCTCTGCTCACGCGACGACAACGGCGCGGGCTTCGGCCCGAAGGGCGAGCCCGCGCTCTGGCTGCACCTGCACAATGGCACGACCCCTGCCGGCGCCCATATCGCCTTCCGCGCGCCGAGCCACGACGCAATCAAGACATTCCACACCGAAGGCATGAAGGCCGGCGGCAAGGACAACGGCGCGGCGGGCCACCGCAAGGATTACAGCCCGACCTATTATGCCGCGTTCCTGATCGACCCGGACGGCAACAATGTCGAGGCGGTGTCCACGTAGGTGCGGCACACGTTCCACCGTCACTACGAGCAAAGCAAAGCAATGCATCTTTCCACTTGTTGAGGCGTGGATCGCTTCTTCGCTTCGCTCCTCGCAGTGACGATTTTTTACGTGCATGAACAAGGATCCGATCCCATGGCTTCCATTCACAAGAATATCCCTATCGATGCGCCGGCCGATCACGTCTGGGACGCGCTGCGCGATTTCGGCGCGCTGCATACGCGGCTGGTGCCGGGCTTCGTCACTGACACCCAACTCGAGGGCGACGTGCGCATCGTCACCTTTGCCAACGGCACCGTGGCGCGCGAGACGCTGGTCGATAGCGACGACCAGCGGCAGCGGCTGGTTTACGCGATCACGAGCGAGCGGCTGAAGCAGCATTCGGCGTCGGCGCAGGTGTTCGCCGAGGTTGACGGCCGCTGCCGCATCGTATGGATCGCCGACGTGCTGCCGCACGAGATCGCGCCCTATATGGACGCGCAAATGGACCTCGGCGCAGCCGCCATGCAGACCGCGCTGGCGCGATCGGCGAAGGCGAAGAGCGCAGCGTAACCCGTGCGCGAGAGGTTCAGGACAGCGCCGGCCGCACCTTGGCGAGCGGCGCTGGCTTGCCCCACCGCGTCAGCACTACACTGAGCCAGGAGAGCGTACCGAGCACGCCCATCGAGGCGGCGGCAAGCACGAAGAAATTCTGTGCGGTCGCCTCCTGCGTCGAGAGCCACCAGCCGCATGTCGCGATGAAGATCAGCCGCGCGGTCTGGGCCAGTACCGGACCCAACACCTTCGCCGCGCCTTGCGAGGAAAAGTACATCGACATTGCAAGGCCGATGAACGCATACATCGGCGCGGCAGTGGAAAGATACTGATGGCTGGTGGTCCGCACGGCGGGATCATCGGTGAAAATGTTGACCCAGAGGTCGGGGAAAACGGCGATGAAGCTGCCCATCACGCCGACCGAGAGAAACGACACCGTGCCCGCTGTCCATGCGATCCGCCTTGCGCGCGCGGTCCGCCCCGCGCCCATGGCCATGCCGATCATCGGCACCGAGGCGATGCCGACCGCGAAGGCAACCGAGGTCAGCATGAATTCGAGCCGGGCGCCGATGCCATAGCCCGCGAGAACCGCGGTGCCGAACTGCGCCAGCATGTGGGTGAAGATCGAGATCGTCAGCACCGATTGCAGCGGCGAGAAACAGGAGACCGCGCCGACCTTGAGGATGTCGATGAACATCGCCCATTGCACGCGCAGGCCCTTGATCTTCGGGATGACGCGGGCGCGGCCGGAGAAAAGGTACCAGCCCATGACCACGATGCTGATCGAATAGGCGATCAGCGAGCCCGCGGCGACGCCGCGCATGCCGAATTGCGGCACCGGGCCGAGGCCGAGCCCAAGCGTGCCGCCGAGGATGATCTGCCAGACCGCCGACGACAGGATCATGGTCGACGGCAGTTTCATGTTTCCAGTGCCGCGCAGGATGCCGGCCATGGTGTTCATCAGCCAGGGCAGGATCGCACCACCGAAGAAGATCTGCGAATAGGCGACCGCTAGCTCGAGCACTTTGCCGCGGCCACCAAGCAGTTCGAGCAGGCGCGGCCCGAAGATCAGCATGCCCAGCATGAATATCAGGCCGAAGGTCAGCCCGATCAGCAACGCATGCGCCGCGAGCGTCGAGGCGCGATCGATCTCGCCGGCGCCAAGCGCGCGTGCGATCGACGATGCAACGCCGCCGCCCATCGCGCCGCCCGACATCGTCATGGTGAGGATCACGCAGGGAAACACCAGCGCCATCGCGGCGAGCGCCTCGACTCCAAGGCGGCCGATATAGGAGGTCTCCGCGATCACCACGCAGGTGCCGGCCGACAGCGCGATCACGTTCGGCCAGGCGAGCCAGAGCAGCGTGCGCAGGATCGGCCCGTCCAGCAGCGCATTGCGCGCCGGCCTGGTCACCGGCGGCGGCAGCGGGCGTTCTTCCTTGTCGACAGGTATTTCGGCGAGGCCGAGATCGGACATTTCAACTCCCCGCGCGCAGTCTGGGAGCCGCGCCACGTGTGTTTCCCTACCATGGCGGGGATCAATTCCACGTGCGCGTGACGCAGAGGGGGCCTGCGCGATTGCAGGCGAGCCACAGGCGCCGGTGTGACGATGCTCACTCGTATCGTTCCGGCCGCGAATTCTTTACGTCTCGGGTCTTCGCGCCCGTGCTAGCCGACCGACCAGACAAGCGGTGCGCTGCCATTTGGCTTCAAATGCACCGGAATATGTCTTCCGCAGCCGGCCGCGAGCCCCTCGAACAGGCCCGTCAGCACGCTGGCGCATGCCGGGTGATAGTCGGCGACGTCGGCCATCAGCTTCCAGTTCTGCTGGCGAAGCTCGAATTGACCCTCGGATTCGCTGATCTCGGCCGCATCATCCTGCGACTGGAAGAGCGCATTCAGGAAGCTGGCAAACTCCTTCGCGCCGCCACGGCCTGCGCCGAGAGCTGCTGCGACCTCGTCGAAATACTGCATGCCAACCAACTTGCCGGTGAGATGCAGGAGATAGCTGGCATCCTCCGGGCCGAACAATTGCACGATCACGGGGGCCGCGGTCTTCACATATTCCATCGCATAGTTGCGATAGGCCTTCTCCAGCCGCGGCTTCGGCCAGCTCTCGACCGGCAACGCCGGCGCGGTCTTGGGATCGAACAGCGGCGCCTCAAGATGACGCGCGAACACGAGGCGCTGCTCGAGCTCGAGCGGATGATCATATTCGCAGTAATAACCTTCGAGCCCGTCCTGCCCGTCGACGCTCTGCTTGGTGCAGACGAAGCCAAGCCGGAGGTCACCGAGCGCGACACCGTTATTGGCGTGCCACCCGCGCAGCATCGCGCGCGAGACCTCGCCGGGCACGCCGCAGATCGCAGTGCCCTTCCAGATCCAGCGCGGCGGCGGATAGCGGATCCATGCCTTGCGGTCGTTCTCGTACATGTATTCGACATGCACGCCGCCGATCCAGTTGGAGAGATAGTGATACTGCGCGGCCGCGACCGGCGGCGGCAGATGGTCGAGGCCGAGCTTCTTCAGGCCGGGGAGGAAGCGCTCCTGCTGCTGACGGCGAAACACGCGAAACACGAACTCGGCGGCATCGGCCGCGCCGCGCCGTGTCACCACGGCGAGAATGAGACCTGTGAAGAAGGCATGATAGAGATCGGCGACTGCGCGCCAGCGTCGCCATTGCGCCTCCTGGGCGTTTTGCTCACCGGTCATATCGCCACCTTTCGGCTCTCTTGCACGACGCCCGCGATGTACTCGCCGATGATAATCCCCACGACGAGGAGCCGCAAAGCGGCCACTCGAACCGCGAGAGCACACTACAGTGAGCTAAACCCGGAAATGCTTCGACAGCTTCAGGCCCTGGGCCTGGTAGTTCGAGCCGATCCGCTGGCCGTACAATGCGTCGGGGCGTTTCAGCATACGCTCATAGACGAGGCGGCCGACGATCTGGCCGTGCTCGAGGATGAACGGCACCTCGCGCGAGCGCACCTCCAGCACGGCGCGCGCCCCCTTGCCGCCGGCGCCGGCATAGCCGAAGCCGGGATCGAAGAAACCGGCGTAGTGGACACGAAATTCACCGACCAGGGGATCGAACGGCACCATCTCGGCTGCGAAATCCGGTGGCACCTGCACGGCTTCCTTGGACGCAAGGATGTAGAATTCGCCGGGATCGAGGATCAGGCTGCCGTCGGGTCGCGCCGGAATCGGCTCCCAGAACTCATCGACCGCGTAGCCACTGCGTCGATCGACATCGACCACACCGGTGTGGCGCTTGGCGCGGTAGCCGACGAAGCCCCCTGAGCTTTCGCCGGACAGATCGACCGAGAGCGCTACTCCATGGTTGAGATCGGCATCGTCGCTATCGACCAGCCGTTCGGCGGCATGCAGCGCGTCGAGTTCGTCGGGATTAAGGATCGCGTCGCCGATGCGGAAGCGTACCTGCGAGAGTCGCGAGCCCTCGCGCAGCAGCACCGGAAACGTCTTCGGGCTGATCTCGGCGTAGAGCGGACCGTGATAGCCGGCGCCGATCATGTCGAAGCGGCGGGTGCCGTCGGCGATCACGCGGGTAAAGACATCGAGCCGGCCGGTCGAGCTTTTCGGGTTGGCCGCGGCGACGATCTCGGGCGGCAGCGCGAGGCTTTCCAATAGCGGCACGATGTAGACGCAATTGGTCTCGAGCACGGCACCGTCGGACAGATCGATTTCATGCAGCTTCAGCTCGTCGATGCGCTCGGCCACCGTGGCGTCGGGGCCGGGCAGGAAGCTCGCGCGCACGCGGTAGGCGATGTCGCCGAGGCGGAGATCGAGGCTTGCCGGCTGGATCTGGCTCTCGACAAAGGGATAGGCAGGCAGGATGAGGCCCGCATCCGCCAGCTCCGCGATCATGCGGTCGGGCAGGATTCCGTTGGCTTCGTCTTGCAGCGTGAACGGCACGGCGTGGTCCCTCGGGATTGCTCTCTCACGATCTTCCCGGAAAAATGCAACCGCTTCTCCAGATCATGGCCGGAGCGGCCATCCAACCCCCAAAATATGGGCTTTTACGGGTTATCCGATGGCCGCCTTGACGGAAAGGGCGCGAGCGAATATCAGCAGGACTTATCCCGTGGTGATTTGAGCCGGCCGGCTTGCAGCCACGTAAAATAAGTCGCTAAACAGGCCGGGGACAATGTGATCCCGGCTTGTGGAGGTTTCTCCGGGCCGGTTTTTTTGTGACCGTTTCTCCTGACGAGAGCGGTCGCGTCGGAGGTCACATGTCTGAATCCAAGTCTGCGTCCCGCCATCGTCCCGAAACCCGCCTGGTCCATGGCGGCACCTTGCGCTCGCAATTCGGCGAGACGTCGGAGGCGCTGTTTCTCACCCAGGGCTACGTCTACGACAGCGCGGAGCAATGCGAGGCGCGTTTCAAGGGCGCGGATCCCGGCTTCATCTATTCGCGTTATTCCAATCCGACGATTGCGATGTTCGAGCGTCGCATGATCGAGCTCGAAGGCGCGGAAGCCGCGCGCTCGACCGCGACAGGCATGGCCGCAGTGACAACTGCGATCCTGGCGCCGCTGAAGGCCGGCGATCACGTCGTCGCTTCGAAAGCTCTGTTCGGCTCGTGCCTCTATGTGGTGCAGGATCTTTTGCCGCGCTACGGCATCCAGTCGACGCTGGTCGACGGCCTCGACCTCGACCAGTGGAAGAAGGCGGTGCGGCCGAACACCAAGACCTTCTTCCTGGAGAGCCCGACCAATCCGACGCTCGACGTGCTCGACATCCCGGCGATCGCCGAGATTGCCCATCAGGGCGGCGCGCGGCTCGTGGTCGACAACGTATTCGCGACCCCGATCTGGCAGTCTCCGCTTTCGCTCGGCGCCGACGTCGTGGTCTATTCCGCGACCAAGCACATCGATGGCCAGGGCCGCTGCCTCGGTGGCATCATCCTGTCGTCGGAAGCGTTCATCGCCGAGCACATCCATAATTTCATGCGCCAGACCGGCCCGTCGATGTCGCCATTCAATGCCTGGGTGCTGCTGAAGGGGTTGGAGACCCTCGGCGTCCGGGTACGCGCGCAGACCGAGAACGCCGCCAAGGTCGCGGACGCGCTGGCCAAGCACCCCAAGATCACCCGGCTGGTCTATCCGGGCCGCGCCGACCATCCGCAGGCGGAGACCGTCAGCAAGCAGATGCGCGCGGGCTCGACGCTGGTCGGCTTCGAGGTGAAGGGCGGCAAGGCCGGGGCCTTCCGCTGCCTCAACGCGCTGAAAATCTCGCGGATCTCGAACAATCTCGGCGACGCCAAGAGCCTGGTCACGCATCCCGCGACCACGACGCATCAGCGCCTGACGCCCGACGCCCGCGCCGAGCTTGGCATCAGTGAAGGCTTCGTTCGCTTCTCCGCGGGGCTCGAGCATGCCGACGATCTGGTCGAGGATTTCGAGCAGGCGCTGGAAAAGGCGTAGAGGGCGAATGGCGAGTAGCGAATGGCGAACAACATCTTCACCATTCGCGGTTCGCTACTCCCTGCTCGCGCCAATCACATCGGCCTATTGGCCCGCACATCGGCCGGCACGTGGGCGCCGACCTTGATCTGGCCGACCGAACGGATGATGTCGTCGCCGAGCAGTTGCGCGAAACAGGCATAGCCCCAGTCGTTCATGTGCAGGCCGTCGGCGATGACGAATTTGTCGATCGGAATCGACTGTCTTTCGTGCCAGTCGCGCATCACCTCGAAACGCGGGAAGATGCCGACGTGACGCAGCGCGGCGATGCGGCCGAGCAGCTTCACCATTCCCCTTGCGCTTTCGGGCCGCTCAATGACGCGCGGCGAATATTGCGGATCGACCAGCACCACGTCGGCACCGGCAGCCTGGATGCGCGCCACGCCCTCCTCGATGGTCTTTTCAGTCTCGGTGAAATCGAGATTGCGCAGCACCGCATTGGTGCCGACCTGCCAGATCACGAGATCGGGATGCGCGTCGAGCACCTCGGTCTGCAACCGCGTCTTCATTTCCGGCGCGTCCTCGCCGCCCCTGCCGCGATTGATCACGGTGATGTCGGCGGTCGGATATTGGCGGCGCAATTGCGCGGCAAGCCGGTTCGGATAGGTAAACTCCGGCGACGACGAGCCGTAGCCCTGCGTCGAGGACGACCCGAACGCGATGATCTTGACCGGAAGTCCTGCGGCAAGCTTGCTCGCGACATGGGACAACGAGCCCATCGACGTCATCACGCCCTTCGGCGGCAGGCAGGGCACACGGTTGAAGATGTCACTCGCGGATTTGGCGACCTCCTTCACCTTGTCGATTGCCTTTTCGGTGATGCCCCGCGGAGGCGGCTGGCTGGCCCGATCGCCGGCTGTCTCGGACTTCGCCGCATCAGGTTTCGCGGCCTCGGTCCCGGAACCGGGCGACAGCGCGGCATGCTGGCCCGCCGGCGCCGTCTGCGCGCAAAGCGGCGCGACCGACCCGGGCGTCAGCAACAGCAACGCCGCGACTGCGGACAGGGCTCGCCGTGGCTTCCGGCAAAAAGGGCGGTGAGGACTCATTAACTCTGTTTCCCTAATTCTGCTGCGCCTGATCCAGATGGGCTGCATCGATCACGAATTTCGACAGCGCGCGGCCGATGCAGGCATGAACCCGTTTGGCCAGTTCGACCCCATGCGAGGTGCTGAACAGGTCGAAATCTCCAGCTTCGCTCCAGTAGCGCATGATCGCGAACCGGTCGAACAGCGGGACGTCGTGCTGCTGCGCCACCACGCGCATGTTATCGAGATATGGCGGCGCGGAAATCATCGTCTCCGTACGCGGGCTGTACTGCAGGTTAACCAACACCACGTCAGTCCCGGCATTCTGCAACGCAACAACCCCCTCATCGATGGCGCTGCGGAAGTCATCCGGATCGATCGACCGCATAGCATCGACCGTGCCGGTCTGCCAAATCACCAGAGTAGGATTTTTTGCCTCTACGAGCTTAACAAGTGACGCATGGGTCTCCTCTGCGGTCTTCGAGGGGTACAGTTCTACGGACAGATTGATCTGGACCGATGGCAGCCTGTCCTTCAGCGCCGCCAGCAGCTTGGCCGGATAGGCGCTCGCCTCCTGCGTGGGGATGGTGGAGGAGCGGCTGCCGACGAGGAGCACGTTGAGCGGCTGGCCGCGCTTGACCACATCGGCGACCCTCGGAAGCGAGCTGTCGCTGGACAGGAGGTAGGCGGGGACGTCGCAGGGCTGGGGCTGCGGCTGGGCCGCCTCTTCGGCGCGCGCCGGGACGGCGGTCAAACAGCCGGCAAGCAGCGTCATGCCTAGCATCGTCCAGACGGACTTCACGCTCCCCCTCCCGCCAGATCGGCGTTGCCGCCGGTGCTTTTTGTTCGCGACGCACCTTTGTCGGCAGAATGCTTGTACCACGAAATGATCCACGCCATGCCCGACATGATGAGGATGCCGCAGATGCTGATCAGCGCGTGCAGTGCGGCACCCCCGGACAGTTCGGCAAGCACGAAATGTCCGGCAAAGGCGAGGAAGACTCCGAGGCAGAATATCTCAAGCGAATGCTGGCCGCACAGGATCAAAGGTCGCAGCCAGGGTGACCTCAGCCCCGGCCAGTCCCTGGGCAGGAAGCGCACGGTGAGCGCGGCGAGCGCCAGGAAGTGCGCGAAGCGCAGCACGTCGAGATCGGTCTTGTTGATCGGATACATCCACTGCTCGATCCGCCTGGGCATGATGTGGCCGAGCTGCGGCACGTACCAGGTCAGCGTCACGCAGAATGCTGCGATCAGATAGACGATGCAGATCCACATCGTGACCGGCGACGACAGGATGCGCGACATCCGCCGCGCGCCGCCGAGCGCGCACCACGCGCCGAACACGAACAGCAACTGCCAGGCGAACGGATTGAACGCCCAGAAGCCGTTCGGATAGGCCGACAGATAGAGATCGAAATGCCAGGTCACGGCATACAGCAGCACCGATAGCGCGAGCGTGACGTCGGGCTTCCATCGCATCAGCGCCAGGATCAGCGGCAGAAACAGCATCAGCACGATGTAGAGCGGCAGCACGTCCATGTTGACGGGGCGGAAGCGTAACAGCAGCGCCTGGACGATGGTGACGTCGGGCTGCTTGAGGAAATCCATGATCCCCATCTCTTCGGTGTAGAGCGGGTTCTCGAAGGATGTGGCGACGTATGAGATCTCGGCAAGGAAGATCGTGAACAGGAAGACATGCGCGACATAGATCTGCCAGACCCGGCGCAGGATGCGCGCGGTCGCGACCACGAATCCCGCCTCCAGCATCGCCCGGCCGTAGACGAAGGCGGCGGTGTAGCCGGAGATGAAGATGAATATCTCGGTGGCGTCGGAGAATCCGTAATTGCGGATCGTGAACCAGGTCAGGATGTTGGGCGGCAAATGGTCGATGAAGATCAGCCACAGCGCGAGCCCGCGAAACAGGTCGAGCCGCAGTTCACGCTCGCCGGTGGCCGGCAGCGTGATCGCCGGAGCGGCCGCCATGGCCTTAGCCTGGGCGTCCGCGACGGGCGGTCCGGCAATTTGATCCGCAATCGAACTCATCAGGCACCGTATCGGGGCGCGGGATCTCCGCGCGCGCCGCGCGGAAAAGATATTATCGGTCCACGACTTGCAAACAAGGCGCGGATTCGGGCTGCACGCGGTCGCGCATTAGGATGGAACTATGTTGAAAACGCGATAGGTCAGGTCGACGGGGATCGATTTTCGCCGCAGCGGCAATCGATTGGTTCCAGTGGCCCAATTCGATATGATACGCATGCTGGAGACCATCGGAATCGACCGCATGTACCGCGCCGTCACCCGCCAGATCGAAGTTACCGTCGAGCCGAACTTCATGCCGGAGCGTTCGTCGATCGAGCGGCGCGAATATTTCTGGTCCTACACCATCGTCATCACCAATTCCGGCACGGAGACCGTGCAGTTGCGCACGCGGCACTGGATCATCACCGACGCCACCGGCCGCAAGCAGGAGGTGCGCGGCGAAGGCGTGGTCGGCGAGCAGCCGGTGCTCGCGCCCGGCGAGCGCTTCCAGTACACCTCCGGCGTGCCGTTGCCGACCGCCTCCGGCTTCATGACCGGGAGCTACCAGATGGTCAGCGAGAGCGGCGAGCGCTTCGAGATCGACGTGCCGACGTTCTCGCTCGACAGTCCAAGCCCGGACGGCAAGCGCGTGTTGAATTGACAGGCGCTTCGCGCCACCCATTGGCTTTGCCCGCCTTACGAATCCACGCACGGTTTCGCGTTCTCGCAACATGATTTGTCCGAGGTTTGCCTGGCCTTGGCCGCCCTCTTCTTGAAGAGGGCGCAGGGAAAGCCGGGTGCCGATCGCACCCATGGGTCCCGTGCAACAAAAAGCACGGGGGTAGGACCACAGGTGTTACCGGAAACAACCCGGCTTTCCCTGCGCGATGGTTTTACGGTGTCCTTCGTGCTCTTCTCGGTGAGACCAGCTTTGTTGTCACCGTCGCCAGTGAGAAGCTTGCTTCTCGCTGACTTGACACCTGCATCGGGGCGTCAGAACCACACGACTTCGCCGTCCGCTTCACGCATGCTCGTCAGTCACACGCTCAAGCGTCCACCGCATCTCGACCCAACGCCCGTGACGATCGCGAAGCGCCCCTCGATCGGGTGAGACGGGCGGATTCAACACCTGATTTGGGTCAAACGCGAAACACTATATTTCTCATGCGAAGACTTGCCTCGTCGGGCAAATCAGTGATCGAGAACGAAATCAGCAATCTGTTGTCACGCCATGGAAATTAAGTGCACCGTCATCGCGACTCCCAAAGGCGGACATCCTTCAAACAGCAGGACTCAAGCCGCAACGGGCCCTTGCATCGCATTTTACCTATCTTGCCATAACGATCTTAGGGGACCAAAAGATAGACAACCTGCTCGCTTGGGGCGCGAAGAGAACTGTGGCAACTACTAAAGAGCATTTTGTGCGAAGTGTCAGAGCCGTTGGCTTGGGTTGCGTGCTGCCGATCGTCGTTATCCTTGCGATGTTGTACGGCGTGTTCAAATTCAGTGAACATAGATTTGAGATAAACCACATGCCGGCCGATCTCGAAGTGACCGGCATTCTATATTCGAACCAACAAATTTGGGGCTCAGTTCTTCTACATCTGCCGGGCGACAATGAGACTGGCATTCTCACGTACAATCTGCCCGATGCAATCGCCAACAGGATCGCTGATGAGGGTCTTGGCTTCTTTTATCGACCCGAAAATGTAGAGCGTCGCTTTGGCACGCAACGAACGCATTCAGCGTGGCATGAAACACCCATGGGAGTGACGTTGTCAGGCTACCTTAACCGGTTCGGCTTTGGAATTGAGGTTGATCCGGCTGTTGAAGCACTGGTGGACAACGCAATCTCGAAACCGGGGAGTTTTTATTCGCACGGACGCCTTGGAGTGGTAATCGTTATTCCGAGGGCCAAGCGAGCAATCTACGCTTATGCTGGATGAAATTGCCGAGGCGCTGCCGAGAGGTCGGCTGTGGGTCAAGGCTCAGGTCGAGCACAAGATTTCTGCTTCACTCCGAATACCTGACATTTGAGCGGACATCGTCGAGCGCCGCTTCGGGCCAACAGGAGACATCCGAACGGGGGCTTGCGGCCGCCCGTTTTAAGATCAGATGAAGTCCACAAAGTTCCAATGTCTGGTTGGTTACGTACTGCGCGCCGGGATTGTGCGAGACCGATTGACAGATTGGGCAGCCGGACGTTTATTTGACCCACGGGGATAGCGGTCTCCCCGCGAGGCGACATGCCCAAGAATCGCGCCTGATTTCACAGGGGCGCAGCATGTCTTCTTTCTACAGCTCCAATTTCTCAGACAAGTTGTTCCAGATCATTATCGTGGCGCTCGTCGTGAGCGTCACGGGTCTCGCCGACTCCGCGGCTTCTGCGCAATCGACCGACGGCGCTCCGCTCGAGATTGAGGCAAAGATTTCCCTCGGCAACGTGCGCGGCCGAATCGATCATATGGCAGTCGATTTGAAGCGTCAGCGGCTGTTCGTTGCCGAGCTTGGCAACGATAGCGTTGGTGTTATCGATCTTGCCAACCGCAGCTTGAGCCGCACCATTCGCGGTCTGAAAGAACCGCAAGGAGTGGGTTACGAGCCGTCGACTGACACGCTCTTCGTCGCCAATGCTCACGATGGTTCGGTACGGCTGTTCGACGGAAACGAATACAAAGCGATAGGACGGCTCGAGCTTGGAAGCGATGCCGACAACATCCGCATCGAGTCTACCACCAAGCGTATTGTGATCGGCCACGGCGACGGTGCGCTAGCCTTCATCGACCCTTCGACCCGAAGTAAGCTCTGGGATACGCCCCTGAAGGCGCATCCCGAAAGTTTCCAGATCGTCCAAGATCGAATCTTCGTGAACCTGCCCAATGCCCACGCGGTCGCGGTAGTGGACGGAAACTCTGGCAAGCCGGTCGCCAATTGGCCTATGGCAAAGCGCGGCAATTTCGCGATGGCCGTCGATCGGGATCGAAGCCGGCTCCTCGTGGCTTTCCGTGATCCGCCTGAGCTTGTCGTCCTCGATATCAGCGAAGGCAAGCCAGTTGCGGCCACCGAGACCTGTGGCGACGTTGACGATCTCTTCGTCGACCCAAAACGCGACCGCGTCTATGTCAGTTGTGGCGCGGGTTTCGTCGACGTGTTCGAAACGAAGGGCACGACATATCGCCATATGACACGCATTCCCACGTCAGCGGGCGCGCGCACGTCGCTGTTCGTGGCGGAAATGGATCGTCTGCTGGTCGCGGTCCGTGGAGGGCCGACGGAGCCGGCGGCGATTTGGATGTTCAAGCCAATGCCTTGATCGATTGTCGGGAAAGCGCGCATGTCTATGAAATACCGACGCTCACGAAAATTCCCGAGGCTCCCGTCAGTCACGCTCGCCCTGCTCGCCTGGGCTAGCGCTGCGCAGGCCTATCGGCCTTTCGACGGTACTGATGCCGCCGTCGCAAAGAAGGGGGAGATAGAGATTGAATTGCAGCCGGCCGGACCCCTGCGCGACGAGAGCGGGACCACGCTGATCGCGCCGGCCACGGTCATCAACTACGGCTTAACCGAAGACTGGGAAGCCGTCTTCGAAGGCCAAGGACAGACGCCACTTTCACAGGCGGGCCCCACAAGTCTGGCCGCGGCGGGCGCGTTCCTTAAGCATGTAATTGTGCCTGGCAGCCTGCAGGACAAGACCGGTCCAAGCGTTGCGACCGAATTTGGCGTCCTTCTTCCGGACAGCACGGGCAACTCAGGCATCGGCGCAAGCCTAGCCGGCATCGTCTCGCAGCGTTGGGATTGGGGCACCATCCACCTGAATGCCGAGACTGCCCTCACCCGGGATCACCACGGCGAACTCTTCCTTAGTGCCATCATAGAGGGACCGTCGACATGGACGGTTCGTCCCGTCGCCGAGGTTTTCTATGAGAACGAGTTTGGAAGGGAAGAAACGTTCTCAGGGCTGGTCGGCATGATCTACAAAGTGCGCGACGATCTCAGTATCGACTTCGCGATACGTCATGCACTTACGAACCGACGCTCGGTGAACGAGATTCGCGCGGGTTTAACCTTCGGTTTCCCGCTTTCCTTTTTTGAAGGCCACGCAGCACAACGGGAAGTGCCGCGGGCCATATCCCAATAAGGCGGCCTCAGGATCCATTTGTTCGGATGAGCGGTGTTTTCATTGCGATGACTGACGTCATTCCGAGACTAGCCGTACGTCCGCCACGGGTCTTGGTCGTGTAAAAACGTCCTGGAGGAGATCGTCTGTGAGAGCCAAATGCGGGGGGCGCAGGCTGCGATCGCAGCGATCAACGGCCTGATTCCGATGATGTTCATGACCCGTGTCAGATTGCAGGCCAGGACCGAAAGCGCCATCTCGGCGGCTACTTTTGGAAGCGTTTTCGTCAGGAAGTGCGTCGCCCCCATAGGGAGACTTGCTGGTCGGGCGAGGCCAGACCTTGCGCAGCGCCAGGCCATTGCTCATCGAGGCATTCAGGCAAAAGCGTCCACTGCCCACGATCTGCCTCCTCAACGAAGCGCCTCATCAAATCCCCCCAGAATCACCGGGAGAATCATAACAGCGGCACGGCGTTTTCACACAGCCAGGGTCAAAACCGGTAAGGCTCAGGTCGAGCACAAGATTTCTGCTTCACCCCGAATACCTGACATTTGAGCGGACATCGTCGACCGCCGCTTCGGGCCAACAACGGACCCGCTTTGGGTATTAGGGCTGAATTGATTCCGGACCAATACCGGGGAGGCGGCACTCACGGGCCCCGAACTCGTTCCTGAAGCACTTTGTAGCATCATGAATTGCTGCCTGTTTTGCGAAAAATTCTTTGGACCAGTCGCGCCTGTCGGCCTTCTGGATTGCTTCCAACATAATCCCGCGCTGAGGATCGTCCCGGAGCGTTCCGAGAACGATTCCCCGTCCGACGCCAACGTGGGCGCAGCTGTCCATGGACACGAATATCATGAGGTACTTGGTATCGATTGATCCCTTGATCACTCGATCCACTCGCGCTTTCATTAGTGTGACAGGTACGAAAGTTCTGTCATACGCGAAGCTCACATTATCCGTTGCGTTATAGATGGTCGCTTCGACGATAACCGGTGCGTCGATATCGGTCGGGACATGCTCGAAGAGGATGCCTTTTGATGATGCTGGTGTTCCCGGCAACACACAGGCGACTGCGCTAGTGCAAGCAGCGCAATAAGCAATCAAACAGACAGCCCACGTGCGCATATTGGCAAGCCAATTGTTGATCATCGCGCGACAATGCCAATTCTCTGCAATGTCCGCAACGGGTCAAAACCAGTAAGACTCAGGTCGAGCACAAGACGTCTGCTTCACTCCGAATACCCGACATTTGAGCGGACATCGTCGAGCGCCGGTTCGAGCCAGGACCGGACATTGGCCAAGGCCGATGCCATGTCCGTTTCCAGCTTAGAAGGTTGCGTTGCGCGCTAACGCCGCCCCTTGATCAGGAACAGCAGGAATTTCGTCGGCTGGTAGCGCTCGCGTTCCGGTCTGCGACATGAACAGTGAGGATCGAGCCGATCAGGTCACGCAGCGGCCCGGCGGCAGAAGACTCGCGACCTCCGTGAGTGCGCTGACCATGGGCTCGCAGGCAAGCGTCGGCTTGCGGCTCTGATTCCGCAGCAGCGTCGGCGGCTTCGGGGTGCGGACCTCTGCAAATGGAATACGCAGTAAAACCGAGGTGTCGGCGAGATCGTTCAGGCGCAGAGAAACCGTTCTTGTCGGAACTGCGAAAGGCTTGCGGTCGGCAAGATAATCTGCCTTGCCGGCGCGATTGACGATCTGGCTTGATTGTTCAGAGACCGCCTGCCAGCGGTTTACGAGGTCGTGACCTGAAGCGAGCTGCACGGCGCCGAGCGTGAATGTGATCGCCGCAGCGCCTAAAAAAGCTTTGCGAATTGACATGGCTTCGCCCCATCGCGATTGTCGTTCTTTATGGCCCCCCTAGCCCGTCGCTTCCGACAACCGTTCCTAATGGCCGGCGGTTTCACCATGGTTTCGTGAACGCCGGAAAATGGTTTCGTCCCGGCAGATTTTGTTTCGTCGCATCGAAGGAAATCTTGGTTCCCGCCTTGCGGACGTAGGTACACACAGCGTTACGTCCGGTGTTCCGGCTTGCGGGCCCGCCGGTATGCCCTCGAAGCCTCCGCCCATAGACCAAGGACCACCGGCTCAGAAGGTAGGACGGATGTTTCTCGACATCGTGACGCGCTGGAGGAACGCCGATCAATTTCGGCGGCGTGGCATTGGCCGAACTTTCCATCTGATCGCGACTGATCCATGAACCATTGGCTTTCCTCCGTCTTTTCCGCGGCAGAAATAATGCTGGACGTCAGGACCATACCACTTCGCCGTCCACTTCACGCGCACGCGTCAGTTGCACACTCCGCGTCCAGCGCATCTCAACCCAACACCCGTGACGATCGCGAAGCGCCCCTCAATCGAGTGAGACGGGCGGAATTGAACAACTGATTTGCCCAACCGACGGAAGCCGAATATTTTTCGTGCGAGGACTGGACGGGCTTTCGAGGGACTTGCCCGTCGGGTCGTCCTGCCGCACCCGGATTGCGCACTGATGTATCGATCCGGCTCACTTTCCCGGAAGAGCGGCGCAAAGCAACCACGCAAAAGTCGACGCAATGGGCCGAGAGCGGTGTCCGCAGTTCCGCTCTCCGGGACGGACATCCAATACCTTTGTATACCCTGTTTCATCCCTTCTCATGCCCCGCGCATACCCTCGTACAATTGAACGGCCGCGGCCGAGTCCTACACTAATGATAGTCGCCGTCGTTCTATCGCAGGCGTGAGCAGTGTTCCGATCTGTAATCAGGATCACCGTTCCGAGGATTGAATCGCAAGACGGTCGCGACAAGCATGTGTTTGCTGGAATGCAGGTTGTTCGAGGAACATTCAAATGCACGTCAACATTCAGAAGCTTAATGGCCTATGGCACCTCATCGTCGGGTCATGCAAGATCCGAACTCCGTTCCTGGAGATTCAGGACCGGGCGTTCGTCATTGCGTACGCAAGGCGGATCTACCCCGGCGCCAAGGTCTTCGAACGCGACTGATCCGGCAGTTGCGACTCATTCTTGATTTTTGCCCCGCCGGAAATTGCGGCTCTGTGCCCCCCGAGGCAAGGATTCGGATGTGACCTGAGAGACGGCGTCGCAACTGCAAACAGCGGGCCTTTTTTTGCCCGTCACTTTGGATGCCTCCTAAGATCGAAATTCGCGGGCATCAGACGACGTCGAGATTGTCACGCCACGTGGCGACGTCAGCATGAACATCACCAAATCAGCCAACGGGCTTGCCTCCACCAGACTGCCGGAGTCCCCGGCTTCCCCCAACTTCTCGGGCGGCCAGTTGGCCGGCGGACCAAGTACGGAAGTCCTCCTGCTCTTTTAGCGGCGCGAGAGGTGGGATAATCTTCCATGACGGGTTGCCGCCGAGACGCGCCGCCGCTCTCGCGTATTTAAGGGCAACGACCGCGCCCTTTGGCGGGCAACATTTGCGTACTTCGTTTGAAGCTGGTCTTGGGCGCGATCCGATGCGCGCGAGAGAATGTGCTTGTCACACACTTGCGCGGCAATCGAACAGCGGGAATCGGAGGAAGCAGTAGACCCGAGGCGGGCGGTCGGTTGGGGCAGGCCCGCGCGCCATCGGTTACAAGCCGGAGAGGAGACTTACGATGAGCGCTCAGTCGGCACGGATGTTGTTTGCCACCGGACTGATCACCGCCGCACTCGCAAGCAGCGCAATCGGCCAGCAGGACCAGCAGCTCGGCAAGGTGACATTCCCTACCTCTTGCGATCCCAATGTGCAGGCCGAGTTCGACCGCGGCGTCGCCATGCTGCATTCGTATTGGTTCCTGATCGCCCGGCGGAAGTTCGAAGCAATCCTGCAGCAGGATCCGACGTGTGCCATGGCCCATTGGGGTGTGGCGATGGACCTCCTCGGCAATACCTTGGCAACCACGCCGACGCGGGCCGACGCGCAGGCAGCCTGGGACGCACTGGAAAAGGCGCGGGCCGCCGGGCCGAAGACGCAGCGTGAGCGCGACTGGATCGAGGCGCTGAGCGCCTATTTCCGCGACCACGACAAGGTCGCCGTAGATGCCCGTCTGGCGGCCTACAACGCCGCCATGGAGCGGATGGCGCAGACCTATCCCGACGACTACGAGGTGCAGGCTTACTATGCGCTGACGCTGCAAGCCTCGGCGCCGAAGAAGGATCTCACCTACGCCAACCAGCTCAGATCCGCGGCAATTCTCGAAAAGCTGTTCGAGCAGAACCCGCAACATCCAGGGGTGACGCACTATCTCATTCACGCCTATGATTTTGCCCCACTTGCCGAAAAGGGCGTTGCGTCGGCCCGTCGCTATGCCGGCATTGCGCCGGCCGTGCCGCATGCGCGGCATATGCCGTCGCACATTTATTCCATGGTCGGGCTTTGGGAAGAATCCATCGCCTCAAACGCTACGGCGCTCGAGATCCAGCCCGACTATTATCACGCCTCGGATTTTACCGTCTATGCGCATCTGCAGCTCGCGCAGGACGCCAAGGCCGATGCAATGATCAAGAAGTCACTTGCCACCGCCGATCGCGGCGATCGACCGATCAACTTCGTCAATTTCACCGCCAAGGCTGCCATGCCGGCACGCTATGTGCTGGAACGGGCGGACTGGGCCGGCGCCGCCGCGCTGCCCATGATTCCCACCCAGTATCCCATGGCGGATTCGTTGATCCGCTTCACGCGCGGTCTCGGCATGGCGCGCACCGGCGATCTCGCAGGCGCCAAGGATGAGATCGAGGCGATGAAGGCCTTGCGCGCGACCCTGCAGCGCGCCGACCAGTCCTACTGGGCCGACCGAACAGAAGAGCAGATGCTTGCCGTTTCCGCATGGGTGGCACTGAAAGAAGGCGACCGCGATCGGGCCCTCAAGCTGATGCGGGCGGCCGCCGACAGCGAGGATGCCAGCCTCAAACACGTGGCGATGGAAAATCGTCTCTTTCCCTCCCGCGAATTGCTCGGTGAATTGCTTTTCGAGGTCGGACAGCCCGCAGCCGCGCTGAGCGAATTCGAGACCGAGCTCAAGCAGTTCCCCAACCGCTATCGCGGCTTCTACGGGGCCGCCCGTGCCGCCGACGGCGCTGGCGATCGCCAGAAGGCAACCGAGTATTTTGGCAAGCTGGTCGAGCTAACCAGGAACGCCGATACGGAACGGCAGGAAATCCGTGAAGCCAAGGCATACCTGAATCGAGATGCCACGGTCGGTGATGCGCGCAAGTAGATTTCGAGCGACTGACCCCGACTCCACGCGGCCATCGATGGCGAGAAGACAATGATGATCCGCGCGATCGCAGCGGCTACGGTGTTTGGCGCGCTGGTCGCCGGCGCCACCCTCTACAGCAAAGGTCCGCCAGAGTGGTGGACCAAAACGCTGTTCGGCAGCCTGGATCGTAGAGCCGAGCCCGCAATTGCGCCGGAAGCCTGGCCGATCTGCACCACCATGCCATCACTCGCATCGGATGCCGACTGGGCGCAGCTCGACCCCGACTTCAAGGCAGGCAAGAAAGCGCTCGCCGCGGCGGATTGGAAGGGCGCCATCGCGGCGCTCGAACTCGCCGCATTACACGATCCCGATAACGCCGATATCCAGAACTACATCGGCTATGCCTATCGGCGGCAACGTCAGCTTGGTCCGGCCATTGGCCATTATCAGCAGGCGCTGATCCTGAACCCGCGACACCGCAGCGCGCATGAACATCTCGGCGAGGCCTACCTGGTGCTTGGCGAGCCGGCCAAGGCCGAGCAACTCGTGGGCGCGCTCGAGACTCTCTGCCTCATTCCTTGCGAAGAAGTTGACGATCTCAAGCGGGCCATTGCGGCGTATGGAAAGCTGGCCGCGCGTTAGCCCCGAATTGGCCACTGGAAAATCGAACCGCTGGGCAGCGGGGCGCAGCTCGTGGCGCTCACTCCTCATCGACGTCCGGTATACGCCTCAGCATGAAATGACCGAAGGCCGAGGCGATCGGCTTGGACGGATCGTCCTGCCAGGCTTGTGCTTCGAAGGCGACGACGCGCCGGCCCTGCTTGACGATCGACGCTTTCGCATGGCTATCCAGCGCGCGGCCCGAGCGCAGGTAGTTGATGGTCAGGCCGATCGGTTTGGGCGGCGCCAAGGTGCCGAGCTCGCGCGTTACGCTCACAATTGCCGTCGTTTCGAGAAGCGCGCCGGTGATGCCGCCGTGGATGGCGGGCAGGATGGGATTGCCGATGACCTTTGGCGAGAACGGCATGACCAGCGTGCCATCGTCGCCGATGCGGATGCCGAGACAACGCGCGAAAGGGCATTTGGCGAATGGGCTGGTCGGATCTTCCGGGGCTTCCAGCGTCGGCAGCGCACGAAAATCAATCGACCGGTCCGTCAGCATGTTGGTTCGGTTCGCACCAACCATGAAGCAGGCCGTTGCTGTGGCGACCGGACTGCCTTCGGATTCCTGGTAGGCCGTCGAGCGCACGAAGGCGATCGAGCGGGTGACGCGGTAGCAAACCGAGTGCGCCTTGATGTCGAGGCCCGGCGTCGCGGGCTTCTGATAGTCGATGCGCAGGTCGAGCGTGGCGATCGCGCGCGTACCATCCAGCGCGAGCTGAACGGCCATGCCGCAGCTTTCGTCGAGCATAGCCGTGACGACCCCGCCGTGAAGCACGCCGGTCTCCGTGTCGCCGACGAAGACCGGACGGTACGGCAGGCTCGACCAGGCCTCGCCAGGGGCGGCCTGGTCAAGCCGAAGCCCGCTGATCAATCCATAGGCGGAGCGGCGCCCCTTGATGGCTTCGGCCAGTTCGTCAAACGGTAGCAGCGCGTTGGGTATCGAGGGTTTGGACATAGTGACGTTCCAGGCTCCTTGGAGCATTATCGGTCTGATTGAATCAGAACTGAAGTTCTGGATTCTTGTTTGACGCGTTTTCTTCACGCAAACCGGTATCCCTTCGCTCGGGAACGGGAGTTCGATGCCATGATGGCGTGAGTGGCGGCCGGCTCTCGGACAGGTTGCATTTCCACAAAATCTGACCAATGCTTGAAGCATCGTCTCGGGCGAATCGCAAAACCGGGAGATCTCATGATTGCTACCCACAACATAAGACGGCAGCGCCGCTTCGTATGGTTTGGTACGGCACGCGCCGTCATCGGGATGGTTCTTGCAGCTGCGTTGGCGTGTTGCAGCGTTCACCCTGCAAGGGCGGCGGAAGACCTCTATCGCGCACAGACTGTCGTGACCGGCCAGGGCGAGGCAAATCGCATGATCGGCTTTGCGTCGTGCTTGGAGGACGCCCTCATCAAAGTATCGGGGGCCGAAAGGCTCGCGGGCGACCACCGGTTGGCGGCTTACAAGGCAAGGGCAAAGGATTTTGTCGCAGCGTTCGAGTATCACGACCAATTTTCCGGCAAGCCCAAACGCGACGAGCAAGGTACCCGCGATCGGCCATTCGACCTGACCGTCGACTTCGATAAGGAGAAGATCGACGACGTGCTCAAGGCGCTTGGCTCGAAGCCGTGGCTTTCAAACCGTCCAGTGCTTGCGGTCTTTGTCGAGATGGAGCAAGGCACGCGTAAATTCATCGTCACGTCGGATGGAACGCAATCCGATCTACAGCGCGACTCGCTGCGCGCGGCGGCCGCCAGGCGCGGGATGAACATTGTGCTCCCGACCGCGCCGGCATTGGCAAGCGCGAACATCAACGGCACGGATCTGAGCAGGACGCCGTCCTCGACGCTGGTCTCGGTTGCCGGGCAGGGCGCGGAAATTGCCTTGGTCGGACGTCTGGTCTGGAAGGATGAAGACCTTGGGTGGGCCACGCAATGGCAGGTTGACCGTCCCGGCCGACCGCACCGCTGGCAGCTTCGTGGCGTCAGCTTCGATGAAGCCTTTCGGCGCGGCATCGGCGGCGCCGCGCAAGTGCTGTCTGACGAAGCCAGGAGCCACGAATGAAGAGCTGCGAACCGATATGAGCTGACGCACCAGGCTGGTGCACGCTAGTTCAATCTCACCACATGGAGAGCGGGCTTCTGAAGGTCGAGCCCCAGTAGTGGAAGCGTTCGCGCGAGCGCACATAACCGAAACCGGCCGGCGGACGGCGGCGGCGGAACTTGATGCCGCCCTGCGGTTCGTCGCTCAACACGATCACGAAGTCGGTTCCCTTGCCGGTTTCCGAACTCGATGCCTCGTCCGTGACAATTACCGAAGATCGCGGCGTCATTCCCGCGATGCGGTCGAGTGCCTCCTGCGGGATGACAATGCGGTCGAGCGCGGCCTTTGCGCGGTCCGGCTCCGACGGAGATTCGACTTCGGCGCCGCGCGGCCGCCCGTTCTCCAATGAAACGACATTCCATCGCGCGCCGGCCTCGCCGCCGACGCGCTCGATTGCGGTGAAGACGTGCGTGCCGATCGGGCGATCGGCATCCTGGATCGTGACCGGGCTCTCGTAGATGGGTTC
The DNA here is from genome assembly GCF_018131005.1 of Bradyrhizobium lablabi. Taxonomy (GTDB): domain Bacteria; phylum Pseudomonadota; class Alphaproteobacteria; order Rhizobiales; family Xanthobacteraceae; genus Bradyrhizobium; species Bradyrhizobium lablabi_D. The sequence goes on from NZ_JAFCJK010000001.1 coordinate 127,345, forward strand.
AAAGGCCTGCCGCACATAGAGCCGCTGGGTCTTGCGGCTGATCAACACCGAGATCGGCGCCAGCTCGCGGGCGGCTTGGCGTGCCGCCGCGGCTGCCGCGGCGCGTGCAACCTGCGCGGCCTTGGCGGCGTCGCGCGCGGCCGCGAGAGCGTCGAGCTTCGATTGCAGTTCATCCCTCGCGGCAGCCAATTTCGCGTCGGTTTCGGCGACGCTGGCAGCCGCCTTCGCCTTGGCGTCCTCTGCCTCCTGCTTTGCATCGGCCGAACTTGCAGAGCCGAGCGAAGCCTCGACGGCGGCCAACCGCGCATCGGCCTTGGCCTTCAGATTTTCCGCCACGCGCACCGGCACCGTCGCCTGCATGGACTCCCGGTAGGCGCGTCCGGCGGCGCCTCTGGCCTGCTCATCCTTCCTGGCCGCGTCATTCGCCTCGGCGATACGCGCAGCGGCCGCGTCACCGGCATCCGGCTTGGCCCGGAGCAGAAGCGGGTGAACGGTCTCGACCGGCGCTACGTCCGTCGGCGCCACGATCACCCGCAAGCCCAGCTGTGTCATGTCGAACAGGCGGTCTGCGAAGTCGAAGGGCATTCGAATGCAGCCATGTGACGCCGGGTATCCTGGCAGGGGGCCACCATGGAGCGCGATGCCGGACCATGTGAGGCGTTGCATGTGCGGCATGAAGGCGTCGTCATACAGGTTCGAATAGTGCTCCGCTTCCTTCTGGATGACGCTGAAGATTCCGGAAGGCGTTTCTCGCCCCTTTGTGCCGCTCGACACCGGTGCCCGCAGGATCCACCCCTGGGCGTCATAGATGGTGATGCGCTGCTTCTGCAGCGACACGATTGCCAGCACCGGCTCGCCGGCCTCGCGAGAGGCGATGGACTCGACCGCGCGGGCGCTGCCAACGCCTCTGGCGTCCGCACCGCCGCCCATCATGATCAGCGCGAACAGACCCGCAATGGCAAGATGCACGGGCCGCAGCCGCCTCCGCCTCGAAAGCCCAAAGGTCATGCGCATCCCCGCGATCCGAGTTACGCGAGCCTGTGCCGAGGAAAGCATCGTTGCCGGGCTCATCGGCCAACCCGGAAATGCTCGGTGCCGGGAGCTTCGCCTCCGGCGTAACGCGGATGTTCCGTGATCCAGGTCAGGTCGTTCTCACCTTCGATGATCTCGCAGTCTTCGGGCGCTTCGCGGCGCGATGATTGTCTCGTACCGCGACCCGGCTGTGCTTCTTCGCCGACAATCCCGCCGTTTGAGTCTTGCCGCCGCGGTGAGCGGCATATTCCTTGCCGTCGGTCGGCGCGAGGTGCGGCGGATCCCTGTTGAGATAGGGGCGCGCTATTCCAAACTCCTTCCCGTGTGCATCGATCCATTTCCAGAGCTTTTCCGAGGACGACCATCGCTCATCGCGCGTCGCGCCGCTGACGCTGACGACATCGGCCGCAAGCCCATGACCGTAGCCGCCGCGGGAGCTGCCGCCATGATACGATCTGTCGCTGGCTGCCTTGAGGCCGCTTGCAATCGATTGACGATAGTCATCGCGGAATGCGCTGGTGATGCCAGGCGACAGGCCGGCCTGCTCCGCCGCGTGGAGCACATGAAACAGCTTCAGCTTGAACCGTCGATCCATGCCCCCGATCACATAGTCAGCCATGGGCATACCAACTCTCGCAGCGGCCTTCGGGTCCTTCCAGGTGAAATCCTGATCGACCAGCCTGGTGAACGTTCTGGTGACGGTCACCATTCTGCCCCTCTTCCTGACTTGCACTTTCCTCTTGTCCTGCACCTTGAGGCTGTCCTCCTTGGGCGTCCGTTGATAGAGCGCCCAGAGGTAGCGGTCGACGCAGACGTCCACGACCCAGCACTCGTCGAGAATTTCGATGGAGCGCACAGGCTCCTTCGCGTCGCGAGCCTGCGGATCTGGCGCGCCTGCTGCCGGCTCTTGCGCGGCTTGCGTTTCCGGCTGCACCACCTGCGCCGGATCGCCCAACGCGGCCTCGACAATCGGCTTTGCCTCGTGCTTGGTCGTGGTGTCGGTATCAGCCACGGTCTCCGGCGCGGCGGTGGTCGCCGGGTCAGCGCTACCGGCGGCGGCGTTGCCGACAGCGGCGCGACCGACATCGACGTTGCTTGAGCCGATTGCCCACGGGGCATCGGGCGACGCGTCGGCGACGACAACCGGAGGCGCCGGCTGCTCGGCGATTGGCGCGCCGGCGTTTTCGAGTCCAGGCGAGCCGAATGCGGCGAGCCAGGCGATAATCCAACTCGGGAAGACGACCGTCCGGCACAAGGCCGTCGCTCCCGTTCGCCGCGCGTTCATCATCCCAGCCTCCAAGGGCTCCCTGGAGCCCGGTTACCCAGCCAAGCATGCGACACGGCGGATTGTGGGTTCAGGATATGGACGCGCAAAGGCGGGAAATGCCGATCAGCAGTCTTTTCAGAAGAGTGTTGCCTGAATGCAACGTGTTAACGAACACGCTCTGATTGAATCTGATTCACGCAGTCGCGAACGTTAACCATAGCGTGTTCAAACGAAGCGAATGCCGGCCGCGTGAAGAAAACGCGTCGAAACAACAATCCAGAGCTTCGGTTCTGATCCCAATCAGAAACCGAAAATGCTCTAAAACAGCGGCGGAACCTGTCCGACCTTGAGCGGCCCGAGAAACACGCCGCCGTCGACGAAGCGCAGCGGGAAGGCGCGTGCCTTCTTGCCCTCGAGCACCGCCTCGGTGCCAAGCGAATTGATGCCGGCGGCGACGCCGGCATTGGCGTTCTGCTTGATCGTCTTGCCAAGCCCCGGGATCATGCGATCCAGCGCGCCGAACAGGTTGCCAATGTCCTGCGTCTTCACGCCCGGCGCAACGCGATCGAGCGTTGCCTGCGGCACGCCCTCCTCCAGCATCTTGTCGATGCCGAGCGCAGGGATCACGCGTTCGATGCCGGCAACCGTCATCTGCAGCTCGCCGTCGATGCGGCCATTGGCGTTGAGCCGCAACGCGCCCGCGGCCACCGAGACGAGATCGCCCTGCTCGATCCGCGACTGCACGATCTCGACGCTGCCGCCGGCAGCCTGGATCTCGCGGAAACGCTCGGGCCACGGCTTTGGCGAAAGATCCTTCAGCCCGGTCAGCCTCGCACGGATATCGGCGTTGAACGGCTGCGCGAGCAGCGGATGAACGTCCTGCAGGCTGCCGCCGGCGATCTGCAGCGCGGTCTCGATCGCCGGGCTGTCCGGAGCCGGCCCGTCGACCTGCCGGCCGTGCAGTTCGACATGGCCGGCGCGCGCAAGCGCGATCGGCGTCGCGCCTCCGATGCGATCGATGGCGAGATCGTCGAACACCAGCGAAGCGCGCTGCGGCACCGCCGGCAGCCCGACGACGCTGCTGCGTCCCTTGCTCCAGTTGATCGACAGCGACGGCGGCGCGCCGCGCTCGGCAAGCGTCGCCGGAGCTCTGAATTCGGCGATCACGAGTTTAGGATCGTAGACCTGCGCCACGACCAGAATCTCGCCGAGCCGCCCGGTGAAGGATGTCTGCGGCGATGCGGTCTGCGAAATCAGCGTGACGCTCGGATCCTCGCAGCGAATTTCGAGTCGGAACGGATAACCCGCGACCGAGCGTTTGCCGCAGTCATAGACCCGGCCGGCCTTCGCCTCCTGGGCGCGCCAGGCGTCGGCCTGCACACCGACCTGGGAGGCGGCATAATACCAGAAACCGCTCCACGCCACGGCCGCGAGGAAGACCAGGACGGGCATGAATAACAGGCCCCAAAGCGAGCGTCGGCGCGGTGTGGAGGTCATATCGGACATGCGGCCTCCTTTGGCGTGCGAATTTGTCAAAAACTAAGCAGCAAAGCGCCCGCATGAGCCGGGAATTCACTTCGCTTCAGCCGCCCGTTCTGCTAGCCCATCACGGCAATGCCAGCAAATCCCTCCGCTTCGGCCGAACTCTCAGACGGCGACCTCTGGGTGTTCGGTTACGGCTCCCTGATGTGGAAGCCGGGATTCGAGTTCATCGAACAGGTGCCGGCGCGGCTGATCGGTGAACACCGCGCGCTTTGCGTTTATTCCTTCGATCACCGCGGCACGCCGGAGAGGCCGGGCCTGGTGCTCGGGCTCGATCGCGGCGGCGCCTGCCGCGGTATCGCGTTTCGCGTCGCGGCCCGTCTTCGCAGCGGCACGATTGACTATCTGCGCTCGCGCGAACAGACCACCAACGTCTATCGCGAAGTGATGCGCTCGGTGTGGCTCGAGAACGAGGCGCGAGAGCGGGTAGCCGCGCTCGCCTACGTGGTCGATCGCGGCCACGTGCAATATGCCGGGCGGCTGTCCTTGTCTGAGCAACTGCGCCTGGTGCAGCAGGGCCATGGCCGCTCCGGCAACAATCGCGACTATGTGCTCTCGACGGTGACGTCGATCGAGAAGCAGGGCTTCCGCGATCCGCAGCTGCATCGCCTTGCGATGATGCTGCACGATGCCGCCCCGCTGCATCGCGAATCCCATCCGGCAAGCGGGGTCGATCGCGCCTGAATCGCGCGCGAAGCGTTAGCTCTTCGCCGGGCTCGGCACCACGCCGAACAACTGCGCCTGCTCGGCGCGCGCCGCCTCGACGATTCGGCCGGTCGCGGTCTCGATCTGGTCGCGCAGGCGATGGAGGAATTCGTCGCGCGGCAATCCCGGCGGCAAGGGATCGAGAAATTCGACCACCAGCGTTCCCGGATAGCGCATGAAGGTGCGGCGCGGCCAGAACAGGCCGGAATTGAGCGCGACCGGCAGGCACGGCACGGCGGTCTCGACATAGATCTGGGCGACGCCGGCCTTGTAGTTCGGCGGCGCGCCGGGCGGCCTCCGCGTGCCTTCAGGGAAGATCACGAGCTGGCGGCCGCGCCGCACTTCGGCGCCTGCCTGCTTCAGCGTCTTGACCAGCGAGCGCGGACCGCCGCCGCGCTCGACCGAGATCATGCCCGCCTTCTTCAGGAACTGGCCGAACACCGGAATCATCATCAGTTCGCGCTTCAGGATGAACAGCGGATGGTCGAAGAAGCGCAGCAGCGCAAAGGTCTCCCACATCGACTGATGCTTGGAGGCGACGACCAGCGCGCCCTTCGGAATCTTCTCGGCGCCGCGGAATTCGACCCTGATGTTGCAGACCACGCGCATCAGGAACAAGCTGATATTCGCCCACGATGCCGCGAGCGCCATCAGCGCGCCGCGCGGCAGCACGAGCGTCGGAATCGCGATGATGCACAGCACCACCAGCACCAGATAGAACAGCAGGTTGAAGACGAGCGAGCGCAGGAAGATCGAAACCATCAACTATACTCTTGTGCATCACACCGTCATTCCGGGGCGATGTGTAACAATTCCCAAAATTGAATGACCTGGCACTGTTACATCTGGCGGGACCTCTCGCAGGGTTCCGCTGGCTTTCGCGGGCGAGTGTCACGTCCCTTGCCCGCCGTGACGGAGGTTAAGCCATGTCGAGGTGCTCGACCCGGACAAGGTGAACGGCCGCTCGTGCTGGCGACGCGGCCGCCGTCAATAGGCCTTGGATTTGAAGGCTGACACTTCACGGGCGGCAGAATAGACCCCGTCGGAATCCGAGATCAAGGGCGACCTTGCCGTGATGCTTCCGGCCCGACGGCCTCAACTCGGAAGCGGCGGATGCTACGATCCAACTCGTGAAAGATCGTTACGGCGACCACGGCAAGGTGCGGTCGCGCGAGGGCAGCCGGATGGCGGACGCCGCCGTTCCCTCTGAAAGCGGGGTGCCACGGTCTTCGGTGACATCCCGCTGTAAGCTTTTGAGCTAGAGGTTGACTCAGACCTGGATCTGACCAAGCTCACCGAACGCGCGTCAGGCACGATCGGGAAGGATGGCACACCCTGCCGGCTATCCCACTATATGTATCTCGCCGAGGTCGGACGCATGCAGGCCCTGCAATGTGATCACCTCGCCGCCCGCCAAGTCCAACTCCAGACCCCCAACCGTGTCACTGAATCCAACCGTTCCCCAACCGGACAGCTGGAGCGTATCTTCCGTCAGATTGAAATCTTTGATGACATCAACACCGGGGCCGTCTGACGTGGCAAAAGAGAAGGTATCGGAACCGGCGCCGCCAGTCAGCGTATCGTTTCCGGAGTTACCATACATCGTATCGTTCCCGTCTCCGCCATCCACGGTGTCGGCGCCTGTGCCGGCCCAGATCAAGTCGATGCCGGCATGTCGTCACCGTCGCCGCCGGAGAGAAAGTCGCTACCGTCGCCACCGTAGAGACCGTCAACGCCGGCCTCGCCATAGAGTGTGTCGTTACCGGCCTCTCCTTGCAGGATGTCGCTGCCGCCGCCGCCCCAGATATGGTCGTCGCCATTGCCGCCCCAGGCCGCTGGGCTCCGGGGCGATGCGAAGCATCGTAACGCCAGATTCCGGATCTGGTGCTGACGCAGCATCCCGGAATGACGGTGCCTGACGCATCAGTTCGCCTGCGCGGTGGCCGGTGGGGGCGGCGCCGGCTCGCCGAGATCGTAGGTCAGGTCGAGACCGGCATCGGCCAGCCTCACCCGCACTTCCGCGGCGACATATTTGGCGTATTCCGATAACAGCAGGCGGAACGTCGCGCCACTCGTCCACCAGGGTTCATCGCGCCATTTGTCGCCGATGACGGAAAATGGAATGAGCGTGACATCAGGCATCGCGTGTGACAGTTCCACGATCGCCCGCGGCATGTGGTAGTTCGATGTCACCACGATCAGCGACTTGAAGCCGCGCTCGCGCACCCAGCGCCGAGTCTGCGCCGCATTGCTCCGGGTGTTGACGGCGGAGTGATCGAGGTCGACGCAGCAGTTTATCAGCCGCTGGCTGTCCGGCAGCGAGCGGGAGATGTCGCTCGCGTCATTGGTCGGATGCACGCCCGAGATCAAGAGCCGCTTGCCATAGCCTGCCGACAGCAGTTCCATCGCATCCGACACACGCGACGAGCCGCCGGTCAGCACCACGATCCCATCCGCATTGCGGGGCGGGCTGACCTCGACGCCGCGCAACTGCGAGAGAAAGCCGACGAAGCCGACCGCCGCGACGACGAAGGCAAGCGCCAGCGAGACCACGACTACCGCGCGCAGCCAGCCCCGGGGCGGCGCGGCACGCCGGTTCGGCGACGTATCGTCGGGCTGCAAACTCATGTGATGCGACTGTCCTTCCCCCAAAACAAGTTTAAGAGCGATTTCGAGCGAAGTGGAGTCCGGTTTTGCGCGACAAATGCAAGCGTTTGCGCGGCGTCAATCGATATCGTCGAGGGTCGCGAACAGGGTGCGCCGCGACGCCCAGGCGGTGATCGCCGCGATCAAGAGCGCCTGCGCCGCGAGCGCCAGATAGCCTGACGGGCGCAGGGAAAATGTGCCGAGCAAGGCCGCGAACTGGTCGCCCACCGGCGTGCCGGAAAACCAGCCGGCGATCGATTCCGAAAACCCGAATGCCAGCATCGCGGCGCCGCCGCCGATCAACCCGCCTTCCAGGCCGAGCATGAGAAAATGCCGCAGGAAGCGGTTGGCGATGTAGCTGTCGCCGGCGCCGACGAAATGCAGCACCTCCACGATCGGGCGGTTTGCCGCCATCGCGCCCCGCGTCGCGAACGACACTGAGATGATGGTGGCGATGATCACCAGGATCAGGATGCCGATGCCGGCGAACACCGTGGCGCCGGACATCGAGCGCATGCGCTCGATCCAGGCGCGGTGATCGTCGACGCTTGCCGTCGGCGCTGCCTGCGTCACCCGCGCGCGGAAGGCGGCGAGATCGAGCGTCGTGCCGGGCTGCACCCGCGCGACGATCACGCGCGGCACCGGCAATTCCTCGATCGAAAGCCCGCTGCCGAGCCAGGGCTCGAGCAGCTTGGCCGACTCCTCCTTGCTGAACGGGCGGACCTGCACGATGCCGGGCTGCGCCCGCATCGCTTCCGCCGCGGCCTGCGCATCGCGATCGATGTCGCGGCCGGCCGAGGGCCGCACCTGGATGGTGATCTCGCTTGCGACTTCCGACTGCCATTCCGCCGCCGACGCGCTCACCAGCAGCACCGTGCCGGTCGTTATCGAGGCGAGGAAGGTCATGATCGCGACCACCGCGACCAGCGCGCGCCCGGAGATCGAGGCGCGCGGCACAATCGGCGACATGTTGCGCGCCTGCGCCGGGACCTGCGGGCGTTCGCGCCCGAGATCCACCAGCGACACCTCGTCCTCGCCGCTCCTACTCATAGATATGCAGCCGTCCCTGATGCAGCACCAGCCGCCGCGCCTCGTACTGATCCATCAGCGTGATATCGTGGGTCGCGATGATGACGGCGGTGCCCGACTTGTTGAGTTCGATGAAGAGCCGCAGCAGCCGCCGCCCAAGCGTCGGATCGACGCTGCCGGTCGGCTCGTCCGCCAGCAGCAAATGCGGCCGCGAGATCACCGCGCGCGCGATCGCGGCGCGCTGCTTCTCGCCGCCCGACAGGATCGGCGGCAGCGCGTCCATACGCTCGCCGAGGCCGACCCATTTCAGGAGGTCGATCACCTCGCGGCGATAGCTCGATTCCTCGCGGCCCATCACGCGGAACGGCAGCGCCACGTTCTCATAGGTCGTCATGTGGTCGAGCAGGCGAAAATCCTGCAGCACGATGCCGATGCGCTTGCGCAGGTCGGCGACCTGATCCTTGCTGAGCAGGGAGACGTCGCGGCCGAACAGATTGACCAGCCCGCGGGTCGGGCGCAGCGACAGGAACAACAACCGCAACAGCGAGGTCTTGCCCGCGCCCGACGGCCCGGTCAGGAATTGGAACGAGTGCGGCGGGATCGCAAAGGAGAGGTCGCGCAAAATCTCCGGGCCGAGCCCGTAGCGCAAACCGACATTTTCGAACCGAACCAAGCGCTAGCTCCGTCCGCGATGGGCCGCAGCCCAAACCCCCGCACCCCCGGCGCGCCGTCCGTTTGGCCGGCTGCGAACCGCACAAAAGGGTTGTGCTTCGGCCATGGTTTCCGATTCGTTAACAGTCGCTCTGTAGCATCCGGGCAAAGACAAGGTGGAGATCGGCTCCATGCACATCGTTTGCCCGCATTGTACAACATCTTACGCCATCAAGGCGGCCACTCTCGGCGAGGCCGGGCGGAGCGTCCGCTGCTGCCGCTGCAAGGAGGTCTGGCTGGCGCGGCCGGAGGATGCGATCGAGGCTGCGGCGGTGCCCGTGCTGGCGGCTGCCGGCGAGTCGGCCGATTGCGACCCCGCCGCCGAATGGGAGACGATGGCGCGCCACGAAGACGCCGAGCAGATCCCACTCGTCGAGAGCCCCTCCATCTCGGCCGATCTGCCCTCCGAGAGCGGCGGGTCGCCGGCGGTCACCCGGCAGGATGCCGAAGTCCAGAGCGCCGACCGGGCCAGGTCTCGCTTCAGGCTGCGGAAGCTATTTCGCCTGCCGTCCGTGCCGCGCATTCGCTTCATGCCCACTGTCGGCGCCCTGCCGACCGCCAGTGCCACGATGGGCGCGCTGATCATCGCGCTCGTGGTCTGGCGCAGCGATGTGGTGCACCTGCTGCCGCAGACCGCGTTATTCTACAGAATGGCCGGTCTCGACGTGAATCTGCGTGGACTGGCGTTCCGGGACGTCAGGATCACCAACGAGACGGTCGACGGCAAGCCGGTGCTGGTGATCGAGGGCGTGATCGTCGGCCAGACCCGCAAGGCGGTCGAACTGCCTCGGCTGCGCTTCTCGGTTCGCGACGCGCAGGGCGCTGAAATCTACGCCTGGAATGCCGTGCTGGAGCAGACAGTGCTCAATCCCGGCGAACGTGCCGTCTTCAAGTCGCGCCTCGCCTCGCCGCCGCCCGAAGGCCGCAATGTCGATGTACGCTTCTTCAACAAATCGGACCTCGCCGGCGGCCACGCCTGAAGCCGGCCTGAGCATCCCCGAACGAACCGAACGTTATGCCGCGTGTCCTGATCGCCGACGATGAAGACTCCGTGCGCACGCTGGTGGCGCGCGCCATCGCCATGGACGGCCACGAGACCGTGACCGCCATTGACGGCGCCGAAGCGCTCGAAGTGCTCGCGCACGAACAGGGCGCGTTCGACCTGCTGCTCACCGACATCCAGATGCCTGTGATGGATGGCATCGCGCTCGCTCTCACCGCAGCGCGGGATTTCCCGGAACTGAAGATCCTGCTGATGACCGGCTTCGCCGATCAGCGCGAACGCGCCTCGGGCCTCAATGCCATCGTGCATGACGTGGTGACGAAGCCGTTCTCGGTGGCGGATATCCGCACCGCGGTTGCGGATGCGCTCACCGCGAGCAAGAACGGGTAATCCTCGAGGACGGCCTGAAGACACCGTTCGCCCCACGCGCCACGCCCCGCGCATGCGGGGCATCCAGTACGCCGCGGCGTCTCGGCTCAATCACATCCGCCTCTGGAATACCCGGTCGCCCGGTCAAGCCGGGCGATGACGGCCTGAGCAGCCGTTGAAACTCAATAATCCTTCAGGAGCCGCTCGATGTAGTCGAGCTCGATCTGGGGCCGCGACGGGTCGGCGAGACGGCGGCGCAGTTCCTCCAGGATCCGGCGCACACGCTGCACGTCGATCTCGCCGGGAATCTTCACGGTGAAATCGTCGCCGAATTCGCGGCCGTGCAAGGGACGCCCAAGCGGGTCGGTCTGGTTGCCACCGCTCTGCTGGCGGCCGACGCGATTGCCGGGACCGTCGCCCATCTGGTCGCCGTCGCCCTGTTGCATGGCCTCCGCGAGGCTCTGGGCACCCTTGCGCAGCGCCTCCAGCGCGCGTCCCTGCGAATCGACGGCGCCATCGGCATTGCCCTCGCCGAGCCGGCCACTGGCATCACCCATCGCGGAATCGGCCTGATCGAGGCCGTCCGCGCCGTCGTCGCCCTGGTCACCCTGCTGGCCTTGCTGACCCTGCTGGCCTTGTTGGCCCTGCTGACCCTGCTGGCCACGTTGGCCTTTCTCACCGCGTTGGCCGGGTCCCATGCCGCGCTTGGCAAGCTCTTCCTGCAGTTTCTTCAGGCGGTCGCGCAGCCCCTCCTGATCCTGCTGCAGGTCGGACATCGACTGGTCGCCCTGCTTGCCGCGCATCCGGTCACGCCTGGAGTCCTGGCCCTGCTTGAAGGTCTTGTCGCGCAATTGCTGCTGCTTGCGGATCATGTCGCCGAGCTCGTTGAGCGCCTGCTCCATGTCGTCGTCGCCGTTCTGGCCGGGCTGCGCCATTTGCAGGTTTTCCAGCATCTGCTGCATCTGTTCGAGCAGTTGCCTGGCGGCATCCTTGTCGCCGGAGCGCGACAGCCGCTCCATGCGGTCGAGCATGTTCTTCAGATCCTGCTGGCTCAGCACCCGCGTATTCGGATCGAGCGGTCGGGCAAGCTGCTGCGGATTGTTGCGGAACTGCTCGGTGAGCTGGCGCAGGAAATTGTCCAGCGCCGCGCGCAGATTCTCGGTGAGCTTCTTGATCTCCTCGTCGCTCGCCCCGCGCTCGAGCGCCTGCTTGAGCGCGTCCTGCGCCGCGCGCAGCGCCTTGTCGACGTCGGTGATGTTGCCATCCTCGATGGTGACGGCGAGCGCCCAGAGGCTGGCGACGACCTCGCGCAACTGGTCGTCGGTGCGCGCCGCCTCGAGCTGTCGGCTCACGCTGTGGAGACCGAGATAGTAACCGGCTTCCGGCGTGAACAACTCCGGCGCGATCATCAGCGCATCGAGCGCAGCGAACACCTGCGAGTTCTGGTTGGCATCGAGCGCAAGGATGCGGCGCTGCTCGATCAGCGCGCGTGCCAGCGGCTTGGTGAACAGCCGCTCGGGCAGGTGCATGTTGAACGGTTCGCTCTTGCCCTCGTTGCCAGCCTCGTCCTTCGCGGTCAGCGTCAGCGTCACGTCGGCGCCGGCATAGGGGTCTTCGCTCAAATCCTTCACGGTCTGGCCGACGCCGTTGCGGGTGCGCGCATTGGGCAGCACCAGCGGGAACTGTGGCGGATCAAACAGCGGACGAGCTTGCGCGGCCTTGGCGCTGTCGCCTGCCGGATCCTTCGGTGTCTCGCTCGGGCGGGCCGCAAACTGCGCGCGCGCTTCGGTGACGCCGTAATCGTCCTCGAGCTTGTACGACATCTGGAGCGAGCCGCGTGCCTGCCGCTCCGGATTCTTGGCCAGCGCGATGCTCGGAGGCCGGTCCGGGGTCGCGGCGAACTTCCACACGGGCTGGCCGGCCGGTGCGCGGACATGCGCGGTACCGTCGCTCGCGATCTTGAAATGGCGTTCGTTGGTGCCCTTCGGCGCCTGCTCGGCGGCCGCGACCTCGGTGACGCCGCCGCCGACCACGACGTCGATTGTACCGCCGCTGGAGCGCACCAGGAGCGCACTGCCCGCGGGAACCGCCAGCGGTCCGGCGTCGGCCGCCGCGGCCTCCCGGTTCGCGTTGGACAGGATGATCGGCGGCTTGCCGGTGTAGTTCGGCGGCGTCACCCAGGCATCCACCCGGATGTTGGCCGGCGCCATGATGCCGTTCCAATCGAAGGCCGACGCGATGCGCAGGCCGCGCTCGTCGCCGGCCGCGACATAGGTCGCGACCATCATCACGATAACCAGCGCGCGCAACGCCCAGGGATCGTGGATCGAGAGTCGCGGCGAAGGCAGGCCGGCGCGGATGCGCTTGATCGAGGCCAGCGTGCGTTCGCGCTGGGCCTGCCACAACGCCCGTGCGAACGGATCCTTCGTGGCGAGCGTGTCGGCGAGCGCGGTGGCCGGGCGATGACGGATTCCGGTGCCGCGGTCGAGCCGGCTGAGGCCCTCCTCACGGGTCGGCCAGCGAAAGCGGACGATCGGCAATAGCGCCGCGACCGCGCCAAGCGCGAACAGCGCAGCGCCGCCCACGCGTCCGGCAAACGGCAGCACCAGCCACAGTCCGGCCCATGATGCGACCAGGAACAGGCCGACGACCGTGAGGAACCGCGCCAGATGCGGCCAGGCCCGTTCCCACGCGATCGCGTATCTTGCCCGCTGCAGAGCCTGCGTCAGTCTCAGCCGCGCGATCGCATCGCCGTCGAGCGCAGGCCGTGACGAATTCTCGGACGGGTCGAAATTGGCGCCGCTCAAAAAAATCTCCGGGTTGCCGGTAGATGAGCCTAGCACGGTGGCGGCCGTGAGGCATCCGTTTCAGGACGTAACCCACACCGGGAAATACGCATAGCACGAAGGAGTGACTGCGACCTTTCGGCCCCGTAACGTGCCCCCCGAACCATTACCTAAACACATGAGGAAAAATCATGGACCAGAAGACGCATGACAAGGGGCTGGAAATCCGCAAAGCGGTGCTCGGGGAGGCCTATGTCAACAATGCCCTGAAGAACTCTGACAGCTTCAACAAGCCGTTCCAGGAACTCGTCACGGAGTATTGCTGGGGCGCCGTGTGGGGCCGTGAGGAACTGCCGCGCAAGACCCGCAGCATGCTCAACCTCGCCATGATCTCGATCCTGAACCGGCCGCACGAATTGAAGGCGCACATCAAGGGCGCGCTGACCAACGGCGTGAGCCGCGACGAAATCCGCGAGATATTCATGCAGGTTTCGATCTATGCCGGCATCCCCGCCGGCGTCGACAGCTTCCGCATCGCGCGCGAGGTGTTCGCCGAACTCGACAAGTGAGGCGGCTCGCCAGCCGGCCAAAGCTATCATTGCGAGCGCACCGACGTCATCCATAGTTCCGCAAGCTGGAACATGGACCGCTCCGGCGCTTCGCGTCTTGCAATGACGAAATGGAAGGAAAACGGACCATGGAAATCGGATTCATCGGTCTCGGGAAGATGGGCTTCCCGATGGCGCGCCGGCTGATCGAGGCCGGACATCAATTGATCGTGTTCGATACGCGAAAGGACGCCGTCGACAGGCTCGTCGCGCTCGGCGCGCAGGCTGGCTCATCTCCGAAGGACATCGCCGACCGCGTCGAGACCGTGATGGCGAGCCTGCCCTCGCTCCAGGCCTCGCTCGAGGTTGCGACCGGCGCCGGCGGCGTGATCGAGGGCAAGCGCGCAAAGCGCTTCATCGATCTCTCCACTGTCGGCTCGCAGATGGCGGTGAAGATTCACGACCTGCTCGCAAGGCACAACATCGTGCAGATCGACAGTCCCGTCTCCGGCGGCGTCGGCGGCGCGGAGAAGGGCACGCTGGCGGTGATGGTGTCGGGGCCGAAGGCCGATTTCGAGCTGGTGAAACCCGCGCTCGACGTGATCGGCAAGGTGTTCTTCATCGGCACCAAGCCCGGTTCCGGCCAAACCATGAAGCTCGCCAACAATTTCCTCTCGGCGACCGCGATGGTCGCGACCTCGGAAGCCGTCGTGATGGGCGTCAAGTCGGGGCTTGATCCCGCGGTGATGATCGACGTCATCAACGCAGGCTCGGGACTGAACACGGCGAGCCGCGACAAATTTCCCCGTTCGGTGCTGCCGCGCAGTTTCGACTTCGGCTTCGCCACCGGATTGATGGTGAAGGACGTCCGCCTCGCACTCGACGAAATGAAGTCGCTGGGGCTCTCGATGGAAGTCGCCGAAGCGGTCGGCCGGCTCTGGGAAGTCATCATCCGCGACGAGGGCGCGGAATCCGACTTCACCGCCGCAATCAAGCCGATCGAGAAGGCCGCAGGCGTGATCGTCGGCGGGGGTGTTAAGGGCAGTCACGCCGCAAAGTAGACGCTATCTCGGCTTGCTTGCCGGGATCGCCTCTTTCCCTGCGGAGAGGCGGGAGTCTGCCGCAACGATCTCCGTACGAACTACTGGAAGCCCATCAGAGCCACGGCGCCGGCTTGTCCATCGCAATCAGCGCGTCGGCATCGATACGCGGGCGAATCACTGCGTATTGATCGTCCTTGACCAGCACTTCCGGGATCAGCGGCCGCGTGTTGTAGGTGCCGGACTGCACCGCGCCATAGGCGCCGGCGGTCATGATCGCCAGCAGATCGCCGGCCTTGGGCTCGGGCAGCGAGCGCTCGAGCGCGAGATAGTCGCCGGTCTCGCAGACCGGGCCGACCACGTCGGCAACGATGGTCGGCGCGCCCTTCGCTGGCTCGCGGACGGCCAGGATGTCATGATGGGCCTCGTACAGCGTCGGCCGGATCAAATCGTTCATCGCAGCGTCGATGATGACGAAGTTCTTGGCATCGCCCGGCTTCACGTAGATCACGCGGGTGACGAGAATGCCGGCATTGCCGACGATCATGCGGCCCGGCTCGAACATCAGCGTGCAGCCGAGATTATGCGTCACGCGCTTGACCATCGCGGCATAGGCGTCGGGCGCGGGCGGCGCCGCGCGGTCCATGTAATAGGGGATGCCGAGGCCGCCGCCGAAGTCGATATGCGAGATGGTGTGCCCGTCGGCACGCAGCGTCTGCACGAATTCGGCGAGGATGCGGAACGCAGTCTCCATGCGGCTGAGATCGGTGATCTGGCTGCCGATATGCATGTCGGTGCCGGTGACCTCAATGCCCGGCAGCTTCGCCGCGCGGGCATAGACCTCGCGCGCGCGGGCAATGGGAATTCCGAACTTGTTCTCGGACTTGCCGGTCGAGATCTTCGCATGCGTGCCGGCATCGACATCGGGATTGACGCGCACCGAGATGCGCGCCGTCTTGCCCATTTCGACCGCGAGCCGCGACAGCAGCACGAGCTCCGGCTCGGATTCGACGTTGATGCAGAGGATGTCGGCCGCAAGCGCGGCGCGCAACTCGGCCTCGGTCTTGCCGACGCCGGAGAACAGGATCTTCGAGGGTGCGATGCCGGCGGCCAGCGCCCGCTTCAACTCGCCGCCAGACACCACGTCAGCGCCGGCGCCGAGCCTGGCCAGCGTACGCAACACCGACTGGTTGGAATTGGCCTTCAGCGCGTAGCAGATGACGGTCTTTTCGCCGGCAAAGGCTTCGCTGAAGACGCGGTAGTGGCGCTCCAGCGTCGCAGTCGAATAGCAATAGAACGGCGTGCCGACGGCGTCCGCGATCTCAACGAGATTGACCGCCTCGGCGTGCAGCACGCCGTTGCGATAGTCGAAATGGTTCATGGCACGCTTTAACTACTAATTGCCGAGCAGCGGATCGAGGATAAAGGATTTCTTGCCGCCCTTCGGCGCGGCCGGGCCGCCCTCCGCTCCATAGGTCGGATCGAACAGGCTCGGCTGCGCCGCGCGCTCGGCGTCCGTATCGCGGCCTGCCTGCGCCGGCGGCACGGCGTTCGATGCCGTCGGCGGCAGATCGAGCGGTCCCTTGCGGCCGCAGCCGGCCAACGCGAGCGCGGCGGCGCCCAGCACAATGATCGCCCATCCCGACGGGGTCAGGCTGTTCTTGCTCGTCACGTCGAAATCCCCAATGCGGGCCGCACCATACAAAGATTGCCACGCTCTGGCGAGAGCCGGGCGTCGCTGAAATGACAGCGAAATTTCTCGCTCAGCCCAATTTTCGCTCTTTTTCCAGCCGCCTGGCCCAGACCTTGGCCTGGGCCATCACGTTCTTCGGCGCGGTGCCGCCGAAGCTCGTCCGACTCTTCACCGAAGATTCGACCGACAGCACTTTCAGCGCGTCAGCGCTGATTCGGGGCTCGACCTCCTGCATGGCCTTCAGCGGCAGTTCGTGCAGCGCCACTCCCTCTTTCGAGGCCAGAGCGACAATACGCCCGGTAACGTGGTGGGCGTCGCGGAACGGCATTTTCAGCGTCCGCACCAGCCAGTCGGCGAGATCGGTCGCGGTGGCATAGCCTTCGCCGGCGGCAGCTTTCATGCGTGCCTCGTCCGGCACGATGTCCTCGACCATGCCGGTCATGGCGCGGATCGCGAGAGACAGCGCGGCGAAGGCTTCCATCGCGCCCTGCTTGTCCTCCTGCATGTCCTTTTGATAGGCGAGCGGCAGGCCCTTCATCACGATCAAGAGCGCGGTGAGCGCGCCGATGACGCGGCCGGTCTTGGCGCGCACCAGTTCCGCCGCGTCCGGGTTGCGCTTCTGCGGCATGATCGACGAGCCGGTGGTGAACTTGTCACTGAGCCGGACGAGCCCGATCAGGGGCGAGGTCCAGACCACGATTTCCTCGGCAAACCGCGACAGGTGCACCGCCGTGATCGCGGCCGCCGACAATGTCTCCAGCACGAAGTCGCGGTCGGACACTGCGTCCAGCGAATTGGCCATCGGGCGGTCGAAGCCGAGCGCCTTGGCCGTGGCGGCACGGTCGATCGGGAACGAGGTGCCGGCAAGCGCGGCCGCGCCGAGCGGCGATTCGTTCAACCGCCTGCGCGCATCGGCAAAGCGGCCGCGGTCGCGGCCGGCCATCTCGACATAGGCAAGCAGATGATGGCCGAACGTCACCGGCTGCGCGGTCTGCAGATGGGTGAAGCCCGGCATCACGGTCCCCGCATGCTCCAGTGCGCGGGCGACCAGCGCCTGCTGGAAGTCGGCCAGCGCCGCATCCGTTGCGTCGATCGTGTCGCGGACATAGAGGCGGAAGTCGGTCGCGACCTGGTCGTTGCGCGAGCGCGCGGTGTGCAGACGCCCTGCGGCGGGCCCGATCAGTTCGGACAGCCGGCTCTCGACGTTCATATGGATGTCTTCGAGCGCACGCTTGAAGTCGAAATCGCCCTTGCCGATCTCTGACAAAATCGTGTCTAGACCTTTACCGATATTTTTCGCATCACCTGCGGTGATGATGCCTTGGGCGGCCAACATGGCCGCGTGGGCCTTGGACGCGGCGATGTCCTGGGCATAGAGGTGGCGATCGACATCGATGGAGACGTTGATTTCCTCCATGATCGCGTCGGGACGCTCCGAGAACCGGCCACCCCACATCTTGTTGCTCATGACTTCTCGCTCACAACTTCGTATTTCAAGCTTGCCGTTTCTCGCCGGGATCGGCGAAACAGCACGGCGGTTCCAACCGTAATAGTCGCACTGCATAGCCATATCTGACCCAGGATGACAAACGATATGCCCGAAACGACCCCGCCGAAGGCGACCTCCATGCGCCGCATTCCGCTCGTCGTCGGCGCGGTCCTGGTCGGAGCCGTGATCGGCTATGTCGGGGTCTCCAATTTCAAGCGTCCTGGCGCTGGCGACGTCGGCTGCAACGGAGCGGTGGATCTGGCCAGGAAAATTGCCCCGCTGGCGCATGGCGAGGTCGCGGCGTTGACCATGGCCACCAAGCCCCTGCAACTGCCGGACCTCGCCTTCGAGGACGGCGACGGCAAGCCGAGAAAGCTTTCGGACTGGCGCGGCAAGACAGTCCTGGTGAACCTCTGGGCGACCTGGTGCGTGCCCTGCCGCAAGGAAATGCCGGCTCTCGACAGCCTGCAGACCAAGCTCGGCGGCAAGGACTTCGAGGTGGTTGCGATCAACATCGACACCCGCGACCCCGACAAGCCGAGAAACTTCCTGAAAGAGGCCAATCTGACCAATCTCGGTTACTTCACCGACCAGAAAGCCAAGGTTTTTCAGGAACTTAAAAACATCGGAAAGGCGCTCGGCATGCCCACCTCGGTGCTGGTCGACGGCAAGGGCTGCGAAATCGCGAGCCTCGCCGGACCCGCGGAATGGGCCAGCGACGATGCTCTAAAGCTGGTCAAGGCGGTGGTGCAGCCGGCCGCGGCGGGATCTTAGGCGACGAGGTTGACGTTGCCGCCGACGCCGGGGCCAAGATTGGCGGTCGAAGGTGTCCCGAGCAGGGTCTGAACCGCGAACTTTTCGGCATCCGCGTTCTGTTTCAAAATCGTGGTCCCGATCTGGCTTTGCAGATTTCCCTGCTGCATCGACAGGATGCTTGTGGCCATGCTCACGGTGTCCATAGGCGTACTCCCAATTGCGGGGGCACCTTAGGCCGCGGGAGTTAACGAAAGGTAGGGTGGGAGAGGCGAAGCAGCCTTCCAGAGAGCAGCTTCACCTTGCGAAAGCGCCCGCGCTCACCGTGTCGGAACCGGCTTCTCGCCGCGATAGTCGTAGAAGCCGCGCTGGGCTTTGCGCCCAAGCCAGCCGGCCTCGACATATTTCACCAGTAGCGGGCACGGCCGGTATTTGGAGTCGGCAAGTCCCTCGTGCAGCACCTGCATGATCGACAGGCAGGTGTCCAGGCCGATGAAATCGGCGAGCTCAAGCGGTCCCATCGGGTGGTGCGCGCCGAGCTTCATCGCCGCGTCGATGGCCTCGACATTGCCGACGCCTTCGTAGAGCGTGTAGATCGCCTCGTTGATCATCGGCAGCAGGATGCGGTTGACGATGAAGGCAGGAAAGTCCTCGGAGACGGCGACCTGCTTGCCGAGCTTGCCGACGAACGCCTTGGCGGTGTCGAAGGTCAAGTCGTCGGTGGCGATGCCGCGGATCAGCTCCACCAGCTCCATCACCGGTACCGGATTCATGAAATGAATGCCGATAAAGCGTTCGGGGCGGTCGGTCGACGCCGCGAGGCGCGTAATCGATATCGACGAGGTGTTGGACGCGACGATCGCCTCGGGCTTCAGCACCGCGCAGAGATCGTGAAAGATCTTGCGCTTGGTTTCTTCCTTCTCGACCGCCGTCTCGATCACGATATCGCAGTCCGCCAGCGCGTCCAGTGCGGCCGCGGAGCTGATGCGATCCAGCGCCTGCTTGCGATCACCGTCGCTGATGGTCTTCTTCGAGACCTGGCGCGTCAGATTGCCGTTGATGGTCGCCAATGCCGACTTCAGCCGGTCCTCGGACACATCGTTGAGCACCACATCGAAGCCCGCCAGCGCCGCCACATGCGCAATGCCGTTGCCCATCTGGCCCGAACCGATCACGCCGACTTTCTTGATTGCCACCGTCATCTTGCCATCCACCGGAACGGCGCGCACACCGCGCCTGCCCAATTCCAACGATACCCGAAAGCGCGGTCTTCCGGGCGCCCTATTCACCGGAAAAATGCCCCTCAATGGTAACGACACCGGCCGGAGCTTATCCATTCGGCCGGCGTCTTGTCGCTCACTTTTACTTTCCGAGCTTGCCGAGCGCCTCGGTCAGCTCCGGAACCGCTTGGTAGAGGTCTGCGACCAGGCCGTAATCGGCAACCTGGAAGATCGGCGCGTCCTCATCCTTGTTGATGGCGACGATGACCTTGGAGTCCTTCATGCCGGCCAGATGCTGGATCGCGCCGGAAATGCCGACCGCAACGTAGAGTTCCGGGGCCACCACCTTGCCGGTCTGGCCGACCTGCCAGTCGTTCGGCGCATAGCCGGCATCCACTGCCGCGCGCGACGCGCCGACGCCGGCGCCGAGCTTGTCGGCGAGCGGTTCGATGTATTTCGCAAAATTCTCCCGGCTCTGCATCGCACGGCCACCCGAGACGATGATTTTTGCGGACGTCAGCTCTGGACGGTCGCTCTTGGCGACTTCTTCGCCGACGAACGTGGAGAGGCCGGGATCGGCTGCCGCCGCCGCGGTCTCGACCGCCGCGCTGCCCCCCTCGCCGGCCGCGGCGAAGGTCGAGGTGCGCACGGTGATGACTTTCTTGGCGTCCTTCGACTTCACGGTCTGGATCGCGTTGCCGGCATAGATCGGCCGCTCGAAGGTGTCGGGCGCGACCACCTTGATGATCTCGGACACCTGCATGACGTCGAGCAGGGCGGCGACACGTGGCATCACGTTCTTGAAGCGGGAGGTCGCTGGCGCGACGAAGGCGTCATAGGCGGGCGCGAGCGCCACGATCAGCGCGGCGAGCGGTTCGGCGAGGTCGTGAGCATAGGCCTCGCCCTCGGCGACCAGCACCTTCTTCACGCCATTGAGCTTGGCGGCAGCCTCGGCAGCCGCCTTGGTGCCCTGGCCGCCGCCGGCGACCAGCACATGCACGTCGCCGCCGAGCTGGCTTGCCGCAGTGAGTGCCTTGTTGGTGGAGTCCTTGAGGACCTCGTGCTCGTGTTCGGCAATCAACAGCGTCGTCATCAGAGAACCCCGGCTTCGGTCTTGAGCTTGGAAACGAGTTCGGCGACGTCCTTGACCTTGACGCCCGCGTTGCGGCCTGCCGGTTCCGACGTTTTCAAGATCTCCAAATGCGGCGTGAGATCGACGCCGTAGTCGGAAGCCGCCTTGTCGTCGATCGGCTTCTTCTTCGCCTTCATGATGTTGGGCAACGACGCGTAGCGCGGCTCGTTGAGGCGCAGGTCGGTGGTGACGATCGCCGGCCCCTTGAGCTTGAGCGTTTGCAGACCGCCATCGACTTCACGCGTGACCTTGAAATCGGAACCATCAACCTCAAGCTTCGAGGCAAAGGTCGCCTGCGACCAACCGAGCAGCGCGGCCAGCATCTGGCCGGTCTGGTTGGAGTCGTCGTCAATCGCCTGCTTGCCGAGGATGACGAGGCCGGGCTTCTCCGCCTCGACCACCGACTTCAGGATTTTGGCAACCGCGAGCGGCTCCACATTGCCTTCGGCCTTGACGAGGATGCCGCGGTCGGCGCCCATCGCGAGTCCGGTGCGGATGGTCTCCGAGGCCTGCGCGGGTCCAATCGACACCACCACCACTTCGGTCGCCTTGCCGGCCTCCTTGAGCCGCAGCGCTTCCTCGACGGCGATTTCGTCGAACGGGTTCATCGACATCTTGACGTTGGCAAGCTCAACGCCCGATCCGTCGCTCTTGACGCGGACCTTGACGTTGTAGTCGACGACCCGCTTTACCGGCACAAGAACCTTCATCGATCTTCTTTCGCTTTGATTTTGTGGGTTTCGGTTGGCTGGCGCGGAACCTAAAGGTCCCGCTAACCCCGGTCAACGCGCGAACGCCAAAAAACGCCTCCCTGGATTTCACGCAGTCTAGCGGTTCTGGCCGGGCACCCACAACACGTCTCCGGCGCCCTTGTTGTTTTGAAAGCGGCTGCCGACGAACAGGAAATCCGACAGGCGGTTCATATACTGGATGCCAGCCGCGTTGACCGGTTCGCCGGGCCGGGCAGCGAGTTCCACCATCATCCGTTCCGCTCGGCGGCATATCGTGCGCGCGAGATGCAGATATGCGGAGGCGGGCGTGCCGCCAGGCAGAACGAACGAGGTCAGCGGCGCAAGCTGGTCGTTCAGGTGGTCGATGTCGCGCTCGAGACGCTCGACCTGGCTCGCCAGCATCCGCAAGCGCTCCGCCTTGCCTTCGCGCTCGGGCACCGCGAGGTCGGCGCCAAGATCGAACAGATCGTTCTGGATCCGGCCGAGCATGGCATCTAGCTCGGGGCTGCCGGCCAGATGCAGCCGCGCCACGCCGATCGCGGCATTGGTCTCGTCGACCGTGCCGTAGGCGGCGACGCGCAGATCGTATTTCGGGCGGCGCTCGCCCGAGCCGAGCGCCGTGGTGCCGTCGTCGCCGGTGCGGGTGTAGATCCGATTGAGAACGACCATGTTCAGCTCCGGCGTTCGATAACACCTCTCGCACAGGGAGAGGTCGCGAGCATCGTGCGAGCGGGTGAGGAGTTGCAATCCAGTGATGGACCTAGACCGCTCACCCGGATCGCCGCGCGATCCGACCTCTCCTGATGGGAGAGGTGAAGATGCCAACAGATTATCTCATCTAACGCCCCATCGCCCAGACCGTGACCATCGTGATGATGATGGCGATGAACTGCAGCAGCACGCGCAGCCGCATCAAATTCTGCGAGCGGTTCGGCGAGCCACCCTTCATCATGTTGACGAGGCCGAGCAGCAGCACCAGCGCCACGGCGCCGACGGCGATCGGAAGGACGATTGTGCTTAGAAAAGATGTCATCAACGGTACATAACACCGCACCGGACGGACTTCCACACACCCGGTTCCGCCGCAACCATCTGGTCTTTAACCGGATTATGTCGGAAGCTGGGGCCGTCGAGGGACTTAGCCCGTCCGCGCCAGGTCAAGGTGGAATGTGAAACAGCTTCGTTACGTCGTCGACGTCGTGATCGATGCATTTTACACCTTCCTCGCCGACGACGGCTGGGCGATCGCAAGCCACATCGCGCTGTCGACCCTGATGGCGCTGTTTCCGTTCCTGATCGTGCTGACGTCGCTTGCCGGCTTCTTCGGCTCCAAGGAGCTCGCCGACCAGGCGGTCGGACTGCTCCTCAATGTCTGGCCACAGCAGGTCGCCGATACCCTGACGGGGGAAATCCACGACGTCTTGACCACCACGCGTGGCGACATCCTGACCATCGGCGCGGTGCTCGCGGTCTACTTCGCCTCCAACGGCGTCGAGGCGCTGCGGGTGGCGCTGAACCGCGCCTATGCCATGCCCGAACTGCGGCGCTGGTACTGGCTGCGGCTGGAATCGATCGGCTACACGCTGGTCGCGGCCGTCACATCGCTCGCGATGGCATTTCTGATCGTGCTCGGGCCATTGATCCTGGAATCGGCGCGGCGCCACATTCCCTTCTTCGTCGAATCCAACGAGAGCCTGCTCAATATCGCCCGCTACGGCATCACGATCCTGGCGCTGATCGTCGCTCTGTTCATCCTGCATGCCTGGCTGCCGGCCGGCCGCCGCAGCTTTCTGCAGATCCTGCCCGGCATCATCTTCACCATGGTGGCGTCGCTGATCTCGGGTATCGGGTTCGGACAGTATCTGGCGCGCTTCGCCAACAATTACGTCACGATGTATGCGGGGCTTGCTTCGGTGGTCATCGCGCTGGTGTTCCTGTATTTCATCGCCGCGATCTTCGTCTATGGCGGCGAACTGAACGCTGCGATCATCAAGTCGCGTCTGCCGCGCGGCGTGTCGCTTCAAGCAGCGCAGTCGCTAAGGCCCGCGGAGACACGGGCTTGACCAGGAAGGCGTCGGCGCCGGCAGCGCGGGCGGCCGCCTCGTCCTCGGCCCGGCCGGATATCCCGATGATGGCGATACGGCCGAGCGGCGGGGGAAGTGCGCGGATGCGCCCTATCGCCTCGACCCCGCCGATGCCGGGTAGCACCATATCCATCAACACCGCGTCGAACCCGCCCTGCCCGAGCCGATCGGGCGCGGCCTCGCCCTGACCGATGAATTCCGCTTGGTGGCCGAGTTCGGTCAGGATCGTGTTGAGCACGACGCGGCCGAAGGGATTGTCCTCAACGCTCAGCAACCGCAGACGCTGCGACGGGCCGGTCGCGGCCTCGTCGTCGGACTGGGCGGTCGCGGCAGCTTCGGCAGGCGCCAGCGTCACGTTCAACGTGAAGGTCGTGCCGCCACCCTTGCGCGCCGTCGCCACGATGTCGCCGCCCATGGCGCGGGCGAACTGTCTGACCGACGACAGGCCGAGCCCGGCGCCGCCGAAGCGCGCGGCGATCGAGACATTGGCCTGCGAAAACGGCCTGAACAGACGCTTCACCTCCGACAGCGTGAGGCCGATGCCGCTGTCGGAGACCGCAAAGGCGACGCCGAACTTGCCCTTGCTGGCGCGAACAGGCGAAACCTGCAGGGCCACCCCTCCCCGCTCGGTGAATTTCACCGCATTGTCGATCAAATTCTCCAGCGCGGCGCGCAGGCGGACGGAATCGCCGACCGCAAAGGCGGGTAGTTTGTCGGAAATGGCGACCGAGGTCTGCAGCCCCTTGGCTGCGGCACGGCCGGCCAGCGAGTCTCCGGCATTTCGGACCAGCGTATGCAAATCGAAGAAATCCTGCCGGATCTCCAATCCCGGCCCCTCGCTGCGGGCAGCGTCGACAAACAGGGTCGCCAGGCTCGCCAGATGTTCCGCACCGGTCTTGATGGTGTCCACCCAGCGCCGCTCGCGCTCGCCAAGATCGGAAGTCGCCAGCAGATTGCTGATGGCGAGAATTCCCGTCAGCGGGGTCCGCACCTCGTGGGCAAAGGCCGCGAGCGCCGTCTCGACCATGCCGGGAACGGTGTTGGGCGCTGCCGCCTTGCGGCGCGGCTTCGTGCCTGCCTTGAGAACGCGCTTCTTGGTCGGCTTCCCCTTCGGTCGCCGCTTGCTGCGCCGTGCCCGCGATATTGCCGCCATGGTCTCAGTTGTCCCCGCCCCGGGAGATAGCATGGCATGCCAGGACTATCCGAGTCACGGCGGCGGCGTTGGCTGACCACCGCAAAACGGCGGCAGGCCAACCAGCCGGCGGATGTCGGCCGGGCTCGCGCCCGCCGCGCGCAATTTGCGCAATCCGGTCGCCTTGGTCGATTTCGAGAGTTTCCGGCCGGCCTCGTCGCGTATCAGCCGGTGATGCCGGTACAGCGGTGGGGAGATAC
The DNA here is from genome assembly GCF_018131005.1 of Bradyrhizobium lablabi. GTDB lineage: Bacteria > Pseudomonadota > Alphaproteobacteria > Rhizobiales > Xanthobacteraceae > Bradyrhizobium > Bradyrhizobium lablabi_D. Next base: position 152,517 of record NZ_JAFCJK010000001.1, read on the forward strand.
CAAGCAAATCCTGCAGCAGGCGATGGACGCTGGTCGACCAGAACAGGTCGAGGCCCCGCACCACATCTGTGACGCCCTGCAGCGCATCGTCGACCGTGACGGAGAGATGGTAGCTGGTCGGCGTCTCCTTGCGCGCCAGGATGACGTCACCCCAGGCCTCCGACCGGGCGGCTACGTCGCCGGTTTCCCCGCATGGTCCTTCGCCCCGCTCGCGCCAGACGAGATTGCCCGCCCGCCGGCGGGCGGCCGTCATGTCGAGCCGCAGCGCGTAGGGCAGGCCCTGCGCGATCAACCGGTCGCGTTCTTCCCGCGGGAGCGATTTTGCCGTCCCCGGATAGAGCGGCGCGCCATCGGGATCGCGCGGCCATGCGCGCGCGGCCTCCTTCGCGGCGACGAGCCGCGCGATCTCGGCCCGGCTCTCGAAGCTCGGATAGATCAGGCCCTGCGCCGACAATGTGTCGATCGCATCGCGATAGGCGGCAAGGTGTTCCGACTGACGCCGCACCGGCGTATCCCAGGAGATGCCGAGCCAGGCGAGATCCTCGTAGATCGCCGCCTCGAACTCCGGCCGGCAGCGCGTCGCGTCGATATCCTCGATCCGCAGCAGGAAGCGCCCGCCCGACTGCCGCGCCAGGTCGAAATTGAGCAGCGCCGAATAAGCGTGACCGAGATGGAGATGGCCATTCGGACTCGGCGCAAAGCGGAAAACGGGCGGCATGCTGATCACGCGTCAATTGCCGGGCTCGACCCGGCGGTCCATCTGAGCAAGACTCTGTTACGATAGGAGATGGATGCGCGGGTCAACCCCGCGCGCGACAAGTGAAGCCGATCCACGATGCTGATCCACCTCGAAACCCAGGCCGATCTCGACGAAGCGATCCTCAAGCTCGTCGATCGGGACCGAAGGTTGCGGCCGATCCTGGAACTGACCGGCATGCCGGCGATCCGCCAGCGCGAGCCCGGCTTTGCCGGCCTCGCCGCCATTGTCTGCGGCCAGCAACTCTCGACCGCCAGCGCCGCGGCGATCTGGGGACGCGTCAGCGGTGCCTTCGACCCGTTCCATCACGACGCAATCCGCAAAGCACGCGCCGACCGCCTTGGCCGGCTCGGGCTGTCAGCGGCAAAAATCAGGACGTTGAAGCACATCGCGCGCGAGCTCGCCGAGGAACGGCTGAATCTCGACGTGCTCGCCAACGAAGAGGCCGACGCCGCGCACAACACGCTGACCGCGCTGCCTGGCATCGGCCCGTGGACCGCCGACATCTATCTGCTGTTCTGTCTCGGCCATGGCGATGCCTGGCCTGCGGGCGACCTCGCCGTGCAGGAAGCCGTCAAGGTCGGCCTCGGGCTGAAGACGCGCCCGACGGCGAAACAGATGGCGCCGCTCGCCGAGCCATGGCGTCCCTTGCGCGGCGCCGCCGCGCATTTGTGGTGGGCCTATTATCGCGTTCTCAGGAAACGCGAAGGCGTCATCGCAAGCGGGAAGGAAGTGAACAACGTTTCAAACTTTGTTGCGGTTGCCAAGCCACCCACCGACAAAGCAAAGATCACCATGCGCAAAAAGCCGGGATCAGGACAATGAACGCGACCGACTTCATCGTTCTCCGCGACGATCTGCAGCAATGCAAGGTGATCGAGACGCAACTGCCCGATGCGGCGACGCTGCCGCCTGATACGCTGCTCGTGAAGGTGACGCGTTTCGCACTCACCGCCAACAACATCACTTACGCCGTCGTGGGCGACCAGCTCAAATACTGGGAGCTGTTCCCGGCACCGGAGGGCTACGGCAACATCCCGGTCTGGGGTTTTGGCGAGGTGATCGCCTCGATGCATCCCGGCGTCGCAGTCGGCGAAATGCTGTTCGGCTATTTCCCGATGGCGACGCACCTGGTCATCGAGGCCACCGATGTCAGCAAGCGCGGCCTGCGCGATGGAGCCGCTCATCGGCAAAGCGTGGCGCCGGTCTACAATGCCTATGCCCGCGTTTCCGTCGATCCAGCATTTGCCGGCCGGCAGGGTGACTACCAGGCGCTGCTGCGGCCATTGTTCATGCTGTCATTCCTGGTGGATGATTTTCTTGCCGAGCAGGATTTCTGCGGCGCGCGCAGCATCCTGCTGTCGTCGGCTTCGAGCAAGACGGCGTTCGGGCTTGCCCATCTCGTGCACACGCAGCGTCCGGGCATCCGTGTGGTCGGACTGACCTCGGCCGGCAATGTCGATTTCGTCAAATCGCTCGGCTGCTACGACGAGATCGTCACCTATGACCGCATCACGTCGTTACCTGCGACGGAGCCGGTCGCCTATGTCGACATGGCGGGCAGCAGTTCGCTGCGCGAGACGCTGCACCGGCATTTCGGCGCGCAGATGAAATATTCCGGCCAGATCGGACTGACCCATCGCGGCCGGAGGCCTGATGAACCCGCATTGCCCGGCGCCAAACCGACCCGGTTCTTCGCACCCGATCAAATCCGCAAGCGCGCCAAGGAATGGGGACCGGGCGGCGTCGAACAGCGTTTTGGCGCCGCATGGGCAGAGTTTGCGCCGCGGCTCCCGGCTTGGCTCGAGGTTATCGAGCGGCGCGGACCGGCGGCGGTCCGCGAGGCCTATCTCGACACCCTCAACGGTCGCATTCCGCCGAATCAAGGCTTGATCCTGTCGCTGGCCGAATAGCGGACATCTCGTTGGCGCCCTTCCTGCGCGCCTTCGATTAGGTATAGGCTCCGACGCAACGTAGCGCCGCAGAGACGGCCGACCACGAGAAACGCCCGACGAGAAACGCCCAATGCTCGACAAGACGGAAGACGTATCGGTCGCCGCCGACAATTGGCTTGTGCAGTTCGAGGACGCGCTGGCGAGCACGGACGACGTCCTGCTGAAACCGCTGTTCCATCCGGAGAGCTACTGGCGCGACGTGCTGGCGCTGAGCTGGAACATCCAGACGGTGAACCGCGCGTTCGCGATCCTCGACGAGTTGCCCGCGCATGCGCGCCACAGCGCGCCGCATGACTTTCGCATCGATGCCGATCGCGCCGCCCCGCGGCGCGTGATGCGCGCCGGCACCAACACGATCGAGGCGATCTTCAAGTTCGAGACGTCGATCGGCCGTGGCCATGGCATCGTGCGGCTGATCCCTGATGCCGCCGACGACAATCGCCTGAAGGCCTGGACACTGCTCACCGCGCTTGAGGAACTCAAGGGCTTCGAGGAGCAACGAGGCAGCACGCGCCCGCGCGGGCAAGCCTATTCACGCGATTTCCGCGGCCCCAACTGGCTCGACCAGCGCAAGACGTCGGCCGAATATGCCGATCGCGATCCTGTCGTGCTCGTGGTCGGCGGCGGGCAGGCGGGGCTGTCCATCGCGGCACGGCTGAAGCAACTCGGGATCGACACGCTGATTGTCGATCGCGAGGCGCGCATTGGCGACAACTGGCGGAAACGCTATCACGCGCTCACCCTGCACAACCAGGTGCAAGTCAATCATCTGCCTTACATGCCATTCCCGCCGAACTGGCCGGTCTATATTCCCAAGGACAAGCTCGCCAACTGGTTCGAATCCTATGTCGACGCCATGGAGTTGAATTTCTGGACCGGCACGGATTTCCAAAGCGGCAGCTACGACGACGCGCAGGGACGCTGGAACGTGGTGCTCCGCCGCGCCGACGGCACCACGCGCGAGATGCGGCCTCGTCATGTCGTGATGGCGACCGGCGTCAGCGGCATTCCCAACCTGCCCAGCATTCCGTCGCTGAAGAACTTCGCCGGCAAGATCGTCCATTCCAGCCGCTACGAGGACGGCGAGGACTGGAGCGGCAAGCGGGCTCTCGTTATCGGCACCGGCAACAGCGGCCACGATATCGCGCAGGACCTGCATTCGAGCGGCGCCGACGTCACGCTGATTCAGCGTTCCCCGACGTTGATCACGAACATCGAACCGTCGGCACAGCTCGCCTATGCCGCCTACAACGAAGGCACACTCGACGACAACGACCTGATCGCGGCATCGATGCCGCTGACGCTCGCCAGGCGCAGCCATATGCTGATGACCGAGCAGTCGAAGGAGCTCGACAAGGACCTGCTCGAGGGATTGAGGCGCGTCGGGTTCAAGCTCGATTTCGGCGACGGCGAAACCGGCTGGCAGTTCAAGTATCTCACCCGCGGCGGCGGCTACTATTTCAATGTCGGCTGCTCGGATCTCGTGGTCGGCGGCGCGATCAAGCTGAAACAGTTTTCCGATATCGAGACATTCGTGAGCGACGGCGCGCGGCTGACAAGCGGCGATACGGTTCGGGCCGACCTGATCGTGCTGGCGACCGGGTACCGGCCTCAGGAAGAGTTGGTGCGAAAACTGTTCGGCGAGACCATGGCTGCCCGCGTCGGGCCGATCTGGGGCTTTGGCGAGGGACAGGAGCTGCGCAACATGTACACGCGCACGCCACAGCCGGGACTCTGGTTCATCGCCGGTAGCCTCGCGCAATGCCGCATCAATTCGCTATACCTCGCGCTGCAGATCAAGGCGATCGAGGAAGGCCTCTTGCCGCGCGACGTCGGTCCGCGGGCCAACCTTGCTTAAATCACGGAGACAGGCATGGCGACCATTTTGGGCGCGGGCGAGCATCGCTACCGCGTGGTGGAGAATTGGGCCAAATTGCCTGACGGCTGGAGCCTGACCGACGTCGCTTCGGTCGCGGTCGACAGCAAGGACCGCATCTATGTCTTCAACCGCGGCGCGCATCCGATGGTGGTGCTCGACCGCGAAGGAAATTTCATCGGAAGCTGGGGCGAAGGAGTGTTCTCCCGCGCCCACGGCCTGCATATCGACGCCGATGACAATCTTTATTGCACTGACGACGGCGACCACACCGTTCGCAAATGCTCCACCGATGGCAAGGTGCTGCTGACGATCGGCATCCCGAACAAGCCGGCGCCCTTCATGAGCGGCGAGCCGTTTCACCGTTGCACCCACACGGCGCTGTCGCCGAAGGGCGAGATCTACGTCTCGGACGGCTATGGCAACGCCTGCGTCCACAAATACACGCCCGACGGCAGGCTGATCAAAACCTGGGGCGAGCCCGGCACCGATCCCGGCCAGTTCAACATCGTGCACAATATCGCGACCGATGCCGACGGCTTCGTCTATGTCGCCGATCGCGAGAACCATCGCGTGCAGGTGTTCGACGGCAACGGCAGATACGAGACGCAGTGGAACAATCTGCATCGCCCCTGCGCGCTGTGCTGCTGCGGAGGCGGCAAGCAGCCGAACTTCATCATCGGCGAGCTCGGCCCCGGCATGCCGGTCAACCGCAAGGTCCCCAATCTCGGCCCGCGCCTGTCGATCGTGGACGCCAGGGGCAATCGCATCGCCCGCCTCGGCGGCGAACACGGCCCCGGCGTTGAGACCGGAAAGTTCCTTGCACCGCACGGCATCGCGCTCGATTCCAGGGGCGACATCTACGTCGGCGAGGTCGGCGTCACCGACTGGAAGACGAGTTTCCCCGATACGGAGATGCCGGCGGCAGTGCGGGTAGCGCGCTGCTTGCAGAAGCTGGAGAAGGTGACGGCGTAGCCGTTGCGAGCACCCTTGCTCGTTTCCGTCATGCTGAGGAGCGCGGAACGCGCTTCACGAAGCATGCACGGCCACCGCCGGGGCCGTTCATCCTTCGAGGCTCGCGTCGCGAGCATCTCAGGATGTCGGGTCAGATAGTACGCTGGAAGCTCATTCCGCCTTGATCCCCGACGCCTTGATGATCGGCCACCAGCGATCGGCTTCCTGCTTCTGAAGTGCGCGCAGCGATTCGGGCGACTGCCGCTGCAGCGGCGTGATCTGAATTCCCAGTTCGTCGAAGCGATGCTTCACCTTGGGGTTGGCCAGCACCTGCGTCATGGTCGCGTTCAGCTTGGCGATGACGTCCTTTGGTGTGCCCTTCGGCACCCAGAGCCCATACCAGAGCGAGGCGAGGAAGCCTGGCAGGCCCGCCTCGTCAGCGGTCGGAATCGCAGGCGAAGACGGCAGCCTCACCTGGCCGGTGATCGCGAACGGCCTGACGCTGCCGGCGCCGAGCAGCGCGCGGAAATTCGACGCCGGCTCGATCATGAAATCGATCTGCTCGGCGAGCAGATCCTGCATCGCGGGTCCGTTGCCGCGATACGGAACGAACTGAAACTTCGTTCCGGTGGCCTTCTGAAATGCGATTCCGGCGAGGTGGCCGGTGGCGCCGACGCCGGCGATGCCGACGGAAGCCCTGTCGGGATTGGCCTTCAGCCAGGCGATCAGCCCCTTCAGATCGTCCGCCGGAAAGTTCTTCCTGCCGACGATCAGGAGCGGCTCGCTGCCGATCTCGATGATGGGCTCGAGATCCTTCAACAGATTAAACGGTAGCGCGTAGAGGCCGCCTGTCAGCACATGCGTGGTCGAGGTGCCGATGCTGAGCGTGTAGCCGTCATTTGGCGAGCGCACCGCGCGGGTGACGCCGATGCTGCCGGCCGCGCCACCGGCATTCTCGATCACGATCGGCTGGCTGAGCACGGGCCGCATGCTCTCGGCCAGGAATCGCGCAAGGGTGTCGGTGGCGCCGCCGGCCGGGAACGGCACGATCATGGTGATCGGCCGAGACGGGTAGTCTTCAGCGAAAGCCGTGCCCGCCGCGACCAAGCCAAGCAGCAACGCCGCCATCAATGCAAGCCAACTCCGCATCGGAAATTCTCCTGCACCGCGCTCTTTGGGGCGCGTGTCATTCGTTACTCTTTGCGGCTTTTCCTGCGGAAATCAAATCTCTCCGATCATCTCGCGCCGCCGTCGTTCGGATTCTTCCGCATAGCGCCGCATCGCATGCGCTTCGGTCAGGGTCCCGATCGGGCGGGTATCGCCATCGCCTTCGACCACGGCGAGCGATTCCGCTTCGGCCGCATCGAACACCGCGATCGCCTCCTGGACATTCATCGCTGGATGCAGCACCACGTCGGCATGACGCAGGATGGCGGCCAGCCCCTTGTCGGCTGCCATGTCGGGCGCATGCGCTTCAGCAATCAGCACGAGCCCCGCATAGCGGCCCTCGCCATCGACCGCGACAACCTGAGTCTTCGATCCCGGCGGAAACTTCTCGCGGAACGCCTCGATCGGCATCGCGGCATCCACCGTCGTCAAGTCCTGCCGCATCATCCTGCCGACGGTGAGGTCGCGGATCCAGCCGACATCGGCGGCGCTGCGAATTGTCTCGCCCCGCAGATGCAGCCGCCACGTCGCAAAGGAATAGCCAAACAGCTCGCGCGTGATCATGGTCGAGATGATGACGGCGACCAGCACCGCGGTGGTAAGCCAGAGATTGCCGGTCGATTCCAGCGCGATGAACGACATCGTCAGCGGGCCGCCGATCACCGAGGCCGACAACGCGCTCATTCCGATCACCGCGTAGACATTGGGATCGAGGTTCAGGCCCGGCCACACCATGTCGACACCGGCGGCGAACAGGCGGCCGCCGAGCACGCCCATCAGCAGTGTTGCGAAGAACAGGCCGCCGCGGAAGCCGCCGCCGAGCGAGACGATCGAGGCAAGCGCCTTCAGCACGAACACGCCGGCGATGAAGGTTAGCGGCATGGCGACGATTCCGGGAAAGTGCAGCGCGCCGTGGCCCGACGACATCACCTGCGGGCTCGCCAGCGCCATCGCTCCGACGGCGAGCCCGGCGAGCGCCGGGCGCAATGGCGGCCACAGCCTGCCCTTCGCGAGCAGCGCCTCGCACAGCGTGACCCCGCGCATGATGGCGATGCCGACCAGCGCCGCAGCAATACCGAGCAGCATGGCGATCGCAAGGTCACGCCCGGGCACATCGCCGACCGCGCCGACAGCGACCCCGAGCGGCAGCGGCGAGAAGGCGTGCGCGACGAAATAGCCGGCGACCGCCGCGACGCCGACCGGCGTCAGGCTCGCCGGGGTGTAGCCGCCGATCACAAGTTCGAACGCGTAGAAGGCGCCCGCGAGCGGCGCGCCGAATGCGCCCGCAATCGCTGCCGCTGCGCCGCATCCGACCAAGATGCGCTGGTCGTTGCGGCGCAGGTGAAAGCCGCGGCCGAGCGAGGCGGCAAGACCGCTCGCCAATTGCGTATAGCCGGCCTCGAGCCCGACCGAGGCGCCGACGCCGCTCGACCAGATCGTCTGCAGCGCCACGATGACACTGCCGCGAAACGACATGCGCCCGCCATAGAGCGCATTGGCCTCGATCGGGTCGACCTCTCGCGCCGGTCGCCAGCGCGCGAGCAGGAGGAACGCCAATCCCAGCAGCAGCCCGCCGAGGCCAGGAACCAGCAGCGCGCGCAGCGGTGGGATGTTCGCCTGGCTCGACAGCCGTTCACCCCAGGGCAGGTTGAACAGCGCCGCATGCAGCACCGACACCAGTCCGCTCATGGTCGCGACCACGAGGCCGCCGATGGTTCCGATCAGCGCCGCGAGGACGACCAGGCTCGTCTCGTTCGCGCGAACGAATGCACGCAGCCGGCGCGGCGCTTCCAGGTAGCGGGATGAAGTGGTCATCTACGGAGTCCGTCGGGCCGAGAGCGGCACGCGGGCGTCGGTTTAGCGGGGTTCGCAGCCGGGTGGCAATCGCGGCAGGAACATGGCGAGCGGTCCACGGATAAGCCGCTCATTGCTCTTCACAATCCCGTCACGCTGCCTGTAGTATGTGAGTGCATGCTGCTTCGCAGCTAATGGGAGTCAGGAGCGTTATTTGAACGCACATGTCTCGCAAGGCGGTTGGCCGGTACTGGTGCTGAATGCGGACTTCCGGCCGCTGAGTTACTATCCGCTGTCGCTCTGGTCCTGGCAGGACGCGATCAAGGCGGTGTTTCTCGACCGCGTGAACATCGTCGAGTATTACGACCGGGCGGTACGAAGTCCTTCCTTCGAAATCCAACTGCCCAGCGTCGTATCCCTCAAATCCTTCGTCAAACCCACCACCCACCCTGCGTTCACCCGGTTCAACGTTTTTCTCCGCGACCGATTCGCCTGCCAATACTGCCTCTCGGGCGACGACCTCACCTTCGACCACATCGTTCCGCGCAGCAAGGGTGGCCAGACCACCTGGGAAAACGTCGTCGCCGCCTGCTCGCCCTGCAACCTGCGCAAGGGCAATCTGACGCCGCAGCAGGCCAGGATGTTTCCGAAGCAGACCCCCTATGCGCCGACGGTGCACCAACTCCACCGGAACGGGCGGCTGTTTCCACCGAACTATCTGCACGATAGCTGGCTCGATTATCTCTACTGGGATACGGAACTCGATCCATAGTTTGCGCGCATGGGCGGCCGCCCTGCGTGATGTCCTTGCAAGGGACCGCAGAATAGGCGAGCGACAAAGTCGATCCATTCCGGCAAGTCGAATGTCGTGCGCCGCGCCGGGCTCAACGCGAGCCGTACCGGTAAGCCATTGCTATCGACCACCGCGTGTATTTTGCTCGTCAGGCCACCGCGTGACCTTCCCATCGATTGGCGCTGATTCCTCGTGATGCAGGCCCCGTGCTGATGCGCGGATAATCGAGGTGTCGATCATCTGGACCGCGGCGAAGCTATCCTGGTCTCAGAACCCGAGGACTATCACCTCTCGCTGGTTTTTGCGGGACGGGCGACTGGAACGCACATCGCTACAGGCGCAGGGCATCCGATAGCTGAGCTGTGCTTCTGAGGCTGGTAGCGGCGTAACCGCGCTTCAGACCCGTCCGTTGACCGACAACAGCGCGCCGGTAACGGCGCTCGCGGCGTCGCTCGTGAGGAAGAGGATGACATCCGCGAGTTCCTTCGGCGCGACCCATTTGGCGGGATCGGCCTCCGGCATGCTGGCGCGGTTTGCCGCGGTATCGATGATCGAGGGCAGCACCGCATTCACGGTGATCTTGCCTTTCAGCTCGGCAGCTAGTGACTCCGTCAGCTTATGCACACCGGCCTTCGACGCCGCATAAGGACCCATGCCGGAGCCGGCCTGCAGGGCGCTCATGGCACCGATATTGACGATGCGGGCCGACCGCGAGTTGAGAAGATGCGGGATCGCCGCGCGCGAGGCATTCAGCGCGGTCTCGACATTGAGAGCATGCATGCGCTGCCAGGCCTTGGGATCGCCGTCGGCAATGGTCTCGAAGGTAAATCCGCCGGCAATATTGATCAGCGCGTCGATCGCGCCGAAATGAGTGACGGCGGCATCGATCGCCTTTTTCGCCTGTGCCGCATCGGTCAAATCGATGCGGCCGAGTTCGATCCGCTGGGCCGTTGCCGCGAGCTGCGACGCAGCATGATCGATACCGGCCACTCGCGCGCCGCGCGAAAGGGCTTCCTCGGCGACCACCTTGCCAAGCGCGCCCAACGCGCCGGTGATGACAACGACTTTACCCTTCATGGTGATCTCCGTGCGAATGAGAATGAATCGAGGCCGCAGTCACTATCGTCAGCAGAGCTTCAAAATGTGCGCCGCCTGGCTCAGATCGACCACGACGATACAGGGATGAATGCCGATGAAGCCCGGCATCCGCTCAGGCTGGCGGCGCACATCATTTGCGCGATCTGCCACAGTCACGCATCACGTCTTCCACTTGATCATCGTCTGCAGGACGCTCATGGGGCGGCCGGCATAGGGTGGCTGGAACAGCATTTGGATCGGCGAGAGAGGCCCCTGGTAGAAGACCGGTCGCAATTTTGAAAAGGTGTTGAACCCTTCGCGCGCGTGGTAATGGCCCATGCCGCTCGCGCCGACCCCGCCGAATGGCAGGTCATGCTGGCCGACGTGCAGGAGAGCTTCATTGACCGATACGCCGCCCGACATGACCCGCGAGATGTAGAAGTCGCGCAGCTCGGCATTGTGAGTGAATGGATAAATTGCCAACGGGCGGTCGTGACTGTTGACATAGTCGGCGACCTCCTGCCGATCTGCATACGTCTTGATCGGCAAGATCGGACCAAAGATCTCGCGCTGCATGACAATCATGTCTTCCGTCGGATTTAGCACGAGATGCGGCGGAAATTTGCGGCGCTTGACGTCCGGATCTTGGTGTTCCGCAAGATTGATCAAGACTGCGCCCTTCGAGCGGGCATCCTCCAGTGTGGCCTGCAGCCGCGTAAAAGCCCGGTCATCGATAATCGACGTGTAGTCCTGGCCGTTGATGTCTGGAAAGCGCTCAGTGAAAAGTCGCCTGCAATGGCCGACGAACTCGTCCTCGGTCCCCTTGGGCAGGAACATGTAGTCGACATTGGTACAGATCTGACCGGCATTGAACATCTTCACCCAGAGAATGCGCTCCGCCGCTGTTTTGACCGGGAAGTCAGGCCCGACAATCGCAGGGGCCTTGCCGCCCAGTTCAAGCGTGACAGGGGTGAGGTTGCGGGCCGCGTTGGCCATGACCGAGCGACCGGTCGCACCGGATCCCGTGAACAGCAGATGGTCGAAGGGCAATGACGAGAATCCCGGTCCTCGTCCGCCGCCATCCTCGAAAAAGGCAAGCTTCTCGATCGGAAAATACTTTGGGGAGACGCGCATCAGAACCTGGGCGAGCGCTTTTGAATTTTCCGACATCTTCACCATCGCGCGATTGCCGGCGGCCAGAATCGCAGCGAGCGGGCAGAAGCTAAGATTAAGCGGAAAATTCCAGGGAACGATGACTCCGACGACGCCAAGCGGCTGGGGGATGACATGGTTGCGCGCGAGCGGATAGGTCATGAAGTCGACGTGTCTGCGCTGTGGTTTCATCCACTTCTTCAAGTTCTTTCTGGCGTCGGCGATTGTTTCCAGGACGACGAAATATTCCGCGAACAGCGTCTCGAATTCAGACCGGTTGCCATAGTCGGCGTTGATCGCTGCGACCAGTTCGTCCTTGTTGTCCTTCAGGAGTTGCGCGAGCGCCTTCAGGTCAGCGATGCGCTGATCGTAGGATGGCTCGGGCGCCGCCAAATAGGCTGCCCGCTGCCTAGCGAAGCAGGACTGCAGTTCAGCGGGAATGTCGATCGAACGGGAATTGACAGGCATGTTCATGATGTTCCCTTTCTCTTGGTTTTTCGCGTGTCTCCAAGCGGACAACGAGGGCGCGTGCTGACCCTGACTGTATCAACTCCAAGTCAGTGCATGCTTGCGTTCGCGTGAACGGGGCCCGGCCTCTCATCCATGATCCGCTTGATAGCGTGAGCGCAGCGGCCGCACTGGGCGCTGCATCCGAGGCAGGCATACACCTCGCTCATACGTGGCCGCTGCGCCTCTTTAGCGACCACCGACCGCACCTGATGGTCGCTAAACACATTGCAAGAACAGACGATCATCGCCCTCTCCTGAGGTAGCTAGCACGTCGAACCTGGCGTCGTCGTTCATGCGCCTCCCTGTTTAGCTTCGGTCCGTAGGTCGGCTTCGGCGAAGCCATAGCCGCCGGGGCGCAGCGCCGAATGCTCGCGCTTGGAGTGGACCAACGGGTAGAACATCTGCGTCGTCCAGCGCTCCGCGCCAAACAGGATGTCGTCCTGCAGGCCGACCTGGGCGGGATATTTGCGTGTGATATGCGCCGTGCCGAACAGCACGTCCCAGAAGAACAGCAGATTGCCGAAGTTGCCCTTGTAGTGGCCGATGCCATCTTCGTTGGTGAGCGCGTGGTGTGCCTGGTGCGTGGCGGGCGTGGAGATGGTGCGCTCCAGTACCCACATCAGCGGATGCAGCGCGCGGATGCGGTACAGCGGCGCATCCCACGCCCAGGCGCAGTGCGCGCCCAGGATGACCGCCAGCTTGATCACCAGGTACGCCGCGTAGACCGGGCCGAAACCAAGGTACACCGCAACGCCGCCGATCCACAGGCCCGGCATCATCAGGTAGTAAAAGAAGTTGTTGCGGTAGGTAATGCGCACGCTCATGTAGGCCGCGCTGTGATGCGCGCGGTGCAGCGGCCACAGCAAGGGCGTGTGCGAGGCGCGGTGCCAGAGGTACTGTGTGAGGTCATCGCCGACGAGCAGCAGGCCGGCCATGGCCCACCACGGCAAGTTGGCCCAGGCGTTGTGCTGCGCGGGCATGAGCCAGCTGCACAGCGCGTTGCTGCCCAGCAGTGCGATCGGCTGGGTGATGGCGATCAGGCTGACGAACATCAGCACCTCCAGCCAGGTGTCGTTGGCTGTCGCGTTGCCGTGCACGGTGGCTTGGTACCGCCGGGTGATGAACTCCATGGCGGCAAAGCCCAGGATCCAGGCGCCTATCAGGAGATATTGCAGTTGCGAGCTCATATGGGGCGTCTCCTACCGATCTCATGTTTTGGATTGTGGGACGATCTTTAGGGGTGCCACCATAATGCGTCCAATGCATAATATTCATTATCTTGATGCATGGAGAGCAATGCCGTGAATCTGCGCCGCCTGAACCACGTCGTCGCCCTTGCCGACACTCTGCACTTCGCCCGGGCCGCCGAAGTCGCCCACCTGAGCCAGCCGGCCTTCAGCCGCAGCATACAGGCCATCGAGAGCGACCTGGGTATCCGCCTGTTCGACCGCGACGTTGGTGATGTCCGCCCCACCCGCGCCGGGGAATTCGTCATTGAGCGGGCGCGCAAGCTGCTGTTCGAGGCACGTTGCCTGCAGCGCGACGTGGATCTTTACCGCGACAGCCAGCTCGGCGACACGTCGTTCGGTGTCGGGCCGCTGCTAACGGCCACCCTGATGCCACGCGCGCTTGTGGCGCTGCGCCGCGAACACCCGCAGGTGGCGCTGCGCATGGAGGTCGGCAACTGGGTGCAGTTGCTGGAGAGCCTGCGTACCGAGAATATCGAGTTCTTTGCCGCCGATGTGCGCGACATGCCCAGGGATGCCGCGCTGGACATCCAGCTGATCGGGGGGCAGCAGGCCGATCTGTATGTGCGGGCAGGCCATCCGCTGGCCGGGCGCGAGCACACGCTGCAGGAAATCTGGACGTACGGTCTCGCAGCACCGAAGCTGCTGGGCCCCTCAAAGGTGGAGCTGGCCGCCCTGCTGGGCGTGCCTGAGGGCCAGGAGGCCACCGTGGCGCTCGAGTGCGACAACTACGGCCTGCTCAAGACGGTCGCGCTCACCACGGATACGGTTCTGGGTGCGACGAACGCGGCGGTACGGGAGGAGCTGGAATCCGGCGCGCTCGTCCGGCTTGTCGTACATGGCTGGCTGTCGCCGCCGTCGAGCACGGGCATCGTGTGTTTGCGAGGGAGAACCTCGTCGCCGGCAGCTAAGGCAGCCATTGCAGCGATCGTGCGGGCCGCCGGCGAGATCAACGTGTAGGCGCCTTACAGCACCCGACGCATCGTCCGGTGCGGAATGCCGGCCTCTTCATACTCCTAAGACGACTGTTTTCTTACCAAAGCGAACCCGGTCGTCGGTTTGCAGAGAGGCTATTCTCTCCTACGATCCAGAAGTGCGCCACCGCGGCTTCTATCCGTCCGTCAGCAGCCATCATGTGATGCCGGCGGCAATTTCGCGAAGGCGATCGCGCAGCCAGCGGTGTGCCGGGTCGGTGGTATGGCGAGGGTGCCAATACATCGCCTCGTGAATGTCGGGCAACGCAATCGGTGGTTCGAACAGGCGAATCTTCGGCGACGAGCCGAGCGCACGAACCCCGCGCTCGAGCACCAGGCTGACCAGAGGCGTGCCCTCGATGAGAAACGGCGCCAGTAGGAAGCTCTCTACCGTGACGTGAATTCGGCGCTGGATTCCCATCGTGGCGAGGTGTTGGTCGGCGAGGTTGAGCTGGCGATCCATGCCAATGCCGTAGACAAGATGCGGCAGCTCCAGGAATTGTTCGCGGGTCAATCCAGCCGACGTGACGCGCGGATTGCGAGCGTCCGCGGCGCACAGCCAGCGGTCGCTGAGCAGTAGAGCCGAGGGAAATCCGGTGCTGCCGAACAGTTCGCTCGGCTCGATCACGAGGTCAGCCTGGCCGGTCTGCAGCATGCGTGCCGCGTCGCGCGAGCGCGGCAGCAGGTGGATGACCAGGTTTGGAGCCTCTGTAGCGAGTGCGCGCACCAGAGGCGTAAGCAGCACGAGTCCGGCATAGTCGGAGGCGCTAATGGAAAAGGTACGCGCATCCGCGGCCGGATCGAATTCCGCTTTCTGCAACAGGGTCTGCTCGATGCGGTCGAGCGTTTCTCGCACCGGAATGATCAGCTCCTCGGCATTGCGCGTCAGCACGAGCCCGCGGCCAAACCGCACCAGCAGTGGATCGTCGAACAGTTCGCGGAGCCGGGCAAGTGCAGCGCTCATCGCGGATTGAGTGAGGCCAATGCGCTCGCCAGCGCGGCTCACATTGCGCTCGGTTAGCAGTGCATCGAGCACGACGAGCAGATTGAGGTCGACGTTGCGAAGGTTCAAACCCTCCCTCCCCGTGGCCGGCGAACCGTCCCGAAGACGTCAGTGTGAACTTGTTGGCGGGATGAAATCAACCGTGTTTGGTGCGTCACCATTGACTACTGCGACCCGCGGCTAACCCGATATCCATCCACTCGATGGTTGGCATGAACCGGATCGATAGCTGACGGCGCACCTCGCCTGCAGGTGCCATCGGCACGATCTCGGCGATCGTTCGCGTGCGAACGGGATTGCCGACATCGATAGTTGAAATGACAATTATCGATTGGACGCCGCAAAACTCGTCCCGCTAACCTCCGCATCGTCACGAGTGAACGCCTTGCATTCGCGCGCGGCCAATAACACGGCACACCGCTCGCGCGGTCGCATTGGGAGGACAACGATGCGCATATCGTTCGATGAGGCAGGCGCGCGCGTTGCGCGCTGGGATCTCGACGCGGGTCCGGCACCCGACGCCTTCCGGGCGGCGATGCGCCGCGTGGTCGGCGGCGTCGCGGTGGTGGCGACGCTGCGCGAGAGTCGGCCATGGGGTATGACGGTGAGTGCATTCACGCCCGTTTGCATGGAGCCGCCGACACTCCTGGTGTGCGTCAACGCGGCGACCGCCACGGCGGCGGATATCGCGCGCGACCGAAAGTTCTCGCTCAATCTGCTTAGCGAGGCCCAGCGGGGCGTCTCCCAGCGTTGCGCTCAGCAAGGCGCCTCGAAATATCTCGACGAAGACGCAATACCCGCGGCGAACCTCCCGCCGCGCATCGCGATGCCGGTGCTGCAGGATTCGGTCGCGACTTTCGACTGCGACGCCTCCGAGATCCGGCGGATCGGCACCCATGTTGTGGTCGTTGGCGCGATCCGCGCCATCCTCGCGCCACAAGCCCGCCGGCCCCTGCTCTACGGCCAGGGCGGCTATCTCAGAAGCGTCACTCTCGACGCGGCGACAGGAGCCTTGGCATGAGCATCGATGGCGTGATCGCGCGGCTCTATTTGGCCTACAACGCGCACGATGCCGCGGCGGTCGCCGCGCTCTATGCACCCGATGCCACCCACGAGGACATCGCCCAGGGCAAGCCCAAACACGGGCCCGACGAGATCGCCGCCGGTCTCGGGCGCTTTTTCAGCTGGTTTCCCGACGCGCACTGGGCGCCGCAGCACCACGCTATCGGCGCAAGCGGCGTCGCCGCGGTGAGCTATCTCCTCACCGCTACCCTCAAGCGCCAGTTCGGGCCGATCGCGCCGCGCGACCAGGCGGTCTCGCTTCGCGGCGTTCACATGCTGCAAATTCGCGACGGTCTCATCCGCCGCAGCGAAGACTACTGGGACGCCGCAACGTTCCAGCGCCAACTGAACCATGTCCATGAACGGAGAGCTGAGTGATGAGAACCGGGAAAGAATATCTGGAATCGCTGCGCGACGGCCGGCGCGTCTACGTCGGAGGTGAGCTGATCGAGGATATCACCACGCATCCGGCGACCAAGGGCTATGCCCATGCCGTTGCTGAGTATTACGATCTGCACCTCGATCCGAAGAATCGGGAAATCACGACCTTCATCGACGACAACGGCAAGCGCCAATCGATGCACTGGTTCCTGCCGCGCTCCAAGGAAGACGTGGTGCGCCGGCGCAAGTATTGCGACTTTCTTTGCCGGCACTTCAAGGGTGGCATCTTTACCCGCCCGCCGGCCGGGATGAATGTCGTCATGTTCACGCAGGTCGACGATCAGAAGCCGTGGGCCGAGAACTCCCGCTTCAAGCGCAAGAAGGTCGATCTCTCCGGCAACATCCAGCGTCAATGGGAGGAAGTGACGGCGAGGGATCTCGCAATATCGCCGATGTTCCTAGACGTGCAATATGATCGCGGCCGCGACAACGCGATGGCCGAAACGCCGATGCTGAAGATCGTCGAGGAGCGCGACGAGGGCATCCTGGTGCGCGGCTGGAAGGCGATCGGAACATCGGTCCCGTTCGTCAACCACCTGCTGATCGGCAACCTGTGGCGCCCCGGCCAGACCGCCGAACAGACCGTCTACGCACTGGTGCCGATCGCGACCAAGGGCATCTCGGTGGTCGCGCGCAAGTCCAACGCCGCGCCGGACGCCGATCCTTATGACCGTCCGCTTGCCACCATCGGCGACGAGCTCGACGCCATGGTCTATTTCGACGACGTACTGATCCCCTGGGCGCAGGTGCAACACATAGGCAACCCGGACCATGCCAAGTGGTATCCGCAACGTCAGTTCGACTGGGTGCACCTCGAGACCCAGATCCGCCACACCGTCCACGCGGAGCTGATGGTCGGCCTCGCGCTGCTGCTCACGCAATCGCTCGGCACCGCCCAGAGCCCTGTGGTGCAGGGCCAGCTCGCCGAGCTGATCCGCTTCCGCGAGACCTGCCGCGCCTTTATGCTCGCCGCCGAGGAGACCGGCTTCGCGACCCCGGGCGGCCTCTACAAGCCGAACAACATCTACATCGACTTCGGCCGGGCCTACTATCTCGAGAACCAGCACCGCATGGTCAACATGCTGATCGACTTCTGTGGTCGCGGCGTGGTGATCCAGCCGACCCGGCGCGAGCTCGATGATCCCTATATCGGGCCCAAGCTGTCAGAGGCGCTGCGCGGCGCCGAGATCAGCGCGCACGACCGCATCAAGATCTTCCGGCAGATCAGCGAACGCTTCCTCACCGAGTGGGGTAGCCGCCACGAGATGTTCGAGAAGTTCAACGGCACGCCGTTGTATCTGATCAACCTGCTCACCATGCAGCGCACCGAGTATCAGGTCGACGGCCCGCTCACCGAACTGGCGCGGCAGGTGCTGGGCTTCGGCGATACGGCCGAACTTGGCCGGCGCGCCGCCGAGGGCGAGAAGGCGTCGCACTACGCCAACGTGCGTTTCCAACCCGAATACGCCAAGGCACAGGACGTGCGGGACGGCTACATGACGACCGCCGCCGAATAGATCGAGGTGGATGCGATGCGACGCGGCTCTCGCCGCGTCGCATTAAATTCCACGTCGAGAGTATGGCATCGACTTTCTTACCCGTAGCGGTCACATGTGCGACGACAAGCGTCAGGAATTCATCCTGCTCTCGGACACGTTGGGTGTTTCCATGCTGGTCGACGCGATCAGTCACCCTGTTCCGGAGAGGGCCATGGAAACCACGGTGCTCGGCCCGCAACATCGATCGCGCTCCCCGTTAACCTCTCACGCGATACGTCGCGAGGACAGCCCCCTCCAGATATCTCCACGTGGCTTGAATCGCCGTCCGACGATTGCCGGCGGCTTCGTCCCGCCTTTCCCGGTCGCCGCTTCGAGCGCGCGCTTCAATCTGGGGTCCTCGATCTGCGACTGGAAATGCCGAACAATGGCCTCGGCCTGCGCGTCACTCGCGCAAATGGCATGGCACAATTCTGCGGTCGTCCTCCGGAAGAAGTGGAACGAGTCCTCGCGGTCGGTCCGTCCGCGCAGCCGATCGACCTCGCCCGCCAGCGCCAGCGCATGCATCCGATCGTCGTCGCCGAGCGTCACTGCGAACCGCAGAACGCCGAGCTGCCATGCGCGGAGCAGCTTGTCCTGCCGTTCGGTCGCCCCGTCACCGTTCATGTGCTGAATACCTCGCGTGCGCCGATGCCGTTGAAGTGCCCGCACGGCGCTCAGCGCCTGTCGAACGTGGTTCGGCGCGACACGAATATCCTTGCGCAGAATATATTTTCGAGGGGAAGGCCCGGACGATCTCATAGGAGCGACATAGGCGACCGACCGAGAATCTGTCTCCAGCGAGGCTCTCAAATCCCTTCGAACTGCAGTCGCGCGAGCCGTGCATAGAGGCCGCCCGCGGCGACCAGCTCGGCATGGGTGCCCTGCTCGACGATCTTGCCCTGCTCCATCACCAGGATGCGGTCGCAGGACAGAACGGTCGCCAGACGATGCGCGATGACGAGCGTGGTGCGGCGGCGCATCAGCGCTTCCAGCGCGGTCTGCACCAGGGTTTCGCTCTCGGCATCGAGCGCCGAGGTCGCCTCGTCGAGCAGCAATAGCGGTGCATCGCGCAGGATGGCGCGCGCGATTGCGATGCGCTGGCGCTGTCCGCCGGACAGTGTCACGCCGCGCTCGCCAAGCTGCGCTTCGAAACCGCCGGGCAGCCGGCGCAGGAATTCGGTCGCATGGGCGAGGTCTGCGGCGCGCTCGACCTCGGCATCGTCGGCGTCGGGCCTGCCGAAGCGAATGTTTTCCCGCGCGCTCGCCGCGAACACGACGGAGTCCTGCGGCACCAGCGCGATGCGCGCGCGCACGGCGGCGGGGTCGGCCTCCCTGATCGGCACGCCGTCGAACGAGACAGAGCCCGATTTGGGATCGTAGAAGCGCAGCAGAAGATGAAACAGCGTGCTCTTGCCAGCGCCGGACGGGCCGACGATCGCGACCTTCTCGCCCGAACGCACCGACAGCGAGACGCCGTCCACGGCGAGCACGTTGGGCCGCGCCGGATAGGCGAAGCTGACATTGTCGAAGCCGACATCGCCACGCGGAGGCTGCGGCAGCGCGCGCGGCTCGGCCGGCGCCGCAATCTCCGGCCTGACGCGCAGGATCTCGAACAGCCGTTCGGCCGCGCCCGACGCGGCCGACACCTCGCCCCAGACCTCGCTGAGCTGGCCAAGGCCAGTCGCGGCAAACGCCGTATAGAGGATGAACTGCCCGAGGCGGCCGGGGCTGATCGAACCGGTCAGCACGTCATGCGAGCCGACCCAGAGGATCACGACGACGCTCGAGAACACGATGAAGATGATGATCAGCGTCAGCACCGCGCGCGCCCGGGTCGAGCTTCGCGCCGCCTCATAGGCCTGCTCGACCTCGCCGCCGAAGCGCGTGTTGGCGAGCCGCTCGCCGGTATAGGCCTGCACGGTACGGATCGCGGAGACGAGCTCGGAAGCATAGGCGCTGGCGTCGGCCAGCGTATCCTGGGCGTTGCGCGAAAGCCGCCGCACCCAGCGGCCGAACGCGACCAGCGGGATCACGATCACCGGGATCGCCAGCAGCACGAAGCCGGACAGCCTGGGGCTCGTGATCACCATCATGGCGACGGCGCCGATGAACAGCATCATGTTGCGCAGCGCGATCGAGACCGAGGCGCCGACCGCGGACTTGATCTGCGTGGTGTCGGCGGTCAGCCGGGAGACCAGTTCGCCCGAGCGCGCGGAATCGAAGAACGACGGCGACAGCGCGGTCAGATGCGCGAACACCTCGCGCCTGAGATCGGCGACGATCCGCTCGCCGATGGTCATCACGAGATAGAAGCGGGAGGCGCTGGCACCGGCCAGCACCGCAACGACAACGATCATCACGCTGAAATAGCTGTTGATCATCGCGATGCCCTCCGGCGAGAAGCCGAAATCGATCATCCGCCTGACCGCGACCGGCACGACGAGGGTGGTGATCGCCGCGACCGTCAGCGAGATGAACGCGAGGATCGCCCGGCCCTTGTAGCGCGCCACGTAGGGCGCGAGCGCAAGCAGCGGCCGCAAGCGGGCGCGGCTCTTGGCGGGCTCCGTCAATTGGCTTTCGATGAAAGCCTCTTCCTCGAGCAGCGCGTCGCGCGGCGGAGGCGGGGCGCTGCGAGGGGTCTCAAGCTGTTCGGCTACGCTCATGAATTTTAGACCGGTTCTACCGTCCTCAGATAGGCCCGCGGACCCCCGGCTGGCAAATCCCGCGAAGCCCAAATCCGGGACAGACCTGGCTTGTTTTAGGGGGGCCCTTGCGCTATAGAGCGGCCCAAATCCCGTATCCCAGCGATCTTGAGACGGGCGCCGGCGCGCCGAAGGAACTGCCATGAAAGCCGATATTCATCCGAATTATCATATGATTAAGGTCGTCATGACCGACGGCACCGAGTACACGACCCGCTCGACCTGGGGCAAGGAAGGCGACACGCTGAACCTCGACATCGACGCCAAGTCGCACCCGGCCTGGACCGGCGGCACTCAGCAGATCATGGATCGTGGCGGTCGTGTGTCGCGGTTCCAGAAAAAGTTCTCGGGCTTCCTCAAGAAGGACTAGGTTCCGTTAGAGGTCGCACGCTCCGATCGGACGCAAACGCCCCTGCCCAGCGGGGGCGTTTTTGTTTGGTACCCTGCGAGACATGGGCGCCCGTTCTCGCGACATGATTTGTCCGAGGTTTGCGTCAGTTTCACCCTCTCATCGATCAGAGGGTGCAGGGAAAGCCGGGTGCCGATCGCACCCATGGGCCCCGTGCAACAAAAAGCACGGGGGTAGGACCACAGGTGTAACCGGAAACAACCCGGCTTTCCCTGCGCGATGGTTTACGGCTTATACGTGATCTCCTCGGCGAGACCGGGCTTTGTTGCCACCGTCATCAGCAAGAGGCGCTGGCCTCTCACGAACTTAACACCAGCCACTGGGGCGTCAGGACCACACGATTTCGCCGTCCGCATCGCATGCGCTCGTCAGTTGCACACTCCGCGTCCACCGCATCTCACCGCAACACTCGTGACGATCGCGTAGCGCCCCTCAATCGGGTGAGACGGGCAGATTAAACGGCTGATTTGGGTGAAACGCGAAGCGGAATGTTTTTCGCGCGAGGTCTTGCCTCGTCGGGCAAATCAATGATCGCGCCAGGAAGTGGCTATTAAGCCCGTCATCCTGAGGTGCTCGCCTCGTCGGCGAGCCTCGAAGGATGAACGGCCTCAGTCAGGCCGTCGCGCTTCGAGACGGCCGCTCTGCGGCCTCCTCAGCCGCAGCTCCCAACGTCGGTAGCTCGGCCGCACTGGGGCTTTGCGTGATTGGGCTGGTTGGCGTGTTCCTCGCTGGATATCCGGGCTACTTCGTCTTCGACGCCATCTGGCCGAGCTTTTTCTACTCGCCGGTCAGTGCAGGAAAGAACGCGTGGCTATTGTGTCAAGCGGCCTTCATCGGCATCTATTTGGTCGGAGCCTTGCTGATGTTCATTGCGGTTCGTCGCGCACTCAACGCAATTCCCGCAACGATCTGACTAAAAACGCTCCGGAAAGTCCTCGTAGCTCAGACAGCCCAATGTCCGTTACTGGGCCACAAGCTGCGGTTTCGTTTACTTCGCCCTTCCCATAGCGGACAAGCGCCATGCACGGGGTGCGGTGCGTGACCGTCATTGTGCACGAGCGTCGGGGTCGGCGGCGCAAGGCAACACCGCGCCGTCGACCTTGACGGCGGCCGGCAATGGGACGCACCCCGTCATGTCGCGGGAGCCGGTGACCCCCGTGATCAGTCGCGTCCCGCGCTGGAGCGTCAGGTAGTTCCACACCCAGTTCATCGCCACGATGGCGCGATTGCGGAAGCCGATCAGGTAGTAGATATGTGCGACGCTCCAGACGAGCCAGCCTGGCAAGCCGCTGAGCTTCAGCCAGTGTATTTGTACGATTGCGCTCTTGCGCCCGACAGCCGCGATCGAACCGAGGTGGCGGTAACGAAATGGCGGGAAGGTCTTCGACTTGTCGCGGGCGATCAGTAGCTTCGCGACATATTTGCCCTGTTGCTTGGCGACTCCCGCGTCGCCAGGCATCGGCTTGCCGTTCGCGCCGAGCATGAGGGCGGCGTCGCCGATGACGAAGACGTTCGGATGACGGGGGACCGAAAGGTCTGGCTCGACCTTGACGCGGCCGGCGCGATCGTGTTCTGCGCCGAGCCATTCAGCGGCGGGCGTTGCCTTGACGCCAGCAGCCCAAATAACGGTGCGAGCCTCGATGCGTTCCGCGCCGATCGACACGCCGCCGCCATCGCATCCTGTGACGCCCGCTCTGAGACGCACCTCGACTCCGAGCTGCTCGAGTGAGCGGCGTGCCGCCTCAGACAGTGGCGGGTCGAAGAGCGTCAGCAGCCTCGGCGCGGCCTCGACCAGGATGACGCGGGCGGTGCGCGGGTCGATGACACGAAAGTTCGACGCTAGCGCGCGATTGGCGAGGTCTGCGATGGAGCCCGCCATTTCGACGCCGGTCGGACCGCCGCCGACCACGACGAAATTCAACAAACGTCGCCGCTCGTCCGCGTCCGGCTCGGTCTCGGCGTGTTCGAAGGCGAGCAGAATCCGGCGGCGGATATAAGTGGCGTCATCGACAGTCTTGAGTCCTGGTAAAAACTCCGCCCATTCGTTTCCGAAATAGGCATGTTCGGCTCCGGTGGCGATGATCAGGTCATCGAACGTAATGCGGCGCCCCTCGGCAAGGACTTCACGGCGTGCAACATCGACGCCGGAGACCGTGGCCAGAATGACCTTGACGTTGTCGGCGTTCCGAAGGATGCCGCGGATGGGAGAAGCGATGTCGGCTGCAGACAGGCTGGCAGTCGCCACCTGATACAGCAGTGGCTGGAACAGGTGATAATTGTGTTGATCCACGACGGTGACGTCGAGCGGCGTCTTAGCCAGCCGTTTGGCGGCGCTTAGGCCACCAAATCCGGCCCCGACAATCACGACGCGGCGACGAGCCTCCGCGGCGGCCTGAGACATCGCACATCGCTCTCGTTGGCACAGTACGGATGATGCCCCTGAGCGAGGAGGTACCATGCCCTCACTGAGCCTTGGAAGACACGTATCCGCGAGCGTTCACCGATCGCAGCCTCCTTCAAAAGATCAAGTCCTATCGTTCGCCTCTTCGCCCTTCCAAGAAAAGCAATGTCGCTTAATGGCCCTCGTGCGAAGTGCAGGCCGAACATGAAATGGTCCGCTTATCGGGGTGAACCGGAAGTGACTGGCCGACTTTCCTACCCAACGGCGCTTTCTAAGACCAGACCGGACATCGATGCTGCCGGCATGGAATGCCTACGGGTTATCGGGAGCAATCGTTAAATCATGCGGCCCGATGTCGGCTGCTCCACAAACTGGACCCGGGCTGATTTTCGTAGGACACTGCAACCTGCTGCTGGGGAGCCGTGCGATGCTGCGACATCTCGCTTGCCTGTTTGCTTTTCTGGTAGCCATTGCGTTGGCGCCCGGCGCGACAGCAGCCGATATCAAGGTGATGATCTCGGCCGGGTTCTTCAGTGTGTATAAGGAGCTCGGTCCCGCGTTCGAGACATCGACAGGGCACAAGCTCGTCACCACACGCGGGCCTTCGATCGGCGATTCACCTGAAGCGATTCCGGCGCGTCTCACCCGTGGCGAGGAGGCCGACGTCGTGATCATGGACGGAGTCGGCGTCGATCTGCTGGACCAGCGCGATCTGGTTCGTCCCGGCAGCCGGACGCCGCTCGCGGAATCGTTCATCGGCATGGTCGTTCGAGCGGGTCAGCCCAAGCCCGACATCAGCACGATGGAGGCGCTGCGCAAGACGCTGCTGGCAGCCAGATCCATCGCCTGCTCGGACAGTTCGAGCGGCACCTATCTGTCGACGATCGGATTCAGGAAGCTCGGCGTCGCCGACGAGATCTCCGGCAAGACGCGCAGGGTGCGCGGTCCGCCTTCGGGCGAGCTCGTGGCCGCAGTCGTCGCCCGCGGGGAGGCGGAAGTCGGGTTCCAGCAGGTACCCGAACTGATCCACGTCCCGGGCGTCGATTTCGTCGGCACGGTGCCGTCCGACGTACAACCGCCGACCCTTTTTGTCGGCGCGCTGCCCAAGAGTTCACAACATCCCGACGCCGCGGTCGCCCTGCTGCAATTCCTCTCCTCTGCAGAGGCCGCAGCCGTCATCACGAAAGCCGGATTGAAACCATTGCCGGCGCGTTGAAGGTCGCACCGCCGCGCCAACATCTTGGAGCCAAAGCGGGAGCCGGCCGGCCGGAGTTTCTCAAGCGCGCGCCCGCCATAGCGTAAGCGCAAGCAGCATATAGGCAGCACACGTCCACAGCGACTGCCAGTTGCCCGGCCCTTCGCTGACCGCCGTATAGAGTGCTGCTACGAAAAACACACCGGAAAATATCGATTCCGCCATTGGGCGGCTTCCTTTCTCGGGGCGGTTGAGCAATGCCATGGCGGCGAAAGGAACCGCCGCCATAGTGAGGGCCGCAAAGGGAAAGTCCTTTTCGCGCGGGTCAAACACAAAACCAAGCGCGGTTTGCGTGCCGATCAAGGTGGTTACGATCAAGATCAATCCGTGCATGATCGCCGGCACCGATCGAGTCCGGTCGTCCGTCGGACCCAGCAATTCCAGAAATACGGGCGGCGCGCGCCCCGACATCAGGGCGTTGGCGCCGAATACCGGCGAAGCAGTTGCCGCCACCAGAAGTGCGCCCCATTGAAGCCAGCTACCCACTCCGTAACTTTCATAGAACATCTTTTGGGCGGCCACCCCAAACAGGATTCCGGCTGTAGTTGCCGATATTCCGACCGCGCACCATGCGACGAGCCGGGGCCGCCGAGGTTTGCGGCGCAAGGTCAGCCATGCAGCGCCGAACACCAATATCGCCAGCGCCATTCCGCTGCTCATTTGCAGCTTCCAGAGCGGAAAATTGCTGACGGGGATGCCGGGCGGATATTTCACCGTGCGCTGCACGGAATCGAATAGGCCCCAAGATCCGCCGACCGTGCCCTCGAGCTCTTGCTTCCACAATTCATCATAGGCCTCGAACAGGTTGACGCGGAAATTCTCGCGCTGGGCAAGCTCGAGGACCTCCGAGATCACCCGGGCCTGATTGGTGCGCGAGGGTAGCGCTGGCCCGCGCATCCGCCCCTCGCTCGGCCAACCTGTTTCTCCGATCAGGATTTCCTTACCCGGAAATGCCGACGCCATCTGCCTGCGGATGGCGTCAACGTGAGCAGCGGCAAATTTCGCCGGGACCGGGACATTTTCCCAATACGGCAGGATATGAATGGTTACGAAATCGACGGCGTCATAAAGTTCACGATAGCGCAGCCAGTACTCCCAGACGTCGGAATAGGTGACGGGGACGGGCACCTGCGCTTTGACCGAGCGGATTAGGGCGGAAAGGTCGGAAGCCGTCATTTCACGGTGTAACAGAACCTCGTTGCCGACCACGAGCGCGGTGATGGTTTCCGGATATTGCCGGGCGAGGCGTATGCCCGTCGATATCTGCGTCGAGTTCTTCTGCCGATCCCTACCGAGCCAAATTCCCTGAATGACTTTCAGCCCCACCCTGGCCGCAAGTTCGGGAATCTGATCGAGACCAAGATCAGTCGCATAGGTACGGATGCAGTCGGTTATTTTGCCAAGCTGGGCGAGATCTTCCGCGATCTGTTCGCGCGACACTTGCGTCGCCGGCGACAGCGACGTCTGGTGATCGCGGAAGGGCGCGTATGATATGCATTGCAGTTTGGCATTCGGATCGATCGGTGCGCGCGCCAAGTTGATCGGTATGGCCAGCCACCACCACACCACGGCGATCGCACCCAGCGATATGGCGAGAAGCGCCAGAGGCGCGCGAAGCGAAATGATTCCGTCCTCCAATGCAAGGGTCGTCGATCGACCGGCGTGCTGCCCTGACCCGACAACAATAGGTCAGCATCGCCGGCCCGCACCTGATCTGTGAAAGCTGCCGCCAGATCGTCCGTGCCGCAAGAGGCGAGTGACCTCCGACGATGATCTTGAGGTTACCGCAGGGCGGGTAGAAATAATCATCGCCGCCTTACGAGATGAACTCACGGGACCGGCGGCAATGTGGCCTCTCCTTGACGCTCGCCATGCTTGCTAACGAACGTCACCTGTCGGACCCGCAGCGGACAACGGCCAGAACGTTTGCTCCTACTGACGCGCTGTCAAAGAAGCTCTGATCGGTCATGGTGCTGACGCAATCTCTGTCTTACTCGGTGAGCACTAAAAACACTGTGTGAGGACCACCCTGGTTCCCACAACGGTTCCATCGCCAGGTTGGCGCGAATCCGCAAAAGATTGGCACGAGTTCGTTAACGCCTCCGCGTTCGCTTGACCATGTTTTGCGGCATCGGGAACCGAATGATCAAAAATCAATCGAGGAGTTATGATGCTGTTCCGCTCCAGCGCCGCTATTTGCGGCGCCGCAGTTGCGCTTACCGTTTCAGTTACAGTTGCTCGAAGTGAAATCGGTGCGGTTCATTCAATCGCCGTCGTCAACGCTGCTTCCGGCGAAGCGATTGTTGGCGCAGCATCCACGTACAATCCGTTCCGGCCCGGAAAGCAGGAAGGCGGCCCGGACACAGCATCCGGTGAGCGCTATGATCCCTCTGTCTGGGCGGCAGCCATCAAGACAAGCTTGCGCCAGAAATTCGGTGGGGTCCAATACGGCGCGAGGCCGAAGTATGCCCTCGTTGAGGCCGTAGGCAAGAAGGTCATCGTCAAGATAAATGACGTGGGGCCACTGACGCCTGGCCGCATCATTGACCTGAATGAGCGGACGATGCGCTATTTCGATCCAAGCCTGCAGCTCGGAGTAATCCATAGCGTAAGCGTCAGGCCGCTTTCAGGAGACTACTGGATCCCCGGACCGGTCCTCGATGGCTTCCTCACAGCTGATCTCTGAGGCGATGCCACGTCT
Source organism: Bradyrhizobium lablabi (assembly GCF_018131005.1). GTDB lineage: Bacteria > Pseudomonadota > Alphaproteobacteria > Rhizobiales > Xanthobacteraceae > Bradyrhizobium > Bradyrhizobium lablabi_D. The sequence continues at coordinate 180,285 of NZ_JAFCJK010000001.1, forward strand.
GGCGGAAACCGCCGCGCATTTTTCCGGATCACGCTCCAGGCAAGTTTGCGATTGAGAGTGCTGTTGCCAACGCAGGAGTGTACGACTACGCTTTAGCTTTGGTAGGCCCAAACGGTCTTGCGATCGGGCGCGCTCATATGCCCAAGTTTCTTCGCATCGGAGTCCATCAGTCGAACGTATCCGGATATACGTCGAAGGCATGGTGCGTTCACCGGGTTCGCTCGACGGTTTTCCTGAAGTGGGGTGCCGTCGAGGTCCAAGGCATCGGAGATGGGCGAAAGATTTGCTGGACGGTCCCACCGAGGGCGAAAATAATCCGTTGCGGCACGGTGCAGCGTGCCAAAGACTATACAAAGGCCGCGATCGCGCGGCGACGCAACCATCGCTATGAACCGCTGACTGGAAATATTGCGATCCGGCGCCGACCGTCTGATCGTTCCGCCGAGCTCGAACAAGTGCTCGCCACGATCCTGTTTGTCGACATCGTCCGGTCCACCGAAAAAGCAGCGCGGCTCGGCGATTCGCGTTGGGCGCAGGTGATGAATCACTATTTCGCCGCCGTCCGTAGAGAGCTGAAGACTTTGCGCGGAAAGGAAGTTGTGACGACGGGAGACGGACTGCTGGCGACGTTCGGCACGCCGGCTGCCGGGATCCGTTGCGCGACCGCAATCCGCGAGGCAGTGCGCACGCTGGGGCTGGAGATCAGGGTGGGGCTGCACGCGGGCGAATACAAGGTGAGCGGCGCTGAGGTGTTTGGTCTCGCGTTTCACATCGGCGCGCGCGTCGCCGCGAAAGCGCGTGCCGGCGAAGTTCTGGTCTCGAGCGCAGTCAAGGATCTGATGTCGCAGTCTGGTATCCGCTTCAAGGATCGCGGCGTTCACCAACTCAAAGGCGTGCCGGAGCGATGGCGCCTGTACCGGGTCGAACATTAAGGTGTCCCGCGAAAGTGGCCACTGTTTTGCAATTGGCTCGATGTCGCGAGTTCGCATGGCGGATCGCGGGACAATTCCATCGTCGGCACACGCTTACGTCGGCGGGATCATCGCCGCAACTGCTCGATCGACAGGATTGTCGCTGGCGTCAAGACCTGCGATGACGCCGGCCCGATCCTCCGCGTTGCGGTTCTGGCTCATCTTTTTCTTGGCGTCGATCCGCGTGATCGGCAGGCGGAAGCCGACGATGCCGCGCAGTTGCGCAGTTATGAAATCATCCGGCGCATCGCTGACCTGCCAGGCCTCGACGCGAACGCTTTCGTGGCGTTCGGTCAGGCGCGTCACCACGTCGCGCAGGCGATCGGCATCCTCGAAGAATTCGGCCACGCCATAGGCGTGCACGGCGACATAATTCCAGGTCGGCACGACCTTGCCGTGCTCGGCCTTGGTTACATACCATGAGGGCGTGACATAGGCGTCGGGTCCGCTGAAGATCGCCATCGCCTCCCCGACCGCCGGCGTCTTCCACTGCGGATTTGGCCGCGCGACGTGGCCATAGAGCGTGCCGTATCGGCCCTCCTCCTCGTTGAGGATGAGCGGCAGCGGCGTTCCGATCAGCCCGTCCGCAGTGGCGGTGACCAGCGTCGCAAGCCGCGACGCGCGCATCGCGGCGTGAATCGCGCCAAGCTCGTCCATCTTGAAATGCGGCGGAAGATACATGCCCGGCCCTTTCGTTGTTGGCGCAGCATAACGCCAAGGCGGCTGAAGGTCAGCCGCGCGATGGGGCTCGGGCGGGGCTTAGAGCATGATCCGGAAAAGTGTGCAGCGGTTTCCCTCGCGACAAACGCGCAGCGTTTGCGCGGAGATCATGCGCAAACAACAAGCTAAAGCGCGATGATGATTCATCCTGATCTCATCGCGCTTTAGACTCGCGGAAACGCGGGTCTACCTCTCGAACGCAGCCTTGAGGCGGTTGAGCTGCGGCACCAGCGGGTTGCCGATCGCGGAACGATCCGGTGCCGGCGCATGGATCGTCACGTCGAGCCGGCGGACACGCGACTGCAGGTCCATCGAGCGCGCGATCAGGTCCTGCAATTGTTCCGGCAGCTTCGCGATCATCTCGACCGGGCCGGGATCGGCGGCCGACAGCTTGACCTTGGTCTTTTCGCGGTTGGCCTGGGTCAGCGTCATCTCGCCTTCCTTCACCGCGCGATGCAGCAACAGCCAGGACGCCAGTTGCATCAGCCGCGTGGTCAGGCGCATGCTCTCGGTAGCGTAGGTCAGGCTGACGGACCGTTCGAGCGCCTTGGCCTGCGTGCGGCCGTCGCCGTCGAGATAGGCGGCCGTCTCCTCGACCAGATCCATGCCCTCCCGGAACAAGACCCCGAAAGCCGCGGAATTGGTCAGCCGTTCGCTGAACAGCACGAGTCCGGATTCGCCGAGCGAACGATCCGCCATGGTTAACGCCCTCACACCACTATTACCCCGGCCGGCTTCTTCGGCGCCGGCTTATGATGAACAAATCATTGCGCGGGCGCGGCGAAGAGTCCAGCCGCAAACCCGAATATGGTTTCCAGCAGTCGGGATGCAAAAAAGAGCCGCCGTTTCCGGCGGCTTTGAAGTTGATAACAGGGAGGCGTCAAACAGAGTGGACAGGAGCCACTCGGTGTCCAAACAAGGACAATACAGTTATAATCGAGAAAGCTTAACTGATCGTAAACGAGCAAATTTCTTTAGCCTTTGTTTGCCATGTCGGCCATTGACCTAGTCTGGGACACGCGCGCAGCCGTCCCGCGCGGCAAGCGGCAGCTAACCTGGCTCAGGAGATGTTTTGCAGAGCTATGGCTTGAAGAACGCGTTCGCGGCATCCTTCGACGCGCGCTTCCTGGTCATCGCTTCTTTCAGACGCTCGACCTCGGCGTTCAACAGCGCGATGCGCTCGGTCAATTCCTCGACCGACAACAGTGAGAGATCCTGACCGATCTCGTGCGTGATCTTCTTGCGCGGCCGGTCTTCGTCCTCAATCGGCATGTATCCCTCCCGGCAATCGTGCCTCCTCGGCGGACCGATCTGGCGTTTTCAACCCCGAGGTGATATCTGTCGGCACAAGGAGAATTTTGCAGTGACTTTCGTGTGCGCGCAACAGCTGACGCGAATGCCCCGGTCCGACCGCAAGGAGTCTGACCGGAGGGGATAGCGCGCGTCCGTGCGCGAGGCATGAGCTGACCCTGGCCCTTCCGATCATGCGGGAGGGCCTTTTGATTTTCCGATTTGTCCGGGTCGGCATCAGCAAACGCGAAAGACCGCTACCATGGCCAAAATCCTCATCACCAGCGCCCTTCCCTACGTGAACGGCGTCAAGCATCTCGGCAATCTGATCGGCTCCCTGCTGCCTGCCGACGTCCACGCCCGTTTCCGGCGGCAGATCGGCGACGACGTGCTGTTCATCTGTGCCACCGACGAGCACGGCACGCCGGCCGAACTCGGCGCCCTCAAGGCCAATCAGGACGTCCAAACCTTCTGCGACGCGCAGCATGCCATCCAGGCCGACATCTACCGCCGCCTTGGCCTGTCCTTCGATCATTTCGGGCGAACCAGCTCGCCGCAGAACCGGACGCTGACGCAGCATTTCTATCGCCGGCTCGACGAGGCCGGCCTCATCGAGGAACGCGAGTTGCGGCAGATCTGGTCACCGGTCGATCAGCGCTTCCTGCCGGATCGCTACGTGCTCGGCACCTGCCCGTATTGCGGAGATGAATCGGCGCGCGGTGACCAGTGCGACCATTGTGGAACGCTGCTCGATCCACCCGAGCTAATCGCGCCGCGCTCCGCGCTGTCAGGTGATCGCGCACTTGAAATCCGCACCAGCCGCCACCTGTTCCTGCGCCAGTCACGTCTCGTCGACAAATTGAGCACCTGGATCGAGAACCGCAGCGGCTGGCCGCCCTTCGTGGTGTCGACCGCAAAAAGCTGGCTCACCGCCGACCTGCGGGATCGCTGCATCACGCGCGATCTGGCCTGGGGTGTCCCTGTCCCGCGCGAGGGGTTCGACGCCAAGGTGTTCTACGTCTGGTTCGATGCGCCGATCGGCTACATCGCGGCCGCGCAGCAATGGGCGGCGGTCGATGCGGTCCGCGACTGGCGCCGATGGTGGTGGCAGGCCGATGACGTCAGCTACATCCAGTTTCTCGGCAAGGACAACATCCCTTTCCATACCGTCAGTTTCCCCGCGACGCTGATCGGTTCCGGCGAGCCATGGAAAACCGTCGACGTCATCAAGGGATTTCACTGGCTCACCTATGAGGGCGGCAAGTTCTCTACCAGCCGGCATCGCGGCATCTTCACCGATCAGGCGCTGGAGGAATTGCCCGCCGATCTCTGGCGCTGGTGGCTGATCGCCAACGCGCCCGAGAGCGCCGACACCGACTTCAGCATCGCCAAATTCGTCGCCGACGTGAACAAAGACCTCGCCGACATCTTCGGCAACCTCGCCAATCGCATCATCAGCTTCGCACACCGCGCCTTCGACGGTCGCATCCCCGCGGGTGGCGTGCCTGATGACGCAGAATCCGCGCTAGCGAACGATCTCGGGCGACGCATCGCAGCGCTCCGCCGCCATCATGAGGCGCTCGAGTTTCGCGCCGCGGCCGCTGCGACGCGCGCGATCTGGGACACCGCGAACGCCTATCTGCAGCACGCAGCGCCCTGGGCCTCGGTCAGGTCCGATCCCGATCGAGCAGCGGTGGTGACGCGCACGGGGCTCAATCTCGTCTGCATCTGCGCCGTCGTGGCATGGAGCATCATCCCTCATTTGTCCGAGCGCGTGCTGCGCGCCTTCGACCGCTGCGATGCGATCCCACACTGGCCCGATGGCCCACTCGCCGCCCTGCTCGACGGCGGCGCGGGCACTGAGGTGGCGCGGCTCACTCCGCTGGTCGAGAAAATCACGCCTGAGAGAGCAAGCCATCTGGCGGCGCGGTTCGGCGTTTAATGGCGTTCCACTCCGGCGGAAAAGGCGATATGCCATCCGCCGATCCTCATCACAGACAAGGACGAACCATGCCAACTCTGCCCGCGCAAATGACCGTCGTCGCTATCAGCAGGCCGGGCGGCCCGGAGGTGCTGGTGCCGGAGACCCGCGCGTTGCCGGTTCCGGGTCCGGGCGAAATCCTGGTCAAAGTGCAAGCCGCTGGCGTCAATCGGCCCGACGTCGCGCAGCGCTCCGGCGTCTATCCGCCGCCGCCCGGCGCAAGCGACCTGCCCGGCCTCGAAATATCAGGCGAAGTGGTTGCGCTGGGCGAAGGCGCGACGCGGCACAAGATCGGCGACAAGGTGATGTCACTCGTCGCGGGCGGCGGCTACGCGCAATACTGCATCGCGCAGGACGCACAGGCGATGACAGTGCCGCCCTCGCTCACGATGCAGGAAGCCGGCGCGCTTCCGGAGACGCTGATGACGGTCTGGCACAATGTCTTCGAGCGCGGCGGGCTGAAGCCGGGCGAAACCATTCTGATCCATGGCGGCTCGTCCGGCATCGGCACGATGGCGATCCAGCTCGCGAAAGCGTTCGGCGCCAAGGTGATCGTCACCGTAGGCTCGAAGGACAAGGCCGATGCCTGCCTCAAGCTCGGCGCCGATCACGCGGTGAACTACAAGAGCGAAGACTTCGTCGATGCGGCGAAGAAGATCACCGGCGGCGGGGTCAACCTCATCCTCGACATGGTCGGCGGCGACTACATCGACCGCAACTATGAGGCTGCTGCCGTCGAGGGGCGAATCGTCCAGATCGCGTTCCTGTCGGGAACGCCCAAGGCGACCGCCAATTTTTCCAAACTGATGATCAAGCGCCTCACACACACCGGCTCAACGCTGCGCCCCCGTAGTAATGCGGATAAGGCGGCCATGGTCGCGGCCATCGAAGAAAAGGTGATGCCGTTGCTGCGCGAAGGCCGCATCAAGCCGCTGATGGACAGCACATTCCCGCTGGAAAAAGCCACTGACGCGCACCGGCGCATGGAGACCAGCGAACATATTGGCAAAATTGTGTTGTCAGTTTAGCGATCGCGGCCGAAGCGTAGGCGGAAACCCTTTGATTCGCTTCGCTTTCGTGTCATTTATCGCGCCACGCCGGGCCGTTCGCCGGGCTCGGACCGATTGATCGCGGAGTAATGACATTGCGTCTGGTCAGGTGCCTTGCGCTGCTGGCGCTGGGTCTCATGATTTTTGCCGCTGCGCCTGACGCGTATGCGATCGATGCTGTCAGCGTCCGCAGCGACGCGCCCGCGATCGACCTCACCGCCGTGCTCGATCATCAGCGCAGCGAGGCCGACCGCATCCAGGTCTCCACCGCTCCCGGCACTGACGGCATCGTGCGCCGCATCGAGGTCCGCGCCCGCGAGGGCGGGCAGAATTGGGTGGTGTTCGCGCTCGCCAACAACACCGACGACCAGCTCGACCGTTTGATCGTTGCGCCGCATTATCGCATCGTCTCGTCGGGCCTGCTGTGGCCCGACCTCGGCTTGTCGCGCATCGCCACGATCACGCCCTCAGTCGGCGATCGTCCCGAGCGGCAGGAGAGCCCCACCGCCGACGTATTCCGCATCACGCTCGATCCGGGTGCTGTCGTCACCTTCGTCGCCGAGCTGCGCACAGACAAGCTGCCGCAGCTCTATCTGTGGGAACCCGAGGCCTACAAGGACAAGGTCAACTCGTTCACGCTCTATCAGGGCATCGTGATCGGCATTTCCGGACTGCTTGCCCTCGTGCTCACCATTCTGTTCGTGGTCAAGGGCTCGATCATGTTCCCGGCCGCCGCGGCGCTGGCCTGGGCGGTGCTGGTCTATATCGGCGTCGATTTCGGCTTCTGGGCCAAGGTGCTCGACATGTCGAACAACGCCGAGCGCGTCTGGCGCGCGGCCGGCGAAGCCATCCTCGCCGCGACGCTGCTGGTGTTTCTGTTCGCCTACCTGAATTTGAGCCGCTGGCACGTGCGCTACTCGCATATCACGATCGGCTGGCTCGCCTTCCTCGGCTCACTGGTGGCGCTCGCGTTGTTCGATCCGGCTGTTGCCTCCGGCATCGCGCGGATATCGCTCGTCATGATCGCCTTCGTGGGCTTTGCGCTGATCGTCTATCTCTCGACCCACGGCTTCGACCGCGCAGTGCTGCTGATCCCGACCTGGTTCCTGCTGGTGGTCTGGGTGATCGCGGCCGGAATGGCGGTCGCGGGTTCCGTCACCAACGACATCGTCGGCCCGGCACTGCTCGGCGGTCTCGTGCTGATCGTGATGCTGATCGGCTTCACCGTCATGCAGCACGCCTTTGCCGGCGGCGGCGCCACCACCGGCGTCGTCTCCGACGTCGAACGACGCGCGCTGGCGCTCACCGGCTCCGGCGATCTGATCTGGGACTGGGACGTTTCCGCCGACAAGGTCTTCACCAGTCCGGAGACCGAAATCCTGCTCGGCTTGAAGCGCGGCACGCTGGAAGGACCGGCCGCCAAATGGCTGGAAGTGCTGCACCCGCTCGACCAGGACCGCTTCCGCGCCGCGCTCGACAGCGTGCTCGACCAGCGCCGCGGCCGCCTGGTGCAGGACTTCCGTCTGCGCACGCCCGACGGTCACTTCATGTGGTTCGCGCTGAAGGCGCGTCCTGTGGTCGGCTCCGACGGCGAGGTCTCGCGCGTGGTCGGTACGTTGACGGACGTGACCGAGTTCAAGAATGCCGAAGAGCGCATGCTCCACGATTCCGTCCATGACAACCTGACGGGCCTGCCGAACCGGAAATTGTTCATCGATCGCCTCGGCGCGGTGGCGAATCTCGCCAAGGCCGTGCCGACGCTGCGGCCGACGCTGATGGTGATCGACCTCGACCGCTTCAAGCAGGTCAACGATTCCGTCGGCATCGCGGTCGGCGATTCCATCCTGCTGACGCTCGCGCGCCGGCTGACCCGCATCCTGAAACCGCAGGACACGCTGGCGCGGCTCGCCGGCGACCAGTTCGGCCTGATCCTGCTGTCGGAGCAGGATTCGGCGCGGATCACCAATTTCGCCGAGACCATTCGCAAGACCATCCGCGCGCCGATCGCGTTCAACGACCGCGAGATCTTCCTGACCGCCTCGATCGGCCTTGCGCTGTCTGATCCGCAAGCCCCGCTCACGGACGAGATCATCAAGGACGCCGAGCTTGCCATGTATCACTCCAAGCGGATCGGCGGCGACCGTATCGACGTCTACAAGCCGGCGATGCGCGCGCGCAAGACCGACCGCCTGACGCTGGAAAGCGAACTGCGCCGCGCCATCGAGCGGCAGGAAATAACGATCCTGTACCAGCCGATCGTACGGCTGGAGGATCGCTCGATCGCGGGCTTCGAGGCGCTCGCGCGCTGGGACCATCCCAAGCTCGGTCGGATGTCGCCGTCGGAATTCATCGCCATCGCCGAGGAGATCGGACTGATCGTCGATCTCGGCATGTTCGTAATGGACCAGACCGCGCGGCAGCTCGCGGTGTGGCAGCGCGCGATGCGCGCGCGCGATCCGATTTTTGCCAGCGTCAATGTCTCCTCACGGCAACTGCTGCGTCATGACCTGATCCACGATATCAGGACCGTGCTGTCGCGCTCTTCCGTCGCGCGCGGCACGCTGAAGCTCGAGCTGACGGAGTCGCTGGTCATGGAGAATCCGGAGCATGCCGCGCAGATGCTGGCGCGGATCCGCGAGCTCGGCACGGGGCTGTCGCTCGATGATTTCGGCACCGGCCACTCCTCGCTCTCCTACCTGCAGCGCTTCCCATTCGACACCATCAAGATCGACCAGTCCTTTGTCCGCACCACCAGCCGCGGCACCCGTCCGGTGATCCTGAAATCGATCATCGCGCTCGCGCACGATCTCGGCATGGAGGTCGTCGCGGAAGGCGCCGAGACCGATTCCGACGCTGTCGAACTCTACCAGCTCGGCTGCGAATACGCGCAAGGCTTTGCCTTCGGCGAGCCGATGGACGCCGACGCCGCGATGCGGCTCCTGACCGAGGAGCGGCTCGAGGCGACCGGCTGAGGCGCTACCAGGCTGGGCAGACCAGAGCATGATCCGGAAAGGTGCGTTCCGGTTTTCCCTCGCGACAAACGCACAGCGTTTGCGCCGAGGTCACGCTCAAACAAAACGATGATCTAGCGCGCGGCGCCCGACTTCGGCATCCGCTTGAACTTCACGCTCTTGCCGTCGGCCTGGCGCGTCGCGATATAGCCGCCCTCGAGGCAGGCTTCGCGTTGCGGCATCTTCTCCTGCGGGCTGCGCAGAGTGTCCCACCACGATGCGCGCTGCGCGGCGCGCGGCAACGCCGCGTCGATGAGCGCCTCGATCTCGTCGAAGGTCAGCACGAACTCCGGAAGATGCTGCTTCTTCAGGTAGTCCCGCAGCGCCTCGTAATCGTTCACTTGGGTCCTCAATGGCGCAGATCCGGCAACCATTCGTTAACGCATTTGGCGGTCCATGTCGCCACTTAAGGCGACAACAATGTTTTGCGTACATGACGTCGCTTGGAGCGGTTCATGTCAATTCGGCGGAGAAAAGACGCAAGGCGGCACTGGCGGCTATCGGCAAAGCTGCTGATCGCCTCGTCGATTGCGACCGTTATCGGCTTCTCCGCGATCTGCGTCAGCGTGATGCTCGATATGCGCCGCGGCGAGGAAGAGCTGGCCCGTCAGATGCTGGAGAACGTGGCGTCGGGCATCGACGCTGACATCAGCCGCAACATCGAGCTTTACGACCTGTCGCTGCGAGCGGTCGTCAGCAACCTGGTGATGCCGGAGATTCACAGCGTCAGCAAGGAAATCCGCCACCTGATCCTGTTCGATCACGCCTCGACTGCCAAGCATTTCGGCGCGATCCAGGTATTCGATGCAGAGGGCAATCTGACCATCGATGCCGCGAGCCTTGATCCGAGGCCGGAAAACCGCGCCGACGAGGAGTATTTCACGATCCACCGCGATCATCCTGACGCCGGGCTGTTCATCAGCCGGCCGATGCTGCATCGCAGTGCCTATGTGATCGTGCTGAGCCGGCGCATTACCGGTGAGGATGGACGTTTCCTCGGGGTGGTCGTCGGCTCGATCCGCTTCAGCTATTTCCACGATCTGTTCGGACGGCTGAACCTTGCTCCCGGCGATACCATCACCGTGCTGCGCCGCGACCGCACCATCATCATGCGGACGCCGTTCGACCTTGATGTCATCGGCAGGAACCTGTCGGAGCAGCCGGACTGGAACGCGGAGAATCTGAAGGAAAAGGAAGGTGCGTCATTTGCGGGAAGGGGGCCGATCGACGCGACGCCGCGGCTCTATGTCCGGAGCATGGGCACAAGCCCTCTCTTCGTCGTGGTTGGAAAGCCGCTGGAAAGCGTCTTCAGTCTCTGGCGCACCGAAGCGATGCGGATCGGCGCCGTAATGGCGGCGTTGGTCGTGTTCGTGCTCGGCACGGCGTCACTGCTCGCCCGCGAGATCAGCCGGCGCGCCGATGCCGAGGACAGGCTCGAGGAAATGGCGACCACCGACGCCCTCACCGGCCTGAAGAACCGGCGCAAGTTCGACGCCGAGATCGACGTCGAATGGCGGCGCGCGGCGCGGCTCGGCATGCCGGTCGCGCTACTGATGATCGATGCCGACCACTTCAAGGTCTTCAACGACACCTACGGACATCAGGCCGGCGACCAGGTGCTGGTCGGGATCGCGATCTGCATCTCGGACTCGGTGCGCCGGGCCGGCGATTGCGCGGCGCGGTTCGGCGGCGAGGAATTCGCCGTGCTGCTGCCTGGGACCAGCGCCATTGATGCGCTCGGCGTCGCCGAGGCAATCCGCTTCAAGGTCGAGCAATGGTGCGAGGGCGAGACCATCACGACAGTGAGCATCGGCGTTGCCAGCGTGAAGCCGGCCGTGGGCCAGCAATGGTCGGACCTCGTCGAAGCCGCCGACAAGGCGCTCTATGCCGCCAAGGCCAATGGCCGCAACCAGTCGGTCGTCGCGAGCTTGTCCCCGATTTCGCTGGTGGCGTGACGCAACGCCGATGGCCGCGACGACCGGTCGCGCCACAATTTACCATTATGGGGTATGCCCGTAGGCAGCCAGCAGGGCGTGCGGTAGTATGCTTCAGTGCCCGTTCATCAACGGCGGCGAGGTATCGCAATGCCATTGCTGGAATTGCCGCACTGGCTGATGATTGCCGGAGCCCTGCTTGTATTGGCGGGGCTCGTTGGCTTGGCCTTCGGCCGAAAGAAGGAAGCCGAAGCCAAAGTCGAGCCCGAGGTGCTTCCCGGAGACGTCGACTCCTGGAGGGACGACCAGCCCCGATCACCGCCAGGTCACGGCAGAAGCGCAGCTTGACGACTGGCGAACCGCCTCAGGCCGATAAGCCGAGGCGCATCCCGCCATTCTGCGTGCGCCGAATTGCGAGTTGCGCTGCCTACAAAGCTGCCAGGCCTCACTCCTTCAGATATTGCCTCATCACGGTGCGCAGACCGTCGCGCAAATCATCGCGCTTGAGGCCGAACGCGATGTTGGCGCGAAGGAAGCCGGCCTTGGAGCCGCAATCGTGGCGCTCACCCTCGAACTCGACGCCGTAGAATTTCTGCGTCTTGGCAAGGCCGATCATGGCGTCGGTAAGCTGGATCTCGCCGCCGGCGCCACGCTCCTGGGTCTCCAGTATCTTGAAGATTTCCGGCTGCAGGATGTAGCGGCCGGTGATCGAGAGATTGGAGGGCGCGGTGCCCTTCGGCGGCTTCTCGACCATGCCGTCGACCTCGAAGATCCTGCCGGTGCGCTTGCCTACGCCGCAGATGCCGTATTGGTGAGTGAGGTGGTCGGGCACCGCCTCGACCGCGATCAGGTTGGATTTATCGCCGAGCGCGCTCGCGGCCTCGATCATCTGCTTGAGGCAACCTGGCGTGTTCAGCACCAATTCATCAGGCAGCACCACCGCGAACGGCTCGTCGCCGACAATGTCACGCGCACACCATACTGCGTGCCCGAGGCCGAGCGGCGCCTGCTGCCGGGTGAAACTCATAGCACCGGCTTCCGGCTGGCTCTGCGCCAGGATCTCCTGCTCGGCCTTCTTGCCGCGTGCGGCGAGCGTGGTGTCGAGTTCGAACACGCGGTCGAAGTGATCCTCGATCGCGCCCTTGTTGCGACCGGTGACGAACACGAAATGCTCGACGCCGGCTTCCCTGGCCTCGTCCACCACGTACTGGATCAGCGGCTTGTCGACGATGGTCAGCATCTCCTTCGGCATCGCCTTGGTGGCGGGCAGCACGCGGGTGCCGAGACCGGCGACGGGAAAAACGGCTTTGCGGATCTTCATGGGATTATCGGAAGCCTTCAGGGTGGGACACTGCGGACGCTCTGCGTTGATGCGTTTGCCTTGCGCGAACCGGAATCCGCTTCGCTCGAAAACGCCATCATCACATCTTGGTAGCCGGTTTGCAGCCGGTAACAAAGGCGGATGTGTGGTCCAGATGAATTCCGCGAAACTCCGGCCCCAAATAAGGCCGGCATCAAAATCTCGCCTTTGTTAAGCTGTTGGAAACTGTGACAGGGCCTTCTGAAACGGCACGTTTTAAAGGCAGGCGGACCCCATGCGGTCGAGCGACACATCGAGGATCGGGTTGAGCTGCGCGATACTGACCGCGCTGGCGCTGCTGCTGCCTGCCAATGCCTTTGCTCAATCGCCGGGCAACGGGCTGTCCGACCTGTTCGGCAACATTTTTTCGGGACCGAAAGCCACGGCCCCGGCGCAATCGGCCCCTGGTCCGGACGGCGCGCCGCCGCCCTGGAGCGGCGAGGACGGCGCGTCGGGCCATCCGTTGATGACGGCGGATGCAATCCGCCAGGCCGCCGCAAATTTTCCAGCCTGTGTCGCCGCGATGTGGCCGGATGCCGCACGACGCAACATCAGCCAGCAGAATTTCGAGCGTTTCACCGCGGGGCTCGAGCCCGACCTGCGCATCATGGATCTGCTGGATTCGCAGCCGGAATTCACCAAGGCGATCTGGGACTATCTCGACATTCTCGTGAACGACGCGAGACTCGCCCGGGGCCGCGAGATCCTTGCGAAGTACAAGCCGCAATTCGATGCGGCCGAGCAGGCCTTTGGCGTGGATCGCTACATCATCGCTGCGATCTGGGGCATCGAGTCGAACTACTCGACGCAAATGGGTGACCGCAGCGTGGTGCAGTCGACCGCCACCCTCGCCTGCATCGGACGCCGCCAGGCCTATTTCAAGGACGAGTTCCTGTCGGCGCTGGAAATCCTCAACCGCGGCGACCTCAGGCCTGAGCAGATGCGCGGCTCATGGGCTGGCGCATTCGGCCCGACCCAGTTCATGCCGACGGCGTTCAAGCGCTACGCCGTCGATGGCGACGGCGATGGCCGCCGCGACGTCGTCGACGATCCGAGCGATCTGATCGCCTCGACAGCCAACAATCTGAAGAAGGACGGCTGGCAGAGCGGCGCGAACTGGGGCTACGAGGTCGTCGTGCCCCAAGGCTTCAACTACATGCTGGCCGACCGCGCCAAGGTGATGCAGCTGTCGCAGTGGGAGCATCTCGGCGTCAGGCGCGCCAACAACCAGCCGTTCCCGCGCCCCGCGGAGAAAGCGTATCTGCTGGCACCGGCCGGTGCCGCCGGCCCGGGTTTCCTCATGCTGCAGAACTTCCGCGTCATCATGAAATACAACCCGGCGGAAGCCTATGCGCTCGCCATCGGTCATTTCGCCGATCGCCTGCGCGGCGGGCCGCCCTTCGTGCAGCCCTGGCCGCGCCAGGAACGGGTGCTGTCGCGATCGGAACGACTGGAACTGCAGCAACTCCTTGCCGAGCGCGGTTTCTACCGCGGCACGCCGGACGGCCAGTTCGGCGGCCAGACGCGTGAGGCGCTGCGCGGCTTCCAGGCCTCGATCGGGGCGCCAGCCGACGGGTTTGCCTCGGCCGAGGTGCTGGAGCGCCTTCGGGCCAGGTAACGAGCCGTGTTCCTGGTGAATTCCCCCATCCGCGCAATGAAATTAACCCTGACATGGGCAATGTGGCGGTAGCCTTGACGGCGGTTTGTCGGGGCCATTTATGGTGGAAAAACTGCCCGCTTGCGGCCTGATTCCGCTAATATGCTTGGCAAATTCCAGACCTTGCGACCGAACTCCATGGCGAAGCCGAAATCCTTTCTGCGCGTATTCATCGAAGCCGGCCCGCTGGTCGCGGTCGCGATCGCGCTTCTGGTCGGCATCGCCGGCCCCGCCTCGGCGCAGTTCTTCGGCTTCCCGGGTTTCGGTGGACCACCGCAGCGGCAGGCGCCGCAGCGTGGCGGTGGCGGTGGCGGCTGGTTCGGGTCCGATTTCTTCACGCCATTCCAGCATCCGCCGCCGCAGCAACAGCAGTCGCAGCAGTCGCAGCGGCCCCGCGAGGATTTTTCGCGCGCGCCGCCGCCGGCCAAGCACGACACCGTGCCGGAGCGCAACGTCCTGGTGCTGGGTGATGCCATGGCGGACTGGCTCGCCTACGGCCTCGAGGACGCTTATTCCGAACAGCCCGACATGGGTGTGATCCGCAAACACAAGACCGTCTCCGGCCTGATCAAATATCAGCCCAAGGGCGAGCCGGCCGATTGGGCCACCGCGGCCAAGGGCATCCTCGCGACCGAGAAGGCGGACGCCATCGTCGTCATGCTCGGCCTCAACGACCGCATCGCGATGCGCGAATCTGCTGTCGACAAGCCGACCGACAAGAGGGGCGACAAGGACACCAAGAAGGAGGCGCGAACCAAGCCCGACGCGAAGCCCGGCGACGCCAAGCCCGACGCGAGTGCGAAGCCGAATGACAAGCCCATCGACACCGAGTTGTCGCCCGACGATGCGGAGAATGACGCGCCGCCGGCCGCTGCGCCGGAAAGGACCGCGCGCACGCCGAGCGGTCTCTACGAATTCCGCGATGACCGCTGGGTCGAGCTCTACAGCAAGAAGATCGAGGAGATGATCAACGTGCTGAAGAGCAAGGGCGTGCCGATCCTGTGGGTCGGCCTGCCTGCGATCCGCGGCCCGAAGGGCACCACCGACATGCTGTTCCTCGACGCGCTGTACCGCGACGGCGCCGGCAAGGCCGGCATCACCTATGTCGACGTCTGGGACGGTTTCGTCGACGAGGCCGGCCGCTTCATGCAAAAGGGCCCCGACTTCGAAGGCCAGATCCGCCAGCTCCGAACCTATGACGGCGTGTTCTTCACCAAGGCCGGCGCGCGCAAACTGGCGCACTATGTCGAGCGCGAGGTCACGCGCCTGCTCGCCGCGCGCTCCGGACCGATTGCGCTGCCGAGCGAGCCAGCGGCAACCCCCGATACCAGTGCCGAACCCGGCAAGCCCGCTCCCCGTCCGTTGGCCGGACCGATCCTGCCGCTGGTCGCCTCCTCGGTCGGCACCGATCAATTGCTGGGCGGTCCCGGCTCACGGCCGGCCTCCGTCGATGCGCTCGCCGCGCGGACGCTGGTTAAGGGTGAGGCGCTGGCGCCGCCCGCCGGCCGTGCCGATGACTATGCCTGGCCGCGGCGGGAAGTCGGCCGCGAACAGCCGGGGGGCGATACTCCGGTTGCCGCGACCACTCCGGCGGCGCCGGCCACTGTCAACCCGCCGCCTTCCACCACGGCGATCGCGCCAGATGGCTCAATCATTACGGCGCCGCCGAAGCCGGCGCAGAAGAAGCTGTTCCGGCCGGCTCAGGCCCCGCCCCCGGCCCAGCCGAGTGCGCCGTCACTGCGCGATTTCTTCGGGTTTGGTGCGCCGCCTCAACGCCCGCTGGTGATCCCGCCGCAGCAGCGGCCGCTGGGGCCACGGCCCCCGGCCAATGTCGGCCGCTCCGCGTGGGCACCCCAGCTCTGGTAGGACCGATTTGGACGGTGGCCGGGTACGCTCCGCCACCTGCTCTGCGAGCTGTCAGCCGTAGTAGCGCCAGCGCGGTGGCGGGCGTCGCGGCTGACGGGTCATCAGCAACGCGAGCGCGAACCCGATGCCGCCAGCGATCAAGAGCGAACCGAGCGGATTCTCCTGCACGGCCTGGGCCATCGCCTTCTGTCCGCTGCGGATGGTCTCGCCGCGGTGCTCATAGGCGTCCTTGGCGTAGTTGACCGCGGCGTCAGTGGCGTCACGCGTGACATCCTTGGCCTGGCCGTAGAGATCCTGCATCGCGCCCGCCGCCTCGCGCACGCGGCCCGATGCCTGCGTCTTGGCGTCACCCGTCAAGTCACCGGCGGCGCCTTCGACCTTGCCGCCAAACTCCTTGGCCGAACCGTAAATGCGATCCTTGTCCATCGCGGCTGCTCCCTGATTTGTCTCGGTGCTAACCGGGAAAACCCGCGCTGGTTCCTGTTGCTGGCGCAATACCAGCGCGCGAGGATCATTCACCCCATCTCGTCGCTCTCTAGAGGATCAGGCCGCCATCGACGACGATGGTTTGGCCGACGATGTAGGAGGCAAGCGGCGAAGCCAGGAACAGCGCCGCGCCGGCCATGTCGGCGGGCGTGCCGAGGCGCTTGAGCGGAATGCGTGCAAGCGCACCTTCGAGGCGAGCGGGATTGGATGTGGTCACCTTCGTCATCTTGGTGTCGACGAGACCCGGTGCGATGCCGTTGACGCGGATGCCGTTCTCGGCCCAGGCCTCGCCGAGCGTGCGAGTCAATCCGACCGCGCCGGTCTTCGAAGCGTTGTAGGCCGGATTGCCCATGGTGGAGTGATAGGCCGCGGTCGAGCTCACGATGATCAGCGAGCCCCTCGCCGCGCTCAGCATCGCGTGGAATCTGGTGGCGCAGGCCATCAGACTCATCAGGTTGACCTCCATCACCTTGCGGAAACCTTCCATCTCGAATTCTCCGCGGCGGTAGATCACCGCGCCTTGCGCCAGCACCAGCACGTCGAGCCCGTCGAAGGCCGGCTTGAATCGTTCGACCGCCTGCGGATCGCTGACGTCGAGTTGCGCGTAGGCGAGGCCTTCGAGCTGCGAGCCTTGCTCGGCGGAATAGTCACTCGCCTGCGCGCGGGTGCCGCAGACGCTGACAAGCGCGCCCTTGGCGCGGAACGCCTGCGCGATGCCGTTGCCGATGCCGCTGGAGCCGCCGATCACCAACACCTGCTTGCCTGCGAAATCGAGCTCGTTCATCGCGCGTCTCCTCTCTCCTGGTTCTTGTTGGTTTGACCTGTCTGCGGATCGGTGCCAGCCTTGTCAATTGCTTCCACCATCCTACGGCGAGGTCCTCGATGTCCGAGTCCAGAAAGCTCAGCCGTTCAGTGAAGGACCTCACTGTTCTCATAACCGGTGCCGCCAGCGGCATGGGCCGCGCCACCGCACGCGTGTTCGCCGACGAAGGCGCGAACGTCGCCGTCACCGATCTGACGGCCGATGGCACACAGACGGTGGCAAACGAGATCACCGCCGCGGGTGGTTCCGCGAAGGCGTGGGTGCTCGACGTCGCCGACGGCAATGCGATCAAAAAGACCGTCGACGACATCGCTGCACATTTCGGCTCCCTCGACATGATCGTCAACAATGCCGGCATCTCCGTGCGCCTGGCGATCGACGACGACGGCTATGACGACGCCTGGGCCAGGGCCGTCGCCGTGATGCTGACAGCGCATCCGCGCATCATCCGCGCGGCGCTACCCTATCTGCGCAAGTCCAGGTCGCCGCGGATCGTCAACATCGCCTCCACCGAGGCGCTCGGCGCGACCGCCTTGCACAGCCCCTATTCCGCGGCCAAGGCCGGCGTCACCGGATTGACGCGCTCGCTCGCGGTGGAACTGGGGCGCGACGGCATCACCGTGAACTGCATTTGCCCCGGTCCGATCCGCACCGCGATCACCGATCGCATCCCCGAGGAGCACAAGACGATCTACGCCAAGCGCCGCACCGCACTCGGCCGCTACGGCGATCCGGAAGAGGTCGCGCACATGACGCTGAGCCTGTGCCTGCCCGCCGCCTCCTTCCTGACCGGCGCCGTCATTCCGGTGGACGGCGGGTTGATGGCGCGGAATGCCTGATCCGCGTTGTTGCCGCGAACGTTGACAGGCCGCCGACGCCGAGTAGCCTTCGCGTTAAACACAGCGGGAGAGACGCCCGCGCACGGGAGAAAGCGCTATGGCGATCGCAATCCGGCAGCTTCACAAGCATTTCGTCGGCGAGGTGTCCGGCGTCGATCTGCGCGAGCCGCTGACGAAGCAGGAGGCGATCGACATCGAAGCCGGCATGGACAAATACGCCGTGCTCATTTTCCACGGCCAGGACATCACGGATGAGCAGCAACTGGCGTTCGCGCTGAATTTCGGTGAGCGCGAGAAATCGCGCGGCGGCACCGTGACGAAGAAGGAGGATTACCGCCTCAGCTCCGGGCTGAACGATGTGTCGAACCTCGGCAAGGATGGCAAGCCGCTGCCAAAGGATCATCGCACCCACCTGTTCAATCTCGGCAACTGCCTGTGGCATTCCGACAGCTCGTTTCGGCCGATCCCGGCAAAATTCTCGCTGTTGTCGGCGCGCGTCTTGAACCCGAAAGGCGGCAACACCGAATTTGCCGACATGCGCGCGGCCTATGACGCGCTCGACGACGAGACCAAGGCCGAGATCGAGGACATGATCTGCGAGCACTCGCTGATGTATTCGCGCGGCTCGCTCGGCTTCCTCGACTACTCCGACGAGGAGAAGCAAATGTTCAAGCCGGTGCTGCAGCGTCTGGTGCGCACGCATCCGGTGCACGGCCGCAAATCACTGTATCTGTCATCGCATGCTGGCGCCGTGCGCGGCATGAGCGTGCCGGAGGGACGGGTGCTGCTGCGCGATCTCACTGAGCACGCTACCCAACCGGAATTCGTCCATGTGCACAAATGGGCGCTGCATGACCTCGTGATGTGGGACAACCGCCAGACCATGCACCGCGTGCGCCGCTACGATCAGTCGCAGCCTCGCGACATGCGCCGCGCCACGGTGGCGGGGACGGCGCCGACAGTGGCGCAGGAAGCGGCGGAGTAGCTGTCAGTCTTTGCGCGAAGCAGACGTACTGCACCCCTCCCTTGCGGGAGAGGTCGAATTTCACGCGGGGGCTGTATTCGCGATCGGGTTCCCTTCAGGACCGACGGCCCCCCAACCCGGATCGCGACTCCCGATGCGGGGCCGGCCCCTTCCACGCGGGGAGAGGCGGACAATGCAAGCGAGTGCAGGAATGACTACGCGTGCCCGGCGTCGTTCGACAGCATGCCGGGGTCGATTCCGATCTTGCGCAGAGCGCGCCCGTATTTCTCGTCGACGTTGTCGCCGAAGATCAGGTCCGGATCGGCGTCGCAATGCAGCCAGCCATTGTGCTGGATTTCGTTCTCGAGCTGACCGGGCGCCCAGCCCGCATAGCCCAGCGCCAGGATCGCGTGCTTGGGGCCGGCACCCCTGGCGATCGCCTTGAGGATGTCGACGGTCGCTGTCAGCGAGATGCCGTCGTCGATGTGGAGCGTCGCATCGTGGATGTAGAAGTCGCTGGAATGCAGCACGAAGCCGCGTCCGGTGTCGACCGGGCCACCCTTCATCACCTTCATCATCTCGGCATTCTCAGGCAGCTTGATCTGGTCCGCCGTCTCTATGATGTCGAGTTGCACCAGCAGACCGGGGAAATCGATGCTGCCGGCCGGGCGGTTGACGATGATGCCCATGGCGCCTTCGGACGAATGGGCGCACATGTAGATCACGGAGCGTTCGAAGCGCGGGTCGCTCATGACAGGCATTGCGATCAGCAGCCGGCCGTCGAGATAGCCATCGTCGGACACATGGTGACCGAGGCTGGCGCCCTTGCCGCCGACGGACTTGCGTGTTCTGCCTTCCTTGCCTTCCGCGCTCATCGCAAAGGCCCTTCCTGCTGATTTGGCATCCTGATATTGGGTGGGCGCTCTGTCAATCAAGCTTGCGCGCATCGCCGCGCCGCATCACAAGCAATTCAATGGTTTGCCACGAAAGTCGCAGGTAAAGACGTCTGATGACCGTCATAGTTCCCTTGCGGGCCGCTTTTCGCGTTGCCGCGGTCTTATTTGTCGCATGTATTGCAACGGAGAGTCGTGCCGGCGATGCTTCGCCCTGGCAGCAGGACGCGCACTCCGCGGTCAGGCTGCTTGCGGGGTCGCGCAGCGGTGCGGTGTTGCTCGGCGGCATCGCCATCCAGCTGCAGGATGGCTGGAAAACCTATTGGCGATCGCCCGGGGATTCCGGGGTACCTCCACGGTTCGATTTCTCCAGGTCGGACAATGTCGAAGCGGTGACCGTGATGTGGCCAGCGCCGAAGCAATTCGACGATGGCGCCGGCGGCACGTCGCTCGGCTACAAGCACCACGTGGTGTTCCCGCTGCGCATCGTCGCCAAGAATCCCGACAAACCGCTCACGCTCCGTGCCGAGATCAACTATGCCGTGTGCGAGAAGCTGTGCATCCCCGTGGAGGCGAAGGCCGAGCTTGCGTTCTCGAGCGTCGCAAGCACCGAGGACAGCGCGCTGCAAGAAGCGCTCAATACGGTGCCGAAGCCAGCCAATATCGGCGACAACGCCCCCCTGACCATCCATGGCATCAAGCGTGAGGGGAAGAATAGCGTGCTTGTCGACGTCACAGCACCCGAGACAAAGGAGGTCAGCCTGTTCGTCGAGGGACCGACGCCGGACTGGGCGCTGCCGGTGCCGAAGCTTGTCGAGAACGCTCCCTCCGGCGTGAAACGCTTTGCCTTTGAACTCGAGGGCCTGCCGCCCGGCGCCGATCCCAACGGCGCCGCGCTGAAGCTGACGCTAGTCGGCGGCGATAAAAGCTACGAATACAATGTTAAATTGAACTGACCTCGGATCGTTCCGGGACACGCGCGAACCGGCGGAACCAGGAACCTCGAGGTGCCCGGATCGGCCGTTGCGCTTCCCGAGGTTCAGTGCCTCGCGCCGCCCCGGACGACGACACAAGGGCAGGCTTCGCCCAACCAGATCTTAAGGTTTCGTTGATAAGCCGGGCTATTGCCGCCACCTCGCGGCGTTCGGGAAATTGCCCGCCTTGGCCGCGATGGATACCCAAGCCGCAACCACTCCGCCGTCGGGCTCGATCGCACGCTTGCGCGGCCTCGTCGCGCGTGTGCTTGGCGGCACCAACGAGGCGTCGGTTACAAAGCGGCTCGCAGGAACCATCTTCATCATCCGCGTCGTCAGCGCGGCGCTCGCCTATTTCTGCCAGATCGTGCTCGCGCGCTGGATGGGCGGCTCGGATTACGGCGTCTATGTCTATGTCTGGACCTGGGTGCTGCTGCTCGGCAGCATGATGGATTTCGGTATCGCGGCATCGGCGCAGAAGATCATCCCGGAATACCGCACCAGCGGCGACCAGGCGTTGCTGCGCGGCTTCCTCTCCGGCAGCCGCTGGATCACGCTCGCGGCGTCCACCGTGGTCGCGCTGCTGCTCGCGGGCCTCGTCCGCCTGCTGTCGCCATGGATCGACGCGAACACGATCGTACCGCTCTACATCGGCTGCCTGACGCTGCCGCCCTTCGTGGTTGCCAACACGCAGGACGGCATCGCGCGCTCGCACGACTGGATGCAACTCGGCCTGATGCCGCAATTCATCGTGCGGCAGGGCCTGATCATCGGGCTGACCGCCGGTGCGCTGGCGCTCGGTCTTCATCTCGGCGCAACGATTGCGATGGCCGCGAGCGCAGCGGCAGTGTGGATCGCCGCGATCGGGCAGTCGATCGTACTGAACCGCCGCCTCGCCGCGCATGTCGAACCGGGTGAAAAGGCCTATGACGTCAGAGGCTGGCTTGCGATCGCGCTGCCGATCCTGCTGGTGGAAAGCTTCTATCTGCTGCTCTCCTACACCGACGTGTTGATGCTGCAGCAGTTTCGCTCGTCGGAAGAGGTCGGCATCTACTTTGCCGTGGTGAAGACGCTGGCGCTCGTCTCCTTCATTCACTACGCGATGTCGGCAACGACGGCGCACCGCTTCGCCGAATACAATGCGCTCGGCGACAAGGACCGGCTGTCGGCCTATGTCGCGCACGCCATCGGCTGGACGTTCTGGCCATCGTTGTTCGCCACCGCCGTCCTGCTGGCGTTCGGCAAGCCGCTGCTCTGGCTGTTCGGCCCGCATTTCGTAGTCGGCTACGACATCATGTTCGTTGCCGCGATCGGTCTCGTGGTGCGCTCGGCGATCGGTCCGGTCGAGCGGCTCTTGAACATGCTCGGCCACCAGGGCATCTGCGCGACGGCCTATGCAGTGTCCTTTTTCATGAATGTGGGGCTGTGCATCGAGCTGGTGCCGCGCTACGGCGGCATGGGCGCCGCCGCAGCGACCTCGCTGTCGCTGACGTTCGAGACGATCCTCCTGTTTTGGATCGTGCGCGAACGGCTGGGGCTGCACGTGCTGGCGTTCTGGAAGCGCTGATACGGCCGCAAGGTCGTGCAAATCCTGTTCATGTCGTCATGACGAAAGCCGGCCCCGATCCAATCGGGGCCGGCTCTCCGCCGGTTGTCTGACAGGCGCTGCGCCGATCGTGCTACTCGGCGGTCCAGCCGCCGTCGATCGAGTAGTTGGAGCCGGTGATCTGCGCTGCGTCGTCGCTGCACAGGAACAGCGCAAGCGCACCGACCTGGTCGGAGGTCACGAATTCCTTGGTCGGCTGCGCGGCCAGCAGCACGTCCTTGATGACCTGCTCCCTGGTCATGTTGCGCGCCTTCATGGTCTCGGGGATCTGATGCTCGACCAGCGGTGTCCAGACATAGCCGGGGCTGATGCAATTGCAGGTGATCTTGAATTGCGCGAGCTCCAGCGCCACCGTCTTGGTCAGACCCGCGATGCCGTGCTTGGCCGAGACGTAGGCCGACTTGAACGGCGAGGCCACCAGGGAGTGCGCGGAGGCGGTATTGATGATGCGGCCCCAGCCGCGCTTCTTCATGCCCGGTACCGCGGCGCGAATGCCGTGAAACGCAGACGACAGGTTGATCGCGATGATCGCGTCCCACTTCTCGATCGGAAACTCCTCGATCGGCGCGACGAACTGTATCCCGGCATTGTTGACGAGGATGTCGACCGAGCCGAAGGTCTTGTCGCCGAGCGCGATCATTTCGGCGATTTCCGCCGGCTTGGTCATATCGGCCGGCGAATGGATCGCCTTGACCTTGTAATCGGTCTCGATGCCGGAACGCTCCTTCTCGATGTCCGCCGGTGCGCCCATGCCATTCAAGACGACATTGGCGCCGGCGCCCGCGAAGGCGCGCGCGATCGCCAATCCGATGCCGCTGGTCGAGCCGGTCACAACTGCCGTTTTACCTGTCAATGTACCCATCGATCTTCGCTCCTATTTGCTTCCGCGGGACTTCGCTTCGTCCCCGGTGAGGTCGTAAGTCACCATTGCTTCCCCGGACTGTGGCCGTTCCAGCCATTCCTTGTGACGCATGGACAAATGGACGTCACGAACGCCGGCACCCCAGTGCTCGACCATGGCGACGTGGGAAAAGTCGTAATCCTTGGAATTGGTCTCGTAATTCTTGCTCTTGTAGATCAGGTGCACCACCGTGACGGTGTTTTCCTTCGAGGCCTCGCGCAGCAATTCGACGGTGGGATCGTTCTTCAGGTTGTCGGGCAGCTTGCCGATCAGTTCGCGCACCGCCATGCGGGCATTGTGGATCTTCTTGTTCTTGTCGGTGTTCAACCGCGTACGGCTGGAATATCGAATGTCCTTTTCGCGCTCGGCGGCTTCCAGCAGCGTCTGCGGCAGCTCGCCACGCGCGCTGAACAGGTCGACCTGGAAGATCAGGAGATCACGCTTGGTCTCCTCGTCCAGCACGAAGTCGAGCGGCGTATTGGAGGAAATGCCGCCGTCCCAGTAATGTTCGCCCTCGATGATCACGGACGGAAAGCCGGGCGGCAGCGCGCCGGAGGCCATGATGTGCTCGGGGCCGATGGCCTTGCCACGCTTCCTGAATTCGTAATTGTCGAAATAGCAGAAATTGCCCGAGGTCACGTTGACTGCGCCGACCGACAGCCGTGTCTTCAGGTCGTTGATGCGATCGAAATCGACGAGACTCTCGAGCGTCTTCTTCAGCGGCGCGGTGTCGTAATAGCTCTGCGATTGCGAACTGCCGGGCGGCCATAGCGGCGCCGGTGGAATCCGCGGCACGAAGAAGCCGGGCACGCCGAAGGTCGCGATGATGGCGGCGCTGGTCTCGTTGAAGACCGAGCGGGCGCGTTCGCCGGAGACAAGAGGATTCCAGGAGACGGGCGAGGACACCATCTCCCAGAATTCCTTCAGGCGAGGCACGCGCATCTCGGGCTCGTTGCCGGCGATGATCGCGGCGTTGATGGCGCCGATCGAGATGCCGGCGATCCATTCCGGCTCGAAGCCAGCGTGGCAGAGCGCCTGGAAGGCCCCGGCCTGATACGAGCCCAGCGCACCGCCGCCCTGCAGGACCAGCACACGCTGCGCTTGCGCGGGCACCGAGGCCGGTGCGGAATCCGAAATATCCATTCGTCACCGCTCGGTCAGAATTGAAAGGGACAGCGTGGCGGCTGTTGGCGGCGGCGTCAATCAGCGAGATCGGTCACCTGATCACGCCAAGTTTATCAAAATTCAGGTGGCGGCAAGAATGAGCGTCCAGAACACCTTGTACTTGGTGTTTGGAGCATACACCGCCGCGATGCCCAATTTTGTGACGCCGCCTTTGAGCATGTTGGCCCGATGCGGCGGCGAATCCCGCCAGCCGGAAAACGCTTCCGCCAGCGTGTGATAGCCGGCCGAGATGTTCTCTACCGCGACGGTTACGGGATAACCGCCGGCCTCCAGCCGCTTGCCGAGCGGGGCCTTGACGTCATGATCCATTTTGTTGCGGGCGGCCATCGACTGCGACTGCTGCTCGGCGAGTTTCACCAGATCGGGATCGACGACCACGGTCCCAAGACCATTGTTCAGCCGGTATTGGGAGAACATGACGGCTGCCGCCTGAGTGTCCAGAACAGCGCCAGGCTGAGCCATGTCCATGTACATGGCCGGCTGATCCGGGATTTTGGTGTCCGCAGCGCAGCCGCCAAGCACCAGAAGCCCGAAAAGGGCGACCGTCGTCCGTTTCACTGAGAAAACCCCCAAGGTTGGCCTGCCGTTGTTGCATACCAACCGTGGCTGAATGGTGAACAGGGGGAGAATTTGCGCCGTCCCGTTCCCCTCCCCCGGGTGACGACCGCGATCGTCAGTCCTGGGCTGCGAAGATCCGGTAGCGGCGGGGCTGCAGCGAAACGATCTCGCCCGCCTCGAGTTCGCGGTCGCGGGGGGCATCGATCTCAATCACGGTCCTGCCGCCGCCACCCGAGAGCGCGACCTCGGCGCGCTGGATCGGACCGAACGAGCGGACATGGCGGACCGCGCCCTCGAGCGACCCGGTTCCTGCCGGTCCGATCGCCATGTCATGGCGGCGGATGAACAGCTTGGCCGCGCCAGACGCCGCCCCATGGGCGGCGATATTCAGCGGCCGGCCATCGAGCCGCACCGCGTCACCGCTCACATCGACCGGCAGCACTATGGATTCGCCGATGAATCCGTGCACGAAGGCGGTCGCCGGATTGTCGTAGACCTCGCCGGGTGTGCCAACCTGCTCGATCCGGCCCCTGTCCATGACCACGACGCGGTTGGCGACTTCGAGCGCCTCCTCCTGGTCATGCGTGACGAAGATCGAGGTGACGTGGATCTCGTTGTGCAGCGAACGCAGCCATTGCCGCAGTTCCTTGCGAACCTTGGCATCGAGTGCCCCGAAGGGTTCGTCGAGCAGCAGGATGCGCGGCTCGATCGCAAGCGCGCGCGCAAGCGCGATGCGCTGGCGCTGGCCGCCGGACAACTGGCTCGGATAGCGGTTGGCAAGCCAATCGAGCTGCACGAGATCGAGCAGCTCCTTGACGCGTGCGCGGATCGTCGCCTCGTCCTTGCGGATCGCGCGCGGCTGCACACGCAGCCCGAAGGCGACGTTCTCGAACACCGTCATGTGCCGGAACAGCGCGTAATGCTGGAATACGAAGCCGACCTGCCGTTCGCTCGCGCCACGAACCAGCGCGTTCTCGCCATCGATC
Organism: Bradyrhizobium lablabi; assembly: GCF_018131005.1. Classification (GTDB taxonomy): domain Bacteria; phylum Pseudomonadota; class Alphaproteobacteria; order Rhizobiales; family Xanthobacteraceae; genus Bradyrhizobium; species Bradyrhizobium lablabi_D. Next base: position 206,339 of record NZ_JAFCJK010000001.1, read on the forward strand.
GAGACCTCGCCGGCGTCGGGCCAGTCAAGGCCGGCGATGATCCGGAGCAGCGTGGTCTTGCCCGAGCCGGAGGGGCCGAGCAGCGCCAGCAGCTCGCCGTCGGCGACCTTGAGATCGACACTGTCCAGCGCGGCGAAGCTGCCGAACTTCTTGACGATATTCCTGACTTCAATCGCCATCTGGCACCCGTCCTTCATCCAGACGCCGTTCAAGAATGGTCTTCACCACCAGCGTGATCAGCGCCAGCATCGCAAGCAGCGATGCGATCGCGAACGACGATACGAACTGATATTCGTTATAGAGAATCTCGACCAGCAGCGGCATCGTGTTGGTCTCGCCGCGGATGTGGCCCGAGACCACCGACACCGCACCGAACTCGCCCATGGCGCGCGCATTGCAAAGCAGGACGCCATAGAGCAGCCCCCACTTGATGTTGGGCAACGTGACGCGGAAGAAGGTCTGCAGGCCCGACGCACCGAGCGAGATCGCCGCCTCTTCCTCCAGCGTGCCCTGCTCCTGCATCAGCGGAATCAGCGCGCGCGCCACGAAGGGGAAGGTGACGAAGATGGTCGCCAGCGCAATGCCCGGCACCGCGAACAGGATGTGCACATTGTGCGCCTGCAGCCAGGGTCCGAAAAAGCCCTGCGCGCCGAACAAGAGCACGAAGACGAGGCCGGAGATCACCGGGCTCACCGAGAACGGCAGATCGATCAGGGTGATCAGGAAAGTCTTCCCGGCGAAATCGAATTTCGAAATCGCCCAGGCTGCGATGACGCCGAACACCAGGTTGAGCGTAACCGAGATCGCCGCCACCAGCAGCGTCAGCCTGATCGCCGCCAGCGCTTCGGGCTCCGCGAGTGCCCCGAGATAGGCGGAGATGCCCTTGGAAAAAGCCTGCGCGAACACGACGACCAGCGGCAACACGACGAAGATGCTGAGGAAGGTCACCGCCAGTGCGATGATGATGAAGCGAATCGGCCCCGGCTCGGTGCGCAGGTCCCGCGGCGCCGCGATCGGCAGCGGACGCGCGCTTTGCCGGCGCGGCGACGGCGCGGCGACGCTGACATCAGCCGCGGGCGCGTAGCCCCGCATCCGCGTGGTGGAGGTGACATATCCCGGTTGCATCGACATCTCGGGTCCGCCCTCAATGCGCGGGGATACGGGTTTGCGCCCAGCGCTGCAGGCGATTGATCAGGAAGATGATGAGGAACGAAGCCACCAGCATCACGACCGCGATCGCGGTGGCGTCGGCATAGCGGAACTCGGAGAGCCGGATCACGATCAACAGCGGTGCGATTTCGGAGACGTTCGGCAAGTTGCCGGCGATGAAGATCACAGAACCGTATTCACCGATGGCGCGCGCAAAGGCGAGCGCGAAGCCGGTAAGCAGCGCCGGGATCAGGCTCGGCAGGATCACGCGGAACACGGTATGCCAGCGGTTGGCGCCGAGACTCGCCGCGGCCTCCTCGATTTCGGGATCGAGGTCGATCAGGACCGGTTGCACCGTGCGCACGACAAAGGGAATACCGATGAAGATCATGGCGATGAAGATACCGATCGGCGTGAAGGCGACCTTGATGCCGAGTTCGGCGAGCGGCGCACCGAGCCAGCCCTTCTGCGCGAACAATTGCGTCAGCGCGACACCGGCCACCGCAGTCGGCAGCGCGAAGGGAATATCGACGATCGCATCGAACAGTCGGCGGCCCGGAAAGCGGTAGCGCACCAGCGCCCAGACGATGATGGTGCCCATCACCAGATTGACGCAGGCGGCGGCAAACGACAGTCCGAACGAGATCCTCAATGCATTGAGGGTACGGCGGCTGCTGATGATGCCCCAGAACTGGTCAAGGCTGAGTTCGAAGGTCTTGAGGAAGAGGCCCGCCAGCGGAATCAGGATGATGACGGAGAGCCAAGTCAGGGTCAGTCCCATGGTGAGACCGAACCCGGGCAAGGTGCTGCGCCGTGCAACCGCTGTGCTCACAAATCCCCCTGCTCGCCTTGGGCCGCCATCAGATCAGTTCTTGTAGATCTGATCGAAGATGCCGCCTTCGGCGAAGTGATCCTTCTGCGCTTTGGTCCAACCACCAAAAACGTCCTCGATGGTGAAAAGTTCGACCTTGGCGAAAGATTTTTCGTATTCCTTGGCGATCTCTGGATCGTGCGGGCGGTAGGAATTGCGCGCCGCGATCTCCTGGCCTTCCTTGCTGTACCAATACTTCAGATAGGCCTCGGCGACCGCCCGCGTGCCCTTTTTGTCGGCAACCCTGTCGACGACGGCGACGGGAGGCTCGGCCAGGATCGACAGCGGCGGCGACACGATCTCGAACTTGTCCTTGCCGAACTCGCGTTGCGCCAGAAAGGCCTCGTTCTCCCACGCAAGCAGCACGTCGCCGACGCCGCGCTCGACGAAGGTCACCGTCGATCCCCGCGCGCCGGTATCAAGCACCGGCACGTTCTGGTACAGATCGGCGACGAATTTCCTAGCCTTGTCGGCTGAACCATATTTCTTCTGCGCATAGCCCCAGGCGGCAAGATAGTTCCAGCGCGCACCGCCCGACGTCTTCGGGTTCGGCGTGATCACGCTGACGCCGGGTTTGATCAAATCGTCCCAATCCTTGATCCCCTTCGGATTGCCCTTGCGCACCAGGAACACGATGGTCGAGGTATAAGGCGCGGCATTCAGCGGCAACCGCTGCTGCCAGTCGGCAGCAACGAGGCCCTTGGCGGCGATCGCATCGATGTCGTAGGCGAGCGCCAGCGTGACGATATCGGCCTGCAACCCGTCGATCACGGCACGCGCCTGCGAGCCCGAGCCGCCGTGCGACTGCTTGATCTCGACGCTCTTGCCGGTTTGCTTCTGATAGGCCGCCGCGAATGCCTTGTTGAAGTCGGCATAGAGCTCGCGCGTCGGATCGTAGGAGACGTTCAGCAGCGAATAGTCGGCGCCGAAAGCCGAACTCGCCCACACCAGTCCCGCAATGAGCGGGAGGATACGACGGACCATCTCATTCTCCGTTCAGCCTGATCGGAATCGTCAGGGAGCACGCCAGGTGTGAGCATGATCTTGTTCGGAAGATCGGCATCCATCTTTCCGGATCATGCTCTCGACATAACTCACGATGAAGTGGTCTTGAGTCAACGAAACCGCATTTCATTGTTTGCGGCAGCGCAGCGGCCTTGTGCTACGAGGTCTTGGCAGTGTGGATGCCGCATTCTGTCTTGGTCCGGCCGCGCCACCGGCCGGCACGTGCATCTTCGCCGGCCGCGCTCCTGCTGCTGCAAGGCATACACCCGACCGACAGATAGCCCGATGCGACAAGTGGATGCGGCGGCAGCTTGCCGACCTTGAAGATCGCCTCGACCTCCTCGCGTGAGACGTTGGCGAACGGATTGAACTTCAACCGTGCACCGTCGTCCTCGACGACGGGAATCTCGGCACGCGCGCCACCCTGGAAACGCTTTCGGCCGTTGATCCAGGCGTCAAACGGCTTCAGAGCACGCGCCAGCGGTTCGACTTTCCGGATGCGGCAGCAGGCATCAGGATCGGAGAACCACAATTCGCGGTCCGGATCCTCGCGCGACAGCGTCTGCTGCAGCGGCTTGATCGAACGCACATCGGAAAGACCGAGCGCCTTGATCAGCGTGTCACGATAGGCGAGCGTCTCCTCGAACAACCAGCCGGTGTCGAGAAAGATCACCGGGATCGAGGGATCGACATCCGCCATCACCTTGAGCAGCGCGGCCGATTCCGTGCCGAACGACGACACCAGCGCGAGCCGCTCGCGTCCGACCGCCTCGAGCGCGGTCGCGATGACCTGGGCGGGCGACGCCGCGCGCAACACGTCGTTGAGCGCGTCCGCTGCCGGCAACGGATTAGTCCGCGACGACGACAGTTCTGGTGCGAGCAGGCTCACTGACCGGCGCTCTCCGAATGACGCTGCAGCATCCGCCGATTGAGGGCCGTGACGCGGCCATCGCCGGTCGGCTGGTAGAACACCGTGTAGCGCTTCATGGTAGCCGCAAAGGCATCGGCGTCAGCCTCCTTCCTCACCTCGAAGGCGTCGAAGCCGGCGCGCGACATGAACACGAACTGGTCGCGCAGCACCTGGCCGGTGGCGCGCAGCTCGCCGTCATAGCCGTGCCGTTCGCGCAGCAGCCGCGCCTGGCTGTAGGCGCGGCCATCACGGAAGGTCGGGAACACCAGCGCGACCGCGGCGAGGCGGTCGAGATAGGGCACGAGATCGTCGAGGTCGCGGTTGTTCGGCCAGATCACGCCGACCTTGCCGGCGCGTCGCAAAAGCGCCTCGGGATCTGCAAGGAAGCGCTCGGCCGTCACCATGATCGCGCCGTCTCCGGGCAGTTCGGCGCCATCGGCGACACCGACGAACAGGTCGGTGGTGATTCTTCCGTTCTTAACGAGTGGCATAGACGCGCTCCCTGAAAGGCTCGACGCCAAGACGCTTCACCGTATCGACGAACAATTCCTCGGGACGGTCGCGCAGCGCGAGATAGGCTTCGACAATGTCTTCGATCACGTCGGCGACTTCCGCATAGGGAACGGCCGGGCCGATCAGCGTGCCCATCTGCGCGTTCTCGTCGGCACGGCCGCCGATCGTGATCTGGTAGAATTCCTCGCCGTTCTTTTCGACACCGAGAATGCCAATATGGCCGACATGGTGATGGCCACAGGCATTGATGCACCCGGAAATGTTGATATGCAGCCGGCCGATCAGACCGGCGGTGTCGTGATTGGCGAAGCGCCGCGTCAGCTCCTGCGCGATCGGGATCGAGCGTGCGTTCGCCAGCGAGCAATAGTCGAGCCCGGGGCAGGCGATGATGTCGGTGACGAGGTTGACGTTCGGCGTGGCGAGGCCGACGCGGTCGAGCGCCTTGAACAGCGCCGGCAGGTCGCGCTTGGCGACGTGCGGCAGCGCCAGGTTCTGCTCATGTCCGACGCGGATCTCCCCAAACGAATACCTGTCGGCGAGATCGGCGATCGCGTCCATCTGTTCGGCGGTGGCATCGCCGGGCGGACCGCCGACCGGCTTCAGCGACAGCGTCACGATCGAATAGCCCTGCACCTTGTGGGGAAACACCGAATTCTTGCGCCAGCGCTCGAACACCGGATCGTGCGCGGCCTGCTTCAGTTCGTCCGGCATGTGCGGCAGCTTTTCGTAAGCCGGATAGGAGAAGCGCGAGCGGACCTCCTCGATGGCAGCGTGATCGAGCGTCAGCCCGACGTCGCCCATCTGCTTCCATTCCTCCTCGACCTCGCGCGCGAACTTCTCGATGCCGAGTTCATGCACCAGTATCTTGATGCGCGCCTTGTAGATGTTGTCGCGGCGGCCATACTGGTTGTAGACGCGCAGGATTGCCTCGACATAGCTCAGGATGTCGCGGCCGTGGACGAACGGCTTGATCGTCTTGGCGATAAAGGGTGTGCGGCCGAGACCGCCCCCGACCAGCACCTCGAAGCCGGTCTCGCCGTCGGCATTCTTGTGCAGCCGCAGGCCGATGTCGTGGATCTTGATCGCGGCGCGATCGTGTTCGGAGGCCGTAATCGCGATCTTGAATTTGCGCGGCAGGAACGAGAATTCCGGATGCAGCGTCGTGTGCTGACGCAACAGCTCCGACCAGATGCGGGGATCCTCGATCTCGCCGGGCGCCACGCCGGCCCACTGGTCCGAGGTGACGTTGCGCATATTGTTGCCGGAGGTCTGCATCGCGTGGATGCCGACCTCGGCGAGATCGGCCAGCGCGTCCGGCAGTTCGGCGAGCTTGATCCAGTTGAACTGGATGTTCTGCCGCGTGGTGAAATGGCCATAGCCGCGGTCGTAGCGGCGCGCGACATGGGCGAGCGCCCGCAATTGCTTCGACGATAGCGTGCCGTAGGGGATCGCGACGCGGAACATATAGGCGTGCAGTTGCAGATAGACGCCGTTCTGCAGGCGCAGAATCTTGAATTCGTCCTCGGTGAGTTCGCCGGAGAGGCGGCGTTTCACCTGATCGCGGAATTCCGAAACGCGCTCGCTGATGAGCGTCCGGTCGAGTTCGTCATATGCATACATGATGGATAAACCTTACGCCGGCACCCGGAGATCGATGGTGACGCCCTTTGCGCGGATATGTTCGCGGAGGTTGCCGGGCTTGATGCTGCCGCCGTCCTTGATTTCGACCGGCGCGATATAGGCGCCGACCGCGCCGACGTCGTCGGCAGCGCTTTCGGCAAGCAATGCGCGCGCATCGTCGGACGTGCTTACGATCGCAGCATCGACCAATTCGGTCGACCAGCCCCGCTGGCCGGTCCGGTACACCACGGCGCCATCCCAGGTACGGTTGGCGGTGACCACCGACGGACCCGTGATTCTGATTTTCTTTTGTTCGAGGGGAGAGGTCATTGCGCAGCTTCCAGCAGTTCGGGGATGACTTGGTTGGAGGTAAGGTAGTTGGATTGGCGCCACGGCGCGGCATGCGCCACCACGTCGCCGATGATGAGGACGGCGGGACCGCCGTCGATCCTGTCGACCAGGTCCGGAAGCCGCTCAAGCGTGCCGACCGCGGCCTGGGCATCCGGCCGCGTCGCGCGTGCGAACACGCCGACCGGCGTTTCGGGCGAGCGGCCGGCGGCCAACAGGCCGGCCCGGATCGCGGGAGCCGCGGTCATGCCCATATACACGACGACCGTCATCTTCTTGTCGGTCAGCGCCGACCAGTCGACGGTCTCGGCATCCCGTGCCTTGTGCGCGGTCAGGAAGGTAATGCGCAACGCCTCGTGGCGGTAGGTCAGCGGCGCTTCGAACTGCGCCGCGGCCCCGAGGCCCGCGGTGATGCCCGGAATGACCGAATAGGCGACGCCGGCAGCGCGCAGCGTCTCGATCTCCTCACCGCCGCGGCCAAAGATGAAGGGGTCGCCGCCCTTCAGCCGCACCGCGCGCTGGCCCGATTGAGCTGCTTCGATCATCAGTCTGTTGATGGCATCCTGGCCAATGCCGGGCCTGCCGACGCGACGGCCGACCGGAATGCGCGCGGCATCGCGCCTGGCCCGGTCCAGAATCTCCGGCGTCACCAGCTCGTCGTAGAACACCACGTCGGCATCCTGCAGCGCACGCAACGCCTTCACCGTCAGCAGGTCAGGATCGCCAGGGCCCGCGCCGACCAAGGTCACGTGTCCTTGCGCCTTTCCTTCCGCACTCGCGCCGGCAAAGGCAGCGGGATCGGCGATGCCGGCGAGCGCCTTCTCGGCTTCGCTCCGGCGGCCGGCGAGCACCAGCGCGCCGATCGGACCGTCGATAACGCGCTCCCAGAAGCGGCGGCGCAGCGTGAATTCTGCAATGCGCGCGTGGACCGATTTGCGGAACTGGCCGACGAAGCCCGCGAGATCGCCAATGCGCGCCGGCAGCATGGCCTCGATCCGCTCGCGGACACGGCGGGCCACGACCGGCGACGCACCACCGGTTCCGACCGCGACCACGACGTCGCCGCGGTCGACGATCGCGGGAAAGATGAAGGTCGAATGCGCGAGATCGTCCATCACGTTGACGGGCAGGCCAACCGCCTTGGCGCGCGCCGACATTGCGACACCGACATCGCCCGCGCCTGCACACAGCACCGCGATGACACCAGAAAGATCAGCTGCAAGCGGATCGCCCACGGCGCGTTCGATCCGGGCTGTCTCGTGCGCGGCAAGGCCGGCAACGTCATGATCACCGTCGGTCGCATACCAGCGGACCTGCGCGCCTGCGGCCACGAGCAGCCGCAGCTTGGTCCGCGCGAGCTCGCCGGCCCCGACGAGCAGCACGCTGCCGCTTTGCACATCCAGGAACACTGGTAGATACCGCATCTGACACTCGCTTCCCCAACTTGAGGGTTGACTGAAATTATTTTCCATCTATCTGTCGATCAAGGCCAGAAAAGAGAAAATTATTTCTTTTCTATTGCGGCGCAACTTTAGAAGTTTCGCCTCCACAGACCGAGGTTCGGTAGATGCTTCTTCTCGACAATCAAACCGCTGAGACTGGGCTACGGGCCCGCGCCCACGTCAAAGCAGCTTCCGTGCCGAAAATCTCGGCCGTTCAGACCATCCCATCTCAGACCATCCCCTCAATGGATCACCTCGACGAACTCGAGGCGCAGAGCATCTACATCCTGCGCGAGGCATTCGCACGCCTGAAGAAGCTCGCGCTGCTGTGGTCGCTCGGCAAGGATTCCAACGTGATGATCTGGCTGGCGCGCAAGGCGTTCTTCGGCCGCGTCCCGTTTCCTGCGCTGCATGTCGATACAGGCAAGAAATTTCCGGAGATGTATGCGTTCCGCGACCGGTTCGGAAAGGAGTGGGACCTCGATCTGCGCGTCGAGCCCTGCCCGCCGATCGATAGCGTCGATCCGACCCTGCCGCCGGCGGCGCGCTCAGCCGCGCGGAAGACTGAGGGCCTGAAGCTCGCGCTGGTCAAGCACGGCTTTGACGGATTGATCGCCGGCATCCGCCGCGATGAGGAAGCCACCCGCGCGAAAGAGCGCGTGTTCTCGCCTCGCGGCCTCGAGGGCGAATGGGATGTGCGCGACCAGCCGCCGGAATTCTGGGATCACTTCAACGCCTCGCCGCCACAAGGCGCGCATCTGCGGATCCACCCGATCCTGCACTGGACCGAGGCCGACATCTGGGCGTACACCAAACGCGAGAACATCCCGATCATCCCGCTGTATCTCGCCAAGGACGGCAAGCGCTATCGCTCGCTGGGCGACGCCGACATCACCTTTCCGGTCGCCTCGACCGCCTCGAACATCGACGAGATCCTGACCGAGCTCGACCGTACCAAGGTCCCGGAGCGCGCCGGCCGCGCGCTCGATCACGAGACCGAGGACGCGTTCGAGCGGCTGCGCGTCGCCGGCTATCTCTGATCCTTCCTTCTCCGACCCGTTTGGCGTGAGCGCTCCGATGAACATGATCCTTCCTACTGCTTCCATCTCGGCAACGCCAAACGGCACGACCCGGCCGCAAGTCCGTATCGTCATCGTCGGTCATGTCGATCACGGCAAATCCACGCTCGTTGGCCGCCTGCTTCATGAGACCGGCAGTCTGCCGGACGGCAAGCTGGAAATGCTGAAGGCAGTCAGCGCGCGGCGCGGCATGCCGTTCGAGTGGTCGTTCCTGCTCGACGCGCTGCAGACCGAACGCGACCAAGGCATCACCATCGACACCACGCAAATCCGCTTCCGCACCCGCTCGCGCGATGTCGTGCTGATCGACGCGCCCGGCCATGCCGAGTTCCTGCGCAACATGATCACGGGTGCGTCGCAGGCCGACGGCGCAGTGCTGATCATCGATGCGCTCGAAGGCGTGCGCGACCAGACGCGGCGACACGGTTATCTGCTGCATCTGCTCGGCGTGAAGCAGGTCGCAGTCGTCGTCAACAAGATGGACCGCGTCGATTTCAGCGCGACCAGATTCAAGGAGATCAGCGACGAGATCTCGGCGCATCTGATCGGCCTCGGCGTGACGCCGTCGGCCGTGGTTCCGATCTCGGCGCGCGATGGCGACGGCGTCGCCGAACGCACGCCCCGGATTGGCTGGTACACCGGCCCAACCGTGGTCGACGCGCTCGACGCGCTGGAGCCGGCTCGGCCGCTCGCGTCGCTGCCGCTGCGGCTGCCGGTGCAGGCGATCTACAAGTTCGACGACCGCCGCATCGTCGCAGGCCGTATCGAGTCCGGCAGCCTCAAGACTGGCGACGAGATCGTGATCATGCCTGCCGGCAAGATCGCCAGGATCAAGACCGTCGAGAGCTGGCCGGTGACACCGCTCGGCGGACCGCAGACGGCGGGACGTTCGGTCGGCATCACGCTCGACCGCGAATTGTTCATCGAACGCGGCGACGTGATCAGTCACGTCGGGCAAAGCCCGCGCGACACCCGCCGCATCCGCGCGCGGATCTTCTGGCTGCACGACAAGCCGCTGGCGACGGGCGAGCAGATTCTGGTCCGGCTGGGCGCCAGGGAAAGCCGCGCCACCGTGGTCGCGATCGAGAAGGCGATCGATCCCGGCGCGCTCTCGAACGACGAGAACAAGGCGATCGCGCGCAACCATGTCGGCGAGATCGATATCTCGCTGGCGCAGCCGATCGCGACTGATCCCTACACCGACAATCCGCGCACCGGGCGGCTGGTGATCGAGGTCGGCGGACGGATTGCCGGCGGAGGTCTCGTGCTGTCGGTTGATGCCGGCCAGCGGGCAATTCCAGTCGACATCGTGCCGGTCGAATCCGCGCTGCGGCCCGACGAACGCTCCGCGCGTTATCACCATAACGGCGCGGTGATCTGGCTCACGGGCTTGCCCGGCTCCGGCAAGTCGACACTGGCGCGCGCGCTCGAGCGGCGGCTGTTCGGCAATGGCGGTTCGCCGATCCTGCTCGACGGCGACACGCTGCGCGCCGGCCTCAACGGCGACCTGGGCTTCTCACCGCAGGACCGCAGCGAGAACATACGTCGTCTGGCCGAAGTCGCGACCCATCTCGCCCGCAACGGCCATATCGCGATCGTCGCCGCAGTGTCGCCATCGGCCGTCGACCGCGCCGCGGCGCGCCGCATCGCCGACAGCGCATTCCGCGAGATTTATGTCGCAACGCCCGCCGAGGTTTGCGAGAGCCGCGACCCCAAGGGCCATTACGCCAAGGCCCGCGCCGGCGCGCTCCAGGGCTTCACGGGCATCGGCAACGACTATCAGCCGCCGACTGCAAGCGAACTGACCATCGATGCCTCAACCCTCTCGGTGGCTGATGCAGCCGACGAGATCGAGCGGATGCTGGCCCGGACCGGTATCCTGTTCAATGAAGTGGTCGATCTCGCCGCCAATATCTAACGAGACCTTGATCACGAGGTTTCCCGATACCCGCCTCCCGAAGCGGACAAAACAGCAAGAGCACGCAACCGGCCCCTTGGGGCCCCTTCTCAGAACCGTGGCTTTGGGGCTAAAAGGGCCGTCAACGCGGCCCTTCGTCGCCGTTTGCTGATTTTCTCCTGAAAACAGCCCAAAACGCCCCCGTTTCTCTTGAGAAAGCCCATCATGACTCGTGTCGATGCCCACGGATTGAAGATCGCCCCTGTCCTGTTCGATTTCATTGCCAAGGAGGCGACCCCCAAGACCGGTATTACTCCCGACGCATTCTGGGCCGGGCTCGCCGCCATCATCAAGAAGCTTGGGCCGAAGAACCGCGAACTGCTCGCATTCCGCGACACGCTGCAGGCCAAGATCGACGAATGGCATCGCGCCAACAAGGGCAAGGCGTTCGACATCGGTGCCTACACCGCCTTCCTGAAGGAGATCGGCTATCTGCTTCCCGAGCCCGCGACCCAGAAGGTCGAGACCGCGAATGTTGACGAAGAGATCGGCAAGATCTGCGGCCCGCAGCTCGTGGTGCCCCTCACCAACGCCCGTTACGCGCTGAACGCCGCCAACGCGCGGTGGGGCTCGCTTTACGATGCCTTTTACGGCACCGATGCGATTCCGCATGATCCGAGCGAGAGCGGCAAGGGTTACAACAAGGCGCGCGGCGACAACGTGATCGCAAAGGCAAAGGCGTTCCTCGATTCCGCCGTGCCGCTTGCGACCGGAAGCCATACTGACGTGACGTCCTACAGCGTGATCGCCGGCGAGCTTTCGGCGAAGCTCAAGAGCGGCAATGCCTCCGCGCTGAAGAACGCCGCGCAGTTCGCCGGCTACCAGGGCGACGCGGCGCAGCCGTCCGCAATCCTGCTCGTCAACAACGGCATGCATGTCGAGATCAAGATCGATCGCAGCCACCCGATCGGCAAGGACGACCCGGCCGGCGTCGCCGACATGATGATGGAGGCGGCCGTCTCCACCATTCTCGACATGGAAGACAGCGTCGCCGCCGTCGATGCCGAGGACAAGGTGCTGGTCTATCGCAACACGCTCGGCCTGATGGACGGAACGCTGTCGGCGGACTTCGACAAGGGCGGCAAGACCATGACCCGCTCGCTCAATCCCGACCGCGTCTACAAGACGCCGGACGGCAAGCAACTGAAGCTGCACGGCCGCAGCCTGCTGCTGATGCGCAATGTCGGCCATCACATGTTCACCGATGCGGTGCTCGACGCCAAGGGCGAGGAGATTCCGGAGGGCATCCTCGATGCTGCGGTCTCGGGCCTGCTCGCGATTCACGACCTCAAGGGCAACTCCAAGGTCAAGAACAGCCGCACCGGCTCGGCCTACATCGTCAAGCCGAAGATGCACGGCCCGGACGAGGTGGCGCTGACCTGCGAATTGTTTGGCGAGGTCGAGAAGCTGCTCGCCCTGCCGGAAAACACGCTCAAGGTCGGCATCATGGACGAGGAGCGGCGGACCACGGTCAACCTCAAGGCCTGCATTCAGCGTGCCTCCAAGCGCATCATGTTCATCAACACCGGCTTCCTCGACCGCACCGGCGACGAGATCCACACCTCGATGGAAGCGGGTCCGATGATCCGCAAGAACGACATGAAGGCGCAGCCCTGGATCAAGGCCTATGAAGACTGGAATGTCGACATCGGACTGATCGACGGCCTGCCCGGCCACGCCCAGATCGGCAAGGGCATGTGGGCCGCGCCCGACAAGATGGCGGACATGCTGGCGCAGAAGATCGGCCATCCGCAGGCCGGCGCGACCACGGCCTGGGTGCCGTCACCGACCGCGGCCACGCTGCACGCCCTGCACTATCATCAGGTCAACGTGATCGCCCGCCAGCAGGAGCTTGCCAAGGGCGGGCCGCGCGCCAAGCTGTCCGACATTCTCACCATCCCGGTGTCGAAATCGAACTGGGCGCCTGATGACGTGAAGCAGGAGATCGACAACAACTGCCAGGGCATCCTCGGCTATGTCGTGCGCTGGATCGACCAGGGTGTCGGCTGCTCCAAGGTGCCCGACATCCACGACGTCGGCCTGATGGAGGACCGCGCAACGCTCCGCATTTCCAGCCAGCACCTTGCGAACTGGCTGCACCAGGGCGTGATCACCAAGGACCAGGCGATGGAATCGCTGAAGCGCATGGCGGTCGTGGTCGACAAGCAGAACGCCGGCGATCCCCTCTACAAGGCGATGGCACCGTCCTTCGACGGCACGGCCTTCAAGGCCGCCTGCGACCTCGTATTCAAGGGCCGCGAGCAGCCGAACGGCTACACCGAGCACATCCTGACCGCGCGCCGCCGCGAGGCGAAAGCCGCGGGCTGATCGTTCGCGATCACTCGCCGCATGTTCGGCGTGGAACGTCCGCGCCGACGGTCCGTTGAGGCGTCATCTCAGAACAACAGGAGATGACGATGGATTGGAACCGGGTTGAAGGCAACTGGAAGCAGTTCAAGGGCGCGGCGAAGGAGAAATGGGGCAAGCTCACCGACGACGACCTCGACGTGATCCAGGGTCGTCGCGAACAGTTGGAAGGCAAGCTGCAGCAGCGTTACGGCTTCGCAAAGGACCAGGTGCACAAGGATATCGATGATTGGTTCAGCACGCTGAAGTAGACGGCACGATCAAAAAGCCCCGGCGCGACGCCGGGGCTTTTTGTCGGCCGTAATCGCGAACCCAAAGCGCGACGTGATCGTGACTATCAATCATCGCATGCTCCGGACCTAAAACACCGCGAGATATCTCAGCAGCGATACGATGCCGATGATGATCACGACGACACGGGCGATCTGCTTGGCGCGGCCGTCGAGCGGCAGCATGTTGATCAGATAAAGGACGAGAATAACGACAAGGAATGTGATGAGTACGCCGACGAGCATGCAGGGCCCCCTCAAGACATCGTTGAAAGCGGTGTAAGCCCTTTCCTAACGTGCAACGGGGTGGCGGGTTCCCGCCTGCGGAACCGATCGATCAGCGGCCGGTCACGCTACTGCCGCGCAATCACGGCTGGAGGCTCGTATTTGGCGCGGATGCGGTCGGGCGCCGGCGTGAAGTTCAACGCGGCGCCGCGCCGGTCGGGACCACGGGCGACCGACATCAAGCCGTGCTTGCTCGCGACAATGTCGCCCTTGCGCAGCGTCGGGTCGTCCTCGACCTTGACGGAGGCAAGCCCGACCGGGTCCTTGCCGTTACAGGTACAGCCAGCGACGATTTCGTCGCGGTAGCGGAACGCGTTCGGCAGTTCGGAATAGGATTCTCCATTCTCGGTCGCGGCATTGTCGATGCCGCTGCCATACACCACCTTGGTCTCGCTCGCCGGGCAGAAGCTGTTGCAGGACTGAGCCTTGCTCTGGTTGCCGGTCGCAGAGATCGGGAAAAACCGGCCGTCGCAGGTGCGGACGCAATAGGCCTGGCTACCGCCGCCGCCATAGCGCGGGCGCTCGACCTGCCGCACCATCCGCCCGCCGCCGTCGTCAAACGGCACCTGGATCACCGGTGGACGGCCCTGCATCAGATTGCCGAACAGCGCCGAGAAAAAATCCTGGGCCTGTGCGGCAGGCGAGATCGAGACGCCAAGCAACGCTGTCGTCCCGATCGCCCACCGCTTCATGCTACGCGCTCCCATCATCAATCCTCAGTACAGCGACGACGCCTGTGTGTTCATTGCCTGGCGGCCCGAGGGCAGCGTCATTACGGCGGGGCGCGGCTGCGCGGGCGCCGGACGAACCGAGATCTGCGTCGTCGTGTTGAGTTCGCGCGCGGCGAGATGCGATGCATTCTTCGGCAGCACCACGACCTTGCTGCCGACACCAACGCGACTGAACAGGTCGGTGACGTCCTCATTGGTCAGGCGGATGCAGCCTGACGATACGAACTTGCCGATCGTCGAAGGATCGTTGGTGCCGTGGATCCGGTACTCGCTGGTACCGAGATACATCGCCCGCGCGCCGAGCGGATTGCCCGGACCGCCCGCCATGAACCGCGGCAGATAGGGCTGGCGCTTGATCATCTGGGCCGGCGGGTGCCAGTCCGGCCACTCCGCCTTGCGGCTGATGGTCTGCACGCCGGACCATGTAAAGCCCTCGCGGCCGACGCCGACGCCGTAACGGATCGCCCGGCCCTGTCCGAGCACGTAATAGAGCGTGGTGTTGCCGGTATCGATGATGATGGTGCCGGGCGCCTCTGTCGTATTGAGCGCAACGACCGCGCGGCGCAGCCGCTCCGGCGTGGCGCCATCGGCTGCGGGATCGTTCAGCACCTCGTCCGTTGGAAACGCACCTGGCTGGGTCGAGGCATAGCCGAGCGCTTGCGCGTTGGCGGCACCGGAGACGGCGAAGGGCGCGACGAAGAGGACGCTGGCGACGGCAAGGGTACGCGCCGCGCGCGAGGAAAGCCGATAGCTGGATGAAGGCTGCTGGGTCATGGACTGCCCCTGAAACGAATACGCATCGTGGTGATGCTCTGTGCCGGCAACGCGGATTGCCGCCCGCCGGTTCCGCCCCGAATTGTCGCAAGCCAGCGACTGTCAACCCGTGCGGCCTCACGATTCCGCGATGGAACTTTCGCTCGGGCGCGAAGTTGAGACCGGGTAATTCGACGCGCGGGGCGGCTTCGCGGCGCGGTTCTGGTTGTGCGCGGGCGGGAGAACTTTTGTGCGTGTCCTTCCGAGTGAACGTTTGTTTGCCAACGCGGCCGAAGGCACGCCGATCCCCGACAGCAAGGCCGAACTGCCGCCGGTGATCCGGCGCACCGAGGTCGTGGCCTTTGCGCTGGTCGCGCTGCTCGTCATCGTCATTGTCGTGGTGCTCTATCTCGCCAGGGCGTTCTTCCTTCCGATCACCATGGCCTTCATCGTCGGCACCATGTTGTCACCGGCGGCAAGCTTCCTCGAACGCTTCCGGGTCCCGCGCGCGCTCGGCGCGGTCCTGATCGTGACCGCGGTCGGCGCGGCGGTCACCTTCCTGGTCGGCCTGATCGCATCGCCGGTAATGGAGTGGAGCTCGCGGCTTCCCGAGCTCGGCGCGATGCTGAAGGAGAAGCTGCATGTGTTCGACCGGCCGCTTGCGCTGTGGCAGGAGCTCCAGAGCCTTGTCGGCGGGTCGGACACCCTCGCCTCGGTCCAAATGCCGAAATTCGAGTGGGTGCAACCGACCCTGGAATTCCTTTCGCCCACCTTCACCGAATTCCTGCTGTTCATCGCGACCCTGATCCTGTTCATCGCAAGCTGGAAGGACCTGCGTCGCGCGCTGGTGATGACGTTCGGCGAGCGTACCGCGCGGCTGCGCACCTTGCGCATCATCAACGAGCTCGAGGTTCATCTCGGCAATTATCTGCTCACGGTAACCATGATCAATGTCGGCGTCGGCATCGCCACCGGCGCGATCTGCGCCGTCGTCGGGATGCCCAATCCGGCCGGACTTGGCGCGCTTGCCGCCACGTTGAACTTCATTCCGATCATCGGCCCGGTCGCGATGTTCGCGATCCTGGTCGTGGTCGGCGTGATTGCCTTTCCGAGCATCAGTGCAGGACTGATCGCGCCGGCCTGCTTCGCCATGCTGACGTTCCTTGAGGGCCACTTCATCACGCCGACCATAATCGGACGCCGCCTGGCGCTGAATGCGCTCGCGGTGTTCCTGGCGTTGGCATTCTGGACCTGGCTGTGGGGTCCGATGGGTGCGTTCCTGTCGTCGCCGCTGCTGATCGTTGCACTGATCGTCAAGGAGCATTTGATGCCGGTCAATTCGCCGCAGTTGCCGGAGGACTAGAAAGCGTCGCAACTTCACGGACGGGAACTTTGCTCACAGGGAGGCGTTTTTTCCCGAGATCATCAGTTGCCGGGAGCTTTCGATGTCGGGCACGGACAGCACATTTGGGATCAGGAACATGACTGATAAAGCGACCTACGACCGCCTCGAAAAGGATGTCACCGCCGTGAAAAACGATATCGCCGCCCTCACCGAACAGATCACCGACGCGCTCAACTCCTTTGCCGGCAACGCGAGCAAGCAGGCCCGCCGCCGCTTGAACGAGGCGCGCACCAACGCGGAATCCACGCTGGACGACGTGTCCGAGCGCGGCAGCGCGATGATGGGCGCGGCGCAGGAGGCGGCGTCCTCGATCGAGGAGACGCTGGAGGAAGTGATCACGCAACGGCCGCTCGCGACCGTCGGCCTCGCGCTCGGCCTCGGCTTTTTGATCGGCATCACCTGGCGGCGCTGAGCAATTAATTTCCCCCAAGCGGATGAGGCCAGCGATGGCGGTCATGCGCAGACCACCGTTTTGGACAAGATGGCAGCGCTGGTGGGCTGCCGCACGATTTGTCGATGCTCTTTTCAAGGCAAGGCACGCCAATGCTTCAGCGGCTGATCGGTGATCTCAAGGAATCGGTCGGGAGCACGCTCCGGCTGACGTCGCTGGCGGGCGCAGCCGCCATCGCACTTCTCATCACCACCGCCTTCCTGTGCGCGGCCGCCTTCGTGTTCGTGCTGCAGACCTATGGGGCGGTACAGGCGTGTCTTGCGGGTGCGGCCATCTTCTTCGTCGTCACGGTGATCGCTGCCGCCTGTTACATCGTGCGCAAACGCGAGATGCAGCGCCGCGCCGAGAAGGCGGCAAAGGCCGCTGCGGCAAGCGTGCTCGCCGACCCCGTGTTGATAGCCACCGGCCTGCAGATCGTCCGGGCCATCGGCGTCAAGCGGCTGATCCCGATCCTCGCCGTCGGCGGCCTCGCTCTCGGCCTGATGGCAAGCCGCGGCGCCGCGAGCGATCAGACGGAAGCGGCGGAGTAGCCCGCAACCGTTGTCCCTCCGCCGGGGCCATGAAGCCGGCCTCGCCGGCCGCCCATCTTTCGAGACGCGCGCAAGCGCTCCTCAGGATGAGCGTGGGCGGACGTACGAGCAATCAGGTGTGTCGGACGTCAGGTGATGCAGCGACCGGGCTGCAGCAGCTTTGCGACCTCGGTCAGGACGCTGACCACCGGCTCGCAGGCGACCTTGCGCGTCTCACCGGGCTTGGTCGGAGCGGGCGCGACCGGGCGGTTGCGTGCCTCTTCCTTGCGCACGGCCACGCGGACCAACACAGAGGTGTCGGGAAGGCCGTCGACCTTGAACACGATGGTCTGGCTCTGCCCGCCCGCCGGCGGAACCGCGGCGCGGTCAGCCTTGGCGGCACGGTTCACGGTGCCATCGGCGCCCAAAACCGGAACTGCGGTTGCGGTGAGCTTCAGGCCAACGAGATCATGGCCGGATGCGAACTGGACGGCGCCGGACGCCAGGACGATGGCGAGCGCACCGAAAATGACCTTTCGAGAAATTCCCTTTTGACTCTCTAACATGTTGGTCCCTCGCCCCATGGAATCCCTTGGCGATCACGGACACAACGCGAACAAAACCGATGCGGTTCTCGCACCCGCCAATCACTTAACCGTGTACAAAAAAATTTTCTGAGGCCTGGAACGAGTCCCGGGGCTTCCGAGTCATTCCGGCAGCCGGTTATTCCCCCTGCCCCATTGACCGGTGACGTAGGGCGCGACCGTGGTGATGCCGGTCGCGCCCTGCTTTTTTCTGCGAGGTTCTCGGGATCCTCCGAATCTGTCCCCTCAACCAGCATTGCGCGCAGTGATACGTAGTCGACTGGGACGACATACAACTCACGCGGGCAATGACGGTCTGCAATATTTCGAAATCAGAGCAAGGGCAGCCAATGCCGCAGCCGCGCTTCCCGGCGGCGGGCCGTCGACATTTTTGCCGAATCCTTCGACTAGGCTCACTCCGACAGACGGCCGCTTGCGTTAAATCAACAAGGCCGGATGTTTTCGGGCGACCGTACGTTTCCAAACTGGCGTAGGATCGTGTTCTCTCGACCCCGCATGAGACGGACGCCCTAGCTTCCGGAGGCTCAAATGAAAGCACCGGGCCGTTTGCTGATCGCCTTTGTCGCCGCGCTGACGTCATTGAGCGCGATGTCCCAGCGCCATGACGAAGCTCCCACGAGCGACGATGAAATCCGCATCGGCAATCTCACGCCCTACACCGGGGCGCTGTCGGAATTTGCGCCGATCGGAAAGGCTGCTGCCGCATACTTCAAGATGGTCAATGACCGCGGCGGGATCAACGGCCGCAAGATCCGCTTCCTCTCCTACGATGACAATTCCGATCCCTCGGTGGCGCTTGATCTGACCAGGGGACTGGTCGAGCGGGACAATGTGCTGCTGATGTTCAACTCGTTCGGCACCCCCGGCAACCTCGCGGTCCGCAAATATCTGAACGAGCGACGAGTCCCGCAACTCTTCGTCGCGTCGGGCGACGAGCAATTGAGCAATCCGGCGGCCTATCCATGGACCATGGGCTGGCAGCCATCGTTCCGCGCGGAAGGGCGCATCTATGCGAACTACATTCAGGCGTTCTACCCCAACCGCAAGATCGTGGTTCTCTGGCAGAACGATCAGTTCGGACGCGATGTGTTCAAGGGGTTTGAGGAGGGTCTCGGCGACCTGACCCGCATGATCCTCGTCGACGTCGCGTTCGACATCGCCGACGAGCATATCGAGACGCATGTGTCGATCCTGAAACGCGCCGGCGCCGACATCTTCGTGTTCGCGGGCGTTCCGAGCACGGCGTCCCAAGCGATCCGGCTGGCAGCCGATTCCAATTGGCACCCTGTGTTCATTCTTGCCAATGCCGCGGCCTCGATCGGCACCGCGCTTGGGCCCGCCGGCATGGACAAGTCGCAGGGCGTCGTCTCCGCCGCGTTCCTGAAGGATCCAAGCGACCCGGCCTGGAAGGACGATCCGGCCATCAAGGAATGGGCAGCCTTCGTGACCAAATACTATCCGCAGGGCAACATCAACGACTCCAGCGCACTCTATGGCTACGCGGCGGCCGAAACCCTGGTCCAGGTGCTGAAGCAGTGCGGCGACGACCTGTCGCCCGAGAACGTGATGCGGCAGGCAACCTCACTGAAGGATTACCAGCCCTCGGTCATGCTGCCCGGTATCACCATCAACACGACGACCTCCAACTTCCGGCCGATCCAGCACATGCGATTGATGCAGTTCGACGGCCGCACCTGGCAGCCAATCGGCGACGTGCTGGACACGGCGTTCTCCGAAGCGCCGAAGCGGTAGCGCGCGATGAGATGAGGTGAAGTCGCGTTGTTGCTTCGCCGGGATTCACCGCTCCCTTCCCTAGAGCGGTGACGCGGCATCTATTTCCGCAGGCTTGCCCAGACACCGCCGAGGATCAGCGCGCCGCCAAGGACATGGATCATGGTCGGCGGCTCGCCGAGGATGACGTACGACAGCAGCGCGCTTGCGATCGGGCCGATATAGAGGACGAGCGATGTCCGCACCGAGCCAAACCTGGCCCCAAGCCAGGCGAAGCCCGCATAGGCAAGGAGGCCCGGCACAAGCCCGGCGAACAGATAGGCCTGGAACGCCTTGACGCTGAAGACTTGCGCGGGCGCGGTCCACATCTCATGGATCGCCGGCGGCAGGGAGCACAGCGCGCCGACCGCGGCAAACAGGCTGATGCGCGCCAGCAGCGAGGCACGGGGCGCCACGCGCGACTGCAACAGCGTGTAACCCGACCAGCCGAGCATCGCGAGCAGGGCGAGCAAATCGCCCCATGCCGCGTTCGATTGCGTCAGCGTTTCCAGATGGCCGCCCGAGACGATCCACAGCGCGCCTGACAGTGCGAGGCCGGTCCCGAGCCACTGCATCGGGCCGATGTGCTCCATGCCGAGCGCCGCCGAGATCAGCAGCACCACGATCGGCGACAACGCAAAGATCAACGCGATATGAATAGCCGTGGTCGTGATGCCAGCAATATAGACCGGGGCGCCGCAGAGGAACATGCCGAGAAAGCCTGCCGCAAATATCGGCCAGACGTTGTTCGCGAGCGGAATCCTGCCGGCGCGAATCTCGGCGATCGCGAGCGGTGCCAGCCCGGCGGCGATGATGCTCCACCGAAAGAAGGCGAGTGAAAAGGGCGGCACGGAGCCGGCAAGGCCCCGGGCGAGAATCTGATTGGAGGCCTGCGCAGTCGCAACCAGGATGAAGCCGACCAGCGCGACGGGGCCCTGCCACGCTTCGCCGGATTGGCTCGCACTGGAGGCGTCCGGCAGCTTTTTCTTCATGAAGAGGCCTGGTTGTTCCCGCGTTCTCGCAACCATTCTTGTCGCGATTGATCGCAACTGTCCAGAACACCGCTGACGAACACTTCCTTGACTGAGGGATGCTGGCGAACGCCTCACAAAGAATCAGCAGAAGCCTTCCGATCCGTCCGCACGTTCATGCGTCAGGCGCTGCCATATGGCTGGGAATCCTTGGCTCGAATAATCGTGACCTCTTGGCAAGCAGGGCAACGGCCAAAATGAAACTTAATTCCCGTCGTCCTGTCGTCCACGAGAGTGAACTCCGTCAGACGCTGACCGCACTTGCAGGCAACTATGTCCTCGTCGGCGAAGTACATGCCGCCCCCTTTCTGTTTGTGGAGCCTCGCTTCCATGGGCGTTGAGGCAATCCGGGAACGTGAATCACTTTACTCGGGGACATCAGGCGACAACCTAAGCGCAGCCTAACCGTTCCCAAGAACATTCCCGGCCGTCGCACGTTGAATGATTGGAGCTTGGCGATGGAAAGTCTGTTCGAGCCGTACACACGCGGCGACCGCCCGAGCCAGCAGGGGCTAGGACTAGGCCTTTATATCGCCTCGGAGATTGCGCGAGCGCATGACGGTACATTGAAGGTCACTTCGACGCTCGAAGGGACAACGTTCGTTTTTGAGATGCCTCGAGCGAGGCGGACCAAATTTCAGCCTGAACAGGTGTAGTGGTGCCGCACCATGAAGTCCCGCCCGCTCACTTCCTGAAGTGCTCGTCCCATCGGCTCGGCTGATCGCTGCGCTGCTTCGCCTTGACATGTTCGCGCCTGAAATGGACGCCGAGTCCGATCAGGACCGACGGGGCGAGCGCCGCCGCGATCATAAAGAAGGTGATGGACTTCGGCGTGAAGATGTCGAGAACCAGCGACGCCAACAGCCAAAGCGTGGCGCTGATCACCGCGACGTCAATGTACCTCATCTCCCTCTGGCCCCGTGGATCCGCTCGGGTTCCATTCTACCCAGTCGCGGTCCGCACGCCAGCGTTTCGGAGCGGCTGGAGCCCGCCGGTCGGTCACTACGCCCGACTATCGGTTGGACCTCCCCTCGTCCTCGCTTCCGGGAACGCTGACATGGACTTCGTGGCCTTGCCGGATCGCCAGCGACGCCGCTGCCATCGCGGATTCGAAGGCAGCCTCCTTGGTCGCGTAGCCACCATTGAGATTGCCGTCGTGCAATACGCCCCATTCATTTTTGACGGGGACCACCGAATATTGGGCCAATCCCATGGCCGTTCTCCATCGTTCCAGGCGCGGTGCGCTGCTGACACCGCGCGCCGCTCGCCTTTCCCGAGGAAAGCCTTGAAAGCGAAATGCGTTCCCAATGATCCGATGCACTGGTTTCGCGCGATCTCCAGGGAACGGCGAGTAAACCGGCAGCGTTGTCGCTGACGAAAACAGCTGCGGAGCCCACCATGGGCGACACCAGGGATATCCAGAATGGCGTCAATGATCCCGTCGACGGGGTCGATGTGAAGCGGAAGTTCAGGGACAACCAGACGCCGCACGAGCGCGCGCAGACCGCCGCCGACGTCCGCGCGGCGGCCTCAGCCGACCCTGACGAGGCTTTCCTTCCCGAGGCGCTGCGGCGGCCACCAACCGCGCCGCTTAATCCGCGCTCCGGCCGGCATCCGACCAAGTAGGACGGCGACGGAATCGTCGGTTGTCCGTCTACCTCCCAAGCGAGTAAATCTCCGGCGCCCCCCCAAGCTCGGGCTACGTCGCGAAGGCGCGCACCAGATGCAGTGCGCCGAACAGCGCGAAGATCGACAGCACGACTGATGCGGCGATATAGGCGCCGGCCGACCACAATTCGCCGCGCTGCATCAGCACGATGGCATCGAGCGAGAAGGTCGAGAACGTGGTGAAGCCGCCGCAGATCCCGACGACGAGAAAGACGCGCACCGCCTGACTGACATTCCACATAAGCGCGAAGGATTCGACCAGGACGCCGATCAGAAACGAGCCCGAGACGTTGATGATCAGCGTTCCCCAGGGGAAATCGCTGCCGAGGAGGCGCGCCACGCCGATCGCAACGAGATAGCGCGCGAGTGATCCGAGCGCGCCGCCGACAGCGACCGCAGCCAACAAATGAACGTTCAATGCTTCACCTTTCCGGCCCGCCATTCGGCGATGCCCGCCAGCAACCCGACCACAAAGGTCGCGATGACCAGTTCACCGGGCGCCCCGACCAGAACGGCCGCGACACCGACGAGCCAGATCGACCCGACCAGCGACAAAGCGATTGAGAGTGATCGAGGAAGACCCGTCATATTTCGCCCCTTCTCATTCGCGGGGCGCGACAGGCCGGCGGTAGCGCGTGCTCCTACCGACGCTTTCGCGCCCGGTAGGAGCCATCAGCCTTGCGGCGGTTATCGGGGGACTCCATCCCCATCAACGCCGTCCATGCTACGGGGCGTGGCGGGTTCAGGCAAGACGTTTTGAGAATCCGACGTCGGGTACTTGGCGCGTGTAGATTCTGGGATGCATCAGATCTGCCGATGCCGCCGAGGCGACGGCACCCGGCGATTGCTACGCTTGCCGTGTCAGCATTGCGTGCATCTCGGCAGCCGTCCGCAACTGCTCGATGCGTGCCGTCAGCGCCTCGCGCCGCTCTCCCTGCGGAAGCTCGGCGCGCTGGGTCTCGAGACGCAATCGATGCTCGTGCAGGCGCTGCTCAAATGTATGGGGTTCAGATCGTTTCCTCATCATCTTCCTGTTCTCGCTTTGGCGGTTGGAGACCGGAGCTGTTGGCCCAGCGGTCCAGTTCCTCGATGACTCGCGCGTGGCTAGGCCGCCGCGGCTTCGGCGCCTCCCTCTCCTGGGACAGTTTACGGGGCAGCTTGACTTGTTCGGTCATGGCATCTCTCCCGACATAGAAAAGACACCAGCGCCAGAATCGTTCCGTCTATTTCTGATTAACTTATTGATTTCATTTAATAATGTTACTCAGTTGGCTTTATTGTCTCAGCTTGTGGAACCCGATCAGAGTTTGTTCGTTTAGCAAATTACTCATCTGGCTAATTTTGGGGCCTTTGCGATGAATGAGCTTCGCGCTGAACGTCTCCAGGTCATGTTGTCGCCCGAGGAGTTGGCGGCTCTCGACGATTTTCGCTTCAAACACCGCATGCCGACCCGTGCCGCGGCGGTTCGCGAGCTTCTCAAGCTCGGCCTTTCCGGCTCGGGTGTCATTGCGACCGTCGGCGTAAAGTCCAGCGACTACGGCGTGTTCGATCGCGGTCCGGACGGGCATACTCAGACAGATTTGGGTTCTGGGGCGGGCGAGGAGAACTGAGCACGCCTCGTGCGGAGGTGCATCACCGCCGCACGAGGGGTCCCTCATGTGATGACGAAATCCACGATCACCTTCAGAAGGCCGACGGCCAGCGCCGACGAACACAACGCCGCGCCGAGATCCGCCAAATAGAGCAACTGCTCCCTCTGCTCCGCATCAAGTTGCGCTATCGCCTTGCGCATGGCCAAGCTCCTTCCTCACCGCTTTTGCCGAGTTGCCGACCTTGTCGACGACCTTCTGAAGCTGCTCCCGGGAAACGCCCAGATGCTTGGTCCAGTACTGAACCTCGTGCGGTTCGTGCATGTTGATCTTGCTGCGGTCCTGAAAACCCGTCTTCCTGAGATCATCCATCGCTCATCTCCGACTGTTCAGACACAGCATCAGCAGGCCCGCGCGACCGCCCCGCGCTCCGAGCGGAAACGCCGGTAGGCATCGATCGCCTTGTTGGAAAGCAACAGCTTGCGGCGCTCGCCGTGCCTGATCATGTCTTCCATCGTGTCGAGCAGCACGCTGCTGGCCACGTAGGGATCGCCAAGCTCGCCGACTCGCTCGAGATAGTCCCAGGCGATCCGAAACGAATTTTCGACAAGGACTGGAATCGGTTCGTGCATGAATTAAGAACGCGGCGCGCAGGCGTCCGTTCCTCAAGCGTTGCGGTCATGCTTTCTGCAGCGCAAGCGTCACGCCGCCGAGCGTCAGCGCCATCGCACCGATCTCGCGCAGGCCTAGCGGCTCTCCGAGAATCATCGCGGCCGAGACCACGCCGATCACTGGCACCAGCAGCATGCCGGTCGAGGCCGAGGTCGGTGGCAGGCGACGCAAGGTCTCGAACCAGGTGAGATAGCAGATGCCCATCGGCATCAGCGTCATGTAGACGAAGCAGCCGATCCCGAACGGAGTAATCGCGGCATAGTCCGCCTGCTCGAACAGCACGCCCAGGATCAGCATCGCGAAGCAGCCGATGCCGACCTGCCAGGCGACCACGGCGAGTGGCGGCATCGGCAATTGCTTGCGGTTCACCACATTGCCAAGCGCGAACAGGATGGCGCAGGCGAGCGCCAGCGCGATGCCGATCAGCTTGCCGGCGCTGAAGGCGAAGCCGTTGCCGCCGAGCAGCAGCGCGACGCCGGCGACGCCAAGCACCAGTGCCGCGAGGTCACGGAGCGTCGGGCGGACGTGCAGCAGCGGCCAGGCGAACAGCATGGCCCAGATCGGCATGGTGTAGGCGAGCAGCGCGCCCTCGCCGACGGTGACAAATTTCATCGCCATGGTGCCAAAGCCCATCCAGGCGAATACGTTTGTGAAGGACGCGAACAACAGCCGCGGGATCGCCTCGCGCGGGACGGCGAGCGATTGTCCGCGCGACAGCGCCAGCGTGCCGAGGATTACGGCGGCGCAGACGCCGGCCAGGCCGCGAGCGAACAGCGGCGGCCATTGCTGCAGCAACAACTTCATCAGCGGCCAGTTCAGCGCCCAGCCGAACGCGGTCACCAGGAGGCAGAGAAAGCCGATTGATCGGTGGTGCCGCGCCGTATCCATGGCGACCGCTTAGCAGGCGGGGACGCAAGCCTCCACACCGCGCGGTGCATGCGGGGCCGTGCGAAATGCACGCGAAACGTTGGCGTCCGGACGGTCCGCCGTCATGCGAAGGCCGCCAGCGTCACCCGTGGCCAGGTCTTGCTTTGCCGCGCGGCCGCGAGCTTGATGGCCCAGGCATCCACCAGGCTTGCAATGACGAGGCGGCCGGTCCCCCGCACATCCGGCAGTCTCATTGTCGGCGTCCCGAGTTGGAGCGCGATCACACCATGCACCGCCGAGAGCAGCGCGGTCGCGAGCCGCGCCGGCAGGCCGGAGGCCGGCTCGGCGCCGTGCGTGGTCAGGAACTCGCGCACCGAGACCACGAAGATCTCGTAGCGCTGGGAACGCGCTGACCAACCCGACATTACCCGCCGCCTCTCCGGGCAACTGGGCTTTGGGGTCGGCATCCATGGCTGCGTCGGCCAGATGGTGGCGCGCCTTGAGGCCGAAGCCGTGCGCTCGGCGCTCGCCGCGCGCGTCCGGACCATTGAGATCGCTGGCGACGTCGCCTTTCGCGACAGCAGCGGCTTGCGGGCGCTCAGCACGATGCCGGTTCGCGTCGCGCCGAAATAAAAAACCGGCGTACCTTGTGGTACGCCGGCGCAGTTGACCAGTTTACGTAAACTCAGGACGTCATGCCGAGGCGGCTCGCGGCGCACGATTGCGCGAATTGCGCTGGAAGAACAGCGCCTGGCTCGCCACCGCCGACACCATCGCCGGCTGGAACGGCTTCGAGATCAGGAAGGCTGGCTCCGGCCGCTCGCCAGTGAGGAAGCGCTCCGGGTATGCCGTGATGAACACCACCGGCACCTCGAAAGTCCGCAGCAATTCGTTGACGGCATCGAGGCCCGAGGAGCCGTCGGCAAGCTGGATGTCAGCGAGAATCAGGCCGGGCTTCTTGTTCTTGGCGAGCGCCACTGCATCCGAATGAGTACGGGCGACGCCAATGACGTTGTGGCCGAGACCTCTGATCAGGCTCTCCAGGTCCATGGCGATGAAGGTCTCGTCCTCGATGATCAGCACATCGGTGGCGATCTCGGCGGCCATCTCGCGACCGGCGGCATCGGTCAGCTTGCGCGTCTCGGCGATATCCGTGCCGAGGATGTAGGCCACTTCTTCCTCCGAGAAACCCTCGAGCGAGAGCAGCAGGAAGGCCTGCCGCGGCAGGGGCGTGATATTCGAGAGCCGGCGCTCGGGCGGCAGCGACAGCGTCGCCACGTCGCCGTTGTCACCGTTCACCGAGACCGAATTCCAGATCTGGGTGAACAGGCGAAACAGCCCGGCGCGGGCGCCGTGCGTTTCGTCAAGCAGCGAGGAATCCTGCAGCAGGGCCTCGAGCATGGCCCCGACATAGGCGTCTCCCGACGCCTGGTTTCCAGTCAGCGCACGGGCGTAGCGGCGCAACAGCGGCAAATGTTCAGCAACGAGCTGCGATCGGGACATTCCCACTCCATCCTTCTTTGGCCAGGTCGGCCTGAAACGCGTTGTCTGGGGCGGCTCTGGGGCGGCAAATTCCCAACTGATCAGGCTACCCCGGTTCCCCGCATGCCCGATTACGCGCGAAAAGCCAAAAGGTTCCACGAAAAAGTTCCGGACGTCCGGAACTTTCAGCGCAACTTTGCATTAGCTCTCGACCGAAGAGCGATGTGGCCAGCCTCTCATTTCGAGGATACTGCTTGGAAATCAGAGACTTAACTCCCGGGGAAGCGTGGATCAGATCATGAAGGAAGTAAAGAAGCAGGGCGGGCTCAACGCCGAGATTCAATCACGAATCGGACACCAGCTTCGCGCCATGTACGACGACGTGGTGCGCCAGGGTGTGCCTGACCGCTTTGCGGAGCTGATTCGCAAACTCGACGGGCCTGAGGCCGCAGCCGCAGCGGCTGCGGCTGGGGGCGATACCGACAAGAACAATGGAGGGGACTAATGCCTCTCACTAACCAACTTCGCGACGACATTCTGGCGGCGGTACCGAGTCTGCGTGCGTTCGCGATCTCGCTGTCCGGTAATGGCGACCGCGCCGATGATCTGGTGCAGGAGACCCTGCTGCGAGCGATCGCCAATATCGACTCGTTCCAACCGGGCTCGAACCTGCCGGCGTGGCTGTTCACCATCTTGCGCAACCTGTTTCGGTCCGATTATCGGAAGCGGCGCCGCGAGGTGGAGGACGCCGAGGGCAACTATGCGAAGACCCTGAAGAGCCAGCCTTCGCAGTCTGCGCATCTGGAATTCGAGGAATTCCGCGCCGCGCTCGACAAGCTGCCGCAGGACCAGCGCGAGGCACTGATCCTGGTCGGTGCCTCCGGCTTCTCCTACGAAGACGCGGCGGCGATCTGCGGCTGCGCGGTAGGCACCATCAAGAGCCGCGTCAATCGCGCGCGATCGAAGCTGAGTGCCCTGCTCTATGTCGACAGCGCCGAAGATTTCGGTCCCGACAATACCGTGCGCGCCGTGATCGGAAATGGCGGATAGCCGAGAGACATGGTGATAACGGCGGCCCCATCGGGCCGCCGTTATGTTTTGGTGGGCGCATTTTGCGCTCACAACATCGATCGGCTCGGACAACAAAAAAGGTGGGCACGATTCGCTTTGCCCACCCCGCGGTTCTGCGGTTGTCCGGATATTTCACAGCCAGAGCATTACCGGTTCTGATTCAATCAGAACCGAAAATGCTCACTAGTGGAGGCCGCCGAAGACGTAGATCAGCACCAGGATCGGAATCGGTACGCCGAGCACCCACAACAAGAGATAACGTCCCATCAGCACATCTCCTCCATCGCAATCTGACCGCGAGTCAATGCACGCTGGAAGCAGACGTTCCGGCGGACATCGCACCAGAGCGTCCGCTATTCCGCGGGCGTTATGGCGTTTTCGAGCGAAGTGGATGCGGGATCGCGTGAAGAAAACGTCAAAAGAAGCTGGCTTCTGCGCTTGGCCGTTACTTGGCCGGCCGCACCGGGGCTGAGAATTGCTCGGTGCGGTCGCGCTCGCTCATATCGACGACGGTATCCATCGGCGCGGTGAGTTCGTAGACGTAGGAGACGTCGGTGAAATAGCGCTTGGCGGTGCCGCCGAGCGCCTCGGGCGCAACGCGATCGAGCAGGATCAGCCCGAAATCGCTGTCCGCCCGGCGCGTCGCCTGACTGGTATTGAACTCCTCCCAGCGGAAATGGAACAGCGCATCCGCGGCCTCGCCGTTGATCTCCCAATTCGCGACGATGTGCGGATGCTTGCCGACCAGCGACAGGCCCTCGTCGGAATGCGAGGCGAGCTCGAAGAACAACAGAGAAAGCGATTGCGCAGCGCGGGCACTGACGGTGATGTCGGGACCGTTCACGGCGATGCGATCAGCGTGCGGGATCGAGCGCGACTCGAACAGGCCCTTCAACTGCACGCCCTGCCATTGACTTTCGCTGAGCAGCGTCACCACGTTCGACATCGCGTGGATGCGGCCGATCAGCAGTTCGCGCGCCACGTCAATGTCGGAGCCGTGGCGAAGCGTGCGCGTCACGATCGACTGGATCACCGCAAGAATGTTCTTTACGCGATGATTGAGTTCGTCGATGACGGCTGTCAGCCGGCGCTCGAAGCCGATCCTGACCTCGATCTCGCGGCTGAGACGCAGGTTGTTGTAGGCGACATAGCCGAACAGGCCGCAGACGATGCCGGTCAGCGCGAGCCCGATCGCCGCGACGATCGTCGCCGTCTGTTGCGCGCGCACCGTCGCATTGCTCTTGGCGTAATAGTCGAGCGACCAGTCGCGGCCGCCGAACGTCACGGTGCGCACGATCGAGGGCGCCGGTCCGCCCTCGCGTGCCGTGCGCGAGGTGACAACGCCCTGCTCGTTAGCGGTGAACTCGTCGTTGGCATCGCGCGGATCCTTCAGCGCCACCGCAAACAGCGAAGTGTCGTCGTTGGTCAGCATCAGCGACGCGAGCTCGTAGGAGAAGGTGATAAAGCCGGCTGGCTCGGAAGCTCCGTCCTGGAACACAGGCGCCGCCAGCACGACCCCAACCGGGCCGTTCTGCCGCAGCAGCGGGATCGGATCCGACGCCACCGGCTTGGCGTCCGCCATGGCCCGCGCGAGCATCGGACCGACCACGGAGTGGCGATCAAAGGCGCGGCCCGGGACGCTCATGGTTTCCGGGTTGCGCGGCTCGACGTCCATCAGCACGTTGATCGGCCGGTCGATCGCCTTGAGGTCGAGCGGCTGGTCGTCGAAATCCCGGATCGTGGGATTGGTGAAGCCGGCGCTCTTCAGCTCCGCCTCTGCCGCCGGCAATTCGTTCGGCTTCAGCCGCGCGATCCAGGCGGCCACCACGAAATCGGTCTTGAAGGCATAGATCGCCGAGCGGAGCGGCTGCAGCATGTTGGCCTTCACCATCGACGGCGCACGGAACAGTCCGGACGCCACCCGCGCCAACAGCTCGCGTTCGGTCAGGCGGTCCTGCACAAGGCTCGCATGAACGTCGATCGCCCGCGCGAGCGCGATGCTGTCGAGCGCCAGCTCCTGGTCGTGCACCCGATAGGCCGCGAGACCGGAGAGCAGAACTCCGATCAGGGCGATCAAGGCGACAATAAAGCCCAGCCGAACCACTCGCTTACTCGGCAATCCGGAATTGGCAACACGTGATGGAAGGCATTTGACGTCTGCGGGCGGTAACAGAACAAGATGCGATGAGCGCCAACCGCAGCGGACTATGGAATAGCGATCAACGATGCGCAACTGAAGCCGGTCGGCAGCATTAACGGCGGGCTGCCATCCGGCCGATCCTTGCCGGCACCAGAGGTTGCTAATCGGCAAGGCCGGATTTTGTTCCGTCTTTTCAGCAACATTCTTGCGGCGGACCGTCGCACGCCGTCATGTGAGCAAGATTGCTCCCCGGCAAGGCCCTTGCCCCGGCGACAACGGCAACGCCGTCGCGCCGGGATCAGAGCCGGATGCGTGCCATAAAGATTAACGGGCTGCAGCCCTACCTGCGGCCCTCGGCCGTAGTCCGCCCTTGGTCTCGATGAAGCCGATGATGCGATCGAGGCCGTCGCTTTTCTTCAGGTTGGTCATCACGAAGGGCCGCTCACCGCGCATCCTTTTTGCGTCAGTATTCATCTTCTCGAGGGAAGCACCAACATGCGGGGCGAGGTCGATCTTGTTGATCACAAGAAGGTCAGATCGCGTGATCCCGGGACCGCCCTTTGAGGGAATCTTGTCGCCGGCGGCAACGTCGATGACATAAATCGTGAGGTCAGCCAATTCCGGTGAGAAAGTCGCGGCGAGATTGTCACCGCCGGATTCGATCAGGACCAGGTCGAGGTTTGGAAATTTGGCACGCATGTCGGCAACGGCAGCGAGATTCATCGAGGCATCCTCGCGGATCGCCGTGTGCGGGCAGCCGCCGGTCTCGACGCCCGCGATACGGTCCGGCGTCAGCGAGCCCGAGCGCACCAGGAACTCCGCATCCCATTTGGTGTAGATGTCGTTGGTAATGGCGGCGATCTCGTATCGCTCGCGCATCGACTTGCAGAGCAAATCCATCAGCGCGGTCTTGCCGGAGCCGACGGGACCGCCGACACCGACGCGAAGCGGACCGTGAGAGGTGGGCATATCAGATGCTCTTTCCCTGTCGCCCCGGCGAAAGTCGGGACCCATAACCACAAATGGAGATTGCTGACGCGGGTCGCCGCCCCGGTCCGGTGTATCCACGATCACCGGCAGATATCATTTTCGGGTTTCGCCGGGACAATGCGTGGGGAGATCTGCGCGTCATGACCGAAACAATCTCGTATATTGCGTCTCGTGCCGCAAGGTTGCGAGATCGGCACGGAAGGTCGCGCTGCCGAGGTCTTCCAGCGACGCCGCGCCGGCACGCCGCGCGGTCTCGGTGACCAGGGGTTCGAGATCCGCCAGCACGCGCTGGCTGTCGGTCTGCCCCAGCGGGATCAGCCTGGCGCCCGCTGAAATCCAGTTCGAGACTACCGCGTGAAAGAAGGCGTGCAGCACAGGCTCCGGCGGAATGCCGTGCGCAGCGGCCACAAGGCCGACCGCGACCGGATAGACGATCGGGCCGTCGCAGGACGCGATCAAAGTTTCGAGGCCCGCCACATTCCAGGCACTGCATGCGATGTCGATAAAGGCGCGCCCCTGCGTCGTGGTTTCGAGCTGACGCTCGCGCGAGGGTACGAAGGCCGCGGCAAGCTCGGCGAGTTCCTTCAATCTGGCGGCATCGCGCGCTGCTGCGGCCTGATGCGTCTGCGCGAGGAATATGCCGTCGCAAAATCCGCTTCCGTCGGCAAGCATCGCTGCGAGCCACCCGCGCAGCGATGCGGCATCCGTGATGTCGCCCGCCTCCACCGCCCATTCGATGCCGCTGGAATAGGAGAACGCGCCGACCGGAAAGGAAGGCGACAGCCAGGTCATCAGCCGGTACAGCGCCGCCGCCTCACTCTTTGTCATCCCGCCGCGGATCGCGGCGAGATCCGGCTCATTTGTGGTCATGAGCATGTGAGTGGCTGTGATCGTGGTCGCAATGCTCATCATGACGGCGGCCATCACCGTGGTGATGGTGATCACCGTGGTGATCGTGATCACCGTGGTGATCGTGATCACCGTGGTGATCGTGATCACCGTGGTGATGGTGATCACCGTGGTCGTGGCCAGCGGCATGATCGTGGTGATGATCGTGGCCGGTATCACCATGCGCATGCTCGGCATAGGCGCCGCCCTCGGGATCGAACGGTGCTTCAATCTCGATCACGCGCGCTCCCAGCCCCTTCACCATCGCCTCGATGACATGATCGCGGCGGATGCGCAGGCCCTTCGGCATGATCTGGGTCGGCAGATGGCGGTTGCCTAGATGCCAGGCGACCCGGACCAGGTGATGCGGATCGCTGCCGCGAATTTCGACCAGCGGCTCGGGGGCGGCAACCACCTCGATCAGCCGGCCGTCCTCCAGCACCAGAGCATCCCCGCCACGCAACGCAACCGCACTTTCGAGATCGAGCAGGAATTCGAGCCCGCGCGTCGCCGTCATCGCCATCCGCCGCCGGTGCCGGTCGTCGAAATCGAGCACGACGGTGTCGACCGGCATTTCCTGCCAGCGATGCTGGCCCAGAACCTTCGTTGCGCGGATCATTCCCGTTTGCCTCGATACCCTTTGCGTTCGGTGGCTTCATCCTTCGAGACGGCGCTTCCCTCCTCAGGATGAGGTCCTGGCTCCTCACGGTGAGGAGCGCGGTAATGCCGCGCCTCCCGGACCACGAGGCCAAGGAGCGAGATACGCGCTAAAGCGTGATGGAATCTGGCCGAACCATTATCACGCTTCAGCTTCTCCCTTGAACAAAGATCCCTTCGGAGAACTGCACCTTTTCCGGATCACGCTCTAGAACTTCTCGATCTTGCCGTCGCTGATGATCTCGATCACCGTCGGCGTGGCGCGCAGCGGCGTCGAATATTCGCGCCAGACCTTGCTGTGCGGCGCCTTGCTGTGCGCGGTCAGATCGTCGCGGGTCTCCCAGCGCTCCACCACCACGTACAGATTGGGGTCGTTCACGCTAACGTGCCCCTCATAGGAGACGCAGCCCTTCTCCTTGCGCGTCTCGGCAATACAGGCCTTGTGGCCTCTGATGTAATCGTCCCGCGCTTCTGGCTTCATCTGGGTCGTGGCGATGACATAGATCATGGCTTGTCTCACTTTTTCTTGCCGATGGACCTCGACTTTCGTCGGGCAGCCACGACTACAGTCGCGGCGAACTCCCCGGCTGTTTCTTTTGTGGCTTGGAAACCGGCAGGGAGTCTAGAACAAGAAATAGCGCTGCGCCATGGGCAACACCTCGGCCGGCGCGCAGGTCAAGAGCTCGCCGTCTGCGCGCACCTCATAGGTCTCGGGATCGACCTCGATATGAGGGGTTGCGTCATTGTGGATCATGCTCTTCTTTGAGATCTTGCCGCGGGTATTTTTCACGGCGTAGAGCTTCTTGTCTATGCCAAGCTTGCGGGCAAGCCCGCCGCTGACGGCGGCCTTCGAGGTGAATACCACAGACGAGGCGGTGAGTGCCTTGCCGAAGGCCGCGAACATCGGCTGGTAGTGCACCGGCTGCGGCGTCGGGATCGAGGCGTTGGCATCGCCCATCGGCGCCGCCACGATCGAGCCGCCCTTGATGATGCAATCCGGCTTGACGCCGAAAAACGCCGGCGACCACAGCACGAGATCGGCGAGCTTGCCCTTCTCGACCGACCCGATCAGATCGGAGACGCCATGCGCGATTGCCGGATTGATGGTGTATTTGGCGATATAGCGCTTGACGCGGAAATTGTCGTTGTCCTTACCCCTGTCCTCGGGAAGAGCGCCACGCTGTCTCTTCATCTTGTCCGCGGTCTGCCAGGTGCGGATGATGACCTCGCCGACGCGGCCCATGGCTTGCGAGTCCGACGACATCATCGACAGCGCGCCGAGATCATGCAGGATATCCTCGGCGGCGATCGTCTCCTTCCGGATACGGCTCTCGGCGAACGCAAGATCTTCAGCGATCGAAGGATCGAGGTGGTGGCACACCATCAGCATGTCGAGATGCTCGTCGATGGTGTTGCAGGTGAACGGCCGTGTCGGGTTGGTCGAGGACGGCAGCACGTTCTTCAGGCCCGCGATCTTGATGATATCCGGCGCATGCCCGCCGCCGGCGCCTTCGGTGTGGAAGGCGTGGATGGTGCGGCCCTTGAACGCCCGCACCGTGTCTTCGACGAAGCCGGATTCGTTCAGCGTGTCCGAATGCAGCATCACCTGGACGTCGTAATCGTCGGCGACGGAGAGACAGGTATCGATCGTCGACGGCGTGGTGCCCCAATCCTCGTGCAGCTTCAGCGCGCAGGCGCCGGCCTTGACCATCTCGGCCAGCGCCGCCGGGCGCGATGAATTGCCCTTGCCGGAAAGGCCGAGATTGACCGGGAAGGCATCGAGCGACTGGATCATCCGCGCGATGTGCCACGGCCCAGGCGTGCAGGTGGTCGCGAAGGTGCCATGCGACGGTCCGGTGCCTCCCCCAAGCATCGAGGTGACCCCGGACATCAGCGCATGTTCGATCTGCTGCGGGCAGATGAAATGGATGTGACTGTCGAAACCGCCCGCGGTGAGAATCTTGCCTTCGCCGGCGATCACGTCGGTGCCGGGCCCGATGATGATGGTCACGTTGGGCTGGATATCGGGATTGCCGGCCTTGCCGATCGCCGCGACCATGCCTTCCTTGATGCCGACGTCGGCCTTCACGATCCCCCAGTGATCGACGATCAGCGCGTTGGTGATGACAGTGTCGACCGCGCCCTGCTTGTTGGTCACCTGCGACTGCCCCATGCCGTCGCGGATCACCTTGCCCCCGCCGAACTTCACCTCCTCGCCATAGGTCGTGAGATCCTTTTCAACCTCGATAACGAGATTGGTGTCGGCAAGCCGCACCTTGTCTCCGGTGGTCGGCCCGAACATGCCGGCATAGACGGAACGTTTGATTTTGATGCTCACAGCGCGCTCCTTGCAAGCCTGACGGTATCGTCGAATGTCTGGTCGAGCAGCGCATTGCCGCCGCGGCATCCGGCTACGACTTTTTCAGCCCATCCGACGTAGTCGATCAGATCGTCGCGCTCTTCCTTGCTCGGATTCGGCACGATGCGGGCGCGGATGTTGCTGACCTTGTCTGCGATCTTGATCAGCTTGGCGCCCACCGACTTATGCGGAGCCTCCTCGATCTGCCTTTGCCGCCGCACCAGCTTTGGCAGGGTCATGTCGTCAGTGACCTCGACGACCAGATCGGCGATGTGCTCGCCGAATTTTTCCGCAAGCTCCGCGCGCGTCGTGCCAGTGTCCTCGATGGTGTCGTGCAGCCAGCCCGCCGCGACCAGTTCGGCATCGGCGCCATCCGTCACCTGAGCGAGCAAGCTCGCGACCTCGGCGAGGTGGTTGATGTAGGGCTCGTTGCCACGCCCCTTGCGCGCCATGCCGTTGTGACGGC
Organism: Bradyrhizobium lablabi; assembly: GCF_018131005.1. Lineage (GTDB taxonomy): Bacteria > Pseudomonadota > Alphaproteobacteria > Rhizobiales > Xanthobacteraceae > Bradyrhizobium > Bradyrhizobium lablabi_D. The sequence goes on from NZ_JAFCJK010000001.1 coordinate 242,258, forward strand.
GTGCGGCAAGCGCGGCAGCTTCGGAGACAAGGCGGATCGCGGGAAGCATCGCGTCACGACGTCTGTTGTTCACGCGCACCACGGATTTGGCAGACGACGGACCGCAACATCGCTTCGGCCGGAGCCCGGGGGTTCCCCCTCTCCCGGTCCCTGACCCGCAAGTGGGGAAAGAGCGTGACTGACCTGCTCACCTCTCAGGCGCCAGCGGTTGCCGGTTGCTTTTCCCCTCGCCGCGTAGACCGCAAGTCCTGCTTGCCGGCGTGGGCGACGAGCTGAACCTCGCGGGTCTGGCCGGGCTCGAAGCGGACGGCGGTGCCTGCAGGGATGTTGAGGCGCATGCCACGAGCCTTCTTGCGGTCGAACCGCAGCGCCGCGTTGGTCTCGAAGAAGTGGTAGTGCGAACCGACCTGGATCGGACGGTCGCCGGTATTGGCAACCGAGATCGTTATCGCCTTGCGACCTGCATTGAGCTCGATCTCACCGTCCTTGATGAAAAATTCGCCGGGAATCATCATTCTTCCTCCGTCAATCCGAGACGCGCCACGCTGAGCGTGGAATTTCGATTTCAGCCTCAGCATCCCCGTCAGGCCGCCGCACGGTCATGCGGGAATGAGGCACTTGGTCTAACGGATCGGCTCGTGCACAGTGACGAGCTTGGTGCCGTCGGGAAATGTCGCCTCGACCTGAATGTCGTGGATCATCTCGGGGATCCCGGTCATCACCTGGTCGCGCGTCAAAACCGTCGCGCCCGTTTGCATCAGTTCGGCAACCGTCCGCCCGTCGCGCGCGCCCTCGACGATGAAATCGGTGATCAACGCGACCGCTTCCGGATGATTGAGCTTGAGGCCGCGCTCGAGCCTGCGGCGCGCCGTTATGGCCGCCATCGAAACCAGGAGCTTTTCCTTCTCTCGGGGGGACAAATTCATGAAACTACTCTGACGCGTCCTTCGAACTCTAGTTGAGCCACAGCCTCGGCAGCGGGCCGGCTGAGGCACGGCCGAGCACCGTCAGCATGTCGGCACGGAGCTGAGCCGCATCTTGGGCGCAGAAGCGCGCCATTGCAAACCCATTCCACGCCGAGATGCCAACTTCACCCCCAAAAGTATGAGCCGCGTCGCGGATCCGCGCGACCACTGCTTCGTCGCCCGGCACGATCAGCGCAGTTCCGATCGCGGCGCCGCCATTGGCGATCGCTGGTCTTGCAAGCTTCTCGCCGATCTCCCCGTCGAGCCGAACGGTCTCGGCGAACACCAGCCGGCCGCCGCGGCGCATCCGCCAGCGGTCGACGAATTCACCGTGCCGCATCGTCTCTCCCATCGCGGTGCGGCCGAACACCACGATTTCGCAGAGCAGGAGCGAGGCGTCCTCCGCGAGGTCGATCTCGAAGCACCGCTCGATGCGAGCGCGGTCGAACAGGATGGTCTCCTGCGGCAACCATGCGAGATGCGCGCCGGCGCCGGCCTTCAAGGCGATGCCGAGCCGAGCAGCAGCGCCCGGCGCGCGGTAGACCTTTTCCGCCGCAGCCGTCGTCAGCGTCAACCGGGCGCCCTCGCCAGTTTCAATCTCGATGTCGAAGCTGTCACCACCGGCAATGCCGCCGGCGGTATTGACCAACATGGCCGACAGCCCTTCATCCTCCGGCGATGGAAAGCGGACGCGCAGCGATCCCGATTCATGAAGGTCACCGCGCCGGGTTACGCCATCCCGCAAGCGCACACCGAACCGCACCGCGCCCTGGGCACGGTTAGCTGCAAATGTCGCTGTCGCAGCGCTTGCGATTTCAGTCAGCATCTATCCCCACACTCTACATCCGCGGCCACCACGAGCCGCGCAACAACTTCACTACAGCGCCATCTGGCGGCTGATCTCAGCGGAATCGAGACTCGACCGGTCGCAGGCATATTTTACCGCGCCGCGGTCCATCACGGCGAAACTGTCGCCGAGTTCGCAAGCGAAGTCGAGATATTGTTCGACCAGCACGATCGCGATGTTGCCGAGGTTACGCAGATAGGAGATGGCGCGGCCGATGTCCTTGATGATCGAGGGCTGGATGCCCTCGGTCGGCTCGTCCAGCAGCAGCAGCTTTGGCCGCATCACCAGCGCGCGGCCGATCGCGAGCTGTTGCTGCTGGCCGCCGGAGAGGTCGCCGCCGCGTCGCCCGAGCATGGTCTGCAGTACCGGGAACAGAGAGAACACATCATCGGGAATGTTGCGGTCCTCTCGCTTCAGCGGGCCGAAGCCGGTTTTGAGGTTTTCCTCTACCGTCAATAGCGGGAAGATCTCGCGGCCCTGCGGCACGAAGCCGATGCCGCGCCGGGCTCGCTCGTAGGGCTTCAACGCGGTGATGTCCTTGCCATCGAAATTGATCGCACCCGAGGCGATCGGATACTGGCCGACCATGGCGCGCAGCAACGAGGTCTTGCCGACGCCATTGCGCCCGAGCACGCAGGTGACCTTGCCGGCCTCGGCCGTCAGCGACACGCCGCGCAACGCCTGCGCCGCGCCGTAGAACAGGTTGATATGATCGACCTTCAGCATGCGCGACCTCCGGCCGTGATGCGACGAATGCCGAATGGCGAATAGCGAACGGTAAGAATTGCCGCGCTCATGTCTCCATACATCCCTATTCGCTACCCGCTATTCGCTACGCGCCCTACCGGCTACCTACCCAGATAAACTTCCACCACCCGCTCGTTCGACGACACCTGATCGATGGTGCCTTCGGCGAGGACCGTGCCTTCATGCAGACAAGACACCTTGACGCCGAGCTCGCGCACGAAGGTCATGTCGTGCTCGACCACCATGATGGTGTGGTTGCGGTTGATCTGCTTCAGCAGTTCGGCGGTCAGATGGGTCTCGACGTCGGTCATGCCCGCCACGGGCTCGTCAACCAGCAGGACCTTGGGATCCTGCGCCAGCAGCATGCCGATTTCGAGCCACTGCTTCTGGCCATGCGACAGGCTTCCAGCGAGGCGATTGCGGGCACCGGTCAGGCGGATGGTTTCGAGCACATTGTCGATCCGCTCGGATTCGGCCTTGCTGCCGCGCCAGAACAGCGTGCCCCTGACGCTGTGATCGACGTTGAGCGCGAGCAGAAGATTGTCCTGCACGGTCTGACTCTCGAACACCGTGGGCTTCTGGAACTTGCGGCCGATACCGAGTTCGGCGATGCGGGTCTCGTCCAGCCGCGTCAGGTCGACAGTACCGTCGAACAGAACCGTGCCCTCGTCCGGCTTGGTCTTTCCGGTGATGATGTCCATCATTGTGGTCTTGCCGGCGCCGTTGGGGCCGATGATGGCGCGCATCTCGCCGGGCGCGAGCATCAGCGACAGGTTGTTGATGGCGTGGAAACCGTCGAACGAGACGTGCACGCCGTCGAGATAGAGCATCGCGGACGTGGCGCGGGTATCCATTACGTTCATGGGCCTACTCCGCCGGATTCGGTTCGCTGATGCCGTCTTCGCGCGCGGCGCTGATGTCGTCGGCCGAGGCGCGCTGCGCCTTCCACGGCTCCCACCACGCGTTGAAGGTGCCCACGATGCCCTTGGGCAAGAGCAGCGTCACCAGGATGAACAGCGCGCCGAGCATGAACAGCCAGTAGGGCGCGAGTGGTCCCGAGGTGAAGAGCGTCTTGGCGTAGTTCACGACGACCGCGCCGAGCGCCGCGCCGACCAGCGTGCCGCGGCCACCGACCGCGACCCAGATCACCGCTTCGATCGAGTTGCCGGGCGCGAATTCGCTCGGGTTGATGATGCCGACCTGCGGCACATAGAGCGCCCCCGCCACACCTGCCATGCAGGCCGACAGCGTAAACACGAACAGCTTGTATGATTCGACGCGGTAGCCGAGGAAGCGGGTGCGGCTTTCGGCGTCGCGTACCGCGATCAGCACCTTGCCAAGCTTCGAGGTGACCACGACGCGGCAAATCAAGAAGGAGACCAGAAGCGCGAGGCAGCTCAGCAGGAACAGCGCGCAGCGCGTGCCGTCGGCCTGCACGTTGAAGCCGAGGATGTCCTTGAAATCGGTCAGCCCGTTGTTGCCGCCGAACCCGAAATCGTTGCGGAAGAAGCCGAGCAGGAGCGCATAGGTCATCGCCTGGGTGATGATCGAGAGGTAGACGCCGGTGACCCGCGAGCGGAACGCCAACCAGCCGAAGCAGAACGCCAGCAGTCCGGGTACCAGCAGCACCATCAGCGCGGCGAAGGCAAAGTTGTCGAAGCCGTACCAGTACCAGGGCAGCCTGTCCCAGTTCAGGAACACCATGAAGTCGGGCAGGATCGGATTGCCGTAGACGCCGCGGCTGCCGATCTGGCGCATCAGGTACATGCCCATGGCGTAGCCGCCGAGCGCGAAGAAGGCGCCATGACCGAGCGACAGGATGCCGCAATAGCCCCAGATCAGGTCGATCGACAGTGCAAGGATCGCGTAGCAGACATACTTGCCCCATAGCGCCACCAGATAGGTCGGCACCTGGAAGATCGAGCCCTGCGGCAGGAGCAGGTTCGACAGCGGGATCAGCACACCGACGGCGGCGACGATCAGGATGAAGCTGGTCGCGGCGCGGTCGAGCGAGCGGGTGAGGATGTGCGGCGTCATGCTTCCACCGCCCGCCCCTTGAGTGCGAACAGGCCGCGCGGCCGCTTCTGGATGAACAGGATGATCAGCACCAGGATCGCGATCTTGCCAAGCACCGCGCCGGCCACCGGCTCGAGGAACTTGTTGGCGATACCGAGCGTGAAGGCGCCAACCAGCGTGCCCCAGAGATTGCCGACGCCGCCGAACACCACGACCATGAAGCTGTCGATGATGTAGCTCTGGCCGAGGTTCGGGCTGACATTGTCGATTTGCGACAGGGCGACGCCGGCGATGCCGGCGATGCCCGAGCCGAGGCCGAAGGTCAGCGCGTCGACGCGCGAGGTGGCAATTCCCATCGAGGCCGCCATGCGGCGGTTCTGCGTGACCGCGCGCATCTCGAGCCCAAGCGAAGTATAGCGCAGCATCGCGAGCAGGATCGCGAACACGGCGAGCGTGAAGCAGAGGATCCAGAGGCGGTTATAGGTGATGGTGATCTGGCCGAGGTCGAAAGCGCCGCTCATCCAGGACGGATTGCCGACCTCGCGGTTGGTCGGGCCGAACACGGTGCGCACCGCCTGCTGCAGTACGAGCGACAGGCCCCAGGTCGCAAGCAGTGTTTCCAGCGGGCGGCCGTACAGGAAGCGGATGATGCCGCGCTCGATCAGCACGCCGATGCCGCCCGCAACCAGGAAAGCGAGCGGCACTGCGATCAGCAGCGAATAGTCGAACAGGCCGGGATAGCGGGTGCGGATCACCTCCTGCACCACGAACGTGGTGTAGGCTCCGAGCATCACCATCTCGCCATGCGCCATGTTGATGACCCCCATCACGCCAAAGGTGATGGCAAGCCCGATCGCGGCGAGCAGCAGCACCGAGCCGAGCGAAATGCCGTACCAGGCGTTCTGGACCGCCGACCACGTCGCCAGATTGCTCTGGATCGAGGAGATCGCGCCGGCCGCGGCCTTGGCGACCAGTGGCGGCTGGTCGGCGCCGAGGCTCGTCAAGAGAGCCATGGCTTCCTGGTCGCCGCGCGCCTTGATCACGGCGATGGCTTCGAGCTTGTCATTTTCGGAGGCATCAGGCTTGAACAGGATGATGGCGGCGCGCGCCTCGGCAAAGGCCTGTTTGGTCGCCTTGTTGGCTTCGTTGGCGAGCGCGCTTTCGACGGTGGCGAGCGCGCTCTCCTCGTGGCTCTTGAACACCGACTGCGCCGCCGCCAGGCGCTTGGCGGGGTCCGGCGATAACAGGGTCAGGCCCCCGAGCGCGGCCTCCACGGTGCGCCGCAGACGGTTGTTGAGGCGGACGGGTGCAGTGCCGTCCGGCAGCTTGTTGACGGCGGTGCCGGTTGCAGCATCGATGACCTTGTCGTCGGCCCCGGTGATGAAGACCTTCTTGGTCTCGGGATCGGCCGACAGGCGGCCATCCTGCAGGGCGCTGATGATCGGGAAGGCAAGCGGATTTCCGGACGCCGCGATCTCGCCGACCGCCTCCTCGGTGTCGGAGAATTCGTCATTGGCAAACTTGGCGACCGAGTCCTCGAACGAGCCGGCGAACGCCGGCAAGGTAACGCTGCCGAGCAACAAGATCGACAGAAACAACGCGCGAAGGCGGTCAAGACAAGAGACAAACACGTGATAACCCCGGCAGGAGTGCGAGGAGAAGGCGGCGGACAGAGCCGCCTTCTCCAGTGTCTTGGAAGATTGCTTGTTGTGTCGTTGATCAGATCATGGGCGACTTAGATCAGGAGCCTCAATCAGGATCCCTGCCCGCCGCATTTGTTGGTCTTGACGTTGTAATTGCCGCACTTCTTGTCGACCCAGTCGCCGATCAGGTCCTTGGAGCCATCCAGCTCCTTCGACCACGCGTCGCCGGCCACCAGGCCCGGAGTCTTCCAGACCACGTCGAACTGGCCGTTGCCCTTGATCTCGCCGATGAACACCGGCTTGGTGATGTGGTGGTTCGGCAGCATCTTCGACACGCCGCCGGTCAGGTTCGGCGCCTCGATGCCAGGAAGCGCGTCGATCACCTTGTCCGGATCGGTCGACTTCACCTTCTCGACCGCCTTCACCCACATGTTGAAGCCGATCACATGAGCTTCCATCGGGTCGTTGGTCACGCGCTTCGGATTCTTGGTGTAGGCTTGCCAGTCCTTGATGAACTTCTCGTTCGCGGGGGTCTTGATCGACTCGAAGTAGTTCCAGGCGGCGAGATGGCCGACCAGCGGCTTGGTGTCGATACCGGCAAGCTCTTCCTCGCCGACCGAGAACGCGACCACCGGGATGTCGGTCGCCTTGATGCCCTGATTGCCCAATTCCTTGTAGAAGGGGACGTTGGCGTCGCCGTTGATGGTCGAGACCACCGCGGTCTTCTTGCCGGCCGAGCCGAACTTCTTGATGTCGGCCACGATCGTCTGCCAGTCGGAGTGACCGAACGGCGTGTAGTTGATCATGATGTCTTCCTGCTTGACGCCCTTCGACTTCAAGTAGGCCTCGAGGATCTTGTTGGTGGTGCGCGGATAGACGTAGTCGGTGCCCGCCAGCACCCAGCGCTTCACCTTCTCGTCCTTCATCAGGTAGTCGACGGCCGGGATCGCCTGCTGGTTCGGGGCGGCGCCGGTGTAGAACACGTTGCGCTCGGATTCCTCGCCTTCATACTGCACGGGATAGAACAGGATGTTGTTCAGCTCCTTGAACACCGGGAGCACGGACTTGCGCGACACCGAGGTCCAGCAACCGAACACGACCGCGACCTTGTCCTTGGTGATGAGCTCGCGCGCCTTTTCGGCAAACAGCGGCCAGTTCGATGCGGGATCGACGACGACGGCCTCGAGCTTCTTGCCGAGCACGCCACCTTTCTTGTTCTGCTCGTCGATCAGGAAAAGGACGGTGTCCTTCAGCGTGGTCTCGCTGATGGCCATGGTGCCGGAGAGCGAATGGAGAATGCCAACCTTGATGGTGTCCTCCGCCGCCTGCGCCGGCGAGAACGGCGAGGACGCAGCCAGACCCAAAACCAGGCCGGCGGTCGCCGCAAGCCAGCGGCGACGGGTCATCGCAAGATCGCAAGTAAGTTGAGTAAGCATGAAATGTCATCTCCCTGACGCAAGGCGTGAAACGCTTGCGAACGGCCACATGGCCGCCTGCGGTTAAGGGAATCGCAAGAACCATGCCACAGGCGGCTGACATACTAAGATATTGACTTAACTAGGTTATATTTCATTTCCAGCGGAAACGCCTGTCTTGACTGCTTAATTTTTAGGCCAAGAAAATGTGTGCAAAAAGGGCAATCAGATTATTTCGTGAGCAAAACTTTCGCGATGGCGATATTTTCGGCAGGAAAGGAAAGCAATTAGCTATGCCGCGCTGCGTCAAAGCTAACACCTTGAAACCGCCGTGTTCCTGGTCCATATCGTTGCGGTGCCCGCGAATCGCGGCGCCTGCGAGCTGCGTGTTCCGGGCCGGTCGAATGGCCTCTGGCTCGCTTTATCAGCAAACCAATGTGCGATGCCCCAAACACGCGGGTGTCCTGACACCCTCGTGCGATCCCGGCCATCTCGGCCGGGACGACGATTGCCTTTATGGAAAGAACAGCCTTTTGACCTCCTTTCAGGATTTCGGCCTCGCCGATCCCATCGCCCGTGCGCTTCGAGAAGAAAACTATCTCACGCCCACCCCCATCCAGGCCCAGACGATCCCGCTAGCTCTCGCCGGCCGCGATGTCGTCGGCATCGCCCAGACCGGCACCGGCAAGACCGCATCCTTCGCGCTGCCGATCCTCCACCGTCTGCTGGAGAACCGCAGCCGTCCGCAGCCCAAGAGCTGCCGCGTGCTGGTGCTCTCCCCCACTCGCGAATTGTCGGGCCAGATCCTTGACAGTTTCAACGCCTATGGCCGCCATATCCGCCTTACCTCGGCGCTTGCGATCGGCGGCGTGCCTATGGGCCGCCAGGTTCGCGCCGTATTGCAGGGCGTCGAAGTCATGGTGGCAACCCCCGGCCGCCTGCTCGATCTCGTGCAGAGCAACGGGCTGAAACTCAATCAGGTCGAGTTCCTGGTTCTGGACGAAGCCGACCGCATGCTCGACATGGGCTTCATCAACGACATCAGGAAAATCGTGGCCAAGCTGCCAATCAGGCGGCAGACGCTGTTCTTCTCGGCGACCATGCCGAGGGATATCGCCGAGCTCGCCGAGGCGATGCTGCGCGACCCCGCCCGCGTCGCGGTGACGCCGGTATCATCGACCGCCGACCGCATCGCCCAGCGCGTAATCCAGGTCGATTTCGCGGCCAAACCGGCCGTGCTGGCCCAGTTGCTGAAGCAGGAACCAGTTGACCGCGCGCTGGTCTTCACCCGCACCAAGCACGGCGCCGACAAGGTTGTGAAGGGCCTCGCCAAGGCCGGCATCGAGGCCAACGCCATCCATGGCAACAAGTCGCAGAACCACCGCGAGCGCGTGCTGGCGGCGTTCCGCTCCGGCGAAATCCGGACGCTGGTGGCGACCGACATCGCCGCCCGGGGTATCGATGTCGACGGCATCAGCCATGTCGTGAATTTCGACCTGCCAAATGTTCCGGAAACCTATGTCCACCGCATCGGCCGCACGGCGCGCGCGGGCGCCGAGGGGGTCGCGATTTCGCTGATCGCGGGTGCCGAGGAAATGGGGTATCTGCGCGACATCGAGCGGCTGATCCGCATCCCGCTTCCGCGGGAAGACCGCCGCACGCCGGGCAACCGCGACGCCACCGCACCGGCCAAGGCACCGCAGCCGCACCGGGGCGGCCGGTCTGCGCCACGTGCGCATCATGTCCGTGGGAATGAAAGCGCCCCCGGCACAAAAGGGCCTCGCCGCCGCCGCCGTCGAAGTGGTAGTAGTAGCGATCCGCAGACGAACCGGGGCGAGTCGTCCCGTCCGTCGCAGACCGGCGCAAGCGAGGGCATTCAGGGTGTCGCCTTCTTGCACCGCGAAGCCCGGCCGAAACCGCAATCCAACCGCAACAACCAACCGCAGCACTAGCCGTCGCTCGATCTGGAGATACACATGGCTAAGGAAGAGCTGATCCAGTTCGAAGGACTGGTGACCGAAATTCTCCCCGACGCCCGCTATCGGGTGCAACTTGATGCAGGCCACGAGATCGTCGCTTACACTGCAGGCAAAATGAAGAAGAACCGCATCAAGACCCTGGCCGGCGATCGCGTCACGATCGAGATGTCGCCCTACGATCTCGAAAAGGGTCGCTTGATCTTCCGTCACAAGGACGAGCGCCCGAGCTCACCCGGCGGGCCGCCGCGTAGCGGGCCGCCGCGCGGGGGCCAGTTCCGCCGTCGATAGGGCCAGATCCAGCAACTATCCCGAGTATGACATTTTCATGTCGCGCTAAAAAATGGCCCGCGGCTGCGCCGGCCAAAAAATCAGCATGTCCGGATTGTTTTGAAACGGCCTATCGCATAATATTGATCATCGATTTTCGGCCGGACGACATTAGCTATCCACCGGTACAGCCGGTTTAGACGCTGACGACCCTTCCAAAAATTCGATCTCGCCACCCCGCCAACCAGCGGGTTTTGAACTTGTATATCTGAGAAGGGACTACCCACGTGAGCATGGGAACCGTTAAGTGGTTTAACGCGACTAAGGGCTACGGCTTCATCCAGCCGGATGAAGGCGGGAATGACGTGTTCGTGCACATTAGCGCCGTCGAGCGCGCCGGCCTTGGGACGTTGCGGGAGGGCCAGAAGATCTCCTACGAGATCGTCGCCGACCGCCGGTCCGGTAAATCCTCGGCCGACAATCTGCGCGCCGCCGGATAAGCCGATTTCCCGAGAGCAAAAGCTCTCCGGAAATTGTCTTCGGAGACAGCAAAGGCCGCATCTTCGGGTGCGGCCTTTGCTTTTGTACATAGCGTTTTCGAGCGAAGTGGACGCCGGTTGGCGTTAAGAAAACGTGTCAAGGCAGCAAGCTTGAGCTTCGGTTCTGATTCAATCAAAACCGATGATGCTCGAGCATGGAAGCGGCTACAATTTCGGGCAGTTCGGCATCGCCACATTTGGCGCCGGAGTCGGATAGATGACACAGAGAGAGTAACGCGGACGGGTATAGGCGACGTCGCGGAGAGCAATGCCGGTCGGCATCACGGGTCCAATCGTCGGGATGTTTATGGCGCCGACCGATGGAATGTAGTTGTAGCTGACTTCACTGAAGATCAGATAGGTGCCGGCGATCTGCAGCGCGCTTGGGACCTGGACTGTAGTGCTCGTCGCTCGTGGCGCATCTCCCTTGCTCCACTGTACGCGCGCAGCGAGGCTGTTGGGATCGATCCAGAGCTCGGTGATAGTGGATTTCAACTGCGCCGTCGTAAAGGGCGTCATGATGCCGATACCGGCATTGACGAAGTTGGCGAGATCGGCGTCGGCCACTGTCTGCTGATCCGACCTCTGGGGAGCGCGCGAAGTCAGGTCGGACAGCGTCCGCGCCATCAGTGTCACCTTGCGGGAAGCGGCGACGGCGGACGAGAACTCGACGATCCCGAACAACATGACCAGCATCAGCGGCACGATGAAGGCAAACTCGACAGCGGCAAGTCCGGATCGATCGAGCGCGAATCTCGCCGCACCCTGCCGCAGACCTGTCCGGATCGGTGATATCTCTTTCATGCTCCGCCTCAGAAGGGCTCGTTCATGAACGCTGCGGTCGCGGTCAGCAGCCGCTTGTTGTTGTTCAGGTTGGCGGGGTTGAAGCCAAGCTTGGTAACGAACAGCGGCCACTGATAGAACAGGCGGACAACCACGATCTGGCCGGCGGTTCCGGGGCTGTACTGCATGGCTGGAAGAAAGTTTCCACCCGAATCGATCGGCGCGGCAATGTTGACGGAGCCGAACTGGTCAGACTGGTAGCTGCGCACGTCGATATAGACGCCGTTCGCGCAATCAAACAGAACGTTGATCCGGCTGCAGACAAAGTTCTTGAACTGCACCTGGGTGAAGTTTGCCATCTGCGCCTGACCGGTCAGGATCATGCGCGCGGAATCCTGCGTCACGGTCTCGAGTACCTGGCCGGCAAAAAATATCATCGCCACTTCGATGATCGCGAACAGGAGCCCGAAGAAGAGCGGCGCAACCAGCGCGAATTCGACTGCGGTCGAGCCGCGGCGGTTGCGGCAGAAGCGGTGGAGATTTCTGGAAAAGCGTGCGGGCAGCGGCATCAACGACCCCGGATGAGCATGACGGCAACAACTACCGGAAACTGATTGTTGAAATGTTTCGTCAGACCTCGGGACGGCGACCCGTAACGTTAGGCCAATTTTAACCGTGCCGAGGCGGGATAAGCTTTAACCGGCCACGTCGCCGGCGCGCAATGAGCGCCGGCCCGGGAATGCGTCAGTTCGCCGACTTGGCGGCCGCGGTCGCACCCGAACCGGTGGCCTGCGTATTCAGCGACCCGGCCTGGTCCATCGTCGCCTTGAAATAGGTCTCGCCGTCACCGAGCGTGATGCGGCGCTGGCAGACCGGCATGCAGCTATAGGTCTCGCGGTCGATGCCGCGATAAACGGTGACGAGCTGGTCGGTCGGGCCTTCAACCTGGATCTGACGATCGACCAGCACCTGGCCGGAGCGGTCGATCGCAATGAAGTTGGTGGCGCCATAGCCCTTGCCCGTGACGACGACGACGCCGCCATTCTGCAAGCTCACGTCTGCAATCAGCGGGTTGCCGACGACGATCGTGGCGATACCCGTTGGCAGCTTGACAAGCTTGGCCTGATCGACATTGACCGAGATCTTGTCAGGGTCAGGCGCGGCCGTGGACACTGCCGGCCACAGCAGGATCGCCGCGGCCAGGGAAATCAGGCCGAAACGTGCACCTGCGCAGATTCGCTGGGACTGGAAAGACATACTCTACCCCGGGACGTTGACATGCCGGCAAAAGGCGAAGCGCAGCGGAGCCGGCGCCCGACAAGGCGAATCTGACGGCAATTCATTTAAGAAGAGCAAAAATCGAGCGGCGAATTGCGCGGATGCCGCGACTTCCGAAACGGATAGGCGAGTTGGCCGGCGATCTCGCTCGGGAATGCATCATCGGCGATTCCGTAATTATCCGGTAGCCGGCCCGCCGGCATGCGGAAGGTGCCAAACAGGATATCGCAGATCGGAAAAGTGCCTGCGAAATTGGTGTTGCCGCCATCCTCAAGCGAGGTGTGATGCCAGCGGTGGAAGAGCGGCGTTGCCAGCACATATTTGAGCGGACCCAGATCCTAGTTCAGATTGGCGTGCACAAAAGCCGACAGGAACAGGTTGAAGGGACCAACCCACGTTTGGCGAGATGCCGGCCAACAGCAGCAAGACGTCGATGCCGACCGTGCCGAGCAGGTTCACGGGATGGAAGCGCGCCGCCGAAATCCAGTCCACGTCCTCCGAGGAATGATGGATGGCATGGTACTTCCAGAAGCCGCCGCGGTGAAACAGACGGTGAAGCCAGTACATCGCGAATCGGAGATCACCAGCAACACCACCGCTTGCAGCCACGACGGCAGCGCCGCCAACGGGCCATGGCCGCTGTCGTAGAAAGCGAAAGCTCGTCGGTGTCGCGGATGCCGAAGACGAGGCCGGCAACGATCACGAGAAGTCCGACACGGAATACGCGCGCAAACAGCGGTCAATCCGCAACGCGCACATGCACGACCGCCCCCGCATCCGCGTAGACGCGCCGCCAGCCCCCGATCCGGTCGAGCAGCTTGACCGCCGGCATGTCCGGCGTGAGCATCACCGCATCAATGTCGTATGTCTTGAGCAGATCGAGAAAGCCGTCGACGTCCTTGAGCTGAAGCGCCCGGTAATAGGCCATCTCGAATGCCTCGCCGTAGAGCTCGGCGCGTCCGTCGATGAACACCGGCATCTGCCGCCAGATCAGGTAACCGCCGAATGGAAGATCGTTGAGGACACGCCTGACGTTATGCGCTTTCAACGCGTCGACAGCGCCCGCGGGCGAATGGCCGGCCGGCGGTGCTATGGCCTGGCTTGCCGCGACGGCCAAGGTCGAGGCGCAGAGGCCAGCGAGAAGCGCGACTGCGGGCGCAACCCTCAGCCGCGCCAGACCCACGGCCTTCAAGCCGAATTGCGATGCCACAGGCGTGAGCACCGCCAGCGGCAGCAACATGGCGAAGATCTCGATATTCCTGACGTGGGACAGCGCCATGTGCAGCAGGCCCAGCACCAGCGCAATCCTCGGCAGCGGCAACTTCACGCCGCCATAGAGCGCGCCGCCGATGAGCGCGAGAAGCGCCAGCTCGAACGCGCCGATGGTGCGGAAATCAGCCGGCATCCACTCCGCGATCAGATGCAGGAGCTCTCCGAGAGCGAGAATCCTCAGCGAAGCAAGGATCGAGCCCCAGCCATAGGGCGTCAAACAGCACGCGGCGAGCGCACCGAGCCCGAACAAAGTCCAGCGCAGCGCCAAGCTACTCCTGTGCAAGGGCTCCGCGTTCCACAATGCGTCGAGCGCAAAGGCGCCAACCAGCACCAGGCCGAAGACGAAGCTGCCGTGCAGATTGGCCCAGAGCGCGATCAGCGGCGTAAGCCAGAATGACGGCGGCTCGAGGCGCTCGCTGGCTGACATGAGGCCGTTCGTCCAGGCGACCAGTATCGGTAGCACGAGCACATGAGGACGCGCCAGCAGATGCCCAGACGACAGCGCCAGCGCCGCGAGTGCGGCGGCGCTCGCATAGGCCGCGGGCATCCGGCGGTTGAGGATCGAGGTGAGCAGCGCGAAAGCGACGGCGATGCAGACCGCGGCCAGCGCCACGGGCCCGGTCCATCCGGCGAGATCGTAGGATTTTGCGTAGAGAACCTGCGCAAGCCAGGACGACGACATCCATGGTTCGCCCGCCTTGGTGAACGAGTAGAAATCGACGGACGGCAAGGCGCCGTTATCAAGGATCCACCGCCCGATGGTAATCTGCCAATAGGTATCGGAATCGCCGAGCCGGCTGCCGCCATCGATCAACAGCAGCGCGTAAACGCCGCAGCCCATCCAGAACCAGGCCGGGACCTCGCTCACGACGGAGGCCCTCTCGCGCTGGATGGTAGCGATCTCTGCGCTCATGGCGGCGCACGCCGCTCAGTGACGGAACGGATAGGCCAATTGCCCGCCGATCTCGGAGGGTATCGCCTTGTCATCCGCGCCATAATTCACGGGCAGCGCATTGTCCGGCATCCGAAACGTGCCGAACAGCATATCCCAGATCGGGAAGGTGCCCGCGAAATTGGTGTCACCGCCCTCTTCGACACCGGTGTGATGCCAGCGATGGAAAACCGGCGTCGCGATCGCGTATTTGAACGGGCCGAGCGTCCAATTGAGATTGGCGTGGACGAAAGCGGAGTGAAATGTGGTGAAAGGACCGACCCACAGCATGATGTTCGGCGAGATGCCCGCCATCAACAGGACCACGTCAACCGAGATCGTGCCTATCATCAGGTTGACCGGATGAAAGCGCGCCGCGGAAATCCATTCGAGGTCTTCGGAGGAATGATGAATGGCGTGATATTTCCAGAACCCGCTGCCATGAAACAGCCGGTGCAGCCAATAGAGCATGAAGTCCGAGGCGACCAGGAAGATCGCCGCCTGCAGCCAAAGCGGAAGCCGTGACAGTGGGCCGTGGCCGTTGTCGTAGAATGCCACCAGTTCGTCGGCACCATGAACGTTGAACAGGACGGCCGCGCCAAGCACCAGCAACCCGATGCGCAGCACGCGGGCGAACACCGGCACGAAGAACCAGTAGCAGATATCGGTGACGAGCTCGCGCTTGCGCCACCAGGGCTTGCCCGGATTGCAGGCCCAGAAGTGGGTCAACACCGAGAAGACAAGCGCCAGAACGATCGTGATCGGCGCCACCTTGATCATCGTCTGGCCGACCATCGCGATGATTTCGAGGGGGAGCTCAGACATGACAGCCTCATTCGATGGAGGCCTCATGGGTATCGGCTCGCGCTTAAAGAGCTGTGAATCCCGATCGATCGCTCGCGGGAGAAAAACCCCGCGGTTTAATCCGACGCCTTAATTCCAAATTTACTGTGCGCAAGAACTGCGGGTTCCGGCCGACTTTACGCGATCAAATTAACCGCACCGCAATCGTCGATCCCTAGGCTCCCTAGCATGGTCACGGTGCTGAGAACGCCGACCAGACCAAATCCACTTCGACCAGCCACGTGTACACAGGAGTTTGTTTATGAAGAACCTCGTCTCGCGCTTTGTGAAGGATGAGTCTGGCGCGACTGCTATTGAGTACGGTCTCATTGCCGCCGGCATCGCGATTGCGATCATCACTGCCGTCCGCGGCGTCGGCACGGCGCTGAACGGCACCTTCGGCACGATCTCGACCTCGCTGAAGTAAGCACGATTCGGCGAATTCGCCGCAAAGGTCCCGGCGGTCCCGGGGCCTTTGTCTTTTTGACGGACTTGCTCCGCCGGCGCTGCGCACGCACGCTTCGTGAGGAACCGGGAAGCCGCTTTCAGGTCTTTTCCGATTGTTCACCATTGGCCGCTAGCGTCGCGCCACGTCACAACCTCGGTCCTAGCCTCACGGCGCTTCTTCCATGATCCTCGACATCGCGCGCTTGATGCTGTTTCCAGCCCTGATGGCATTCGCGGCAGCGAGTGATCTTTTCACCATGACGATCCCCAACCGGGTGTCGCTGGGGCTATTGGCCGGCTTCATGCTCCTGGCGCCGCTGACCGGCATGAGCGTCCACGACATGCTCAGCCATGCTGGCGCCGGTGCGCTGGTGCTCGTGGTGTCGTTCGCCATGTTTGCGATGGGATGGATCGGCGGCGGCGACGCCAAGGTCGCGGCGGCCGCCGCCCTCTGGTTCGGCTTCGACCACCTGCTCAACTTTCTGGTCTACGCATCTGTGCTCGGCGGCGCGCTGACCCTGCTATTGCTGCAACTCAGGCAGTGGCCGCTGCCTTACCCGCTCGTATCGCAGGCCTGGCTTGCCCGGCTGCACGATAAGCAGACCGGAATTCCCTACGGCATCGCGCTCGCCCTCGGCGCATTGCTGGCCTATCCAGACACCGATTGGATCAAGACAATCGATCTCGCACACCTCGCCATGCGCTGACGGCGGCGGGTAACCAGCCGTTAAGGTGATTTAGATACGCCTCATTAACCATGCTTTGACGAATAGCTGGTCAACTTCCAACACGGCGGCGGCAGCGTCGCGTCATGTGGAAAGTGAAGCGTAATGAATACCGCTCGCATTATGGTCCTGGCAATCGCCGGCTGTGCCGGCCTCGCGGCCCTTTATCTGGCGAGCGGCGGCGACAAGCCGGCGCAGACACAGCCGGCCGCGCAACTGCAAACTGTCGACATCCTGGTCGCGCGGTCCGACATCGGTCTCGGCCAAACCGTGAAGGCTGACGACCTGCAGTGGCAGACCTGGCCGGCCGCGACCGCCAGCAGCACCTTCATGCGCAAGGACGCCCGGGCCGACGCCATCAAGGATGTCACCGGCTCGATCGCGCGCGCTCCGTTCATCCAGGGCGAACCGATCCGCGAACAGAAGCTCGTCAAGGCTGACGGAAGCGGCTTCATGGCGGCGATCCTGCCGAGCGGCATGCGCGGGGTGTCGACTGAAATCTCGCCGGAAACCGGGGCCGGCGGCTTCATCCTGCCAAACGACCGGGTCGATGTGCTGCTGTCCAAGCGGGAAAAGAATCCCGACCGCAACGCGGCCGACATCGTCATCACCGAGATCATCCTGACCAATGTCCGCGTGCTCGCCATCGATCAGGCGCCGAAAGAGAAAGACGGCACCAACGCACTGGTCGGCAAGACTGTTACGCTCGAATTGAGGCCTGAGCAGGCCGAGACGCTGGCGCGGGCGCGCCAGACCGGCATCCTGTCGCTCGCGCTGCGCAGCATCGCCGACGCCAACGAGATCAGGACCGACGAAAATTTCAACAGACGCGGCGACACGGTGAGCGTCATCCGCTTTGGCGTCGCCAGCCAGGCGACGACGCAGAAGTGACGAGGATAGACGAGATGAATTGCAGGGTAGCCCGGCGGACGATGCGGACGGCCATGATCCGCGCCCTGTCGTTTTCGGCGGTCACGGCACTCGCGCTCAACCCCGCGTTGACGCCGGTGGTGGCAAGTGATTACCGCGTCGCGGCATCTCCAGCCGCCGCGGACAGCTCGATGAACGCACGCTTCCTGTCGCTCGGCGTCGGCAAGTCGGTGGTGATCGATCTGCCACGCGAGATCAAGGACGTGCTGGTCGCCGATCCCAAGATCGCCAACGCGGTGGTTCGCTCCGCCCAGCGCGCCTACATCATCGGCGCCACGGTCGGGCAGACCAACATCGTGTTCTTCGACGCCGCGGGCCAGCAGATTGCCGCCTATGACATCGCCGTCAAGCGCGACCTCAACGGTGTACGCGCCGCGCTTAGGCAGGCGCTGCCCAATTCCGACATTCAGATCGAGGGTGTCGGCGACGGCGTGATGCTATCGGGCTCGGCGGCGAGCCCGATCGAGGCGCAGCAGGCTTTCGATCTCGCCGCCCGCCTGTCGGGCGGTCCCGACAAGGTCGTCAACACCATCGCCGTGCACGGCCGCGACCAGGTGATGCTGAAGGTCACCGTCGCGGAGGTCCAACGCTCGATCATCAAGCAGCTCGGCATCGACCTCTCCGCCAATCTCAACTACGGCACGGCGGTCGTGAAGTTCAACAACTCCAACCCGTTCACGGCAAACAACGCTGCGCTCGTCCCGGGCAACGCTCTCACCACGACATTCGGAGCGACGCCATCGGTCTCGGCGACGCTGCGCGCCATGGAAAGCGCGGGTGTCGTGCGCACGCTCGCCGAACCGAACCTGACGGCGATCTCCGGTGAATCGGCGACCTTCATCTCAGGCGGCGAGTTTCCGATACCGACCGGCGTCACCTGCCAAACGACAACGTCGGGCGCGATCGGGCAGTGCGTCCAGACCGTCAGCTTCAAGAAATTTGGTATTTCGCTCAATTTCACTCCCGTGGTGCTGACCGAAGGACGGATCAGCCTGCGGGTGATGACGGAAGTGTCGGAAGTCTCGACCGAGAACGCCCTGACGGGCGGCCAGGCGGGAACGACGATTCCCTCGATCAAGACCCGCCGCGCGGAGACCACGCTCGAGATTCCCTCGGGCGGCTCGATGGCGATGGCCGGCCTGATCCAGGATCAAACCAAGCAGGCAATCAACGGCTTCCCGGGGCTTGCGGAGCTTCCGGTGCTCGGCACGCTGTTCCGCAGCCGCGACTTCATCAACAACCAGACAGAGCTCATGGTACTGGTCACGCCCTACGTGGTCCGCGCGGTGGCGCAGAAGGACCTGTCGCGTCCGGATGACGGCTTTGCCAATGCGTCCGACCCGCAGGCCGATCTCCTGGGCAGCATCAATCGCATCTACGGCGTGCCGGGCCGCACCGATCCGGCGCGCAACTACCGTGGCACCTACGGCTTCATTACGGACTGAGGCGGGACGATGAAACAGACGACAGCAACGATACCCGCCGATTGCATGCGCGCCTTCCGCCTCGCGGGAGCGCTCATCGGCCTCACGGTGACCCTCGGCGCCTGCCAGCATGCCGCCGACGACAGCCTCGCTTACGTGAACGCGCCCAACGACTATCGCCAGCGGCATCCGATCGCGGTCACCGAGGCCGACCGCTCGATCGTGGTGTTCGTCGGCCGTGGCCGGGGCGGCCTGACCGCAGAACAGCGCGCCGAGGTGATGGGAATGGCGCAGGACTGGCTCCGCGAGGGCACCGGCGTTGTCAGCATCGACGTTCCCGCCGATACACCTAACGCACGCGCCGCCCAGGATTCGCTGCGCGAGATCCGGGCCACTTTCGCAGCCGCCGGCGTGCCGCCCCACGGGGTCGTAGTTCGCAAGTACCGCCCCCAGGATCCGCGCCACATGGCCGCGATCCGGGTGAACTATCCGAAGATCTCCGCGGTCGCCGGCCCGTGCGGCCTGTGGCCGGAAGATCTCGGCCCGTCGATCCACAACGGATCCTATTTCGAGAACAAGCCGTACTACAATTTCGGCTGCGCCAACCAGCGCAACCTCGCCGCCATGGTGGCGGACCCGGCCGATATCTTGCAGCCGCGTGCGGAAACCCCCGCTTATATACCGCGTCGTAACATCGCCTTCGATAAGTATCGCAAGGGCACCTCGACCGCGACGACCTATCCCGAGGCGGAAAAAGCCAAACTCAGCGATACAGGCAAATGATCAGCTACGCGCGACAGAACTCCGAAGAGCAGCCGGACGCCTCGACACCGGCCGTGGAGGACCATATTGCGCCGGCGCCGCGGGTTTCGGTCCAGGCGTTCTGCGAGACGGTCGAGACCGCCGCCGCCGTGCAGTCGGCCGGCGAGGATCGCCGGCTGGCCAAGGCCCATCTCAAGATCCAGATGGGCGGCATGGCCGCGGCCGTCGAGGCCTATCGCTCGGCACCGACGCCGAACGTCATCATCCTCGAGACCGAGGGCCGCGGCGACATTCTGGCCGGGCTGGACCAGCTTGCCTCAGTCTGCGACGCCGGCACCCGCGTGATCGTGATCGGCCGCGTCAACGACGTCACGCTCTACCGCGAATTGGTTCGCCGCGGCGTCAGCGACTACGTGATTGCGCCGGCCCAGACGATCGACGTAGTGCGCTCGGTCTGCAATCTGTTCTCGGCGCCGGAAGCCAAAGCGGTCGGCCGCATCATCGCCATCGTCGGCGCCAAGGGTGGCGTCGGCGCCTCGACGATCGCCCATAACGTCGCCTGGGCAATCGCGCGCGACCTGGCGCTCGACTCGGTGGTCGCCGATCTCGATCTCGCATTCGGCACCGCGGGCCTCAACTACAACCAGGACCCGGCGCAGGGGATCGCGGACGCGGTGTTCTCGCCCGACCGCGTCGACACCGCCTTCGTCGACCGCCTGCTGTCGAAGTGCACCGATCACCTGAGCCTCCTGGCCGCGCCGGCCACGCTCGACAAGGTCTATGATTTCGGCGCCGAGGCGTTCGACGCAATCTTCGACACGCTGCGCACCACGATGCCCTGCATCGTGCTCGATGTTCCCCATCAATGGTCGGGCTGGGCCAAGCGCGCGCTAATCGCGGCCGACGACATCCTGATCGTGGCGGCGCCCGATCTCGCCAATCTGCGCAACGCCAAGAATATGTTCGATCTGCTGAAGGCGGCGCGTCCGAACGATCGCGCACCGCTTTACTGCCTGAACCAGGTCGGCATACCGAAGCGCCCGGAGATCGCGACCGCCGAATTCGCCAAGGCGATCGAGAGCCAGCCGATCGCCACCATCCCGTTTGATCCGCAGATTTTCGGCTCGGCCTCCAACAACGGCCAGATGATCGCGGAAATCTCCGCCAATCATCGCTCGGTCGAGATGTTCCTGCAGATCGCGCAGCGGCTGACAGGCCGCGGCGAGACGAAGAAGCCCAGGGGGTCCTTCCTGTCGCCCCTGCTCGAAAAGCTGCGGGCCAAGTAGCGGCCCTCATGGAGCAAAGACGTCGTGTTCGGTAAGCGTAGCGGAAATGACTTCGACCCGCGGTCGTCCAAGCCCGCATTTCAGGCGCCGGAACCTGCCGCCGCGCCAAGCATTCCGCGCGAGACGGCCGCACCGACGATCCCGTCGCCGCCAATTGCCGCGATCAAGCCGCCGCCCGCACCGACGATCGAGTCACGCCGCTCCGACAACTACTACCAGGTCAAGGCGACGATCTTCGGCGCCCTGATCGAGGCGATCGACCTTGCGCAGCTCGCCAAGCTCGACAGCGAATCGGCTCGTGAGGAAATCCGCGACATCGTCAACGAGATCATCGCGATCAAGAATATCGTGATGTCGATCGCCGAGCAGGAGGAGCTGCTCGACGACATCTGCAACGACGTGCTCGGCTACGGTCCGCTGGAGCCCTTGCTGTCGCGTGACGACATCGCCGACATCATGGTCAACGGCGCCGGCACGGTGTTCATCGAAGTCGGCGGCAAGATCCAGCGCACCGGCATCCGCTTCCGCGACAACCAGCAGCTTCTCAACATCTGCCAGCGCATCGTCAGCCAGGTCGGGCGGCGCGTCGACGAATCCTCGCCGATCTGCGACGCCCGCCTCGCCGACGGCTCGCGCGTTAACGCCATCGTGCCGCCACTGGCGATCGACGGCCCCGCGCTCACCATCCGCAAATTCAAAAAGGACAAGCTGACGCTGGACCAGCTCGTCAAGTTCGGCGCGATCACGCCGGAAGGCGCGACCATCCTGCAGATCATCGGCCGCGTCCGCTGCAACGTGTTGATTTCCGGCGGCACCGGCTCGGGCAAGACCACGCTGCTGAACTGCCTCACCAACTATATCGAGCATGACGAGCGCATCATCACGTGCGAAGACGCAGCCGAACTGCAGCTGCAGCAACCGCATGTGGTGCGGCTGGAAACCCGTCCGCCGAACATCGAGGGGGAAGGCCAGATCACGATGCGCGAGCTGGTCCGCAACTGTCTGCGTATGCGTCCCGAGCGTATCATCGTCGGCGAAGTCCGTGGACCCGAGGCGTTCGACCTGCTGCAGGCGATGAATACCGGCCATGACGGCTCGATGGGCACGCTGCACGCCAACAACCCGCGCGAGGCCCTCTCGCGCTGCGAATCCATGATCACGATGGGCGGCTTCTCGCTGCCCTCGCGCACCATCCGCGAGATGATCTGCGCCTCGATCGACGTGATCATCCAGGCGGCGCGCCTGCGTGACGGTTCGCGCCGCATCACGCACATTACCGAGGTGATGGGCATGGAAGGCGACACCATCATCACTCAGGACGTCTTCCTGTACGACATGATCGGCGAAGATGCGAACGGCAAGATCATCGGCAACCACCGCTCGACCGGCATCGGCCGTCCGAAGTTCTGGGAGCGTGCGCGCTACTACAACGAAGAGAAGCGGCTCGGAGCGGCGCTCGACGCCTCCGAGGCCCCGCCTCCGACTTAAGGGAAACGCGCGATGAACGTGCAGAACATCGCCATGGCGTTCCTCGCCGCCACCACCGTGGGCGGCCTCGCCTGGGTCTTCCTGTATCCGCACCTGTCGGGGGAGAAGAAGGCCGAGTCGCGCCGCGCCTCGGTGGCTCGCAGCGAACCCGCTGCTGCGCGCCAGGCCGACCGGACGCAGCGCTCGCGCCGCGAGCAGGTCGAGGGAACGCTCAAGGAGCTCGAGGCCAGGCGCCAGAAGAGCAAGCGGGTTCCGCTCGGCATGCGCATTTCGCAGGCCGGACTCGCGTGGTCCGAACAGAAATTCTGGATCATCTCCGGCGTGCTCGGCCTGCTCGGCTTTGCCATTACGTTCATGATCGGCGGCGGCCTGCTCGGCGCCGGCGGCATGGCTTTCGCCGCCGGCTTCGGCGTGCCGCGCTGGCTGCTTGGATTCCTGAAGAAGCGCCGCGAGAAGGCCTTCCTGAAGGCGCTGCCCGACGCCGTCGACGTCATCGTGCGCGGCATCAAGGCCGGCCTGCCGCTATTCGAATCGATCAAGGTGGTGGCCAACGACGCACCCGAACCGCTGCGCAGCGAGTTCCTCTCCATCATCGAGACCCAGGCGATCGGCATGCCTCTTGGGGAGGCCTGCGCACGGCTCTATGAGCGCATGCCGCTGCCGGAAGCGAATTTCTTCGGCATCGTGGTCGCGATCCAGCAGAAATCCGGCGGCAACCTCTCTGAAGCGCTCGGCAATCTGTCCAAGGTGCTGCGCGACCGCAAGAAGATGGCCGAAAAGATCCAGGCGATGTCAATGGAAGCGAAGGCGTCCGCGGGCATCATCGGTTCGCTGCCGCCCGTCGTCATGATCCTCGTGTTCATCACGACGCCCGAATACATCTCGTTGCTGTGGACCCATCCGACCGGCCAGCTGATGCTGGTCGCCTGTGTCGTCTGGATGATGATCGGCATACTCGTGATGAAGAAGATGATCAACTTCGATTTCTGACGGTGCAGCATGATTGATTTTCTCATCACCAAGCTTCACGACGTCAGGTTCATGAGCATGTTGCTTGCCTTCTTTGCGGCAAGCGCGACCGTCTATACGCTTGTGATGCCGCTGCTCGCCGGCGGTGATCTCAACAAGCGCATGAAGGCCGTCGCCAGCGAGCGCGAGCGTATCCGTCAGCGCGAGCGCGACCGCCTCAACAAGACGGACAAAGTCACGCTGCGCCAGACGCCGAAGCAGCTCGTCTCCAAGGTGGTCGACGACCTGAACCTCACCAAATGGCTGGCCCAGGAGTCTGCGCTCGAGAAGCTCGTTATGGCGGGCTATCGCGGCCATGCCCCCTACGTCACCTTCCTGTTTGCGCGCGCGGTGACGCCGATCGTCATGCTGATTGCGGCCATCGTCTACGTCTTCTTCCTGTCCGCCTCAAACTGGCCGACCACGGTCCAGATCGGCATCTGTCTCGCCGCGGCCTATGCCGGCCTGCAGGCGCCGATGTTGTTCCTCAGGAACGCCATCTCCAAGCGCCAGTTGTCGATCAAGCGCGCCTTCCCGGACTCGCTCGACCTGCTGCTGATCTGCATCGAGTCAGGCATGTCGGTCGAAGTCGCCTTCCGCAAGGTGGCACAGGAGATCGTCGGGCAGTCGGTGGCGCTGTCGGAGGAGTTCACCCTGACCACCGCGGAGCTGTCCTACCTGCAGGACCGCAAGTCGGCCTACGAAAACCTGGCGCGGCGCACCGGCCTCGAGGGAGTGAAGTCGGTCTGCCTCGCGCTGCAGCAGTCCGAACGCTACGGCACACCGCTCGGCCAGAGCCTGCGCGTGATGGCGCAGGAAAACCGCGACATGCGCATGACCGAGGCCGAGAAGAAGGCGGCAGCGCTGCCGCCCAAGCTCACGGTGCCGATGATCCTGTTCTTCCTGCCCTGTCTGTTCATCGTCATCCTCGGGCCGAGCTACATCAAGTTCACGGAGATACATTAGAGCGTGTAGCGGTCATGCGCTGGAGTCGGGCTCGGTAAGCTAAATGCTCATGGAGCGTGAGGTGCTCCTCACTGCTCCGGCTTGTATCCATCATTCAGGGTGCTCAGGAATGCGATGATGTCGGCTTCGTCCTGAGCCGTCATGGCCGGCGGTTCGCCGCGATGGCGATCGAAGGGCGGATCGGCGACATCGACATTGGCGTGATACTGCGCCGGGATATCGTTGTACTTCTCGGCTTTTCCGTCGGCGCCGAGTGGATAGATTTTCTCCGGATTCGTATCGCGCAAATTGTAGAAATCCATTACCTGCTGCAACGTCCGGAATACGCCATTGTGGAAGAACGCGTGGCGCACCGCGGTGTTGCGCAAGGTCGGCGTCTTGAACATACCGCAAAATTGCGTCTGCTCCGCCATGTCCTTGCGAATCGGTCCGCAAACCCCAAGATCGAAATAGTTGGGGTCCTTTGTATCGGCGAGCGCAACATTCCGTGGCACGCCCAGGGCTTCATACTGACGATCGGTAAAGTTCGGCGGGTAGCCCTCCCGGGAAGGTTCCGAGGTATGGCAGCCGGCGCAGTTGGCGTTTTCCGGATCGTTGAACAGGCGAAGTCCGCGCATCTCGGGCTCGCTCAGGCGGGCCTTGCCCTCCAGCCAGTAGTCATACTTGCTGGTATAGGGATGGAAGCTCGGATCCTCGATCTGATAGCGCCCGATGGCAAACAACGCCTCGGCGGCCAGCAGTCTTGAATCCCGCAGGATGCTCGGGCCGAACAATCCCACAAACTTCTGCGCATAGGCGGATTTACGAAGCTTCTCGGCGATCACTTCCTCGCTGCCGCCGTCCATCTCGCGAGGGTCGAACAGAGGGCCTGCCGCCTGGATCTGAAGGGTGTCTGCGCGGCCGTCCCAGAACATGCCTCCCTGTGGAACGATATTTGCGCTTTGCGCCGTCTGTGTCGCGAGCTTCTGCACGCGCACCGCCGTTTTGCCGATCTCGGCCTGCTGCGTCACGTTCACGTTCTCATTTGAAGGGTCATCGGGGCCAACACTGAATTCGGGTTGCCGCTCCAAATAGGTCAGCGACGGAACAGCGCGAGCGCCCTGCAGCGTGAGGTCCGCTCCACCGAGCATCACGGGCGCATCGTTCGGGGGACCATAGGCATGTTCCGGGCTGTGACACGACGCGCAAGCGACCTTGCCCGACGATGACAGGCTCGTGTCGAAAAACAGTTCCCGGCCAAGCTTCGCCATGGCCGATAGCGGCTGAACGGGAGGACGAATGAGATGAATCGGATTTGGGTTTTCGCCCGACAATCCCTTCGGTTCGGCAGCGAAGACGGCGCCGGCCATAAGGCCGGCGCCGAGAAACCACACGATCGTGCGATTGAACATGAAACTTTGGCTCAGCTCTTGTTGTTCTTTTCTTTGTCCTTGGTATCCACGGTGCCGGAGTTCGGATCGAGGATAAGCGTGGTGCTGTTCTTCTTGTTGAAGTTGAACATGTCCACGAACGAACCGGTCGTGGCATCGAATGCGCCCTTGCCCAGACGCTCACCGTTCAACCAGTTGTCCTCGATAAATTGCGGGATCGAGGCCTGCGTGATCTGCACGTGGCTCACGTAGTTCTTCTTGGAGTAGGGCGAGATCACGAAGAACGGGTGGCGCGTCCCCGGGCCGCAGCGACCAGGGACGGGCAAGCCATTGACGCCAGTGGGTTGGGTAGCACCAGGGGCGCCGCAGAGGCCCTGACCATTCAATGCATCGGCCGACGAGAACGACGGACTCGTCGTCGTCGCAAAAGCGTGGTCATACCAGCCATCCGAATCGTCATAGGCGAGGACTATAGCGGTGCTGTCCCAGTCGGGCTGCTGCTGCAGGAAGTTGACGAGGTTAACCAGCCCGATCTGCTCATCGAGCGGATTGGAGTTGCCTGGGTGACCGTCCTGAACCGACGCCATCTTGATGAAGGAAACCGCCGGGTAATTGCCTGATCCAACCGCGGTGAAGAAATCTTGCAGATCGTAGTTGTGGTTGGCCGGATCAACCTTTTTGGTGCCCGGAACCGTGGTGTAACCGATCGCTTTGGTCGAGGTCGGGCGGGCGTGCGTCGGATTGGCCGTCGACGCAAAGTACTGGGACCACATGTGATGCGGGACATAGTCGGTGTGAGCGCCGCCGGTGACCTGGCTCACGGTGGAGCGATTGCAGCCGGTGCTACCGTTGGCATTGATGGTTTGCAGATTGAAACCACCATAAAAATTGCCCCATGGAACGTTCGCGGCATTGAGCAGGTCGCCGATGTTCTTGGCGTTTGACATGGCCTGCTTGGTCTGGTCCGAGCACGTGTCACCGGAGGGATCGATATCGCCGGTCAACGTGAAGCCGCCCGTACCGTCAGCGAGCAAACTGCCACTACCCTTTGTCTGCACAAAGCCGTTGGTCTGGCCGGCGAACATGTTCATCGCGCCCGGCGTCGACGGACCATATTGGTCAGCCCAGGCATTGTCGCTCATCGCGTAGTTCTGAGCGTAGTTCCAGACGGCGGTGACCGTGTTGCCGTCAAAATAGCCCATCACCTGACCGGTAGTGCCGAAGGCGCCGGCTCCGCCGCTGCTGCCCTTACCGGTATTCGACGGGAAAAGGTCATTCTTGCCGCCGTCATAGGCTTTCTGTTCGGCAGTGTAGCCATGGCCCTGGTCGGCCGTATTTGCCTGCGTGCGGTCAAGACGGAACGGATTGGTAGCGCCCGCGCCATTGGCCCCGTTCAGGTTAGGGTTATTGTTGAGCAGCGCCGGGTTCGTCAGGAGATTGTTGATGTCCCGCTGAGTTGTCTTGGCGGGCTCGAAAACGGGCTCGCCTTCGGGATTCAGCGCATTCGGGTACGAGCCGAGATAATGATCGAACGAGACGTTCTCGTTGAAGACCACCACGAGGTGCTTGATCGGATATTTGGTGTGCAGCGTGTTCGGGTTAACCGCCGACGTCTTCCCGGAGGCGGCATCTTCACCAGCCATCGAAGCGGTCGATACGACAATGGTTGTTATCATTGTAACTGCAACCGTTGATAGCAGAACGCTTTTCAGCTTTCGATTTTTCATCTTTTTTCCTTATGTCTCCCAAAAAAACATTTTTTGGTCGTGCGGCGGAGACAGTTAGGCAGCGTCAATGACGGAGGTGTGTCAGTTTAATTTCACGCGACGTCCCGGTCTTGCGCGACAGCGATGCAGCACCGCGCACGCACGCAGCGGTTGAATCGCTGATCGCGGTTCGCGACAAATCATTTGCGAAGTTACGCAGGCGATTTTTTTAGGATGCGGCGGAATGCAAGCGTCGCGAATCCCTGGAAGGCGAGAATATTTCAGTGCGACATTTGCCAGGGCGAGGACAGTAGCTCCAGCGCCCGTTCAAAACCCACGTTTCGTGGGGTGTACCCGTTGTCCGCGATGATACCCTTTACGGAGCGGCGACCGAACCGGCTTCGATAGCGCAAGAGCAAACATCGACAATGAGTAACTCGGCGTGGCTGGCGCTTCTTTCGTTGAAGCGTCACTATTGGCACAAGCCGGCTGTACGAAAATGTCTTAACAGCGGCCGATCGAATCAGCCGCTGTCTCGACGAAACGTTATTCGAAGGGCAATCTCGGAAGCTCCTGGGCATAAACGCCCAAGGCAGCTGCATCGAAGCGTTCGGCGCCTCCGCTCGGCGTGTTCAGGATGTAGGGCTCGCCGAGCTTGTCTGCGCGGACCATTTCCGTTGATCCGCCGCCATCGAGATTTAGTGCACTGTCGCACCCCAGCGCGAGCATCAGTGCCGCGGATTGTGCGTTCGTGGTCCCGGTCGAATAGCCCTTCACACGACCATCGATCACCACGAGGTAGAGATAGCGGCCGTGATTTGACAGTCCGACCAGCGTGCGTGGATTCGGGTTGGTCGGATCGCCTTCGTTCGGACTGCTGGCGCTGATGTCCTTGCCGTTCTGCACGACAATCGCCGAGCCAGCGACGGCGGTGACGATCTGAGATACCTTGATATTTGACCCATGTTCAATGACGGCAGCATTCCCGCGCATGATCGCGAGCACTGCCTCGCTCTGCGTCGGATCTTTGGTCGCGGGCGAGACAACCCTCCCATTCGAAACGAGCAAGCCGATTATCGTCTTCGGCTCGGAGAAGGCGTTACAGCACGGTGCAAAAAAGTTTGCATTGATTGCCAGGCGTACGCGCGTGCGGGTCGCGAACTGCGAAATTGTCTCGGATACGGTGTTGAGCGGACCGCTATGCGACGTAGTCTGCAGCGCAACCCCGGGCGCCCTCAGATCGACGCGTGCGATATAAGCTCGGCTTGTCGTTGGCGCTCCATCTGTTGTCGCTGGATTGGATGGAACGGTTGCTGTTTCGTAGTCGACGCCCACGTAGAGTGGTGAAAAGCCGCTCTGCGTGATCTGAGAGGCCGCTTGGTTCGGTGGGACACCAGCCGTCTCGGCGTGCGCAGAACAGCTGAGAAGCACGGCCGCCGCAACGGTATAGCAAGTTCGCATTTTCGTCTGTCTCTTTTTTGGTAGGAGGACGCGAACTATCGCTACAAGATGTGAAGCATTGACGACGGCCGTTTGACTACGGTCCTGGCAACGCCGTTACAAATTTCGATCTTTGCGTGCGTCCTCCGTCCGCGCCTCACAAAATACTCCGGCCGCGCAATCATGCCGACGGGACGAGTTGGAGTTTAGTGATGACGTCGCTCCTGCGACTTTCGTCGACCGCGAGCAGAGATCCACTGGGCGCTAATTCGCACGACGATCTCTTTTTTGTGAGTGCCCTATAGCGTTTTCGAGCGAAGTGGACGCCGGTTCGCGTAAAGAAAACGCGTCAAAAACAAGAATCCAGAGCTTCGGTTCTGATTCATCAGAACGAAAATACGCTAGTCGTCTTGCCCCTGGGCAAGCACCGGCGCGGATCGCGATGCGGTGCGCGGGCCATCCTTTCGGTTCATCATCTCGCGCAGATAGGCGACATTGGCCGCCGCCTCGTCAGCCGGCAGATCCGCTTTGACGATGCCTTCGGCCTCCGCGAAGCGGCCCTGCAGGCCGACGACCAGGGCGAGATTCTGCCGCACCCGTCCATCGGCACGGGCGCTCGCATAGGCACGGCGCAGCGTCTCCTCCGCTTTGGGCAGGTTCTTGGTCAGCATGTAGGACAGGCCGAGATTGGACAGCACCGACGGCTCGTCCGGGGCGATCCGCAGCGCGCTTGCATAATACCGCCGCGCGTCCTCGTGCTTGCCCATCTTGTCGAGCGTGGTTCCCTGAACCGACAGGATGCGCCAGTCGGGATTGTCCGGGGTATGCGCGCGGGTCAATACGTCGAACGCTGCCTTCGAATTGCCGTTGTCGGCAAGCGCGCGCCCATAGGCTGCGAGCAGCTGCTTGTTGCCGGGATGCGCGATGGTCGCCTGCTCCAATACCGCGCAGGCCTGCGCGCGCTGGCCGGTCAGGCGCAGTGCCTGGCCGTAGCCGGCGGCGGCGTCGACATCCTTGGGATTGTTGCGATAGCGCTCGCCATAGACTTCGACAGCGCGTTGCGGATCGTCGGGCGCGGGTTCCGCCCGCGAGGTCAATGATCCCCTGACGTCGGACATGGTCTGGCAGCCGCCAAGGCCCGCGATGAGGGTTGCCGCCACGGCCACGGAAGCGAGATGCCGGGCAAAAAGCCGGGCCAGGCTGGGCTGTCGACGCATGGCATTTTGACTCATGAAATCGGGCGAATGGAACGAATTGAACGTGCCATCAATAGACCATTAACCCTAACGGCCGGTTAATCGCCCTTCCCGATCCCGGGCCGGTCGGACCGCGGCAATCAATAGTCCATGGCAAGCCGCCGGCGGACCTCGTCGATCCGCTTGTCCAGCGCGTCGAAGCGTGCGTGCAGGCTGCGGTCGTGAAGATAGAAAAGGTAGCCGATCAGCAAGAGCCCGAAGACCCAGTGGTGGCTCTCCACATAGCCGAAGGCCAGTTCGATCGCGTGGCCGATGCCGGCAAAAATACTCAGCACAATATCCATGCATTCCACCCGCTTGGCAAAAGTGATAGTCGCGGCTTCTCAACCTGGGCCACATCCGGCGGACGGCCGCAGCAGAAGCCTACCATCGCGACCGAAAGGCGTGTAGTAGCGACACACGACGCCAGAAAAGCCGAGAGCCGCATGTCATCCGTGTTCGAGACCGCGCCCAGCGCCGCAGCCATTCCCATCACCTTCGTCACCAAGGCGACGTGGGACGCGATCAAAAAAGAATTGCCCGCGCCGGCACGTCGATATGCGGAGGACAACGGCTTCGCCGCCAAGCCCGGCAAATGCCTGGCATTGCCGGCGGCCGACGGCCGCATCGCGCAGGTATTGTTCGGTCTCGAGGACGACGGCCACAAATCGCGTGATCCGTTCCATCCGGGCGCTCTGCCCGGCCTGCTGCCGGCGGGCGTCTACCGCTTCGCCAACGCGGCGCATGATACACGGCTCGCCACGCTCGCATTTGCGCTGGGTTGCTACCGCTTCGGCCGCTATCGCAAGAACGAAGCGCCCGATATCCGCCTGGTGCCGCCCGACGGCATCGATGCCGCCGACATCGGACGGATGGCCGGCGCCGCCGCGCTCGCGCGCGACCTCATCAACACGCCGTCCAACGACATGGGCCCCACGGAGCTCGCGGACGCGGCGCGGGAGCTCGCGACGCGGTTCGGCGCGAGCTTCAACTGCATCACCGGTGACGAGCTCGCACGGGATTTTCCGCTGATCCACGCCGTCGGCGTGGCATCAACGCGCGCGCCGCGGCTGATCGATCTCTGCTGGGGCGATCCCGCGCATCCCAAGGTGACGCTGGTCGGCAAAGGCGTCTGTTTCGACACCGGCGGGCTCGATCTCAAGCCGTCGAGCGCCATGCTGATCATGAAGAAGGACATGGGCGGTGCCGCCAATGTCTTGGCGCTAGCCCAGATGGTCATGGACGCCAAGCTCAAGCTGCGGCTGCGCGTGTTGATTCCGGCAGTCGAGAACGCTGTCGGCGGCAACGCGTTCCGTCCGCTCGACGTCTTCAAGTCGCGCAAGGGCCTCACCGTCGAGATCGGCAATACCGACGCCGAGGGACGGCTCGTGCTGGCCGATGCGCTGGCGCTCGCGGATGAGGAGAAGCCGGATCTTCTGATCGACCTTGGCACGCTGACTGGCGCGGCGCGCGTGGCGCTTGGGCCGGATTTACCGCCCTTTTACACCAATGATGAAACGCTGGCCGATCGTGTGGCCGCTCACGCCAAGGAGGAGAACGATCCATTGTGGCGCATGCCGCTATGGCCGGCCTATGACGCCTGGCTGGACTCCAAGACCGCCGACATCACCAACGCGCCTTCGGGGACCTTTGCTGGCTCGATCACCTGCGCACTATTCCTGCAGCGCTTCGTCGA
The DNA here is from genome assembly GCF_018131005.1 of Bradyrhizobium lablabi. Taxonomy (GTDB): domain Bacteria; phylum Pseudomonadota; class Alphaproteobacteria; order Rhizobiales; family Xanthobacteraceae; genus Bradyrhizobium; species Bradyrhizobium lablabi_D. The sequence continues at coordinate 274,266 of NZ_JAFCJK010000001.1, forward strand.
GCACGCCAAAAGCTGGCTGCATGTCGACATCTATGGCTGGACGCCATCCGCAAGGCCCGGCCGTCCTGAAGGCGGCGAGTGTCAGGCCGCGCGCGCGATCTACAAACTGTTGAGCCAGCGCTATGCATGACCCGCGATTGACGCCGGCCCGCGACGATCTCGCAGCCAAATATCTCGAGGGCAAAGTCACGGCGGCGCGCTTCGTTGACGGCGAGGAGTTCGAGGTCCTCGAGGCCGTCGCTCCGCTGCGCCGCGCGCCTTCTGCCGGCAGCGAACTGATGACGCAGGCGCTGAAGGGCGAGCGCGTGACGGTCTACGATCGCAACGGCGAAGGCTGGGCGTGGGGCCAACTCGCCACCGACGGTTATGTCGGCTGGCTGCCGGACAGCGCGCTGATCAAGCCCGCAGCGGCGCCCACGCACAAGGTGACGGCACTCTGGACATTCGCCTTTCCCGGTCCTTCGATCAAGCTGCCGCCGGCTGAAGCCCTTCCGATGACCGCAATGGTGACGGTGACGCGCGAAGAGGGTTCGTTCGCAGTCACAAGCGAGGGCCGCTACGTGCCGCGTCAGCATCTCGGCGCACTCGACATGGTCGCGCCCGACTTCGTCGCCGTGGCCGAGCGGTTCGCCGGCACCCCCTATTTATGGGGCGGCAAGAGCGCATTCGGGATCGATTGCTCGGGCCTTGTGCAGATCGCGCTGACCTCGGCCGGCACCGGCTGCCCACGCGATAGCGACATGCAGCAGGAAGGGTTGGGGAGAGAGTTGAGCGCGGCGGAAGCGAAGCACCTGCGGCGCGGCGACCTGATCTTCTGGAAAGGCCATGTCGCTATCGCGCGCGATGCATCCAGCATCGTGCACGCCAACGCACACCACATGGCGACCGTGGTCGAGAACACGCAACAGGCCATCACGCGGATCAGGGCCGCCGGCAGCGACGTGGTTGCAATCAAACGGCTTTAGCGGCCGCAACAGTATCCAACCCGGTCATCTGAGGAGCGCGAAGCGCGTCTCGAAGGATCGACGGCCACCAGCGGAGCCATGCATCCTTTGAGGCTCCCCCAGCGGCGCAAGTGCTCCGCAAGGCACGCAGCTCCAGCGACAACGGCGAAGCCGTCGCGCGGGGATGCCGTGGAACTACGTCGCCACGGCCCCTTCACCTTCGCTCTCCAGGCGGAAGGCGGCGGCGAACAAGGCGCGGGTGTATTCGCTTTTCGGGTTCTTGAACAGTTCGGAGGCCGGCCCCTCCTCTACCACCTTGCCGGATTTCATCACGATCAGATGGCTTGCGAGCGAGGCCACCACGCGCAGATCATGCGAGATGAACATGTAGGTGAGATCGCGCTTGCGCTGCAGGTCGCGCAGCAGGTCGACCATCTGCGCCTGGAACAGCATGTCGAGCGCTGAGGTCGGCTCGTCCAGCACGATGAAGTTCGGCTCCAGCACCACCGCACGCGCGATCGAGATGCGTTGGCGCTGGCCGCCGGAAAACTCATGGGGATAGCGGAAGCGCCATTCCGGGTCGAGGCCGACGTCCTTCAGCGCCTTGATCACCCGCGTCTCGCGCTCCTCGCGCGAGAGCTGCGCCTGATGCACGGAGAGACCCTCGGCGATGATGTCGGCAACCGACATGCGCGGACTGAGCGAGCCGAACGGGTCCTGAAACACGATCTGCATGTCGCGGCGGAACGGCCGCATCGCCTTGAAGCGCAGGCCCTGGATGTCCTTGCCGAGGAACACGATCGGACCGTTGGAGGAGATCAGCCGCAGCAGTGCGAGGCCAAGCGTGGTCTTGCCGGAGCCGGATTCCCCGACGACGCCGAGCGTCTCGCCCTTGCGCACCGCGAGGCTGACGCCATCGACGGCCTTGATGTGACCGACCGTGGAACGCAGCAAGCCACGCTTGATCGGGAACCAGACCTTGAGATTGTCGGCCGACATCACAACCGGGGCGGCCGGCTGTGGCGGCGCCGGGTCGGGCTTCGGCTCGGCTGCCAGCAGCGCGCGGGTATAGGCGTGCTTCGGCGCGGTAAAGACCTGCTCGACCGGCCCCTGCTCGACGATCTTGCCGTCGTTCATCACGCAGACCGTGTCGGCGATGCGGCGGACGATGCCGAGATCGTGGGTGATAAAGAGCAGGCTCATGCCGAGCCGGGTGCGGATTTCGGCGAGCAGCGCCAGGATCTGCGCCTGCACGGTGACGTCGAGCGCGGTGGTCGGTTCATCCGCGATCAACAGATCCGGCTCGTTGGCGAGCGCCATCGCGATCATCACACGCTGGCGCTGGCCGCCGGACAATTGGTGCGGATAGCTCTGCAGCCGCGTTTCCGGCTCGGGGATACCGACCTGACGCAGCAATTCCAGCGTCCGCGCCCGCGCCGCCGATCCACCGATGCCCCGATGCAGCGACAGTATCTCGCCGATCTGGGATTCGATGGTGTGGAGCGGATTGAGCGAGGTCATCGGCTCCTGGAAGATGATCGAGATGTCGTTGCCGCGGATCTCGCGCATCTCCTGGTTGGAAGCGGTCAGGAGATCGCGGCCACGGAAGCTGATCGCGCCGGAAGGGTGCGACGCCGCGGGATAGGGCAACAGCTTGAGGATCGACAGCGCGCTGACCGATTTTCCCGAGCCGGATTCGCCGACGAGCGCCACGCACTCGCCGCGCTTGATCGAGAACGAGATACGGTCGACTGCAACCGAGCGGCCGAACGCCACCGAGAGGTCACGCACATCGAGCAGCGGCTGGTTGATGGTATCCATGCGGCAGCCCTTCAGCGGAACGTCTTGCGCGGATCGAAGGCGTCGCGCGCGGCTTCGCCGATAAAGATCAGAAGCGACAGCATGATCGCAACCGAGAAGAAGCCAGTGAAGCCGAGCCACGGCGCCTGGACGTTGGCCTTACCCTGCGACAGCAGTTCACCGAGCGACGGCGAGCCGGGCGGCAGGCCGAAGCCGAGGAAGTCCAGCGCGGTCAACGTCATCACCGAGGACGACACGATGAAGGGCAGGAACGTCATGGTTGCGACCATGGCGTTTGGCAGCAGATGGCGAACCATGATCACGGCATTGGAGACGCCGAGCGCCCGCGCCGCCTGGATGTATTCGAAATTGCGCCCGCGCAGGAATTCCGCGCGCACCAGACCGACCAGCGACACCCAGGAGAACAGCAAGAGGATGCCGAGCAGGATGAAGAAGCCGGGCGGCAGCACCGCCGAGATGATCAGCAGCAGGTAGAGCGAGGGGATCGCGGTCCAGATCTCGATAAATCGCTGGAAACCGAGGTCGATCCAGCCGCCGAAATAGCCCTGCACGCCACCAGCGGCGATGCCGATGATCGAGGACAGGATGGTCAACGTCAGGCCGAACAGTACCGAGATGCGGAAACCGTAGATCAGCCGCGCGACCACGTCGCGGCCCTGATCATCGGTGCCGAGCCAGTTGTATTCGAGGTCGCGGCAGCCCGTCAGGCCCTTCTTCTGCACCACTTCCTTGCACTGAGCTTCGGTCAGCATCCAGGTCGGCGGCGACGGCGCCGGCGTCGGCAGATCGAGATTGTGCGTGTCGTAGGAGTAGCGGATCGGCGGCCAGATCACGCTGCCGCCCTTGGCCGCGATCTGCTTCTGCAGATAGGGATCGCGGTAGTCGGCCGCCGTCTCGAAATCGCCGCCGAAGGTGGTTTCCGAATAGCTGAACAGCACCGGCCAATAGAGACGGCCGTCATACTTGACCAGCAGCGGTTTGTCGTTGGCAATGAAATTGGCGAACAGCGACACCACGAACAGGACGAGGAAGATCCAGAACGACCAGTAGCCGCGGCGGTTCGCCTTGAAGTTCTGCCAGCGGCGCCTGTTGAGCGGTGACGGTGCGAAGGCGTGGCGCGTGGCGGGTACCGCCTCGCCGAGCGGCGATTGCGTCGAGGTCTCGACCGGCTGGGGCGCAAGCATCGTCATCAGACTTCCCGCGCCTCGAAATCGATCCGCGGATCGATCCACATGTAAGCAAGGTCGGAGACCAGGTTGACCACCAGTCCGACCAGCGAAAAGATGAACAGCGTTCCGAACACCACCGGATAGTCACGGTTGAGCACGCTCTCGAAACCGAGCAGGCCGAGTCCATCCAGCGAGAAGATGGTCTCGATCAGGAGTGAACCGGAGAAGAAGGCATGGATGAACGCGCCCGGGAAGCCCGCGATCACGATCAGCATGGCGTTGCGGAAGATATGGCCGTACAGCACCTGGCGCTCGCTGCAGCCCTTGGCGCGCGCGGTCATCACATATTGCTTGCGAATCTCGTCGAGGAACGAGTTCTTGGTCAGCAGCGTCATGGTGGCGAACGCGCCGAGCGCCATCGAGATCAAGGGCAGCGTGATGTGCCAGAAATAGTCGATGATCTTCCAATACCAGGGGAATTGCGACCAGCCGTCCGAGGTCAGCCCGCGCAGGGGAAAGATGTTGAAGAACGAGCCGCCGGCAAACAGGATGATCAGCAGGATCGCGAACAGGAAGCCGGGAATGGCGAAGCCGACGATGATTACCGCCGAGGTCCAGGTGTCGAAGCGGGAACCATCAAGAACCGCCTTGCGAATGCCGAGCGGGATCGAGATCAGGTAAGTCAGCAGTGTCATCCAGATGCCGAGCGACATCGAGACCGGCAGCTTTTCCTTGATCAACTGGATCACGCTGACGTCGCGGAAATAGCTCTTGCCGAAATCAAAGCGGGCGAAATTCCATACCATCAGCGCGAAGCGCTCCGGCGCCGGCTTGTCGAAGCCGAATTGCACCTCGAGCTTCTTGATAAAATCGGGGTCGAGCCCCTGCGCGCCGCGATACTTCGAGGTAACCGCATCGGCGGAGGTGCCCACTTGGCCGCGCTGCGCGCCGAAATCGCCGCCACCGCCCGAAACGCGCGAGGTGCCGCCGGTATCGGCGCCGTTGATCTGGGCGATGACGCGTTCGACGGGTCCGCCGGGCGCAAACTGCACAACTACGAAGGAAACGAACAGGATGCCCAACAGCGTTGGCAGCATCAGCAAAATACGGCGGGCGATATAGGCGCTCATCGGCTATTTCGCCTGCTCGAGCTTCGTGGCCTTGGCCGCATCATACCACCAGTTATCCGGCGCGCCGACGCCCTGCGCATATTTCGCCGGCTTCTCCGGATGCGAGAACTGGTCCCAATAGGCAATCGGATGCGTGCTGCGGTACCATTGCGGCACCCAGTAGCGACCGGCACGGAACACGCGGTCGAGTGCGCGGCACGCATTCTTCAGGTCCGCCCTTGTTTCGGCAGCAATGGCTTTTTCGATCAGCGCATCGATCACCGGACTGGCAATCCCCGCCAGATTGTAGGATCCCTTGGTGACGGCCGCCTGCGATGAAAAGTACGGCCGCAGGCCGTCACCCGGCGTCGGCGACATGCTCAGGCGCGACGTCGTGATTTCGAAATCGAACGACTCGACACGTGCGCGATACTGCACGGCATCGATCAACCGGATTTCCGCCTCGATCCCGAGCAGCTCAAGGTTCTTGATGAAAGTCGCGTGATGCGGCTTGAAGGATGCCTCATCAAGCAGAAACTCAATCTTCAAGACGTCGCCATTCGGCAGTAGACGCTTTCGATCCTTCACCACAAGTCCCGCGTCCTGCAGCAACTGCCCCGCCTTGCGGAGCAGGGTACGATCCTGCCCTGATCCGTCAGACACCGGCGGAACATAAGGCTCGCCAAACACTTCGTCGGGCACCTTGCCGCGGAATGGCTCGAGCAGCTTCAGCTCTTCCGGTGACGGCGGCCCACTCGCCACCATATCCGAATTCTGGAACGGCGAGACGGTGCGCGCATAGGCGCCATACATGACGGTCTTGTTGGTCCACTCGAAATCGAACGCGCAGCCGATAGCTTCGCGCACGCGCGGATCGCTGAATTTTTCGCGCCGGATATTGAAGAACCAGCCCTGTCCGCCCGACGGCAATTCGTCAGGAAGAGTCTCGCGCTTGACGCGGCCATCCTTGACCGCGGGAAAATCGTAACGCGTCGCCCAGATGCGGGCGGTGAATTCCTCGCGGAACAGGTAATTCTTCGCGGTGAAGCCTTCGAAGGCGACATCGCGATCACGGTAGAACTCGTAGCGGACGGTGTCGAAATTGTAGTTGCCGCGAGCGATCGGCAGATCGGCCGCCCACCAGTCCTTGACGCGATCGTATTCGATGTAGCGGTTGACCTCGTACTTGCCGACCTTGTAGGGGCCCGAGCCGAGCGGCGTATCCAGTGTCGATTCGTCGAACGGCCGCGTCGCATAATAGGCCTTCGAGAAGATCGGCAGGCCGGCGACATAGAGTGGCACGTCACGCGCGCGATTGGGCGCGAAGGTTACGACGACTGTCGCGTCGTCGAGCGCCTCGGCCTTTACGAAGTCGCGCATCTGCACGACGATCAGCGGGTGACCTTTTTCCTTCAGCGTATTGAGCGAGAAGGCAACATCCCGTGCGGTCAGCTTCGAGCCGTCGTGGAACCGCGCCTCCGGGCGCACGGTGAAACGGTAGCTGAGCTTGTCCGGCGAGATTTGAACCGACTTCGCAGCATAGCCATACATCGCGTCGGGCTCGTCATTGGCCCGCGTCATCAACGTCGCGAACGTCATGTCCATGCCCTGCGCACCCTCGCCCTTCAGGACGTAGGCGTTCAGCGAATTGAAGGTGTAGAAGGACTGATTGTATGCGCGCACCGAGGGGATCAGCGAGAAGAACCCGCCCTTGGGCGCACTCGGATTGACGTAATCGAAACGTTGAAAGTCCGCCGGATATTTCAGATCGCCGAACACAGACATGCCGTGCATCTCGGCGCCGTCGTCGGCCGCCGCCGGCGCGACGCGAAGGCATGCAGCGCTCAACGCACCGATGCCAAGACCGAGTGCGTGCCGACGGGTGAATAGCGCCATGCGCGGATCCTTACGTTAAGAACGCTTACCGGTGTTCGCGGCCTTTTCGGCGTCGTACCACCAGATCGCCGGGAATCCAGAGAGGCCATATCTAGGCAACTCTGCGGGACGGCCGAACCGGTCCCAGCGCGCCGTACGGACCTTTGGATAGTTCCATTGCGGGACCACGTAGTGGTTCCACAACAGCACGCGGTCGAGCGCTTTCGTCGCGGCGACGAGATCTTCTCGATCCTTCGCAAAAATCACCCGCTCGATCAGCTTGTCGATCGCCGGATTCTTGATGCCGACGATATTGCGCGATCCCGGTGCGTCGGCAGATTTCGCTCCCCAGAATTCGCGTTGCTCGTTCCCGGGAGACAGGGATTCCGGCCAGGACGCGACAACGATGTCGAAATCCCAGTCGCGAAGGCGGTTTTCGTACTGGATCGGATCAATCGTGCGCACACTGATCGACATCCCGAGCCGCTCCAGTGATGGCTTGTAAGCCAGCATGACCCTTTCGAAATTCGGATCCTCGCTCAGCAGTTCGATCGCGAACGGCTCGCCGGTCCTGGAATCGACCAGTTTGCGGTCTCGCACTTCGTAGCCTGCCTCCTTGAGCAGCCGTGACGCTTCGCGCAGATTTCCGCGCACGGCTTCGGGATTGCCGCCGACCGGGTTGGTGTACACCGTCGTGAATACTTCGGCCGGTACCTGCCCGCGCACGGTTTCGAGGATGCCGAGTTCCTTGTCCTGCGGCAGACCAGTCGCCATCAGTTCCTCAGCGCCGTCGAAGAAGCTGGTGATGCGCTTGTATTGGCCGAAGAACAGCTGCTTGTTCACTTCCTCGAAGTCGAACGCATAGTTCAGAGCCCGGCGGACACGCGGATCGGCAAATTTGGCGCGACGCAGGTTTGGCGCAAAGGCCTGCATGATGCCGGAACTTCGGTTCGGAAACTCTTCCAGCACCACGCGCTTGTCGGTGACGGCCGGGAATTGATAGGCGGTCGCCCAGGCCTTGGCGCTGTTCTCTGTACGCCAATCGATCTGATCCCCCTTGAAAGCCTCGATCGCGACCGTCGGATCTCTGAAATACTCGTAGCGCAGCTCGTCGAAATTGTTGCGGCCGACATTGATCGCGAGGTCGCGGGCCCAATGATCCTTGACTCGTTCGAGAACGACGGTCCGTCCCGCGACAAAATCCTTGATGCGATAGGCTCCCGACCCGAGCGGCTTCTCGAGCGTCGTCGCGGACACGTCACGTTTGCGCCCTTGGCTATCGGTGCCCTCCCACCAGTGCTTCGGCAGAATAGTCAGCTGGCCGACGATCTGCGGGAGTTCTCGATTGCCCGGCATGTCGAAGACAAACTTCACTTCCCGGTCGCCGATCTTCTCCGCCCGCACCACGTGGCTGTAATAGGCCGAAAACATCGGGTGATGCTTCTTGAAAGCATCGAGCGAGAAGATCACGTCGTCCGGGGTGACGGGTGTGCCGTCATGCCATTTGGCCTGCGGACGAAGCCGGTAAATGACATAGGAAAAGTCGTCAGGGTAACTCGCGGCCTCCGCCAGCGATCCGTATTCCGTCGAGACTTCGTCGAGCGCAGGTGTCGTCAGGGATTCGTAGATAAGCGCGACCGCGCCCGCGACGGAGCCCTTCACCCCCGAGACGACCACATTGAAATTGTCAAAAGTGCCGATGGCAATTTGACGGACCGTGCCGCCCTTCGGCGCATCCGGATTGACATAATCAAACCGCTTGAAGTCAGCCGGATATTTGACTGTGCCGAAGAGCGACAGACCGTGCCGCCACTTCAGCCCGTCCGGGCCATCATCCGCAAATGCCGGCGTGATCGCGACGCCGGAATTGAAACCCAGCACCGGCGCCATCGCCGCCAGTGCGCTGCCTTGAAGAAGTTGTCGTCGGGTGATCGCCAATTCGGAATTCCTGTCACTAAGCCCGTTTAGATGGGACCCAATATAAGGCAACCATTCGACCAGTTACGTTGCTTTTTCCTCATGATGAGCGCTCCGGAACCGATCCGGTGCGGCGAAACGTCCCGATAGCAGACCTGCAACCCACAAATGGCTTCTCCATGCAAAAACGGCCAGGCGTTGCCTGGCCGTTCGGTCCGCGCGTGCTCGCTGAACAATTCGTTACTTCGAAGCGGTCGGCAGCGGCTCCGGGTGATCCGACATCGAATTCAGGTACGCGATCACATCGGCGCGCTCGCTGTCCTTCGGAATACCGGCGAAGCCCATCGCCGTACCCGGAATGTAGCCCTTCGGGTTGGTCAGGAACTTGTTGAGTTCATCGAAGGTCCAGGTGCCGCCCTTGGCCTTCATGGCAGCGGAGAAGTTGAACCCGCGGCCCTCGCCGCGCGCCTCGCCCACGACGCCGAACAGGTTCGGGCCGACGCGATTCGGGCCACCCTTCTCGAAGGTGTGGCAGGCTCCGCATTTCTTGGCGGCCGCCGCGCCCTTCTCGACGGAGGCGGTCTGCAGCAGCTTCTCAATCGGCTCGGACGACGCAGCAGCCGCCTCGCCGCCACCGCCATGCGACTCTTCCTTCACCGCGATCTCGAAACCCGGCTTCTCCGGCACTCTGGGCGTAAATTTCGCGCCGGCGGCAAAGCTCGTCACCAGGACAATGATGCAGGTGCCAAGCAGCGCACCGAGGATCTTATTGAGTTCGAAGGAGTCCATTTTGGATCAGGCTCCGAGCCTTGAATGTAGACTTCAGGCCGGAAGACGGCCGCGCGGAAGGACCCGGGAATCGGCCTTTCGCGCCGCCCCCAGGCCAGTTTGAGATATCGGTTTGCCCGCGCTCTGGCAACCCGTATAAACGCGCCGGATTTCGCGCAGTCCCCATCAATTCCCGCTGCCCGATCGGGCCCCGACACGATGACCGACCCCCGTATCTTGGTGCTGATTCCCGCCCGCATGGCGGCCACGCGACTTCCCGGCAAACCGCTTCTGGACATCGCCGGATTGCCCATGATCGTCCACGTGCTTCGCAGGGCGGAAGAGACCGGCATCGGTCGGGTCGCGGTCGCCACCGACACGGCGGAGATCGCAGGCGCAGTGAGGGCCGCCGGCGGCGAGGCGGTGATGACCCGCGCCGACCACCCGTCCGGCTCGGACCGGATCCACGAGGCCATGCGGACGCTGGACCCGGACGGGAAGACCGAGATCGTGGTCAACCTGCAGGGCGACTTTCCGACGATCACCCCGGACACGATCCGCGCCGCGCTGGCGCCGCTCGACGACCCGGCCGTCGACATTGCGACACTGGCCTCACAAATCCATACCGAGGATGAGGACCAGGCCCCGAGCGTGGTGAAAGCCGTTGGCTCGCCAATCGGGGTGAACCGGCTGCGCGCGCTCTATTTCACCCGCGCCACGGCGCCCCATGGCAATGGACCGCGCTACCACCACATCGGCCTCTACGCCTACCGCCGCGCGGCGCTGGAACGGTTCGTGGCGCTGCCGCCTTCGCCGCTCGAACAGCAGGAAAAGCTCGAACAGCTTCGCGCGCTGGAGGCCGGAATGCGTATCGACATCACGATCGTCGATAGCGTCCCGCGTGGCGTCGACACCCTGGCCGACCTCGAAACCGCGAGGCGGATACTGGCAAAAGCCTGAACCGCTGCTAAAAGACCCCCGCATGACCAAAAAGCTGAAAATCGCGTTCCAGGGCGAGCCTGGCGCCAATTCCCACATCGCGATCGTCGAAGCCTATCCCGACGCCGAGCCGATGCCGTGCCCGACCTTCGAGGATGCGCTGGCCGCGATTTCCTCCGGTGAAGCCGACCTCGGCATGATCCCGATCGAGAATTCGGTCGCCGGCCGCGTCGCCGACATTCATCATCTGCTGCCGGCCTCGGGCCTGTTCATCGTCGGCGAGTGGTTTTTGCCGGTCCGCCACCAGTTGATGGCAATCAAGGGGACCAAAATCTCCGACATCAAGAGCGTCGAGAGCCATGTGCACGCGCTCGGCCAGTGCCGCCGCGTCATCCGCAAGCTCGGCATCAAGCCGATCGTCGCCGCCGACACCGCCGGCAGCGCCCGCGACATCTCCGAGCGCGGCGACAAAAGCGTCGCTGCGATTGCCTCGCGGCTTGCCGCCGATATCTATGGCCTCGACATCCTCGCCGAGGACATCGAGGACGAGGCCCACAACACCACCCGCTTCGTGGTGCTGGCGCGGGAGGCGAACTGGGCCAGGCAAGGTTCGGGACCGCTCGTCACCACCTTTGTATTCCGGGTGCGCAACCTGCCCGCCGCGCTCTACAAGGCGCTCGGCGGCTTTGCCACCAACGGCGTCAACATGACCAAGCTCGAAAGCTACATGGTCGACGGCAATTTCTTCGCCACGCAATTCTATGCCGACGTTGACGGCCATCCTGAGGATCGCGGCCTTACCTTCGCGCTGGAGGAGCTGAAATTCTTCTCCCGCGAATTCCGCATCATCGGCGTCTATCCGGCGCATCCGTTCCGCGCGACCTTTACCGAGACCCGGGACTGATTGGGGCGATTCGGGCGCGCAAAGCGTGAACCTGTGCCCGCGCTCCGCCCCCGGATCGGTTCCAACTACGCCGCCACCTTGGCCAGCCCGAAGGCGCCGGCGAGAAGGCTGTAGGATTTCTTCCGGGCTTCGTGGTCGAAGACCGCTGATATCACCATCAATTCGTCCGCTTGGGTCGCAGCAATCAGCGGCTGCAGCCTGGCCATCACGGTCGCAGGGCTGCCGACGAAGAAGCGCGAGCGGTTGCGCGCGATCGAGGCGCGCTCGGCGTCCGTGTAGGGATAGGCCTCCGCTTCCTCGACGCCTGGCAGCGGCAGATACTCGCCGCGGTCGCGGCGCAGGCGGTTGAGGTCCATCGACAACGCAAGCTTCTCGGCCTCCGCGTCGGTCTCTGCGGCGACCACGGCGACCGCCAGGATGCTGTGCGGCGTGGCGCGCCAGCCCGACGGAGTGAAGTGCGCGCGGTAGTTCGTCATCGCCGCGATAGCATCATGGGTGGCGAAATGATGCGCAAATGCAAAGCCCATCCCGACCTGCGCGGCGAGTTCGGCGGAGTAATCACTCGAGCCAAGCAGCCAGATCGGCGGCAGCGGCGTGTCGTCCGGCATTGCCACGACCTTGTTGTAGGGATGGCCGGGCGGGAAATCGCGCGTCTCCCACAAGGTCAACTCATGCAGCCGCTCGAGGAAATCGTCGCCCTCGCGGCGGTCGAGCCTGCTCCTCAGCGCATAGGCGGTCGCGCCGTCGGTGCCGGGCGCGCGGCCGAGGCCGAGATCGATCCGGCCCGGAAACAGCGCCTCCAGCATCTTGAAACGTTCGGCGACCGCCAGCGGCGCATGATTGGGCAGCATCACGCCGCCGGAGCCGACGCGGATGTTCCGCGTCACCGCCGCGATCTGCCCTATCATCAGGTCGGGCGCAGGGCTTGCGACGGAGGCGAGGTTGTGATGTTCGGCAAGCCAGTACCTGACATAGCCGAGGCCATCGACATGGCGCGCCAGATCGATGCTGTTGCGCAGCGCGGCGGCGGGCTTGGTATCGGTGGTGACGACCGAAAGGTCCAGAACGGAGAGCGGAATCATGGTGCTGAAACTAGTGTGGACCGATGGGTCGACAAAGGCCCCGGCCATGCAGATCTGGCCCGCGCGCGATGGCACCTGACGCACCGTCCGACCTTCGGATGTTGGGCTGGATTGCTATAGTTCATTGACATCATCATTCTGCCCACATTGAGAGGAAGTATAAGGTGGTCGCACCTCTCAGTTAATTATAAGATATCACTAACGTTTTCGTTTATTCAGCGATGAATTTACTGCCCACTTATGACATGCACACGGTTGTGAAGGTCGCGTTTCCAAATTAAATGGGCTATTTCCCATCACTGGTGGGCTGTCGGTCTGAATGCGCATGGCCTACCTTACGGCCTCCAGAACCAAACCGGTTGTCTGCCCAACCCTGTGGAGCCCGAGAGGTCCCATGTCCGATCCTACGTCCCCGGCTGCAAACGGGCATCGCGCAACGAAGACGCCGAAGATCTCCTTCGAGTTTTTCCCGCCGAAGACCGAGGAGATGGAGCGCAATCTCTGGGACACCATCAACCGCCTGGCGCCACTGACGCCGAATTTCGTCTCTGTCACCTATGGCGCGGGCGGATCGACCCGCGAGCGCACCCACGCGACCATCACGCGCATCCTGAAGGAGACCGAGCTGCTGCCGGCCGCGCATCTGACCTGCGTCGGCGCGTCGTGCGGCGAGATCGACGACATCGTCGACCGCTACCACGACGTCGGTGTGCGCCACATCGTGGCGCTGCGGGGTGATCCGCCCGGCGGAATCGGCACGCCGTATTTCACCCACCCGGACGGCTACCAGAGTTCGGCCGGGCTCGTCGCCGGGATCAAGAAGCGTCATCCGGACATCGAGGTGTCGGTCTCCGCCTATCCCGAGAAGCATCCGGAAGCCGCCGACTTCGACGCCGACATCGACACGCTGCAGGCCAAGGTCGACGCCGGCGCAACACGCGCCATCACCCAGGTGTTCTTCGACAACGATCTCTACTTCCGCTACCGCGACCGGGTGTGCGCCCGCGGCATCGCGATCCCGATCGTGCCGGGCATCATGCCGATGCACAATTTCAAGCAGGCCCGCAATTTCGTGACCCGCGCCGGCACCACGGTGCCGGATTGGTTCGCTGCGAAATTCGACGGTCTCGATAACGACGCGGAGACGCGCAAGCTGGTGGCGGCGACCGTGGCCGCAGGCCAGGTGCAAAAGCTGTTCAAGCACGGCGTCGACACCTTCCACTTCTACACCATGAACCGCGCGGACCTCGTCTTCGCGATCAGCCACTTGCTCGGCATCCGGCCGAACGCCGCGCAGAAAGCTGCCTGATCCATGACCGCACCAGTTTCTACCAAGCGTATCGCCCTGCTCGCGGCTGCCCGCGAGCGCATCCTGGTGCTCGACGGCGCCATGGGCACGATGATCCAGGGCCTGCAGTTCGATGAGGCGGCGTTCCGCGGCGATCGGTTCAAGAATTTCCACCGCGACATCAGGGGCAATAACGATCTCCTGATCCTGACCCAGCCGAAGGCGATCGAGGACATCCACGCCGCCTATTTGCGCGCCGGTGCCGACATCGTCGCCACCAACACTTTCTCCTCGACCTCGATCGCGCAGGCCGACTACGACATGTCGGACCTCGCCTATGAGCTCAACCTGGAAGGCGCCAAGCTGGCACGCGCCGCCACCGAGCGCGTGTCGGCAGAAGACGGCAAGCAACGCTTCGTCGCCGGCGCGCTCGGCCCGACCAACCGCACCGCCTCGATCTCGCCCGACGTCTCCAACCCCGGCTACCGGGCCGTGACCTTCGACGATCTGCGCAAGGCCTATGGCGAGCAGGTCAAGGGCCTGCTCGACGGCGGCGCCGACCTGCTGCTGGTCGAGACGATCTTCGACACCTTGAACGCCAAGGCGGCGCTCTATGCGATTTCGGAAATCGCAGAGGAGCGCAGCATCGACGTGCCCGTGATGGTGTCGGGGACCATCACCGACAAGTCCGGCCGGCTGCTCTCGGGTCAACTGCCGGAAGCGTTCTGGCATTCGGTGCGGCACGCCAGGCCGATTACGATCGGCTTCAACTGCGCGCTTGGCGCGGAAGACCTGCGGGCGCACATCGCCGATATCGGCCGTGTCGCCGACACGCTGGTCTGCGCCTATCCGAATGCCGGCCTGCCCAACGAGTTCGGCCAGTATGACGAGACGCCAGGATATATGTCGCGGCTGATCGGCGAGTTCGCTCGTGACGGCCTTGTCAACATCGTCGGCGGCTGCTGTGGCACCACGCCCGACCATATCGCGGCAATCGCTGCCGCTGTCGCCCCGCACAAGCCGCGTGTCGTGCCGGTGATCGAGCCACGACTGAGGCTCTCGGGCCTCGAGCCGTTTACGCTGACCGACACGATTCCCTTTGTGAACGTCGGCGAGCGCACCAACGTCACCGGCTCGGCGCGCTTCCGCAAGCTGATCACCGCGGGCGACTACACTGCGGCGCTGCAGGTCGCGCGCGACCAGGTCGAGAACGGGGCCCAGATCATCGACGTCAACATGGACGAAGGTCTGCTCGATTCCGAGAAGGCGATGGTGACGTTCCTCAACCTCGTCGCCGCCGAGCCCGACATCGCCCGCGTGCCCGTGATGGTCGACTCCTCGAAATTCCACGTCATCGAGGCCGGCCTGAAGTGCCTGCAGGGCAAGCCGATCGTGAATTCGATCTCGCTCAAGGAAGGCGAGGACAAGTTCATCCACGAGGCGACGATCGCGAAGCGCCATGGCGCGGCCGTGGTGGTGATGGCGTTCGACGAGACCGGACAAGCCGACACGTTCGCGCGCAAGACCGATATCTGCAAGCGCGCCTACGACATCCTCGTCAACCGGCTCGACTTCCCGCCCGAGGACATCATCTTCGATCCGAACATCTTCGCGATCGCGACCGGGCTGGAGGAGCACAACAATTACGGCGTCGACTTCATCGAGGCGGCACGCTGGATCCGGGCGAACCTGAAGGGCGCGCACATCTCCGGCGGCGTCTCCAACCTTTCGTTCTCGTTCCGCGGCAACGAGCCGGTGCGCGAGGCGATGCATTCGGTGTTCCTGTATCACGCCATCCATGCCGGGATGGACATGGGCATCGTCAATGCCGGGCAGATGATCGTCTATGACGACATCGACCCCGAGCTGCGCCAGACCTGCGAGGACGTCATCCTCAATCGCGATCCGGGCGCCTCCGAGCGGCTGCTCGCCCTGGCCGAAAAATTCCGCGGCAAGGAGAAGCAGGCCAAGGAAGCCGATCTTGCCTGGCGCGAATGGCCCGTCGAGAAGCGGCTCTCCCACGCGCTGGTGCACGGCATCACCGAGTTCATCGAGGCTGATACCGAAGCCGCGCGGCAAAACGCGTCGCGTCCGCTCGACGTCATCGAGGGGCCGCTGATGGCCAGCATGAACGTCGTCGGCGACCTCTTCGGCGACGGCAAGATGTTCCTGCCGCAGGTCGTGAAGTCCGCGCGGGTGATGAAGCAGGCGGTTGCCTATCTGATGCCGTTCATGGAGGAGGAGAAGGCGCGCAACCTCGCCAATGGCATCACCGGCGGCCGCAACGCAGCCGGCAAGATCGTGCTCGCGACCGTAAAGGGCGACGTCCACGACATCGGCAAGAACATCGTCGGCATCGTGCTCCAGTGCAACAATTTCGAGGTGATCGACCTCGGCGTGATGGTGCCCGCCAACAAGATCATCGAGACGGCGAAGGCCGAAGGCGCCGACATCATCGGCCTGTCGGGCCTGATCACGCCTTCGCTCGACGAGATGAGCTTTCTTGCCGGCGAGCTCGAGCGCCAGGGCATGAACTTGCCGCTGTTGATCGGCGGCGCCACCACGAGCCGCGTGCATACCGCGGTGAAGATCGACCCGAACTATCCGGGCGGCCCTGTGGTGCACGTCAATGACGCGAGCCGCGCGGTCGGCGTCGCCTCCTCGCTGCTGTCGGCGGACAAGCGGAAGGTCTATGCCGCCGAGGTGCGCGCCGAATACGCGAAGATTTCCGCCGCACATTTCCGCGCCCAGGCCGACAAGAAGCGGCTGAAGCTTGGCCAAGCCCGGGCCAACAAGGTCGCGATCGACTTTGCGGCCAGGCCGCCGGCGAAACCGACCTTCTTCGGCCTGAAGAGCTTTGATGCATACGACCTCGCGGAGTTGGCCGCCTTCATCGACTGGACGCCGTTCTTCCAGACCTGGGAACTGACCGGCCGCTTCCCGGCGATCCTCGACGATCCCAAGATCGGCGAGGTCGCGCGCTCGCTTTATGCCGACGCGCGCAAGATGCTCGACCGCATCATCCAGGAGAAGTGGTTCAAGGCCCGCGCCACCATCGGCTTCTGGCCGGCTAACACAGTTGGCGATGACATCGAGGTCTATGCCGACGAGACGCGCCGCCAAAAGATCGCGACCTTCCACACCCTGCGCCAGCAGCTCGAGAAGCGTGAGGGCCGCTTCAACGCCGCGCTGTCCGATTTCATCGCGCCGGTTGGTTCCGGCGTGCCCGACTATGTCGGCGGCTTCGTCGTCACCGCCGGGATCGGCGAGGATGCGGTCGCTGACCGCTTCAAGAACGCCAATGACGACTACTCCTCGATCCTGTGCAAGGCGCTAGCCGACCGGCTCGCGGAGGCCTTCGCCGAGCGCATGCACCAGCGCGTGCGCAAGGAGTTCTGGGCCTACGCGCCCAACGAGGCGCTGTCGTCGGAGGAACTGATCCTCGAGAAATATGACGGCATCCGCCCGGCGCCCGGCTATCCGGCGCAGCCTGACCACACCGAAAAGAAGACGCTGTTCGCGCTGCTCGATGCGGAAGCCACCGCCGGCGTGAAGCTGACCGAAAGCTTTGCAATGTGGCCCGGCTCCTCGGTCTCGGGGCTCTATTTCTCTCATCCCGAAAGCTTCTATTTCGGCGTCGGCAAGATCGAGCACGACCAGGTCGAGGACTATGCCGCACGCAAGGACATGACGGTCGCCGAGGTCGAGCGCTGGCTCGCGCCGATCCTGAACTATATCCCGTCGCAGGATCAGGCGAAGGAGCCGAAGCTCGCCGCCGCCGCCGTGCCCGCCAACGACGAGGCGTCCAAGGAATTGGCCTCGCATCCGCCGGGGTGCACCTGCGCCGTGCACCTCGTCTGGCGCAAGAAGGCGGTCGGAGCGGGCTAGCTCAGCGCGCTCTTCACCTCGCCCCGCGCTTCGCGGGGAGAGGTCGAAGCCGAAGGCTTCGGGTGAGGGGCGTCTCCACAATAACGTCGCCTTGTTATCCGGTGAGGATTTTCGAATCCGAGAGGGTTATAGTCCGAGCATCATCGTGCCACGCCCCTCACCCGGCACTGCGCGCCGACCTCTCCCCGCAAAAAGGGGCGAGGTGAAGAACACGGATATCCCCCATGAAATTCTTCTCCTTCTGGCGATCGCTGGCGAGCTTTCGGGTGCGGATCGCACTCAATCTGAAAGATCTCCCGGCCGAGGTGGTCTTCGTCGACATCGATGCCGAGGCGCATCGCGCCGACGCCTATCGCAAGATCAATCCGCAGATGGCGCTGCCGGCACTGGTCGAGGACGACGGCACCGTGCTGTTCCAGTCACTCGCGATCATCGAATATCTCGACGAGAAGCACCCGACCCCGCCGTTGCTGCCGGCCGACGCGCTCGGCCGCGCCCGGGTGCGCGGGCTTTCGCTGCTGGTCGCCTGCGAGGGCCATCCGCTGCTGACGCCGCGGGTGCGGCGCTATCTCGACCGCGAGCTCGATTTGCGCGACAGCCAGCAGAACGCCTGGCGGCGGCACTGGACGGTCGAGACGCTCGCAGCTCTCGAAGGCCATCTCGCCGGCCACAAGGCGACCGGTCAGTTCTGCCATGGCGATCAGCCCGGTCTTGCCGACGTCTGCCTGGTCGGCCACGTCACGGCCGCCATCAACCAGCAGATCAGCCTGTCGCCGTGGCCTACGGTGAAGCGCATCCATGAGACCGCAATGGCGCTGCCGGCGTTTGCGAACGCGCATCCGGCTGCGCAGCCCGATACGCCGGAGGCGATGCGGGCGAAATAAACACCGTCGTTCGAGGAACCGGAAGTTCCGTCGGGGCGTTGGGCCGGAGCTATTTTCCGGCCGCCGGCCACCTATTGCGCGGCCACCCATTGCGCCAGATGAAGGATTCCGGATGCCGGAAATCGCAGTTCCGACACCCTCAAACATCGACTCCCGCCGATTTGCCGGTCCAGTTCATCATCTCCGTACGACGCTGAAAGCAGCCACTGCCGCCGACCATGCGCGGCTCGACGGCAGGCTCTCGGCGTTCGACCTCACCACCCTCGCCGGCTATCGCAACTTCCTCGAGGTGAACGCGGCGGCGCTGCTGCCGCTCGAGGCGGCGCTGGTTGTGGCCGGCGTGCGGCAAGTGCTTCCCGACTGGGACCGCCGCGCGCGCAGCCACGCCATTCTCAATGATCTCGCCCGCATCGGCGGCAGATCGCAGCCGCTCGATCCACCCGCGCTCGCCGACCGCTTTGCCGCGCTGGGCACGCTTTACGTGCTGGAAGGCTCGCGGCTCGGCGCGGCCTATCTGCTCAAGCATGTCAGGCGTGCCGCGGACCCGCGCATCGTCGGCGCCACCTGCTATCTCGCGCATGGCGTCGGTCAGAATCTGTGGGCGAGCTTCCTTGCCGTTCTCGAAAGCCATGCACCCGACCTGGTCGACGAGGACGACATCGTTGCATCGGCCCGCCGCGCCTTCGATCTGTTCGCCAGGGCGGCTGTGCTGTCATGAGGCCTCAGGTTGATCTCACCAATTGCGATCGCGAGCCGATCCACATTCCAGGCAGCGTGCAACCATTTGGCTTTCTGATCGCTTTGCAATCCGACTTCACCGTGTGCATGGCCTCGGACAATGTCGCGGCCTATCTCGGTCGCGACGCGAGCCAGATCTTCCAGCGGCCGATCGACGACATTTTCTCTCAGGCGGCCATCGACGCGATTCGCACCCGCGTCGACTATCTGACCGGCCCCGATGCGACCGAACGCATCTTCGGCGTAGAGCTTCAGGACGGCGGCGAACCGTTTGACGTCGCGATCCACTTCTCCGGCGCCTATCTCGTCATCGAGGCCGAGCCGTCGGTGATCGAGCCCGACGTCAATTCCGGCGAGCTGGTGCGGCTGATGCTCGGCCGCGTTCGCAAGACACGAGGCGTCACCGAACTGGCGCAGGAGGCCGCGCGGCAGGTCACAATCCTGACCGGCTTCGACCGGGTGATGGTGTATCGGTTTCATCAGGACGGCTCGGGCGAGGTGATCGCGGAGGTCGCCAAGGCAGGCCTCGAATCCTTCCTTGGCCTGCATTATCCCGCCTCCGACATTCCGCAACAGGCGCGCACGCTCTACACGCGAAACTGGCTGCGGATCATCGCCGACGTCGACAGCAGGCCGGTGCCGCTGTCCTCGATCGCAACTCACAGCGCAGGCCTGCTCGACCTGTCGATGAGCACGCTGCGCTCGGTGTCGCCGATCCACATCGAATACCTGCAGAACATGGGCGTCGGAGCCTCGATGTCGGTCTCGATCCTGCGCGACGGCAAGCTCTGGGGCCTCTTCGCCTGCCATCACTATTCGCCCCGCCACATCTCGTTCGAGCGGCGCACCGCCGCCGAGCTGTTCGGCCAGATGTTCTCCTGGATTCTGGAGACCCGGGAGCGCGAGCGAACCATCGCCTACGAGACGCGCGCCCAGCAGATCCAGGAGCGGCTGATCGAAGCCGCCGCGGCCCACGAGCACAGCCACCGCGCCATCTTCGATTTCGTCGACGACTACCGCAACATGATCGCATGCGATGGCATCGCCATCTGGTCGGATGGCGAGATCAGGCTGTCCGGCGACACGCCTACCGAAGCGGAGGTCAAGGACCTCGTCGCCTTCATCAACCGCACCTCGCCCGGCCGCATCACCGCGAGCGGCGAGATCGCCAAGGTCTATGCCGCTGGCGGATCGTTCCGCGATCGCGCGGCCGGTTTCCTTGCCATCCCCATCTCGCGCGTGCCGCGCGACTGCCTGATTTTCTTCCGCCGCGAGGTGCAGCGCTCGGTCAACTGGGCCGGCGCACCGGACAAGGTGTATGCCACCGGCCCGCTCGGCCCGCGATTGACCCCGCGCAAGAGCTTCGAGCTGTGGCAGGAGGTGGTGCACGGCCAGTCCAAACCGTGGACGCAGGCAGACCTGCACATCGCCGAGGGCCTGCGCATCACGCTGCTCGAGGTGATCCTGCAGCTTGCCGATCTTGCCGCCCGCGAACGCAAGAGCGCGCAGGAGCGGCAGGAATTGATGATCGCCGAGCTCAACCATCGCGTCCGCAACATTCTCGGCCTGGTGCGCGGGCTCGTGGCGCAGAGCAAGGACACCGCGACCTCGATCGAGGAATTTGCCGGCGTGCTCGGCGGCCGCATCCAGGCGCTCGCCCGCGCGCATGACCAGATCACCAGCCTGAACTGGGCGCCGGTGGCGCTGAAGTCGCTGGTCGAATCGGAAGCCGGCGCCTATCTCGGCGCACGCGCCGGACGCATCAAGATGGGCGGACCGGACGTGGCGCTTGATCCCAAGGCGTTCGCGACGCTGGCGCTCGTGGTCCACGAGATGATGACCAACTCCGCCAAGTATGGCGCGCTGGCGGATTCCACCGGCCAGGTCGAGATCGTCTGGAAGCTCGACCCGAGCTCCGGTCTCATCATCGACTGGAAGGAGAGCGGTGGCCCGCCGGTGCAGCCGCCGTCGCGCCGCGGCTTCGGCACCACCATCATCGAACGCTCGATCCCGTTCGATCTCAAGGGCGACACCGAACTGCGTTTCGACCTGCTCGGCGTGCAGGCGCGCTTCGTGATCCCCGCCAATTTCGTGGAGTTGATGTCGATGTCCGGTGTCGCAACCAAGATCGAAGCCGAGGAGCCCGCCGCGCCGCGCATTTCCGGCACCGCGCTGATCGTAGAGGACAACCTGATCATCGCGATGGGCGCGGAAGTCATCCTGCTCGAACTCGGCGCGCGTCATGTCGAGACCGCCGCCTCCGTCGCCCAGGCGCGCGCGGCGATCGAGCGCAGCACGCCGGGCTTTGCGCTGCTCGACCTCAATCTCGGCAGCGAGAACAGCGTCCCGGTCGCGCAAAAGCTGTCCGAGTTGAACGTCCCCTTCGTGTTCGCCACCGGCTACGGCGAGCGCGCTCCGATTCCGCCGGAGCTGGAGTCGGCGCCGGTGATCCAGAAGCCCTATACCCGCGACGTGGTCGAGGCGGCGCTGGCCAGGCTGCGAGACGCGGCGGGATAGATGAGGATCTCGTCATCGCGAGCGTGAGCGAAGCAATCCATTTCGCCGCATGCGGCGCGATCGATTGCCGCGGCGCCGCGCGCCTCGCAATAACGGGGTGACGGTTCAGATTTAATTGTCAGACAGCAATGAGGATGTGAGCCCGCATTCTCGCGGCACGAAATGCCCGAGCTTTGCGTCTCTTTCCGCCCTCATAGAGAATGAGGGCGCAGGGAAAGCCGGGTGCCGGTTGGCACCCGTGGGCCCGGTGCAACAAAAAGCACCGGGGTAGGACCACAGGTGTAACCGGGAACAACCCGGCTTTCCCTGCGCGATGGTTTACGGCTTATACGTGATCTCCTCGGTGAGACCAGGCTTGGTTGTCACCGTCGTCAGCGAGAAGCTTGCTTCTCGCGAACTTAACACCTGCCACTGGGGCGTCAGGACCACACGATTTCGCCGTCCACATTGCGCGCACTCGTCAGTTGCGCACTCAGCGTCCACCGCATCTCACCGCAACACCCGTGACGATCGCGAAGCGCCCCTCGATCGGGTGAGACGGGCGGAATTGAACAACTGATTTGCCCGACGACGGAAGTGAAATGTTTTTGTCCGGAGGGCTGGACAGGTGTTCGAGTGATTTGCCCGTCGTGTCCGCTCGGCAACACCGCGCCCTCACGGTGAGAAGGAAGCGCTGCTTGTAGGGTGGGTTAGCCTTAGGCGTAACCCACCATCTTGCCTTGTCGCCGCGGAGCGGCGGATTACGCTGTCGCCAATCCGCCCTACGATGCCGGAGCCGCGAACGCCCGCTAACCGCTCGGCGGCGCCAGCGGCTGGACGATCTCCTGGAACGGCGGCAGCGCCTCGCAGCGAGCGGCGTGGGCCTTCAGCGCCGGATAGCGATCGTCGAACAGCGCCGGATGCGCCTCGCCGGTGAAGCGCAGCACGCAAGCGACCGCGATGTCCGCATGGCCGATGCGCTCGCCGAACCAATACGGCGTCTTCACCGCTGCGCGTTCCTTCTCAAGCACGCCGAGCACGCCAGATATCTGCGCCTCGCAGCGTTCGACCCACAGCTTGAGCTGCTCCTTGCGCAGCACGCGCTCATAGATCAGGCTCACCGCCTTGTCGCCAAGCCCGGTCGCGAGCGCGCAAATGCGCAAGTGCTTTCTGCGCTCCGCACCGGAGCGCGCGATCATCGCCTTGTCCGGCCCCACCAGCTCGTCGAGATAGTCGAGGATCGCCGCGCTCTCGATCAGCGCCTCGCCGTCATCGAGCACCAGCGTCGGCACCCGCCGCAGCGGATTATGGGGCGCGATCCTGTCGGCATCGCCAAAGGTCGACCACGGCTTGTGCTCGAACGGCAGCCCGTAAAGCCGCAGCGCGATCGCGGTACGGCGGACGAAGGGCGAGTCGTATTGGCCGATCAGGAACATGGTTGCACCTCATCATCGGACATGCCGCGGCGAGCCATGCTTCGAGACCAAGCTTCAGAAGTGCGCCGACCACAGCAGTCTAGGGTTGCACTTCCGGTCATGCTAGATGCGCTGCTGCACGTTGCAATACGCCGATCACCCAATCACCGCCACATGTCTCGCCGCATCCCTTGGCGCCGTGCCATCCATCCGCGGATCGTCAGCCACTTCGATCTGCCGCCGGAAGGCGCGGAAGCCGGAGCGTTGATAGAACGCGACCGCCGACGGATGGTCGAAGGTGCAGGTATGCACCCAGACGCGGCTGACGTCGCGCGACCAGGCGATCTCCAGCGCGCGGTTCATCAGGAAGCGTGCAGCACCGCTGCCGATCAGTTTGGCGGTGACGCCGAAATAGCCGAGCTCGCATTGGCCGGCCTGGCGGAAATCAAGTTCGAGCAGGCCTTCGTCGCTGTCGTCCACGACCAGCGCATAGACCTCGACTAGCGGCGAATGGACGATCGCGGCGAGTTCGGAGTCGCCGAGCCGCGTCCGCGAGCACCACAGCCAATCCTCGCCGACGCGGCGGTAGAGATCGCGGTACCAGTCGAGCATAGGCGGCTCCGCCTTGCGCAAGCCCCACGCGCCCGGCGGATCGGCTCGGCGTGGCGGCCGTTCCGTCATCTCCAGATGGGTAACGACGGCTGCGATCTTGCCGGCGGGAATATCGGAGAAGCCGTCAGGCACGATCATCGGGCTGGTCCTTTCAATGGAGCTGGCATGCGTCCGCGGCGGTACTGCGCTCCCTCTCCCCGTCCTTCGGGGTCGAGACGAGCGGAACTCGCTCTTAGAGCGTTGGGGTGAGGGGCCGCCGCCGCATGCACAGCAATAGATGCGCTCGCGGAGACCCCCTCACCCGGAACACATCTAACGATGTGTTCCGGCCTCTCCCCGCGCGCGGGGCGAGGCGAAGCGGGAGCCTGTTGCCCGCTTCACAATATCGTTCGGGCACCATCACCGCGGAGTCAGCGTGATAGCCTCCGCGGTCGCCGCCTCCACCGCCGGGCGGCTGTAGAGTAGCGGGACATATTTTCCGGTCGCCCACAATGGTGCGAGGTCGCGGTAGTGGCCGCTGAAGGGATCGCCTGATTGCCCCGGCGTGTTGATGGTGCGGCTTGCATCCCAATTGCCGACGTCGAGCACCATGCGGAACGAGGCGCCGGAGAGCAGCCGATAGTCGGAGCGGCGGTAGGTCGCGGCGCGCGGCACGTTGGCGGCGCCGCCATAGGCGAGCGGGCCGACCGTGAGCTGTGTGGCGGTCGCCTTGTCGGCGAGCGGCATCAGCGCGTGATCGAACTTTGCCACATGCAGCCGGCCCCAGCGCCAGGTCGAGGCATCAGGACCGAGCTTGGAGACGACGTCGGCGACGGCTTCGCCGAGGCTGTCGCGCAGCACGCGGTCGCGCTCCGCGGCGGGATCGGCGCCAAGCGACGCGTCGGGCTGTTCCAGGTAATCGACGATCGCCGAAATGCTGGAGGCCTCGGGCGCGATCAGGTCGGCCGCCTTCGGCGCTGATGTCTTGAGCAGCACGGGGCCGAGGTGGTTGGCGATCCAGACCTCGTAGACCGCCGCCGCAGCGCTATCCGCGGCATCGCGCGCGTCCCAGCCTGTCAGGAGATCGAGGCCCTTCTTCACGTTGGCATCCTCGGACGAGAGCGGTTTCAACAACGCGACCAGCCGCCGCGCGAGCATGCTGGTGTCGTCGTTCTGCAGGTCCATCGCGTCCGCCAGCGTCACCTTGCTATTGGCTTGCAGCACTTCGGTGATGCGCTGCCAGCGCGCACTGTCGGCCCATTCGAAGCCGACCTTGCGTTCGTTCACCGGATAATCGGCCGGCAGATTCATCTGGTTGGCGGTGGCAAGGAAGCCCTGCTTGGGCTGATAGGCCTTCGGCAGTTCGTCGAGCGACAGGAAGCCCTGCCACTCGTAGCGGCCGTCGCCGGGCACCGGCATCAGGCCGTCATAATTGCCGCGGCGCGGCGTCTTGCCGGCGGCGACCCAGCCGATATTGCCCTTGGTGTCAGCATAGACCTGGTTCTCCGACGGCGCGCCCCAGCGGCGCATCGCGGCGAGGAAACCGTTCCAGTCCTTCGCGGTCATGTAATCGGAGGAGCCGAAATAGGCTGACGTGCCCGGCTCGAACCACACCGAGCGCACGGCGAAGGCACGCTTGTTCGCTTCGTCGACATAGATCACCGGGCCATGGCGGGTGAATTTCAGCTCGAAGTCGCGCTCGTCCTCGCCCTTCACCTGCTCCTTCTCGTGGACGATCCGCATGTCCTCCCAGCCCGAACCGTAACGGTACTGGTTCGGATTGTCTGACTTGAGCTCGTAGACGTAGAGGTCTTCCTGGTCGACGTTGAAGATCGTCAGGCCGAAGGCGATGGCGCCGTTATGGCCGATCGAGATGCCGGGCAGCGCCGGCTCGCCCGCTCCGATCACCGAGAGGCCGGGCGCGTTGAGAGCGACGATGTAACGCAGCGACGGCACCGAGTGCTCGCGATGCGGATCGTTGGCGAGGATCGGGCGGCCAGTTGCCGTGCGCTGTGGCGCGATCACCCAGTTGTTGGACCCGATGGTGTCGCGTTGCTGGTCGGCCTCGGCGAGAAACTTGTCGGGATCATGCGCCAGCGCGGCGTGACGGTCCTTCGGCTCGGCAAACCGGACCGGCCGCGTGGCGAGATCGTAGGCCGCGAGCACGGCCTTGGGCACGCTGCAGGGATCGAGGCCGTCGGGAATTTTCGTGGTCCAAGCCGGCTCGAGCTTGACGCGGAAGCGATCGGCGTCCAGCCCGGCGCTGCATGCGACCAGCGAGCGCTTCACCTCGGAGGCGACATTGCGGGTCAGGCCGTGGCTGCGGATGCGGACCACATCCTCCGCCGACCACAGGTCCGGTGTGGAGCCCGCGATGCGGAACTCGATCGGCAGCGGACGCTTGCCCGCCTTCACGTCGCGGACATAGGCATTGATGCCGGCGACGAAGGCTTCCGCATAGGATTTCGCCTTCGGGCCATAGGCGGCCCATTCCGCGTTCATGTCGCCGCGATAGAGGAACAGCCGCAGCGCCCTGTCCTGCTCGACATAGGCGGGCCCGAAATCCTTCGCGAGCAGGCCGAGCCCGCGCTTGCGCCAGAGATCGATCTGCCAGAGCCGGTCGCGGGCGGCATTGAAACCCTGCAGGAAGAACAGGTCCTGTTCGTTGCCGGCGTAGATGTGCGGGATGCCCCAGACATCGACCAGGATCTGGCCGGGCGCCTTGAGGCCCGCGACATCGGTCTTGATCTGCCGCGCTGCGGAGAGCGCATCGTTGTCCCTGTCGCGCGCCGCGGCTGGCGAGATCAGCAGCGCGGCGCAGAGAGCCGCGCCCATCAGCTTCTGGGTGACCCGGTTGAGATCCGTGTTCATTTTCTTTCTCCGATTGTTGTCATGCTTTTCTGGACTCCCTCTCCCGCTTGCGGGCGAGGGCCGGGGGCTCTCTCCGCGAGGCAGAATCTTCGAGTGGAGAGAACCCCCACCCGGATTGCATGTCCGATGCAATCCGACCTCCCCCGCGAGCGGGAGAGGTGCAGCGTCTGCCGCCGGATCGTCTCAAACCAAACTCATACCCTCACTCCCCCCTCGTCGCTCGCCAGCACGCCCTTGACGGCGCGTGCCCAGCCGGCGAGCTTGCGCTCGCGCGTCGCCTGGCTCATGGCCGGCTTGAAGCGGTGTTCGAGCCGCCAATTGTCGGCGAATTTCATCGGCTCCGGATAGACGTTCGCCTCGAGGCCGGCGAGATAGGCGGCGCCGAGCGCCGTGGTCTCCTTAATCATCGGACGATCGACCGGCGCGTTGAGGAGATCGGCGAGGCGCTGCATGGTCCAGTCAGACGCAGTCATGCCGCCATCGACGCGCAGCACGGTGTTGGCGGCATTGGCTTCGGGCCAGTCGGTGCGCATCGCGGCCCAGAGGTCGAAGGTCTGGTAGCAGACGCTTTCAAGCGTCGCATGCGCAAGCTCGGCAGGGCCGGTGTTGCGGGTGAGGCCAAACAGCGCGCCGCGCACCCGCGGATTCCAGTAGGGCGCGCCCAGGCCGACGAAGGCCGGCACCAGATAGACGCTCTGCATGACGTCGGATTTGTCGGCGAGCGGGCCGGTTTCGGCCGCCTGCCTGATGATGCCGAGACCGTCGCGCAGCCACTGCACCGCGCTTCCGGCGACGAAGATCGAACCTTCGAGCGCGTAGGTGCGCTGTCCTCCGAGCTGATAGGCGATCGTCGTGAGCAGCTTGTTCTTCGAGGCGACCGGCGTGGTGCCGGTGTTGAGCAGGGCAAAACAGCCGGTGCCGTAGGTCGACTTCATCATGCCGGGCTCGAAACAGGCCTGTCCGATGGTCGCGGCCTGCTGGTCGCCGGCTATCCCCGAGATCGCGACCGGGCCGCCGAACAGATCGGCCGTGCTCTCGCCGAAGCGGGCGGAGGAGTCCTTCACCTCGGGGAGCATCGAGCGCGGCACGCGCAGCAGCTTCGTCAGATCATCGTCCCACGCGCCGGTATGGATGTTGAACAGCAGCGTGCGCGAGGCGTTGGTGGCGTCGGTCGCGTGCACCTTGCCGCCGGTGAGCCGCCACAGCAGGTAGCTATCGACCGTGCCGAACAGGAGCTCGCCACGCTCGGCGCGCTCGCGTGCGCCCGGCACATGATCGAGAATCCATGCGACCTTCGTTCCGGAGAAATAGGGATCGATGATCAGACCTGTCTTGGCCGAGATCGCTGGCTCGTGGCCCTCCGCCTTCATCCTCGCGCAGATGTCGGCGGTGCGGCGGTCCTGCCAGACGATGGCGCGGTGAACGGCCTGCCCTGTCGCGCGATCCCACACCACGGTGGTTTCGCGCTGGTTGGTGATGCCGATCGCGGCAATGTCCTTTGCCTTCAGCCCGGCCTTCTCCAGCGCGTCGCGACACACCATCACGGTCGAGGTCCAGATGTCTTCCGGCTCGTGCTCGACCCAACCAGAGGCCGGGAAATGCTGCGGAAATTCCTGCTGCGCGATCGCGGCGATCGAAATGTCGCTGCGAAACACGATGGCACGCGAGGACGTGGTGCCCTGATCGATGGCGAGCACGAAAGACATGGCGGCGTTCCCTGGCGTTCCCGGAGGCGATTTTATCAGCGTCAAAGGGAGCGGATTAGCGTGGCAAGGTCAAGTTGGGAGCGGCACCTCTCGTCACCTCGCCCCGCTCTTCGCGGGGAGAGGTCGGCGCGGAGCGCCGGGTGAGGGATGACGCCGCATTCACAGGCTTCGAGCTTGTGGAGACACCCACCCTCCACCCCGCCCTCTCCCCGCAAAGAGCGGGCGAGGGAGAACATTACACCGACGCCGTGGTGACGCCGCCGTCGATCACGATGGTCTGGCCGGTCATGAAGGTCGAGGCATCCGATGCCAGATACGCGACCGCGCCGGCGATCTCGTCGGGTTCGCCGATGCGGCGGAGCGGCGTCGTGGCGGTGCGGCGCTTGAGGTTTTCGGCATCCTCCCATAGAGCGCGGGCGAAATCGGTCTTCACCAGGCCCGGCGCCACGCAATTGACGCGGACGCCCTTCGGGCCCCACTCGCCGGCGAGGCTGCGGCAGAGCGCGAAATCGGCCGCCTTCGAGATGCC
The DNA here is from genome assembly GCF_018131005.1 of Bradyrhizobium lablabi. Classification (GTDB taxonomy): domain Bacteria; phylum Pseudomonadota; class Alphaproteobacteria; order Rhizobiales; family Xanthobacteraceae; genus Bradyrhizobium; species Bradyrhizobium lablabi_D. The sequence continues at coordinate 303,200 of NZ_JAFCJK010000001.1, forward strand.
GTAGGCCCCGATCACCGTCGAGCCGCGAAGTCCGCCGATCGAGGAGATGATCACGACCGAGCCCTTGCCCCTCGCCGCCATTTGCGGGATCGCGAGCGCGCAGAGCCAGATGTTGCTCTTGACGTTCGAACCCATGATCTTGTCGAAGGCCTCGTCCTTGATGTCGAGCAGCGGGCCGTAATACGGGTTCACGGCGGCGTTGCAGACCAGGATGTCGATCTTGCCGTAATGCTTGGTCGCGCCGGAAATCAGCGCCTCGCACTCCTCGCGACGTGAGATGTTGCAGGGGATGACGATCGCCTCGCCGCCCGCCTTGTTGATGCCGTCGGCAACTTCCTTGCAGGCGTCAGCCTTGCGCGAGGAGATCACGACCTTGGCGCCGAGCCTTGCCAGCAGTTCGGCCGAGGAACGGCCGATGCCGCGACTCGAGCCGGTGATGACGGCGACGGTGCCTGTGAGATCGAACGGGGTGTTTTTCATTGTTGTTGCTCCCTGTTTGTTTCGTCGTCATTGCAAGCAGCTCGCGACAAAATTGCAAAGCAATTTTGCGCTGAAGCGACGAAGCAATCTATCTTTCCCCGAGCGGGGAGATGGATTGCTTCGCTTACGCTCGCAATGATGGTGTTGGTTACGCCAGCAGACCGCCGCCCTCGCTGACGCGACGGAGGTGGTAATCGGTGTCGCCGAGCGTGTTCTCGATCATGGTCAGCCGCTTGAAATAGTGGCCGATCTTTGCCTCCATGGTCATGCCGATGCCGCCATGAAGCTGGATCGACTGCTGGCCGACGAATTTCAGCGACTTGCCGACCTGCACCTTGGCGGCGGCGACCGCCGAGGCGCGCTCCCTGGCGCTGTCGAAGTCGGACGCCATGGTGGCGAACATCGACATCGAGCGGGCCTGCTCCAGCGCCACGAACATGTCGGCGGCGCGGTGCTGCAGGCTCTGGAACGAGCCGATCGCAACGCCGAACTGCTTTCGTGTCTTGATGTATTCGACGGTGGTCTTGAGCGACTCATCCATCGCGCCGACGGCTTCCGCGCAGATGGCGGTGCGGGCCTCGTCCGCGACGCGCTCGATCAGGTCGAGCGCACTCTCGGGATCGCCAATCGCGGCATCAGCGCCGACCTCGACATTGGTCAAGGTGATGTCGGCGGCATGCAGGCCGTCCTGGGTCGGATAGCCCTTCCTGGTGACGCCCTTGGCATCGACCGGCACAAGGAACACGCCGATGCCGCTTCTGTCGCGCCGGCCGCCCTTGGTGCGCGCGGTCACGATTAGCGTGTCGGCGTTCTCGCCATTGAGCACGACGAATTTCTCGCCGTCGATGACCCAGCCGTCGCCCTTCTTCTTCGCGCTGGTGGCGATGTCGTGCAGATCGTAGCGCGAGTTCTTCTCGAGTTGCGCGAAGCCAAAGGTCTTGCTGCCGTCGATGATGCCGGGAATGTGTTTGGCCTTCTGCCCGGCGGACCCGCCATGGCGCAGGAAGCCGCCGGCGATCACGACGGTGGCGAGATAAGGCTCGACCACCAGCGCCCTGCCGAGCGATTCCATCACGATCATGGTTTCGACCGCGCCGGCGCCGAAGCCGCCATCGGCCTCGGCGAAGGGCAGGCCAAGCAGGCCCTGCTCGGCGAGCTTGCTCCAGACGGCTTTGCTCCAGCCGCCCTTTTCCGCCATGTATTTCTTGCGCGCATCGAAATCGTAGGCGTCAGCCAGGAGCCCGTCGACGCTTTCCTTGAGAAGCCGCTGCTCCTCGGACAGATCAAAATCCATTTTCGTTCCCTTGAATAACTGATCGTTGCTCTAGCCGGGGTTTCTTCACCTCGCCCCGCTTGCGGGGAGAGGTCGGATCACATCGCAAGATGCGATCCGGGTGAGGGGGTGCCGGTCTCAGTGCCGGTCACTGCGCGGAGAGAGATGCCCCTCACCCCGCCCCTCTCCCCGCGAAGAGCGGGGAGAGGGAGCAGAGAAATCAAAGCCCCAGCACCGCCTTGCTGATGATGTTGCGCTGGATCTCGTTCGAGCCGCCGTAGATCGAAACCTTGCGGTTGTTGAAGTAGCTCGGCGCGATCTGCGCCGTCCAGTCCATGCTCTCGTTCGAGCCGGCATCGCCGTGCTCGTCATAGGGAGTAGCGAACGGGCCGATCACTTCCATCAGCAGCTCGGTGGTGGTCTGCTGGATTTCGGAGCCCTTGATCTTCAACACCGAGGAGGCCGGATTGGGCTTGCCCTTGCCGTGCTTGCCCTCGTCCGCAACGACGCGGAGCTGGGTCAACTCCAGCGCCTTCAGCTCGATCTCGCAGGCGACAAGCCGCTCGCGAAACGCGGGATCCTCGATCACCGGACGGCCACCGGACTCGACCTTGGAGGCGAGAGCGCGGATGCGGCGCAGCCGCTCCTTCGACACGCCGACGCGGGCGATGCCGGTGCGCTCATTGCCGAGCAGGAACTTGGCGTAGTCCCAGCCCTTGTTCTCCTCGCCGATCAGGTTCTCGTAGGGCACCTCGACGTCGTCGAAGAACACCTCGTTGACCTCATGGCCGCCGTCGATGGTCTGGATCGGACGCACGGTGACGCCCTTCGACTTCATCGAGAACACGATGAAGGAGATGCCCATCTGCTTCTTCGCCGCCGGATCGGTGCGGCACAGGCAGAAGATCATGTCGGCGTGCTGGGCGAGCGTGGTCCAGGTCTTCTGGCCGTTGACGATCCACTTGTCGCCCTTGCGCTCGGCCTTGGTCTTCAGCGAGGCGAGGTCGGAGCCCGAGCCCGGCTCCGAAAAGCCCTGGCACCACCAGTCGTCGACATTGGCGATGCGCGGCAGGTAGTTCTTCTTCTGCTCCTCATTGCCGAAGGTGTAGATGACCGGCCCGACCATGCTGACGCCAAAGGCGAGCGGCTGCGGCGCCGGATAGGACTGCAGCTCCTCGTTGAAGATGTATTGCTGCACGCTGCTCCAGCCGGTGCCGCCATACTCCTTCGGCCAGTGGGTGACGCCCCATCCCTTCTTGTTGAGGATGCGCCACCAGGTGACCATCTCATCCTTCGACAGATGACGGCCTTCCTGCAGCTTGCGCCGCGTCTCCGGCGGGACGTTGTCCTTGAAGAACGCCCGCACTTCCTCGCGAAATGCTATCTCTTCCTTGGTGAAAGCGAGATCCATCGGATCCTCCTTTGAACGACTTTGATTCAGCTATTCGTGATCAGTTGAGGGGGCTGCGGCTGCTGCTGGCGCAATTCGTGGCGCGACAGCTTGCCGACCGCGGTGCGCGGCAGCTCGGCGACGAACTCCACCGCCGCTGGTAATTCATGCTTGCCGAGCTTGCCGGTAAGAAACGCACGCAGCTCGTCGATCGAAAACGGCGTCTCGCCGTCGCGCAGCTTGATGAAGGCCTTCGCGGCCTCGCCGCGGTAATCGTCGGGAATGCCGATCACGATCACCTCCTGCACAGCGGGATGCGTGTAGATCGCCTGCTCGATCATCTGCGGATAGACGTTGAAGCCGCCGGAGATGATCATATCCTTCTTGCGGTCGACCAGAAAGAAATAGCCGTCGGCATCCATGTAGCCGATGTCGCCGGTGAGGAAGCGGTCGCCGACGAAGGCCTCGGCGGTCTCCTTCGGCCGATTCCAGTAGCCCTTGGTGACGTTCGGACCGCGGATGCGGATCTCGCCGACTTCGCCTGTCGGCATCACCTTTGTGGAATCCTCCAGCGACACCACGTCCAGCTCGATGCCGGGCAGCATCAGCCCGATCGAGCCCGGCTTGTCCGGCCCTTCCTTCGGATGGCCAGTGCCGGGCGAGCAGGTTTCGGTCATCCCCCAGCCAATCCTGAGCTTCATGCCGACGCGGCGCTCGAAGATCGTTGCAACCTCGACCGGCAGCGGCGCGCCGCCGGAGCCGCAGGAGACCAGCGACGACAGGTCGCGCTTGTCGAGATCGGGCAGCGCCGCGATCGCAATCCACATCGTCGGCACGCCGGGGAAGGCGGTCGCGCGCTTGACCTCGATGTCGCGCATCACGGCCTCGACGTCGAAGCGCTGATGCAACGAGACCAGATTGCCGTGGCGGATCGACGACAGCAGCACGACGGTGAGCGCGTAGATGTGGAACAGCGGCAGCACGCAGATCACGCGCTCGACCGCATTGCGCTCGAGCCGCGCCGGTTTGCCCCAGACATCATAGATCGACACCGCCGCGGTGAGGTTGCCGTGGCTCAGCATCGCGCCCTTGGGCAGGCCGGTGGTGCCGCCGGTATATTGCAGCAGCGCGACGTCCTCGACATCGATCGCGGGCCATTGCGCGGGCCTGCTTGCACCGTCGATGAACTGCCTGTGGGTGAGGATCGCAGGATTGTCCGGCCGCGCCGTCTGTGGCGTGCCGACCTTGCCCCAATTGTCGTCCTCGCAGACGATCAAGCGGTCGAGCAGTCCCCTGTCGAGGAACTTCAGCGCGGTCGGGAGCAGCGCCGACAGGTTGCTGGTGACGAGCACACGCGCGCCGGAATCGGCGAGCTTGTGCGACAGCGCGATCTCGCCGTCGAGCGGCGAAAGGTGCACGAGGCGCGCGCCGGCCTTCAGCGCCCCGAAGAAGTTGATGGGATGATCCGGCGTATTGCCGAGAAACAGCGCCACTGTGGAGCCCTTGCCATAGCCGGCGCGCATGAAGGCGGCGGCAGCCGTTTCGACCATGGCTTCGAGCTCGCTGAAGCCGATCGGCCGGTCGCGGAATTCGAGCGCGGGCCGCGCGCCGAATTCGGCGGCGGCGGTCGAAAGCAGGTCCGGCAGCGTACCTCTCTCGATCGGGTCGCTCCAGTTGACGCCCTTTGGATAAAACTGTTCGCCGGGATAGGTCATGAAGACGGTGCTCTGGAAACGGTCATTCCGGGACACGCGAAGCGTGACCACGAAATCTCGAGGTTCCGGGTCTGCGCCCTACGGCGCATCCCGGAATGACGAGCGGTTGCAGTTGGGCATCACGCCGCCTTCGACGGCGCGGCGAGCGAAGCGAAGGTCTTGCCTTCGGCCGCAAGCTTCTTGAGCAGCGGCGCCGGCTCGAGCGAGGGATCGTTGGTCTCCTTGGCATAGAAGGAGAGACGATCGGCGATGTGCTTCAGGCCCACCGTGTCGGCCCAGTACATCGGGCCGCCACGATAGATCGGCCAGCCATAGCCATAGAGCCAGACCACGTCGATGTCGGACGGCCGTGCCGCGATGCCCTCATCGAGAATCTTCGCGCCCTCGTTGATCATCGGGTACATCATGCGCTCGAGGATCTCCTCGTCGCTGACCACGCGCTTCTTGCGGCCGAGCCGGGCCAGGGTCTCGTCGATCAGCTTCTCGACCTCCGGATCGGGCAGCGCAGCGCGCGAGCCTGCCTCGTATTTGTAGTAGCCCTTGCCGGTCTTCTGACCGAAGCGGCCAGCCTCGCACAGCGCATCCGCTATCTCCGACTTGATGCCGCGGTCCTTGCGCGAGCGCCAGCCGATGTCGAGGCCGGCGAGATCGCCCATCGCGAACGGGCCCATCGGCATGCCGAACTTCGTGACGACGGCGTCGACCTGTTGCGGCAAGGCGCCTTCGAACAGGAGCTTCTCGGCCTGCTTGCCGCGCTGCGCCAGCATGCGGTTGCCGACGAAGCCGTCGCAGACGCCGACCACCGCCGGCACCTTTGCAATCTTGCGCGCGACCGAAACGGCCGTGGCAAGCGCGTCCGGGGCGGTCTTCGCCGCGCGCACGATCTCGCACAGCTTCATGACATTGGCGGGCGAGAAGAAGTGCATCCCGAGCACGTCCTGCGGACGCTTGGTCTGCTCGGCGATCTCGTCGATGTTGAGATACGAGGTATTGGAGGCCAGTACGGCGCCCGGCTTGGCGTACTGGTCGAGCTTGCCGAATACCTCCTTCTTCACCGCCATGGTTTCGAACACGGCCTCGATCACGAGGTCGGCGTCCTTGACCTGCTCGAGCCCCACGACGCCGTTGATCAGCGCCATGCGCTTGGCCGGAGCGTCCGCCGGGATGCCGCCGCGCGCCGCGGTGGCCTCGTAATTCTTCTGCATGATGCCCATGCCGCGCTTGAGCTGCTCCTCGCCGGTCTCGATCAACGTGACCGGGATGCCGGCATTGGCAAAGGACATCGCGATGCCGCCGCCCATGGTGCCGGCGCCGATGATGGCGACGCGGGAAACGTTGCGCGACTTGGTGCCCTCGGGCACGCCGGCGATCTTGGCCGCCTCCCGCTCGGCGAAGAAGGCGTAACGCTGCGCCTTGGACTGGTCGCTGGAGACGAGCTTAAGGAAGCCCTCGCGCTCCTTCTTCAGGCCCTCGTCGAACGGCAGGTCGATCGCGGCGCCGACAGCGTCGGCGGCTGCGAACGGCGCTTCCAGCCCGCGCGATTTCTTGGTCATCGCGGCGACCGCGTTGGTGAAGATCGAGCGATCGGCCTTGGCGGCCGCGATCTTGCTGTCGTCGTCGCGGAGCCGGCGCAGCGGGCGCTTCTCGGCCACGACCTTGCGCGCGAAAGCCACGCCACCCGCCGCCGGACCCTCGACGATCTCCTCGATCAGGCCGTTCTTGAGCGCAACGTCGGCGCCGATCGGATCGCCGCCGACGATCATCTTGACGGCAAGCTCGGGGCCGACCGCGCGCGGCAGGCGCTGAGTGCCGCCGGCGCCCGGCAGAAGGCCGAGCTTCACCTCAGGGAGGCCGAGCCGGGCATCCTTCACGGCGACGCGATAGTGACATGCCAGCGCCACCTCGAGACCGCCGCCGAGGGCCGTGCCGTGAATCGCAGCAACGATCGGCTTCGGCGAGTCGTCCATCAGGGCGAGCACTTCGGCGAGGCCGGGCGGCTTCGGCGGCTTGCCGAATTCCGTGATGTCGGCGCCGGCAATGAAGGTGCGACCGCCGCAGGTCAGCACGATGCCCTGCACTTGCGGATCAGCGATCGCGCTCTTCATGCATTCGAAGATGCCGCCGCGCACGGCGGCGCTCAGCGCATTCACTGGAGGGCTGTTAACCGTGATGACAGCAATATTGTCCTGACGCTCGAGCTTGACGACTTCACTCACGGCGGCTCTCCCTGGATGCTTGATCTTCAACTTGTGTTGAGTAGCTGCGCGACCTCGTCACACAACCACCATCTGGGTCAATTTCGCACAGCGAAATTAAATTCCACATCTTGACAGGGAGGGTTATTTTGAAGCACGAGCCTTGTCAACGAGCATGACAAAGCAGCAAGGTATGAAGCGTTCTGGCAAGAAAGCAGCGACCGATCGTAACTTCGTTGTCGCACTTTCACGCGGACTTGATGTCCTGCGCGCGTTCCAACCCAATGACGGGCTCCTCGGCAATCAGGAGATTGCAGCTCGCACGAAGCTGCCGAAGCCAACGATCTCCCGGTTGACCTATACATTGACCAAGCTGGGATACCTTACACCTGTTCCAAAGTTCGAGAAGTACCAGCTGGCGCCGTCGGCGATGGCGCTCGGCTATGCGGCGCTCGCCAATCTCGGCGTTCGGCACTTGTCCGAACCCTACCGGGAAGAGGTGATGCGCGAGACCGGCGGCGCCGTCGCGGTCGGCGGTCGCGACCGCCACAGCATGATCTATTTCGGCCAAAGCCGGAACGGCTTAACCCTCGGGGTACAACTCGACGTCGGTTCACGGATACCCATCGCCACCACCGCGATGGGACGCGCTTATGTCTGGGCACTAACCCCCGACGAGCGTACCGCTTTGTTCCGCGAACTGCGCGATCACTATGGCAGCCGCTGGGCCAAGATGCGGGACCGCATCGAACGCTCCGGTGAGACGGTCGCGAAATATGGCTTCGCGATCTCCGCGGGCGACTGGCAGAACGATGTCGCCGCGGTCGGCGTCGCCCTGAAGCTGAATGATGGAACGGGCCCCTATTCGTTCAATTGTGGCGCGCCGGCATTCCGCTTCACGGAAGATCGATTGCGCAACGACATTGGACCTCGTCTTGTCGCGATGGTAAGGAACATCGAGCAAGCGCTCGGTGGGATGGCGCCGCAATCCAAACAAGAAGAAAGTAAAAAGTCTAGACCAGGAGGGAAAGTTGCACGTTTGGCCGAGGGGATCAGATAGCTTCCATCACGACCGGCGAAGCGCTTCGCAGGTTCGCTCGCACCGCATGACAATGGCGGGCGAGACGAGATGACGCAGGCACAGGTCGCGCAGGGACATGCCCCCCTGCTTGCGGTTCGCGACGTCAGCGTCGTGTTCGGCGGCATCATCGCCCTCAACGGCGTGTCGTTCGACATGCGCAAGGGCCAGATCCTCGGCCTGATCGGCCCGAATGGCGCCGGCAAGACGACATTGTTCAACTGCCTGTCGCGGCTTTACCAGCCGTCGTCCGGCGACATCCTGATGGAAGGCGTCAGCATCCTGACCCGCCCGCCGCACCGGATCGCCGAGATCGGCATCGGCCGCACGTTCCAGAACGTCGCACTGTTTCCCAATCTTTCGGTGCTCGACAATGTGCGCGTCGGCGCTCATGCCCGCACCTCCAGCGACATCGTCAGCGACTCCCTCCGGCTTGCCTGGGTTCGCCGCGGCGAAGCGGCAATGAATGAAAAGGTGCATGAGATCCTCGGCTATCTCGACCTCGAGGACGTTGCGCACACCACCGTGTCCGGCCTGCCCTTCGGCACGCAGAAGCGCGTGGAACTGGCGCGGGCGCTCGCCGCAGACCCGAAGATCCTCCTGCTCGACGAGCCGGCCGGCGGCCTCAACCATGAGGAAGTCTATGTGCTTGGCGACCTCATCCGCAAAATCCGCGACGACCGCCACATCACGGTGTTGCTGGTCGAGCATCACATGGGGCTCGTGATGTCGATCGCCGACCATGTCGTGGCGCTCAACTTCGGCCGCAAGCTGGCCGAGGGAACGCCGGCCCAGGTCCAGGCCGACCCGGATGTCATCAAGGCCTATCTGGGGAGCAAGGATCAATGACCGCGATGCTCAACGTCAAGGACCTGCGCGCCTATTACGGCCAGGTCCAGGCCCTGCACGGCCTCAATTTCTCGCTCGACGAGGGCTCGCTGACCACGCTGCTGGGCGCTAACGGCGCCGGCAAGACCACGACGCTGCGGGCGATCTGCAACATGGTGCGCTCCACCGGCGCGATCGAGTTCGAAGGCAAGCCGATCGGCGCCCGTTCGACCGAAAACGTCGTCCGCCTCGGCATCGCCCATGTGCCGCAGGGCCGCGGCACCTTCACCACAATGACGGTCGAGGAGAACCTGCAACTCGGGGCCATCACCCGCACCGACAAGAAGAACATCGTCGCCGACATCGAACGGATGTACGATCACTTTCCGGTGCTCAAGCAGCGCTACACGCAACAGGCCGGCACGCTTTCGGGCGGCGAGCAGCAGATGCTCGCCGTCGCTCGTGCGCTGATGCTGCGGCCGCGGCTGATGCTGCTCGACGAGCCGTCGTTCGGCCTCGCGCCGCTGATCGTGCGTGACCTGTTCCGTATCCTCGGCAAGATCAATCGTGAGGAAAAGGTCACCATCCTGGTTGTCGAACAGAACGCCCAGCTCGCGCTCGAGCTCGCCGATCAGGCCTATGTGATCGAAACCGGGCGGATTGTGATGTCGGGCGACGCCAAGGACATCGCGAACAACGAAGACGTCCGTAAATCCTATCTCGGCTACTGAGGAGCTGGACAATGGAGCTTTTTGCCAACCAGGTCCTTGCCGGCATCGCTACCGGCGCGATCTATGCCTGCATGGCGCTCGCTGTGGTCATGATCTACCAGGCCATCGACCACCTGAATTTCGCCCAGGGCGAAATGGCAATGTTCTCGACCTTCGTCTCCTGGCAGCTGATGCAATGGGGCGTGCCCTATTGGGGAGCCTTTGTGCTCACCGTCGCCTTCTCGTTTGCCGCCGGCATCGCGATCGAGCGGTTGCTGTTCAAGCCGCTCGCCAAGGCACCGATCCTGACCAATGTCGCCGGTTTCATCGCGCTGTATGCGATCATCAACAGCGTCGCCGGCCTGATCTGGGACTTCACGATCAAGCAATATCCGACCCCGTTCGGTTCCTCGCCGTTCCTCGGCAGCCAGCTGATTTCGACCCATCAGGCCGGCATGATCGGCATCACGGTATTGTTGCTGGTCCTGCTGTTCATTTTCTTCCGCTTCACCCGGGTGGGCCTTGCGATGCGTGCAGCCGCGTCGTTGCCTGAATCGGCGCGGCTCGTCGGCATCAACACCTCATGGATGATCGCGCTGGGTTGGGGCATGGCGGCCGCGATCGGCTCGATCGCCGGCATGATGATCGCGCCGGTGGTGTTCCTCGAGCCGAACATGATGCTCGGCGTCCTGATCTACGGATTTGCCGCCGCCGTGCTAGGCGGCCTGACCAGTCCGTTCGGGGCCGTCGTCGGCGGCTTCCTGGTCGGGATATTCGAGAACCTGGTCGGAACCTACATCCCCGGCGTCGGGAATGAGCTGAAACTCCCGATCGCGCTTGCGCTGATCGTCACCGTCCTGGTCGTCAAACCGGCAGGCCTGTTCGGCCGGCCCATCGTGAAGCGAGTTTGATCATGAGCGCCGCTGAAGAAGTCGTCACGGAAGCCGCCGCCGTCGAGGCAGTTCCCAAGCGCGCCATGACGCTCGGCTACGGCACCTCGCTCGTGGTGCTCGCCGCGCTCATCCTCACGCCGCTGTTCGTGAAGAACTTCATTATCTTCCAGATGACGATGCTGCTGATCTACGGCCTTGCGGTGCTCGCGCTGAACATCCTGACCGGCGGCAGCGGGCAGTTCTCGCTCGGCCAGAGCGCTTTCTATGCGGTCGGTGCCTACACCTCGGCGATCCTGATGGAACATGCGGGCATGAACTATGCCCTGACGCTGCCGGTCGCCGGCCTCATCTGCTTCGGCTTCGGCTTCCTGTTCGGCCAGCCGGCCTTGCGCCTCTCGGGCGTCTACCTTGCCCTTGCGACCTTTGCGCTCGCCACGGCGATGCCGCAGCTCCTGAAACTCGGCTATTTCGAGCATTGGACCGGCGGTGTGCAGGGCCTGGTCGTGACCAAGCCGGACGCGCCGTTCGGCCTGCCGATGTCGCAGGACATGTGGCTTTACTACTTCACGCTGGCGATCACGATCGCGATCTACATCGCCTCGGTGAACCTGCTGCGCTCCCGCTCAGGCCGCGCCTTCATGGCGATCCGCGACAACGAGATCGCCGCCTCCGCGATGGGCGTCGACGTCGCGCTGTACAAGACGCTGGCATTCGGCGTCTCCGCCGGCATCACCGGCGTCGCCGGCGGCCTCGGGGCTATCGCGGTTCAGTTCGTTGCGCCTGACGGCTACACCATCACGCTGGCGATCTCGCTGTTCCTCGGCATGGTGGTCGGCGGCGTCGGCTGGCTGCCCGGCTCGATCGTCGGAAGCGCCTTCATCATCTTCGTGCCCAACATTGCCGAAGGCATTTCCAAAGGCCTGTCCGGCGCCGTGTTCGGCGTGCTGTTGTTCCTCGTCATCTTCCTCGTGCCGCATGGCGCAAGGCAGGTCGCGATCATTGCCCAGCAACTGATCGGAAAACTCAAGAAGAACTAAGAGACTGAAAGAAGCAAAACCAGGAGACATTATGCTTTCTACCTTACGGATCGCCGCGGTTTCCGCGGCGGTCGTCGCTATTGTCACGACGTCCACCGCGGCCTTTGCCCAGAAGAAATACGACACCGGCGCGACCGACACCGAGATCAAGATCGGAAATATCATCCCCTACAGCGGACCGGCATCCGCCTACGGCGTGATCGGCAAGACCGAAGAAGCCTATTTCAGGATGATCAACGATCAGGGCGGCATTAACGGCCGCAAGATCAACTTCGTCACCTACGACGACGCCTACTCGCCGCCGAAGGCGGTCGAGCAGGTGCGCAAGCTGGTCGAGAGCGACGAGGTGCTCGCCGTGTTCAATCCGCTCGGCACGCCCTCGAACACCGCGATCCAGAAGTACCTCAACGGCAAGAAGATCCCGCAGCTGTTCGTCGCCACCGGCGCGACCAAGTGGAACGATCCGAAGAACTTCCCGTGGACCATGGGCTGGCAGCCGAGCTACCAGAGCGAGGCGCAGATCTATGCCAAGTGGCTGTTGAAGGAGAAGCCCGACGCCAAGATCGCGGTGTTCTATCAGAACGACGATTTCGGCAAGGATTACCTCAAGGGCACCAAGGACGGACTCGGCGCCAAGGCTGCATCCATGATCGTCATGGAGGAAAGCTACGAAGTGTCCGAGCCGTCGATCGACGGGCACATCGTCAAGATCAAGGCCGCCAACCCGGATGTGCTCCTGATCTACGCCACGCCGAAATTCGGCGCGCAGACCATCAAGAAGACCGCCGAGCTCGGCTGGAAGCCGCTGCAGATCATCACCAACGTGTCGGCTTCCGTCGGCAGCGTGATGCAGCCGGCCGGCTTCGACAACGCGCAGGGCGTGCTGTCGGCAGCCTACGCCAAGGATGGTGCCGATCCGCAGTGGAACGACGATCCCGGCATGAAGAAGTGGCTTGCGTTCCTCGACAAGTACATGCCGGGCGCCGACCGGACCGATGGCAGCATCGTCTACGGCTATGGCGCGGCGCAAACGCTCGCGAAGGTGCTCGAAATGTGCGGTAATGACCTCACCCGCGCCAACGTCATGAAGCAGGCAGCGAGCCTGAAGGACTTTGAGCCCGACACGCTGTTGCCCGGTGTCAAGATCAACACCTCGGCCGCCGACTTCGCCCCGGTCGCTCAGTTGAAGATGCAGCGATTCAAGGGCCAGAAATGGGAACTGTTCGGCGAAATCATTTCCGGCGACGTTCCCGCCGACTAGAGTCTTTCCGGTTCTGATTGAATCAGAACCGGAGCTCTGTTGACGCGTTTTTCTTCAAGCGAAGCCGTATCCCCTTCGCTCGAAAACGCTACAGCGCCGCGCAAAGCTGCGATGAACGACGAGCCCCCGCGACTTTGGTCGCGGGGGCTTTTTGTTGACGCTCCGTCCCGAAGGTATTGAAATGAACGAACCAAGAAAACGACGTGGGGAACCATGACTGCAGTACGCCCGACCCTGATCGCGCTCTCCGTAGCGCTCGCGCTGATTGCCACAAGCTGCGGAACCGCTGAGGCCCAAAAGAAATACGACAGCGGCGCCAGCGACACCCAGATCAAGATCGGCAACATCATGCCCTATAGCGGTCCCGCCTCGGCCTATGGCGCGATCGGCAAGACCTTGGCCGCCTACTTCAAGATGATCAATGCGCAGGGCGGCATCAGGGGCCGCAAGATAACCTTCATCTCCTATGACGATGCCTATTCGCCGCCGAAAACGGTGGAGCAGGCGCGCCGCCTGGTCGAGGGCGACGAGGTGCTGCTGTTGTTCAACACACTTGGCACCGCAACGAACTCCGCGATCCAGAAGTACATGAACACGGAAAAAGTCCCGCAACTGTTCGTCGCCTCGGGCGCGTCCAAATGGAACGACCCCGAGAACTTTCCCTGGACGATGGGCTGGCAGCCGAGCTACCAGGACGAGGCCCATATCTATGCGAAATACCTGATCAGGGAGAAGCCCGGCGCCAAGGTCGCCGTACTCTATCAGAATGACGACTTCGGAAAGGACTATCTCAAGGGCCTCAAGGACGGTTTCGGGGACAAGGCGTCGATGATCGTTGCCGAGGAAAGCTACGAAACCTCGGAGCCCTCGATCGACAACCACGTCGTCGCGCTCAAGGCCGCCGGCGCCGACACGTTCGTCAGCATCACGACGCCGAAATTCGCGGCGCAGGCGATCAAGAAGATCGCCGAGATCGGATGGACACCGCTGCAGATCATCTCGAACGTCTCGACCTCCGTCGGTGGCGTGATGCAGCCGGCCGGTTTCGAAAACTCGCAGGGTATCCTGTCGGCGGCCTACGCCAAGGACGGCGCAGATCCGCAATGGGAAAAGGATCCCGGCATGCAGAGATTCCTTACCTTCCTGCAGAATTACTATCCGGAAGGCAACAGGCTCGACAGCTCCGTGATCTTCGGCTACGGCGCGGCGCAAACGATGATGAAGGTACTCGAGATGTGCGGCGACGACCTTACGCGCGCCAACGTCATGAGGCAGGCGGCGAGCCTGAAGGATTTTGTGCCGGATACGCTGCTGCCGGGCATCACCATCAATACGTCACCGACCGACTTCGCGCCGATCGAGCAGTTGCAGCTGATGCGCTTCAAGGGCGAAAAGTGGGAGCTGTTCGGAGACGTCATGTCCGGCGGTCTGGGCCATTGATATTCCGCAGCGCGGGGGCAGCCGCCCCTTTCATGTTCGACGAAAAGACCGCCTCCCGCGACATCATCCCGGGGGGCTTTTTGTTGCTGGCATCAGGTGAAAGGTATTCAATGCGGGAAGGAGCCGCAAAGCGCTCCCAATCCAAAAACACCACACATTCACCGTGATCCAAGGGAGATCAAAATGCCCGCTATTGGCTTGCGACTGGGGGCCTTTTCGGCTGCCCTCGCACTGCTCGCGGCGACCGTGACCCCATCTGCCGCGCAGAAGAAATACGACGTTGGCGCCTCCGACAGCGAAATCAAGGTCGGCAACATCATGCCGTATAGCGGAGCGGCGTCCGCGTATGGCGTGATCGGCAAGACCGAGGAGGCCTACTTCCGCAAGATCAACGCCGAAGGCGGCATCAACGGCCGGAAGCTCACGTTCATCAGTTATGACGACGCCTATACGCCACCGAAGACGGTGGAGCAGGCGCGCAGGCTCGTCGAGAGCGATGAAGTTCTGCTCATTTTCAACTCGCTGGGTACGCCGCCAAACTCGGCGATTCAGAAATACATGAACCAGAAGAAGGTGCCGCAGCTCTTCGTCGCCACCGGCGCCACCAAGTGGAACGATCCGAAGGAATTTCCCTGGACCATGGGCTGGCAGCCCAACTACCAGAGCGAATCCATCATCTACGCGAAGTACATCCTGAAGAACCATCCGAATGCCAGGATCGCGGTGCTCTACCAGAACGACGATTACGGCAAGGACTATTTGAAGGGATTCAAGGACGGGCTCGGCGCCGAGGCAGCCTCGCTGATCGTCGCAGAGGACAGCTACGAGGTGACGGAGCCGACCATCGACTCCCACATCGTCAGGCTCAAGGCTTCCGGCGCCGACGTGTTCTTCAACATCACGACGCCGAAATTTGCGGCGCAGGCGATCAAGAAGAACGCAGAGCTCGGCTGGAAGCCGCTCCACTTCCTCAACAACGTTTCGTCCTCGATCGGCAGCGTGATCAAGCCTGCGGGCTTCGAGAATGCGCAGGACATCATCTCGTCGCAGTACCTTAAGGATCCGACCGATCCGCAGTGGAAGACCGACGCCGGCATGATCGCCTGGAACCAATTCCTGGACAAATACTATCCGGAAGCCAACCGCGCGGACGCCTTCGTGATGTTCGCCTACACTGTCGCCCAGGGTCTCGTGCACGTGCTGAAGGCCTGCGGCGACGACTTGACCCGCGAGAACGTCATGAAGCAGGCGGCCAGCATCCGTGACCTCGAGCTCGGCGGACTGCTGCCGGGCATCAAGGTTAATACCTCCGCGACCGATTTCGCACCGCTGTCGCAACTGCAACTGATTAAGTTCAAGGGCGAGACCTGGGAGCGCTTCGGCGAAATCCTGAGCGGCGACGTCGGCGGTTGAGCCCCGGGGGTGATCGACTAAAGGCGCAGCCCCTGCGGCCTTGCCGCAGGGGCTTTCATTGAGACGGCCCGCCCAAAAAATGATAATCACTGCAACAAACTAAGAGCCTTCCACAAGGAGGCCACAGCACATCAGCCTGAAAAAACAGGGAGAGAAACCTAAATGTTCGCTACCAGGAAACTGGCGGCCCTTTCGGCCGCGTTCGCGATCGTCGCCGCATGGAGCAGCGCGGCGCTTGCCCAGAAGAAATACGACCCCGGCGTCTCGGACACCGAAATCAAGATCGGCAACATCATGCCCTATAGCGGCCCCGCGTCCGCCTACGGCATCATCGGCCGCACCGAGGCCGCCTATTTCAAGAAGATCAACGAGGCCGGCGGCATCAATGGCCGCAAGATCAATTTCATCTCCTATGACGACGCCTACTCGCCGCCCAAGGCAGTGGAGCAGGCCCGCAAGCTCGTCGAGAGCGACGAGGTGCTGTTCATCTTCAACTCGCTCGGCACGCCGTCGAACTCGGCGATCCAGAAATACATGAACGCCAAGAAGGTGCCGCAGCTCTTCGTCGCCACCGGCGCGACCAAGTGGAATGATCCGAAGGATTTTCCGTGGACGATGGGCTGGCAGCCGAATTACCAGAGCGAGACCCAGATCTACGCCAAGTACATCCTGAAGAACATGCCGAACGCCAAGATCGCGGTGCTGTTCCAGAATGACGACTACGGCAAGGACTATCTGAAGGGACTCAAGGACGGACTCGGCCAGAAGGCGTCGAGCATGATCGTGGCCGAGGAAAGCTTCGAGACCTCGGAGCCCACAATCGACAGCCATATCGTCAAGCTGAAGGCGAGCAACGCCGACGTCTTCATTGACATCGCGACGCCGAAATTCGCGGCGCAGGCGATCAAGAAGGTCGCGGAGATCGGCTGGAAGCCGACCCACTTCCTCAACAACGTGTCGGCCTCGGTTGGCGCCGTGATCCGGCCTGCCGGATATGAGAACGCACAGGATATCATCTCCGCCGCCTATCTGAAGGACGCCTCCGACAAGCAATGGGACAGTGACGCCGGCATGAAGGAGTTCTACGCCTTCATGGCCAAGGACTTCCCCGAAGGCGACAAGCTCGACGGCGGCACCGTGACCGGCTACGGCGTCGCCCAGACGCTGGTCCAGGTGCTCAAGCAGTGCGGCGACAACCTCACCCGCGAGAACGTCATGAAGCAGGCGGCGAACCTGCGCGACTTCCGCACCGAGGTGCTGCTGCCCGGCATCAAGATCAACACCGCTCCGAACGATTTCGCCCCGATCAGCCAGCTCCAGCTCCAGAAGTTCAAGGGCGAGAAGTGGGAACTGTTCGGCGACGTGATCAGCGCCGACGTCGGCGGCTGAAGCTTTTCCGCATCGTGAAAATCCGGCCCCCTGCGATCCAATCGCAGGGGGTTTTGCTTTGCCTTTCGTTTGCTATCGCTCTATCGGAAGGACCGAAAGACGCCGAACCGCTTACACTTCTGCCGACGATACGCTAGGTATCGAACCGGGGAGCCAACAACGGACGCGTCCTCGAAGGGCGCAGTTTAGGAATCCGGAGATCCGCAAGATGTCCATGCCGTTCCGATACCTTGTCGCAACCACCCTTCTCGGCCTCGCCGTCGCGGCCGCGAGCGGCGGCGCCGCATTGGCGCAGAAGAAATACGACACGGGCGCAAGCGACACCGAGATCAAGGTCGGCAACATCGTGCCCTATAGCGGTCCGGCCTCGGCCTACGGCGTGGTCGGCAAGGCGATGGCCGCCGTATTCAAGAAGGTCAACGACGACGGCGGCATCAACGGGCGAAAGATCAACTTCATCTCCTATGATGATGCCTATTCACCGCCGAAGGCGGTCGAGCAGGCGCGCAAGCTCGTCGAAAGCGACGAGGTGCTGTTCCTGTTCGGTACTCTCGGCACTGCCTCCAACACCGCGATCCAGAAATATCTCAATGCCAAGAAGGTGCCGCAGCTCTTCGTCGCCACCGGCGCGACCAGATGGAACGACCCCAAGGCCTTCCCCTGGACCATGGGCTGGTTGCCGAGCTACCAGAGCGAGTCGCGCATCTACGCAAAATATCTGACCAGGGAGAAGCCGGCCGCGAAGATCGCGGTGCTCTACCAGAACGACGATATGGGCAAGGACTATCTCAAGGGCCTCAAGGACGGGCTTGCCGCCGATCCCTCGCGCGTTGTCGCGGAGGAGAGCTATGAGGTCGCCGAACCGACCATCGACTCGCATGTGGTTCGGCTGAAATCCTCCAACCCCGACGTGATCATCTTCTTCACGACGCCGAAATTCGGCGCGCAGGCGATCAAGAAGGTCGGCGAGATGAGCTGGAAGCCGGTCACGATCGTCTCCAACGTGTCGGCCTCGACCGCGACCGTGATGCGCCCAGCGGGACTGGAGAATTCGCAAGGCGTGATTTCGGCGGCCTATGCCAAGGATGCCAGCGATCCGCAATGGAAGGACGACCCCGGCATGAAGGCGTTCGACGAGCTGCTCGCCAAATACATGCCCGACACCAATCGCGTCGACGCCTCCGCGATGACCGGCTACAACATGGCCACCACGATGGTCGAGGTGCTGCGCCGCTGCGGCGACGACCTGACCCGCGTCAACGTCATGAAACAGGCGGCGAGCCTGAAGCAGTTCGCGCAAGGGGGCTTGCTGCCCGGCGTAACGCTGACCACGGGGCAGGACGACTTCCAGCCGATCGAACAGTTGCAGCTCATGCAGTTCAAGGGCGAGCGTTGGCAATTGTTCGGCGACGTCATCAGCGGCGAAGTCGCCGGCAACTAATTCCTGGACGAAAGCATCACCATGACCGACCGACGTTCCTTCCTGCGTTCCATCTTCGACGCCGCGGTGGCGGCCGCGCATCCCGACGTCGTGCTGGCGGCGCGGCTGCGGCCGGTGCCGAAAGGACGGATCATCTGCCTCGCCGCCGGCAAGGGCGCCGGCGCAATGGCTGCGGCGGCGGAGCGGCACTATCTCGACGCGCTCGAGCTCGATCCGTCGCGGCTGGTCGGCATCGCCACCACGCGCCACGGCCATGGCGTGCCGACCCGACGTATCAGGGTGGTCGAGGCCGGCCATCCCGTGCCCGACGAGGCTGGACTGAAGGCAGCCGACGATACGCTGCGGCTCGCGGCGGAGGCGACCGCGGAGGACCTGCTGCTGGTGCTGCTGACCGGCGGCGGCTCGGCGAACTGGATTGCGCCGGTCGAGGGCGTTTCCTTTGCGCAGAAGCAGCAGGTCAACCGCGCGCTGCTGCGCTCCGGTGCGCCGATCGGCGAGATGAACACCGTCCGCAAGCACCTGTCGCGGATCAAGGGCGGGCGGTTGGCGCGCGCCGGCCAGCGCGCCGCCGAGATCGCGACGCTCGCGATATCGGACGTGCCCCATGACGATCCCTCCGCGATCGCGTCCGGGCCGACGGTGCCTGACACGACCACGCTCGCGGATGCCCGCGCACTGGTCGCAAAGTATAATCTCTCGGTCGACGACGCCGTGCGCCGCGCGCTCGACGATCCCAAAAACGAGAGCTGCAAGCCTGATGATCCCGCCTTTGCCCGCGCGACATTCGAGCTGCTGGCGAAGCCGAGGGCGTCAATCGACGCCGCGGTGAAGGTCGCGCAGGCTGCCGGCTATGAGACCATCGCGCTCGGCGCGGACCTCGAAGGCGAGGCGCGCGAGGTTGCCGCGGAGCACGCCCGGCTGGCGGTGAAGGCCCGCGGCGAAGGCAAGCGCGTCGCGATCCTCTCGGGCGGCGAACTCACCGTGACCGTGCGCGGCAACGGCCGCGGCGGCCCCAACCAGGAATACGCACTCGCGCTCGCCGACCTGCTGAAGGATACGCCGAACATCTCGGCGCTTGCCGGCGACACCGACGGTGCCGATGGCGGCGCCGGCAGCGCCACCGACCCGGCCGGCGCGCTGATCGACCAGGCGACGTTCGCGAAAATGAAATCGCTCGGGCTCGATCCCAAGGCGTATCTGGAGAACAACGACGCGACGGGATTCTTTGCGCAGACCGGCGATTTGCTGCTGACGGGCCCGACGTTGACGAACGTCAACGATGTCAGGGTGATCCTGGTGGATCAGTAGGGCAACTCTTCGCGCATGGCACAGCCTGATTCATCGGGAGCCACGCGACCAGCAGTCCCGCCGCTTCAATCGCCTTGCGTGAAGTAGCCCTCATCATCGGGGAGCGAGGGCGGACCATGCGCGGCACCCTTCACGGCCGCGAAAGCATCGATCATGAACAGGGGTTTGGCGCTTTCCCTGGCAAGCTGCTCGATGCGCTTTTGCAGCTCCGCGACCTTCGAAGGATTGCTGTCCGCGAGATTGGCCTTTTCGGAGGGGTCTTGCGGGATGTTGTAGAGTTCGAGCGCGGAGGGAAGCGGCGTTCGCCAGATCAGCTTCCAGTCGCCGATGCGCACGCCGCCACGAAACGGTTCGATGTTGTAGACGATTTCCTGCCGTGGCGAGGGACCGCCCATGCTGATGGCCGGCCAGACATCCATCCCATCCAGCGGCTTTGCCTTGGCGAAGCCGGCTCCTGCGAGCCCGGCGAGCGTGGGATACATGTCCACCACGTGCATCATCTCTTTCACCTCGCCGGGCTTGATACGTCCAGGCCAGTTCGCAAGCGCTGCAACACGCGTGCCGCCTTCGTACAGCGTGCCCTTGCCGCCGCGATAGGGACCATTGTCGGCGGGCAGCTTCAGTTTCGAGACGTCGCTATCCCCGGCAAGGAGTGCGGTCTGGTTGCCACCATTGTCGCTCATGAAAACGATCAACGTGTTATCGCGCATGTTCTTCTTTTCGAGCGCGGAGATCAGCTTGCCGATTTCGTCGTCCATGCACGTGATCATGGCGGCGTAGGCGCGCCGTGTCGGATCCTCGATATGCTGGTATCCGTCGACATATTCCTTTGGGGCCTGATACGGCGAATGCGGAGCCGTGAAGGCCAGGTAGAGAAAGAGCGGCGTCCTGGGATCATGCGCGTTGACCTGCGCGACAGCATCGGCGCCCCACAACTGGGTGACGTAACCCTGCTCCTGCACCGGTCGGTCGTTGCGGTACCAGTCGAGCACGTTCGCCGATGAGTGGGTGTAGTAATCGACCTCGCCGACCATCGATCCATAGTGATAGTCGAACCCGCGCTGACGCGGCCAGAACTTGCGGTCGGCATGTCCCAGATGCCATTTCCCCACCATGAGGGTCCGATAGCCTGCTTCCCTGAGCGCTTGGGGTAGCAGCCATTCGTCGGTGGGCAGGCCGTATTTGCTGGGCGTGGGAATGACCAGGGTCTGGAGGCCGTACCGGCAGGGATACCGGCCTGTCATCAAGGCTGCACGGGTCGGCGTACACATCGGCTGAACGTAGAATTGCTCGAGCCGAGCTCCATCCTGCGCCAGCTTGTCGATGTTGGGGGTCTTGATATCGGAGCCGTGGAACCCGACGTCCTTCCATCCCAGATCATCCGCGACAATGTAGACGATGTGCGGCTGTCGCGAGGGCAATTGTGCCATCGCCGGCCTGATGCTCGCTGGAGCCAGCCAAGCAATGGACGCGGCGGCGACGGCGGAGCTTCCATTCAACAAGAGATCGCGGCGGCTGATGCCATCGGTGCTCTGCGGGCGTGGCGATTTGTCAGTGGGCCGGCAATTCATTTTGTCTCCTCGGAGTAGTGGGAGCCATGGGAGAGCTCTGCGAGATCGACGGACCTCACCGACGTATCGGCCGTGGTTGACCGAAGACGTCGTCTCGCGATCCCGCGGGACGAGAGGTCAGCCGTTCGCTGACCCTGCTCGTGGTTGTGCCTAGAATTTATAGCCTATGCGAGCCGTAACCTGATTGTTGCTCAGGTCCTGCTTCAGCCCGATCGTGCCGAGGTTCAGCACCGGAATCGGATACACGAATGACTTGGATTGATATTGCGAGTAGCGATACTCCAGGCCCGTAAACCAGTGGTTCGAGAAGGCGTAGTCAATACCCGTGCCAACGGTCCACCCGACGCGCGTGTCGTCGCTTCCGATTGTGATACCTGTCGTTGGGATCAACGTCTCGGTCGAAATGAAGGCGGCACCGCCCGTCACATAGAACAGGGCGCGATCGACCGCATAGCCTAGCCGCCCACGCACCGAGCCGCCCCATTTGCTGTGCGCGGTGAGAAAATCTCCTGTGACCGACGTGTACCTGATCTTGCCGACAGTCCAGCCCTCGAACTCGCCTTCGATGCCGAGAACCACATTGCCCATCTGGTAATTGTAGCCGGCCAAAAATCCGTAGCTCAGGCCGTCCTTGCCGGACGCAGCCGTGACGACGAACGGCGTCCCCAACAACACCGCCCCAGTGGTGTATTCAGGATCGGTCCGGATCCATCCGAGCTCGCCGCCCAGATAGAAGCCGGTCCACGAAAATACCGGTGAAGGAACAACGGGCGCAGGGGACTCCGGACGGGCGGGTAAATCGGCGGCCATGGCGGACAGGCTGATGAAGCTTCCGACGGCGGCAAATAAAGCGGTAAAGGTTGAGTGCAATTTGATGGCCTCCAAAAAATAGACTGCTATTGAACCTTCACGTTCTCGACCTTCTCGATGGCGGCCGCACAGTCCTTCGAAACGTTGGACTTTTCCGCGACGAGACAGGCCGCGACGCGGCCCTTGCCTGGCTGAATCTTTCCGCACTTGGTCGCGATGTCCGTGCGGCAGGCGCTCAGAGCTTCCTTCAAGGCATCGTTTGACGCCTGCAGCAACAGGACCGCATCCGCGAGATCGTAGGCGCAACCCGGACCGATCTTGTCCTCATGGGCCTGCATGCAGTAGATCACGCGCCCCTCGCCCGGCGTGACCGTGGCGCAGTACTTCTTGATGTCCTTTGCGCAGGATTTTTCCAGCTTCGCCACCTGGCCAAGCAGCCGGTCGACGAATGTCTTGGCAATATCGGACTGCGCATGAGCGACCGGGACGGCGCCGTAGCCGATCAGGAGAAGAGCCGCCGATTTGACCAGAGTGTGCTTCAGGATTCTCATCGATAATCCTTTGATGACTGAGGGGCAGCGTTCCCTGTGTTCGAGATTGGACGCCAAGGCCGATCGTCCGGGCGTCCTTATCGCGGCACCCAATTCAGGGTGAGACCTGAAACGCCAAGCGACAGATTGACCCCGATGGATCCTTCGACTGAAAGCGGCTGCAGGGAGATCGAGCGGTGCGATCCACCGACCAGCACATTGGCGCCCACGCCTACGCCCACGCCGATCGAGCCGGATGCCCCCACATAGGTCCCGGCGAGAGCGCCACGCATCGGACCACTGGTTGGCGCGATCACACCCCAGGCCAAAGCGCCACCGGCCGTGATTCCGATATCGAGGCCGATATTGTTCATGACGCCGGTATAAAACTCGGGCGCGCCGCCATTGTCCGGGACGTAGCGGCACGACATGCGCTGCCTGGAGCCGATGATCAGTCCGATCGATGGCGAAAGTTTGCAGGTCAGCACTCCCGCCTTGGTACCCTGCGGCTGGGCAAGTGCAGGGAAACTGCACAATGATGACAAGGCCAAGGTCGCCAGCAAAGCCGCAATGCAAAAACGAAATCTGGACATGAGGATGTTGCCCTCCCGAGACACCGCACCTGTAAATTCCAGGTCGGCCGGCCCCCGCTTAGTTCTTCTCGGCCTTGAGAATGATATCGATCGCCTTGATTACCGTGATGTCCTGATGTGCCTTGCAGTATACGATGACGTTGTGGATGTTGTCCTTTACGCGCGGCACATTGATCGCGTGCTTTTTAGCTAGTCCATTATACCAGCCGCTGTACCAGACACCGAGAAAGTCGGCATCTTCCTGATATGTACCGGCCAATTGCGCGCAGGTCAGTTTTTGGACGTCGATGTAGCCCTTTGCGTCGGCATATTTGGAAAGCTCGGTCTGCGCGGTCGCACCGCACACGCTGAGGATCAGTACCGATATGGCCATGGCGAGTTGGCGGCTCATCGTTCAGTATCCCTTTTCAATGATGGCTGGGGCTTACTCACTTCCGGCGTTGTGGCGGGATCCCGCGCCCGAATAAAAAACTTCCACAAAAATGCGTATGATCTTGCATCCCTCAAATTGACTATTCGGTCAATTTGAGATGAATGTCAACATCGAAATGGGAACCGAAGAGGGTTCGCTGGGTTTTCTGGTGGTGAAGATTGATCGAGCGAGGCGCGCCGAAATTGGGCGCGCAAGAAGTGCGCGGACCCGCGAGCAGTTGCTCGGCGCGGCGCGCTCACTTTATGCGAAGCAGGCGGTTGAATCCGTAACGGTTGAGGATGTGGTACGCGAGGCAGGCGTTGCCAAAGGCACTCTGTATGTTCATTTCAAGAACATAGAGGCCGTTCAAATGGCAGTCGCGGACGAGCTGACAGAGACGTTCGTGGATCTATTGCAGCCGCGTCGCGCGATCTTTGACCCTGTCGAACGAATTGCGGATGGGTGCTACACGTTCCTGCATCAGGCGGCCGTCAATCCCAAGTGGGGAGGCCTTGTTGCCCGGTACGCCTGGTCATTTCCCACCGTAGGAAGCAAGGCGCGGGGCCTTCTCGCCGACGATTTGCATCAAGCTGCGCGCAAAGGCCGAATCTCCGAAATATCACCTGATCTCGGCACCGCGATCGTCGTCGGAATCGTTCTCCAGGTGATGCGGTCGGCGAGCGAGGGAAATTTGCGGAGCTCGGACATGCCCTCCGCCGTCGTGGCCATCCTGCGGTCGCTCGGTGTCTCTGGTCGCGAAGCAACTCGCGCCGTGAAGCATATCGTTCGAGACAGCAACAAAGGCCAAGCGCAGTAAGCCAATGCTTGGAGGCTGAAACGCCGGAGGCGACAATTGAGCCGATGCGCGTGGCAAATGCCGTCAGGTTCGACCACGCATCCGCCGACCAGGCAATCCACTCCTCCTCCCGATGGAGATTTGGGTTGCCTCGCGTGCAATGACGACAGATAGCGGTGCTCAAAACTCCCGCGCGAGCTTCGCCAGCATCTCCAGCATCGCCGCGTGATTGGCGGGGCCGAGAACCTCCATCAGCCGCGCCTCGTGCTTGCTGGAGACGAGCTTTTTCGCCCGCGCCAGCACCGCGCGGCCCTTGTCGGTCAGGACCAGGATGTGGGAGCGGCGATCGTTGGTGGAGCGCATCCGCGCGCAAAGGTCGCGGCCTTCGAGCCCGTCGAGCATGGCGACGAAATTCGGGCGGAGGATGCCGAGCGTATTGGCGATCTCGGTCTGGTTGCGGCCGGGATTGTTGTCGAGCAGCAGCAGCACCGAAAATTGCGCTGGCGTAAGCTGCAACGGCTCAACGCAGCGCAGGAAGTCCTCGAACACTTTGAGCTGGGCGCGCTTCAACGAATAGCCAAGCAGTCCGGACAGTTCGCCCAGTTGCAGCATGCTGTCGTCCAAGGCAGGATCGACCGGTTCCTTGCGCAGGGAACGGGATGGCCTGACGGCGTCGGCGGCAGTCTTGGAAACAGTCATCGCTCCAGGCTCGCAATCCCGGTACAAAGATCTCCGCAGCGCCCCGCGGCCTTGAGATTATATTTGATAATTGTTATTCACTATATCAAATATCGGCGGAATTCAACACCCGATATCGGCTGGCCTCGGCCTTTCGCTTTGGTTGCGGCGGCCCGACGCTTGAGGGGGAGCGCTCGGTCTTGAACACGACGATCTTGCTGTTCCTGCTGCAGGACGGCGTCACCAATGGCGCGATCTACGCGTTGCTCGGGCTGGCCCTGGTGCTGGTGTTTGCGGTCACGCGGGTAATCCTGATTCCGCAGGGCGAGTTCGTCACCTATGGCGCGCTGAGCTACGCCATGCTGGCGACCGGGCAGGTGCCCGGCACCGTGCGGCTCGCGGTCGCGATGGGCATCGTCGCCTTCGGCCTCGATCTGTTCTTTGCGCGCAAGGCGCTGCGTGCGCGGCTCGTCTTGCGTTCGGCCGCGCTCAATATCGCCTTCCCCATAGCGTTACTCGCCGTCACCTATGCGGTCGCCGGCCCCAAGACGCCGATCGCGGTCAACATCGCGCTATCGCTTCTGATCGTCGCGGCGATCGGGCTCTTCCTCTACCGCATCGCATTCCAGCCGATTGCACACACCTCGGTGCTGGTGCTCCTCATCGCGTCCGTCGGCTGCCACCTCGCGCTGCAGGGACTGGGGCTGGTGTTCTTCGGCGCCGAAGGCCTGCGCGGCCCTGCGCTGTCAAACGTCGCGTTGACCGCGGGTCCGCTGCGCTTCACCGGCCAGAGCCTTGCGGTCTACGGCCTGACGATTGCCTTCATCATCGCGCTGTGGCTGTTCTTCGGCTACAGCAAGACCGGCAAGGCGCTGCGGGCGACCGCCGTCAATCGGCTCGGCGCCCGCCTCGTCGGCATTCGTACCACGCTGTCGGGCCAGATCGCGTTCCTGCTCGCTTCCGTCATCGGCGCGATATCCGGCATCCTGATCGTGCCCATCACGACGCTCTACTACGACACTGGATTCCTGATCGGCCTGAAAGGCTTCATCGCCGCGATCATCGGCGGCCTCGTCAGCTATCCCCTCACCGCGGTCGCTGCCATCCTGGTCGGCATCGTCGAGGCGTTCTCATCGTTCTATGCCAGCAATTTCAAGGAAGTCATCGTGTTCACGCTGATCCTTCCCGTGCTGGTGCTGCGCTCGCTCGCGGCGCCCGCAGTGGAAGAAGAGAAGGATTGAGCGCGGTGACGCAACGGCTTCCTCTCGTCATCTTCGCAATTGTCATCGCGGTGATCCCGTTCATTCCGGGCATCCCCCCGTTCTGGATCGTGCTCCTGGACAATATCGGCCTCGCCGCGCTGGTTGCGATGGGGCTCGTGCTGCTCACCGGCGTCGGCGGCCTCACCTCGTTCGGCCAGGCCGCCTTCTGCGGCTTCGGCGCCTACACCACGGCGGTATTGACCACGGCCTATGGCGTCTCGCCCTGGCTGACACTGCCGGCCTCGCTGCTGGTCAGCGGCATTGCCGCCGTGCTGCTCGGCATCGTCACGGTGCGACTGTCCGGCCACTACCTGCCGCTCGGCACCATCGCCTGGGGCATCGGCCTGTTCTATTTGTTCAGCAAGCTCGAATTCCTCGGCCGCAATGACGGCATCTCCGGCATTCCGCCGCTCTCGATCGGCGGCTTCAGGATGCTGAGCCCCGACACGATCTATTACGCGATCTGGATTGCGGTGCTGATCGCGGCGATTCTCACCATGAACCTGCTGGATTCCCGCACCGGTCGCGCCATCCGCGCCCTGCGCCGCGGCCATGTCGCGGCCGAGGCCTTCGGCGTGCAGACGCCGCGCGCAAAACTGCTGGTGTTCATCTATGCCGCGGTGCTGGCCGGCCTGTCCGGCTGGCTCTATGCGCATTTCCAGCGCGCGGCCAACCCGACGCCGTTCGGCGCCCAGGCGGGCATCGAATATCTCTTTATCGCGGTGGTCGGCGGCGCGGGCTACGTCTGGGGCGCAGTGCTCGGCGCCGGCATCGTCGTGATCCTCAAGGAGGTGCTGCAAAGCTATTTGCCCTACATTTTCGGCGGCCAGAGCCAGCTGGAGACGATTGTGTTCGGCATCATGCTGGTGCTGCTGCTGCAACTCGCGCCCTCCGGGGTCTGGCCGTGGCTGATGTCGCGGCTGCCGTTCAAGCCCGCGCGCA
This sequence comes from Bradyrhizobium lablabi, assembly GCF_018131005.1. Taxonomy (GTDB): domain Bacteria; phylum Pseudomonadota; class Alphaproteobacteria; order Rhizobiales; family Xanthobacteraceae; genus Bradyrhizobium; species Bradyrhizobium lablabi_D. The sequence continues at coordinate 330,645 of NZ_JAFCJK010000001.1, forward strand.
AGACGCCGGACACATCGCTGAAGCTGCCGGCCCGCGGACGAGCGCCGGCGACGTCCGGAGTGCTGCTTCACATCGAGAAGGCACGAAAGCAGTTTGGCGGCGTGGTCGCCGTCAACGATGTCTCCTTCGAGGTGAATGCCCGAGAGATCGTCGCACTGATCGGTCCGAACGGTGCCGGAAAGAGCACCACGTTCAACCTGATCACCGGCGTGCTGACCGCCACCAGCGGCAAGATTTTCGTGCTCGGCAAGGAGGTCGAGAACGCGCCGCCGCAGGAGGTGGTCAAGCTCGGGGTTTCCCGAACCTTCCAGCATGTCAAGCTGGTGCCGGACATGACGGTGCTGGAAAACGTCGCGATCGGCGCGCATCTGCGAGGGTCCTCCGGCGCGATCTCCAGCATGCTGCGGCTCGATCGCGCTGACGAGGCAAGATTACTCGCGGAAGCCGCCCGGCAGATCGAGCGCGTCGGCCTGTCCGACCAGATCGACCAGCTTGCGGGCTCGCTCTCGCTGGGCCAGCAGCGCATCGTCGAGATCGCGCGCGCGCTCTGCGTCGATCCGATGCTGCTGCTGCTCGACGAGCCCGCCGCGGGCCTGCGGCATTTGGAAAAGCAGCGTCTCGCTGCCCTGTTGCGCCAGTTGCGCGACGGCGGCATGTCGGTGCTCCTGGTCGAGCACGACATGGGCTTCGTGATGGATCTCGCCGACCGCATCGTGGTGCTCGATTTCGGCACCAAGATCGCGGAGGGCACGCCGGCCGCGATCAAGGCCAATCCCGACGTGATCAAGGCCTATCTCGGAGCCGCCGCATGAGCGCGCTGTTGACGGTTGCCGATGTCCACATCTCCTACGGCAAGGTCGAGGCCGTGCGCGGCGTATCGCTCGACGTCGGTGACAACGAAATCGTAACCATCATCGGCGCGAACGGCGCTGGCAAGACCACGCTGCTCAACGCCATCATGGGCATCCTGCCGCTGAAGGGACGCACCACCTTCGCCGGCATCGACATGGCGCAATCAGACATCGAGGATCGCGTCGCGTCCGGTCTGAGCCTCGTGCCGGAGCACCGCGAATTGTTCGGCACCATGAATGTCGAGGACAATCTGCAGCTCGGCGCGTTCCGGATCGCCAAGGCAACCGCCGCGACCTCGCTCGAAAAGGTCTACACGCTGTTCCCGCGCCTCAAGGAGCGACGCAAGCAGCTCGCCGGCACGTTGTCCGGCGGCGAGCAGCAGATGCTCGCCATGGGCCGCGCGCTGATGGGCGCGCCGAAGCTGCTGATGCTGGACGAGCCGAGCCTCGGGCTTGCCCCCATCATCGTCGCGGACATTTTTCGAACCGTCAGCGAACTTCGCACCGCCGGCGTCTCGGTGCTGCTGGTCGAGCAGAACGCCCAGGCTGCCCTGCAAATCGCCGACCGCGCCTATGTGATGGAGCTCGGCGAATTCGTGCTCAGCGGCACGGCAAAGCAGATCGCCTCCAACAAACGCGTCGCCGCGAGCTATCTCGGCTTTCAGCACGAAGGCGAGAGCGCGATTTAAAGCATGATCCGGAAAAGTGCACAGGCTGTGTTAGAGAACAGCGGCGGGTGGCGGATGGCTCCTGTCCTTTTGGCTGCCGCTGCAATTTCGGTCCGTCATGGGACGGTCACAACCTGATGCCAACCTTGACCTGGAAAGGGACGACCGGTTTTTCACCGCTTTAGTGGTCTTCGCCAGGATCGGATCGACGGCATTGGCCGTGGTGGCTCTTCTCCGCTGACTGCCCCCGGTAACCTCGCCGAACCCCGTCCAGTTTGCCGCAACCTTACGCAAGCGGCCTAGGCCCTTCGCAGGCATTTATTTTTCATGTCAGCCTGGTCCCAGTCCGGCGCAAAAGCAGACACGTCAATATGGGCGCGATGAACCATGACCGGACACCTGGCTGGTCACCAAGCGCCAGCACCCTCTAGCTGTTCCGAATAATTGACGCTACACCATGCGCATGTGACATGTGACCTAATTCATTCGACCGCGCTACGGACGAAGCCATGATCTGGAATTCCGTGCCTCTGATGACGGCTATCGATCTCCTGATCATAGCGGTTGCCGTCTATGGCGTATGGCGTTGCCGGCGGATCAGTCCTGGAAAGCGCTTCGGACGGACGCGGATCAGTCTGCTGCTGATCAACTCGGGGCTGTTGGCCCTTGCTTCATTTTATGCGGCCGATCTCGCGATCATGCACGTCCTTCCCAGGTTCACCGCGATGGACGAAGCAATGGTGGCCATGGAGGCTCTTCATCGCAACCTCAGCTGGCTTGTCACTCTGTTCGCGGTGGCTTCCATATCTATCGGCTTCGTCGAACTCCTCGTCGAGCTTCAAGGACGGGAAGCGAGGGTGCGTCGCCTGATCGACGCCAACATCGTCGGTATCTTCATCTGGGGTCCTGACGATCGGATCGTTGACGCGAATGACGCCTTTCTCCGCATTACTGGCTACAGCCGCGACGATCTCCTCTCCAAGCGCTGGACGGAATTGATTCCCGCCGAAACGCGCAGTGTCGACAAGCAACGCCTGTCCAAGCTAACGGCGTCCGAAATGATCCATCCATACGAGACGGAATACGTCCAAAGAAACATTGGTCATGTGCCGGTCCTGGTCGGAATGACGATGTTCGAAGGAACGCCAAAGGAAGGTGTTGCCTTCGTGCTCGACCTGACCGACAGCAAGAAGGCAGCACTCGCGCTCCGCGAAAGCGAGCAACGGCATCGCCAGATTGGGCTGGAATTAGCGCACGCAAACCGCGTTTCCGCAATCGGCCAGCTGTCATTGTCGATTGCGCATGAAGTCACCCAGCCGATCACGGCCACGGCGGTTAGTGCTGAGAGCGCATTGCGATGGTTGAGCACCGAGCCACCCAATCTCGCGAAGGCAAAAGAGGGACTCGGACGGATCGTCAATGACGTCAAACGCGCCCAGGAGATCGTCGATAGAATACGTTCCTTCATCAAGAAGACCCCTCCGCGAAGGGACGCGCTAGCTATCAACGAAGCGATCCTCGAGGTCGTTGCACTGATCCGACACGAAGTGGCCAAGAACCATGTCTCCGTTGAGACGCAGCTCACTGAGGGGCTACCGCCTGTTCAAGGGGATCGAGTCCAATTGCAACAAGTCATCCTCAACCTGATCATGAACGCAGTCGAAGCGATGAGTGACTCAGACAAAAGAACGCGACAACTGCTAATCAACACCGACAAAGCGAACCAGAAGGAAATACGCATCGTGGTGCAGGATTCGGGCCCCGGCATGGCGCCCGAGAGCATCGATCGAGTCTTTTCTCCCTTCTACACGACCAAGCCTAGCGGGTTGGGAATGGGCCTCTCGATCTGCCGCTCAATCATTGAGGCGCACGAAGGACGATTGTGGGCGACCGCGGCCGAGCCGACAGGAACTGCTTTTGCATTCACGTTGCCTGTGCGTCCCGACAACCCGTTGTGATCTCGCGACGCGGAGGCCGCGTCGGCGGGCTTCGGCGCTGGCGTTTCCGCGTCGTCATGGCCGGGCGTGGCGCGTCTGTGGGAAAACCGATGAAGCGGTCCGACCCCGCCAGCAAATGCGATCGCCCTGTCCTTCAGGGGATGAAGAAAAAGCCGGCCTCGCTTGGAGACCGGCTTCTTCGTTTCTTGAACCCGCAATCAGTTCACATCGCCGGCACGTATTTCCCGTCCTTCACTGTCAGCAGGATCCGCGAGCGGTCGTCCAGTCCGTAACGGTCTTTTTCGGTCCAGTTGTAGACGCCCTGGGTCGCGGCGATTTCCTTTTCGCTGATGAAGGCCTGACGGATGCCCTCTCGGAATTCCGGCGTGCCGGGCTTGCCGGCCTTCAGCGCCACCGGGATGACGCGCTTCAAGACTTCGAAGGCGTCGTAGGAGTGGCCGGCGAACTGGCTGCGGCTGTTCGGGCCATACTTCGCCTCATAGGCGGTGTTGAGCGCAAGGCCCGGCTTCTTGGTCAGCGCCGAGTCCGGCTGGGTCTCCGGCGACATCACCGGACCGGACGCCATGATCACGCCTTCCGCGGCTGCACCGGCGATGCGGATGAAGTCCATGCTGGCGGCGCCGTGGGTCTGGTAGATCAGCCCCTTGTAGCCGCGCTCGCGCAGCGCGCTCTGCGGCAGCGCCGCGGCGGTGCCGGACGCACCGACCAGAATGGCGTCGGGGTTGGCGGCGACGAGTTTCAGCACCTGGCCCGCGACAGACGTATCCGGACGCGCAAAGCGCTCCTCGTCGATCATGGTCAGACCCATCGGCACGGCCTGCGCCTTGAAGTCGTTGACCCAGAGGTCGCCATAGGAATCCGAGTAGCCGATATAGCCGACGGTCTTGATGCCATGCGCCTTCATGTGCTCGTAGAGCACCTTGCCCATGATCGGGATCGACTGCGGCAGGTCGACCGACCACTTCATGCGCGCTTCGTTGATCGGGAACGGCGCGAGGCCGAAATGCGGAATGCCGGCCTCGTTGGCGACCGTCGACACCGCGATCGTCGGCGGCGTGGTGCACGAGCCCATGATGATGTCGGCCTTGGATTCGGTGACGAAGCGCCGCGCATTGGTGGTCGCCGCTGTCGGGTCGCCGCCGTCATCGAGCACGATCAGCTTCAGCGGCACGCCGCCGATCTCCTTCGGCACGAAATCGAGCGCGTTACGCTCGGGAATGCCAAGCGCTGCCGCAGGCCCCGTTGTCGAAATCGAGATACCGATGGTGATTTCGGTGGTCTGCGCCGACGCCTGCGAACCCGGCAACGCGAGCGTCGCCGCAACCGCCGCCGCGGCGAGATAGGCCTTCTTCATTCAATCCTCCCTGAAGGTATGCTTTTTTGGGTTTAAACCAGTTTTGTGGGCCGTTTCAGCCCCTTCTTTAGGTCATGACAGCGCACACGTCAGCCCTTCATGAAACGGTCAACAATCTCCTGCGGAAACGGCGCCGATTTCAGTTTGTTGGGATCGTCCGGATGCCTGCCGACCAGCACGCGGGTCTCGAATGCTTCGATCGCCAGCGCTTCGCCCTTGAACACCCTGTGCACCACCTCGAAGCTCGAGCGCCTGATGCTGTCGATCCGGCTCTCGATCGTGATCCAGTCGCCATGGGTCGACGGGATGTGGAATTTCGCCCGCGTATCAACCATGGGAATACCGACCAGGCCGTATTTCCGGATGATATCCTGCTTCGAGAAACCGGCAGCTTCGAACATGATCGAGGTCGAGTCGTCGAACATCGCGAAGTAGCGCGGATAGTAGACGATATTTGCGGGGTCGCAATCGCCCCACTGAATCTGCACATCGCGCCGATGGACGAACATGATTTACCCTCAATCATGATGCGATCGTGATCACGGAAGCCGGCGGCGCCGGCGCATAAAGCATCTCGATCAGCGAGCTGCGATGCTCGAGCACCGCGCGCTGGTTGATCGATCCTTTGTCGGTGACCTCGCCGCGATCGATCGACAGCGGCGCATCGAGCAGCATCGCGCGTGCGATGCGGTTCGACGAGCCGGTGGCGCTGGCGAAAAACCGCGTGAAGCGCTCGCGAAAGGCGGCACGGACGTGCGGATCGGCCGCTGCCGCGGCGATGTCGTTGGCGGCAAGGGCGGGATTGATCAGGCGGCAACCGTCCAAATCGAGGATCACGAGAGCGGCGATTTCGTCACGATTGATGCCGGCGATCACGACGTCACGCACCAGCGGCGCACAGGTGCCGACGAAGCGCGCGCGCAAGGGGCCGACACTGACCCAGGTGCCGCTCGCAAGCTTGAAATCCTCGGCGATACGGCCGTCGAAATCGAAGCCCGCGTCGAAGTCGTTCGGATCGGCCGGCCGCAGCGCGTCGCCGAACTTGTAGAAGCCTTCCTCGTCGAACGCCTTGGCGGTCAGCTCCGGCTGACGCCAATAGCCCGGCGTGACGTTTGGCCCCCTGGCGCGAACCTCCAGCTTGCCGTTGTTCGGCACAAGCTTGGCGTCATTGCCCGGCACGGGGAGACCGACATGGCCCGAACGGCTGGTGTCGGGACGGACCGACATGAAGAACGGCGAGGTCTCGGTCGCGCCCAGGCCAGTCAGGACAGGCACGCGATAACCCTTCTCCCGCACCGCGAGTTCGTCGAAGCTGTTCCAGATGAATGGCGACAGTGCCGCGCCCGAGAAGAACATCGCATGGAGGCGATCAAAGAATCTTGCCCGCAAGGCAGCATCGTCGCGCAGGTAGGGCAGCAGCGATTCGTAGCCCTTCGGCACGTTGAAATAGACCGTCGGCGAAATCTCGCGCAGGTTTCGCACCGTCTCCTCGATGCCGCCGGGCATCGGCTTGCCTTCGTCGAGATACATCGAGCCTCCGTTGTACAGCGTGAGCCCGATATTGTGGTTGCCGCCAAAGGTGTGATTCCAGGGCAGCCAGTCGACGATGACCGGCGGCTCGTCCTTGAGGAACGCGAGAGTCTCGCGCAGCATTACCTGGTTGGCGCAGATCATGCGCTGGGTATTGACGACAGCCTTCGGATTGCCCGTCGAGCCCGAGGTCAGCAGGAATTTCGCGATCGTATCCGGGCCTATGCCTTCGTTGATGGCATCGAGGCGCGCATCTTCCGGCGTAGCGACGAGATCGGCGAGCCGCGTTACACTGCGGCCGGGGAGAGCACCCCGGGTCGCGGCGATCTCGACGCGCGGCGGCACATTCGCAAGCAGCGCAGCCGCGAATTTGTCGGCGTCGTCGATGAAGACGAGGCCCGGCGTCAGCAGCCTGATCAGGAAGTTGAGCTTGCCAAAGTCGCGCGACACCAGCGAATAGGCCGGCGAGACCGGGCAGAAGGGAATGCCGGCATAGAGCGCGCCGAACGCGATCAGCGCGTGATCGATCGAATTGCCCGACAGGATCACGATCGGCCGCTCGGCCGAGAGTCCGCGCCCGATCAGCGCGGACGCGATGTGCCGCGAGGTCTCCAGCAATCGCGCGTAGGTGATCTGGCGCCAGCCGCCGCCGGCATTGCGCTCGGCCATGAATACGCGGTGCGGCTCGACCCTGGCCCAATGATGCAGACGGTCGGTGATGCGCGTCGGATAGGCGGCGAGCTTCGCCTTCGGGCGCAGGTAAATCGTGCCGTCGTCGCGACCCTCGATCGTGACCGCGGGATTGCCGAACGAAATCGGCCGCAGCGGATGCGCGCCCTCGGCGGGACCGATCAGGCTCCACCGCGCGCTCATGTCGGCTTCACCTTCGCGGTCTTGCGATCGAGAAATGCGCGGATGCGCTTCTTGGCTTCCTTGTCGCTCTGCGCCACGGTCGCCATCAGCGATTCCATCAATAGACCCGTTTGCGGGTTGGCCTCCGCGATCATCGGCAGCGCCTGCAGCACGGCGAAATTGGTCAGCGGCGCGTTCGCCGCGACGCGTTCGGCGAGTTCCAGCGCCTTCGACAGCGCGCCGTCCGCTTCGGTGAGATATTGCGAGAAACCATACGCCGCGCCCTCGGTCGCGGAATAGACGCGGCCGGTGAGCATCATATCGGTCATCCGCGGCACGCCGATCAGCCGCGGCAGCCGCACGGAACCTCCGCCGCCGACGAAGATGCCGCGCTGGCCCTCGGGCAGCGCGAAATAGGCCGACGGCTCGGCGACGCGGATATGCGCCGCGCAGGCAAGCTCGAGCCCGCCGCCGATCACCGCGCCCTTTAGCGCGGCGATCACAGGCACGCGGCAATACTGGATGCGGTCGAACACGCGATGCCACATCCGCGAGTGCACGAGACCTTCGGTCGCATCTCGCTCGGTCAGTTCGGAAAGGTCGAGGCCGGAGGAGAAGTGATCGCCGATGCCATGGATGACCACGGCGCCGATCTCGTCTGAAATCGCCGAAAAGCAATCCCGCAGCGCCAGAATGATGCCGTCGTTCAGCGCATTGCGCTTGGCGGGACGGTTGAGCCCCACGACCAGCACCGCACCTCGCGTCTCGATCTCGAGCGGCAAGGCATCACTCGCGGTGGAGGCGGCGTTTCCCATCGCTATTGCTTCCTCTCCAGAATAGTTATGTTTTATAACGATAGAGAGAAGAGTCAATACGTGGCGGCTGGCTCCCACCGTGCGGAACACTTTGGCTTCCCCCTTCAGGGAAGGATGAAGACTGTTACAACACCTGATGCACGTCGATTACGACGCGATCGGCGTGACGGGCGGCGGAGGCGATGAAGATGTGCTCCATCAGCCAGCGGTATTTCTCACTGCCCGTCTCGAATCGCGGCACGGTGCGGAAGTAGATCAGTTGCGGGTCGACCGGTTCGCCGCGCTTCAGCTTTTGCAACAGCTCAACCGGCCCGAAGCGGATGCCCCTGTTCTCGACATAGACCACCGCGCCGTCGTCGGTCTCGAAGGCGTATTTGGCTTCCAGATCGATCAGCTCGTTCGGCCGGACGATCTGGAAGTCGGCGCCGAAGCTCAAAACCTTGCCGTTGATCCTCTCGCCCTTCACCTCGCCGCCGATGATCGGGATGATACGGCGGACGCCGCTACCGGTCTCGCCCGCCGACGTCACCGGGCCGATCAACGCGGTGATGGTGAAGGCGTATCGGGTCTGGATCTCTGGTGTCATGAATTTAGCCGATCATGCGTTGCGGCAGCCACGTCGCGAGCAACGGGAACAGGATCAGAATCACGAGCCTGATCAGGTCGGTCACCACGAAGGGTAGCACGCCGACGAAGATCGTCGACATGTTGACATCCTTGATGACGCTCTTGATCACGAACACGTTCATGCCAACCGGTGGATGGATCAGGCCGAGCTCGACCGTCATGACGATGACGATGCCGAACCAGATCGGATCGAAGCCGAGCGAGGTCACGACCGGGAACACGATCGGCACCGTGAGGATCACCATCGCCATCGCGTCCATCAGGCATCCGAGCACCAGGTACATCAAGAGGATCAGCGCCAGCACGCCATAGGGGCCGATGCCGAGCCCGGTGAGGAAGGTGGTCACGTTCTGCGGCGTTTGGGTGATGGTAAGGAAATAGCCGAAGCAGAGCGCGCCGATCAGCACGGTGAACACGGCCGCCGCGGTGCGCGTCGACTGCAGCAGCGATTGCAGGATGCCGTCCCTGGTGAGCTTGCCTCTGATGATGCCGATGATGAAGGCGCCGACGGCGCCGACGGCACCGGCTTCAGTCGGGATGAAGAAGCCGCCATAGAGGCCGCCGATCACGAACAGAAACAGCAGCAGCGGCGACCAGACGTCGCGCAGCGCGACCAGGCGCTCGCGCCACGACGCCCGCTTGCCGGCCGGCAGGAAGCCCGGCCGCGCGACGCCGATGATGCCGATCGTGATCATATGCATGAGAATCGCGAGCAGGCCCGGCACCACGCCGGCGATGAAGAGCTTGCCGATGTCCTGCTGGGTGATGATGCCGTAGACCGCGAGCACGGTGGACGGCGGCAGCATTGCCCCCAGCGTGCCGCCGACCGCGATCACGCCGGTCGCAAAGGATTGCGGATAGCCGAAGCGTCGCATCTCGGGATAAGCGACCGCCGAGAAAGTCGCGGCGGTCGCGACCGAGGAGCCGGAGATGGCGGCAAAACCGCCGCAGGCGGCGATAGTCGCGATACCAAGCCCGCCCCTCCAGTGCCCGACGAAGGTGTTGGCGGCGCGGAACAGCTCGCGGCTGATGCCCGAGACCGAGACGAACGCTCCCATCAACAGGAACATCGGGATCACGCCGAAGGAATAATCCGTCACCGTGCGCATGGTGGTCTGGCCGACCAGCTTCAGCGCCGGCGCGAATCCGGTGAGGTAGCCAAAGCCGGTGATGCCGACGAGGCCCATCGCCATGCCGACGGGCACGCGCAACAGCATCAGCACGAACAGGCTGACAAAGCCGACGACGGCAACGGTCTCGTTGCTCATTGCCGCCTACTCCGCGGTCTTGATCTTGACGTCATGGATGTCTTCCGGATGGAAGACCAGCCGGTAGGTGCGGATCGCGATCAAGAGCACCGCGGAGACGTCGCCGATCCACGACACCAGGAAGAACGGCCAGATCGGAACGCCCAGATCCATGGTGACGATATGGCCGTTCTTGGTATCGATCACCTTATCGATCAGCGTGTAGGTCTGCACCGTCACCACGAACAGCAGCACCAGCGTCGCAAAGATATCGATCCAGCGCTGGTAGCGCGGCGAGGCATTGGCCCAGACCAGATCGACGGTAATGTGGGTGCCGCGATAGCTCGTCGCCGCGATCCCCCAGAAGATCAGGATGCCGAGCAGGAACTGGCCGAAATTGTAATAATCGGGAATCGTCACCGCGAAGAATTTGCGCATGAACACTGCTGTGAACGTGTTGAGCGCAACAATGCCGACGAAGAACGCCGCGATCCATTCGATCGAATCGATGAAGCGGTCCATGATATTCTTGTGTGCCGGTCCGGGCGGACCGATAAGCGCGCCGTCTTGGGTCATTTCGGAATTAGCCGCCATGGTTTCGAACGATCATGTCAGGAACCTTCATTCCGGGACGCTCGCCACGCGAGCGAACCCGGAATTTGGATTGTCGGCAGGAAATTCTCAGATGTGCAATCGCACATCGCAGTTCGCGCTGGCGTGCGCCCCGGAATGACGAGATCAGATCCCCGCCTCGAACTTCTTCAGCTTGGCCTGCAGATCGGCCTCGATTGCGGCCGCGTCGCCGCCCGCCTTCTTCACCGCCTCCACCCAGCTATCGCGCAGCGGCTTGACCGCCTTTTTCCACTCCGCAAGCTGATCCGCGGTGAGCGGATAGACCTCGTGGCCCTCGAGCGCCTTCATCTTGGTGCGGCCATTGGCCTCGAAATCGGTCCAGGGATCGGTGACCTTGGAGGCCCATTCGGGCGTGCAATGGTCGTCGATCACCTTCTTTTGGGCGTCCGACATCGAATTGTATTTGGCAAGGTTGATATTGTAGGTGAACACCGTTGAATAGAGCGGCACATCCATGTGGTACTTCACCACCTTGTCGATGCCGAACAGGAAGATCGAACCCCAGGGGAAGGTGATCGCGTCTGCCACACCCCGCTCGATCGCGTCACGCGATTCCGGCGCCGAGGCCTGCACATTGGTGCCGCCGAACATCTTCACCATCTCCCCGATCGTGCTCTGCGCCGGACGCACCTTCACGCCGTTGAGGTCGCTCGGCAGCAGGATCTTCTTCTTGCCGTGCAGCGCGCCGGGATCGTGGATGAACGCGAAGCAGAGCTTGGTGTCCTTCATCTCGGTCGGCGCGTATTTGTGGTACCACTCGTTCAGCGCCAGCGTGCCCTTCTTGCCGTCGGAGAAGGTAAATGGAAGCTGGCCGGCGGCCGCGATCGGAAATCGGCCGGGCTGGTAGCCGGGATTGACATAGGTGACATCGGCAATGCCGTCGCGCGCCATGTCGTAATGGTCGAATGCCTTGCCGAGCTGCTCGGAGGGGAACACCGTGACCTTGATGGTGCCGCCCGACGCCTTCTCGATGTCGGCGGCCCAGGCCTGCGTCGCCGGCACCAGCGGATGCGCCGGTGGCACCCACAGCGATACCTTGAGATTGACAGTCTTGTCCTGCGCCAAGGCGGGCCCAAACGCCGGCGCGACCCCAGCGACTACGAGAAGCGCCAACAAGGTCTTTTTCATCGCATCCTCTCCCTCTGCATGACGGCAGGCTTCACATGCCCGGTCTCATTAGTTAACATGTTATATAGTCTGCACCTTTGTTCAAGGTGAAACGCTCCCCGCCCCGACGCAATACCGGCCGCTTCGACACCTCGCGTTGCGGCGAACGCATTTCCGCCCGGACGCGCTTTGCGAAGACTGTTATATGATATAATTACCATGGCAAGCTGACGACGGCCGCCCGCGGCGCGGGCGCGTTGCTCAAGCCTACCGTATCGGGAGGAGCAGGTATTGCGGACAAAAGTAGCAATCATAGGCGCAGGTCCGGCCGGACTGTTGCTTGGGCAACTACTTCACAATTATGGCGTGGACAACGTCATTCTGGAACGGCAGACCCCCGACTACGTGCTCGGGCGAATCCGCGCCGGCCTGCTCGAAGAGGGCACGGTGTCGCTGCTCGACAAGGTCGGTGCCGCCAGCCGCCTGCATAGTGAGGGCCTGGTCCATCACGGCGTCGAACTGGCGTTTGCCGGGGCGCGGCACCGCATCGACATGCATGCCGCGACCGGAAAGACAGTCACGATCTACGGCCAGACCGAGGTCACCCTCGACCTGATGAACGCGCGCAAGGCGGCCGGCCTCACCTCGATCTACTCAGCGGCCGACGTGAAACCGCATGATTTCGATACCGACAATCCGCGCGTCACCTACGTGAAGGACGGCGTCAGCCACGAAATCGCCTGCGATTTCATCGCCGGCTGTGACGGGTTCCATGGCATCAGTCGCACCAGTGTTCCGGCATCGGCCATCACGAGCTATGAGCGTGTCTATCCGTTCGGCTGGCTCGGCATCCTCTCGGAGACACCTCCAGTCTCGCCCGAGCTGATCTACAACAACCATGAGCGCGGCTTCGCACTCTGCACCATGCGCTCGACCCACCGCAGCCGCTATTACGTGCAGTGCCCACTCGACGATCATGTCGACCAATGGTCGGACGAGCGGTTCTGGGACGAATTGAAGCGCCGCCTCGACCAGAAGGCGGCCGACGAGCTCGTCACCGGCCCCTCGATCGAGAAAAGCATCGCGCCCCTCCGCAGCTTCGTCGCCGAGCCGATGCGGTTCGGCCGATTGTTTCTTGCGGGCGATGCCTCGCATATCGTGCCGCCGACCGGCGCCAAGGGCCTGAATCTCGCAGCCAGCGACGTACACTACCTCTCGCAGGCCTTTCTCCAATTCTACGACGAAAAATCCGCGGCCGGGATCGACGGCTACTCGGCAAAAGCACTGGCGCGGGTCTGGAAGGCGGTGCGCTTTTCGTGGTGGATGACCTCGATGCTGCACAAATTCCCCGACGAGGGCGAATTCGCGGCGCGCATCCAGATCGCCGAGCTGGACTATCTGGTGAGTTCGAAGGCCGCGTCGACCTCGCTGTCGGAGAATTATGTGGGGCTGCCGTTCTAGCCTGGTCCAGGCTAGGATGTGCACTCATAAAGCCGTAGACGTCAGGTTCTGACGAAAGCCGCGACGCACCTCCACTCCGCGCTTGGTGGATCGTTCGAGCGCACGATTCATTCCTCACTCGACTTCAAGGCCAGTCGAGTCTGCGTCGTTCTGCGATTCTGGAAGTCAGAAAGGCTCTCCCCAAGTCCGGCACTACGAGTAGAGCGCATCGCAAGACATTGGACAGCCTTGCTGTCGCAACAGACCACTCTCGGCATCGTTGACGCGGCATGATTCATCTCAGTCAATATCTTCGCAAGCACATTGCCTTCAGTCGATCGTGAAACACGGTGCGTTTTCCTTGCATGAACTCTTGTTCGGTAGGTAGATTGGCCATCTTGGAAAAACAAAAGCAGGATGCACGACCTCCAGATCAAGGTTCAACACCGGCCAATGGTTGTCGTGGCCTCTAAAGGCTGACCTCGGCAGGCCCTGCCAACACCAGACCGGATCCACCCCTTGCGCGAAATTCCGGCGTCATCCTGATGCAGCGCTGGCGTTCGCGGTTGTTGGAAAGTGACATCTAGGCTGTGCTCGTGTGGCATGTGCTGCGGGTAATTTCCATCTATGGAGACCGATTTTCTCTTTCGTCCGTTCAAATAACAAAACTGGAGGGAGAAATGGCCGTAACTCAAGACTTTGACGCCGTCGTCATCGGTGCAGGCTTTTCTGGCCTGCACATGCTGAAGTCGCTAAGGGACAAGTTGGGGTTGAAGGTGCGGGTCTATGAAACCGGCGAAAGCGTTGGCGGTACCTGGTACTGGAACCGCTACCCCGGCGCGCGCTGCGATTCTGACGCCTACATTTATTGCTTCACCTGGGACAAGCAGCTCCTGCAAGATTGGGAATGGTCCGAACGCTATCCCGAGCAGCCCGAAATCCTCAATTACCTGGAGCATGTTGCCAAACGCCACGACCTGAAACGCGATATTCAATTCAATACGAGCGTGACGAGCGCGGAATTCGACGAGACAACCAACCTGTGGACGGTGCATACCGACACAGGGGAAACGGTTACGGCGCGTTACCTCATGCCGGCCGTAGGCACTTTGTCGACCACGAACATGCCTCAGTTCAAGGGCTTGGAGAAATTCGAGGGCAAGTGGTACCACACCAGTCGCTTCCCTCACACCGGCATTGACTTCACCAACAAGCGCGTGGGCGTGGTCGGCACCGGCGCCACTGCGGTACAGGCCATTCCCGAAATTGCGCAGCAGGCCAAGCAACTCACCGTGTTCCAGCGCACCGCCAACTACTGCGTGCCGGCGCGCAACGGCAAGGTGGACCCCGAATTGGTCAAGGCCCGAAAGGCGGACTATGAGGGTATCGCCAAACGAATCCGGGAATCGTTCTTCGGCCAGGAGCATTACTTCATTCCGAAGTCGGTGCTCGAGGCAACACCCGCGGAGCGGGAGCGTGAATTCGACAGGATGTGGGACGCCGGCGGATTCGCCTTCTGGTTGGCCAACTATCAGGACATGTTCTTCTCGCAGGAGGCCAATGACATCTGCGCCGACTACATCAAGCGCAAGATCCGCAAGACTGTGAAAGACCCGGTCGTCGCCGAAAAGCTGATACCAAAGGGCTACGCCTACGGCACCAAGCGTCAGCCGCTGGACACCAATTACTACGAGACATTCAACAAGGACAACGTGGTGCTGGTCGATGCAAAAACCGACGGCGGGATTGACGAGATCACCGAAGCGGGCATCCGCGCAGGCGGCAAGGAATATCCCCTCGATATCATCGTTTTTGCGACCGGTTTCGATGCCATGACCGGCCCGCTGAAGGCGCTGAAGCTAAAAGGCCGTGACGGACGCACGCTGGATCAGGAGTGGCGCGACGGACCGCACACTTACCTTGGCATTTCGGTCGCCGGCTTTCCCAACCTGTTCACTATCACCGGCCCGCAAAGCCCTTCTGTGTTGTCCAACATGCCGGTCTCGATTGAGCAGCATGTGGAATGGATCACCGATTGCATCGAAGCCATGCGCAAGACCGGAAAGACCACCATCGAGGCGATGCCTGCGGCGCAGGACCAATGGGTTGCGCATGTCAACGAAATCGTCAACGCGACGCTGATGACCAGCGCCAACTCCTGGTACATGAGCGCCAACATCCCCGGCAAGCCGCGCGCCTTCTTGCCCTATCTGGGACCGGAAGGCGTCGGTGGCTACAGGAAGAAGTGTGACGAGGTCGCAGCCAGAGGCTACGAAGGATTTGAATTGGCGTAACCGGACGTAAACAACTGAAATAGGGCGGGAAGGCATCAGCCTTGCCGCCCACAAATGCCGTCGGGAGGACATAATGATCGAGAACAGCTACTACTCGCAGGACGTGCACGGCCCCTACGAGCTTCACGACATCGGCAATCTCGATTTGGAAGAAGGCGGCACGATTCGCTCATGCAAACTTGCCTATGCAACTTTCGGCAGGCTCAATGCTGCGAAAGATAACGCCGTTCTCATCCCCACCTGGTACTCCGGCACAAACAAAATCATCGAGCAGGTGTATGTCGGTCAGGGCCGCGCCCTCGATCCCGACAAGTATTTCATCGTTGTCGTCAATCAGATTGGCAATGGTCTTTCATCTTCACCGCACAACACACCGGCGCCGGGCGGGATGGGAAATTTTCCCCGTGTGCGCATCGGAGATGATGTGCGTGCGCAACACAAGCTTCTCACGGAAAAATTCGACTTGAAACGTCTCGCGCTTGTTGTTGGTGGCTCAATGGGCGCACAACAGACCTACGAATGGGCGGTACGCTACCCCGACATGGTGAAGCGCGCTGCGCCTATCGCCGGCACCGCCAAGAACACCATCCACGATTCTCTTTTCACGGAAACGCTGGTCGAGGCGATCACATCCGACCCGGGCTTTAATAAAGGCTTTTACGCGTCGTCGGTCGACGTGAGGGAAGGCCTGCTGCGCCACGCTAAAATGTGGGCCGTTATGGGTTGGAGCACGGAATTTTTCCAGCAAGACCGGCACAAGGCGTTGGGCTTTTCGTCGATGGACGATTTCATCATAAACTTCATGAACGGCTATTTCAGCGTCATGGACCCCAACGATTTGCTGTGCATGGCATGGAAATGGCAGCGCGGCGACGTCAGCCGCCACACCGGCGGCGATCTACGAGCAGCGTTGGGCCGGATCAAAGCCAAGACGTTTGTCATGCCGATGTCTTCGGACATGTTCTTCCCTCCATCCGATTGCCAGGCCGAATGGCGGTTGATTCCGAATGCTGAGTTTCGGCCGATCCAAACCGTCGATGGCCATCTTGCACTTTTCGGTGCTGATCCAAACGCTATCGGTCAGCTCGACAAGCACTTAAGCGAATTGCTTGCGTCAGAAGTCTAGCTCGCGAGCTACGGCGGGTCGCGTGAACCCTGAAGCTTGCACTTCGCGGGTATTCTGTTTCCGCGAATGTCCGGTTTGCGCAGGCGCCGTAGCCCCGTTTTTAATGCTGTGGACGGCTCCTCCGCCGGCGCGAGAGCGTCAAATGGCCTTTCAAACAGCCGCGCAAATCCCGTTTAAAACTTTGTAGGTGGTGAAAGCGTCATCGACATCGCGTTCAATGGGCCAGCAAAACGCCAATGCGCGAGCCGCACATGACTATCGAAACGTCCGTCACCACCGACGTCCCCGCGGGCTTCGAGCCACATTTCCGCAAGAGCCCGCTCACGGAGCCCTGGGAGCCGCTTTATTCGAAGAAGACCGACAAGGCCGTCATCATCGGACTGCGGCTGGCAAAGCCGCACACCAACGGCCGCGGTCTGATCCATGGCGGCCTGATCGCTGCGCTTGCCGACAACGCGATGGGCTACAGCTGCGCACAGGCGACGGGCTGGAAGACTACGTTTGTCACAATCTCGCTGGCAGTCGATTTCATCGGCACTGCCGATATCGGACAATGGCTCGCCGTCGAGTCCGACGTGATCAAGACCGGCAGCACGATCTGCTTCGCGCAGAGCCTGATCAGGGCCGACGATGTGACGATCGCACGCGCCAACGGCACGTTCCGCGTGGTGCCGAAGAAGGAGCCTGTAGGCTAGCGGAAATGCCAGTCGCTGATCTCCGTCGCGAGATCGATGAAGGTTCGCACCTTGGCTGACAGAAGCCGCGAGGTCGGATAGACGATGTGGATCGGCATCGCCGGCGGCGCAAAATCCGCGAGCACCACCCTCAACCGCCCGGCCTTCAGCGATTCGGCGGCCTGATAGGCCATCACCCGTGTCAGCCCGCCGTCCTGTTCGGCATAGTGGACGGCGGCATCCGAGCTGTTGGTGGTGAAACGTGGCGAACTGGAGACGCGGATCTCCTGGCCGTCCTCGATGAAACGCCAGTCGAGCGCGGCGGTCATGGCGCCGAACTGGATCGTGTCGTGCCCGGAAATATCCGATGGCCGCGCCGGCTCGCCACGCGCCCGCAGATAGCCAGGCGAAGCCACCACGATGCGAGGCATCTCGCCGACATGGCGCGCCACCAAGGTCGAATCGGGCAGATGTCCGATCCTGACCGCGAGGTCGACGCCGTCTTCAACCAGGTTGATCATGCGGTCCGACAGGCGCAGATCGACGGCGACATCGGGATAACGCTTCAGAAAGGCCGATACAACCGGGCTGACATGCAGCCGACCGAAACCCATCGGGGCCGAGATCACCACGCGCCCCTCCGGGCGCGTGCGTTCACCCTCGACGGCGTCTTCGGCCTCCTCGACATCGGCGAGGATCCGGCGCGCCCGCTCGAGGTAGCGTGAGCCTGCGTCGGTCAAAGTGACCTGACGCGTAGTCCGCTGCAGCAGCCGAGCGCCGAGGTGCTCCTCAAGGGCCGCGACCATCCGCGTGACGGCGGACGGAGACGATCCGAGCTTCCGCGCTGCAGGAGCAAAGCCCTGCAGATCGGCCACGACGACGAAGGCCTGCATAGCGTCGATCCGGTCCATGCGACTATTGCATATTCAGCAACAGTGTAGTGTCAACTATCCGAATTGCTTAAATTTCGGAAACGTCCACTTTAACAGCGGCGCATGATTTTGACCCCATGACGGGAGATGCAGATGGCAGACGCGCAGCCCAATGTCGGCGATGTCCTGTTCAGCGCGGCGGTAAAAGCGATTCAGACCCGCAAGGGCTCACGCGAGGCCTTTGCCCGTGTCGATGAGCGCGGCGGTTGGCGCACTGAGATCGACGAGAACCTCGCCGGTTTCCTCACCAACGCCAACAGCTTCTATTTCGCGACCGCCTCGGCCGATGGCCAGCCCTACATCCAGCATCGCGGCGGACCCAAGGGATTCATCAAGATCCTCGACAAGAATACGATTGCGTTTGCCGACTACAGTGGCAACCGACAATACATCACCCAGGGCCATCTGTCGGAGAACCCCAAGGCTTATATCTTCGTGATGGACTATGCGCACCGCCGCCGCGTCAAGATCTGGGGTGAGGCTCATGTCGTCGAGGATGACCCTGCATTGACGCAGGCGCTGATGCCGCAAGGCTACAGGGCGCGGCCGGAGCACGTCATATTGTTCAAGATAGCGGCGTGGGATACCAATTGCCCGCAGCACATCCCGCAGAAGTTCGACGCCGCTGACGTCGCCGCGGCGCTTGCCGCACGCGACGCGCGGATCGCGGAGCTGGAGGCCGAACTCGCCGCACTCAAGCGCCAGCCGGTACCAGTCACGACGGGTTAGCCGCGCCGTTTCCCAGCGAAGTGGATGCCGGTTCGCGCAAGGAAAACCAAACAAGGAGCACTCAATCGGAACCGACAATACTCTACGCTGCCTGCTGCAGCGGTGCCCAGGCGAATTCCGGATAATATTGCAGCATCATCCGGTCGACATAGGTGACGAGGTTTCCGAACTTCTCGGTGCGCTCTCGCAATGGGGAGGAGAAGAACGGCGTCAGGACTCCGGCGAGCGCGCCGAACGCGGTGGCGTCAGTACCGCAGGGCGCTTCGCCCATCAGGTAGGGCTTGTCACCGAGTTGCACCGAGAGAGCAAACAGCGAGCGCATCGCGAGATCGACGTCTTCGTCGGGCGCGTGGCGGCCGAGCCCACTCAACAGATAGTTCTCGGCGACACGGAATTGAGCGTCCTCGCGCAGCTTGTCGCGCAAGTGGTCGGGCGCCGCGTCGAAGAAATGCGCCGGCCCCTTGGCGAAATTGGTGTCGTCGACCCATCGCGCGCCGACCAATGCCCAATAGACGTGATGCTCGATCATGCGCTCGAAGGCCCAGGCCTGTGCGCGCGCCTGAAGGCTCAAGGGCGCGTCGAAGTCGAAGCCGTATTTGCCCTCGAGATGGGCGCGGATAAAGGTCGAATCGGCAATCGCTTCGCCGTCATCGGCGATGAACGGCAACTGGCCCTTGGGCGAGGCCGGCGGCATCGCCGTTTCCTTGCGATACTCAAGCCCGGCCATCTTGAGCTGGACCTCGGTCTTGGTCACGAACGGGCTGATTTCGGGTAAGCCGAAGCCCGCGCCAAAGCCGTAAAGCGTAATCATGGGAAACTCCCGATTGCCTGGTTTCGCGAGCGACGCTAGCGCCCGCCTGCTGCCACCATGGTGTCAGCAGCAGTGGCATTCCCCGTCGAACGGGCCGACGGGAGCGAAGCGGCGAACCGCTTCGCGAACCCGTTTGGCAATACGCGCCCGCCCATGTGACCAGGCCGCGCTGACCGCCTGCGCCAGCGCCACAACCAGGGCCCAGCGCAGATCGCCGGAGGTGGAGTAGACTGTGGTCAGTTGTTCCAGCGCGAAGGTCTGCGCCTGCCGGAAACCATGCTCTTCAAGATTCGTCATGGACAAATTCCCTTCACTTGAGGTGTTGTCCTGGTATAGGCCCCACCTGCTGCCAACATGCTGTCAGCAGCAGCGCGGCAGGATGCAAAAAAGACGAGCCAAGAGATCGATCGAGAGCCCAGAGACCGACTATGAGACGCGCCGACCGGCTGTTTCAGATCATCCAGGTGCTCCGCCGCACCCGAAAGCCCCTGACGGCAGATGCGATCGCGGCCGAGCTCGAGACGTCGAAGCGAACGATCTATCGCGACATCGCGACGCTGATCGAGCAACGCGTGCCGATCCGTGGCGAGGCTGGCATGGGCTACATTCTGGAAAAGGGTTTCGACCTGCCGCCCCTGATGCTGACGCCGGACGAGATCGAGGCCTGCGTGCTCGGCGCGCAATGGGTGATCGGCCACGCCGACCCGGCGCTGGGGCGTGCCGCCGAGGACCTGATGGCCAAGATCGCCGAGACGGTGCCCGACCGGCTGCGGCCGTTTGTGCTGGAACCGGCGAGCCGGGCCCGATCGGCGTGGAACCGGGAACCGGACCGCATCGACATGGTCAAGACCCGCGCCCAGATCCATGAGGGCAAGAAGATCACGCTGAACTATCGCGACGAGCATGGCCGCGACTCAGAGCGCACGATCTGGCCGATCGCGGTCGGCTATCACGAGGCAGTGCGGCTGCTCGCAGCCTGGTGCGAGCTGCGCAAGGACTTCCGCAGCTTCCGCACCGACCGGGTCGTCGCGGCGATCTACCATGACGAGAAATATCCGGAGCGGCGCGATCTCCTGCGCGCGCGATGGCGCCGCAGCCTCGTATGGGAAGCGCCGAGGGATACCTGATGACCGCAAGCGACATCGACGCCGTGGACGAGGGCCCCTGCCAATCCTGCGGTGCCTGCTGCAGCTATTCGCAGAACTGGCCGCGCTTCACCATTGAGGACGACGCGCAGCTCGAGCTGATCCCGGCGCAATTCGTGAATGAGCGGCTGTCGGGCATGCGCTGCAACGGCGAGCGATGCGCGGCGCTGTCGGGCGAAATCGGGGTGGCGACGCGGTGCGACATCTATGCGGTTCGGCCGGAAGTGTGCCGGACCTGCGTGCCCGGCGATGTGGAATGTGCGATGGCGCGGCGGCGCCACGGGCTGCCGCTCATCTGAGGCACTGCAAGCAGACCTGCGGGCCTACGCCGTCACCACATCACCGAAGTCTTCATCGTCGAGCTCATCGACGAGCGGCACAAAGGTCGAGAGCGGCTTGGTCGACAGCGTGATCGGCTTGCGGCTGCCGTGCGGTGCGGCGGCGCGCACGGGCTCGCGTGACAGCGCGTAAAGGGTCGAGCCGACTCGGCCGCCGAAAAACACCAGCTCGCGCTCGGCGCAGCTCGTCGCAATTGCCAGCGCCAGCGCGTGCAGATGGCTGCGGCGATAGCAGAACAGCGCCAGCCTCGCCCGGATGTCAGGTGACACGTTTGCCACCAGAAGCGACAGGCCGTTGGGATTGGCGCGGTACATCTGGCCGAGCAGTTCTTCACCGACCGGACAGGCATCGTTGTCGAAGGCGTCACGGCTTGAAAACATTGCGGTTCCCCCTGTACGCGAAGATGCCGCGCAATTCTCTAACGAAGGGTTAACCACGGGCCCCGGTCGTCATCCGAACCCCTTGCCCGTTGCGGGCGAATCACATCCGCGGATCGCGAGCGGCTGATTCGGGTCTCTACACTGCTCGGGTCAGGTCGCCGCAAGGACGGCCCGGGGACTCAATTGGCCGCCATGTAGATCGACAGCGCGAAGCCGGTGAGATGGTGCAGCGCCTGATCGACACCGATCAGGGTCCAGAACCAGGGATGCCCGGACTCAAGCGTCACGCCGAAATGCGAGGCGCAGATTCCCTTGGCGCGGTCGACCAGGATGTGGATGACAAAGTCGACGAAGGCGACGTACCAGAAGCGCGGCGCAACGATGAGGATCAGGACCAGCCCGACTGCGAGGTGGACGAGGCAGTGCGCAAGCAGCGGCATCGCCCAGCCGGTCTTCTGGTCCTTGCCGATCGCCATCCAGGAGGTCTGAAGCATGAAGTCCGCGATGATGTGCTTCGCGGTGAGAAGCAGCATCCAACCCACCAGGGCACCAACCGACACTGACGATGACATGGAGGGAAGCAACAAGCTGACGCCCTTCGCTGGGGTGAATGTGATCGCAAGAAATCCGGGTCAGGCCGTCAGCACAACTTCACAAACTCGGACAAGGCTGGTCTCATTTATGACATCTCCGACGGCGGAATGCACCTGTGAGTAGTCGCAAATACACCCTCGAACCGCGATGATGATGCGGCATCGCGGCAACGGCGCCACAAGTTAACGTTACTGCCCTCGGTCGATTTGCATTCCCTCCGAGGAGCGATATCATTCATGGACTGTGAAATTTTCTTTCTTTTATAGGCGTTTACGATTTCAACCGAGCTAATGCCCGTCGGTCAAGGCGCGGCAAACGGTCTCGGGACGGGTGATAAGCCATGAGCGCTGATGCCCCCACGCCACCATCGCCGGCACGGCCACGCCCTCGCGCCGGAGTTGTGAAGAGCAACCGCTTTCAAATCGTTACCTTCTCCCTGCTCACTCTAATTCTGACCGCTGCGACCGTCTGGGGCGGCCGCACCTGGCTGCGCAATTCCGAGACCGTAGTATTTGCGGTCGGTGATGCCAACGGTCCGGAGGCGAAGTTTGCCGCAAAGCTCGCCGCCGTCCTGAAGAACGATTCGTCGCGGCTCAAACTGAAGATCGCGCCGAATCCCGACAGCGCCAAGGCGCTGGCGCAGTTCGACCGCCGCGATGCCGGCCTTGCGATCCTGCGCGCCGACGCCAAGGTGCCGCCGCGCGCCCGCGCGATTGCTATCCTCGAACGCGACGTGGTGCTGGTGCTGAGCCCGGGCGGCAAGAAGATCAAATCGGTCACCGACCTCAAAAAGAAGAAGATCGCCGTCGTCGGCGACGGCGATAACAACGTCAACTTCGTCCGCAACGCGCTCGATATTGCCGACAGTCCCGATGCTGCGCAGCGGGTACAGCAGGCGCCGTCGAACACCCCCCTGGAAAAGCTGTTCGCTGCGGGCTTTGGCGCGGTGATCGCAATCGAGCACACCTCGAAGATCATGAAGGACAAGACCTACGAGCAATATGCCAGGCGCGGCGGAGGCTTCACCTTGAACGCGATCGATGCGGCCAAAGCGCTCGCGCGCAAACATCCGGCGATCTCGGAGGAGACGGTCTCGACCGGCCTGCTTTCGTCCTCTCCCGCCATTCCCGACGACGAGATCGATACCATCGGGCTCGAATGGCTTCTGATCGCGCAATCATCGATGCCGACCGCGACGGCAACCGAGCTTGCGCGCATCGTCTATGAGAACAAGTCCGATCTCGCGCTCGATGACGGCTTCGCCTCCAAGATCGAGCCGGCGGAGACCGACAAGGATGCCTTCATCATCGCCCATCCGGGCGCCGCCGATTACATCAATGACGACACCAAGTCGTTCATGGATCGCTACAGCGATATGATGTATCTCGGCGTCGCCGCGCTCAGCATCATCGGCTCGATCTTCGCCGCGATCTACACCAAGATCACCCGCATCGCGCCGGAAAGGGCCGGCGAACTGGCTACCGCCATCCTCGACATCGGCGAGCGCACCGAGCACGCCAAATGCATCGGCCAGCTCGACGAGCTGCAGGACGAGCTCGAGACGCTGCTGCGTAAAGCGGTGATAGGCTTGCGCGACGGCACCATCAAAAGCGACGGCCTCGATACGTTCAAGCTCGGCTACGAATTCGTCCGCGACGAGATCGCGCTGCGCCGCGACCATCTCAATCGCCACCCGTCACCGCCGGACGATAATGTCGTGGTGGTGAAAGCCGCTCAGAGCGCGTGAGGGGGCGCGACAATCCGTCGCAGGATATCCCCTTTTGTGTGGTTGGTGCGGCGGGCGGGCCGCCGCCAGACGGCAACCCGCCTCACCCGGCTGCGGCGTCCGTCGTGCCGGCGGCATCCAGTTGCCGTCCCTCGTGGTCCATATGCAGATAGTTCGGATTGAACAGGCCGGCGCGCATCAAGCGGTCCAGATTGGGGACCGCAAGGGTCTTCCCCTTCAGCACGATCAGATCGGCGGCGCGCAGCTCCTGCAGGGTGCGATTGACATGGACCTTGGAGAGGCCGGTTGCATCGGCCAGATCAGCCTGGGTCAGCGGAAAATCGCAGCTGTCGCCGTTGGTCAGCCCGGCAAGCCTCAGGCGCAGCCAGATCTCGCAGAGCAGGTGGGCCATACGTTCCAACGCGGTGCGCTGGCCGAGATTCATCGTCCATTCGCGCTGGATCGCGGCATTGACGAGAGTCTCCCACCAGAAGGCCATGACGATTCGCGGATGTCCGGCGGCCACCTGTTCGAAGAACTCGCGGGAGAGATCGGCAATCGAAACCGAGGTGACGGTGCCGATCGAATGATCCATCTCGCGCAGGATGAAAACATTCACGTCGCAAATGTCGCCGGGCAGGAAGAATGATACCACCTGCCGACGGCCATCTTCCAATTGCTTGTAGCGGTAGGCCCAGCCGGACAGGATCAGGTGAACGTCCTTGGGTTTCTCGCCCTCGCGCACGATATCGACTCGCGGTCCGAAATGGCGCACGCGCTCTGACGACGCTCGATTGAGGATGGCATGATCCAGCGGCGAGAGGCGAACGAATTGCTCCAATTTCCGGACTAGCGATGCCAATGACATGGTCTCCCCCTACGCTCATGGGGTAACCGCCGGACGGATTTCAATAACGTATGTTATATTCCACAGCTGTTGGCGTATGCTCACAAGTGTACAGACGCCTGAAAAATTCAGGGGCTCGTGCTCCTCGGCGGCGTTGCAGAAGCCGCCCCCTTGATCATTCGGCAAGGTGCGGCGCCTTCAGATGACTGGCACGCCGTAGTAATCGTTGACGGTCCGTGTCGCGGCGATGTCCGACCAATTCCAGTCCCGGTCGCTCGCGTAGCTCGGCGCGTTGCGGAGTTGGTCTTCGGTCACGCCTGTGACGTAGCCGCCAAGGCGCGTATCGTATTTCAGAGACTGCCAGGGCAGCGGGTAATGATCGTTGCCCAGGCCCAGGATTCCACCGAAGCCGAGCACTGCGTACGACACGCGTCCGCTCACCTTGTCGATCATCACGCGCTCGATCGAGCCGATCTTGCGATCGTCGGCGCCATACACTGCGGTACCTTCGACCTTGTCGCTACCGATCAGATTGCCGGTCTCATCTTCGCCCATTGCCATGTCGGATCTCCTTCGACTTTCGATGGCAACAGGGGAACGGGACCATCGTTCCTGCCGCACTGCCGCTGCTGCAGAGCGGGAACGTCCTCAGCCTGTCGGCGGATCGCCGCGGTCGTCAGGCACCATGCCCGATCCTGGCGTCTTGTCGCCGTCCGCAAGCTTCGGATCTCGCGTCGCCTCCCGCGAACCCGGTCTTTCCGGAATGGTTTTGTGGGCGGTCTGGGCGCGCCGCTTGTCGGCGGGCTGCTCCTGACCCTTGTCGTCCTTGACGATACCTTGATTGGAATGTGCCATTTGCAATGGTCCCTCAAAGCCACGCGGGCCCCGACGACAAAATTCGCCGGGGCCCGTCACCGGAGGTTCACCGCTCTCGGGGGGCGAGCGGCGAACGCATCGGTGTTACGCACAGCCGGTCAAATCGTTCCTGCCCTTCGCGCCAGCGATTTTTGTTCCGACCGGTGTCACAGGTTAACGACGACTTTCCGGAACCCGCCTAACATCCTTGTTCCATCGGAGGCGACATGCCCAAGAAGAAACGCAACAGGTCGCGGCCCACCGGCTTCATTCGAGGATCGCCTTCAGAGATTTGCCGACGATGCGCGAAGCATAGCGCGCAAGATGCCGCCGGGACGTGACCGCGATGCATTGATGAAGAAAGCAAGACAGACCGAAGCCGCCATGGAGGTCAGCGAGATGCTGACGCTGCGCAAATAGGCAGGCCCGAACAGGAGGGCTGCAATGATCGAGGAGAAATTTGATTCACGTACGCTCGCCATCATGAATGCCGCGCTGGATTGCGTGTGCGGAACCGATCCAAGGGGCGAGGAACATGTCCAACGCAAGCGCGTTGCCGAACAGATCATTAGATGCGCCGAGAACGGCAGGACGACGCTCGCCGAACTGACCGAAGCGGGCCAGGATGCGCTGACAGAGGTCGCCGTAGCAGCCAAATAGCCCCCGTCGCGTTGCCTTGGTCGCGCCGTCTCGCAGATCGGCGCCATGGAGGCAGCCCATGCGCGCAGTGCTGGCTATTGCCTTGCTGGCGATCCTGTCAACCGTCGGCATCTACGTCTATGAGGCATTGACGCTGCCCGGTGGCGCGATGCCCGCGCACGGCTATCTGACGCTTGCCGTCGGAATTGTGTTCGCCGTGATCGTCGGTGTCAGCCTGATGGGATCGCTGTTTTATTCGAGCCGTCACGGCTACGACGAGCCGCCACGCTACAAGTGACGCGACAATTCTCTCAAATCCATCGCATCAGCCTGCGGTGCTTGCGACCGCCGGCGCCCGCGCGCGGATTTCAGCGATCGTGCGTTTCAACGACGCCTGTCGGGGATCGGGCATGATGGCGGCGCGCGCCTCGGCGATCGCGCCGGCGAGATCGCGGAGCGCCAGCACGCCGTCAAAGGTCGGCTTCGCCAGCCCGTCGATGATCGCGTGCCAGTCCGCCAGGCCCTGGCGATAGGAATCGCCGTAACCCCGAATCATTGTTGCGGTCTCTATCACCGCCATGGTCGCTTGCGGCTGCTTGGTCAGGCTGCGATCGATCATGTGCAGCCAGCGCTCAACCCAGACCCGCTCCATTGCATAGCGCACGGAGAACAGCCGCCAGCGTTTCAACCCGGCTTCGATCTTGAGGCGGCGAACGCTGAAGCGGCTGTTGGCGCTGAAGCGGATCGAGACGTTCCTGCGCAGCCAGCCAAACTGATCGAGAAGACCGAGCGCGGGATCGGCGACGATGGCGGGCAGGGCTCCGATCAGTTCATCGAGACGAAATTTCTTGATATCGTCGGCGGAGCGCGCCGCAAGGCATCCGGCCGCCTGATCGAGCTCACCGAGCTTCATCTGGGCGATTCGGATCGGATCCTCATAGGCCATGCGTTGCGCCATCAGCTGCGCGATGTCGAGGAGCATGGCCCGATCGACGCCGCGCCTGCCAACGAAGCGCTTGAGCCGGTCGACATAGAGCTGTGCGTAGCTCACGCCCTGATATTCGATCAGCGAATGGATGGCATCGCCCACCACGGGTGCAAGCTCAAATGGCAGCGCCTCGGGCAACGTCGGCGGCGCATCGTCCTGCTCTCCGATAATGTCGGAGAACAGGTATCGGAGCGAAGCCAGGAGACCGTCGTCATCCGGCACTGCGGCGCCTCCACTGCTCATGCGGGTTTCGGCTCCGCGACGGGAGGCGCGGTCTGCTGCGCCAGCCGTTGCTCCAGCGTCGAGATGTTCTGGAATAGCCGGGCGCTGGCGAGCCGGAGGAAGTAAAATCCGAAAGCCGGGTTCTGCACATAGAGCTGCTCGACCTGGTCGTAGGTGACGGAGAGGACCACGCCGTCCTCGACGCACTCCAGCGTCTGGGTCCGCGTGTTCGACGGCGACAGCATGCCGAACTCGCCGACGATCGCGCCGACCGGCAATTCGATGCCTGATTCAACCAGGCGGAAGCGGCCGCTGACGATGTAGAACATGCTGTCGGCCTTCTCGTCCTTGTAGAACAGGACCTCGCCTGCGGTGAATTTGCGCTCGGTCGTGAATGGCCTCAGCCATTCCATAGACAGGTCGCTATTGACCGATTTTTTCACGTCTCGCACGAGTTGCAGCATCTGGTGCAGGCGGTATGTGTTCAGCGGAAGCAGCACGGAATGCAGGATCAGCGTCGCGTAATTGTGGGTCGGGATCGCGGTCGCAATCAGGATGATATTGGTCAGGATGGCAAAGACACGCAGCGGGATCATGGTCCGCATCGACAGCGTGGCGACCACAAAGATCGATGCAAAGAAGCTGCCGGCAGCGCCGGCGTGCTGTGCGAGATGTGAGGTATCCATTGGAAACCAACCAATTCTCAGGAAGTGAACACAATCGCCATATTAGTCGCCACCGCTCGGCTGTGGTCGCAAGTATCGGGCTGCATGCCCGATATAAGGGGAAAAAGCGACGTTTTGTCGGGATTCTCACCAATCCCTGATTAATTTCATGACGGAATGGTAAGGCGTATTCTCCAAATGGATGAGGGCACTGCGGCCCGAATCCGCTAGTCGGTACGCGTTGACGAGCTCCCCCGGGGCGGGGCACCTTGTGGCGCAGGCCCTGTATTGGCGGGGCCGTTTCAAGCAGTCCATCGACAGGCAACACACGTCCGATGTCCAGGCGGCTCGTCCTTCCGGTTTTGGCAGATTTCGTTTCCGCCACCGCCGGCCGCAACATGACCGCGGTGGCCTATATCGCAGTGATCCTCGGCGTCGCCATGATGGTGCTGCTGACCACCGCGCCCGCCTATGACGCAACGCATCACTGGGTCAATGCCCTGCTCTGGCTATGCCTGGCTTATTTCGTGTTCGAATGGCTGGTGCGGCTGCGCCACCTGGGGCGGCAGGGGCGCCTGTGGTTCTACGCACTGTCCGGCGCCGGGCTGGTGGATGCGACGGGCGCGCTTGCCGTGCCGCTCGCCCTCGTCTGCGGCGTCGAGCCCAAGACGGCGTGGCTGCTCAGTATCCTGTGGGTGCTCAAGGTGGTGCCGGGCATTCCCGGCCTGCGGCAGCTCCGGCGCGTGCTGGTGCTGGAGTCCGGTCCGCTGCTCAGCGTGCTCGTGATCTTCCTGATGGTGGTGTTCCTGGCCTCCGTCGCCGAGTACTACCTGGAGCGCGACGTGCAGCCGCAGACCTTCGGCAGCGTGCCAGCGGCGCTATGGTGGGCGGTGGTGACGCTGACCACGACCGGCTATGGCGACGTCGTCCCGATCACGCCCCTCGGCCGCATCGTCGCCGCGCTCGTCATGATCTCCGGCCTTGGCGTGTTCGGGCTGTGGACCGGCATTCTCGCGACCGGCTTTGCCGCCGAGACCCGGCGCGACAATTTCCTCAAGACCTGGGAAACCGTCAGCAAAGTGCCGTTCTTCGCCAACCTCGGCCCCGGTGCGATCGCCGACGTCACCCAAATGCTGCGGACGATGGACCTGCCGCCCCGCACGATGATCATCCGCAAGGGCACCCGCGGCGACTGCATGTACTTCATCGCCGCCGGTGAGGTGGAAGTCGACCTGCGCGACAAGAAGGTGAAGCTCGACGAAGGCGCGTTCTTCGGCGAAATGGCGCTGCTTGGCAACGCCGTGCGCGGCGCCGATGTCGCGACCACGAAGGTCACGCGACTGTTGGTGCTTGACCTCGTCGATTTCCGCCTGTTGATGGCACGGCATCCCGACCTCGCCCAGACCATCGACGCCGAGGCGAAGCGGCGCGAACTCGAAAATAGATAACGGAGACAGCAATGCCGGACACGGCCGAGACCCCCAGCGCTCCCGTGCTCGAGATTGCGGGCGCGCACGCCACCATTCGCCTCAACCGTCCCAAGCATCTCAACCGCCTGCAGGCTGAGGACCTCGGCGAGCTCGTGAGGTTGTTCGACAGGATCGAGGCCGATCCATCGATCCGCGTGCTGGTGCTGACCGGGACTGGCCGCGCGTTCTCGGCCGGCTACGATCTCAACTCGGTAGCCGAGCGGGCGGTCAGCGCTAGCGAACAGCAGAGCGCCGGCTCCGCATTCGAGGTCGTGGTCAACCGCCTGGAGGATCTCGGCGTGCCGACGATCTGTCGGCTCAATGGCGGCGTCTATGGTGGCTCGACCGATCTCGCGCTCGCCTGCGACTTCCGGATCGGCGTCGACACCGCCGAAATGTTCATGCCGGCGGCGCGGCTCGGGCTGCACTACTACAAGAGCGGCATCAAGCGTTACGTGTCGCGGCTCGGCATCGACAACGCGAAGATGCTGTTCCTGACGGCGCAGAAGATCACCGCGCCGGAAATGCTGCGGATCGGCTATCTCACCGCCATGGTGCCGGTCGAACGGCTGGACGAAGAGGTGGACGGGCTAGCGACGATCCTTGCCGGCAACGCGCCACTTGCGATGCGCGGCATGAAGCGTGCCATCAACGAATTCGCCCGGGGCGAACTCGACGAAGCCGCCGCCGACCAACGACACCGCGACAGCATGCGCGGCGACGAGATCAAGGAAGGCATCAAAGCGTTCGCCGAGAAGCGAGCCCCTAGGTTTTGAATGGAGTCATTCGTCCACGAAGGTGACAGCCTCCGCCACGCTCGCACGTGACGTCCGATAGCTGTTTACCTGGTGCGCATGATCGGCATAGCCGAACGAGATGCCGCAGACGACCCGGCGGTCGTCAGGCAGATTGAAATGGCGGCGGATCAGGCCGGAGTGGCGAGCGAGCGCGGCCTGCGGAATGGTGCCGAGGCCGAGCGCCTGCGCCGCCAGCATGAAGTTCGAGACATAGGCGCCGCAATCGATCGCCCCATAGATGCCGAGCGGCTCGTTGGTGTGGATGATGGCGACGTGGGGCGCGCCGAAGAAATTGTAGTTCTCCAGCGCCTGCCTGGCGTAGGCGGCCTTGTCGCCGCGCGGAATTCCGAGGGTGTTGTAGAGCTGGAAGCCGCTCTCGCGGCGACGTTCAAGATAGACCCCAACATATTCGCGTGGCGGCGTGAAGTCGTGGTCGTCCCTGGCGCCCGACGCCGCCTCGGCATAGATCGCCTTGCGGAAACGTTCCTTGGCAGCGCCGCTGGCGATCAGCACCTGCCAGGGCTGGCTGTTGCACCAGGACGCGGTGCGCTGCGCAACCGTCAACACATGCTCCATGATCTCGCGCGGCACCTCGCGGGCCAGAAACGCGCGAACGGAGTAGCGCTCGTTGAGGAGGCTTTCGAGTGCGCCAATGCGATCCAGTTGGTTGGTGGTGGCGTCCATGTGCATCCCCATATCTCTGCAGGGTGGGTTAGCGAAGCGTAACCCACCTCTTCTGTCGTGCGTCGTAGTGGAATGGTGGGTCACGCCTTCGGCCCACTCTACGGCTCTGCTCAGCGCCCCTTGGTCGGGATCTTGTTATAGGGCACGTCCTTGTCGACCCTGATGTCGCCGGGCAGGCCGAGCACGCGTTCGGCGATGATGTTGCGCAGGATCTCGTCGGAGCCACCGGCAATGCGCATCGAGGGCGAGGACAAGAGCATCTGCTGGAACTGGCCGCGCGCCTCCTCTTCCGCTTCGCCTGCCAGCGTGCCGGCGGCTCCCTGCAGATCCATGGCGTAGGCCGCGATATCCTGCAGCATCATGCCGGAAACGAGCTTGCCGATCGAGTTCTCGGGACCGGGACGTTCGCCCTTCGACAGCGCCGAGATCGCGCGGTAGCTGGTATATTTCAGCCCGCTCGACTTCACCGCCCAGCTCGCAAGTTTCGAGCGCACGGCAGGATCGTCGATGGCAAGCCCGTCGTCCAGCATCAGGTTGGAGCAGAACTCGAACATTTCAGGCACGCCGGTCGCGAGCCGCGCGCCGATCGACATGCGCTCGTTCATCAGCGTGGTCAGCGAGACGTTCCAGCCGTCGCCGACGGCACCCAAACGTTGGCTGTCTGATATCACCACATCGGTGAAGTAGACCTCGTTGAACTCCTGCATGCCGTTGGCCTGCTTGATCGGCCTGACCTCGACGCCTGGGCTCTTCATGCTGAGGAAGAACATGGTGAGGCCCTTGTGCTTGGGCACGTTCGGATCAGTGCGCGCGATCAGAAGGCCATAGTCCGAATAATGCGCACCGGAGGTCCAGATCTTCTGGCCGTTGACCACCCAATTATCGCCGTTCTTCTCGGCGCGGGTGCGAAGCCCGGCAACGTCGGAGCCGGCCGACGGTTCGGAGAACAGCTGGCACCAGATCTCCTCGCCGGAAGCGAGCTTCGGCAGATACCGCCGCTTTGCCTCTTCGCTGCCCCAGGCCATCACGGTCGGGCCGCACATACCCTCGCCGATCTGGAACGGCTGCGTCAGCTTGCCGTAGACACCCTCTTCCTGCTGCCAGATCACGCGCTCAATCGGCGTCGCGCCGCGGCCGCCATATTCCTTCGGCCAGTGCAAGCAGGCCCAACCGCCATCCGATTTCTTCTTCTGCCAGGCCTTGCCGACCTCGACCATATCGTGGTTGGCGAGCTTGATGCGGCCAAGCGACGACTTCGAGAGCTCTTCCTCGAACTCCTTCGGCGCGTTGGCCTCGATCCACTTGCGAGCGAGCTTCCGGAATTCGGCTTCCTGCGCTGTGTCATCGAAATTCATGGCGAACCTCTATTCTTGCGTAGAGTGGGTTGGCCGAAGGCGTAACCCATCGATCGAGCGTCGTTGCTTGGGCGTTGGTGGGTGACGCTTCGCCGACCCGCCCTGCGATTCCTAGGCCCTTCCCTTGGTCGGGATCTGGTTGAAGGGAACGTCCTTGTCGACCCTGATATCGCCGGGCAGGCCCAACACGCGTTCGGCGATGATGTTGCGCATGATCTCGTCAGTGCCGCCCTCGACACGCGTGCCGGGCGCGCGCAGCAGCATCGCCTGGAATTTGCCGGCGACCTCGGCATCTTCGGGCCCATTGAGCGTGCCGGAGGCGCCCTGCAAATCAAGCGCGTAGGTCGCGACATCCTGGATCATCGAGCCGGCGACCAGCTTGCCGATCGAATTTTCGGGGCCGGGGCGTTCACCACGAGAGAGCGCGGAGATCGCGCGCATGCTGGTGTACTTCAACCCGCTCGCCTTCACCGCCCAGTTCGCGAGCCTGGAGCGCACCGCGCGGTTCTCGATCGCCGGGCCATCCTCCAGCATCAGGCCGTTGCAGAACTCGAACAGCTCGGGGAAGCCGGTGGCAACGCCGGCGCCGATCGACATGCGCTCGTTCATCAGCGTCGTCAGCGATACGTTCCAGCCATCATTGACGTTGCCGAGCCGCTGCGAGTCAGGGATCCGGACGTCGGTGAAATAGACTTCGTTGAAGTCGGATGCGCCGCTCGCCTGCTTGATCGGGCGCACCTCGACGCCCGGGCTCTTCATGTCCAGGAAGAACATGGTCAGCCCCTTGTGCTTCGGCACGGTCGGATCGGTGCGAGTCAGCAGGATGCCGTAGTCGGAATAGTGCGCGCCCGAGGTCCAGATCTTCTGGCCGTTGACGGTCCACTCGTCGCCGGATCTTTCGGCACGGGTGCGGAGACCCGCAACGTCGGAGCCGCCGGCGGGCTCGGAGAACAACTGACACCAGACCTTCTCGCCGGAAGCTAGCGGCGGCAGATATTTGCGCTTCTGCTCCTCGGCGGCGAACGCCATCATGGTGGGACCGCACATGCCATGACCGATGATGAACATCGCGCTCAGGCGGCCGAACGGTCCCTCCTCCTGCTGCCAGATCACGCGCTCGATCGGCGAGGCGCCGCGACCGCCATATTCCTTCGGCCAGTGCAGGCAGGCCCAGCCGGCATCGGCCTTTTTCTTCTGCCAGGCTTTCGCCACTTCAAGGATGTTGGCGTTCTTGAGCTGGACGCGGCCGAGCGAGGCCTTGCGCAGCTCCTCCTCATATTGCTTGGGCGCGTTCGCCGCGATCCAGGCTCTTGCCTCGGCGCGGAACGCGGCCTCCTGCGGGGTGTCATCGAAATTCATGACGGTTCTCTTGTCTGCGTAGGGTCGGTTAGCCGAAGGCGTAGCCCACCAATTTCATCGAGCGCGCTTGCGCGTCTATGGTGGGTTACGCTTCGCTAACCCACCCTACGATTCTACGATTCCTGCTTACGCCGCGTTCTTCTTGCGCATGCGGTCAATCAGCGCGTCTTCCCAATAGGACAGGCTGCCGAGGCCGAGCGCGAGCGCATTGGCGCGGCGGTAGTACATGTGACAGTCGAACTCCCAGGTGAATCCCATGCCGCCATGGACCTGGATGTTGTTTTTGGCACAATGCTGGAACGCCTGCGTCGCGCTGATGCGAGCGGCGGCGGCGGCTTCCGGCAGTTCGCCCGCATTGGTCGAGAGCGCCCAGGCGCCGTAATAGCTGTTGGAGCGCGCCAGCGTCGCCGAGACATACATGTCGGCGAGCATGTGCTTGACCGCCTGGAACGAGCCGATCGGACGGCCGAAGGCGATCCGGTCGAGCGCGTAGTCGCGGCCCATCTCCAGCGCGCGGTCGGCGCCGCCGACCTGCTCGAAGGCAACGAGCACGGCGGCGCGATCCAGCACCTGGGCGATGACGCCCCAGCCCTCGCCGGCCGCACCGAGCGGCTCGGCCTTGGCGTCCTTGAAGGTGATCTCGGCCTGCCCGCGGGTCGGGTCGATGCTGGTCAGCGCCTTGACCTCGACGCCGCCAGCCTTGAGGTCGATAATAAACAGCGAGACATCGGACTCCCGTCCGCTCGACCCCGTGCGCGCGGCGACCACCGCAAAGTCGGCGATCGCGCCATCGGGCACCGGCTTCTTGACACCGTTCAGCGTACCGCCATTGGCGGTGAGCTTGATTGCCTTCGGGGACGGATTGCCCTTGCCCTCGAACAGCGCCAGCGTGCCGATCGCCTCGCCGGACGCGATCTTCGGCAACCACTTCTGCTTCTGCGCATCCGAGCCCGCGATCATGATCGCTTCGGCGGCAAGATAAACGGTGGAGGAGAACGGCACCGGCGCCAGCGCGCGGCCCATTTCTTCCGCGATCGCGCAGAGCTCGAGATGGCCGGCGCCCGCGCCGCCGAACTTTTCGGGAATCGCGACGCCAAGGAAGCCCATCTCGCCAAGGCCCTTCCACAGGTCCTTGTCGTAGGTGGCCTTGCCGTCGAGCACCGCGCGCACCGCCTTCGCCGAGCACTTCTCGGCGAGGAATTTCCGCGCCTCGTCGCGCATCTGCTTCTGTTCGTCGGAGAAATCGAAATTCATGACTTATGCTCTTCTTCGTTCAATTCAGGATGATGACGTCGTCGCCAGGCTTGTCGGCGTAAAGCTTCTCCACCAGGTCAGCGCGGCGCTCGAGACCGGCGCGCTGGTTGATGTAACCCTTGTCGGTGAGTTCGTTGCCGTCGATCGAGGGCGGCTCGACCATGAGCATCGCGCGAGCGACGCGCATGCTGCTTGCGCCCGTGGTCGAGGCGTTATGCGTCTGCAGGCCCTTCTTCAGGCAAGCGATGACATCAGGATGCCT
The DNA here is from genome assembly GCF_018131005.1 of Bradyrhizobium lablabi. Lineage (GTDB taxonomy): Bacteria > Pseudomonadota > Alphaproteobacteria > Rhizobiales > Xanthobacteraceae > Bradyrhizobium > Bradyrhizobium lablabi_D. Next base: position 365,873 of record NZ_JAFCJK010000001.1, read on the forward strand.
GACCACCTCCTCGTAGCGGGCCTCGGGATTGCCGAGCAGCTGCCGGCAGGCATGCAGGTTCGGCCAGCACAACAAGCCGACAAACGGACGATCCTGTCCGGCGACCAGCGCGTCGTGCACCACCGGCGTGGCCGCCGCGATCGCATCGGTACGCAGCGAACCGACATGGACGAATGTGCCGGTCGTCAACTTGAAGTCCTCAACCACGCGGCCGGCGAAAATGATGCCCTTCACGGGATCGTCGGGATCGACGAACACGCCTGCATCCCCGATGCAGTAGAAGCCTTCCTCGTCGAACATCTTCTTGGTCAGCTCAAACTGACCGAAGTAGCCTGGTGTGACGTTGACGCCGCGGAGCCGCAATTCGTACTTGGAGCCGCAGGGCACCATCTTCAGTTCGACGCCGGGGAACGGCAGGCCGATCAAGCCGACACGCTCGGTGTCCCAATAGGTGCCGGTCGAGGTCGGCGCGGTCTCGGTCGAGCCCCAGCCGGTGTAGAACACGATCCGCTCGCCGGTGGTCTTGACCGCAAGCGCCTGCATGCGGTCGTAGAGATCGTCGGGCAGGCGCGCGCCGCCATAGGCCATGATCGAGAGGTTCTTGAAGAAGCTGTGGCACAGCGCATCGTCCTTCTCCATCGCCGCGGCGAGCGCGGCATAGCCGGCCGGCACGTTGGCGTAATAGGTCGGCGACACCTCGTGCAGATTTTTGATCGTCTCCTCGAACTGGCCCGGCATCGGCCTTCCGTCGTCGATATAGAGCGTGCCGCCGTCAACCAGCACCGGATTGAACGCGGCGTTGCCGCCCATAGTGTGATTCCAGGGCATCCAGTCGAGCACGGTCGGCGCCGTGCCGCCCGGCTCGCGCGGGCGCACCTGCATCATCATCGCCGCATTGGCACACATCATTTCCTGGGTGTTGATGACCGCCTTGGGCATGCCGGTCGAGCCCGAGGTAAACAGCAACTTTCCGACCGTCCTCGGCATGATCCTTGCGATCGACTCCGCAACAGCTTGCGTCACAGGAGTAGCGGCAAGCTCGGCAAACGACACGCTCTTTATGCCTTCGCAGGGGCGCAGCACGTGGATCACGGTGATCCCGGTGCGATCGAGCGCCTTCAAAGCCTTCTCGAAGGTCGGGCCGTCCTGCACCATCACGACGGCGGGCTTGATCAGGTTGAACAGATATTTGAGCTTGACGTGATCCTGGCTCATCAGCGAGTAGGCCGGCGACACCGGCGCTGCGGCCAAGCGCGCCTGCATCGCGGCCTGCGTCATCAGCGCATGTTCGATCGAATTGCCTGACAGGATCGCAACCGGGCGACCTTCCTCGAGGCCGAGATCGAGCAGACCCTGCGTCAGCCCATCGACGGTGCGCTTGGCTTCCTCGTATGACACCTTGCGCCATTGCCGGTCAGGACCGCCACGCTGGGCGAGCCAGATGCGCTCCGGCGCCTCCTTTGCCCATTTGGCAAGCGAGGCCGGAATGTGCGTTTCGTAGGCCTGGAGCGGTATCCGCGACTTCATGACGACGGTGCCGTCGTCGCGCCGCTCGACGGCGATGTCGCGCTTCAGCCAATGCACCTTGCGAAAGGACGGCATTTCCAGCGCGGCTGCTGCACTCCCATTCATTTTGCGTCTCCCGGAATTTTTTGTCCTTTTCGAGGATCTTTTGTCAGCGCCTGATATAGACAGGCTTTCGTTTCTCGAGAAAGGCCCTGATGCCCTCCCGGAAATCCTCAGAGCGGCTGCACAGGACCTGATTGCGATCTACCACACGCGTCTCGCGATTGCGTTGCAGCCCCTGGAAATAGGTGTTGAGGGCATCGATCAGCGAAGGATCGAGCGCGTCGAGGCTCTCGGGGCGATTGAGCGTGACCCAATCGACTCCGTCGTTGTGTTCGATCAGCAGGGGTAGAGACACGCGGCGCTCCTCCTCACCGCCCCGGCCAGGCGAATCCCAGGCCGGGACGGCGACGGATTGTCGTTACCGCGGCGCCATGCGGATGGCGCCGTCGAGGCGGATGGTCTCGCCGTTGAGCATCGCATTCTCGACGATGTGCACGGCAAGCGCTCCGTATTCGTCGGGCTCGCCGAGGCGAGCCGGATGCGGCACCTGGGCGCCAAGACTCTTGCGGGCTTCCTCGTTGAGACCCATGAGCAGCGGCGTGAAGAAGATGCCGGGCGCAATGGTGTTGACGCGGATTTTCAGGCTGGCGAGGTCGCGCGCCGCCGGCAGCGTGAGGCCGACGATGCCGCCTTTGGAGGCGGAGTAGGCGATCTGACCGATCTGGCCTTCATAGGCCGCTACCGACGCGGTATTGATGATGACGCCGCGCTCCTCGCCGATGGTCTCGATGGTGGCGGCCCGTTCCGCGAACAGGCGCAGCGCGTTGAACGTGCCGATCAGGTTGACATTGATGATGCGGGCGAACTTCTCGAGCGGATAGACGCCGTCCCTGCCGACGGTACGCTGCGAGCCGCCGATGCCGGCGCAGTTCATCAGCACGCGCGCAACACCGTGGGCAGCTTCCGCCTTCGCGATCGCGGCCTTCATCTGCTCTTCGCTGGTGACGTCGGCATGAAGGGCGACGCCCTTCACTTCGGCGGCAACCTTTTCTGCATTCTCCTTGTTCTGGTCGAGCACGCCGATCTTGGCTCCCTTCGCGGCCATGGCGCGGGCGGTCGCGGCACCGAGACCGGAGCCACCGCCGGTGATGAGAACGGCAACGTCTTTCAACTGCATGGGTACAACCTTTCCTTGAGCGTTTCTTCTGTGGACTTGCGAATGGCGAATAGGGAGTGGCGAATAGGGAAGAGGAGGCTTGCCCGCTTGCGACTATTCGCCATTCGCTACTCGCAATTCGCTTCTACTCGCTATTCGCCATTTGCAATTCCTTCGCTTCCAGCACGCCGCCAAAGATCAAGGCTTCCATGTGCTTGATGTACTCGCGGCAGACTTCGTCGGTGACCGGGCCGACGCCGACCGCGCGCGACATCGCGTGGCGGCCGAAGAACAGGTGATCGCAAGCGCCGATCAGGCTGGTGTAGAACAGCACCGGATCGATCTTGCGGAATTCGCCGGCGTTGATTCCCTCGGCGAGCAGGCGGCGATGGAAATCCAGCAGCGGCGCGACGAAAAAATTCGAGACCTCGTCGGCGGCCTCTGCGCTGCTCTCGTGCAGGAGATAATGGATCAGCCGGTTCATGTAGGGGAACTGGTGATAGGCGCGGATGATGCCGCCGATATGCAGTCGGAGCTTCGCGGTCGGCGTGATCGACTGTGCCAACAGATATTCGAGCTGCGACATTTCAGTCGCGGCGTCGCGCGCGAGCAGAGCCAGCAACAGCCCATCCTTGTTGCCGAAATGGTATTTCACCAGCGCGGCATTGACTCCGGACTTCTGCGCGATGTCCGAGAGGGAAACATCGATCGAGGCACGTTCGATCATCAGCTCGCTGGCCGCGACCAGTAGCTTGTCGGCGGTGGCATTCTTGCTCGCCTGAAGTCTCGCTGGTGCGCTGGTATCCAACTGCTGTCCGGTCCTTGCTGTCTGACGTGAGGGCGCACATAAGCCCATGGCGGGGTTGCACTCAAGAGTTAATTGAATGATTGACTAAATGCCGAGCCATCCCTTAAAACGCGCCCGTCTTAGAAGGCGCCCCAATTCAGAACATCAGGGAGATCCGACATGGCCGAGGCATATATCGTCGCCGCCGCTCGCACCGCCGGCGGCCGCAAAGGGGGGCGCCTCGCGGGCTGGCATCCGGCCGATCTGGCCGCGACCGTGCTTGACGCGCTGGTCGAGCGCACCGGCGCCGACCCTGCACAGATCGAGGACGTGATCATGGGCTGCGTGATGCAGGCCGGCGAGCAGTCCAACAACATCGCGCGCAACGCCGTGATGGCCTCAAGACTGCCGGAGAGCGTGCCCGCGACCTCGATCGACCGCCAGTGCGGTTCCTCGCAGCAGGCGCTGCATTTCGCCGCGCAGGCGGTGATGTCCGGCACCATGGACTGCGTCATCGCGGCCGGCGTCGAATCGATGACCCGCGTGCCGATGGGCCTTGCCTCCTCGCTGCCGGCCAAGAACGGCTTTGGCCACTACAAGAGCCCTGGCATCGAAAAGAAGTACCCGAACATCATGTTCAGCCAGTTCACCGGGGCGGAGATGATGGCGGAGAAGTACGGTCTGTCGAAGGATGAGCTCGACGAATATTCCTACGGTAGCCATCAGCGCGCGATCGCGGCGACGCAGGCCGGCCGCTTCAAGGACGAGATCGTTCCGGTGCAGATCACCCGTGACGACGGCTCGACCGATACCCATCACATCGACGAAGGCATCCGCTTCGACGCCAGCCTCGAGGGCATCAAGGGCGTCAAGCTGATCGCCGAGAACGGCAAGCTCACCGCAGCCAGCGCGAGCCAGATCTGCGACGGCGCCTCGGGCGTGATGATCGTCAACGAGAAAGGGTTGAAGGCGCTCGGCGTGAAGCCGATAGCGCGCATCCATCATATGACCATGATCGGCCATGATCCCGTGATCATGCTGGAAGCCCCGCTGCCCGCGACCGAACGCGCGCTGAAAAGAGCCGGCATGACCATCGACGACATCGATCTGTTCGAAGTCAACGAGGCCTTCGCCTCGGTGCCGACCGCGTGGCTGAAGACCACCGGCGCCGACCCCGCGAAACTCAACGTCAATGGCGGCGCGATCGCACTCGGCCATCCGCTCGGTGGGAGCGGCACCAAGCTGATGACGACGCTCGTCAACGCGCTCAAGCAGCGCAACAAGCGCTGGGGCCTGCAGACCATGTGCGAAGGCGGCGGCATGGCGAACGTCACCATCGTCGAGCGACTATAAAATCCAGCGAATAGCGACTGGCGAATAGCGAATAGAGGAAGCGACAAGGAACCGCGGGCAGCGAGGAGTGGGTGGCGAATAGAGAGCACGGAAGATGTCCCTATTCGCCATTCGCTACTCGCTATTCGCGTGAGGAAACGCGATGACCCACCCCTCCATCCACGCCCGCAATACGCCCGACAAGATCGCCTACCAGATGGCGGGCAGCGGCAAGGCGATCACCTATCGCGAGCTCGAGGGGCTCTCGAACCAGGGGGCGCATCTGTTCCGCTCGCTCGGCCTGAAGGCCGGCGACCACATTGCGCTCTTGATGGAAAACCGCCTTGCCTTCATGGAGATCTGCTGGGCAGCGCAGCGCTCGGGACTCTACTACACCGCGATAAGCCGCTATCTGACGCAGGACGAGATCGCCTACATCGTGAAGGATTGCGGCGCACGGGTCTTCATCACCACGCCGCAGTGCGCCGACAAGGTCAGGGATCTGGTCAAAGGCGAGCCCGGCGACCCGCTGTTTTACATGATGGACGAGCCCGCGCCGGGCTTCCGCTCCTACGACAGGGAGGCCGGCGCGCAACCGACCACACCGATCGCCGACGAGATCGCGGGCTACGACATGCTCTATTCCTCCGGCACCACCGGCCGGCCGAAGGGCATCAAGAAGCAGTTCGAGGGCGACCGGATCGACGTGCCGAACCCGTTCCTGCGCGTCCTGTGCGCCGACATGTGCGGCATGAACGCCGACAGCATCTATCTGTCGCCGGCTCCGCTCTATCATGCCGCGCCCCTGCGCTTCAACATGATGGCGACGGTGCTCGGCGGCACCTCCATCATCATGGAGCATTTCGACGCCGAGGAATTCCTGAAGCAGGTCGAGAAGCGCAAGGTGACGCAGTCGCAGCTGGTGCCCACCATGTTCGTGCGCATGCTGAAGCTGCCCGACGAGGTGCGCGCCCGCTACAACGTCTCTTCGCTGAAGGGCGCGATCCACGCCGCGGCCCCCTGCCCGATCGACGTGAAGGCCAGGATGATCGAATGGTGGGGACCGATCCTGATCGAGTATTACGCGGGTTCGGAGGGTAACGGCGTGACCGTCTCGACCTCGCAGCAATGGCTCAACCATCGCGGCACGGTCGGTCGTGCCGTGGTCGGCAAGGTCAAGATCCTCGACGAAAACGATCAGGAGGTGCCTCTCCGGCAGATCGGCCAGGTCTATTTCGCCGACGCGCCGGCGTTCACCTATCACAACGATCCCGAAAAGACGAAGCGCGCCTACAACGCGAAGGGCTGGTCGACGCTCGGTGACGTCGGCTATCTCGACGAAGAGGGCTTCCTCTACCTCACCGACCGCAAGAGCTACATGATCATATCCGGCGGGGTGAACATCTATCCGCAGGAGACCGAGGATGTGCTGATCACCCATCCTGATGTTGCCGACGTCGCGGTGTTCGGCGTGCCGAACGAGGAGATGGGCGAAGAGGTCAAGGCGGTGGTGCAGCCGCACGACATGGCCAGGGCCGGCACGGAGCTGGAGCTCGAGCTGATTGCCTTCTGCCGAAAACATCTGTCGCCGATCAAATGCCCGAAGAGCATCGACTTCGAAGCCGAGCTGCCGCGCACGCCGACCGGCAAGCTGGTCAAGCGCCACCTTCGTGACCGCTACTGGCAGATCGCGAAAGCGTGAAGGCTATGGAAAATGAGAACCGCTGAGCTATATCCGGGTCTGCGGATGCCGGATGCGAGGGTCTCATGGCTTTCTGGAATCGGTTCAAGAAAGCTTCAGACGACGAAGCCTGGAAACAGATCGAACAAACTCCCATACCCGTCGGTGCCGGTCGCATCTGGCTCGCAGACCGGGACGGCAACGTTGTTCGGGCGATGGCCTGGACATGGCGAGTTATCGAAGGTCGCGAACCCGGCAAGTATCTGCACTGGATGACGCGTGCGCCTCACGCCAAGCAGCCTCCAGCCGAGGCGATGAAACAACTGGCCGCCGGCAACTGACGCGACATCGCCGTCCCACAGGATCTCGCCTGGATGAGCGCGGGGGCTTTCGTTCGGTCAGATGATCCTTCATCTCCGCCGCAAAGGCGATGGAAGCAAAAACCAGGCTTGCGGCCGTTATCATCACGCTGAGACGCGAGACTTATCGAGACGAGGTCGCAATCCTTGAGCAAGGCATGCGGCCTGCATTCCTTGAACAAAGTTGCTATCGTTCGACGGACCTAGGGATTAATGGCCGGAAGCTCTCGGTTTTTTCCGAGGCGACAGACCAAGCATAGGTAGCATTCAGCAGCCGCCGACGTAGTGTCAGGTGCGCTGCATCTGCGGCGATGCTGATCCAGGAGGTTTGCAAGATGGAAGTTCTCCCCGACGTCCCCCTCCCCTCCTCCATCCGCTCGCGTTACGTCGATGGCATCAACGGCCTGCGCATGCATGTGCTGGAGGCGGGCTTTGAAACATCTGGTCGGCCCTGCCTTCTGCTGCTGCACGGCTTCCCCGAACTTGCCTTCTCCTGGCGCAAGGTGATGCCGACGCTGGCAGCGGCCGGCTATCACGTGATCGCGCCGGACCAGCGTGGTTACGGACGCACGACGGGATGGGATCCGGATTATGACGGCAATCTCGCATCGTTCCGCCTGCCCAATCTCGTGCGCGATATGCTCGGGCTGGTTGCGGCGTTCGGCCACAAGAACGTCGACGCCGTGATCGGGCACGATTTCGGCTCATCGGTCGCGGCGTGGTGCGCGTTGATCCGACCGGACGTGTTCCGCAAGGTTGTCATGATGAGCGCGCCATTCGCGGGAACGCCATCGCTGCCGTTCAACACCGTGAATGGACCGGCAAGGTCCGCCGCCGTGGATCCCGTGCATCGCGAGCTCGCTGCATTGCCGCGGCCGCGCAAGCATTACCAGTGGTACTATTCGACACGCGAAGCCAATGGCGACATGCACCGCGCGCCGCAAGGCGTGCACGAGTTCCTTCGCGCCTACTACCATCACAAGAGCGCGGACTGGCCGGACAACAGGCCCTATCCGCTGCAATCGTGGTCGGCGGCTGAGCTCGCGAAATTGCCGACCTACTACATCATGGATCTCGCCCGCGACATGCCGGCGACGGTCGCCGACGAGATGCCGTCGCGCGAGGCGATCGCCGCCAACAGGTGGTTGCCAGAGGGTGACCTCGCCTATTACAGCGCCGAATATCAGCGCACGGGATTCCAGGGCGGGCTGCAATGGTATCGCTGCGGGACCTCGGGCGCGTTCGTGCCGGAATTGCAGACCTGGTCGGGCCGCACCATCGACGTGCCTTCCGCCTTCATCTCCGGGAAACAGGACTGGGGCACCTATCAGCGACCCGGCGTGTACGAGACGATGCAGACCAGAGCCTGCACGAAGATGATCGGCTGCCATCTGGTCGATGGCGCCGGCCACTGGGTGCAGCAGGAACAGCCGGAGGCAGTGAACCGTCTGCTGCTCGCATTTCTGGGCGAGGCGAAGTGAATTGACCTAAGACGATAGCTTTTCTATAGTTTAGAATTATTCTAATTCTAAACTATAGGCGCCGCGTGAAGAATTTCGCCGATCTGACAGAGCGCGAGGTACTGGCGGTCGCGATTGCCTCGGAAGAGGAAGACAGCCGCATCTATATGACCTTCGCGGAGGATCTGTCCGCTCGCTATCCCGATACAGCGAAGATCTTCGAGGAGATGGCCGAGGAGGAGCGCGGCCATCGCCACCGGCTGCTCGAAACCTACGAGCAGCGGTTCGGCCCGCATTTGCCACCGATCCGGCGCGAGGATGTCAGAGGTTTTCTGCGTCGCCGTCCGATCTGGCTCACCAAGAACCTGCCGCTCGACACCATCCGGAAGGAAGTCGAGACCATGGAGTTGGAGGCAGAGCGCTTCTATGCGAAGGCGGCGGAGAAGGCCGAGGATGTCGGCGTGCGCCGCCTGCTCGGTGATCTCGCCGACGAAGAGCGAAGCCATGAGAAGCTCGCGGTCAAACTCACCGGCGAGATTCTCAGGCCCGACGTGCGCGCGGAGGAAGACCGTACGCGCCGGCGGATGTTCGTGCTGCAATACGTGCAGCCGGGTCTTGCCGGCTTGATGGACGGATCGGTGTCGACGCTGGCACCGCTGTTCGCCGCCGCCTTTGCCACCCATCAGAACTGGGCGACCTTCCTGGTCGGGCTTGCGGCCTCGATCGGCGCCGGCATCAGCATGGGCTTCGCTGAGGCGCTGTCCGACGACGGCTCGCTGACCGGGCGCGGCTCGCCCTGGCTGCGCGGCCTGACCTGCGGACTGATGACGACGCTCGGCGGGCTCGGTCACACGATTCCGTATCTCGTTCCAGATGCGTGGCCGAACGCGTTCTGGATCGCGACCGCGATCGCCGGGATCGTCGTGTTCTTCGAATTGTGGGCGATCGCCTTCATCCGCGCGCGCTACATGGATACGCCGTTCCTGCAAGCCGTATTCCAGATCGTGCTGGGCGGGGCGATCGTGCTCGGTGTCGGGATATTGATCGGCGCGGCGTAGTCTCGCGCGCCGCAATTCCAGTCAAGCAAAACGGCTCCATCATCCCTATTGACGGCTACGCCGTGAAGGCTTCGCAGGCATGCGTCGATCGCGCAGCGCTTGCGAGGCCCGGACAAACTGCGCATCATCCAGACAACAACAAAAGGGGAGTACGCCGTGGTCAAATCGCAATGGAGTTTCAAAACCGCCGTCGAACTGTCGGCGGCACTGAGGGCGAAGCAAGTCTCCGCCGTCGAGCTCGCGGAGGACGCGATCGGTCGCATCGAACGACATGACGATAAGGTTAACGCGATTTGCGTGCGAGATTTCGAACGCGGGCTTGCCGCCGCGCGAGCCGCGGACGCCGCGATTGCGCGCGGCGAGCACAGGCCGCTGCTCGGCATCCCCGTGACCGTGAAGGAATCCTACAATGTCGCAGGATTGCCGACGACGTGGGGCCAGCCAGCGCAGAAGGATTTCACGCCAACCGAGGACGCGTTGCCAATCACTCGGGTGAAGGACGCCGGTGGCGTGATCCTCGCCAAGACCAATGTACCGGTCGGCCTCGCCGACTGGCAGAGCTACAACGATGTCTACGGCGTCACCAACAACCCCTACGATCTCGGGCGCACGCCGGGCGGCTCCTCCGGCGGATCGTCGGCGGCGCTTGCCGCGGGCTATGGGGCGCTGTCGCTCGGCTCCGACATCGGCGGCTCGCTGCGCGTGCCGGCGTTCCACTGCGGCATCTATGCGCACAAGCCGACCTTTGCGCTGGTGCCGTCGCGCGGTCACACAGCGCCGCCGGCGCCACCGCTTCCATACGAGCGTGATCTGGCCGTGATCGGTCCGATGGCTCGCGGCGCGGCCGACCTCTCGCTGCTGCTCGACGTCATGGCCGACCCCGATCCGCTGGAAGCCGGCAAGGCCTATCACCTCGAACTGCCGGCCGCGCGTCACGCCGACCTGAAGGATTTCCGCATCCTCGTTATCGACACCGACCCGGTGCTACCGACCGACAAGACGGTCCGTGGCATGATCGACAAGCTCGCAAGCAACCTCGACAGAGCCGGCGCCAAGGTCTCCCGCTCGAGCCCACTGCTGCCAGATTTCGCGGCGTCCTCGCGGCTCTATATGCGGATGCTGCTGTCGTTACTCGCCGCGGGCTTCACGCCCGAGGTCTATGCCGGCGCGGTGGCCGCGGCCGCGGCGTTGCCGGCCAGCGACACCCGTCTTCAGGCCGAGCGCCTGCGCGGCTGCGCGCTCAGCCATCGCGACTGGGTCGTGGCGAGTGTCGGACGAACGCGGCTGCGGGCGCAATGGCGCGAGCTGTTCAAGGCGTTCGATGCAGTGATCTGCCCGATCATGCCGACGCCGGCCTATCCGCACGATCATTCGCCCGACCAGGAGCAACGACTCATCCTGATCGACGGCAAGCCATACGTGTATCCCGACCAGCTCGCCTGGCCCGGCATCGCCACCCTGCCGGGCTTGCCGTCAACCGCGATCCCGACCGGATTTGCGCCCGACGGGCTGCCGATCGGCGTTCAGATCGTCGGCCCGTGGCTCGAAGATCGCACGCCCTTGAAACTCGCGGAACTGATCGAGCGCGAATTCGGTGGTTTTGTGCCGCCGAAGATGTTTGACGATTGATTGAGATCTCGCCGTCACTGCGGGCGATGCGAAGCGATCCAAATATCCACCGTCCGCAAAGGCGATGGATAGTTCGCTCCGCTCGCAATGACGAAATGAGAAGCTGGGAGAAGCGGCAATGAGCAAGGATATCGACGAACTCACGAGGCTCAACAAGGATTATGTCGACTCGGTTCAGAACTGCGACGTCAAACGCTTTGACGAAATCCTCGCCCAGGATTTCTACTGCACCAATCCCGACAAGAGCTTTGTCGATCGCCCCGCCTTTCTGAAGCAGACGGCGATCCCGGTGAAGATCAAGGCTCTGAAAGCCGAGGACGTCATAATCCGCATTTTCGGTGATTTCGCCATCATCCACGCCCAAACCAGCTACATCGACGCAGACGGCAAGCCGGCGCATGGCCGCTACACCGATTGCTGGGCAAAGCAGGATGGAAAATGGCTTGCCGTGTCCGCGCATGTGGCGCGTTAGTTTTCAACCTCTCCTCGCAAAAGAGAGCGAGGAGAGGTTGAGGGAATGCTTAGCTGTCAAACACGATCACGCTGCGCACGGTCTTGCCGGCCTTCATGTTGGCAAAGCCTTCGTTGATCTCGGAAAGCTTCAGTTTGGCCGAGATCCAATCCTCCAAATGCAACTTGCCGCGCATGTAGAAATCAATGAGGCGCGGCATGTCGACGCGGAAGTGGTTGGAGCCCATCGATGAGCCCTGGATCTTGCGCTCGCGCAGGAAATCAAAACCATGCAGCTCGATCTTCTGGCCGAACGGGATCATGCCGACGATGGTCGCGGTGCCGCCGGGCGCCAGCATTCCGAACGCCTGTTCGGCGGTTTCCTTGCGACCAAGCACCTCGAACGAATGCTGCACGCCGCCGCCGGTGAGCTCACGCACCTGCTGCACGACGTCGCCGCGCGCGGGATCGATGATGTCGGTGGCCCCAAGCTTGGTAGCAAGCTGCAGCTTGGCCGGATTGGTATCGATCGCGATGATGCGGCCGGCGCCCGCGATCTGCGCGCCGTTGATCGCGGCCATGCCGACGCCGCCGCAGCCGATTACCGCCACCGTCTCGCCTGCGGTCACCTTGGCGGTGTTCACTACCGCGCCATAGCCGGTGATGACGCCGCAGCCGATCAGCGCCGCGAGATCGAGCGGCATCTCCTTCCGGATCTTCACGATGGCGTTCTCGTGCACCAGCATCTGCTCGGCGAAGGAGGAGAGATTGAGGAACTGGTTGAGCTTCTCCGGCCGGCTCCAGGACAATCGATTGGAGGCGCCCGGCAGCATCTTCACCGTGGTATCCGTGCACAGCACGGTGCGGCCGGTGGTGCAATTGTCGCAGGTGCCGCAGAATACCGACAGGCAGGTGACGACGTGATCGCCCGGCCTCACATAATTGACGTCGGAGCCGACCTTCTCGACCACGCCGGCCGATTCATGGCCGAGCACGGCCGGTAACGGATGCGGATAAAGCCCCTCCATAAAGTGCAGGTCGGAATGGCAAAGGCCTGCGACCGCTGTGCGGATCAGGACTTCGCGCGGCCCGGGATTGGGCACGCTGACATCCTCGATCACCAGCGGTTTGTTGACCTCATGCAGGACGGCAGCCTTCATGGGAATTTCCTCTCGCGTTTTTTTATTATGCACGTTCGTCACCTCTCCCGAAGGGAGAGATGACGGCCCAGACTGAAAGCTTACGCTGCCGCCAGCAATTCGCCAACCTCGGCCATGCCGACGGCGCGATCGCCGAGCAAATGCGTCGTTATCGTGCGCTGAGCGGTATTTTCCGTTAGCCGGAACGGATCGGCGAGCTGAACACGATGATCGATCACCATTCGCGACAACAACAGCCTGCGCGCATCTCCGCGTATCTCGTGGATGCGTCCGCCTTCCCATGCCAGCGCCACTGCGCTTGCGACATGATAGAGCAGGCTGGTTGCGCGCCGCGCGTCGGCCTCGTTGTCCGTGCCGCCCGCGACCTCGCGCGCGAAGACGATCGCGCGGTCGCTGAGGTCGCGCAGCCGGTTGCGCCACCCCTCCGGCACATTGGCGCTGTCGTCGAGACGCGCATGCAAATCGGCCGCGAGCGCGCTGTCCGCACCGTGACGGCCGACCGCCCGCTTGAGCGCGTCGATCGCGACGATGTTGCCGGTGCCTTCCCAGATCGACCCGAGATGAGCATCGCGCAAAAGGCGCGGCGTCACGAATTCCTCGATGTAGCCGATACCACCTCGCATCTCCATCGCATCGCCGCAGACCTTGCGGGCATCGCGGGTGGCGCGGAATTTCAGCGTCGGCGTCAGGATGCGGAGCAGCGCAGCGGCATCCTGGCTGCCGGCCTCTGCGCGATCGAGCGCGTCGGCAGTCAGAAAACTCATCGATAGCGCCTGCTCGGTCGGCAGCATGATCTTCATCAATTGCCGCCGCGCCAGCGGCAGATCAACGATGCGGCTTCCGAACACCACTCGCCCCTTTGCCACGGTCATTGCATCATGCCAGGCGCGGCGCATCAGCGCGGTTGACTTCACGCCGTTGGACAGCCGCGAGGAATTCACCATCTCCGCCATCTGCACGAAACCGCGATCGAGCTTGCCGACGGCATAGGCGATCGCGCCATCGAACTTGATCTCGCCTGAGGCCATCGAACGGGTGCCGAGCTTGTCCTTGAGACGAACGATCCGGTAGTCGTTCTGCGTGCCGTCATCGAGGAAGCGCGGCATCAGGAACAGGCCGACGCCACGGGTACCGGGCCCCGCTCCCTCGGGCCGCGCCAGCAGCATCACCACCTTGGCATCGGCGTTCGAGCAGAACCATTTCTCGCCGTAGAGCCGCCAGTGATCGCCCTCTTGCACGGCTGACGTCGTCAGCGTGCCGACGTCGGAGCCTCCCTCCTTCTCCGTCATGAACTGGCCGCCCTGTGTCAGCTTGCTCATGTCGGTCTGCGTCAGACTATCCAGATATTTCGCTTTCAGTGCCTCACTGCCGAAATTCGCGAGCAGCTTCGCGCAACCGTCGGTGACGTTGATGGGACAACCCATGCCGAATTCGGTCTGGTTGAACAGGAAGGTGAAAGCATGTTTTGCCACCACTGGATATTTGTCCGGCCAGCCCATGATGCCCTTGCGGATCGAAAGGGCGTGAATGCCGAACTCGCCGAATGCGGCCTTCTCGAGTTCGCGATAGGCTGGGTGATATTCGATATGCTGGACGTCGCGGCCGAACTTGTCGCGCTGGTGCAGCACCGGCGTGTGCCGGTCGGCGAGGCGCGCGCATTCGTCGAGATAGCCGCCAGCAAGCTCGCCGAGCCGATCGAGATGCGGCTCGATGTGGCGGAACAACGCGTCCGGCAGGTGCAGCTTCAGGAGATCCGCCAGCGCCGGATCTGCGCGATAAAAGTTCATTCCCGTGGTGTCGGGGGCGAGCAACCCGGGCTGGCCGGCCGCGGAGGCCTGACGATCATGCTTGCGTGGCTGCATTGAATTCTCTTGTTCGCTTTCTCATCTCTTCGTGTGACACTACGCCCCACCGGCGGAGCAAGGAAAGCCCAAAGGACAATCCATGGACATGCCAAAATACAAGATCGCCCTGATCGTCGGCGCCGGCGAGGGCCTCAGCGCGTCGCTCGCGCGGCTATTTTCACGGGAGGGAATTCGCGTGGCGCTGGCCGCCCGCAGCGTCGAGAAGCTGGGCGCGCTCTGCACCGAAACCGGTGCGCGCGCCTATGCCTGCGACACGACCAAGGCCGGCGACGTCGAGCGGCTGTTCGGCCTGGTGGAACGCGAAATCGGGACGCCTGACCTCGTGGTCTACAATGCCAGCGGCCGCTCCCGCGGGCCGTTTGTCGAGCTGGTGCCGGCGGAAGTCGAGCAGGCGATCGCGGTCAGTGCCTTCGGCGGCTTTCTGGTGGCGCAACAGGCGGCAAAGCGCATGCTGCCGAACAAAAGGGGCGCGATCCTGTTCACCGGCGCCTCCGCCAGCGTGAAGGGCTATGCGCAGTCGGCGCCGTTCGCGATGGGCAAGTTTGCGCTGCGCGGTCTGGCGCAAAGCATGGCGCGCGAATTGTCGCCGCAGGGAATCCATGTCGCGCATTTCGTGATCGACGGCGGCATCCGCAGCCAGACCCGCACCGAACCCGCCGACCGCCCGGACTCGATGCTCGATCCCGACGCCATTGCGCAGAGCTACTGGAACGTGCTGCAACAACCGCGCAGCGCCTGGAGCTGGGAGCTTGAATTGCGGCCATGGGTAGAGAAGTTTTGAGATGACCAACATCATGCAACTGGCGTAGGATGGGGTACTTCCGTCGGCCGCATTCGTCATTGCGAGCGGAGCGAAGCAATCGATGTCATCACAAGCGGCAGGATGGATTGCTTCGTCGCTATCGCTCCTCGCAATGACGATGAACAAAATGAGCCAACATGACCAGCGACACCATCATCGACACCGGCACCGAGGAGCTGCTCTGCGTGATCCGCGACCGGGTCGCCATCATCACGCTGAACCGTCCTGAAGCGCGCAACGCGCTGTCGGATCATTTGACCCCGGCACTGCGTACGATGATCCGGACCTGCGGCGAGAACACGGAGGTAGGCGCACTCCTCATCACGGGGGCCGGTCAGGCGTTCTGTGCCGGCGGCAACGTCAAGGGAATGGGCGCGCACCGCGACAAGAAAAAGCTCGAAATGTCCTATGAGGACAAGGTGGCCGATTTGCAGGAGCGCCAGCGTCTGCTCACCGGCGCGCTCGCCTCGGTGCGCAAGCCGACCATTGCCGCGCTGCCCGGCCCCGCGGTCGGCGCAGGCCTGGCGCTCGCGATGGCCTGTGATATCCGCATCGCCGCCCGGTCAGCCTTCGTCTCGACCGGCTACCTTCGCGTCGCACTGAGCGGCGACTATGGTATCGCCTGGCTGCTCACGCGTCTCGTCGGCACCGCCCGCGCTCGCGAGTTGATGTTCACTTCCGAGAAGGTCGACGCCGCGAGATGCGAGCAAATCGGCCTCGTCAATCGAGTCGTGCCGGACGAGGCGCTGCAGGACGAAGCCTTCGCGCTCGCCGAATCGTTGGCCGAGGGCCCGGCGCTGGCGCTGCGCTATATGAAGAACAACCTCGATGAGGCGCTTTTGCTCGACTTCGCGACTGCGCGAGATCATGAGGCCGAACGGCTGGTCCGACTGACCACGACGGCCGACCACAAGGAAGCGGTGCAAGCCTTCATCGAAAAGAGGAAGCCGGTGTTTCGGGGCAACGACAATTGACGATCGATTTCCGCCCGATCAGGGATACTGATCAATTCGATGAAGAAAAAAGCCCGGTTCTGGAGGGGCCAGAACCGGGCTGAGTGGTCAAACCGCAAGCGAGGACATCGCGGCCATGCGGGACGCGGCGGCAAGCCGCCAGCTGGCGCAGGGAATGTCTTGCGGTTCGACGTGGATCTCTTTCACGAAGCGCACCAGCTTCCAGTCGTCGAAATTGCTCGTGAAGGCGTAACCGGACTTGCGGGCAAGCCCGATCATCGATTCGTTAGAGCGCAGCGTGTCGCCGAAGATGCGTTCGGCTCCAAAGGACGCCGCCCGGCATTCGAGGTTCTTTAACAGCGCCTTGCCGATGCCGTAGCCCTGCCACCGGTCGTCGATCGACAGTCCAAACTCGACGCTCGACGTGTCGGCGTGGAAAGCATAGCGGGCTTCGCCGACAATGGTCTCGAACCCATCCAACGTCATGGTTGCGACCACCGTGAACCGGTCAGCCTCGCCGACGTGAATGAAGCGCTCAAGCTCCGCCTTCGGTAGCTCGCTCATGGCACCCAGAAAGCGGTTGTAGCGGGAGCGCGATGAAAGCGAACGGATGTAGTTCTGCAGCTCCTCGCGGTCGCGCGGCTCGACAAAGCGGACGTTCACCGTGCTGCCGTTCTTTGCGCGCAACACGTCGGAATATTGCTTGAGGTCATCGGGGCGTAGCGCAGTCATGACACGCTCTCCACGGCTTCCAAATGGGCCGGCGCCCCTCTCTGGAGGCAGCGCCGGCAACGGCGGCCCGTTCAGGCCCGCCAGAAGGGCTTTTCGATCTCGGCAGCAATGTCGCTCCGGGACAGCCCAACGTCGTGGAGATCGCGCTCGGTCCACTGCGCCAGCTCACGGCGGCGCTCGTAGCGGTCCCACCAGACGTGCAATGTATCGCTGAGCTGGTTCAAGGCGCCATGAGCATGATGATTTGTCATCGATTCATGTGTAAAAATGGACATTTTCGGCTCCTGTCGGTAACCTGATGGCCGTAATATCGGTGCTATCCGAGCCGTTCACAAACGACACTTTGTACCGTTTCGTATGAATTAAATTCATGCATCTGGGAGAGTGGCAGGGACATGACCAGCCGGCTGCCTTCGCTGAACGGGCTGCGGGCGTTCGAGGCCGCCGCGCGGCACATGAGCTTTACGCTCGCCGCGTCTGAATTGAACGTCACGCAGACCGCGATCAGCCATCAGATCAAGCGCCTGGAGGAGGAACTTGGTGTCCGCCTGTTCGTCCGCCAGAACCGCTCGTTGAGTCTGACACCGGAGGCCAGCGAATACCTCCCTGGGGTCCGCGCCGCCTTCAACGACCTGCGCCTTGCGACCGACCGCCTGCTGCGCAAGGACGACGACCACGTGCTCACCGTCTCGACGCTTGCCTCGCTGGCCGCCAAATGGCTGCTGCCACGACTCGCGGCATTCCAGGAGGCGCATCCTGGAATCGATGTCCGCATCACCACATCGGCCAACCTGGTTGATTTCCAGCGCGACAAGGTCGACGCCGCGATCCGCTACGGCCGCGGCCAGTGGCCCGGGCTGCGTGCCGATTGGCTGATGGCCGATGAGCTGTTTCCGGTTTGCAGCCCATCGCTGTTGCAGGGAGCCAAGCCGCTGAAATGCCCGGAAGACCTCAGGGATCACGTACTCCTGCACACCAGCAACACCAATAGCGACGACTGGCGCCTGTGGCTGACCGCGGCGGGCCTGCCAAACGACATTTCCAAGCAGCCCGGCGTCACTTTCGACCTGATCTTCGTGACGATCCAGGCCGCTATCGACGGGATCGGGGTCGCCATGGGCCGCACGTCCTACGTGAGGGACGACATCACCAAGGGCCGGCTCGTGGTTCCCTTCAAGATCACGCTGCCTGCAGATGCCGGCTTCTATCTCGTCTCTCCCCAGGGACAGCCGGATCCACCCAAACTGGCGGCCTTCCGGGAATGGCTCGGCGCGTCAGCCCACGGCACGTCCTGAGACCTCCGCCTACGGCTTTTTTCCAACGCTGCCGCGCGTTTTCGGGGTTGGTCACACCGAGCAGGCGTGCCAAATTGTCGCAGCAGGCAGGGTAACTGCCTCGGCTGGCAAGGTTTTCGCCAGCCCTTTTTGTCATGGGGAGGAAAGGGCGTTATGTCGCAGTCGCGTTCATCGCAAACACCGCAAATCAAGTCGCGCATCGGCGCGATCCTCCGCGCGACCAGCGGCAATTTCCTCGAGCAATTCGACTTCTTCCTGTTCGGCTTCTATGCGCAGGCGATCGCGAAGGCCTTCTTCCCCTCCGAGAACGAGACCGCGGCCCTGCTCAACGCCTTTGGCGTGTTCTGGCTCGGCGCCCTGATGCGCCCGGTCGGCGCGATCGTGCTCGGTGCCTATATCGACCGCATCGGCCGCCGCCAGGGCCTGATCGTGACGCTCTCGATCATGGCAGTCGGCACCGTCGTGATCGCGTTCTGCCCGACCTACGCGACCATCGGCGTTGCCGCCCCGATCATTGTCTTGATCGCCCGCCTGCTGCAGGGATTTTCCGCCGGCGTCGAGCTCGGAGGCGTTTCGGTTTATCTCGCGGAGATTGCCACGCCCGGCAATCGCGGCTTCTACACCTCGTTCCAGTCGGCCAGCCAGCAAGTCGCGATCTTCGTCGCCTCGATCCTCGGCTACATCCTGAGCCAAAGCATGCCCGCCGCAACGGTTGCAGCCTGGGGCTGGCGCATTCCGTTCTTCGTCGGATGCCTCATCATTCCCGTGATCTTCTTCCTGCGGCGAACCCTGGAAGAGACCCCGGCGTTCCTCGCCATGAAGCGGCATCCGTCCGCGAGCGAAGTCTTTGCTTCCGCGATGGCGAACTGGCGCATCGTCATTCTGGGCATGATGATCGCGGTGCTGACCACCACGACGTTCTATTTCGTCACCGTCTACACGCCAACCTTCGGCAAGACCGTGTTGAAACTGTCGACACAGGACGCGCTGCTGGTCACGTTGCTCGTCGCCGTGACCAACTTCATCTGGAATCCGGTCGGCGGCGCGGTCTCCGATCGGCTCGGCCGCAAGCCGGTGTTGCTGGCAATCGCCGGCCTGTCCTTCGTGACGGCCTATCCGGCGTTGCATTGGCTCGTAAGCGCTCCGTCCTTCGGCAAGCTCTTGACGGTCGAAATGATGTTTTCGTTCTATTTCGGTGTCTACAGCGGCGCCATGCTCGGCTGCCTTGTCGAGATCGTGCCGGCGCATGTCCGCACCACGTGCTTCTCGTTGGCTTTTGCTCTGGCGGCCGGGCTGTTTGGCACCTTCACGCCATTCGTTTCGACCTGGCTGATCGACAGGACCGGCGACAAGGCTTCGCCCTGCTACTGGCTGATGTTCGGCGCGGCCCTCGGCATTATCGCCACGCTGACCGTCTATCGGGGTGGCCAGACCATCGAGCAGCGCGAGACGGTTGCGGCCTGATCTTCCCTGCCATGGTTGTGCGGGCCGTTCGCCCGCCCAACCATTTGCTTTCCGTGCAAACGACGATAACAAGAGCGCATGGTCGATTTGACGCGCAGATTTGACGTGCTTGTGATCGGCGGCGGCAACGCCGCGCTTTGTGCGGCGATCAGCGCGAGGCGCGCCGGGGCAGCCGTACTGGTGCTGGAGGGCGCACCAAAGTTCTATCGCGGCGGCAACACCCGCCATACCCGCAACATGCGCTGCGCCCATGACGCGGCGACCGAGATCCTCACCGGACCCTACACCGAGGAGGAATTCTGGCAGGACCTGCTGCTGGTGACAGGCGGCCAGACCGATGAGGAACTGGCCAGGTTCATGATCCATGAGTCGAAGGACATCCTGAACTGGATTGTCGAACAGGGCGTGCGCTGGCAGCCCTCGCTCGGCGGCACGCTGAGCCTCGGCCGCACCAATTCGTTCTTCCTCGGCGGCGGGCGGGCGATGCTGAACGCGCTTTATCGCACAGCGGAGCAGCTCGGCGTCGACATCCTCTATGATGCCGAGGTCATTGATCTCAAGATCGACGATGGCATGTTCCTCTCCGCTGCGTTGAAGCAGCCGGTCGGTGGCCGGACCGAGGTGCGCGCCTCCACGCTGGTTGCGGCCGCCGGCGGCTTCGAGGCCAACATCGAATGGCTGAAGGAGCATTGGGGCGAAGCCGCCGACAATTTCCTGATCCGCGGCACGCCCTATAACCGCGGTTCGATCCTGAAGATGCTGCTCGCCAAGGGCGTGCAGGAGATCGGCGATCCAACCCAGTGCCACGCCGTGGCGATCGACGCGCGGGCGCCGAAATTCGACGGCGGCATCATCACGCGGCACGACTCCGTCGTGTTCGGCGTTGTCGTCAACAAGCTCGCCCAGCGCTTCTATGACGAGGGCGAGGACATCTGGCCGAAGCGCTACGCGATCTGGGGCCGCCTGGTCGCGGCGCAGCCCGACCAGATCGCCTACATCATCTTCGACTCGACCGTGGTGACGAGCTTCATGCCGACGTTGTTTCCGCCGATCGCGGGCAGCACGATCGGCGAGCTTGCCGGCAAGCTCGAGCTCGACCCGGTGGCGCTCGAGACGACCATCGCCGACTTCAACGCAGCGGTGCGGCCCGGCACGTTCGACCACACCATCCTTGACGACTGCCGCACCGAAGGCCTGACGCCGCCGAAGACGCATTGGGCGCGCAGGATCGAGACGCCGCCCTATCTCGCCTATCCGGTGCGGCCCGGCATCACCTTTACCTATCTCGGCACGCGCGTGAACAGGCAGGCGCGTATGTTGATGAAGGACGGCAAGCCTTCCGCCAACATGTTCGCCGCCGGCGAGATCATGGCCGGCAACGTGCTCGGCAAGGGCTACGCCGCCGGCATCGGCATGACCATCGGCAGTGTGTTCGGCCGCGTCGCCGGCCAGGAAGCTGCGAAGAATGCGCGGAACTAGCACCGCGCGCCGGGGGACGCCTGGCCTGATCCAGTCACGGCTGGAAGGTAAGCGCCGCCCAAATAGTGGAAATTGATCGCAATGCACGGAACGAGGATCTTGCAGGAAGCCGACCGTCTGATGACGGTGTGCAACTCCTGCCGCTATTGCGAGGGGCTGTGCGCGGTGTTTCCCGCGATGGAGATGCGCCGCGCCTTCTCCGACGGTGACCTCAACTATCTCGCCAATCTCTGCCACGCTTGCGGCGCCTGCTACACCGATTGCCAGTTCTCGCCGCCGCACGAGTTCAATGTCGATGTGCCGAAGACGCTCGCGACCGCGCGCGCCGAATCCTATGCCACCTATGCCTGGCCACATGCCTTTGCCGGCGCGTTTGCGCGCAACGGCCTTGTCATCAGTCTCGTCGCTGCGCTCAGCGTCGCGGCCTTCATCTTCGGCTTTGCCGCGATCAACGACCGTGACGTGCTCTACGGCATCCACACCGGACCCGGCGCGTTCTACAGGCTGATGCCGCACAACGCGATGGCGCTCCTGTTCGGCGCCGCCTTCCTCTACGCCATCGTTGCGCTGGTGATGAGCGTACGCGCGTTCTGGCGCGACATCGGCGAGCCCGTCGGCATGACGACCGACGCGAAGGCGCTTTTCCAGGCGATACGCGACGCTGGCGAGTTGCGCTATCTCGACGGCGGCGGCGTCGGTTGCTTCAACGAAGACGACCAGCCGACCGACCGACGCAAGCTGTATCATCATTTAACTTTTTACGGGTTTGTTCTTTGCTTCGCCGCAACCTGTGTCGGGACGCTCTATCATTATCTGTTCGCGCGCGAGGCGCCCTATGCGTGGTGGGACCTGCCCGTGGTGCTCGGCACGCTCGGCGGCATCGGGTTGCTGATCGGTCCCATCGGGCTACTCATCGAGAAATGGAAGCGCGATCCGGTGCTGGTCGACGAGCAACGGATGGGAATGGATACCGCGTTCATCGTGATGCTCTTTCTGACCAGCATTACGGGCCTCGCACTGTTGCTGTGGCGCGAGACGGCCTCGATGGGCCCGCTGCTCGCGCTGCATCTCGGCGTGGTGTTTGCGCTGTTCATCACCATGCCCTACGGCAAGTTCGTGCACGGCATCTATCGGTTCGTCGCGCTGGTCCGCTATGCGCGGGAACGGCAGATGATGGGAGAGTGAATTTAGAATGTAGGGTGGAGTAGCGAAGCGTAACCCACCTCTTTTTGCGGCTGTGCGCGATGGTGGGTTACGCCTTCGGCTAACCCACCCTACACTCTCCTCGCCATTGCGCCGGTGGAATTCTACAAGTCCACCACCACGTAGTCGCTTTCCACCGCAACCTTGATGGTCTCGGCGACATATGGCCCCTTCACCAAATTCGTCCCCGGCTCGACATTGACCGGATAGGCGCGCGCGCGGAAGCGCTTGGGGTCGCAATAGGACTGGCCGGTGCGGATGTCGAACTCCCAGCCGTGCCAAGGGCAGCGAATGATCTCGCCGAGCTTTGTGTATTCGATCTCGCCGGGATCGGAGGACGAGGCGAGCCCGATCAGCGGCCCCTCGCACAGCGCTGCGCCCTGATGGGGGCAGCGGTTCAACAGGCCGAAGAACTCGCCCTTGACGTTGAAGACCGCGATCGGCCGGCCGTCGATCTCGAGGAATTTTCGCGAGCCCGGCGGCAACTCGTCCACCGGGGCGATCACGTGACGCGCCATCTATGAAATACCGTACAGCTTCCGCGCATTGTCGAGATAGAATGCCTGCTTGTTGGCGTCGCTGACGCCTGCCGGCAGCACGCGCGACGGCTCGTCATAGTCCCAGTGCGGATAGTCGGTCGCGAACAGCAGCTTGTCCCAGCCGATCCATTCGATGGTCTGGAACAGATGGTCGCGGCTTTCAGGATCCTCCATCGGCTGCGTGGTCCACCAGATGTGATCGCGGATATACTCCGACGGCTTGCGCTTGAGATGCGGTACTTCGGCGTGCAGGCGCGCGAATACCTTGTCGAGCCGCCAGGCAAGCGACGGCGCCCAGCCGAAGCCGGCCTCGACCATTACCATCTTCAGTTTCGGAAAGCGCTCGAACACGCCTTCGAGCACAAGGCTCGCCAGCGCGGTCTGCTGGCACTGCGAGTGGCCGACCATTTCCTCGATGTAGTAGCTCGGCCAACCTGATGCGGTGATCGGGTTGCCGCCGAAACCGAAGGCGTGGACCCCGACCGGAAGTCCGACTTCCTGCGCCGCTTCATAGATCGGCCAGTAGCGGCGCTGACCGAGCGGCTCGACGTTGCGGCTCAAGAGCAGCACCTGGACGAAATTCGCATCACCCGCGCGCTTGCGGATTTCGGCAGCCGCCGACACGCCGTCCTCGTTGGCAACGACGACCGAGCCCTTGAGACGCTGATCCTTGCTGGTCCATTTCTCGATCTGCCAGTCGTTGATTGCCGAGCAGATCGCAGCCGCCAAATCCTGGTTGCGAATGCCTTGCCCGGTATTGAGCGGATTGAGCACTCCGAGCGCGATATTGTTCGGATCGAGATGCTGCTTCTGCATGAAGGACAGCGAGGAGCCCTGCGGGCCGCCTTCCGGCGGATAGGCATCGCGCCGCGAGGCGTTCGGCTGCGCCTTCGGATAGGGCGGCCCCTCCATCATGCCCTGATAGGCATGGACGCCGAAGGTCTCAAGATGATCGTGCCAGCGCCTTGCCAGATACGGATACAGTTCGTCCTTGGCGGCGCGAGCGGGGTGGATGTCACAGTCGGCGATCGCGGTCTTGATGCTTGTTGACGCAGAAGCTCCCGGACGTTCCCGAAGCTGGATGTTCATGGCGTCGTCTCCTCTTTTGGCCTGGGCATGATCTGGTCTGAAAACCGGACGCCACTTTCCGAAATCATGCTCTCACCTTCAGGCGCGTGTAGATTGCATGGGGGTTGTCGATCATGATCCTGCGGACAAGATCCTTCGGCAGCCCCTTGGGCAGCGCCTCGTCGCCGTCGAATTGCCAGTGTGGATAGTCGGTCGAGAATAGAATCAATTCGTCCGACTGCATATGCTCGAAGAGGCGATTCAGCGTGTCTCCTTCCGGCGGCGCGTCGACCGGCTGCAGCGAAAAGCGGATGTTGCTGCGCACAATCTCCAGCGGGGCGCGGTCGACCCACGGTGTCTCCATGCGCACGCCGCGCCAGAATTTATGCAACCGCCACAGGAACGGCGGAAGCCAGGTGAACCCTGATTCCAGCATCACCATCTTGAGGTTCGGATGGCGCGCGAACACACCCTCAACGATCAGGCTGGTGAGTTGCGTCTGGAACGCCTGGGCCTGCGCGACGTAATCCTCTATGTGGTAGGAGCCCCAGCCGACCGAGGTCGGCGGGTTATGATAGGCGCTGCCGGCGTGGATACCGATCGGCAAACCCAGCCGTTCCGCCGCAGCATAGATCGGCCAGTAATGGCGCTTGCCCAGGGGCATGTCACCCATGACCAGCATCAGCACCTGCACAAAGCGTGGGTCCTTGGCGCAGCGCTCGATCTCGGCGACCGCCTTCTCAACGCTCTGCACGGGAATGACGATCGAGCCGCGCAGCCGATCGTCCTTGTCGAGCCACTCCTTGACCAGCCAATCGTTCAAAGCCCGACAGAACACGTTCGCCATGTCTTCGGAAAATACCATCTGCACGCCATAGAGCGGATTGCAGATGCCATAGACCGTGCCGAATCTGTCGAGCGCCTGACGCTGCATGTCAGCGAGGCTTGAGCCCGGTTTGCCCTGCGTCGGCCGCCAGTCCGGCCGTGCTGAGATCGGCGAGTTGATAGGATAGGATTGCGAGATCAGATCCGTCATGCCGCGCGTGGTCACCTGGTCGCGCCAGTAGTCGTTCATGTACGGCAGCAGGCTGGTCAGATGCGGTACGGCTGGATGCAGATCGCAATCCACTCCACCAGCGATCGGCGACGTCATGGCGTTTCCTCTGCTGTCACGCGATCCTGTAAGCCGCGCGGCTTGGTTCTTGCCGGACATTCAAACAGGCCCGCTGCCCGCCGGCAACTTGCGCAAAATGCGTGGCCATGTGCTAGGGAAACATGGGCCGAAGCGGCTGAGCAGAAGCCACGACTGGAACGGACCCTGCGCCGGAGTTTGGCGATGAACGAGCTTTTTGAACTGGCCGAACAGGTTGCGGCGAAGCTGATCGCGAACAAGCAGACGATTTCGGTCGCGGAGTCCTCGACCGGCGGCTTGATTTCGGCCTCGTTGCTCGCGGTGCCCGGGGCGTCGGCCTATTTCCTCGGCGGCGGCGTGATCTACACCCGCGACGCGCGGCGCGTGCTGATGGATATTTCCAACGACGCGATGCGGGGCATCCGCTCGGCGTCCGAGCCCTATGCGCAACTGCTCGCGCAACAGATCAGGCAGCGCCTCGCGACCGACTGGGGACTGTCAGAAACCGGCGCCACCGGTCCGACCGGCAACCGCTACGGCGATGCCGCCGGACATAGCTGCATGGCGATAGCCGGGCCGCGGCAGCAGGTGATCACAATTGAGACCGGGAGCAACAACCGGCAAGCGAACATGCGGGCGTTCGCGCGGGCGGCGCTTGAGTTACTGCTCCAGAATTTGTCGCGGTAATTGCGTCAGCTCGGCCTCATGGTTCGAGACGCGCGGCAAGCCACGCTCCTCACCATGAGGGGCAGCACCCGGAGGCGCGCAGAACGCGCGAAAGTCACGCGAAAAAATCTCACTTCTCGCGGAACGACCGCATGAACTGGTCGCTCAAGGGCTTCATCAGATAAGACAGCATGGTGCGGTCGCCGGTCTGGACGAAAGCTTCCACCGGCATGCCAGGGATGATCTTGACGTCGCTGCCGAGACGCGCGACCTCTTGGGGCGGCATCGAGACACGGATGGTATAGAAGCTCTGCCCGGTGCGCTGGTCGGCGGTGACGTCGGCGGAAACGCGGGTGACGACACCGTTCAGCTCGGGCGTGGTGCGCTGGTTGAAAGCCGACAGTCGCAGCAGCGTCTTCTGGCCGACCTGTAGCTTGTCGATGTCCTGCGGATTGACCTTGGCCTCGACCGACAGATCGTCGGCTTTCGGCACGATCATCATGATCGCATCGCCGGCGGTGATGACGCCGCCGACGGTGTGCACCGTCGATTGCAGCACCACGCCATCCTGCGGCGCGCGGATATCGATGCGGCGGAGCTGGTCTTCCGCGGTGACCTTACGCTCGACGAATTCGCCGATCTTGTCGTTGGTCTCGCGCAGGTCCTTCGAGACCTCCGCAAGCATGTCCTTGTCGACCTGGATGATCTGCAGCTCGGTCTCGGTGATCTTGCCCTTGGCCTGCGCACGCGAGGCGATGTACTGCGCACGCTCGCCCGCGAGGCGCGCGGCATCGCGCTCAAGCGTGGTCAGGCGGGTGAGCTGCACCAGATGCTGGTCAAAGAGCTGGCGGACGCCGACCAGCTCCTTCTGCACCAGATCGATTTCCCTGTCCTTTGCCTTCTCCTGCGCCTCGAGGCCCGCGATCTCCTCGTTGAGCTGGGTGATACGCTCGCGCAACTGCGCCTTCTGGCCGATGCGGCCATTGACGCGGACCTCGAACAGTTTGGTCTCGCTCGCCATCACGTCGCGGACGTCGGGATCGCCGGCTTGATCGGTCAGCTGTCGCGGAAAAGCGATCTTGTCGCGCCCCTGCTGCTCGGCCTCGAGCCGGGCCGCCCGTGCGTAAAGGCCGTTCAGCGTCTTGACGACGATCGCAAGGCTTGCCTTCACGACTGTCTCGTCGAGCCGCACGACAACGTCGCCCGACTTGACCACGTCGCCGTCGCGCACCCGCACCTCGCCAACCACGCCGCCGGTCGGATGCTGCACCTTCTTGACGTTGGAATCGACTACCACCGAGCCCGGCGCGATCAGCGCGCCCGAGATCGGCATCGTCGAAGCCCAGCCGCCAACGCCGCCGGCCAGAACCAGGACCACGACCAGGCCGACAATCAAGTGCTTCCTGATCGAGCGTTGCGCGTTTCGCGGTTGCTGTGTCATGGCTTCGCCGCTCCTGCATCGGAGACGATCTTGATCGGTGGCGGCGGCGCCACGCGCTGCAGCACCTGCCCGAGCACCGTCTCCTTCGGACCGAAGGTCTGCATTCGGCCGTCCTTCAGCACGAGGAGCTGATCGACGCCCTCGATGCCGATCGGCCGGTGCGCGACCACGACTACGACCGCGCCGCGTTCGCGGGCTGCACGCACGGCGCGGGTCAGCGCCTCGTCGCCCTCGCTGTCGAGATTTGAATTCGGCTCGTCCAGCACGATCAGAAACGGATTGCCGTATAGCGCGCGCGCCAGCGCCACCCGCTGCGCCTGGCCGGCGGAGAGCGCGGTGCCCTGCTCGCCAACCTGGGTGTCGTAGCCCTCACGCATCTTGATGATCATCTCGTGCACGCCGGCTTCCTTGGCCGCCGCGATGATCGCATCGGATTTGGCCTCCGGATCGAAGCGGCAGATGTTCTGCGCAACGCTGCCGCCGAACAGTTCGACATCCTGCGGCAGGTAGCCGATATAGCGGCCGAGCACATCCGACGACCATTGGTCGAGCGCGGCGCCGTCGAGCCGCACCTTACCGCGGACCGGGGTCCAAACTCCGACCAGCGCACGGATCAGCGAGGATTTGCCGGAGCCGCTCGGACCGATCACGCCGACACCGCTGCCGGCCTCGACTGCAAAGGTGACGTCCTGCACGATCACGCGCTGGTCACCCGGCGCGACCATGGTCACGCCTTCGACCAACAGTCTCTTCGACGGTGCCTGCAGCAGGGTCTGCGCGGCACGTGGCGGGATCTGCTGCAACAGGCGGTTCAGGCGCTGCCAGCTCTGGCGCGCGGCGACGAAGCCTTTCCAGTGCGCGATCGCAAGGTCGACCGGGGCCAGCGCCCGGGCGCTCAGGATCGACCCCGCGATGATGATACCGCCAGTCGCCTCCTGTTGAATGACGAGATAGGCGCCGACCCCGAGAACAGCGGACTGCAGCATCATGCGCAGCACCTTGGCCACCGCGCCGAGGCCGCCGGTGACGTCGCTGGCGCGCTGATTGCCCGCCAGATAATCCTCATTGGCTTCGTTCCAGCGGTTGTTCATCCGTCCGGCCATGCCCATCGCGACGAGCACCTCGGCATTGCGCCGGCTGGAAGCGGCGAGATCGTTGCGCCGTGCCGCAAGCGTCATTGCCTCCTTCGCAGGCGAGCGCGACATGTATTCGGTGATCAGCGTCAGCGTCACCAGGATAACAGCGCCGATGAGAGCGGTGACACCGAGCAGCCAGTGGAACGCAAAGCAGATCGCCATGTAGAACGGCAGCCAGGGCAGATCAAAGAACGCACCGGGCCCCATGCTGCCCAGGAACGAGCGCACGTTGTCGAGATCACGCAATGGCTGCAGGCCCTCGCTGCGATTGCCCACCATGAGGGGCAAACGCACGACAGTGTCGAACACCCGGGCATTGAGGGCTTCATCGAGCGCGGTTCCGACGCGGCCGAGAATCCGCCCGCGCAGGAGATCGAGCATACCCTGTGCAATGTAAAGACCACCGGCGATGATGATGAGGCCGACCAGGGTCGGAACGCTGCGGCTCGGCAGCACCCGGTCGTAGACCTCCAGCATGAACACCGAACCTGTCAGATACAGGAGGTTGATCATGCAACTCATGAGACCGACGCCGATAAAGGCGCCGCGGCATGCGCGCAGCGCGTCACTCAGTTCGGAACGCCGGACAGCGGGAGCGGCTGTCATAAATCGGGTCTCTGCAAAAGAGTTACATGATGGACCGTTGTACTGCCGTTTGTGACCACCGTCCATTTATGTCGCGTTAACCCGGGCTGGGTTCGCGCCTGTATTTCTCGTGAGGACACAGAGACTTGAAGGAATCATCATGGCCGGTACGGTGCGGAGCCAGGCCGCGACCGGTTCCGCTGAAAGGATCGCCAGCATGACGAGCAGCGCGGCTCCAGCCATGCGAATTGCGCAACACACCGCGGACGAGGCTCAAGCGGCGCCGGCCGATAGCTCCGTCTTCGTGCGAACGCCGACGCAGGCGCCCGTAGTAACATGATCGACAAAGGTGTGTACCGGCTTTCACTCGCGTCAGGCGCCTAGCGCTTGCCCGGAGATCATGCTCATCAAAGAGATGAGCTCGTGCCGCGATTCGACAGAATCGCATCTAGGTCGCAACCACCGTCGGCGCCGCCAGGATGCAGCGCGCAACACGGCCGGGCGCTACCTGAACATTGGGTGGCAGACGCTCGCTACAGCGCGGCTGGGCCAGACCGCAGCGCGGCGCGAAGGAGCAGCTGGTCGGCGCGTGATCGAGCGTGGGCGGTGTGCCCGGGATGGTCTCCAGCCGCTCCCCGCGCCTCGCGCCATGGATTGTCGATGCCAGCAGCCCCCTAGCATAGGGGTGGACAGGCGAACGCACGATGTCGCGCAAGGTGCCCTGCTCCACGATCTGGCCGGCGTACATCACCGCGACGCGGTCGCAGATTTCGATGGCGACGCCGATGTCGTGGGTCACGAATATGACCGACATGCCGAACTCGCGCTGCAGCTCGCGCAGCAGGAGCAGGATCTGGATCTGCACCGTGGCATCGAGCGCCGTGGTCGGCTCGTCCGCAAGCAGGATTTTCGGCTTGCAGGCCAGCGCCAGCGCGATCATCGCGCGCTGCCGCATGCCCCCCGACATTTCGTGCGGATAGGAATCGAGCCGGCGTTTGGCGGATGGAATCCGCACCACATTCAGCATCTCAAGCGCGCGCGCCGTCGCCTCGCGCTCGCTCTTGCCTTCGTGGCGCATCACGGTTTCGGCGATCTGCCGACCGATGGTGTAGACCGGATCGAGCGCCAGCGCCGGCTCCTGAAAGATCATCGAGACGGTCTGGCCGCGAAACGCCGACAGCGCCTCGTCGTCCATCGCCAGCACGTCCTGACCCAGCACTGTGACGCTCCCGGAGATCTGCGTCCGCCTCTTCGGCAACAGCCGCATCAGCGCACGCAGCGTCACGCTTTTCCCCGAGCCTGACTCGCCGAGCAACCCCAGCACCTCGCCTTCGCCAAGCGACAGGCTGAGGTCGTTCACGGCATGAACCGTGCGATCGCCGGTGAAGCGGATGTTGAGGTTGTCGATCTCGACGAGGTTGGTCATGAAGGCTTTGGCACCTGTGCGTGGAAGTCCGTGGCGCGTTGGAAGGCGGCACCGATCCGGATCAGGGTCGCTTCCTCGAAGGAGCGGCCGATCAGTTGCATGCCGACCGGCAAGCTGGACTTGGTGAAACCGCTCGGAATCGACAGCGACGGCAGGCCGAGATAATTGACCGGCCGGGTAAAGCGCGTCAGTCGCTGGATCACTGCTTCCGCATTCGGGCTGTTGCCGACGTCGCTTTCGGCAATCGTCGGCGCCGGAACCGGCGCCGACGGTGCGATGACCGCGTCAACGCCGCTGACGGCAGCATTGTGCGCGGCGAGCGCCGGGCCGCGCCAGCGCATCGCTTCGAGATAGGACACGGCGGGTATCGTCAGCCCGTTCTGCAGGCGCATCAGTACCTGCGCGCCGTAATCCTGCGGACGCTCGATCAGCCAGCGCTTGTGGAAGGCGGCCGCTTCGGCCGCGAGCACCAGCTGCGAAGCCGCGCTGAGCTGGCGTTGGTCCGGCAGTTCGACGTTGACGATCTCCGCGCCCTCCTCCTTCAAGGTCGCAACCGTCTCGTCGAGGACGCGCGCCACCTCGGGATCGAGATCGTCGACATAAAAGGCGTTGGGCACGCCGATCTTGATGCCTTTCAGCGAACCCTTGGCCGCGGCCACGTAATCCGGTACCGGCAGCGTCGAGGTGGTCAGGTCCTCGGGATCGGCGCCGGCCATCAGACCGAGCAGCAGAGCGCAATCCTCGACCGTCTGCGCCAGCGGACCAACCGTGTCGAGCGATTGCGACAGCGGCATCGCTCCGGCGCGGCTCACGCGCCCGATCGTGGTCTTCAACCCGGTGACGCCGCAGAAATGTGCGGGCATCCGGATCGACCCGCCGGTATCGGAGCCCAGCGCCGCAAAAGTCAGCCGCGCGGCAACCGCCGAGCCCGAGCCCGACGACGAACCGCCGGTGATGTGATCGAGGTTCCAGGGATTGTGCACCGCGCCATAATGCACGTTGTGACCGGTCGGGCCGTAGGCGAACTCGACCATCTGCAATGAGCCGAGCCGGATCGAGCCCGCATCTTTCAGCCGCAGCAACGCGGTCGAGGTCGTCTTCGGCACGAAGTCGCGGCGGATCAGCGAGCCGCAGGTCGCGACCTTGCCGGCCTCGTAATACATATCCTTGTGAGCCATCGGCACGCCATGCAGCACGCCACGGCTGTTGCCCTTGGCGAGCGCCGCATCGGCTTCGTCGGCCGCTGCCAATGCCGGTTCGGACTCGATCGCCATATAGGCGTTGAGCCGCGGCTGCCATTGCGCGATCCGCTGTAGCACGGCATGCGTCACCTCGCGCGAGGACAGTTTCTTGCCGGCGATCGCCGCGGCAACCGCGGTCAGCGACATCAAGGCTGGTTCGGTGCTCATTTCGACACCGTCGCAACCTGCGCGAGCAGGAAGCTCGCGGGCTCGAGGTCAAATGGCAGCGTGCCGGCGATCGGCGCAAAGCCGTCGAACGCCGGGCCGATGGAATTGGCGATGCGGTTGGCGACCTCGTCATCGACGGGCAGGCCGGCGACGTACACCACCACCTTGACTTCCTTGGGACTGGGTCTGGTCATGCGGCGTTTTCTCCTCTTGCTCTTGCCGGCGCGCGGCTGTGCCCCGAGCCCGGGATGGCCATGTAGCACGCCGCCTGATGGCCCATTGTATCGAGATCGCTGAGACTTGGTGTGTCCTTTGCGCAGAGCGGTTCCGCAAACGGACAGCGCGTGTGAAACCTGCAACCTGGAGGCGGATCGATCGGATTCGGCGGATCGCCCGAAATCGACGGCACCTCGGTGCGATTATCCGGATCGGACGACGGCATCGCCGCCAGAAGAGCGCGGGTATAGGGATGCGCGGGCGACTCCCATACCTGCTCGACCGGGCCAAGCTCGACGACCTCGCCGAGATACATCACGAGCACGCGATCGGAGATGTAGCGGACGACATTGAGATCGTGGCTGATGAAGAGATAGGTCAACCCGAACTCGCGCTTGAGGTCGGCAAGCAGGTTGAGCACCTGCGCCTCCACCGATTTGTCGAGC
This sequence comes from Bradyrhizobium lablabi, assembly GCF_018131005.1. Taxonomy (GTDB): domain Bacteria; phylum Pseudomonadota; class Alphaproteobacteria; order Rhizobiales; family Xanthobacteraceae; genus Bradyrhizobium; species Bradyrhizobium lablabi_D. Next base: position 398,371 of record NZ_JAFCJK010000001.1, read on the forward strand.
GCGGACACCGCCTCGTCGAGGATCACGAGCCGCGGCGACAGGGCCAGCGCACGGGCAATGTTGACGCGCTGTCGCTGGCCGCCGGAAATCTCGTGCGGATAGCGGTTGGCGAAGGTTTCCGGACGCAATCCCACCTTGCCGAGCAGTTCCCGCGCGAGCGCGCGCGCCGCGCGATCGGCCATGCCGTGCACCTTTGGGCCGAAGGCGATCGACTCCTCGACCGTCAGGCGCGGGTTGAGCGAGGCATAGCTGTCCTGGAACACCATCTGCATGCCGCGGCGCAACTCGCGCAAGCTGAGCGACCGGCCGACCTGCATGCCGTCATAGACGATCTCGCCGGCATCGCGCGCCATCAAATGCATCAGAAGCCGCGCGGTGGTCGACTTGCCGCAGCCGGACTCGCCGACAATGCCGACGGTCTCGCCCTTCATCACCGAGAAGGAGACGTTGTCCACCGCGCGCACCGTCTTGCGGGCGCTGAACAACTCGCCGCGGACCGGAAAATGCTTGGTCAAACCCTTGACCTGCAGCAGCGGCTGCGCCTCGCCGCCGACATCGGCAATCGGCTCCAGCATATCGGTAGATATGGCGACGTCGGTCATCACTCAGTTCCTGATGTCCATGGCACTGCGCATGCCATCGCTCAAGAGATTGAAGCAGATCGAGACCGCGAAAATCATCGCACCGGGCAGCGCCGCGACCCAGGGATTGACGTAGATCGCCGTGCGCAGCGTGTTCAGCATCAATCCCCACTCCGGCTCCGGCGGCTTGGTACCAAGGCCGAGGAAGGAGAGTCCCGCTGCCAGGATCATCGAGACCGAGATCAGGCCTGTGGCGTAGACAAAGATCGGGCCCAGCACATTGCCAAGCATGTGCACGCGCATGATGGTGAAGGGACCCGCGCCGGAGGCTCGCGCCGCCTCGACGAAATCCATGTTGCGGACGCCGGTGGTGACGCTTTCGGCGACCCGGGTGATCTGCGGCACGAAGACGATGGTCAGCGACACGATGGAATTGACAATGCCTGCCCCGAGCGCGCCGGAGATCGCAATCGCCAGCAGCACCGAAGGAAAGGCATAGAACACGTCCACCGTGCGCATGATCGCCGTGTTCAGCTTGCCGCCGACATAGCCGGCGACGAGGCCGAGCGAGGTGCCGATCACAAAGGCTAAGATGACAGGCAGGATGCCGACAATCAGGGACAGACGCCCGCCATAGATCAAGCGCGCCAGCATGTCGCGGCCAAGTTCGTCGGTGCCGAGCGGATAGTTCGGCGTGCCGATGTGGCGGAGACGGCGGATCATCGAGCCCTGGTAGGGATCGGCGAGGTGGAGCCATGGCGCCAGCAGCGCTGCCGCGAAGATCAGCGCCAAGATAAAGGCGCAGGCCATACTGACCTTGTCCCTGGCGATGCGCCGACCAACGGTGGCCCAATAACCGCGAGCCTTGGCAGTTGGCGGGGCCTGCAAGGCCGCATCTGACAACACGCTCATGGCCTAGCTCCGCTTGATGCGAGGATCGATCGCAGCCTGCGCAATATCGACCAGCAGGTTGAGCAGGACGAAGAACAGCGCCAGCACCAGGATCGTGCCCTGCAGCAGCGGCAGGTCGCGCTGGAAGATTGCGGAGTTGAGCAGCAGGCCCGAACCCGGCCAAGAGAACACGGTCTCGATCAGGATCGAGCCGCCGAGCATATAACCAAGTTGCAGCCCCATGACCGCGAGCGCGGTCGGCGCGGCGTTCTTGACGACGTGACGGAACACCTCGGTCTCGCGCAGGCCCTTTGCGCGCAAGGCCTCGACGAAATCCTGGCTCAGGATATCGCCGGTCAGCGCACGTACGGTGCGGGTGACAATGCCCATCGGAATTACCGAGGTCGTGATCGCCGGCAGGATCAGGTAGCGCAGATGCTCCCAGTCCCATGCCCAGGCGCCGGAGCCGCCGGGGCCGGCGCCGACCGCGGGCAGCCAGTTGAGCTGCACCGAGAAGATGATGACCATCACCATGCCGAGCCAGTAATGCGGCAGCGAAACGCCGGCGATGGCAAAGGATGTGGAGACCTTGTCGATCCAGGTGTCGCGAAAATAGCCGGCGATCAGACCGAACAACAGGCCGAGCGTGAAGCCGATCATCGCTGCGGCGATCGCCAGCATCACGGTGTTGCCGACCGCGCGCATCACCTCTGACAGCACGGGACGACCGGTCGCGATCGAATTGCCGAGATCGCCGTGGACCGCGCGCCACAACCACAGCCCGAACTGCACCGGCAGCGGGCGATCGAAGCCATAGGCGCTGCGCAATTGCGCGGCGAGCTCCTGCGAGGCATCTGCCGGCAGCACGGCGACCAGAGGATCGCCGGGCGTGATATGCACGAGCAGGAAGCACACCAGTGCCACGCTGATCACGATTGGAATGACGTAGACGATACGTCGGGCGATATAGGCGAACACGACTTAACCTTGCGTCAGGGAAACAAATCACCACCCGTTATGGCCGGGGCAACCCGGCCATCCACGTCTTGGCCACAGAGACGACAGAGCGTGGATGTCCGGCTCGAGCCCGGTCATGACGAAGGATAGCGTGAGGCCAGCCTCACGGCACGATCGTGACCGGCGAGAAGTCGACGAACCAACTCTTCGGCTGCACGAAACCCTTGATCTTCGAGCTCATCGCGCGCGGCGCGACGTCGTGGGCGACATAGAGGAAAGCAGCGTCGTCGACCGAGGCCGCATGCAGCTCGGCGAGCGCGGCATCGCGCGCGGCGGGATCGAAAGTCTGGCGCGCCTTGGTAACGAGCTCGTCGAACTTCGGGTTGTTGATATAGCCCCAGTTGTTCGACACCGGTGGCGCCATACCCGACTGCAGGAAGCGTACCAACGCAAAAAACGGGTCCATCGCCGCATAGGTGACGTTGGTCGCATTCGAGCCATTGGCCGACGGATCCTTGACGCCGCGCCGCCAGTTGGTGAACAGCGTGTTCCACTCGATGACGTCCAACTGCACATCGAAATAGCACTCGGCCAGCGCCTGCTGCAGATACTCGTTCATCGGCAGCGGCAGCATCTGACCGGAGCCGGAGGCGGAGGTCTGGATCTTGACCGTCAACTTCTTGTTCGGCCCGAAGCCCGCCTCCTGCATCAACTTCTGCGCGGCTGGCTTGTCATACTTGATCTGGAATGTGGGGTTGCCGCGCCAAGGATGGCCGGGCTCGAAAGTGCCGGTCGCCGGCACCATAAGCCCCGCGAGCAGCCCGTCGCGCAGGCCTTCGCGATCGACGCAGAGGTTGGCGGCCTTACGAACGCGGATGTCGTTCCAGGGCGAGCCTTCGACGCGGGAGAACTGCCATGGCCAGACATGCGGCTCTTCGTTGGAGTAGAGCGCGAAGCCGCGCTGCTTGATCTCGGGCAGCGCATCCGGCGCCGGTGCCTCGACCCAGTTGACTTGACCCGAGAGCAGCGCCGCGGTGCGGGCGTTGGCTTCCGGCATCGGCAAGAGCACCATCTTGTCGACTTTCGGCACGCGCGCCTTGTCCCAGTAATTGTCGTTCTTGACGAGTTCGAGCCGCTCGCGCGGCGTGAAGCTCGACATCTTCCACGGACCGGTCCCCGAAGCGTCCTTGGCGAACGCCGCCCAGGCGGCTTGCGACCTCGCCTTGGCGTCGGCGCCTTCAGCCGTGTCATAGAACTTCTGCCACTTCGCCGGGCTCGCCATGAACAGATTGGTCAGGTTGATCGGAAGAAAACTGTCCGGCTCCTTCGTCGTCAGCTCGACCGTCAAGTCGTCGATCTTGCGCGCCGATACCAGCGTCGGCATGCGCGAGGCCGTGACGCCCACCTGGCTCGGGTCGAATTGCGGCGCGTCCTGCTTTAGCACTTTATCGACATTCCAGACCACGGCGTCGGCATTGAACGGCGAGCCGTCATGGAAGGTGACGCCCGGGCGCAGCTTGAACACCCACTTCTTCTTGTCCGACTCCTCCACCTTCCATTCGGTGGCAAGGCCCGCAATCAAGGTGCTCGCCTTGTCGGATGACGACAGGTCCCACATCGTCAGCCCGTCATACATGGTGAGACCGGTGAAACGGTTGCCTTCAAACCCCTGGTCGGGCTGGCCGAGCGTGCGCGGAATATCTGCAGCCGTCATGCCTATCCGCAGTACGGTTTCGGCGTCGGCCGGGACCATGCCCGCGCCAAGTGCGAAGGCCAGCGCCATCGCCGCCGCTGTTGTCTTTGGCTTTTCGTTACGCATCGCAGCAACCCCCTCAAGCAACTTCAGGTGACTAATTGTTGGGCAATGGTATGCAATGCCTGTGCCAAGGGGAATAGTTCTTCGCCAAATAAGCGTTGGGCGCGTCAATTCTTCCCAGCCCGCTCCTGGAAGAGGCCGAGATGCCTATTCTGGCATCAAGCTTGCAGGATTTGATCCCGTGTTTTCATTCAACGGAGCCTTCCTGATGCGTGCGCGTCATTCGATCCTGATGGCAGCGATGGCACTCGCCATCGCCTTGGGCTGGCCGGCCATGTCGGCGCATGCGGAATCCGTCGTGCGCTACGGCATCTCGATGGCGGACATCCCGCTGACGACAGGCCAGCCCGACCGCGGCGCCGGGGCCTATCAGTTCACGGCCTATACGATCTACGATCCCTTGGTCGCCTGGGAGATGGACGTTGCCGACCGGCCCGGCAAACTGGTGCCCGGCCTCGCCACCGAATGGAAGGTCGATGACAACGACAAGACCAAGTGGCGCTTCACGCTGCGCAAGGGCGTCAAATTCCACGACGGCAGCGAGTTCAACGCCGACGCGGTAATCTGGAATTTGGACAAGGTGCTGAATGACAAGGCACCTCAATTCGACAAGCGCCAGAGTGCGCAGGTCAAGACGCGCCTGCCCTCGGTTGCGACCTATTCCAAGATCGACGACTCGACCATCGAGATCACAACCAAGACAGTCGACTCCTTCTTCCCCTACCAGATGCTCTGGTTCCTGGTCTCGAGCCCCGCGCAATACGAGAAGCTCGGCAAGGATTGGGACAAGTTCGCGAGCCAACCCTCCGGCACCGGCCCGTTCAAGCTGACAAAGCTGGTGCCGCGCGAACTCGCCGAGCTGAGCAAGAATCCCGATTACTGGGACAAGAAGCGGATTCCGAAGGTCGACAAGATGATCCTGATCCCGATGCCGGAAGCGCTGACGCGTACCAACGCGCTGCTGGCGGGCCAGGTCGATCTGATCGAGACACCGGCACCCGACGCCGTGCCGCAGCTCAAGGCTGCCGGCATGAAGATCGTCGACAACGTCACCCCGCATGTCTGGAACTATCACTTGAGCGTGCTGCCCGGCTCGCCCTGGACCGACATCCGCCTGCGCAAGGCTCTCAACCTCGCAATCGACCGCGACGCGGTGGTCGGCCTGATGAACGGCCTGGCCAAGCCCGCTAAAGGCCAGGTCGACCCGTCGAGCCCGTGGTTCGGCAAGCCGGATTTCGAGCTGAAATACGACGTCGCCACGGCAAAGAAGCTGGTCGAGGAAGCCGGCTACTCCAAGGACAAGCCGCTGAAGACGACCTTCATCATCGCACAGGGCGGCACTGGGCAGATGCTGTCGTTGCCCATGAATGAATTCCTGCAACAGAGCTTCAAGGAGATCGGTATCGACGTCGACTTCAAGGTGGTCGAGCTCGAGACGCTCTATACACATTGGCGCAAGGGCGCGGCTGACGAGATGAATGCCGGCATCAGCGCCAATAACATCGCCTATGTGACCTCGGACCCGCTTTACGCCATCGTGCGCTTCTTCCACTCCGGGCAAGTGGCGCCGGTCGGCGTCAACTGGGGCGGCTACAAGAACCCGAAGGTCGACGCGCTGATCGACGAGGCCAAGCAGACCTTCGACACAACCAAACAGGATGAACTGCTGGCGCAGGCGCATGCGCTGATTGTCGACGACGCGGCGCTGGTCTGGGTGGTGCACGACACCAACCCGCATGCGCTATCGCCGAAGGTGAAGTCGTTCGTACAGGCGCAGCACTGGTTCCAGGATCTGACGCAGATCGGGCTGGAGTAGACCTTCAATCGTCGTCCCGGCGAAGGTCGGGACAACGAATGCACGTAGCACCTATTTCGTCAACAACTGGAACGCGCCATTCCAGTCGTCGGGCGGCGGCTCTTTCTGGAAGTTGCGGATCCGTGCCTCGTAGAGTGCGTAGAGATATTGCAGCGAGCGCGCCTCGTCAGACCTGCGGCCGCGCTCGATCGCGGCCAGTGCGCCTTCCCAGTCGCGACTGCGATAGCAGGCGAGCATCTCGATTGTCAGGTTACGAAGCCGCTGGAAGCGGCCTGAATTTGCGACATCCTCGCGACCGGCGATCGCGTAGATCACTTCGGGCTCCGTCTTGCCCTTCACCATGATGAAGTCGAGCTCGAGAATTGCGAACTTGTCCTTGGCGGCCAACGCCGTCTTGGAGCCGACGATGATCGGGAAACCGTATTCCTTCGTTTGCCCTTCCAGCCGCGAAGCCAGATTGACGCTGTCGCCCAGCACAGAATAGTTGAATTTTTGGTCGGAACCCATGTTGCCGACCACGCCTATGCCGGTGTTGATGCCGATGCCGACATTGAGCGGGATATAGACGTGGCCGCCATCGACGGCTTCCTGCTCACGCTCCTTGTTAACCTCGTCGATCTGCTCGAGCATGTCGACCGCTGCTGCGCAGGCGTTGATCTGGTGCTCCTTGTCGTCGAGCGGCGCGTTCCAGAACGCCATGATGGCGTCGCCCATGTATTTGTCGATGGTGCCCTTATGCGCTCGTATCACGTTAGTAAGCGGCGTCAGGAAGCGGTTCATCAGCGTGATCAGACCTTGCGGATCGTGCTTGTAGGTCTCCGAGATGGTGGTAAAGCCGCGCACGTCGGAAAACATGATCGTCATCTCGCGCTCCTCGCCGCCAAGCACGAGCTTCTCCGGCGACTGCGCGAGTTGCTCGACCAACTCCGGCGACATGTACTGCGCGAACTGGCCGCGGATCTGCTTCCGCTGCTGCTGCTCGCGCACGAAGCTCGCGAAGATCAGCGTGAGGTAGATCGCCGTCGTCGATATCAAGGGATAGGTGAAATCAACGAGCTGGCGGTGCTGAGTGTAGAAATACCAGGAGCTGCCGACCAGAATGGCCGCAAACAGCCCGCCAACAAGCACGAGCGTCACGGGCCCGAACTTGGGCGCGAACGCGATCACCAGAAGTCCCATGACCAACGCGCTGATGAACTCGATCCCGTTGGCGAAGTTCGGCTGCGAAATGATGGCGCCCGTGAGCGCGCTCTCCAACACCTGCGCGTGAATTTCCACGCCGGGCATCGCCGCCGCGACCGGGGTGGTCTTGAGGTCGTTCATTCCGGCCGCCGAGGTCCCGATCATCACCAGCTTCCCGGCGATCTTGTCCGGCTCGACCCGCCCTTCCAGCACGTCGATGGCCGAGACGTAGATCGATTGATCGTGTCTCGCATAGTGCAGCCAGAGCTGGGCGTTCTTGTCGGTCGCGAGGGTGAAGCCCTCCACCCTGATGCTGCGGACACCCAGTTCGTCGGCGTTGATCAAAATCGTTCCCGATCCGCTCGCCACCCTCAACATCTCGAAGCTCAGCGACGGCATGATAACGCCCTGGGCCTTCATCATCATCGGCACCCGCCGGACGATGCCGTCGCGCTCGGGGAGAATTGTGAACAGGCCGCGCCCGGCGGCGGCCTCCTCCAGCACCGGCACGTTACGCAACAGGCCCGGGAGCTGGAACATGAAGGGCTCCGGATCGCCGCGCATCGCAAGGCCGGTCACCGGAAGTTTGAGGTCGACTTCGGTGTGGACGTGCTGGCCGCCAAATTCTCCGAGCACCACTCGCGAATTCCGGATCGCATCGGCGAAAATCTTGTCGTTGCTGGGCAGCGCGCGGAGCCTTGCGCGCAGCTCCTCGTCGAGATTGCCGAACGTATCGGCCGCGATATCCGGATTGAGGCGGTCGGGCTCTGCAAACACGACGTCGAACGCGATCACGACGGCGCCGAGCCGGGTCAGGTTGTTGATGATGTCGGCGATCCGCGTCCGTGGCCACGGCCATTGACCGAGCTTCGGATCTGCCAGGCTCCTCTCGTCGATGTCGACGATGGTGACCGGACGGATGGTCTTCTTGCGCGGATCGAGCACCTGGAACAGGTCGAAGGTCCTGAGCCGCAACTCCTGGACCGGAGGCGGATCCCAGTGGCGCACCGCGGCAATGCCGAGCAAGAGCGCAAGGCAGACCAGCCGCGCATAGCCGAAGCGCCGCGTGAACCACCGTCGGAGGACCTTCAGTCGTTTCATCCCCTCTGGATATCATGGCCTGCGGAATTGATCACGCCGGGAGTCCGGCCAAAGGTCGAATTGGTCAGGCCGCGCCGCCGGAAGGCAGTATAAAATCGTTGGCGCGGAGGCTCGCCAGTACAACGCTCTTGAGAAGGATCGTATCGTGGTTCGGATGCAGACCATCCGGGTTGAGGTCGATCAGGACATCGTTGCCCGAGGTGACGGCATGACCTGACAGCCAATGGCTGAAGTCTTGCGGGTTGTTCGGATCGAATGCCGCATAGTCCAGCTTCATCCTGTCGGCGCCGGGCATGAAATCATCGATCGTATCATGACCGATCCCGCCGGCGCTTTCGTTGAACACGAAGGTATCGTTGCCAGCATTGCCGAAGAACAGATCGTCATTTGAGCTGCCGACCAGGGTGTCGTTACCCGCGGTGCCTGTCACCGTCGGGGCGTTGGCGAACAAATCAAGACCGCCTGTCGTACTGACAGCGCTAAACGCCGAGCCGCTGCCTGACTGGTCGGTACCCACCAGCGTGACCGTCAAGTCCTGGGCTCCGACGTTGCCATGGCCATCATTGACTTGCGCGGTGAAGTGAATCTTCAGCACGTCGCCCGCGTGAAGGAAATCCAGGTCCGGATTGGTTGCATGGTAGGTCCAGTGCAGCAGCTGCGATCCGCCATCGGACACTGCACTATCGAACGCCAGATCGCCTGCATCGATCAACGCCGCGACGTCGGCGCCATCGGGCAATTTGGTCGAGCCATTGTATTCGACGGCGCCGTCTCCAATCACGGACACTGTCAGGTGGTCGCCGACATCGCGATCTTCGACCGTGAGCGTGCCGGATACCGACAAATCCAGCGGAGGCGTCGAACCGGCGGAGATGTTATCAATCTCGAACGCGTTCGAGCTGCTCGACAGAACGACCTTGTCAAACGAAGGAAGACCGGTGAACTCGACATACCCGTTCGAGGAGAACGAACTCTGGCCTCCATCCGAGAACAGCGGCGCGACGTCTGCGCCGGTATAGGAGGCGACGAGCGTCGCGCCATGGTAGAAGGCGACGCTGTTATAGGAGTCGACGGAGCCCCAATAGAGGCCAAACGTCTGCTTTTCGCTCGCGAAGCTGATCGTCTCCGAACCCCCGCCGCCGATGCTGAGATAATTCGTGGCGTCAGGCGCACCCGGATCGCCGATGAATGGCGGTGCCGTGGCGCCCGGTGCAGCACCACGGACCACGCCGGCGTGCCCCGTCCCCGAAAAGGTGGCATCAAGGGCCGCGCTGTAGAAATCGCCCGCGCCGGCGCCGTTGTTCGAGGCCGTACCGGCCGGCTGGCCGTCAAAGGTCTCCGTCGGCAGCCCGAGGGAGTTCGTGTCGACGCCATGGTCCAGGACGATGGTGGTCGGCTGCGGCACCATGATCGCCAGCGCCGATGGATCAGTCTTGCCAACGATCGCTGGCGTGTCGTTCGCGCCGGTCACGTGCACAGTCAACGTTGCGACGCCAGCGGCGCCCTGCACATCGGTGGCCTGCACGGCGAAAGAATCTGCGTAATCGCCCTTCGGCAGCCCGTTGATCGCGGCCTCATCAGGAACATAGGTGTAAGTGCCGTCCGCATTCACGGTCAGCGAGCCGTAGAGGCCCTTGATCGCCGTGTTCACGGAATGGTGCGACGCGTCGAGCGCGGCATAAGTCAGCGTCGCGGTTTCACCGTTGTCGACGTCATGTCCGTTGAGCTTGCCGACCAGCGCGCCGAAGCTGTCGTCGGCCGCGGTATCGGTCAGCGTGCCGGCATCGGCGTTCGCAAGCGTCGGGGCATCATTGGTGCCGGTGACATCGATCGTCAGCGTCGTCGTCGAGATACCACCGTGGTGATCCGATTCGGTATAGCTGAAGACGTCGGAAACGTGCTCGCCCTTCGCCAGCGCGTCGGTGGCCGGTTTGCTGTTATCGAGCATATAGGTCCATGTGCCGTCGGCGTTCAGGACCAGCGAGCCGTAGGTACCGATCACGGTCGTACCGACATCGCCCAGGAGCGCTCCGCTCGCGGTCCCCGCGGCGACGCCGATCACTTCATGGGTATCGGACATGTCAACGTCGGTGTCGTTGGCGAGCACATCGCCGGTCGTGCTCGGCACGCCGGGCAGGATATTGCCGTTGGCGCCGTTGCCGGCTTCGACGATATGGCCGATGTCACTGTCAGCTACCGCAACCGGCGCATCGTTGGTACCGGTGACGGTGATCTTGACGGGCTGACTTGCTACGCCGCCGTGATGGTCGTCGACCTCGATCGTATAGGTGAGGGTGAGCGTTTCCCCGAAGGCAAGATAGTCGAAGTTCTTGTCCGCTGCCGAGAACGTCCATGGCTGCGATCCCGTCACGCCATTGGTCGAATCCACCAGCGTGCCCAGCGACAGCCAGCTCAGCACCGTCGCCTGGTCGGCTAGCCCGGTGGCGACGCCGGACATGGCCACGCCTGTGATGGTTACCGCGTGGGTATCGCTCAGATCAGGATCAATGAAGCTGACCGCGCCGCTCGCCGTGTCAGGGACCACGGAATCCTTCATGGCAGCGACTTCGGTGATCGCGGCGGCCTGCACGCCGGAGGTGATCACGGGAACGTCGTTGGTGCCGTCGGCACCGCTGATCGACACGCTGATCGTCGTCGAGGTCACGCCGCCATGACCGTCATCGACGGTTGCCACATAGGTCAGGATCAGCGTCTCGCCCTTGGCGATGAAGTCGAACGCCTTGTCCTGGATGCTGTAGGTCCAGGTGGCCGAACCGTCATGGGTGTTGCCGGCGGCCTGCACGACGCTCAGCGGCACCTCCACCGCCTTGATCGCCGCCAATTGCTCCGGCGCCAGCGCGGCCGTGACGTCCTGCCCCCGCGCGTCGAGATAGATGAAGGAGGAGAACGCCGCGCTGGCTACCGGACGGTCGCTCAGGTCGACGTCGGCGAACGCGATGGTGCCGGTCACGGTATCAATTGCGGTACTGCCGCTGCCGATCCGCCCGGTGATAGCGCCGCCGGCCGCCGAAATCGCCGGCGCGTCATTGGTGCCCGTAATCGTGATCGTGAAGGGCCTGAAAGCTGTCTCGTTGTTCAGGCCGAAATTGTTGTCGACGCGCGCCGTGTAGGTCACCGTCAAGGTTTCACCGGCAGCCAGGAAGTCGAAAGCGCCGCCTCCAACGCTGTAGGTCCAACTCGCCGATCCGACGTTCTTGTTGCCGGGATCCTGTTCGACGAGCAACGCAATCGAAACCGCCTTGATCGCGGCCAGTTGCTCTGGCGTCAGCGACGCGGTGATATCGTTGTTGTGCGCATCCTTGTATGCGAAAGACGTAAAGCTCGCGCTTCCGGTCGGAAGGTCGCCGGGATTGATGTCGGCCCACCTGATCTTGCCGGAGATCGTGGTCTCGAAGGCGCTCTGCGTGACGTTCGGCTGCTCGGTGAACGAAGCGTCATCAGCCACGACCTCGGGCGATCCCGGGATGTGGACGGGCGTCTGGATAGTGTTGCTGATGGTCTCCGGCGCCGGCTTGTCAAAGAGGTTCAGCAGGAAGACCGTCGGCGTGACGATGTCGCCGCTCGCGAGCTTGAAGCTGGTCGAAATCGGGATGACGGTGTCGGAGCCAATCGACGTGAGCTTGGTGTTGGGATTGGTGTTGTCGGTGAATCTGAGCGAGAAGACGTCGTTGATGATCTTCTGCGCATCGTCCGAAAGCGGCGCCGACGACAGGAAGCTGACGTTGCCCTGGCTGTTGACGATCGTCTGCGTGCCGGGCTGATTGACGGTCGCGATCGGGTTGAGCGTCGTCTTGTCGAACAGGATGTAGGAGCCGGAGGTGCCGTCCGGCTCGACCAGCACCTGGAATTTTGCGGGGGGTGCGCCGCCTGCGCCGGGCACCTCGAAATCGATCTCGACCAGCACCGCGGTGCCACGAATCCCCATGGTCGCGACCGGCGTATCCACCTTCATGTCGCCGTGCTTGGCGGTCGCGCCGGCGACAAACGAGATCGTGCCCTGGACGAGGCTCAGCAGCGATGAATTGTTCGACCCGTTCGGGTCATAGACCATTTCGTTCAGCACCATTTTCGCGTTCGCGCCGAGACCGAACACGGTGCCGTCGATAAAGGTGATGCCAAGGGTCGACGCCGACCCGGACTGGACCACGTCGCCCTTGAAGACGTTGTCGCCCTGGTTCAGGACGACCGCCACACCGTTGCGAATCGCGGTGGCGTTGCCGGTCAGCTTGCTGACATGACCGATGACTTTGGGCGCGTCCGCGGCGCCGCCAGCCTGGGCGAACTGAGTGTATCCGGTGAGTGCGTTGACGATATCGCCGGTCAGATGCGCGCCGTCGGGTGACGCCAGCGGCGCGCGCTTTTCGCCCCTGAAATAGTCGTGCACGACTAGCTCACGGTCGTCTTTCGACAGGATCAGATCGACGCCGGAGCGCCTGTAGTCGCCGGTGAACAGAAGCTGCACATCCTGGACGACGATGGCGCCAGGAGGGACGTGGGCGGATACGCTATCGGCATGGACCTGCCCATGAGCATGAGCGTCCAGACGCGGCAAAACGCCGTCAAATTTGCCCCCAATGCCCACCGCGGATGTGCCCACTTAACGTTAATATTTATAGAATATACAAATGCCTAAGCTTGCTTATCATCGGATGGAACCCGACGAAACCATCCTATGCTTGTGCAGGCCGCCCCTTGTTACCTCGTCAACGACCTGAGCTTCTTGTAACTCGGGAGTAATTGGTCAGGTCGGCAGGTATTCCAACAACGAACTCAAATGAAAAAGCGTATTCACATATGTATTCGTGGTGTAAACGGCCACGATTTTACTTGGTTCCATTTCCGTCAGCCTTCCTGACGCAAATTGAGCTCGGATTCACAGCTAAAGCCGTGAACTGGCTGACAAATCACACAATCATGAGTCGGCCCCGTAAGTTAACGACAAATTAAGGGTAAGGCTGCGTCACCCACAAAAGGTTGGCAGGGGCCCCGTTCACGAGATCGATAAAGTTTTCAGAACGGCAAAGACACCGCCTTCACCGTCCCCTACAGTTCCCCGGCCGATCTGGCCAGTTTTAAGCAGATTCAAAGTACCGCCCACCATGCTCGCGGTCCGCAACGATCCGGTCACGTGGGGGCTACATCATTCCGCCGATGCCCGGACAAGGGGTATCAAATGGGGAATTTGCGTCACTCGCGCCTGCTTCGCGCCGCTTTGCTTGCCTGCGGCATGGCCTCGCTTTTGCCGGCGAGCGAGCTGAAGGCGGCATCGATCCTCACGCCAGGGCCCGCGGAGCTGATCCGGAAGTCTTCGGCCGAGCCCTTCGGGCTGCCGACTGCCCTGCTTTCCGCCGGCGGCCTGCGCGACAAATGGCTTGGCGTGCTGCGCCGCCTCGATGACGAACTGGTGCAGCTCGCAATCTGCGAAGGCGACCGCGAGGGCTGCGTCTCGCCGGAGGCGCTGCGATTTCTAGCGATCGTCGATCACGCGCGGGCCCGCGATGGCCGCGCCCGGCTTGGCGAGATCAACCGCGCGATCAACCTTGCGATCAGGCCGGCGAGCGATCTTGCGCTGCACGGCCAGATCGATGTCTGGACCTCGCCGCTTGCGACGCTCGCGAGGGGCGCGGGCGACTGCGAGGACTACGCGATCGCGAAATTCGTCGCGCTGCATCAGGCCGGCGTTGCAGCCGAGGATCTGCGGATCGTAGTCATGCACGACCAGCTCAGCGGCGCGGATCACGCCGTCGCCGCCGCCAGGCTGGACGGCCATTGGCTGCTGCTGGACAACCGCCGCATGGCGATGGTCCAGGATTCCGACGCCAGGAACGTCCGGCCGATGTTCGTGCTCGACCGGCATGGGGTCAGCAGCTACGCCGACGCGCCGCTCGTCGCCGACGTCGCGTTGCGGAAGACGTTCTAAAGCATGATCCGGAAAAGTGTGTAGCGGTTTTCCCTCGCGACAAACGCGCAGCGTTTGCGCGGAGATCATGCGCGCAACAACAAGCTAACGCGCGATGATGATTCATCCTGATCTCATCGCGCGTTAGACGCCGGCAAAGCTCAGAACATCAGATTATCCTTCACCATGACCCAGCGGCCGCCCTTGATCTGGTGCACCTGGGTGATGGTGCTGGCGAGGTGATCTGTCTTGGAAAACTTGGTCGGCGGCGAATCGAAGATGTCGAGGAACTTGTCGCCGGACTCCAGCGCATCCAGCATCTTCTGTCCCGTGAGGTCCTTGCCTGCCTTCTGCGCGTAGAAGGCGAAGGTCATCACGGCGTTGTAGCCGATGATCGCCTGGGTGTTGGCGTCGGTGCCGAACATCTTCTTGTAATTGGCAAGCCAGTCCTTCACCTTGCCCTTGGCGGTGTCCTCGTAGGGAATCTCGAAGAGGGCGGCGGAGTAAAGGCCTTCCACCGCCTCCTTGCCGAGCGCCGGCACTTCCAGCACGTTGGTCGGAGACGCGCCGAGGAACGTGACGTCCCAGCCGAGCTTCCTGGCCTCGCTCATCGCGCCGATGGTCTCGCGGATCACGGTGCCGAGCACGACGAGGTCGCAGCCGTCGGACTTCATCTTGGCGACCTGCGCGCTGAAATCGGAAGCGCCGCGCTTGTAGCTGGTGATCGAGGCCGGCTGCACCTTCATGACCTGAAGCTGCTGGTTGAAGCCGTCGAGCACGTTCTTACCGTACTCATCGTCCTGGTGCATGATGCAGGGCTTCTTGAAGTTCTTCCATTCCATCATGTATTTGAGCGCAGCACGCGTGCTCTCGACATAGGGCAGCAGGTTGTTGAATTTCAAACGTTCCTGCGGCTTGTTCGGATCGAACTTGAAAGTGAATTCGGCCGCCGTCAGCGGAAACAGTTGCAGCACGCCGGCGTCGAACAGCACATCCTGCGCGGCCAGCACGGTCGGCGAGCCCATCGGACCAATCATCGCAAAGACCTTGTCGCGCTCGACCATCTTCTGCGAGGCCAGCACGGCCTTTTTCGGATCGTAGCCGTTGTCTTCCAGAATCATCTTCATCTTGCGGCCGTTGATGCCGCCGGCGGCATTGATTTCCTCGACCGCCATCTTCATGCCGTTCGACACCGGAACGCCCCAGACCTTGATCGGGCCGGACAGGTCCTGATGCGTGCCGATGACGATCTCGGTCGCCGAGATGCCTTCATTGGTGACTTTGGTCTGGGCTGCGGCCGGCAGACAGGTCAGCGCCAGGACGCTCACCGCGAGGCCCAGTGCCTTCAGCGATTTCGACATTGCAAGTCTCCTCCTTCAGTGGCCCGTGTTGAGCGAAGGGTCGGGCCTTCCAGCCTTCGCCTTTTCCGTGTCAGCGCAGCTCTTTTCAGTATGATCCGCTCTCAGGATCATGCAACCGCCCGCTCGCCGTACATGGCGTCGATCTCGGTCGCGTAACGCTTGTTCACGAAGCTGCGCTTCAGCTTCATGGTCGGCGTCAGCTCCTCGTCCTCCGGTGTGAGCTGGCGTTCGATCAGATAGAATCTCTTGATGCTCTCGACGCGCGCGAAGTTGGCGTTGACCGCCTCGATCTCACGGTGAATCAGGTCCTGGATTTCTCGCGCGCGGCACAGGCTCGCATAATTGGTGAAGGGAATGTCGTGATCCTGCGCATATTTCTCGACATTCTCCTGGTCGATCATGATCAGACAGGTGAGATAGGGCCGCTTGTCACCGATGACGACGGCATCCGAAACGTAAGGCGAGAACTTGAGCTGGTTTTCGATCTCCGAGGGCGTGACGTTCTTGCCGCCGGAGGTGATGATGATGTCCTTCATCCGGTCGGTGATCTTCACATAGCCTTCATTGTCGATCGAGCCGACGTCGCCGGTGTGCAGCCAGCCTTTGGCGTCGATCGTCTCGGCGGTCTTCTCCGGCTGGTTGAGGTAGCCCATGAACAGGAAGTCGCCCTTGATCAGGATCTCGCCCTTCGGGCAGATCATCACCTCGCCCCAGGGAACGGCCTTTCCGACCGACCCCAGCTTGATGCGATCAATGGGCATCATGGTGCCGACGCCGCAATTCTCGGTCTGGCCGTAGACCTCGCGCAATTCGATGCCGAGCGCGAGATACCAGCGGATCAGGTCGGGCGAGATCGGCGCCGCGCCAGTAAAGGCGATCCGGCAGCGATCGAGCCCGAGCATGCGGCGGATGTTGCGGAAGACCAGCCAATAGGCGGCGCGATTCGCGAGCCGCAGCGACAGGGGCGGCGTTTCACCCGCAAGCCGACAATCGGTCATCCGATGACCGATCGCCAGCGCCCGGCGGTACATCCAGTTCTGGAAGGGGGTCGCATCCTTCAGCGCGATGGCGATGCCCGAATAGAATTTCTCCCAGACCCGCGGTACCGCGAGGAACGCGGTTGGCTGCACTTCGCGCAGATTGTCCGGCACCGTCTCCGGGCTCTCGGCGAAATTCATCACCGAGCCGAGCGCGAGCGAGTTGTAATAGCCGCCGACCCGCTCGGCGACATGGCAGAGCGGCAGGAACACCAGCCGCTCATCGGCAGACGGAAACAGACTGGCGGCGTGGCGCATCTGGTGCGTCACGCTGCGGTTGGAATGCATCGCGCCCTTGGGCGGACCTGTCGTGCCTGAGGTGTAGACGAGAATTGCGAGATCGGACGGCGCGCGGCTGCCGATCATTTCGTCCCACAGGGCCTCCCTGCCCTGCGCATGGTTGCGGCCGAGCGCCATGAATTCGGCGAGCGACAGCACCATCGGGTCCGAGAAGCCGCTCAGACCTTCCATGTCGAACACGACAATCTTCTCGAGAGTCGGACATCGCGCGCGGCAGGTCAGGAGCTTGTCGAGTTGCTCCTCATCCTCGGCGAACACGATACGGGTGCGCGAATCATTGACGAGATATTCGACCTGCGCGGACGAATCGGTCGGGTAGATTCCCGACGACACGCCGCCCGCGCACAGGATGCCCATATCGGCATAGACCCATTCGGGGACGGCGTTCGCGATGATCGAGGCGACGTCGCCGGAACGAAAGCCCAGCGCATGCAGGCCGTAGGCGACGTCCCGGGAAATCTGCAGCCACTGCCGCCAGCTCGTCGGCTGCCAGATGCCGAACTTCTTTTCGCGGATCGCGGGCCCGTCGCCGCGCGTCTCCACGGCCAGAAGAAAACTCTTCGCGATCGTGTCGGCGACCGTCAGCACCGCCGGTCTGGCCATGCCTGCTTCCTCCTCTGTCGCCCGCCTTGCGTGCCGGACTTTGCGGCCGGTCTTGTTCGCGAGGCAGGGCCTCAATTTAGCTCCAACTTGCTCTCAACGCCAAACCTTCTTCAACGCCAAACTTCTTCAACGCCAAGTCTTTCTTAACGCCACGTCTTCTTCTTTTTCCAGCGCCGCTCACCTCGCGCGCCGGCTTCCTTGGCGCCGAGATAGAACTCCTGGATGTCAGGTGAATTCACCAGCCGTTCGCAGGTGTCGTTCATGACGACACGGCCGATCTCAAGCACATAGCCGTAATGCGCCGTCTCCAGCGCGATCTTGGCGTTCTGCTCGACTAACAGGATCGACATGCCCTGCTCCTCGTTGACGCGGCGAATGATCGTGAAGATCTCCTTCACCAGGATCGGCGACAGCCCGAGCGACGGCTCGTCGAGCAGCAGCAGCGTCGGACGGTTCATCAGCGCCCGCCCGATTGCGAGCATCTGCTGTTCGCCGCCGGAAAGCTGCCCGGCGGGCTGGTCGATACGCTCCTTCAACCTCGGAAAGTAGCCGTAGACGCGTTCGAGGTCCTGCACCACACCGTCGCGGTCGTTGCGCGGATAGGCACCCATCATCAGGTTCTCGCGCACCGACAGGAATGGAAACACTTCGCGCCCTTCCGGCACGTGGCTTAGGCCCAGCCGCACGATCTTGTCGGCCTCCATGCGCTGGATCGGCTTGCCCAGGAATTCGATCGTTCCCTTTTGCGGATCGAGAATGCCGGAGATGGTCTTCAAGACCGTCGTCTTGCCGGCGCCGTTGGCGCCCAACAGCGTGACGATCCGGCCGCGTGGCACCTCGAGGCTGATGCCGCGGATGGCCATGATCGGCCCGTAATAACTCTCGATGTTGCTGAGTTTCAGGATGATGTCGGGCGCGCTCATGCGATCATCCTATGCGCCGAGATAGGCTGCGACGACGTCGGGATGGTGCTGCACCTCCGACGGCGAGCCCATCGCCAGGACCCTGCCGTAGTTCAGCGCGATCACGCGGTCGGAGACGCGGTTCACCAGCGTCATATCGTGCTCGACCATCAATACGGTGATGCCGAGCTCGTTCTTCATGTCGCGGATCCAGAACGACATGTCGTCGGTCTCCTCGACATTCAGTCCGGACGACGGCTCGTCCAGCAGGATCAGTTTGGGCTCCGAGCACAGCGCGCGCGCGAGCTCGATCACCTTGCGCACACCGTAGGGCAGACCTGAGATCAGCTTGTCGCGATAAGGCTCGAGATCGAGAAACTCGATGACCTGCTCGACCCGGCGACGATGCGCCTTCTCGTTTGCTCGCACGCTCGGCAGGAACAGCAATTCCTGCCAGAGCTGGGTGGTGGAGTGCACGTGGCGGCCGACCAGCAGATTGCTCAGCACGGTCGCATTCTCGAACAGTTCGATGTTTTGGAAGGTGCGCGCGATGCCAAGCTTGGCGATACCAAACGCCGGCTCCGCCGTGATGTCCTGATCCTCGAAGAAGATCTTTCCGGATGTCGGCGAATAGATCCGCGAGATCAGGTTGAAGATTGAGCTTTTCCCCGCACCGTTGGGCCCGATGATCGAGAGGATCTCGCCCTTCTCCACGGCGAAGCTGACGGAATCGACTGCCCTCAGGCCGCCGAAATGCAGGGACAGATTCTCCGCGCGGAAATAGCTCATCGGTTCCGCTCCGATTTGACGTAGATCTTCTGCCGCTTGAAGGTGGCGCGCTTGTAAAGCGGAAAGAGCTGGAAGAAGAGCTTGATCTTCAGCCAGCGCCCATAGAGGCCGAGCGGTTCGAACAGCACGAACACCACGATAATGATGCCGTAGATCGCGCCCTTCAGCCCGTTGGCCGAGGCGAACGCCGCGACCGCATCCTGGATATGCCCGGCGCGTTCCTTGCCGGCGCCGAACGCGGCGGCAACGCCGGCGATCACACCAGGCATGTCGTCCTTCAGATAGGTCAGGAACGGGTCGATCATGACAAGGAAGATCGCCCCCAGCACCGCGCCGTGCAGGCTGAATGTACCGCCGATCAGGATCACGATGATGAACTCGATCGAGAGCTGCAGCGTGAACATCTCCGGCGAAATGAAGGAGAGCTTGTGCGCGAACAGCACGCCGGCAAAGCCGGTGATCGCGGCCGAGATCGCAAACGACTTGACCTTATACAGCGAGACATTGATGCCCATGCTGCGGGCCGCCGTCTCACTGTCACGAATCGCGACGAAGGCGCGCCCGGTCGGGGAGCGCAGGAGATTGAGCGTGCCGATGATGGTCAGCACCAGCACCGCAAGACAGAGATAGTAGAAGGTCGGGCTGTCCCGCGACACGCTGGTGCCGAGCAACTGCATGGTTTTGACCCGCATACCCTCATTGCCATGGGTCACGCTTTCCCAGCGGGCCAGTATCTCCTCGACGATGAAGGCAAAGGAGATCGTCGCGATGACGAGATAGATGCCTTGCAGCCGCAGCGCCGGGAATCCGACCAGTGCGCCGACCACCCCGGTCAGGAGCCCCGCGGCGAGGAAGTAGACGGGAAAGGGTACGTCGAATTGCTGAAGATAGGCCGCCGTGTAGGCGCCGATGGCGAGAAACGCCGCGTGGCCGAGCGACGCCTGACCGGTAAAGCCGGTCAGGATCAGCAGCCCGACGCCAACGGTCGCATAGATGCACACGAAGACGAGCTGGCTCATCAAATAGCTCGAGAGCACATGAGGCGCGATCAGCAACACCGCCAGCAACAGGCCGTATGAGTAGACATAGCCCGAATGCGGCAACAGCCTGATGTCGTCGTCATAGTCGGTCTTGAAGAGAAACCGCATGCGCCGCTCCTCAAACCTTCTTGCGTACGTGAAGGCCGAACAGGCCTTCGGGCTTGAGCAGAAGCACCGCGAGCAGCACGATGTAGGGCGCGACGTCCTTCCATCCCTGCGGCAAATAGAAGCCCGCCATGCTCTCGATCACCCCGATCAGGACACCGCCGACGACAGCGCCGGGGATCGAGCCGAATCCGCCGAGAACTGCGGCCGGAAACGCCTTCAGCCCGAGCACCAGGCCGACATTGGAATGGATGAAGGTGATCGGCGCGAGCAGCACGCCGGCACAGGCCGCAACCGCGGCCGAAATCGCCCAGACGATCGACACCACGCGCTTGACCGGAATGCCCATGTAATAGGCGGCGAGCATGTTCTCCGAGCTCGCCCGCATCGCGGTGCCGAGCGTGGTACGGTTGAAGAACAGATAGAGCAGCGTGCAAAGGATGATGGTCGCCGCGATCACCGAGAGCTTGTCGTAGGCGAGCACGAGCGACCCGATGCGCAACACACCCTGGCTGAACGGCGTCTCGATCTTGAAGTCGTCGGTGCCCCAGATGATCCCGGAGACCGAGCGGAGGAAATAGCCGAGCCCGATGGTCGCCATGATGATCGAGAACTGCGGATAGCCGAGGATCGGCCGTACCACCACCCGTTCGGCCAGCATGCCGAACAGCGCCATTGCCGCGACTGCGCCGGCAAAGCCGACCCAGTAGTTCAGCCCGAGCATGCCGATGAAGGTGAAGGCGAAGAAACCGCCCAGCATCATCAAATCGCCTTGCGCGAAGTTGACGACCTCGGTTGCCTTGTAGACCAGCACAAAGCCAAGCGCGATCAGGCCGTAAACGCAGCCGAGCGCGATGCCGCTGACGAGCTGCTGAACGAAGTCCAGCATCGTTCCCTCCCCGATGCACGGCGATTCTGCCGATCGCCTGTTGCATCCCGCTTTCGCGCCCTTGTGCCGGAACCGCAGAAAGCCGCCTATGTCCAGCCCAATTGAGCCAAAAGGCCCGATCGCTGTCAACAAAGCGCTTGCTGGCGGACGTCATCACAATTGGGGAGAATGCCCCGGCACGAAGTTTTGTTCATGATCGTTTCGATTTGCCTGGCGCGATTCACCGCGCCGAAACGGTTTTTGTCCAAGGTTCGGCGACCGACAAGCGAAGCCCTGGATCGTCGCGACATCATGACAGCCGAACTATCAGCGCTCGCCGTGCGAGGGTTAACGAAGCGTTTTGACCGCCCGGCGGTCGATGCGCTCGATCTCACCGTTCGGATTGGCGAGTTCTATGCGTTGCTTGGCCCGAACGGTGCCGGCAAGACCACGACGCTGCGCATGGTGGCGGGGCTGCTGCGGCCCGACACCGGCTCAGTGTCGATCCTCGGCATCGATGCGTTGTCTGATCCTGTCGCCGCCAAACAGGTGATGGCCTGGGTGTCGGACGAGCCGATGATCTACGACAAGCTTACGCCGCTGGAGTACCTCGAATTCGTCGCCGGCCTCTGG
Organism: Bradyrhizobium lablabi; assembly: GCF_018131005.1. Classification (GTDB taxonomy): domain Bacteria; phylum Pseudomonadota; class Alphaproteobacteria; order Rhizobiales; family Xanthobacteraceae; genus Bradyrhizobium; species Bradyrhizobium lablabi_D. Next base: position 420,273 of record NZ_JAFCJK010000001.1, read on the forward strand.
GGTGTCGATCCCGGGACCTCCGAAACATCGGCGCGCGATCTCCTGGTCTCGCTCGGGCTTGAGGCGCACCTGCACCAACGTTGCGAGGGCTTCTCCAAGGGTATGCGCCAGAAGGTGGCGCTTGCCGGCGCGCTGGTGCACGATCCGCGCCTGATCATCCTTGACGAGCCGCTGACCGGCCTCGACGCGCTGTCGGCGCGTCACGTCAAGGGGCTGTTGCAGGAGCGGGTGCGCGACGGCTGCACCGTGATCATGACCACGCACATCCTCGAGGTTGCCGAGCGGATGGCCGACCGGATCGGAGTGATCGCGGCCGGCAGGCTGGTCGCCGAAGGCACGCTCGCCGAGCTACGCCAGCAGAACGGACGCAAGGACACCAGCCTTGAGGACATGTTCATCGCGCTGGTCGATACCGAACCGGCGGCCGCGTGAGCTCGGCCGTTCACATCTCCTGGTTCGCCCGCCACGAATTCCGCCTTGCGTGGCGCGAATGGCTGGCGATGATGACCGGAGGCCGCCGCCGGCGCAACCGCGCCGTGATCGGCCTGTTGGTGTTCGCCGCGATCCTGCATCTGCCCGCCTATGCCGTGGTCGGCCGTTTTGCCAACCTGCAGCTTCCGCTCGAGCCGTCGTCGCTGATCGTGCTGACGGCGACCGTCTTCTTGTCCTGGGCGCTGATGCTGTCGCAGGCAATCGAATCCGTGACACGCGTGTTCTATGCGCGCGCCGACCTCGACCTGATCATGTCGTCGCCGGTGAAGCTTACCAATATCTTCTCGGTCCGCATCGCCGCGATCGGGCTGTCGGTGACCGGCATGGCGCTGTTGTTGTCGGCACCGTTCATCGACGTGCTGGTGTTCTGCGGCGGCCCTCGCTGGCTCGCAGGCTTCGGAGCCGTCATCGCGATCGGGCTGTCGGCCGCAGCAGCCGCGATCGCGATTACAGTGCTGCTGTTCCGCTTGATCGGGCCGGTCCGCACCCGCCTCGCGGCGCAGATCGTCTCCGCCGTCATCGGTGCGGGCTTCGTGATCGCCCTGCAGGTCGGCGCAATCCTGTCCTACGGCACGCTGTCGCGCTTCGCCCTGCTGACCTCGGACGCCGCGGCGCGCTTCGCGCCCGATCCGGGCAGCGTCGTCTGGTGGCCGGCGCGCGCAGCGCTTGGCGACGTCGAGGTGCTGATGCTGCTCGTCGCCGGCGCGCTCGCCATGCTCGGCGTGGTGATGGCCGTGTTCGCACCGCGATTCGCCGGCACGATCGCAAGCGTCGCAGCCCATCCGACTGCCGCCACAAGCGGGCGGGCCCGCTCGTTCCGCGCCGGCTCGCGACAGCAGGCGTTGCGCTGGAAGGAGTTGTTGCTGCTTTGCCGCGATCCGTGGCTGCTGTCGCAGAGCCTGATGCAGATGCTCTATCTGGTGCCGCCGGCGCTGATGCTGTGGCGGAGCTTTTCCGACAGCGCCACCGCAATCGTCCTGGTGACCCCCGTGATCGTCATGGCGGCGGGCCAGCTTGCCGGCGGCCTCGCTTGGCTGACGATCTCGGGCGAAGACGCAGCCGATCTGGTGGCGACCGCGCCGCTGCCGCCCTCGCGCGTGATCCGCGCCAAGATCGAGGTGGTACTGATCGCGATCGCCGTCATCTTCGCACCATTGGTCGTCGCGCTGGCCTTCGCCTCGCCATGGCAGGCCGCGGTCACCGCGATCGCGGTGGTCGTCGTGACTGCCTCCGCCGCCGCGATTCAGCTCTGGTTCCGCGCCCAGGCCAAACGCAGCCAATTCCGCCGGCGGCAGACCTCGTCGCGTGTCGCGACCTTCGCCGAGGCGTTCTGCTCGATCGGCTGGGCCGCGACGTCGGCGCTGACCCTGACGATCCCGGGCGCTGCCGTCGTCAGCGGCGCTTTGACCCTGATAACCTTGGCGGTGGCTTGGAAGATCAGCCCTAAGCCGGCGTGAGCCACCGCATTCAAGCGCGATGAGATCAGTATGATTCATCATCGCGCTTTAGCTTGTTGTTTGCGCATGATCTCCGCGCAAACGCTACGCGTTTGTCGTGAGGGAAAACCGCTGCACACTTTTCCGGATCATGCTTTAGCCCTTCATGACCTCCATTACTGCCGCCGCGAAGGCCTCCGGCGCCTCCTGCGGCAAATTGTGGCCCGCGCGCGGGATCACGCGATGGCTCCGGCGGCGGGTAAATTTCGCGGCGCTGGCGCCGCCATCGGTTGCGGGTACAACGCCATCGCCGGCCCCGTCGAGAGTTATGGCGGGTACCGAAATTATCGGCAATGCGGCCAGCCGATGCTGCAGCCCGGCATATTGCGGGTCGCCGTCGGCAAGTCCGAAGCGATGGCGATAGCTATGGATCACGACATCGACATAATCAGGATTGTCATGCGCGACCGCCGTACGCTCGAAACAGGCGTCGTCGAATTGCCAGTTCGGTGACCATTGCCTCCACAAAATCTTCGCGATGTCGCGCCGGTTGGCGGCGAGGCCCGCTCGCCCGCGCTCGAGCTGGAAATAGTACTGATACCAGAGCGGTACCTCGCGCTCCGGCTTCATCGGGGCCATCGCATGCGCGATGTCCTGGATCAGGTAGCTGTTGACACAGACGAGCCCGTTGCAGCGTTCAGGCCAGAGCGCCGCGCCGACGCAGGCGGCGCGGCCGCCCCAATCGTAGCCGGCGAACACCGCTCGCTGGAGGCCAAGCGCGTCCATCAGTGCCATCATGTCGGCGCCGACCGCTGCCTGCTCACCAGAACGGGGCGTCGCGCCGTCGCGGAATGCCGTCGGGCCGTAGCCACGAAGATAGGGAACGATGACGCGGCAGCCCTGCACCGCCAGCATCGGCGCGACGTCCACATAGGAGTGAATGTCATAGGGAAAGCCGTGCATCAACATCACGGCCGGGCCATCGGCGGGACCTGCCTCGTAATAGGCGATGTTGAGCACACCGGCGTCGAGGCGGCGCAGCGGATCCAGCCGCATCGTCGACGGCGCGCGCGGCGCAGAGGCATTGTCGGTCACGGCGGGCTCCTGATCTCGCTTGCTTGCCTGGCATGGTAGCGCCTCTCGCCGGATTAATCGCCTGGCCCGCGTTGCAGCACGCGCCATGGAGCGATGCGCCGGCATCATCATGACGGAACGCCGATTCGGCGATACTGTCCCGGGCGCGGAAGCCGCTACAGACGGAACATGCCATGCCGAAATTGCTCGCCGTGCTCGTCCTGTTGGGGTCGCTGATCGCGCAAGCCTCGGCGCAGGATGCTCAGCGCAGCGAGTGCCTGGCGATGGCAAATGTCCCCCCGCGCGCGATGCCGGTCGGCTTCCGGCGCATCGCGGCGAAGGCCGACGAGGTCGCGATCACCTACGCCGGGCATTCGACGTATTACGTCGACACGCCGGGCGGTGTGCGAATCGCGACCGACTACAACGGCGCCTATCGCACCGGGCGCCTGCCCGACGTCGTCACCATGAACCGGGCGCACGACACGCACTTCACGCTGTTTCCGGACCCGAAAATCCCTCACGTGCTGCACGGCTGGGGCGAGAACGGCCAGCCGGCCCATTACGCCGAGCGCATCGGCGACGTCTATATCCGCAACGTCACCACCGATATCCGCCGCTATTGGGGCGAAGGCTCCGGCGGAGAGATGATCAAGGATGGCAACTCGATCTTCATCTTCGAGGTCGCCGGCCTATGCATCGGCCATCTCGGCCACCTTCATCACAAGCTCGACGATAGCCATTTCGCCGCGATCGGCCGGCTCGACATCGTGATGGTGCCGATCGACGGCACCTATACGATGTCGCTCGACGGCGTCTCCGAGATCACCAGGCGGCTGCGCGCTGCGATCGTGCTGCCGATGCACCGCTTCGCTACGCCGCTTGACGAATTCATGCGCCTGATCGGCCAGCAGTTCGAGATCGACCGGCGCGGCGGCGAGCGCACGCTGAAGATCTCGCGCGACACGTTGCCCGCCACGCCGACGGTGATCATCCTCGACGGAGTCTGAGGCGCGTCCAGAGAGCAATCAATCAAGGACAACCGGGAGTGAATGATGGTCGCCAGCACCTTGCCCGCCTCCGCAAGTGGGCTCTATGCCAATCCACGCGAAGACTGGCTTGCGCAATATACCGAGGAGATCATCGATCCCGCTCGGCCAATCGTCGATCCGCATCACCATTTGTGGGACCGCGGCGGTCTGCGCTATCTGATCGAGGAGATGTCGGACGACATCGCCTCCGGCCACAACATCGTTGCGACCGTCTATGTCGACTGTCGGTCCATGTATCGCGCGGACGGTCCGGAAGCGTTCCGCCCGGTCGGCGAGGTTGAATTTGCCAATGGCGTTGCCGCGATGGCGGCAAGCGGCGGCTATGGCAAAGCCGCGATCTGCGCCGGCATTGTCAGCCACGCCAACCTGCTGCTGGGCGATCACGCCAGGGCGGTGCTGGAGGCCGAGATCGCCGCCGGCAACGGCCGGTTCCGCGGCATCCGCCACTCCTCCGCCTGGGATGAAGATCCCGATGTAGCCGGCATGTATGCGACGCGGCCGAAGGGCCTGCTGCTCGATCCGACGTTCCGCAAGGGTTTTGCCTGCCTGGCACCGCTCGGACTGAGCTTCGATGCCTGGCTGTTCCATCCGCAGATCGGCGAGCTCACCGACCTCGCCCGCGCCTTTCCCGACACGCGCATCGTGCTCGATCATTGCGGCGGGCCGGTCGGCATCGGCCGCTTCGCCGGCAAACGCAAGGAGACGTTTCCGATCTGGAAGGCTTCGATCCAGGAGATCGCGAGGTGCCCGAATGTCGTCGTCAAGCTCGGCGGGCTTGCGATGTGCCTGCTCGGCTACGACTTCCATCTCCGACCGAAGCCGCCGTCGTCGGAGGAACTCGCCACCGTGTGGCGTCCCTACGTCGAAAGCTGCATCGATGCCTTCGGGCCGAGCCGTTGCATGTTCGAGAGCAACTTCCCACCTGATAAGGGCCAGTGCAGCTACCAGGTGATTTTCAACGCCTTCAAGCGGCTTGCTTCACAATACAGCGAAGTCGAAAAGACCGCGCTGTTCTCGAAGACGGCAAAGGATGTTTATCGGCTCGAGATCGGGTAAGCTAGCGACTCATGGATGACGGCATCACCATCCGGACGCTTCGCGAAACTGACGCGGAAGCGGTGGTCGCGCTTTACGCCAGGGCAGCGGCGGTGGAACCGCGGCTCGGACCCATTACTTTGCCGCAATGGCAACAATTCCTGAAACTGCCGCAAAATCGCGGCGGCCGCGATTTTCGCGTAGCGGAAAGGGATGGACGTCTGGTCGGCCTCGCCGAATCCTCGCTGCGCGATCAAGGCCCGCATCACTCCCGGTTCCTCAAGATTGTGGTGGCGCCCGAGGCGCGCCGCTGCCGCATCGCCCTCGCACTGTTCGATGACGTCCTCGCAATCGACGCGTCGGACGCGTATCTGGCCGTACAGACGCTGGTGAGCCGCGACTGGCCGGCAGGAATGGGCTTCGTGTCGTCGCTCGGCTTCGTCCACATCGAATCCGAGATCGGGATGAAGTGCGTGGAACCGCTGCAGCCGGCCCGCACGCTCGCCGCCGCCCGGGCCACCATCGAGCGGGTCAACGACCCAACCGCCTGTGCCGCCGAGGTCGCCCGCATCCACAATGCGGCGTATGCCTCAGATGCGGCGTTCCGCCGGTACTCTCCGGAGGAGATGGCGCAGCTGCTGGCCGGGAGCGAAGTTTGGATCGCCAGCGAGGATGGGCAGGTTTCCGGCTTTTGCCTGACCGAACTCGAACAGACTTCGATCTGGATCGAATCCGCCGCCGTCGATCCGGCGCGGCAAGGGCGAGGCCTCGGCCAGGTCCTGGTCTATCACGTGTTGACCGCTCACGACGTCTCGGTCGAGCATCCCTGCTGGCTGAATGTCTCCAGCCGCAATCCCGCCGCGCTCAAGATCTATCGGCGGCTCGGGTTCCGGCCGCAGCACGAGACCTGCCGCTTCAGCGCCACACGGGGCGATCTGATCGCCTCACGCGAAAGGCGCTTCGGCCCGAGTATTATCGGTTCTGATTGATCAGAACCGAAGTTCTTGATTCCTGTTTGACGCGTTTTCTTCAGGCGAACAGGCGCTACGCCCATTCACCCTGCCGAAACAACGGCACGCGGCGGCCATCGGCATGGACGCCGTCGATGTCGGTCTTGTCGGAGCCGATCATCCAGTCGATGTGGATCAGGCTCTTGTTGCCGCCCCGGTCAGCGATCTGCTGCGGCGTCAGCCTGTCACCGTTGACGAAGCATTTCGAGTAACACTGGCCGAGCGCGATATGCGAGGCGGCGTTCTCGTCGAACAGCGTGTTGAAGAACAGCAGCCCGCTCTTCGAGATCGGCGAGGAGTGCGGCACCAGTGCGACCTCGCCGAGCCGGCGCGCGCCCTCGTCGGTATCGAGCACCTTCTTCAACACCTCCTCGCCGCGCGAGGCCTTTGCCTCCACGATCCGGCCGTCCTCGAACTTCACGGAAATATTGTCGATCAACGTGCCCTGATAGGACAGCGGCTTGGAGCTGACGACATGGCCGCTGACGCGCCGGCAATGCGGCGTGGTAAAGACCTCCTCGGTCGGGATGTTGGCGTTGCAGACGATTCCGTTCTTGGCGGTCGATGCACCGCCTTCCCATTCATGGCCGTCGGCAAGCCCGATCGTGAGGTCCATGCCGGGACCGGAATATTTCAGTGCATGGAAGCGCTGGCCGTTCAGCCATTCAGTACGCTCGCGCAGCCTTGCATTGTGCTGTTCCCAGGCAGCGACGGCGCCGTCCTGATCGACGCGCGAGGCCGAGAAGATCGCGTCCGCGAGCTTCGCCACCGCCACGTCTTCGGCATCATCGGGGAAAACCTGCTTCGCCCAGGACGCGCTCGGATAGGCGATGATGTTCCAGTTGGTGTCGAAATTGACGATCTTCTCCAGCGCCGGCTGGTAGGCGATCGAGTTGGCCTTGCTGGCGCGCGCGACCTTGGTCGGATCCTCGCCCGACAGCAGCATCGGATTGTCGCCGACGATGGCGAGTCGTGCCGTATTGGCGCCAAACGCCTTGGCCATCCCTTCATAGAGCCAGTTCGCGGCACGATCGAAGCTTGCGTCGTGGCCGTAGCGGTAGCGCGCGAGCGTAACCTCATCGTCCGACAGGAACGGCGTCACCAACCCGGCGCCGGCCTTGTAGGCGTGCTCCGCAATCCGGCGCACCAGCGGCAGCGCGACCGCGGGCGCGGTCAGCAGCAGATCCTGTCCCGGCTGCAGCCGCAGCCCGACTTTCACCGCGACTTCGGCGAGGCGATCGAGCTTCACGGGATCGATCGAGGCGGAAACATTGCGTTGATGTGCAGTCATGAATTGTCCGGCGCTGGCAGTTGAGAGAACTGGATTGGTAGTTCAACTTGACCCGCATTCGCAAGGTTCCCGCTGCCTCCGCCGATCACGCGACGGCGAGTGACTTCGACGTAACGGGAGATCAGGCGCAGGTCCGAAACGACTTCGCGCATCTCGCGGGTGCCGAAGGCATCCCGGAACAGTGCGGAACCGAGCATGGTGGCCGAGATCGGGAAGGTGGGCATGGGCGTTTCCTGCTGCCGATCGCGGCTCAGCGAACGTTCCCTATCACGCCGCGCGCGCATCCGTCACCCGGACGGCCCCGATCCCTCCGGCATATCGCCAAACACCTCGGCTGCGATCCGGCTGGTTTCGATTGCAGCCGGAACGCCGCAATACATCGCGACAAGCAACAACACATCCTGCACCTGTGCGGCCGTACAGCCATTGGCAAGCGCGCCCTTGGCATGGACCTTGAATTCGGCCGGCTTGCCGCTCGCCGCGGTGATGCCGAGCATCACGAGACTGCGGATCTGGTCGGAAAGGCCGCTTCGCTCCCAGACGTCGCCATAGACGTAGGCGTTGATGATGTTCTGCAGCGGTGCGCCGAAATCGCCGGCGGCTGCCATTCGCCGCGCGACATCAGCCTCGCCGAACATCCTTTGGCGTCGGCGCAGGCCACGCGCATGGAGATCGCTGATGTCCACCATGATGATGCCTCCAGTTTTGTGATTTATACGGATAAATCGGATCGGTCTCAATCGTACGCCTTGCGCCCTTGTGGCAATTATCCGTATAAATTTGCCGACTCCGGAGGATGTCGGGATGAAGGTGCGCCTGGGTTGGCTTGTCGTCCTGCTCCTGTGCGGACCCGCGGCGCTGCCGGCTGTTGCCGCCGACGACTTCCCGCAACGCCAGATCAGGATCATCGTCCCCTTTCCGGCCGGCGCCGGCCCGGACCAGGTGGCACGGCTGATTGGCCAGCACCTGCAGGACGCGTTCGGCCAGACCGTGTTGATTGAGAACCGCGCCGGCGCGCTCGGCAGCATCGGCGCACAGGAAGTGGCGCGCAGCGCGCCCGACGGTTACACGCTCCTGATGGGCACCAACACTACGCATGCCAGCAACGTCGCGACGCTGAAGAGCTTGTCCTACGACCCGGTGAAGGATTTCACGCCGGTCATTCGCACCACCACGACGGCGATGGTGCTGTTGGTCAATCCAAAATTCGCGGCCCGGGACCTGCCGCAGTTCCTCGACTACGCCAAGGCGCATCCCGGCTTGACCGCGGGTTACGGCTCGGGCGCATCCCAGATCTCCGTCGCGCAACTGCAGTCGCGCGGCGGCCTGTCGGTTGTCGCCGCATCCTATCGTGGCGTGCCACAGGCGTTGACCGACGTGATGGCCGGTGTGATCGACCTCACCTTCGGCGATTTCTCGGTCGCAATCCCGCAAATGCAGGGCGGCACGCTGCGCGGCATCGGCGTGACCTCCGCGACGCGCAACGAGCTCACGCCGGGGCTGCCGGCGCTGGCTGAGGTCATGCCCGGCTTCGAAGCCACGATCTGGTACGGGCTGTTCGCGCCGGCCGGCACGCCTGAACCGGTCGTCGGCAAGATATATGCTGCGTGCGAAAAGTTCTTGTCGCTGCCGGCGACACGCGAGAAACTTGCGAGTGTCGGCGTGGTCGTCGCGACCATGACGCCGGCCGAGTTCGGTGCCTTCGTCAAGAACGAGATCGTTCGTTGGTCGGCCGAGGTTAAGGCGGCCGGTATCCAGCCCCAATAGCGGGAAATGAAACAACAGATTCGTGACCTGACACCCGAGACACCGATCGGAGTGATTGGCCTGGGCTTGATGGGCTCGGTCATTGAAGACGTTCGTGGCAGACGAAGCCAACCTCGGAGAGGCACATGATCAACTGCGCGATCGCGGGCCTCGGCCGATGGGGGCGCGCGCTTGTCGCAGCGGCACGCAACGGGAAGCGGCTGACGATCAGCCGTGCCGTTGAGCCGGACATGGACGGCGCCAGAAGCTTTTGCGCCGGGCACGGTCTCGACCTCGCTGACAACCTCGAGGCGGTGCTCGCCGATCCCGGTATTGACGCCGTATTGCTGGCGACGCCGCATTCGCTGCACAGGAAACAGGTCGTCGCGGCCGCCGCGGCGGGCAAGCAGGTGTTTTGCGAGAAGCCGCTGGCCCTGCGGCGCGCTGACGCAGCGGAGATGTTCGCGGCCTGCCGCAACGCCGGCGTCGTCCTCGCGGTCGGGCACAACAGGCGCTTCTGGCCCTCGATGCGGGCGCTGCGCGCCATCGTCGCCGCCGGCGAGCTCGGTACGTTCCTGCATGTCGAGGGCCATAACAGCAACGAGAACTCGCAGAGCATCACGCAGGGCTGGCGGCTGTCGCCGGAGGAATCGCCGGGCGGCGGGCTGACCGGCGCCGGCCTGCACGTGCTCGACGCCTTTGTCAGCCTGCTCGGCCCGGCGCACCAGGTCTATGCCCGCCTGACGCCGCACGAGCCGGGCCCGCCGCCGCTCGACACCGCAATGCTTGCGATCGAATTTGAAAACGGAGTCACCGGCACGCTTGCGACGGTGCGCGCGACGCCGTTCTATTGGCGCCTTCACGTGTTCGGAACGAAAGGATCGGCCGAAGTGCTGGACGAGGGGACGATCGTGCTGCGCAACTCCGGCGAGCCGCCCGCGACGGTGCGTTACCCGGCGCTCGATACGCTTGCCGCGGAGCTGTCGGCCTTTGCCGACGCGATCGAAGGCAAAGAGCCTTTCCCGGTCCCCGAAGCGGACGTGCTGGCAACCCTCGCCGCTTTCGAGGCTGCGCTGCAGTCGATGCAATCCGGGCGTCCGGTCATCTGTCATGGCTGACAAACCGGGCAAGGCGAGATCGTCCCGCTACCGCGATATCGCAACCAGCCTGCAGAAGGACATACGGCTCGGCACCTACGCGGTCGGCAATCTGCTGCCGACCGAAACCGAGCTGATGGCGAGCTGCCGGGCGAGCCGCCAGACCGTGCGCGAGGCGCTGCGCATCCTGATCGACCAGGGCCTGATCGTGCGCCGCGCCGGCCTCGGCTCGGTGGTGATCGCCGACGAGCCGCCGGTGCTGTTCACCCACAGCGTGAAGTCGCTCGGCGAGTGGTTGCGCTATTCCAATGAAACCTATCGCGACGTCGTGCGCAGCGGCGACGTCGTCGCCGATCGCAAGCTTGCCGCGCTGCTCAAATGCGAGCCGGGCAAGAACTGGTTCCTGATCGAGGCTGTGCGCCGCTCGGACCAGTTCGCGGCTCCGCTCGGCTGGACCGAGATCTATGTGCTGCGCAAATTCGCCGGCGTGGTGAAGCGTGCTGACCACGGCCGTACTCCGGTGCACGAGCAGATCGCCAAGATGTACGGCCAGACCACCGAATACGCCCAAATGGAGATCTTCGTGCGCAGCATGCCCGCGCCGATCGCGAAAGCGCTCGGCGTCAAGACCGGCTCGCCGGCGTTGACAGTGGTCCGCCGCTACTACGGCCTGCGCGAAGAGTTGTTCGAGGTCACCATCACCACGCATCCCGAAGGCCGCTACACCTACACGATGGACATGCAGCGCTCGCTGCGGCCGCGGCTGTAGCGAGCCTAACGTGCACCGGCATAATGCTGCCGGGCCGAGGTGTGAGCCGTTTGTGGCGGTCCAACCGCGCCCCAGATGGCAACGGCGATCAAAGCAGCCGCCCACACGTACGGTATGGCACTTGGCTGCTTCATCGATAATGTGCTCCAGCGGATCATGCGGCTCGCCGAGACGGGGCGATTCCTGAGCCTCACTAGCGCTATAGCGTGTCCATTTCAGGACATCCTCATCCAAAATCCAGAAATCGCTTCGTCGCGACATAGAAATGAGTCTAATGCCGCTGGACCCGAAGTTGCGCTTTCGGCGAACGCGATTCGTGCGCAAGGTGGTCCACTCGGAGAATCTTTTGGCTGATCCCGGGTCAATTGCATGGGAGATCTTCCAAAGAGTCATTATTAAATCTTTTTGATTGTCGCCGGGAATCCCGGCATGCCATGACTGTGTATGACAGTACGGTGACAAGGATGCTTCAGTGATCGCTCATCCGGCAAGACCTCAAGGCGCCCGACGCCGCCGCTCCCACGAATCGCAGGATGAGGTTGCGCGATCGCTCGAACGGGAATTGAGCCTGCTGGCGGAAGAGCGCCGGGAACGCGCGCATCAACTTGGCCTCGACCTCGGATCCACGGCAGCGAAGCCGCGTGAATAGGCCAGCGCGTTCGAATCGAACGCGCTGCCCTTACGCCTTTCGTAGCAAACCCCGCCCACAACCTCCGTGGTTGCGCCGCGCCGCCCGGGCAGGCGCGCACGGATTCACCAAGCGACAGACCGATGCGGGGTCTTGCCTCGTCGGGCAAATCAATGCGCCGGGCTGTTATTACTCGCTGTCGACCTGGACGTCGTGGCCGAAGCGATCCTTTCCATTCAGCCGCGCCTTGGCGCCGTCGAACGACAGCAGCCATTTCCGGTCGGTGTCGCCGCCCACCATGCGCAGGTCGATCGCGAATGTATGGCTGTCCTGCCATGTTCCTTTGAGCGCCATCACACCAAGCGGCGTCGTATCGCCGAGGCGATAACGTCCGTCCAGCCCGATCGGCCCGGCCAATCTGATAGAAGGTCGGGCCGGATCAGGCGTCGACATCTCCAATTCGTAGCGCGGAAGCGCGCCGTTCAGATCCAGCGAGATCTTCCGTACATCGAACGCGCTGCGCGCGAATCGGTACGTCTTGCCAGAGATCGTGGCGGCGGTCTCCGGCGTTGCGCCAACGGCGGTGGTCCTTTCGGTTGCGATATCGCGGAGTTCGCCCGCCAGCAGATTGGCGCCAACTGGATCGGCCGGCAGTGCAACGTCGGACTTGACGGCGCCGGTAATATCGGCAGCCAGCTTGCCGAACGAACAATAGTCGCGCGCAGTCACGACAGCGATGACGTCGAGCGTGGGCAACACCATGATGAGCTGACAGCGGTCGCCGACCGCCATAATGACCTGCCTGCCCGGCATCACCCAGAAGAAATTGGCGTAGCGCATGGTCGGATCGAACGTCGTGTGCATCTCGACCGTCGCATGCCTGATGCGCTCGACCCAGTTCGGCGGCAACAGATGCTGCCGCTCCCACTCGCCGTCATGCAGATAGAGATAACCGATCTTGGCGGCGTCTCGCGGTGCGAGCATAAGACCGCCGCCGCCCTGCGACAGTCCCTGCCCGACGCCATGCCAGGTCGGAGCGGCGATACCGAGCGGACGGAACAGCCGCGCCATGGCATAGTCCCGCGCGCTCAGTCCTGTGAGCTTGCTGATGACGGCGGACAGGAGCTGCGCATTTCCGCTGTTGTAATAGAAGACTTCGCCCGGCTCGTTCGCCATCGGCCGGTCGAGAACGAAGTTGATCACGTCGCGGCTGCGTTCCCATTCGATCAAGGAGTCGGGACGGCCGCCTTCGACCCCCTCCTTCCAGTCAAGGCCCGAGGTCATGTCGAGCAGGTGCTGGATCGTGATCGCCTGCTTGCGGACATCGACACTGGCAATGCTGCGATCGCTGAAGAAATTCAGCATATGATGGTCGACGCTGTCGAGCAGACCGTCCTTGATGAGCATCGCGGTCAAGGTTCCGATCACCGCCTTGGTGGCGGAGTTGATCACGTGCGGAATGTCGGCGGTGTACGGAGCGTAATAGGCGTCGAGAACGATCCGGCCGTGACGTGCGATCAACAGGCTGTCGAAGCTGCGGGCAGTCCCGTAGCTGACGAGCCTGGCGAGCGCGGCCGACTCCATGCCCTGCTCTTCGGGCGTCGAGGTCAGCCATTGCGTGGTCGGCCACACCGGGTCGCCGCCTTGTGCGCGGACCGCGCCGGATGACGCCAGCACAGACGCGAGCAGCAGGCTGCTGCCCAGCATCGACACGGCCAATCGTCCGCCTTGCATGGACGCCTCGTCGGAATGCGACTACGTTGCGGCACAATCCGCGAGCGCCAGCGCACCTGTCAATGCCCACGCCGCTGCGCCATCGGCATGACTGCAATTTGGGGTAAGTACTCATAAAAATAGGATTGTCGCGCGGACGCCGCTGCCATGGATGCTCGTGTGAGGCCGATCCGGTCTTTCAGGAAGCGCGAGCAGTACAGCATTCAGTCTCATCATCGATTCGGTACTTGGCGCTGGATTTACAAACAGGCGCATCTCGATCACGGGACCTGCTCGCGAATTTCCACAGCCACTAGACGTCGCCAAGCAGCGACACTCACGATAATGTCAATCGCCATGAAATGATCGTCCAAATACAATGTGTGGTGGTAGCGGCGGCTGCCGCCGTCCTGAGTGCTAGTCGCGTTACAATCGTAGCGAAATTTTCACGCCAACGGCACTGAGTCGCCACAGGGCCGCTGAATCTTTGGTGACGAACGGCGTGGAGTTTTGAAATGGGACTGGCCAGTCCACCCGACGCACGTTTTGCGGCCGGGATCATCGAGCGTATCGCAAACAGCGTTTCGACAGCGACCGGAACGCACCCAGCATTCTCCCCCGACCGGCGAACCACAAAGGATTGAGGTCGGCCGAGAAGTGACCATTTTATCGCGCCTTTTCTTGCTGGTGGTCGTCGCGCTACTGCCGGCGATCGCAGTCCAGACAGACAATGAATTCGACCTGCGCCGCGCGCGCGAAGTCGAAGTGCAGAACCAGGCGCTTAGCCTGGCCAAGCTCGCCGCAGCGGAGCAACAGCAGATCGTCCAGGGAATTCACCGGACCCTGATTGCGCTGTCGGAGCTCCCGGCGATAAAGGCGAAGGACACCCAGGAATGCAACGCTTACCTTTCCAAAATCAAGCAGCGATATCCGGGGTTCATCAGCTTTATCATCGTCGACATGAATGGCGACTCCTTCTGCGACGCGAGCAACGATCACAGGCCATCGACCGCCGCCGGGCGGCCCTACTTCGCCAACGTCGTGAAGACCGGTGAATTCACGGTCGGAGAGTTCGCGGTCGGTCGAGTGACCGGCCGTAACGTCCTTCATTTTGCGCTGCCGTTCTATGGCGACGATTCCCACATGGGCGGCGTCGTTATTGCCGCTCTCAGCCTTGATTGGCTCGCTGACAACATCGCGCGAAAAGGCATTCCAGCGGGAGCGGCACTTACCATCACGGATCGCAATGGCACGTATCTCGCCCGCTACCCCGATAACGACCGGCTTGTCGGTAAAAAGATGCGCGGTGACAGATACCTGAATCTGGACCAACGGGGAGCGATCGATATCCTCGACATCCATGGGGTGGAGCGGATCATCGGCTACGCAACCCTGGACGCCAGTTCCGGGGGGCTTTTTGTCGGCTATAGCGTCAACAAGGCGCAGGCCTTCGCCGAGATCGAGAATCGCACACGGCGCGACATCATTTTGATTGTCTTGAGCGCCGCGCTGGTATTGCTCCTGACATCTTTAGGCGCCCGCCGGTTCATCCATCGTCCGCTTGGCGAATTGGTCTGTGCCGCGAACCAATGGCGTCTCGGCGAATACGGCCGACGTGTGGGCATCCGGGATAAATCGGAAATCGCCCGGGTCGCCGACGCGTTCAACACCATGGCCGACGCGCTGGAGCGTCGCGAGCACGAATTGTCCGAGGCGAAGGAGAGAGCCGAGGATGCGGCGGCCCGGATCACGATGATCTTTGAGAGTACGACTGACAGCGTGATCACCATCGATCGGGACTGCCGCATCCGCTTCTTCAACCAGCGGGCCTGGGCGCAGATCGCCGAAGGGCGCCAACTCATGGGCATGGAGTTGCAACAGGCTTTTCTGGACGCCGCCGGCACGGAACTACTCGGTCGATTTCGAGAAGCGATGTCGGACCAGCGCCCGATCTCGTTCGAGATGCTCTGCCCTCGCCGCAATGTCTGGTACGCGTTCAATGCGTTCCCCTCCAGCGAAGGCCTCGCCATCTTCTTCCGGGACATCACCGAGCACAAGCACGCGGTTGAGGCGCGCCGCCTGACTGAAGAGCAGCTTCAGCAGAGCCAGAAAATGGAGTCCGTCGGCCAGCTCACTGGGGGCATCGCGCACGACTTCAACAACCTGCTTGCGGTCGTCTCCGCGAACCTCGAGCGCATCGAGGAAGAGGGAGCGGAAGATATCAGCAGGGTCCGTCAGTTCGCCGCGGCCGCCCGCCGTGCCGCTGATCGGGGAGCCAAGCTGACGGGGCAGCTTCTGGCCTTTTCCCGGCGGCAAAGATTGCATCCGAAACTCGTCAGCGCAAATGAGCTGATTGACGAATTCCAGGGGCTGATTCGCCAGGCGGTCGGAGGAGCATGCGAGATCAAGCTGCGGATCGACGAACGACTGTGGCTGTGCCACCTCGATCCCGCGCTGCTGGAGACCGCCCTCCTAAACCTGGCCCTCAATGGCCGCGATGCCATGCCGGATGGCGGCGTCCTCGAGATCGAGACGCGGAACGTCGTGCTCGACAAGGGAGCTGTGGCCGGATGTTTGCCCGGACCGTATGTCAGGATATCCGTCACTGACAACGGCTGCGGGATGCCTCCCGACGTACGGGATCGGGTTTTCGAGCCCTTCTTCACGACCAAGGAAGTCGGCAAGGGCACCGGGCTCGGCCTCAGCATGGTCTATGGCTTCGTCCGGCAATCGGATGGGCATGTAACCATAGAGAGCGCGCCCGGCGCGGGAACTACGGTCGCCTTGTACCTGCCTGGAGCCACGCAAAGGCCTGAGGCTAAGGTCGAAGCTATTCAAGCCGAGGCTACACCGGGCGGCTCGGGCCAAATTCTGATGGTCGAGGACAATGAGGATCTCCTCGATGTCACGTCCCAAATGCTGACCACGTTGGGGTATCAGGTTCTTTGCGCCCGAAACGGCGCGGAGGCCATCCGGATACTCGAAAGTGGCCGGGACATTAAACTCTTGTTCAGCGACGTCGTGATGCCGAGCGGAATGAATGGCGTTGAGCTTGCCCGCGAAGCGAGGCGCCTGAGCAAAGGCATCAAGATCCTGCTCACCTCGGGCTATGCGGGAGAGGTTATGGAACGATATCGCGCGGTGAACGAGTTTCCGATTATCGACAAACCCTTCCGCCTGAAAGACTTGGCGCGGTGCCTGCGCTCAATCCTGCACGAACCGTGAGGTCCTCGTCCCCGCCTCCCCGGCTTGTGCGGGCACACCGCCAACGGAAGTAACCGTTTGAACTGCTGTCTCGCAGTGGTTCATTGTCTACCTCCCAACGGCAGTCATCCGCGCCTTATGAGGTGCACACGCCCTACTCCCTTTTGAAGACTGCAACCATTTAGTAGATTTTTGTGACTGGAGAAGGCGAGCATAAGGAGGAACACCATGTCGGAATTGGCTTCCCCGCTTAATTCGCTGGTTGGCACATGGAAGGTGTTGTCGTTCCAAATCGAATTTGAGGACAGCGACGAACGAGACGAACCCTACGGCACAAACCCAGACGGCTACGTAGTGCTCACCGATAAGCGCCTAATCGCCGTGATAACCAGGCCGAAACGGGCGATGGATCAATCCGCTGCCAACTTGTTCGATAGCATGATGGCATATTCCGGTCGCTATCGATTGCAAGGCGATGATTGCTTCATCACCACCGTCGACAGCACTTGGCTTCCAGCTTGGCATGGTACGGAGCAAGTTCGCTACTTTAAAATCAATGAGGGAGTGTTGTCGGTCGTAGGATTGTTTCGCGAAAATCCAAAGTATCCGGGAAGGCGTGTTCGAGGCGTATTGACCGGCCGGAAAGAGTAGACCGGGATCGGCAATCTCGGAGCGCAACGTTCCTTTCGACCCGTCGCGTCCGACTTCCACGCTTGCCTTGGCGTCTCCTTGAGGTAGACTAGGCGTAGTCTCGGGATGATTCAATCGACGCAAATGGCCCCTTCCGGACATCCGCCGCAGGACGTCCGCACCAACAGTCGGCACATTTTCTCCGAGTACACGACCGTGGCGCGGCCGCGCAGAGTCGCGTGATCATTGACCGGGCGCTGTGAATTCGTCCGCGGTTTCTACGTTGAGAACGATCTTCCCTCTTGGCGGCAATCGTCGGCCTTCCAACATCATGTGCGCGTCTCGCGCGCTGGCGAGAGGGAAGACTGCACCTACGCAGGTCTTCAGTTCGCCACGATCAATGAGTTCGGCGATTGTGCGCAGCCGCTCAGTGTTGACCTCCACCAAAAAGAACGCTGCGGTGACACCGTGGTCCTTCGCGCGATGTTGATCAGGCTCGGACACGGCGGAGACCAGCTTGCCACCGCGACGAAGAACCTCAAAGGAACGCATTTGCGCTTCCCCGCCGACGAGATCGAAGACCGCGTCGGCATGCTTCACCTCATCCTCGAACCGTTGTGTATGATAATCCAGCACCTTGTCGGCACCGAGTGACCGCACGTAATCGACATCCTTCGCTCCCGCCGTGGCGACTGAACGCAGGCGAGCGCGACGAGCGAGCTGAACCGCGTAGGCGCCCACGTTCCCCGCAGCTCCGTGAATGACGACCGTCTGGCCGGCTTCGAGGCGAGCGTGCTCGAATAGACCCTGCCACGCCGTGACGGCGACGACGGGAACGGATGCAGCTTCGGCATAGCTAAGCGAGCTCGGCTTCCTGGCGAGCATCCCGGCAGTGGCCACCGCATATTCTGCGTAGGCGCCCAGGAACTGAGCGTTAGTCATACCGAAAACCCGATCTCCGATGGCCAATCCGGAAATGTCGGCCCCCAAAGCCGCGACCGTTCCGGACAGATCGGAGCCAAGCGTAAGAGGAACAGGCTGCGGCAAAGCGCTCTTACCGGCCCTGATCCAGCCATCCCAGGGACCGACACCTGCTGCGTGAACACGAACCAGAACCTGACCCGGACCAGGATCTGGGCGCGCGATCCTTTCCAGATTCATCGCTTCCGGCGGCCCAAATTCATGCACTCGCCACGCCAACATGGAGAGGGTAGAATCCTGGTGCGTATTGCCGGCGTAGGCACTTGTCATTCTGAGCTTCCTGTATCGCTTCGTGTTCGGCGCTCTCGGTCGATCTGAAACGTCAAGCGCTTGTGACAAATGAAGGTCCGCTTTTGGATTTCAAGTATTCGAGGGCGACTTTGGCAAGGGCGCTCCGAGGTTTTTGCACGTGGTCGCCGTTTACAGGAAGTGGAGCTCTTGCAGCTTGGTGGTCGGTATCCTCATATTGGTTTTGAATACTGCCCGGAGTTCCGTTCGAGTAAGCGTCCTTCTTTGGCCAAATCCTTCCGGGATAGGCCGCGCATGAACGACAGCTATTGTCTGATCGGGATGTTGCACAGGAGTTCTAGAATGGCCGACCTGATTTCCGACGTCAAAATCCCAGACAGCAAGATCGCCCGGCAGGCCGCTGAATTGGTGCGTCAACATGAAACCGAGATGCTGTTCAATCACTCGGTCCGCGTGTTCGTATTCGGCGCGATGAAGGGAATCCGCCAGAACCTGAAATTTGACTCGGAGTTGCTGTACGTTGCTGCGCTCTTTCACGACCTGGGACTTGTCGACGCTTATCACACCGAGACAAAGCGATTTGAAGTCGACGGCGCCGATGCAGCGCGAGAATTTCTCAGGAGCAATGGCATACCCGAGCCGAAAGCGGATCTGGTGTGGGAAGCGATCGCGCTACATACCACGCCGGGCATCCCGCAATACATGCGGCCGGAAATCGCGCTCACGAACGCGGGTGTTCTCGTGGACGTGGTCGGAATTGGATACGACGACTATACACCCGAGCAACGCGATCGGGTCATTGCGGCATTTCCACGCGGCGATTTCAAGAATGAGTTCATCCGGGTTCAGACGTGCTCGGCATTGAAGAAGCCTCAGACCACATTCGGCACAGTCAATGTCGATTATATCGAAGATCACGACCCCGCATTTCGCAAGCCAAACGCTTGCACTCGGATCCGCAATACTCCGTGGCGTAGCTGAACCGTCGTTCCACGGGTTTGGAAGCCGGTGGGCGGCCTGGCCCGTCAAGCTTCGACTAAAGCGTGATGATCATCGCGCTTTAGGTTAGGGCTTGATCCAGCGTTGCACGGCCGCGGCGGTATCGGCGGGGTTGGAGTTGAAGCAGATGCAGGCGCCGGGAGCCAACCGGTGCACAAGGTTGAGGATTTTTTCAAACAGCAGCAGCCGTTCCGGCGGCTCGCGCAGGCCGGCGCCGATCACGACACAATCATATTGCTTCGAGCTCAGCGCCGCTGCCGTCACGGCCTCGGCGGTTTCGCCGAGGTCGATGAGGCAGCTCTCCACGTCGAAGCCGAGCGTGCGCAGCCCGGTGATCTGTGCATCGATGTAGGTGCGCACGAGTTCCGGCGTCAATTGCGGGAAAGCGGAGAAATCGACAACAGCGGGGTCGAGGCCGATCGCAAGCACGTATCTCTTCGTCATGGTTGCGGCTCCCGGTCCGATTGTGGGTACGCGTCGGCTTCGTGCCGACGGCACGGAACGTCAGCGGCCGGCGCGGGCTGGAAGCGTCACTGATCACGCAGCATGATGAGGGGCGTGGCGCTGTCGGGAACCCGGCGCCATTGCGCGTTGTCGTCCGCCTCGAACTGCCACGTCTCGCCCTTGGCCGACGTCAACAGGATCTGGCCGCGTTCGAGCCGCCATAACGTTGGATTGAAGGCCGCAATCGCCGGATCACATTTCGGCTTCAGGAAGACCTGGAAATTGTCGCTGCCAGCGTCTGTGTTGGTCAGCGTCAGCCCGCAGATCGCCTGGCCGTCGCCGCGCACCATCGACCAGTCGCCGATCATCTGGTCCATCGATTTGGCGAGCGATCGCGCCGCGGCGAGGTTTTGCAGGATGTAGACGCCCTCATTGGTGCGCAAGCCCTCGAAGATCCCGCTCTCGACCTCGGTGAAGTCGATCACGGCCTCGCCTGCGGCGCTCTGCAGCCGCACAATGTCGCCGAGGCCCTTGATGCTCCAGGCGGCGATATCCTTGGTGAAGGGCAACGCAGTCGCGCAGGATGGCTCCAGCTCGAGCTTGAAGCCTTGTGGCGTCGTATCGCCCTTGAGCGTCACGACGCAGGTCTTGCTGCGCTCCGTGGTGGCGAGCTCCCACTGCCCGATCATATCCTTCTTCAACGTCGAGGCGTCCTGCGACCAGGCCGGACAACATCCGGCTACGAGCAGGAAAACCGCGACGTTGCAGCGGGACAATGACATCAACGGCCCTTCACCGGAGTTTCGGCAACCGGCGTCAGTGGCGGCTTGCCGGCGAACCAGCTCTTGATGTTATCGACCACGAGCTGATCCATCGCATTCCGCGTTACCACGGATGCCGAACCGATATGTGGCAAGAGCACGACATTCTGCATCGCCTTCAGCTCCTCCGGCACGTTCGGCTCGGCCGCAAATACGTCGAGGCCGGCGGCCAGGATCTCGCCGGACTTCAGCGCCGCGACCAGCGCAGGCTCGTCGACCACGGAGCCGCGCGCGACGTTGATCACGACGCCGCGCGGGCCGAGCGCCTTGAGCACGTCGGCATTGATCATCTTCGCGGTGGATGCACCGCCAGGCACGATCACGATCAAGGTATCGACCGCCTTCGCCATCTCGATCAGATCGGGATAGTGCTTGTAGGAGACGCCCTTGGCGGGATTGCGCGAGTGATAGGATACCGGCACGAGCGAGGCCTCCAGCCGGCGCCCGATCGCCTGCCCGATGCGGCCCATGCCGACGATGCCGATCTTGCGGTCGCGCAGCGAGCCTGCGCTGAGCGGATAGTTCTGTGTCTGCCAGAGCCCGGAGCGCAGGAAACGGTCGGCCTTGACGAACTCGCGCAAGGTCGCGATCAAGAGCCCCATCGCGACGTCGGCGACCTCCTCGGTCAGCACGTCGGGCGTGTTGGTAACCACGACATTGTGATCGCGCGCATAGTGGGAATCGACGTGGTCGTAGCCGACGCCGAAGCTTGCGATGATCTCAAGCTTGGGGAATTGCTCCAGCGCGGATTTGTTGGCCGGCACGGTATGATAGGTGACCGCCATGCCGCGAATCCTGCTCCGGACTTCGGGCGTGAGCCGCTCGAGGTCGCCGCGGCTTTCCGCCCTGTGCACCACATATTGATTGGAGAAGCCGTTCTCGAGAATTGGCCGGATCGGTCCATAGATCAGGAGATCGATCTTTTCGGAAGACGTATTGGCCATCAGCTTTCCTTTCCAAGCGCGCTTTCGTGCCAGCGTCGCAACAAGAGATGCGAAATTAGCGCCAGCAGCCCATAGATGACAATCCCGGCGAGCGAGAGCAGCAGAAGTGCCGCGAACATGCGGGGAATATTCAGCCGATAGCCCGATTCAGCGATGCGGAAGGCAAGGCCGGAGCCGGCGCCGGCACTCCCCGCCGCGATCTCGGCGACGACGGCGCCGATCAGCGAGAGCCCGCCGGCGATGCGCAATCCGCCGAGCATATAGGGCAGCGCGCCGGGCAGCTTGAGGAACAACAGCGTCTGCAGCTTCGAGGCGCCGTAAAGCTGGAACAGGCCGGCCAGATTACGATCGACCGAATTCAGGCCGAGGGTTGTGTTCGACAGCACCGGAAAGAAGGCGACGATCCAGGCGCAGACGATCACCGCGGTTTGCTGCTGCAGATAGATCAGAAGCAGCGGCGCGATCGCGATAACCGGCGTGACCTGAAGGATGACCGCATAGGGAAACAACGAGTATTCCAGCCATTTCGACTGATTGAACAACAGCGCCAACGCGACGCCGCCGATCGCGGCGGCGGCGAATCCCTCGAGCGTGGTCAGGAGCGTGACGCCGAGCGATTGCGACAGCACCGGCCAATCCGCGACCAGGGTCTTGAGCACCAGGAGCGGGCTTGGCAGCACATAGGGCTGGATGTCGTTGACGCGGACGATCAATTCCCAGAGCGCCAGCCCCGCCGCGAACACCGCGACGGGAAGCAGGATGCGGACGAGGTCACGCGGCGATGTCATGCGTCCGCCTGCCCTGCATAAGACGGCGCCAGCGCATGCGAGACCTCACGGCAGAAGCCGGCGTATTCCCCCGAGGTGCGGAACTCCTCGCCGCGCGGCTCGGCCGCGCTGATGCGAAACTCCGCGCCGATGCGGCCCGGTCGCGCCGTCATCACGATCACGCGCTGCGAGAGATAGACCGACTCGAACACCGAGTGCGTCACGAAGATCACGGTCTTGTGCAGGTTGCGCCACAGCGACAACAGATCGTTGTTGAGGCGAAAGCGGGTGATCTCGTCTAGCGCGGCGAACGGCTCGTCCATCAGGAGGATATCGGGGTCGGTGACCAGCGCCCGTGCCAGCGACACGCGCATCTTCATTCCCCCCGACAATTCGCGCGGATAGGCACTCGCGAAATCGGCGAGCCCGACCTGTTCAAGCGCATCGTCGATCCGCGCATCGGCGTCGGCGGCCGGCGCATGCGCGAGCTTGAACGGCAGGCGGACGTTGTCGCGCACCGTCGCCCAGGGCATCAGCGTCGGCTCCTGAAACACGAAGCCGATCGGATGGCTGCCGCGCCGTTGTGCGCCATGATGGGAGACATCGACGGTGCCCGCGCTCGGCGCGGCGAGCCCGGCGACCAGCCGCAGCGCCGTGGACTTGCCGCAACCGGATGGCCCGACCAGCGACAGAA
The DNA here is from genome assembly GCF_018131005.1 of Bradyrhizobium lablabi. Taxonomy (GTDB): domain Bacteria; phylum Pseudomonadota; class Alphaproteobacteria; order Rhizobiales; family Xanthobacteraceae; genus Bradyrhizobium; species Bradyrhizobium lablabi_D. The sequence goes on from NZ_JAFCJK010000001.1 coordinate 443,349, forward strand.
ACTCGCCGCGCCTGACTTCGAGATCGAGCGGCCCGAGCGCCGCCACTCCGGTATCATAGACCTTGGTGACCGCGCGCAGGCGCACGGCATAGCCGGCTGCCTCAGTATCGGTTCCCGACAACATAGGCTCCGCCATCGCGCGTGCAGTTCAATTCTTCGGCCTTAGGTCGACGCCGACCGCCTTGTTGATGAAGCGCAGCGTATAGCCTTTGCGGTAGTCGATGGTGCTCTTGACCACGCCGGCACGCACCATCTTTTCGAAGAAGCTCGCCATCCGCTCGTCGGTCATGGCACCGATGCCATTCTTGACCGAGTCTCCAGAATCGACGATGCCGTACTCCTTCATTTTGGTGACCGAATAGGCGAGCAGTTCGTCGGTGATCTCCGGGTTGAGCTTTTTGATCATCGCGTTGCCCGCAGAATTGTCGCCGTAGATGTAGTGGTACCATCCGATGATCGAGGCATCGACAAAGCGCTGCACGAGGTCTGGCTTCTTGTCGATGATTTCGCGCCGCGTCTCGATCAGCGTCGAATAGGTGTTGAAGCCGTAGTCGGCGATCAGGAGGACGTTCGGCTTGAAGCCGGCCGCCTTCTCCACCGCATAGGGTTCGGACGTAACATAGCCCTGCATCGAGCTCTGCTTGTTCACGATGAAGGGCTGCGGGTTGAAGGTGTAGGGCTTTACCTTGCTTTCGCTGAAGCCGTATTCGGACCTCAGCCACTGGAAGTAGCTGGTGATGCCTTCCTTGGAGATGAAAAGCGTCAGCGGCTTGAGATCCTCGATCTTGTCAAGCTTGACCTCAGGATGGGTGAGGAAGACCTGCGGCTCCTTCTGGAACATGGCGGCAACCGCGACCAGCGGCACGTTGTTGGTGACGGCGTCGAAGGTTTGCAGCAGATTCGCGCTCATGAAGAAGTCGAGCTTGCCCGCAATCAGGAGCATGCGGTTGTTCTCGTTGGGACCGCCGGGCACGATCGTCACGTCGAGGCCGTAGCTCTTGTAGGTGCCGTCGGCGACAGCCTGGAAGAATCCGCCATGCTCGGCCTCGGCGACCCAATTGGTTCCGAACGAGACCTTGTCCAGGGTTTGCGCGCGCCCGGGCGCAAGCGCCGCGAGGACGGCAAACAGGCCTGCGGTTAACGTTCGCGGCAAAAAGGCCGGGTTCATGATTGGACTCCGTCGATTGTTCTGGCCCATGATGGAAGGCGGAGGACGTGGACCGCGCCCCGGGGACGGGGATCACACCCCCGTAATGACGAACAAAGTACCTCGCAAATTCATCCAAAGAAAAGACCGCTTGATGACTGCGCCACTTCCGCCCCGCGACTGGACCGAAATCCGCTGGCCCGACATCGCCAAGAGCGCGCCGTCGCGCTGGGTCGCGGTGCTGCCGCTGGCGGCAACCGAGCAGCACGGACCGCATCTGCCGCTTGGAACCGACGTCATGATCGGCGAGGCCTATCTGGCGCGGGTGCGCGAATTGCTGCCGGCGCAAATTCCGGCGACGTTCCTGCCGCTGCAACCGGTCGGCATCTCCACCGAGCATATCGACTTTCCTGGCACGCTGACGCTGCCATCGGAGGTGGCGCTGAAAAGCTGGGGAGCGCTTGGGGAGAGCGTCGCACGGGCCGGCGTGAAGAAACTCGTGATGGTAACGAGTCATGGCGGCAACAGCGCCGCGATGTCGCTGGTGGCACAGGATTTGCGCGCGCAACACCGCATGCTCGTCGTGACCACGAGTTGGTCGCGTTTCGGTGTGCCGGACGGATTGTTCGTCGCCGACGAGTTGCGCCACGGCATCCACGGCGGCGCGGTCGAGACCTCGATCATGCTGGCCAGATATCCGCAGCATGTCCGCAGGGATGCGATCGCGGACTTTCACCCGGCCAGCATCGCGATCGAGAAGGATCACCGCTTTCTGTCGACACAGCGGCCGGCGCCTTTCGCCTGGCAGGCGCAGGATCTCCATCCGCGCGGAGCAATCGGCGATGCGACCAAGGCCTCCGCAGAGAAGGGCGAGGAATTGCTCGACCACGGCGCCCGCGCATTCTGCGAATTGCTCCAAGACGTCGATAACTTCGACGTGAACAGGCTTGCCGCGTTACCCGGCAGCCCGGCCAAGTAGCTGGACCATCTGGCGAATAGCGGTCAGAGCCAACCATCCCGGCAGGAATCGAACCGGATTTGCGAAGCCACCGTCCAACGGGCATGCGGACCATGACGGCACCGCGGCTGAACAGGACGGGAAGTTCTCATGTCGATCAGGACCCGCATTGCCGCCGCCGCCCTCGCCGCTCGTGCCGTGACGGGCACCATGGGGTCAACCACTTTGCAGGCCGAGGCCGGCTGGCTGCGCGGCCTGGGTGCGGAAGTCCTCGGTGCCACGATGGTCGAGAGCACGATCGCGGCCAGTGACGGCTACCACTACGAGCTATCGCCGCCGCGGCCGGATTCGCCGGTTCGACGCTTACGGCAATTATGTCCGCCGCATGCGCACCTGCGGCTGATCGATTGAGTTCAAGGATTTCGCATTCGGCGCGGGTCCTCATCCAACCCGTGTCGTAGCCCGACCCGCCCGGCTGTCCCCCCGGGCGGGTCTTCATTTCGGCCCCGATCGTCTGCGCCGATGCGTCGCGTTGTGCGGCGAGACTGTTCGAGCCGGCCAGCGATGCAGGCTGGCAACATGGCGCAGGCCAATCGCGCACAAAGGCCGCGTCAACGGGCCTCTGTTAAGGGACTGTCATCAGCGGATGCGATGGCCGGAGAGCGGCCATTCCCTAGTTGCTATTGCGAATGATTTGCAATAAGGATGGCAGCATTGTTGATCTGAGTTGATGCGCAGATCGAACTGGGGGCGGCTCGCCATGGCTTCAAAACTCGGCTGGCGGATGGCGGACAAATCTGCCGTGATGGCCGCCGATTCTGCCAACCGCCCGGCGCTGGACGAAACTGCATCATGACCTGTGCCCGCGCATTCCGGGTCCATATCGCCGCCGGCACGGCGCTCGGCGTGGCCGCATTCGGCGCGCCCGCGATCGCGGCCGACGTCGCATTGCCGGTCAAGGCGCCCCACCTGAAGACCGTGTTCGACTGGACCGGCTTCTACATCGGCGCACACGCCGGCTACTCCCGCGGCACGTCGGTGGCGACGCTGTCCGATGCCGCGGTGACGACCACCAGCAACACCTTCAGCGGCGTGATCGGCGGCCTGCAGGCCGGCTACAATTGGCGGGCGAGTTCCGGCCTGCTGCTCGGCGTCGAAACCGACATGATGTTCCCGAACTACCTGACGTCGAATTCGGTGATGTCGTTGATCGCAACACCGCGTTCGATCGCCAGCGAACAGTGGGATTATGTCGGCACGGTGCGCGGCCGCATCGGCTATGCGAGCGGTCCGTGGCTCGCCTATGCCACCGGCGGCTTCGCCTTCATGGGCGAGCGTTTCCTCAATGTGCCCACCGTCGGCGACGAGGAAAAGGACATTCATGTCCGCTTCGGCTGGGCCGCTGGCGCCGGCCTCGAATATGCGTTCGCGCCGAACTGGACGGCGCGGGTCGAATATCTCTACAGCCGGTTCGAAGGTGCCGGCGTCGTCCTGCCGTCGGGCACGCAATATGCTTCTCAGCCCGACTTCCAGGCGGTGCGCCTCGGCCTCAATCGCAAGATCGACCTGACCGGGTCGAGCGGCCTGACGCCGGCGGCGCAGATCGCCGACCCCGAATCCGACCGCTGGGAAATCCACGGCCAGACCACCTATCTGCCGCAGGGCTACCCGGGGTTTCGAGCGCTCTATACCGGGACCAACAGCCTGACGCCGGCGGCGCAGCTCCAGGCGACATGGAGCAACAGTCTTTATCTGAACGCCCGACTCTGGGACGGCGGCGAGCTCTACTACAATCCCGAGCTGCTGCAGGGGTTCGGACTGAATGACACGGTCGGCCTCGGCGGCTTCTCGAACGGCGAAGCGCAGAAATCCAACTTCCCCTACCCGCATTACAACACCTCGCGGCTTCTTGTGCGCCAGACCTTCGGCTTCGGCGGCGAGCAGGAGGAACTGGCGAGCGGTCCGGGCCAGCTCGGCGGCAAGGTCGACGTCAACCGCCTGACCATCCAGGCCGGTAAATTCGCGGTAACCGACGTATTCGACGGCAACGCCTATGCCAAGGACACGCGCAAGGATTTTCTGAACTGGTCGATCTGGGCACCCGGCGCCTTCGACTATTCCGCCGACAAGGTCGGCCTCACCTACGGCATAACAGCCGAATTGAATCAGAAGCGCTGGGCGCTGCGCGCCGGCTATTTCCTGATGGATGCGGTCTCGAACTCGAACAGCTTCGACACCAATGTCTTCCGGCGCGGCGAATATGTGGTCGAGCTCGAGACGCGCTATCAGCTGTTCTCGCTACCCGGCAAGCTGCGCACGCTCGCCTGGCTCAACAGCGCCTTCTCCGGAAGCTATCGCGAAACGCTGGACAACCCGGCGCTCGATCTCGACATCGCGCTGACGCGCGCCGGCCGCATCAAATACGGCTATGTCCTCAACCTCGAACAGGCGCTGACCGAGGACATCGGCCTGTTCGGCCGCTGGAGCTGGAACAACGGCCAGACCGAGATCATGGCCTTCACCGACATCGACGCCTCGCTGTCGCTGGGCACCTCGATCAAGGGCACCAGATGGGGCCGGCCCGACGACACGATCGGCATCGCCGGCGCCATCAACGCGCTGTCGAACGATCACCGCGACTTCATTGCCGCCGGCGGCCTCGGCGTGCTGATCGGCGACGGCGCGCTGAACTACCGGAAGGAGCGGATCCTGGAAACCTATTACGCCTTCGCGCTGAACAAATATTTCACGCTGACCGCGGACTACCAGTTCGTCACCAACCCCGCCTACAATGCCGACCGCGGCCCGGTGCACATTTTCTCGGGCCGGCTGCACGGCGAGTTTTAGAAAGCACTAGGTGGGCCGGGATGCACAGCCGGACACGGCGACGTGCAACCCGCGCCGCGCGCTCTCCATCGTCATTGCGAGCGGAGCGAAGCAATCCATCTATCGCCGAGTTGAGCCATGGATTCCTCGCTCCGCTCGCAATGACCGGGTTGGGTTCGAACTCAATTTTTCAAGCAGCATGACGATGTGAGTTCGCGTTCTCGCGACATGGTTTGTCCGAGCCCTGCAAAATTATCAAGGTACGTTCACCGCGGGCATTGGCCGTGTGGGGAGAGGTTTGAACGGACTATGATACATTGCCGCCACCGCGACGAGCGCGACGGCGACGACGATGATCCCACGCATGATAAGGCTCCACATGAAGCCAAATCTAAGCAATACCGCACATCAAGACCTGTGAACTAGGCCACAAACTCCTGGTGACGAAGGTTCACAACGGCGGCACCGACTGCATCAAGCGGCCAGCCGCAACGTATCCTGCGAGAAGCCCATGCCGATACGAGCCATCCTTTTAGTCCTGTGTTTCCTGGCCGACTTTAGCCCGGCAGCGCAAGCTCTCACGTTGGACGAAATCAAGACCAAGCTTGCGGCAGCCGGCTATTCGAACGTTCGCGAAGTCCCATCCGGTAAGATTCGGATATTCAAGGCCACAAAGGATGGACAGGAACGGTCCGTCGTCGTTGACAGCACCGGCCATATCAAAGAGTTGCAATAGCGCGGCAGCACCTGCGCACGATGTGCAACGTTCTCATCTCTTTGTTTGAGCATGATCTCTTCGGAGAACCGCTACGCACTTTTCCGGATCATGCTTTAGCGCGGCGTCTCTAAGGGTTGCCCCGGCGCTCGATCAAGCGGCGGATGCGGACGAGCCAGACCCGTCGTTCCCGCTGGAACGTCGTTACCGGCTAGGCGCGTGTTGATGTTTCCGAGTGTAGCGAAGAACGCGCCTGCGACCGCTGCGGCGAAAATCACGGCGAACAGGATCAGTGCGGTGCGGTAGTTGTCCATGGGCGATACCCTCCAGCGCACGGGATATTAACGCAGGGCATGGTCGAAGGGTCCTCGCCGTAAGGGGTACCCCTGGGCTGCGGTCGGGCCCGGGGAGTTCCGGTGCCCGTCGGGACTCGAGAATTGAGTGCAGTCCAGCACCCTCACCGTAATTCCGCAGATCGCAAATCCGTAAATTGTAAATCTTCCCGCACCACCGCGCGCACTCCGACGCCGGGCTCCAACGAAGCGCAACCAAACGTTCCTTCTCGCCCGCGCTTCAGCAAGTCATCAAGCAGCACCAGAACTTTCTTCGTTATGTAATCGAGTTGAGATGCCGCTGTAACGCCGCCGCGTCATTGTTGTGTGCGTGATCTGACTAGATCTTGTCCTCCTTGGAGACTTTTGCTGTGACTGACGTAAATTCTGCCACCGCCGTGCGTTCCTTTGGCGACTTTCTGGCAGAACAGTGGGGGCTGCTATGTCGCATCAACCGCTTTGCCGATAATGAAATTGATTCATTGAATGCGGAGCTTCGTGAGCTATTACATCCATGGGGTAACAACCCTATTGGACATTACTGCCAATATCCATCGTTTGTCTCAGATGATGGCTTCCCGGCGGAGTTCTCATTAAGTTGGCGAGCCAGCGGGCCAGAAGTACGAATACTATTTGAGTCACTGAGCTCGGATCTAAGTGCGCGAGGTGCACAGGATGCGGGTCGCCTGTTGACCCGCCGATTGGCTTCAAGGGCGGGCGTCGACATCAATCGCTATTTGGCGGTGGAAGAGCTGTTCACAACAGACGCTCCTCTGCTGGGTCGGCCGACAATCTGGCATTCCATGGCGAAGCAGCCAGGACGTTCTTCACCGCGTTACAAGGTATACTTAAATCCGCAATCACAAGGATTACACCGTACCTTGCCGGTGGTTTCAGAAGCCATGGCCAGGATCGGCATGTCGACCGCGTGGCGTTCAGTGGCCGAACGTTATGCAGAACTGGAAGCAGGCGGCCATAAAATCGAATTCTTTGCGCTCGATCTAGAGAAGCCGGAGATCGCCAGGGCGAAAGTCTATTTCCGACACCACTCCATTGCGCTCAACGAGCTGGATACGGTAGCGTCCCTTGCCCGCGGGCACGACTCCGGACGTGCGTCTCATGCTTACAATGCGTGTTACGACAAGGAGTCATTGATTGTGAACGAACCGATGACCTGCCTGGCGTTCCGAACAGGATCGAATTGTCCGGAGGAGGCTAATGTATACCTCAGGCTGAATGGTGCAGGGCGACCCGATCCGATAATGGCCGTTTTGCGTGCTGAGAGGGCCGATACTGCCAGTTACTTGGCGCTAAAGACGCTCTACAAGCCTAATACATCAGTGACCCGGGAACTGTTGAGCTTTCGAACAATTTCCCCCGCCAGCCCCGCCGATGTCGGGCTCTACCTGCGGTTCCCGCAGTACGACAGAGGTCAAGAGCGCATTGAGGCACCAGTGAAAGAAGAGATGGTTGTATTGTGCACGCCGGCAGGTGCAACAGCTGGCATTTTGCCAAAAAGCAAGGTGCATCACCGTGAGACACCCCTTCACTTGGCTTTTTCGTGCTACCTATTCGACCAAGAAGGGAATTTACTCGTCACTCGTCGATCTCACAACAAGCGCACTTGGCCGGGGGTTATCACAAATAGCTGCTGCGGCCACCCAGCTCCCGACGAGCCTCTGACCGTTGCGGTTAGGCGGCGAGTCAAACAGGAGCTGGGTTTGAGTGCAACCGATATCAAGCTCATCCTTCCGGCATTCAGGTACAAAGCGCAAATGGCTAATGGTGTCGCTGAGAACGAGCTCTGCCCGGTCTTCACGGCGCTTGCCAATCCTGCGGACCTCACTGCGGATCCAGAGGAGGTCGACAGCGCAGAATGGCTACCGTGGTCCACTTTTGCTGCCCAAGTCCTCCGCGCTGATCGCGAAGTGTCGCCATGGTGCAGACTGCAGATTGCTCAACTGGCATCATTGGGTCCTGACCCGATGAGTTGGCCGGTGACGACTGGCAGGCTTCCCGCCGCTGCACTTCTCTGACATCAGCAGTTTTGGACCGAGCGGGAGGGAATCGCTGCGGCCTGCACGTGTGGAGCGGTCGCGACGTTCGGCGTCCTCCGGGCTTGATTAGCGCATGCATTGGCGACGACCGGCTTCGTCCGCCAGGAGTCTACCCACGCGCCTTGCGGCGGTATCTCGAGAGATCAGCGGCGCTCGTCGCAACCGGCGGGGTCAAGACATCACGGCGCGTGGCCTCCACGCCCGCGACTGCACTTCGCGCAACATCGTCCACCAGTTCGGGCTGCAGGTCTCGACGATAGGTTTGCTCCGAGCACGCCACACCAATATGCCTACGGCGATCACCTTCAAGATGAAGTGCCGAGGCGGCGATGCAGGCGACTTCGATGAAAACGCGGGGAAGCCTGGGCAACGTACGCGTCACCATGAAAATTAGTTACGAGCGTAACGCGTCGGTTGTGCAATGACATCCTGCCGTAACGATCACAATCAAAGTTCGACTGCGCCATCGAAAGGCCCCAACGAATGTCGGTGCATCGACCCGGCACCGCGGCTCGACGCTTCTCCGATGGCGCGCTGTGGCTGCAACTTTCAATTTAACCAGGATTGTGACCGTGCCGGTTTCACGTCGGATCAAGGAAGTTCAGGAAGCGTCTCGGTCGATCAACCGGTTTCATTCCCAATATGGGAAGCGACGATCAGATCCTGCCATCTGTGATTTCACTTTCGGAAATCCCCATGAATTGCCGCTGGCCGGGCTCGTCTCGGCGCTTCGGTCGCATGCCGTCCCAGACAACGAGAGCTGGTTTGCATACAAAACGAGCGAGATCGAGCCGCAGAGGTTCCTGGCCGAGCACGTCGGACGCGAGCTTGGCCTTTCGTTCGAGCCGACGGATTTTGCACTCACGCCAGGCGCCTTTGCGGCGATCTCCCTTGTATTCCACTTGATCCTTGACCCGGGGGACGAGGCGATCTTTTGCGAACCGGCGTGGCCTTGTTACGAGCCAATGCTTCTTGCGGCCAATGCCGTGCCTCGCAAGGTGCCTCTCGTCGTGCCAACGTTCGAGCTCGATTTTGCTGCTATCGACGCTGCAATCGGTCCGAGGACGAGGCTCCTGATCGTCAACACGCCTCATAATCCAACCGGACGGATTTACACCGGCGATGTGCTGAAGGAGCTTTCCAACCTGCTCGAGCGAGCCTCGAGGCGGATCGGTCACCGCATCTATCTGCTCTCCGACGAGCCCTATCGGCGGCTTCGCTTCGACGCCAGGAAATTCGACAGCCCTGCGGCCTTCTATCCCCGGACCTTCATTGCGTATAGCTACGGCAAGGTGCTCCTCTCTCCCGGGCAAAGGCTTGGATACATGGCGATCTCTCCGCTCATGCCGCGAGAGGACCGGCGGGCAATCCAGGAGGCCATCATTCCAGCGCAGATGTCGATCGGCTGGTGCTTTCCCAATGCGGTGATGCAGTACGCCATACCAGATCTCGAAACACTCTCGATCGATCAGGGTGCGCTCGCGCATCGTCGCGATCGTTTAGTTCCGGCGCTGCGTCAAGCCGGGTACGATCCACTAATGCCAGAGGGCACGTTCTATCTCTGGTGCAAGTGGCCGGAGGGTGATCCCGATCGGCATTGGAATGCGCTCGCAGATCGGAATGTCTTCGTCATACCGGGCGCTATGATGAATGCTCCGGGATACTTTCGCATAAGCCTGACTGCATCCGATGAAATGGTCGAGAGGGCGCTGCCCCTATTCATGGAGGCGCGTCGGGGCACGTAGTTCAAGCCAGCCATGCTCGCTTGGATCCCGTCTGGGCGATGCGATCATGACCGGGCGGCTCTGTTGCCGAGTCTCGCGAGCAGGTGGCACACGCTGATGGGTTTCGCCCTTCGAAGACAAAGGTCACACATTCGAATCGCGTCGTGCGGCTCAGTGATCCAATCACAGCTTAGCCGCCTGGAGGCGTGGCCGCCTCCGCCGGATGATACTGTGCTTGCCGCGCCTACCCCGCCGGCTGGAACGAATCCGCGCGCGCCATGGCCCAGGCGGCGCGGTAGCGGCGGTCCTCAGTGCCTTCGAGAAGTTCTCCCGGGCGGAGCGCCGGATAGAGATGCGAGAACGAGCACACTTCGGTGGTCGAGGTCCGCTTCGAGAAGTGGATCGGCCGCAACTGTTGCGGGTGTTCGAGGCCGGCCGCGCCGAGCAGTTCGGCAAGCGCATGCAGCGTGTTATGGTGGTAATTGTAAACCCGCTCGATCTTGTCGGGCACGTAGAGCGCACGGTTGCGGATCGGGTCCTGCGAGGTGACGCCGGTCGGGCAGCGGTCGGTGTGACAGCTCAAGGACTGGATGCAGCCGAGCGAGAACATGAAGCCGCGCGCCGAATTGCACCAGTCGGCGCCGATCGCCATCGCACGCGCCATGTCGAAGGCGGTGGCAATCTTGCCCGAGGCGCCGATCCTGATGCGGTCGCGCGCATTGATGCCGACCAGTGCGTTGTGGACGAAATTGACGCCCTCCCGCATCGGCATGCCGAGATGGTCCATGAATTCCAGCGGCGCCGCGCCGGTGCCGCCCTCATTGCCGTCGACCACGATGAAATCCGGGTAGAGTCCGCTTTCCTTCATCGCCTTGCAGATCGCCAGGAATTCCCAGGGATGGCCGATGCACATCTTGAAGCCGGCCGGCTTGCCGCCGGAGAGCTTTCGCATATTTGCCACGAATTCCATCATCTGCAGCGGTGTCGAGAACGCCTTGTGGGAGGCCGGTGAGATGCAGTCCTCGCCGATCGGCACGCCCCTGATCTTCGATATCTCCTCGGACACCTTTGCCGCCGGAAGCACGCCGCCATGGCCTGGCTTGGCGCCCTGGCTGATCTTGAGTTCGACCATCTTGATCTGGTCGTCGGACGAGACGCGGGCGAATTCATCGGGGTTGAAGCTGCCGTCGCGGTTGCGGCAGCCGAAATAGCCGGAGCCGACCTCCCAGATGATGTCGCCGCCCCTCTCGCGGTGATAAGGGCTCACGCCGCCCTCGCCGGTGTCATGTGCGAAGCCGCCCTTCCTGGCGCCGGCGTTCAGCGCACGCACCGCGTTCGGGCTCAGAGCGCCAAAGCTCATCGCCGAGATGTTGAACACCGAGGCCGAATAGGGCTTCGTGCAATCGGGGCCGCCGATGGTGATACGGAATTGCGGATCGACGTGGGGTTTCGGCGCCACCGAATGATGCATCCACTCGTAGCCCTCGCGATAGACGTCCTCCTGGGTGCCGAACGGCCGCTTGTCCAGCACCATCTTGGCGCGCTGATAGACCACCGCGCGGGTGTCGCGTGAGAACGGCATGCCGTCCTTCTCGCTCTCGAAGAAGTATTGCCGCATCTCCGGGCGGATTTCCTCGAGCAGGAAACGCAAATGCGCCGATATCGGATAATTGCGTAGCACCGCGTGGTGCTTCTGCACGAGATCGCGGATGCCGAGCAGCGTCAGCGCGCCGAAGATGATGAGTGGAAGCAGCACCACCTCCCAGATCTTCGGGTTGTGGTCGAACACGCCGATCGCCAGCAGCAACGCGGTGACGACGGAGCAGATCGTCAGCACGATGAAGCGTGGCGAGAAAGGAAGCAGCAGCGTTTCCATAGAATCCCTCACCCGATCTGCAAATTCACACTGTTGGCCTTGAGTCTAATCCAACTCAAGGAAGCTACGCTACACGGTAATGGGCCGAGCGGTCACGGATGTGACAGTCACTCCGGCGCGACCCGGGCGACGGCCGCGCAAATTGACCTGAAGCATTTCTTTTGCGGTGCAACGAAGCGTCAAATGGCACTCACGGCAGCATCGTCGTAAAGCTAATGATCGTGCGGCTGCAACTCGCTCGGGATCCGGCCTTGCTTCAGCCCGTCCCGCTCCAGCCATGCGTCGGTGCTGCGGGTCGCCCGTTCGATGTGGTCCGACGTGCGGGAGAAATCGTAGGGTGATCCCACCAGCGGGCACAGCGGCGGCACCACGAAATACTCGACTCCGGGACCCAGATTCTCGAGCTCATTGACGGGTTGCCGCGCGATCAGGAGCGTCAGCGCATGCAGTGCATTGGCGAGCGCGCCGGCCGGCGGCGCCCGGTTGGCGCAGGCATGCCCGGTCGGCAGCACGATCAGGCGCTGAGCTCCTCGCTTCACTGCGACGCGGACCGGCGTGTTGCTGGAGATCGCGCCGTCAGCCAAATACCGATTTCGGTAGCGAACCGGCGTGAACGCGCCGGGAATCGCGGTGGATGCGATGATCGCTTCCGCGGTCGAGCCCTCCGACAGCACTACGCTGTCGCCCGAGATGATGTCGGTCGTGACGATGTGCACCGGCATCCGCGCGTCTTCGAGGTTGCGGAACGGGATGTGATCGTCGATCAGCTTGCGGATCCCGTCATGCGGTATCAGGAAATCCCGTCGCCACAGGAAGCTGAGCAGCGTCTTCCACGTCATCGGAAATACGTCATGCCGCTGCAGGCCGCGCCAGATCGTGGCCAATCGCTCGATGCCCGCGAGCGTCGGGTCGCTGGCATAGAAGGCGCCGTTCAGCGCGCCGACGCTTGACCCGACCACCATATCCGCCGTGATGCCGTGGCTCGCCAGCGAGTGCAGCATGCCGACCTGAATCGCGCCAAAGCTGCCGCCGCCGGCGAACACAAAGGCGGTCTTCGGTGGATCCGGATCGGTGATGGACAACGGGCGCCTCCCCTCGCCGCGTCGGCCACTGGCCGCTCGGCGTTGGCCGCGTTATAGCAGCGAAGCAATGCGCGGCGCCACTTGGGTGGAGGCGAGATAGTGATCGCGGCGTGCGGATGCTTCACGACCTAAAAAAGAAAGGCTGGAGCCTGACGGCCCCAGCCTTTGCCAAGCCAATGCCGGTGGTGACGCCGCCGGCCTGCGCCAGCATCAGCGTTCCACGAACGCCTTCTCGATCACGAAGTGGCCGGGTGCGTTGCCGCTGCCTTCCTTGAAGCCGCGCGTCTCGAACAGCTGCTTCAAGTCTTCCAGCATTGCCGGGCTGCCGCACATCATGACGCGGTCGGTCTCGACGTCGAGCGGACCCTGATGCAGGTCGGTGAAGAGCTGGTTGGAGGTGATGAGGTCGGTGATACGGCCGCGGTTGCGGAACGGTTCACGCGTCACGGTCGGATAGTACAACAGCTTCTCGGAGAGCAGCGGTCCGAACAATTCGTCGTCGCGCAGCTTTGCGACCAGATCCTCGCCATAGGCGAGCTCGGAAACCTGGCGGCAACCATGGACCAGCACGATCGTATCGTAGCGGTCGTAGACATCGGGGTCCTTGATCAGGCTCGCGAACGGCGCAAGGCCGGTGCCGGTCGACAGCAGCAGGAGCCGCCTGCCCGGGATCAGATTGTCGGCGATCAGCGTACCTGTCGCCTTGCGGCCGACCAGGATGGTGTCGCCTTCGCGGATCTTCTGCAGCTTCGAGGTGAGCGGCCCATCCTGCACCTTGATCGAAAAGAACTCGAGCTCTTCCTCGTGATTGGCGCTCGCCATCGAATAGGCGCGCAGCAGCGGCCGGCCCTCGACCTCGAGGCCGATCATGGCAAACTGGCCGTTCTGAAAACGGAATCCGGAATCGCGGGTGGCTCGGAAGCTAAAAAGCGTATCGGTCCAATGCTGAACGGAAAGAACCTTCTCTCGATAGAACGCGCTCATGGGTTTTCGTTTTCTCGATTGACCAGATTTAGAACGGATTGATTTCTAGACGGCTCGCGACGACGCGAAATGGACTGAAATCATTGATGATCTCGCGTGTGCATTGCGCCATTCAGGGAGATAGTCAAGATCGGGCGGCGCGCAATTGCGATTTCGGAATGGGGGTCGATTGATTTCGTAAAGGATTCGACCGCGAGTTCGTTAACGAAAACGCCCGCTCGAAATTTACTTGCTGAGATCGCCACCGATCTGGCAATTAATTGCCACAAACAGCGCCGCGAAGGGAAAATGATTTGACGGTCCTGATCAGCCAGCGAATCTTCCTGGAAACCATCAAAAAATATTGTCTCGCGCGCTCCATCGCGGTCGACATCAGGTCGGGCGGCTGGCTCGTCGTCATGACGCGCGACGCGGAGCGGCGGCTCGCGATTGGCTATGACGTCGGGTTGAACAGCGCGGTCGCGCATCAGGTCGCAAACGACAAGGCGGCTTGCGCCGACGTGCTGGGACTCGCAGGCATCCCGGTCGTTCCCCACGCGCTGTTCTTGGGCGCGAAGCTCAGCGCGCATATTCCGGAATCGGGATCAATAGATGCGATGCTGCGGCTTCTCGCGCGGCATCCGCGTGGTCTCGTCGTCAAGCCCAACGAAGGCACTTCGGGCGAGTTCGTCATCCGCGTAACGACGAAGCCGCAACTCGAAGCCGCCGTCGCGCGCATCCTGACCGCCCATCCGAGCCTTGCGATTTCGCCCTATGTCGAAATCGAGGACGAGGTTCGCGTCGTGCTGCTCGATCAGCGCGCGCTGATCGTCTACGGCAAGGTGCGCCCGTCGGTTGTCGGCAACGGCGCGCATTCGCTGCGAGAGCTTGCGCGGGCAGCCGCATCCGCCGAGTGGCTCCAGACCATGAGCGACGATTTCTCCGCCGCCGAGCTCGATGCGATTCTTCCGGCCGGCGAACGGCGGATCCTCAACTGGCGGCACAATCTCGATTCCGGCGCCGAGCCGGCGCTGCTCACAGACGGCGCGATGCGCGACGCCTGTGTCGCGCTCGCGATCAGGGCTGCGCGCGCGATCGGCATCCGCTTCGCCTCGATCGACGTGGTGCGCGCCGAGGAGCGCTGGCAAATCCTCGAAATCAATTCCGGAGTGAAGATGGAAGCGTTGGCCAGGCATGCCCCCGATTTGGTCGAAGCCGCGTACCACGCCGCACTGGACGAAGTGTTTGCCTGATCGCGTTGTCCCGGCGAAGGCTCTTTTTGGCGGCTTACGACGACGTGATTGGCCCCATCCGCTCGACAAGATGCGCCCGCGAAGGCGCCGGATCGAACCGATCGCCAAAATATTGCGTTTCGTTGGCCACCAGTCCTCCTCGGAATTCCATGATGCTCACCGCGTAAGAGGGTATGCCGTCGTAACTCAGCACGAATTCGGTAATCCAGAGATCGCCGCCGCCGACAATTCGCCGGACTGTAAAGCGCTTCTTGTTTGGTTGTACAAAGCGACTCTCCTGAATGTTCCGCCGACCACGAATCCGCTCGCCCGATTGCGGATAATCAAGCACGGCATCCTCGAGGTAGATTTCGTGCTCGACCTCAAAATTGCTCGTGTCCGAAGCATCCCAATGGCGCTGTAGAGCAGCTAATTTGGCCCGATCGTCCATCGCTATCTCCCTGTTTTTCCGGCGCCACCAAACAGCGCTAGGGAACCAATACGGCCCTTTGCAGGTGAGCTTACCGGGCCCGAGGAATAAATCCGGGTACGCCGGTCTCCACTACCGCGTTGAACCTGACGCTCGTTGCGATCTGGTCCCTAATCTCCAGCATGGCGTCTTCAGGCAGGGCCGAAATATCAAAGTTCTCCTCGATGCGCCGGGGATTGGTCGAGGTGGTCAGGAAGGCGGTGCCCCGCTGCACGGCCCAGGCCAGGGCAACTTGCGCCGGCGTCTTGTGCACCCTCTGCGCGATGGCTGTAATCACTGGGTCGTCCAGGAGTCTTGGCTCCATGGCATGTCCCAGCGCGGCAAACGCCAGGAGCACAATCCCGTTCTCCCGACAGAACTCGAGCAGGTCCCATTCGGGAAGGTAGGGATGCGATTCGACCTGTACGACGGCCGGCTTGATCCGCGCGGCCGTAACGATCTCTCGCAACTTCGGCAAGGTAACGTCCGACAGGCCGATCGATCTGCAGTGACCGTCGTCAACGAGACGCTCCAGCGCTTGCCACGTCTCCATCAGCGTGACGCCCGAATCATACATTACTCGGCCGTGCTCGTCCCTCGGGTCTTGCTCGTCGCCAGGTTTGAAAGCGAAGGGAGTGTGGATGAGATAGCAATCGAGATAGTCGAGTTGCAGCCGCCGGCGACTCGCATCGAATGCGGGCTTGACCCGCTCCGGACGATGATTGGAGTTCCAAAGCTTCGTGGTGACGAAGACGTCCTCGCGCCGAACCGTTCCCGTCTTGAACGTCTCCTGCATCGCATCACCAACCGCCGCTTCATTGCGATAGCGCTCCGCACAATCGAGGTGACGAAATCCCGCGTCCAACGCCGCCCTGGTCGCCTGTCTGGTTGCGACGGGATCCGGAATAAGCGTGCCAAACCCTACGGCGGGAATTGCGACCGATCCGTCGGCAATCGGGATCCTCGTATAGCGAAGCGGATCGGATGTACTCATGCTTGTACTCCCTTGTTTGGCCTCAACCGCCGCGGCGATGGACGAGGCGATCGAGACTGGCCGATGCGATGTCACGTCACGGCTCCACGGTGTCAGCCGGCCGCGGCTTGCGAAGAAAGAACACGAGCGGGCTCACGATGAGCATGGCGAACATCAGTATCTCGAACTGGTCGATGACCGCGACGGTGGCCGCCTGGCGCGTAATCATGCCGTTCAGCGCGGCAAGGCCCGGCCTGCCGATCGAACCCGCGACATGAGCGGCAGCACGGTAGGGCGTGAGGTCCTTTGCGAGTGCCACATGTACCGCCTGCGTATTGGCGTAGAAGAAGATCTGGACCACGGCGATGCCAATCGTGCTGCCATAGAGGCGCGACAGGTTGATGAGCGCGCTGCCCTCCGGGCGGAGCCTGGGATCAAGCGTACCGAATGCAGCCCTGGCGAGGGCCGGAATCAACATGCCAAGACCAGCACCCTGGAGCAGGCCAGTCTCGACCACCGGCCGCCAATCCATCGCCGGTGAAAAGCCAAGCATCAGCCAATTGGCGTAGACCACCAGCGCCATTCCGCCCATCAGAAACGGCCGGTAGTCGACCTGCGCCGGAACCAATCCTGTCAGCACCACCCCTCCCACGAGCGCCAGGCCGCGCGGAATGGTCATGTAGCCGGTGGTGTCGACGGGATAATCGAGCAATTCCTCCAGCATCGGGGACGTCAAAGCCAAGGTCGGCAGCAGCACGAAGCCAAGGGCGAAGGAGATAAGCGTCGAGAGGACAAGATTGCGATCCCTGAACAGCGCCGTGCGTAGAAAATGCTCCTCGGTCGTCATCACGTGCACTATGAAAAGATAGAAGCCCAGGACCGAGGCGACCGCTTCAACCCAGATTTCCGTCGAGGCGAACCATTCCAGGCGCTCGCCGCGATCAAGCAGCATTTGCAGCCCGATCATCCCGACAGAGAAGGTCGTCAAGCCGAAGAAGTCGAAGGGCTGGCCTCGCTCCGCCTTCTTCTCGCGGAGAGACAGCGCCATCGCCAGGAAGATGAAACCCGCCATCGGCAAGCTAAAATAGAAGATTGAAGGCCAGCCGTGGTATTCGCTGAGCCAGCCGCCAATGGCGGGTCCGGTACTGATGCCGAGCAGGGAGCACACCGTCCATCCCAGACTCATACGCGCATGCCGCGCCGGCGGCGTCACCTCAAGCAGGATCGCCAGGGAAAGCGGCGCGAGGGGGCCGCTCGCCGCTCCCTGGAGAATCCGGGCGAGCACGAATTGGATGGAGGTCGTCGCCAGTGTGACCAGCATCAGACCGACCGCGAAGACCGCGAGGGCGACCTGATAAACTGCCTTTCGGCCATAACGTCCGGCGAGCCACTGCGTTATCGACATGGCCACTGCGCTCGCAGCGATATACGAGGAGAATATCCACCCGACCTCGTCATTGGCCATCGATAGTGTCGCTTGAATATGCGGCAGGGCTGCATTCGGGACGGAAATATTGACGGCCTGCATGTAGGTAGCCAAGAGGGCCGCCAGCGAGATCGCGTGACGGCCACCGGCCGCGGCCGGCGATGGAACGGAGATGCTCATTTGACCTCCGTCGCGAGCGCGGGCTGAAGCAGATGCCGCCAGGTCCGGCGATAGCCCGTATCGACCCGCGCAGTCACGCTGATGCCCGAGAACAGCGGCCGATTCGCATTGATATCATCGAGCTCGAGGCGTACCGGCAGACGCTGCACGACCTTGACCCAATTCCCGGTCGCATTCTCGGGCGGCAGGACCGAGAAGTCCGATCCGGTCCCGGGGCTCATGCTGACGATGTGTGCCCCGAACGTTCGATCCGGATAGGCATCGACATCGATCGTTGCCCTCTGGCCTGGACGCATGTGGGTCAGCCCGGTTTCGCGAAAATTCGCCTCGATCCAGACGTGCCGGCTCGACAGCAGCGAAAACGCCGGCGCTCCGGCGTTGACGAAGCTGCCGATCTGGAGGTCGTCGACCCTTGTCACGATGCCGTCGTCGGGAGCCGTCACCGTCGCGTAGGAGAGATCAAGCCGCGCGCGGTCGAGCTGGGCCTTGGCTGCGCGGACCGTCGGATGGCGATCGACATCGATATCCGGATCGCCATTGAGGGCAACTATCGTGTTGGCGATCTGCTCCTCTGTCGACGCGATGCGCTGACGCGCGACCTTGAGGTTCGTCTCCGCTCGCTCGTAGACCGCGCGCGGAGTAAAATCGGAGGCGACGAGCATCTTCTTGCGATCAAATTCGCGCTCGTCATAGGCAGCCGATTCCTTTGCCGATTGCAGCTCAGCCTGTTGCTGGCGGTAGGTCGCTTTGAGCGAGTCTATCTGCAGGCGTGCACTGCCGAGCCGGGCCTCCGCCTGCTCGACAGCGATCTGATAAGGCTCCGGATCGATTCGGAACAGGACCTGGCCCTGCCGGACCCGCTCATTGTCCCGCACTGCGATTTCAACCGCCTGACCGGAGACGCGGGCGTTGATGGTCACCTTCGCTGCGCGGACGAACGCATCGTCGGTTGAGACGTATTGCTCCCGGGCGAGATAGACGGAGGTGCCGAATGCTGCCACGACGATCGGCAACACGAGCATCAGGGGCCGGCGCAGCCGTTTCACCAGCCCCGGCCCGAACCATTGGGTCGCGGCCATGTGCTTACGAAGGCTCTTGCCATCACCCGTCCAGCCCGCGATTGGCGCAAAATTGAAACTCATCGAAAGGCCTGTCTTTATCCATTTCTCTAACGATCGTTACAAATACTATTCTCCGGCTCTGCAATCAAGACGCCGCTCTATTGATTTTTATAACGATGCATACAAATATTGGTAACGATGCACCGCAACGGAGGTTTCTGACGATATGGCGCGAAAAAGCACCGAAACGGGTCCGGCGCGTCGAGGGCGGCCACCCGCCTACGACGCACAAATAGCCCTCAAAAAGGCGACCGAGACGTTCTGGAAGACCGGCTACTCCGGCACATCCTTGGACAAGGTGGCGGCCGCGACCGGCATGAGCCCGCCGAGCCTCTATGCGGCCTTCGGCAACAAACACGCGCTCTATCTAGAGGCACTCGCCCGCTATTGGGAGACCAGCCTTGCGGCAACGCGTGAGGCACTCGCAGGGGACCATCCCTTGGATGAAGCGCTGATGCGCGCCTACGACGCGGCACTGTCCATCTACTTTTCCGGCAAGGGACACGCGCGCGGCTGCTTTGTGATCGGCACCGCCGTAACCGAGGTCGCGGAAGATGCAGCGATCCGGAGCAGTGTAGCGGCGGGACTACGCACGATCGACGCTGATTTCGAAGCCCGTTTCCGCCTCGCGCAAGAGAAGGGCGAACTGGGGCGCGGCGCGGATCCAGCGGCGCTCGCGGTCCTCGCGTCAGCCACCATGCATACCATCGCCATCCGTGCGCGCGCCGGCGCCCGCCGTGCCGAGCTAAGGGCGATTGCCCGAAAAGCGGTGGATGTGATTTGCTGCTGTACGAATTGAGCCAGTTGCTTGGTGAGCGTCGAGCCAAATCGAGTGCAGTAAGCGAAGCGGATGCAGGCTCGCGAAGACTCTAGTTCGCCCCGCCCGCCGAATCGTCGAGCGCCTTGAAGGCTTCCTCGAGTTGCGGAGAGATTGCGACGTTGAGCTTTTCGCCGGTCGGCAATCGCGAGATGAACCACTTGTTGTAGAGCGGAACGATGTCGCGGTTCGAGGCGAGCTTGCGGAAGGTGCGCTCGACCACGTCTTTCATCTGCGGCTCGCCCTTGCGGTACATGATGCCGTAGGGATCGTAGGACAGATAATCGCCGGTGACGCGGAACTTGTCCTGCGATTTGTGCCGCGCGATGAGGCCGTAGAGCAGGATGTCATCGGTCGCGAAAGCGTCGGCCTTGCCGTCCGCCAGCATCTGGTACGACTGCTCGTGATCGGGCGAGGTAACGATGTTGAGCCCGAGCGAGAACTTCTTGTCGACACTATGCATCGCCTGCTCGTTGGTGGTGCCTTTGGTCACCACAACGGTCTTGCCCTTGAGATCGGTCACCGCGGTGACTCCAGATGCCTTCGGCACCATCAGCTTGGTGCCGGCCACGAACATCAACGGCGAGAATGCGACCTGCTTCGCGCGCTCTGAATTCGCCGTGGTGGATCCGCATTCGAGATCGATCTTGTTCTGCACGACCGCCGGAATGCGGTCGTCCGAGGTGACCTTGACATAGTCGACCTTGAGATCGGCGTCATCGACCTCGACACCGATCTCCTCGACGATCGCCTCGCACAATTCGAGGCTGTAACCGATCGGCCGGTTGGAATGGTCGAGGAACGAGAACGGCGGCGAGCTCTCGCGATAGCCGAGCCGCACGGTATGGGTAGCCTTGATATTGGCAAGCGTGGGGCTCAACCCCTCGTTGCCGGCCGTCTGAGCGAGAGCCGGTGCTGTGAGCAGCAGGCATGCTGCCAGCAGACATGCTGACAGCGCCCGGCCTTCAGCCCGTACCGGCCTCCATCGGGCGCGATGCATGCGTCCCTCCCGTCAATGGCCGGCCATCACGGCACCGGGCACCGCATCCGATGGCACGGCGTCGTCGGGCCCGAGCTCGTGCTCGGGCTTCAGCTCGCCCTCCCACTTTGCGACCACGGCCGTCGCCAGCGAGTTACCGATCACGTTGGTTGCGCTGCGCCCCATATCGAGGAAGGTGTCGATGCCCATGATCATCAACAGACCAGCCTCCGGAATGCCGAACTGGGCAAGCGTGGACGCGATCACCACCAGCGACGCGCGCGGCACGCCGGCGACCCCTTTCGAGGTGATCATCAGGGTTGCAAGCATCGCGAGCTGCGTGCCGAGCGACATATCGATGTGGTAGGTCTGCGCGATGAAGACGCTCGCGAAAGTGCAGTACATCATCGTGCCGTCGAGGTTGAACGAATAGCCGAGCGGCAGCACGAAGGCCGAGATCCGCGACGAGGCGCCGAAGCGGTTGAGGCCCTCGAGCGTTTTTGGATAGGCCGCCTCCGACGACGCGGTCGAGAACGCAATCATCAAGGGCTCGCGGATCAGCCGCAACAGATGGGCGTAACGCGGGCCGATCACGATGAAGCCGACCACGACCAGGATCCCCCACAGGATCAGGAGCGCGAGATAGAAACCGCCCATGAACACGACGAGCTTCCAGAGCACGCCGAGACCGTTCCTGGAGACGGTCGCCATGATCGCCGCCCACACCGCGAGCGGCGCGAACAGCATCACATAGCCGGTGACCTTCAGCATGATATGGGCGAGGTCGTCGATCAGGCTCATGATCGGCTTCGCTCTTTCAGGCATGGCGCCGAGCGCCACCGCGAAGAACACCGCGAACACCACGATCTGCAGGATCTCGTTCTGCGCCATGGCATCCGCAATCGAGGTCGGAACGAGATGGATCAGGAATTTCTCGAAGGAAAACGCCGACACCGGCAGCCCCGTCGATTGCGCCTTGTCGGGCAGCGTGCCCGGGAAGTTGGCGCCGGGCTGCAGCAGGTTGACCATCACGAGGCCGAGCAGCAGCGAGACAAAGGAGGCTGAGACGAACCAGCCCATGGTCTTGGCGAAGATTCGCCCGAGCCGGGCGCCGCTTCCCATATGAGCGATGCCGCCGACGAGAGTTGCAAAGACCAGCGGCGCGATGATCATCTTGATCAGGCGCAGGAACAACATCGCGACCAGGTTTACGTCCGCTGCGATTTCAGCGCGGCTGTCGGGAAGGAAGTTGAAGACAAGCGTGCCCATCACGATGCCCAGAACCATCGCGATCAGGATGTACTGCGTGAACCTGTTGGACATTTCCTACCCCCATCAGTTCCGGCAAGCGCGAGTGTGGCAGATTTGTGTGCCTATGCAACACGCTTGCGGTGCGGCAGGATTTTGCCGCAACGTGCCCGTTGTGGAATGCCAGCACGAGGACTACCGTTCACGCAGCGCACAATGTGTGCAACCGCGCGCGCACGACGCGGTCAAATTGCATCGTGAATGATCACGGCCGAGGGGAGAGATCGCCATGAACGACACCGTCAATCGCCAGATCCTGCTTGTGGAAAAGCCGACCGACAAGCTCGGCCCTGAACATTTCAAACTGACCAAGGGCGCGATCCCCGAGCCGAAGGACGGCGAGGCGCTGGTGCGAACGCGCTACATCTCGCTCGACGCCGCCAACCGCGCCTGGATGCACGGTGCGACCTATCGCGCCGCGGTCGAAGCCAACACGGTGATGGCCGGAGGCAGCATCGCCGAAGTGGTGTCGTCGAAGGCGCCCGGCCTGAGCGCCGGCGACCTCGTGTTCGGCGACACCGGCTGGCAGGACTATGCCGCGGTGCCGGCCAAGCACCTTTCCAGGATGCCGAAGCTCGAGCCGATGACGCATCTGCTCAGCGTCTACGGTATCGCGGGGCTGACCGCCTATTTCGGTCTGCTCCATGTCGGCAAGCCGAAGGAGGGCGAGACCGTGGTGGTCTCGGCCGCCGCCGGCTCGGTCGGCTCGATCGTCGGGCAGATCGCAAAGATCAAGGGCTGCCATGTCGTCGGCATCGCCGGCGGCAAGGACAAGTGCCACTGGCTGACCGGTGAGCTCGGCTTCGATGCCGCGGTCGACTACAAGGACGGTGCCGCCTACAAGGCGCTGCGCGCCGCAGCGCCCAAGGGCATCGACGTCTATTTCGACAATGTCGGCGGCGATATCCTCGAGGCGTGCCTTGCGCAGATGAATAATCGCGGCCGCATTGCCTGCTGCGGCGCGATCTCGCAATATGACGGCGTCCCCTCCGCCCACGGCCCGCGCGGCGTGCCCGGCCTGATCGTGGTGAAGCGGCTCATCATGCAGGGCTTCATCGTGATGGACTACATGGATCAGCGCGACGCGGCGCTTGCCGACCTGCAGTCCTGGGTCGCCTCAGGCAGGTTGAAGGTGCAGGAGGACGTGATCGACGGGCTCGAGAACACGCCAAAGGCGCTGATCGGGCTCCTGGCCGGCGAGAACCGCGGCAAGCGCATGGTGAAGGTGTGACGCGAAAGCGCTGTTAGTCCCGTCATCCCCGCGCAACGGCTCTTCCGTTGTCGCTGGAGGAGCGCGGAACGCGCGTCACGAAGGATGCATGGCCCGGCCTGGGGACCGTTCGCCCTTCGGGACGGCCGCTTCGCGGCCCCCTCTGGGTAACGGGGATAGATCGTCCGCGCGGTCTAACGCACCGTGCCCGGCGCCTGCGCCGCACGTGGCTCCGCCGTCTTGCCCTTCCTCGCCTTGCGCCAGTTCTCAAAGCTCTGCACCACGACGAAGAAGGCCGGCACGAACAGCACGGCAAGGCAGGTCGAGGCGATCATGCCGGAGAACACGGTGATGCCGATCGACTTGCGGGCGTTGGCCCCGGCGCCGGTCGCGATCACCAGCGGCAGCACCCCGAGAATGAAGGCGAACGACGTCATCAGGATCGGCCGGAAGCGAGCGCGCGCCGCATCGATGGCGGACTCCATCACCGTGCGGCCGTCCCGCAGGTGACGCTCCAGCGCCACCTCGACGATCAGGATCGCGTTCTTGGCTGACAGCGCGACCAGGAGGATGATGCCGATCTGGGTGTAGAGATTGTTGTCGATCCTCAGCGACGTCAGCACCAGCGTCGGGCCGAGCAGCGACAGCGGCACGGCCAGGATCACGGAGATAGGCGCGTACCAGCTCTCATATTGTCCTGCGAGCACGAGATAGACGAGGAGCAGCGCGAGGGCGAACACGTAGTAGATCTGCCCGCCGACCTCCTTCTCCTGATACGACATCGCCGTCCAATCAAAGCCCATGCCTGGCGGCAGGGTTTTCGCGGCGATCTCCTCCATCAGTCTCATCGACTGGCCGGAGCTGTAGCCCGCCGCCGGCAGGCCGATGACGGTCGCGGACGGATAGAGATTGTATAGGCTGATCAGCGACGGGCCGACCGACGGTGTGATCTTGGCGACCGTGCCAAGCGGGACCATGTCGCCATTGCTGTTGCGGACCATCATGTTCTCGATGTCCCGCAGGGTCAGCCGATACTGCGCATCGGCCTGGGTGTAGACCTGGAAGGTGCGGCCGAACTTGTTGAACTGGTTGACGTAGCTCGCGCCTACGTAGGACGACAGCGTCGAGAATATCTGGTCGGTGGTGACGTGCAGGGTCTGTGTCTTGATACGATCGACCTGGATGTCATATTGCGGCACCAGCGAACGGAACGACGACGAGACGCGCTGCAGCGCGCTCTGCGTCTGCGCATTGGCGACGACGGCGCCGGTGACCGCCTGCAGCTTGTTATAATCGGCATTGCCGTCACGCAGCTCGACCTGCATGGCAAAGCCGGCGGCGTTGCCGATGCCCTGGATCGGCGGCGGCGGGATCACGAGGATGCGCGCCTGGTCGATCGCCGCGAGCTTGTCGTTGAGCCCGAACACCAGCGAGCGCAGATCCTCGCCGGGTCCGCGCGCGCTCCAGTCCTTGAGAATCAGATAGGCGACGCCGGCATTGGCAAGGCTCGACGAATTGTCGAGCGCGGAGATACCGGCGATCGAGACCACCTGCTCGACGCCAGGCGTTTTGGCCGCGATCTCGGTCACCCGATCGAGCACGCTTTGAGTGCGATCGAGCGCTGCGCCGTCGGGCAATTGCACGGCGGCCAGCAGATAGCCCTGGTCCTCGATCGGGATGAAGCCGGTGGGCACGCGCGACAGACCGTAGCCGGCGAGCCCAATCAGAAGCAACGCGATGAGGACCGAGGTCTTGGCGTGTCCGGCGATGCTGCCGATCAGCCTCGCATAACCGCGCTCGATGCGGTCATAGACTGCGTTGAAACCGCGGTAGAAGAAATTCCGCTGTTCGGGAGGCACCGGGGGGCGCAGCCACAATGCGCACTGTGTCGGCTTCAGGGTCGCGGCGTTGATGGCACTGAGCAGCGCAGTCGCTGCGATCACCAGCGCGAATTGTGCATACATCCGCCCCGTGAGCCCTGGCAGGAAGGCGGCCGGCAGGAACACCGAGATCAGGACCAGCGTGATTCCGACGATCGGCGCGAACAATTCGTCCATCGCCTTTATTGCGGCATCGTGCCCGGACATGCCGCGCTCGATATTATGCGCGGCGCCCTCGACCACGACGATGGCGTCGTCGACCACGATGCCGATCGCGAGCACGATTGCGAACAGCGTCGACAGGTTGATTGTGAAGCCGAGCGCGGCCATCGCCGCAAACGCGCCGATGATGGTGACCGGCACCGTGGTCGCGGGCACCAGCATCGCGCGCCAGTCCTGCAGGAACACCAGAATCACGACGAGGACCAGCAGGCCGGCCTCGATCAGCGTCTTGTAGACCTCGTCGATCGAGGCGTTGACGAATTTGGTGGTGTCGAATGGCGTGTCGTATCTGATGTCCTGCGGGAACTGCCTGGCGAGTTCCGCCATCTTCCTCTCGACGGCGCGTTGAACCTCGAGCGCGTTGGCGCCGGGCGACTGGAACACGCCGATGCCGGTCGCAGGCTTCTGGTTCAGCGAAAAGATCTGGCTGTAGGTCTGCGCGCCGAGTTCCACCCAGCCGACGTCGCGGACGCGCGTGACATCGCCGACATTGCCGGTCTTGACGATGATATTCTCGAACTGGCCCGGCTCGTCGAGCCGGCCGTTGACGTTCAGCGTATACTGGAATGCCTGCCCTGGCGGCGTCGGCGGAGCGCCAACCTGGCCGGCGGTGACCTGCTGGCTCTGTTGCTGGATCGCCTGTATGACGTCCTGCGGCATCAGCCCACGCGCATACAGCTTGTTCGGATCGAGCCAAACGCGCATCGAATATTGCCCCGCGCCGAACACCGTGACGTTGCCGACGCCCGGCAGTCGCGATAACTCGTCGCGGATGTTGATGGTCGCGTAGTTCGACAGGAACAGGCTGTCGTAGGTCCTGTTCGGCGAGGTCAGCGTCACGAACAGCAGGATCGAGGTCGATCTCTTCTGGACCGTCACGCCCTGGCTCTGCACCGACGTCGGCAATTGCGACAGCGCGCTGGAGACGCGGTTCTGCACCAGCACCTGCGCGAAGTTGAGATCGGTGCCGATCTTGAACGTCACCGTCAGCGTGTAGGTGCCGTCGGCGCCGCTATAGGACTGCATGTAGAGCATGTCCTCGACGCCGTTGACCTGCTGCTCGATCGGCAGCGCCACGGTGTCGACGACGGTCTTGGCCGACGCGCCGGGATAACGCGTCGTCACCTGCACGGTCGGCGGCACGACGTCGGGATATTGCGCGACCGCGAGGTTGAGCAGAGCCACGCCGCCGATCAGGATCATCAGGATCGCGATGACGTTGGAAAGGACCGGCCGCTCGATGAAGAATTTCGATATCATGGCGCGTTCCTATTTGGCCGGTACTGCCGCCGCCTCGCTCTTTTGCAGTTGCGGATCGACCTTTTCACCGGGGATCGCGCGCAACAGTCCGGCGGTGACGACGCGGTCGTCCGGCTTCAACCCGCTCTCGATGACGCGCAGTTCGCCTTCGAGCTGGCCGGTCGTCACCTTGCGCTGCTCGACCACATTCTCGCTGTTCACGACCAGAAGGTAGCGCCCAGCCTGGTCGCTGCCGAGCGCGACATTGGGAACGAGCAGAGCGTTCTGCTCCTCATCGAAAGGCACGCGGACGCGGACAAAAAAGCCCGGCAGCAGGACGTAATTGGGATTGGGCAGCACGCCCCGCACCGCGAGCGTTCCGGTCGATTGGTTGAGCGTCGGAGAGGCATAATCCAGATTGCCCTTGTGCGGATAGCCTGCCTCGGTCTGCAGGCCGACCTCCACCGGCAGCTGCTTGAGGTCGTTCGCCGTCATGCCGCGCTTGCGCGCCTCGTCGCGGATGCGCTGAACGTCCTGTTCGCTGACGTTGAAATTCACGTAGATCGGATTGAGCTGCACGATCGTCGCGAGTTGCGTCGGCGATGCCACGCCCACAAGCTCGCCGACCGAGACGAGGTGGGCGCTGACGATGCCGTCGAACGGGGCTGCCACATTGGTATAACCGTAATTCACCGCGGCCAACCTGGTATTGGCCTCGGCCTGCAGCAGACTGGCCTGCGCGTTGTCGCGCGTTGCCGTAGACGAATCGAGCGTCGCCTGTGAGACAGCCTGCCGCTGCACCAGGTCGACCTGCCGCTTGAAGTCGGTCTCGGCCTGCTTCAGCGTCGCACGCGCGCCGGCCTCCGCGGCCTGCGCCTGCTCGAGCTTCAGCTTGTAAGTGTCCGGCTCGATCGTGAACAGCGTCGTCCCCTCCTTCACGACGGTGCCGTCCCGATAATCTATCGATTGCAGGAAACCCTGCACGCGCGCGACCAGATCGACGCTCTTGATCGGCGCGGTATTGCCGGTGGCGTCCAGATAGCGCGTGACGGCCCGTTGCACTGGCAGCGCGACATCGACCTTCGGCGGCGGGGGTGGAACAAAACTATTTTGTTCGCAGGCACTTAAGCTCACGAAGGCGAATGCGGCGAAGACGATGCGCTGACGCGCGGTGGTTCGCAGTCCGACAATATTGCACAGGGTGGAACATGCCGATGAGCGCGCATGCCTCATTTCCGGGCCTCGATTTCAAACTGCTTTCGAAAGCGGCGTCGTATCCTGCGAAAACTAGCGCGGCTCATGCATAACAACAATCTGCTTGCAGTGGAACTCGAAAGCGAAAATGATGCGGCCCGCTCAGGTTGTTACAACGAAAAGCTTTTTCAAAATCTGTTCGGCCGAAGCGGCGGCTTCCGGCAATAACAGAAAGGTTCAGTCAGATGATCAGGACGTTGACACGTGCGGCAAGGCTATTGGTGTGGCTTGCGGCGGTATTGCTCGCGAGCGTGACGCCGACATTGTCGCAGGCGCCAACCGAGGCACAACGCGACGCCATCAAGTCGCAATGCCGCAACGATTACATGGCCCATTGTTCCAGCGTTCCGCCCGGCGGCGAAGCATCGCTGCAATGCCTGCAAAAGAATATGTCGAGCCTGTCCGCGGGCTGTGCGGGCGCGGTTCGCGCCGTCGAAGCCCCGGCGGCGGCCAAGACAGAATCCGCCCCGGCCGCGGCGACGGCAAAGCCGGCGGCTGAAGCAGCGACGGCAAAGCCGGCGGCTGAAACGGCAGCGCCCAAGACGGCGGCAAAGCCGCCGACCAGCGCGCAGGTTTCCACGATCCGCAGTGCTTGCCGGTCCGATTATCCTAAAGTGTGCGCGGGAGTCCCGACCGGCGGCGCACCGGCGCTGCAATGCCTGGAGAAGAACAAGGGCAAGCTCTCACCGGCCTGCGAACAAGCCGTTACCGCGGCGGGCGGCGGCGCTCTTGCGGCCGCGCCGGCGGGAGCGGCGGCGGCGCCGGCGGCTGCCCCCGCGGCCGCGCCGAGCGTGATCGTGTTGCGGCCGATGCGGCCGCGCGAAGAATTGCTCGTGCTGCGCTCGTCCTGCGGCGCCGATGTCCGCTCTCTCTGCGGCGGTGTTCAGCCCGGCGGCGGCCGGATCATGCAGTGCCTCGCGACCAATGCCGGCTCACTGTCACCGGCTTGCAAAGACGTGCTGGCACCATTTGCGGCACGATAAACAGACCGGCGCCACATCAAGAGGAGGAGGAACGCATGTTGCGCATCATCGTGACCGCAGCACTGCTTGGCGCATCGACCGCTGGCTTTGCACAGGAGCTGACCGCCGCGCAACGTAACGCCTGCACGGGCGATTACGAGAAATATTGCAAGAGCGTGACGCCGGGCGGCGGCCGCATCATCGCCTGCCTGTCCAAGGAAATCGACAGGTTGTCACCCGCCTGCAAGAAAGTGCTCCTGGCGGCAGAGAAGAAATAGAAGCGATCGACGCGGTCGGTTTTGGCCTCATGGCGGCATTTTCCCTCTGGCGTTTCAGCAGGAGGAACATTAGTCTCGCCCAAAATTATCAGTGTACTGTCAATCCGGGAGGCAGACGTTGCGCATCGCCGTGATCGGCGGGGGGCCTGGCGGGCTCTATTTCGCCTATCTCTGGAAGAAGCGTCACCCGGACGCCGTGATCGAGCTGTTCGAGCAGAACTCGGCCGGCGCCACCTGGGGCTTCGGCGTGGTGTTCTCCGAGCAGGCGCTCGATTTCCTGCGCGCCGACGACCCCGACACGGTCGACGCCATCGCGCCGCAGATGGAGAGCTGGCAAAACATCACGCTGAACCTGCGCGGCGAGAGCGTCGAGATCGACGGCGTCGGCTTCTCCTCGATCGGCCGGCTGGAGCTGCTCACGATCCTGCAGCAGCGCGCACGTAGCGTCGGCGTGATGCCTCGCTTCGACACGACAGTACAATCAGTCGGCGAGCTCAGAGGTTACGACCTGATTGTCGCGGCCGACGGCCTGAACTCGATGGTCCGCCGCAGCTTCGAGACTGATTTCGGCGCGTCGGTGTCGCACTCGACCAACAAGTTTGCCTGGTATGGCACCACCAAAACCTTTGCCACGCTGTCGCAGACCTTCGTGAAGACGAAGCTCGGCAGCTTCAATGCCCATCACTACCGCTATGCAAGGGACATGAGCACCTTCCTGGTCGAGTGCGACGCGGCGACCTGGGCGGCTTACGGCTTCGCCGACAAGAGCATCGAGCAATCGCAGGCGATCTGCGAGGATGTATTCGCTGCCACTCTCGACGGCCACGCGCTGGTGTCGAACAAGTCGGTGTGGCGGAATTTCCCCTGGGTCTGGAACGAGCGCTGGTCGCGCGGCAGCATCGTCCTGATCGGCGATGCGCTGCACTCCGCGCATTTCTCGATCGGTTCGGGCACGCGCCTTGCGATCGAGGACGCGATCGCTCTGACGAAGGCACTGGAAGCAGAAGCCGGTATTGCACCGGCGCTGGCGCGCTACGAGAGCGAGCGCAAGCCGATCGTGAAGAAGCTCGTCGACGCTGCGCGCACCAGCGCCGGCTGGTACGAGCATTTCCCCGACCACATGAAACTCGACCTGATGGATTTCGCCTACAGCTACATCACCCGGTCCGGCCGGATCGACGATGCGCGGCTGCGCGCGATGTCGCCGGCCTTCATGACCCGCTACGAATCGGCGAAAGGCAAGTCATGACCGGGATCGCCGACCAGGTGCCTTCGGACAATCCCGGCTCCCGCGAGATCGGCTTTGGCGTTCCCGAGCGCTACAATGCAAGCCGCATCCTGTTCGACAATCTTGGCAACGGAAACGCCGGGCGCGTGGCGCTGACCGGGCCGGCCGGCGCGAGCACCTATCGCCAGCTCTGCGCGGACGCCGCTCGCTGGGGACACGGCTTCAAATCGCTGGGGCTCAAGCGCGGCGACCGCATCCTCCTGTTTCTCGACGACACGCCGGCCTATCCGGCGGCGTTCTTTGGCGCGGTGCGCGCCGGCTTCGTGCCGCTCCTGATCAACACGCTGACGCCGCCCGACCTGTTGCAGTTCTACCTGTCGGATGCGGGCGCGCAGGTCGCCGTGGCCGACGCCGAGTTCTGCGAGCGCTTCACTGCCGAGGCCTGCAACGACACTCCGCTGCGCACGCTGATCGTGGTCAATGGTCCGCCCGGCGGCCACGCCGTAGTCGACGCTCGCATCGCCGACGAATGGCTGCTCGCGTTTGACGGTGAGCTGGACGAGGCCGACACCCATCGCAACGAGATGGCGTTCTGGATGTATTCGTCGGGCTCGACCGGCCGCCCCAAGGGCATCGTGCATCTGCAGCACGACATGGCCTATACCGAGCTCTCCTTCGCGCGCAGCGTGCTGAAGCTCGGGCCCGACGACATCTGCTTCTCGGTGCCCAAGATCTTCTTCGCCTATGGCTTCGGCAATTCGATCACCTTCCCGTTCGCGGCCGGCGCCGCCGCGCTGTTGCTGCCCGGACAGCCTAAGCCGGCGGCGATCTTCGCGGCGATCGAAGACTATCGTCCAACCGTATTCTTCGGCCTGCCGACGCTCTACACGACGCTGACCAACGCCGAAGGCGCTGAGGCCACGGATTTCTCCTCACTGCGGATGGCGGTCTCGGCGGCCGAAGTTCTATCGGCCGACGTGTTCAACGGCTGGAAGGCGCTGACCGGGCTCGAGATCATCGAGGGCCTCGGCTCGACCGAGGTGCTGCACATCTATCTCTGCAATCGCGAGGACAGCAGAAAACTCGGCGCCGCGGGCCTTCGCGTCCCCGGTTATGAGCTGATGCTGCGCGACAAGGACGGACGCGAGGTCGGCGACAACGAGGAAGGCATCCTGTGGGTGCGCGGCGATTCCGCGACTCCACTGTACTGGAACCGGCCGGACAAGACCGCCGAGACCGTCCGCGACGCGGGCTGGATCTACACCGGCGACCGCTTCGTGCGCGACAGCGACGGCTTCCATTTCTTTCGCGGACGCGCCGACGATCTGGTCAAGATCTCTGGCCAGTGGGTCTATCCGCTCGAGGTCGAGCTTTGCCTCGCCGACCATCCCGACGTGCGCGAATGCGCCGTCTACGCCGCCGAGCTGCCGGACCGCCGCATGACGTTGAAGGCCGTGGTGGTGATGAACGAGAGTGGCTTCGACGCAGGCGAAGCAACACGGCGGCTGCAGGACTACGTCAAGGCAAAGCTGTTGCCTTACAAATATCCGCGCGAGGTCAAGTTCATCGACGAGCTGCCGAAGACCGGAACGGGCAAGATCGACCGCCAGGCGGTGATGCGGATGTAGCGGCCCGCGAATCGCTGCCGTGTCCGCTCGCTTCTCTTAGGTCCCAATCGCGTCCAACCCCGTGCCGCCATAGAGCCACGCAATATCGTCGCACCACTGTTCCTGCGACTTCGCGCTCATGATCGCGTTGCGGATCCGGGCGTGCTCGCCCGAGGGGTGGTAGATGTGCTCGCCGATCGCGCGCGACATCAATTGCACCCGCGCGGTGCGCGGAAAGCGATGCGCGCGATAGGCCTCGAGCGCGGCCACCTGGTCGTCATGGCAGGCCAGCATGTGCGACAGGCACACGGCATCTTCCATCGCCTGGCAGGCGCCTTGCGCAAAATACTGCAGCATCGGGTGCGCGGCGTCGCCGAGCAGCGCGACGCGGCCGTCGATCCAGCGCTCATTCGGATCGCGGTCGCAGAGCACCCAGAGCCGCCAGTTGGTGCCGTGGCGAATGATGTTCTGCGCGCGCTCGTGAACATGGACGAACCCCTGCATCACCTCGGCATCGGACACCGGCTTGCCGGCGACCGGCTCCGGCGCGTCGTTGTGATAGGTCACGACGAGGTTGAATACCTTCCAGCCCGACAGCGGGTAATGCACGATGTGGCATTTCGGGCCGGCCCACAGCGTCGCGGCGTTCCAGCGCAGATCCTCCGGCATCTGCTCGGTCGGGATCACCGAACGATAGGTGGTGTGGCCGGACACTCGCGGCGGGCCGTCTGATGTGACCTGTTTGCGGACGTTCGACCACAGGCCGTCGGCGCCGACCAGCAAGCGCCCGGTCACGCGCTCGCCATCGGCGATCTTCGCCGTCACCGATGAGCCGTCCTGATCGTAGCCAACAACTTCGCTGCTCACGCGCAGCTCGATCAGCTCGTGGTTCTGGCAGGCGCGCAGGAACACGCCATGCAGGTCGCCGCGGTGCACGACGGCATAAGGGTTGCCGAAGCGGGCGCGGAAGGCGTCGCCGAGATCGATATGGGTGATCTCGTCCGCCGTCAGCGCATCCATCAGCCGGAGCCGGTCGATATAGACGGCCATACCGCGCGCGGCCTCACCGACGCCGAGATAGTCGAACGCGTGGAAGGCGTTCGGGCCGAGCTGGATGCCGGCGCCGATCTCGCCGAGCGCGGAGGCTTTCTCCAGCAGGATTGAATGGATACCTTTTTGCGCAAGACCAAGCGCCACGGCGAGGCCGCCGATGCCGCCACCTGCGATCAGGACCGGTCTGGTGTCTGCCATCAGCCCGATTTCCCGAGATGTTCTAGCGCGTCCTCGGCGCGCAGCGGCACGCGCGACGCCTCGTTGTTGAGATCGACGAGCTGGGCCAACAGCGTCAGCAGCGCCTTTCTGTCGGCCGGCTTCAGCGGCTGCAGCATCCGCGCCTGCGCCTTGTCGACCGATGGAACAATGTCGCGCAGCATCGCAGCGCCCGCCCTGGTGAGGTGGAGCAGCTTGACACGCTTGTCCTCGCGCGCCGGCTTGCGCTCGATGAAGCCCTTGGCCTCCAGCCTCTCGATCACGTTGCCGAGCGTGGAGCGGTCGAATGCGATCACGGCGGAGAGCCGCGTCGCGTCGATACCGGGGTGGGTCGAGATCGCGACCATGGCGGCATATTGCACGGGCGTCAGGTCAAACGCCCTGCATTCCTCGACGAACAGCGCGACTGCGATCTGCTGCATCCGCCGGAACAGATAGCCGGGTGCGGTATAGACCGCGTCCATGGTGACGGGTAAGGGCTTGCTATTCGGCATCGGGCTGCTTGTCCGGGGCGGCATCGGCGAACGCCTGCACGGCCTTGGCAGCCGCCTCGGCTTTCAGAAGACGCGGATAAGCCGAGACATCGACGCCGAAGCGCCGCGCATTGGCGAGCTGTGGGACAAGGCAGAGGTCGGCTAGCGTCGGCACCTCGCCAAAGCAGAACGGCCCGGCCTCTTCAGATATCAGCGCCTCGCAGGCCGATAATCCCTCGCGATTGGCCCAGGCCGCCCACTCCGTCACCTTCTCCTCGGGCAAGCCAAGTTGACGCAGCCGCGCCAGTACCTTGAGGTTTTGCACCGGATGGGTGTCGCAGGCGATCGCCTGCGCGAACGCGCGAATCCTGGCGCGGCGTAGCCGGTCCCGCGGCATCAGCGGGGGGTCGGGATAGGTCTCGTCCAGCCATTCGATGATTGCGAGCGATTGGGTGAGGATCCCGCCCGCATCATTCTCCAGCGTCGGCACCAGCCCCTGCGGATTGATCGCGAGATACGCAGGCGCGCATTGCTCACCCTTGCGCAAATGATGCGGCAGGTGCTCGGTGGTCAGGCCCTTCAGGTTGAGGGCGATCCGGACCCGGTAGGATGCGCTGCTGCGGAAATAGCCATGCAGCTTCATCGGAACCTCCCCGCAATTTTCTTGTTTCGCTTGTTGGTGGCGTTGACGCTACCCACATTGTCAGTATGCTGTCAATCATCAACGAAAACGACGGGAGGCCTGGCCCATGGAAGCCGTGCAGAAGACCCCGGAACGCGAGGCGTTCTACAAGAAGATCGATGGCGAAAATCTCTCGGCGCTGTGGAACGTGATGAACGACCTGATCACGCCGGAGCCGAAGAGCGCCTGCCGCCCGCATTTGTGGAAGTTTGACCAGATCCGCGACTACATGAACGAGGCCGGCAAGCTGATCACGGCCAAGGAAGCCGAGCGCCGCGTGCTGGTGCTGGAAAATCCAGGCCTGCGCGGCCAATCCAGGATCACCACTTCGCTGTTTGCCGGCGTCCAGATGGTGGTGCCGGGCGACATCGCGCCAGCTCACCGCCACGCCCAATCGGCGCTGCGCTTCGTGCTCGAGGGCAAGGGCGCCTATACCGCCGTCGACGGCGA
Source organism: Bradyrhizobium lablabi (assembly GCF_018131005.1). GTDB lineage: Bacteria > Pseudomonadota > Alphaproteobacteria > Rhizobiales > Xanthobacteraceae > Bradyrhizobium > Bradyrhizobium lablabi_D. The sequence continues at coordinate 478,288 of NZ_JAFCJK010000001.1, forward strand.
GCGCACTGCGATGTCGCCGGGCGACTTCGTCATCACGCCGTCGATGACATGGCACGACCATTCCAACGAGACCGCGGAGCCGATGTTCTGGCTCGATGGTCTCGACATCCCGATGGTGCAGTTCTTCGACTGCTCCTTTGCGGAAGGCTCCAAGGAAGACCAGCAGAAGATTTCAAAGCCGGCCGGCGACAGCTTCGCGCGATATGGCCACAACCTGCTGCCGATTGACCAGAAGCGGACATCGAAGACCTCGCCGATCTTCAACTACCCCTACGAATACACCCGTGAGGCGCTCGAGCACGCCAAGGTCCGCGACGAGTGGGATGCCTGCCACGGACTGAAGCTGAAATTCTCCAACCCCGAGACCGGCGACTTCGCAATGCCGACCATCGGCACGTTCATCCAGCTCCTGCCGAAGGGCTTCAAGACCGCACGCTATCGCTCGACGGATGCCACAGTGTTCGCCGCGATCGAAGGCAAGGGCCTCACCAGGATCGGTGAACAGACTTTCGAATGGGGGCCGCGCGACCTGTTCGTCGTGCCAAGCTGGCACTGGGTAACACACGAGGCCGACGCCGACTCCGTGCTGTTCTCCTTCTCCGACCGCCCGGTGCAGCAGAAGCTCGACCTTTTCCGCGAGGATCGCGGCAACGCGTAAGCGAATAGCAGCCCCGACATGCCCGGGCTTGACCCGGGCATCCACCCCTGCATGCTCTCGGCAATAACAAAAACGTCGATGGCCGGAACATAGACAAGCGGAAGCGACGCCGCTTGATCGCCGCCGTGACGCGGAAACACCAGGGGCTTCCCATGAACCATCAGACGGCCGTCTTCGCCACCATCACCCTTGCGCTGAGCCTCTCCACCGCCAACGCCCAGAAGGCCGATCCCGCCGCGGTCGAGCAGCACATCGCGGCCGCGACCGCCGCCGCGAAATCCGACCTGCTCGGGCCGCTTGCCCTGTGCAAGACGGCGACCCCAACACCGGGGCCGAGCTTCATGGACAATTACAGGGCGGCGGTGAAGGATCCGCCGCTCGAGCCGATGCAGGTGATGGACGAACTCTATTTCCTCGGCACAAGATGGTCGACGGCTTGGGCGCTGAAGACCTCGGCCGGTCTTATCATCATCGACTCCCTCGATAATTCCGACGAGGCTGAAAGCTACATCGCCGGCGGCCTGCGCAAGCTCGGACTCAACCCGGCTGACATCAGATATGTCATCGTCAGTCACGCCCATGGCGACCATGACGGCGGCGCCGGTTACCTGAAAGAGAAGTTCAATCCGCGAATCGTAATGAGCGAGATCGACTGGAAGGCCGAGGAGGAAGCACAGCGCGATCCGCTGTTCGGCACCAAGCGCAACCCGCTGTTCAGCGCACCCCCGAAACGGGACATGGCTGTCAATGACGGCGACACCATCACGCTCGGCAACACCACGGTCAAACTCTACGTGATCCCCGGCCACACGCTCGGCACGCTCGCGACCGTGTTCACGGCGCACGACCAAGGTGCTGCGCACCGCGCGGTCGCCTGGGGCGGTACGGCCCATAATTTCGGTCCGCTGCCGGACCGACTGCAGCTCTATTACGACACCACGGCCAGATATCGAGAAGTCATGAAGACGGAGAACACCGACATCTTTCTTTCCAACCATGTCGGTTTCGACGACGCGGTGAAGAAGATGGCGCTGCTAAGAGAACGCAAGGCAGGCGAACCCAATCCCTTCGTGGTCGGCCAGGACGCGGTGCAGCGCTTCCTCACTGTCCTCGGCGAATGCGCGCTCGCGACCAAGGCCAGCATCGGCGACTAAAGCATGATCCTGAAACCGGCGTCCACTTCGCTCGAAAACGCTATAGACGCCGGAGAAGTAGCCGTGAGTGTCCGTGTTCAACTTTTTCAATCTGCGAAGAGCAACCGGTAGACAGATTTGAAGCGAAAGGATTGCTTGCCGGCCAGTGCGGTGGCTTCGAACTCGGCACCGTCATTCCAATAGATTCCGGTAAATCCAATGGTGAGAACTTTTCGTGCCCATGGATACGTAGCCGAAATAGGCGAATGCTCCCGGCTCGTCATTTCACCTTTCCACTTGCCGCCAGAGCAAGTGTAGCTTCCGATGGTATAATAAAATCCTCCGCCCCCGCGCATCGTGCCCTCACGCAGCATCATGATGTGCCGGTTGTAGGCGTCCACGCCGTCCAGAAACGTTGTCTCTGCGAGATAAAGTCCGTTCCGAATCATGATTTCGTGCCGCGCGATCGAGAGCATTTTCAGGCCCAGACTCCCGGGAGGTACCGCGCCGACAAGACTGCGCGTCCTTTAGCGGCTTTACAAGCCAGCAAACGCTGCCCGGCCCATAACCGGCGGCCAGCGTTTGGCGTTAGTTTCGCCGGGCCGGTCATCTGCATGCGGATCAAAAGGTCGACCAGGGCGCGATTGATATGAACGCGATGATCATGGGCTCTTCCCTGCCAATTCCGAATCTATGTATCTGGTTCTTCGCACAAAGAATTGCTCGAACAATTTATCGTCGCCAATATCTCTGCCGACCTCTCTCAGTGCGAAGAACGGCATCAACACGACGAACATGATCACGCCGAAGACAGATATTTCCATTAGACCTCCTCCGCCCAAAGCGGTGGCGGTTTCGGCGACTGTCTTCCCGTGCCACATTCCTGTCAGGACCTCCTCAAGCACGTGGAAAGAAATCAGTATCAGCGAAAATACCGCGGACTTGTAAACCATCGGGTAGATCAAGGGCTTGCGCTTCAGATTGTCGGCCACGTGTAAGGCCTCTGCGACAAACATGATCTTCGCCAGCACCAAAGCATTTATGACAACAAAGCCCTGATGGTAGAATGGATCGGGTTCATCCAAAACGATCGATTTGTGAAGCGCAAACAGAGCGAGCAGAACCCATAGATAGATGAATATCCAGAATAGTCGCCTTGCTTCTGTAATGCCCTTTTCCCTCAAGCGGGCGAAGTGATCTCCGGCCATTGTCCGATCTCCCGACCAAAGCGTGCGCTCCATAAGGACCAGCGGAATCTACCCTGATCATTTCGCTTCGATCGATGGAGCACTGTTTCCTGGGCGCAATCGCTCCAATTCTTCCGCAAGGATCGGCACGCCGAGATTGCAGGCCTGCACGCCCTGAACGACGCACAGTTTCAGAACCTCCATGATTTCCTCGACGGTCGCGCCTTCCTTGAGCGCCCCCTTGATGTGACGGCGCGTGCCGGGCGCGTACATATGGGTGTAGGAGGCATCGAAGGCGATGCTCAGAAGTTCTGTTTCTTTCGGCGTAAACAGGCCGCTTCCATAGATGGACAGACCCGTTGTCATGAACTCATCGGTCCATGTCGGATCGAGTGACAAAAAAGGATCCCACGCCGCATTCCATTGTCCAACTGACCTCAACTTGTCGCAGGCTGGCGTCGATACCTTGGCTCTCGCGGCACGCTTCGCTGCGACGGCCTTGGCCTCCTCAAGCAAGATCGGCGCGCCAAGGCTGCAGGAATGAATCGACATCACCGAGGCCATCTTCAGGATCATGAGAATTTCGTCGCGTGTCGCGCCCGCTTCGAGCGCTGCCCGGATATGCCTGCGCGTGCCATCCGGGTTGAGATTCGTGCAGGCGGCATTGAGCGCCACTCCGACCAGCTCGATGAACCTTCGAGGCAGAACCCCCTCAGTCCATGGATTGGTTGTCATCCTCACGCAAGCCGCAGTCCAGGCCGGGTCCCATTCCGCAAGCTTGGCCGCCGCCGCGTCCCATGGGCCCGCTTGCGCTGGCGAGTTGGCTGCGGAAGCGCCCGTGGTCTGTCGAGTGATCGTCATTTCGCCTCCTGTCGACGCCGCGGGTGGTTGCAAAGGCGCGCGCCGGGTCCAACGTCGAACACGCGCAGGACCCGGTGAGCGTTGCTTACTCGGCGGCGACTTGCGGCGGGGGCACCATGCAGTATGCCATGGGATGAGAATCGCCGCCGGTCTTTGCCACCGTCTTCCTGCCTTCGGTCTCCCAGACCAAGAAGCCGGGCTGGCCGTCGCGGCGATTTGGCGGCAGACCAAGATTATGAAGCGTCTCCTCGACACTGTCGTACCAGACGCCAACCTTCATGATCTGCCGTGCCTCCTCGGCCGTCGCGACCTTGCGCCCGAACTCCTTGCAGATGCGCACCGCTCCTTCGACCTGCTGCACCGTGGTGCGGCGCTTCTTGTCCGGACCCCACAGATTGTCCTCATTGCCGACGCGCACGTGCTGCCCGAGCACGATCGCCATCGCTGAGATCGGGATCAGCCCTCGCATGCTGGTCCAGAAGGTCGCGACGGCTCCTTGCGGCACCTGGCGAAGGAAATCCATCCAGTGGTAGGGATTGCGGCCGAGCGTGCCGCCGCCATAACCGGCGATGGCAAGGTTCATGGGGCCCATGTACACGCCGGCGCGGATCAGACGCTCGATGATCTCGAGCTGATGGACGTGGGCAGGTACGAAATAAGGCTGAATCCGATTTTTGCGCAGCCGCTTCAAGTGCTCGAGATAAAATGCGGGGCCGGCGTCAACCCACATGCCGGCCCAGGCGGCCTGGACCTTGGGGTTGTCTTCGAGGTGCGTCCCCTTGACGTCGTCTGCCGACATCCAGGACATGATATCCCACTGGGTTGTGCCGGTCGCGACGGTGACGCAGTCCGGCTTCGGATCGAGCTCGGTCAGCATGTGCCGGGTGTCGTAGTCCAGCCACTTCGCCTTTGCGTCGGCGGTCTTGGGCGAAAATGAGATCGAGCCGCCCACCTGCAGGATCATCTTCGGTACGGCCTGCCTCAGCCGTCCGATGAAGTAGTTGAACTGGTCGAAGTCCACCGAGCCATGACCGGTGGCGGGGTCGCGCACATGGACGTGCAGCATCGTGGCGCCGGCGTTGTAACAATCTACCGCGGCCTGAACCTGTTCATCCCATGTCACCGGGATATCGGCATCGCCCGGTATCCACTCCGGCCCGTATGGAGCCGCGGTGATGATCAATGGCTCCATGTTTTCTGGAAGAATCGAGTCGTCGGTGTAGTACATGTTCGTCTCCCTTCCGTTGGTGGCCTGAGTCACCATTGCCGCGGACAGTCCAATGTTCTCGCGGACGAGCCGGCTGCCGCATCAATCCGGCTCCGGTGGTGGGAATGCCGTTGGATCGGCTTGCCAAATGGCGAAGGAATTTCCCTGCGGATCCTGAAGAACGCTGCACCAACCCGTCCTGGGGACGGCCGTCTTCGGGCGCACGATGCTCGCGCCCATGCGTTGCGCCTGCATGAGTGCCGCATCCATCGAATCGACTGTCACGTAGTTGAGCCAGCAGTGCGGGCCGGTCGTCGGTCGATAGGTCAAACCCGCATCGAAACCGTTGCCGCGCTTCGGTCCGGTCTGGATTCGCCAATAGCCGACGCCCGGCGCCTTCACGATCTGCCAGCCGAACAGGCTGGCGTAGAACTCTGCGAGACCTGCGGGATCCTCGCCGTAGATTTCAAAGTGGGTTACCTGGCCGGTCATTCCGATCCCTCGAAAAACTTGCCGTGTCTGTATTCCACCAGAATTGGATCAGCGTGGTCGATGCCGATGAAAGCGGGCAGCTACGCGACGGTTGGCATGTGACCGACAATGGAAGGACGCTGCTTGTTATTTTGCGACACGCCGTTGGAAAATTTGGTATGATCTTTGTCATGTGAAATTGCAGTTCTCTTGGCTCCACGACTAAGGAAACGAGATGACGGACGGGCGGCAACGTGTCGGAGTCCTGGTCGAACTCCCCCAGGTCTTGCGCGAGATGGGGGAAGATCCGGCAACGGTAATCGCGGGTGCCGGCATCGACCCTGACCTGCTGCGTAACCCCGAAAACTCTCTCACGTTCGTCGAGCTCGGCAGGCTTATCCAGGCTTGCGTGGCTGCGACAAAATGCGAGCATTTTGGGCTTCTCGTTGGGCAACGGTCAGGAACGGCCAGCCTCGGGCTGGTAGGACGGCTGATGCAGACTGCGCCCACAGTCAAGGATGCGATCCTCGACCTCTGCACCAACCAGCGACGCTATGTGCGCGGCTCCGTCGTCTATCTACTGGTCCAGAACGATGTCGCGTTCTTGGGTTACGCGATCCATCTTCCGGGCGTGCAGGCAATCGAGCAGATCACCGACGGGGCGATCGCCGTAGGATTTAACTTGCTCAGGGAGCTCGCGGGCACAGCACCCGATGAGGTTCTTTGCTCCCGTCGCGCACCCGGCAATACCGCACCCTATCGCAGCCTGTTTGGCTCCAATCCACGGTTCGATGCGGAGCAATGCGCGCTGGTCTTTCCTGCCCGTCTGCTCAGCCGTCCCGTCCGCAGCGCAGATCCGGCGCTGCGCCGAATATTGGAAAAGTCGGTTGCCGATTATTGGGCCATCGAGCAACCAAACATCACGCAGACGGTGGTCCGCATGCTCCGCGCCCGCGTGATCTCCCCTGACACCTCGTTGGAAGCAGTGGCGAGCGAGCTCTCGATGCTGCCCCGGACGTTGAACCGCCGATTGCAGGCGGAGGGAAGGAGCTTCCGTGAATTGATCAATGAAGCGCGTTTCGAAGTTGCCCGCCAATTGCTCGGAGGCACCCGAATGGAGATCACCGACATCGCACTGGCACTCGGCTACGGCGATCCGAGCAACTTTACCCACGCGTTTCAGCGCTGGTCGGGCATGGCACCCAGCGAGTGGCGCACCTACTGAATGCGACGCTTAGGTCCGAGGTGGACGTTGCGCCAAGTCTTTGGCGCCGCGGCAGATCGCCGACAATGACATCAATCAGAGGGCTTCCGCCAAGGAGATCGTCCACCCTGTGCGCCCCGCAAGCTAAGCGTTTGCCGCGAGGCGCACACGCTCCGTCTTGTGTTCACGCCAGGCCTCACACCGGCTTCACGGGTGGTATCGTCCACGAACCGTCAAGGATTGATGGATTGTCCTCGCTGGGCCAATACATCCGCAACATCAGAATGAATTTGCTCGCCGGCGCCGGAAGCCAGTTCGACTCCAGGTCCGCGCCGGGCGAGTCCTTCTGGATGTAAAGATCGATCGAGCCGTCCTCATTGCTCTTGAGGCTCTGACGCGCGCTGATCGAGTAACGATTGATCGGATTGGCCACGAAGAAATAGTCGGCGTCATACATCGTGACCGACCAGAAGCCCCGCACCGGCGGCAACTGATCTCTAGGGAAACGCATCACGTATTTTTTCGTCCCGTCATACGCCCGGCCATCGGCGTCCTTTTGTGACGTCGGATAGATCGCGTCTTGCGGCCGGTTGGCGCCAAGTCCAATCGCCGTGACAAAGGCGCGCATCAGATAGTCGGTGCCGTAGACGCCTGTCTTGGTCGTGAACATCCATCCATTGATGTCCTTCAGCTCCTTGTTGAGCTTGAACTGAGCCATGATCCGGTCGAAACCGACCTGAGGAATGCGCTTGACGAAATCGGCGTTGAGCTTGCTGGCGTCGAAATCCTGGCCCGGGACGAGCCCGATCTTCGCAAAACGAGCGAGCTCAGGCGCGTCCGCAGCAGCCGGCGGATTGGTCTTCATGAGTTGCGCCAGCAGCGCGAAGTACTCGCGCGCATCCATCCGGTTCACCTGATCCCGCACGGCCATCTTCATATCGATTGCAGGATCGACCCTCCCCTCCGGCGGAGTGTACGGCTTTCCGTAAGAGCTGAGCGGCACCAGCTGGCATTGATCCTGTAACGCGTGAACCGCCTTGTAGTCTTCCGGTGTGCCGGTGCAGTAAATGCGTCCCAACAGCCATACGATGTTGGTGGGCGACTTGTATTCCTTGATGCCGGCCGGCAGCGTGCCGCTCCAGCCCGGCCCGGTAATCGCGTAGGTTTGTGGCCCCGTCCCGGTGGTCCGCTTGCCCGGGACCTGAAAGACATTGGTCCAGCCATCGAGCATCGGGAAGAGAAAGTACCGGTCCCTCATGTCGGGGATGCTCAATACCCATGGCTCCTGGCCGACATCGAAAAACGCGGTGGTGTAGAGCGTATCAGCATTGGGCGCGGTAACGTCGCGAAACGAAGCATCCGGGTACTGGCGCAGCTTGACCAACTGGCCCATCGGTGCACGGGTGCCCTCCGGGATTGCCACATTGGTGATGACCCGGCGGGTCATTTCCATGGTCACGAGGGGATAGCCAAAGATGTATGCATCGGTCGCCAGCCAGAAGTCCTCGAGCCCCTCGCCGAGGTTGAGGCCGCCCAGTTCAGCTCGGCTCAGCGTGCTGAAAGAGACGCTCGAGAGAATGCTCAGGCTACCGAAAGTCAACGAGCGACGGCTGATTTTCATCTTTCACTCCTGCAATGGGCTTCCAAAAGGAATAGTCGATCAAGAATATCGGGTCAGTCTACCTGCATTGCCGCACGATTGGATTTGCCGGCGGCCATGACGGCCGTCATCCAAGACGACGTCTACTTCGCTATGCTTGTTATTTTACGACACAGCTCAAAATTATGTGCCGGAAGCCCCAGCATCTCAGGCGGTGGCATTATCGTAAGGGCTCGCCGGAAGCGACCTGCACAAGGAGCGGCACTGAACGCGACGAATGCCTGCCTCCGAAGAAGTAACCGTGGCAAGACGGCAGCAGCTTACCGACCGTCGGGCAGTGCGTGGGCACGCTGAGGCTTTGCTCCCCTAAAGTCTTACCGCCAGTGCAGGAGCCGCGCTTCCATCCAGTTGATCAGCTTGCCCACCGCAAGCCCGAACAACGACAGGATCACGACGCCGGCGAGCAGCTGATCGGTTTGCAGCAAATTGCCGGCCTGCAGCACGAAGGCGCCGATGCCGAATTGCGCGCCGATCATCTCGGCGCTGACGACGAGCAGCAGCGCGACCGAGGCGGTGATGCGGAAGCCGGCCAGGATCGAGGGCAGCGCGCCCGGCCAGATTACGCGGCGGACGATGGCGTGGAACGGCACATTGAAACTCTGCGCCATCCGGATCAGATTACGCGGCACCGCGTCGACGCCGCTATAGACCGAGATCGCGGTCGAGAAGAACACCCCGAGCGCGATCGTCGCGATCTTCGGCTCCTCGCCGATCCCGAGCCAAAGGATGAGCAGCGGCAGCAGCGCGATCTTCGGGATCGGGAACAGCGCCGAGATGAAGGTGATGCCGACGCCGCGCGCCATCGTCGACAGCCCGATCGCAAAGCCCGTGATGACGCCAGCCGCCGTGCCGATGATCCACCCCGCGCCGATGCGAAGCAGCGACCACCAGAGGTGCTGCCACAGTGCCCCTGATGTCGCAAGCTTGTAGAGCGCGACCGCAATCGCCGACGGCGCCGGCAGGAAAAGCGGATTGACCCAGCCCGAACTGCCGGCGAGTTGCCAGACCGCGACGACCAGCGCGAGCGTAATCGAGCCGACGTAGCGGCCGTTGTCAGGCGTGAAGCCCGCGCCGCGAAACGCGACAGGCCGCCGCCTCTCGGTGGATTCCTCCTTTGTGTCTGGCGCAGCGCGGTCAAGCATGCTGCACCTCGCGTTCGGCATCGATCGCCTCGTTGCGGATCAGCGACCACAATTCGCCCTGCAGCGACACCATTTGGGCACGTGCACCCGAACCGCCGCGCTCGGCGCGCATCATCGGAATGGTCACGATCTCCCTGATGCGGCCGGGCCGGCGCGACAGCACGACGACACGGTCGGCGAGCCGCACGGCCTCCTCGAGATTATGCGTGACATAGACCGCGCCCATCGCGCCATCGGCGAGCAGGCGGACGAAATCCTCCATCAGCAACTCGCGGGTCTGAGAATCCAGTGCCGACAGCGGCTCGTCCATCAACAGGATCGCGGGCCGCACGGCGAGTGCGCGCGCGATGCCGACGCGCTGGCGCATGCCACCGGAAAGCTGCTTCGGATAGGTGGTGCGGAAATCGACGAGCCCGGTGCGGAGCAGCGCGTCGTCGATCACGGCGCGGCGCTCGGCTGCGGTCAAGGCTGTGTGCAGCAACGGAAATTCGACATTCTCCTCCACCGTGCTCCATGGCAGCAGCGCAGAATCCTGGAACACGAAGGTCAGCGGATTGAGGCTGTCGGCCGGCGGCGCGCCGCGCAGTTCGGCTGCGCCCTCATCCGGCCGCAGCAGGCCGCCGAGGATCGACAGGAGCGTGCTCTTGCCGCAGCCGGAGGGGCCGACGATCGCCACCACCTCGCCGGCGCTGACCGTGAACGAGACGTCGTCGAGCACGGCAAGCTTGCCGAAGCGGTGGCTGATATGGTCGGCGATCAGGTCCATCTAGAACTCTAGGTCGCAGGATTCGCCATTGCGAGAAGCTCGCGACAAAATTGCAAAGCAATTTTGCGCTGGAGCGACGACGCAATCCATCCTTCATTTGCCCGGCAAGATGGATTGCTTCGCTTCGCTCGCAATGATTTGGACGCACGCTCCACGTTCAATCTCCCTTCACGTAATCCTTTGCAATGATCGCATTTGCATCAAAACCCTTGTCGACAAAGCCCTGCTCCTGCAGCCACGCGATCTGGTTGGAAACGTTCTTCACGTCGAGCCTGCCGTCGGGATCGATATAGGCGCAATTACCGACCACCTGCTCGACCGGGAGGTTGGTGTATTTGGCGATGATATCCAGCAGCGGCCTTGTCTTCTCGTCGATCGGTGCAACACCGTCCTTGACCACAGCCAGGATCACGTCGTGATACTCGCGGTCCGCGCGAGCCAGCGCGGCCAGCAGCTTCGTCACCAGCGCCGCATGGGTCAGCGTCTTCGGCGAGGCGAATACGGCGCCCAACTGCCACGGCGTCTCGTCGCCGACCCAACCGAGGAGCTTCGCGCCATTGGAATCCATCAGCGTGCGCGCGGTTGAGACCGGCAACAGCGCGGCGTCGACGGTCTCGCCCTTCAGCGCAGCGGCGGCATTTGACAGCGATTGCAGCGGAACGATCTTCACCTCTGACAGCTTGAAGCCGTATTTGTCTGCGAGCAGGCCGAGCGAATAGTGGAAGCTGGAGCCGACCTGCGTCACCGCCACGCGCTTGCCCGCGAGATCCTTCGGCGTCTTGAGGCCTGCCGCATAGGCATTTTTGCTGGCGAAATAACCGATCAGGGGATAGCCGGCCTTCTCCCGGCTCATGCCGCCGATCACCTTCAGCGTGCCCTTGCCGGCGAGATTGTACAGGCCCGCTGTGAACGCGGTGATGCCGAAATCGACATCACCTGATGCGGTGGCCACCGCAATCGGCTGCGCCGCGTCGAAGAACTTCAGCTCGACGTCGAGCCCAACGTCGCGGAAATAGCCCTTGTCCTGCGCGATGAACACGGGCGCCGATGACGACAGGCGGAGCACGCCGATCCTGGCCTTCAACAGATCATCGGCCCGCGCGGTCGAACTCGCCGCGAGCGCCAGCAGGCCTGCAACCGCGAGCCGTACCCATCGCTTCATTCCGTATCCTCCAACCTGGCACGCATTTCGAACGAGCCGTCACGCGAGTTCTAAAGTCCCGCAGGCACCGCCTGATCGCGTCCAATGAATGCGCCTTGCGCGGTGAGTCGTTGTTGCAACTTTTCGACGGAAATGTCGCGCGGAATCGCATTGCCCGATAGCGCCAGCGCCGCCGCGGTTCCCGCCGCCTCGCCCATCGCGAAACAGGCACCCGAAACCCGCGCCGCCGATTGGCCCTCATGGGTCATCGAGGCGCAGCGCCCGGCTACCAAGAGATTGTCGACACCCTCCGGCAGCAGCATACGATACGGCAACTCGTTGAAGCCGCGCGACTGCGGGATCGGCGGAAACTCGAAGATCACGTCGCCCGCGACATGGGATTCCTTCGGCCAGCCGTTGACGCCGATCGAATCCGCAAACGACGCGCAGCCGATCACGTCTTCACCGCTTAGCATGTAACCGCCGATCAAGCGCCGGGTTTCGCGGATGCCGAGCTGCGGCGGCAAGTCGACGATGTAGGAGTTTTCGAAGCCGGGCACGGTGCGCAGGAATGCGAAGGCCTCGACCGCCTGGCGGCGGCCCTCGATCTCGCCGCGGGTCATATCGTCGGGGTCGATGCCGGAGACCGCCGTGCCGTCGCCGCGCGCAAGCTGTGTGAAATTCACCCGCCATTCGATCTGCGATTTCTGCGGCCGCACGATCGCGGCCTTGCGCGGGAATTTGTGGGTGCCGGCGGCCTCGGCCTCTTCCATCAGGGCCGGGATCGTTCGCCAGGCGTCGCCGGCCTTCGCGGGATCGATGCCGTTGAGGCGGAACATCATCGAGGGATAGAGCATGCTACCGGCGGCGTCGCCGACCTCATAGGGTGCGCCGGCCCAGGCCGCAAGGTCGCCGTCGCCGGAGCAATCGATAAAGATGCTGGCGAGCACCGCCTGCCGCCCGGCCTTGGTCTCCACCATCAGCGCGCGGATGCGCGGACCATCCATGACAACGCCGGCGCCGATCGCATGGAACAGAATGTCGACCTTGTGATGCGCAAGCAGATCGTCAGCCGCGATCTTGTAGGCCGCGGTGTCGTAGGCCTGCGCAAGGATTTTGCCGAGGATCAGATGCGGCGCGTTCAACCCGCCGAGCCGGTCGATCCGCGCCAGAAGGTCGGAGGCGATCCCCTGCACCACCCGGTGCATCTCGCCAAAGACATTGGCGTGCAGCCCGCAGAAATTGGTGACGCCGGCGGCGGTGCCCATGCCGCCGAGGAACCCGTAGCGCTCGATCAAGAGCGTGCGCCGTCCGGCGCGCGCCGCGGCGACGGCCGCCGCGATGCCCGCTGGCCCGCCGCCGAGCACGACCACGTCATACTCGCCGTAGATCGGGACCTGCCGCGCTGGTTCTTCGATCGTCCGGGGCAAATCTGACATCCCAAAATGGTCAAGCCATCATGGCTTGCGAAGACACGCTATTGCGGCACGGCGCTGCCGGAGTCCACCGCGTCTGGGGAACGGCGGCCACACAAGCCCGTTATTGCGTCCGTTTGGAGGAACTGCGACAACGGCAGCGAAAGGACCATTCGTCTTGAAAACTCCGCTTTCCTTATCGCTCGGCCTCGTCATTTGCGCCACGCCGGCCTCGGCGATCGAGCAGTGCCGCTTCATCCAGGCCAAGGCGGAACGGGAAGCCTGCTATCACCGCCAGGAGGACGAGCTTGCAGCCCGACGCAAGCCCGAGCCGGCACCATCGACATCGAGCGATTCGAAAGTCTTTGAGTCGCTGCAACAGATGCGCCACGAGGACGAAGAGGTCTATCGCAGCCTGCGCAGCATCTGCCGCGGGTGTTGAATGGCACGGCGCGAGCTACGCTTTGCCACGCCCCCAGCTTCCCGCACGCTTCTCGGCGAAGGATGCCAGCCCTTCGGCGGCTTCCGCGGTCTGCCGCTTGGCCGAGTGCAACTTGACCAGACGGGCATAGGCCGCGTCGTCGACGGCCATTCCCCCGAACGAACTCTCCATGGCCAGCCGTTTTGTCTCGGCCAGCGCGTCCGGGGCATTGGCGAGCAACTGCTCGACCACCTTGGCGCCGGCGCCATCGAGGTCGGCTAACGGCACCACCTCATGCACAAGGCCGATGCGGCGGGCATCCTCGGCGCCAAAGCGCTCGCCGGTCAGGGCGTAGCGCCGCACCTGGCGCACGCCGATCGCATCGCAGAGCTGCGGGATGATGATCGCGGCGGTCAGCCCCCAGCGCACCTCGGTGATCGAGAACAGTGCATTGTCGGCCGCGATCACCACATCGCAAGCCGCGATCACGCCGGTGCCGCCGCCGAAGCAGCCGCCCTGCACCAGCGCCACCGTCGGGACCGGCAACGTGTTGAGCCGCTGCACCGCCTCAAACGTCGCGCGCGACGCCGCCTCGTTCTCATCAGATGATTGCGGTCGCACGCCGTTGATCCATTTCAGATCGGCGCCGGCCTGGAAGTGCTTGCCATTGCCCTTGAGCACGACGACACGCGGCCGCTTGGTGGAGAGGTCGTCGATCGCCGCGAGCACGCCCTGGATCAAGGCGCCGTCATAGGCGTTGTTGACCTCCGGGCGGTTCAGCGTGACGGTCGCAACCCCACGCTCGTCAAGGCTCCACAGGACTGGGCTGGCCGGCATGCACACTTCTCCCTCTTGGCACCAGAGCATGATCCGGAAAAGTGCGTAGCGGTTTTCCCGCAACATGATCTGATGATGCACGGCACTATGGCGGAAAGCCCATCGCTTGATCCATCACTTTCCGGCACGAAGCACCCGCGCCACGCGCATGACCGGTTGCGCGAGGCGGCGCGGTTGTGGAAACTGGCAAGGCATCATCGAGAGGGCTGGTTCCACCCATGCGCATTTGCATTTTCGGCGCGGGCGCCGTCGGCAGCCACCTTGCGGTCCGGCTCGCGCGCGGCGGCCATGACGTGTGCTGCGTGATGCGCGGGCCGCATCTCGACGCGGTCAGGGCCAACGGCCTGACGCTGAAGGTTGGCGACACCCACCTCAAGGCGAGGGTGAAGGCGTCGGCCGATCCCGCCGAACTCGGGCCGCAGGATGTCGTCATCAGCACGCTGAAGGCAACCGGGATCGGCGCGCTCGCAACCGGGCTCGCGCCTCTGCTCAATGACGACACCGCAATTGTGTTCGCGCAGAACGGTATCCCCTGGTGGTACGATCTTGGCCTGCCGGCGCGACATCCTGACATCCCCGACCTCAGCTTCCTCGACCCCGGCGGGCAGCTGCGGGCGGCCGTGCCGAAGCGGCGGATCATAGGCGGCGTGATCTTTTCCTCCAACGAAGTCATCGCGCCGGGCGTTGCGGCAAATCTCTCACCCGAGCGCAACCGCCTCCTGATCGGCGAGTGCGACGATCGCCGGAGCGATCGAATCGCGCGGCTGCGCGCCGCTCTGAATGACGCCGAGATCGAATCGCCTGACGTGAAGGAAATCCGCGAGACGATCTGGTCGAAACTCCTGACCAACATGTCGATGTCGGTGCTATGCCTTTTGACAGGACAGACCGCGCGCGGCGTGCGCGACGATCCGGCGCTGCAAGACGTAATCCCGCGCCTGCTCGATGAGGCCAATATGGTTGCGACGCACTATATCCCCGCGGTTAAGCGCGTCACGCGCACCGGCCCCGCGCCGGACCACAAGCCGTCGATCCTGCAGGATTTCGAGCTTGGCCGCGTCATGGAGATCGACGTACTGGTCCGCGCCCCTGCCGCGTTCGCGCGCACGGCCGGCCTTGCCACCCCGATGCTCGACCTGATGGCCGCGCTCGCGATCAGGAAGGCGCGTGACAAAGGGCTCGACCAGGGTTGAGAATACGCGCGCAGCAGGAACAAGGCAGGACGTTGAACCATGCAAGTGAGAGGTAAGGTCTGCGTCGTCACCGGCGGCGCGAGCGGCATCGGCGAAGCAGTCGCTCGCGCCTATGCCGAAGGCGGCGCGCGCGGCGTCGTGGTCGCCGACCTCAAGACCTCGCGTGATCGGCTCGCGAGCGTCGCCGGCGATATCGACGCCCTCGCGGTGACCGCCGATGTCGGGCTGGAAGAGGACGTCAAGGCGCTGGTGGCCGCCGCCGAGGACAAATACGGGCCGGTCGATGTCTTCTTCTCCAATGCCGGGCTGTCGCGCAAGGGACAGGAGACGGCGTCGGACGCCGACTGGGACATAAGCTGGCGGGTGCATGTGATGAGCCACGTGTTTGCGGCGCGCGCGCTGGTGCCGGGCATGCTGGCGCGCGGCACCGGCTATCTGCTCAACACCGCATCGGCTGCGGGGCTGTTAGCGTCGCTGAACTCGATGCCTTACGGCGTGACGAAGAACGCGGCAGTTGCGCTCGCCGAGCATCTCGCCATTCAATACGGCGACCGCGGCGTCCGCGTCTCCGTGCTCTGCCCGCAATCGGTGCAGACGGGCATGACCACGCCGGGCCCGAGCGCTGCTCGGGTCGACGGCGTGCTGCAGCCGGCCGAAGTCGCGCGGATGGTGATCGAGGCGATGGAAGAAGAGCGCTTCCTCATCCTCTCGCATCCGCAGGTGCAGGGATACATGGAGCGCAAGGCGGCCGATCGCGAGCGCTGGCTATCAGGCATGCGCCGTCTGCGCGACCGGATCTATGGTGGCCCGGTGTCGTGAACATTTCAGCCGTCGTTGCCAGGAGTTCACGACATAATTGCAAAGCAATTTTGCGCTGAAGCGACGAAGCCATCCGTTGTCATGGTGGCGCGAACTTTTCCAGCAGTCCCGCGTAGCTTTTCGCGGCGGGCGATGCGTAGGCGCCCCGCCGCGAGGTCGTGAGCTTCAACCCGGCCAATGCCTCCGCCTGCTTCACGGCGGCGGTGACGCCGTCGACGACAGGGACGGCGAACTCTCCTGACAATTCATGCGCCAGCTCGGCCATGCCGGCACAACCGAGCACGATGGCATCGGCGCCCTTGTCGAGCGCCCGCACGATTTCCGCCTGCAGCTTCGCCTTCGCGCCCGAGCCTCGCTGCTCGAGATCCAGCACCGCAACGTCACAGGCGGTGACGACGGCACGGTCGGCAAAGCCGTAGCGACGGACCAGTTCTTCCAGAGGAACGATCGAACGAGGCAGCGTGGTGACGATCGCGATTCGCTTGGCGATCTGGCCCGCGGTGACCAACGCCGCCTCGCAAATGCCGACCACCGGGAATTGCGCCGCCGCTCGCGCGGCGTCGAGCCCGGTGTCGTCGAAACAGGCGATGATGCCGGCATCCGCACCGGGCGCGCTCTGCAATGCCGCGATCAGGCCCGGAACGGCGAAGGCCTCGTCATAGAAACCCTCGATCGAGGCCGGCCCCATCGACGAGGTCAGCGCCTCGATCTCGGTGCCCGCGGCCGCCACCGCGCGGCCCGCAGCCGCGATGGTCGCTGTCATCGATGCAGTGGTGTTGGGATTGACGATCAGGATCTTTGTCATGGATCGAGATTAGCATCCACCGCCCGGCCATGATCAAGCCGTCCGTTCAATGATCCCGGCGACCCACGCGGCGAAGGCATCGAGCACCTCGGCCATCACCTCGCGGTCATTGCGGCCGGAGCGGACCAGCACGTGGAAGGAGTGATCGGCCTCCTTCACCGGGTGCAGCGTCGCTCGCGAGCCGAGACCCTTCACCATGGGCTCGAGCAGATCGAGCGCCGCCAGCGCATCGCGCGTACCCTGCAGGAACAGCATCGGCACCTCGACGCTTTCGAGGTGATCGGCCCGTTCGCTCGACGGCTTTCCGGCGGGATGCAAGGGAAAACCGAGGAACACCAGCCCCCGCACGCCAGCGAGGGGCGTTTTCGCCTGGGCTTGCGAGGTCATGCGTCCGCCGAACGATTTGCCGCCGGCAAACAGCGGCAGATCGCCGCAACGGCGGACCGCTTCCGCCACCGCGGCCCGCACCGTCGCCTGTGCGATCGCCGGCGGGTCGGGCCGCTTGCTGCCCTTGTCCATGTACGGGAATTGATAGCGGAGCGTCGCGATACCCCGCTCGGCCAGGCCTTCGGCAATCGTCGCCATGGATGCGTGCGTCATGCCGGCACCAGCCCCATGGGCGAAGACGTAGGCCGCATGCGCGCGATCTGGCCGCAGCAGCAGCCCGGACACTGCGCCCTTGTTCGCGATTTCGATCGTGAGTTGTTGCGCGCGGGCCGCCTGCAAGTCGGCCATCTCCTTGTCGTTTGGCTCAGCCGTTTCTAGCTTTTGGCCGCGATCCGCGCAAACGTCACGGCATCCGTCCACCGATCGCGAAATGGCTCACACGCCGATTTCATTGGTGGACCAAGCGCCACCACTATAGGATGGCGATATCCGATATACACGCTAAACGCGAGGTGTTTCGGCGATTTTTAATACCTGATGAAATACCACCTGCAGTGACGGAGGATCGGAGACGGGCATGCGGCGGAAAAATGCTGTTTTTTTGATCGGGGCGTTGATTGTCGCAGGCGTCCTCTACTTCAAGGATGATCTTGAGACGCTGTGGCAGGGCTTCCACGTTCGGATCGTCGATTACCAGCCGCCGGCCAAGACGGTCTGGCTGAAGCAGAATGTCGATCCGAAAGAACTGAGCTGGTTCTATCACGCCGATCAGGGCACGCGCACTTTTGGCATTCCCTATGAGTGGTTCAAGGCGCTGGAGCAGCCGACGCTTCCGCCGCTGCTGTTCACCCGTGCCGGCCGCTTCAGCGATATCAGCTATCTCGCCCGTTACGGCTTCATTCCGGACACGGTCATCGATGGCCAACAGCATGAACTCCCGATCGGCTTCGCAAAGGGCACCGCGATGCTGGACGCGAACGGAGCTCCCTGGCGCAATCCGCGCGACAAGTCGGACATGAACGGGATCGGGCTCACCTGCTCGGCCTGCCATACCGGCAGCATCACGTACAACAACGTCCGCGTCGTCATCGACGGCGGCCCCGCGAACACCAACCTGTTCCAGTTGCAGAAGGGGCTCGGCCTGTCGCTGCTGCTGACGCGATACTGGCCCGGTCGCTTCTCCCGCTTCGCCGCCGAGATCCTCGGCGAGGATGCAACCCTTGACGAGCGCATGGAACTGCGCGCGCAGCTCGATCTGGTGTTGAAGCAGTACGCCAAGATCAAGGCGCTCGAGGACAGCGTCGCCCCCAACAGCGTCGACGAAGGCTATGCACGGCTCGACGCGCTGAATCGGATCGGCAACCAGGTGTTTGCGCTCGATCTGCAGCGGCCGCAGAACTATGCCGCCCATTCGGCGCCGGTGCACTTCCCCCGGATCTGGAACGCGCCGTGGTTCACCTGGGTGCAGTACAACCGCTCGATCATGCAGCCGATGGTGCGCAATGCCGGTGAGTCGCTCGGCGTCAGCGCCGAATTGAACCTGATCGCACCCGACAAGGGGCTGTTCAAGTCGAGTTCACGCATCGACGAGCTGTTTGCCATGGAGCGGATGATTGCCGGCCAGGACGGGCCGTCGCAAGACAAGGGCTTTGGCGGCCTGGAGTCGCCGCGCTGGCCGGACTTCTTCCCGCCGATCAACATGGACCTCGCGCGAAAGGGTGGCGAACTCTACAAGAAGATCTGCGAACCCTGCCATCTGCCGGCAATCGCGAGCAAGGCGCTGCCCGAGAACGAGGCCTATGCGTTGTTCAAGAACCCGAAGTGGTGGGTCAAGAACGACATCGGTCAACCGCTGCTCGATGTCGAGGGCATTCCGATCGATCATATCGGCACCGACCCGGCGCAGGCGGTGGACATGAAGAACCGGACACTCGACGTGCCGGCTTCGCTCGGCCTGACGAGCAGCGCCTTCGGACCCGCCCTCCGCGACGTTGTCGTGAAGGCCGCCAATTACTGGTACGTCCAGAACAACATCTCCGAAAAACGGCGCGCGGAAATGGACGGCTATCGTCCGCCCGACGTCGCCGATCCGCTGGCCTACAAGGTCCGTCCGCTCAACGGCATCTGGGCAACGCCGCCCTACCTCCACAATGGCTCGGTGCCGACCATCGAGGCGTTGCTCGGGCCGGCGGAGAAGCGGCCGTCAAAGCCCGTGCTCGGCCATCGCGAGTATGATCCGGTCAACCTCGGTTATCGCAGCGATTCCATCGCGGGCGGGTTCGCGCTCGATACCAGCCTTCGCGGCAACTCCAATCGCGGGCACGAATTCAGCAATACGAAAGGTCCCGGCGTGATCGGCCCGGCGCTCGACGCCGACCAGCGCAAGGCCCTGATCGAGTTTATCAAGACACTATGACCGACGGCGGATCGGAAACCCGTTCCGGGCGGTTTAAGCCTTGGGAGCCGGGGCCTGTCGCCGCGCCGGGCGCGTCATTGCCTCGAGCTCGAGAAGCTGGTTGAGCTGCGCTTCGGTCATGAGCTTCTCCTCCAGCACGATCTCGGCGACGGAGCGGTTCTCCTTGAGCGCGCGCCGTGCCACGCGCGAGCTTGCCTCATAGCCGAGCGTCGGCGCCAAGGCGGTGATCAGTCCGATCGAGCCCTGCACCAGGCTGCGGCAGCGCTCGCGGTCGGCCTCGATGCCCTCGACGCAGCGCTTGGTCAGGGTATCGATCGCCGCGGTCAGCATCCGCAGAGAACTCAGCACGCAATAGCCAATGGTCGGCTCGAAGGCGTTGAGCTGGAGCTGACCGCCCTCGGCGCACATCGTCACCGTGAGATCATGTCCGATCACGAGATACGCCACCTGGTTGACGACCTCCGGGATCACCGGATTGACCTTGCCCGGCATGATCGACGAACCGGCCTGCACCGCGGGTAGGCGGATCTCGCCGATGCCAGTGCGCGGCCCCGACGACAGCAGGCGCAGATCGTTGCAGATCTTCGACACTTTGACGGCGACGCGCTTGAGCACACCGGAGAACAGGACGAAGGCACCGAGGTCGGACGTCGCCTCGATCAGGTTGGAGGCCAGCACCATCGGCTGGCCCGACAGCCGCGACAGCTCCTCGACGGCGAGAGCGGCATAGCGCGGGTCGGCATTGATGCCGGTGCCGATCGCGGTCGCGCCGAGATTGACTTCGCGGAACAGGCCCGAAATCTCGTTCAGCCGCGCGACGTCTTCCTTGACCGTGGCGTGGAAGCTGTCGAACTCCTGACCGAGCGTCATCGGGACCGCGTCCTGAAGCTGGGTGCGGCCCATCTTCAGGACGTCGGCGAACTCCACCGCCTTGCCCTTGAAGGCGTAGGCAAGGTCATCCAGCGCGCGCACCAGCGGCTGGGTGGCGAAAATGACCGCGAGCCGCAGCGCGGTTGGGTAGGCGTCATTGGTCGACTGCGCCATGTTGACGTCGTCGTTGGGATGCAGCGCATGGTAATCGCCGGGCTTGCGGCCCATCAGCCGCAGCGCGACATTGGCGATCACCTCATTGGCATTCATGTTGGTTGAGGTGCCGGCGCCGCCCTGGATCGCGTCGACCACGAAGGATTCGGCGTAGACCCTGTCGGTCGCGACCTGCGTGCAGGCCGCGTCGATCGCGTCGGCCTTCTCCGGCGCGAGATAGCCGAGGCGTTTGTTGGCGCGCGCGGCGGCCTGCTTCACGAGTGCCAACGCGCGGACGAATTCTGGGAAATGACCGACCGGCACGCCGGTGATCGGAAAATTCATCACCGCGCGCTTGGTGTGAATGCCCCAAAGCGCATTGGCCGGCACATCATCCTCGCCGAGCAGATCGTGCTCGGTACGGGACAGCGCCTGCTCGATCGGCACGGTGCGGACGGTCGCGACGGCGAGTTCGCTCGGTCCGGAGCCGTCCCCAGAAGATGGCGCGGCGCTCCTGTTGGCGGTCTCAACGTTCGATTCGGCCATCGATCCCTCCCTTGCGCCTTTGCGGATCCCTGTCGTCCGCGACGCCGGCATGATGCGCCCGCCCCCGGGCAAAATCCAATCTCTAACGGCAAAGTCTTGCACAGATTGGCAGATGGAAAAGAATTCGCGGGGTGTCGGACCGGCGAGCCGGGAAGCGTCCCTTCCTCCCGGCCCGTGATAACAACAGCTTATCCACCTCACTCGGCATGTCCGCCGCGAACGGCAGCGCGGCTTTCGCCCGGACGGAGCCGCGTGCTAGATCACCTCATCGGCTGGCGCGAAACCGCCTACGGACAGGCAACCAAACCAAGAAAGAGAGCCGTGCCCAACACCAACGAACCGATGACGCTCAAATTCCGCTGCCCGGCGGAACTTGAGGGCAAGATCCCGCCGCCGGTACCGGCGACCTTGGGCCTTCCCGGCTGGCTCAAGGCGATGCCAACCCAGGCCTTCAACGCAATCAACATGCGCGACGAGGACACGGTCAAGCGCTGCCCGCCATTCGTCGACGCGATGACCTGCGGCTTCCTGCTGCCGCTGATCTGCGATCTCAAAGTTGAGAACGGCGAAATCACCTGGGACAATGATATCCCGCCCGGCGGCGAACTCGATTTCCCGCGCTCGCCGGTGGGATTCCATGACGAAAGCCAGGTGAAAGGCTCGCCGCTGTTCGAACCCGACCGCTTCGTAATCAAGTTTCACAATCTGTGGACCATCGAAGCGCCGGAAGGCTACGCGCTGTTCTTCACCCATCCGGTCAATCGTCTCGATTTGCCCTTCACGACGCTGAGCGGGCTGGTCGATTGCGACCGCTTTCGTGACAGCTGGATCCACTTCCCGGCGCATTGGCACAACAAGGAATTCAGCGGCGTGCTGCCGAAGGGCACGCCGGTCGTGCAGTGTCTGCCGGTCAAGCGCGACAACTGGGTCGCGGAGACCGCAGCCCTGACCCCCGACGAGACGCAGCGGGTGCATGAGCTGACCAAGAAGATCAGCCGCGAGCCCGGGCTCTATCGACGGCAATTCCGGGCTTGAAGCATGATCCGCAAACGTGCGTAGCGGTTTCCCTCGCGACAAACGCGTAGCCTTTGCGTCTAGATCATGCTCCGTCAGTTCAGGACGGTTCGCTCAGAAACTTCGCCACCGCGCTCGGGCGGAAGAAGAAGCGGCCGTGCGACGAGTGGACCAGCGCATAGGTGGTGCGACCGATCATTTGCGGCCGGCCGCGCAACGCCAGCCGCAAATTGGCCTCGCCGGCATCGCGGTCACCCATTTCGAGAAGACAGGCCGAGAGATCGGCGCGCGTCACGGCGTCGTCCGGACGGAGCGCAAGCGCGTGTCGGTAGCTGTCAGCAGCCGCGGCATAATCGCCATCGAGCAGCAGAACGCGCGCAAGCGTCGTCAGGATGTCGAGATGTCCCGGTGCGGCCTCGCGCGCCTTCGACAGGATCGCACGTGCCCTGCCGCGCGCGTTGCGCTGGATGAGCAGGCGCGCCAGATCAAGTTGCAAATCGACGGCCCCCGGCGCCAAGGCAACCGCACTTTCCATGACAGCCGCAGCGTCGGCGGCGCGCCCGTCCCTGGATAATTGGCCCGCCAGTTCCTGGAACGCGGGCAGGAACGGCGGCTTGCGTTCGGTGGTCCGGCGCAGCAGATCGATTGCCTCGGCGCGGCGGCCGGCGCCGCCGAGCGCCGCGCCCAGCAGGGTCTCGATACCAGCATCGCTGACCCGGCGCGCAACCCGTTCGAGCGGCGCGATCGCCTCCCCGCCACGGTTCTGCGCTATCAGCGCCCGCGCCAGGATCGTCGTCGCGGCAATATCGGTCCGGCTGGATTTCAAGACCTCGGCCGCGAGCCGCTCGGCCTCGCTGAACTGCCGCATCTGCAGCGCGAGCGCGGCACGTTGCAGCGCCTGGGACTGATTGTGCCCGTGGCTCGCGGGGGGGACGGTGGGATGCTTCGGCATCAGGCTTGTAATGTATTGGTCATCTCAGCCGTTATCGCCGGACATGGAGGGGCCGTCCAGCAAAAGTAGCATGAAGACGACAGGACGGCTTGCTCAGCTACGCTCGGCTTCGCCCAACGAAATCAGGTTCCCAATTTGGGTAGATCTTGCATGTCGCATGCAAGGACGCGATTTCTCAAGTTCGTTGGCCGCAATATGTTACTTTATTTTTATCTCATCCCAACACGGGAGCATTCAAATGGCTCCGCGCAAAATAGCGGTTTTGTCTCTTTGGCTTCTGACAGCGAGCGTCTCCAGCGCGACGGCTGGAGGCTTTCAGCAACAGGGATCGCGTGAAACTCCGAGCAAGGAAGCTCATCGCGGAAACCACGATCGCACCGCGATGTATTTGTGGCGGGAAACCTATGATGCGCCGAACAGGCGGCTCGTATCCGGCGAGCGCCCGCAAAATGGAATCAGGTCGACATATCCATGGCGGATAACGTATACCGCACCCAACAGGCGATTCATCTATCGTGTCGGCGATCGCGGAAAAATACCGACGTGTTACAGCGAAGCCCTCATCGAGTTCGCCTGGTATATCGTCGATAACACCGGCTGCAGATAGTTTGGATTCTGACAGAAGGCCTTGCTCGGCTCCCGGAAGCGGAAGCCGCCACTTTGCCCAGGCGCATTCACTCCGGGAATCGTGGCAGCGCAACGCCATCCTTCGGCATCGGATAACGAGCCGTGTTCAGCTGCATCGCGAGCAGCGTGTAGTAACTGTTAATGCCAACCAGATCGACAACCCCCGTCTTGCCGAAACGCTTCTCGGCGCGAGCAAACGACGCGTCGGATACGCGCTTGTTCTTGTGCAACTCAGTAGAAAAATCATACACGATCTCTTCGTCCTCGCTCATGCCGCTGGGACGTCGCCCGTCTCGGATGGCGTCAATGGTTTCTGGCTTGATGCCGGATTTAAGCGCTATGGGCTTGTGCACGTACCATTCGTAGTCCTGGGTCCATTCGCGCGCGGTAATAAGAATGACCAGTTCAGATAGCGTATTGCCGATCGCGGATTTGTACCGCAGATAGTCGCCCATGGCGCGAGCTTGAGACATGACTTCCGGGCTATACATCAACGGTTCGAACGGCCCGAAAACAGGGACCTTTCTCGCGTCCAGGAATTCCGCGGCAGCTTTCTTTTGAGCGTCCGTGTACTGGTCGGGCGGAATCGTCGGAAGACGCTCTTGCGCCGACGCTGCAGCCGAAAACATGAACGAGACAACTGTCGCGGTAAGCGCTGTCGCTAGTTTGGTCATGGGCCTACCCGTTTCCCCTCGCGCTCATATGGCGCGCCAATTACCGCCGAAACCCACCAGCTTCAAGTTGACAGCCGAGTCAACAAATCAATCTTGCTTGATCCATCCGACCAGGAAGCAGCCTCCCGAACGACCTCGTATATTGCGGCGAGGAAGGAGGGACGTCGGGCTTCGGCTCCAAGGGGCCGATCCCTTGAATGTCAAGTGCGGCGAGCGTTTCGACGAAAGGCCTGCTTCTCTCCACCATACTCGGAGAAGGGTGCAGCGCGGGGACGGCGCTTTCGCGCCGCTCTTAGAACTGGCGCCAAGCGCGGCCGCGCTACGGATTTTAGCGTGACGGGACCCGTCGAGGTTATCAGCTGTCTTTGATCCGTTCATGATCCCGTCGTCATCGGGCCGGACAGCTATCGCGCGCTCGCTTGACGCGGCACGCTGATCGGCATCGGTGAGCGCCTCCGCAGCGGAGTCCGCCGCGTTCGAGGTTCCAGTGCGTGCGGTTTGATGGCTTCAGCGCTAAGGTGCGATCAGGACCGTTTGTTCTCATCAAGACCGGCGACCTCGCGGTGCCGGACAACGACTCCGGCGCCGCCGAGCGTGTCCGCTGGAAACGCTTAGAATGGATCCACGTTATCGGGATTCACGTTCAATATGGTGACCACCACAAAAGGTCTGTCTATTTC
This sequence comes from Bradyrhizobium lablabi, assembly GCF_018131005.1. Taxonomy (GTDB): domain Bacteria; phylum Pseudomonadota; class Alphaproteobacteria; order Rhizobiales; family Xanthobacteraceae; genus Bradyrhizobium; species Bradyrhizobium lablabi_D. The sequence goes on from NZ_JAFCJK010000001.1 coordinate 503,527, forward strand.
CCGCGGCTTCCCTGCCCGCTGGTCCGCTGGTGAAAACGGCGATGGCACGAAGCCTTGTTCGATGATCACGCCGATTTCGCGAAAATAGGGAAAGTCCGATGCCAGGATTTGCATGACACTTTGAACGACCGTGAGGCGAGCCCCACGCATGCAGATTCGCTTGATCTCGCGTTTCATAAAGCGGTCTATGGGAGCACTCCGAACACAGATATCGCTAACGGTGTGCTTGGGGATCGACGACGTAAGCCGACGGCCCTTGAGGGGAACGCCCAGCATATCAGGATCCAATGCCGGATCAGGCATGCAATCTTCAAAGCCAATGGCTTCCTTTATTCCTCCGATATTTATCTTCCGACCGATCCCCAGGGGGTTCATCGGTGTGCCGACATGGCTCATAGTGCCGTCTGGCGACAACTCGATTTCTGCGTCGCTTGAAGGCGGAGGACATCTGGTGTGATCGTGCGGCGGCCCAAAATCGTCGAAGGCTACCAAAGCGGATGAGGCCGGAGATTCATTTTCAAGGATGTCCATTTCGTTATCCAGACGCTCGATGGTCATCTGACCGACAATGTCGTCCGGGGTATTCTGATAAGTCCTATTGATGATGTTGCGTGGCGGTCCCTTGAACGCCCGAACTGCCTTGAGAGTGGAAGGCCCAAAATTCCCGCTCGCGATCTCGCCAGGGCTAATCACAGCCACGCCCAGACTCATCAGCGCCTTTTGGATCAGGCTAACATGTTCCCCACGCGATCCGGGGATCACGTGCTCACTAGGAATCTTGAGACACTTTTGAAGCTTCTCGTTGTCGCGGAAAAGTTTGGAAGCCAGACGGGGCTTCGTTACGACCGGTACAACCATGGCCTTCCCTCCTGCGCTGGGTGGCCTAAAGGCTCTATTATTCAGTCCAAAGTTCGCCTGTCCGACACACCCACCGATCTCGCAATTTTTTTCACAACGATCCTGGCAGTGCCGCCCTCCGGCGTTGCCCTCGCTGCGGGGGGTGCTGACAGCACCCCATAGTGGCGGCGCGGCGATCGGGCGCCAGCGGCTCGATAGTGGGTCGATCTCGATCGTCCTAGGTTCATCCTTCGCTGGTCCTTTGATGGCGCTCCGCTGTGCTCGCGCATGCGGGATGCACCGCGCCGGAGATCATGACTGTGAGCGGCCACTCGACGCCGGCACAGGTACAGACCTACATCGACGAGCACATGTCCGAGGCGGCAATGACGAAGCTGGCGAACAGCTCCAGAACACCGATTGGCTAGCAGTTCCGGAATCGAGTGACTAACGGGAAGTCAAGCTATTGAACATGCAGGAGGAAGATTTGGATGTGGCGATCCCGGGAAGACTCGAACTTCCGACCTACGGTTTAGGAAACCGTCGCTCTATCCGGCTGAGCTACGGGACCGCGATCCCGCGAGACGGCAGCGGGCATGGCCATCCCATAGCAGAGGCGCCGGCTGATCGCCAGCCTGCGCAGACATCTCCCATGCGCGAAGTTGCGCCGATTGAACCGCGTGCATCGGGCCCAGCGTTGACGGTGCGCCCTCTACGCCGCCCGGCCGGCCGGCTCCGTCGACTCAGACCGGCGTGCCGGCAGATATTCGATCGCCTCGTCCTTCATCGCACCGAATCTCAAGCTGACGATGTCGAGCGCATAGTTCTGATACAGCCGCCACGGCCGCCGCGAGCCCTGCTTGGGCATCTTGTGAACGGCGCGCTGCACATAGCCGGAGGAGAAATCGACCCACGGCAATTCGGTGATCGTGGGATCGTTGCGGCGCGGCGTGCATTGCGCGTAGCCGTTCGCCTTCATGTAGTTGAGCATGCGGCAGACATACTCGCAGGTCAGGTCGCATTTCAGCGTCCATGACGCATTGGTGTAACCGAACGCGGCTGCGAGGTTCGGCACGCCGCTATACATCAGCCCCTTGTAGCTCATGGTCTTCGAGAAATCGACGCGCGTGCCGTCGACGCTGACATCGAGCCCGCCCAGCACCTGCAGATCGAGGCCGGTCGCCGTCACCACGATGTCGGCGTCGAGTTCCGTACCCGATTTCAGCCTGATCCCCTTCGCTGTGAAGGTGTCGATCTCTTCGGTGACGACCGACGACGTGCCGTTCCTGATCGATTCGAAGAGATCGCCGTTCGGCACCAGGCAGAGACGCTGATCCCACGGCTTGTAACGCGGAGTGAAATGCGTCGCGACGTCGTAGTCCGGACCCAGCGCGGCGCGCACGCCGCCAAGAATGAGCTTCTTGACGCGCTCGGGATTGCGCTTGCAGAGCCGGTAGAAATACATGCCCAACAGCACGTTTTTCCAGCGCGTGATGCCGTAGGCGGCCATGGCCGGCAGCCTCGCCCGCAGCCAGTCGGCGATCTTGTCCTTGTCCGGGCGCGCGACCACGTAGGTCGGCGACCGCTGCAGCATCGTGACATGCGAGGCCGCCTTGGCCAGTTCCGGCACCAGCGTCACCGCGGTCGCACCGCTGCCGATCACCACCACCTTCTTGCCGGCGTAGTCGATGTCGTCGGTCCACTTCTGCGGATGGACCACCCGGCCGGAAAAATTGGCGATGCCGGGAAAGTCAGGCGTATAACCCTTGTCGTATTTGTAGTAGCCGCTGCACATGAACAGGAAGTTGCAGGTGAAGCGCTCGATTGTCCTCTCCGCGCCGCGCTCGACTTCCACCGTCCATTGCGACTCCGCCGACGACCAGTCGGCGCGCACCACGCGATGGTTGAAGCGGATATTCCTGTCGATCCCTGAGAGGCGCGCGGTTTCGCGCACGTAGTTGAGGATCGACGGCCCATCGGCGATCGCCTTCGGCTCGGTCCAGGGCCGGAACGAATAGCCAAGCGTGTACATGTCGGAATCGGAGCGAATGCCGGGATAGCGGAACAGATCCCAGGTGCCGCCGATGCAATCGCGCGCCTCTAGAATGGCGTAGCTGCGGTCCGGGCAATTCTTCTGCAGATGATGACCGGCCCCGATGCCGGAGAGGCCCGCGCCAACGATCAACACGTCGAAATGAGCGGACATGCCTCGGCTCTCCTAGCCATTCGTGCTGACAATGCTTCCTGTCAGACACCTTGACATCTGACAATGCATCGTGTCAATATCATACTTCATGGAAGCCAGCCGCAAAGCCCGACTGTATGGCGGCATGAACGCCGACGCGCGCCGTGCCGAACGCCGGCTGCGGCTCATCGACGCTGCGATCGAGGTTTATGGCGAGGTCGGCTACCGCGGCGCGACCGTGAAGGCGATCTGCGAAGCCGCCGAATTGACCGAGCGCTATTTCTACGAATCCTTTGCCAACAGCGAAGCGCTGCTGATCGCGGCCTATACCCACGTCGTCGGCCGCCTTCATGAGGAAATGGCAGCCGCCGCCAATGCCGCGGGCACCGACTCCGAGGCCAGATTGCTTGCGACGCTCACGCTCTACTTCACGCGGCTGAAGGAACATCCGAAGCCGGCGCGCGTGTTCCTGCTCGAGATATCCGGCATCAGCCCGGCGGTCGATGCGGTCAAGCTCGACGCGCTGCGCACGTTCAGCGACATCCTGGTGCCGCCACCCGTCGATCCAAAACGACACGACAAGGACCCTTCCGCCGCGCTGCTGCCGATCGGCATGGTCGGCGCCGTCGTCAGCATCGCGCTACGATGGGTATCCAAACATTATCCGCAACCGGTGGACGAAGTCGTCGCGATCGCCGCCGCATTCTGCCGCGTGGCGTTCGACGGTACGAAGAGCGGGACATTCTTGCGTTCGGTATAGGAGACAGACCGTGCGAGCTGCAGTCTTCAGGAACGGAAACATCGTCACGGATACCATTCCCGACCCTGTGCCGGCGGCCGGACAGGTTCTGGTCAAGACGCTGGCTTGCGGCATTTGCGGTTCGGATTTGCACGCGCGCAAGCACGCCGGACACACCGCGAAATTGATGAAGCATTTCCCCGGCCGCAGGCCGATGGACCTGTCGCGCGATGTCGTGTTTGGCCACGAATTCTGCTGCGAGGTGCTCGACCACGGGCCGGGGACCGAAAAGCGCTTCAAATCTGGCACGCGCGTCTGTTCGATGCCGATCCTGCTCGGCGCGAACGGGCCGCAAGGCATCGGCTATTCCAACGACATCGTCGGCGGCTACGCCGAGCGGATGGTGCTGAGCGAGCCGTTGATGATCGAGGTGCCGAACGGCCTCGCCGCCGAGCACGCCGCCTTGACCGAGCCGCTTGCGGTCGGCATCCATGCGGTGGCAAAGGCCAACATCAACGGCGATGAGGTGCCGCTTGTGATCGGTTGCGGACCGATTGGTCTCGCCGTGATCGCCGCGCTGAAGCTGCGCGGTCTGCACCCGATCGTGGCATCAGACTATTCGCCGGCACGGCGGGCGCTCGCGGCGAAGATGGGCGCCGATGTCGTGGTCAATCCCGCGGAGACGCAGCCGTTCACGGCCTGGGCGCAGCACGCGGAAATGACGCCGGAGCAGACGGCGGCGCGGCCGCCGCTCCGGTCTTTCCTGCCGCCACTCAAGCCCGGTCTGATTTTCGAATGTGTCGGCATTCCCGGATTGCTGCAGCAGGTGTTCGAAGGCGCGCCGCGCGATGCTCGCATCGTCGTTGTCGGCGTCTGCATGGAAAGCGACACCTCCGAACCCCTGCTCGGCGTGCTCAAGGAGTTGTCGTTGCAATATGTCTATGCCTACACGCCGGACGAATTCGCGCTTGCGCTGCGCCTGATTGCCGAGGGCGAGGTCGACGCGGCCGCAATGGTCACCGCCACCACGGGCCTCGACGGCGTGGCGCAGGCTTTTGCGGACCTCGCCAATCCTGAACGGCACACCAAGGTCATCATCCGGCCCGACCACTGATTCCGAGGCGCGATTGAGCGGAAGGTCGGCCGCCCGGGGCCGATGATCGGCAGCGGGTGGAGCAAGCCAGGAATTCTTCAATTAAATTAAAAGCATGTGCTGTGTCGCACGAGCCACAGCCGCAACCCGGCAGGTCCGCCAGTTCCATCATCGCCCGGTTCCAGCGTGACAAGCGCGGCCAAAATGGCGACAATGGGGTGAATCAGTGTTCGTTCGAGTTTGACTCAATGTCCGTGATCGTTTCACGACCATCGGCGTTCGCCATTGCTGCGGTTGTCGCTTGCTTCGAGTTGGCGCCGATGAGCGGATATGCGCAATGGTGGCGCAGCGGACCCAAGGACTTCGAGGATTGCGCCGATCTCGCCGAAAAGGCGAAGACGAAGCAAGACAAGACTGCGCAACTTGCCGAATGCAACGCCAAATTCGCCGGACGCCGCAAGCCCGGCGGTGGCTACACCTATTACGACTTCATGCAGGACCGCTCCTTCGATATTGCCGGGCCCAATCCGACGCCCGACGAACAAAAGAAGATCGACCAGGAATACACACGCTACCTGGAGAGCCAGCGCCGATCGAACATCGCGGCAGCGTTCAATGCGAAGCAGCTCGAGCGCCAGGAGCAGCAACAGGAGCAGCAGCAGGAACAACAACCGCAGGAACAACGACCGCAGCAACAGCCGCGGCGGCAAGTCGAGCCGGTATCCCTGCGCGCCGAGACCGCGAAGGTGCCGGTGCCAGTCGCAAGCCCGGTCAAGCACGCTGCGCGCATCAGGGCCGCCCAATGCGCCAAGAACTCCTTCTCGTGCGATTGGCCGCTGCTTTCTCAAGGCCTCGACGACCTCAAGAAGCTGTTCACCTCGCAGCCGTCGCCACCGGCCAAATCGGCAAAACGGGGCTGACCCTCGCAGTCCCCGCGAGCCATCGTCGACCGGGGAGAGCGGCGGCTCCGCGCCGGCCGTCCTGCCGCCAGATGAAACATTCATCCTGCGTCGACACTGCCCGATCCCCGATCATCAGGCAGGCGCGCATGACCCGTTGTCCAAATCAGCGCTCGCGCCGAAGTGCGGGTGATGGCGTCTGAAGATACGAGCCGCGTTCAAGGATCGCCCTCAACATAAGGCTTGCACAACTCAACGGCGATCTCGCCGGTATTGACGCGCACCGTCAGGTTGCCGCCGATTCCGCGCCGCGGTAGAATATTATGAGTTGGCGGCCTTTGGTTGAGTTATTCCATGAAGTGCTTGAAATGCCAGCACGAAAATCGACCAGAAGCGAAGTTTTGCGAGGAGTGCGCGGCTCCTCTCGCACCTGATTGCCCCAATTGCGGCAGCCCCGTTCTGCCAGGCTCCCGGTTTTGTTCGCAATGTGCTCACCCGATCGGACAATATCCGGAGCATCGCGCGACAGATCGATTTCGATCTCCCGGCACCTACACACCCAAACACCTCGCTGCAAAGATATTGACGTCGAAGCAGGAGTTCGAGGGCGAGCGCAAGCAGGTCACCGTTCTCTTCGCCGACATCGTGGGCTCGTTTGGAATCATCGCCGATCGCGATCCGGAGGAGGCGCAGAAGCTTCTCGATCCGATCCTCGATCTCATGCTGGAAGCCGTCCACCATTACGAAGGAATGGTCAGCAGGGTCATGGGCGACGGGATCATGGCGCTGTTCGGCGCCCCCGTTGCGCATGAAGATCATGCCGTCCGGGCCTGCTATTCGGCCCTGCGAATGCAGCAGACGATCTCGCAGCGTGCCGAGGAGATTCGCCGGCTCCATGGCACGCCAATTACGATACGTGTCGGCATCAATTCCGGTGAGATCGTGGTGTCGTCGATCAACAACGACCTCTACATGGACTACACGATTGTCGGACAGACCGCCCATCTCGCGTCCAGGATGGAGCAAATGGCACTGCCGGGCTCGATCCTGGCAACCACCGACACAATGCGCCTGGTCGAAGGATATGTGGAGGCGAAGCCGCTGGGCGCGCTGCCGATCAAGGGACTGGCCTATCCCGTCGAAGTCTATGAGATCACCGAGGGTGGCACCGAACGCACGGGGTTTCAGGCGGCGGCGTGGCGCGGGCTGACGCCCTTTGTCGGACGCACGCTCGAGATGAAGCAGATCGAGCAGGCGCTCGAGCATGCGCGCGCCGGGCACGGCCAGGTCGTGGCCGTCGTCGGCGAGCCCGGCATGGGCAAGTCGCGCCTGATCCACGAATTTGTCCATTCGAGCCGCACCACAGGCTGTCTGCTGCTCGAGACAAACTCAGCGTCGTACGGACACGCAGCGTCATATCTCCCGGTGATCGAGCTGTTGCGCCACTATTATTTCAAGATCAACCGGCGCGACGATCCGAACTCGATCCGTGAGAAGGTGACCGAGAAGGTCCTGTCGCTCGACCCCTTGCTGCAGGATACGATTGCGCCGCTGCTCGATCTCCTGGATGCGCTGGACGCGGGGCATCCCTTTCAGTCGCTCGATCCCCTTCAGCACCGACAACACACCTATCAGGCCATTACCAAACTGCTGTTGCGCGAGAACCGCGTGCAGCCCGTTGTCGCGGTCTTCGAGGATTTGCACTGGAACGATTCGCTGACGCTAGGCCTGCTCGACGAGATCATCGTGAATGCGCGCGATGCGCGGCTGCTGCTGCTCGTCACCTACCGTCCCGAATTCCAGGACCAATGGAAGGGGCGGCCGAACTATCGAAATTTGCGTCTTGAGCCTCTTGAGAGTGAGAGCCTGACCGAACTGCTGCAATCCCTGCTTGGATCCGATGCGGCGCTCGACGGCCTCAAGCGATTTGTTCTCGATCGCGCAGGGGGAAATCCGTTCTTTCTCGAGGAGTTGGTCCGCACGCTGGTCGATCGCAAGGTGCTGCAGGGGACACGCGAGCATTACACCATCAACAAGCCGTTCTCGGGAAACGAAATCCCCCCGACGGTACAAGCCGTTCTGGCGGCGCGTATCGATACGCTCCCCAAAGCCGAAAAAAGACTGCTCCAGGAAGCATCCGTCGTCGGCCAAGATGTCCCGCTGTCGCTGATTCATGACATTTGCGGCCTCAATGACAGCGAACTCCGCGGTCTTCTCGGCAATCTTCAAGCGGCGGAATTCATTTATCCCACCCAGCTTTTTCCTGACCTGCAGTTTTCCTTCAAGCATGCCCTCACCCACGACGTCGCCTACGCGGGCCTGCGAAGCGACAAGCGGCGCGAGATCCATCGACTGGTGGTCGACGCGATCGAACGTCAATATGCCGGCCGGATCGGCGAGCAGGTCGAACGCCTGGCTGATCATGCGCTCCGCGGTCAGCTCCCGGAGAAGGCGGTGATGTATCTGCGCGAGGCGGGACGAAAGGCCGCCGATCGCGAGGCCTATCCCGAGGCGGTCATCCTGCTCGAGCAGGCTCTCGACGCCCTGGCGCAACTGCCACAAGACATCGAGACGATCCGCAAGGCAATCGACATCCGGTTCGACATCCGCAACGTTCTGCAACCGCTTGGTGATCGCAGGCGCATCGCGACATATCTGGACGAGGCTGGCGGGCTGGCGGCCCAGATTGACGACAAGCAGCGCATGGGCTGGGTGCAATCCCATCTGACCGAGCAGTTCTGGATGCTCGGCCAATATCCACAATCGATCGATGCAGGCGAACAGGCGCTCACCGTGGCCGACCAGGTCTCCGATCTGCCGCTGCGGGTGGTCACGAACCTGCCGCTCGGCCTGGCGCACCATACGCGCGGCAGTTATGCGAAAGCCCGGGAGTATTTTGGCTGGAATGCGACCAATTTGAACGGCGAACTGGTCGGTGAGCGCTTTGGCATGTTTGTCCTGCCGTCCTCATTCTCACGAAGCTTCATTGCGTGGGGCCTTGCCGATACCGGTAATTTTTCCGAGGCGTTCAGTATCGGCGAGGATGGGCTCCGGATCGCAGAAACGGCGGGCCACCCATTCAGCTGCGGTTATGCCCATCTGGGACTGGGCGTTGTCGCGTTGCGCCAGGGTAATCTGCGCCGGGCACTGCGTTCATTCGAGCGCTCCCTGGCAGCGGGAGCCTTCGCCGACAGCCCGGTCGGATTTGCCTACGTCTCGCTGCACCTCGGCTATGGACTTGCCCTGTCCGGCCGCGCCAATGAGGGCATTCCCATTCTCGAGCGGAGCATTGAACTGGCGCAGTCGCGCGGGTTCGTTGCGCGTCACGCCCTTCGCCTCGCTTATGTCAGTGAAGCTTACCTTTTGCTCGGAAGGGACAATGACGCGCGCAACGCTGCGCAACGCGCGCTCGAATTGGCGCGCCAGCACGGCGAACGAGCCAACGAAGCATATTCGTTGCGAATGCTGGGCGAGGTTGAGTCATATCGGAACGAATTGGGCGACGCCGAGGGCTGGCTCACGGAAAGCCTGTCCCTTGCCACGGAGCTCGGCATGCGGCCGCTTGCCGCGCATTGTCACAAGGCGCTCGCGAACGTGTTCGATCTGCAACACCGGAAGGTTGAAGCGGAGCGCCATCGCGATATCTCCGCCGCGATGATCGAGGCCATGGAGATGCGCTTCTGGGCATAATCTTGTGAACCGATGCGCGCCGGGGTAGGCTTCATGATTATTGCGGCCCTAGGTTGACCAATTCATAGGAAAAAGCAGATGAATGAGAACGAGCTGATAATCGCAACCGAAAACCTGCGAATGGATCCCCACTATCACGCTGCCGAGATTGTTCGCCGGAGACTTGGCGCGCAAGCGATGGCAACAAGCTCGAACGAGGACGACAAGGCAGCCGTGCAGTTGCTCATCGGGACCTGGGAGACGATCGCGGCGCTGACGCGCGGCGTCAAGGGACGGGACCGGGTGTTCGAACGAATGCCTGTCTGCCATATGTATCAGGCGCTTGCGCCGGCTATCGAAGTCTTTCGGGCGACACTCCCTGAGTATGCAGCGGGCTTCGAGAAGCTCAACACCGAGTATCACGCCTGGATGAAAAAGAAGAAGAAGAGCGCCGAGTACGTCACCTCGGCGTGCAGCGGCATGCTGAGTGCGAGGTTCGGCTAGTCCGTGCTCGGCGATAACCTGGAGTCCAGGTTCTCGACTTGGCTGCTTCGGCCTTACCTTGACCTGGGCCCGTTTCAGATCGGACCGGCCCACGCCGGCTCGATCGAGGCAGGGTGGCAGGCATTCGCGAACCCGGACGGCCCTCCCTTCATCCCGCAACGAGCTCTGGCACCCGGTTTTCGCGATCAATTGGCCGAGCAAGCGGGCCGAGACTATGCGCTCGGCGACCCTCGCGAACTGGCAGATCATCTTCGAACCGAACGATGGCGCACGCTCTGCGACAGCATCGACGGATGGGCCGATCTGCCGGCCGCGCGGAAGAGCCGGCTGGCGGCCCTGTTGCATTCCCTGTGCTTCTACGATCTGCTGCTCGCACTGATAGCTGAGCACGAAGCGGCGGCGAGCACTGCCGATCCACACGCGGGCGAACTCGCCTTCTGCAGGGCATCTGCGCAGTTCATGGCAAACTTGGCGACCCGCCGTGCAGGCTGGGACGCGGAAACGATGTCGTGTTTCGAGCACCTCGCGCTCGACTGCGATGGCCACCCCCATGTGAGATTCAACGCTACCGCGATGATGCTCGTGCAGAAGGCGAAGACCAAGGCTCCGGCGGAAGACCTCGCCGAATGGGGCAACCGGCTGGAAAGCGCGATCGCCGCTGTTGGGCCCAGCGACGAATGCTTCATCTCCCGCCTGCTCAGGAGCCGGTTCTATCGTGGAATGGGGTTCGTTCCCCAGCGGACAGGCGATCGCGCAGAGCTCGTTCGCATCATGGATCTGGCCGAACATCACGCCCGAAACCTCAGGCCAGCAACGCCGGCGCAGGAGCTTCTGGCCCGGGAAAACCTGCATGCCGTCATGGAGAGCCGCACCAAGGAGGCGATTTGGCTCAACGAGATGGAACTCGCAACAACCAGGGCCACGGAAGTCACAAGAGTGGACCCGTACGATTCAAAGGCGTGGGTCGAGCTGGGGCAGGTGCATTACCTGCGCGAGGATTGGCGGAAGGCCGCCGAGGCCTATGCGGTGGCTGCCATCCTTGGACCGCCGGCGAGCTTGGTCGGCAGACACATGGCCGCGGTTTGCCTGCGTGAACTCGGACTGGACGTTTTTGCGGCTTTCCTCTTCAAGGAGACGCTGGAAATCGATCCACAGGGCATATCGCCTCGCCAGGAAATCTTCGATTTGCCATCCACAGAGCTGACGCGGGCGCTCAAACAATGGGGTCATTCGACGATCCGGCTTTGACGCCCTCCCCGAGCCGCCGCCGCATCAATCCGTATCTCCATCATCGCCCGGAATTTCCGGGCATCAGTGCGTGCGGCTACGCCGGGTGTGGTGTCGCGAAGCCTTCCTGGTCGCGGATATGGCAGGTTCTCTCGCGGCCAATGCCGCACGCTGCTCCTGCAGCCGCGCGTCATAGCCGGGCGATGGCACGACCGTCGGTGGTGCGGCGCGAGCAGGGCAGGCGCCAAGCGCCGCAAGGGCGAGCAACAACGCAGGGATTCGCTTCATTGTTTCTCTCCTATGAGACATCGAAATTGGGCTGCGATAGCAGCCCTTTCAAGCCGGTCATGACGCGCGGATCTGCTCTGCCGTAAGCCCGGGCGCGCCGCGACCGTCGGCTTCCGCCTTGCGGATCAGTTCCACCACGCGGCGCGACAGCGGCGCCGCGAGCCCGCGCCGGTCGGCGATCTCCGTGATCACGCCCTGCAGATAGTCGATCTCGGTGCGGCGCCCGCGCTGCAGATCCTCCCACATCGAGGAGCGCGCCTCGGGATCGATTTGCATGGTGCGTCCGAGCAGTAATTCGAAGACCACATTCGGCAGCCGCAGCAATCGCGGCATCCAATTTGCCGGGATGGGCGTCGGCGACACCGGCACGATGCCCTCGGCGCGGATCGCGGCCAATCCCTCGGCCATCTGGTCGGCGAACAATTGCCGCCAGGCGCGCTGTGCGAGCTGGCTGCGCAGCGGAATGTTGGACAGCGCATTGAGCGCATTGTTGAGATTGACGATCAGCTTGCCCCACTGCACGCCCTCTATGTTGTCGGTGGCGCGCACTGCGAGGCCCGACACCGACAGCATCGCTGCCGTGTTGGCCTCGTCCTGCGCGATCACGATGTCGCCCGAGGTCGAGCGATGAAAGCGTCCGTCGCCAAGAGCAACCACGTTGAACGGCACCATCCCGCCCAGCACGCGCCGTCCCGGCAGGCGGTCGCGCAGCAGCGTGGCATTGCCGACGCCGTTCTGCAGGCTGATGACCACGACGTCAGGGGGCGCGTGGCGCGCGACGAGGTCCGCTATCTCGCGCGTGTCGGCGCTCTTGACCGTGACCAGCACCGCCTGGGCATCGCCGAAGATCGAGGGATCGTCGGACAGCAAGAGCCCGCTTGCGGAAACCCTCTGCTCCGATCCATCGAAGCTCGTGACCCGCAGTCCGTTGGCGGTGATTTCCTCCACCACCCTCGGCCGCGCCAGCATTGCGACGCGGCGGCCGGATACCGCCAGCATGCCGCCGACGAAACACCCGATGCTGCCGGCGCCCGCAATGCCGATCGGCCGATCCTTGTTCATTAAACCAAACATCCATGCATCGCGGCTCGATAGCAGAACTAGCGATGACTGCCCATCGGGCAGACCGCCGGCGCTGATCGCGATGCCTTGTAACCCTCATGGGCCACCGTTATGCTTCAAGCACGGGGCACGGTTGTGGCAGGAGACGATCATGGGTCTACTCGACGTCCTCAACGGCATGCAGAACGGCCCGCGTGGCCCGAGCACGCCAAGCGCTCAATCTGACAGCAGCAGCGGCGGAATGTCGCCGATGACGATGGCAATCCTGGCATTGCTTGCCTGGAAAGCCGTTAAGCATTTCACCGGAGGCGAGCCTGATGCACCGGCGCCGAAGCCGGCACAGGTGCCCCCGCCCTCCGGCAATGTAGCCGCGAGCCTGCCCGGTGGAACGGGCGGCGGCGGACTGTCCGACCTGCTGAAGGGCGGGTTGGGTGGACTGCTCGCGGGCGGCGCGGCCGGCAGCGTGCTGAGCGGCGGTCTTGGCGATTTGCTCAATCAGCTTCAGCAAAACGGTCATGGCGAAGCGGCCAATTCCTGGGTCAGCAACGGGCCGAACAAGTCGATCTCGCCCGGCGATCTCGCCAACGCGCTCGGCGCCGATCAGATCAACTCGCTCGCGTCGCAAAGCGGATTGTCGCGAGACGATCTGCTGAGCGGTCTCAGCCGGTATCTGCCCGATGCGATCAACCATCTGACACCGGACGGCAGGCTGCCGAGCGGCGAAGAATTGTCAGGCCGGCTCTGACGGGGCGTTGGTTTCCAACGGGAGAGGACGACATACATGAGTGGCATCATCTGGGTCATCATTGTCGGCTTCGTCGCCGGCATCATCGCGCGAATCCTGTCACCGGGCCGCAACAACCCGACCGGGTTCATCCTCACCACCGTGCTCGGCATCGCCGGCGCATTTCTCGCGACCCTGATCGGCCAGGCGATCGGCCATTACGGTCCCGAGCAGGGCGCCGGCTTCATTACAGCCACGATCGGCGCGCTGGTGGTGCTGTTCATCTGGAATCGGTTGGTTGCGAGCCGCGTGATCTCGGATCCGGGCAACAGGTGACGCCGCAGGCCGTCACGTCCGTCATCGCGAGCCGGATCGCGCGAATGCGCGCCCGATGACGGGTTCCACGAAGCAATCCATAGCGTCGCGAGCGCAGAGATGGATTGCTTCGTCGCTTCAGCGCAAATTCGCTCTGCAATTTTGTCGCGAGCTATCGCGATGACGTCGGCAAGGCCGAGTGCGCATCACTGAATCAAATGCATGCCCGCGTCCATGCGGACGAACTCGCCGGTCATGTTGCTCGATGCCGGGCTCGCCAGGAAGCAGACGAGGTTCGCGATGTCCTCCGCCGTCGACGCAACCTGCAGCGGCACCCGCGCCACCACGGCATCGCGCACCTGCTTGGCTCCTTCTTCGCCGCGGCCCTTGGTGAACCAGGGCGTATCGATATAGCCCGGGCACACGGTGTTGACGCGGATCAAGGGCGCCAGCGCGCGGGCCAGCGACTGCGTCATGGTATTGAGCGCGCCCTTGCTTGCGGCATAGGCGATCGACGAACCGCCGCCGGAAATGCCGGCGACCGACGAGACATTGACCACCGCCGAGGGCCGGCCTGACGCCTTGGCGCCGGCTTCCAGCAGCGCACGCGCGGCGCGCACCATCTGGAACGGACCGATCGTGTTGACAGCGTAGATGCGCTGGAAGTCATCCGCCGAGAGCCCGTCGAGATTGTGATGCGGCACATGCTTGGTGGTGCCGGCATTGTTAATGAGCACGTCCAGCCGCCCCCAGCCGCTCGCGGCCGCGACGATCTTCTTGCAATCCTCATCGCGCGAGACGTCGCCCTGCACGACCAGCACCTCGGCTCCCCGCTTGCGGCAAAGATCGGCGGTCTGCTCGGCTTCCGCCTTGCTGTTGGAATAATTGACGATGATGCGCGCGCCCTCCTTGGCGAGGATTTGCGCAGTGGCGGCGCCGAGACCCGATGCAGCCCCCGTCACGATCGCGCACAAACCATCCTTCGACATCTGCATTTCCCTTGTTGTTCCGAGCTGAAGAGCTTTCTGTTCGAGCACGATCCTCTTGGAAAACCGGAGCCCACTTTTCCGGGATCATCCTCATGGTGGCATACCATATCGAGCAGCGACGTCCTTGAAAATCTGCGAAATCCGCTCCGCGGAATTTAGTCGTCGCGTCGTGGATCGCATGCCGCGGTCGCAGATGGCCCTGCGGGCAACGCTTGTCACGGCTATGGCTTTTCCCCATCATTGAGCGCAAGAACGGTACATGCGGGGTGCAGCCGAACTGTCGGGTACCCAAGCCAATCAACAAGAGGAACGCTGTGGCGGAGAGTGAAAACATCGTCGCCGAGACCGCGGAGAAGATTTTCGCCGATCTCGCCGATGCCCAGACCATCAATCACGACAAGCAGGGCGCATGGAAAGCGCCGCTGTGGCGGGCGCTGACCGAAGCCGGCCTGCCGCTCTCCTGGGTACCTGATCATCTCGGCGGTTCCGGCGCGAGCCTCGCAGAAGGCTTTGCGGTTCTCAACGTCGCCGGGCGGCACGCGATCGCCGTTCCGCTGGCCGAAACCATGCTGGCGGGCTGGCTGCTGACGCAGGCCGGAATTGCCTCCCCTGAAGCGGAGATGACGGTTGTGCCGGCAAGTCCGAAGGACCGCATCAGGCGCAACGCCGACGGCAGCCTTTCCGGACGCGCGCGCGCCGTGCCGTTCGCGAAGCAAGCCAAACATTTCGCGGTGCTGGCAAGCGGCAATGACGGCATCTCGATCGCACTCGTCGATGCCACGAAATGCCGGATCGAGACCGGTATCGGCCTTGGCGGCGACCACAGCGATACGGTTACGCTCGACAAGCTGCGGCCGGTTGCGATCAAGCCTGCGCCTGATGGCTTCGACCAGACCGCTCTGATGCTGATGGGCGGCGTGGTGCGCTCGCTCCAGATCGCGGGCGCGCTGGAATCGATGCTCGACATCTCCGTCCGCTATTCCAACGAGCGCGTCGCCTTCGAGAAGAAGATCTCGAAATTCCAGGCGGTCCAGCACAACCTCGCCCGCCTCGCCGGCGAATCCGCCGCGGCACTGGCAGCCGCGACATCCGCGGCCGATGCCATCGCTCACGCCAAGTCGCTCGGCGACGCCGCGGTGTTCCTGGAAGCGGCGTCGGCAAAGATCCGCTGCTCGGAAGCGGCGGAAAAAGGCGGCGGCATCGCCCATCAGGTGCACGGCGCGATCGGTTTCACCGTCGAGCACATCCTGCATCGCTACTCGCTGCGCGCGCTCGCCTGGCGCGACGATTTCGGCTCGGAGAGCTACTGGGCGGTCGAGCTCGGCAAGCTCGTCGCCGACCGTGGTGCCGATGAATTGTGGCCGCTGGTGGCCTCGCGCTGAGATTAGAGAGACATCAGATGACCGCAGCCCTTCGATTCGATCCGATCCGCCTGCCGGAAAAATGCGAGCAACTTCGTAAGGAAGTGCGCGCCTTCCTCGCGGAGGAGATAGCCGCCGGCACTTTCGATCCTCACGCGCCCAATCGCGAAGACAACGACGCACCGGAATTCTCCCGCCGCGTCGGCGCCAAGGGCTGGCTCGGCATGACCTGGCCGAAGAAATATGGCGGCCAGGAACGCTCGTTCCTCGAGCGCTATGTCGTGACCGAGGAAATGCGGGTGGCGAATGCGCCGACCCGGCGCTTCTTCGTCGCCGACCGCCAGAGCGGGCCGGTGCTTTTGAAGTACGCGCCCGAGCACATCAAGATGGACATCCTGCCGCGCATCTGCCGCGGCGAGCTCTGCTTTGCCATCGGCATGAGCGAGCCGAATTCCGGCTCGGACCTGTTCGCGGCGAAGACGCGCGCGACCAGGACCGACGGCGGCTACCTGGTCAACGGCACCAAGATCTGGACCTCGTCGGCGCATATCGCCGACTACATGATCGCGATCTTCCGCACCTCGCCGCCAACCAAGGAAAATCGCCGCCACGGGCTGACCCAGTTTCTGGTCAAGATGAAACAGCCGGGCATCAAGGTGAACCCGATCGGCCAGATCACCGGACAGTTCGAGTTCAACGAAGTCGTGTTCACCGATTACTTCGTTCCCGACGATCACGTGCTCGGCGAAATCGACGGCGCCTGGAAGCAGGCGACCAGCGAGCTCGCCTATGAACGAAGCGGCCCCGAGCGTTTCCTTGAAACCTATTACGTGCTGACCGAATTGGTGCGCGCGGTCGGCAAGAATCCCGACACCCGCAGCGCCGAAGGCATTGGCCGGCTGGTGGCGCAAGTCCACACCATGCGCCGGATGTCGGTGTCGGTCGCGGGCATGCTGCAGGCAGGCAAGGAGCCGGTGGTGGAAGCTTCGATCGTGAAGGACATCGGCACTGTGTGGGAGCAGCAATTGCCGCACCGCGTCCGCGATCTCGCCGCCTTTGTCGAGGAGACCGCGACCAACCGCGAGACGCTGGAGAAACAGCTCGATTTCGCCATCAAGACCGCGCCCAAGCTGACAATCCAGGGCGGCACCACCGAGGTGCTGCGCGGCATCATCGCCCGCGGCCTTGGCCTGCGCTAATTCAACGAGGACGGATCATGACCAAGTACACGGATATCGGCGTCGAGACTCACGGGCATGTCGGCCTGATCGAGATCCGGAAGCCGCCGCTGAATTTCTTCGATGTCTCGCTGATCAACCAGATCGCCGACGCGCTCGAGGAGTTCGACAACAACATCGAAATCCGCGCCTCGGTGCTCGCCGCCCAGGGCAAGGCGTTCTGCGCCGGCGCCAATTTCAGCGATCCGGCGCGGCAGGAGCAGGAAGAGCGGGCCAAATCCGATCCCGCCTCGAACCTGCCGATCAACCATCTCTACGTCCAGGCGGTGCGCATCTTCCGCAACAAGAAGCCGATCGTCGCGGCGATTCATGGCGCGGCGATCGGAGGCGGCCTCGGGCTCGCCGTCTCGGCGGATTTCCGGGTTGCATGCCCCGAAGCGCGCTTCTCGGCGAACTTTACCAAACTCGGATTCCATCCGGGCTTCGGCCTCACAGTCACGCTGCCCGAGCTGATCGGCAAGAACAATGCGGAATTGATGTTCTACACCAGCCGCCGCGTCACCGGCGAAGAGGCCTATCACTGGGGCCTCGCCAACGTGTTGGTGCCGCAGGACCAGGTCCGCGCGGAGGCGATGAAGCTCGCGCAGGAGATCGCCGAATGCTCGCCGCTCGGCCTCGTCTCCACCCGCGCCACGATGCGCGGCAACCTCGCCGACCGCGTGCTCGCCGCGACCAACCATGAGCTCGTCGAGCAGACCAAGCTGCGCGCCACGGAAGACTTCAAGGAAGGCGTGAAGGCTACCGCCGAGCGCCGCGCCGCGAATTTCAGGGGGCGGTGAGCTAAAAGTGCACCCTTTCTCAACACGTCGTCCCGGCTTTCGCCGGGACAACATTGAGGAGGGAGTTATTACTATTCCTTCGGCACCACCAACGCGTCGACAATCGTGACGCCCTGCCCTTCGGCATGCACCAAAACCGGATTGACCTCGATCTCGGAAATCTCGCGCGAGTGCTGTGTAGCCAGCGTTGATATCTCCGAAATCAATTGCGCCAACGCTGCGACATCGGCCTTCGGCGCGCCGCGGAAGCCTTGCAGCAGCGGCGCGGCCTTCAACGTCTCCAGCATCGCAGACGCTTCCGCGACACCTAGCGGCGCAGGCCGGTAGACGATGTCCTTGAACAATTCGGTCGTGATGCCGCCGAGTCCCACCATCACCATCGGCCCGAAGGTCTCATCCAGCATGGTGCCGACAATGATCTCGACACCCTTCTTCGCCATCGGAGCGACCAGCACGCCCTGGATCTTCGCGGCAGGCCGATGCTTCCCTGCATTCTCGAGCAAGTCGCGATAGTTCGAGAACGCCTCGCCCTTGGTCGCGATGTTGACGCGGACGCCGCCAACCTCGCTCTTGTGCGCGATATCGGGCGACTGGATCTTCATGACCAGCGGGAAGCCTGCGCGCGCGATCGCGGCATCGAGCCCATCCCGCTCCCGTACCAGCACCTCGTCCGGCAGCATGATGCCGGCGGCACGCAACAGCGACTTGCTGTCGTATTCGGACAATTTCTTCGATTCCAGATACGACGAGAGATCGCGCAGGGGCAACGCCGCGCGTTCCACCTCCGGCACGAACTTGAACTTCGCGTATTCCGCCAGCCGCCGCATTGCGACGGCGGCATGAGTGAGGCCGGACAAGACCACGACACCGGATTTTGTGAGCTCCTGCCGCGCGAAATGCGACGGCAGCGTGTAGGAGTAGAACAGGACCGGTTTGCTCTGCGCCGCGATCACCGGCTTCAGCTCGGCCCCCTTGAACGGCATGCGCGTCTCGCTCGACAGCGACAGCACGACCAGCGTCGCATCGACCTCATCAGACTCATCGAACAGCTCGATGCTGTTCTGCAAGCCGCCGGAGGTGACACCCTGCGCGGTGACGTCGACCGGGTTACCCGCCGCGCCATAGGACGGCATCCATTTCTTGATCTCGTTCTGGACCGTTGCCGAGAGCTCCGGAACCTTGAGCCCCTGCATCGATGCGGTATCAGCAGCCCAGATCCCCGCGCCGCCCGAGACGGTGAGCACCGCGACGCGGTCGCCCTTCGGCAGCGGGTTGCTCGCGAGCACCGCCGCGATTGTCACGGCCTCGTCGAGATCGTTGGAGACGATCAAGCCGTACTTTGCGAACACCGCGTCATACGCGACCGACCAGCCGGCCATGCTCGCGGTATGCGAGGCGGCCGCACGTTCTCCGGCGCCGGAACGGCCGACCTTGGTCACGATGACCGGCTTCTTGATCTCCGCCGCGCGCCTCGCGGCTGCCAGGAACCTGTCGACGTCGCGGATGCCTTCAACGAACAGCAGAATCACGTCGGTGGACGGATCCTGCACCATGTAGTCGAGAAACTCGCCGGCGCCGAGATCGCTCTCATTGCCGGCGCTGACGACATAGCTCAGCGCAACGCCGAGTGCCTTTGCGCGATGATAGATCGCAAAGCCGATGCCGCCGCTTTGGGCGACGATCCCGATCCGCCGCCTGGTTGCGACCAGCACGGGCGCATCCGGCTTGACGTCGACCGTCGGGCTGAAAGTGGCCGCGACCTTCTGCACCTGGCTGTAGAAGCCCTCGGCGTTGGGGCCGGAGATGCGCATGCCAGTCCTCTTCGCCAGCGCCGCGATTGCATCCTGCATCGCCGCGCTATCGCCGCCCTCTTCCGCGAACCCGGACGAGATGATGACGGCGTTCCTGACGCCGGCTGCGGCGCACTGCTCGAGCGCCGGCAGCACCACGCGAGCGGGAATCACGATGACGGCAAGATCGACCGGCGCTCCGATGTCGGCGATTGACTTGAAGCATTTCAGCCCGTCGATCTCGTCATAGTTTGGATTGATCGGATAGAGTTTTCCGGGAAAGTCGTTCTTGCGCAGCATCGAGAGCAGCCGCCCGGGAATCTTCTCGTGATCGCGCGAGGCGCCGATCAGCGCAATGCTTGCGGGAGCGAAGAAGGAATCAAGGGGATGCGGCATGCGGAGTGCTTCCTTGTTGTTGTTATTGACCTCAACGATAGCGAATCGCTGCGGGGGGATCGTTCTATCCCCGTCATCCTGAGGAGGCCGCAACGCGGCCGTCTCGAAGGATGAACGGCCAGCGGCCGGGCCGTACATCCTTCGAGACGCGCTATGCGCTCCTCAGGATGACGGGGTGAGAGATCCGAGCGCTACGTCGTTAGCTTGAACGTTACGCCGCAAAGAAAAAATTCGTCCCCCACCACCGCGCAGCCCCTGGCTCTTGCCGCATTCAGCACCTTCGTCTTGTCGGCGACCTCAAACGTCAGCCCGCTCATGATCTCGCTGTCGCCCTTCACGAAGCGGAAGACACTGTTTGGCAGCCTCAACATCGCTTCGCCTTCGGCAGGCACGCCGATGATCCTGCCCCAATGCTCCGCCAGCGCCAGCGGATCTGGGCTCTTCATCTCGACCTCGGTCAGCGCCAGCGTCGTGTCCTTGCGGATCGATTTCTGCCAGTCCGGGCCGGCCGGCGGATACGGGCCCAAAATGTCGTCGCTGCCCTCGGTGTGGTTGAATTCGATGAAGGCGGCACGGCAGTCCCGCGGATGAAGCTGAACGCCGTGGTACGGCGTGTGCGTGATCACGTTCGCCGTGCGCACGCCCATGGCGTTGGCGCGCGCGCCGCGCGCGCCGGGATCCTCACAGCAGAAAATCGCCATGTAGCCGCCGCGGCCGCCGGTCTTCTCGACGAAACGGCCGGCCGCAGTGCCCCGCTTGAACGGTGCGACCACCTCCAGAAGAATGGTATCGACCGGCAGCAGCGCGTTCTCGAGGCCGTACTTCGCTACGTTACCGTCCCGGTAACAGACGCTAAGGCCCATGATCGCAGAAATGTCCGAGATCACGGGCTCGAGCTGCGGCGCCACCAGACAGATCTGCCGCAGCCGCACATCATCGACCATGGCCTACTGCCCCTGGAACACCGGCTTGCGCTTCTCGACGAAGGCCTTCGCGGCCTCCTTGTGGTCGGCGGTTTCGCCGGCGCGCGAGTGATGGATCGCCTCGGCGTCGAAGCAGGCTTCCAGCGTCATCGTCTCGGCATTGTTGATGTTGCGCTTGATATAGCCGAGTGCCACCGACGGACCCTGCGCCAGCGATCGCGCGAGCTCGCGCGCCTCCGCCTCGACCTCCGCATCGGGCACGACCCTGGTGACTATGCCGAGATGATAGGCCTCCTGCGCCGACAGCACCGGCGAGGTCAGATAGAGCTCGCGCGCCTTGGCGCTACCAAGCATCCGGGTGAGAAAATAGGTGCCGCCGTAATCGCCGGAAAACCCGACCTTGGCGAAGGCGGTGGTGATCTTGCAGGATGCGCTGGCAACGCGCAGATCGCAGGCGAGCGCGATCGACAGCCCGGCGCCGGCCGCGGCGCCGTCAAGTTGAGCAACGACGGGCTTCGGCATCAGGTGCAGGATGCGCGAGACCTCCATGCCGCGGCGCAAATTCGCCATCTTGGTCTCGAAGGGAAGCGGCGCGCGCCCTTCCGCCATCGACTTCACGTCGCCGCCGACGCAGAACGTGCCGCCGGCGCCCTTGATCAGAACCGCGCGTACCTCGTGGTCCTCGGCCGCGCGACGCGCCGCCTCCACAAGGCCGCGCGTCATGTCGGGGTTGAGCGCATTGCGCCGCTCCGGACGGTTCATGGTGATGGTGAGCAGGCCCTGATCGAGGGACTGTAGGACCATTTGATTGTCGCTCATGGCTGATGCTTTCGTTGTTGTTGGTTTAATGGAGGCCGCTTCCGCGCCGTCATTGCCAGCGAAGCAAGGCAATCTCAGCGCGCGGACAGATGGATTGCTTCGTCAATTCAGCGAAAAATTGCTTTGCAATTTTGTCGCGAGCTCCCAGCAAAGTCGCCGATACCCGTCATTTCTTCACAAGCGGGCAGCGCGAGGATTCCAGTGACTGGAAGGCCTCGTTGCCCGGCACGGTCGCGAGCAGCTTGTAGTCGTCCCAACGGCCCTTGGATTCCGAGGGCTTCTTGACTTCGAACAGATACATGTCGTGCACCATGCGGCCGTCGTCGCGGATCCTGCCGTTCTTGGCGAACATGTCGTTGATCGGGGTCTCCTTCATCACCTTCATGACCGCGGCCGAGTCCGTGGTACCCGCGGCCTTCACGGCCTTCAGGTAGTGCAGCACGGAGGAATAGACGCCGGCCTGCGCCGAGGTGGGCACGCGCTTGGTGCGTTCCATGAAACGCTTGGTGAAGGCGCGGGTGTCGTCGTTGAGGTCCCAATAGAACGCTTCGGCGAGCAGCAATCCTTGTGCAGTATCGAGCCCGACGCTGTCGATGTCGGTAACGAAGGCGAGCAGCGGCGAGAGCTTCTGACCCCCGCTCTTGGTGAGGCCGAATTCCGCGGCCTGCTTGATCGCATTGATGGTATCGCCGCCGGCATTGGCGAGGCCGACCACCTTGGCCTTGGAGGCCTGCGCTTGCAGCAGGAAAGACGAGAAATCCGACGTGTTGAGCGGATGCCGCACGCTGCCGAGCACCTTGCCGCCGGACTTCAGCACCACGCTCGTGGTGTCCTTTTCGAGATCCTGGCCGAAGGCGTAGTCCGCGGTCAGGAAGAACCAGGTGTCGAGGCCGGACTTCACCGCGGCAAGCCCGGTGACGTTGGCCTGCGCGAAGGTGTCGAACACATAATGCACGGTGTAGGGACCGCAGGCCTCGTTGGTGAGGCGGATCGAGCCCGGACCGTTGAAGATGATGATCTTGCTGCGCGCCTTGGCGATCTCGCCGGCGGCGAGCGCGGTTGCGGAGGCCGCGACGTCGAAGATCATCTCGACGCCCTGGTTGTCGAGCATGTCGCGCGCGATATTGGCGGCCAGGTCGGCCTTGTTGAGATGGTCGGCCACCACGATCTCGACCTTGCGCCCGAGCACTTCACCGCCGAAGTCCTCCACCGCCATCTTCGCGGCGGTTTCGCTGCCGGGACCGGTGATGTCGGCATAGAGGCTCGACATGTCGAGGATGCCGCCGAGCTTCAGCGGCGGCTTGCCCTGCGCCAGCGCCGCATTCGCCGACATCGCAAGCGCGCACGCGAACACGCCGGCCAAAACCCGATTCATCCAAGCCTCCCTTGAAGCACGCGCCGCATTTCCACTGCGGCTGGTCCGTTTATGAAGGGCGGATCATGCCGCATGCCATCCATCGCAGCAAGCCGCTGCAATGCAGCGCCGCCGTGCAGTTTTCCGTTCAACGGAATGGCTGGAATGTGTCAGCATGAGCGAATGCAGCCTTCACGCATTCCAGCAGACATCGTTTGCAGCGTGCTGATCGCGTCAGTGATCGTCTTCGCTGCCGGTGACGGACACGCAGCCGGATGCGATTTCGAAATTCAGGGCGAAGGCCGCGTCGCTGCGATCGTCGATGCGCGCAGCTTCCGCCTGAACGACGGGCGCGAGATCAAGCTCGCCGGCATCGAGGTGCCAGACACGGCGAAGGCCACCGCAGTACTTTCGGCCCTCTTGGTCGGGCGCGGCGTGACGCTGCGCGGCGATGACGACATGCCGGATCGCTACGGCCGCCAGCCGGCCTATGCCGTTCTCACGGACAGCGGAACACAGGTACAGGGCGAACTGCTGCGCCAGGGGCTCGCGCTGGTGTCATCCGAGGTCGCCGACAGGGACTGTGCCGCAACCCTGATGGCGGCGGAGGGCGAGGCGCGGCGGGCGAAATTGGGAACCTGGGTCGATCCCACGGCCATAAAAAACGCGGAAAGTCCGGGCGATATTTTGGCCGGGATCGGGCGCTTTATGGTGGTCGAGGGCAGGGTGTTGTCCGTGCGGCAGGCAGGGGCTACGACCTATGTGAATTTCGGCCGAAACTGGACACGGGACTTTGCAGTAACCATTTCAAGGCGCATAGTTCCAGCGTTCGAGGCGGCTGGACTTGCGCCTAAGTCCCTCGAAAATCGAAGGATTCGTGTCCGCGGCTGGGTGGAAGCACGAAGTGGCCCACGAATTGAGTTGCTCCGGGTTGAGCAGGTTGAAGTGCTGGGCGGGGACTAGGACGGGTTCGAACTGGGGCCCTACTGATTCGCTCGACAAGTTGTGAGTTGTGAACGTGATTGAGCGTGCAAGACGGCGCGAGAAAATAACGGGCCGCCGCCTTTTGGCTGCGTCGGCATTTTTGTGCGCTGCGCTCACCCTGTCGGCTTGCGGGAACTTCGGGAAGCTCGAGACCGCCTCCCCCGCCGCAACGCCGCCGCCGGTGAAGCCGAATCGCGTGGTGACACAGACGCCGGCCACGGAGCGGGAGCATGAGCGTATCCTCGCCTCTTATGGCGGCGCCTATGACGACCCGAAGCTGGAAGCCTTGATCAGCAAGACCGTCGACCGGCTGGTTGCCGCCTCCGACCGTCCCGATCAGGCCTACAAGGTCACGATCCTCAACTCCGGCGCGGTCAACGCCTTCGCGCTGCCGACCGGCCAGCTCTATGTCACGCGCGGCCTGATCGCACTCGCCAGCGACACCTCCGAATTGTCCTCGGTTTTGAGCCACGAGATGGCGCATGTCCTTGCCAAGCACGCCTCGATCCGCGAGGACCAGGCACGGCAGGCGGCGGTGGTGACACGCGTCGTCACCGACATGGGCAATGATCCCGATCTCACCGCGCTCGCGCTCGCAAAGACCAAACTGACGATGGCGAGCTTCTCGCGGCAGCAGGAGTTCGAGGCCGACGGCATCGGCGTCGGGCTTGCCGCGCGCGCGCGTTTCGACCCCTTCGGCGCGGCGCGCTTCCTGACCGCGATGGAGCGCAACGCGGCGCTCAAGGCCGGCAAGACCCCGCTCGACCCGCGCGCGCAGGATTTCCTGTCGTCGCATCCGGCAACTCCCGAGCGCATCGCCAATGCGCAGGCGACCGCCCGGCAATACTCATCGCCCGAGAGCAACGAGCGCGACCGCGAGACCTATCTCGCCGCGATCGACAACATCGTCTACGGCGAGGACCCCAGTGAAGGGTTTGTCCGCGGCCGGCGCTTCCTGCATCCCAAGCTCGGATTCACCTTCGCGGCGCCCGAGACCTTCACGCTCGACAACACCGCGCAGGCGGTGATCGGCGTGCGCGAGGGCGGCACCCAGGCGATGCGCTTCGATGTGGTGCGGGTGCCCGCCGAGCAGTCGCTGGGCGACTACCTCAACTCCGGATGGATGGAAGGCGTCGAGAAAGCCTCGACCGAAGACCTCACCGTCAACGGTTTCCCGGCGGCCTCGGCCTCCGCGACTGGCGATCAGTGGCAGTTCAAGATTTACGCGCTGCGCTTCGGCAGCGATGTCTACCGCTTCATCTTCGCGGCGAAGCAGAGGACCACCGAGAGCGACCGCAACGCGCGCGAGACGGTCAACTCGTTCCGCCGCCTGACGCTCGATGAGATCCAGGCGGCGCGTCCGCTGCGCATCAAGATCATCAACGTTCAGCCCGGCGATACCGTGGAATCGCTGTCGCATCGCATGGCCGGGGTCGACCACCCGATGGAACGCTTCCGCATGCTCAATGGGCTCGATGCCCATGCCCAGGTCAGGCCGCGCGACCGCGTCAAGATCCTGGTCGATTGAGACGCCTCAGAGCATTATCGGTTCTGAGGGAATCGGAACCGAAGCTCCAGGTTCTTGTTGACGTATTTTCGTCACGCTAACCGATGCGCGCCGTTGGCCGGATGCAAGGTCAGCCCTGCGCCTCACGCAGTCCACTCAGCCACAGCGCGAGCAGCGTCCATACCGCGCCTGACAACAGGTACGCGCCCGCCGATATCAACCCGAAATGGGTCGCGAGCAACAGCGCGGCGAGCGGCGCGAAGCCGGCGCCGAACAGCCATGCGAAATCCGACGTCAGCGCAGAGGCCGTATAGCGATAGGTCCGTGCGAAGCTCGAGGCGATCGCGCCGGACGACTGGCCGAAGGAGAGCCCGAGCAGGATGAAGCCCAGCACCATGTAGACGGCCTGGCCGGCCTCGCCGGCATCGAGCAGTTGCGGCGCAAAGCCGCTATAGACGGCGATCGCGATCGCCGAGCCTATCAGCAGCGGCTTGCGCCCGACACGATCGGCGATCATGCCCGAGGCGACGATCGCAGCGACGCCGACCATCGCGCCGACCATCTCGATGACGAGGAAGCTCACCGGGCTTTCGCGGGTGAACAGGAACACCCAGGACAGCGGAAACACCGTGACCATGTGGAACAGCGCGAAACTCGCCAGCGGCGCAAACGCGCCGAGAAGGATGTTGCGTCCCTCATGCGCGACCGTCTCGGCAACCCCTACCGGCTGCAGGTCGCGACTCTCGAACAGATCGGAATATTCCGGGGTCGCGACCATGCGCAGCCGCGCGAACAGCGCCACGACGTTGATGGCGAAGGCGACGAAGAACGGGTAGCGCCAGCCCCAGTCGAAGAAGTCCTCCGCCGAGAGATTGCCGGCGAAAAACGCGAACAGTGCGCTGGCGAGGACGAGCCCGAGCGGCGCACCAAGCTGCGGCACCATCGCGTACCAGCCACGATGGTGCGCCGGCGCGTTGAGCGCGAGCAGCGAGGCGAGCCCGTCCCATGCGCCGCCCCAGGCGATGCCTTGCGAGGCGCGGGCGGCGGCAAGCAGCCAGATCGCCGCCACGCCGATCGTGTTGTAGCCGGGCAGGAAGGCGATCGCGACCGTGGCGGTGCCGAGCAGAAACAACGCGATGATCAGCTTGGCGCCCTTGCCGTGGCGGCAGTCGACCGCCGTGAAGATGATCGTGCCGAGCGGGCGCGCCACGAAGGCGAGCGCGAAGATCGCGAAGGAATAGAGCGTCCCGGTCAATTCATTGACGAACGGAAACACCAAACGCGGGAACACGATCACCGAGGCGATCGCATAAACGAAGAAGTCGAAGAACTCGGACGTGCGTCCGATGACGACGCCGATCGCGATCTCGCCGGGCTTCGCCTGCCCGTGTGCAGCCGGAATCGGGTTGCCGTGAGCTGTTGCAGGGGCTTGTGCCATCGCCATCGCGCCGTGATTCGTCGTTGAACATGCGGGCCCGAAGCGGCTCGCGCCGCACCGTCCCGTTGACTGTTTGAGCCTCCTATGCCGCAACGCAACATTGGACAAATTGTCCAATGTCCCCCCTGCTGCATCGCAGCTACCCCTTGGCGAACCTACGAAAATTCCAACGAGGTCAGTCGTGCGCGCCTTGAAATTGTTGGCATTATTGCCGTTAGCGGCCGCTTTGGGCGGGTGCGACTACGTCGTTCTCGCCCCGGCCGGCGACATCGCCGCGCAGCAGCGCGATCTTGTCGTCATCTCGACCGTCCTGATGCTGCTGATCGTCGTGCCGGTCATGGCGCTGACTGCGTTGTTCGCCTGGCGCTACCGGCAGTCCAACACCTCGGCGACCTACCAGCCGGATTGGGACCACTCCACGCAGCTCGAACTGGTGATCTGGTCTGCGCCGCTCCTCATCATCATCTGCCTCGGCGCGCTGACCTGGATGGGCACCCATCTGCTCGATCCCTACCGCTCGCTCGGCCGCATCGCAACCGACCGGCCGATCGAGCCCAGCGTTGCGCCGCTCAACGTCGAGGTGGTCGCCCTCGACTGGAAGTGGCTGTTCATCTACCCCGACTACGGCGTCGCTACCGTCAACGAGTTCGCCGCTCCGGTTGATCGCCCGATCCGCTTCCGCATCACGGCCTCTTCCGTGATGAACTCGTTCTACATCCCGGCGCTCGCGGGCCAGATCTATGCCATGCCGGGCATGGAGACCAAGCTGCACGCGGTCGCCAACAAGGTCGGCACCTTCAAGGGCTTCTCCGCCAATTACAGCGGCGCAGGCTTCTCCGGGATGCATTTCGCCTTCAAGAGCCTCTCGCCATCCGACTTTGACGGCTGGATCGCCGCAAACAAGGTCGAAGGGCACATGCTCGGACGCAGCGACTATCTGCAGCTCGAGCGCCCCAGCAGCAATGAACCGGTGCGCCACTACGCTTCCGTCGATCGCGACCTCTACAAGGCGATCGTCAACATGTGCGTCGAGCCGGGAAAGATGTGCATGAGCGAGATGATGGCGATCGATGCCAAGGGCGGGCTCGGCCGCGAAGGGCTGAACAACACGCTGCCGCTGACATACGACAAATATGCCCGCCGCGGCGCGCCGTTCGGCCCCGAGCCGACCGTCCTTGCCGGCATCTGCTCGATCGACGAGCTGAAGGACCAACCGTCGCACGAAGTCACGGCTCCCGCCGACATGACGCCGTTGCGCGGCGTCGGGCTGAAGCGCCCGCCGTTCTCGCCGGCCAATCCGTCATCGACGTCTTTCCTGCTCGGACTCCGTCCAAAGTCAGAATCCTAAAGAGGGCCGCATGTTCGACAATCCCGCTCTCATCAAGGCGATCTTCGGCCGCCTCACCATCGAATCGCTGCCGCTGCATGAGCCGATCGTAGTCGGCACCTTCGCGGTGGTCGCGCTCGGCGGCGTCGCGCTGCTCGGGGCCGTCACCTATTTCCGGCTGTGGAGCTATCTGTGGCGCGAGTGGTTCACCACGGTCGACCACAAGCGCATCGGCATCATGTACATGATCCTCGGCATCGTGATGCTGCTGCGCGGCTTTGCCGACGCCGTGATGATGCGCCTGCAGCAGGCGATCGCCTTCAACGGCTCGGAGGGCTATCTCAACGCGCATCACTACGACCAGATCTTCACGGCGCATGGCGTGATCATGATCTTCTTCGTGGCAATGCCGCTGGTCACGGGCCTGATGAACTATGTGGTGCCGCTGCAGATCGGCGCGCGCGACGTCTCGTTCCCGTTCCTCAATAATTTCAGCTTCTGGATGACGGTCGGCGGCGCGGTGCTGGTGATGATGTCGCTGTTCATCGGCGAGTTCGCGCGCACCGGCTGGCTCGCCTATCCGCCGCTGTCGAACCTCGGCTACAGTCCCGACGTCGGCGTCGACTATTACATATGGGCGCTGCAGGTCGCCGGCGTCGGAACGACGCTGTCGGGCATCAATCTGATCTGTACCATCGTCAAGCTGCGCGCGCCGGGCATGACGATGATGAAGATGCCCGTTTTCACCTGGACCTCGCTCTGCACCAACATCCTGATCGTCGCCTCGTTTCCGGTGCTGACCGTGGTGCTGGCGCTGCTTGCGCTCGACCGCTACGTCGGCACCAATTTCTTCACGAACGACTTCGGCGGCAACCCGATGATGTACGTGAACCTGATCTGGATCTGGGGTCATCCCGAGGTCTACATCCTTGTGTTGCCGGCATTCGGCATCTTCTCCGAGGTGACCTCGACCTTTTCGGGCAAAAGGCTGTTCGGCTACACCTCGATGGTCTACGCCACTGTCGTCATCACGATCCTGTCCTATCTGGTCTGGCTGCACCATTTCTTCACGATGGGGTCGGGCGCCAGCGTGAACTCGTTCTTCGGCATCACCACCATGATCATCTCGATCCCGACGGGCGCGAAGATGTTCAACTGGCTGTTCACGATGTATCGCGGCCGCATCCGCTACGAATTGCCGATGATGTGGACCATCGCTTTCATGCTGACCTTCGTGATCGGCGGCATGACCGGCGTGTTGCTCGCCGTGCCGCCGGCCGACTTCGTTCTGCACAACAGCCTGTTCCTGGTCGCGCATTTCCACAACGTGATCATCGGCGGCGTGCTGTTCGGCCTGTTCGCCGGCATCGGCTATTGGTTTCCGAAGGCGTTCGGTTTCCGCCTCGACCCGTTCTGGGGCAAACTGTCGTTCTGGTTCTGGGTCTCGGGCTTCTACCTCGCCTTCATGCCCCTCTACGTGCTCGGCCTGATGGGCGTCACCCGCCGTCTTCGCGTGTTCGACGATCCGTCCCTGCAAATCTGGTTCGTCATCGCCGGCATCGGCGCCTTCCTGATCCTGCTCGGCATCATGTCCATGCTGGTGCAGTTCGCGGTCAGCATTCTCCGTCGTGAGGAACTCCGTGATGTCACCGGCGATCCCTGGAACGCGCGCACGCTGGAATGGGCGACCTCATCGCCCCCGCCGGATTACAACTTCGCCTTCACGCCGGTTGTCTATGACAACGACGCATGGTGGGACATGAAGCGCCGCGGCTATAGCCGCCCGCTCACCGGCTTCAAGCCGATCCACATGCCGAGCAACACCGGCACCGGCGTTATCCTCGCCGGCCTCTCGACCGCGATGGCGTTCGGCCTGATCTGGTACATCTGGTGGCTCGCCGCCTTGAGCTTCGTTGCGCTGCTCGCGGTCGCGATTGGCCACACCTTCAACTATCACCGCGACTACGACATCCCGGCGGATGACGTGGTGCGGGTCGAAGACGCGCGCACGCGTCTGCTTGCCGCGGGAGCCAGGTCATGACGGTTGCAGTCGTCCCCTCACAAGATTCCGAACCGATCTTTCACGTCATCGACGAGCACGCACACCCCGAAGGCGCCAGCACGATGCTGGGCTTCTGGGTCTACCTGATGAGCGACTGTCTCATCTTCGCGATCCTGTTCGCCACCTTTGGCGTGCTCAGTGGCAATTACGCGGCCGGTCCCGCGCCGAGGGACCTGTTCGATCTGCCGCTGGTCGCGCTCAACACGTCCATGCTGCTGCTGTCGTCGATCACCTACGGCTTCGCCATGCTGACGATGGAGAGATCGCGCATTGGCGCGACGCAGGCCTGGCTTGCGATCACCGGCCTGTTCGGCCTCGCTTTCATCGGCATCGAACTTTCCGAGTTCGCGCACATGATCCATGAGGGCGCCACCCCGCAGCGCAGCGCCTTCCTGTCGTCCTTCTTCACGCTGGTCGGCACCCACGGCCTGCACGTCACCTTCGGCCTGGTCTGGCTGGTGACGCTGATGGTGCAGGTCTGGCGCTACGGCCTGATCGAGGCAAACCGGCGGCGTCTGATGTGCCTGTCGATGTTCTGGCACTTCCTCGACGTGGTCTGGATCGGCGTATTCACCTTCGTCTATCTTCTGGGAATGCTGCGATGAAAATCGACTCACACGCCCTGCAACCCGAGGCCGGCGGCCATGATGCCCATGACTCGGCGGTCCATGACTCGGCTGCCCACGGCTCGCTGTCGAGCTACCTGATCGGCTTCGGCCTCTCGGTCGTCCTGACCGCGATCCCGTTCTGGCTCGTGATGTCGGGCGCGCTAGGCAGCAAGCAACTCACGGCGCTCGTCGTCATGCTGTTCGCGGCGGTGCAGATCGTGGTGCACATGATCTACTTCCTGCACATGAACACGCGCTCCGAGAACGGCTGGACCATGATGGCGTTGATCTTCACCATCATCATGGTGGTGATCGCACTCACCGGATCGCTGTGGGTGATGCATAACCTCACCGTCAACATGATGCCCGTACACGACATGAGCGGCATGCGGTGACGATGCGCTCGCCCAGGCCATCCCTGCCGTTGCTCGCGCTCGGTATGCTGGGCGTGGTGACGCTGACCGCGCTTGGCGTTTGGCAGCTCGAACGCAGAACCTGGAAAATCGCGCTGATCGATCGGGTCGAGCAGCGCATGCACGCCGCCCCGGTGGCGTTACCCGCGCCCTCTTCCTGGCCGGCGGTGACTGCGGCACGCGACGAGTATCGTCGCGTCACCGTCAGCGGTCGGTTCCTGCATGCCGACGAGACGCTGGTGCAAGCCGTGACGGTCGACGGTCCCGGTTTCTGGGTGCTGACCCCGCTGCGGACCGCTGACGGAACCACCGTGGTGGTCAATCGCGGCTTCGTGCCGCCTGAGCGGCGCGATCCCGCGACCCGGCGACACGGCGATTCGCAGAGCACAGTCACCCTCAACGGCCTGCTGCGGATGTCCGAACCAAAGGGCGGTTTCCTGCGCAACAACGACCCGGCGGCAGGCCGCTGGTATTCGCGCGATGTCGCCGCGATCGCCGCCGTGCATGGCCTGCCGCAGGTCGCGCCCTTCTTCCTCGACGCCGACGCGGCGGAAAACCCCGGCGGCTACCCGGTTGGCGGGCTGACGGTTGTCCGGTTTCCGAACAATCACCTGATTTACGCGCTGACATGGTTCGCACTCGCCCTTATGCTTGCCGCCGTACTCCTGCGCATCGCACGCGGAAGGAGTTCCGCCGGCGACCTGAAGGCCCGGCGTGCCGCCGTGCATCGCCTGATCGGTGCTGCACGCCGTCTGTCTCGCAACACAGGCCCAGATGCTCGAGCGCACATCGGATCTGCATGACCGGGAAGCAATTGCAGGCGAGACCGTGACGACGGCTGCCGCGACCGCCGGCCTGCCCTTCGATCTCGGCGCGCCCTCGCCGGCGCGTGTCGCGACCAATCGCAAGAACATGGTCCTGCTGATCCAGTTGCGCTGGACGGCCGTGATCGGGCAGATCGTCACGATCGGTTTCGTCCATCTGTGGATGGGCATTGTCCTGCCGCTGCTGCCGATGGCAGGCGTGATCTGCGGGCTGGTCGCGCTCAATTTCGTGAGCCTTGCCTGGGTGCGCTACCGCGCCAATGTCGACAACCGCGAGCTTCTGATCGCGCTGACGCTCGATGTAGCGGCATTGACGGCGCAGCTCTATCTCAGCGGCGGCGCCACCAATCCATTCTCATCGCTCTATCTGTTGCAGATCACGCTCGGCGCGATGCTGCTCGACGCTCGGTCGACCTGGTCGCTGGTCGCGCTGGCCTGTGCGAGCTTCGCCTGGCTTACCGCCTATCACCAGCCCCTGGTGCTGCCCGAGAGTTCCAGCGACGCGTTCAGCCTGTACATCACCGGCACGTTCATCGGGCTCGTTCTCGACGCGGTTCTGGTCGTGGTGTTTGTGACCCGAATCAACCGCAATTTGCGCGACCGCGATGCGCGCCTCGCCGCGCTGCGCCAGCATGCAGCGGAACAGGACCATATCGTCAGGATGGGCCTTCTCGCATCGGGTGCGGCACACGAACTCGGCACGCCGCTCGCCTCGCTGTCCGTCATTCTCGGCGACTGGCGCCGGATGCCGGCGCTCGCATCGGATCCCGAACTATCGCACGATCTCGGCGAGATGGAGACGTCGCTGCAGCGCTGCAAATCGATCGTGACGGGAATCCTGCTGTCGGCCGGCGAAGCACGCGGCGAAGGCTCCTCACCGACGACGGTCGCCGCTTTCCTGGCCACCCTGGTCGACGAATGGCGGACCACCCGGCCTTCGGCCACGCTGTACTTCCGCAATGCTTTCGGCGCCGACTTGCCGATCGTATCCGACATCGCGCTGAAACAGGCGATCTTCAATGTGCTCGACAATGCCGCCGAGGTCTCGCGCGACTGGATCGAACTGATGGCCGAGCGTGACGCCGGCAAGCTCGTGCTCACGGTGATCGATCGCGGGCCGGGGTTTGCTGCGGAGATGCTGTCACATCTCGGCAAGCCCTATCAATCGACCAAGGGTAACCCCGGCAGCGGCCTCGGCCTGTTCCTGGTGGTCAACGTCGTGCGCAAGCTCGGCGGAGTGGTCACGGCGCGAAACCGGCCGGATATCGGCGCCGCAATCAGACTCGAACTGCCGCTGGCGACGCTCGCGATTGGAGACGATTTTGACGGATGAACGTCAGCTCTTGATCGTCGATGACGACGACGGGTTTGCCCGCACGCTCAAGCGTTCGTTCGAACGGCGCGGCTACCGCGTCGCCGTCGCGGCCTCGCTCGACGAGGTCCGTCATCTGCTTGAGCAGCAATCGCCCAGCTATGCCGTCGTCGACCTCAAGCTCGCCGGCGGCGCCTCCGGGCTCGCCTGCGTGGAAGCGCTGCATGCGCATGATCCGGACATGCTGATCGTCGTGCTGACGGGTTTCGCGAGCATCGCAACCGCGGTCGAGGCGATCAAGCTCGGCGCCTGCCACTACCTCGCCAAGCCATCGAACACCGACGACATCGAGGCCGCGTTCCAGAAGGCGGCGGGCAATGCCGCCATCGAGGTCGGCGCGCGCCCAACCTCAATCAAGACGCTGGAATGGGAACGCATCCACCAGACCTTGATCGAGACCGACTTCAACATCTCCGAAGCCGCTCGCCGCCTCGGCATGCACCGCCGCACGCTGGCGCGGAAACTCGAGAAGCGGCAGGTGAAGTAGGCTCGCCCGCCTTCTCCCTTCCTGAAAAAGGCCGGACGTATCCAGGATACGGCAGCGTCAATGTGAAGCGTGCTGCCACGCACTTTGCTTGCGGGAGCGGTACGCGTCGAGCACGCGCAGACATGTCTCGGCATTCAATGAGCCGTAGCCGGTCTTCATCCGATCCAGTTCTCCGGCCGTTATTCTGTAGCTCGGTGCCCCCAGGAAAAGAAGCGACATGGTGGTGGTCCATGACAGCTTCAGAGCCTTGGCAAGTATGAGCGTTGATTGCCGATTCTTGTCGATCAGAGCGCGCTCCACGATGTCCACGGGCATTGAGCTCAACAAGGCAAGCGCGGCAACCGTCTCGTTGAATTTGATTGAATGAGCAAATTGGAAGACCCTGTCCTCAGTCAGATCTCCCTGCTGATGCAGCTTTGCGACCGTCCGCTTTGCTGAAAAATAGTCCTTCGATGCCGGACCAAATCGTGCGTGAATGGCACCCTCGACATCCGTGACGATGCTCTGGACATGCCCTTGCATATCGGGACGTTCGCGCTTGAGCTTTTCCTTGACCTCATCTGAAGCCTTGGAGATCAATTGATGGAATACCTGCCGCGGAATATCCCTGCGGTGCCCCACGCACTCAGCAAGGATGGAGTCATCCTCCGAGCGTCGCAGGAGTTGCAGAAACCCTGATTCAGAAAAATGTGCGCCGCTATTTCGCGCAACCGAAGTAACGACCGCCTGCGAACCACGCTCCAACAATATGTCAGTTACCGCATCGGGCACGGTTCGCCGCTTGGAGATGGCGAGCAGGTGCTGCTGTCCCTTGTCTCGGGCGCAACTCATCAAGGTGTTCGGGTCCAGCCGTTCCGAATGTTGAAGAATAGGACCCGCGACGTCGATCAAGTCGTCGCGAGCAAGCGTGCCGACTACTTCGACCGGCGCGTTTTTGCTGCGGGCCAGCACGTTTGCAAGTCGAACTCGGGCGCTAACTTCAATCTCTTGGGCAAGTCGGCCGATTATCTCGCCGAAGGCCCATATTTGCTCCTCTGAATAACTACCCGTAATCAGGCGGTCAGTGGCGTGCCACAGCGCCCGACGGCGAGTTTCGGCGGTGCCTTTGGACACCGCGTTCTCGAGTTCGGCAAGGAATTCCGTCGCTTCAACCATCCGGCGGGCTCAATTGCGCAAGCTGGGACGAAATAGTTCCGGCCGCCGGATTTGGCCGCTGCAAAGCTCAAGGAATGGTAAACAGGCCGCAACCATCATTTCGTTCGCTTAACGGCGAGCAAAGGAATTCCGCTCGACGGGTACCGGCCTCCAAGGAACCAGCCTCCTGGAATGCTGCGATCTCGCTCTCCGGCGCCCGAACTCAACTCCAGAACGATCCTTGATCGTCTCGCGATTCGTTCAACCAGATCAGCGCTTCCCGCAGATCAAGACTCATGATCCGCTCCTCGGCAGCCGAGTGAGGGTCGCCATCCGTCAGATAGAGATGAAAGCCGCTGCTGTCTCGAAGCAGAATCTCGCGACCCTCGCGTGCTTCGAGCGATTGAGAATCAATGAAGGGAACGGTTCGGTATGAAATGACTTGCATCGCGATGTGAAGAGTGGCCCTACTTCCTGAAGCGCCAAGCGCTACACACTTTTCCGGATCATGCTCTAGGCTCCGGCTTTCCTCCGCAATGTCGGCCGTGCTCGCCCTTGTGTTGAGGAGTGCTCGCCCTCAGCTCCGGCCTCGATCCATTCAAGCGTTCTCATCACGTCGGGGAACAGGGTAAAAACGTGTTCCTCCGGCGACACGCCGAAATGGTGACGCGTTCTTTCATTGCCGATTGCGCGTCGGACGCGCTTCGCAAAGAGGGCCAGCTGTTCGTCGGTTGGTCTTGAGCTCATTTCCTTGCTCGCGCCTCTTGGGACACAACGCCGGCGCCGTAGCCGCAGTCGTCGATCTGCGCCTCACTGGACCGACGACGACGCGCAATTCGTGTCTCAAACATGGGGCAGCTCTTCAGGTCATACAGCTTGGTGACGCCGGCATGGGAATGAAAGCACGAGACGCGGGCGGAAGATCAATCGCCGCTTTCGCCTGCCGGGCAGCCAGAACATGGAAACATACAAGGTCACGTGCGGTGAGAACGTCGGTCTCACACGACAAATCATCAGGAAGATGATGGTCGCAATTTCTTAATCTTCTCTTTCACGACAACGATGTCCGGCCGGGTTGAACGGCGCTTCCGCAAATCGAGAGGCGGACAACGCGCGGTGGTCAGACCAACTGGCAGGCGCAAAATCACTCTCGACGTCAGGACGACGAAGCCCAAAAGCAAAAAAGCCCGGCCTTTCGACCGGGCTTTCGCTTGAAAATCTCCGCGCTGCTTACGCGGCCTCGTCTTCGACAGCGGTATCGTCGCCGTCGGAATCGAGTTCTTCACCGTCGGTATCGCCCTCGCCGTCGGCATCGCCTTCGCCGCCGGCTTCGGCCTTGGCGCCGCGGCGCGGGCTCTTGGCGAGCTGGCTCTCGATCTCCTTGACCGCTTCGGTCTCGGTCGCGTGCTGGACCACGGCGATTTCGCGCGACAGGCGGTCGAGCGCCGCTTCGTAGAGCTGGCGTTCGCTGTACGACTGCTCGGGTTGCGATTCCGAGCGATAGAGATCGCGGACCACCTCGGCGATTGCGACGATGTCGCCCGAATTGATCTTCGCTTCGTATTCCTGGGCGCGGCGCGACCACATGGTGCGCTTGACGCGGGCACGGCCCTTCAGCGTCTCCAGCGCCTTCTTGACCAGCGCCGGGTCCGACAACTTGCGCATGCCGACATTGGCGACCTTCGCCGTCGGAACGCGCAGGGTCATCTTGTCCTTCATGAAATTGATCACGAACAGCTCGAGCTTGGCGCCCGCGATCTCCTGCTCCTCGATCGCCAGGATCTGACCGACCCCGTGAGCGGGATAGACGATGAATTCATTGGCCTTGAAGCCCTGACGCTGGGTCACGACCTTCTTCTCTTCGACGCGCGGCGGAGCCACGGGCTTCGCGGCAGCTTTCGGCGCCGCCGGCTTGACGGCAGCGGGCTTGGCGGTGGCAGCAGGCTTCGCGGCAACCTTCGTGGCCGACTTCGCAGCACTGGTCTTCGCAGCCGTCGCTTTCGCGGCGGTCTTGGCAGTCTTTTCTGACATCACGCTTCTTTTGTTCTTTGAGGACTTTGTCGCCGACGCCTTTCTGGCTTCTTTCACGGAAACCTTGGCACGGCCCTTGGTTGCGCTGCGAGCAACGACAGCGGCTTTCTTCGTGGTCTTAGAAGCACTCTTTTTACGCGTTTTCTGTGACACAGCCTGCGCGCGGAAACTGCCACGCCCCTGTTCGATGTTTGCGGGAACCGCGAAGCCACAGGATACGCATGGCAGGGGGTTCTTTGGCCTGTAATGTGCCTAATATAGCACATTTTCCGCAAAAATCAATGGTTTACGCCCGATTCCGGACCCATCTAGGGACCTTTCGGTCATATGTCCGTCAATAGGGTTAAATCCGCAGGCTATTCAGGGTCGGAATGGGCCTTAAATGCTGCCCTTGGCAGACGACGCGGTCAGTCGCCTGCTCCCGGATTTGGAGAAAAATATTTCTCGAACTTGCCTTCCTTGCCTTCCCACTCCTTGGCGTCTTCGGGCGCATCCTTCTTCTGGGTGATGTTCGGCCAGCTCTTGGCATAGTCGCGGTTGACCTCGAGCCACTTTTCAAGCCCCGGCTCGGTATCGGGCTTGATCGCGTCCGCCGGGCACTCCGGTTCGCACACGCCGCAGTCGATGCATTCGTCCGGATGGATGACCAGCATGTTCTCGCCCTCGTAGAAGCAGTCGACGGGGCAGACCTCAACGCAGTCAGTATATTTGCATTTGATGCAGGCCTCAGTGACGACGTAGGTCATCCCAAACTCCGAAAACGGTCAGCTTTTTCAGGGGTTGCCTAGCGCAGGAATACCGCAGCCGCAAGGGAAGCAGCCATCAAAAAGCACGGCCGTTCCAGCGCGAATCCGGATTACCTTCCCTAGATAGCTACTCCTTGCCGCGATGCAAATCGTCGTAGAGCACGCGCGCCGAGGCAGCATCGCCCCGCCGTTCGGAAAAGCCCGTGACCTTCAGCAGGCGCACGCTGTTGTCGAGGGCGATGGTGACGACATCGCCCTGCTTCACCGCGTGTCCCGGCGACGTCTCGCGCACGCCATTGATGCGGACATGGCCGGACTCGACAAGCGCGGCCGCGCTGGTGCGAGCCTTCACCACCCGCGCGTGCCACAGCCATTTGTCGAGGCGCTGTCGATCCAATCGAGTCGATCAATCCTTGCGATTGCCGGCGAGCTGTTCCTTGAGCGCGGCGAGCTTTGCGAACGGCGAGTTCGGATCGATCGGCCGGTCGCGCTCGCGCGGTGCGCTGGTGGCGTAGGGCCGATGCGATGGCCCGCCGTCGCGCTTGTCGCGCCCGCCCTTGTCACGGCCGAAATCACGGCCGCCGCGTTCACGCTCGCCGCGATCGCCGAATTTCTCACGCCGGCGCTCATTGTCGCGGTCGCGGCCCTTGCCTTCGAAGCGCTCGCGGCGCTGGTCCTTGTCCTCGCGATTGAAGCGGGCTTGCGCGGAATCGGCGGTCGGGGCTGCGCCATCGGCGACGACGCCCTCGCGGGGCTTGCGGAAATCCTGGTGACGGCGCGGTCTGCGACGATGCTCGCGCTTCTCGCCCTCAGCGCCATCGCCGGCTGTTTGCGCGCCGCCCTCGGCCTGCTGTGCCTGATGACGTGCACGGTTACGATCGTGATGACGCGGACGGCGTTCTTCGGAGCGGCCGCCGGGCCGCCAGACTTCGACCAGTTGCGGCTCGGCCGGCGCCTCAGGCGCGGCGGCCGCCGGGGCTTCGACCGCAGCGGTCTCGGCGCTCGCCGTCTCCGCGGGCGCTTCGGCGCTTGCCATCTCCGCAGGCGCTTCGGCGGCCTCTGCCGGGACTTCCGCGGGCACGGCTTCCGCGACCGGCTCGGGCACCGCCTCCGCCACAGGCTCCGGCTGCGTCTCGGCTATGGCAGGTGTCTCCTCGCTCGCAACGACGGGCACGAAGCCAATGTCAGGCAGCAGGGCTGCCGACGGTGCGGGATCGCCGGAGACCGCCAGACCGGCGACAGCTTCCGCCGGTGGCGCGTCGGCCGTCGCCTCGGCGCTCACCTCGACCGGTGGCATCTCGGTGGAAACGGTCTCGATGCTCTCGCTCGGCGCGGGCTCGGCAGGCTTCGGCGGCGGCGGTGGGCGGCGCTCCATGCGATAGCCGAGCGCGCGCAGGATCGAGGCAAAGTCCTCGCCCGCCGAACCCGTGAGCGACGTCATCGCCTGCGTCACCACGAAGCCGCGGCCATCGAACGCACCGGCGGGCTTCTCGCCCGGTGAGCTCTCGCGCCACGCGAGCGCGGGCCGGATCAGATCAGCGAGCCGCTCCAGGATGTCGACGCGCACCGCGCGCTCGCCGCATTGGCGATAGCCGAGCACGCGATAGGCATCGCGCGGCAAGGCCTTGTCGACGGGAAACGAAGTGCGGCCGCTGGACGCCAGGTGCTGCACGTTCGACAGCGTCGCCATGTCGACATTGTTCTGCTTCTCGGCCCAGAGTAGCGAGGCGAGCGAGCGCGCTGCCGGCTTCAGGAGCTGTGGGAAATAGATGTGATAGGCGCCAAACCGCACGCCGTATTTGCGCAGGGTCGCGCGCGAGGGCTGGTCGAGATCCTTCATCTCCGCCGCGATCCTGGTGCGCTCGAGCACGCCGAGCGCCTCGACGAGCTGGAATGCGATACCACGGGCGATGCCCTGCAGATCCTCGGCCTTGGCAAGCTCGAACAGCGGGCCGAGGAGCTTCTCGATATGCGTCTTGAGCCAGAGATCGAGCCGCGTCTGCACCGCTTCGCGCGCGGCACCGGTCAGCCGCTCGTCGGAGATGATGCGCAGCCGCGGATGCAGCGCGTCCTCGGCCGCGACGAGTTTTGCGACCGCATCTCCGGTCCACCGGATGGTGCCGTCGGAAGTCAGCACGAACTGGTCGTCCGCGCCTGCGCCGAGCTTTTCGGCGCGCGCGTCGATCTCGCGCGCCAGCACCTGCTGGGCCGCGGCCTGCAGCGCCTTGGCGTCGCTGCCGGCTTCCGCCGCGTCCGGTGCAAAGGTGAAACCATCGAGCCGGCCGATCACATGGCCTTCCACGATCACTTCGCCGGTCTTGCCGATTTCCGTATTCAAAACTGAGTTCTCCCGCAGGCGGCGCATCAATACACTGGTCCGCCTGTCAACGAAACGCTCCGTGAGCCGTTCATGCAGCGCATCGGATAATTTATTTTCCAGTTCGCGCGTAATTCCCTGCCAGTGATCCGGATCAGCCAGCCAGTCCGGCCGGTTGGCCACGAACGTCCAGGTCCGGATCTGCGCGATCCGGCCCGACAGCGTATCGATGTCGCCATCGGTGCGGTCGGCCTGGTCCACCTGGGCGGCAAACCATGCATCGGGAATACGACCCTTTTGCATCAGGAAGCCGTACAGCGTCGCGACCAGTTCGGCGTGGGCGGCCGGCGAGAGTTTGCGGTAATCCGGGACCTGGCAGGCGTCCCATAGCCGCTCCACGGCGGCGGCGCCATGCGCCATGTCGCGCACCTCGGTATCGCGCGCGACATGGTCGAGCACGCGCAGGTCTTCCGCGATCGGCGCCCGCGTCAGCGCCTCGTGGCCGGGCGTAAGCGCCAGCGACACTTGCAGCGCGCCCAGCGAGGAGAAATCGAGCCTGGTGTTGCGCCATTGCAGCATCTTCACGCTATCGAACGTATGGTTCTGCAGCGCGTTGACGAGTTCCGGCTCGAACGGCGCGCAACGGCCGGTGGTGCCGAAGGTGCCGTTGCGCGTGGCGCGGCCGGCGCGGCCCGCGATCTGCGCGAATTCGGCCGGGGTCAGCCGGCGAAACTGGTAGCCGTCATATTTGCGGTCGGAGGCAAAGGCGACGTGATCGACGTCGAGATTGAGCCCCATCCCGACCGCATCGGTCGCGACCAGGTAATCGACGTCGCCGTTCTGAAACATCGCGACCTGCGCGTTGCGTGTGCGCGGCGAGAGCGAGCCCAGCACCACGGCAGCGCCGCCATGCTGGCGGCGGATCAGCTCCGCGATCGCGTAGACCTCGTCCGCCGAGAACGCGACGATCGCGGTGCGCCGCGGCTGCCGCGTGACCTTGCGGTCGCCGGCGAATTCGAGTTGCGACAATCGCGGGCGCGTGATGATGGAGGCGCCCGGCAGCAGCCGCTCGATCATCGGCCGCATGGTGGCGGCGCCCAATAGCAGCGTCTCGTCGCGGCCGCGCCGGTTGAGGATGCGGTCGGTGAAGACGTGCCCGCGCTCCAGGTCGGCTGCGATCTGCACCTCGTCGACCGCGAGGAACGAGACGTCGAGATCGCGAGGCATCGCTTCCACCGTCGAGACCCAGAAGCGCGGCGACTTCGGCTTGATCTTCTCTTCGCCAGTGATCAGCGCGACGCTCTCGCTGCCCGCCCGGTCGGCGATCTTGTTGTAGACCTCCCGCGCCAGGAGCCGCAGCGGCAGGCCGATCAGGCCGGACGAATGCGCGAGCATCCGCTCGATGGCAAGATGGGTCTTGCCGGTGTTGGTCGGGCCGAGAACGGCGGTGACGCCTGCGCCCGGCGCGCGGTCATTTCCAAACGAAGTCGAGAAAGCCATATTTTACGGGTGTTTCTTGAACTGGTGGCAGGTGCCCGTCCCATCATCCGGGGAGTGCGTAGCGCGTCTCGAAGGATGTGCGGCCGGAATTCATCCGCGCGTTTTGATCAGGTGTCCTCTGCCCAGGATGAGCGGGGCTGTCGCCCTTCGAGACGGCCGTTGCGCGGCCTCCTCCAGCGACAACGGTGGAGCCGTTGCACGAGGCTGACTGTCTGGCGGCGTGTTTCGCAAATTCTGTCCCATTACGCGACGATTTCCGCTGCCCGCTTAAGTTTCAGAACGAGGTAAGAACGAATCGCGGCCGAATCGCTGACTCCATTTCAGGCTTGAAACGTTCACCGCAACATCTCGCGTAGGTTCGATGCCGCGGCACTAGATCAAGTTTGCAGGCGCTTCACAAGCGAGGGTTGGGATGTGGATTTCCTTAAATTCCTGCAACCTGCGAGTCGAATCAGAACCGGGCAAGAGTCAACTGGATTCCGCAGCGGCCGCGCGCGGATTCTCTCCCCACAAAAGCGGTGGGAGGGAGAGGATCACTGCGTCTTCGCCACGCGCGGCGGCGCGGCCGTGGTGACGAACGACGTCGCTTCCAGCATCGCAGTGCCGAACGGGGTCGGGATCATCAGGCGGAACGGCACCAGCACCCGGGTTCCCGCGATCGGCACGAAGGTGATCTCCATGTTGCGCTGGGCCGCGAGGTATTTGATGACCGGCCGATCGGGGATGTAGCCCGCGATCGGGATGAAATAGATCGCGCAGACCAGCGCCGGGCCGTGATAGCCGCGCTCGGCCTTCACCGTCTCGAGCCGCTTGAAATCAAGCTTGAGATCGTAGCGCATGCGCCCGTCGAAGATGCCGGCGCCGGTGCGGCAGCTTTC
Source organism: Bradyrhizobium lablabi (assembly GCF_018131005.1). GTDB lineage: Bacteria > Pseudomonadota > Alphaproteobacteria > Rhizobiales > Xanthobacteraceae > Bradyrhizobium > Bradyrhizobium lablabi_D. The sequence continues at coordinate 546,346 of NZ_JAFCJK010000001.1, forward strand.
CGGGCTCATCAGCTCGGCGGTGCCGCCGACCCGGAGCATCGCGCCGGTCATCGGATCGAACACGCCCTTACGGTGCGCCTCGGTGATCGGGATACGGTCGCCATCGATCGGCGGCGTCGGATCGATCGAGAAATCCTTGATGCTGCCGCCCGCGAGCACCATGCGGATGGTCTCTGATTTCTTCGAGGTCGCGGTGGTCGCCGTATAGGAACTGGCGACCAGCCCGCCGTTGACGACCCGGCCCTGGCTCGCGCCAGAGCCGGTGCCGCCGGAAAACGCCTTGAGAAGTCCCGCGGTGCCGCCGACCGCGGAGGCCGAGAACATGTCATCGCCGATCTCGATGGTCCAGCTTCCCTTGCCGACCGGGATACCGGCGAGCGTAGCCTCGTACTGGGCATCGAGCCGCCCTTGCGCGGTCGCCTGCAGCGCGCCTGATAGCAACAGCAGCAGGACGCCCGCGAACAGGCCGAACAGCCGTCCGAACGCGGGCCAAATGGCAATTTGGGTGGTCACTTACCTGACGGTCCTGCTATCGGCGCGGGTATTGTGTCATTGCGGCTGTCAAAATCGGCCAGACAACGCGTGCTCCGCAAAAGTGGTATCCGGTCTTGCCGGCCGGGACACAGGTCATCACACTCCGCGCCTTTCTATGGAACCGACAATCGCAACCGAATGCGCCCTTTATATGGTTGCTTTATTTCCAGGTAAGTGACTGGAACGGCTTATGAACCAGCGTTTTCCGCAGGCGCCTTGCGCGGTTTGAGAGCCTTGACGGTTGCCACATCTGCCCCTATACACCCGCGGTTCCTGGAAAATGGACGCGAATTCAAAACCCCCGCGCGGGCCGCGTGACTGCACGCGCAGCACACAGAGGCGGGGATGGAAAAGGATTTTTGCACGATGTCCCGGCGCTGCGAACTGACGGCCAAGGGCCCGCAAGTGGGCCACAAGGTGAGCCACTCCAACATCAAGACCAAGCGGCGCTTCCTGCCGAACCTGTGCAACGTGACCTTCATGTCGGATGCACTCGGCCGCAACGTGCGCCTGCGCGTCTCCTCGAACGCGATCAAGAGCGTCGATCACAATGGCGGCCTCGACGCCTTCCTGCTCAAGGCCAAGGCCGACGTGCTCTCGCCCCGCGCGCTCGATCTGAAGCGCGCGATCGAGAAGAAGGCCGGCAAGCCCGAGCTGGTGAAGCAGGCGAGCTGAGATTTAGCGAAGCACAGAAAAGCGCGGAGAGAGTTTGGAGCGGCCGGGTCGGATGACCCGGCCGTTTTTTTGTTCTGATCGGTTCTTCAAACGAGACCGTGCGCTCTGCGCCTTTGCCGGCATCTTCTGCGCCTCTGCCGGCATCTGATGACGCCTTGAAGATCGTGATGCGCGGCGAGGACAAGGAAGACAAGATGGCGGCCGTGGCGTAACGCGCCGCAGCATCATCGGTGCTGATTCAATCAGAACCGAGGAACCTGAAGCGCGATGAGATCAGGCTGAATCGTCATCGCGCCTCAGGCCCTTGTTTGAGCCTGATGTCCGCGCAAGCGCTACGCGTGAGTCAATCTGTAGCAGTGTCCGCCGCCCCTATGCCTTACGCGGGCGCGACAAGCATCCAGGGACGAAAACGAGCAGTCAGGTTGTCCTACGGCCGTCGTCCCTCTCAACTTCATGCAGAACCTGGCGGCGTCGGCAGAGTCCTGAGGATAAAGAACGAAGCCTGCCGAGAGCAGCACCATCGCAGCGATGAACGTCAACTTTGAACGCGACATATCCAAGCCTCCCTATGAGATTTGCCCCCGGCATTGATTGGCCGCAGAGCAGGTTTTTTTCTGGGTGCAGTTTGCGCGGTTTCCGAGTCGCCCGCGGACGGAGCCTGATGTATGCCGATGTTGGTCCTAGCACGAGAATGCAGCTTGCGGTAGAGCCGCCATCTGAGAGAAGAACGTTGCGATCCTCCACCTTCCGCATCACCATCGTGCCCGATGTCGTTACGCCAACATCGGCATACGATAAATTGAGACAGGTCCACTGCCTCGTTGCAACAGGGGTCGCTTCTCAAGTTGCGGTTCGCACATTGGAACCACGGCTACCGCAGACAGCGCGCTTTGCGCACTTGTTCCCGCCCGCGAATCCGACGCACTCCATTAAAAGCGAATTTTTTGGGAACGGGGCTGAAGCGACCACGTTGCCTGCCGAAGAATCGGATCGATCGGCAACAACCAACATCGACGGAGCAGCAAATGGCCAATCCGCGCCAGGAGGAGAAGATCACCCCTAACGTTGAGCAAACGATCCAGCGCGCCGGCGAGAGAACCAGTGAGCAAACGAGGCGCATCGGATTAGCTGCGACGCAGGCCGGCGAGGAAGTCGCCAAGGCCAGCGCGGGCCTGTTACAACAGAACGCCGAGATGCTGCAGAATAGCTGGCGCTTCGGCATGGAGATGACGACGGCGATATTGGGGCGCTCCACTGACCACTTTGGTCGGGCTTTCGGCCTGACCGGAGACGAGGCGCAGCAGGCAACCGAACGGTCGGCGCGCAATGCCGAAACCATCCTGTATTCCGCTACGGCTGTCGCCAAAGGGTTCGATGGAGTCGCTCGAGAGTGTCGAGACTTTCTGCGCCAGCAGATTGAAGGCAACATGGATCGCATGACCGAACTCATGCGCTGTCGCACGCCGCATGACTTCGCGGCCGTGCACAGTGACCAGGTGCGCGATACGATCAACAGTGCGCTTCAGTGCAGTCGCCGGATAGCGGACGTATCGCTCAAGGTCGCCGACGATGCGGGCCAGCACATAAGCCAGAGTGTGGAGCGTGCCGCCTAGCCATACAAACTGCTGACCTGGCACATGAGCGGCTGAATGCCGCTCATGTGTGCTTCATTTGCATCCTCATTTGCACTTGGCGCTGGGTTCTTGGCGCTAGTTTCTTTGGCGTTAGTTTCTTGGCGTTAGATTGCCGGAGGCCCCCTGCCATGCGAGTACTTCGATTTCACTGTCCGTTCACTCGACAAGAGATCCGGTGCTTTGACTGCGAAGGTCAGGCGGATCAGGGCGATGCCGCGCTCTATCAGGCTATCACCTGCCCCTCATGCTTCCGGCTGCACTTCGTCAATTCGTCGACGGGCGAATTGTTGAGCGATAATTAGCTCCACCTAGGTCCTTGCTGTGGGCGTTGGGACGAATTGCAGTTGAACAGAAATGCCGGAGTTGCCATCAGAACTGAAATCCCAGGATTCGTCTGCGCCCGACTTGCCATCGGGACCGGAGCGCGTGTTTCGCACAAACGTCGCCTTGGCAAGTTCGAAGGCCCCATAGGCGGCCGGAACCTCGCTCACGCTGGACGCGAATCCCGCGAAGACCATCGGCACCGTCGCTTCCGTTATCGCAGCGAACACCCGCCGCGCGTTCCGTGTCGCTTCAAATGATCAAGCGCTTCGGGCGCTAGCGATAATAGCCGTATGGATAGGGAGCCCGGCGGCCGCCGCCGATAGGGGCCTCGACGCCGAACGCGACTCGCGGGTTGATTTTGCAATAGGCTTGGCGACCGGAGGCACTGGCCATGCACTGGGCATAGCTCGTGTAGTAGCATTCACCGGGATATCCGGTCTGCCGGCCCGTTAGGCACCAGGGGTAGTCGTCGGCCGTCGCCGGAGCGGAAGTCGCAAGGGTACCGCCGCCGACCGCGGCCAAGGCTATCACGGCCAACATGAGCTTGCGCATGGTCACCTCCTTCGCGCTGAAGGCGCGTCTTCTTTGGCTATATTAGCACGCAAGGAGGTTCAACCATACGGCTTCGGCCCACCCGCCAGTACCACCAGCCGTTTGGCCTCGAGATCGAACTGATCGAGGAGGAACAACCGCACCGGCGTGCTTGAAAATTTCCGTGCGCGGAAATTTTGCTGGACCTGACCCGGCGTTCCCCGCGCCGTCTGCGCTTTCACCAAGGGTCATGAATGTCAAAACTCGGACGCGAGCGCTCCGCCAGATCACGATCGTTCACGACATCAGAGAAGACGATCACGAGAACATGATCTCGGCAGTGTCGTGCACGCTTCCTTCACGATTGTTTATATCTAAACAAACGATACCGCATGTGGTTGCGACTCGGCGGGATGTCACAGCATCTGCACCGCGAAGCTGATCACGGCGGTCACAAACAAAAGTGACCGATGCGCCTCGCATGGAAGAAACAGCGCCCATCGCGAGTCGTATGTCGTGTTAGGTCAATGCAAAGGAATTCAACCATGAAGACTCGCGCACGCAATCCGCGCGGAAGGTTCATGCCGGTCGTCGCCGCCACCGCAGTGGCAGCACTCGCCACCGCAGCGCTGTTCCTGTTCGAGTTCACGCCGCCAAGCGACGCCCATACAAGCCCAGGCGCGACCACCGCCGCCGCCGTCATGCGCGCCGGCGCGACGTTGCTGCCGACGGATCCCGCGACATTCAGCGGCGCGGACTGATTTGGAGCGCGATGAGGTGAGGTTGAATCGTTATCGCGCTTAGGTCCTTTGTCTGATCACAATCTCCGCGCAAACGCGACGCATTTGTCGCGAGAGAACCGCGACACACTTTTCCGGATCATGCTCTACCGTTCCCGCATCGTCATGGCCGGGCTCGTCGAAGCCTTGACAAGTCCGCTCCGCGGCGTGCCTACGCGCCCTTCGCCAGCAGCGCCTTGAAATCGGCCCGCGCACGCTGCGCCTCGCTGCGTGCGGTCTCGGAAGCGTCGCCGAGGCCGAAATAACCGTGAATGAGGCCTTCGCCGGAATGGTATTTCACCGGCACGCCGGCCGCGGCAAGCGCCTTTGCGTAGGCGGCGCCCTCGTCGCGCAGCGGATCGAACCAGGCCGTGGTGACGACGGCCGGCGCGACACCGGCGAGACTTCTCGCGCGCAGCGGCGAGACGCGCCAGTCGGCGCCATCGGCCTTGTCGGCGAGATAATGACCGCAGAACCACTGCATCACGGCACGCGACAGGAAATAGCCCTCGGCATTCTCCGCGCGCGACGGGAATTTCGCGTTCTCCGCCGGATCGGCAAAACCGCCGACCACGTCGGTGACGGGATAGACCAGCAATTGCCCGGCAAGGTTGATGCCGGCATCGCGGCAGGCGAGCGCCACGGTCGCGGCGAGATTGCCGCCCGCGGAATCGCCCGCGACGCCGACACGCGAGGCGTCGCCACCGAACGCACCGATGCGATCGATCACGTCGCGAGTCGCGGCAAGGGCATCGTCGAACGCGCCGGGAAAGCGCGTCTCCGGTGGGCGTCGGTAATCGACCGAGACCACCACCGCGCCGGTCTCGATCACGAGGTTGCGCGCCTGGCGGTCATGGGTCTCCAGATCTCCGGCGACCCAGCCGCCGCCATGGAAGAACACAATGGTCGGCGCCTTGGCGCCGCCGTTGCGATAGAGCCGCGCGGCGAGCTTGCCGCCCCCGCCCTTCACCTCGATATTTTCAACGCTCTGGACGGGTGGCGGCGGCACCGCAGCACGCGCCGCAGCGAGCGCGCGCAATTGGTCGCGCGCGATCTGCGGCGTCAATGTCGCGGCATCGCGCAGGGGCAACAGCGGAATGATCTTTTCAATGGCGGGATCAAGCGGAGCGGGCATCGTTGTTCTCCGGATGTCCGGCAGCCTTGGCGGCGACGTACCGGCATCGTCGTGTTGTTGATTATGCGCCCATTGGACAACAGGACGGCAGCAAGCACAACTGTGGTGGAGCTATGCCATCTGCGACACGGCCTGCTCGTCCTCCGGCCCCGGCTCGGCCTGCGACGCAGGCGCTGCCGCGAGTTCCTTGGCGAGCGCAGTCGCGCCGACATAGTCGGTCTTGCCGGTGACGAGCAGCGGCACCTTGTCGACGACGCGGATGTCGGCAGGCACGGCGAGTTCGGAGGCGCCGGCGGCCTTCGCCTGGCGCTGCATGGCGGCGCGGTCGGCGTCCTTCTGCGTGGTCATCAGCACGATGCGCTCGCCCTTGCGCGCGTCGGGAATCGAGACCGCGACCGACGTCGCCTGCGGCCACAATGCCGTCGCCATGGTCTCGACCGCCGAAAGCGAGACCATTTCGCCGGCGATCTTGGCAAACCGCTTGGCGCGGCCCTTGATGGCGATGAAGCCCTGGGCATCGACGGTGACGATGTCGCCGGTATCGTGCCAACCTTCGGGCAGCGGCTCCAGCATGCCGGGATTTTCGGCGCGGAGGTAGCCGAGCATGACGTTCGGACCCTTCACCGAGAGGCGACCACCTTCCTCGATGCCCGGCACGGAATCGAGGCGGTATTCCATCAAGGGAGACAGCCGGCCGACGGTGCCCTGGCGGTTCGCCATCGGCGTGTTCATCGCGAGCACGGGCGCGGTCTCGGTGACGCCATAGCCTTCGAGAATCCGGATGCCGTAGCGCTCCATAAAGATCTGCCGGGTGCGATCCTTCACCGCTTCCGCACCCGCGATGACGAGCCGCAGCGTGCGGAAGTCATAGGCATGTGCCGAACGGGCGTAGCCGGTCAGGAAGGTGTCGGTGCCGAACAGGATGGTGGCGCCGGTCTGGTAGATCAGCTCGGGCACGATCCGGTAATGCAGCGGCGACGGATACATGAAGATCGGGATGCCGCCGAGGATCGGCATCATCATGCCGCCGGTCAGACCGAAGGAGTGAAACACCGGCAGAACATTGAACACCTTGTCGTTGGCGTTGGCATCGACCCGCGCCAGTGCCTGCGCTGCATTCGCGAGGATATTGCGGTGGGAGAGTACGACGCCCTTCGGCGTACCTTCCGAGCCCGAGGTGAACAGCACCACGGCGGGATCGTTCGCCTTGCGGGGAACACGCGGCGCGCTGCCGGCGCGCACGCCCTTGAGCTTATCGACGAAGCGGATGCCGGCTCGGACATCTTCGAGATAGACGACGCAGGCCTGTTCGGCGATCGCGGTGATCAGCTTGTCGAGCTTTCCCTTCTCGACGAAAGCCCTTGAGGTGAGCACGGTCCCGACCTGCGCCGCCCTCATCGCGGCGAGCACGTTGACGGGGCCGGCCGAGAAGTTGAGCATCGCCGGCACGCGGCCGATGGTCTGCAACGCCATGAAAACGACGGTGACGCCGGCCGAGTTCGGCAGCAGCACGCCGACATTCTCACCGACAGAGGTTCCGCTCTCGAGCTTGCGGCTCAACACCTGCGCGCCGAGGATCAGCTTGCGGTAGGTCAACCTGGTGCCGAGCGCGTCCTCGATGATCGGCTTGCCGGTGTCGCGATCGCGATAGGCATGGCCGAGGCCTTCGAACAGCGTCTGGTCGAGCATCGCGTTCTTGACCATGGCGTCGATCATCACGTCCTGCAGCGCCGCGCCGGCGGCGTTGCGGCGCGCCTTGCCCTTCAGCGTCTGGTCGACCGGCAGCTTGACCGGCGGCAGGATCGAGATCGTCACTTTGGGGAACCAGGAGCGCTTGATCTCACCGTTCTTGAGGTAGCTGAGATGCGAGCGCTGTGCGCCCTCGATGCGAACCGGGACGACGACGGCATCAGCCTTGTCGGCGATCATCGCGGTGCCGTCATAGACCTTCATCAGTGAACCGGAAACCGTGATGCGCCCCTCCGGGAAGATCACGACCGGCTCGCCGGCCGCGACCAGCTTGATGAGGTCACGCGCGGCGAGCGGCTTGGTCGGATCCATCGTGTAGTGCTTGATCATTTTCAGGAATGGCTTTGCCCACCACGCCTTGGAGATTCCGGTATCGACCGCGAAGCTCGCGTCGATCGGAAGCGTCGCGTGCAGCAGCGGACCATCAACAAGGCTGACATGGTTGGGGGCGATCAGCATCCGTGTGCCTGCCGGCGGCAGGTTCTCCAATCCGCGCATCTCGACGCGAAATAGCGCACGGAACAGCAGCCCACCGAAATCGCGCACGCCCTCCTTGCCCCACTTGCTCAACACGAACCAGACGGTGCCGAAGCTCGCAATCGCAAGGCCGAAGAAGATCCAGGCGATTGCAAGCCCCGCGGACTGCAGCAGCGCCACGAACAGGGCGCCCGCGACCATGAAGCCCGCCTGCAGGATGTTGCCGGCGGCAATGATCCGGGCCCGCTCCGACGGCGCAGTCCAGGCCTGTACGGCGGCAAAGGACGGCACCACGAACAGGCCGCCGCCGAAGGCGAACAGGAAGAAGTCGACCAGCATGCGCAGGCCGCCAAACGAGGCCGCAAACTCGAACGCGTGGACCTCGGCCTTGCCCGGCGTCGTGGCGCCGATCGCCCAGGCGAGGTCGAGGCCGACGATGCCCATCACGATGGCGCCGACCGGCACCAGTGCGAGATTCGGACGGACATGGCTGAGCTGGGCGGCAAACAACGAGCCAGCCGCGATGCCGATCGCAAAGATCGCGAGACAGAGCGTCACCACATCCTCGGCGCCGCCGACGCTTTCCTTGACCAGCGCGGGCAAGAGCGACAGCACGATCGCGCCCACCATCCAGAACCAGGACACGATCACCATGCCGTCCCACAGCCGCGGCTCGGAATAGAGAGACTTCAGGAGCCGCAAGGTCGAGCTCCAGGGATTGGTGGTGATCGGAAGGTCCGGCGCCGACGGCTGCGTCATCGGAATGCGCGCGGCGAACGCCCAGGAAAGAACCGACAGGCCTACCACGGCCGCGCAGATCCAGCCCATATGGCTGGCGCCCGCCACGAATAGGCCACCGGCGATGGTGCCGATCAGGATCGCCATGAAGGTCGCGCCTTCGACCAACGCGTTACCGGTTGCGAGCTCCGAGATCGAGAGCTGGTCGGGCAGCACGGCGTATTTCACCGGGCCGAACAGCGCGGCGACCGTGCCGAACAGCGCCAGCGCGGCGAACAGGAGCGGAATTGAATGCATGAAGAAGCCGGCCGCCGCGAAGCACGCGGCGAAGATCTCGAAGAACTTCAGCCGCCGCGCGACGATCGACTTCACATATTTGTCCGCGAATTCGCCGCCGAGCGCCGACAGAACGAAGAACGGGAAGATGAAGACCGCACCAGCAATGGTGACGAGCGTCGGACCCTGCTCTTTGGTCGCGCCGTAGAGCAGCATGATGACCAGCGCATTCTTCAGTACGTTGTCGTTCAACGCCGAACAGAACTGGGCCCAAAACAGCGGCGCGAAGCGGCGGGACGACATCAGTTCCTTGATCATGGCCGTTTCCTTGGGTTCAGGCGCGCGGGGCCGGCGAATCTGCAATCGGGCGTGTTGGGGACGACTGGTGAGGTGGAATGAAACGGATGCCGCAGCCTCGAGTCTTCGTCACGTATCGGTTTGGTCTGGCGGCCTTGCCGGGACGGCGCAACCTTGCCCGGAGGAGATGTACGACACCTTTCGCTGGCCTGCGGCCAGCCGATGCAAGGACGAGCTAGCATGGCACATGGTGAGTGCTTTGTTGAGGATTCGGCGACAATTGCGGGCTGCAATCGTCACGCGCGATCAGGTCAGTTCGCTCAGCCCTCCGAAGGGCGACAGCGGGCAGTTGCGCTGATTGCGGCGGCGGCCAGCCCTCACGGCGGCACGCGTCGCGCGCCGCCGCTCCAATACGCCCGCGACGTCGCTGGCTTGGGCGATGCGCTCGATCGGCGCCATTGCGAACCGAACAATCGGCCGCCCAATACCCCTCGCGAATTCGATCGCATCGTCGAGGAAGGTGGTGGTCAGTTGAAGTGCTAGACTCTGCATGTCAGTGGCCTCCAAGGAATAATTGAGCAACGCTCAAGTTAGTAATACGAAAATGAACAATGTTCAAGTAGAATCTCTGCGGGACCGAAAGAAACTTCAGCGCCGTACCCTGCTGATCGAGATCGCGCGTGGCTTGATTGCATCTAAAGGCTTGAGGTCATTGAAGATTCGAGACGTTGCGGACGCCGCCGGCTGTTCCATCGGCAGCGTCTATAATGAGTTTGGCGACTTCGACGGGCTGATCCTGAGCGTCAACCGCGAGACGGTTCAGGCGTTGACGGCCCGGCTAACGGCGGTCCCCGCCGACGACCCTGGCCGCCACCTCCACCGGCTCGCCGATGCCTATCTCGCCTTCGCGGCCGAGCACGCCAATCTGCTGCGCTCGCTGTTCGAGCACCGGATGGAGAATGACCGGCCCTTCCCCGAAGACATTCTGTTGATGGTGATGAAGGCCTTTGACCTGATGCACGCGCCGCTCGTGCGGTTATTGCCCGGCCGCGATGGTGAGGAGGTTGCGCTGCTCGCGCGCATGATGTTCTCCGCGGTGCATGGCATCATCTCGCTCGGCCTCGAAGAGCGCATGGTCGCAGTGCCGCCCGACAGACTGCGCGAACAGCTCGCGCAGTTCATCGACACGCATCTCGCCGGTCTCGGTGTTCCGCACAAATGATGTTCACGCGCGGATACGCGCCATCGTACCGGCGACGATCTGCATGACGACCCCGAGCACCCAACCGACCATGATCGCCGCAGTCCAGGCGATGTGCGGCTCGCCCCGCAGCACGATGACGCCAACCGAGAAGAACGCGACCAGCGTCGCGAGGAAGGTGCCGATCGCGCTAAGCAACTCCGCCGCGTCGATCTTGCGCGTCGAGACTGTATCCTTCGGATGAAACATCAATTGCGGCGTATCGATGCCGAGGTAGAACCCGACCGCGCCGCAGACCATCATGACCAGCACGAACGCCTGCGAGGTCAGCGCCGCGACGCTAGAGCCGACATGCACCGCCACGAACAGTCCGCTTGCCGCTCCCGCCATGGCAAGGCCAAGGCGCTCCAACACATGGGCAAATTTCCGTACGCGGGCCCGCATTGCCGTGACCCTACCGATTGCCACCTACTTTAGGCTAAGCCTTTTTGTCGCGGCGCGAAAGACGCTGCCCGCTCACATGACCGCGACCTTTTCCGAATAGCGCAGCGCCGACTTGCGTGAGCCAGCCTCTAGGCTTGGTTGTGTATCAACAGTGCCACTTCCTTTGTTAGAACAATCTAGCGACACCTAATTCGGCAACGATATCGGCATGGGACGGCCGGAAAAACGAAACGTGGGGCGGCGTCGCCGCCGCCCCGCGTCCTCCCTCACCCACTTAACCTTACGCCGCGCGTCCGAGCGAGGCGTCGAGATGCTTCAGCCGCGGCAGCACTTCCTGCTTCAACAGCCGCAGCGAATGGTGCCAGGCCTCCGGCTTGTGCTTGTAGTCGAATCCGAACACCAACAGCACGCCGAAGCCACCGACCTCCTGGTAGATCCTTTCGATCTTCTCGGTGACGGTCGCGGGCGAGCCGACGATCCAGTTGTTGCGGGCGCAATACTCGACCGTGACGTCGCTATCAGGCACGTCGGGGGTGGCCTTCAGATAGTCCTTGAAGCCGAAATGACCGAGCAGCGGCAGGAAATACTCGCCCATCATGCGGCCCATCATGTCGCCGGCCGAGAGCTTCCACGCTTCCTCGTCGGTATCGGCGACGAACACTTCGCGCACCAGCCGCCAATCCTGCCGGCTCGGCTTGCGGCCGGTCTTGGCGGCGCCAGCCTCGACCGACTCCCAATGGCTGCCGACATAGGCAGGATTGAGGTTGAGGCTCATCGGGATGAAGCCGCGCTCGCCGGCCAACTTCAGCGTGTCAGAACCCTTGCTCAAGCCCGCGACGCCGATCGGCGGATGCGGCGCCTGCAGCGGCTTGATGTGCGGCTTCAGGAAATCGAACATCGTATCCGGCTTCGTCACCGTCCAGAACTTGCCCTTGTGTGTCCACGGACCCGGCTCGGTCCACATCTTCAGGATGATCTCGAGCGCCTCGCGCGTCATGTCGCGATTCTGGCCACTCATGCCGTCGACATTGAACATCGCCCAGTCACTCGGCAGGCCGCTCGCGGCGACGCCGAAATTGAGCCGGCCCTCGGCGAGATGGTCGAGCATCGCGACACGATTGGCGAGTTCTGCAGGATGATGATAGGGCAGCAGGAAACCGCCGGGCCCGATGCGGATGTTCTTGGTCTGCAGCAGCGCCTGCGCGATCAACAAATCCGGCGACGGATGGGGCTCCCAGGGTGCCGTGTGATGCTCACCGATCCACGCCTCCCGATAGCCAAGTTCGTCCAGCCATCGCAGCACCTGGAGATCCCAGTCGTGACCCTCTTTCAGTCCGCACTCCGGCGGATGCGAGGGCATCGCGAAGTATCCGAGTTCCATGGGTTTCCTCTCGCTTTGTTATGGCGTGTCTTGTGCACGCACGCAAAGCAGTACCTGTCACGGCTGCGGCGGAATGATGGCTTCCTCATGCAGCGAAAATTTTCCGCGCCGCGCATCGTCCGGGCATCCCGACTTGGGCATGAAGGAAAAAGAAACGTGGATGGCCAAGGTCGAACCCGGCCATGACGGCGTGTCAGATTACCGCGCGCCAAAAGTTGTCGTGCCGAACAGCGCCTTCTGCGTCGATGGCTGTGAGCGCCAATATTGCGGCGGCGCTGAGACCACGCCACCGAGCTCGGCGGCTGCGTGCCAGCCCCAGCGCGGGTCGTAAAGCATGCCGCGGGCAAGCGCGACCATGTCGGCCTTGCCGGAGGCAACGATCTCCTCGGCCTGTTTCGCTTCGGTGATCAGGCCGACCGCCATGGTAGTGACGCCGGTCGCCTCCTTCACCGCCTGCGCCGCCGGTACCTGGTAGCCGGGACCGAGCGGAATCTTTTGCAGCGGTGATACGCCGCCGGAGGACACATCGACCCAGTCGACGCCGCGCTTCTTCAATTCCTTGGTGAATTCGATGGTCTGCGCGACGTCCCAGCCGCCCTCGACCCAGTCGGTCGCCGACACGCGCATGCCGATCGGCTTGCGAGCCGGGAAAACCGCGCGCACGGCCTCGAACACTTCCAGCGGATAGCGCATGCGATTTTCGAGCGAGCCGCCATATCGGTCGGTGCGCCTGTTGGCGATCGGCGACAGGAACTGATGCAACAGATAGCCGTGCGCGCCGTGCAGTTCGAGCGCATCGATGCCAAGCCGCTCGGCGCGCCTGGCGGCGGCGACAAACGCCTCGCGGACACGCTTCAATCCGGCGTCATCGAGCGCTAGCGGAGCCGCTTCGCCGTCCTTGTGCGGTACGGCGGACGGCGCCAGCGGCTGCCAGCCGCCTTCCGAGATCGGGATCAACTGTCCGCCCTCCCAAGGGCGATGGCTCGACCCCTTGCGGCCAGCATGGGCGAGCTGCATCGCGACCGCGGCCTTCGAATGCTTGCGCACCGAAGCGAGAATCGGCTTCAACGCCGCCTCGTTGGCGTCGCTATAGAGGCCAAGACAGCCGGGCGTGATCCGCCCGATATCCTCCACGTGAGTCGCCTCGATGCAGAACATCGCCGCACCCGACAGCGCCAACATGTTGATGTGGGTGAAGTGCCAGTCGTTGGCCGATCCGTCGATGGCCGAATACTGGCACATCGGCGAGACCATGACGCGATTGGCAAGTTTCAGGCCGCGCAGCTCGATCGGGGAAAACAGGGTGCTCATGCGGGGAATATCCGAACCGGGGGAAGGGTGTCGATAACATAAAGGCGGCGCCCGCGATCACAACGGTCGTCATCGCCGAACGAGCCAACGCGCAGATCAGCAATGCGAGAACGTTGGCCGGCGCCAGCAGCCGGCCGCGGCTATTCCATCAGCGTGAACTGCAGTAGCAGATTGCGCTGGATCAGCGAGAAATTGTCGTCGGAAACCATGGTCAGCACAGTTTCGCCCTCTGCGGTCACATGGGCGTCAATGCCCTCCATGTTGTCGATCTCGTTACCGAGATCAGCGTTGAAGATCGCCGGGCCGTCGACGATGGCGCCGGGCGCGATCTGGGTCAGCGCGATTTGGCGGATACGGACGCCGATGCCGCCGAACCAGGAGAATTTCCGTTCCAGGATCAACAGATCGCTGGAGGGCGAAGGCAGCAGCACCGCGTCGCTGATGTCGAAATTCTCGGTGCGGCGGACGCTGAACTGCCCAGGCGTCTTGCCGCCGACGAGAAAGCCGATGATGTTGCCGTTCGCGTCGAGCCCCCGTTCCGAGAGAGCGATCAGCGTGCCGGCGAGCGGCATTCCCTTGGGCACGAACACCAGCGCTTCGAGGCCCTTATTGCGAGGAAGCGTGCGTGCTGCCGGGGGCAGCGTCACCAACTCGCCAGGAGCGCGGGTAAAGCCCTTCGAGAAATCATAGCGCAGCACGACATTGGCGCGCTCGAGCCCGACATAGGCGAAAGTCCCGTCGATCGCGAGCGATTCCGAATCGTACCAGTTGCGCGACGTAATCGGCTTGGCGTCGGGTCCGAGCAGCGGCGACGCCTCGACGTCGTCGAGGCCGACCATGTCGCGGCCACGATAGATGATCCGGCCGGTGAACCAGCTCCCCTTGTCGCTGATCGCGATGAACCGCCCGCCCTTCGGATCGAGCCGCAGCCCCGACAGGCCGCCAAAGCCGGAAAACGACGACGTCAGGATCAGGCCGCTGCGATATTCCAGCGAGCCGAATTTGGTGCGTGCGCGATCGCGGATATCGAAGGATGGCAGCGGTCGCGCGTTGACCTCTATCGCAACGGGCGCGGTGGCGGAATATTCGCTTGGCCCAAAGGCCTGCTTCGGCGGCCGAGGTGCGGTCTGCGAATGCGCGAAGCGCGGTAGCGCGGCTGCCGACAGCCCCGCCGCCACGTTCTGCAGGAAGCGGCGGCGGCTAGGGGGCGGGCGCATGTCTCATGAATGCAGACGGTGCCGCCTGCCCGATCCGGGCACCGGGCCGTGGGTCTCGCTGAACAGCTCGGCGAGCTTCTCGGTGATGGCGCCGCCGAGTTCTTCGGCGTCCACGATGGTGACCGCACGGCGATAATAGCGGGTGACGTCATGACCAATGCCGATCGCGATCAGCTCGACCGGCGAGCGGGTCTCGATCTCATCGATGATGTGGCGCAGATGACGCTCGAGATAGTTGCCGGGATTGACCGACAGGGTCGAGTCGTCGACCGGCGCGCCGTCGGAGATCATCATCAGAATGCGGCGCTGCTCGGGACGCGCAAGCAGCCGCTTGTGCGCCCAGTCGAGTGCCTCGCCGTCGATGTTCTCTTTCAGCAGACCCTCACGCATCATCAGGCCAAGGTTCTTGCGCGCGCGCCGCCACGGCGCGTCAGCCGATTTGTAGATGATGTGGCGAAGATCGTTGAGGCGGCCGGGATTGGCCGGCTTGCCGGCGGCAAGCCAGGCCTCGCGCGATTGTCCGCCCTTCCAGGCGCGGGTGGTGAAGCCGAGGATCTCGACCTTGACGCCGCAACGCTCCAGCGTGCGCGCCAGAATGTCGGCGCAGGTGGCGGCGACCGTGATCGGGCGGCCACGCATTGAACCGGAATTGTCGAGCAGAAGCGTCACCACGGTGTCGCGAAAGGTCGCTTCCTTCTCGTGCATGAAGGACAGCGGGTGATAGGGGTCGGTGACAACGCGCGACAGCCGCGCCGGATCAAGGATACCCTCTTCGAGATCGAACTCCCAGGCGCGGTTCTGCTGCGCCATCAGGCGCCGCTGCAGGCGGTTGGCAAGCCGCGCCACGATGCCCTGCAGATGCGCTAGCTGCTTGTCGAGGTAGCTGCGCAGCCGCTCGAGTTCGTCGTGATCGCAAAGGTCCTCCGCCGCGATCACCTCGTCGAACTTGGGCGCAAAGGCGTGGTATTCCGGGCCGCGCGGCTCATTTTTGCCATGCGAGTTCGGCCGCGTCGCTTCACCCGGCGTCTCGTCGTCGCCGAGTTCGCCATCGTCGAAAGTATCTGACGTCGAGGCCTGCGCGCTTTCCATCGCGCTTTCGCTCATCTCCTCGGCGGTCGCCTGCGCCTGGTCGGCGCTCATCTCCTGCGCGGCGTCGGAATCGGGCGAGCCCTCGGCGCCGGACTGATCGCTTTCGCCGTCCTGGTTCTCGTCCTGGTCGTCGTCATCGTCGGTGTCCATGTTGCGCTCGTCACCGAGGTCGAGCGCCGAGAGGAGATCATGGACGAGGTCGCCGAACTTGGCCTGGTCTTCGGTGAAACGGCTGAGCTTGTCGAGCCGCGTCCCGATCTTGTCCTCCAGCATCGGGCGCCAGAGATCGACCATCTTCTTGGCCGCCGCCGGCGGCGCGAGACCGGTGAGGCGTTCGCGCACCAGCATGGCGAGCGCATCCGCCAGCGGCGCGTCGGCACGGTCGGTAATCTCGTCATACTTGCCGCGATGGAAGTGGTCGTCGAGCATCGCAGTGAGGTTTTTGGCGACACCCGACATGCGCCGTGAGCCGATTGCCTCGACACGGGCCTGCTCGACCGCCTCGAACACGCCGCGCGCCTGCGGATTGCCGGGCATCAGCCTGCGATGCACCTTGGGATCGTGACAGGCGATCTTCAGCGCGATCGAATCGGCGTGGCCGCGCACGATCGCAGCGTCCCGCTTGGTCATCTTGCGCGCCGGCTCCGGCAGCCGCGCCTTGCCGGGCGCAAGCCCCGGGCGCTCTGCGGCGAAGGAAACTTCGAGCTCGGGCTTCTTGGCGATCGCTTTCAGGCAGCCGGTGACCGAGCGCTTGAACGGCTCGGTCGGCGCTTCCTTCGATCCGGGGCGGAATTTGATGTTGGAGGCTGTCATAGCGATTTCGTAAACCAATGGCGCGTGACGCCGCCGGCATACCCCTCAATCGAACCGAACTCTTCATATCCGTTGGCGCGGTAGAAACCCGGCGCCTGGAAGCTCATCGTATCAAGATAGGATCGCGTCGCGCCGAAGCGTCGTGCCTCGTCCTCGATCGCCTTGATCAGTTTCCCGCCAAATCCCTTCTTGCGAAACTTCTGCTCCATCCAGAAGAACTGGATGAACAGCACCGCGGTCCAGACCTCGCCGACGATGCCGCCGACAATCTCGTTGCCTTCGCGGAGTGAGATGGCGAAGCGCCTGTACTTCTGCTTCCCCATCTTCTCGTTGTTGTAGCGGATCAATCCGCCGAGCACCGCCCTCTTCGTCTGTGTGACCGTGCGCTCGACCGAGATTTTCGGCATGGACTAGCTGAGCGCCACGTTGACCGAGGATTCCGGCAACTCGACGTTGAAGCAGCGCTGGTAAAACTCGGCGACCAGGGGACGCTCCAGTTCGTCACACTTGTTGAGGAAGGTGACGCGGAAGGCGAAACCGATATCGTTGAAGATTTCCGAGTTCTCCGCCCAGGTGATCACCGTGCGCGGGCTCATCACCGTCGACAAATCGCCGTTGGCAAATGCGTTGCGGGTGAGATCGGCGAGCCGAACCATCTTGTTGACGGTGTCGCGGCCTTCCTGCGTGCGGTAGTGGCGCGCTTTCGCAAGCACGATTTCGACTTCCTCGTCATGGGCGAGGTAGTTCAGCGTCGTGACGATCGACCAGCGGTCCATCTGGCCCTGGTTGATCTGCTGGGTGCCGTGATAGAGGCCCGAAGTATCGCCGAGGCCGACCGTGTTGGCGGTCGAGAACAGGCGGAACGCCGGATGCGGCTTGATGACCTTGTTCTGGTCGAGCAGCGTCAGCCGGCCCGAGACTTCCAGCACGCGCTGGATCACGAACATCACGTCGGGACGGCCGGCGTCGTATTCGTCGAACACCAGCGCGATGTTGTGCTGCAGCGCCCAAGGCAGAATGCCGTCACGGAATTCGGTGACCTGCTTGCCCTCCTTCACCACGATCGCGTCCTTGCCGACGAGATCGATACGGCTGATGTGGCTGTCGAGGTTGACGCGGACGCAGGGCCAGTTGAGCCTCGCCGCGACCTGCTCGATATGGGTCGACTTGCCGGTACCGTGATAGCCGGTGACCATCACACGGCGGTTCTTGGCGAAGCCCGCGAGGATCGCAAGCGTGGTTGCTCGGTCGAAACGGTAGTCGCTATCGACCTCCGGCACATGCGGATCAACTTCGGAATAGGCCGGAACTTCCAGGTCGCTATCGATCCCGAAGACCTGCCGAACCGACACCTTCATGTCGGGCAACCCGACGGGTTCCTGCGCTTTGGTCTGGACGGCGGTCGTCATTCATCCTCCGAGGTCCCGGACATTCCCGAAACCAGATTAATCGTTTGGCTGCGGATTGGGTGCTGATACTGAGCCTAGCAGAGAGCAACGGTCGGCAGAAGCCCGCGGCCTTATCAAAGTTCCTTAGTTGTATCATGAAGATAGGTGCCGCGCCCGGTTTTTGGAAGGGCAGCCCTGCGAATCACGCCGTGCTTTCGCCGGAGTGGCCCGCGCACGAACCGTGCGGGCACTTTTCACCTCAGCCCTGTGTTATTAGGTCTGACGCCAGCAGGACACCGCTACAGGTATTTAGTGACTTCCTTTCTCAATCACCTG
This sequence comes from Bradyrhizobium lablabi, assembly GCF_018131005.1. GTDB lineage: Bacteria > Pseudomonadota > Alphaproteobacteria > Rhizobiales > Xanthobacteraceae > Bradyrhizobium > Bradyrhizobium lablabi_D. The sequence continues at coordinate 564,675 of NZ_JAFCJK010000001.1, forward strand.
ATCACCTTTGTCGCCGACCACGCTTGGCTTGGCTATCTGACGCTGTTCCTTGCCGCCCTGCTGGAAGCCGTTCCAGTCGTCGGCTCGCTGGTGCCGGGTTCGACCATCATCCTCGCGCTGAGCGCACTGGTCCCCGGTGGGGAATTGAAACTCTGGCCGGTACTTGCCTCCGCCGCAGCCGGCGCATTGGCGGGCGACGGCACCGCCTACCTGATCGGCCACCGTAGCCAGCGCGAGATTCTGTCGGCCTGGCCGCTCTCCAATTATCCGCGCGTGGTCGATCAGAGTGTGACCTTTTTCCATCGCTGGGGCATGCTCGCGGTATTCTTTGCCCGCTTCGTGCCGCCGATCCGCGCCTTCGTGCCGATCACGGCGGGGGCGCTGGGGATGCCGCCGCTGCAATTCTATGGCGTCAACGTTCCGGCGATCCTGCTCTGGGCGCCGGCGCATGTTCTGCCGGGCGTGCTCGCGGTCACCGCACTGCACGAGTATGCCGGCATGCCGCACCATGAGCATGTCGGCAAGCATCTCTGGATGTTTGCCGTCGCTGGCGCCGCGCTGATCCTCGCGCTTGCGGTCTGGACCATCCGCCGCCGGCATGGCGGCGGCTTCATCGAACCGGGAAGGCCTGCGGAATAAGGTTCAGATGCTGTTGGTCGCGCCACCGCGGCCGGGCGCCGGGCCGACGTAGCGGGCGCGCGGCCGGATCAGCTTGCCGTACTGCAACTGTTCGCTGGCATGGGCGATCCATCCGACGCAGCGCGCCATCGCAAACAAGGCAAGCTCGCTGCCAACAGGCATCCGCAAGCTGTGCGCCAGCACCGCGAGCGCATAGTCGATGTTCACGAACTCGCCGGTTGCCTCCGCGATTCGCTCCGGCACTTCCCTGGTGAATTTGCGCGGCGCTCCTGCACGCGTCAGCGCCTCGAGCAGGGAGATCGCGCGCGGATCACCCTTCTTGTAGACGCCGTGGCCGAAGCCGGCGAAGCGTTCGCCGAGCGCGACACGTTCGCGAATGACGGGACCGACATCATTGTCGACCAGCGTCCGGACAAGCCGCGAAGCGAGCACGCCGGCCCCACCATGTTTTGGGCCCTTCAGTGCCGCGAGCCCTGCAATGACGGCGTCATAGAGATTGAGGCCCGTCGACGCCGCGCAGCGTGTGGTGAAGGTCGAGGCATTCAGCTCATGGTCGGCAAGAAGCACCAGCGCGCGGCGGATCAAGTCCGGCGCATGCCTGTGGTCAGCTGTCCAGACACGCGCGACCTGCTCATGCAGCGGGTCGGCCAGGGGCTGTGCATTCAGCATGGTCGCGACCAGGAGCCGCAGAATGCGCCCACCGACCATCGCGCGGCCATCGGGCGCGCGGGTGAAGGCACGCGGATCGGCGCTTGCGGCCAGCGCCAGCACCGCGATGGTGCGGTCGATCGGTGCGGCGCGGCGCGCGGCCTCCGCGATCGCATGCATTTCGTCGGACACATGGGGGCAATTATCCGCGGTGAACGGATCGACGCCGGTGACATCCCACAACAGCGTCGCGGCGTGCTCCAGCGTGTTCTTTTCCGCGAGATCGACGCAGTTCACGCCGCGGTAGATCGGGCCTTGCTCGGTGATGGTCGCGATCGCCGAATCCATCACCGGCAGGTCCGCATCGAAATTACGCAAGCCCCTCGGCTCCGGCGAGGGCGCGCGGCGCTCCTTCAAGCCGCGGACGTCCTCGGCGCGGTAGCGATGGCTACGGGAATCGGTCGACGGTTCGGAGCGAATCAGCCCGCGGCTGACATAGGCATAGAGCGTCGCTGGCGAGATCGTGAGCTCGGCAGCCGCTTCCCGGGCGGAGAGGTAGAGCGCGGGCGATTTTTTCATATTGATTTATATAATCAAGATTGATCAATCTGTCGACAGGCCCGACCTTATCCGTGGTGAAACAGGAGACCGGGCCATGAACATCAACGTGACCAAGAGCCAGATCGGTCTGGACGGCGTTCCCGCCGCCGAGACCGTGTTGAGCCATGTCGACGGCGAGCGCGGCGAGCTGATTATCGCCGGCCAGAACGTTGCTGATCTCGCCGGCAAGGCGAGCTTCGAGGGCGTCAGCGCGCGACTATGGGCGGGCGCCTCCGGTAAGGCGCTCAGTGAAGCCAATGTCCGCGCGAGCCTCGGCGCCGCCCGCGAGCGCGCCTTCGCGCGCCTGCCGGATTTGCTGCCGGCGACCCGCGGCATGTCCGTCGTCGACGGTTTTCGCGCCGGCATCGCAGGATTGCGCGGCGAGAATGGGCTCGAGGATGAAGCGACGATCGTCGGCGCCTTCCCGGTCATCGCGGGCGCGTTGGTGCAGCGCACCAGGGGTAACGATCCCATTGCCCCCGAGCCAAATGTCAGCCACGCCGCCGATACGCTGCGCATGCTGCTCGGCCGCAAGCCCGAGCCGCGCGAGGTCGCAGCGCTAGATACCTATTTCGTCACCGTCTGCGATCACGGCATGAACGCATCGACCTTCACCGCGCGGGTGATCGCCTCCACGCAGGCCGATTTGTTCGCGGCCGTAACCGGCGGCTATTGCGCGCTGACAGGCCCGCTGCATGGCGGGGCGCCCGAGCCGGTACTTGAGATGCTCGACGCGATCGGCACGCGCGAACGCATCAAGCCATGGGTCGACGACGCGCTGGCGCGCGGCGAACGGCTGATGGGCTTCGGCCATCGCGTCTACCGTGTGCGCGACCCTCGCGCCGACGTGCTGAAGGCCGCGATCGAGCGGCTCGAGGCTTCCGGCGCCGACCTGCCCTTCGCCAGCGAAGTCGAAGTCTATATCCGGGAGGCGCTGCGGCGGAAGAATCCGGCGCGGCCGCTCGAGACCAATGTCGAGTTCTTCACCGCGATCCTGCTCGACGCGCTGGAAATTCCGCGGCAGGCCTTCACGCCGGTCTTTGCCGCCGCCCGCGCCGCCGGATGGACCGCGCATGCGAAAGAGCAGCAGCGTACTGGACGGCTGATCCGGCCGAGTTCGTCCTATGTCGGGGTGATGCCATAGGGCTGAACAATGCGAGACCCGAGGCGGAGGACGCAGCGCAACGCACCCACCTCTCCCCCTCTTGTGCAGAGGCGAAGTGACGTATGCGGAGACGGATGCGCGCTTGCGGCTTACGCCTCGCGCACCACGGTCTTCAGATAGTTGTATGCCTTGATGATCTCGATCAGGCGGTCCTCGGTGGAGCGGTCGCCGCCATTGGCGTCGGGATGATGCTGCTTGACCAGCGCCTTGTACTTCGCCTTGACGTCTTCCAGCGTGGCCCCGGCGCCGAGCCCCATCACCTGCAGCGCCTTGCGCTCGGCGTTCATCACCTTGCGTGTCTCAGGCTTGGCCTGCGCACCCGGACCGGGGCGCCAGCGGCCGCGGCCGTTGAGCTCCGAGAACACGTGGAACGGATCCGAGGCGGCGTCGAAATCGGCGTCCCCCTTCTTGGCGCCGCTGTTGGCGCCCATCTTCCAGGTCGGCCGATGGCCGGTCAGCGCGTCCTTCTGGTAGCGCGCAACGTCTTCCGGATTCATGCCCTGGAAGAAATTGTAGGACTGGTTGTATTCGCGAACGTGATCGAGACAGAAGTGCCAGTATTCGCGCGAGTTATCGCGACCCTTCGGTGCACGGTGCCCGCCCTTGTTCTGGCAACCCGCCCATTCGCAGGTCACGGCTTCTTCGCCCACCTGCGCCTGGCGCTTCGCACTCACCTTGGTGGGCTTGATGCGAATGGAGTCGAAGAATTTTGATGAATCGATCGGCATGTTGTCTTTGACTACGCAATGCACAATTCTTCAAGTCTTGACATTGCAAACACGTCGTTTTCCCGCTGCACCATTGACGGAAAGCCGCCGCGAACGTAATGCCGCCGCCATGAACACCAAAGACGCTATCATAAACAAGTTGCGTGAAGCTTTCTTGCCGGAAAGCCTCGACGTCGTCGATGAATCACATCTGCATGAAGGCCATGCGGGCCACAGACCCGGCGGCGAGACACATTTCAGGGTCTATATTGTGTCGCCGGCCTTCGAAGGGAAGAGCCGGATCGAACGTCACCGCATGATAAATGCGGCGCTGGCGCAGGAACTTGCCGGCTCCGTGCATGCGCTGGCGATTCACGCCCACGCTTCCGGGGAAAAGCGGGGCTAGTTCGCGCTTGCCTCAGGACGCCGCGGCGGCTTTCATCTATCAAGCATGGATGCCACCGGCGACGCACCCGCTCCGCGCAGGCGCGGGCATGCTCGGATCGCATCGCCACCGATCGAAGGGGCCGTTGATGATCCCTTGCAGGGCACGATTCCGGTCGATCGCAGCCGCCGGCCTGCTCGTGATCTGCGCAACGCGCCCTGCCTCGGCACTCGATATGCCAAGCCCCTTCGTACAGGAGGTGCTGATCAAGAGCATCCTGGTATCCCTCAACGACGCGGTCGCCGCGAACAATTTCACCGTGTTCCATGCCAAGATCTCAAAACCGTTCCGCGACCAGTTTCCACCCGAGAAGCTGCGGACGATCTTCAGGGATCTGGTCGAGAAGCACGCGGTGTTCGATGCCGTGGTCGCCAAGCCGATGATTGCTGACGAGGACGCCAGGATCGACGAAAAGGGCGTGCTGCGGCTGAAGGGCCATTTCGACACCGCGCCCAAACAGGTGAGCTATCAGCTCGGCTTCATCCCCTCCGATGGCGCGTGGAAGCTGTCGGGGATTGCGATCGATATCGAGTAAGACCTAAATTAGAACGCCGTCCCGGCGCGCTTCGGCTTCTTCTCGTCGAGTTCGCCTGCCTCGCGCGGAACCGCGACGATGCGCAGCGCGGTGATGCGGTTGCGCTCGCGGCGCAGCACACGGAAGCGGAAGCCGTGGAACGTAAAGCTCTGGCCGCGCTCTGGGATCGAGCGCGCCTCGTGGATCACGAGGCCGGCGACTGTCGTCGCCTCCTCGTCCGGCAGACGCCAGTCCATCGCGCGATTGAGATCGCGGATCGGCACCGAACCGTCGACCACGACCGAACCATCGGGCTGGGCGCGGACGCCGGCCACAACGACATCGTGCTCGTCGGAGATGTCGCCGACAATCTCCTCCAGAATGTCCTCCAGCGTCACCATGCCTTCGACCTCGCCATATTCGTCGACCACGAGGGCGAAATGGGTCTTGCGGCGGCGGAATGCCTTCAGCTGCTCGGAGACCGGACGCATCTCCGGCACGAACCAGGGCGGCAGCGCGATGGTCGAGACATCGATGGCGGACATGTCGCCTTCGCTGGCCCGGATCGCGCGCAACAGATCCTTGGCATGCAGCACGCCGACGATGTTCTCCGGCTTTTCGCGCCACAGCGGGATGCGCGTGTATTCGCTTGCCAGCACCTCGCGCACCAGTTCCTCCGGCGGCAGGTCGGCATTGATCATGGTCATTTCGGTACGGTGGACCATGACGTCGGAGACCTGCAGCTCGCGCAGATCCAGAAGGCCGCCGAACATGTCCCGGTCCTGCTTTTCGACCTTGCCTTCGTGATGCAGGAGATCGACCGCGCCGCGCAGGCGCTCGGTCGGCGACAAGAACGCCTGATGCGCGCCGACCTTGATGCCAAACAGTTTCATCAGCGCGATCACAATCGTCTCGATCACCGTGAGCAGCGGTCCCAGCACGAACATCGTCAGCCGCATCGGCCGCGCGACGAGGAGAGAGATGCGGTCGGGCGCGTTGATCGCAATGGTCTTGGGCAACACCTCAGCGAACACGACGACCATGACCGTCATGACGGCGGTCGCGTAGAGCACGCCAACCTCGCCGAACCAGGCGGTGAAGACGCCGGTTGCCAGCGCCGAGGCGCCGATATTGGCGATGTTGTTGCCGAGCAGCAGCGCGCCGATCAGTCGCTCGCGCATGTCGAACAGTTTTGAGACGACGGCGGCCTCGCCGTTACCTTGCTTCGACAGCCGCAGCATGCTGGCGCGCGAAGCGCCGGTCAGGGCTGTCTCGCTCGCCGCAAAGAACGCTGAGACGAACAGGCAGGCCAGCACGATCGCGAAGGTGAACCAACCCACTTGAAATCATCCGGACAGAGTTTCAGGCCTTTGTTGTATCAAGCCTCGGCAAGTTTCGCCTGCAGGAAGTCACGAACCAGCGACGGCTCGACATTATTGGCGATCACGGCGCGGCCGACGGCCTCGAGCAGAATGAAAGTGAGCTTGCCGCGCTTGACCTTCTTGTCTTGCGCCATGAGCGCGAGCAGCGCATCGGCATCGGCGAGGCCTTCTTGCGCGAAGCCCGCAATGTCCCGCAGGCGCGTTGGCAAGCCGGCCGCCGCAAGATGAAGCTCAACGCGCGCCGCGGCTTCGGGCGCGATCATGCCGAGCTGCGCGGAAAACTCCGCGGCCAGCACCATGCCGATCGAGACACCCTCGCCGTGGAACAGCCGGTCGGAGAAGCCGGTCGCGGCCTCCAGCGCATGGCCGAAGGTGTGGCCGAGATTGAGCAGCGCCCGCTCGCCGGTCTCGCGCTCGTCGCGCGCGACGATCGCGGCCTTGGCGCGGCAGGAGGTGGCGATCGCGTGCTCCCGCGCGGCGCCACCGGAGAAGATGGCAGCGTGGTTGTTTTCGAGCCAGGCAAAGAAGGCTTCATCGCCAAGTATGCCGTATTTTGCGACCTCGGCGTAACCGGCGCGGAACTGGCGCGCCGACAAGGTATCCAGCACCGAAGTATCGGCGATCACGAGCACCGGCTGGTGGAAGGAGCCGATCAGGTTCTTGCCCTGCGGCGAATTGATACCGGTCTTGCCGCCGACGGAGGAATCGACCTGCGCCAGAAGCGAGGTCGGCACCTGCACGAAATCGACGCCGCGTCGAAGGATCGCGGCGGCAAAGCCGGCGAGATCACCGACCACGCCGCCGCCAAGCGCGATCACAAGGTCATTGCGCTCGATCCTGGCTGCGATCAGCGCTTCGCTGACCTGCGACAGCCCGGCGTAGCTCTTCGAGCCCTCGCCTTCCTCGACGATGATCCGCGACGTCGGAATGCCGGCGGCGGCGAGCGATGCCTCGGTCGGCTCCAGCCAGTGCTTGGCGACCGTGCGGTCGGTGACGATGGCGGTGTGTCCGCCGGGCCGGAGCGCCGCGACACGCGCGCCCAGCGACTGGAGCACGTCGCGGCCGATCACGATGTCGTAGGCGCGGTCGCCGAGCGCGACGTCGACCGTGGTGGGTGCGGAACGTTTCAAAGGCGCGGTCATGGCGTCGCGTTCAGTCCCTTCGGTATTGGCCCGGCGGCCGAAGCTGCCCCATTCAGATGCGCGCGCAGGGCCTCGAGGCATTCGTCCACGATGCGGTCATGCGGCACGTCGCGTGAGGCAATGGTCACATCGGCAGTTTGGTAGACCGGCTCGCGCTCGCCAAGCAGCCGGCTGACAGTGGCTTCGGGATTGGGGGTCTGCAGCAGCGGCCGGTCGGCGCGGCGGCGGACCCGGCGCATGATGATGTCAGGATCAGCCTTGAGCCAGATTGACACCGCCTTGCTGCGGATGCGGAGGCGTGTCTCCTCGCGCATGAAGGCGCCGCCGCCGGTCGCCAGCACGGTGGGGCCGCCGTCAAGGATGCGTGCGATCACCCGCGCCTCGCCGTCCCGGAAATAAGGTTCGCCATGAATCTCAAAAATGTCCGAAATCGACATCCCGGCCGCCGCCTCGATCTCGGTATCGGCGTCGGTGAAGGGCAAGTGCAGGCGCGCCGCTATCCGCCGGCCGATGGTGGATTTGCCGGCCCCCATCATGCCCACCAGCACGATCGACCGCGGCCCCAGCGCGGCCGCGATGTCGGCCTCCAGGATCGGATTGATGGGCGCCGGCGTGGCGGTCTCGGACATCAAAAGAGCTCAGTTGATCTGTGGATTTGCGCCGTTTCGAGCCACCTATACTACCCCCGGCTTTACGTTTGCCAGCGACTCTTGCAACGGTACAGGGAACATGTTGGATGATTTCATTGGTTAATTTGCCTCCCGAGCCCCCTCCATGCCCAGCCTGTTCCGCTTCCTGACGGTCCTCGCGGTGATTTTCGGGATCGGCTACGGCATCCTCTTCGCATTGGCGAATTTCGTGGACCCGAAGCCGCGGGAAATGACCGTTACCATTCCGCCGGATAAGTTCCTCAAGAAATAGACGCTATGATCCTGGCATGCGTTCCAGGACCTCAGCCAACACCAAGACCTCCAGTTCCAGCCTGATCGGCCTATTCCTCGACATGCTCGCCGCGGAACAGGGCGCAGGCGCCAACACGCTCGATGCCTACCAGCGCGACCTCACCGATTTCTCCGGATTCCTGACCCGCTCCGGGACGGACTTCGTCGGCGCGGATACCGAGGCGCTGCGCGGCTATCTCGCGGACCTCGACATCCGCGGCTTCAAGTCGTCCAGCGTGGCGCGGCGGCTGTCGGCGATGCGGCACCTCTACCGCTTCCTGCTCAATGAGCGGATCCGCGATGACGATCCGGCTGCGATTCTATCCGGCCCGAAACGCGGCCGGGGCCTGCCCAAGGTGCTGTCGATCGGCGACGTCGACCGCATGCTGACGCGCGCCAAAGAGTTGACGCAGACCGCCGCCACGCCGGCGCAGCGGCTGCGCGCACTGCGCCTCCATTGCCTGCTCGAAGTGCTTTACGCCACCGGCCTGCGTGTCTCCGAGCTGGTGTCGCTGCCGCCGTCGGCGGCGCGCCGTGACGCGCGGATGATCGTGGTGCGCGGCAAGGGCAACAAGGAGCGGCTGGTGCCGCTCAACGACGCCTCGCGCCAGGCGATGGCGGAGTATCTTTTGGCAATGGAGCTGATGAAGCCGGAGCAGAAGAAGGCCGCGCCGTCGAAATGGCTGTTTCCCTCCTTCGGCGAGAGCGGCCACCTGACCCGGCAGCACTTCGCCCGCGACTTGAAGGAGCTCGCAGCGGCTTCGGGGCTTGCACCGCGGCTGGTCTCTCCGCACGTGCTGCGCCACGCCTTCGCGAGCCACCTGCTCCACAACGGCGCCGACTTGCGCATTGTGCAGACCTTGCTCGGCCACACCGATATTTCAACCACCCAGATCTACACCCATGTGGTCGAGGAGCGGCTGAAAAGTCTGGTCCGCGACCTGCATCCACTGGCCGAGAAGTAACGCCCGCCTTGACTTCCGCGGCATCTCCGCAGAAAGAGCGTCACCCGTTCGCGACCCCGGCCGGCGCGCATTCCGCCCGAATGCACGCTAACCGATTGAAGTTGAAAAGCTTCTTCACCTTTCGCTGAAACCGCTTCGTCTCTCGCCAGGTTCCTCCCTATATTGTCTTGATGCCGGATCAGATGCGCAGCTACCTCGACTTCGAAAAACCCGTCGCCGAGCTCGAATCCAAGATCGACGAGTTGCGCGCGCTTGCCGCTTCCGGCAGCGATATCGGCGACGAGGTCGGGCGGATCGAGGACAAGGCAGCGCAGGCTCTCGCCGACCTCTATGCCAACCTGACGCCGTGGCAGAAGACGCTGGTCGCACGCCATCCGCAGCGACCACACTTCACCGATTTCGTCGATGCGCTCATCACCGAATTCACGCCGATGGCCGGCGACCGCAAATTCGCCGACGACGAGGCGCTGGTCGGCGGCTTCGGCCGTTTTCGCGGCGAGAGCGTCTGCGTTGTCGGCCAGGAAAAGGGCGCCACCACCGAGAGCCGCATCAAGCACAATTTCGGCATGGCCCGTCCCGAAGGCTACCGCAAGGCGGTGCGGCTGATGGAGATGGCCGATCGTTTCGGTATTCCCGTGCTGTCGATCGTCGATTCCGCCGGCGCCTACCCCGGCATCGGCGCCGAGGAGCGGGGACAGGCCGAAGCGATCGCGCGCTCGACGGATGCGTGCCTCTCGCTCGGCGTGCCCAATGTCGCGATAGTGACCGGCGAAGGCATGTCGGGAGGTGCAATCGCCATCACCACCGCCAATCGCGTGTTGATGTTCGAGCACGCGATCTACAGCGTGATCTCGCCGGAGGCAGCGTCCTCGATCCTCTGGCGCGACGGCACCAAGGCCCAGGAAGCCGCCAACAGCATGAAGATCACCGCACAGGACATGCTTCGATTCGGCGTGATCGACCAGATCCTGAAAGAGCCGGCCGGTGGCGCCCACCGCGATGCAGCCGCAATGATCGCGACCACCGGCGATGCCATCGCGCAGGCATTCAACGACCTACGGAATCTTGATCCCGACGCGATTCGCAAACAGCGCCGGCAGAAATTCCTCGAGATCGGGCGCAAGCTCGGCTGAGGAGCCCAAATCGGCCGGCTTTTTTGCCAAAACCGGCCGGTTTGGCCGCAATTAGGCCCAGACACCGGTTTTTAATCTCTATTGACCATGCCTGTTATGTGACCGGCCGGCCTGGCCTGTTCAGGTTGCGAGCAGGAGGGCCGACCGCTAGTATTTTAAACAATGGCTTCAGGGCATATTCGCTGTGTTGGGGTCGCGAATAGGCCCGGTGGGTGTGGAGCTTGGACTTGATTCATCGCAGCTTGGTTCGCGCGCTTCTTGGGTCGGCCGCCATCGCGGCCGCTGTTTTGTTGGCCGGCTGTAACAGCGACCAGGTCTCGCTCGCGAACAACGCCAAGGCCAACCAGCCGGTCCCGCCAAAACTGCTGGCCACGATATCCGAGAAGGACATGGATCTGCAGTCGCCGATCCTGGTCCGCCTGTTCAAGCAGGAAGCCGAGCTCGAGGTCTGGAAGCAGGACCGCTCCGGCCGCTTTGCTCTGCTCAAGACCTATCCGATCTGCCGCTGGTCGGGCGATCTCGGTCCGAAGGTCCGCGAAGGTGACCGCCAGGCGCCCGAGGGGTTCTATTCCATCAACCCCAGCCAGATGAATCCGCAGTCGGCCTATTATCTCTCCTTCAACACCGGCTATCCCAACGCTTTCGACCGCTCGCTCGGCCGCACCGGCTCGCAACTGATGGTGCATGGCGACTGTTCGTCGCGCGGCTGCTACGCGATGACCGACGAGCAGATCGCGGAAATCTATTCGCTCGGCCGCGAATCCTTCTTCGGCGGCCAGAAGGCGTTCCAGTTGCAGGCCTATCCGTTCCGGATGACGCCGATCAACATGGCCAAGCACCGCAACAATCCGAACATGCCTTTCTGGAAGATGATCAAGGAAGGCTATGATCATTTCGAGGTGACGAAGCAGGAGCCGAAGGTCGACTTCTGCGAGAAGAAATACGTCTTCGACGCGGCGAAGCCCGCCAACGCGACCCGCGAACCGGTGTTCGACGCCGCCGCCAAGTGTCCGGCCTATGTGGTCCCGGACGAGATCGCCAACGCTGTTCGCGGGAAGCAGCAGGAAGAGGCGGCCGAGACTTCAAAACTGATCGCCAAGGGCACGCCGCTGGCGCGGATGAACACCGGCATCGACGGCGGCATGAACAAGATCTTCGCCTCGAAGATTCCGGAAGGTAACACCGGTCTCTCCGAAGGCGGCGACAGCCAGAGCCTCGCATCGCTGGAGCTGGCGCGCGCCCCCGGCACGATCCCCGGCACTGTCAATCCGCCCAAGCCCAACCTGGCGGTCCAGCCCGAAGAGCCTGCCGTCGCGGTGTCGGCGCCTCCCGCAACGACATCCGCTACCCGCGTCGCCTCGGCTGCGCCGCCCGAAAAATCCGATGGATTCTTTGCGAAGCTCGCCCGCAAGGTCGGCATCGGCAATACCGCCGACGCCACCCAGGCGAACGCCGCCGCTGCGCCCGCTCCCACGCCGGCCAAGCCGAAGGTCGCCGAGGCCAAACCACAATCGGTGGTCCGCGTCGCACCGAAGCCGGCCGAGCCCAAGCAGGCCGCCAAGTCCGTGCGGAAACCGTCGGTCTCCACAGCAGCAGCAGCGCCCAGTGCGGCTACTGGCACCCAAATCGCCGGCTCCGCGCCGGCCGTGCAGTCGAGTTCGTTTGACGGCCGCTTCTCGGCGATGAAGTAAGCGCCCGCGGCGGCCCTGGATTCATCGCCGTCGTCGCGGCGGAGGGCCTTCGCGAAGTCTACGGCGGACACGTCGCGTCGCCACAATGATGCGGCGGAGATTTCGGATTCGATTGTCAAACAGCGATGAAGATACGAGTCCGTGTTCTCGCGACATCAATTGCCCGAGGTTTGATCTCGCTTCGCCCTCTCTTCAACAGAGGGCGCAGGGAAAGCCGGGTGCCGATCGCACCCATGGGCCCGGTGCAACAAAAAGCACCGGGGGTAGGACCACAGGTGTAACCGGAAACAACCCGGCTTTCCCTGCGCGATGGTTTTACGGTGTCCTTCGTGCTCTTCTCGGTGAGACCAGCTTTGTTGTCACCGTCGCCCGCAGCGGCTTGCCGCTCACGAACTTAACACCTGCATCGGGGCGTCAGAACCACACGACTTCGCCGTCCGCCTTGGCACGTTCGCCTCGTGTGCCGCAGCGTCCACCGCATCTCGACCCAACACCCGTGACGATGGCGAAGCGCCCCTCAATCGGATGAGACGGGCGGATTAGACGGCTGATTTGGGTGAAACGCGAAGCGGAATGTTTTTCGCGTGAGGGCTTGCCTCGTCGGGCAAATCAGTGATTGCCGCGGCCGGCGCCACGAGGCTCAGGGGCGAGAATCCACACCTTGCGGAAGCGGCGGTCGAACGGCGAGGCAATGAGCGAGAGCAAGCCATGAACGAGAGCAAGCCAGGGCTTCATGCCGTCCTGGTCTTCTTGGCTTTCGCTTGCTTCCTCGCAGGCGCCTTCTTCGATTTGGCTTGATTGTAGTCGACGGCGGCGCGCATGAGATTTTTCAGAGCACGCTCGTCAATCTTGTCGCCCTCGTGAAAATCGATGGCGCGTCTCACATTGCCTTCGAGGCTGGAGTTGAACAGGCCCGACGGATCCTCCAACGAGGCGCCGTTGGCGAAGGTCATCTTCACAACGCTCTTGTAAGTCTCGCCGGTGCAAAGGATCCCGCCGTGCGACCAAACCGGAACGCCTCGCCACTTCCACTCTTCGACCACGTCGGGTACGGCCTGCCTGATGAGCATTCGGACCCGAGCGAGCGTCTGGCCCCGCCAGTCGCCCAGCTCCTCGATTCTCGCATCGATCAGCCGAGAGGGAGAGCCCCCGCCGCTTGGTTCCTTCGCGCCGCTCTTCTTCACGCTCATTGTCCCTTTTTTCGTGGCCGGTGCGTTCCGCTCAGATTCGTTCGCCCGGCAATTGGCTGGCTCGCCTTACCCATGCCGCGAGTTGGACTTCGGATTACCTCCGGCAAGAAGCGCCGGATTTGCCACACGCCGCCTGGAGGCGTGCATTCCGGCGACCTTCGCTGACGACCTGGGCGTCCTTTCGGCCATTGCGTCCACTCCCGTTCGCCGAATTGTCAGCCATTTCGCCATTTGGCGGCGTAGGGCAGTACAAACATGTACAGGCCAGTGAGCAGGAGCAAGACGAGCGGGAGCAGCGCCAGCAGGCCGACCCAGACGGCGGGCGTCACCTGCGTCATGGCAACGATATTGACGATGACGGCCACCGTGAATGCGATGGACAGCCAACGGTGGATTTGCCGTATCAACTGATTCCAGTTCAACAAGACCTCCTTTGACGACGAGCCAAGGCGCGGCGGACTAATCGACCCGCGTCAGCACCTGTTCCAGGTTTGCAAGGAATTGCTTCCAGCCGGCGTGGGCGCCGCCATAGGCCTGCTTCTGGCTCGGCTGGAAGCCCGATTGCTCCACGCGCAGGTGCGTGCCATCGCGCGTCGGCGTGAGCGTAAAGGTCACGACACTCCTCAGATCATAGGCCGCATCGTCATGCGAGAAATTCCAGGTGTAGGACAGCGTGCGGTCCTGCTCGACCGCAAGAACCTCACAGTCCAGCACGCCGCCCCATTCGCCGCGAAGGTTGAAGCTGTGACCGACGACCGGCTTGAAATCGCTCTTCATCAGCCACTCCTCCATCAGATGCGGTTGCGTGAGCGCGCGCCAGATCTTCTCCGGCGGATGGGGAAGCTCCCGTTCGACGATAACGGAGCGGGTCTCGGTCGCAGCTTTGGTCATTGGTCCATCCTCTTGAGGAGATCTTCGAGACGATCGAACCGGCTCTGCCAGAAGCCGGTCATCCGGCTGGTCCAGTCGATCAGCGGAGCCAGCGCGCTAAGCTGCGCGCTGTAGTGGGTCTGGCGGCCTTCATGACGATCGCGCACCAGTCCGGCCTGCTTCAGCACCGCGAGATGCTTGGAGACGGCCGGCTGCGAAATCCCGGCCCGCGCCGTCAGCGCCCCGACCGTCTTCTCTCCTTCGCGGCAGAGCCGCTCGAAGATGGCCCGCCGGGTCGGATCGGCAAGCGTTCTGAAGAGCATGTCGTGCGCACTGGGCATGGTCAATCAATAACTCGCTGGTTATCGATCCATGTATAACCGCCGAGATATATGTTGGTCAAGGGGAAAGACGGCCACCCTTTTGGCCGCGACGTTGTCGGCGCGGTCGGCGAGGAATGGCGCAGGGAACAAACGCAAGGATCGCCCGTGGCGTGTATCGGGCGCGAGCGCGATCAAATTACCTTCACCTGCACGGCGACCCCTCCCGACCGTCGGGGCATCTGCCTGATGCCATCGCCATGGTGCGCAAATAGGCGACCAGCGCATCCAGGTCGGCGTCTGAGAGGATATCTTTGCTGAAGCCGATCATCTTTTGACCGGGCCATGTGCGGACTGCCTGCGGATCTCGGATGATGGCGCGCAGTCCGGCCTCGGTCAGGTATTGTGTCGGATACATCGGGCGTCCGAAATCGGGTCCGGTATCGCTCGCGCCGCCGCCATTTAACCGATGGCACGGCAGGCATAGCGTGACGAAAACATCTTGTCCGTGTCGTGCTGGAGCGTCGACTGCTGTCGTCGCCGGCACCGCCAGTTGAGCCCAACGGCGAACCGGGCTCTCGACAAGGGTCAAACTGATCACCTGATAGGGCCATTGCTCACGGGTGATTGCTGACCGTTCCGGTTGATTCCAGATCAGGTAGAACGGACCAGCGGTCTCGGTCTTCTGCGGCAGTGGCGGCCACGGATGCGCGGGATCTTCGACGGCGATATACGCGACGGCGCCGCCGCTTGCGCCACGCGCGATCAGTGCAAAAGGAATCTGGCTGACGAAGCCGTCCCGTGCTTTGGCCTCGACGGTATCGAATTTCGGATCGACGTTGTTGCCCAGGAGAGCCAAAAGCGGCACGGCGCGATAGGCGACGGTGTGGCGATAGACGTCGTCCGTTGCGCTCAACGTCGCGACGTCGGGCCTGTTCAACAGTTGAGGGACCGTAAAATGCTGCTCGTTCGCACTGCTATTGATGACAAGCACGGGTTCTGCTGCTGATCGGGGCTGCGCGCGAGCCTGGCTCCATGCGCCGAGCAGCAGCAAAACGACGGTTGCAATGAGAACAGGCCTGAGCGCAGGCCAGCCGCGCCGCGAAGGACGCGGTCGCTTCGTGTTGCAGAAACAAGCCCGGTTTGACATCTACCATATCCCCAATCAACTCGAGTTGATGCTGGGGCCTGCCACAACAAGATCGCCGAATCCGCTGCGTTCAGGCTGCCCCACGCGCAGATCGCGCAAGCGTCGGCGTCAGCACGTCTGCAAGCCAGCCAAGGTCATCACCATGCGGAAACCACCCGGCGTGAGCGAGTTCCTCGTCGTGCGGCCCGCGTGGGAACTCGATGCCGGCTGGAAGCCCACTACGCAGCATAACCGCGCGGCATTTGGGGTAGTCGCGCACGCGCCATTCCGGCCGATGCGTTGGAAAGAATGCCAGGCATGGCACATCGAACGCATCAGCCAAGTGCACCATGGCGGTGTCTGTCGATATCACCAGCCGGGCATGACGAATTAACCCACATAAGTCTTCAAGCGCCCCGAAGGGCGCAGCGTGGAACACCTGGCCGACAAGTTCGTCAGGCACCTCTCCCTGAGTTACGACAGGCCCGACGGCAAGCGCCTCTCGTAAAATTCCAGCATGAATCGCCGCGGGCATGCTGCGTAGACGTATCGACGAATTTGGACAAACGAGGATGTAGCCAGGCGGATAGAGCGGAGGTGTTTGCGTTACGCGTGGTGCCAGCCACGTGTTGCGCTTGCAGCCTGGAGGGATCGAATTCGAGGCGATGCCAAGCCGCTGAAGGAAGAAATCTATCATCGAGGTTTGCTGGAAATCCTGATCGAAAGCGAAGTCGCGCATGTCGATGACGCGAGCGGCCGAGTAAGCGGGATCGAATCGTCGCTCCTTGCCTGCGAAATCCCACGGAAGCGTCTTCCGTTTGGCGAACTCGGCGACCGCATGGATCGCCTGAACCATGACCGGGAGATTGGGCAATCGGAACAGCGTTACCCCGCGCGGAATGACCCCGATCCGGATAGCTACCGAAAGCGCTTGCAATCCAATGATTCCATCGCCCAACGTTCGGCCAAAGCCGTTGAGAATGCAAACGGATGCATGCTGCTCGTGCCCGGCCTCGGGAGCAAATGCGGTGGGGTTCTCCGCCGGCCGCAAGCTCCATTCTGCTTCGTTCATCACGGTCGGAAGGACTCTTGGCACCGTCACCAGGTTGTCCGCAGAAGCGGTTCAACAAAGGAGCCTAGAATCCCTCCGCTGCACTTCGGTTTCGAAAGGCCAAGGAGTTGTTACGATTGAAATACAATCAGCACGGGCCAGACCATAGGGCTTCCTCGATCAAGGGCACGGCCGCGCCTCCGGCGCTTCGTATCGCTCGACGATTGCCTCTGTCGTCGTGGCTTTCCCATGAAGAATCTGACCTTGCGCATCCTCAATGTGCAAGGCGGGGATGCTCTATCAAGAGCCGGGACGAAACAGCTATGGCGTTTTCGCGCGAAACAGGTGCCGGTTCGCGTGAAGAAAGCGCGTCAAAACAAGTATCTGGAGCTTCGGCTCCGATTCAATCAGGCCGAAGCTCTAGGCAGCAAGCCGGAGCAACTGCCTTGTCTCCGCCACGGTAGCGGGACGGCGGCCGTAATCGCCGGCCATGTCGACGATGCGCTTGACCAGGGCCGCGTTGGATGGCGCGAGCGTATTGCGGTCGAGACGCACATTGTCTTCAAGGCCCGTGCGGCAGTGACCGCCAAGCTCGAGCGACCAGCGATTGAGCGTGATCTGGTCGCGGCCGATTCCCGCGCCTGTCCAGGTCGCCTCCGGTGCGAGGCGCTTGAGCGTGGTCACGTAGAACTCGAACACTTCGCGATCGACCGGCATGGCGTTCTTCACGCCCATCACAAACTGAACGTGCAGCGTGCCCGCTATCCTGCCGGCTCTTTGCATCTCGACGGCCTTGAAGATCATCGACAGGTCGAATGCCTCGATCTCGGGCTTCACCCCATGCTCGCGCATCTCGGATGCGAGCCATTCAACCAGATCGGGGCTGTTCTCGTAGACCCGCGTCGGGAAATTGCAGGAGCCCGTGGACAGCGAGCACATATCAGGCCTGAGGGAAATCATGCCACCACGCTCGCGCCCGGCGCCGGAGCGGCCACCCGTCGAAAGCTGGATGACCATCCCGGGGCAATGCTTCCGCACGCCCTCGACCAGCCTCGCAAAGCGCTCCGGATCGGATGTGGGGGAACCATCATCCTTGCGTACATGCGCGTGGACCAAGGTGGCGCCGGCCTCGAACGCCTCCTGCGTCGATTCGATCTGCTCGCTGACAGTGATAGGCACGGCCGGGTTGTCGGACTTCTGCGGGAGTGAACCGGTGATAGCGATCGTAATGATGCAGGGCGTGGTCATTCTCATCCCTCCATATGATTTTGGCTCGGATAATATCCGCCTGTCTCGCCCCTGTCATCGCGCATGCCCAACATGGCTTGCTCGACGGCTTGGTTCGGCGGACCATTCGGCTGGGAATCGCGCGTGAGCCGGCGCCGTGCGCAAGATTCGACGCGACGCCATCCAGCGCAAGGCTGTCCGACTTCCGGAACTTGCCTCGATGAGCCCGTCGAAAGAGGCTGTCGTTGCCAACGCCTCCAACTGTGGCCGATGGGTCGGCTGGCTCAGGCGTGATTGGATTGCGACCATGCGAGTTGCTATCGCTGGCATGGTTGGTTCCAAAAGCGGGGCGATCATGCCAGATCAGAATGCCAGCGGGAACACTGATCCGAAAGCGAGTCGCCCGGTGGTTGACAAGCTCGACGCCAGTGATTTGCCGGAAGCTGCACGAATTTTCCGTCTTGCCTTTGGTAGCTTCCTTGGGGCTCCCGACCCGGACATGTTCTGGGCCGATCGAGACATCGTCTACGGCCGACAATGCGCGGCTCACGTGGCCTCGTTCGGCGCGACGTTGGATGGAAAGTTAGCCGGCTCCAACTTTGCCACCAATTGGGGAAGTGTCGGCTTCTTCGGTCCGTTGACTGTGCGACCTGATCTCCAGGGGCGAGGTGTCGCCCGAGCGCTGCTCGGGAAAACCATCGAGCAGTTCGACACCTGGGACACGCGGCACGTCGGGCTATTCACATTCTCAGATAGCGCGAAACATATCGCCCTTTACCAAAAATACGGCTTTTACGCGCGCTTCCTTACAGCAATCATGTCGGCAAAAGCGATGCGGCAAACGGCGGCCGGATGGTTACGCTTCAGCGAGTTGAGCGAAGTGCAGCGAGCGGAAGCTCTCCTGGCGTGCGCGGACGTGGCTGAAACAATTTGTCCTGGTCTCGACCTGACCAGCGAGATAGACGCGACCCATACGCAAGGTTTGGGTGATATTGTTTTGGTTGAAGGTGCCCATGGCATCGCGGCGTTCGCGGTGTGTCACTACGGGCCACGCAGCGAAGCCGGAGCAGATACTTGCTACGTCAAATTCGGTGCAGTCCGCGCTGGGCGATCGGCTGAACACGACTACCTTCGGCTGCTCGACGCGTGCGAGGCGTTGGCGGTCGCTGCCGGCATGTCGAACCTGTTGGCTGGTGCGAATATGGCACGCGATGAAGCCTATCGGCATCTGGTCGCCCGCGGATTCCGCACCGAAATGCAGGGCGTGGCCATGCATCGGCAGAACGATCCCGGATATTGCCGCCCCGGCGCCTACATCATCGACGATTGGCGATAACGTCCGACAGGCATGATTTCCGGACAGCTCCTGGCCGTCTGAAACATCCCTATGGAGGACAAGACCGTGTAGATGTGCTGGAGGGCCTTGACCCAATCCGCGCGCGTCGCGGCGAGGCCGCCGCGCCAGGGAATGCCGATGTTGACATCGAACAGCACCTGGCGCGGCCATAACGGCATCGAGGATCTCGGCCCGATCCCGTCACAGCCAGTGCAGCATGAAGTCGCTGGCATTCAGCGCGCCATGATGCGTGCTCGCCTCATTCGCGGCGGCGGAATGGCTCTGCACGACGTTGTGGTCAGCTGCCATCATCGACATCGGCGGACCATTCGGCTGGGAATCGTGTGCGAGCCACGCTCCGACGCCGTGCGCAACATTCGACGCGAAGCCGCCTGTTGCAAGGCTGTCCGAGTTTCCGGAACTTGCGTCGATGAGCCCGTGGAAATTGAGGCTGTCGTTGCCAACGCCTCCAACCGTGACCGATGGGGCGGCCGGCTTATCGGCGACGGCCGTCGGTTCGGACGCGAAATGAAAATTGTGGTTGGAGGAATCGGGCGCGACGGCGGCGTCATGTCCGCTGGCGGTCACGCTGTTTGTCCCGGTGGTGCCGCCGTGACCGGTGGTGCCGTTGCCGGCCGCAGCGCTGTCTGACGGGTGCGATGGCGCCGTTGTTGTTGGCGCGGATTCGGGTGTGGATGCGGCAGCGGATGCGGTGGATGTCGTTGTGGGTGGGTCGCCGAAATACTTCGACCACGCCGCAGCCTCAAGCGGCTTGTCGGAACCGGTGAACTGATACTTTCCGCCGGAGTTCGAATCCCAGACGTTCACGAAGCTGACGTTGACGCCCGACTCATGCAGCGTGTCCGACAGCCACTTCACGAATGTCGAATTGTCGGTGAGGCCTGCGCCGTCGTGGGTATTGCCTGCACCGGTCTCGGCAATTGCGAACGGCTTGCCGGCCGATTTGGCGAGATCGATCAGCTGCTGAAGCGAGGTCGCATGACCCTCACTGCCATCGAGCGACCATTGGTTGGAAGCCGGGTGGGTGTAGTAGTGCTGGAGGTTGACCGGATCCGACGCCCATTGCTGAATGCTGGAATCGTAGACCGGATGGGACGAGTTGAGGACCTGTCCGCTCTTGTCCCAGTCATACAGGTGCGTCGGCGACCCGTAAGGGAAGACATCGCCATAAACGTCGGCGGCAACGATATCGACATACTGGTTGCCGGGATATGCTGTCTGGATGACATTGCCGGCGTGGCTGTAATTCACCACGCTCGGATTCCACGCCACCTGAATGTTCACGCCATCAGCCTGACCCGCGGCATGCAGGACCGTGTAGATGTGCTGGAAGGCCTTGACCCAATCCGCGCGTGTCGCGGCGTCTTCCCCGGCATAAGACGGCATGGTGTCGATATTCATCTCCCAGCCTGGCCGCCAGATCTGCGTCGTGAAGCCATTGTCGGCCCAGGCCTTGACCATGCCGGTCAGAACGGAATCGTATTTCCCGGCAGCGAACTCCTTGTAGAACTGATCGGGAGTTCCCGAGCCCGCCGCCGTCGAACTCATCGGCAACCCGATCACCGGCGTAACATCCTTCAGCACGGGCGACTGCGCCATCGAGGCCGCATTCCAGCTCGATTGACCCACCCATTGCGAAATGGGCTGGCGCTGATCGCCATATTGGTCGAGGAATTCCGGCTTGGTCTTCATCAGGGTTGAGAAGGCGTTGAAGTTTGTTTCGAAACTCGCCTCCTCGTTCGGATCAAAATAGTTCGGGTTCCCGACGAAGACGCCGAGTGGAAACGGCGTAGCGCCGGTCGTGCTCTGAGCCATGTCTTGCTGCTCTTGCTGTCAAGTTTCGTGTGAGTCGTGTCTACGCAGCAAATGCGAATTTGTGATGTCGTGTCTCGACACGTCGCCGCCGCCAGTCCGCCACGTATCTGGCAGCGCGCATTGATCGTGCGAGCGATACCGAGCTGTGGAAAACTTCAGATCAAGCTGGACCGCGCATGACCGAGGCAGTCGGCCAATCGTTACGGCGCGAGATAGCGCAGCAGCTCCGGGTCGCGGCGCACCTCGCCGGCGGCGCCCTGCAACGCGACGCGACCGCGGTCGAGGACATAGGCGTAGTCGGCGACGCGGAGCGCGAGGTCGAGATGCTGCTCGACGATGACGACTGCGATCTCCTCGGCGAGTGCGATCAGCCGCTCCGTGATTTCCTCGATCACGCCGACCCAGACGCCTTCGGTCGGCTCGTCGAGCAGCAATAGCCTGGGATTGCCGAGCATGGCGCGGCCGATCGCCAGCATCTTGCGCTCGCCGCCCGAGAGGGTGCCGGCCGGCTGGTCGAGGCGCTCGCCAAGTTTCGGGAAGATCGTCAGCACGCGCTCGACCGCTGCCGGATCGGGATTGGACAGCGAGCCGACGGCGAGATTGTCGCGCACCGACAGGCGCGCGAACACCGAATGCTCTTGCGGCACATAGCCGATGCCGGAGCGTACGCGCTCCTCGGTGCGGCGGCGGGTGATGTCGCGGCCATCGAAGAACAATTCGCCGCCGGAGCTTGCGAGCTCGCCGACGATGGTCTTCATCAGCGTGGTTTTGCCGGCGCCGTTGCGGCCGAGCACGGCGACGCCGCCGCGCCAGGGAATGCCGATGTTGACATCGAACAGCACCTGGCTGCGGCCATAACCGGCATCGAGATGCCTGATATCGAGGAATGTCTGGTCAGGCACGGCGCAGATAGATCTCCTGGACGCTTCTGTTGGCCTGGATCTCCGCGATCGTGCCTGACGCCAGCACCCTGCCCTGGTCGAGCACGGTGAGGCGGTCGCAGATGTCGCGGATGAAATCCAGGTCGTGTTCGACGATGACGAGCGAGCAGTGCTGCTTGATCGGCTGCAGCAGCTCGCCGGTGACACGACGCTCCTCGAGGCTCATGCCGCCTGTCGGCTCGTCCAAAAGCAGGAGCCGCGGCTTGCCGACGAGCGCCATCGCGATCTCGAGCCACTGCTGCTGGCCGTGCGAGAGCGTTGCCGCCGCGTCATGCGCGCGATGGGCGAGGCGGAACTGGGTCAGCATCGTCATCACCTGGTCGTGCAGAGCACCGCGCGTGCGCGAGAACAGCAGGTCGAACAGCGACGACTGCGCCTGCAGCGCCAGCAGGATATTGTCGTACAGCGTCAACGTCGGCAGCACGGATGTGATCTGGAACTTCAGGCTCATGCCGGCGCGGGCGCGCTCGGTCGGCGTGAACGCGGTGATGTCGGTGTTGACGAAGCTGACCTTGCCCGTGGTCGGCATCTCGGCGCCGGCGACGCATTTCATCAGCGTGCTCTTGCCCGAGCCGTTGGGGCCGATCAGGCCGTGAAACTCGTTCTCGCCGACCGTAAGGCCCGCGCCGTCGAGCGCGGTCAGCTTGCCGAACACCTTGCTGATGCCTGACGCCTCAAGGAGCGGCATTGCGCTTCTCCTTCCTGGCGCCAAAGCTGCCGATGCGTTCGCGCTCGCCGAGCACGAATGAGATCAGGCCGAGCGGACGGAACATGATCACCAGGAGCAGCAGCACGCCGAGGATGATCGGCCAGATGTCGCGGTAATTGTCAGACAGCCAGAAGCTGACGCCTTCAATGATGACGGTGCCGATGACTGCGCCGATCAGTGTGCCCGCGCCCCCGAACAGCACGTAGAGCACGACCTGGGTCGAGAACACCACCCCAAGCATGTTGGGCCAGACGAAGCCTTCGTGGAAGGCATAGAGGCTGCCGGCGAGCCCGGCGATGGTGCCGCCGACCGCGAACACGATCGCCTTCAGATGCTGCACCTTGTAGCCGAAGAAGGCGATGCGCTGCTCGTTCTCGCGCAGGCCCGCAAGCGCAAGCCCGAATTGCGACCGCACCAGGAAGCGGCAGAGCAGATAGACGACGGTGAGAATGCCGAGCGCCATGTAGTAATAGACCGGCCCTTCGGTGATGTCGTAGCTGCCGAGCGTCAGAGGTGGAATCGACGGGATGCCGTTCTGCCCGCCGAGATAGTACCAGCCGCGCGCCAGCCGATCCGCCGCGTAGGACCCTGTCAGGGTGCCGAGCGAGACGAAGATCACGCTCGCAGGATGCCGTCCGAGCAGCAGGAAGCCGCCCAGCAAAAGAGCGGCGGTGAGCCCGGTGAGCGTTCCCGCAGGCAGGATCAGGAAGATCGAGGTGACGTTGAGGTCGCGTGCGAGCAGGGCCACGCCGTAGCCGGCCGAGCCGAAGAACAACGCCTGGCCGAAGCTCATGATGCCGGCATAGCCCCACACCAGGTCGAACGACAGCGCGAACAACGCGAGGATGACCACACGGGTCGCGAACACCGTGAGGTAATCCTGCAGGACCAGCGGCAGGACCAGCGCGACAAGCAGCACCAGCCCTTCCACGATCGGCAGGACTTTTCGTCCTGCCGCGGTCTGTCCCACCGGCAGACCGACTGACACTGCACCCTCGTCCATTACGACATCCGGTCCCTCGCCGACATCAGCGACGGCCTGTTTTGCTGCACTCATCGACCGCTCAACATTCCTTGGGATCGACCAGTCCGCTGCTGCGCGCCACCACCTCGTAAGTCCCGTTCTTGGCCACGGCAGTATACATCTTCATCTTGCAGTGGCGCGTGCCCGGCACCATCTCGGCCGGCCCGCCCGGCCCTTCGGTGATCTTGGCGTGGTCCAGCGCGGCCGCCACTGAGTCACGGTCGACCTTGCCGGCCTCCTTGACCGCGGCTTCCCACAGCTTGAGGCCGCGATAGGTTCCCGTCGCGGCACTCCCCGCCGCGAACAGAATGTTGCCCGGGAAATCCTTGTCATAGGCGGCCTGGATCTTGGCGCTGACCGGATCGTCCTTGGTCAACACCTTGAAATAATCGAGGCAGCTCGCCAGGCCCTCGATCTCGTTGGCCTGGTTGATGTTGAGCGTGTTCTCGTCATAGTAGACGCAGGCAAGGCGTCCGCCGTTCTTGAGGAAGCCGGCTTCGTAGAGCTGCTTGAAGAACGGGCCTACGCCGGGCGGGATCACGGTGTTGAAGACAACGTCGACCTTGTTGGAGATGACGCGGTTGACGGTCGCAGAGAAGTCGACCTGATCGAGCGGGTAGTATTCCTCGAACACGACTTCGCCGCCATTCGACTCGATCACCTTGCGGGCATAGACGTTGAGCGTGTGCGGCCAGACATAATTGGCGCTCGGCAGCGCGAACTTCTTGCCGCCGTTCTTGATCAGCCATGGGATGAACTCGTCGCATTGCTGCGCCGGCGTCGGCCCGGTGCAGAACAGATAGGGCGTGCACTCCTTGCCCTCATAGAGCTGCGGATAGATGTAGAGCGTCTTGCCGCGCGCCACGATCGGGTCCTTGATCGCGTTGCGCATCGACGAGGTGATGCCGCCGAGCACCATGTCGACCTTGTCACGCTGGATCAGCTTGCGGACGTTGCCCACGGCAACCGACTCGTTCGACGCCGTGTCCTCGATGTAGAGTTCGAGCGGCCGCCCCAGGAGGCCGCCCGCTGCGTTGATCTCCTTGATCACCATCTTGGCGACGTTGGCGTCGGCGTTACCGGCATAGGCGATCGGGCCGGTGAGGTCGGTCGCAATGCCGACCTTGATGGGGCCGTCGGCGGCATTGGCCCAATCGGGCCTGATCACCCAGCTTCCGACGCCGGTCGCGATCGCGCCGGTGGCGAAAGCGAAATTGCTCATGAAACGACGGCGTGTGAGATTGATGCGACCTGTGGACATCTGGCTAAACCCCTTTTCCCGATATGAGGCCCTGCGGGCGGAATTTGATGAAGGCAATGGCGAGAACGAAGACGAGTACGTCGGCGACCACGGGCGACATGATCCAGGGCAGTGCGGCGCTGAGCGTGCCGATCACGCCGGCGCCGGCGACCGGGCCGATGAAGGAACCGACCCCGCCGACCATCACGGCGACAAAGCCCTGAATCAGGAAGCGGATGCCGAGATCGGCGAACAGGCTGAACACCGGCACGATCAGGGCGCCCGCGAGTCCGGCGAGCGCCGCGCCGAACGCAAACGTAGCGCCGTAGATCAGCGGCGTCGAGATTCCCGACGCCCGCGCCAGCGCCGGATTCTCCAGCGTGGCGCGCACGCGCAGGCCGAAACTGGTGCGCGACAGCAGCAGGTAGCATGCGCCCATGACCAGCAGCGTGATCACGATGATGGTGAACCGCCAGGCAGAAATGTGCACGGAGCCGATATCGATCGATCCGCCGATCGGCTCCGGCACCGTCAGGTAGAAGCCGCCGATCAGGCCGCGCACGCTCTCGCGGATGATCAGGCCCAGCGCATAGGTGCCGAGCATCGCGACGATCGGCGCGGCGTAGAAGCGGCGGATGATCAGCGCCTCCAGCACGAAGCCGAGCCCGCCGACGATGAAGGGTGCGGCGACCATGCCGGCCCAGATAGGCGCGCCGTGGCTGAACGCCAGATAGGCGACGTAGGCCCCGAGCAGGACGAATTCGCCCTGCGCGAAGTTGAAGATGCCCATCATGCTGGCGATGATCCCGAGCCCCAGCACGACCAGCACGATGATCGCGCCGAAGCTCAGGATCTCGAACGCCGCGACGAAGCTGCTAGCCATGCGATGCGATCCATCCGGCCTGCGACAAGGGACGCCTCACATCTTCTTCCAGTCGCCGATCTGCTCGAAGGCATTCGCGGCGCGATAGATGGTCGATTCCTCGAACATCCGACCAACCAGCATCAATCCGACGGGAAGGCCGTCGACCATGCCGCAAGGCAGCGACATCGCCGGGTGATGGGTGATGTCGAACGGCGCGGTGTTTGCGATCATCTCCAGCGCGCGGGCGACGTAGTCCTCGCGGCTGGCATTGGCCGGCGGCAGCGGCGTCGCCTTCATCGGCGTAGTCGGCATCAGCAGCAGGTCGTAGTCCTTGAAAGCCTTGTCATAGGCTGCGGTCAGCCGCCGGGAGATGTTGAGCGCCTTGCCATAGAAGCGCGGCCCGAAATTGTTATTGATGTAGGTGCCGAGCAGCATGAACAGTTTCGTGGTCTCCGACAGCGAGTCCGCCTGCCGGCGCCAGCCGCGATGGAAGTCCATCAGCGATGTCGAATACAGGTCCGGACGGCTGAGACCGTAGCCGTCGCCGAACATCATGGTTTGGGTCATGCCCTCGACGCCGATGGGCGTCCAGATCGCGGGCCCGGTGAGATGCATCGGGATCGACACGGGCTCGACCGAGGCACCAAGATCCTTGAAGCGCTTCGCCGCCTCGTGAACACTCTTGTTCACGGCGGCTTCCGCGGTCGGCTGCTCGAAGCCTTCCTTGAGGACGCCGATCTTCATGCCCTTGACGCCGGCGCCGAGCGCCTTGGTGTATTCCTCGACCTTCGGTGCCTTGATGCGCGGATCGTAGCCGTCGTCGCCGGCGAGCACCTCGAGCAGCAGCGCGTTGTCGGCGACGGTGGCGGTAATCGGACCGGTGTGGTCGACGAAGATCTCGATCGGCATGATGCCGGTGTAGGGCACGAGGCCCCAGGTCGGCTTCATGCCGTAGGTGCCGCAGAACGAGGACGGCATGCGGATCGAGCCACCCTGGTCGCCGCCGATCGCCATATCGACCTCGCCAAGCGCCACGACGACGCCGGAGCCCGAAGACGAGCCGCCGGCCGAATAGCCCATCTTGTGCGGATTGTGCACCGGCCCGACCGCGCCGGTATGGCTGCCGCCGGATATGCAGAAGGACTCGCAATGCACCTTGCCGAGGATCTCGGCGCCGGCATCGAGCATGCGCGTAACGATGGTGGCGTCGAAATCGGGCACATAGCCTTCCAGCGTCGACGAACCGTTCATCATAGGCACGCCGGCCAGCATGATGTTGTCCTTCAGCGCGACAGTCTTGCCCTTGAGCTTGCCGGAGGCAGCGCCCTTCACCGTCGACTTGCGATACCAGGCGTTGCGCGGATTCTCGTCGGGCGACGGCCGGTAGCCGGGCGTGCGCGGATATTTCACCTCCGGCACCTCATCGGGCATCGCCGCCACGAGGTTGTAGGCATCGATCGAGCCCTGCAGCAGGCCACGGAACGATGCGACGTCCTCCTCGGTCAGCGAAAGACCACACTGCTCGGCGACGGCACGAAGTTGCGTTGGGGTGGGAAGGGTGACTGACACGAGGCTCTCCTGCAGTTTTTAGGGTCCTTGGACGCGGCGCTGCGGTCCGTTCTGCGGCGCGGAGCCGGCAGCGCGACGAATGTATTCAAAACGGAAATATTTTCCCTTTCAAGCATTATTTCGGAAGTGCGGGTCTCAGGATTGTCGCGGCTTCTCAGACCGTCCTGATCACCCTGAAGTCGAGACCATCGGCCTCCGCGAGATACATCGGCATCCTGGCGTGACCGTTGCGAATGGTAACAGGTCCGCGGGCGCCGCCATAGACGACGTTGCGCGCGGCGGACAGCAAGGGCCCCATCGACAGCGAGCCGGCCTTGTTGGCCGCGGCTTCGAGCAGGCACAGCCCCTCGTAGCTGGATTGACCGAGCGAGCCGATCGGCGGCGCGTTCGGCCCGAACATTGCGCGATAGCGAATCTGGAAGTCGTCGTTCGCGCGCGAGGCGACATTGGGGAAATAACCGGAAGCGCAGAACAGGTTCTCGGAGTTGTCGGCGCCGATGCCGAGCAGCACGGTCTCGTCCATCGCCCCGCCCAACCGCAGCGTGGTGGCGGCGAGGCCGCATTCGCCGAACGCGCGATTGAAGGTGATGCTGTCGGTGCCAATCAGCGAGATCAGCACGACATCGGGCTTGGCGGCCCGAATACGCGCCAGATGCGGCTCGTGATTGTCCTCGCCGAGGGGGACGAATTCCTCGCCGACCACCTGTCCGCCCGTCTCGGCGATGTATCTTTTCACCGCGCGATGCGACTGCCATGGCCACACATAGTCGCTGCCGATCAGGTACCAGCGCGAAGCCTCCTTGACCTCGGCCAGCCAGTGAATCGACGGCCGGCTTTGCCAGCGCGGCGTCTCGCCGATCGCGATGATGCCCGGCGTCTGCTCGCCGCCCTCATAGACCGGCGTATAGATATAGGGGATGTGGTTGCGGGTGATGATGTCGCGCAGGGCGACGCGGACCGCACTGGTGTGGAGGCCAACGATAAGGTCGACCTCGGCTTCAGCGATGGCCTGTTCGGCGCGATCGACCACCTCGTCGAGCGGACCGCCAGCGTCGTAGATCGACAGTTCGATCTCGCGACCAAGAATACCGCCGCGCTTGTTGATCTCGGCGACCGCAAGCTGCGCGCTGGACGTGGCGCACGGGCCCCAAACCCCCGGCGAGCCCGTGCAGCAGATGAAGCCGCCGATCCGAAGCTTGCTGCTCGCGCCGCGACGCTCGAAGAAGGCGCGATCGTCCGGCGACCACGCACAATTGGCCGCCGGCGACGACAAATTCCTCAACAGCAGGGGTGGTGGAAACACAGGCCCGCCGCGAGCCGGGAAGTTTACCGTCGAGCGCACGCCAACTCCTGTCTGGGACCAGACTTACAAAGCATATTCTGCGGGCGACCCCCGGCACGCGCCCTTTTGTTGGGCAATGATCCTATTTTGAAAATATTGAATATTCAACAATTGAAGTGCATATAGAAACAGCAGCGATTGCCAGACATTCACTCACTCGGATCAAAACGAAGTCTCAGCCGTGGTCAAACCGCCGAAAGAAAACTTCCCCATCACCGAACACCTCACCTACCTGCTCGCGCAAGCCAACCGGGAGATCAACCGGCAGTTGGAGACGCGGCTGAGCAAGGAAGGGGTGCCGGTGGAGCAGTGGCGCATCCTCAAGGTCCTGTCCGACGGCAACGGCCACTCGATGGGCGAACTCGCCGATGCCGTGCTGCTCAACCATCCGACGCTGACCAAGATGATCGACCGCATGGTGTCGGACGCCCTCGTCTACCGCCTTCAGGATCCCAAGGACCGCCGCAAAGTCCTGATGTTCGTATCCGATCGCGGCAAGGCGCTGTGCAGGCGCCTGAACTCGCTGGCCGTAAGCCAGGAAGAGCACATCGTCGAGAGCTATGGCGACAAGTCGACCAACGAACTGAAGCGCCTGCTGGGAAGCCTGATCGGCAGCGCGACCTGAGGTCGCGCTATCCCGCCCGTTACGAAGCCGCCTCGTCCTGTGGCAGCAGCGCCCGGTGCGGAGCCGGCGTGACCGCGGATCCTGCGACGGGGTTGGCGAGCCTGCTTCCCGCGATCATCACGGCGCACACGACGTAGCAGCAGACGCCGAGCGCGAACGTGTTCGCGATGCCGAACTGGATCGACAGCGCCATGCCGAGCACCGAGGCGAGCATCGACGTGATGCCGTTGGTGCTCCAGAAGAATGGCAGCAGGCCATCATGCCGGCGCCAGATACTCAGGCCCAGCGGGAACATCATGCCCATGCAGAAGGCCGGCGGCGCGAGCAGCAGCACCGAGACCACAATGCGCATGTCGGTCGATGCGGTGCGCGCCCAACCGGTGATTGATGGCGTGAGCCAGCCCGCGGCGACAAGCGTAGCGACCAGCGCCACGACTCGGACGATCACGGCGACGGGCCGCGGCGTCTCCGCGCCGACGGTGGTGCTGCCGAGACCGCTGAACAGCAGGATCGTGAACAGCACGACGCTCAAGCCGTAGACGGGGTGTCCGAGGAACACCATCAACCGCTGCATCTGCGAAATCTCGATCAGCATGAAGCCCATGCCGATCGCGGCGAAATAGGCCACGGGCGGCGCGAGCGCCGCCGCCGGCATGCGCCGCGTTAGGCGTGCAAAGGGAAGCGCGATGTACCAGACGCACACGCCGAGCCCAAGCAGGACGAGCCATTTGGTGACGCCGATCGCCGCGTTGTTCCGCACCTCGAACGAGGCGTCGCTGAACAGATCGGCCAATCGCGCGGTGTAGAAGAAGAACGGATTGTCGTCGGTCGATGCGGCGATATTCGCGGGCAGCGAATCAAGGAACGCCTGGTCGGCCTTGCCCGACATCAAGGTCGAGGTGATGGCGTCGAAGGCGGTGTCCGGGCCGAGCAGGAGGGTAAACCCCTGCGCCGTGATCCGGTCGCGCGCCGCCTGCCATTGCGCCGCCGCGAACGCGTCCGGGCGGGTCATGACAGTGACGATGTTGCCCACATTCACCGCGATCACGTGCTGCGACAGTTCGGCCGCCGGCACGCCGCGGCGCTGCAGAGCGTCGGCTGCGATGGCGACCAGACGATAGAACTCGCCGCGATGGACTTTCGGATCATACCAGCGTGACACCGACAGCATTCCGCCCGGCTTCAGCGCGCGGAAAAAATCATTCCATGCCTCAACCGTGTAAAGACGGTTCTCGGTGAGCGTCAGGCCGCCGGCCGCGGTCGCCGCCCAGGTGTCGATCAGCGAAATCTGGATCAGATCGTAGCGGTCGGCAGAATGGTTGATGTAGCTGCGCGCCTCGGCGTTGACCAGCGAGACGCCCGCCTGGCGATCGAGATGGCCCGAGAAATCGGCGAACTTGCCGGTCAACACTTCGAAGATCGCGGGATTGATCTCGATGCCGCGGATCCGCTTCGCGCCGAAATAGAGGCCGGAGAGGATGTCGCGTCCGCCCCCGACGCCGACCACGGCGACGTCGGCCGGCTGTTGCTGCACCAGATAGGCGGCGTTGATCACGTCGTCCTTGAGGTAGGCGTGCTCGGCGACATCGCCGGAGAAGCGGGTGATCGGCGTCGCAGCGTCCGCATCGATGTCGAGATAATACTGATCGACCTTGACGTCGGGCGCGCGCACATAGCCCCAGCCGAACGGGGTCGTGTGTCCGATATCCTTGACGCGGATGCGCGAATAGGTGTTCCAGCGCTCGAACAGCGTTCCGCTCTGCGCACTGCCCTTCGCCCAGACCACGCCGAGATGGCCGCCGCCGGTCGCGGCGAGGCCGGTGTGGATGGCGGCGAGCACGGCGAGCGTAAGCGCGGTGACCCGGCTCAGCCGCAGGTTTCGTCCGTCACCCTCGTCGCGGATGACGAACCAGCCGGCTGCGGCGGCAAAGGCGCCGATCCACAGCGTGGCGCTGACCGGATCGATCACCAGCAGGATGAAGATGACGCCGAGACATCCGACCGCAGCGCCGACGAGATCGGCGGCGTAGAGCCAACCGCCGGCGTAGGGAAGACGTGTCAGCAGCAACGTGATGCAGACGCCGCCCTCGGTAAACGGGATGACGAAGGCGATCGCCGCGATCGCCAACGCCAACATGGCGTCCTCGTTCGGCACCACGAGCGGCACGCACAGGAAGGCGGCCATCGCCACGACGCTCGAGATCGCAAATCCCGCGGCGTGGCGCGCGAACTCCGATCCCACTTGCGCGGGCGCGTAGCGGTCCGGGTCGCCATAGACCTTCATCGCGCCGCGCGTGAGCCCGAACATCGCGAGCGAAATCGCCGCGAAGGCAAAGTGGTAGTACATCATCACGCTGAAGAAGCGAGTGATGAGGATCTGGTAGGACAGCGTGGCCGACGCGAGCACGAAGATCGCCGGATAATAGCGGCCGTGCGTTTTCGCGGTGATCTCTTGCAAGACGCGCCCCCATCGAGCCTTGAAAAGCGAGGCTTTTGGATGCGCCTTGACGGCCCGCACAATGCGCGGGTCTAGATTGGGTCACAACTCCTAATAATTGGTTGCCGGCGATCGGTCGCCGGTCCCGGCGGCCGTGATAACGATCCGAGGATTATCGCGCGGTTAGCGGCAAACCGACGATGGCGAACACTTTCGCCCGAAACGCAATATGTCGGCGATGAACCTGACGGGCGCTTCGCTCGAAAACGCCACGGAAAATTATCGATGACTCCAAGGCATGGTCGGCTCTGATGAAACCAGAACCGACAATGCTCTACGCATACCTGCCGTGGCAGTGCTTGTACTTCTTGCCGCTGCCGCAGGGGCAATCCTCGTTCCGGCCGACCTTGCCCCAGCTTGCCGGGTTGTTCGGATCGCGGCCGGCGGCGGGACTCTTCGGCACCAGCGAGGCTTGAGCAAAGCTCCCTTGAGCCTGCGCGAAGGCCATTTCATCCTCGCCGGTATTCGGATCGAGCTTGTGCACTTCCATCGCCGGCAGTACCGGCTGCTGCTCTTCCGGCGGGATGATCTCGACCCGCATCAACTGCGCGGTGACTGCTTCGCGCAGATGCGCACCCATCGTCTCGAACAGGTTGAAGGCTTCCAGCTTGTATTCCTGCAACGGGTCGCGCTGACCGTAGCCGCGCAGGCCGATCACCTGGCGCAGGTGATCGAGCATGATCAGATGCTCACGCCAGAGATGATCGAGCGTCTGCAGGAGAATCGTCTTCTCGACGTAACGCATCACGTCCGGGCCCCATTGCGCGACCTTGGCGGCCATGTGCTCATCGACATGCTTCTCGATGCGCGACAAGAGTTCCTCTTCGGCAATCCCCTCTTCCTTGGCCCATTCGTCGACCGGCAGATCGACGTCGAGCACGCGCTTCAACTCCTCCTTCAGGCCGGCGACGTCCCACTGCTCGGCATAAGCATGCTCGGGCACATGCTTGGCCACCACGTCCTCGACGAAGGCATGGCGCATGTCGGCGACGGTTTCGGCGACGCTTTCGTCCTTCATCAGGTCGACGCGCTGGTCGAAAATCGCCTTGCGCTGGTCGTTCTGGACATTGTCGAACTTGAGGAGATTCTTGCGGATGTCGAAGTTGCGCGCCTCGACCTTCTGCTGCGCCTTCTCCAGCGCCTTGTTGATCCAGGGATGGATGATCGCCTCGCCTTCCTGCAGGCCGAGCCGCTGCAGCATGCTGTCGAGGCGGTCGGAGCCGAAGATGCGCATCAGATCGTCTTCCAGCGACAGGAAGAATTTCGAGCGGCCCGGGTCGCCCTGACGGCCGGATCGGCCGCGCAGCTGGTTGTCGATGCGGCGGGATTCGTGGCGTTCCGAGCCGATGATGTAGAGGCCGCCGGGCTTCTTCACGGTCTTGGCCAGCTTGTTGCCCTTGGCGGGCTCAACCTCGAAATCCTCTTCCGCCTTGAGCACGATCTCGCGGAAGCGCTCGATATCGGCCTTGATCTGCTCGATCTTCTTCGCCTTCTCGGCCTCGTCGGTGATTCCGGCGGTCTCCTGCTGGAGTCGCATATCGAGCGAACCGCCGAGCTTGATGTCGGTGCCGCGGCCGGCCATGTTGGTCGCGATCGTGATCGCGCCAGGGACGCCTGCTTCCGCAACAATGTAGGCTTCCTGCTCGTGGAAGCGCGCGTTCAGCACCGCGAACAGTTTCGCCGGCTTGCCCGCGCGCGCCGCGGCGTAAAGCTTATCCAGCGCGCCCGGGTTGCCGAAATCGATCTGCTTGTAGCCGTGCTTCCTCAGATATTCGGCCAGCACTTCCGACTTCTCGATCGACGCGGTGCCGACCAGCACCGGCTGCAGGCGCTTGTTGGCGCGTTCGATCTCGGCCAGGATTGCGGCGTATTTCTCGCCTTGCGTGCGGTAGACTTCATCGTCCTCGTCGAGGCGGGCGACCGGCAGATTGGTCGGGATTTCCAGGACCTCGAGCTTGTAGATGTCGAACAATTCGTCGGCTTCGGTCGCCGCCGTGCCGGTCATGCCCGCCAGCTTCTCATACATCCGGAAATAATTCTGGAAGGTGATCGAGGCGAGCGTCTGGTTTTCCGGCTGGACCGGCTGCTGCTCCTTGGCCTCCAGCGCCTGATGCAGACCTTCGGAATAGCGGCGGCCGGGCATCATGCGTCCCGTGAACTCGTCGATGATCACGACCTCGCCGTCGCGGACGATGTAGTCCTTGTCACGCGTGAACAGCGTGTGCGCGCGCAGCGCCTGGTTGATGTGGTGCACGACGGAGACGTTCTCGACGTCGTAGAGCGAATCGCCCTTGAGCTGGCCGGCGTCGCGCAGCAGGGTTTCGATCTTCTCCATGCCGCCTTCGGTCAGCGTCACCGTGCGCTGCTTCTCGTCGACCTCGTAATCGGACTTGTCCAGCTGGGGGAAGAAGGTGTCGATGGTGTTGTAGAACTCGGAGCGGTCGTCGAGCGGACCGGAAATGATCAGCGGCGTGCGCGCCTCGTCGATCAGGATCGAATCGACTTCGTCGACGATCGCGTAATAATGACCGCGCTGGACCATGTCCTCCAGGCGGTACTTCATGTTGTCGCGCAGATAGTCGAAGCCGTATTCGTTGTTGGTGCCGTAGGTGATGTCGCAGCCATAGGCCGCCTTGCGCTCGGCGTCGTCGAGACCATGCACGATCACGCCGGTTGTCAGCCCGAGGAACGAATAGATCTGGCCCATCCAGCCGGAGTCGCGGCGGGCGAGGTAATCATTGACCGTGACGACGTGGACGCCCTTGCCGGCGAGCGCGTTGAGGTAGACCGCGAGCGTTGCCACCAGCGTCTTGCCTTCGCCGGTCTTCATCTCGGCGATGTCGCCCTCGTGCAGCACCATGCCGCCGATCAACTGGACGTCGAAATGGCGCTGGCCGAGGGTGCGCTTGGCGGCCTCGCGGACGGTCGCAAACGCCGGAACAAGGATGTCTTCGAGCGTCTTGCCGTCGGCAAGCTGCTGCTTGAATTCGGCGGTGCGGGCCTTGAGCGCCTCGTCGGACAGTTTGACAAGCTCCGGCTCCAGCGCATTGATGGCGTTGACGCGGGACTGGTATCCCTTGACCCGACGGTCGTTGGCGGAGCCGAAAAACTTGCGGGCGAGCGCGCCGATCATGCGTAATTCCTGTTCTTCGGTCTTGGGTTAAAGCCTGGAATGGTCCACCGGATCGCCTATCAACTCACCGTGACGCGCCACGTTTCAAACCCCGACCCTGAGGGCTTGTCCGCCAATTGAGTGGGAAACAGGCTATCCAAGGTTCAACGGCCAAAAACGCAGCAAAATAAGCGCTATCGCCATTGACACGATGGGCCAGAAATATGGCTCGGTCGGGGGGTTGTCAACGTCGGCAAGATGTCAAGGAATTCATCATTTTGACAGACTTTTCGCGTTGCCAAGGCCACGCGATTGGGCGAGTGTCCGCCCCGCTCGCGAGCTTTCCCCCTTTGTGACAAGGATATTGCATGACCACCTCGCTCCCGGAAACAAAAACCGGCCTGCGCCTCGGCCTGGCCACCCTGGCCGTGACGGGCTGCCTTGCCGCACTCCTGGCCGCCGGCCTTCCGGTCCGGGCCGAGGACTCCAACCCGGTGATGGCCAAGGTGAATGGTTCCGAGATCCGTGCGAGCGACGTCGCGCTCGCTGAGGAGGAACTCGGCCAGAGCCTCGCGCAGATGGACCCGGCAACGCGCAAGGAAAACGTGCTGGCCTTCCTGATCGACATGAAGATCGTGTCCAAGGCCGCCGAGGACAAGAAGATCGAGAATAGCGACGAATTCAAGAAGCGCCTCGCCTTCACCCGCAATCGCCTGCTGATGGACAGCCTGCTCGCCAGCGAGGGCAAGGCCGCGACCACCGACGAGGCCATGAAGAAGGTCTATGAGGAGGCCGCCAAGCAGATCACCGGCGAACAGGAAGTGCGCGCCCGCCATATCCTGGTCGAGACCGAGGACGAAGCCAAGGCAATCAAGGCCGAACTCGACAAGGGCGCCGACTTCGCCGAGCTCGCCAAGAAGAAGTCCAAGGATCCCGGCGCGGCCGATGGCGGCGACCTCGGCTTCTTCACCAAGGAGCAGATGGTGCCGGAATTCTCCGCGGTCGCCTTCACGCTCGAGCCGGGCAAGATCTCCGATCCCGTGAAGTCACAGTTCGGCTGGCACATCATCAAGGTCGAGGAAAAGCACAATCGCAAGGCGCCCGACTTCGATCAGGTGAAAAGCCAGATCGAGACCTATGTGACCCGCAAGGCGCAGGCCGACTATGTCGCCAAGCTGCGCGAGGCCGCCAAGGTCGAGCGCATGGACAAGCCGGAAGAGACGGCGAAGTCCGACACCGCCAAGCCGGCGGACGCGGCAAAGGATGCGCCGAAGCCGTCCGACAACAAGATGGCGCCGGCGAAGAAGTAGCTTGTGTCATCCCAGCGGAGCCGGAACCTATGCGCCGCGGCAGTTGGTTTGCCGCGGCGGCGAGAGTTACCGTGAACAATCGATGACAGTGGTTGGGTAGCGGCTTTCGCAGGACGGTGCAGCCCCTCTCCCGCTTCGACGAGCGAGATGATAAGGAGCGCTTCCTCGCAACGCCGGAAGCCTCCCATGTCCACCGCTGTCTCCCCCCTCGCCCCGTCAGACGTTCCCGCCATGCCCGTGATCGCGGGCGTAAGACTTGCCACGGCCGCGGCCGGCATCCGTTACAAGGGGCGCACCGACGTGCTGCTCGCGGTGATGGACGAGGGGGCGACGGTTGCCGGCGTTTTCACCAGGTCGAAATGCCCCTCTGCACCGGTGGAATGGTGCCGCGCCAGGCTGAAAGGCGGCAAGGCCCGCGCGCTGGTCGTGAACTCCGGCAACGCCAACGCCTTCACCGGCAAGACCGGCAAGCAGTCCACCGCGCTGACTGCGCAGATCGCGGCGAAGGCGGTCGGCTGCGCGGCATCAGATGTGTTCC
This sequence comes from Bradyrhizobium lablabi, assembly GCF_018131005.1. Lineage (GTDB taxonomy): Bacteria > Pseudomonadota > Alphaproteobacteria > Rhizobiales > Xanthobacteraceae > Bradyrhizobium > Bradyrhizobium lablabi_D. The sequence continues at coordinate 601,378 of NZ_JAFCJK010000001.1, forward strand.
TGGCTTCAACCGGCGTGATCGGCGAGCCGCTCGACGCCAGCAAGTTCGACGGCGTGCTGGCGGCGCTCGCCGAGACCGCAACGCCTGATCACTGGATGGATGCGGCGAAGGCGATCATGACCACGGACACATTCCCCAAGGTCGCGACCGCGACCGCGAAGCTCGGCAAGGCCACGGTGACGATCAGCGGCATGGCCAAGGGCGCCGGCATGATCATGCCCGACATGGCCACCATGCTCTCGTTCATCTTCACCGACGCGCCGCTGTCGGCAGCCGCACTGCAGTCCCTGCTCAAGACCGGTGTGGAGGACACCTTCAATGCCGTGACGATCGACGGCGACACCTCGACCTCGGACACGCTGCTCGCCTTCGCGACGGGAGCCGCGGCCGCGCATGGCGCGCCGAGGATCAGCCGCGCGAGCGACCCGCGCCTGAAGGCTTTCGCGAAGGCGTTCCAGGGTGTTCTCGCCGACCTTTCGGAGCAAGTGGCGCGCGACGGCGAAGGCGCGCGCAAGCTCGTCGAAGTCATCGTCGAGGGCGCGACCACCAAGACGTCCGCGCGCAAAATCGCGATGTCGATCGCCAATTCACCGCTGGTAAAGACCGCGATCGCCGGCGAGGACGCCAATTGGGGCCGCGTGGTGATGGCTGTCGGCAAGGCCGGCGAGCCTGCCAATCGCGACAAGCTCTCGATCTCCTTCAACGGCATCCGCGTTGCCAAGAGCGGCGCGCGCGATCCTTCCTACAACGAAAACGAGGTATCGGAGGCGATGAAGGCGCCGAAGATCCAGATCAAGGTTGCGCTTGGCCTCGGCAAGGGCCGCGACCGCGTGCTGACCTGCGACCTCACCAAGGAATATGTCGCGATCAACGGCGATTATCGGTCTTAACCGTTGCAGACGTTCCGTTCCGTCATCCTGAGGAGCGCGTAGCGCGTCTCGAAGGATGCAAGGCCCGGCTGCCTCCGCGCGGAAAGAGCCGGGCCGTCGCCCTTCGAGACGGCCGCTTTGCGGCCTCCTCAGGGTGACGGTGAGAGCGCTCCGATGCGGACATCAGTGACGAGCTTCCCGGCAACAAACCGTTTGGTCCTGCACCAACTGCTGGCTTATGAAGGCTGACCATCACATCGAGGCATTCAGGCCGCATGGCTGATGACATCAAGCTGATCCTCGTCGCCGCTTGCGCGCTCGTCGATGCCGACAAGCGCGTACTGCTCGCGCAGCGTCCCGAGGGCAAGGCGCTCGCGGGCCTGTGGGAATTCCCGGGCGGCAAGATCGAGCCCGGCGAGCGGCCGGAACAGACTTTGATCCGCGAGCTGCACGAGGAGATCGGCATCACGGTGAGCGAGCCGTGCCTCGCGCCGCTGACTTTCGCGAGCCACGCCTACGAGACCTTCCACCTGTTGATGCCGCTCTACATCTGCCGACGCTGGGACGGCATGGTGGTGGCGCGCGAAGGCCAGAAGCTTGCCTGGGTTCGCGCGAACAAATTGCGCGACTATCCGATGCCGCCCGCGGATATCCCGCTGCTGCCGCATCTGATCGATCTGTTGCTGTAGGCATAGCGCCAAGCATTCCCCTCGTCATGGCCAGGCATGACGGAGCTAGGTGTTTGGCTGCCTCTTAATCGCCGCTTCCAGGCTCGCTTTGGCCGAGCCCGGCCTGAGCGGTTTCTGTTGGCTCTCGTGCGGCGCCCAGCCGGACAGCCAGACAATGTCGAACGTGGCGCGGATGCGACCGTCGGGGTCGGCGAATCGTTCGCCGTAGATCTGCGCCATGCGCAGCATGGTGGCGCGGCGGGTCGGCGTGTGGCGGCGCTCACGCAGGATGTTGGTCGCGCCCATGCGCCGCAAATCCTGCATCAGCGCAAAGGCACTGTCGTAGCGCACCACGACGCGATCGACGTCGGTGACCGGCAGAGCAAAGCCGGCCCGCTGCAGCAGCGCGCCGACATCGCGCAGATCGGCGAACGGCGCGACGCGTGGCGAGGCGCCGCCCTCGCATTCGGCCTCCGCCGCGGCGAAGCTTTGCCGCAGTTCGGTCAGCGTATCGCCGCCCAGCATCGCCGCAAGCAGCAGCCCGTCCGGCCTCAGCGCGCGGCGAATCTGCGCGAGCACGCCGGGCAAATCGTTGACGAACTGGAAGGCCAGCGCCGAGACGGCCAGGTCCAGCGATTCCGGCGGCAAGCCGAGCGCTTCGGGCGCGGAGCACTCAATGGCGTCTATCGACCCGACCCGATCGCGCAATGCATCTGCAAGCCTGCCGCCCGGCGTCCAGATATCGGCAGCGGCGGAAAACGTCCGTGCCACCGCAAGCAATCGATCCGTCATATCCTCGGCCGCGCGCTCGAGCAGGAACGTCGCCGCGCCCTCGCGCCGCGCACGCTGGAGCCGTGCGCCGAGCAGCGCGCGGTCAAACAGGAGGGGTGCCGTGGTCGGGTTCGAAGCCATGCCGGTTCGTTACGCCGGACCTTCTTCACTGGCAATCCGGAGCTTGAGCCTTGTCCTACCCGGCGCTAGCCTTGTGCCATGGGCGCCGAGTCATCACCGTCACGCATCGTCGCGAGCCGTCTCCGCGGCGCGTTTGCGACGTTCCGCGGCGTATGGACGCAGACCGCACGGCTCGCACTCGACATTGCGTTGCCGACGCTCTGCGTATCCTGCCGCGAGCCGGTCGATGGCGAGGGCGTTTGCGCCGGGTGCTGGGCCAAGCTGTCGTTCATCGCGGCGCCGTTCTGTCCGCGGCTTGGCATTCCTTTCGTCTACGATCCCGGGCCCGAGCTGCTGTCGATGGAGGCGATCGCCAATCCGCCGGCCTACCAGCGCGCCCGCGCCGCGGTTCGCTATGACGACGTGGCGCGCACCCTTGTCCATGCGCTGAAATACCAGGACCGCACCGACCTCGCGCCCGCGATGGGCCGCTGGATGGCGCGGGCGGGACGCGAATTGCTCGACGGCGCCGACCTTTTGGTTCCGGTTCCCCTGCACTGGCGGCGCGGCTGGAGCCGGCGCTACAACCAATCCGGCGTGCTCGCCAAGGTGATCTCGCGCCAGAGCGGCGTCGGGATGGCCTCAGATGCGCTCCGGCGTGTCCGCGCCACCGAGCAGCAGATCGGACTGTCGCGCAGCCAACGCGCCAGCAATGTCCAGGGGGCCTTCAAGGTCGCCGACGAGCGCAGGGCTGATATCCAGGGCCGCCGCGTGATCCTGATCGACGACGTGCTGACCTCCGGCGCCACCGTCGATTCCTGCGCGCGCGCCCTGTTGCGGGCGAAAGCTGCGCAGGTCGATGTGCTAGTCTTTGCCCGGGTTGTCGATAGCCACCGTGCTCCCATATAATGTGGTATCCCGAGCCAACCGAGCATGCCATGACGTCCGCCGTTGAAATCTATACCCGCCCGGGCTGCGGCTATTGCTCCGCAGCCAAATCCCTGCTGACACGCAAGAAGGCGGCGTTTACCGAATTGAGCATCACCAGCAATCCCGCCTACCGCGAGGAAATGTACCGCCGCGCCGGCGCCGGCTCGACTTTCCCGCAAATATTCATCGGCGAGACCCATGTCGGCGGCTGCGATGAGCTGTACGCGCTCGACCGCGACGGCAAGCTCGACGGTCTGCTCGCCAACGGAGGTGGTGCCTGATGGGCATGGACGCGACGTTCACCGCCGCCATGGTGCAGATGCGCACCTCGTTGCTGCCGGGCCCAAGCCTCGAGCAGGGCGCCCGGCTGATCCGCGAGGCGGCGGCGCAGGGTGCCGATTATGTGCTGACGCCAGAAGTCAGCAACATGATGCAGTTGAACCGCACGGCGCTGTTCGAGCACCTCGCCAGCGAAGAGGACGACAAGTCGCTGAAGGCTTATCGCGCACTTGCCGCCGAGCTGAAGATCCATCTTCACATCGGTTCGCTGGCGCTGCGTTTCTCGCCGGAAAAGGCGGTGAACCGCTCGTTCCTGATCGCGCCTGACGGCAATCTGCTCGCAAGCTACGACAAGATCCATATGTTCGATATCGACCTGCCGGGCGGCGAGAGCTATCGCGAATCCGCAAACTACCAGCCGGGCGAGACCGCCGTGATCTCGGACCTGCCCTGGGGCCGGATCGGGCTGACCATCTGTTACGACGTGCGCTTCCCGGCGCTCTATCGTGCGCTGGCCGAAGCCGGCGCCTCCTTCCTCACCGTGCCCTCCGCCTTTACCCGCAAGACCGGCGAAGCGCATTGGCATACTCTGTTGCGGGCACGCGCCATTGAAACAGGCTGTTTCGTGTTTGCCGCCGCGCAGGCCGGTTTGCACGAAAACAAGCGCGAGACCTTCGGCCATTCGCTGATCGTCGATCCCTGGGGCGAGATCATCGCCGAGGGTGGCGTCGAGCCCGGCGTGTTCCTTGCCAGGATCGATACCGCCAAGGTCGAGGCCGCGCGCAAGGCCGTGCCCTCGCTGCAACACGGCAGGCGCTTCGGGATCGCCGATCCCAAGGCTGGTCCGGAGCACCTGCACCTCGTCCGGGGCTCCGCATGATCCGCTACACCCTGCGCTGCGCGCACGCCCACGAGTTCGAAAGCTGGTTCCAGAACTCGTCGGCCTACGAAACGCAGGAACGGCGTCATTTGATCGAATGCCCGACTTGCGGTTCGACCAATGTGGAGCGCGCGATCATGGCCCCGCGGATCGTCGGCAAGAAGGGCCGCGAGACCGCCGCGCCGGCGCCGGCCGCGCCCGCGGAGGCAACGCCGACGTCGCTGATGATGGCCCATGAGCACGAACTGCGCGCCAAGCTCAAAGAGCTGCGTGACCACATCGTCAAGAACGCCGATAATGTCGGCGAGCGCTTCCCAAGGGAAGCGCGCGCCATGCATTACGGCGATATCGAGCACCGCCCTATCTATGGCGAGGCGTCACCGGAAGAGGCGCGCGCGCTGATCGACGAGGGCGTCGAGGTCTCGCCGCTGCCGACGGTTCCGGAAGACCGGAATTAGTCCACGCTCCCGTGATTGAGCGAGCGAGGCGCCCACCGTCCGCCGGAGTCTTGGCGAAGACGGAAGCAATTGCTTGTCGAGCCGTGGATCGCTTCGCTTCGCCTGCGATGACGGTTTAGGCCAATCCGCCTATGGGACGCAGATGAGCCCCGACACCTTCTCCTCCTGGCAAGTCTGGGCATTCCTCTCGGCCGTGTTTGCAGCCCTCACCGCAATCTTCGCCAAAGTCGGCGTCGAGGGCATCAACTCCGACCTCGCAACGCTCATCCGCACCGTCATCGTGCTGATCACGCTGTCGGCAATCCTGTTTGCGACCGGCCAGTTCACCCAGTCCGGCCCGATCCCGACCAGGAGCTGGATCTTCCTCTTGCTGTCCGGGCTCGGCACCGGCGCATCCTGGATCTGCTATTTCCGCGCACTCAAGCTCGGACCAGCGACGCTGGTGGCGCCAGTCGACAAATTGAGCGTGGTGCTGGTGGCGCTGTTCGGCGTGGCATTTCTCGGCGAGCGGCCATCGCTTTACGGATGGATCGGGATTGCGCTGATCTCGGCCGGCGCCATGCTGATTGCAGCCAAAGGGTGATCGAAAGCGTTTTCGAGTGAAGTGAGCCCCGGTTCGCTCGAAGAAAGCGCGTCGGAAGCTACGCAGCAACCAGCAGCGCGACACCGATCACGATCAGAATCGTGCCCGTGAGCTCGCGCGCCGAGATCGGCTGCTTGAACGAATAATAGGCGACCGCCTGCGCGAACAACACCTCGATCAGCGCCAGCGTGCGGACATTCGCCGCGGCGGTCAGCGCGAACGCCAGGAACCAGAACTGAGACGCAAACGCGCCCATGAAGCCCGCCAGCATCGATGGCCGCCACAGGCCAAGGATTTTCCAGAGCACGTCGGGAGCACGCAGCAGCAGATAGACCGACAAGATCATGGTCTGCACGAACAGCCCGAAAACCAGCGTGTAGGTTGCCGCCGTCACGAAGGAGACGCCCGGCACCGTGATGATCGCGCCGCGAAATCCGATCGCCGAAAGCGCAAATGCGGCGGCGGCGACAAGGCCGATGATCGTCGGCTTCAACTCCGCAAATCCCTTTTCGCCGCCCGGCCGCAGCGCCGTGATGACGACGCCGATGGTCGCGATCAAGATCGCCAGCACCTTCAGCCAGGTCAGGTGATCGCTGAGGAAGATGAACCCGAAGATCGCGGTCTGGATCGCCTCGGTCTTCAGGTACGCCGTCGTTACCACGAAGGAGCGATCGTTCATTGCGAGCAACATCAGCCCGGTCGCAATGATCTGACTCAGCGCGCCCAGCAGCAGCCATGGCCAAAATGCCGGCGTCGGCCACGGCACGTGGTCGCCCGTCACCGCCAACACCAGCACGAAGAAGAGCACCGAGAACGGGAAACCGAACAGGAAGCGGATGTTGGTCGCGCCCCAGGTGCCCAATGGCCCGGTCAACGATCGCTGCATCGCATTGCGCGCGACCTGCCCAAGCGCAGCGATGATCGTGAAGGGGATCCAGAGTGAGGCGATTGTAAACATATGCGAAAGGAAATCGTGTTGGGCGGGAATGGCAGGCCACCGTGCCGACTACCGCCGATACGGTCAACTGACGCAACGCATGACAGGATTGCACCAGCTCCCTCGCCCGCTCTTGCGGGGGTCGAGACGAGCGGAGGAGCTCGCTATTAGGGGACGAGGCGAGGCTACGCCTCCTCCGCCACCACCATGTAATTCACGTCCGTGTCGGATGCCATCGACCACTTGTCGGCAAGCGGATTGTAGACGACGCCGGTCTGGTCGGTGATGGTGAGGCTGACGTCGGCGAGGTAGCGCGCGAGCTCGTCGGGGGTGACGAACTTGTTCCACTGATGGGTGCCGCGCGGCAGCCAGCGCAGCACGTATTCAGCGCCGACGATCGCGAGCGCAAAGCTCTTCCAGTTGCGGTTCAGCGTCGAGACCACCATCAACCCGCCGGGCTTGAGCATCGCAGCACAGCGCTTGAGGAAGGCGCCGACATCGGTAACGTGCTCGACCACTTCCATCGCCAGCACGATGTCGAAGCGCTCGCGCACGTCCATCTCCTCCACGGTGGTGCAGCGATAGTCGATCGACAGATGGCCCTTGTCGGCATGCAACTTGGCGGCCGCGATGTTGGTGGCGGAGGGATCGATGCCGATCACCTGCGCGCCGAGCCGCGTGAACGGCTCGCAGAGCAGCCCGGCGCCGCATCCGATGTCGAGGATGCGCAGGCCGGACAAGCAGCGCAGGCTGCGCACGTTGCGCTCGAACTTGCGGCAGGCAGCGTCGCGGATGTAGGTCAGGCGCAACGGATTAATCTTGTGCAGCGGCGCCATCTTGCCGCGTGGATCCCACCATTCATCCGACAGTTTGGAGAATTTGGCGACCTCTGCCGGATCGACCGAGCTGGATGACGAGAAGCTAGACTGCATGGCCATGTTGACGCGCGCCCCTATCGCGCGGTGATGTGACTGCGGAATGCGAGCGGCGCGGCGATATTCTTGATCGTCTCGATGCCTTCGCCGACGCCACGGATGGTGACGTCGCCATAGTTGAGGATCCGTCCCAAGACGCTTTGGTTGACGTCCACGCTCTCGACCTTGTCGAGACTCATCTCGAAGGTGCGACGCGTGATGAAGCCGGTCTTGTGGACGATTCGGAAGTTAGTAACGTCGGTCTCGGTTGTCCAACGATGGAACCAGGCCGTGCCGGTCCAATACAGCGCCGCGACCGCCACCACGGCGGCGGCGGCAAGGCACAGCATGACCAGGCCGTCGACCGTCACCATGCGCGACAGAATCAGCAGCACCAGCACCACGATCCAGGCCCCGATCGCCGGCAGATAGAACATCCAGTGCGCGTTGGTCGAATACAGCACCTTTTCGCCCGGCTGCAGGATTTCGTCGATGTAACGGCCCATAATCTGCCCTGAGTCACCCCTCCGCCACAGCTCTGCCCCGAGCGGTCGAACCCCCCTCGAGGAACCGGCTTGCCCCCGAGCGCGGCGCTATGTATACGCGCGTTTCGGTCCCGGCGCTTGCGGTTTTGGGTGCGGGTGACCCTCTTATCCTCTGTCAAGGAACTGACGCGTCGTCATGGGCCGCCTCGTGATGAAATTCGGCGGTACATCCGTCGCCAATATCGATCGAATCCGCAACGTTGCGCAGCACGTGAAGCGTGAGGTCGATGCGGGGCACGAGGTTGCGGTCGTGGTGTCGGCGATGGCCGGCAAGACCAACGAGTTGGTCGCGTGGTGCACTGACGCTTCCGCGATACACGATGCGCGCGAATACGACGCGGTGGTCGCCTCAGGTGAACAGGTCACATCGGGGCTGCTTGCCATTGCGCTGCAAGGCATCGGCATCCAGGCGCGTTCGTGGCAGGGTTGGCAAATTCCAATCAAGACCTCCGACGCCCACGCCTCGGCCCGCATCCTCGAGATCGACGGCGCCGAGATCGTCGGCCGCTTCAAGGACCGCAAGGAAGTCGCCGTGATCTCCGGCTTCCAGGGCCTCAATCCGCAGACCGGCCGCATCACCACGCTCGGCCGCGGCGGCTCTGATACCTCGGCGGTGGCGATCGCCGCTGCGCTGCGCGCCGACCGCTGCGACATCTATACCGACGTCGACGGCGTCTACACCACCGATCCGCGCGTGGTGCCGAAGGCGCGCCGGCTCGACAAGATTGCGTTCGAGGACATGCTGGAGCTGGCTTCGCAGGGCGCCAAGGTCCTGCAGGTCCGTTCGGTGGAACTCGGCATGGTTCACAACATGCCGATCTTCGTCCGCTCGAGTTTCGACAGGCCCGAGGATATCGACCCACATGGCACCCCGCCCGGCACGCTGATCTGCAGCGAGGAGGAAATCATGGAAAGCCACGTCGTCACCGGCATCGCCTTTTCGAAGGACGAAGCTCAGATTTCCCTGCGCCAGATCGAGGACAAGCCGGGCGTCGCCGCCTCGATCTTCGGGCCGCTCGCGGATGCCAACATCAACGTCGACATGATCGTGCAGAATGTGTCCCAGGACGGCCAGACCACCGACCTCACCTTCACTGTTCCGGCCACCGACTATAACCGCGCCAAGGATACCATCACCTCGGCCAAGGCCAGGATCGGATATGCGCGCCTCGATACCGCGACCGACGTCGCCAAGGTGTCGGTGATCGGCAGCGGTATGCGCAGCCATGCGGGCGTCGCGGCGAAGGCGTTCAAGGCGCTGTCAGAGCGCAACATCAACATCCGCGCCATCACCACCTCCGAGATCAAATTCTCGGTACTGATCGACGCGGCCTATACCGAACTCGCCGTGCGCACGCTGCACACGCTGTACGGGCTGGATCAGACGTAGCAGTTCATGTAGGGGACACCGGTCCATAGAGAGGATCACAATCTCTCGTTCGGTTGGGCTGGTAGTCGGATTTTCTCTTAGCGGGCGCAGCATTGGGCTGACGCAGACGTTATCTGCTACTGGCAGGCGTTTTGCTTGGCAAAGCAAGCCTCGATTGGCTATACGGCCAGAGAGGTGGGCTGCCGCAAATTGTGTCACAGTTTTGGCGATCCCGATTCGGCACGGGTGGCGCTTGCGGTGATGCCGAACGATTAAAATTGTTGGCTAACGAATTTGGCGCCAACCGCCGGCAATCCCGGTGTGCTGGCCTCGCGGGGGAGGGTTCAAAGGCATGCGGAGCGCGTCGGGAGGCCCCCGCGTCTTGCTGAGACGGCTCCGCGAGACCATGGCGGAGCAAGTCTCCGCCCAGGAGCGCCTTGACAAGATCGTCGTGCTGATCGCGGCCAACATGGTGGCCGAGGTCTGCTCGACCTATGTGCTGCGGGTCGACAATACGCTCGAGCTCTATGCCACCGAGGGTCTCAACCGCGACGCCGTGCACCGCACCGTCCTCAGCGCACATGAGGGCCTTGTCGGCCTCGTCGCCAGCGAGGCGACACCGCTGAACCTCTCGGACGCGCAGAGTCATCCGGCCTTCTCCTATCGTCCGGAAACCGGCGAAGAAATCTACCATTCGTTCCTCGGCGTGCCGATCCTGCGCGCGGGCAACACGCTCGGCGTGCTTGTGGTGCAGAACCGCGCCAAGCGCACCTATGTCGAGGAAGAGGTCGAGGCGCTGCAAACCACCGCCATGGTGCTGGCGGAGATGATCGCCTCCGGCGAGCTTGCCGCGCTGGCGCAGCCCGGCGCGGAGCCCGCGGCAAGACACTCTCTGCACAAGACCGGCGCGGTCCTCTCCGACGGCATCGCGCTCGGCCATGTCGTGCTGCATGAGCCGCGCGTCGTCATCACCAATTACATTGCCGAGGACCTGCCGAAGGAAATCAAGCGGCTCGACTTGGCGCTCACGAACCTGCGCTCTGACCTCGACCGCATGCTGGAACGCGGAGACGTCGCGGACGGCGGCGAGCACCGCGAGGTCCTGGAAGCCTACCGCATGTTCGCCAACGATCATGGCTGGTCGCACAAGCTGCACGAGGCCGTCGGCACCGGCCTGACCGCGGAAGCCGCCGTCGAGCGCGTGCAGTCCGACACCCGTGCACGCATGCTGCGCTCGACCGATCCCTATCTGCGCGAACGCCTGCACGACCTCGAGGACCTCGGCCATCGCCTGATGCGCCAGCTCGTCGGGCAGGACCACGCGCCCTCGCGCGAGCAATTACCCGACAACGCCATCCTGATCGCACGCGCGATGGGCCCCGCCGCGCTGCTCGACTATGACCGCAAGCGGCTGCGCGGTCTGGTGCTCGAGGAAGGCACAGCGAACTCCCACGTCTCGATCGTGGCGCGCGCGCTCGGCATCCCCGCCGTCGGCGAGGTGCCGAACGCGCCCGGCATCGCCGATCCGGGTGACGCCATCATCGTCGACGGTACGTCCGGCGAGATCTATGTCCGCCCCTCCGCCGAGATCGAATCCGCCTATGCCGAGCGGGTGCGCTTCCGTGCCCGGCGGCAGGCGCAGTATTCGGCGCTGCGCGACAAGGCCTGCGTGACCAGGGACGGCCAGCCAATCGAGCTTTTGATCAACGCCGGGCTGACCATCGACCTGCCCCATATCGACGACACCGGCAGCGCCGGCATCGGTCTGTTCCGGACCGAATTGCAGTTCATGGTGAGCCCGAGCCTGCCGCGCAGCAGCGACCAGCTCGCGCTGTACCGCACGGTCCTCGACGCCGCGGGCACGAAGCCCGTCACCTTCCGCACACTGGACATCGGCGGCGACAAGGCGCTGCCCTATATGGAGACCGTGATCGAGGAAAATCCCGCGCTCGGCTGGCGCGCGATCCGCCTCGGCCTCGATCGTCCCGGCCTGCTGCGCGGCCAGATCCGCGCGCTGCTGCGTGCCGGCGGCGGCCGCGCGCTGAAGATCATGTTTCCGATGATTTCCGAAGTCGCCGAGTTCGACCAGGCCAAGGCGATCGTCGAGCGCGAGCTGACCTATCTGCGCCAGCACGGACATGCGCTGCCCGAACGCATCGACGTCGGCACCATGGTCGAAGTGCCGGCCCTGCTCTACCAGCTCGACGAACTCTTGAAAAAGGTCGACTTCGTCTCGGTGGGCTCAAACGACCTGTTTCAGTTCCTGTTTGCGGTCGACCGCGGCAACGCCAAGGTCTCGGAGCGCTTCGACCCCATGTCGACGCCAATCCTGCGCGCGCTGCGCGACATCGTGCGCAAGGCGCAAGCCGCGAAGAAGACGGCCTCGCTCTGCGGCGAGATGGCGTCGAAGCCGATCGGCGCACTGGCACTGATCGCGCTCGGCTATCGCTCGCTGTCGCTGTCGGCGACCGCGCATGGCCCGGTCAAGGCGATGGTCCTCGACCTCGACGCCAGGAAGGCGGAGGCGATGATCAACCCGCTGCTGGATGCGCCGTCCGGTAGCGTTTCGATCCGCGAAAAGCTGACAAAATTTGCCGAAGCCGAGGGACTGGCCTTGTAGCGACGCTGCCGTCGCCCTCGCCGCCCGCCCGCTCCCGTCGCTTGAGAACCTCGCATGTTACCCGAAGCCAAACTCGACATCCTGCTCGCTCACCACGCCTCCCTCGAGGCCGAGTTGCTGGGCCAGGTCAATTCAGAGCGCTACGTACAGATCACGCGCGAGCTCGCCGAGCTCAATCCGCTGATCGACGCCGTAAAGACCTATCGTTCAGCGCGCATCGAGCTTGCCGACACCGAAGCGCTGCTGGCGGACCCTGCGGTTGATCCGGAAATGCGCGGCATGGCGGAAGCAGAGCTCGAAACGCTGCAGGCGCGGATCGATGAACTCGAGCAGAAGATCCGCGTCGCGCTGTTGCCCAAGGACGCCATGGATGACCGCAACGTGGTGCTGGAAATCCGCGCCGGCACCGGCGGCGACGAAGCCTCGCTGTTCGCCGGCGACTTGTTCCGCATGTATGAGCGCTTCGCCGATTTGCAGGGCTGGAAGGTCGAGGTGATCTCTGCGAGCGAGGGCACCGTCGGCGGCTACAAGGAGATCATTGCCGAGGTGCGGGGCCGCGGCGCCTTCGCAAAGCTGAAATTCGAATCGGGCGTGCATCGCGTGCAGCGCGTGCCCGACACCGAAACGCAGGGCCGCATCCACACCTCGGCCGCCACGGTCGCCGTGCTCCCCGAGGTCGAGGACGTCGACGTCGAGATCAAGAACGAGGACCTGCGAATCGAGACCATGCGCGCGCAAGGAGCGGGCGGCCAGCACGTCAACAAGACCGAATCGGCGATCCGCATCACCCATATCCCGTCCGGCATCGTGGTGATGATGCAGGACAGCCGTTCGCAGCACAAGAACCGGGCATCGGCGATGAACATCCTGCGCTCGCGCATCTACGACGCCGAACGCCAGCGCGTCGACGCCGCGCGCTCGGCCGACCGCAAGGAGAAGGTCGGCTCCGGCGACCGCTCCGAACGCATCCGCACCTACAATTTCCCGCAGGGACGCGTCACCGACCACCGCATCAATCTGACCCTCTACAAGCTGCCGCAGGTGATCTCAGGCGAAGCGCTCGGCGAATTGATCGACGCGCTGACGACGGAACATCAGGCCGCGCAGCTCGCCGCGCAGGGTGCGGCGGCGTGAGTCAATCCATCGACGCCGCCCGGCGCGCGCTGGCGGCGCGCTTCAACGCTGCCGGCAACGACTCCGCCGAGCTCGACGCGCGTCTCCTGCTCGGCTTCGCGCTCGGCCTCGACCTCACTGGCATGGTCACATCGGCTCATCGCACGATCACGCCGCAGGAGTCGGAGCGTGTTGAGACTTTCGCGCAACGGCGCCTCGCCGGCGAGCCGGTCGCGCGAATCGTCGGCGTCAAGGAGTTCTGGGGACTGCCGCTCAAGCTTTCCGCGGCCACGCTGGTACCGCGGCCCGATACCGAGACCATCGTCGAGCGCGCGCTCGAGATCGTGCGCTCCGATGGCGCCACGGCTGATGGCTTGCGCATCGCCGACCTCGGCACAGGCTCCGGCGCAATCCTGCTCGCGCTGCTCTCGGAGCTGCCGACGGCGCAAGGTGTCGGCACCGACATCTCGACGGAGGCGCTGCGGACGGCGCGCGAGAACGCCGCGCAGCTCCAACTCTCCGATCGCGCGACGTTCGTCGTCTGCAACTATGCGAGTGGGCTCGAAGGTCCGTTCGACCTGATCGTGTCGAATCCGCCCTATATCCGCTCTGGTGATATCGCCGGTCTCGCTACCGAGGTGCGCGACCACGACCCGCGCGCGGCGCTCGATGGTGGGGCCGACGGGCTCGATGCCTATCGCACGCTGATCTCGCAATCTGCACGGCTGCTGGCGCCGGATGGCAGCCTTGTCGTGGAGGCAGGACACGGCCAGAGCGACGAAATTGAAGCTTTGATGACGGCGGCCGGATTAACCACAACGGAGCCCCCCAGAGCCGATCTGGCAGGTATTCCGCGGGCGGTTTCCGCCCGCCGGCTTGCCCCGATAAAGTCCTATTGAAACGCAAAAAAACCTCTTGGAATATCTCCCGGGAACGACTACGTTCCAGTCACAACATCGGTGCTGGCCCCGTAGCCTACGGGTGATGACCAGGGTTTTCGAGCGAGAGCCCGCCGATTGAAAGGTTCCAAAACCGCAGGTCGAATTGAGCGCAATAGCTGGAGCTGTGCTGCTCTGACCGCCAAGCGAACGAAAGCCGTTATTGCGCTTGAAGACTTACGTTAGAGAACTGGGCCTGTCTCGGCGGGCTGAATGATTTGGTCGCTGGCAGGAACCGCCGGCGGTTGGGGAACGCGTCTTTGCTGAACGCGATGGTCGGCGACTTCGAAGCCAATTCGGACGGTATTACGATTCCGTGTGCGTAAAGCTGCGCGCGAAATCGCGATTGAAGCGTGAACTGCAATAACTTCAGGGCTGGAATAAAAGGCGAGACATGAGAAACGGTCAGAACAACAAGCGGATGCGCAACCGAAACAATAACAATAACAATAATAATCGACGCGGCCAGAATCCCCTTACGCGGGTCTACGAATCGAATGGACCCGACATCAAGATCCGCGGCACCGCCTCCCACGTCGCCGAGAAATATGTCCAGCTCGCGCGCGACGCGCGCTCTTCCGGCGACCCCGTCGCCGCCGAAAACTACTACCAGCATGCCGAGCACTATTACCGCATCATCGCGGCTGCGCAGGAGCAGTTCCGGCAGAATCAGCAGCTGCCTCGCCCCGACGCTGAAGTGACGTCGTCGGACGACAGCTATGACGATAGCGACAGCTATTCGAGCTTTGGCCAGGAGCCGGGCTTTGTGCCGCAGCCCCAGCCGTTCATGCGCGACAACGGGCAGCAGCCCTTTCAGCGCGAACAGCAGCAGCCGCGCGAGCACCGCGAGCGCGAACATCGTCCGCAGCCGCAATATCAGCCGCAACCGCAGAATCAGCCGCAGCCGGTGCTGGCCGACGCCGGCGTCGATCGTCTGCCCTCCTTCATCACCGGAAACTCGCCGCCGCAGGTCAACGGCGCCTATGAAGGCAATGGTGGCGAGCGCGGCGAACGCAGCAACGAGCGCGGCGAGCGCTTCCCGCGCCGCCGGCGCCGCCCGCATGGCCCGCGTCCCGACATGGCCGCGCAGTCCGCGCCGAGCGAAGACTTCAACGGCGAGTAGGCCTTCGGATCGTTCGGGGTTGGCCGGCTAACGCGCGTCACGGCGTTTTCGAGCGAAGTCGAGGCCGACTCGCGCAGCGAAAACGCGTCAAAACAAGAATCGAGAGCTTCGGTCCGATTAAATCAGAACCGATGATGCTGCGTTCTGGTATTCCTGTGTTGGGCGCGCTTCGCTTTGCCCACCACAGCTCTCGCTTCACAACAAGATTACTGTCAGGCCCGCGTCGGCGATGACGGCACCAGCACCGGCTGCAGCGATGGTATGAGCCGCGTGCGCTGGCGATTTGCGGGAATCGCGCGATAGATCTGCTTGCTCGCCTCGACGATGTGCACGCCGGCGAACGGCAGTGACAGCGCAGCGCCGACGCGCTCCCACGCCGTCGCCGAACGCAGGAACCAGCCGCCGGCGACCGGCGGCATGAACAGCGCCTCGCCCCACGCCGTCGGCGTGAACCAGGTCTGCCGCAGCAATTGCGTGATCTGCGCGCGCGAATACGGCCGGCCATGGCCGAACGGCGTGGTGTCGGTGCGCGTCCACACGCCGCGGCGATTCGGAATCACCGCGATAAGCCGCCCCGACGGTGCGAGCACGCGCCAGACCTCGCGCAGCAGCCGCTCCGGATCATCAGACATTTCAAGCGCGTGCACGAGCAGCACGCGGTCGACCGCAGCTTCCTGCAGCGGCATCGAGAACTCGTCGATCAGGGTGGCCAGCGCCGGCCGGCCGGTCGGCCATTTCAGCACACCCTGAGCCGCCGGCATGAAGGCGATGCAGCGCTCACACGTTTCGCGAAACAACCCGAGATAGGGCGTCGGATAGCCGAGCCCCAGCACGCGCTGGCCCTCCGCATTGGGCCAGCGTTCGCGGATACCGCGGTTGATGAGCTGCCGCGCCACAATGCCGAGGCGCTGCGAATAGAAATCGCGCAGGTCGATGACGTCCATATCCCCAACCTAACATGCTGCCAAAGGCGGCGGGGCGCGGAAAATTGCGTTGCCGGATGAGCGTTAACGCCATATTTCACCCTTATATTGGGCGTGCTAGCGTCACGGCCCTTGCCATTCGTGGAGATGTCATGGCTGCGGAAATTCGCACTTTCACCTGCCTTACCGACAATTTTGGCTATCTGATCCACGACCCCGCGACCAAGGCGACCGCCTCGGTCGACGCGCCGGAGGCTGGCCCGATCATCCGGGCGCTGGAACGCGAAGGCTGGACGCTGACCGACATCCTGATCACCCATCACCATGGCGACCATGTTGGCGGCGTCGCCGAGCTGAAGCAGCGATATGGTTGCCGCGTCGTCGCGCCGCACGACAAGTCGACCAAGATTGCCAATGTCGACCTGCGCGTCGTCAATGCCGACGTGATCAAGGTTGGTAGCCTGCTGGCGCGAGTGGTGGAGACCCCCGGCCACACGCTCGACCATGTCTCTTATGTGTTCGACGCCGAGAAGGTAGTGTTTGCTGCCGACACGCTGTTCTCGATCGGTTGCGGACGCGTGTTCGAGGGCAACTATCCCATGATGTGGGATTCGCTTCTGAAGCTGCGCGCGCTGCCGGACGATTTTCGGCTCTATTGCGGACACGAATACACCGCGTCCAATGTGAAGTTCGCGCTCACCGTCGAACCCGACAATCCGGCGCTGAAAGCCCGCGCCGAGGAAGTGGCGAGATTGCGCGCCGAGAACAAGCCGACGGTCCCGACCCTGCTCGGTGACGAGAAAAAAGCCAATGTGTTCCTGCGCGCCGACGAGCCATCGGTCGCTGCAAGGCTGCACATGAAGGGTGCGGATCCTGCCCAGATATTCGGCGAGCTCCGCGAGCGCAAGAACAAATCCTGATGTCACAGCCCACGGCTGCCGAGATCATCGCTCGGCTCGAGCTGAAGCCGCATCCCGAAGGCGGGCATTATCGCGAAACGTTGCGCGATAAGCGATGCGACGGCTACGGCCGTGCGTGCTCGACTGCGATCTATTACCTCCTTGCGCGCGGCGAACGCGCGCATTGGCACCGCATCGATGCGGTCGAGGTCTGGCATTTCTACGCGGGCGCGCCGTTGATGCTGCAGATCACCCATGACGGCTGCACCCGACATACGGTGAGACTCGGCCCCAACGTTACGAGCGGCGAACGGCCGCAGGCGATCGTGCCGGCGGATGCGTGGCAGGCTGCGGAGAGTACCGGTGACTGGACGCTGGTCGGCTGCACGGTGGCGCCGGGATTCGAGTTCGCGAAGATCGAACTCGCGCCGAACGGCTGGCAGCCGGATTGAGTTCGTCTTGGAGCGCAATGAGATTGGGCTGAATCGTCATCGCGCTTTTAGAGCTCTTTTCACTCCATCAGAACCGATAAGGCTCTAGCGTTTCCACACCATGTCCTTTGCAGCGATCAGACCGCCGCCGGCGATCAGGATCGCGGCGACCGCGATGTTGGCGCTGGGTGTGGCAAAGCCTGCCACGATCAGGAACGCTGTCGAGAGCAATGGCGTGGCGTAGGAGGCGGCGCCCAGCACGCGGATGTCTCCGCGCTTCATGCCGATGTCCCAGGTAAAGAATGCGGCGCCCACCGGGCCGATACCAAGCGCGACGACTGCGAGCCATTGCAGCGGCGTCTCCGGCCAGATCGTAGGCTCGACCATCAGGTGCACGAGCGCCGCGAGCACAGCGGTCGCGAGACAGAAGCCCGCGACCGCATCGGTCGGCACCGCCTTGAGCCGCCGCGACATCACCGAATAGGACGCCCAGACAAAGGCGGCGACGAACGCCGCGGCAAGCCCCGGAATCTGTCCGGGCGCGAAAGCGGTGGTGTTGCCGGCGAACAGCAACACGGTGCCGGCTAATCCGAGCACCGCGCCGACGATGTGATGCGCAGCGAGCCGCTCGCCCGGCAAGAGCGAGGAGAACAGCACGATCAGGAGCGGCCAGAGATAGTTCAAGAGTCCCGCTTCCGCCGGCGGCGCGTAGCGCAGCGCGAGGAAATACAGCGCGTGATAGCCAAACAGGCCGCCGACGCCGACGGCCCAGGCCACTGGCGGCTGCCTCAAGGCGTCGAAGGCTGACGGGCGGAACAGGAAGCTTGCGAACGCGACCGACGCTCCGATCGCAAACGTCATGGCGGCGAGTTGGAACGCCGGAATCCTGCCGGTCGCAACCGTCATGACCGACAGCAGCGACCACATCAGGATGGCAGTCAATCCAACGAGGGTAGAAGTACGCGTTGTCATCGAAAGGTCCGGCGTGGCCGGACGTCCCGGCTTCGGCCCCTTGTATAGACGTCAATGCCCGGCACAAGGCCGGGCATGACAACATCATGGATAGCACTCCGCGGCGCTTCCGCGTTTATGCGTGATACTGGCCGCCATTGATGGTCAACGTCGAGCCGGTGATGAAGCCGGCATCATCGGCAGCCAGGAACAACACCGCGCGCGCGATCTCCTCGGGCTCGCCGAGGCGGCTGACCGGGATCTGCGGGATCACATTCTTTTCCAGAACGTCCTTGGGCACGGCCTGCACCATCTCGGTGTTGATGTAGCCAGGCGCGATCACGTTGACCGTGATGCCGCCCTTGGCGTTCTCCAGCGCCAAGGCCTTGGTAAAGCCGATGTCGCCGGCCTTCGCCGCGGAGTAATTGACCTGACCGAACTGGCCCTTCTGGCCATTGATCGAGGAGATCGAGATGATGCGGCCGAACTTGCGGGAGCGCATGCCCTCGATCACCTGGCGCGTCATGTTGAACAGCGAGCCGAGATTGGTGTTGATCACGGCGTTCCACTGCTCGAGCGTCATCTTGTGGAAGGCGGTGTCGCGGGTGATGCCGGCGTTGTTGACCAGCACGTCGACCGGGCCGAGATCAGCCTCGACCTTTTTTACGCCCGCCGCGCAGTCGTCGAACGAGGCGACGTCCCACTTGTAGACTGGAATGCCGGTCTCCGCCTTGAACTTCTCGGCGGCAGCGTCGTTGCCGCCGTAGGTCGCCGCAACCTTGTAGCCGGCCGCTTTCAGTCCCTTGCTGATCGCAGCTCCGATACCTCGCGTTCCGCCAGTCACCAGTGCAACACGTGCCATGTCCGTCTCCTCCTTGGCCGTCTTCTACAAGCCGGAATTGCTCCGCCTTTTACACCCGCTCACACGCCGAAACAAAAATGCCCGGCGCGAGGCCGGGCATCTTACTTATCAGCTCGCGCCGCGGTTGACAGATGTTGTTTTCATCACTCAACCCGCCACGCCGCTGTTGGTTCAGTTGCGTTCAACGCACATGGCGATGCCCATGCCGCCGCCGATGCACAGGGTCGCGAGACCCTTCTTGGCGTCGCGCTTCTGCATTTCATGCAGCAGCGTCACCAGCACGCGCGCACCCGACGCGCCGATCGGATGGCCGATCGCGATCGCGCCGCCGTTGACGTTGACCTTGGCCGGATCCCAGCCGAGATCCTTGTTGACGGCGCAAGCCTGCGCCGCGAAGGCCTCGTTGGCCTCGATCAGGTCGAGGTCGGCGATGTTCCAGCCGGCCTTCTTGAGCGCGGCGCGCGAGGCGGGGATCGGGCCGGTGCCCATGATCTTGGGATCGACGCCGGCCTGGCCCCACGACACGATGCGGGCGATCGGCTTCTTGCCCTGTCTGGCCGCTTCCTTGGCGGTCATCAGCACCACGGCAGCGGCGCCGTCATTGATGCCCGAGGCGTTGCCAGCAGTCACGGTGCCGTCCTTCTCAAAGGCCGCACGGAGCTTGCCCATTGCATCGAGCGTTGCGCCGTGGCGCGGATATTCGTCGGCATCGACCACGACGTCGCCTTTGCGGGTCTTGATGGTGACCGGAACGATCTCGTCCTTGAACTTGCCGGCCTTCTGCGCGGCCTCAGCCTTGTTCTGCGAGCCGACGGCGAACTCATCCTGCTGCGCGCGGGTGATCTGGTACTGCTTGGCGACGTTCTCGGCGGTGTTGCCCATGTGGTAGCCGTTGAAAGCATCCCACAGGCCGTCCTTGATCATGGTGTCGACCAGCTCGAGGCCACCCATCTTGACGCCGCCGCGCAGATATTGCGCGTGCGGGGCCATGCTCATCGATTCCTGACCGCCGGCGACGACGACGGAGGAATCGCCGTTGACGAGCGCCTGGTAGCCGAGCGCGACCGCGCGCAGGCCGCTCCCGCAAAGCTGGTTGACGCCCCAGGCCGGGCTCTCCACCGGGATGCCGGCGGCAATCGAGGCCTGGCGGGCCGGATTCTGGCCCTGCGCCGCGGTGAGGATCTGGCCCATAATGGTTTCGGAGATCTGGCCCGGCTCGACGCCCGCGCGCTCGAGCGCCGCACGGATGGCGATTGCGCCGAGGTCATGAGCCGGGGTGGTGGCGAACGCGCCGTTGAAGCTGCCGACGGGGGTGCGGGCGGCGCTGACGATGACGACATCGTCTGACATGGACATTCTCCTGTTGGTTATAGGCTTGGGTTTTCGACGGCGGGCGCCCGGTTGGCAAACCTGTCTCTTAACCACTCATCCTGTTAACCTGATTGAGGCATGTCAATCGGACAGTGGCTCAATTCCCGCCGCGGCGCACTCAAAATGGCGCGCTTGGCAGTTTCCTGAGCAATACCTATGCTTTGGAATTAACCGTGGCGCACAAAACGGTAGCCGAACCGCTTTGAAAATGCTTACCTTTGCTGCGATGCGTTGCATTTGGCCTGCGGCGATGCCGTCAGGTTCCAGGGTCGTCAGTGTTGAAGTGAGAGCCCATGGCAAAATCTGAACAACCGACCACGATCAAGAAATACGCGAACCGGCGGCTCTATAATACCGGTACGAGCACGTACGTAACGCTCGAGGATCTCGCGGCGATGGTGAAGGAAGGCGAGGATTTCCTCGTCTATGACGCCAAGACGGGCGACGACATCACCCGCTCGGTACTGGCGCAAATCATCTTCGAACAGGAGAATAAGGCCGGCCAGAATCTGCTGCCGACCACATTCCTCCGCCAGTTGATCCGCTTCTACGGCGACAGCATGCAGATGGTGGTGCCAAAATATCTCGAGCAGTCGCTCGAGACGCTGACCAAAGAGCAGGAAAAATTCCGCAAGCAGATCGCAGGCGCGCTGAGCGGGACGCCCTTTGCTCCGCTCGAGGAGCAGGTTCGCCGCAATATGGAGCTGTTCCAGCAGACCTTCTCGATGTTCAAGCCGTTCGTGCCGCAGCGCGGCGGCGCCACGAGCGAACCGGAAAAGGTGGCGGAGCCGGCGGCTGACAGCGACAATATCGATGATCTGCGCCGTCAGATGAAGGATATGCAGGAACGTCTCGAGCGCATGTCGCAGCCGAAGAAGGACGAGTAGGTTTTCGCCTTCGGCACTGCTGCGGACTCCCCACTCAAGTATTGTCGCGAACCGGCTTCGCTCGAAACGCGATGGGCTGACTCAGCAGTCAACCCGCGACCGGCACCATCGTCTCCGCCGACGCGCTCCACGGCCTGTCCGGTGATGCGAGCCCGATCAGGCGGCCCTGGATGAAATCGCAGCCCCATTCGCGCAGCATCACGGCGGCCTCTTCGTCCTGCACCCATTCGGCGACCGTCTTGATCTGAAGGCGTCGCGCCAGATCGATCAGGGTCTGCACAAACGCACGGTCATCCGCCGAGTGCGCGATGTTTTGCACGAAGGCACCGTCGATCTTGACGATATCGACGCCGAGCTTGCGGAGGTTGCGGAACGAGGTGTAACCGGCGCCGAAATCGTCGATCGCGATCCGGCTGCCGAAATTCTTCAGCCGCGTGACGAAGCCGCGGACATCATCAACGTCCTGGATCGCGACCGTCTCGGTGATCTCGACGATCAACCGCTCGCCGACTCCGGGATGCGCCCGCATCAGCGATTCAATCGTCGTCCACCAGTCCGGATCCATCGTGGTATCCGGCGAGATGTTCAGGCTGAGCTGCACCCCCGGCGCGGCTGCGAGCTCTGCGAGCGCAAGCTCGAGCACGCGGTGATCAACCAGCCGGATCAGGCCGAGCCGCTCGGCGACCGGGACGATATCGGGCGCGAGCAGCGCTCGGCCGTCCTCCTGCTCCATGCGGACCAGGCATTCGTAGAACGCCGGCTGCCGGGAGCGCGCGTCGACGACGGGCTCGAACCCGACCACGAGGCGCCGTTCGTTCAGCGCGGTGACGATCTCGTCGGTGACACGGATGTTGACGCGGCGCTGCGCGTCGCGTTCGACATTCGGCTTCCACAGCGCGAACGATCCGGCGCGACGGCGCTTGGCGCCGTCCAGCGTCTCCTGGGCCCGGTTGACCGCCTCCTCGGCGGACCTCGCGTGCCGCGGGATGGTGACAGCACCGATCGAGACAGTGACCGACACCGGTCCCGATTTGGTGGGCACCACTTCATCGCGAACCGCTGCAAGGAAGCGCTCGGCCGCGACATTGGTGTCGTCGACGGTGCAGTTGCGCAGGATCAGGCCAAACTTGTTGCCGGAGAAACGGCCGAGCATATCGCCGCCGCGCAGGCGCGCGCGGATCCGCTTCGCGACCTCTGCGATCACGGCGTCGGCGACGTCGAAGCCGAAGGCGTCGTTGACCCGCGCGAGATGGTCGATGCCGATCAGCATGAAGGCGCAGGAGACACGGAAGCGCGCGCACTCCTCGAGGGTCTCCGCGAGCGACGCGATCAGATGGGTACGGTTGAGCTCATTGGTCAGCGGATCGTGCCGCGACAGTTTCAGGAGCTGCTCATCGTGGGCATGGCGCTCATTGTTAATGCGGACAACACCTTGCGCGCGTGCCGGACGGCCGTCCGCGCCTGCAAACCAGCAGCCGGTCTCCTCGATCCAGATCACGGGAGCCGAACTGGCGGCACGCACGCCATATTCGAGCCGATAGGGAACCGACTCACCGCTCCGCGCCGGCATCGCATGGCTGAGCGCCTCCGCGCGCATCGAGCGCGATGGCTCGATCAGCTTGGCGAGTTCAGCACCGGTCGAAAGCGACGCCGCAGGGATGTCGGGAAATACCGCAAATGCGTTGTCGCTCCAGGCGATCGCATCGGTCGCGAGATCCCAGATAAATGTGGCCTGGCCGAGCGAGGCAAGTATACGGGCGGCTGGCGGGACAGGGGGCATCGAGCTTGCCTCGTTTTGGGACACCAGGGGTGTTGCTGTGCCCAACGATCATGAGTCTATCGAATCGGACGCTAGGCGAGTCTGATAAATAATCTGGAAACCACGTTTATCTGTGACAAGGAACGAAGTGCAGGCGGCCGGCATAACCTTTGCCATGATCCGGTCACGGAGGGACGTAACGTCCCAAAGTGTGACGGTTTGGCTGGGCTTGCTCGTGATGCTGGATGTCAACCAATCAGAGTTTCTGGAGGGCGGGACCACGGATGATCGTGGGGCCGCCTGCACCGCCCTGGTCCCTCTGGCCGCGACGACGCATTGGGCACCCAAGATCCCGCTCACTCACGCCGATCCGTCCTTTATCGCCCACCTGATCGCCACCGCCGAGCACGTGCCGCAAACCCGCGATCTGCGGCGCGGTTCGTTGGCGGATGCGCAGATCGCCTACGGCCCGCACGTCTACGAGCGCCGCAGCGTCATGCGCCGGACCCGGCAGATTGTTTAGAGCATTAACGGTTCTGATTGAATCAGGACCGACATCCCCTTTGTCCGAAACGCCGTAGGACAGCGAGTCAGCGCGGCGGCGCGTCCGGCGAGGGGTGGGAGCCCGGCTGCAAGTCCGGCGACGCGACCGCAGGCTTCGGTTCGGCCTGATCCTGCAGAACGGATTCGGCGACCGAGGCCGCTGCCGGCACCGATGCGTCCGGCGACGCCGCGGACGCGGGCCGCGGATCGTCCGCGAGCACCGGTTCGGGCGTTTTCGTGCGCCTGCCCCGGGAAGCGCCCGGTGCGACCTGCGCCACCAGCGGACGGCGGCGCAGGTGGAGCGCAATCCCCGACAGGAAATCGACCAGGGCGAACAACACCAGAAGGAAATAGGTTGATGTGCCGAATTTCGGCCAAAGTACGAACTCGGCCGCCGCCGCGCCGAACAGGATCAGTGCCAGCAGATGATCCGTGAGATATTTCGCGCCGGGGCGCGCGCCCTTGATCACCTCGAGCAGCAGCAACAGCACGCCGACTGCCAGGAGTACGTCGCTAAGCGTCACCTGCCATTCCGCACCCGACATCAATGTCAGCGTGATCAGTGCGTCCGTGAAGGACACGCCGGGCATCAGGAAGACGATGATGTTGTAGACCGCGAGCGGAATGAGCAGCAGCGGAAAACTGACCATCAGGGCTGGGCCTTCATCAGGAGAACCGAGCATTGCAGCGATGCACTGGCTTCGCCGCAGACGCGCCCTTCTTATCGCACGCGCGGGCCGACTTCAGGCGTGGCGCCGCGAGGCCGCGGCGCGCAGGCCGAACGTCAGGTCAGGACTCTTTCTTGGCCTTCAGGACCTGGCGGCCCTTGTACATGCCGGTCTTCAGGTCGAGGTGGTGCGGGCGGCGCAGTTCGCCGGAATCCTTGTCCTCGACATAGGTCGGGGTCTTGAGCGCATCGGCCGAACGGCGCATGCCACGGCGCGACGGCGAGGTTTTTCTTCTGGGAACGGCCATAGCGGTGTCCTCTAGGGGTGTTGCGGAGGCATCGTCCGAAATACGGACGGCACAGCGCTGAGAGCGCAAGATGCGATGCCGGTAAGGCCGCGCTTATAGAGGAAGGGACCGCGCAAAGCTAGGGTCGGTTGCAGCAAAAAGCGCTCAAAATCGGCTCAGAAAGCCCGATTCTCACTCCAGCAGCGCTGAACTGCGCTGGCCCGGGCCATATAGATCGCAGACAGCCGACGCACCCCGGGACCGGGGCTGCGGGCGCTTCTCTTGATTGGATTGGGCAGGATCGCGGCCAGGAGCGCCGCCTCGCGCGGCGACAGTGTCGCGGCGGAGCGGCCGAAGGCGTATCGGGAACCGGCCTCGGCGCCGAACTGCCCCGACGGGCCCATTTCGGCGATGTTGAGGTAAATTTCCAGGATTCGCTGCTTCGGCAGCAGGAGGTCGATCCACAGCGCGAGCGGCAGTTCCAGGCCCTTGCGGATCATGCTGCGGCCGGGCCAGAGAAACAGGTTCTTGGCGACCTGCTGGGTGATGGTCGAGCCGCCGCGCGCCACCTCGCCATCCTCGGCGTCGTCGATCACTTCGCGCAACGCGCCCCAATCGATGCCGCGATGGCTGCAGAACTTCGCATCCTCGGATCCGACCACCGAACGGGCGAGATAGGGCGATATCGCGCTGAAATCGACCCATTGCCGTGACACCGGCGCGCCCTTCAGGCTGCGCCATGCCATGAGCGCAGAGATCGGATGGCCGGTGCGGTAGAACGGTGTCACCAGATAGGGCAGCAACAGCAGGACGAGCAGGAACAGCAATGAAATTCGGACGATGCGCAAAACGGCGTTTCCGGCTGGGACGCGGGTCGCAGCGGCAAAAAAGGGCCGGCCTTGACCGACGTCGACCGGATAATTCACGGTTTTTCCAGCAGTTTTAAGGCGTCATCTGCCCTCCAACTGGAATTGACGAAGCCGGTGTCATCAACGATTGTCCGGCCGAAAATCGATCTGGAGCAATTCTTGATGACGACCGGTACCGCAGAGTTTTCCAAGCGGCTCGACCAAACCGCTGAAGATACTGAGGCGATGCTTGCGAGACTGCTGTCTGGCGCGACGGTGACCGACGAGATCGTCCGCCCGAAGCGGCTGATCGAGGCGATGCGTTATTCGAGCCTCGGGGGCGGCAAAAGGCTGCGGCCGTTCCTGGTGGTCGAGAGCGCCGCGGTGTTCGGCGTGCCGCGCGAGGCCGCGCTGATGGCGGGTGCCGCGCTCGAATGCATCCACTGCTATTCGCTGATCCACGACGATCTGCCGGCGATGGACAATTCCGACCTGCGCCGCGGCCGCCCGACCCTGCACAAGGCCTATGACGACGCGACCGCGATCCTCGCTGGCGACGCACTGCTCACGATCGCCTTCGACATCATCACCCGCGACGAGGTCCACAAGGACGCCAATGTCCGCCTGCTGTTGACGCGTGGACTGGCGCGGGCCGCCGGCATCGGCGGCATGGCCGGCGGCCAGATCCTCGACCTTGCCGGTGAAGGACGCTTCGGCGACCGCGAGCCGGTCGACGTCGCGCGACTGCAGCAGATGAAGACCGGCGCGCTGCTGCGCTACGGCTGCATCGCCGGCGCGATCCTCGGCCAGTCCTCGCAGCAGCAATACCAGGCGCTGGACGATTTCGGCAAAGCGCTGGGCGAAGCCTTCCAGATCGCCGACGACCTGCTCGACGTCGAGGGCGATGCCGCAGCGCTCGGCAAGCCATCCGGGCAGGACGCCGCACTCGGCAAGACCACCTTCGTCACCCAGCTTGGCATCGAGGGCGCGAAGCAGCGCGTGCGCGACCTGTTGGCACGCGCCGACGCCGCGCTGTCGATCTTCGGCGACAGGGGCGACGTTCTGCGCGCAGCCGCGCGCTTCGTCGCTGAGCGCAAGAACTAGCGCGAGCCCCCGCAAAAATGAGCAAGGATGTCGACGCCCACCTTGTTCGTTTCAGAAAGCTGCCGATGCCGGTCCGCTTCGTCGTGGGCCGGCCGCGCACCTTCGTCGCGGTTGCGTTCGGCATCGCCGTATGTCTGTTGCTGCCGGATTCGCGGCGGCCGGTGACGCGGCTTCTGATCGGCTGGGATGCGTTCGCCGCGCTCTACCTGCTGCTGGCCTATGTCATGATGCTGCGCTGTGGCATCGCCTATATCAAGCGCAGCGCCGTGATGCAGGACGACGGCCGCTTTCTGATCCTGCTGTTGACCGCCCTCGGCGCGCTGGCGAGCCTTGCGGCCATCCTGTTCGAACTCGGTGTATCCAAGCGCAGTCCGGCCGAGCTGGCGCTCGCGGTCGCTACCATCACGCTGTCGTGGGCTGCAGTCCACACCGCCTTTGCGCTGCACTACGCGCACGAATTCTACCGTGGCAAGACGCCCGGCGGCCTGCAATTCCCGACTGGCGACGCCCATGTCGACGCCGACTATTGGGATTTCGTCTATTTCTCGTTCGTGATCGGCATGACCGCGCAGGTTTCCGATGTCGGCATCACCGACAAGATCATCCGCCGCACCGCCACCGTGCACGGCATCATCTCCTTCGTGTTCAACACCGCGCTGCTGGCGCTGATGGTGAATATCGCCGCAAGCGCGATCTAGCCGGGGCGCCGACTTATCCCGCGTCGCGCGTGACATGCTCGCGATACTGCGGCAGGTCGTCGGTGATTGCATACCAAGGGGCCTTTGAGCCGACGAAGATATGCGCGGTCGGGCGGATTGACGGCGCGTCAAGCAGCGTCCCCATCGCGACATGGACGAAGGCGCCGTCGCGCACGACGGAATAGAGCAGCGAACCGCAATGGCGGCAATGCGCGTCGTGGGCCTTGCCATCGCCGTAAACCAAGAGGTCATCAACGCCGCTGACGACAGAAAATTTCTCGCGCCCGATTGCGGCGAACGGCTTGAATGCCGCCCCTGTGGCCCGCCGGCAGTTCGAGCAATGGCAATTGAGTGCATAGGAAAACACGTCGGCGACCTGATAGCGCACGGCGCGGCAAAAACACTCGCCTGCAAGATAACGAGCGCTTGAATTTGCTGATGCGGTCACAGCTCACCTCTCACGCGGATGCCGACATCGCCATGGCGCGATCCGGCGGTTCATGGCTTAATCCTATCAGAACAGATCCTGACGGGAGGACAACCCATGAGCAACGATCGAGCGAGCGTCGAGGCCGTCGTGCAAACCTATTTCGATGGCCTCTATGAAGGCAACGCCGACAAGCTCGGCGCGGTCTTCCACCCCTCCGCCGACCTGCGTTGGGTCGAGAAGGGCGAATTGCAGGTGCTGACCGTGCCGGATTGGCTCGATCGCGTGCGCAAGCGGCCATCGGCGAAGGCGGAGGGCAAGCCGCGCGAGGACTTCATCGTCACCATCGACCGCTCCGACGACAAGACCGCTTTCATCAAGGTGCGATGCCAGTTGCCGCCGCGCTACTTCACCGACTATCTGGTGGCGATGAAGCTCGCGGACGGCTGGCAGATCGTCTCGAAATCCTATCGATATGACCTGCACGAGTGACGGGGCGCAATCGCCGCCGTCCTCGCCATCGCGGTCGTTCCGGCCACCGACATTTCGCGGAGGTATGATCAGGCCGCGGCCCGACTGATCATGCGGCTCTCGTGACGCGGTTGCGCACGCCGGGCCGCAGGCCGGGCCGCATTGACTGGCGATGGCTTTCCGGGCGAATTGACCGTCATGGAAGCCACGTTTCAGATCTTTCTGATCCTGCTGGGGCTGCTCGCGGGAACCGCCCTGTTGGCGCGCCGTATCGCCGTCGCACCAGCTATCCTTCTCCTCCTCGTCGGCGTCGCGCTCGCCTTCGTGCCGGGCATGCCGTCGCTCGAACTGCCCCCCGAGCTCGTGCTCCTGGTGGTGCTGCCACCGCTGATCTATTCGGCGAGCGTCGCGATGAGCTGGCGCGAGTTCAAGGCGAACCTGCGGCCCATCATTCTGCTGTCGGTCGGCTGTGTGATCTTCACCGCCTTCATGGTCGCAGCCGCGACCCACTATTTGATCGGCCTGCCCTGGAGCGTCGGCTTCCTGCTCGGCGCAATCGTCGCGCCACCCGACGTGGTGGCGCCGCTTGCGATTGCCCGCAAGCTGGGCATGCCCCGCCGGATCCTGGTTGTGCTCGAAGGCGAGGGCCTCGCCAATGACGCGACCGCGCTGATCCTCTATCGCTTCGCAGTGGTCGCGATCACGACCGGGCTGTTCTCGCTGCCGAAGGCGACCGCCACCTTCTTGGTCATCGTGGCCGTCGAGGTCCTGTTCGGCTCGGCGGTCGGCTGGCTCAGCCTGCGCGCACGCCGCCGTGCCCGCGATCCGCAGGTCGAGATCACGCTGTCGCTCATCACGCCCTATCTCGCCTACTGGATCCCCGAACATCTCGGCGGCAGCGGCGTGATCGCGACCGTCGCCTGCGGGCTCTACATGAGCTGGAACGGACCGCTTCTGATCTCAGCCGCGACGCGCCTGCAGGGCATTTTCTTCTGGGACCTCATCATCTTCCTGATCGAGGGCCTGCTGTTTCTCCTGACCGGGTTCGAGATGCGCGCGTTGTTCGAGAAATCGAAGGCGTTCCCGCTGCACGACATCCTCTCGGCCACGGCACTGGTCGCCGTCATCGTCATCATCGCGCGGTTCCTCTGGGTCTTTCCGGCCACCTATCTGCCGCGCTGGTTCAACAAGCGGTTGCGCGAGCGGGACCCGTTGCCGTCGTGGCGGGCGGTTTTCGTGATCGCCTTCACCGGCGTGCGCGGCGCGGTTTCACTTGCCGCCGCGCTGGCCCTGCCTTTGGCGCTGCCGAACGGCGATCCGTTCCCCCATCGTGACCTGATCCTGTTCGTCGCCTTCGGCGTGATCTTCGTGACCCTGGTCGGAATTGGCCTCGGATTACCGCTGATGGTGCGTTGGCTCGGCGTCGCCAAGGACGGTCGCAGCGAGCATATCGCCGAGCATGAACAGGAAATCGCGGCGCGACGCGAGGCGCTGGCGGAGGCGCTGAAATCGCTCGACGCCATCACCGACGACCGCGAATTGTCAGACGAGGTGCTGAAGCTGCTGCGGTCGCGACACGAGATCCGCACCAACCAGTTGCCGGATTCGCTTGATCCCGACAAGCACGACGTGTCCGCGGCCGGCACCGAGCTGACGCGCGAGTTGATCGCTTCCGAGCGAAAATTCATCCACGCGCTGTTGCGCGACGGCAAGATCACCGACGAGACACGGCGGCGGATCGAGCGCGATCTCGATCTGGAGGAAGCGAGCCTGAGCAATCGCGAGTATCGGCGGATTCCGTTGTAACCGCCCGTCATCGTGGTGCGCCTACTCCGCGGCGGCGTCCTGCCCTGGCCCGCCCACAAGCCCAGCCGGATCGCCGAACCGCTCGATCATGACGGCGGTTAAATCCTTGCTCTTGCTGGTCACGCAGGCGCCGGAACGCACGGTGTAGCGGTCCTGATGCTTCAGATGCGGCGGCGCCTCGCCCCGCTGCAGCGCGCGGGCCGCCTCCATCACCAATTTCCGGAAATGCATGATGCCGAGATCGGTGAGCCCAAGATGCTCGCGGGTGCGGTCGGCGATCGGGCCCTGGCTGTCCTGCACGGCGGCATCCTGTTCGGACACGCCCTTGATGCCGGTATAGCTTCTGGTCTTCTGCAGCTTGCGGTCGATCAGATAGTCGTTTCGCTTGTTGCGCAGGGGCACGTAGTTCTCGTCGACCTCCGACATCACGCCATTGCCGTGGGCGTAGCCATCGCGCTCGGCTTCCGTCAGGGGGCGGTGCGGATTCCAAGCATAGGTAAAGATCCAGCAATTGGTGTCAGTGACCGGCACGAAACTCTGGCCGAAAATGTTCTCGCCCGGCATCGAACTCGGAGCGTAGGTATGAACCGGCATCAGAAACTGTGCGATGCGCCAGTAGATATTGTCGGTCCCCGTAAGCCGCCCACCTGCGATCGTCAGCCCTGCATCATGCGGGTTGATTTTGATGACGGGCCGCGGGTCTTCGGCGATCCATCGCATGTGCTCGGTCGCGACCCGCGTCAGCGGATTGACGAAATGCCTCTTGATGTCGAGGATCTCGTTCTCCTCCTTTTCGAACGAGAGATGGGCGAAGGTGAAATGCGCAGTGTCGATCGAGCCCTCCAGCGCCTGCACCCAGTTGCAGTCCTGCCATTTCTTCGTGACGTAGCGGTGTGATGGCGGCAGCAACGCCATCTCCAGCGCGGGCAATTCCGGCATCTCGCCGGCCGGGCCCATATACGCCCAGATCATGTCGCCCCATTCGCGCACCGGATAGGACTTGATGCGGATCAGGTCCTTGGCGTTGAGATCGGGATAGGAAGTCGGCATGTCGACGCAGGCGCCGTCGGTATCGAACTTCCAGCCGTGATAGACGCAGCGGATGCCGCATTCCTCGTTGCGGCCGAGCCAGAGATTGGCGCCGCGATGCGGACAATACTGATCGATGAGGCCAACCACGCCGCGTGTGTCTCGGAAGGCGAGCAGTTCCTCCCCGAGGACTGTGATCTTCTTCGGCTCGCCGTCCGGCTCCGGCAATTCTTCCGGCAGCAGCACCGGAATCCAGAACCGGCGCAACAGTTCGCCCATCCCCGTTCCCGGACCTGCCTCGGTGAGGAACCTGTTGTCTTCGGCGCGGAGCATGGGCGACCTCCGAATATCATTCTAGATTTTGGCGCGCTTGGTAGCGCGCCGGCGCTGCCGTCCTCACACCGGCCGCTCTCCCTTCACCGTTACGCGCGTGCCCGATCGCGTGTGCGGCCAGTAGTCCCACATCGCGCGATGCTGGGCGCAGCGGTTGTCCCAGAACGCGATTGCGTTCTCGGTCCAGCGGAAGCGACACTGGAACAGCGGGTTCTCCGCGTGCTGGTAGAGATAGGCCAGCATCGCGTCGCTTTCGTCGCGGGGGATGCCGACGATGTGGCGGGTGAAGCCGCGATTGACGTAGAGCGCCTTCTTGCCCGTGACCGGATGCGTGCGGATCACCGGATGCTCGGCGCGCGGGTAGATCTGCTTGTCGGCGACGCCGTAATTGGCATAGAGCCCGCGATAGGTCTGCTCGCCGTCATGCATCGCAGTCAGCCCGTCGAGATAGGCCTTCATCCGGTCGGACAGCGCCTCATAGGCCGCGTACATGTTGGCGAACAGCGTGTCGCCGCCGCGCGGCGGGCACTGCTTGATGTAGAGGATCGAGCCCATCGGCGGCTCGAGGTCGCAGGACACGTCGGTGTGCCAGCCTTCGCCATTGGCGCGCGGCGAATCCTTGTCCGCGTGGATCTTCATCAGCGCCGGATCGCCCTCGTTCGGCGCCGCCGGGTGCACGTGCAATTCGCCGAACTTGCGGCCGAAGGCGAGATGTTGCTGCGGGGAGATGTGCTGGTCGCGGAAGAAGATAACGAGGTTTTCGGCAAGCGCGCGGTGGATCTCGTCCATCTGACGGTTGGAGCGCGCATCGTCCGAGACGAGTTTGCCAATGTCGACGCCGGAGATTTCCGCGCCGATGATCGGCGTCAGCTTCTCGACAGCGATGGTCTCATAGGGCTCTGATTCATCGGCAACGTGCCGATAGCGCGGGCCCTGCTTGCCGGACAATGAACTCATCCTGTTCTCCCGATCGTTCTTGATTGGGAGACATCGTAGCCCGGATCGCGCGAAGCGCAATCCGGCTCATGACACTGCTACTCCGCGGCGCCCGCCTGCTCGGGCACCTTGGTGCCCTTGCCGTAGCGCTGGTCGATGTAATCGATCACCAGCGCCTTGAACTCGGCTGCAATGGTCGGACCGCGCAGGGTTCGGAACTTCTTGCCGTCGACAAAGACGGGCGCAGCCGGCGCCTCGCCGGTGCCGGGCAGCGAGATGCCGATATTGGCGTGCTTGGATTCGCCGGGGCCGTTGACGATGCAGCCCATGACCGCGACGTTGAGCTGCTCGACGCCGGGATACCTGGTTTTCCAGGTCGGCATCTCGTCGCGGATGAAGTCCTGGATCGAGCGCGCGAGCTCCTGGAACGTGGTGGAGGTGGTGCGGCCGCAGCCCGGGCAGGCCGCGACCAGCGGCACGAAGGTGCGGAAGCCCATGGTCTGCAGCAATTCCTGCGCGACCTGCACTTCGAGCGTACGATCACCGCCAGGCTCAGGCGTCAGCGAGATGCGGATGGTGTCGCCGATGCCCTGCTGCAGCAGGATGCCGAGCGCGGCCGAGGAGGCAACGATGCCCTTTGAGCCCATGCCGGCCTCGGTGAGGCCGAGATGGATCGCGTAATCCGAGCGGCGCGCCAGCTCCTGATAGACCGCGATCAGGTCCTGCACGGCCGAGACCTTGGCCGACAGAATCATCTTGTTCTTGGGCATGCCGAGTTCTTGGGCGCGGGCCGCCGACAGCAGCGCCGACTGCACCATGGCCTCACGGGTCACCGCGCGCGCATCGCGCGGATTGGCCGAGGCCGTGTTCTCGTCCATCAGCTTGGTGAGCAATTCCTGGTCAAGCGAACCCCAGTTCGCACCGATACGCACCGGCTTGTTGTTCTTGTTTGCGATCTCGATGATGTCGGCGAACTGCGTGTCGCGCTTGTTCTTGAAACCGACATTGCCGGGATTGATGCGGTACTTGTCGAGCGCCTCGGCGCAATCAGGATACTCGGCGAGCAGCTTGTGGCCGATATAGTGGAAGTCGCCGATCAGGGGCGTGGTGATGCCCATCTTGCGCAGACCGTCGCGGATGTGGGGCACCGCGGCGGCGGCCTCCTCGCGGTCGACGGTGATGCGGACCAGCTCGGAGCCGGCGCGGGTGAGCGCCGCGACCTGGGCGATGGTGCCCTGGACATCGGCGGTGTCGGTGTTGGTCATCGACTGCACGACGATCGGCGCACCGCCGCCGACGGCAACATTGCCGACCATGACCTGCGTGGTTTCGTGCCGCGGCTGCGGACCTGCGACGTCGTCTTGCGGCAAAATCTCGGGCTTGTTCATGGCGTCTCGAATATCAGATTCTGGTGACATTCACCAACGGGCGGTGAACGGCGCGTCCGCGCGGCGGGGCGGTTAAGTTTCCGTTGTTGATTCAATACCTTATTGCGCCGATCGAGACCGAAAGCAAGCCATGCGGCGGCGCCCTGCATGACCGCTATATTGGAGCGGAATTGGATGATTCAAAGGGCAAAGTGACCGCTTTTCATGTGATCCGGGTACCTCCGATCGCCTCGATCGAGCATGATCCTGTCGCAAGAACCGAGTCCACTTTTCCGGATAACGCCCTAGAAGCGCGATGAGATTAGGGTGAATCGTCATCGCGCTTCAGGTCCTTGCTTGAGCATGATCTCCGCGCAAACGCTCCGCGTTTGTCGCGAGGGAAAACCGCTACACACTTTTCCGGATCATGCTCTAGCATCCGGCTTGAGATGATATCGGGAGAGAGCCCATGGCTGACCACAGCGAGCTGATCACTACCGCGGAACTCGCCGACATCCTCATGCGACCGGATCTGCGCCTGTTCGACTGTACGACCTATCTCGAGCCGGTACCTCCGGGTAGCCGAGTTCCCTATCTTGCGGTCTCGGGGCGGCAGACGTTCGAAGCCGGTCACATTCCCGGTGCGAATTTCCTCGACCTGCAGGGCGAATTCTCAGATCCGCACACCGAACTTCGCTTCATGATGCCGCCGGTGGCGCAGCTCGAGGCCGCGTTTGGCCGCCACGGCATCTCGGCGAACAGCCGGGTCGTTCTCTACTCGATCGGCACGATGATGTGGGCGACGCGCTTCTGGTGGATGCTGCGCTCGCTCGGCTTCGAAGGCGCTTCCCTACTCGACGGCGGCATCGACAAATGGACCGCCGAGGGCCGCGACATTGAGACCGGCCTTGCCGGCGGCTATCCGCTGGCAAGGTTCACGGCGAGGCCGGTGCCCGGCCTGTTCGTCGGCAAGCATGACGTGCTGGCCGCGACGGCCGATCGCAACACCGTCATCGTCAATGCGCTCGGCCCGCAATTCTACAAGGGCCTGGAGCCTAGCCGTTATGGTCGTGCCGGACGCATCCCAGGCAGCGTCAGCGTGCCGGCGGCAACCCTGATTGACCCGAAGAGCAAGGCGTTCGTGCCGCTTGCCGAGGCCGAGCAGGTGTTCGCCGCGCAGGGCATCACCCGCGACAAACGCGTGATCGCCTATTGCGGCGGCGGCATCTCCGCAACCATCGACCTGCTCCAGCTGCATCGGCTCGGCTACGACAATCTCACGCTTTATGACGGCTCGATGGGCGAATGGGCCAAGGACGAGTCGCTGCCGATCGAGACGGGGTAGCGCCGTACTCGCCTCGCCCCGTCCTGGCGAAAGCCGAGACGACCGTGAATTCATGGCGGTTCAATCCCAGAGAGCTAACAGGTCCGCAGGTCGGATTGGCCGCTTGGCAGCATCACGCCGGAACGTTCGGATCGGGCGTCACCTTCGGATCGGGCTTGTTGACCAGATAGAGCCCAACGATCACGAGCAGCGCTGCGGCGCCGAACACCGGCGTCAGCGTGTCGTGCATGATGAAGTAGGCGGCGACCACGCCGAACAGCGGCGTGATGAAGGTGAAGGCCGAAAGCCTGCTCGCCGAATAGCTCTTTACCATCGCAAACCAGATCACGAAGGTGCACCCCACGACCCAGACCGCCTGATAGGCGAGCAGCGAGATCGACAGCGCGCTCGGCATATGGGTGATCCTCTCGCCGAACAGCCATGACGCAAGCCCTAGGATCGGAATCGAGACCGCGACCTGATAGCCCAGAGCCTTTTCCGGCGCCGCCTTGCGCAAGTTGGTCCCCTTGGCGACCAGCGTGGTCGCCGCCCACAGCGCGCCGCCGCCGACCACCATGAGGTCGCCGAGCAGGACCTTTGCATCGACATCCGGTTGCGGCACGCCGATCGCCAGCGCGACGCCGGCAAAGCTCAGCGCCAGCCCGCTCCACTGCATCGCGCTCAAGCGCTCGCCAAGGAACTGATGCGAGCCGAGCGCGACGAAGAACGGCGCGGTGTAGAGGAACACCGCCGCACGCGAGGCCGAGGTGAAGACAAGGCCGGAAAAGATCAGCACGAATTCGACACCGAACATCAGCCCCGCGACCAGCCCGGGGCCGAGGGTGCCGTCCCGCACGACGAATTTCACGCCGCGCAGCCAGCCGACGATGATCATGACCGGCAACGCGCCGGCGGAACGGATCATCGCCTGCAGCATGGGCGGCACGTCGGGCAAGGCGAGCTTGACCGCGATCTGGTTGAAGCCCCAGCTCAGGCATAGCATCAGCATCAGCGCGATGGCGCGCGGGGGCAGTCCATGCCCGACGCTGACGGGCGGTGCTGAGTTGGTGGAGATTGCCTGGGTGGACATGTTTCCTCGCGGCCGGCTTGGCGCCGTGTTGCTCGTTATGGTTCGACTAGATTGACCCGTGATTGCGAGGGGCCAAGCGACGAAGCGATCTGCGTTTCAGCAAATGGCGAAATGGATTGCTTCGCTCCGCTCGCAACGACGGGGTGAGGATCTCGCATTCTTTTCCACATCATTTGCGACAATGGGCGCAGGTGCCCGCGATCTCGACGACGGAGAGTTTTGGGACGAAGCCCGACGCCCGCGCCGCCGCCGTCAGGCTTTGCGCGACGGGCGCCGCCGGAATCTCGCCGACCGAGCCGCAATGGTCGCAAATCAGGAACGCCACCATCGAGGTCTCGTCGTGATCGTGCGCACAGGCAAGGAAGGCGTTGCGGCTCTCGATGCGGTGGACGAGGCCGTTCGCCATCAGGAAGTCGAGCGCGCGGTAGACCGTGATCGGCGCCGGCCGCGGCATCGACTTGGCAAGCTCGTCGATCACTTCATAGGCGCCGAGCGGACGGTGACTGGACAACAGCGCCTGCAGCACCTGGCGGCGGATCGGGGTGAATTTCTGCGCCCGGCGCGCGCAGACCTGCTCGGCATGCGTCATCGCCTCGGCGGTGCAGCGCCCATGGTCGTGATCGGGGGCCGGAAATGTCGGCTTGGCCAAGCTCATTTGTCCCGCTTTTAGCACCTTGGCGTGGGTTCCCAAAGCCCGCCTCCAGCCATGTGCTCAATGCGGGGCTGCCTCCCGTTAATCTGCGGTGCGGAATTCGTAAGCAAGCTTATTATATCCCAAGCTTATTGAAAGGGGCTCGATTGGCCATGCGCGGTTCGGTGGATATGAACTTCCTGTTCACGCTCGGCGAGGTGTTCCGCCTGCTCCGCGTCTATGCGGACAAAGAGGCGGCGCGTTACGGCATAACCCGTGCGCAATGGGCTGTTCTCGCCAAGGTCGAACGTGCCGAAGGGTTGAAGCAGTCGGAACTCGCAGAGCAGATGGAGATGCAGCCGATCACACTGACGCGGCTGATCGACAAGCTCTGCGACAATGACTGGATCGAACGCCGCGGCGACGAGACCGACCGCCGCGTCAACCGCCTTTATCTGACGAAGGCCGCGCGACCGTTGCTCGGCAAGCTCGCCGGGCTTCGTTCCGAACTCACCGCGACCGCACTCGAGGGCATCAGTCCGGCCGATGCCCATCGCATGCTCTCGCAACTGGATTCGATCAAGGAAAACATTCGCAATGCCATCCAAGCTCCAGCTGGCCAATCTCTCCGAAAAGAGCAGCGCTATGGCTGATCCTGTCCTCAGATTCCCGCCCGAGCAGAAGGGCAATCAGGCGGCACCCGAGAAGCACGCTGCCGCGCCGCGCCGCCGCCTGATGGCGGGCATGCGGCGCTATCGCCGCGTTCTGTTGCTCGTCGTGTTGCCGCTGGTCGCGGCGGTCGCCGGCGTCGCGTTCTACGTGAACGGAGGCCGCTACGTGACCACCGACGATGCCTATGTCGGCGCTCAGAAGGTGATGGTCACGCCCGACATCTCCGGCAAGATCACCAAGGTCGTGGTCAAGGAGGGGCAACGGGTCAAGGAAGGCGACGAGCTGTTCGAGATCGATTCCGAGCCTTTCCAGCTCGCGCTCGATCAGGCCAGGGCCAACCTCGCACAGGCCAAGACGAGCTACGAGCAGCTCGTCGATAACATCAAGATTTACGGCCAGATGCTCGATCTCGCCAAGCAGGCCGTCGATCTGAAGCAACGGGACGTCGAGCGCAAGACCGCACTCGTCAACCAGAGGGTCGGCTCGCAGCTCGATCTCGACAACGCCTCGACCAGCTTCGTTACCGCCGGAGCGCAGGCACAATTCGTCAAGCAGCAGCTTTCAACCGCGAAGGCCCAACTGCTCGGCGATCCCGATCTGCCGCTTGAGAAATTCCCGCCCTACGCCCAGGCCAAGGCGGCCCTTGGCATTGCCCAGCGCAACCTCGACCACACCGTGCTGCGCGCGCCGATGGCCGGCGTCGCCACGCAGGTCGAGCAGATCCAGCTCGGCCGCTTCGTCGCGGCCGGTACGCCGGTGTTTTCGATCATCGATGTCGCCAGCCCGTGGGTCGACGCCAATCCGAAGGAAAGCGACTTCACTTACGTCGCGGTCGGCCAGCCGGTCGAGCTCGACGTCGACGCCTTCCCCAACCACGTATTCAAGGGCACGGTCGGTTCGCTCTCGCCCGGCACCG
Organism: Bradyrhizobium lablabi; assembly: GCF_018131005.1. Lineage (GTDB taxonomy): Bacteria > Pseudomonadota > Alphaproteobacteria > Rhizobiales > Xanthobacteraceae > Bradyrhizobium > Bradyrhizobium lablabi_D. The sequence goes on from NZ_JAFCJK010000001.1 coordinate 639,727, forward strand.
GCGCGCAATTCGCGATCCTGCCGCCGCAGAACGCCACCGGCAATTTCGTCAAGGTGGTTCAGCGGGTGCCGGTCCGCATCTACTTCGACAAGGACGACAAGTTCGTCTCCAAGCTGAAGGCCGGTATGAGCGTCTATGTGACCATTGACACCAACCACCGGCGCACGCTGGCCGGTCTGCTCGGGCTGGGCCCGGCCGCCGCCGCGGGCCAGGCCCAGGACTGAGCCTGATGACCGCTACGTCGCCAGCCGCCGTTCCCGGCCTGCGCCGGAACATGGTGACGATCTGCGCCATGACGGCGACGATCATGCAGGCGCTGGACACTACCATCGCCAACGTCGCACTGCCCTATATGCAGGGCTCGCTGTCGGCCTCGCAGGACCAGATCAACTGGGTCTTGACCTCCTACATCGTCGCGGCCGCGATCATGACCGCGCCCGTGGGCTGGATCGCCAACCGCTACGGCCGCAAGCGCGTCTTCATCATCTGTTCGGCCGGCTTCACCGTCGCCTCGGTGCTGTGCGGGCTCGCGCAGGACATCAACCAGATGGTGTTGTTTCGCCTGCTGCAGGGCGTGTTCGGCGCGGCGCTCGTGCCGCTATCGCAGGCCGTGATGCTCGACTCCTATGCACTGCACGAGCGCGCGAAAGCCATGTCGATCTGGGGCATGGGCGTGATGATGGGCCCGATCATGGGCCCCTCGCTCGGCGCCTGGCTGACCGAAACTTATTCCTGGCACTGGGTGTTCTTCGTCAATCTGCCGTTCGGCGCCATCACGGTCCTCGGCCTGATGATCTTCATGGACGAGACCAAGCCCAACCTCGAACTTCGCTTCGACTGGTTCGGCTTCACGGCGCTTGCGGTCGCGATCGGCTCGCTGCAGCTCGCGCTCGACCGCGGCGAGCAGCTCGGCTGGCTTGAGTCGAACGAGATCATCGCCGAATTCATCGTTTCGGCGATCGGTTTCTACTATTTCTTCGCCCATTCGCTGACGACGACGAAGCCGTTCATCCAGTTCGCACTGTTCAAGGACAAGAACTTCCTTGGCGGCTGCGTGTTCATGACTGTCATGGGCCTCGTACTGTACTCGACGATGGCGCTGTCCTCGCCTTATTTGCAGAACGTGATCGGCTATCCGATCATTACTGCCGGCCTGCTCTTGGCCGCCCGCGGCGTCGGCACCTTCGTCGCGATGATGCTGGTCGGTCGCTTGATGCGCTACATCGAGGCGCGGACGCTGATCATCGCAGGCCTCGCGCTGACCGCGGCATCGCTGTTCCAGATGACCGGCTGGACCGACATGACCCAGGCGCCGGAAATCATCGTCGTCAGCATCATCCAGGGCTTCGGCTTCGGCCTCGTCTTCGTGCCGCTGTCGACCGTAGCGTTCCTGACGCTGCCGAATCATCTGCGTACCGACGGCACCGCGATGCTGACCCTGATGCGCAACGTGGCAAGCTCGGTCGGCATCTCGATCGTGATCGCACAGCTCACCGAAGGATCGCGGCGCATCTACGCCAAGCTGTCGGAGCACATCAATCCGTTCAACCACGCGCTGCAGATGCCCGACGTTGCCGGGATGGTGAACCTCAACAGCGATGCCGGTCGCGCCATCGCCGACAAAATGGTGGCCGCCCAGTCGCAAATCATCGCGTTCGCGCACGACTACCAGCTCGTGATGCTGTTCATCGTCGCCTCGATCCCGCTTGCGATCATGATCGGCTCGACCAAGGCAACGCTGCGCGCCCAGGCCGCCGGGCCATCCGATCATGCGGCGGCGATCGAGTGAACCGCGGCCGATGCCGTCGCCCTCTTGCAAACGATCACTGGACCCGTCCTCCTGAGGAGCCTGCCGAGAGCAGGCGCCTCGAAGGACGCGCGGCCTCGCTGGTGGCCGTCGTGCTTCGAGACGGCCGCTCTGCGGCCTCCTCAGCATGACGGGGATGGATTTGATCGCGCGCCCCAAGGGCCGGGTCACTAGGATACACCCCCTACCAACGAGCGAGACGCCGCAGTCCCGTCCGCGTTGACTTTCCAGCCCCTTCTCCCCAATACTTGGCAAAAAAACAGAAAGATCGTCGCAAACGACGGATCACATGGGGAGGACGCGATGCCGACTTCACGCAGAACGCTGCTGAAGACTTCTGCGGCTGCCGCCGCTGCATTCAGCCTCGATTGGACACGCGCGCAGGCACAGGCCGAAACCGTGCGCATCGGCGTGATCTACGACCTGACCGGCCCATTTGCTGCGGGCGGTTCGGTTGCCTCGTCGATCGGCGCGCAGATCGCGATCGATCTCGTCAACGAGAAGGGCGGCATCGCCGGCAAGTACAAGATTGCCCCTGTCAACGCCGATTCCCAGAGCAAGCCCGACGTTGCCATCAACGAGGCCAATCGCCTGATCGACCAGGAAAAGATCGACATCATCAACGGCGTTTATGCGAGTTCGCACGCGGTCCCGCTGGCGGCCAAAGTCGAGCAGCAGAAGAAGATTCTCTGGATCACGACCGCGGTTTCCACGGCGGTGTTCAAGGACAAGAATCTGCAATACGTCTTCCGCGCGCAAATCCATTCCGACCAGTATGGCCAGGCCTTCGCAAGCTTCATCGCCGAACACGCCAAGGCCAAGCTTGGCATGGAGCCAAAAGACGTCAAGGTCGCGATCATCCACGAAGACGGCCCCTACGGGGTCGGCGTCGCTGCCGCCGACGAGGCTTATGCCAAGGAGGCTGGGCTGCAGGTCGTGTTCAAGGAGGGCTACTCGGCCTCCGCACCGGACCTTTCGGTGCTGGTGACCAAGCTCAAGCGCGCGAAGGCCGACGTGATCTCGCATGCCGGTTACAATCCTGACATCACCCTGTTCCTTCGCCAGGCGCGAGAGAGCGGGCTGAAATTCAAGATGCTGTTTGGCGCCGGCGCGGGCTACAGCCAGCTCGACAAGCTGCGCGCGACTTTTGGTCCCGACATCGACAATTTCTGCAACATCGATCCGGTCCCCGCACAACTGCTCGATCCCACCAAGCTCGCACCGGGGATCGGCGATCTCACCAAGACCATGGTCTCGCGCTATCAGGCCAAGACCAACGCGACCGACGTTCCGCCGCATTGCTCGATGGGCTTCAACCAGACATGGGTGCTGCTCAATAACGTGTTGCCGGTTGCCAAGGAAAAATACGGCGGCTTCGACCCCGAGGCCGTCCGCAAGGCCGCGCTCGACGTCGACATCCCGCCGGGCGGCACGATCCAGGGCTATGGCGTGAAGTTCTTCCGGCCGGGCACGCCGCTCTCCGGCCAGAACGAACGCTCGACCCCGGTCGTGATGCAGAACGCCGGCGAACACATCTCGGTGGTCTGGCCGACCAATATCAGAACGCAGGATCCGGTCTTCCCACTGCCGAAGGGCTCGACCTACGGGGCGTAGTTGCGCCGCATCGGGATAATGCTTCCTCACGCCGCTGTTGCAGGAAGAAAGGCTGGATTGCATCTGACGATGCAATCCAACCTCTCCGCGCAAGCGCGTTGCAGCGTCACCTGCCCGCCCCCGTCCGTCGCCCAATAGCTTGCGTAGTTCACGTTGGTCTTCTCGAAGGCATCGGCTGAAGCGTGCGTCAAGCGGATCCACGCGGATCAGACGACCAGCAATGCTGGCTTTGACTTTCGGCGACGGCTGGTTATACCCGCGGGGTCGCACCGAAAATCTCCAATCGAAGCAAATTGCCTGGAACAACCTGCAGGAACGCAATGCGTTTGCGCTACCGACCCGACATTGACGGCCTGAGAGCCGTCGCGGTGCTCGCAGTTATTGTCTTTCACACATTCCCCAAAGTGCTGCCGGGCGGGTTCGTCGGTGTCGACATATTTTTCGTCATCTCGGGATATCTCATCACTCAAATTATCCTTGAAGGGATGGATTCTGGCAGCTTCACTGCCTCGTCGTTCTACGCTCGGCGCGTGCGACGCATTTTCCCGGCATTGATCGTTGTTCTGATTGCGACGTTTGTCCTCGGCTGGAATTACCTTTTGCCCTTGGAGCTCACGTCACTTGGAAAGAACATCGTTGCGAGCGCAGCGTTTTCCGCAAACCTGATGTTGCTTTCGGAGGTCGGCTATTTCGATGTGGCCGCGCATTTGAAACCGCTCCTGCACCTTTGGTCGCTTGGCATCGAGGAACAGTTTTACCTCGCTTGGCCGATCCTGCTTTGGCTGTTGCCGCGCAACCGTCTCCTGCTGTCAACTGCGATCATTCTCGGTGCGTCGTTTCTGCTCAATGTCGCGATGCTTCCGCACTATCCATCCGCGACCTTCTATCTTCCCTTCACGCGGGCATGGGAATTGATGACCGGTGCAGCGATCGCGCAAGCTGCGATCAAGGATCCGCGTCACGATGACCTGTTCGCCGCTGTCGGAATCGCCGCCATCGCTCTATCGCTGTTCTTGATAAACGAAAAAACGCCGTTTCCCGGATGGGCTGCGGCTGTTCCGGTGGCCGGGACGGCACTGCTTATTATGGCCGAGGGCAGCTTTCTCAATCGCTGGGTGCTATCAAGCCACGCCGCAGTCAATGTTGGCGTCATCAGCTATCCCCTCTACCTTTGGCACTGGCCATTGCTGGTGTTTGCCGAATTGATCAAATTCAAGCGGCTCACCGACCTGGAACGCGGACTGGTCATTGCGCTCACGTTTTTCTTGGCGTGGCTGACATACAAATTCGTTGAGCGGCCGATCAGATTCGGTCGCATTCGGTTTACGAAGCCATTGATTGCCGGCATGGCTGCGCTTGGGGCAGCGGCCTTGGTACCTGCCCTAGGGCATGGTCCGGCTCTTCCTGACCGCATCAGCAAAATGATAACGGTGCTCGATCCGACCGAAGGATTGCGCGTAGGGGAATGCATGCTCTTGGATGGTGCTAAAGTCGGTTTCTCTCCGAATTGCGTCGATGAAAAACGTCCACTCATAGCGATATGGGGCGATTCGACCGCCTCTACCCTTGTCCCGGGCTTTCGCGATCTTCAAGCCACGCGGAATTTCGGGATTGCCCAATTCACCGTGAGCTCTTGTCCTCCACTTCTAATTCGGTCCGGTTCGATGACCGAGTTTTGCCTGGAGGAAAATCGGAAAATTGTTGATCTAATACGTAGCAATTCTCCGGATATCGTGGTGCTCCACGCTTTTTGGGATGCGAATGACAGGATCGAAAATCTGAGGCCAACCATCGAAGCGCTTCGCGCCCTGAATATTGGACGCATCGTCATTCTGGGTCCCGTCCCGGTTTGGACAGGCGGTTTGCCGGCCGTCGTTGCGACCTACTTTCGCCGGTCGGGCGAAGTCATACCCGAGAGAACTTGGCAATACGTGGATAAGGCTTCAGGCGACTCCAATATGCGCAATATAGCCTCGTCCCTGGGAGTCGACTACATTTCAGCGCGCGATGCGCTTTGTGACAATCGCGGCTGCGTTACTCGGATAGGCGAGTCGTTGGCCGCAAGAGACATCATCCATTTGACACCAACCGGATCGAACTTTCTCATAAAGGCAATTGCGCCAGAGCTGGGCATTGCACATTGATTATTTGGCAAAAACGGATCGACGGCGCTTGGCGATCTTATGGACTTTCCGAAGTCGCTCCGGCAGGCGAGCAATGGGTTCGCGGTTAGAACATCACCCGCCGGCCCTCGTCCGCTGACCAATAGCCGGCGTAATTCACCTTCGTCGTCTCGAAGGCGAGCGCGAGATCGGCGAGCGGCTGGCGGCCGGTTGCGACGCATTCCATGAAATCCTGGATCTCCTGCAGGTAGCCGCGCGTCCATTCCTCCTCGAGACAGACATACTGCCAGCCGGTTTTGCGATCGACCTTCTCGGTGATGTAGATGGAAGCGAGCTTCTCCTCGCTGGTTTGGTAGCTCATCAGGTGCGTGTTCGGCGTGATGTTGGCAAACAGCGATCCGCCGCTGGTGTACGCCTCGATCAGATTGCGCACGCCGCCCATGATCATGTCGCCCGAAAACACCGTCGCTTTGGTGCCGTCGGAGAAGGTCATGGTCAGTGTGCCCCAATCTTCGACATCGATCGGATTGGCCTTGATATAGGCGCGCTCCTCCGGCCCGAGAGTTGCCGTGACATTGCCGACATCGCAGGTCACGCTCGCAACAGCGATGGTTTCGCCGCGCGCGCGGGCCTCGACCTGCTTGAGATAGAGCACCGCCGACAGCGGATGGCAGCCCATCCGGATCAGCGAGCCGCCGCCGGTCATCGCCCATTGCGCGGCATGAGCCGCATGCGAGCCCGAATGGCTCTCCTCGCCCTTCATGAACAGGATCTTGTCTTTGGTGGTGCGAATGATCTCCGCGGTCTTCGTCACCGCCGGCGCGTAGATCCAGTCCTCGGCATACATGAAGAGCCGGCCGGTCGTCTCCATGGCCGCACGGGACTTTTCCATCTCCTCCATCACGCGCCGATACATCAGCGCCTTCGGCACGTGCCTGCCGATCGGCTGCTTGTCGCCGTCGCGGCCGAAATAGCCGGTGAACGGCTTCTCGCAGATTACGTGCTTGCCGGCCTGCATTGCCTCGACGATCATCACGGCATGGAGATTGGGCGGCGTGCAGATGTCGATGACATCGAGCTCACGATCGGCGATCAGTTCGGCAAAGCTGCGATAGGCGTTCGGGATCGCGTGCCTGCGGGCGAATTCGATGACGTGATCGCCTCGCGCCGCGACCGCGCGGACTTCGACATCGACGCCATAGACGCGCCTGTAGGCATACATGTGCAGCTCCGCCACGAAGCCGCAGCCTGCCAGGCCGACCCTGATTTTCGCCATTGTGGATGTCTCCGCACCTCAGGCCGGCGCAGCGTAACGCTTCGCCATGACACCGTCGAATGCATTTCCCACGGCCGCCGGCGGCGATGCCGCCGGTGAGGAAACACTCGCTCGTCATTCCTCAACGTACGTCAAACGTCGAAGAACACCGTCTCGTTGTCGCCCTGCAGATGGATGTCGAGCGTATAGACCGCGTTGCCCGAGTCCGCCTTGCGCCTGGCGATCAGGGTCGCGCGGCGATCGGCCGGCACCAGCGCCAACACGGGATCGCTGGCATTCGACGCCTCGTCGTCGAAATAGATCCGCGTGTAGAGGTGCAGCAGCATGCCGCGCGCGAACACCGCGAGCACGATATGCGGCGCCTGCGGCTTGCCGTCGGGGTCCGCGACCTGGCCCGGCTTGATGGTGTCGAAGGCGTAGCCGCCGCCTGCATCGGTGCCGACGCGGCCGAACCCCTTGAACGAGCTGTTGGGCAGCGCACGCTTGTCCTGCGGATCGCAGAAGCGGCCCTGAGCGTCCGCCTGCCAGATCTCCAACATGCTGTCGGGGACCACGGCGCCGTCGCCGTCATAAACCTTGCCTTCGACGCGGATGCGCTCACCCGAAGTATCCGGCGTGACCAAATTGTTGGTGAAGGCGTCGTTCCAGGCGTATTCGCCATTCGGCGTCAGGCCGTATTTGAAATAGGGACCGACGGTCTGCGACGGCGTTACTCCATCAGGACGTTGGTGCGACACTTACTTGGTCTCCATCGGCGTGGCGTAGCGCCCGCGCAGCACGATATCAAAGCGGTAGCAGAGCGCCCATTCCGGCTTGGTGTTCTCGAGATCAAAGGACGAGATCATCCGCGCGCGCGCCTTCTCGTCCGTCACCGAGTTGAAGATCGGATCGAACGGAAACAGCGGATCGCCCGGGAAATACATCTGCGTGACAAGACGCGAGATGAAGGAGTGGCCGAACACCGAGAAGTGGATGTGCGCGGGCCGCCAGGCGTTGTGGTGATTGCCCCACGGATAGGCGCCCGGCTTGATGGTGATGAACTTGTAATAGCCCGTGGCATCGCTCTGGGTGCGGCCGGCGCCGGTGAAGTTCGGATCGAGCGGCGCAGGATGCTGGTCGACGACATGGATGTAGCGGCCGCAGGCATTGGCCTGCCACAACTCGACCAGCACGTTCGGCACGCCGCGGCCGTCCTCATCCAGCACATGGCCGTGCACGATGATGCGCTCGCCGAGGGGCTCGCTCTTGTGCTGGATGGTGAGATCGTTGTCGTGCTCGCGCACGGTCTCATGACCATAGACCGGACCGGTGAGTTCGGAGAGCGTGTGCCGCATCGGGATCAGGGGCTTGGTCGGCGCCCGCTTCAGCGTCGAGCGATAGGCCGGCGAGAGCCGCGCCGGATGCGCCGCAAGCGACTGCAGCGGATATTGCAAGGTCATGGCGAATTCCTCCTCGATCATGATGCGGTTGGAGGCAATCGCATCATGATCTCATCTCTTTGACTGAGCATGATCTCAGCGCAAACGCTACGCGCTTGTCGCGCGGGAAAACCCGCTTCCATTTTTCCGGATCATGCTCGGCCACGCGCCGGTCAGCCGTCGCAGATCATTATAGGACATAACTAATCCGGGGAAGGGCTGTTTTCAGCCCTTCCAGGTTATTGTTTTAGTTCAGTTTTTCGATCGCAACCGCGACACCCTGCCCGACACCGACGCACATGGTTGCCAAGGCAAGCTTACCGCCCCGCTTCTCCAACCCATGCACCGCGGTCAGCGCGAGCCGCGCACCGCTCATTCCGAGCGGATGGCCGAGCGCGATGGCGCCGCCATGCGGATTGACGAAATCGGCGTCTTCCTTGACGCTCAACTGGCGCAGGCAGGCGATGCCCTGCGAAGCAAAGGCTTCATTGAGCTCGATCAGGTCGAAATCCGACACCTTGATGCCGAGACGCTCGACGAGCTTACGGGTGGCCGGCACCGGTCCGATGCCCATGATGCGCGGCGGCACCGCGGCCGACGCAAGCCCGAGGATCTTTGCCCGCGGCGTCAGGCCGTGCTTCTTCACCGCACCCTCGGACGCCAGGATCAGCGCGGCGGCGCCGTCATTGACGCCGGACGCGTTGCCTGCGGTGACCGTGCCCGGATTGCGCACAATCGGCTTCAGCTTCGCCAGCCCTTCGAGCGTGGTCTCGGGACGGGGATGCTCGTCCTTGTCGACGGTGATGGGACCGGCCTTGCCACCGGGCACCTGGACCGGGGTGATCTCCTCGGCGAAATAGCCCGATGCGATCGCGGCACCCGCGCGCTGCTGCGAGCGGATCGCGAACGCGTCCTGATCGGCGCGCGAGACCTGGAACTCCTCGGCGACGTTCTCGCCAGTCTCCGGCATCGCATCGACGCCATACTGCGCCTTCATCAGCGGATTGATGAAGCGCCAGCCGATCGTGGTGTCGTAAATGTCGGCCGACCGTGAAAACGCCTCCGCCGCCTTGCCCATCACGAACGGCGCGCGCGTCATCGATTCGACGCCGCCGGCAATCGCGAAATCGATCTCGCCCGAGCGGATGGCGCGGCCCGCCGCGCCCACCGCATCGAGACCGGAGGCGCAAAGGCGGTTCAAGGTCTGGCCGGGAACCGAATCGGGGAGGCCCGCAAGTAACAGCGCCATGCGCGCGACGTTGCGGTTGTCCTCGCCGGCCTGGTTGGCGCAGCCGAAAAAGACTTCGTCGACCTGCGACCAGTCGAGGTTCGGGTGCTTCGCCATCAATGCCTTGATCGGGGTGGCGGCGAGGTCGTCGGTGCGCACCTTGGCGAGCGCGCCGCCGAAGCGGCCGATCGGGGTCCGGACGGCATCGCAAATGAACACATCACGCATTGAATCTCTCCCTGAATGCCGTGCTTTAGGCGCTGGATGGCTGAACTTGGCGTGAGTTTTAGGAGCGTGCCTGTCACAGGTCAATCGACGGTAACACGCGCCAAGCGCGCGTTACGGGGAGGTCTTGTCCTATCTTGAGGCCGTGGAGAGGGTGGAAAACCCCGCGCACTTGGATAGGACCGGGCGGCGAAATTCTGTAGTTTCCGCCACCTGATGACCATCCAGCAATCCATCCCTGTTCCGCCTGAACCTGCCTCCGCTGCCGAGACGCCGTCGCGCGTCACGCCGATGATGGAACAGTACCTCGAAATAAAGGCGGCCCACCCCGGCCTCCTGCTGTTCTACCGGATGGGTGATTTCTACGAGCTGTTCTTCGAGGATGCCGAGATCGCCTCGAAAGCGCTCGGCATCGTGCTCACCAAGCGCGGCAAGCATCAGGGCATGGACATCCCGATGTGCGGCGTACCGGTCGAGCGGTCGGAGGATTACCTGCACCGCCTGATCGGCGCCGGCCATCGTGTCGCGGTGTGCGAGCAGACCGAGGATCCGGCCGCGGCGCGCGCCCGCGGCAACAAGAGCGTGGTCCGCCGAGGTGTGGTGCGGCTGGTGACGCCGGGCACGCTGACCGAAGATACGCTCCTTGACGCCCGCACCAACAATTATCTGCTGGCGATCGCGCGCGCGCGGGGCTCGGCCGGCGCCGACCGGCTCGGCCTTGCCTGGATCGACATCTCGACCTCCGAATTCATGGTAACGGAGTGCTCGACCGCGGAGCTCGCGGCGACGCTTGCCCGCATCAATCCGAACGAGGCCATCGTCACCGATGCGCTCTATGGCGACGGCGAACTCGCGCCCATCCTGCGCGAATTGCCGGCGGTGACGCCGCTGACCCGCGACGTGTTCGACAGCGCCACGGCCGAACGGCGGCTGTGCGATTATTTCGCGGTTGCGACCATGGACGGCCTGTCGGCGATGTCGCGGCTGGAAGCAACCGCCGCTGCCGCCGCGGTGACCTATATCGACCGCACCCAGGTCGGCAAACGTCCGCCCCTGTCACCGCCGGCGCGCGAGGCAGCCGGCACCACGATGGCGATCGATCCGGCGACCCGCGCCAATCTCGAACTGACGCGCACCCTCGCCGGCGAGCGCCGCGGCTCGCTGCTCGATGCGATCGATTGCACGGTCACCGCCGCGGGCTCGCGGCTGCTGGCGCAGCGTCTCGCCGCACCGCTGACCGATAGCGCGGCGATCGCGCGACGGCTCGATGCAGTCTCGGCCTTCGTCGGCGACAGCGCCGCACGCGAGGACATCCGCACCGTGCTGCGCGCCGCACCCGACATGTCGCGGGCGCTGGCGCGGTTGTCGGTCGGCCGCGGCGGCCCGCGCGACCTCGCAGGATTACGCGACGGCATCCTTGCCGCCGACCAGGCGCTCGACCTGCTGGCGCAGCTCGAAAGCCCGCCGGCGGAAGTCATGGCCGTCATGGCGGCACTGCGCCGGCCATCGCGCGATCTGGCGCGCGAATTCGCCCGCGCGCTGTCCGAGCAACTGCCGCTGATCAAGCGCGACGGCGGCTTCGTCCGCGAAGGCTATGAAGCCGCGCTCGACGAGAGCCGCAATTTGCGCGACGCCTCGCGCCTCGTCGTCGCCGCGATGCAGGCGCGCTATGCCGAGGACACCGGCATCAAATCCCTGAAGATCCGGCACAACAATGTGCTCGGCTATTTCGTCGAGGTGACTGCGCAGCACGGCGACAAATTGATGGCGCCGCCGCTGAATGCGACCTTCATCCATCGCCAGACGCTTGCCGGGCAAATCCGCTTCACCACCGCGGAACTCGGCGAGATCGAGGCCAAGATTGCCAACGCCGGCGAGCGCGCGCTCAACCTCGAGATCGAGATCTTCGAGCGGCTGAGCGCGATGGCGCTTGCCGCCGGCGACGATTTGCGTAACGCCGCGCATGCATTTGCGATGCTCGATGTCGCGACCGCTCTGGCGAAGCTTGCGGTCGACGACCATTACGCGCGACCCGAGGTCGATAGCTCGCTCGGCTTTGCGATCGAGGGCGGGCGGCATCCGGTGGTCGAGCAGGCGCTAAGGCGGGACGGGCAACCGTTCATCGCCAATGCCTGCGATCTCTCTCCGACGCCCGGGCAGAAATCCGGCCAGCTCTGGCTGATCACCGGCCCCAACATGGCCGGCAAATCGACCTTCCTGCGCCAGAACGCACTGATCGCGCTGCTGGCGCAGATCGGCTCCTACGTGCCGGCATCGCGCGCACGGCTCGGCATCGTCGACCGCCTGTTCTCGCGCGTCGGCGCAGCCGATGATCTCGCACGGGGGCGCTCGACGTTCATGGTCGAGATGGTCGAAACCGCTGTCATCCTGAATCAGGCGAGCGAGCGGTCGCTCGTCATCCTCGACGAGATTGGACGAGGCACGGCAACCTTCGATGGCCTCTCGATCGCCTGGGCCGCGATCGAGCATCTGCATGAAAACAACCGCTGCCGCACCCTGTTCGCCACCCACTATCATGAGCTGACCGCGCTTTCCGCAAAACTGGCACGGATGTTCAACGCCACCGTGCGCGTGAAGGAATGGCAGGGCGACGTCGTGTTCCTGCACGAGGTGCTGCCGGGTTCGGCCGACCGCTCCTATGGCATCCAGGTCGCGAAGCTCGCGGGGCTGCCACCCGCCGTCATCGCGCGCGCCAAATCCGTGCTGGCCAAACTGGAAGCACAAGACCGCGGCCAGACCGCACGCGCGCTGGTCGATGATCTCCCGCTCTTCGCCGTCCCCTCCCGCGCGACGGCGGACGCCCCGCCGAGCGAGACCGAGCTGTTGATGGAAGCGGTGAAAGCGCTGCATCCGGACGAAATGTCGCCGCGCGAAGCGCTGGAGGCGCTTTATGCGCTGAAGGCGAAGCTGCCGAAGCAGTGAGAGTGCCTGCCGTCGGCAGGATGCGGCAGCGAGTGCAACCCACCACCTCTTTCTCTACGTCGATGTGATGGTTTGCGCCTTGTCAACCCACTTTACGCTTTCTGCTTCTCCGCTTCTGATTCTCAAGAGCGGCAAGTCATCCCGATATCGCGACCTTCTCGTTTCGAACGAGTGCCGAGTTTCGTTTGTAACCAAAAATCCAAAATCTGAAACTGTTATGCAGCGGAACTTTGCAATGCAGGAAAGTTGAAGAAAGGTGGATTGCGATGAGCGACGCGGCGAGACGGCAACAGCCACGGGCCTACAAGAGGGCGCCCGCGTTGAGCAATTCGACGTGGTACAAGGGCATTCTCATAAGCCAGTTAGCCGGAACCGCAGACAACAACGGGGCATTCGATATCAGTCTTGGCAGGATGAGGCGAGGTACCGAGCCGCCGCCTCATGTCCACTCGCGAGAAGACGAGTTCTTCTACCTGCTCGCGGGTGAAATGAACGTTTATGCAGACGGCGAAGTCTTTCATATGACCGCCGGAGAATGCATGTTTCTTCCGCGTCTAAAGCCGCATGCGTTTTTAGTTGTGTCTGAGGAAATACACATCATCGTCCTCCTTACGCCCGGTGGCTTCCTGGACGCCGTCAACAAGATGAATGCGCCGGCCGAGCGGATGGAGGTGCCCAACGATTCCGATGTTGCTACCTATGCGAATGTCGACCTCACAGAAACGATCAAGATATTTAAGCGGATTGGACTGCGATTACTGACTCCGGACGAGATCCACGCCGAAATGCCCGAATATCCCACCTCGCACGGCTAGCCAGACCTATCTCTCACGAAGTTGGCCTCACCCCAGATCTCGACGCGACAACAAAACACTTCCCGGAAACCAGATCCCGCTTTTTGGTTCATGCTCTAAGTCCGCGTCGCTTCCTTCTTCCGTTCCACCACAGCGTCAGATTCCAGCAGATGCAGGTGGCGAGCGCCAGGCTCAGGCCGATCGCCGAGCCGAATTGCAGCACCGCGATGTGCATGACTGCGATCGCAAGCCCAAATCCCATCAGGCCCCAGGCACCGTTGGCGATGACGGCCGCGGTCGGCGGCCCGCCAATGCGCGGATGCAGAATGAGCATCATCGAGGTGAACACGATCGGAAACAGCGCCATCACGCCACTGACGCGCGGGCCGACCCAGCCCGACGTCGTCACCACGACTGCAACCAGCGTCGCGACGAGCGAAGCGCGCAGCGGGATGTCGTACCAGCGGCGGGTAATCAGCGGCATCTTTGCGACGTGCCGATACGGCCTGAGCAGCGGGATGCAGATCGCGAAGGTGATGGCGTTGACGATCAACCCCGCGATGAGCGTCCACTGGAACTGGCGCATGATGGAGGCGATCACGAGCCATGCCGCAATCGCCGATCCGGCACTTACCAATCCGCTGAATCGTTGTGCCAGCACGGCATAGGTGAGGCCCATATAAATCGTCGCAGCGTTGACCGGCAGGCTCGCCAGCGCGCCCTCCGCGATGAAGGCGGCGTCATGATCGAGCGCCAAGAATGTGTAGGATGGCCCCGCCGAGATCGGCAGCGTGGCGACCAGCGCGCCGATCACCGGGCCTGAACGCTCCGTAATGATCGATGCACTCACCACGAACGCCGCCGTGATGGCCATGCGTAGCACGAGCGTGAGAAGAAAGATGAGTTCGGGGGACATCGTTGCCTTGTAACTTTCCCCTGAAGGGGGACATTTTGCAATAGGCGATATCGCTTCGATGCTCGTAAGCCGCTGAAACTGCAAAACGATTATCTGTGACCTTCTCAGGTCGGTTGTGATAGTACGCGGCCGCCTCCGGAGTTCTAGGATCTCTCGTCGGCGAGACGGGACTTCCGATTCTCGCGCTTGATTTCGCTGGCGTCGCACGGTGGTGGACACCCCTCACAGCAGAGAGTGCGTTCGAGCGACAGCCGAATGCGGGTTGTCGCAATCAACAAAGCGCCGACGGCCGCGTTTGCGAATCGCTTGCGGCAAGTCAATCGTCACGCCTGATGACTTACGTTCCCATAACCCCGGCAAACCTCGATGAAGGCCTGTACGACCGGTGAGTTGCGCGCTGAGCGATAGGCCAGGGCGAGTTCGACCTTGCGGTCGTAGTTCGAAATCTCGCTGTAACGGACATTGGGCATGGCGAGCGCGCGCAACGATTCGGGCACGAGCGCGATCCCGCAACCTGCGCCGACCAGAGTGATGGCCGACAGGAAGTCGCGCACCTGGACGACCCGCTCGGGTGTGGGACCGCCGGCTGCAACGAAGTCGGCGGCATGCTCGGCGAAGCCGCCGGACTTCGGCACCACAAAGGTCTCGTCGGCGAGCGCGCGGATCTCGGGGTCGGCCGACCGCGGATGCCCGACCGGCAGCGCCAACAGCAGCTTTTCGGTGCGCAGCACCTCGACCACGACGCCCTCGGGATAATTCGGACGCGGCCTGATGAAGCCCACGTCCAGCTTGCCCTCCGCGATGGCCGCGAGCTGCTGAAACGTTTCCATCTCAGAGATCCGCAGGACGATGCCAGGGCGCTCCTCGCGGAAGGTCAACATCGCGAGCGAGAGCAGGCCGGAGAAAGCGACCGAGGCGACGTAGCCGATCTCGACGTGGCCGAGCATGCCGCGCCCGGCGAGGCGGCCGACGGATTCTGCGATATCAATTTGCCGCAGCGCATTTCGCGCCTCGGTCAGGAAGAGCTGACCGGCGTCGGTCAGAGTCACTGAGGACCGCTTGCTTCGGCCCAGCAGCCTTACGCCTAACTGGGCTTCAAGTTGCTTTACTTGAGTGCTGAGGGCCGACTGGGCGACGTGCAGGTGGTCTGCCGCCTTCGTGAAATGCAGATATTCCGCGACAGCCACGAAATAGCGAAGTTGCCGGACATCGAGCATTCCAAGGATCTCCGGATTTTATCTCGGCTCGAGATTAAACGATATCGTCTCGCTATTGGACGAGATCAATGGGCGAGCGCACCTTTCATCCGTGAGGGAACGCGCCTGGACGAAGTCAGCGCTTTGTCGAGCAATCGGCGCGGAAGAGATGGCGCCGTCCAGTTGAGGT
Source organism: Bradyrhizobium lablabi (assembly GCF_018131005.1). Taxonomy (GTDB): domain Bacteria; phylum Pseudomonadota; class Alphaproteobacteria; order Rhizobiales; family Xanthobacteraceae; genus Bradyrhizobium; species Bradyrhizobium lablabi_D. The sequence continues at coordinate 655,457 of NZ_JAFCJK010000001.1, forward strand.
TCCGGCTCCGCTAGATGGCGCGTCCGATGGAAAACACTCAATGACTACCGATGAGCCCAGCCGAATGTCCTTGCCCAGGTTCCCGGAGCGACAGGTCCGTGTGCTCGATTTGGAACGTCTGAACAGGATGGCCGCAGGCACGGTTCCCGCGCTTCTCTTCGGCTTGCGGCTTTGGGCTTCTGTTTGCCTCGCGCTCTATATCGCTTTCTGGCTCGAACTCGACAGCCCGTTTTGGGCCGGCACCTCGGCGGCGATCGTCTGTCAGCCGCAGCTCGGCGCAGCACTGCGCAAGGGGTGGTTCCGCATGATCGGCACGCTGGTCGGCGCTATCGCGATCGTTGTGCTGACCGCATGCTTTCCGCAGGATCGTGCATCGTTTCTCCTTGGGCTCGCCCTGTGGGGAGCGGCATGTGCATTCGTCGCGACGTTAGTCCGCAACTTTGCAGGCTATGGCGCAGCGCTGGCCGGCTATACGGCGGCAATTATTGCCAGCGATCAGCTCGGCGCAATCGGCGGCGTACACGGTGACGTCTTCATGCTGGCTGTCACCCGTGCAAGCGAGACTTCCATTGGCATCGTCTGCGCCGGCGTCGTTCTCGCTGGAACCGATCTCGGCAGCGCCCGCAGGCGGCTAGCCACGCTCTTTGCAGACCTGGAGGCACGAATCGCAGCGGGACTTACCGGCACATTCGCGCCGACCGGGCCTGAACCATCTACCACGCGATCGATGCGGCGTGCACTCGTGCAGAGAGCTATTGCCCTCGACCCGATGATCGACGAAACGCTCGGGGAATCGGCTCAAATCCGTTATCATTCGTCGGTCTTGGAGAGGGCGGTGGAAGGCTTGTTCGCCGCCCTGGCCGGCTGGCGTACGGCGGCAAATCACCTTGTCGAGCTGCCCAGCGCGGAGTCCCGGCAAGACGCGGCAATCATCCTGCAAATCCTGCCGCTCGAGCTGCGATCCACAAACGCCGAGCCGTCGCGGTGGATCGCTGATCCGACCGGCCTGGGCAGGCTCTGTGAGACGACCGCGCGCCGGCTAATCGAGCTGCCCTCTCGCACCCCATCGCTCCGCCTGCTCGCCGACCAGACCGCCGAAGCGCTGGTCGGCATGTCGCTTGCGGCGAAGGGCCTGGCTTTGCTTGTCGCCGCCCCCCGCTCGACCTGTCCCGCGCCGCCACAATGTCATCCGCCTGCACGTCGCGGACTGGCTGCCAGCTCTGGTCAATGCAGCGCGCGCATTCGTTACGGTCTGCTCCGTCGCGTTGTTTTGGATCGTCACCGCCTGGCCGGGCGGCGCTGAGGCCATCACCTTCGCAGCCATCTCCGTCATTCTGTTCGCGCCGCGAGCGGATCAGGCTCACGCGGGGGCCATGGGCTTCATGGTGGGTACCGGAATCGCAGCTGTTGCCGCGTCGATCATCAGGTTCGCGGTGCTGCCGCACCTGGAGACCTTTGCCGCCTTCAGCCTCGCGATCGGCCTTTGGCTGGTCCCCGCCGGTGCCGCGGCGGGGAATTGGAGAAGCGGCGCGCTCACCTATATGGCGGCGTATTTTGTACCGTTGCTCGCGCCCGAGAACCAGATGAGCTACGACGCAGCGCAATTCTACAACGCGGCGCTCGCGATCCTCGCCGGCATCGGCGCCGCGGCACTGTCGTTTCGCCTGCTGCCACCACTGTCGCCGGAATTCTGCGCCCGACGGTTGCTGGCCTTGACCTTGCGCGACCTGCGCCGTCTCGCGATGGGGCGGACGTTCGGCGACTGGATGGGCCACATCCATGGCCGGCTCTCGGCCATGCCGCGAGGAGCGATCCCTCTACAGCGCGCTCAACTGTTGGCGTCGCTCTCAGTGGGATCCGAGATAGTCGGGCTGCGCCCTCTGGCTCGACGGCTCGGCGTCGGCACCGATTTCGAACACGCTCTCGCCGCTCTGGCGGAAGGCGAGAGTTCGATCGCCATTGAGCACCTCACTCGCCTCGACGCGGCGCTCGCCGGTAACAGATTTGCCCAACGCGAGGTGGTGCAGGCGCGCGCTCGCATTCTCACCCTATCGGAGGTGTTGCTTGAGCACGCCGATTACTTCGATTCAGGAGCACTAACATGAGGTTTGTCGAGGTCAACCTGTTCGGTGTGTATGTTGCACCCATTTCGCTCATGATGGTCGGCGCCTGGCGCGTCACGATTGCGCTGCGCCGGGTCCTCAGCCGCTTTGGTTTGCTCCGATACGTCTGGCATCCAGCCCTGTTCGTGTTTGCCACGTACATCATCGTTCTTTCGTCCTGGGTTCTGATCGTGGCCCACTGGAGTTCGCCATTATGACCGTTACTGAAATCATATCGAAGCAAGGCAAGAGGCCCGATCATCGTGAGCAGAGCCCGTTCCTTGCGCCGGAAACGGATGAGTTCGCCAGACGTCGTATCAAGGTAATTCCGTTCCTGATCACCCTGGCAACCGTCGCGCTTGCCGGGCTGCTCGGCTGGGCGATGTGGCGCGTCTATATGGAGGCACCGTGGACGCGCGACGCTACCGTGCGCGCCTATGTCGTCACGATCGCGCCCGAGGTGTCGGGCCGGATTGTGGAACTGCCGGTCGCCGACAATCAATTCGTCCACAAGGGCGACCTGCTCATGGTCGTTGATCCCACGAACTTCGCGATTGCCGCCCGGCTCGCAGATGCCGCCGTCGACCAGGCGCAGGCCCTCGCGCAGAATGCGCGGGCCCAGTCGGAGCGCCGGCAGAAGCTGACTGATCTGGCGATCTCGCAGGAAGAGCAGCAGACGTTCTCCAGCAACTCGCTGAGCGCCGATGCGGCCTATCAGCAGGCGCTTGCGAAACGCGACCAGGCGCATGTCGACCTCGAGCGCACCCGCATCGTCTCTCCGGTCAACGGGTATGTGACGAACTTGCAGGTGCAACTTGGCGATTTCGTCACTGTCGGGCAGAGGAGCATCTCGCTCGTCAACACCGATTCCTTTTGGGTCGACGCATATTTCGAGGAGACCAATCTGCGAGGGATTCGCGAAGGAGACCTCGCTTCGATCAAATTGATGGGCCACGGCGAAGTCGTTCGTGGGCATGTCGAGAGCGTCGCCCGCGGCATCGATATACCAAACACTCAGCCGGACACGTCCGGTCTCGCCTCGGTAAATCCGATCTTCACCTGGGTCCGCCTCGCGCAGCGCATTCCGGTGCGCATCCATCTCGATGACGTGCCAAGCGACGTGCGGCTGGTGGCCGGATTGACCGCCACGGTACAGATTGAGCCAGGATCAGCGAAGCGGTCGCATCATTGATCGCTGCTCATGTACGGAACCCGCTTTAGGCCGCGAGGCGTCGGCATCGAAGGGGCATCCGTGCCTTGCCACTCGCGATAGCGGCGCCACTCGGCGCGCCGCCGCTGCCGCGTCTTGGCGGCTGACGGCGAGCACGATGGTTGACGACCCCTCCAGCAGAGAGTGAAGATCATCACACCCGTTGCATCGATACCGACACCTTCGGGCCATTTTTGATGGTCTGATAGACCACGCAATAGCGCTCAGTCAGCCTCAGAAGCGAATCAAGCTTCTCCTGCGGAGCGTCGGTGCCGACCTCGAAACGCAAGCGGATTTCACGAAAGCCGACCGGGGCTTCCTTGTCGACACCGAGCGTGCCGCGGAAATCGAGGTCGCCCTCGGCAAAGACGTTACCGCTCTTGAGTGGCACTTCGACGGCGGTCGCGACCGATTTCAGCGTCACGCCGGCGCAGGCGACCAGCGCCTCCAGGAGCATGTCGCCGGAACAGAGCTCGAGACCGGAGCCGCCGGTTGCGGGGTGGAGGCCGGCGACCGCGAGCGCGCGGCCGGTCTCGATCTTGCAGGAAATGCCTTCGCGTTCGATCGAGCCCTTGGCCTTCAGCGTGACCACGGCGGCCGAGGGATCGGCCTTGTAGCGCTCCTTGATCGGGGCCTGCATTGCGCGGAGTTCGGCGGCGTCCATAGTTTCATCTCCCGACGTTCGTTGTTATCTGCCGATGTAAGGCTTTAATGCGCGGATGTCACCACCACATCGCTTCGCCGGCGCTTGATTTGGCCGTGAGATCACGCACCGAACGGTCCAGTGAGCGGTCGAGCGCGGTCAGAACACGGCGCTTGAAGTTGTCGAACAGCTCCGATTTGCGGTCGCGGGGACGCGCCAGGTTGATGGTGATCTCCTCGAACAGCCGGCCCGGCCGCGGCCGCATCACCAGCACGCGATCGGCCAGCGTCACCGCCTCGTCGACGTCGTGGGTCACCAGGATGAGGGTCGGCCGCGTGTCGGCCCAGAGGTTGAGCAGATGGTCCTGCAGGTCGCGCCGGGTGAAAGCGTCGAGCGCGGAGAACGGCTCGTCGAGCAACAGCACCTCCGGCTGTGGCACCAGGGCGCGAGCAATCGCTACCCGCTGCGCCTGCCCGCCGGAGAGTTCGCGCGGCCAGGCCTCGGCCTTGTCGGCAAGGCCGACACGGGCGAGCGCCGCCGCAATGCGCTTGCGTCTGACGTCAGCGGGCAGTTCCGACAGGCCGAAGCCGACATTGTCGGCGACGCTGAGCCAGGGCAGCAGCCGCGGCTCCTGGAAGATGATGCCGATCTTGGCATGCGGCGAGGTGATCGTGGCATTATCCAACGTCACGGCGCCCGAGGTCGCGCGGTCGAGGCCGGCGATGGCACGCAACAGCGTCGACTTGCCGCAGCCGGAGCCGCCGATGATGGCGACGATCTCGCCGGGCTTGATCGCGGCCGAGAAGCGCTCCAGCGCGTGCACGCCGTTGGGATAGGTCTTGCCGACCTCCTTCAGTGCGAGCATCAGTGCCCTCCTTCCGAAGTTCGTCATCTTTCGGTCCACCCTCTGCCCGAACTTCGGAAAGCAAGAGGGCGCTGACAAAATGACTATTCTAGTGCCGCCGATCGATTTGAAATTCCTGTTCGGACTCGCGGCTTGCACCGCAGGAACTTCAAATCGGCGGCACTAAGGCGCGATGAGATCAGAATGAGCCATCATCGCGCTGTAGCTGTTGTTTGCGGATGATCTCCGCGCAAACGCTACGCGTTTGTCGCGAGGGAAAACCGCTACGCACTTTTCCGGATCATGCTTTAGTACCCTCCCCGCGCGCCGAACGCGTCCTGCCAGCGCAATAGCGGCGAGGCCGCGACCTCGATGAGCCAGTCGGTGAGCTTGCCGAGGATCGCGAAGATCACGATCGCTGCGAGGATCTGCGCGGGCTTGCCAAGCTGCTGGCCGTCGAGCAGCAAATAGCCCAGTCCCTCGGAGGCCCCTATCAGCTCGGCCGCCACCACGAACATCCACCCAAGGCCAAGGCCGACCCGGAGCGCCACCACATAGGCCGGCAGCACTGCAGGCAAAAGAATGCGGCGGATCATGGCGGCCCCGGAGAGGCGGAAGACGCGCCCGACCTCGACGATCTTGCGATCGACCGAGAGGATCGCGCCCATCACGCCGAGATAGATCGGAAAGAACACGCCGACCGCGATCAGCACGATCTTCGAGGTCTCGAAAATGCCGAGCCAGAGCACGAACAGCGGCACCCAAGCGAGCGAGGGGATCGCGCGAAGCGCTTGCACCGTGGGATCCAGCAGCCGGCGCGCGAGGCCCCAATAGCCCGAGATCGCGCCGAGGATCGTGCCGGAGATCACGCCAAGCACGAAGCCCGCACCGACGCGCGTCACTGTCGCGAGGATGTGCCGCGAAAGCTCGCCGCTTTTCGCGAGTTCAGCGATGGTCGCGAACAGCCGCGACGGCGGCGGCACGAGTCGGCCATTGGACCAGCCGAGGAACACCACGAGCTCCCAGCCAAGCGCGAGCGCGGCCGGCAACGCCAGCCCGAGCGCCGGCCGCGCATAGCGCGACCAGCGCGCCGATGCCACATGCGGCACCGCCGCATCGGTCTGTTCCAGCGCCGGCAGGTCAACGGTCATGGCCATAGCAAAGAACGCGTCTGGCGAGGGATTGCAAGGAGGCGAACACCCTCCCCCGAAGGAGAGGGTGAGAACCGCGCTAATTCGTCGGCAAAGGAACCTGGTCGTCGACCAGCGCGTCCAGCGTCGCCTTCACGTCGACCTTGGCGTCGACGACGCCGGCCTGCTGTAGCGCCAGGCCGGCCGCGAGGATGGATTCGCGCTGCGGAGCGCCGATGTGGCTGTGGGTCAGCTCGGTGCGCTCCTTCAGCTGCTTGTCGACCACCGCCTCCGGCAATTTTGTGACACCGATGAAGGTCTTCTTCAGATCATCGTAGTTCGCCAGCGAGTATTTGCGCGCCTCTTCGTAAGTCGCGAGCACGCGGCGGACGACATCCGGATAATCCTTCAAGAACTGCTCCCGCACATTGAGGATGCCCCAGGTGTTGGCGTCGGCCTTGCGATAGAACAGCTTGGCGCCCTCCTCGACTTCCGCCTGTGCCATCATCGGGTCGAGGCCGGCCCAGGCGTCGACGTCGCCGCGGATCAAGGCAGTCTTGCCGTCGGCGTGCTGCAGCAGCACGGGGGTGATGTCCTTCTCGCCCAAGCCGGCGCTGAGCAGTGCGCGGACCAGGAAGATGTGCGGGTCGGTGCCACGGGTGACCGCGACGCGCTTGCCCTTGAGGTCAGCGACGGAAACGATTTTGGAATCCTTGGTCGTGACCAGTGCGGTCCATTCGGGGCGCGAATAAACATAGATCGACTTGATCGGGTTGCCGTTGATCCTCGCGACCAGCGCGGCCGAACCCGCGGTCGAGCCGAAATCGATAGAGCCGGCGTTGAGGAATTCGAGCGCCTTGTTGGACCCCGCCGACTGCACCCAGACGATGCTGATGCCGTCCTTGGCGAACTCCTTCTCCAGGAGGCCCTTCTGCTTCAAGACCAGCGACACCGGATTATAGGTCGCCCAGTCGATGCGGATCTCCTTCAGCGCGTCAGCCGCAAAGGCCGCGCCGGGAAACAGGGTAGAGACCGCGACCAGAGCGGCCAGAGTGCGCCGTGAAAAAATTGGCATCGTCGATCTCCCGAATGTGATTTTGAAACACCTTTTTAATTCAATGAGTTAGGCCTACCGTCAACGAGAAAATTTGTCCCTTCGTCACGACAGCACGAGAACAGGCTTGCTCAGAACCCCGCTGAGACAGCATGGAGCTGTTGCCCACATACTTTGGTCAGTGACAGCAAAGACGCTGTCCGTTATCGGATGAATGCATGGACAGCGTCGTAGCAGAGGTCCGCCCCCCAGCGGACAATCGTTTCGAAACCGCGCGCGTTACCGCCGCGATCAATGCACTCGCCGAAAAGCATTCCGGCCGCGAGGATCAATTCCGCGCAGCAATGGCGCAACTGCTCAAGGCCGAGCTCATCACGGCGCGCGCCACCGCGCAGGCGCTGCTCTTGAAGGACCGTCACGGCCGCCGCTGCGCCGAGCGGCTCTGCTTCGTGCAGGACGAGATCATCCGCATCCTCTATGCGGCTGCGACCAGGCATCTATATCACTCGCCGATCCCGTCAGGTGCCGAGCGCATGGCCGTGGTCGCGACCGGCGGCTACGGCCGCGGGCTGATGGCGCCGGAATCCGACATCGATCTGCTGTTCATCCTGCCCTACAAGCAGACCGCCTGGGGCGAGCAGGTCGCCGAAGCCATACTCTATTGCCTGTGGGACATGGGGCTGAAGGTAGGCCACGCCACCCGTTCGGTCGATGAATCGATCCGCCAGGCGCGCGGCGACATGACGATCCGCACCGCGATCCTTGAGACACGGTTCCTCGCCGGCGACCAGCCGCTCTATGACGAACTGGTCGAGCGCTTCGACAAGGATGTGGTGCAGGGAACGGCGTCTGAATTCGTTACCGCCAAGCTCGCCGAGCGCGAGGAGCGGCATCGCCGCGCAGGCCAATCGCGCTATCTGGTCGAGCCCAATGTGAAGGACGGCAAGGGCGGCTTGCGCGACCTGCACACGTTGTTCTGGATCGCCAAATACGTCTACCGCGTGCGCGAGACGGACGAGTTGCTCGAGCGCGGCGTGTTCGACGCCCAGGAGTACCGCACCTTCCGCCGCTGCGCCGATTTCCTCTGGTCGGTCCGCTGCAATCTGCACTTCTTCGCAGGGCGGCCCGAGGAGCGGCTGTCGTTCGACATGCAGCGCGAGATCGCCGTCAGGCTCGGCTATACCTCACATCCGGGCATGCAGGATGTCGAGCGCTTCATGAAGCACTACTTCCTGATCGCCAAGGACGTCGGCGACCTCACCGCGATCCTGTGCGCCAAGCTCGAGGAGGAACAGAAAAAGCCTGCGCCGGTGCTGAGCCGCATGGTGGCGCGCTTCCGCCCGGGCACCAAACGGCGCGTGCCGAACAGCGACGACTTCATCGTCGACAACAACCGCATCAACCTCGCCGCGCCCGACGTATTCAAGCATGACCCGGTCAATCTCATCCGGATCTTCCGCCTGGCGCAGGTGAACAATCTCGCCTTCCATCCCGACGCGATGCGCACGGTGACGCGTTCGCTGAAGCTCGTCAACACGCAACTCCGCGAGAACGAGGAAGCCAATCGCCTGTTCATGGAGATCCTGACCTCCGACAACGCGGAGATCGTGTTGCGGCGAATGAACGAGACCGGCGTGCTCGGCCATTTCATCCGCGCCTTCGGCAAGATCGTGTCGATGATGCAGTTCAACATGTACCATCACTACACGGTGGACGAGCATCTGATCCGCTGCATCGGCTTTCTGCAGGACATCGAGCGCGGCGGCCACGAGGAGTTCGTGGTCGCAAGCGACCTGTTCCGCAAGATCCGGCCCGAGCACCGCCCGGTGATCTACATCGCAACGCTATTGCATGACATCGCCAAGGGCCGCCCCGAGGATCACTCGATCGCCGGCGCCAAGGTGGCACGGCGGCTGTGCCCGCGACTCGGCTTCTCGGCCGCCGACACCGAACTGGTGGCATGGCTGATCGAGGTGCACCTCACGATGTCCACGGTCGCGCAGTCGCGCGACCTGTCGGATCGCAAGACCATCGAGAATTTCGCCGCCGTGGTGCAATCGGTCGAGCAGATGAAGCTGCTCACGATCCTGACCACCGCCGACATCCGCGGCGTCGGCCCGGGGGTGTGGAACGGCTGGAAGGCGCAGCTCCTGCGCACGCTGTACTACGAGACCGAGCCGGTGCTGACCGGCGGCTTCTCGGAGGTGAACCGCGCCCAGCGCATCGCAGTGGCGCAGGCCGAATTCCGCCAGGCCTTCACCGAATGGCCGGAACAGGAGCTCAACACCTATATCGGCCGGCACTATCCGGCCTACTGGCTCAAGGTCGAGTTGCCGCGCAAGATCCGGCAGGCGCGCTTCATCCGCGCCAGCGAACAGGCGGACCACAAGCTCGCGATCAATGTCGGCTTCGATGAGATGCGCGGCGTCACCGAGCTGACCATTTTTGCGATGGACCATCCCTGGCTGCTGTCGATCATCGCGGGCGCCTGCGCGTCGGCCGGCGCCAACATCGTCGACGCGCAGATCTACACCACGACCGACGGCCGCGCGCTCGACACAATCTCGATCTCCAGGGAGTACGACCGCGACGAGGACGAGGGCCGCCGCGCGACGCGGATCGGCGAGATGATCGAGGACGTGCTGGAAGGCAAGCTGCGCTTGCCCGAAGCGGTGGCGCGCCGCACCCTGCGCAGCAAGACGCGCCCCTTCACCGTCGAGCCCGAGGTCATCATCAACAACCAGTGGTCGGACCGCTACACCGTGATCGAGGTCTCCGGCCTCGACCGGCCAGGGCTGCTCTACCAGCTCACCACGGCGATCTCGAAGCTCAATCTCAACATCGCCTCCGCGCATGTCGCGACCTTCGGCGAACGCGCCCGCGACGTATTCTACGTCACAGACTTGCTCGGCGCCCAGATCATCGCGCCGACCCGGCAGGCCGCGATCAAGAGCGCGCTACTGCATCTGCTGTCAAGCGAGGACACCGCGGCGAAGCCGGCGGCCTAGAGTGCCCCGCTGCACTGACAACTGTCCCCTCATCCTGAGGAGCGCGCAGCGCGTCTCGAAGGATGTACGCCCCCGTCCGTGGCCGTCATGCTTCGAGACGCGCGTTCCGCGCTCCTCGGCATGACGGAATTTGTAGCAGGGTGCATTCCGTTACGAATCGATTGTCACGCCCTCGTGCCGCAGCAACCAACGCTTTCTGTCGAGCCCGCCGCCATATTTCACCAGCGATCCGTTGGCGCCGATCAGGCGGTGGCAGGGCACGACGACGCTGATCGGATTGGAGCCGTTGGCGTGTCCGACCGCGCGCATCGCGTTCGGCGCCTTTAGTTTCGCGGCCAGCGCGCCATAGCTCATGGTTGTGCCAGCCGGAATTTTCGGGAGCGCGGTCCAGACCTTCTTCTGGAACGGCGTGCCGGCCACGCACCATTCGATAGTTGCGAGCCGGTCGAGATCGCCCTTGAAATAACCGCCGAGCGCTCTCGACAGGGAGCGCGGCGCGCGGCCCTGCTGCAATGTCACCGCGCCGTATTGGAGACGCAGCAGCTCCAGCATCCGTCCCTCGTAATCCTCCCAGTCGAGCGCACGCAGCATGCCCTCGTCATCGGTCACCAGCAGCGCGACGCCGATCGGCGTCCCGAGGCGGTCGAGCGTGAAGGTCTGGGACATCTTGCGATCGGCCATCGTCATCTCACGGGATTGCGGCACCATCCGTGTACTTTTCGCGACGCCCATGGTGGCGTCCACCCGAATTCCGGCGTGCCGGTTGGAGGACCGAATCATTGCCAAGATTCTGGTCGGCGCATCCTTTATGTGCGGGCAGCCCCAGCGGCGCTAGCTGATCTTGCTCTTGACGGCCCAAGGCGCCGATCTCACCGCGCTTGAGACACCATAAACCAGCTCCCTTGCTGCTCGCGACAAGGGGAATCAGGAGGGAGCGCCCCCTACTTTCGTTGGCGGCCACCGGTCACCTTTTCGTCACCGTTCATCTTGCGTTGCAGCAAGGCTTCCGCCAGTATCCCGCCGCAAGCGATGGCACCCCGCTGCAATCTGAGCTCGGGGGCAAGATCATCGGTCAACACCAGCCACGGGAGAGAACAGCACTATGAGGAATGGGATTTTCCACTTGGTCACGGGAACAGCGCTGGCGATCGCGCTGTCGGCGTCGCCGGCCTCCGCGCAGAAGAAGTACGATTCCGGCGCGACCGACACCGAGATCAAGATCGGCCAGACCGTCCCCTTCTCCGGACCGGCCTCTGCCTATGCCAGCATCGGCAAGACGCAGGCGGCGTATTTCAAGATGATCAACGACCAGGGCGGCGTGAACGGCCGCAAGATCAACCTGATCCAGTATGATGATGCCTATTCGCCGCCGAAGGCCGTCGAGCAGGTGCGCAAGCTCGTCGAGAGCGACGAAGTGCTGCTGACCTTCCAGATCGTCGGTACGCCGTCGAACGCCGCCGTGCAGAAATATCTCAACGCCAAGAAAGTGCCGCAGCTGTTCGCGGCAACCGGCGCCTCGAAGTTCACCGACCCGAAGAACTTCCCCTGGACGCTCGGTTTCAACCCGAACTATTTCGTCGAAGGCCGCATCTACGGCCAGTACATCCTGAAGGAGCATCCGAACGCCAAGATCGGCATCCTCTACCAGAATGACGACCTCGGAAAAGATTATCTGAACGGAATCAAAGCAGGCCTCGGCGACAAAGCGGCCAAGATGATCGTGGCCGAAGCCTCCTACGAAGTTTCCGACCCGACCATCGATTCACAGGTGCTCAAGATCAAGGATGCCGGCGCCGATCTGTTCTTCTCGGCCTCGACGCCGAAACAGGCCGCTCAGGCAATCAAGAAGATCGCCGAGCTTGGCTGGAAGCCGGTACACATCGTCGACATCAACGCCACCTCGGTTGGCGCGGTGCTGCAACCGGCGGGCCTCGATGCATCGAAGGGCCTGATCAGCACCAATTACGGCAAGGACCCGAGCGACCCGCAGTGGAAGGATGATCCCGGCATGAAGCGGTATTTCGACTTCATGGCCAAGTATTATCCCGACGGCGACAAGAACTCGAATTTCAACACCTACGGCTTCTCGACGGCCCAGCTGATGGTGCATGTACTCAAGCAGTGCGGCGACGATCTCACCCGCGAGAACGTGCTCAAGCAGGCGACCAACCTGAAGAACGTGGAACTCGACCTGTCGCTGCCCGGCATCAAGGGCAACACCGCGCCGAACGACTATCGCGTCAACAAGCAGCTCCAGATGATGAAGTTCAACGGCGAGCGCTGGGAGCTGTTCGGCCCGATCCTCGAGGACGCCGGTCCCGCGGGCTAGCGGCATCGCAGTTTCGACAAACGATCGGTGGCCTCATGGGCCGCCGATCTGCTTTGGCGACGCGCGCACTCCATCCCCGTCATGCAGGGGCGGCCGCAGCGCGGCCGTCTCGAAGCACGGCAGCCTGCCTGGGGCCGTGTATGCTTCGAGGCTCGCTCCGCGAGCGCCTCAGCATGACGGGCCAGCAACGAGTACGCCGAACGCGAACACGCTGTCACTTCGGAATTTCCCCGAATGTTTTCCCCACCGGCAGAACCGCGTGCCGGATCAGCCGGGAATCCTCCACCGCGGCCTGGCGATGCTTCACGGCTTCGCGATAGACGGGATCGCGGATCATCGCGACGAAAGCGTCAACGCTCGGATATTCGGCGATGAAGCAATGGTCCCAGCGCTCATCCTGCGGACCGATCAACATCAGCTCGAAGCGGCCCTGCCAGACGATCCGCCCGCCGAGCCGCTCGAATACCGGACCGCTTTCGCGGCCATAGGCAGCGTAGGCCTCCGCGCCCGTCGCCTTGCGGCCATCGGGATAGGCGGCCTGCGCGCGCAATCGGACCAGATTGAGCATATGGATTGGGCCGGGCCGGTTGTTGTCCCGGAACTGCGCGAAGATCTCCTTGGTCGGATCGATATGGCCCATGCGGCGCTCCCTTTGTCGTAGCCCAGAGCGTGATAACATCATCAGGCTCCAGCCTCTTGTTCGAACATGATTTTTTTCGAAAAACCGGCATCCGAGTTTCGCATCATGCTCCGTCATTTGCACGCGCTGCCTCACCTCCTAATGGCGCGTTAAGCTTTGCGTAACCGCGCCTTAAACCGGGAACGCTAGCGTGCGTCCCGGATCGGTGAGAGTCGCGTATGGCGTGGGGACGAAAAAAAAGCGGTGGGCGCAAGGAACCGCTGTTCGGGCTTCCGGCCGCGCTTGCCGACCTGCGGCTGTCCCCCGAAGACCGCGTTCCCGGCGGCGGCGGCGACAAGCCGGCAAAGCCCAAGCGCAAGAGTGACGTTTCCGCCGACGAGAAACCGCGTCCCTCGCGCAGCGCAAGCAGGCGCCGTGGCAAATCAGGCCGCTTCGGCATCGGCCGTCTGTTCTATTGGGCCGTGGTGCTCGGTCTCTGGTCCGGCATCGCGGTCATCGGTGTCGTGGTTTGGGTCGGCGCACATCTGCCACCAATCCAGTCTCTGGAGATTCCGAAGCGGCCGCCGACGATCCAGATCGTCGGCCTGGACGGCAGCGTGCTGGCGCAGCGCGGCGAAATGGCTGGTGCCAACGTCGCGCTCAAAGATTTGCCGCCCTATCTGCCGAAGGCATTCATCGCCATCGAAGACCGCCGCTTCTATTCGCATTATGGTGTTGACCCGATCGGCATCGGGCGCGCGTTGGTCGCCAACATCCTGCATCGCAGCGTATCGCAGGGTGGCTCGACGCTGACGCAACAGCTCGCGAAGAATCTGTTTCTGACCCAGGAGCGCACCGTGCAGCGCAAGCTGCAGGAGGTCGAGCTAGCGCTGTGGCTCGAGCGCAAGCATTCCAAGAACGAAATCCTCGAACTTTATTTGAACCGCGTCTATTTCGGCTCCGGCGCCTATGGCGTCGAGGCGGCGGCGCAACGCTATTTCGGCAAGTCGGCGAAGAACGTGACGGTGGCGGAGGCTGCAATGCTCGCGGGCCTCGTCAAATCGCCGTCGCGGCTCGCGCCGAACCGCAACCCGGAAGGCGCCGAGCAGCGCGCGCAAATCGTGCTCGCCGCGATGGCGGACGCCAAGTTCATCACGGAAGCGCAGGCCAAGACCTCGATCGGCCAGCCCTGGGTCAGTGTGAAGCCGGCCGGCGCCGGCACCGTCAATTATGTCGCCGACTGGATCGGTGAAGTGCTCGACGACCTCGTCGGCCAGATCGATCAGGACATTGTGGTGCAGACCACCATCGATCCGAAGCTGCAGGGCGTTGCGGAGGCCGCGATCATCGACGAGCTCGCCGCCAAGAGCGTGAAATTCAACGTCAGCCAGGGCGCACTGGTGGCGATGACGCCTGATGGTGCGGTGCGCGCCCTGGTTGGCGGCCGGAACTACGCAGATAGCCAGTATAACCGCGCGGTGACCGCGAAGCGCCAACCCGGCTCGGCCTTCAAGCCGTTCGTCTATCTGACCGCGATGGAGTCGGGCCTGACGCCGGAGACCATCCGCACAGACGCGCCGCTCGACGTCAAAGGCTGGAAGCCTGAGAACTACACCCACGAGTATTTCGGCTCGGTGACGCTGACCCAGGCACTCGCGATGTCGCTGAATACGGTCGCGGTGCGGCTCGGCCTCGAGGTCGGCCCAAAAAACGTGGTGCGCACCGCGCACCGACTCGGCATCTCCTCCAAGCTCGACGCCAACGCCTCGATCGCGCTCGGTACCTCCGAGGTCTCCGTGATCGAGCTGGTCGGCGCCTACGCGCCCTTTGCCAATGGCGGGCTCGGCGTGTCGCCGCATGTGGTAACCAGGATTCGCACCAGCGGCGGCAAAATCCTCTACGACCGGCCCTCCGATCAACTGGGCCGGGTGATCGAGCCGCGCTTTGTCGCGATGATGAACGCCATGATGCGTGAAACGCTGATCTCGGGCACCGCGCGCAAGGCGGAAATCCCGGGCTGGACCGCCGCGGGCAAGACCGGCACCAGCCAGGATTTCCGCGACGCCTGGTTCATCGGCTACACCGCCAGTCTCGTGACAGGCGTCTGGCTCGGCAATGACGACAACTCGCCGACCAAGAAGGCAACCGGCGGCGGTCTGCCGGTGGAAGTGTGGACGCGCTTCATGAAGACCGCGCATCAGGGCGTGCCAGTGGCCAATTTGCCGAACTCGCAGGGAGGCTGGGCGCTGTCGAACCTGGTGCAGGCATCGTCGCAGGTCACCGCGCCCAGCTATCCCGCGCAGCCGCAGATGCCACCTTCGCCGGTCCCCCCTGCCGGCGCCTACCGTCCGTCGCCAACCCGTGCTTCAGCGTCGCCGAACCCGAACGCACGGCCGGAGGCCGCCGCAGGACTGGACGGCTGGCTGGTGGATCGATTGTTCGGAAGGTAGAGGCGAATGCCGTGGCCTCGGCGGAACGCTGCAGCTTGATCCTGAAAAGTGTAGCGGTTTTCCCCCGCGACAACGCATAGCGTTTTCGCGGAGATCGCGCTGAAGCCGAGGACCTAAAAGCGCGATGACGATTCAGCCTGATCGTATCAAGGTTTAGAGCGTTTTCGAGCGAAGTGGAAACCGGTTCGCGTGAAGAAAACGCGTCAAAACAAGAATCTAGAGCCTCGTTCCGATTCCATCGGAACGAAAAGGGCTCTAGTCCTCGATCCCGTAGCGATGCAGGTCGTTACCGTGCGTGTCGAGCCAGGTCTTGGCGCGGTTGACCGACGCGCAGACCTTGCCAACAACCCTCCAGAACCGCGGCGAGTGGTTCATCTCGACGAGATGCGCAACTTCATGAGCGGCGAGGTAATCGAGCACGAAGGGCGGCGCGAGAATCAGTCGCCATGAGAACGAGAGCGAGCCGGCCGAGGTGCAGGACCCCCAGCGGCTGGATTGATCCCGGATCGAAATCCGCCGCACCCGCACGCCGAGTTCTGCGGCATAGAGTTGTGCCGACTTCTGCAAATCCTTCCGCGCCTCGCGCTTGAGGAAGTCGTGTACGCGGCGGTCCATGTGCTCGACGCCACCCGCCACGCACAACACCTTCTCGCCGCTGTCGCGCGTCTCGGTCCATACCGTGCCGCGCTCGCCGGCGCGGTGAACGAGGCGATGCGGCATGCCGCGCAGCGGCACCACTGTACCCGGTTGAAACGGAGCCGCTTTCGGCAAGCGGCCAAGACGCGCGGCGATCCACCCGCCATGGAGCTGCGCGAACTCCCTGGCTTCGATGATGGTGCCGCGCGGCGGCATCGTCAGGATCGCCTCTCTGTCGGTGGGATGGATTCTCAGCGTGTAGCGGCGCGCGCGCCTGTGTCTGCGAAGCCTGATGGCGAAGAATTGGGAGCCGTGTCTGACCAAAACAGTCGCGGGTTCGGCCGGCCGCCGATAGAGGAGCGCGCGAGTAGCCATTTCTGAGAGTCCGGGGAGCAGGAGTTCACCCGGACTTTGCCATATCCGGCGCCAGGGAAAGCGCTCGGCGCAAAAACAAATCATTTGCCCAATATACAGGGGCTGATCGGTGTTTGACCCCTACCTACAGGGGCTGGAACCCATTTTTTTACGGTGAACCGGCCTCGCAAACATGATTCAAGGAATGAGGCCACACTCATTCCTTGAACTGTCCTCGAATCTGGATTTTTTTAATCGATTCAGAGGTTTATCCGGCCGCTCGAATCGAGACCAAAACGATGACTATTCGGCCGCTGCGACGAGCGAAAGCCTCGTATTGGCCGCTGAAACCATGAAATCGGAGATGCGCGGCACGATTTCGGAGCGAAAGCGCGATCCATTGAAGACGCCGTAATGCCCGACGCCTTTTTGCACATAGTGCACCCGGCGATGATTGGGAATGGCGGTGCAGAGCGCGTGCGTCGCTTCGGTCTGACCGAGGCCGGAGATGTCGTCCTTCTCGCCTTCCACGGTCATCAGCGCGACGCGACGGATCTTCGACGGATCGACCGGCTTTCCGCGATGGGTCATCTCGCCCCTGGGCAGTGCATGCTTGACGAACACGAGGTCGACGGTCTGCAGATAATACTCGGCGGTGAGGTCCATCACCGCGAGATACTCGTCATAGAATTCACGATGCTTGTCGACGAGATCGCCGTCACCCTTCACCAGATTGCCAAACAGCGCCTTGTGCGCGTCCATGTGCCGATCGAGGTTCATGCTGATGAAGCCGTTGAGCTGTAGGAAGCCCGGATAGACATCGCGCATCACGCCGGGATGCGGAAACGGCACCTTGGTGATGACGTTGTTGCGGAACCACTCAATGCCGCGTTGCTCCGCGAGTTGGTTGACCGCGGTCGGATTGCGGCGGGTGTCGATCGGGCCGCCCATCAACGTCATCGACAGCGGCACGAACGGATCCTTGTTCGCCTCCATCAGGGATACCGCGGCCACCACCGGCACCGACGGCTGGCACACCGCGACGACATGCGTGTTGCCGCCCAGAACCTGCAGCATCTCGATCACGTAATCGACGTAGTCATCGAGATCGAACCGGCCGGCCGCCACCGGGACCATGCGTGCGTCCATCCAGTCGGTGATGTAGACCTCATGCGTCGGT
This sequence comes from Bradyrhizobium lablabi, assembly GCF_018131005.1. Lineage (GTDB taxonomy): Bacteria > Pseudomonadota > Alphaproteobacteria > Rhizobiales > Xanthobacteraceae > Bradyrhizobium > Bradyrhizobium lablabi_D. The sequence goes on from NZ_JAFCJK010000001.1 coordinate 673,016, forward strand.
AGAAAGGCCTCGACGGTGCCGCGCAGCAGCGTCGCATAGTGACCCGACATCGGCGCGACAATGAGGACGCGCGGCTGGGGACTGCGCAATGGCCGCGTCAGCTTGCGATCAAAATGCAGCAGACGGCAGAACGGCTTTTCCCAGATCGAACGCACTTCGACGGGCGTCCGGATGCCGTTGACCTCGGTCGTCGGCAAGTTCCATTCAGGCTTGCCGTAACGGCGGGTGGTGCGTTCGAACAGCTCGCAGGCCGCGGCGAGAGATTTGCCGAACTCGGTGTGCGACCACGGATTAAGCGGATTCTGAAACAGGATCTTGGTGGCGTCGGTGACTGCGCGCGCCGGATTGAGCGAGGCATGCGCCATCTCGTACATCCAGTACAGTGGCGTCGTGAGTGCGGCACTGCCTCCCACCGCCAGGGGCGGGGCACCACCAAATTCACCAATCGGCATGGTTTCTCGGATCCTTGTTTTGCGCCGCAACATACTGACGGACCTGACATATTGCGTCAATGCAGCAATCTATAAATTGCGGTCCGGAACCAGCCAAAACAACGGAAATCCACGGGAAATTGAGGGAATGTGAAACTTATTCGCCCCCGCCGAGCAGCGAGCCGTTCCGTTTGGCACTGCGCAAGAGGACCATGAAGGTCGCAAAGGACGCAACGAACAGGAGCGCGTTGATGAGAAACGCCTCAATCATCAGATCGGCGCGGAAGACGTGGTCGATCAACAACGTGCGCATGCCCTCGAACACGTAGGTCGGCGGCAGCATCCAGGCGACGTATTGCAGCCAGGCCGGCAGCACGTCGACCGGATAGTAGATGCAGGCGAGTGGCATCACCGCAAACATCAGCGTCCAGACGATGCTCTCCGCGCCGAGGCCATTGCGCAGGACGAGGCCTGAGGCGAACACGCCGACCGACCAGCTCGTAAAGATCAGGTTGCAGAAGAACGCGATCAACGGCAGCCCGATGGCGTAAAAATTGAAGCCGAAAAAGAACAGCGCCATCAACGTCATCGGAATGACGCCGATGGCGAGCCGGATCAGGCTCATGATCATCATCGAGAGCAGGAATTCGATCGGCCTCAGCGGGCTCATCATCAGGTTGCCGAGATTGCGCGCCCACATTTCCTCCAGGAACGAGATGGAGAAACCGAGCTGGCCACGGAACAGGATGTCCCACAGGATGACCGCGCCGATCAGCGCGCCGCCCGCCTTGGCGAAAAACCCCGAGGTTTGCGCAATATAGGTCTGCAGGAAGCCCCAGGTGACGATCTGCAACGCCGGCCAATAGACCAGCTCGAGTAGCCGCGGCCATGACGATACCAGCAGATACCAATAGCGCAGCACCATCGCGTTGATGCGATGCAACGAGATCGTGCGCTGATGCGGGCTGGCGATCTCACTCACGGCGCACCCTCCCGGAGTCGGCCGCGTGCGACGTCGAGAAACACCTCCTCCAGCGTATCGCGGTTGTAACGCGCCATGATCCGGTCAGGACTGTCGTCATCCTGGATCGTGCCGCGCTTCAGGATGATGATGCGATCGCATAGCCTCTCCACCTCCAGCATGTTGTGCGATGCAAGCAGGATGGTGGCGTTGTGCGTCTTGCGGTAGGTCTCAAGGTGCTGCCGCACCCAGTCGGCGGTATCGGGGTCGAGCGAGGCGGTCGGCTCGTCGAGCAGCAAAAGTTCCGGCTCGTTGATCAACGCCTTCGCCAGCGCGACGCGCGTCTTCTGTCCCGAGGACAGTTTCCTGTTGGCACGGTCGAGCAAGTCCCTGAGGTCGAGGTCGGCGGCAAGCTGATCGATCCGCTCGCGCAGATGCTTCACCGCGTAGAGCCGGCCGAACACGGTGAGATTCTGCCGCACCGTCAGCCGCATTGGCATGTCGACATAAGGACTTTCGAAATTCATCCGCCCGAGCACGTCATAGCTCTGGTCCGGAATGGATGCGCCCAGCACCTGGATGCGGCCGGAGGTCGGCAGCACCAGGCCCATGATCATCGCGATTGTCGTGGTCTTGCCGGCTCCATTGCCGCCGAGCAGGCCGGTGATGCTGCCGCGAGCCACGCGAAACGTGACACCGTCGACCGCGCGGGTGGTCTTGTAGACCTTGACCAGATGCGCGACGTCGATCGCCGCCGATCCGCTCGCATCGGCGGCGGGCGATTTCCCCTGGCCTGTCTCGCTTTGCTGCATTTGCCCGTTCATTGGGCCATTGCGGCAGCAAGCGCAAGGGTCGCGCCGGCGCCATGGAGACAATCGCGAATTTGTGCGCCGGCCGCGGCACAGCTGAAGCATCATCGGTTCTGATTGAATCAGAACCGATGCTTCAGATCCTTGTTTTGACGCGTTTTCTTCACGCGAACCGGTGGCCACTCCGCTCGAAAACGCTATAGAGTCCGGATATGACCGACGTTGCAGCCTCCGATTTCCGCCAACCGCGCCGCTATGTCCGTCTCGATACGATTTTGCGGCTGCGCTGGCTGGCGGCGTTGGGTCAGCTCGTCGCGATTTTCATCGTCGCCCAGGGGCTGGAATTTGACCTTCCGATCATCCCCTGCGTCAGCATCGTCACGTTCTCGGCGCTGCTTAATCTGGTGCTTCAGATTATCTTCAACCCGATGCAGCGGCTGGAGCCGGCCTATGCCGCCGCACTGCTCGCGCTCAACATCGTCGAGCTTGCCGGGCTGCTCTATTTCACTGGCGGCCTGCAGAACCCGTTCTCGTTCCTGTTTCTCGCCCCTGTGCTGATCTCGGCCACGGTGCTGCCGATCCGGCTGACCTTCGCCCTCGGCTGCCTTGCGGTTGCCTGCGCCTCGGCGCTGTTCTTCTTCCATCTGCCGCTGCCATGGGATGGCGACGACCCGCTCGTGCTGCCGCCGATCTATCTGCTCGGCGTCTGGCTTTCGATCCTGCTCGCAATCGGCGTCACAAGCCTTTACGCGTTTCAGGTGACGGAGGAGGCACGCCAGCTTTCCGACGCGCTTGCAGCGACCGAGCTGGTGTTGACGCGGGAGCAGCACCTGACCCAGCTCGATGGCCTGGCCGCCGCAGCCGCCCATGAGCTAGGCACCCCGCTCGCGACCATCTTTCTGATCGCGCGCGAGCTTGAGAAAACGGTCAAGGATCCTCAGCTGACAGGCGACCTGAAAACCCTGCATGAGCAGGCGCAGCGTTGCCGCGACATCTTGGGCAAGATCACCCAGCTCTCCTCGCGAGGCGCGCCATTCGACCAGATGAAGCTGTCGACACTGATCGAGGAGGCCGTCGCGCCGCATCGCGATTTCGGGGTCAATATCAAGGTGCGGCTTGCTGTCGCACCTACACAAGAACCGGTAGGCGCCCGCAACCCCGGGATCCTTTACGGCGTCGGCAACATTCTGGAGAATGCCGTCGATTTCGCCCATCAGACCGTTGAGGTTAACGCGTGGTGGAATGCCGAGACTGTCGAGATCGTCATCTCCGACGACGGCCCGGGAATCGCACCGGATATGCTGAAACGGATCGGGGAACCCTATCTATCGCGCCGTCGCGGTGCGGATGAGGCCCAAAACGCGCATGGCGGCCTCGGTCTCGGCGTTTTCATCGCGCGTACGCTGCTGGAGCGCACGGGAGCCAAGGTCTCGTTCTCCAACCGTGTCTTCCCGGATCACGGCGCGGTCGTTCAGATTGTATGGCCTCGCGAACGTTTCGAGGCTGTCGAAACACAGCCCGAACTGGTGTCCTGGAATGGTTCGTAACAAGCCGGCTGGCATTACGCATGCAGCGATCGCGACGTTGTGTGCCTTGGCAGCGCCGCAGTGCCGCGCCATATATCTGGCATTGAACACAGGGAAACTGGATCGTGAACGCCATTGCCGAACTTGATGAACTCACCGATCGCTCGCTTCTCATCGTCGAGGATGACAAGCCTTTTCTGGAGCGTTTGTCCCGCGCCATGGAGACACGCGGCTTTGCGGTAAAGTCATGCGATACTGTGTCCGACGGTCTGGCCGAAATCGGCCGCGCTGCGCCCGCATTCGCAGTCGTCGATCTGCGGCTCGGTGACGGCAACGGGCTCGATGTCGTGTCGGCGTTGAAGCGCAAGCGCCCCGATGCGCGCGCAATAGTGCTCACTGGCTACGGCAACATCGCCACCGCCGTAACCGCGGTGAAGATGGGCGCCATTGACTATCTCTCCAAGCCGGCCGATGCGGATGACGTCGTCGCCGCGTTGCTTGCGAGCGGCACCGAGAAATCCGAGTTGCCCACTAATCCAATGTCGGCGGACCGCGTGCGCTGGGAGCACATCCAGCGCATCTACGAGATGTGCAACCGCAACGTCTCGGAAACCGCGCGCCGGCTCAACATGCACCGCCGCACCCTGCAGCGTATTCTCGCCAAGCGCGCGCCGCGGTAATAGTCGCGGATTGCTCCGACCCATCTCCGTCATCCTGGGGAGCGCGCCTTCGCGCGTCTCAGGATGGCGGACGACAATCGCGCTCGCTTCTAGAATTCCCCATGCCCTCCCTGGGGATCGACCAGCCGATTGATCCGCTGCGCTGCGGCCATCGCGAAGCGCACCGTCATCGCCTTGCGCGTCGGGGCCGGCAAACGATGCTCCGGCGCTTCGCACTGGAGATGCGCGCCATAAGCGTCCGCGATGATCAGCCCGGTATCCGCCGGAAATAATTCACACGGCAGATCCTGCGTGAAGGCAAAGAACAGCCGGTCACAATGCATCCGGTAGTCCTGCCATTTCTGATCGGCGCGCAAATCCTCGACTGACGACTTGACCTCGACGATCCAGATCTCGCCGCGCTCGTTCAGGGCCACCAGATCGGCGCGCCGGCCGGACGGCAGCGGCAATTCGCTGATGCAGGAAAACCCCAGCGACCTCAGAAGCCTCGCAGTACCGCGCGCAATCGCGAGCGCGGTTTCCGACTGGCGTCTGTCAGGTGCAGGCACGAGCGCGATCTGGCGGGCGGGCGATTCCATGGCGCCGAGACTATATAGCGTTTTCGAGCGAAGTGGATGCCGGTTCGCGTGAAGAAAACGCGTCAGACAAGCATCTGGAGCTTCGGTTCTGATTCAACTAGGACCGACGATGCTCTGGCCGATTTCAGACCGGGCGCCCATCACGAGAGGCCGTCCACGCGATTTTCCTGGCGTCCGCGAGAGGGAACCCGCAGCCCCTTCACAGCTTATCCATCGGCCGCTGCAACGGGCGGACCGATGAGGCTGCGCTGTGATAGACGACCTCTGGTACAAGAATGGCGTGATCTACTGCCTCTCCGTCGGCACCTACATGGATGCCAACGGCGACGGTGTCGGCGACTTCCGCGGGCTGTTGCGGCGTCTGGATTACCTGCACGGCCTCGGCATCACCACGATCTGGCTGATGCCGTTTCAACCCTCACCGTGCAAGGACGACGGTTACGACATCTCGGACTATTACAGCGTCGACCCGCGCTACGGCACTCTGGGCGACTTCGTCGAATTTACGCATGGATGCCGGCAGCGCGGCATCCGCGTCATCATCGACCTCGTCATCAATCACACTTCCGACCAACACGCCTGGTTTCAGTCGGCACGAACCTCGAAGGACTCGCCCTATCGCGACTGGTATGTCTGGTCCGACAGGCGACCTGCGAATGCCAACACGGGGATGGTGTTTCCCGGCGTGCAGAAGTCGACCTGGACGCGCGACAAAAAAGCTGGCGCCTGGTACTTTCATCGTTTCTACGATTTCCAGCCCGATCTCAACACGTCAAACCCGCATGTGCAGGCTGAGATCCTCAAGATCATGGGGTTCTGGATTCAGCTCGGCGTCTCCGGCTTCCGCATGGATGCGGTCCCCTTCGTGATCGCGACCAAGGGCGCCACCGTGCGCAAGCCAGTCGAGCAGTATGACATGCTGCGCTCGTTCCGCGAATTCCTGCAATGGCGTCAGGGTAACGCGATCATTCTCGCCGAAGCCAATGTGCTGCCCGAAACCGACATGGAGTATTTCGGCCGCGACGGCGACCGGATGCACATGATGTTCAACTTCCACGTCAATCAGCATCTGTTCTATGCGCTGGCATCAGCCGACTCGCGACCACTCGCGAAGGCACTCGCCGCGACCAGGCCGCGGCCGGTGACGGCGCAATGGGGCCTGTTCCTGCGCAACCATGACGAGCTCGACCTCGGCCGCCTCACCAAGGCGCAGCGCGACACCGTCTTCAAGGCCTTCGGTCCGGACAAGAGCATGCAGCTCTATGACCGCGGCATCCGCCGGCGGTTCGCGCCAATGCTTGGCGGCAACCGCCGGCGGCTGGAGCTTGCGTACAGCCTGATGTGCACCCTGCCCGGAACGCCCGTGATCCGTTACGGCGACGAACTCGGCATGGGCGACAATCTCGACCTGCCCGAGCGCAATTGCGCACGCACGCCGATGCAATGGTCCACCGAGCCGCACGCGGGCTTCACCGAGAGCGACCGGCCGTGCTCGCCGGTGATCGACCAGGGTGCCTACGGTTACGAGCACGTCAACGCCGCCAAGCAGCGGCGCGATCCCAACTCAATGCTGAACTGGACCGAGCGCATCATTCGGATGCGCAAGGAGGTCCCTGAAGTCGGCTGGGGCGATTTCAAGGTGATCGCGACGCGCGATCCTGCGGTGCTGGTGATCCGCTACGACTGGCGCAACAACTCGGTGCTGTTCATACACAACCTCGCAGAACAGCCCCGCGAGGTCTCATTTGCCGTCGGGCTTCCGGATGACGCGGGGGACCTGCTGGTCAATCTGTTGACGGAAGATCACAACCGCGCCGACGAGCGCGGCCGTCACAAGCTCCTGATCGAGGGTTACGGTTACCGCTGGTATCGGGTCGGCGGGCTCGATTACCTGCTGAAGCGCAGCGACATCGATACCGAAAGCCCGCGGGCATCGCGCCAGAGAGCGATGAGATGAGGATGAATCATCATCGCGCTCAAGCCTTCTCTTTGAGCATGGTCCTTTCGGAAGGTCGATACACGGCTTTCCGGTTCATACCCGCGGCGAGCCGAGGATCACGCCCTCGTTGGGCCGCAGATCAAGCACGCCTTCGACTTTCTCGCCCTGGCGGTCCATCAAGGTCGAGAGCAGGATCTCGTTGCTGAAACCGATCGCGCTCGAAGTGATCTCCGCAGGTTGCCCGCCAAAATTCAACGCGATCACCACCACGCCGTCCTCGCCGCGGCGGCGATAGAGCAGGATGTCGCCCTGCGCCACCGCCGGCTCATAACTGCCGCTGACGAGTTCCGGCAGACCACGCCGCAATGCGATCAACTCCTTGTAGAGGTTCAGGATCGAGCCCCTGTCCGCCTCCAGGTTGACGACATTGTCGTGGGCGAAATCATGCGCCAGCGGCAGCCATGGTGTTGAGGCCGAAAAGCCGCCATAGGCCTCCGCGCTCCACTGCATCGGCGTGCGGCAGCCGTCGCGGCCGGCACCGATGCCCGGCACGTTCTTTTCGAAGGGGTCCCGTACCTGGTTCGGCGCGATCGGAACCTGGCGCATGCCGATCTCATCGCCATAATAAAGTGTCGGCGTACCGCGCAGCGTCAGGAGCAGCATCGCTGCGATCCGCGCCTGCTCCGCCCCGACCCGGCTCGCGACTCGTGGCCGGTCGTGGTTGCCGAGCACCCAGTTCGGCCATGCGCCGATCGGCAGGGCCTTCTCGTAATCCGCGATGATGGTCTCGACCGAGCGTGCGCTCCACAGCGTCGACAGCAGCGCGAAATTGAACGGCATTTGCGCACCGCGTAGATCGTTGCCGTAATAGGCGACCAGCCGATGCAGCGGCAGATAGACCTCGCCGATCAGCACGCGGTTATCGAACTCCTCGGTGACGCGGCGCATCTCGGTGATGACCGTATGCACCTCCGGTTGGTCGGTCGAATATTGCGTGAGGATTCTTTCATGCGGCGGCCGCCCCTCGAGATAATGAAGGTTCGGCGGATTGTCGCGGAATTCAGCGTCCTTGATCAGATGCCAGATTACATCGACGCGAAAGCCGTCGATGCCCTTGCCGAGCCAGAAGCGCATCACATCGTAGATCGCTTGCCTGACTTCGGGGTTGCGCCAGTTGAGGTCGGGCTGCTCGGCGAGGAAGGCGTGGTAATAATATTGGCTCGAAGCGTCGTCATAGGTCCACGCAGGTCCGCCGAATTCCGACAGCCAGTTGTTGGGCGGGCCGCCGTCGGACGCCGGGTCGCGCCAGATGTACCAGTCGCGTTTTGAGTTCTCGCGCGAGCTCCTGGCTTCGATGAACCATGGATGCTGGTCGGAGGTATGGTTCGGCACCAGGTCAAGGATCAGCTTGAGGCCCGCGTCATGAGCGGCCACGATCAGCTCGTCGAAATCCTCCATCGTTCCGAACAGGGGATCGACGCCGGTATAATCAGATATGTCGTAGCCGAAATCGGCCATCGGCGAGGGAAATACCGGTGACAGCCAGATCGCATCGACGCCGAGCCGCGTCAGGTAGGGCAGCCGCTCGATAATCCCCCTGATGTCGCCGACACCGTCGCCATTGCTGTCCTGAAACGATCGCGGATAGACCTGATAGAATATCCCGTGCCGCCACCAGTCGCCGTCGCGCTCATCCATCCCAAAGCCCCTCATGATCCGGCCCAAGCGAGCTAACGCCCGCGATGCCGCCTGGTTCACGGCCCAAGCACGATACTTGGGAAGGAAAATGACGGCCGCGTCAGTGCCGGCCCACTGCAATCTGATAGATCGTGATCAGGACCTCGAACAGGATCAGGAAGACGATGATCAACTCCAGTCGCAGGGAGCGGCTGGTGTCGATGATATCGGTGAGGACCTGCGCGGTTTCAGCAATGACGGCGAGTTTTCGGTTCAGCGATTCCGCCCGCTCCTTCAATTCATACTCATCCTCAAGCCGGGAGTAGAGTCGCTCGAGCTGCGGCTTGTCCCAGAGGATGTCCGGCTTTTCCCCGATCTCGACCGGGCCAGCCACGCGGTGGCGCACCAACAGCGCGTTGCCAATATGCTTGAGGATCGCGGCGCGGCCGCCGCGCGGACGCCCGCCCTTGGCTAATTCGCGCGCGAACGGCTCGGTGAGATCGAACACAGCCGCAACCTCGCGCTCGTGCCGGGCCAGCACCACGCTCTTGGCGAGTGCCTCGCCGACCAGGATCAGCCGCTCGGGCGACAGGCTTTGCAGATAGATCGGGCCGCCCGGCGGGATCTGGTCTTCCTTCTCCGACGCGAGCTCGATAATCGCGATCTCCTCCTCACGCCGCGTGAACGGGCCGGTCATGCGCGATTGCAGCCCGCGCAGAAATTCGTCTTCCTCCAGCGCATTGAGCCCAATCAGGACCACCACGCCGTAACGGAACAGGATGGCGACGCCGTTTTCGTTGACGCGGAACGCGAGCGGGGTGGTCGCCAGCACATCGCCACGTTCCAGGCCGGATGTATTGATGCGGTCGGCGACGAAAAATGCGCGGGCGGTGGTCCGCGGTCCGCCGAGCGGCGATTTGGAGGCCTGGGTCATGGAAATTCGGACTGCGGGGACCTAGATCATCGTCGATAGCACGGGCAGATCGATCTGTTCGGGCATACTCAGTCGGCCGAGCCTATCACGGTCTGTTTTGGATCACACGCCGGGTGAGGCGCGTATACTGTCCGTGTTGACGGCTTCCCCGCGATGCCTATGGTGAATCCATGGATGACAAGACCGAGACCAAACCGAAAGCCGGCGCGATCATCGTGCCGGTGACGTTGTTCGAACAGAACTGCACCATTATCTGGCACGAGCCGACCAAGAAGGCGGTGGTGATCGACCCCGGCGGGGACGTGCAGAAGATCCAGGCCGCGATCAAACAGACCGGCGTTACGGTCGAGAAGATCTGGCTGACCCACGGCCATATCGACCATGTCGGTGGTGCCGCCGAACTGCGCGACGCGCTACAGGTGAAGATCGAGGGGCCGCATATCGCCGACAAGTTTCTGCTCGACAACGTCGTATCGAGCGGCGAACGCTTCGGCATGACCGGGGTGCGCAACTTCGGGCCCGACCGCTGGCTCGACGAGGGCGACCAGGTTTCGATCGGCGATCTCACCTTCGACATCCTGCATTGCCCCGGCCATTCGCCTGGCAGCGTGGTGTTCTTCAACAAGGAGATGCGCTTCGCCCATGTCGGCGACGTCCTGTTCGCCGGCTCGGTCGGGCGAACCGATCTGCCCGGAGGCAGCCACCCGACGCTGATCCAGTCGATCAAGGACAAGCTGCTGCCGCTCGGCGACGATGTCGGCTTCATCTGCGGCCACGGCGCGGGCTCGAGCATCGGCCAGGAGCGGATGACGAATCCGTTCCTGACCGGCGAGTTGTAGGCCCGCGTTACTTCATCAATCCCGCTGCCGTGAGCGCGCGTGTGATGACGCTGCCGACGTCGATGCCACGGCGGCGCGCCGCGCGCGACGGCCTGCCGCTCCGCGCTGGCGAAACGGCGCTTTTGGCTTCTTTGTTATTGGTGTCTTTTGCGATCCGCTTTACGGCCGATCTCGCCGTTTCGTCGGCGACGATCTCATTTGCAGCCTGTACCTCATTGGATTGATGGACACGGCCGGTCAGGCCAAAGAACGTCGCGATATGATAGGACGAGGAAATCCCGGCCTCGATGAGGAACGCGCCTTCCACGCCGTACCGCTCGTCATTGTCAGCGAGGCCGAGCGGCGCGCCATGGGCCATGTCGTTGATGGTGTAGGACTCGACCAGCGTCTCGCCATCGGCATTCCACCAGACCTCCCGGGGATGGCCGTCGACATCAGCCTTCGACATCGCCGTAAGCGGCAGGCCGTGGACATCAAGCCACTGCCTGATGATGGCATCCGCATTGCCGGGATGGACGGTGCGGTCGGCACTGCCGTGCCACACGGAAATTCTCGGCCAGGTGCCCTTGTGCTTGGATGCCTTGCGAACGAATTCGCCCAGGCTGGCCTCGGGCAGCGCGCTGCCATGCATCATGGCATGCAGCGCCTCGCGCAGATTGGTCGCGACGCCGAACGGCAGGCCGGCGATAACAGCCCCGGCCGAAAACACATCCGGATAGGTCGCGAGCATGGCTGCCGCCATCGCGCCACCCGCGGAAAGACCTGTCACATAGATCCGGCGCGGATCAATGCCGTGCGCGCTGACAATTTGGGCGATCATCTGCCTGATCGAGCAGGCTTCGCCGTGACCGCGCGCTACGTCGTCCGGATTGAACCAGTTGAAGCAGGTATTAGCGTTGTTGGAGGCCTGTTGCTCCGGCATCAACAGCGCGAACCCATAGCGCTTGGCGAGCCTCGACCAGCCGGCACCGAGATCATAAGACGCCGCCGTCTGGCCGCAACCATGCAGCACGACGACGAGCGCGGGCGTCCGAGCAAGCTGCGCGGGCACGAACGAGAACATCTTCAGCGCCCCGGGATTCGAGCCGAATCCGGTCGTCTCCACGAGCGGCGTTGGCGCGGCGGGCGCGCCGAGACTGTTGAACGCATTCAGTCTCGGAAGATGGCGCAGAAATTCAACGTTGTTCACCAAAGACAACAGCAGCTCCTGAGGTGATTGTTCCTGAACGTCACCTCAGCCACATAGTTGCTGCACTGCAAAATGAAAAGACCGTGTGCTGTCATTCCCCCGGAAATGTGAGATTTGGCGTGATCGCGTGATCAGGCGCTCGCGCGACGCATCGATGACAGAAATGCGGCCGAAATCATGATCGACAGCGCAAACAATGCGCATGCCGCAAACAGCGCCACGCTTGTCGAAATCGTAGTTTCGATCGCGAAGAACACAGCCCCGATCGCGGCAACGCCAGCTGCATTTCCGATCTGCGTGGTCGTTCCGTACATGCCCGAGCCCGCGCCGGCGCTTGAAGACCTCACATTGGACAGCACCGCGCTTGACAACGGCGCCATGACGAGCCCCTGGCCGTAACCGAAGACCATCAGCACCAGCGCGAGCAGGAGTGCCGACGGCGCAACGGTTGCTTCAACCGTCGCGACCAGCACGGCAAGTCCGGCAATTTGCAAGCCACAGCCTTCGATCAACACCAGCGTACCGCGATGTTTCGCCCGCACGCCGCTGTGACGCGAGGCAAGCACGAAGCTCAGCGCCAGTGGCACGAACACCAGTCCTGCGTGCAGCGGCGGGATCTGCAGGCCCTTTTGCATGAACATGGTCATGATCAGGTAGAAGGAGAGATTGGCGAAGAAGAAGAAAAATACCGCGACCAGCCCGCGCATGAAGGCTGCATCCGACAATAGCGCCAGATCGATCAGCGGCATGCCGCCGCGCCGCGCGACGGCGCGTTCGAGCCGCACGAACGCCGCGATGATCGCAACCCCGGCCGCCATCACGAGCCACACCCACGCTGCCCAGTGCACGTCATGGCCGAACAGCAGCGGACCGATCAGGCACAGCAGGCCGCCGAACAGCACGACGGCACCGGGAATATCGAGCCGCGTGCCGGCACGGCGCGGCACCGTGGGCATGATCCTCAGCGCCGCTGCGATGATGACGGCGCCAAACGGCACATTGACGAAGAAAACGGCGCGCCAGCCGAGACCCGCGAGATCGAGCGTCACCAGCACACCGCCGAGGGTGAAACCTGTGACCCCCGCGAGCCCCAGTACGATGCCGTAGATGCCGAAGGCCCGCGCGCGGGTCGCATCGGAGAACAACAGATGCAGCGTCGCCAGCACCTGCGGCACCATCAGCGCCGCGGTGGCGCCCTGCGCGAGCCGCGCCACGATCAATTCGGGGCCGGACTGCGCCAGGCCACACCACAACGAGGTCGCGGAGAAGCCGGCGACGCCGGCGATGAACACATTCCTCGTGCCGTAGATGTCACCGAGCCGGCCGCCGGTGACCACCAGCGTAGCATAGGCGATCAGATAGATTGCAATCACGGCCTCGATCTGCGCCGGCGTCGCGTGCAACTCGGCCGCCATGGTTGGGATCGCGACATTGACGATGAAGGCATCGACGCCGAACATGAATTGCGCCGCTACGACGATCGCGAGCACCCGCCAGCGGCGGGAGGCGTCCACCGGAGCCGAGACGATCTGATGCATGCGGCGTGGTCCTGTCCAAGAATCCGTTGCCGCACATCACCAGATTCCGATCATCCCTTCGATTACCTCCGAGGTAAGCGTTCGTTCACGGACATGACACGTGGAGTTCGTTCGACCGTCGAAAACAGAATCTCATTGCGGAGGTCGCAGTTCGACGCCGTAGCGGGCGTAGATCCGCGCGATGGTGCCATCCGTCAGCAGCACCCCTATGGCGGCATCGACACGCTGCCGCAGCTTGTCGTCCGGGCGAAGCAACCCGGCCGCGATGTTCCAGTTCAAATCCTGATCGTTGTCGAACGCCGGAATCAGGCGCAGCGGCTTGTCGGCATGCTGCAGATTGAACCAGCCGACCGTCATCGGTGTGACTGCCGCCGCCTCGATCTCGCGATTGGCCAATGCCGCAACAATATCGTCCTCGAAAACGAACGGCGACGTGGCGGTGCCGCCCTTGGCGAGCGTCATGGAGACCAACGAGCCGACCGGCACCCCGACCCGCTGATCGGAACCGAGACTTGTCAGCGATGTCGCGGGTGAATCGCCTCGCACCGCGAGCACGACGCCGCTGCGATGGTAAGGACGCGAAGGCCGCACACCGCCCGCGGGCGTCGTATCCTTGCGGGCGATGACATCGAGCACGAGGTCGCAATCGGCGCGGCGATACTGGATCGCACTGACCACCCACTCCCGCGTCAACTTGACACCGAGTTGCTCGGCAATTTTCTCGCCGAGCTCGATCTGAAATCCCGGGACCGGTCCGGACTTGCTTGCAAATGGCAGCGCGTTCGGACTGGCGCAAAGCGTCAACGCGCCGCGCTCGATAATGGTTTCGAGCGAGCGGGCCTCCGCCGGCGCGTTCCAGAGCATCAGCAGGACGAGGCTTGCCGCGCATCCACCGAGGCGACCTCGCGGTTTCCACGGCGCGATCCGGCGATCACCATGCGCTCTAGTCATCGAGCCCTCGAATATAGGCCAGGATCGCGATGATCTGGCCGTCGCTGAATACCGAGCCATACGCAGGCATGGCACCCATTTTGCCCTTCTTGATGCGCTCGATGATAAATTCGTCGCTGCGCTCAGACTTCGACAGCTTCGGACCCCTGCCAGCATGGCGGCCGCCATCCTGATGACAAAAGCCGCAGGTGGTCGCGAACATTTTCTGGCCATCGATGTCGTTCGGTGAGGCTTCGGCTGGGATCGGCGAGCCCGCCGAGTTGGACGGTTGGGCAAGCGAGACGGTCGACGGCCCTGGCCAGATGATGGCCAGGGACGCAACAACTACAAACAATATTCGCATTCCAGCATCCGTATTCACGGCAAGGGGCGGCAACGCATAGATCGGCAAGGGCGGCAAGGAGAGATCCCTGCCGCCCAGCCATCGTCACTGTCTGAGCGCGAAGACGACCAGGGCACCGGTATTCTTCGACATGCTCTTGAAGGGCTCGCCATAGAGCGCGACAAACTCGTCGGCCACCAGGCTGCCCCAGCCCGCCGGCACGGCGATGTACTGCTTGCCGCCGGCCATGTAGCTGATGATGCCGGCATTGTGCCCCATGCCGTTGTTGCGCGACCAGAGCTCTTCGCCAGTGTCCGCATTATAGGCGTGCACGACGCCTTCGGCGTCCGGCACGAATACCAGGTTGCCCGCGGTGGCGAGAACGCTGGCGAGCGGCGGATACTTGTAGTTCACCTCCCACTTCTTGGCGCCGGTGACCGGATCGCGGGCGCTAAGATGACCACGGGCCGGCCCGTCCGGAGGCGGGATGAACTTGAACGTGGCGCCGATGTTGAGCTGGGCCATCGGCTCCAGGATCGGCGTGGTCTTCTCCACGGTCATCTCCATGCACCATTCCTGCCCGATCCGGTAGAACAGCCCGTTCTTGGGGTTGTAGGCGCCGGAGTTCCAGCTGATGCCGCCGGCGATGGCCGGGCACAACGGCGGGTCCACCTTGCCTTCCGCGAGGTCGCGGCGACCGATCAGTTCGCCGGTCTTCGGATCGATGCTCTTGACGAAGTTAATGTTCTTCACCAGCGGCCAGACGTTCTCGACCTTGGCGTTGGACCGATCATAGACGAAGATGTATCCGCTCTTGTTGGCGTGCACCACGAGCTTCTTGCCGCCACGGTCGAGCATGACGAACTCTCCCACGGCAGAGTCGAAGTCCCAGGCGTCGTGCGGCAGCTCCTGATGATAGAATTTGAGCTTGCCGGTATCGGGATCAAGCGCGATGACCGATGTCGTGTAGAGATTGTCGCCCGGCCGCGGTCCGCTCTTCTTCCAGTCCGCCCCCGACCAGTCGTAGAGCGGCGCCGGGTTGGCGGTGCCCCACCACACCGTATTGGTTTCCGGATCATAGGCCCCGGGCATCCAGCCGCCGCCGCCGCCGGTCCGCCAGGAGTCGCCGCCCCAGCTCGCCATGGCCTCTTCGGTGCCGGCGACCGTGAAGAACTCCCATTTCTTCTGTCCGGTTTTGCTGTCCACGCCGAAGATCGGTCCGCGATGAGGCCATTCGCCTCCTTGCGCGCCAATGATCACCATGTCCTTCACCACCAGCGGCGCTCCGGTGAAGCCAACGGTCATCTTCTTGGAATCCAGCAGCTTCGTGTCCCACACCGGCTGGCCGGTCTTCAGATTGAGCGCGATCAGGCGCCCGTCGACCGTGCCGACATAGAGGTTGCCCTGCCCGATGGCGATGCCGCGGTTGTACGGTGAGTGCGTTTGCTTGGAGACGAGCTCCTCGTCAAGCTCCGGCGCGTAGGACCAGATTGTCCTGCCGGTTGCTCCGTCGAGCGCCCACACACGGCTGTAGGAGCCCGAATAATACAGCACGCCATCAACCGCGAGCGGCGTCGACTGCAAGCCGCGGGTGGCGCGCTCCGGGAAATGCATCCACGCGACTTCGAGATTCTTGACGTTGCCGGTATTGATCTGGTCGAGACCGCTGTAATGGTAGGACTTGTAGGTGCCGTGATGCGTGGGCCAGTCGTTCTGGGCCGCTTCCGCATTGAGCGCTGCCGCGCTCTGGGCGTGCACCGGTGAGGCTGTCAACAAAACAACCGCCGCCAACGCAACGCCACTGCCGAGATGTCGTCCGTAAAGAGCCATCTGCGTCCTCCCTCTGGTTTATTTGTTGGGCCGAAGTTTTCGTCACGACCCTTGCAGGATCTCGTGCTGTCACCTCATTGGGTCGTGGTCGAACAGAGATTGCATGTTCTCACGGGACTGCCGCCAGGAGCCGGCGTGAGCCACGTTTGGCGCCGGAGCAGGTGACGGTCAGTGGGTCGAGAAAGGATGGATCTTGGCAGGGTGCGCTTTGGCGCACGACAGTATCGGACATCATTATGGGCAGCCAGACTGCCCCAACCGCTGTCGGCGATGTCAGTGCAGTGCACCATGACACGTCCCTCGATGCGTTCTGCCATTATTTGGTGTGGATTGTTGCTTTTTTGTGAAGCGCGGAACGAACGTCGAGACTTTGGTCTCGATCGACGTTGCGACACCCGCTTTGGTTGAGCACGCGGGCGGCCCGATCCTCGCGGCGGTGACGGAGATTTTTCGGGCGACGGCATGCCTTAGCCGTTCCTGCGCAACAACCATGCAGCCGCGGTGGGCCTCCGCGATTGCCTTGGCTGGCACCACCCCGTAGTTTCGTTCGAAGCGAACAAAAACAACGATTTGGAGAGAATGACGCATGGCGCGCCTCAAGTTCGGAGCCTTCCTGCCCCCGCACCACCCGATCGGCGAGCATCCGATGCTGCAATTCCGCCGCGACCTCGATCTGGTGGAGCAGCTCGACGCGCTCGGTTATGACGAATTCTGGTGCGGTGAGCACCACTCCTCGGGCTGGGAGATGATCGCTTCGCCGGAGATGTTCCTGGCCGCCGCCGGCGAGCGCACCAAGCGCATCAAGCTCGGCACTGGCGTGATCTCGCTGCCCTATCACCATCCCTTCAACGTCGCCCAGCGCATGGTGCAGCTCGACCACATGACCGGCGGTCGCGCGATCTTCGGCTCCGGTCCCGGCGCGCTCGCTTCCGATGCGCACGCGCTCGGTATCGACCCGATGACCCAGCGCGACCGCCAGGACGAGGCGATTGCGGTAATCCGCCGCCTGTTCAACGGCGAGCGCGTCACCGTGAACAGCGACTGGTTCAAGATGCAGGACGCCGCGTTGCAGATCCTGCCGCTGCAGGAGGACATGCCATTCGTCGTCGCCTCGCAGATCTCACCCTCGGGCATGACACTTGCCGGCAAATACGGCATCGGGATCATCTCGCTTGGCTCGATGTCGACGCAGGGCCTGATGGCGTTGCCGCAGCAGTGGCAATTCGCCGAGGATGCCGCCAAGAAGCACGGCACCACGGTGAGCCGGTCGAACTGGCGCGTGCTGCTGTCTTGGCACATCGCCGAGACGCGCGAGCAGGCGCGGCGTGAAGCCGGCGCCGGTTTGATGCGCTGGCACAACGAATATATTCTCGGCACGCTGATGCGTCCGGGCCTGACCGCGTTCTCCTCGCCGGATGAAGCGGTCGACAGGACCGCCTTCGTCGAGGGCGCGGCGTCCACCATCGGAACGCCCGACGATCTCGTGAAGATGATCAAGAACCTTGTCAGCGTCTCCGGCGGCGTCGGCACCATCGTCGGCTTCGTGCATGACTGGGCCAATCCGGAAAACACCCGCCGGAGCTGGGACATGGTCGCACGCTATGTGATCCCGGAGATCAACGGCTTCATCGACGGCCTGCGCGCGTCGCGCCAGTTCGTGATCGACAATCGCGCTGTGTTCGAACGCGCAGGACAAGCCGTGATGGCGAAGATCATGGAAAACGACAAGGCCGCTGCCGCGCTTGCCCACACCGGCCCCGGCCGCATCGCGATCCCTGCCGTGAATGCGCCGGATTTGCAGAAGGAAGCCGCGAAGCGGAAGGCGTGAGGTTCTTCGTTCGCACAGTGCGTCGGCGCGGGTCCTGTTTCCTGAGGCGCTTGCGTAGCGAGCCTCGAAGGATGCACGGCCCTGCCCGTGCCCGTCGTGCTTCGAGGCTCGCCAAGTGATGCAATAGCTGCACGGCTCGCTCATTGTCCCGCACGAATGCCATGGCGACGTTGTATCTCCGCATCCGTATGCGCGCAGTCTTGCCATTGTCGAGGCGATCATCGGCCAAATTCATCCAGCTACATTGCTGGCGCGTCTGGTAACGCTTGAACTAGCGCACGAGCGTGGCAGGTGCGACATGTCCATTCCCGAACCGATAGCTGAGGGTCCCTTTGACCATCGGGGACGATCGACCGCTGTTGGACCCTAAGCGGACGTTACGACTTTGGCCGCGGGCGCCCTTTCCAGAGCGTGATGAGATTAAGTCGAGTAGCAACCTCGAAAGAATTGCGCTCCCTCTCCCCGCACTTACGGGGAGAGGGTTGGGGTGAGGGGCCGTCTCCGCGTAAACGGCGACAGAAGAATCCGCGGAAGGCTTCCCCTCACCCGGAACGCATCTTACGATGCGTTCCGACCTCTCCCCGCAGGCGGGGCGAGGTGCAAGGAGCCAGCCGCTGAACCGATTCGACCTGACTTCATCCCACTCTAGCTGCATCTGGCCGGCGCTCTCGGAGTGCCGAAGCGCCCTTTGTACTTCGGTTCAATCCGATCCCACCAAAGTCGTCCGGCTCGCGGCGGCCCTCCGCAAATGCAATTACATTGATTCATGTCAAAGATTGCCTCCAGCAAACGGGCACTACCGTTAGACCGGAGGCAAAGACCCCCAGTGAGAACTCGTTGCAGGAGGGAATCATGAGCCGTGGAATGCCATCAATGACTGCGCTTCTCGGAATGCTTGCCCTTGCGGGATATCAGAATCGGGACAAGCTGATGGAAATTTTCAACAGCGCGACGGGCGGCGCTTCCAAAAGCGACAGCGGCGGACAGGCGCGGGCACAGGGCGATCTTTCAAACGTTTTTGGCGGCCTTCTAGGTGGAGGAGGAGTCGGAAGCCTGCTTAGCGGCGGTCTCGGAGAATTGCTCGAGCAATTCACGAAAAACGGACAAGGAGAGGCAGCCGACTCCTGGGTCGGCCCCGGCCCCAACAAGGAGATCTCGGCTCCTCAGCTCAAGCAAGCCATCGGACAGGATGTCTTGGCTACGCTGGTGCAGCAAACGGGACTGTCGCAAGAAGAACTTCTTGCCCGACTTTCGCGAGAACTGCCAACGGCCGTCGATAAATATACGCCGGACGGCCGTGTGCCCTCTCGCGATATTTGAGTGCACCGCCATAGGGAAAGCAAAATGAGCATCATCTGGACCATTATTATTGGGTTTTTGGCGGGCGTGGTCGCAAAATTCATCATGCCCGGAAGCAACGAACCTTCAGGATTCGTTATGACGACCATTTTGGGCATCGTGGGTTCGATCCTCGCATCTTATCTCGGACAAGCGCTCGGTTGGTACAAGGCTGGCGAGGGCGCCGGCTTCGTTGGTGCCGTAGTGGGAGCGATAATCCTGCTGGCGTTATACGGATTCTTTGCCGGGAGGCGCAGCGCAGTTTGATCTACCGACACTCGAGCTGAGGAAAAAGCTCGAGGCCGTTGCCCTGATGTGCCATCAGCCCGGCCAAAGCCAATCGGTGACGCCAGCGTGACGGCGTGGAGCGCCGGGACCAAACATCTACGGGATGCGCGTCTGAAGACGCGCATCACCGGCCCACGTCGGTTTGCGCCTGTGTCCTGTGTTGCAATTCACACTACGTGACAGGAAGTCGCGGCAAATGCGTCGCGCCCTCGCTCCTGCAACTCTTGGTCGGCTTCAATCACTTCGATGTTCAAATCCAATTTCGACGCGTTGAACCGCTTCAGTCGATTACATGATACCCGCCGTCGATGTAGATCGTATCTCCGGTGATGAGTCGCGCCACGTCGTGTGCGAGGAAGGCAGTTGCCGCACCGACGTCTTCGATGCTTACGAGACTCCTTGCGGGAGCCTTGGCTTTCGCCTTTTCGAGCAGCTTGTCGAATTCGGGAATGCCTGAAGCCGCCCGGGTCGCCAGCGGCCCCGGAGAGATGGCGTGCACGCGAATACCCTTTGGTCCCAGCTCCGCGGAGACGTACCTGACTGCACTTTCAAGGGCGGCCTTGGCGACACCCATAATGTTGTAGTTCTTCACAACCGTTCGACTGCCGTAATATGTCATCGTAAAAAGGGTCCCGCCTTTCTTCATCAGCGGTTCGGCCAGATGAGCCATCCGAAGAAACGTCCAGCATGAGACCTGCATGGTTGTCAAAAATCCATCCAGCGGCACGTCGACCACCCGGCCGTGCAACGTCTGCTGTGGCGCGAATGCGATCGAATGTACGACAAAATCCAGCTTGCCCCACTCCTTTGCAATTCGCTCAAACACGGCTTCCATCTGCCCCGGCTCGCGGACGTCCAGCGGCATAACGATGGAGGACTCAAGGGCCCGCGCCAGCGGATCGACGTGCTTTTTGGCCTTCTCGTTCAGATAGGTGACGGCGAGATCGGCGCCGAACGCGCGAAAGGCGGCGGCACAACCCCATGCTATTGATTGTTCGTTGGCGATGCCCACGACCAGCCCCTTCTTGCCTTCCAGCAGCTTCGCCTTGACAGCCGGAATCAATCGAGCCTTACCGTTCTTCGGCATCTCCAGGGGTTCGCCGCGAGCATATCTCTCGGCGGCCTGCTTGAGGGTGGCGAAGGCGTGGCGGCGATCCTTCGCTTCGGCGGTCCGTGCGACCTCCTGACCGTTCACCTTCAACTGCCCTTCACCCCATGGAGCAACGTTGATCTCAAACCGGTCCTTGCCCAAGGTTGTGAAGAACTGCTGAACGGTTGCTCCTTTGCCTACAGCCATTTCCTTGTTCGGCTCCCAATTGGCGGTCTGTAGCGGCATGATGATAGTCCTCGCACGTGTCGTTAGATTCAGAACCCGTTACTTCTCGTCGCGATACGATGCGCCGAACGCCGCCCGATAAATCGCCCAGTAGACCGCGCCGACACATCCGGCACCACCCACGATATTGCCAAGCGTCACAGGTAGGAGATTGTGGATAATCCCCGTGATGGTGATCGGCGATGCGTCGAAATTCGCCGGAGCGTGGCCTGTCTGGATCAACAGCCACGCCAGGGGCAGGAAATACATGTTGGCAACGCAGTGCTCGAAGCCGGCCGCTATGAAGGCCGAGACCGGCAAAACGACCGCAATCATCTTGTCGGTCACGGATCGGCCTGCATAGGCGAGCCAGACTGCCGCGCACACGAGCACGTTGCACAGAATTCCCTTGAAAAACAGCGTCACCACATCGGGACGGATTTTCCCGGCTGCTGTATTCAACACAGACAAGCCGATGCGGCCATCGTTCATGTCCAGATGATGCGAAAAGAAGACAAGGACGATTAGTCCAAGCGCCCCAAACAAGTTACCGAACCAGATGATAGTCCAGTTACTCAGCATCGTCCGCGTGGAAACCTTTCCACTGGCCCAAGCCATCACGATCAGGTTGTTGCCCGTGAACAGCTCGGCGCCTCCTACAAGAACGAGTACCAATCCAAGCGTGAAAACCAGTCCGCCGACGACGCGTGCGGTGGCGAAGCTGAGGGACGCATCGCTGGCGACGATGGTATAGTAGAGCGCGCCGAAGCCGACGCCGCCGCCTGCCACGATCGCCAGCATGAAGGAGGCGAGAAAGGGTAGATTGGCTTTCTTCACGCCGACCTTCTCGACAGCCTCCTTAATCTCGGCGGGGCTGTAAGCTTGCAGATTGAAAATGGGCTGTGGCGCGGGTATCGGCTCGGCCATCGCTGTCTTACCTCCCTCGCCGCGCACGCATCCCTACCCGCCAGCTCCACCTGTCGCCAGGAGCCCGACGATCTGCGCAGAGATCACTTTCACCAAGGTCATCGACGGGAAGATCATGGCGTAGCCGATGTCCGGGCGTTCGGTCGGCGCCATCTTTGTCGAATAGACCAGGATGGCCGGGTTTCCCGTCGCTCCGGATGCCACGCCGACCAAGTCGTCGTACGGTATCTTAAGTATGTAATGGCCAACCAGCAGGACGATGAACACCGTCGTCAGTAGTATGGCAACTCCGATAAACAGCATCGTAAAGCCCGACTCGGCCACAGTGCGGACGAAGGGTTGGCCGGCATTGACGCCAACGGTTGCGAGAAACATCGCCAAGCCGAAATTTCGCAGAACGATGTTCGCAGGCAAGGGCATCGTCCAGAGCAATGGGCCGGTGCGACGGAGCTTGCCGAGAATTAGCGCGACGATCAGCGGTCCGCCTCCGATGCCGAGTGTCACGATGCCGACGCCGGGAATTGGAATTGGAATAAGTCCGAGCAGAACACCCAGAACCATTCCAATCCCAAGCGAGACATAGCTGAATTCGGCCGCTGCCTTAACTGTATCGCCGAAGTGACGCCGGATCTCTTCCTTCCGATCGGGTGGCAGCAGCACGCCGACGCGGTCGCCAAATTCCAGCATCAAGTCCGGCGACGGCACCAAGTCAGCATCGTATCGCCGGACGTGCAAAAGATGTGTCGGATAACCGGCTGGCATCGGAAGATTGGCGAGAGGTACACCAACCACACTCGCCTTTCCGACAAAAACTCGGATGTAGTCCAGATCGGCACGATCACTTGCCAACCTCCCCGGCTCGAGACTCCCGAGTTGCGCGGCGGCCTTGCCAATCGCATCCTCACGCTCCGCGACGACCAAAACGGCATCTCCCGCGGACAATGCCATCTCGGGTTCTGGAACGAAGTTTCGGCCACCCTTTCGAACCATCGTAACCTGAACGTCGGCCAAGGCGGTGCTCGTCAAATCCTGGAGCTTCTTCCCGCTAAACGCCTGGCCGATTGAAATCTCAGCCATGTGGAAACGCTGAGCCTTTACCGGAAATTTCGGCTTCACAATGCGCGTCATGAAATAGATGCAGAGGATCGGTCCGATAACGCCGAACGGATACGCGATAGAATAGCCAATCGATGGATCCTTGTTCTTCATGACGTCGAGTGCCGCTTGAAGCGACGCGGTGCTGGTCATCGATCCTGCATAAAGACCGAGCGTATGTCCGATCTTGATGCTGAAGATGTGTCCCAGTCCGAGCGCAACGAAGAGGCCTGCGATGCAGGCAACGAGCGCCAACAGATTGTACTTCTGGCCGACGCCAACCATGCCCTCGAAGAACTGGCGGCCATAAAGGATGCCGATGCCGTATAGAAACATGATCAGGCCCGTGAGCCCAATCGGGCCTATAATCTGGGCTTTGGGCGCAAACGCCCCGATTGCAAGGCCGACGAACAGAACCGCCCCGACCCCAAGCGAAAACCCCGCAATGTTGATCTGGCCGACCAGATAGCCCAACCCGATCGCCAGAAACGCCGTCAGGATCGGCTGACTGCCGATGATATCGCGAGCTAGATCCAACATTCTTTGCTCCCGGATAGCCGGATTGATAGATCGATCAGCGCACTTGGCACCCCGCAGCCCGGAACTGTTCGATCACCCTACCCACCAGTTCGCGGTCGGCTGGCAGCGTGTCTTCGAGCTTGTAATCGAGGCCCATCGCCTTCCATTTGAACGAGCCCATCTGGTGAAATGGCTGCACCTCCACCCACTCGACGTTCTTCATCGGCGCGACAAATCGCCCGATGCCGTCGACATTCGCGGGATCGTCGGTCTCGCCGGGCACGAGCGTGAAGCGAACCCAAACCGGCTTCGACATCGAAGCAAGACGCTCAGCGAAGCGAAGCGTCGGAGCCAGGTCGCGGCCGGTAACTCGTCGGTATGTTTCCGGGTCCGAACTTTTAATGTCGAGAAGAACGAGATCGATTTCCGACAAGTAGGCCTCGTCCGCGCGATCGCCGAGAAATCCCGAGGTCTGAATGGCCGTGTGCAGACCCATTTTTCTGGCGCCGGCGAATATCCGTCGGGTGAATGCAAGCTGCACCATCGGCTCGCCGCCCGAGATGGTCAGCCCGCCACCAAGGGCCTGGATTGACGGTGCGAAATCGCTAATCCGGCGGAGCACCTGATCGACCGAGACATAGGTGCCGTCCTTGAGATGCCAGGTGTCCGGATTGTGACAATAGGTACACCGCAGAAGGCAACCGGAGACGAAAAGCACGAGGCGAAGGCCAGGGCCATCGTAGCGCGATGACGTTTCATAGGAATGGCAATAGCCAAACGAGCCGACTTCGTCCTTGATCTTGTCTTCATCGGGCGCGTCGGGCGAAATTCCGACCCGGAGGTCGTGACGACTTCCGGGCTCCAATGCCTGCACCGTGGACATAGCGCACCTCGGTCAGATCTGGCCGTGGAAAGTGCGGCTGATGACGTCTCGCTGCTGCTCGGGCGTCAGCCGCACGAAATTCACGGCGTAACCCGAGACCCGGATCGTGAGCTGCGGATATTTGTCTGGGTTCTTCATGGCGTCTTCGAGCGTCTCCCTGTCGATGACGTTCAGGTTCATGTGGAAGCCACCCCGATCGAAATAGACGTCGAACGCCTTCACCGCCTCGTCCAGCAGTTGACTTTCCGACAGATGAGCCTTTTGGGGCGCGACAGAGACCGTGTAGCTGATGCCATCCTGCGCATCCCTGTACGGAAGCTTCGCTACCGAAAGGCAGGAGGCCAGCCAGCCATGGCTGTCGCGTCCGTGCATCGGATTGGCGCCGGGCCCGAATGGCTCGCCCTTGCGCCGGCCGTCCGGAGTGTTTCCGGTAGCCTTGCCGTAGACGACGTTGGAGGTGATCGTGAGCACACTCTGGGTGTGCGTCGCGTTACGGTAAGTCGGATGCTTGCGGATCTTCTCCATGAAGCTGGTGACGATGCTTGAGGCGATCTGATCGACCCGATCGTCGTTGTTGCCGAATTGCGGCGTCGACTGGTTGTCTTCGTTCTGATAGTCGACAATCAAGCCTCTGTCATCGCGCGTAACTCGGATCTTCCCGTACTTGATGGCGCTGAGGCTGTCGGCGACCACCGAAAGGCCGGCGATGCCGAAGGCCATGGTCCGCAGGATGTCGCGGTCGTGAAGGGCCATCTCCAGTCGCTCATAGAAGTACTTGTCGTGCATGTAGTGAATGCAATTCATGGCGTGCACATACGTCTTTGCCAGCCATTCCATCGTCGTGTCGAACTTGACCATGACGTCGTCATAGTCGAGGAAGTCGCCAGCGACTGGCATAGTCCCGGGTGCGACCTGTTCGCCGGAGACCTCGTCGCGGCCGCCATTGATGGCGTAAAGCAGAGCCTTCGCAAGGTTGACGCGGGCGCCGAAGAACTGCATCTGCTTGCCCAGCCGCATCGCTGAGACGCAGCAGGCGATCCCGTAGTCGTCCCCCCAGAAAGGCCGCATCAGATCGTCGTTTTCGTATTGAAGCGAGGACGTGTCGCGGCTGACCTTCACGCAGTACCGTTTGAAGGGCGCAGGCATGTGGTTCGACCAGAGCACCGTGATGTTCGGCTCCGGCGCGGGTCCCAGATTGTAGAGGGTATGCAGCATGCGGTAGCTGCTTTTCGTTACTAGAGCACGCCCGTCGAGATCCATGCCGCCGACGCACTCGGTCGCCCAATAGGGGTCGCCGCTGAACAGCGCGTCATAGTCCGGAGTGCGAAGGAAGCGGACGATGCGCAGTTTCTGCACCAGCTGGTCCCAGAGCTCCTGAGCCCGAGCCTCGTCGAGAATGCCTGTCTTCAAGTCGCGTTCGATGTAGACGTCGAGGAAGCTTGAGATGCGACCGATCGACATCGCCGCCCCGTTGGCCTCCTTGATTGCGCCTAGATAGGCAAAATAGGTCCATTGGAATGCCTCCTCAGCATTCGTGGCCGGCTTTGAAATATCGCGGTCATAGAGCTTCGCCATCGAAGCGAGATCCTTGAGTGCGCGAAGCTGTTCGGACAGCTCTTCGCGCATCCGAATGATGTCGTCGGTCGGCCACATGTCGTCGATCTGCGCACGCTCCGCGCGTTTTCCTTCTATGAGGCGATCGACACCGTAGAGAGCGACTCGACGATAGTCGCCGATGATGCGCCCGCGGCCGTAGGCATCCGGAAGTCCGGTAATGACACCCGATCTACGGCAATTCATGATTTCGGGCGTATAGGCGTCGAATACCCCGTCATTGTGCGACTTCCGGTATTTCGTGAACGTCTCGTGCACGGCTGCATCCGGCTCGAAGCCGGCAGCCTTCAGGCCCGCCTCTACCATTCGCAGCCCGCCGAACGGGAAGATTGCCCGCTTGAACGGCTGATCGGTCTGAAGTCCCACCACAACCTCATTATTGCGATCGATGTAACCTGCCTTGTGGGCGAGCATTGTCGACGGAGACTTTGTATCGACCGCAAGGACTCCCTTTTTCCTTTCATCCGCGAAATACGGTTGCAGTTTCGCCCAAACCGCTTTTGTGCGCTGCGATGCCCCTGCGAGGAAGTCCTCGTTGCCGCTGTAAGGCGTGACGTTTCGGACAATGAAATCGCGAACGTTAATGGAGGTCTGCCAGTCTCCCGGCCGGAATCCCTTCCAGCAATCCCCGGTGTCGACTTCCTTTCTGAGAGCGGCGCTTGCTTTCATGGTACGTCTCCCACCAGCGTATGTTTGATTAGGTGCCCGTGCGGGTGAAATCCATACAGGCAGCGGCCTCAAAGATTGGTCTCGATCAGTTCGTAGATGCTTGATCTAAATCAAGCTCGCGCAGCCGTAGCCGCTTCTGCGTGCTTTGCCTGACTGATCTGCGCGGATCCCGAGGGGGAATCATGAATGCAACGGCAGCGGAGACCGGCGATACGAAATCCCGGACCAAGTATGACAAATTGATCGCCGCAACGCAGAGCATCTCGCCAGTGCCGACTATCGTGGTTCACCCCCGCGACGAGACATCGTTGCACGGTGCGGGAGATAGCGCTGGAGCCGGCATCATCCAGCCAATCCTGGTCGGCCCGGCAGCCAAGATCAGGGACACACGTGGTCACGCGTTGAACGATTGATCTATGTCAACACTCGGGTCGGTTGGTCGGGTCATACGGCTTAAAGTGAAGCTCTCAACTGGTTAGCAGCTTCATTGCCTAAAGGTATTTTCGTAGCCGCCTGCGCTGAAGAAGCCAGTGAAATCAAGCTGCACGAATGCATGATCGAGGCTTCTGCGCTTCGATCCGCAATCGAAGCACTACGACTTGAAAAAGAATGCAGTCAGTGCGCCACGCGACCGGAACGACCGGAGGAAACGTTCTGACATGGACACGGCCATTCACCGCTCAAGCCCGCCATCGCGCCAACTATTGTGGCTCGAACTGCGTGGAATTTGGGAACTGCAGGCGTTCTTCGCGGCCTATCCGCTGCTGCGACTGGCACCGCGTGGTGATGGTCATCCGGTGCTCGTGCTGCCCGGTCTTGCCGCGAGCGATGCTTCGACGCGCCCGCTCCGCGCCTATCTGAAGGAGCAGGGTTATGCGGCGCACGGCTGGGAGCAGGGCCGCAACAATGGCCCACGCCCGGGCGTCGAGGCCGGCATCGATGCTCGGCTCGCGGAATTGTCCGGGCGCTACCGGCGCAAGGTAAGCTTGATCGGATGGAGCCTCGGCGGCGTTTTTGCGCGCGAATTGGCGCGGAGGGTACCGGCCTTGGTGCGCCAGGTTATTACGCTCGGCAGCCCATTCGCCAACGAGCCGAAGGCGAGCAACGCCTGGCGGCTCTACGAAGCCCTGAGCGGGCGCGCTGCCGGCGATTGGCCCGGGCGCGAAGCGATGAAGCTCCCGCCGCCGGTGCCGAGCACGGCAATCTACACGCGCACCGACGGTATCGTCGCGTGGCAGGGATGCCTTGAACAAGAGAGCCCTACGACGCAGAACATCGAGGTCGAGGGTAGTCATTCCGGGCTGGGCCACAATCCTGTCGTGCTGTACGCGATCGCAGATCGGCTCGCGCTATCGGAAGAAAATTGGCGTCCCTTCGATCGCAGTGGCCTGCGCAGCTTACTGTATCCAGATCCGAAGCGCAGCTGATAGTGCGCGGCGCCGCCTCGCGCCGCTTCGTACGTAGCTAGCGTCGCGTTTTTGTTGTCACTATCAAAGCAAGGGAGGAGTCCCATGGAAACCAGCAAGCAGTCGATCGGCTCGGACGACACGTCCAAGCAGTGGCTCGACGATATCAAGAAGTTGACCGAGAAATTTCAGTTGCCGGGTGTCGACGTCGCGGCGTTGGTCGATTGGCAGCGTAAGGACCTGGAAACGTTGGTAGAGGCGAACCGGCAAGCCTATGAAGGTGTCAGGGCGCTTATCGAGCGGCGCAACGAAATTCTGAAAGAGACGCTCGCGCAATGGCAGGCCGCCGTCAAGGATGCCACCAGCAGCGAAGCGATAGCGAAACAGGCGGAAGCCGGCAAGCAGGGCGTACAACAGGTGATCGCGAATATTCGTGAACTCGCCGAGATGGAAGCGCAGTCGCGCAACAACGCCTGGAAGGTCGTGCAGGACCGCATGCAGGAGAATCTGGCCAATCTGCAGAAGTTGCTGCAGCCGAAGTAGCACGGAGGCGGCCGTCTTCCGCGAATATGAACGCCATCAGGAGTGCCGTCCGACACACCAAAACATCCGCAACTTAATAAAGGTCTACGCCATCCGCGACCGTGGCGGCTACACAGGGAGGAATGCCATGAACAATATGCCCTGGATCAACTCCTACCCCGCCGGTGTGCGCTGGGACAAGGAAATCACTCCTGCGCCACTGCAGACAATTCTCGATAATACCGTCGGCAAGTGGCCTGATCGGCCGGCGATTGATTTTATGGGTAAGCGCCTGACCTATCGGGAGTTGGGCGATTACGTGAGCCGCGCTGCATGCGGGCTGCAGCGGCTTGGCGTGAAGCCGGGCGTGCATGTCGGCCTGTACCTCCCGAATACGCCGCATTACATCATTGCATTCTTCGCGGTGCTGAAGGCCGGCGGCACGGTGGTCAACTACTCGCCACTCGACGCCGCAGCTGTTCTGGAACACAAAATAGAGGACAGCCGTACCGACTTCCTCATCACACTCGACCTGGCCGCGCTCTATCCTCAGATGGAGACCATGCTCGGCAAGACACGGCTGAAGAAATTGATCGTCGGCAGCCTGGGCGAGATGACGTCTGCGCCCGACGCGGTGACGGCGGAGATGAAAGCCGCCAAACAACTGAGCGAAATTGTATGGGACGATCGGCACATCAGCTTCGCCAAGTTGCTCGACAACGACGGGAGGTACGAGGTCTATCCGGTTGCCGATCCGCGGGAGACGATTGCTGCGCTCCAGTACACGGGGGGCACCACCGGTCTGCCCAAGGGCGCGATGCTAACGCATGCGAACCTGACCAGCGCGTGCCAGCAGGCGTGGGAGACCACCAATGGTACGCCTCCGGTTCTGGTCGAAGGGCAAGAGCGCTTGCTCGCCATGCTGCCGCCATTCCACATCTATGCACTTACGGTGAATGTTCTATTTGCCGTTTTCGGAGGGTGGGAGATCATTCAGCACATGCGCTTTGATCCCCTGGCGGCGCTGAATGACATTTCGAATAGAAAGGTGAGCATTTTTTGCGGCGTTCCCACGATGTTCACTGCGCTGATCAATCATCCGGAGATCTCCAAGCATAGTCTGCGCTCGCTCAAATATTGTGGCTCGGGCGGGGCTCCGCTGCCCCTCGAATTAGCGCAGCAATTCTGCGCGATTACCGGCTGCAACATGAGCGAAGGCTGGGGCATGACCGAAACGTCGCCGACCGGAACTTTCACGCCGGTCAACGGCAAGCGCAAGGCCGGCTCCTGCGGAATGCCGATGCCGGGCATAACCATTAAGTTCCTCAGCCTCGATAAACCAACGCAATATGTCCCACTCGGCGAGCGCGGCGAGCTCTGCATTAAGGGACCTAATGTTATGAAAGGCTACTGGAAGAACGCGGAAGCGACGGCTGATGTCACGACGTTTGACGGCTTCTTGCGTACGGGCGACGTCGGTTACATGGACGAGGACGGCTTCGTGTTCATCGTCGATCGCACCAAGGACATGCTGTTGTGCAGCGGCTATAACGTCTATCCGCGTGTCCTTGAGGAAGCGATCTACAAGCACCCAGCGGTCGAATTGGTCGCGGTCATCGGCATCCCCGACAAATATCGCGGCCAGTCGCCCAAGGCCTTTGTCCAGCTGAAGGCCAATGCCACGGCTTTCACCCTCGAACAATTGCAGGCGTTTCTGAAGGACAAGCTCGGCAAGCACGAAATGGTGCAGGCGCTCGAAATCCTCGCTCAACTGCCGCTGACGGCAGTGGGCAAGCCTTTGAAGACTGCGTTGTACGACGAGGAGAAACGCAAACGCGCGGTCTAGGTGCTGATCTGAAGATTCTGCCAGGGGATCACATGAAGACGGTCGCCTGACGCAGCGACATCGGCGACATCCCAACCTCGGCTCGATCGACACCACAAAGGAGCCACGAGAATGGATCAACTCAGTAGCGTTGACGCCTCGTTTCTGCATCTCGAAACGCCGGAAACGCCGATGCATGTCGGCAGCTTGATGCTTTTCGAGCTTCCCGAGGGTTACCAGGGCGACTACTACGAGGATGTCAAGGCGATGCTGGGCAAACGCCTGCACCTCGCTTCGGTGCTGCATCGCAAACTGGCGCAGATGCCCTTTGAACTTTCCGAACCGGTTTGGATCGAGGACGACGATATCGATCTCGATTACCATGTGCGCAGCGTGACGCTGCGCCGCCCGGGGACCATGCGGCAGCTTGAGGCGCTGATCGCACGGCTGCACTCGACGTTGCTCGATCGCAGTCGCCCGTTGTGGGAGATGTACGTCATCGAAGGCCTCGAGAATGGAGAGGTCGCTTTCTACAGCAAGGCGCATCATAGCGGGGTCGACGGTAAGGCTGGGGTGGAACTCGCCAAAGTGCTCTATGACGTGTCGCCCGAGATGCGCGAAGTACCGCCTCCGAGACGCAAACGCGGCAGCAGTTCCTACCAGCTCGGCATCACCGAACTTCTGCAGGCCGCGGTCGCCAATTCGGCCAGCCAATACCGCAAGCTTGCCGATGTGCTGCCCGGTACGGCAAAGGCCTTGGCTGCAGCAGCAAAGGTCGTCGCGAGCCAGCGAGCGGCCAGCGGCGCCCGTTCGTTGAACCTGGGCCTCGCACCAAAGACGATCTTCAACGACTCGATCACCAACCAGCGTTCCTACAGCACGCTGTCTGTGCCGCTCGCGGACATCAAGGAACTCGGTAAGCGCGTCGGTGGCACAGTCAATACCATCGTGATGACGATGTGCAGTATCGCACTGTATCGCTTCTTGAAGGAACGCGACTTGCTGCCAAAGGAGCCGCTCATCGCCATGGTGCCGGTTAGCCTGCGCGCAGAAGGCGACAGTGCGATGAACAATCAGGTGTCGATGGTCCGGGTCGATTTGGCGACCGACATAACGGAATTGCCGTCGCGCCTGAAGGCGATCCACGCGTCGTCCGAAGCGGCGAAGGCGGTGGTAAAGGAGCTGAAGCCGGTGCTCGGGCTACAAGTGCCGATCACGGGATCGCCCTGGCTTATGACCGGGCTCGCCTCGCTGCTCGGCCGCTCCAACCTCGCGAGCCGCGCGCCGGCGGCCGGCAACGTCGTCATCTCGAATGTTCCCGGTCCGCCTATGACGCTCTACATGGCCGGCGCGCGGATGGTGCATTACTATCCGGTCTCAATCCCGTATCACGGCAGTGGGCTGAACATCACGGTGCAGAGCTACGCCGGGTTGCTGGAGTTCGGCCTCACCGCCTGTCGGCGTGTGGTGTCACAGGAAGAATCCTACGAGATCGTCGCCAACTTGCAGACCGCCTTGCGCGAGATGGAGGCGCTGCCGACGATCCATGCGGACGCCGGCGTCGAGTCTGCGGCGTCGACAGTGATCGAACCAAACGCAGTGATCGAACCGAACAAGGTCTCCACGAAGAAGACCGCCAGAGCACGGCCGAAGGCGCCCAGCTAAATCGAGCAGACGTAGAACCAACGAATCTTCGCGGAGGTAACGAACATGCAACCGACCGCTGCAAACAGGTCGTCACCGCTATTCGAAAGCGGGGCTATCAAGGCGCTATTTTCGAAGATTGACCGGCGCCTGATCCCGATCTTGCTGATCTCCTACATGATCGCCTATCTCGATCGCATCAACATCGGGTATGCGCAGCTTCAGATGAAGCAAACCCTGCCGTTTGATGACGCCGTCTACGGTCTCGGTGCGGGCATGTTCTTCATCGGATATTTCCTGTTCGAAGTGCCGAGCAATCTTCTCCTGGAGAGGATCGGCGCTCGCAAAACGCTGTTGCGCATCATGGTCCTCTGGGGCCTTGCTGCATCAGCCATGATGTTCGTATCGACGCCTCTGCAATTCTATGTGGTGCGATTCCTGCTTGGTGCCTTCGAGGCAGGCTTCTTCCCCGGTGTCATTCTGTATTTTACCTACTGGTATCCGTCAGTGCGGCGCGGTCGGGTGATCGCGATTTTCATGTCGGCCACCACGATCATGTCCGTGATTACAGGACCCTTGTGTGGTGCGACCCTGAAATATTTCGATGGGCTCGGCGGTCTCCACGGCTGGCAATGGCTGTTCCTGGTGCAGGGAGTGCCCGCAGTTATTCTCGGCTTCCTGGTCTACTTCCTTCTGGAAGACAAGCCTTCCGATGCCGCCTGGCTCTCTCATGGCGAAAAGGAACTGCTCGACGACAGCTTACAGCACGATGTGAAGGACGTCGAAAGCGAGCCCGCTGGCACTTTCGGGCAAATGCTGCGAGACCCAAAGGTCTACGTGCTGTCGCTCATCTATTTCCTTCTGCTTGGAGCGACCTACACGATGGTGTTCTGGTTGCCGACATTGATCCAGAGCTGGGGCGTCAAAGACCTATTCCTCATTGGGGTCTATGCGGCAATCCCGAACGCCGTGGGGGTCATCGGCATGATCCTGATCGGCCGGCATTCGGACAAGTGGCATGAGCGTCGCTGGCATTTCGCCGCTTGCGTCGCGATCGCGGCTCTCGGCCTCTTCGTGACGACATTGTTGCAGGGCAACCTGGTCGGATCGGTCATGGCCTTGGCGTTCGCGGTCATCGGAATTGCATCGGCAACACCGCTCTTCTTCGCACTGGTCAGCGAATATTTGTCCGTCGGTGCCCGCGCGGGCGGGCTCGCGCTCATCAGCAGCTTAGGCAACCTTGGTCCGGCGATGAGTCCATCGATCAACGGGCTTATCATCAGGAACACAGGCGACAATATCTACAGCATGTATTTCGTGATCGCCCTCTACCTGCTGTCCGGAACACTCCTACTGCTTGCGATCCGCCCGGCATCGACCGCGGTCGTCCCGGCGGCGGCACCTGCACATTGACGACGATTTGGAGAAGCAAATGTCAGCACAAGTGTCATCCGAGTCATCCCTTAAGATCCCTCGCGACAAAGACGACGACTATCGCGAGAGCGTCGCCGACGCGAGACGCCGCTTCGTGACCGAGCGAACCGGAGCTGAGCTTGATCATGTCGCCAAATATTCGATTGACCCATCCATCCTTCCGGGCAACGTTGAAAATTTCATCGGAGTCGCCCAGGTCCCCATCGGGCTAGCTGGTCCCTTGCTCATCGTCGGCGAACATGCGCGTGGACGCTTCTACATCCCGCTCGCGACCACGGAAGGTACGCTCGTCGCGAGCTACAGCCGCGGAATGCGTTTGCTGTCCGAGTGCGGGGGCGTGAAGACGACCGTCGTCGAGCAATATATGCAGCGATCACCGGTATTCATTTGGGACGATGCCCTGAAAGCACGCGATTTCGGACATTGGATCGATGAACACTTCACCGAGATCAAGGCGGCAGCGGAGACCACTACGCGTTCGGGCAAGCTCATCAACATCTACCAATATTCAGTTGGGCCTTTGCGCCACCTGCGATTCAATTACACCACCGGCGATGCCGCGGGTCAGAACATGACCGGAAAAGCAACGTTCGCTGCGTGTGAGTGGATCAAGAAGAATTACCCGGGAGGGGCTCGCTACATACTCTCGGGAAACATGGACACGGACAAGAAGCATTCGCGCATTAATATGCTGGTGACGCGCGGGAAGCGAGTGGTGGCGGAAGCGACCATTCGGAAAGATGTTTTGAAGGACCTGATGCGCGTCGATACGCGCGATCTGTTCTATTCGCGCCAGATTTCGCAGGCTGGCGCATTCCTCGCGGGATCGGCCAACAATGGCGCGCACGCTGCCAACGGCCTGACCGCTATGTTCATCGCGACCGGTCAGGACGTCGCGAATGTCTCAGAATCCCATGCGGGGGTGGTGTATAACCAACTGCTCGACAATGGCGACCTTTACTGGTCGATTACTTTGACGTCGCTGATTGTCGCCACCTATGGTGGTGGGACAGGATTGCCCACGCAAAGGGAATGTCTGGAGATGCTGGGCTGCTACGGCAACGGGAAATCCAACAAGTTTGCCGAAATTTGTGCGGGTGTTGTGCTTGCTGGCGAAACATCCTTATCCAGCGCGATCCTCGCCGGCGATTGGGTGTCAAGCCACGACGAACTGGGCAGGAATCGTCCCTAGCGTTCGGCTATTTGGAGAACGATTGTTCGGCCGCGCGGACGATTGCCAAAAGTCTGCCATCCGCGAACAAAATCGGCAGCCCAGCGAAATGTCGCGATGTATGAGGCGTGGAATGCCATTTAAGCTAAAGCAGGCCATCGGACGGGACGTCTTGACAAGGCTGGTGAAACAGACCGGCTTGTCGCAAGAAGAGCTTCTTGCCCGATCTTCACGGGAAGTGCCAGCAGCCGTCGACAAGTATACGCCGGATAGTCGTTTCCCCCTGACTCCCGATTAGACAGCGTTGACAATGGTGCTCCCTCACAACTCAGGTGAACATGGGTTGGTTGACACTGTCGCCAGCCCATTTGAACTGGTGAGGGGCAGGATTCGGCAACTATATGAGGGCGAAACTCCCGGCGGGGTACGGTTCAGGTATGCCTTGCTGGTGCTCGATATTGTTACAGTTCTATTTATCATCGTCACATCGTTCCTGCCTCGTAGCAAGGCCGTTGAATCGCTGGACGTTGTGTTCGGCGTCCTGATCCTTGCGGATTTCTCCGCGCGGTTGATTATCAGCCGACACCCCCTGCAGGACTTCACCCGCCTGTCGACGTGGACGGATATGGTGGTGATTGTTTCATTTCTTGCGCCGCTCGCCGGAGAAGCTGGTGGCTTTCTGCGCACGCTTCGAACATTGCGGCTGCTGCGCGACGTTCAAATGGTAGCGCGGCTACGAATTGACAGTCCTTTCTTTCGAAAGAATGAGGAAGTCATCTTTGCCGTCGCGAACCTCGCTGTGTTCATTTTCGTGATGACAGGGATTGTCTACGAGACTCAGAAATCTCACAACAATCAGATCGCAAACTATGCCGATGCGCTCTACTTTACGGTCACGGCGCTGACCACGACCGGTTTTGGCGATATCACTTTGCCAGGAACGATTGGCCGCCTGATAACGGTCGTCATCATGATCTTCGGCGTGACGCTTTTCTTGTATCTCGCCAAGGCCTTGTTGGCGCCGGCCAAGGTGCGATTCCCGTGTCCGATCTGCGGGCTGCAACGCCACGATATCGATGCCGTGCATTGCAAGGCGTGTGGGACGGTATTGAACATTCCTGACGAAGGCTCGGACTAGTCACATGCCGCTGTCGACACGATCGGCTCACGTGCAGTGCGGGCTCCACGTTGCTGCCACGTGCCAAAGAAGGACATGCGATGAGCATAGGGCTGCTGGGGCTGCTCGACGACGTTGCTGCGATCGCGAAGGTGGCGGCTGCGTCTCTGGACGATGTGGCGGCTCAAGCCACCAAAGCGGGCGCCAAAGCGGCCGCTGTCGTAATCGATGATGCAGCCGTTACACCACGATATGTATTCGGGTTCTCGGCTGAGCGGGAACTGCCGATCGTGGCCAGGATCGCCGCTGGCTCGCTTCGGAACAAGTTACTTGTCTTGCTTCCTATCACCCTGGCCGTCAGCTATTTCCTTCCAGGGATGCTCGTGCCGCTCCTCATGTTGGGTGGTGTCTACCTCTGCTACGAGGGAACCGAAAAGGTTCTGGAGGTCATCGCGCCTCATAAGGCCCGCGACCATGAAGCTCGCGTGGGCACGGTTGCGGTGAACGCGCAGACACTCGAGGACGAGAAAGTCGCCAGCGCCGTCAAGACCGACTTCATTCTCTCGGCGGAGATTATGGCGATTACGTTGGCGGCCGTTCCTGATGCAAGATTCTGGATGCAGGCGCTGGTGTTGGCGGTCGTCGGAATCGGCATCACCATCGCGGTCTATGGCGTGGTCGCCTTGATCGTGAAGGCCGACGACATCGGGGTGGCTCTTGCAAGACACGATGGAGATTCAATTGGCGGTTTCATGAGTCGCGCATTCGGACGCGCGCTGGTTCTCGGTATGCCGGGATTTCTCACGTTTCTCGGCGCTGTCGGTACTGCAGCCATGATCTGGGTCGGCGGAAGCATTATTGTCCACGGCCTCGAGGCGTATGATGTGCATTTTGTCGGTCATGCCATCGGGTCCGCCGCCAAAGCTGCAGCTAACACGCTAACCTCTATTGCCGCGGTGGCGCAATGGACGGTTGAGACCTTCCTTTCAGGGATCATTGGGCTGTTGGTCGGCGGGATAGCGATCCCGGCAATCGGATTTACCGTCGCTCCCGCGTGGAAGGTCTCGAAGCGGATTTGGTCGAAGCGTGGCGGACGATGCTAGATCTGGCCTAATATGCTTCGGCCATCCGCTGCTGTGCCTCGCGCTCTTAGTGGGTTCCAAGCCTGAAGCTAAATCCTGCCCGCATCACCTTTCATCATCTTCTCCTCGCCCGCGTCGAGCAGCGGAAGACGCGACCCGGGCTACTTCCGGTAATAATCCTGCACCGTGTCCCAGGCGATCCGCTGCAGGAAGCTCGCGGTTGGCTCGTCGAGACCCGCGCGATAGGAATTGCCGACCGGCGACTTGCCGGTCAGCGCTGCAAACACCACGCAGGATGCGAGATAGGTGCCGGCGGGCGAAGGGTGGCGACGGTCGATGGCATGCAACACGAGTTCGGGCTGCTTCTCATGGGCGCGGGCAAAGGCGAGGCCGGCGGGAATTACCAGCGCATCGTTATCGTTGCCGGCGATGGTGTAGGCCTCCGCAAGCTGCGCCGTCATCTCCGGTTTGTCGGCATAGGCCCATGACATGAAGAAGATCGGTCGCGCTCCATGCTTGCGAACGATGTCGGCGTCCTTTTTCGCGTATTCGGTAAACACTGGCTTCAGCGTCGGATGGATCGGGCATTGGCTGCAATCCATCATGATGGCGGCATCGAACAGCCGGTCGAGCTTGTTGAAGACCACGTTGTTGTTGTCGTCGAAGGAATACTTGCCGATCGCATCAGTGCGGAAATAGCTCTCGACATCATGCCAGTCGAAGCCGGAGCCGCCGATCGTCACCGAGGTGGCGCGATAGTCCTGCTTGTGCTCGGGATCGGCGGCACGCTGCATCGCCAGCACATGGCTATGCATACTGTTATTGTAGTAGAAGAAGCTGTTGCCTATGAAGATCTCTGTCTTGGGAAAATCCGGCCCGAGCGTTGTGATCTTCGGCTTGGTTTGCGCCAGCGCCGCCGGCGATCCGATGGCGATGCTGCCCAATGTGAGGGCGATAACAAAACCGCGAAATGAAATCGGCATAACGGCCCCTCCTTGCGATCGCCTCATTTTTCGGTACGCCCTGACGCATTGTTGTTTGGGCGGGCTGGCGCGAAAACGCTATAGCACAGACCTGCCGCTCCGCGACACGATCCGACGAACGAAGTGCCGCTTTGCATCGGGACGGCGAAGGATTATCTACCAACCACGGCTACGCGACCCAATTGGAGCAACGGCCATGTCGATCCACGTTGCGTCGTCCACCGCGACCACGCTGAAGCCGCCGAAGCGCAATTCGCTGAAACACATTCCGGGCGAAGAGGGCTGGCCGTTCATAGGCAAGACGCTGGAAACGCTCGCCGATCCCAAAGGCTTTGTGGAGCGAAGCGCCGCGAAATACGGCCTTGTGTATCGCGCCCATGTCTTCGGCGAGACCAGCATTACAGCGCTCGGGCCAGAAGCCAACCAGCTCCTGCTGTTCGATCAGGCCAAGTTGTTCTCCTCCGAGCTTGGCTGGGGATTCGTTCTCGGCCGCCTGTTCCCGAGAGGACTGATGCTGCGCGACTTCGATGAACACCGCGTGCACCGCCGTGCGCTGTCGGTTGCCTTCAAGTCCGAGCCGATGAGGTCCTATTTCACTGAACTGGACCGGGGCATCGCCGCGCGCGTCGCAAAATGGAAGAAAAGGCCCGGCGAAATGCCAATCTATCCTGCGATGAAGCAGCTCACCCTCGACCTTGCCGCGACCTCGTTCCTCGGAGCCGACATTGGGCCCGAGGTGAATGAAATCAACCGCGCTTTCGTTGACATGGTTGCCGCTTCCGTCGCCCCGATCAGGACGCCGTTGCCGGGCACCCAGATGGCGCGCGGCGTGAAAGGTCGCAAGCGCATCATCGCCTATTTCTCCGAGCAGATTCCGATCCGGCGCGCGCGAGGCGATGGCGACGATCTGTTCTCGCAGCTATGCCGGGCGACGCATGAGGACGGCGCCCTCCTGTCCGAGCAGGACATCATCGATCACATGAGCTTCCTGATGATGGCCGCGCACGACACGCTGACGTCGTCGCTGACTTCGTTCGTCGGCGAGCTTGCCGCCCATCCCGAGTGGCAGCAGAAGCTGCGCCGCGAAGTCAGCGCGCTCGGCATTGCGACCGAAGAGCCCACCAGCCTCGATCATCTCAACGCCATGCCGCTTTCGGAAATGGCGTTCAAGGAGGCGCTGCGCCTCAAGCCTCCGGTGCCGTCGATTCCGCGTCGCGCCGTGCGCGATTTCTCGTTCAAGGGTTTTGCGATTCCGGCCGGCACCCTGATGGGCGTCAATCCGCTGTTCACACATCACATGGCGGACATCTGGCCCGAGCCTGATAGCTTCGACCCGATGCGCTTCACCGACGAGGCACAGCGCGGCCGACATCGTTTCGCCTGGGTGCCATTCGGCGGCGGCGCGCATATGTGCCTCGGCCTGCATTTTGCCTACATGCAGGCGAAATGCTTCGCGAGACATTTTCTGCAAAATCTTCAGGTATCGCTGCCGGCGGGCTACACACCGAGCTGGCAGATGTGGCCGATCCCGAAGCCGCGCGACGGGCTCCGCGTGATGGTGAAGCCGGTGTAGAGCGACGAGCCGTCGTTGCGAGGAGCGAAGCTTTGGCGAGCCCGAAGCAATCCGTCCTCGCAAGCGTTATAGCGTTTTCGGGCGAAGCGGACGCCGGTTAGCGTAAAGAAAACGCGTAAAACAAAAATCAAGAGCTCCGGTTCTGATTCAATCAGAACCGAAGCTGTTGGAAGCTGGATTGCTTCGCTCGCGACGACGGCCCCTTTCGCGCCGCCGCCTATCGGCCAGCGCCCTGCCCGAACGCCTTGCGCAACTCGACATAGCCTTGTTGCTGCTGGCTCCAGTTGCGGCCGCCAGTGATCGCGCCGTCGACTACGAGGTCGTGGCCGTTGATGAAGCTCGACTCGTCGCTCGCCAGGAACACCGCCGCATGCGCGATGTCGTCGGACAGGCCGGCGCGGGGGATCGGCTGTGCGGTCCGGTACACCTCGCGCATCATCGCCGAGGTCTTCTCGGCGGCCTCCGTCGATAGCCCGAGCGCCTTGCCAATGATGCCGGTCGCGATCGCGCCGGGCGAAATCGAATTGACGCGGATGCCGGCCTCGCCGAGTTCCATCGCCACGCATTTGGTGAAATGAATGACGGCGGCCTTCGCCGCACCATAGACCATCGACGACGAGAAGCCGGCGAGCCGTCCGGCGATGCTGCCATTGTTGATGATGCTGCCGGAACCCTGTTTGCGCATGTAGGGCGCGGCATGCTTCATGCCGAGCATCACGCTGCGCACCAATGTGGCCATCGCCGCATCGAACCGTTCGACCTCGAGGCCCTCGATGCCGCCGGTCTGTGCCGGACCGCCGGCATTGTTGAACAGGCAGTCGATCCGGCCGAATTTCTCGACGGCAAGCGCGATCAGCGCCTTCATCTGATCCTCGACCGTCACGTCGGTCTGGCGGAACACGCAAGTCGCGCCAAGCTGTTTTGCCAATGCCTCGCCCTCCGGCACGCGGCGTCCCGCGATGACGATCCGGGCGCCTTCGGCGACGAATACTTCCGCTGTGCGCAATCCGATACCACTGGTCGCGCCCGTGATCACCGCGACCTTGCCGTCGAGCCGTCCCATGTCGATACCCTCAATTATCCAGGTGAGATGATGCGGATCATCTCCGTCGGCGATGGCCAAAGCAAGCTCGCAGCGCGGCTGGCACTGGCGCGCCGGGTCCACTTGTGGCCTGAAGGACACAACCGCAGATTTTCGGTCGCAGTGGCCATATTTTGGGTCGGCTGATCTCGTGAATTGATTGATGCGATGGCGAAGTGGATCGACGAGTTCAGGCACGGCTGGCAGGGCGTTTCCCAGCCTTCGCTACCGCTTGCAATCGGCTTTGCGCTGGTCTGTCTCGTTCTGGCTACCGCGGCGCGCTGGGGACTCGCCCTGATCAGACCGGATGTTTTTTTTACACCGTACCTTCCGGCCGTGTTCTTCGCGACCGCCTTTGGCGGCTATCGGGTCGGGGTCGCGACCGCCCTGGCTAGCGGAGCGCTCGGCGTCGCGGTCAACTTCTCCGGCGCAACAGCGGATACCGCCCGCTTCGCTCTGCTGATGATCTTCTGGGTGGTATGCGGCATCGCGATCTGGGGTGTCGAACACTATCGGACCATAGTCCTGCAGCAACGCCAGATCTCCAGACGCCTGATCGAGGAGGAGCAATACCGCAAGCTTGTCGTGGACGAACTGCAGCACCGGCTGAAGAACAAGTCCTCGACCATCCATGCCGTGCTGCATCAGGCGCTGCAGGATCGGCCCGACGTGTGGGGGCGGATCGACCACCGCATCCGGGCGCTATCGGCAACCGACGATCTGATCGCGCGGGTCGACGGCTATGGATGCGATATCAAGGATTTGCTGCGCTCCGAGCTCGGCCCCTACGGCCATGTCCGGTTCAACCTCAACGGCGAGCAGCTGTTCCTGCCCGCCAAGCTCGCGGTCTCGCTGGCGCTGATCTTCCACGAACTCGCCACCAACGCCGGCAAATACGGCGCGTTCTCTTCCCCGCGCGGCTTCCTGCAGGTGTCGTGGACGGTGGATGATGACCGTCTCAACGTCACCTGGGACGAAACCGAGGGCCCAGCGGTCGAGACGATCGGCGAAGCGGGCTTCGGCACCAAGCTTCTGAAATCGGCGCTGCGGCCGTTCGACGGCAAGACCGAGATCAGCTACCTCAAGACCGGCGTTCATTGCACGATGCAGTGCCGCCTTCCGGCAGCCTGAAAGCACGATCCGGAAAAGTGCGGCGTTTTCGCCTGCGGATGTCAAGCGCGCGGCCCGCAAGCGCTTTCGCAAGCGACCCTGCCGCGCATTGATACTCTGTTAATGACGATCGTCACGACGGCTTGCGAAACTTCGCTCCGCCCCTTTTCTGTCACCGCTTTCGCAGATCCGCTTAACCAAAACTACAAAGGAATTTGCCAAGCTACTTCCATGCAAATTCTCACCAAAAACGACTTTCAGTCCGACGCGCGAATGCCCGGTAATGAAGGCAATTCCAGCGATGAACTACGCATTTTGCGCGACCTTCTCCGCCTGCTGCCCTCCGGGGTAACCGTCCAGGACGAGCGCGGCGAGTTTCTCATGGTGAATGAAGCGGCCGCGGCACAGATGCAGCTCGCCGCCAATTCCGGCCAGCCGTCGCAGATCGACAACCGCCATGAGACGTGTCTCGAATTGCTGCGCAACGGCGAGCCCGTGGTACTCGAGGAAGCCGTGACCTGCGGCGCATCGAAGCACGTCTACCTCACCTCGCACCGACCGGTGCAGATCGCGGGACGCAATCTTGTCATCTCGGCCTCGGCCGACATCACCGAGCAGAAGGCGTTCGAGGACCAACTGTTCCGCTCCGCCTATTACGACGAGCTGACCGGACTGCCGACCCGCCGCGTGATCGAGCATCGCGTCAACAGCCTGATCAACCACGATGACGCGCAAGGCCAGTTCGCGCTCGCCTTCCTCGACCTCGACAACTTCAAGCACATCAACGATTATTACGGCCACACGATCGGCGATGCGCTGCTGGTCGAGTTCTCCAAACGTCTCGGCCTCTCTTTGCGCGAGACCGACATCCTGTCCCGCATCAGCGGCGACGAGTTCCTGCTGCTGCTCAACCCGATCGGCGGCGATCATGAAGTCATCGAGTTCATCCGTACCGTGCAGGGACGGCTAAAGGCGCCGTTCTTCATCGAGGAGTCCGAGATCTTCGCCTCTACCTCGATCGGCGTCAGCCTTTATCCGCAGCATGGCCGGAGCTACGAGGCGCTGCGGCAAAATGCCGACATCGCGATGTACCGGGTCAAGAACCTCGGCAAGGGGTCCGCGGCATTCTTCGACGCCAGCATGGAGCGCGAAGCGCTGGCGAGGATGAAGGTCGAGCAGTCGCTGCGGCTCGCGATCCTGGAAAAGCGCTTTTGCTGCGCATTTCAGGCCAAGGTCGACATCCGCAC
This sequence comes from Bradyrhizobium lablabi, assembly GCF_018131005.1. Lineage (GTDB taxonomy): Bacteria > Pseudomonadota > Alphaproteobacteria > Rhizobiales > Xanthobacteraceae > Bradyrhizobium > Bradyrhizobium lablabi_D. The sequence goes on from NZ_JAFCJK010000001.1 coordinate 715,891, forward strand.
GCAGGAGGTCAAGGGCATCGAGGCGCTGGTACGGCTGCGCGACGGCGATGGCGTGATCCAGGCCCCCGGCACCTTTATCAATCTTGCCGTCGAGCTCGGGCTGATCGACGAGCTGACGCATGTGGTGCTGGCGGACATCGTCAAGTCGATCGACCTGATCAACGAGACGTTCGGCCCCAACGCAACCATCAGCATCAACGTCGCGGCCAGGCAGGCCGGCAACCTCGAATTCATGCGTTCGTTCGCCCGCGCGATCGAGGAAACCGGGTTTCCCAGGCGCTTCATGATCGAGGTGACCGAGGACGCCTTCGTCGCCAAGTCGCATTTCCAGGACCATATCCTGCCGATCCTGCGCAAGATCGGCGTCGGCATCTCGATTGACGATTTCGGCTCCGGATATTCGTCGCTGTCGGCGCTCGCCGACATCACCGCGGACGAGATCAAGATCGACCGTTCCTTCATCACCGACATCCACAAGCGGCCGCGCAGCCAGGGCATCCTGCGCGCGATCGAATCCTTGAGCGAAGCGCTCGGCATGACCGTGATCGCGGAGGGCATCGAGTCGCACGAGGAACTGGCCTATCTGCAGGCAGCGACCAAGATCCGCTACGCGCAAGGCTACTACTTCGCCAAGCCGATCTTCCTCGAGGACATGAAGTCCGCGCCGCCGCTGACGAGCGAATCGCGCGCCAGCATGGCGGCCCGTCCCGCGCAGGAAACCCGCGTCGCCTATTCGCGCGCCAGCGGCTATCGCCGGTAGCGCGGGACAATCCTTGTCCGACAACTCCGCCAAACTCCCTGCCGGGCGAGGCAATCGCGCATGACCTGGTGCGCTGGCCCTGACGCCTCCACATTGTCATGGCCGGCTTGTCGCGACCATCGCCGACCCGTTCGCTGGTGCCAGGACGGGGGCGCCCCTGACGGCTCGGACATAACGAGTTTGTGGAGAGACGGCGCACCAAACTCGCAGCATGATTGCCCCCCGCCCTCCAGAGGAAGGTCGGAACGACGGGAATCGCTCCAACCCCGGTTCGGCAAATGCACAACCAGTACGTTTAGATACAAAAATATACCTATTAAGCGTTGAGTAACCGGTCTTCCTAACTATTTGTGGGAATTCTGCGGCGTATGGAGTTCTCCGGGACGAAAGGAATGCACAGGTTGATGCGGGGACTGATCAAGGTCCTGTCCGGACAAGGCGCCGGCTGGCGGCGGATCGCGGCGACGATGCGCGGGCCGGTGCTGTGGTTGACGCTGTGCGGCGCCTTGCTGGTCATGGCGATCTTCGTCGGCACCAGCATGATGATCGGCGAATTTCGCGAGCGAGCGCTCGCCAACAGCGAGCGCGAGCTGGAAAACACCGTGCGGCTGCTCGCCCGCCATTTCGACGAGCAGTTCGAAGATTCCGACATCATCGCCTCAAACATGATCACCCGGTTGCGAATCCCCCAGATCACTTCGCCGGAGGACTTCAGGGCGAAGATGTCGACACCGGATACTTATCAGGCGTTGACGGCCACGGGCGTCTCGTTTCTCGGCGATCTCTCGCTGTTCGGTGCCGACGGCAAGATCATCACCTGGTCGCTCGAATTGCCGCCGCCGGCCGGTCTCGACATCTCCGGCCGCGACTATTTCAGGAGCTTCGAATCCGATCCGCATTCCACGCCGGTGCGTACCGAAACGTTGCGCAGCCTGATCGACGGAAGCCTGAACACCGTCATCGCCCATCGCCTCGCCGGACCGGATGGCAACTTTCTCGGCGTCATGATCCGGCGGATCAATCCCCTGCACTACGAGAAGTTCTTCGCGTCCATCGCGCCGGGAACGAGCGCGGCAATCACCATGTTCCATACCGACGGCACCCTGCTTGCGCGCTATCCCCACCTGGACGAGCCGGTCGGGCAGATGCATCTCAGCGCGCCGCTGGTCGATCTCGCCACCCGCAAGGGCGGCCAGCATACGCTGCGCTTCATCAACCCGATCGATGAGACCGCGCGGCTCGGCTCCGCGGCGAGACTCACGCATTTCCCGGCGGTCATCGTCGCAACCAACACGGTGGAAGCCGCACTCAGCGACTGGCGCACGCAGACCCGCTTGCTGATCGCCGCGGCCACTCTGGCCGCGTCCACCGTGGCGCTGGTGCTGTTCGTCATCGTACGGCAGATCAGGAGGCAGGATCGCGAAGCCCAGCGGCGGCTGGAGTCGGAGCGGCAGCGGCTCGACACCGCGCTGAACAACATGATCCAAGGTCTTGTGCTGTTCGATACGTCGGCCCGCGTGGTGGTCTGCAATCAGCGCTATCTCGACATGTGCGGGCTTTCGTCCGACTTCATCAAGCCGGGATGCTGCTTCGAGGATGTGATGCAGCAGCGCAAGGCGAGCGGCTCGTTCGACGGCGACGTCGACGAATTCTGCGCCATGGTCCGGACCAATGTCGCCAACGGCAAGGTGACGGAGAGTGTTACGTCCTCCGTCGACGGACGCAGCTTCTCGATCATCATCAAGCCGCTCGCCCACGGGGGCTGGGTCGCGACCATCGAGGACATCACCGAACGGCGCAACCTGGAGCAGGAGCGCGACCGCAACAATGCCTTCCTGCGTGAGATCGTCGACCACATCCCGTCGCAGATCACGGTGAAGGACGCGCATACGCGCCGCTATCTGCTGGTCAACCGCGTCGCCGAGACGCAATTCGGGATTTCGCGAGCACTCGTGATCGGCAAAACGGCGTTCGACATCTTCCCGCGCGCCTCCGCCGAAACCATCACCGCCGACGACGACACGATGCTGAAATCGAACGGCGGCTTCTTCAAGGGTGAGCACCGCTGGCACAGCCATGTGACCGGCGAGCACTACATCACGTCACAACGCATCGGCATTCGCGATCGCGCCGGCACGCCGCGCTACATCATCAACGTCGTGGACGACGTCACCGAACGCCGCCGCGCCAACGAGACGATCGCGCATCTCGCCCATTACGACGCGCTGACCGATCTGCCGAACCGCGTGCTGTTCCGCGAGCAGATCGAGCGCGAACTTGGAAAGGCGAAGGACGGCGAACGCTTCGCGCTGCTCTACATCGACATCGATGAGTTCAAGGGCATCAACGATTCGCTCGGCCATCACGTCGGCGACGAGCTGCTCAAGACCATCGCCGTGCGCATCAAGTCCTGCCTCAAGGACGGCGACCTGATCGCGCGGCTCGGCGGCGACGAGTTCGCGGTGATCCAGACTGCGGTCGCCGGCCCCGACGAGGTCGAGGCGTTCGTCGCCGGAATCCGTGGCGCGATCCGTCAACCCTGCGACTGCCTCGGATATCATTTGTCGACCGACGCCAGCATCGGCGTCGCGCTGGCGCCGCAGGACGGCACCGAGCTCGACCAGTTGATCCGCAACGCGGACATCGCGATGTACGGCGCCAAGGCCGGAGGACGGCACACCCACCGCTTCTTCGAGCCGGAGATGGGCGCCAATGCCAAAGCGCGGCTGATGGTGGAGCAGGACCTGCGGCAGGCGATGATCGATGGCGGCTTCGAGATCCATTACCAACCCCTGCTCGGCCTGCACTCCAACGAGGTGACCGGCTGCGAGGCGCTGCTGCGCTGGCGGCATGCCGAGCGCGGCATGGTGTCGCCGGCCGAATTCATTCCTGTTGCGGAGGACACCGGGCTGATCGGCGAACTCGGCGAGTGGGTGCTGCAAACCGCGTGCATGGAGGCCGCGACCTGGCCGGAGCATGTCCGCCTCGCGGTCAACGTCTCGCCGGTGCAGTTCAAGAACCTGGCGCTGCCGCTGAAGGTCGCGAGCGCGCTTGCCGCATCCGGTCTGGCGCCGAGCCGGCTCGAGCTCGAGATCACCGAGGCGGTGCTGATCGGCGACGACGAGGTGGCACTCTCCATTTTGCATCAGCTCCGCGACGTTGGCGTGCGGATTGCGCTCGATGACTTCGGGACCGGCTATTCGTCGCTGAGCTATTTGAAGCGCTTCCCGTTCGACAAGATCAAGATCGACCGCAGCTTCGTCAGCGACATCACCGTCGACGGCTCGGCGACAATCGTGCAGTCGGTGGTGAACATCGCAACGTCGCGCAACATGACAACGACAGCGGAGGGTGTCGAGACCGAAGAGCAGCGTGAGCTGCTGCGCAAGCTCGGGTGCACCGAGATGCAGGGCTACCTGTTCAGTGCGCCGAGGCCCGCCGCCGAACTGAGGCACCTGCTCATCCCCCGCGCCGAAAAGCCGCGCCTGAGCGCGTAGAGCACTGGTTCTGGATCGACTTAGAACCGCAGCGCCGGATTCCGGCTTTGCACCTACCGCAATGGAGCCCGCAGGCGTATATATTGAGTGTAGATTCACGCGGCGGAAAGGCGTCATCGCATGCAGCCTGTGTCTATCCTCCTGAACATCCTCTGGATTCTGATCGGCGGTGCGTGGATGGCAGTCGGCTGGCTGGTCGCTGCGGTCATCATGGCGATCACCATCATCGGCCTGCCCTGGGCGCGCGCGGCCTTCAATATCGCGGTCTACACGCTTTTGCCGTTCGGTTCGCGCGCGGTGCGCCGCGACGAGCTGACCGGCGAGAGCGACGTCGGCACCGGGCCGCTCGGCGTGATCGGCAATCTGATCTGGTTCATCCTGGCCGGCTGGTGGCTCGCAATCGGACATGTGATCACCGCAATCCTTCTTGCGGTGACCATCATTGGCATTCCCTTCGCCTGGGCGCATCTGAAGCTCGCCGGCATCGCGCTGTGGCCGATCGGCAAAGCGATCGTGCCGGCGTAAGCCCTGCGTCGATCATGCCGCGAGGCGGCCGGGATTGTTCGCGGCGAGAATCGGGCGGATCAGTCGGCCGAACCGCTCGGCCTCCTCATCGTGTAGATAGCCGGACAGGCAGAAGGAGTGGCAGCCCGCGTCGATGAAGCGCTGCAGCGTTTCGGCGCATTGTTCGGGGTTGCCGACCACGGCGATGCCGGCGCCGGGCCGCACTTTCGTGATTCCGGTCCACAGATGCGGCATCAAGAGATCACCATAGTCATGCGCGAGCTGCTGCACGCGCTGGTTCGCCTCCGAGCGGGTGTAGAGCGTCTTCATCTCCTGTTTCTGCCGCTCGGTGGCGTGCCGCACCAGGCGATCGGCGGCCTCCCAGGCATCCGCCTCGTTTTCGCGGCAGATCACCTGTAGCCGCATGCCAAAGCCAATGTCGTTGTCGCGATCATGGGCACGCGCCATCCGCCTGATCTCGGCGATGTTGTCGGCAATACGCTCCGGCAAATCGCCCCAGAACAGATGCACGTCGGAATGTTTCGCCGACAATTCCCAGGCCCGCCGCGAGCCGCCGCCGAGATAGAATCTCGGAAACGGCTGCTGCAGCGGCCGCGGCCTGATATGCGCGCCAGACAGCGTGTGGAATTTGCCCCGGTAGTGCACAGGGCCATGGGTGGTCCACAGCGCTTTCAGGATCGAGACCTCCTCCTCCATCAGCGCGTAGCGTTCTTCCTTCGCGAAGCGCACCCCCTCAGCCTCGACCTCGCTCTCGTTCTGGCCGGCGATCAGGTTGATCGAGATGCGCCCGCCCGACATCTGGTCGAAGGTCGAGATCATCTTGGCGAGTAGCACCGGGTTGATGTAGCCCGGCCGCGCCGCGATCAGCGGCTTGATCGACGACGAGCGCGCCGCCATGAACGCACCCGTGATCCAGGCCTCCCAGCACACCGAGCCGACCGGGATCAGGAGATATTCGAACCCGGCGTCCTCGGCCGCGCGGACCACGCGCTCACAGAGTTCCACCGAGCCCGCGACCTGGGCCTCCATCAACCCATAGGCCGTGGTGTCACCATGCGTGGGCAGATACCAGCCGAATTCCAGCGGACGCATGACGATCTCCCTCCTGTGGATGGTCTTTGATTGCTTTAGAAGCGCGCCACTTCCGCGCGCGGGTCTGTCTGGGCGCGCAGTTTACAGCCCGCCGGCCGCCCGCCAAGGGCGTTGCCGACGCGGAGCCAATCAGCTATTGAAGCCCTGCACGCACCCGTAGCTCAGCTGGATAGAGCGTTGCCCTCCGAAGGCAAAGGTCACACGTTCGAATCGTGTCGGGTGCGCCAGCGTTCGCCTTTCCAGGCTTTCCGCCACTCCTTGGCTTCGAAGGGCGGTCTTTTGCTCCGCCCGGGTCCTTGATGAGCGGATGGGCGTGGTTCGTTGCCCCTGACCTTCGCGCCGGCCGGCGACGCTCGAGTTAGCAATGAGATTTCGTCGAAGCTTCGCGGCGCTTGCATGAGCATGCCGGGAGCCGGGTGCAACTCGACAACTCGACTGACCAAGTCGATTGACCGGGAGTTCGGTGCGTACGAGTCGAGCGCTGTGGCTCAAGCCATCAAAGCGTGATCGAGCCGCGATCAAACGTGAACGCCGCACATCAGGCTGTCACAAAACAGCAATCGCAACATCGGATACGACGACCTCAAAGCGTGATGCCGAGGCGATCCGCAAGCATCGCTTGATCTCGGTCAAGAACGTTGCGGTGCTGCCGGAAACACCAGTCCCATCGCTAATCATCGAGCGGCTGGCGAGATCAGGCTTTCGCTCGCTTCAACATGTCGTCCGGAAAATCGAGGGCTAGCGGATGATCGTTCGAGTGTTTCTGTCGGCAGCCGCGGGCCTTGCATCAGTGTTAGTTCTTCAGCACGCCTTGGCCTTTCCGATCGAGGGCGTGAACACGTCGCTTCCCGTCGGAACCGAGCTGGACGATGACGCGGTCGATCAGCCGCGCGAGCAGTTTCACTCTGAGGCCATCGAAGGTCAGAAATCATATCTGGTGAAGCTCGGAAACATGGCGTTCAATACGCCTGCCATTCTCGGCGGCACCGCGCTGAAGGGCGGCGTCAGTTGCGGCACATGCCACATCAACGGTTCTTCCAATGGGAAGCTGTTCATCCCGGGATTGTCGATCCGTCATGGCGGTTTTGATACGACGAGCGCTCTGTTCAATCCGAAAGCCGAGAATTTCGTTCTCGATCCGGTTCGGGTTCCGAGCTTGCGCGGCGCGCGTTATCTTGCGCCTTACGGCCTCGACGGCAGAAAGGAATCGCTGCGCGATTTTGTCCGCACCGTGATCGTCGATGAATTCTCAGGTCCCGATCCCGCGCCTGCGATCCTTGATGCGTTGGTCGCCTATATCGAGGATATCGATTTTCTGCCCAACCCCCGCATCAGTATCGGCGGAAAATTGGCGGCGGACGCCAGCGAGGCCGAGCGGCGCGGCGAGGCCCTGTTCAGGAAGCCTTTTCCGCATGACGCGGATCTGAGCTGCGCGGGCTGTCACATTCCGTCCGCCGCGTTCGTCGATAACAAGCGGCACGATGTCGGCTCAGGTGGGCTCTACAAGACGCCGACGCTGTTGAACGCCGATTTCAACGCACCTTATTTTCACGACGCACGTTTCACCAATTTCGATCAGGTCGTCGATTACTTCGATCGCTCATTCACGCTCGGCTATTCGACCCAGGATCGGGCCGACATGGTTGCCTATCTGAAGGCGATCGGCGACGCCGTGCAGCCGTATGAACCCCTCACCACGGCGATCCTGTTGCAGGACATTTTCGACTTCGCGAGCGTGCTCGGCACCGCCATTCAGGCGCATGACAATGGCGTCATTTCTCTCACGGTCGCAGCCGTTGGTGGTGATCTCAACGATGTGATGGATCGCATTCCGGAGCAGGGCACCCCCGGCGTGTCTGGCGGCGAGAAAGAGCGCGACGCTGCACGCAATGCTCTCAAGGAAGCCGTGGCGATACTGGAACGGGTCGGCAGCGATGCAACTGCGGGAAAATACGACGACGCGGCGCGCGAATATCAAAACTACAATCACTGTATAAGTGTCGAGGTGCAGCCTGCTGTCAGTCGCGCGGAACCATGGTCGCTGCTGAACAAGGCCGTCCACGACGCTCATTATGCCGCTCTGCGACAGCAGCTGGAATCTAGTAGGAAGCAATCGACCAAGTAACTGGCCTTCTAACCGTCAGTCATTGTCGAACAACGCTCGAGCTCCGACGCCGAGGCGATCTGCATGCATCGCTTGATCGCGCTCAAGAACGTTGCGGTCCCGCCGAAAACATGGGGGTCCCGGGCGATTGCCTGACCTCTGGCGTCGCACGCCATTCCTGGAAGAATGGCCTGCCTGTCGGCGATGAACACCATGGCTGTCTTGAACCGGCGAACGACCACTCGAATAAGTTTCTCTCCACGTTGTCGATATCGATGCAACGTCTCGAAGCGACTTATCGCGAGCATTGTCGCGATCGACATGCGCTCACGTCCGTGTGGTTCACGTGCAGATGATCGGTGAATCGCCGAGGGTATTAGGAATGTCGCATCGCTGAAACAAACCGTTTCTACAAACCCGCCCAATCGACTGTGTCGAGAATGCCCGTACTCTTGAAACAAGGTATCCCCCATGCCATCGCCAACGCCTGTTCGTCATCATCTTCGTCGAATGCTTTGCTTGTCAGCAGCATCGTTGGCGCTGTGCTCCTCCGCCGGCCGCGCCGACGACGTTGATCAGGGCAAGCATGGCGACGATACGCGCACCCCGATCAAGCACGTCGTCGTCATCATTCCCGAGAACCAAACGTTCGATCATTACCTCGGGACCTATCCCAACGCGGCGAATATTCCCGGCGAGCAGAGCTGGCTCGGCGTGCCTGCGCCGAAATTCGTGGCGCGCCCCGGCACCCCAAAGGCCAACACCCTGACGCCCGCCTTGCTGAAGAACAATCCGAACCGGAGCATATTCGGAGTCCCCGCCAATCCCACGCGGTCTGGTCCGGCCGACGCCGTCACCTGCGATATGGGCCACGACTACGAGCCCGAGCAAAAGGCGTACAATGGCGGGAAGGTCGATCAATTCCCCGAGACCACTGCCGGCAAGGGCTCGGGTTGCCAGCCGGACGGCACAACCGTCATGACTTATTTCGACGGCAACACTGTCACAGCGATATGGAACTACGCTCAATACTACGCCATGAGCGACAACCACTTCTCCACGACCTACGGCCCCACGGTGCCCGGACACGCCAATCTCATTGCGGGTACCACGCACGGCATCATCATTCACGATCCTGCAAACCCGGCGAACCCCAACACCTCCGGCTTCTATGTCAATCCTAAGGACCAGTCGGTCACGCTCGTTGACGCGAATCTGCCCGGTTATCTCGACGATTGCGGCAGCGGCCGGACTTTTGAATTCACGGGCAAGAATGTCGGCGATCTCCTGAACGAGAAGAAGGTCACCTGGGGTTACTTCCAGGGCGGCTTCCTGCCGAGCACGCCCGCGACGTTAGACGCGAACGGCAAGGTGCTTACGCCCGCGGTTTGCAACACGACGCATAGCGCCCATCAGATGGAGATCAACGGCCGCACCTACCTGGTGCAGAACCCGAGCGTCAACAACCCGGGCGTGGACATTCACGCGCTCGCCAGGGATTACAGCACCGGCGTTACGCCGTTCATGAAATTTGCGAGCACGCGCAACCCGCACCATCTGCGGCCGAGCTCGCCGGAGATGATCGGCAAGACCGACCGGGCTAATCACATGTACGATATATCGGATTTCTTTACCTCGCTGAACGCCGGCTCAATGCCCGCGGTGAGCTACGTGAAGGCGCCGGTCTATCAGTACGGCCACCCTTCAAGTTCCGATCCGCTCACGGAACAAGGCTTTCTCGTGGAGACAATCAATGCGATCCAGAAGTCTCGCTTCTGGAAAGACACTGCGATCATCATCGTTTGGGATGACTCCGATGGCTGGTACGACCACGTCATGCCTCCGGTCTTGAGCCCGTCGGCGACCAACCTCGACTTCCTGTTTGGCCCCGGCAATTGCGGTACGCCGAAACCCGGTGCCGACGCTGCGCGCTGCGGCCTCGGCCCGCGCCAGCCTCTGCTTGTGATCTCGCCCTATGCGAAACCGAACTTCATCGATCACACCCTGACTCATCAGGCCTCGGTGCTTCGTTTCATCGAGGACAACTGGAAGCTCGGCTTCATCGATGGCCCGGTTGCTCCTCCCGAGGGTACCGGATCGGTTGACCGGACTGCAAATTCGCTCGATAACATGTTCGATTTCAAGCGCAAGCCGAATACGCGTCCTCTCATTCTCGATGCCGTCACTGGAACGATCGTCTCGGGAGGCGACAGCGACAACGACGGTCACGACCACGGCAACGGTCACGACCACGGTCACGGCAACGGCAACGGCAACGGCAACGGCAACGGCAACGGCAACGGCCATGATCACGACAACGGCCACGGTAACGATCACGACCACTAACGCGACAGCCGAAACGATTGAGCCACGACAACCGGCCCGCCGCAGGCATTTGCCTGCGGCGGAATTCCGCCTTCAGGAGGTTGTCCATCTGATCCGAGCCGAGGAAGCTCGGCGTAGCGGGAGATGCGAAGTTCGGCTATTCAACACACACCGATGAGAACGTCCTGCACGCACCCGTAGCTGAGTTGGATGGAGCGTTGCCCTCCGAAGGCGAATGTCACACGTTTCGAATCGTGTCGGATACGCCAGTCTATTCAGACAATTAGTTAGCTATGGAGCAGAGGGTTGAAACTGCGTTGCCCGCGGGATGTCCGCGGAATTTGTTCGTGTGCTGTTCGCGCCTAGCCCGTCGGCTCTCCGTAGCATCGGAGGCCGGCGATGAAACATCAGATCGAGTGCATCGGCTTCAAGCGGCATCACAAGAACACGTTGGTGGGCACAAGATTTCATTTGCGTACATCCAGATACGGAGTATCGGCTCAACGTTGCGTTGATCGATCAAGAAGGAGCGCGACATTGACCTCGTCCGTGATGTTCGCCTTCGACGGCTAAAGCGGACACGGGCATGAACAGACTAATGCCGCCTTTTGACCCCGAGCAGCCGTGAGGCCCAGGGAAGGCAGTCCGTGACACTGCGGGCAAAATACACCATAGTTATTCCTTTATAGCTATTCCTTCCCCGGCCGGAAACGCGCAGGTCGGGGCCTTTGATTTTGCCGACCCAGCCATGGAAAATCTGACGCACTACCCGCTTCTTTTGTTCGTTCTTTCCTTTGTGGCGCTGTCGGCCGTTGCGCTCGCAGGATCATGGCTACGCAGGCGTTTTCCGTCCACCGACGACGAACAAAACGAACATCTTGGTGTCGTCCTTGCGGCCACCCTGACTTTGCTCGGCCTGATCATCGGCTTCAGCTTTTCGATGGCGGCCAATCGTTATGATCAGCGCAAGAATTTCGAAGAGGCGGAAGCCAACGCCATCGGAACCGAGATATTGCGCGCTGATTTTCTTCCAACCGCCGATGGCGCAAACGTCCGGGCGCTCCTTGCCGAGTATACGGGCCTGCGCATCCAGTTTTACCTCAACAAAGACGACGATCAGCGCAAGCAGATCGCCGAACGAACGGCACAGTTGCAAGCCGCTCTCTGGGCTGCGGTCCGCAAATCCTCGGCGGCCCAGCCAACGCCGGTGGAGGCGCTGGCGATCGCCGGAATGAACGATGTAATTAACTCGCAAGGCTATACGCAGGCAGCGTTTTGGAATCGCATCCCTACTGCCGCATGGTTTTTCATGGCAATCATCGCGCTATGTTCCAACGCGCTGATGGGCTACCGAAGCGGCAAGGCCGGGCCGAGGCTGCTATTCGTGCTGCCGCTGATCGTTTCGTTTGCCTTCCTCCTCATCGCCGATATCGATGCTCCTCGCCACGGCCTGATTGAGGTGAGGCCGCAAAATCTTGAAGGTCTGGCGAAGTCGCTCGGCGATCGAGCACGCTAGAGCCATCCCTTGCGGTCGCCGCTTTAACCTCGAACCTTCGCATCATGACCCCGAGCCAACCTACGACCTTCCCCAGGTTGGCGGCCGATGCTACGATGGCTCAGTCCCGGACGGAGCATCGCCATGATCAAGTCACTCTTGGTTTTCATCGCTTTGGCCAACTTCATGATGGGAAGCTCTGCGCATTCGCAGGAGGCGCCGCCGCCCTCCGATCAGGCCAAACGGATCGAAGACCTCGTCAATCGGGCAGCGGCCCTCGTCGAGCAACGCGGGCAGCAGGCGGCATTTTCCGAATTCAGGAAGCGTGATAGCGAGTGGTGGTCTGGCAATACCTACCTGTTTGCCTATGACGATCATCTCAACGTCTTGCTCAACCCGGCATTTCCCAAGCGCGAGGGGACCAATCCCCACGGCGAGAAGGATGCGAACGGCAAGATGTTCCATGACGAGTTCTTGCAGACGGTGCAGACGAGGGGGGCCGGCTGGGTCGATTATATGTTCCCGAAACCTGGGCAGACACAGCCGTCGCATAAGTGGAGCTATGTGAAGGGCTTCAAGGCTGATGGCATGAGCGGCTTGATCGGCGCCGGCTTTTTCGGGGGGTAGAGCATGTTACTCGCGCAGCGGAGCCGTGAACAACATGCGACGTTGAGGAGCACAACAGACCGGACGGACGTCGCTTTGCTCAAAGTCACCCGATAATGTCGTCGTAAACATCATCTAATTCAGGTCGCCGCAGATCAGCCACCCCCAAACTTGGTGGTCTCCTGCACAAGGAGGTCGATCAACATTTTGGCAGGCATCTCCCGGGCGAGCGCGGCTGCCTGGCCCGACCAAAGTGGGGTGAAATCGGTGCTCCCATTCTGCTCAGCCGCTGCACGCAGTGACAGCAACTCGCCCATGGGCAGCGGAAAGTCCGGCGCCGCATCCGACCAGGGACCGATCTCGGCGGCAAGGCGATTGACAAGAACCCTCGCCGGCCGCCCGGAGAACACGTTTGTCACGACAGTCTGTTTCTTCCCCGCATTCCGCAGGGCCTCGCGATGGAGCGGGGGCGTTGCCGACTCGGCACAAAGCAGAAAGGCAGTCCCGACTTGCACGGCGGCAGCTCCGAGTGCGAACGCCGCCGCGATCCCTCGCCCATCCGCGATCCCGCCAGCAGCGATCACGGGGACGCTGACGGCGTCAGCGACTTGTGGCACCAGGGCGAATGTGCCGGCCTGTGAGGCGACCGCGCGCTTGCGGTCAGTATCGAGGAACAAGCCTCGATGTCCTCCAGCTTCGTACCCCTGAGCGATGATCGCATCGGCACCGTGCTTTTCGAGCCAGCATGCTTCGTCGACCGTCGTCGCCGATGAGATTACCTTGCAGCCGGCTGCCTTGACCCGATCAACCAACCTCGGCTCGGGTAGACCGAAATGAAAGCTTACCACCTCCGGCCGGACCTGTTCGACTACAGCAGAGGCGGCGTCGCCGAACGAAGCTAGATCGAGCCGCGGCGCCACCGTTGCGGGGTCGACGCCCAGTTCACGATAATACGACGAAAGCTTCTCATGCCATCCACTCTCGCGAGCTGCGTCCACCTTTGCCGGATGGTGGCAGAAGAAATTGAGGTTGATCGGTTTCGTCGTCAGTCGCCGTAGCTCGGCAACGGTTCTCGCAATGAGCTCCGGCGTCAAGACAGCGCAACCGATCGAGCCGAGGCCGCCCGCATTCGAGACCGCAGCCGCAAGGTCTACCGTGCCCAATCCGGCCATCGGTGCCAGCACGATCGGATGGTCGATCTGAAACAGTTCAACAAGACGTCGGTTAGACCACATCGCACACCTCCTACCAGTGGCCGGCGGACGCGCCGCCATCGACATGCATGATCTCGCCGGTGACGAAGGCCGCCCGCTCCAGATACATCACGGCGTCGACGACCTCCTGAGTCTTGCCCATGCGGCCCATCGGCTGCAAACTCGCGAGAAAACCGTGCGTCTCCGGCGCATGCATTGGAGTCGCGATCGCGCCAGGCGAGACGGCGTTCACGCGGACATTGCGGCTTGCGTATTCGATCGCGAGCGAGCGGGTGATCGCGTTGAGCCCGCCCTTGGTCAACGCCGCGAGCGCCGCCGCCAACGAGGCCATCGGCTGCTCGGCGATCGTGGCCGTGATATTGACGATGTGACCCGAACCCGCGAGCAGCATCCTCGCCGCTGCCCGCTGCGTCAGATGGAAAAAGCCTGCAAGATTGACCCCGACCATCGTGGCGAAGTCGGCCTCGGAATACTCCGTAAAGGGCTTCGCAATGAACAGTCCGGCATTGTTGATGAGCGTATCGATTCGTCCGAAGCGCTCGATGGCCAGTCCCACGATGCGATCGGTCGTCTTTGCGCTAGCAATATCGCCATCGACCGCAAGCGTCGACGGATCGTCGCTCCTGCCGATCGAACGAGAACTGGCAACGACATGATAGCCGATATCACGATAGGCCTTGAGCAATCCCGCGCCAATGCCGCGCGATGCCCCGGTGATGACGGCAACCTTCCGTTCGGAAGTCATGTTCGCTTCTCCTTCACGCAATCAGTAAGCGGATGAGCGAACAGTTACCCTGAGCGAGGCAACGCGGCTTTGCATCGCCTGCTCAGCTATTGTCATTTCCTGCCGTCGGTGGGAGCAGTTCGTTACGTCGATAACAAAATCAAGCCCGCAGCTTGCGCCGATATTGCGCCGGCGTCTGGCCCGTGGCTCGCCGGAATGCGCGGGTGAAATTGGCCTGGCACGAAAACCTGAGCGCAAGCGCGATATCGACCAAGGCCCGGTCCGCATCAGAGAGCAGTTCCTTGGCGCGTTCGAGGCGCCTCGCACTGACATGCCGATGCGGCGATTCGCCGACGGCGGCCTTGAACGCGCGCGCGAAATAAAACTCGCTCAGGCAGGCAACCGACGCCAGCCGCGCCACCGTCAGATCGCCCTCCAAATTGGCTTCGATATAGTCGAGCACTCGCGCCCGTCTGCGCGAATCAAGCCCCTCCCGTGAGGCCTGAGTGACGAGGCCGGAGCGCGACGCACCGACATGACTCTGGAGCAATCTCGCCATCAGGCTCAGCGCCAGGGTTTCGGCAAGCAGCCTGCCCGCAGAAGTCTCGTGCTCCAGTTCCGACATGATGGCATAAGCGATCTCGGCAAGCAGGGGATCGCGAAAGCCACCTTCGTGCCGCAGCGACCTGATCGCCCTCGTGTCGAATCCCTCGCCCAGATTCTCCCGCGAGAACTGGCTCGACGGAAGATAGAGATGTAATATCGCCGGCACCGGCTCAGACATGTCGATCAGGCCTTCCTGCACGCCGGCCGGACGTAGCCAGATGGTGCCGCGTTCGGAGACGGTCGAATCGGTGACGCCATCCAACCGTCGCGTGATCACGGATCGACTGCCGCGCACATCGACGCAGATCTCGGCGTCGGGCTGCGGTCTACTCCAGGCAACCATACCGCTATGGCTGCGAAGCTCTGCCGCGAGGTTCGACCAGCCCCGCGTGGCGGAAGAAGCCAGCAGGCCGTCGGCACCGTATTTGCTGAATGTTTTCTCGCCCGATGGCGTCGGCTGAGGCGCCAATCCCTGATTTCCACCAGATGAAGTCACGCGAACATTACCCTTGCTGACATGCCTCCCGGCAGTAACCGCCGGCTCGATCAGACTAATGTGGTCCGCCTGGAGGCGGATCACAATTCTCGCCGGTGCCCTATCACGCATCCGCGATCAGAGCCGCTTAGCCGCAT
This sequence comes from Bradyrhizobium lablabi, assembly GCF_018131005.1. Classification (GTDB taxonomy): domain Bacteria; phylum Pseudomonadota; class Alphaproteobacteria; order Rhizobiales; family Xanthobacteraceae; genus Bradyrhizobium; species Bradyrhizobium lablabi_D. Next base: position 731,472 of record NZ_JAFCJK010000001.1, read on the forward strand.
CACTTCCCCTCTTGGCCCTGCGCTGTCTCCCCTATTGGTGACGGCTACGTCTGATGTCGGGGGAGAAGCGGACCAACGATTAGGTGGCCAGATACTTCCAACTAACCCATTGCCGACAACTTAGAACTCCGAGTATCTTGCCGCGTTGCCAAAAGTGAGGGCATCACATGAACAGCCATTGTGCATTAGGGCTTTGTGCGACCGCGTTGATTTCGATTGCAGCATTTCCGAACAACAGCGTGGCGGAAGGAAACTCTCTCAAAGATCAGTTGGTTGGCACTTGGATTTACGTGTCCAGCACCGGCACACGTCAGGATGGCAGTGCTGTGCAGCGACCGAGCTTACAAGGCGCGGTCACCTACACCGCCGATGACCGCTTCCATTTCATCACGGTACGCTCCGATGCGCCGAAGTATGCATCGAGCGATCCTGCACGTCCGTCGCCGGAGGAGGCGGTAGCCATTGCGTCAGGCGTGGTCGCCTACACCGGGACGTACAAGGTGGACGAAAGCAACAGGACGATCCACGTCAACATCGAGACGAGTTCATTTCCCAACCTGGTCGGAGCGCCCAATCAGCGCCGGATCGTGACGTCGATCACCGGCGATGAATTGAAGTTTACAAATCCACGCACGCCGGCCGGCATTACGCTGGAGCTGGTGTTCAAGCGGGCGAAGTGACGATCTGAGCGCTCTTCGCCTTCCCCAGTGTTAAGGTCAACTGTCTTTACTCGAGACGTTTGTCCGTTGCCGGCCCGAGACGGACCGACCGGACTGCCCTTGCGATGTTTTGGGGGAGACCGGAGGTGGCTGGCAGAGGGGTAAACCGACGCGATTGACCCGAACGGTCTTCAATCTCCCCGAAAGCGCTTCTCTGCATCCGCCTTTGTTCGCGTCCAAATGTCACATTCTGGTCCACCGGGCGAAAGTTCACGTTGGTGACCCATGCCAAATGGGGGAGGGATGTCATGCAAGTGAAAGCGATTCCTGCCTTCAGCGCTTCGGTCGCCCTTCTATCGTTTGCTGCAAGCGCCTATTCCGCCGAACCGGATGTAATGGCCCTTACGCCAACGGAAATGAAATGGAGCTCGCAAGGGGGTTTGGCGCTGCCCGGTTTGGAGCAAACCATCCTAATTGGCGATCCGAGCAAGCCAGGGCCCTATACGATCCGTCTCAAATTTCCCGCTGGGTTTAAGGTCGGCCCGCATACGCACCCTGATTCGCGCGAGGTCACGGTCCTTTCCGGGACTTGGCACACCGGCTACGGCGAAAAAGCCGAAGCTTCCGGTCTCAAGGAATTGCCGGCGGGAAGCTTCTATACCGAACCCGCAAATATTGCTCACTATGTCGAGATACGTGAGCCGACGGTGATCCAAGTCAGCGGTACCGGTCCGAGTGGACGTAAATTCGTCGGCCCGGATGCGCCGAAGTAATCTACATCTCCGTCCAACCTGCACAGTGCACAACAAACTGCGGCCGCAAGAGCGGGATTGGATGGTCGCTTGGCCTCTCGTAAAAAGTGGGGTCGTTTGGGAAGGTCCGCTTTTGTGCCAAAGCCGCCCTCCCCGCCAAGTCGCCTTGTGACCATGGCTGTGCAAAAACGCAAAGGATCGTATCACGACTAGAATTAGATTCTTCAGTTTGTCATCTAAGTCGAAGGTGCTTGAGCGCTAGAACGGTCTTTCACGAATAACTTCCTCAATCGCGCTCAAACGTCTTGGCGTTTTCACACAGCCCAAGACCTGAAGCGAACGTTCGGCTCGATCTTGAGGTGAAAGCAGATCGCTCAGAATCGTCTTTTGAAGGCGCTAAGGTCCTGCTACCTTACCGTCAGTCGTCATTGGGGAGCGCAGCCATGATGATCACTAGGCGTGGGGTCGTCGCGGGCCTTTCGGCAAGTGGCGCATTTCCTCATGTGGCGCGAGCCGCTTGGCCTGAGCGACCAATTACGATGCTGCATGGGTTCGCTCCGGGCGGCGGAGCAGATGCAAATGCGCGCATTGCGGCGGAAGGGCTTGGTAGGGTGCTCGGCCAAACCGTCATTGTGGAATCAAAGACTGGAGCGGGTACGACGCTCGCAAGCGCACAGCTCGTACGAGCTGTGCCTGACGGCTACACCATTGCCCTCATAGCTACGTCGTATTGCGCATCGGCCGCATTCTACAAGAACCTGCCCTACCGGCCCATCGAGGACATCAGCGCGATTGGCCAGCTCTCCGAGGCCCCCTACGTCATCGTGACGTATGCCGAGCATCCCGCTCGGTCTCTGCCACAAATGCTCGACATGGCGCGCAAGCAGGGCGGCAGTATCTCATATGGGACTCCCGGTGTCGGCTCCGGTAACCATCTGGCGACCGAACTTCTGGCGCAGCGCGCCGGCGTGAAGCTTACACATGTGCCGTTCCGGGGCGGCGCACAGGCCGTCGTCGAGGTGCTCGGACAGCGCATCGACTTCATGATCGATCCACCGCTCTCGATGATCGAGCACCTCAAGTCGGGCAAATTTCGTGCGCTTGCGGTCAGCACCACAACGCGTTTTCCGGGGCTGCCGGACATTCCAACCGTTCAGGAATTGGGCATTTCAAACTTCGATCTCACCGCCTGGTTTGCGCTAGTGGCACCTGCGGCCACACCCAATCCGGTAGTGCAACGGCTCAATGCCGCAACCGGCGAGGTGCTCGCGGCTCCGGCCGCGCGTGATCGCCTCCTGGCGCTCGGCGCCGTCCCGAAAGCCTCGTCGCCCAAGGAACTGGCCGATTTAATTGCTGCCGACATCAAGCGCTGGACTGAAGTGGTCGACAAGGCCGGCATCGAGCGAATCTGAGCTCATGTCGGCTTCTGGCCCGATTCCGGCCTGATCGCCAGCGCTGGCGATGTCCGCTTACGGAGAGCAAAGCGGACTTGCGCCGAGAACCGAGACGTTCGGGAACCAATCCAACGGAGCGTAGCTACGCTCCAGACCTGTAGACCACATCCCGCAATCGGTTCGCGCGTTCGCCGATCAGCAGCGCAGCAATGCTCCGCGAGCGATCATCACCTGAACTCCTCGATCAGCGTCTTCCAGCCGCGCGCATCGTTCGCCATCAGCAGCAGAACGCCAAGCGCTGCCAAGTGGTGTGGCAATTCGCAATCGGAACGGGCATTCATATGGTTGACGAACGAAGCGACCGCGTTTCTCAGGTCGCCTCGGTCAAGATAATCGAAGGCTCGTTGCTTACACCGCTCGACATATTTGTCGCGCGGAACATCACTAATAATAAGACGATCCATTTATCGGCTCCTAACCGACAAGCGTTAGACCTGTCCCAGCAAGAGCAGGTTGAAACGAAATGGCTTCGACTTGTCTGCTCGAAAGGTGACACGCAGACGATTTCTCCGTCGCAGTGTGGGAATTTGGGCACAGACGCGTATAGTGGGACAACCCATGATCAAGGATCATCAGCACGACGCGCTCGCTACGCCAGCACTGTCATAAAACCTTCATTTGAAGCAACTGCCGGTTTTAGCGGGGCGCACCGATCGCGCCGGCCGCTGCGATCGTTGGATAAGGGTGAAGAACCCGCGTACTCGGCTTGCACCCGGGTTAAGGGACCAGTTCTCACAGCCACCACCCGCTAACACCCGAATTGGCATATCCAGACTGGCGGCTTCCCGAACGTTTCAATTCTCATAATATCGTCACTCCATGCTGGAGGCTCTCGAGCACGGCTGTGCGTCTCCGGCGAGAAACCCGCGCTGGGCTCAACGCCTCACCGCGCGGTTCTATCGTCGGCGCGCGCAGGCAAGTATTGCCGGTGCAAAGCTGCTCGATCGGTGGATGGTGATCTAGGAAATTTTGGGACGCGCGCTCGCGCGACTTTTGGTTTTTAGCGCTTCGTCGGAGCCGCCGCTCGTCAACGATCAGGCCAGCAGCGCGCGCTGCCTGCCCGTCCGTCGTCACTGGCGACCGGCGCACTGCCGACGCTACGCAGTGCGCGTCTGGAGGCGACACTGAAAAAAGGGGTACCCCCTTTTTCATAGGCCCGCAGCGCCCGTAGGGTCGCCTCAGGTACTCAGGTCATGCTTCAAGTGTGTTGTAGAATGAAGGAAAAGCGTCACCCCGAGAATTGAAGCAACGGACTGATGACCAGGATCCTCACAGGCGGTGTGGTTTGGTCCGAAGTGCAGGAGTTGAACCCGGCACCGGCCTGCGATCGGTCGGACTGCACCGCCGAACTGAAGCGCGTTCACTCATGCTCAAAAACATGGAGCACGGCCATGATAGAGACCATCGACCCGGAAGAACCTGTTACTTTATCCGGTCACGGCGTAATGACACTTCGCTGCGCAGTGGCGAGAGCGATGACGTTGTTGCCGGATGAGCGCGATGCGGCGATGATAATCCGACAAAGCGATGCATTGCAGGCAACCCTCAATTTTGAGCGGATCAAGGAGCTTGCCGTTCGCTTGGGCGACTGAACGACAGATCGCGGCTGGCGCTGTCGGTTCGATGATCCGATCCCGAATGCCAGATTGCGTGCGACGTGCTGATGGCCTGATCGCCGCGTTGGTTGACCCGCGCTTCAGCCAGGCGTCGTCCGCCCGGGCGTCCGTTAACTATTTGGTATCCGTTTTGTTTTCAGACCGGTGGCGGGACGCCAATTTTGCAGATTGCTGCTGCAGAGATTTATCCACGGCAGTCATTACAGGATTGCGGCCATCGCGTTCCATTGCGTTTCGCGACGCTGAAGGGCTTGTATGGGAAAGTCGAAAGAAACATTCTCCGACGCCCCAAAATACCCCTCGAGTTCCACGACCGCTAGATGCTCCCACTGCTCGGCCTGCGCCAACAGCGAGTGCCGTTGCGTCGGCCTGAACGCGGCGGCCTGGCGGCATAGCGAAGCTATGGTGCGGTAGCGGCGCACATTTTCCATAACAGCCAGCCCGGTCATGTTTAGATCTCCCCATTCCTATCCTGGGGGCGAACTTGCAGCACAACGATTTTCGATTCGTTAGCACGGACGGCCAATAGTTCGAATGGTTTTTGAATTGTCGCCAAACCAGCCTCGGATCAACACCCCTTTGACTCATTAAAGGCTACGTACCGACCAAACTACCTTACCGAATTATGGCGCGCGCATCAGTATGGAGTTGATGAACGCAAGCGGCCGCCGGATGGCCTCGGACGCGCTCGGGGCCAATAAGGGTTGTCCAGGCACATCGCTGCAAGGCCAACCGCATTCGCTCGGCACTGGTCCCATGTCGTATAGGAGCAGTCAAAGTAGTAGCTACCACCCCACTGCCAAACCTGAAGACAGACTGGATATCTGGGATCGTAACTTTGAGCTCTGGCTGGGGTAACCACCAGGATCACCGCACCGCCCAAGATCATCCAACGTAGCATCCGCATCGCCGGCCTCCTTCAAACAGTTTTCACCTACTATGGCCCGCAGAGCTTTCGGGTTCGAAGGCCGCTTTGTTGTCGATATATGTCACCCGACGTGATCGGGCTAGATTGACTTCGAGGCAACCGCGTGCAGGAACGCGCCAATAGCGTGCGGCTTCGGACAATGGCGCCCGCGCGGGCATCTCCGGACACAATGTCACTATCGCCGATTGCCTTTGCCAATAGGCGCTTGGCTCAATCCCGGTTCACCGCCGCTGATTGAATCGCCCGCTTCATCGAGTCGACGTAAGGCCCGGGCGTGGTTAAGTGAGGTACGTGGCCCGCGCTCTCGATGGTCTCGCATGTAGCATGAGGGATCAATCCCTCTAGCCGATCGATCACAGGCGCAAACATTGGTGGGCTCTCAGACCCTAGAGTCAATCGGACCGGCATTGTGAGGTTAAGTAGGCTCTCTTCGTCGATACGGACCTGCGTTTGATTCTGAAGTTCATCAGGGAAAGGAGGGGCGTTCCGGACGAGCGTTCCTTCACTTGTGGTGGCAGTTGGTCCCATGCCCAGGCCCAAAGGCGATCTCGTCAATGAATTGCTTGGCCGCTCCTGCGTGATCGCCGTCCGCGATGCGCCGACCTACAGGCTCAAGGCTTCCTGCGAGTTGCGACGACATTTTCTGACTCTCGGGATCATCCTCGAGCAGGCTGAAGAGCGGGGGTTCGTGGCACGTTATTGACTGAAACAGCTCCGGTCGCCTTGCGGCCAATCGAAGGGCAATGCTCCCTCCAAGGGAGCTGGTTACGACAAGGGCTGGAGCGAACGTGAGCGTCCCCAGCAGGTTCATCCCGTGCCAGATATTCGCGATTTTTTCGCCGCGTTCATTTCTTGACGACCGATTGCGGAGGGACCGCCATCCTTCGAGGGCCGTCGGCGCTCACGCGATTCGACGGCGGCGGCCCTCACCCGGCAGGCGTTTGTATCGGAGGTCTCTCAGGGCTTAACCGGGACGAACGCCGTTTTTCCCTTGTCGACAATATGGACAGCCAGCAGCTTGAATGTCTTGTCGCCGGTTACCGTAAACGCTCCGTGTGGCACATCACGGACGTTGATTCTCGATACGCCAGTCGTTGGCGTGAGTGTCTTTCCGTCCGGAGTTTCCAGCGTAGCGCCCTCTAGCACATAGAAGGCTTCCTCGCCCGGGTGAGTATGTAGCGCGCTCACAGCGCCAGGCGGGTACTCCACCAAGCTAACGATGATTTCCATATTAGTGCCTGTCAAATCGCCTTTGGCGAGTTCGGTTCGCTTGGTCGTCGGCGTTTGAGCAGCCGCCGAAAATGTCAGTCCCAGTCCAACGAGTGCAATCGAAGCTGCTTGCTTAATCATCTATCGCTCCCGCATTTTATGAAACAAGTGCAGTAAAGCACGATGAGCACGGACAGACCACTGACAGCGGCAGGCCGGGCCGCAGCACAGGCGACGGGCAGGCCAGCAAACGAAGCGGCGAATTACCGCGCAAGCTGCGCCTGCGCAGAGGCGGACACGCGCCGCAGCCTGCCGCGCCGGCGGGCGGCCCACACAAACGAGCCTGTGTTCCGTTGTGGCTCATCCCTGCCGAGCACCGACGTCAGCTTTGACGACGAGTTTCGGAGGCGTAGCGGCCTCGCTATCCGCCACCACTTGGAATTTCGTCGAGATTGACGCAGACATTCGCCTGCGCGAATGGTGTTGCCGTTGAGCCGGGCTTGCCTAGTTCAGTTTTGCCAAGAACGTGTTGATCGCGTCAGCAGCTTGTTTCGGCTGCTGGCACATCCACCAATGACCAGCCCCTGCCAAAACGGCAACCTTTGCCTTGGCGCGCTCGGCAGAACGTCGCGCAAGCGTCTCGCCGCCGCAGTAGTGATCTTCCGTCGCGATCAGCGCCAGGCCGGGCTTGGCGGCTGCCCGCGGCAACCCGGCTCCGAGATCGCGCATCACCGGTTGGGCGGCCGATCTGTACACCGCCAGGATTGCCCGGCCCAAGTCCGTGTTCGCACCTGCAGCTACTTTCCGAGCAATCGCCGAGCTCATGCCCAAGCTCTCGTACCGCTGTGCTCGGGCCTCGGCCGGCATGCTTGTCATCTGCGCAACCGCCTGCTCGCCGACGTCCGCCGTCTGCCAAGCCTGCGCCATGTCGTGCCAGACGTAATCCGCATCGAAGCATCCCAAAATATCGCTCGTCCAGGACCGTATCAGGCCTGGATGCTCCATTGCGATCCGGATGACGTGCCCGCCGCCCCAGTCATGCCCCACGAGATCGATCGGTTGTGCCAACTTCCCGAGTTCGCCGGCAAGCCAGTCGCGATAGGCGTCCGTGGAACAGTCAAAGCCGGGAGGGATCGCAGAGCCAAATCCGGGCGGAGACAAACGAACAACGTCATCGCTTCGCAGATACGGGACGAGATCGTCCCAGATCGCCTCCGTTTCAGGATTTCCGTGAACAAGAACAATCGTCATCGAAGCTACTCCCAAACGACATTTGCCGCACGTGCCTGGGCGCGGAGCGCCGTATTCAAGATTATTGAACGTATCGCTTCGCTCATAGCGACGAAAAGCCGCTTCAAGGTATTTTCTTTTGCTCGGGATCACGACATTGGGCAGACTTGGCGTCACTGCCTTTGATGCTGTGGACGCCTCCTTTACTGACACGAGCGCGCCAAGGAGCGGGCGCCGTTTGAGTCGCGCTTCCGAACGGACTGGCCATCGGATGCCACGGCCACTATCTGGATATAGAGAGAAGTTGGCGCGCGGGGCGCGTGCCTTGCCGTGGGAGTTCCGCACGTGAGCGTCGCATTCACCAAGGAAGAGAGTGCAGAAACCGCATCCGAGACGCAGCTGCCGGACCGCCCGATCTCGCCTCACCCGAACCTGGTCACGCCGGCTGGCATGGAGGTCCTGGAACTGCAATTGAAAGAGGCGCAGGAAGCTTACAGTATCTCTCAAAAACTCGAAGATGTGAACGAACGCCGCCGGCAAGGCGCGTTGCCGTTGCGCGACCTGCGTTATTTCACTGCGCGCGTCCGGACAGCTCAGGTCGTTCCCGATCCAACCGCGTTCGATACCGTCAGCTTCGGAAGCACTGTCACCTTCAGCCGCGACGATGGGCGCGTGCAGACGTATCGGATCGTCGGCGAGGACGAGGCCGACCCGAAGAGGGGCATGATCTCCTTTGTTTCACCGATCGCCAGGCTCTTGATGGGCAGGCCGGTCGGAGACGTAATCCAGGCGTCGGGTCAGGAAATCGAAATCGTCGCGATCTCGTAGCGAGCGGGACACCCTCGCACACCATCTCAGATTTCGTTCGATCACTCCCAAACGTGACGCAGATTGTATTGTCCATGATGAGGTCGCACTACGGCCACATCCTGCACAAGATCCGCATTGATGGTTTGCCCGTGGAATGGGCGACGGATGTACTCGCGACCACGACGAAAGCCCCCGGTGTTTGCCGCGCCGGGGGCTTTCATCTCGGGTCTACCACGGCTGTGATCTGTAGGGCCGAGCCGGCATCGGCTTCCCTGCATAAGCGTAAAAAGGGTTCACCAGGCACGTCGCTGGCAGGCCTCCGGCTGTTGCTGCACACTGCGCCAACGAAGTGAAGATGCAATCCATCCGCTCCCCCACTTTCTCGCCAAAGACGTGCATGCACACGGGATAGCGGGGATCGTACATCTGGGCGGATGCCGGTGTTACGGCCACCAGCGTACCCAGCACGAGAGTGGCGCAGCTAAGTAATCTCATTGCGAAACTCCTGCTACTCCCAGCCAGTCCGGCCTGGTGGGGAGGGTGGGAATCAAAGGCCTTGGACGTGTAGCCAACATAGACGTTGCCAGCAAATCGCGAGCAATTCGCCAATGCCGGGAGGATTGCGCTCGAGCCTGGAAGACAAGGGGCTGGAATTCTTGTGGCGCGGCCCTGATGACGCCGTCAAAGAAATCAGGAAATGGTCTCAATAGCGGGTGAGCCTAAGGACCGCGCAGGCTGCGATTGGCGCCTTTTCCGTCACTCACCGTTGCGATGCAATTTCGCGTTCAAGCAGGCAAGCAACGCGTGCCAGTGTTCGGCCTGGCGGCGCTGGAACAGCATCAGCTCGAAACCGTGACGTGCGACATGGTCCTGCGGAATCTCGTCCCAGCCGCGGTGCTCGACCGTCACACGCGTCTGGTCCCCCACCGCCTCGAAGCGCACGTCGAGCTGCGTGGACTGGCCGGGGGCGAATGTCGCGTGACGCCAGGAGAGTGCGAGCCTTTCGCCCGGTTTCCAGACGGTAATGCGGCCGACCTCGAACTCTTTTCCGTTCGTCAGCGCCGCGACAAGCCGCCCGCCTTCCCCTGGTTCAAAGCGAAGATCGCCGTCACCGCGCGGCGTCAGGGAAAACAAGGGATTCGGCCGCCACCATTCGCCGATCTCCGCGGTGAAGGCCTCAAAGGCCCGCAACGGTGTCGCATCGACGCGGATTGAAACGATGACCGCCGCGGTCATTTCCGCTTCTTTTCGACATGCGCCTTGAAGGCGGAAAGTTGCGCCGACCACATCGCTTCGGTGTCCGCGAGCCAGCGTTTCATCTCCGTCATGGCGCCGGCTTTCAGCGCATAGATACGAACGCGCGAGTCAAATTCGGGATGGGTTTCCTCGACGAGCCCGCCCTGCTTCAGCTCACGCAAATGCCGGCTCATCGCCGGCGCCGACAGGCCGAGCGCGTCCGCGAGTTCGCCCGCCCGGCGCGGCCGCTCGCCAAGCAGTTCCACCGCGTGGCGGCGATGCGGGTCGGCAAGCGCCGCGAAGGTCTTGTCGATGCGGGAGCTCAATCGAGCCGCGTCCTTGTTGTGAAGCCGCTCGCTCCGTCCCACTGTTCCGGCGTCATTCTTTTCTCGGTGACCCCGAAGGTCCAGATATGTCCCTCCGGGTCGCGCGCGCGATAGGTGCGATCGCCGTAGAACTGAGTCGCGGGCTCCTGCAGGATCTCCGCGCCCGCTTCGCGCGCGCGCTTGCAATGAGCGTCGATGTTGTCGCCTACCGCGAGCTGGACGTGAACGGTCTGCGTGTTCTTGCCACCGACCGATTTCGGGCTCTTGTGATCGGCGCTCCACTCGTTGCCGACCATGACGACGGAGCTTCCGAAGGTCATTTCCGAATGGCCGAGATTCCCGTTCGCGTCGAGAAGGACGAAGAGCGGCTCAAACCCGAACGCCTCTTCGAGCCAGCGATATGCGGCCTTGGCGTCCTGATAGCAGACGGCGCTTGAAAGCCCTTTGGGCCGGTAGGGATCAGTCACGTCATTCTCCCCTCGAACAGCAGCCCTCGATGCCATTCATTTAACAGAAATGGAAATATTTGTCAATTATTGAAACCAACTCGCCTCAGACCGACGACGTCGAAGGTCGCCCAGGACGAGACCGCAGCCATGCCTGCGATGAACGCGTTCACCGCCTCCGGCACGCTGCTGTTCGATATCTCGCCTCGTCGAGCATGATCTCCGCGCGAACGCTACGCGTTTGTCGCGAGGAGAACCGCGACGCGCTTTTCCCGGATCATGCTCTGGGCTCAGTACTTCCGCACGACCGGCTTCGCCGATGCCGGCTCCGGCGGCGCCGGCGAAAGCTGGAAAGTCGCCCACGCTGTCCATCCATCGGGCCGGTTCTCCGCGGCGAAATCCTTGTACCCCCTCAAGTTGAGATAGCCCTGATAGCCTTCCGCGACCGGGAAGATGAATCCGACCTGCGGTCCGATACCGAGCACGCGCCCCTTGAAATCGCCCAGTGTCGCACCGGCGCCGCTGTCGCCGGTGAGCTGCTGGAAATAATAGCCGGCCAGCCCCACGTGCACGTTCTTGGCGACAAACTGCGAAAGGCCCCAGTCGAGATGGAAGTCGATGCCGTTCTGGTATTGGAGATTGTGATTCTTTCCGCTGTAGGTCACGCCCGCAAGAACGGAAAACTCATGTCCGCTTTTTGGATCGAGGTAGGTATAGGCACCACCGACATCGACTGCGGTATATCCATAGTTCAGATTGGCGAGGCGATTGCTGTCGTAGGTGCCGCTCGGGATGTTGCCAAAGATGTAGACCATCTCGTTGTTCACACCCTGATTCCATTTCAGGGTGCCCTGGTAGAAGACATCAGAGACGGTCGCGCGGTTATCCGTTGCGGTACCGGAGACCGTATTTCCCCTGGGTCCCGTCAACGTCGCGTCGATACCGACGCCAATGTTTCCGGGGGCGGCAAGGACAGTAAAGCCCGCCTGTCCACCAAGAACCGGCTGCGCCCAGGTATAGGTGACCCCCTGCACGAGAACGTCCGCATGCGCGTTGAGGCCGGCAACCACGGAGCCGGGTACGCCGTTGCTGGTGACGAAGTTTTTCCCGCCCCCGGCGCTTTGCTGGAGGTGGATATAGATCGTCTCATAGGCCCAGCCGGGCACAGCCGGGGCGGCGGTCAGGCTTGCAAATGCGCCGGGAAGCCAGAAACTGACTCCGCCTTGGTCGGCGAATGCGGCGTGCGGTATTGCCGTCACGGCGAGAACGCAGACGGACCCAAGTAGAGTCTGCTTGCGGCGCGCGATCATGTTCATCCTGGTCTCCCCACTTGAAAGTTACACCCATCGCACGGATGCCCCCGCGCCTCAATTTACCGCCTGCGCCTCCGGGAATTTCCACTTGCCGCTCAGGATCTCCGCGCGCGGCCGATAGAGCCGGACGGTGTAGTTCCAACCCTTCATGATCGGCAGGCAATTCGGAATCCTGCCGTCGCAACTGCCGAACTGGATGGCGATCGAACCGTCGGCGGATTTCTTCGCGGTGATGTTGTTCAGCGTATAGGCATCATAGGAGTTCTTCTCGAAGTATCCCTTCGCGTTGTAGACGCTGACCGACCAGAACGCGTCGACGGGCACATCCCTGACGGTAAGCTTGTAGACGGTCGCGCCGTCGTTCTTCGCGGGCGTGACGCTGAGATAGGTCGCGTCCTTGTCCGGATTGCCACCCCAGCCGGCGGCGGTGCCGATCAAGTGCCGCACAGGATCGACCTGCCCCTTGGGTCCAAACGCATGCGCAAAGCCGCCGGTATGATCATTCAGCACTAAAAGCGCATCACGGATGCTTTTCTGACTTTCCGGATCCCAATTCGGCAATTCGAGCCTGCCCGTGCCCTTCTGGTTGACCTTGATAGCGTCCTGCAGCGCATGCACCTGGGCAAGATCCTTCGGGTCGTTTGGATCGACCAACGTGCGGATTCCGACGACGGCGTAGCGCGTCCCGACATTGTCGCGCGTCAACGTTCGTTTGCCGGCTCCGTAATACACCGCGGGCACGTAGTGATCCTCATTGATCACCTGCAGCGACATGAAGCGCTTTCCGGCGTCCGGCATCGCAATCGTCACCGGACCGGCGTCGAGGTCGAACACTCCGGACGTATAGAGCGTGTCACGGTTGAGCCGGATGACGTCCTGCTTGTCGATGCTGGCCGGTTCGCGGCGATGCACAAGCTTCCCAAGGCCGGCGTCCTTGGCAAGGTTGCCGATGTAGCGATCGGACTCCGCGCGGGCGAAATTGGCGACCGTGACGGGCACCGGTGCCTGGCCGAATGCAGACGACGCCGCAAGACAGGAAGCTGTGGTCATCGCGAGCAAGAGACGGGCCTTCATTCCACCCTCCATATTTTTCTTAACTGATTCTCTTCTCACTTCGTCGCGCCGCCGGCCGTCGTGGCGAGGCGTTCGACGTCGGGCAGCTTCCAGCTGTGATCGAACAGCGGCTTCTCCGGTCCGTAGAGGCGGAACAGGAGCTCGAACTTCCGGTTCGGATCGGTCGGCACCCAATTGGCCTCCTTGTCCTCGGGCGCCTTCGGGCCGAAATAGACATCGACCGAACCATCGGCGTTCTTCTTGATGTCCGGGCTGATCGAGGCACGGCTTGCGCCTGGCATATTGCGGACCAGCGCGTGCGTCTCGCGGTCGTATACGGTCGCCGACCAGTATTGCCTGACGGGCGAGTTGGCCGGCACGGTCAGACGATAGGTGGCGGCGCCGTCGAACGGCCGGCCATCCTTGTCCTTGTTGACCATCAGATAGAACTGCGCCGTTCCGATGCGCTTCACCCCGGTAAAACCGAGCGTGTATGTCACGCCCCGCGCGTCGATCGGATAGGCGTTCGGGTCGGCGTAGCCGCTCCCTGCCGCCTTCACCATCTCCGCCATCGCGGCCGGGAACCAGCGGATGCCCGGATTGATCACGGGAAAGCCCGCGTCATAGCGCTGCTCAAGCAGAGCATGCGCCTCGCGCGCGGCCTGATCCAGGATCGCGACCGTCTTCTGATCCGGATTGAACGGCTTGCCTTTCTCGATACCGATCGTAGCGAGCTGATCGATCATGACGCGATCGCGATCGAGCCACGGCTCATTCTGCACGACGCGATCGAGGCTGCGATAGAAGCTCGCATCATAGGGGATCGTGGAGTCGAACAGGACATCATAGGCATCGGTGAAACTGGTGGGCGGCGGGTTGGCCGCCTGCGCCAGCGGGTAGACCTTGATCTGCTTGCCATAGGCCACCGACTTCGCGACGTCAGTGTCGCTGTGGCTTGCGAGATTCGAGCGCAGCAGCGCGAAGCCGCTGAAAGTATCGGACTGCAGCGCGATATAGCCGGCCGGCGCCTCGCCCTTGTAGCCGGGCGGCAGGATCAGGTACTTGCCGCCCAGTCCCTTGTCGGCTCCTTCGGGACCCGCGTCCTCCAGCGGCATCTGCCAGGCCGTGACGATATTGCCTGCGATCGACCCGCCCTGTGCCGGCGGTATCTCGATCACGATCGGGCCGTCCTTCACGTTCCAGAACGACATCAGGTAGATCGCATCCGGATTGGGCGTCAGCGTCTGGTTCTTCCAGTTCACCGGCTTCGACCAGTAGACGATCTCGTTGACCTTGGCCTTGGTGCTGTTGAGCATCGCCTGCAGCATCAGGTCGGCATTGACCGCAGGCATCGCCCAGATCATGGCCTCGACGGCGCGGCGATGGACATTGCGGGCGGCAAGATCGTCGGACGACGGCACCTGGGCATGGGCGATTGCGACCGATAGTATCAGCGCGAAGGCTCCGGCTACCGACTTCGTCATGACGTTCTCCCTCCGCATCAAAACGGATTGATGTAGTTGACGATCGCCACCTGGCGCAGGATCACGCGGCGCACGATGTGGGTCGGCTTCAGACGGTCGGTGTAGATCGCAGCCGTGCCGGTCGCGCCGGCCGGCAGGCGGCGGACGAAATCCACATCATCGAGCCTGACCCGCACGACGAAGGGCACCGCCTCGATCTCCTTCGGCATCACGGCCGTACCGGAGGTCTGCGTCTGCCCGGTCGCGATCGCCTGCAACACGCTCTCGACCTTACCGGGATAGACGCGCCCGGGCGCGAACTTGAAGGTGGCCTCGACCTCCTGCCCCGGCGCGACATAGCGCGCATCGTTCTGGTTGATCACGACGCCGATGATCGTGTCCGAGGTGTCGATGAAGGCCATCACCGGCGAGAGCGGCAGGTTTGCGACCCGCGCGCCCTTGCGCAGCGCGAGGTTGGTGACGTAGCCGTCCGCCGGCGCCTTCACCACGGTCTTGTCGAGATTCCACTGCGCCGCCTGGAGCTGGCCCTTGAGCTGGTCGACCTCGGATTGCCGCTGCTCGACATCGAAGCCGCGTCCAGCGTCGCGCTCAAATAAGGTCGTCATCTGCGAAAGCCGCGTCGAGGCCAGCTTCAATCGCGCGGCGATCGACTGCACCTGCGCGTCGTAGGGCGTCGGGTCGATCTTGAACAGCACGTCGCCGGCCTTCAGCGGCTCGTTCGCGACCACCGGCACCTCGGTCACCTCGCCAGCGACGTCTGGCACAATCGAGACCGCGTTGCGCACCACCAGCGCCGAGCCCTGTGGCGCGCCCCAACCCATCGGAATCAGGAGGCCGAACATGGTCAGAAGCAGCACCAGGAACGGCGATGCCTTCCAGAACAAATTGAAGCGCACGATTCCGAAATGCACGAGCAGGAACAGCAACACCAGATACGTATTGATAATGGCGATGGCCATCAGGCCCCTCCCGCCTTGCGCTGGGGCACATCGACGTAAGCCCAGATCAACGCGATCGGCCACAACGCGAAGCCGAAGAACAGCGTGACCCAACCCGCCACTGTCACGGCCTGCGCCCACGGATGATTGCGCGATTTCGCGATGTGCCCGGGCAGCCAGCCGGCGATGCAGAACACGCCGATCGCGCTCGCCACCAGGATGACCAACACGATCCAGGCGAAGATGTCATAGCCGCTCATGGCGTCCTCGTTTCACGATCGGAAACATCGCCGGGCGCGGCTTGTTGCTTTCGGGCATAGCAGGCTCCTCATCGTCATCCCCGATGTCACTGCGGTACGCGGTCCCTCTTTCCTCACTGTACGCGCCTGATCGGCGGCGGCGCCCATGTGCCGTCAAGCGCCTCAAGCCTCGGTCCATAGATGCGCATTGTCGGGCCCATCGCCCCGGACTCCGGGGCCGGCAGCCAATTGGACTCCTTGTCGGCTCCGGGCGATTCGCTCTGGAGGTAGATGTCGAGCGAGCCGTCATCGTTGAATTTCAGCTTGTCGCGATCGCCGATCGCGAACCGGTTGATCGGGTTCGCGACCTGGAAGCCCTCGTTGTCGTACATGGTCAACGACCAAAACGCGTCCGCGGGCGGCGTTTTGCCGCGGTCGAAATGCAGCACGTATTTGTTCGCGCCATCGAGCGGTTTGCCGTCGCCGTCAACGAAGGCCGCGGGATAGATCGCGTCGGCCGGAAGATTGGCGCCAAGCCCGGCGAGCGCGATCATCGCGCGCTGCCGGTAGGATGTGCCGTAGGTTCCGATATTGTCGAGGGCAACGTTCCAGCCGTTGACATGGGTGCCGCTCCGCTTGATGCCGGCGATCATGTCCTCCAGAGCTTCCCTGGCACCGGCGTTGATGGCATCGATTGTGGCAGTGTCCAACCTGGCGCGATCCCAAGGCTTGCCGGCCTCCAGCCCGATCGCGCGCATGCGAAAGAGAATCGGATAGTCGTTCGGATGCGGCGGGAACTTCTTGATCAACTCCGAAAAGCGCGTCAGCAGCTCGACGCCGGTCATCTTGCCGACTCGCACCAGCGGTGGAGTCGTGGTGTCCACACCTGTATCAACAGCGGCCGTTGCCGGCGGCGTACTTGACTTGCCCCATTGCTCCAGCGGCGTCAGCTTCAGCCCGTCCTGGATCTTGTGAACATTGTCGTAGTCCGCCGGGCCGTTGGTCTGGACGCGGCCCATGATCCAGATCATCGATGTCGGCGCGTCGATCCGCTGCACGCCTTCGGGCAGGTCGCCGCGCCAGCCAGGCGGCACGTAGGCAAAATGGCCGGCCGCCGTACCGGTCGTGCGCGATCCGATCGACGAAAATACGTCCGTCCACATGTCGAGGGTCGGCACCAGATAGAAACGCCCTCCCGTATCGGGTACCGACAGAATCATCGGCCCTTTGCCGAGGTCGGCCCATGCGAAGGAATATAAGGTATCGAAATTGAACCGAACCACATCCCTTGCGTCGGCGGCGGGATATGACCGGAAATAGGCGAATTGGTTGACCGGCGCACGCCCAACGACGGATGTTGCATTCGGCACGGCCGTCGCTTGCCGCATCGTGGTGTCCATGAGAACGATCGGATAAGCGTACTGATACACCTCGCGTGCAATCGTGCGGACCCTTTGCTCGGTGGTCTGTTCGGCCCGCCCGCCGCCTGACGCGGCAGGCGCCGCCGGATTTTGCGCGATGGCTTCGTAACCGGTGCCTACCACAAGCCCCGCCGCAGCGCCGATCATGACAAGCCAACTTCTCAACATGACGCCAGCCTCCGGTACCCTGTTGCACGTATTGCCGCTCGGCCGGCGGCACGAAGTCTGCCGCGCCTTGCCTCGTGACGCGCGCGACGAAATCGGTGATCGCCGATTTCGCCGCGCCGTCGTTCGAGACGGGCAAGGGGCTCGGCCTGCTGTGCCACCGCAATGGAGATCCCCGCGAGATATCCAAGCAGCACAGCGATAAACCGAACCGTCATGGCCTGCCCTTCCTGTCGTCCCTTCCTTGCGAGCTATTGCGGCTTCAAGCTCTCCAGCTCTTTGAGTCGCTTCAGCGCGGCCTGTTGCCGAAGCAGTCCGTAATTGATGCCGCTCGCGTTCAGCGAACTACCCTCCTGATACGGGAACTGGTCGAAATCCGAGAAGAACTCCTTGATCTTGCCTTGCACGGGCACGATCAACCACATGTTCTGGGCAAGGAACTGGATCGCTCCTCCCCCCTCCTCCATGCCACGCTCGTACGGGTCCATGCGCAGATTGGCGATCAATGCCCAGGAGGGCACTTCACGGGTTGCGGTTGCGATATTTCCCTTCGACGCCGTAGCAAAGCTGAGCTTCCAGTCGTTCCATCGGATGGCGTTGAGATTACCGCCCTGATCGAAATAGTAGATCGCATCGCGCGGCGGATCCTTTGCCTCTCCCTTGAAGAACGGCAGGAAGTTGTAGCCGTCGAGGTGAACCCTGAAGCTCTTGCCGCCGGCACCCGCGAATCCGCTTCTCATCTTCTCCTTGATGTCGGGAACCCCGGCCGCCGCACATAGCGTCGGGAACCAGTCGATCAGCGATATGATCTCGTTATACTGTGTGCCCGGCTTCACGACGCCCGGCCATCGCACCATCATCGGGATACGGAAACCCCCTTCCCAGGTGGTACCCTTCTCGCCATGGAATGGCGTCATGGCGCCGTCCGGCCAGAGCGCAAGCTCCGCACCGTTGTCCGTGGTGTAGAGAACGATGGTGTTGTCAGCGATGCCGAGATCGTCGAGCTGCTTCAGCAACTCGCCCACCATTCCATCATGCTCCACCATGCCGTCGGCGTGGATGCCCTTGCCGGTCTTGCCGAGGGATGATGGCTTCAGGTGCGTGAAGACGTGCATTCGCGTCGAGTTGAACCAGACAAAAAATGGTCGGTCTGCCCTGACCTGGCGGCCGATGAAGTCCTTTGCCGCCCCCAGAAATTCCTCGTCCACCGTCGGCATGCGCGCGGTGGTCAGGGGACCGGTGTCCTCGATCTTTCCGTCCGCGGACGATTTGATCACACCGCGCGGGCCATACTGCTTACGGAAGTTCGGATCCTTCGGATAGAAATAGCCTTCCGGCTCCTCTTCCGCGTTGAGGTGATAGAGATTGCCGAAGAACTCATCGAAGCCGTGCTTGGTCGGCAGATGCTCGTCGCGATCGCCGAGGTGGTTCTTGCCGAACTGGCCGGTGGCGTAGCCCTGGGTCTTCAGGGCGTCGGCGATGGTCGGCATCCAGTCCTGGATACCATGGGGATCACCGGGCATGCCGATCGTGAGAAGGCCGGTGCGGAACGGCTCCTGGCCGAGAATGAAGGAGGCGCGGCCGGCGGTGCAGCTTTGCTGGCCGTAAGCGTCGGTAAAGATCGCTCCCTCGCGCGCGATGCGGTCGATGTTCGGCGTGCGATATCCCATCATGCCCATGGTGTAGGCGCTGATCTGCGGAATGCCGATGTCATCGCCGAAGATGACGAGGATGTTCGGCTTGCGGCCGCTGGCCGGCGCCGCCGTCTGCGCCGCGGAGGGAGCGGCTTTCTGGGCCTGTGCAAAGGCCTGCGATGCTAGCGTCGCGGTCGCGACAAGCGACGACGAACCAAGCAGTATTGCCCGGCGATTTATGGTCGAATTGTCACCGGAATTGGCGACAATGTCATCCTGCTTCCTCGTTTCGCTGCTCATTCGACACTCCTCAGTTACTCAAGGGGTTGCTCGCTCTGGTAGTTACGAATCGCGTGTTCTGCTCGATCAGTCTCCGCGTGCTTCGCTCATCTGGCTGGCCTTCTGCCGCTGTAGGACGCGGCAGTCGAAAGCCCGACCGGATTCAGGTTTTTGGGTAAGCTCTTGTCTTCGCGGCGTCTCGCGCGATGTCGCAAGCCGCGCCGGGCGGCGGTCACGTGGCGCAGCAATTGGTGCGGTGACCATCGCTGCGAATCGCGCTGGCTTGCGAACAGCTCGTTCTCGATGGCGCCGATCTCACGGTCCAGCGCGGGATCGCCTGCAGCAGTCTTGAGTGCACCGATCGTGTTCAGAGGCGGGACTGCTTCAGCATGCGGCAGCCAGTCAAGCAGTGCGAAATAGGCAGCTCTTGCGTCGCGATGACGTATCGCATGGCGAAATCTGCTGAAGGCATAAGCCTCGGATTGTAGATAGGCCTGGCTCCGGCGGCGATAATAGTCCGCAAACCGCTGCACAACGCCGGGCCCGAACCAGCCGAGTGCGGTAATGCCGACCGCTCCGAGCAACGCAATCAGCCAATGGTCGGCAACGAGTTCGACGAGACCTCCCCACGTCCAACCCCGCATGGTCTGACCGGCGGGCACCGTGCTGCCCGCCGCCGGGTTGGGCGCGACCATCAGTGGCACGGCATCGAGATGGACCCGCTCGATCTTGCCGCTGCCGACATTCCACCAGCCGATGTCGATCGCGGGCAACGAATAGTCGCCGACACGCTCCAGCATATAGGTCGCGGAATCGACGCGGCTCGAGGTCATGACGTCGGTCCGCCCCTCGACCTTGTCCTCAAGGACCGGTTGCGCAGGGTAGAGTCTCAAGCCCTCGATGGACGTGAATGTCTGCGGAGGCAGCAACATCGCGGGTGCGCCCTCCGCCTTGATCGTCACGGTGCGCGTGACTGCATCCCCCGCCTTGAGCTGATCCGACGAACGCTTGATCACCTGCTCGACGGTCAGCTTGTCTGCCGACACGAACGGCCGAAGCGCAGCCGCGGCATCGGGAATGAAGGCCTCGAAGGAAACGCGCGGCAGCGCAACGGCCTCCTCGCGCGTGGCCGGGGGCTCCGCGGCATATTTGATGGTGACCCTCTGATCCCCGATCGCGTAGCTACCCGGCTCCTGCGGATAGATGGCGTATTCAAAGCGCACGCCGGCGTAGGACACGCCATCCCGTTGCTCGTTGGTGTTGACGCTCTGCAACTGCCGTGTCACGGCGTTGCGGACCTGAAAGCCCGGCAGTTCCGGCGGCGACGTCATGTAGTTCGGCGCCAGCACGTCGATTTGCAACGTCGTCGCCTGCCCGACAACGACGCGCGGCGGATCGAGCGTCACGTGCACGATCGGCTCCGGAGCGGCTTGCTGTGCTCGCATTTCGCACGGCGTCAGTACGCCGAGCAGCAGTGTGACGATGGCGAGCGGACGTCTCATGGCCGCTCTCCCGCCCCTGCCGGCGCGGTCGCCGCCTGGATTGCAAATTTCTGCTTGAGGAAATCGGCCGGCGTGGTCTGGACCTGGCGCATCCAGGCCTCGGCGGCGCCGGCCGTGGTCATGTCGTCGGGCGTCACCTGGATCTTCTTGCCGCCCTTTTGGTTCGGATCGACACGCATCTCGTCGGCCTTCTCGTCCGGCGGCGCGCTGTCGTCCTGCTCCTGCTTGCGGCGCTTCGCTTCCCGCGCATCCAGCGCTGCCTGCACGATTGCGCGATTGGTCTTGGCAGCAACGTTGCCCGGCTGCGCCTTCAGCACCTCGTCATAGGCCGCGATCGCCTTCTCAAAGGCGTGGTTCTGGGCCTGCGCGTTGCCAAGCGCGAACTTTCCTTCGATCGAGTTGACGCGGGAGAATTCCTGCGCGGCGGTGAGGAAGTCGAAGGCGCGATAGGCGGCGATGCCGTGCCACATCGGATCGGCGAAGCGCTTTGCCGCGGTGGCGTAGTCGCCGCGGTCGAAGGCGATGCGTCCCTGCTGATCCGGTGTGAGCCACAGATCGGCAAAGCGGAAGGACTCCTCAGCCCTGGCGGGCGAGGGCTGTGAGAGGAGAGCGAACGCGACGACCCACGCCACGGTGGTCCCGCGGCGGAACCAGAGCAGGCTGAGCAGCGCCATCGGCAGCAGCAGCCAATAGCCTTCGTCACGCCATTGCATGCCGAATCTATCGCCCTGAGCGGACTGGTACCGGGTCTCGATCCGCCGCTCGAGCGCGCCAATGTCTGAGGCATCGGCGCTGACGCGCACGACGTCCGAACCCAGGGCGAGCCCTTCGCCCGTGCGCGACGACGTGACGCTCAGCATCACCAGGCCGTTGCGCCCGGCTAGCTGGCGCACCGCCGGTTGCCCGGCGCCGGGATCGTCGGCAACGATGAGGATCGTGCCAGGCACGGTTTCGGCCGCAAGCGAACTCGCCGCGAGTGCGACGGCGGACGTCGCGTTCTTTCCGTCAGCGGGCATCAGGCCGGGTTCGAGCGCCGCTAGGAACGGCTCCATCACGGCGCGGTCGTCGGTCAGCGGCATCACCAGATGCGCGGACCCGGCATAGGCGACCAACCCGGTCCGTGCACCCGAGCGCACGGCGAGGAGATCCCTGATCTTCTGCTTGGCGCGCTCGAGCCTGCTCGGCGCGACGTCGGTCTCGCCCATCGACGCGTTAAGCGCCAGCGCGATCATCAGCGGCGCCTTGTCCTCGACAAAGGGCGGCAATTCTCGCCGCCAGGTCGGGCCCGACAGCGCGACAATGCCGAGCAACAGACCGAAGGCGACGAGATAGAGCGGGCTGACGCCGCGTCCCGCGCCGGGCTGCACGATGAGATGCCGAAGCAGATGCGGCGCGATCACGCCGCCCCATTGCAGCTGCGGACTTTGCCGCCAGCGCACCAGCGCGAACACGGCCGCCACCGGAATGAGCGCCAGCAGCCACAGCGGCCGCAGCAGATGAAACGGGATGGCGGCGACATCATGCATGATGTTGCGCCTCCCGCCGCCCTCGTTCGCTTTCCAGCGACAGGCCGAGCCACAGCAGCAGCGCCAGGATCACCGCCGCGCCGAGCGGCCACTGGAACAGCGGTAACTTCGGCCGCCACGACAGCGTGTCGAGTTTCGCCGGCGCGAGACGGTCGATATCGGCATAGATCGCCTGCAACTGTGCGCCGTCCTCGGCGCGGAAGAAGCGGCCGCCCGTAGTCTGTGCAACCGATCGCAGCGCGCCGAGATCGACGCGGTTCTCTCCGGAGGCGGCGGGATCGCCGACGCCGATCGTATAGACGACAACTCCATTCTGGCGCGCGATATCGGCTGCATGCTCGGGCGGTACGCGGCTCGCAGTGTCGTTGCCGTCGGTGAGCAGGATCAGAAGCTTCTGCTGCGCCTTGCTCGCATCAAACGTCCTGATCGCCAGGCCGATCGTGTCGCCGATCGCGGTCTGCTGGCCGGCCATGCCGACCTCGGTCTGCGCCAGCAGCGCGGTCGCGGTTTGCAGATCCTGGGTGAACGGGACCTGCACATAGGCCTTGGTGCCGAACAGGATCAGTGCGACGCGATCGCCTTGCCGCCGCGCAATGAAATCCGCAACCACGCGCTTGACACCGTCGAGCCGCGTCAGCACCGCACCGTCGGCCGCGCGGAAATCGCGCTGCTGCATCGAGCCGGAGATATCGATCGCAAGGATCAGATCGCGCGCGGAGACCTCGCGCGTGACGGGATCGCCGACCCATTGCGGCTGTGCCAGCGCCACCACGAGCAGCGCCCAGATCACGACGGCGGCGACCATCTGGACGCGGCGCCGTTGCAGCACGACAGCGCCACGCTGCGGCGTCTGTCCGGTCGCCGCGGCGAGGCGGTCGAAGAACGGAACCTTCACTGAGGCCTGCCGCGCGCGATAGGGCGGCAACAGCCACCACACCAGGATCGGCAGCGGCAGCAACGCGAGCATCCAGGGCCAGGCGAGCTCAAACATGGTGCCCCCTGATCCAGCGGCGGATGAGTTGCTCAAGGGGCCGCAGTTCATCGGCATCGAGCGCGGCCCGCCGATAGGGCGCGTTCGCCAGAACCCTTCCCACACCTTCCGAGAATTCGTGACCGCCATAGCTGCGATCGAGAAACGAAAGCCAGCCTGCGCCCGCGAGCGGCGCCACTGTTTCGCGCGGAAAGGCCTCGAGCGCCGTGCGCCGCACCAGCAAAGAGAGCTGCGCCGCCCGCTGATCCGACGCGATGCCGGGCGTCCGCTCGATCCGATCCAGTTCCGCAAGCGCTGCGCGCCGGTAGCGGTTGGCGCGAAAGCGACGCACGCCATGCCAGATCGCGAACGCGGCGCCCACGACGAGCAACACGAGCGCGATCCGCGACGCCCATGTCTCGGGAAGCAGGCTGACCGGCCGCGGCAGTGGGATATCGATCAGGCCCGCCACCGGATCATTCGGGATTGGTCGGGTCTCAGCCAAGGGCGGCCTCCGCCTGGGTGTGACCGCCACCGCGCCCATGCTGCGCGGGCAAGCGTCCGAGCAGGCGGCGGAGCTGCGGCGCCGTTTCCTCTGCTGCGCTCAGCGGCAGCACGGGAATGCCGAGCTCATGCGTCCATGCGAACACGCCCTGCAACCGTTCCTGCGAGGCCTGCGCGATGCGCTTGCGGACGCTTTCGCGACCGACTTCGAGTTGGATCTGCAGCTCGCCGTCGGTGACGGTCATGCGGCTCGAGGCCGGCAGATCGCTTTGCAGGGGGTCGTGAACCAGCACCGCGATCACGTTATTGTGCCGGTCGATGGCCTCGACCATAAGGCGCGTCGCGGCGTCGGCTCCGTCGAAATCGCTGATTACGATCACGGTGGCATCGTGGAGCGCGCGGCGCCGCGCGCGCTCCAGCGCGGCGTTGAGCATGGCGGGTGCCGCGGCCGTGCCATGGCCGACGCCGAGCGCCTGGTTTTGCGTGGCTACCGCGGACAGGATCTGCAGCACCGTCGCGCGGCTGCGGCGCGGGGCGATCTCGACGATATCGCTGTCGTTGAACACGATCGCGCCGACACGATCGCCGGCGCCGAGCACACGCCAGGCGCCGATCGCGGCGGCCTCCGCCGCTGTGACCGATTTCATCGCGCGGCGGCTGCCGAAGAACATCGACAGCCTTTGATCCACCACCAGCAGTGCCTGCCGGTCGCGCTCCTCGTTGAAGACACGGACATGCGGCTTCTGCAGCCGCGCGGTCACCTTCCAATCGATCGAACGGACGTCATCGCCTGCGCGATAGTCGCGGATCTCCTCGAAATTCAGGCCGCGGCCGCGCATCCGCGAGGCGAACCGGCCGGACAGCAGGCTGTGCACGGGCTGTCGCGGCAGGAACGACACCTTGCGGCCGCGAAATTCGAGCGCGATCAGATCATCAAGACCGACATAGACACCGGGTGTTCTGGCTGATGTCTCGGTCATGGTGACCTCACGCCGGCGCGACCAGTTCGGTAATCTGATCGATCACCTTGTCAGGCGTCACGCCTTGCGACACCGCTTCATAGGAGAGGATCAGCCTGTGCCGCAGGCAGTCATGCATGACGGCGCGCACGTGGTCGGGCGTGACGAAGTCGTGCCCGTCGAGCCAGGCGCGCACGCGCGCGCAGCGATCGATGGCGAGGCTGCCGCGCGGGCTGGCGCCAACCTGGATCCATTTGCCCAGGGGATCGCCGTAGCGGCCCGGAAAGCGGGTCGCATAGATCACATCGACGATATATTTCTGCGCGAGATCGGACACGAAGATACCGTCGATCTCGCCGCGCGCGTCGAGGATCGCCTGCTGCGGCACCGGCGGCGGTTCGGCGGCATGGTCCTGCGGCTTTTGCGCATTCTCAGCGCGATTGAGCTTGATGATCTCGCCTTCGGTCGCCTCGTCAGGATAGGTGATCACGACATGCATCAGGAAGCGGTCGAGCTGCGCTTCCGGCAGCGGATAGGTGCCCTCCTGCTCGATCGGATTCTCGGTCGCGAGCACCATGAAGAGGTCGGGCATCTTGTAGGTCTTGCCGGCGACGGTGACCTGACGCTCTTCCATCGCCTCGAGCAGCGCCGATTGCACCTTGGCCGGCGCGCGGTTGATCTCGTCCGCCAGCACGAGGTTGGCGAAGATCGGCCCCTTCTGAAACTGGAACTGGCCGCCCTTCTCGGTCTGCAGGTAGATTTCCGCGCCGGTGACGTCGGAGGGCAGCAGGTCCGGCGTGAACTGCACGCGCGATAAATCCGCGGCGAGGTTCTTCGCCAGCGTCTTTACCGCGCGGGTCTTGGCGAGGCCCGGCAGGCTCTCGATCAGGAGATTGCCGTTGGCGAGCAGCCCGATCAGCATGCTCTCGACCAGATGATCCTGGCCGAGCACCGACTTGCCGATGCGTGCCTTCAGGTCCTGCACAGCCTCGCGCGCCGATGAACTCTTTGGGCTTTCCTGCTCCGTCGCGGCTTTCAACTGGCTCGGTCGAGGATCGGACATCAGTGTGCACCGGAAGAATATTCCCGGCCGCCAGGATCGGCGGCCGGGCCGCGTGCGTCCTCGCTATTTCGTGGCCGTCTTGTCGAGCGTCTTCATCAGCGCGTCGACCATCTGGTCGATGCTGAAGCTCGCGGAGCGCTGGCTCGGCGGATAGTCCTTGAAGGTCTGCAGGAACGGAGCCACGCGCCACACGCCGTATTGAATCAGGTAGGCGTTCTTGGCCATCCAGTCATAATACTGATCGGAGACCACGTCGGCGCGTTCAAACGGATCCATTCGCAGGTTGAAGATCTTCGGCGCGCGCAAGCAGGTGAACGGGTTGGCCCACACTTCGAAGCCGCCGGGCTTGCGCTGCTCGCAGAACACGATCTTGAAGTCGTTATAGCGATAGGCGACGACCTCGCCGTCGTCGTTGAAGTAATAGAACTCGTTGCGTGCAGATTTTGGCTGCTGACCGGTCAAATATGGCAACTGGTTATAGCCGTCGAGATGCACCTTGAACGACTTGCCGCCGAGATCAGTGCCTTTAAGCAGGCGTTCCTTGACATCGGTGTCGCCGGCCGCGGCGAGCAGCGTCGGGAACCAGTCGAGCCCGGAGACAATCTCGTTGGAGACTTCGCCGGCCTTGATGCGGCCGGGCCAGCGGATCATCGCCGGCACGCGGAACGCGCCTTCCCAGTTGGTGTCCTTTTCGCTGCGGAACGGGGTCGTCGCAGCATCGGGCCAGGACCACTGGTTGGGCCCGTTGTCGGTCGTGTAGACGACGATCGTGTTGTTGGCGATACCGAGGTCGTCCAGCGCCTTCAGGAGCTTACCGACGTCGCCGTCGTGCTCGATCATGCCGTCGGCATATTCGTTGCCGGGCATGCCGCTCTGGCCCTGCATGGATGGGCGGACGTGGGTGAACGCGTGCATGCGGGTGGTGTTCATCCAGGTGAAGAACGGCTTGTTCGCGCGCGCTTGCCGCTGGATGAAATCGACCGTGGCGGCCGTGGTTTCATCGTCGACGGTTTCCATGCGCTTCCGATTGAGCGGCCCTGTATCCTCGATCTTGCCGTCCGCTGATGCCTTGAGCACGCCGCGCGGCGTGTTGCTCTTGGTGAATGCGGCGTCGTTCTTGGGGTAGTACGGCCGTTCCGGCTCTTCCTCGGCATTGAGGTGATAGAGATTGCCGAAGAATTCATCGAAACCGTGCTTGGTCGGCAGATATTCATCGCGGTCGCCAAGGTGGTTCTTGCCGAACTGGCCCGTGGCATAGCCGAGCGGCTTCAGCGCTTGGGCAATCGTGACGTCGCGATCCTGAAGGCCGACGGCAGCACCGGGGATACCGACCTTGCAGAGGCCGGTGCGCAGGCAGACTTGTCCCGTAATGAACGTGGATCGGCCGGCCGTGCAGCTGTTCTCAGCGTAATAGTCCGTGAACATCATGCCTTCATTCGCGATGCGGTCGATGTTCGGCGTCTTGTAACCCACCACCCCGCGCGTATAGGCGCTGATGTTGGATTGGCCGACATCGTCACCGAAGATGACGAGAATGTTCGGCTTTGCCGTGCTCGGCTGCTGCGCGAGCACGGGCGAGCGGGCCAATGGTGACAGGCTTGTCGCAACCAATGCGGCCGCGAACAGAGTGCGAAGCAGCGGACGGGGGCCGCCGTCGGACGGATTGGTCGTGGCGCTATTCGTTGGTCTGACGTCATCACTCATTCGACACTCCCTGCTCTTCAGAAGGTTTTAGTGTTGGCTGAGAACCGGGAGTCCGCAGCACGCAGCGGAATCCGACATGGCTGGTCGACGTGTCGACTGGTTCGGCGTGCCGCGCCGCGGGGCGATAACGACGACAATAATTGGGAGCGCAGAGGTGCGAACCGCCCTTCAGGACCTTGCGCGGGATCTTGATATTGGGCTGCGCCGGGTCGTAGCTCGCGGTCTCCGGACCGCCGCGCGGATTCTCGGGAATGCAGCAGGATTTTGTGGTGTCGGCTTCATGACGGGCGGACCACCAGTCGGAAGTCCACTCCCAGACATTGCCGATCATGTCGTAGACGCCATACCCGTTCGGGGGGAAGGCGGTCACTGGCGAGGTGCGGTCAAAGCCGTCTTCGCAGAGATTCTGGATCGGAAAGTTGCCCTGCCAGGTGTTGGCCATGTGTGCGCCACCCGGGGTCAGCGCGTTGCCCCAGGCATACTCCTCCGCCTCAAGGCCGCCGCGCGCGGCGAATTCCCATTCGGCTTCGGTCGGCAGATCCTTTCCGGCCCATTTTGCGTAGGCGAGCGCATCGGCGTAAGCGACGTGCACGACCGGGTGGCTGCCGAGCACATTGATGTTGCTGCGTGGGCCATAGGGGTGACGCCAATCGGCGCCTTTCATGAAACTCCACCATTGGCCCCAGTCGCGCAGCGAATGCACACGCTTCGGCGGCTGGAACACCAGCGAGCCGGCATAAAGCATATGCGGCAGCGCGCCCGGATATTGCGCCGGGTCCGGCGGCGTTTCGGCCACTGTGACGTGACCGGTCTCACGCACGAATTTCCGAAACTGGGTGTTGGTGACCGGGGTGCGGTCGATCCAGAAGCCGTCGACCGTCGCCCGGTGCGCCGGTGCCTCCTCGGCGTAATGATGGTCCGAGCCCATGCGGAAGGTACCGCCGGAGATCCAGACCATATCCACGGTCCGGACGTCCAGCGACGATTCAGCGCATTCGGTGACGGTCCGAGACATGACGGCGCATCCCCCGCGCGTTATTGGGGGCAGTAGTCCCAGAAACCCTGCGTCCTGGACGGATCGGTGTAGAACCAGCACATGCCGGCCGCGGGCGCCGCGCCCGCCCATGCGGCCGCGCTGGCCGCGGTCACAAAGCCGACCGCCGCGCCGGCCGCGATCGCACCACCGACCGGCCAGCGATACCAGCCGGGACGGGCCCAGCCGGCTCGCACGCCTGGCCGTCCCACGGGACCGCGCACCACGGTGCGACTGCGGTAACCAACCGCATTACCGCGCGGACCGACCGCCACACCGCCGCGGCGGGCCACCGCACGCACGTCGATAATGTCGCTATTTTGGTGATCGATGATCGCCCGGCTTCCGAACGAAGCGGCAGCACCCATGTTGAGGGCAGAGGCAGGTTTTGATGTCACGGCGATCCCGGCCAAGCCGATGATCGCGAAACCGATGAGTTTGAAGGCGTTTGTAGAATTAGCCTGGCGACCGAGCGTCGTTTTCAATGATCGTTGCATGATTGTGCCCTTCCCAGATTTTTTCATTGCTGCCGGCCCAAGCAGCTTGATTAGGTCAGCCCTTCTCTCCTTTTCTGTGCACGCTTACGTGCGCAGCCTCCCTCACGACGCGTAATCATTGGACGCTGTCACGGCCCAACTACTTCTACGGGTTGAACGATAGATCAACTCATTCCGTCTGTGACGTGCAGTTTGTGCCAGCCCGCGCGACGGCGCTTCGAGGCTTGACGGAAGATGGCCTCAGTCGATCAACCCGTTGATGCCGCGCAGGTTACCTTATCTAAAAACTAAGGAAACTTCGAATTCTCGCCATCATCAACACCATCCTGCCATTCGAATCGGCAGAGTGTTCCAAGTTGTCGCGGGCAGGAAAATTTTCGCTGACTCCGGGTCCCTGGCTCAAATAGGATAATCATGGTCGCGGTTCAGTTGCAGGTTTGCGGATGGGTGGCCCCCTCACAGTCAGCATCGGCGAACTAGACGGATTTGAAGGACTGCATCAGGCCGTCAAAGGCTCGCATGTCGATGTGATGCAGCTTGGCCGCGGCAAGCTGCGCGGCACGCTGTCCCATGTCGGGATCGGCGATTTCTCGCTCAGCATCGGCGCTTTTAACCTCGGCGTACGCACCCAGCGCATCTCCACTGACGATAAGCTGATCATCGGGATGCTCCTGAGCGCCGAGGATCGCGTCACGCACTGGGCATTCGACATGCGGCCCGCCGACGTGCTGGTGATCCCGCCGGAGGTCGAGCATGACGGCGTGTTCCAGGGGGCCTCGTCCTATGCAGCGATCCGCTTTGACCTCAGCGAGTTGCCCGCCGTGTTCGGCGGCGAACCGCGTCTGGCGGACCCTGAAGCCTGGCGGGAGAAGAACTATTATCGCGCCGACGCGACGATCGGCATGCTGGCGGCACGGAAGCTGCCGCAGATGGTGTCGCATCTCGCGCGGGTGAAGGGCGCGCTTTCGGACGGTGCCGCGGACTTCTGGAAGCGGGCAATCGTCGACTGCGTCACCGCAAACATCATCACATCGCTGCCGCCGGACGAGTCGGGTTATCTGCCGTCAGCGATGAAACTCGTCCGCGACGTCGAGGACTATCTTGAAGCCGCGGGCGCGCGGCCCGTGCATGTGTCCGAGATCTGTTCGGAATTTCGCTTGTCGCGGCGCAGCCTGCACCGCGCGTTCCACGAGGTGTTCGGGATGGGTCCGGTCACCTTCCTGCGGCACAAGCGGCTGTGCGCGATCTACGCAACCCTGAGGGAAAGCGCGCCGGGTGAGACCACGGTCACGGAAGTCGCGATGCAGCAAGGCTTCATCGAGCTTGGACGCTTCGCGCACTACTACCGTGCGGTGTTTGGCGAATACCCATCGCAGACTCTCGGCCTTCAGGCGTAACCCTCCAATTCGTCCAAGCGCCATCATGATCGCTGGCGGAACGCTACAGCGCTTCCCTGTGCGGCAGCAAGATGAGTGTGACGGCCATCACGCCAGTCTCGAGCTTTCCGAGCAACTAGCCTTGCGGGTGGAATGCCTGGCAACGTTCGTATGCCAGGGAGCTCACGTGACCCTTGCCCAGTGAACATGTACCGCAGCGTTCCTGTCGCTCGATCGCATAATCAAGAGCAGAACAGATGCGAAGCTGGCATGCACGGTGCCAGAGCGAATGGCCCGAGCTGCGCGACGTTGAAGCCGAGGATTCCCATCGGCTCCGCATCCGCGCTTCTCACCGGAGTCTCACGGACTCCCGCGATCGCCTGAACTGGCGTAGCGGAATGAATCCGCACCCGGCGGGTTATTATACAGGCCGCGAAGTGTCGGGGGCAGCCGATGAAAAATGACCTGCACGAGCACCTGATCGACCTGCTTTATGAAGCTGCTGTTATGCCGGAGCTGTGGCCGAACGCCCTGCACGGCGTCGGCGGCATTGCCGGAGCGCGCGGTACCGCGCTGCTGACCGCGGACCCGCATGACATGCGCTGGGTCGCCTCGCCCGACATCTACGACGACATGGTGGCCTACGTCGAAGGCCGTTGGTATGAGCGCAACGAACGGCTGCCGCGACTGCTCGCGGCCAACCATGCCGGCTTTCTGCGCGACATCGACGTATTCGACACGCCAGAGGATGTGCAGCAGGACTACCAGATACGAGAATTTTTTCGCCCGCGTGGGCTTGGATGGGGAGCCGGCACCGCGATACCCGCGCCGGGCGGCGACATCCTGGTCTACAGCGTCGAGCGCGACTATCATCGCGGCCCGATCGAGCAGTCGGCCGTGGAGCAACTCGATGCGCTGCGCCCGCATCTTGCGCGTGCGGCGCTACTTTCGGCGCGGCTCGGCATCGAGCGCGCAAGGGCCGCAACCGAGTCGCTGGCGCAGCTCGCGCTTCCCGCGGCCGTGCTCAAGCGCGGGGGCCAGGTGATGGCAGCCAATGCGCGGTTCGAGCGCCTGATCCCCGATGTGATGCAGGATCGCGCGGAGCGCCTCGCGCTGGCATCCGCCACGGCGGACGGAGCGTTCGCGCAGGCGCTGTCCGCGCTTCGTAATGGCCCTGCGAGCGTCGACGTGCCAGCGATTGCGATCGCGGCCGAGGACGACCATCCGCCGATGATCGTGCATGTGGTACCGATACGAGGGGTGGCACATGACCTCTTCGTTCAGGCATCGGCGCTCGTGATCGTGACGCCAGTCGTGCCGTCGGAGATGCCGACGACAGAGGTGCTCCAGGGGCTGTTCGACCTGACGCCGGCGGAAGCTCGCGTCGCGCGCTGCATCGGTGAGGGACGGACAGTCGAGGCCATCGCCGGCGCGTTCGGCGTCTCCCGCGAAACCATCCGCAATCAGCTCAAGGCGGTGCTGGCGAAGACCGGCTTGCGGCGGCAAGCGGAATTGGCCGCACTGCTCGCCGGAACCAAGGTGCCGAGTCCTGCGGCGGAGCAGGATCGGGTGGCAAACGGGCGTGACCCCGGGCGCCCGACCGTCGGCAGCGGCGACCGGGGGTAGAGCGCCTACGCCGCGTTGTGCGCCCGATAGATCGCGCGCTCGAAGGCACGATAGGCCACAAGCGCGCGCGCATCCGCGAAAGGCAGGATCTGCATCATGATTACGCCAGCAACGCCAGAGGCCAAGTCGATCCAATAATAGGTGTTGTAGAGACCGGCCCAGGTCAGGCTGCCGGCCTTGCGGCCGCCGCGCATGGGATCGAGGTTGATCATGTGGCCGAGGCCCCAGCGCAGCCGCGTGCCCGGGAAGAAATCGACATCGTTCGAGAGCGCCGGATTGGTCGTCTTCATCACGCCCGCGTCAAGATCGCCGATCTGGTTCACCGCCATGAGCGCCACCGTCTCGGGCAGCAGGATCGATTTGCCGCGGATGCTGCCGCCGTTGAGCAGTGCCCGCAGCAAGTTGAGATAATCCGGCGCCGTCGAATAAATCCCGCCGCCTCCCGAGAATGTCCTTGTCGCCGTGTGCTTCTCCAGCGGCTGCAGCACCAGCGTGCCGTCGCTCTGGCGGACATGCAAGCGGGCCTCGCGAGCGCGCTGCTTCTCGGTGATCGTAAACCCGGTGTCGTTCATGCCGAGCGGCTGCAGGATGCGATCGTGGAAATAGCGGTCGAGCGTCTGCCCGCTTGCAATCTCGACCAGCCGGCCGACGCGGTCGAGACTGCCGCCATAAGCCCAGCGGCTGTCGGGATCGAACATCAGCACGCTCCGCGGCAGTGCCGGATCGGATCGCGCCGCCCGCAGATAGCGGACAGCGTCGACATCCCACAGCGGATAGCTGAAGCCCGATGTGTGTGACAGCAGGTTGCGCAACGTGACTGGCGTTCGCGCGGGGCGCAGTTGCGGCACGCCCTTGTCGTCAAAACCGGTTAGAACCCGCGGCGCGGCCAGTGCCGGATCGATGTCGGCGGCCGGTTCATCCAACCTGAGCTTGCCCTGCTCGACGAGTTGTAGCGCCGCGACCGAGGTCAGCAGCTTGACCATCGAGGCGACGCGAAACACGGTGTCGACGGACATTTTCGCCGCCGCGCCCTTGGCGCGCGCACCGAATGCGCCCTCATAGACCGTCGCCTGCGCGCTCGCCGCCATGGCGACGATGCCGGGTATCTCACCTGCATCGACCCCGGCCCGCAAGATCGAGTCGATGTCGCGGCTCTGAGGCAAATTGTGGAGCGGAGCTGCAACGGCGCGGTGCGCATTGGCCATCACGCCTGCGGCAGCCACCGCCGCCGTGCGCACGACCAGATCGCGCCGACTGAACCGCCCCGTCATGAGCAAGTCGCTCCCTGCAGGCCTGCCCGGGTTATGCCGGAGCACGTTGCCGGAGGCAACCGCGACAATGACCACCAACGAACGATCGCATGTTCAAACCGGACGGGTTGCGCTACTGATAGCTTCCCTCCGAAATCCGTGCACTGCCTCCGCGCGCACATTGCACTCGATGAGTACACCTGAATGGCCGAAGCCGATCTCGACGCCGTCATCCGGCAGACCGCAAAAGCGCAAACCAAATCCCTGATGGCGGCCGCCAAGAAGCGTCGGGCCGTATGGGTGGCGCGGGCCGCCAAGGCCAAGGACAGGGAGGCCAAGGCGCGCTTCCGCTTCATGGCGAAGAGCACCCTGTTGAATGCCACCGCGGCCGCCAGGCGGCTGCAGAATTCGGCCGAGAACGCCGCCGATGCCTATGGTCGCGCGATGAAGAAAGCGATGGAAGAGCCTCCGGCGAAGCGGCCCTCGAAGAAAAAGGAAGATGCCTGACGGAGGATCGCCCATGCTCACCGTCCATCACCTCGGCAAATCGCAATCCGAGCGAATCGTCTGGCTGTGCGAGGAGCTCGCCATTCCCTACGAGCTGAAGCGCTACACGCGCGATCCCGCGACCATGCTGGCCCCGCCCGATTACAAGGCGCTGCATCCGATGTGCACCGCGCCCGTGATCACCGACACCGGGATCGCGTTGGCGGAATCCGGTGCCATCGTCGAATACGTCATCGCGAAATACGGCAATGGGAGGCTTGCTCTGACGCCGGATCATCCGGACTTCGCGCAATTCCTCCACTGGTTTCATTTCGCCAACGGCACGCTGCAGGCGCAGATGGGCCGCAACATGATCCTCAACCGGCTGAACCTCGCCGCCGACAATCCGATGCTGGCGGCCACCCGGGCCCGGGTCGATCGCGCCTTCGACCTTGTCGATGCGCGCGTCCGCGACGCCCGATACCTCGCAGGCGATGAATTCACCTCGGCCGACATCATGATCGGCTTCTCGCTCACAACCATGCGCTATTTCCTGCCCTACGACCTCGGCCGCTGCCCCAACGTCAGGGCCTATATCGGCCGTATCGCCGAGCGCCCTGCCTACCGGCGCGCGATGGCGAAGGGCGATCCCGGCATGGCGCTGCTCTTGACGTGAGACCCGCATGCCACGCTACGTCGCGCTGCTGCGTGCGGTGAATGTCGGCGGAACCGGCAAGCTGCCGATGACCGAGCTCGAGGCGATGTGCATCGACGAGGGCTTTGGCGAGGTGCAGACTTATATCGCCAGCGGCAACGTCGTGTTCTCCTCCAGACTTGGAGCGGCGAAGGTGAAGGCGGCGCTGGAGAAGCGGCTGCGCGCCTATGCCGGCAAGCCCGTCGGCGTGGTGATCCGCTCCGCCAACGAGATCGCCGCCGTGCTCGAGGCCAATCCGTTCCCCAAGGAGCCGCCGAACCATACGGTTGCGATCTTCCTCGACGAAGCACCGCCCAACGATGCGCTTGATGACATCAAGGGCCGGCAGGACGAGCAGATCCGGCTCGGCAAGCGCGAGATCTACGTCGCCTATGGCAGCGGCATGGGTCGCTCGAAGCTGAGGATCCCGGCGGCCGCCAAGGGGACCGCACGCAACATCAACACGATCGCGAAGCTTGCAGCACTTGCGGCCGGTGATTAGAGCATGATCCGGAAAGGTGTGTAGCGGTTTCCGGTCGAGCTTAACTGCCCCTCACCGCAAATCCGGCCGCCCCAAGCTTGGCCAGCACGTCATCCAGATGCGCGCGATCGCGGGTCTCGATCACGAGTTCCAGCAGGGTGGCCTTGGCCGGCAGGTCCGAGAACGTGCGCTGGTGCGAGACCTCGATGATGTTGGCACCGGCGGAAGCGAGCAGATTGGAAACCGCGGCGAGCTGGCCGGGCCGGTCGACGATGTCGAGCGCGAGTTGCGTTAGCCTGCCCTCGCGCGCGAGCTCCCGGGTCAGGACCGAGGCGATTAGCCGCGTGTCGATGTTGCCGCCGGTCAGCACAAGGCCGACATTGCGGCCGGCGAAGCGCTCCGGCGCCGCCAGCATCGCGGCGAGCCCGGCTGCGCCGGCGCCTTCGACCACGGTCTTCTCGATCGAGATCAGCATTGCCACAGCGCGCTCGATCTGGTCTTCGCTCACGAGCAGGATATCGTCCACGAGTTCGCGAACGATCTTCGTCGTGATGACGCCCGGAGCCTTGACCGCGATGCCCTCGGCAAGCGTATCACCGCGCATTGGCAAATGCTCGCCGCGGATCGCGTTGTACATCGACGGATAGAGTTTCGCTTCGACGCCGACGACGCGCAGTGCCGGATTCAGCGCTTTCGCGGCCGTCGCAATGCCCGAGATCAGCCCGCCACCACCGATCGGCACCACGATGATATCGAGCTCCGGCACGGCCGAGAGCATTTCGAGCCCGATCGTGCCTTGACCCGCGATGATCAGGGGATCGTCATAGGGATGGACCTCGATCAGGCCATGCTTCCCGGCATGCGCTTTGACGAAGTCGGCCGCCTCTTCCAATGTCTGTCCTGTTATGATGACCTCCGCGCCGTGGCGCCTGGTATTCTCGATCTTCACCATGGGCGTGCCGATCGGCATCACGATCGTGGCGGGAATGCCGAGGCGCATGGCGTGATAGGCCACGCCCAGGGCGTGATTGCCCGCCGACATCGCGATGACGCCGTGCCGGCGCTCGTCCGGCGACAGCGCCTCCAGGCGGTTCAGCGCTCCGCGCTCCTTGAAGGTCGCGGTGAATTGCAGGTTTTCGAACTTCAGGAACAGGCGGCAGCCGCAGATCTCGCCAAGCGTGCGGCTCTCGTTGCACGGCGTCACCCTGACAGAGTCACGAATGGTCGCGGCCGCCGCGTGGATGTCGGCGAGCGTCACGGCGGCGTGGACGGGACCGGGGGCCTGCGGCATCTGATAGCTTCGCTCTGTTTCGGGAAGCGAAGCGTATCGGGTTTTGCTGGCGAAAACGACCGCGCTATCGCGCAGGGAGAGCCTCTCCCGGCATTTTGACCGGCTCGGCAAGCTCAACCTCGTCGCATTTCAGACATACTAGCGCTGTGCGGAAATGCCGGTCGAGCACAATTGTTCGCGTCCCGCCGCATTGGCAGCGCATCGGCTTGTCCATGGGAGATCGGCCCCGGCTTGAGAGATGGGAAGCGTCCGCTTGGCTAACGCAGGCCCGTTAAGCTAATGTGACTTTCCGGGGACAAAACGTCGCGTCGCTACAGCGTGTTCGAACGAGGTGGACTCTGGTTTCGAAGAAAGCGCGTCAAAACAAGAATCTGGAGCTTCGGTTCCAATCCCATCAGAACCGACAGTTGTTAGAAGTTCGCGACTTTTTCCGGCGTGATCGCCGTCAGCCCGCCGAAACGGCGCTCGCGGCGATGGAAGGAGGCGAGCGCGTCCGCGAGATCGTGGGCATCGAATTCGGGCCACATCCGCTCGGTAAAATGCAGCTCGGCATAGGCGCCTTCCCAGAGCAGGAAATCTGAAAGCCGCTTCTCGCCGGAGGTGCGGATGATGAGATCGACGTCGCGCAGATTGGCCTCTCCGGTGACGAGGTCGGCGAACTGCTCGCGGGTGAGCGGGGCAAGACCTGCCGCACGCGACGCGGCTTCGAGGATCGCATCGCGCGCCGAATAGTCGACCGCGATCCGTAAGTGGAGCGTGGTGCCGCGTGCGGTCGCGGCTTCGGCGCGCGCGATAGCATCGGCGATGCCTCCGGGCAGGCGGTCACGCCGGCCAATCACGGTGAGGCGCACGCCGTTGCGCACCAACGCCTCAATCTCGCTGGCGAGATAGAACCGCAGCAGCGTCATCAACGCGGCCACCTCGGTCTTCGGCCGCCGCCAATTGTCGCTCGAGAAGGCATAGAGCGTCAGCGTGCCGACGCCCTGCTCCGGCGCCGCCTCGACCACGCGGCGGATCGCCTCCACGCCCGCCTCATGGCCGCGCAACCGCGACAGGCCGCGCCGTGTCGCCCAGCGGCCGTTGCCATCCATGATGATGCCGACATGCAGCCGCGCGGCAGCCACCGGCTCGAGCGAGACGTTACTTTGCATCACAAAGGCTCCGGGCAAAAATGCATGGGTCAGACAGGCAGGATGCCAAGGCGACTGGCCGAGCGCTGGTCCTTGCCAGCGGCCTTTGCCGCGTCGCGCACCAGTTGCTCGAGCACGGCGAGATAGTCGAGGAAGCGACGGCGGCCCGTCCTGGTCAGACGGCAAGTGGTGTGGGGGCGGTTGCCTTCATACCCCTTGATAACGTCGACGAGCCCGGCCTCCTGCAGTACCTGCAGATGGCGGCTGAGATTGCCGTCGGTGAGCCCGCAAAGCTGCTTGAGATCCGCGAAGGCCAACCCCTTCGGGTGCGTCATCAGTGAAGTGAGCAGGCCGAGCCGTGCTTTCTCATGGATCACGCGGTCAAGGCCGTCATAGGCGAATGGCGCGCTGGTCGCGTCAATGCTCGGCATCATTGTCTCCGGAAGCGAAATAAAGCAGTGCGGCGAGCAGGAGCTGGCCGATTGCAAAGGGCAGGCCCATGGTCCATGGCGACAGTGCATGGGTCTGGCTTGCGATCAGCAGCACGATGAAGCCCGAGAGGAAATACCAGGCGCCGCCAAGCGCGATCGTGCGCGGCAGCAGGCGCACCGAGGCGAACACGCCGAGGCTCACCAGCACCTGCCACAGGCCCGGCAACATCCACAGGGTTTCCGGCGCGAATTTCCATTGCAGGATTGCAAGCAGCACGCCAGCAACGGCCGCGGGAAGGAACTGCTCGATCGCCTGCTGGACCATCGCATCGGCAAGGCCGGAGTGATGGCGCCGCGAGCGCGCCTGCATCTCGATCCAGATCAGCACCGCGGAAACCAGGGCCGCCGCAGCCCATCCGGCGAGGAAGGCGATCGGGTGGCCGGTCGGATTGTCGAGCCACAGATATTGAGCGACCGCGGTGAGGAGTGCGATGCCGCTGGTGACGGCGACCGTAGCGGGGCCGTAGCCGCGAAACGCGGTGCCGGCCGCGATCTGGCTGCGGATCGCGAGGATATCGGCCAACGCCTTATCGAGGTCGCGCATCGGGCTCCCGAACTTTGCATTGCAAAGTATACGGGACTGCCTGGTAATTGCAAGAGGCCTACCGCCCCGGAGTAGACGGCAGGCTGCCGGTTATCAGGGTCGATGGCCGTGCGCGCGGCTCACACCTTCACCAGATCCGTGAAGCCACCGTAAATCATCCGCTTGGGATCGAACGGCATCGACTTGGTGTTCATCGAGGTGAGCCTTTTGTCCGCCATCACCTTGGTGTTGATCCTGTTGCGCTGGGCGCGAGATTTGTACGTGATCCAGGCGAACACGACCGTTTCGCCGGACTTCAGCTTTACACTCTGCGGGAATGAGGTCGACTTGCCCGGCCTGACGTCATCGGCGACCCATTCGCGATAATCCAGCGCACCATATTCACGCCAGACCTTGCCGGCCTTCTTCGACATCCGCGCATAGGTTTTGAGATTCTTCTTCGGCACGGCGACGATGAAGCCATCGACATAAGGCATCGGGGTCCCCTCGTTGTCATTGCATCGTCATTGCGAGCGAAGCGAGCAACCTGTCCTTCCGTATGTAGAGGGATCGAGACTGATTTGTCGCTTGCGTTCTCGCAATGACCGCGGCCGACGCTGCGCGTCAACTATGGCAACAGGATGCCTGAACCGGCGTTGGCTGGTACTGGTCACGTAGCCGCACCCAATCCATCGGATAGGGCAAGTTCTCCTCGTGGCGGCCGAGCGGCGTCAGGTCGAGATAATGGTAGGCCGCGTTCATCATGTCGAGGCCGCGCGAATAGGTAGAATAGGTGTGGAAGACGTCGCCTTCCTCGTCGCGATGGAACACGCTGATGCCGGGCAGCTCCTCGCCGTAGAGCGGCGAGGTTCCGTAGTTGTATTTCGCAGCGCCGGAATCGATCTGCTCGCGCGTGAACGAAACGCCGTAGTCGAAGTTGAAATCGTTGCCCTCCGAGGAGACCCAGTCGAAGGTCCAGCCCATCCGTCGCTTGAATGCCTCGAGCTTTGCGAGTGGCGCCCGCGAGATCGCGACCATCGTTGTGTCGCGGGCCTCAAGATGCGGGATCATGCGCTCGAAGCCGTCGGCCCAGAACGAGCAGCTCTTGCACGCCGCGTCCCATTCGGGCGCGAACATCACGTGCTGCACCACGAGTTGCGGCCTGCCCTTGAACAGCCCGGCGAGCATGACCCTGCCGTCTGGTCCGTCGAAAACATAGTCCTTGGTGACCCTCACCCAAGGAAGCTCGCGGCGCTCCTGGCTGAGCGCTTCGCGAGCTTTCGTAAGCTCCTTCTCACGGGCCATGTGGGCCGTGCGGGCTGCAATCCATTCCTCGCGCGAGACGATCTTGTGCGGTTGCATGCGAGACTCCTCTGCTGCCGTTCAGGCGACGAAACTCTCCAGATTGGTCAGGAACTCGGTCCAGCCGCGCTTGTGGTTGTCGCGAGCGCCCTCGTCGGCGAATTGCGCGTGATGGAAGGTGAGTAGGGTGCCGCCGGCCTCGGGCCTGATTGACACGGTCACCAGCGACTCACGCTCCGGTGTCGAATGCCAGGCCCAACTGAACACCAGCCGCTCGTTCGGCACCACCTCGCGATAGACGCCCCCGACCTCGTGATATTCGCCATCGGGACCCGTAAAGCTGATGCGATAGCGCCCGCCGACGCGCACGTCGAGCTCGGCGCGAGCCGTGCCTGATATCGCCCGCCCCGGCCTGAACCACTGCACTAGATTTTCCGGGTCGGTCCACGCGGCGTAGACTTTTTCCGGGTGCGCGCGGAGACGGCGCGTGAGGGTGAGGCTTGGGCGCGCAGCGAGGTCGGCGTCGGCTGTGACTGCGGATCTGTCGGCCATGGGTCTTCCTCCACAAAGGCGGCAAGGCGATCGAGGTTCTCGGACCAGAAGCGCGCGTAGCGATTGAGCCAGTTCATCGCCTGCTCCATCGGCCGGGCCGTGAGGCGGCACGCCACGGTGCGGCCGGTCTTTTGACGCGCGATCAGGCCGGCATCCGAGAGCACGTCGAGATGCTTCACGATCGCGGGCAACGACATCGCAAACGGCTGGGCCAGCTCGCTTACCGACAGGCTTTCCTTCTGACCAAGCCGCGCCAGCAGGGCCCGGCGGGTCGGATCGGAAAGCGCCGCGAAGGTGCGGTCCAACGTCTCGTCCTGATACTTAACCATATGGTTTAGTATAGGAGGCGCGACGATCAGCGTCAAGCTCCATGCTTCACGATCGCGTCAACTCGCGACGAGCGGATCGGCACTGATGCAAAACGCAAAGCCCCGCCTTACGGCGGGGCCCGGCATCGATCGCCTTTCTAAGCGCTAGTACGAATAGCGGCCGCGGCGCGGTTCCGTCGGACCGAAAGCAAAGCGCGGATTGATGCCGCAATAAAGGTTGCGGCCGGACACGCTGGCCTGACATTGCTGATAGGTCTGGTAGGAACATTCGCCCGGATAGCCGTAGCTCTTCCCCTGGGCGCACCAAGGATAATCATAGGCTGCCGCCGCAGGCGCGGTGCTCGCCATCATCGTCGCGCCGGCCGCAGCCAAGGCCAATGCCGCCAACATCAGATTGCGCATGATCGTTCTCCTTCTGAACCTTGGTCGCGGCGGCGCGCGACCAGGTTCAGAACGCGAATGTGGCGGAAAGGTTTGAACGCAGCCTATTCTACCTTCAGTCCGGCGAACTCGACGACCTTCCTCCACTTGTCGGTCTCGGCCTTGATGTCGTTGCCAAAGGCTTGCGGCGTCTGGATCAGCGGCTCGCCGCCGAGCTCGACCAGGCGCTTCTTCATCTCCGGCTCGGCGAGAACGGCGTTGATCTCGCCGTTAAGCTTGGTGATGATCTCCTTCGGCGTGTTCTTCGGCGCACCCATGCCGAACAGCGCGCTCGCCTCATAGCCTTTCACGGTCTCGGCGATCGCCTGCACGTCCGGCAATTGCGCAGAGCGCTCCGCCGTCGTGACGCCTAGCGCGCGCAGCGCGCCGCTGC
Source organism: Bradyrhizobium lablabi (assembly GCF_018131005.1). Classification (GTDB taxonomy): domain Bacteria; phylum Pseudomonadota; class Alphaproteobacteria; order Rhizobiales; family Xanthobacteraceae; genus Bradyrhizobium; species Bradyrhizobium lablabi_D. The sequence goes on from NZ_JAFCJK010000001.1 coordinate 772,767, forward strand.
GGATGTGCTGGATGATCGAGGGCATGTTGTCGAAGATCACCTGCACCTGGCCGCCGAGCATGTCGGTGATCGCGGGCGCGGCGCCGCGATAGGGCACGTGCTGCATCTTGCAGCCGGTCATCGCCATGAACATTTCGCCGGAGAGATGCACCGAGGTACCGTTGCCGGAGGAGGCCATGTTCACCTTGCCGGGGTTAACCTTCACATATTCGATGAACTCGGCGACGTTCTTGGCCGGCACATCCTTGTTGACCGTCATCACGTTCGGCACGCGATTGAAAGAGGCGACCGGCGCAATATCGGTCACGAAGTTGAATTTCAAATTCGCGTAAAGCGAGCTGTTGATGTAGTTGGCCGGATTGACCAGCAGCACCGTGTAACCGTCGGGCTCGGCGTTGATGGCGGCTTCCGTGGCGATATTGTTGCCGGCGCCTGGCTTGTTCTCGATCACGAATTGCTGGCCGAGCCTTTCCGACAGCCGCTGACCGATCAGTCGGGCGAGGATGTCGGTGGCGCCGCCGGGCGGATAGCCGACGATCCAGCGCACGGGCCGCGCCGGATAATCGGCCGCAGACGCGCGGCCGATCGCAAATGTCGAAATTCCCGACCCGATCAGGCCCAGCGCGGTGCGACGTGAGATCATGTAGTTCCTCCCGATAAGGCAGGTTTGGCCCCTGCCCCGTTTCTGTTGAATTGCGTGCGCCGGCGTTTTAACAAACAAAGCCGGGAGCGGCCAGTGCGACAGATGCGCGGGCGGCCGCGACCAAAGACTAAACCGCCTTCGAGCGAAGTGGATCCCGGTTCGCCTGGAGAAGACGCGACAACAAGAATCCGGAGCTTCCGTTCTGATTCAATCAGAACCGATAATGCTCCGAGCCGAAAGGACCGATCATGGCTCTCAGGGTGAATGCGCTCGACCATCTCGTCATCAACGTCACCGACGTCGCGCGCTCCGCCGCCTGGTACGGCAAGATCCTCGGCATGGACGTGAAAGTGTTCGACCCGGGCGCGGGAAAGGCGCCGCGGACCTCCCTGGTGTTCGGCAACCAGAAGATCAATGTGCGGCCGCGGAATGCCGACAAGGTCGATTGGTTCACCGCTGACCATGAGACGGCCGGCAGCGACGATCTCTGCTTTCTGACCTCAAGCACGCCCGACGAAGTGGTCGCGCACCTCAACGCCAATGGTGTCGTGATCGAGGAAGGCCCGGTGGCCAAGCAGGGCGCGCGCGGCATGCTGCGCTCGGTGTATTGCCGCGATCCCGACGGCAGCCTGATCGAGATTTCATCCTATGAGGATGGCGCCGCCTGATACCTCACGGCGAGCGCAGGCGCACAAGCCTCAATAATGCCCGAAGGCCACCGGGCGAAACGCCTGCAGCAATTGCCGGTCGAACTTGCTGCCCATCTCCTCCATCATGGAGAACGCCTTGGCGTGAGTGAATTGCAGCCGGTAGGCGCGCTTTTCCACCAGCGCGGAATAGACGTCGACGATCGTCGTGAGGCGGACGATGTCGCTGATCTCGCTGCCACTGAGGCCGTTCGGATAACCGCTGCCGTCAAGAAATTCGTGGTGATGCAGAATCACGTCGAGCATTTCCGCGGGGAAGCCGCCCTGCGCGGATAGCGCATCGTAGCCGCGGCGGGGATGCTCGCGCATATCGGCCATTTCCTCGATCGTCAGCTCGCCGGGCTTGTCGAGCAGCGCCACCGGAACGAAAGCCTTGCCGACATCGTGCAGCAACGCCGCGCGGGCAAGACGGCGCTGATCGTCCTCACGCATGCCGAGATGCTGCGCGAACGCGACCGCAAAGCCTGTCACGAACAGGCAGTGGCGATAGGTCTCCTGATGATGGCAGCCAACGGTGGTCAGCCACTCACGCAGCGAATTGTGCTTGATGGCCTTGAGGATCCTGGTTTCGGCGGCGACGATATCCTCGAGCTTCAGCGGTTCTCCCGCCGGCAGCCGATCGAAGATCTTGACCATCACCGCGTGCGCAGCCTCGACGCCGCGATTGAGCGCCTTGCCGCGATCGGTCTCGTCATAGGCACTGTTGTCGGGGAATGCAGCGCGGATGCGTTGCAGGATGCCGCGCGCATCGAACGGCCGCGAGATCGTGTCCGTCGCGCCGAGCGCCCAGGCTTGCATCGAAGCGTGGTGCAGTGCGTCCGCCAGCACGAAGAGCCGCGGCATCTCACGATAGGCTTCGGTCTGCAGCTTGGCTCGGACCATCATCACGCTCTCGGGAGAACGCAGGTTGATGTCGACCACGATACCGGAGAGGTCGGCGGCCGGCCGCTCGGGAATCTCGGACGTCTGGATAGTGTCGACCTCTCCCACCGCCCTCAGTATATTGGCAAGTTCGCTGCTGTGATCGCTTCGGTCTGACGCCAGCAGCAGCCTGCGCTTCAATGTCTTGTTGGCTAAAGCACTCATGAAATCCCCGTCGCGGTAACGAACGACGTGAACGCTACCCGACGATGAGTTCCCTCCGGCTTAATGGGAATGCTGAACGACGATCTAGCGGAACGGTTACAATTTTAAGCATCACGGGATCAGGCAGCAAAAAATCCGCCGGAGAGCTCCCCGGCGGATCCTTGTGCTTGCGTGGCGAAGAGTATCTTACGCCTTCATCGCCGCCTTCACCGCCTCGGCGTTGATCGGCAGGCTGCGCAGACGCGCACCGCAGGCCCTGAAGATGGCGTTGCCGATCGCCGGCGCCACCACCGTCACCGCCGGCTCGCCCACGCCGGTCGCCTTCTCGCCATTGGCAATGACGTTGACCGCGACTTCCGGCATCTGGCTCATCCGCAGCGGCGTGTAGGTGTCGAAGTTGGTCTGCTCGATTCCGCCATCCTTCAACGTCGCCTTCTCGAACATTGCAAGCGACATGCCCCACAGCGCCGCGCCCTCGACCTGGGCACGGATGTTGTCGGGATGCACCTGCGTGCCGACGTCTGTTGCAACGGTCAGCTTCTTGACCTTGACCTCGCCGCTCGGCGCGACCGCCACATGCGCGACGCAGGCGGTCCAGCTTGCGGTCGCCCGCTCCTGCGACGACACGCAGGCGACGCCCATGCCTTCTCCCTTCGGAAGCTGCTTGGTGCCGTAGCCGGCGAGCCCCATCGCGGCAAGCAAGGTGTTGCGGAGACGTTGCGCGCCGCCGTCATTCTTGCCCTTGCCGTCGAGCAGTTCGATGCGGAATTGCGCCGGATCCTTGCCGGTCGCATGCGCGATCTCGTCGATCATGCTTTCGACCGCCCAGAAGGTCCACCCTGGCGCAACCGAACGTAGTTGACCCGACGGCGTGGCCGTATGCGCCATCTCGTTCTTGATCGCCCGCACATAATGGTTGGGCACGGTGTAGAAGAAATCGGCACCGTTCACCGTGAACGAATCGAGCGGGCCCTTCTTGTCGACCGAGGGCGTCAGGAAATCGGGGATTCCCCAGCGCGCGGTCGGCCAGGCCGAGACCACGTCGTGGCTGAGCGCGACAAGCCTGCCGTCGCCATCCACGCCGGCCTTCACCTTCTGGTAGGTGAGCGGCCGCGAGTAGTCCATGGTCATGTCGTTTTCGCGTGAGTAGATCACCTTGACCGGCTTGCCGACGGCCTTCGCCGCCTGCACCGCAGGCACCATCATGTCTGCGTCGAGACGCCGGCCGAAGCCGCCGCCCAGCCACATCTGGTGCATCACCACGTATTTCGGATCGATCCCTGCCGCACCGGCCGCAATTGCGCCGGAGCGCGTCGCGAACTGGTTGCCGGAATAGATATGCAGGATGTCGCCCTTGAACTCCGCGGTGGCGTTCATCGGCTCCATCGGTGCATGGATGTTGATGTTGGTGGTGTATTCCGCCTCCAACACCTTCGCGGCGGTGCCAAACGCAGCGTTCGGGTCGCCGTCCTTGACGAAGAACTGGCCGGAGTCGTCGAGCCCCTGCAGCCGCTTGGCCTCGGCAAGCAGCGATCCGCTGGACAGTTTGGCGTTCGGACCATTGTCGTAGATGATCTTCAACGCATCGGCCGCCTTGGCGGCGCTGGCATAGGTGTTGGCGACTGCCACCACCCATCCCGTGGTGCTGCCGGTCTTGTCGTCCAGCGTCACCGCCTTGATGAAGCCGGGCACCTTCTTGGCTGCGCTGTCATCGACCGATTTCACCGTGGCGCCGTAGCGCACCGGCGGCGTCACCACGCGGCCGTACACCATACCCGGAAGCATGACGTCGATGCCGTACTTCGCCGTGCCGTTGGTCTTGGAGGGGATGTCGAGCTGCGGCACCGAGACGCCGATCAGCGTGTACTGGTCGGGTGATTTCAGTTTGATTGCCTTGAGGTCGTCCGGCGTGAAGGTCTTGGTCGCCTTGCCGCTCTTTACCACCTCGGCGAAGGTCATCGACTTCTTCGACTTCGGATGGCTGATGGTGGAATCGCGCACCACCAGTTCGCCGACCGGAACGCCCATCGCGGCCGCCGCTGCTTCGGTCAACGCCATGCGGCCGGCCGCGCCGGCGCGGCTCATCGCGTCGAAGTTCATCATCGTCGACCAGCTGCCGCCGGTGATCTGCGCACCCAGTACAGGGTCGTTGAACTTCGGGTCGTTGGAGGCAAGTTGGACGCGCATGTCGCTCCACTTGGCACCGAGTTCTTCCGCCACGATCTGCGCCATGGTCGAGGCGATATGCTGGCCCATATCCGCCTTGCCGCAGGTGACGGTGACGAGGCCATCGGGCGCGATCGAATACCAGACGCTCGGCTCGAAACTGGACGGTGCCGCAAGCGCCTGATCGAGGCCGGGAACGGCGGCATAGCCGAGCACGAGGCCGGTTGCGGCCGAGCCGACCAGGAACGAACGCCGGCTTAGGTCGGCCGGTGCGCCGTGAGGGATTTTCACGTGGCTGTTCATGTGGCCCTCCGTTCGCTTCCGGTGGTCGATGCGGTGCGCATTTCTGACGCGGCGCGCATGATCGCCTTCTGGATCCGCGAATAGGTCATGCAGCGGCAGAGATTGCCGTCCATATGCGCAACCACTTCGTCCTTGGTGGGGTTGGCGTTCTTGGACAACAGCGCTGCGGCCTGCATGATCTGGCCAGATTGGCAATAGCCGCATTGCGGCACCTGCTCGGCGATCCAGGCCTTCTGCAGCGGATGATCGCCCTTAGCGCTCAGCCCTTCGATGGTGGTGATCTTCTTGCCAACGGCGTCGGCGACCGAGGTCTGGCAGGATCGCACGGCTTCGCCGTTGACGTGGACGGTGCAAGCGCCGCAAAGGCCCGCGCCGCATCCGAACTTGGTGCCGGTCATCTGCAGTTGTTCGCGGATGACCCAGAGCAGCGGCGTGTCGTTCGCCGCCTCGACGGACATATTCCGTCCGTTGATATTGAGATTAGGCATCTCTCTCCCCTTCCGGTGTATGAAGCCGCTTACGGCGGCAATTCACTGTCGGGTCGTGGCTGGCGCCCACCGGGTAAGCGACAGTTGCCAAAACAATGATCCGGTTCCCGTTTAGAGGCAATGCAATTTGGAAACGCTCGAAGGAAATAAAATTCCGCCGTTCTGTTGTGCGTTGCGGAAAGGCGTGTAACGATATGGCGATTGGTGCGCCGTCCACGCGCATTTCCCTCCCGGTAGCGCATTTCCCAGCCGAGGCCGGATCGCGCCAGGATCAAACAGGGCTGTTCGGCAAGGTGAGATGCCTAGACTCAATCGAAAGGGCCGCATCTTGACCAGGCCCGTCCTCGCCTTGCTGCTGATCGCGGGTGCGACCACGACCGCCGCGGCACAGAAGCGCCAGCCGTTCATCACGGCCCCAAATTCCTTCACCGCGACACTGTCGAACACCGCGCCGCTGGCGTTTGGCATGGGCGTTGACGAGGCTCAGCACGCACTCGGCACGCCTTTGACCTATGTCAGTGGTCGGCCCGGCAACGAGATATTCCTGACTTTCCGCGATCTCGGCGGGAGCGGGCTATTCCCGCACCACGACCGGCTCTATCTGTTGTTCCGCAAGGGGCGGCTTGCCGGCTGGAAGGCCGACTGGGGCGAGAACTGGATGTGGCAGTAGCCCCACCGCTGCATCCGACGATTTCGTGCAACCACCAACAAGAATGGGATGACCCATGGGACAAGACATCAAACTCAAGGCTTCGGACGGATTTCAGTTCGGCGGCTATCGCGCCGACCCTGCCGGTGCGCCCAAAGGCGCGATCGTCGTGATCCAGGAGATCTTCGGCGTCAATCACCACATCCGCTCGGTCTGCGACCGCCTTGCGAAGGAGGGCTATGTCGCCGTCGCGCCGTCGATCTTCGACCGCATCGAACCCAATTTTCAGAGCGGCTATTCGCCTGACGAGGTCGCCAATGCGAGGAAGTTCGTCGCCAACCCGGATTGGGCCGCGATGCTGCGCGACACGGAGGCCGCGATCGAGTCGGTGAAGTCGGTGGGACCGGTCGGCATCATCGGCTTTTGCCTCGGCGGCAGCCTCACCTATGCCGCCGCCACCAAGCTGAAGGGACTCTCGGCCGCGGTCAGCTATTACGGTGGCGCCATCGTGCGGTTTGCCGAGGACAAGCCGACCGTGCCGACGCAATTGCATTTCGGCGAGAAGGACGCTGGCATTCCCTTGAGCGATGTCGAGACGATCAAGTCGAAGCGGCCGGAGGTCGAAGTGTTCATCTATCCCGGCGCCCAGCATGGCTTCCACTGCGACGAGCGCGCAAGCTACGACAAGGTGAGTTCCGACGTTGCCTGGCCGCGCACCCTGGATTTCTTTGCCAAGCACTTGAAGACGTGATGCCGCGAGCGGCATTCCAGGGCGAAAAACGAGCAGATCTCAGTATACCATCACCATTCAGGAATGACGAAGGGCGTTGTCCTTCGTCAGAACCAGCGCTCGTTGACGAACACCGTGTCGCCTGGGCTGATCGAGGTACCCAGCGGAACGACGGCGCGGGCCGGACCGGAGGCCTCGGTATGCGTGACGGTGACAGCATCGCGCTTTGCGCGCGGCGAGAAACCGCCGGCGATCGCGATCGCGCTCTCCACCGTCATGTTCGGCACGTAGGGATACTGGCCCGGAGCCGCGACTTCGCCGAGGATGAAGAATGGACGATAGGTCTCGATCTCGACCGCGACAGAGGGCTCGCGGATGTAACCGTTGCGGAGCTTCGCGGATATCTCGCCGGCGAGCCCGGCCGGCGTGCGGCCGCGCGCCGGCACCCCGCCGATCAGCGGCATCGTAATCGACCCTGCGGCGTCGATCGCATAGGTGTTGGTGAGGCCTTCCTGCCCGTAGACCACGATGCGCAGCTTGTCGCCGGCATCGAGATGATAGGCGCTATCGTAACGGACAGGCTCGACGGGCGCGGCATACACCGCAGGGGCCGGCGCAGCATAGCCGCGCGGTGCGGCGGCAAAGGCAGAGCGCAGAGCGCTGATCGCACCACCGCCGCCAGAACTTGCGACCGCAGCCGGGGCTGCCGCGTAGGTCTCGCCGTAGGCGAGAGAATCGAGATCGCCTTGCGGCTTGGCGGCCGCGACCGGGCCGGTCGTGCGCATGCAGCCCGACAAAGCGAGCGCAGTCATGATGGCAATAGTCGGCAATCGTAACGCGCGCGGAATCCGCACCGGGGCCATCCCTCAAAGCGAGACAGCTCCAGTCTTGCACCGGTTATGGTTAACAATTGGTTCTTGACGGAGATTGCGAGGGAAGCCGGCGCCCGGCTTCCCTTCTGTCGGAGACTTCGAGAGCTCAAGCTGCGGTGACACCAACTCCGATCGGGCAGGACACGCCGGTGCCGCCGAGTCCGCAATAGCCTGCCGGATTCTTCGCAAGATATTGCTGGTGGTAGTCCTCAGCGAAGTAGAACTCGCCCGCCGGCGCGATCTCGGTGCTGATGGCGCCAAGTCTCTTGGCGGCAAGCGCCTTCTGATACATCGCCTTTGACGCGTCGACGGCTCTGCGCTGCGCGTCGCTGAACGTGTAGATCGCGGAGCGATACTGCGTGCCGACATCATTGCCCTGACGCATGCCCTGCGTCGGGTCGTGGTTTTCCCAGAATGTCTTCAGGAGCTTCTCGTAGGAGACCTTCTTCGGGTCGAACACGACCAGCACCACTTCGGTGTGGCCGGTGCGCCCCGAGCAGACCTCCTCATAGGTCGGGTTCGGCGTGTGGCCGCCGGCATAGCCGACCGCGGTGGTGTGGATGCCGGCGCCGAGCTCCCAGAACTTGCGCTCCGCGCCCCAGAAACAGCCGAGCCCGAACACGGCCTGCTCGAGACCATCGGGATAAGGCGGCTTCAGCTTGCTGCCGTTGACGAAATGGGTTGTAGCGGTCGGAATCGGCGAGGCGCGGCCCGGCAGCGCCTCGGCGGCGCTTGGCAACGCGGTAGTCTTGCGCATGAACAACATGGATTGTCTCCAGGCGGAACATCGGCCGACGCGGCTACGGCCTGCGGGGCCATCAACACTATATAAGTGTTGGCGCAAGTGATGGCAGCCCCGTCGGAGGGGGCCGGGCGCCCCTCAGTCGCGCGTATAGCCGATCAGCGGCTTGCGCGGCCTGAACAGGATCATCAGCAGGATTCCGGCGATGCCGAGTACGGCGAACACAGGCTGCTCCAGAATCACCCTGACGACGCTGTTCCAGAGCCCGGGCGCGACGTCCTCGAGCCAGTTGCGAAAAGCGAGTTCGCTTGACTGATGGATGTCGTACCAGAACTGGCCGAACTGGGTTAACCGCAGACGCTGGTCGGCGACGTAGCGGGCGCCATCATAGACCATGAAGACGAATCCGCCGGCAAGCAGCAGAAGGCCGATCAGACGGAAAAACCCGCGGATCATGCTTCACCCCGAATCCCTGTCGCGCCCCGCACGCCGGCAGGCCTTACCGGGCGTCCCCCGGAAATTCAACCGTTTCAGAGCCTTATCTGGCCATTGCGGGCCCGATTTCCAGCTCTTTTTGGCCCGGAAAGCGTTGACGCTGCCGGCCGCGCCATCTATAAGACCGGCCAATGGCGGCGGGCGCAATCCTGCCGCCGCTGTTCTTTGGACAGCGCCGCATGTGGGGGCAACTTCGCTCCCTGGCACAGCCTCCTCAAGAACACCCTTGGACAATACACCCGAATCGAGATTTGAACCGGCCGGCGCGCTCGAGCCCGACCACTGAGCGATCACCGCCGAAGGACAATTGAGACCATGGCCAATACCACCTCCGCCAAGAAGGCGACCCGCAAGATTGCCCGCCGCACAATCATCAATAAGTCCCGCCGCACGCAGATGCGCGGTGCGGTTCGCACTGTCGAGGAGGCGATCAAGCGCGGTGACCGCGAGGCGGCGTTGAAGGCGATGACGCGCGCGGAGCCCGAGTTGATGAAGGCGGCCCAGAGCAACATCATTCACAAGAACAATGCGAGCCGGAAGGTGTCGCGTCTGTCGCACCAGATCGCGAAGCTCGCCAAGTAAACTGACTAAAGAACACAATCGTTACGAAGCCCGGCTCACGCCGGGCTTTTTGTTTTTGTGGCGCATGGTTTGGTCCCACTCGACGTCGCATGCGACATAAAGGACCCTCATATCCCGTAGTTTTACCGGATGCACCCGAGCTGGCACAAAGCGTGCGCATGCGAAATGGCGCCCGCGAACGCAACGCAGATGGAATTTCGATCGAGGCCGCCTCGAATCTGCGACGGGAGTTACCCTGCAAAAGCAATCGTGAAAAATCACGCGTCGCGAGTTACTTAAGCGCATAGCGTTGGCGAGTGATTGGAAAACCGACCGCCGCAAGAGCAAACGTAAATTATTTATGAAATTTTTTTGGTATTGCGCCGTGGTTTGTGACGCGCAGGAATCTGTACGCGGATTCAAAAACTTGCTTTCGCGATGCCGCATTTGCAACATCGCAACAGTTGCGAAGAGTCTCCGTCGCCATCGAATCCACGGATTGTCAGAAAATTCGCTTAGTGTATTTGTTTTGTTGTCCGCGACGTCCGTGGCTCTCCAGATCAGCGCGGTTTGAGACCCAGGGGCGGACGTGCAAATCGGCGGCGGTATGCGCGTTAGCGACGCTCTCCAAGCGAAGCTAGATCGATAACTCATAGCGATGTGAGGACGGCTGACCTGTGTCTAAAATTCTCCGGCGTGATGCCCGGCTTACCGGGTGTCTCGAACAAGAGAGACCAGGAGCAGTCGTAGGTCTGGCAGCAGGGAACGCGAAGCGAGCGGACAAGTTGAAGAGGGCACGCGGCGGCGCAGCGCCGGGCATTTCGGTGTTCGGTGGCGGCAAGACTGGCTTTGAAGACAAGAGCGAGCTGGAAAGCTCGTCGCGATACGTCGCGGCGAGAGGGGGAGGAAGTATGACTTACGGAACCATCACTGCAGTCGTCATCACGACATTGGGAATGCAGATTTCAAACGATACCGTATTCATTGCCTTAGATTTCAGTTCTTACCTGCAGAGACTGTCGAGTACGCGCTGACCTCGCGGGGCGCATCTTCTCCAAACGACTGATCTGTCCAACGGCGCATCGTCGCCGAACAGGAGATCTATGTCTGGAGCAGGCAGCACCCGCTTGAGGTCGCGCCGTCGCGAGAAACCCGCACGGCGATGTCACAACAAGAATAACTCTGTTTGGAAAGTGCGAAGGCAATGACGAATGCGGAACAGGATCGCTGGTCGCGAGTGAAGGGGCGGTTGCGGACAAGCGTTGGCGAGGACATCTACACGAGCTGGTTTGCTCGGATGGACCTCGAAGGTGTGCAGGACGAGAGCGTGCACCTGTCGGTTCCGACCCGATTTCTGAAGAGCTGGATCCAGGCGCATTATGCCGATCGCGTGCTCACCTGCTGGCAGGCCGAGATGCCCGAAGTGCATCGGATCGACCTCACCGTGCGCTCGGCGATCCGAGCGGCGGTGCCGGTCAGGGAGGCGGTTGCTCCGGTTGAGGCGCGCCGCATCGAGCGCGCCGATGGCCGCTCGGCACCGGAGCTACGTTCGGTTGCGACAGCGCCGGTGTCAGCAAACCATGACGCGCTCGGCGGCTCGCCGCTCGATCCGCGGCTGACCTTTGCGAGCTTCGTCGTCGGCCGCTCCAACACGCTGGCGCATGCAGCCGCGCGCCAGGTCGCGGAGGGTCGGCGCGGTGATCCCGTGATGTTCAATCCGCTATACATTCACGCCGGCGTAGGCCTGGGCAAAACCCATCTGCTGCAGGCCGTGACCTGGGCCGGCAATTCCGGCAGCGAGCGCAAGGTGCTCTATCTCACTGCGGAAAAGTTCATGTATGGCTTCGTCGCCGCGCTCAAGACGCAGACGGCGCTGGCGTTCAAGGACGCGCTGCGCGGCATCGACGTTCTCGTGATCGACGACCTGCAATTCCTGCAGGGCAAGTCGACCCAGGCCGAGTTCTGCCACACGCTGAACGCCCTGATCGACGCCGGCCGCCAGGTCGTGATCGCGGCCGACCGTCCGCCGTCCGACCTGGAAAGCCTCGACGACCGCGTGCGCTCGCGGCTTGCCGGCGGGCTCGTGGTCGAGATGGGCTCGCTCGGCGAGGAGTTGCGGCTTGGCATCCTCAAATCGCGCGTCGCGGCGGCGCGTGTACATCACGCGAGCTTCGACGTGCCGGAGGAAGTGTTGGACTATCTGGCGCGCACCATCACCCATAATGGCCGCGACCTCGAAGGCGCGATCAACCGCCTGCTCGCACACTCCAAGCTCAACAACCAGCCGGTGACGCTGGAGATGGCCGAGCGCGAAGTGCGCGACCTGATCCGCCCGCAGGAGCCGAAGCGGATCAAGATCGAGGATATCCAGCGAGTGGTCGCGCGGCAGTACAATGTCAGCCGTTCCGACCTGTTGTCGTCCCGCCGCACCGCCAATGTTGTGCGTCCGCGGCAGGTTGCGATGTATCTCGCGAAGACGCTGACCTTGCGTTCGCTGCCGGAGATCGGCCGGCGCTTCGGCGGGCGCGACCACACGACGGTGCTGCACGCCGTGCGCAAGATTGAGGCACTGGTCGCCAAGGATACGGCGCTGTCCGAGGAGGTTGAATCGCTGAAGCGCCAGTTGCAGGAATAAGACAGCCTGCGCCTCGTGCCCTCCCGCCATTTGACGAGCGGGAGGGCAAACGGCTTCCGGCCCAAAACGTGGGGAACACCCCCCGTTTCCCTTGCACCGGCCCGCCATCCGCGCCACCTTGCGGTCCCCCCGTGGGTTTGATCAAATCCGACATTGATCCGGCTTTACGGGTTTCCAACGCCGCGGCGCTGCCATGAACGGCCGTCCGGCCTTTCCATCTGAGGGATCTGGCGGGTATTGCAATGAAGGTCACCGTCGAGCGCGCGCAACTTCTGAAATCGCTGGGCCACGTGCATCGCGTGGTCGAGCGACGCAACACCATCCCGATCCTTGGCAACGTGCTGATCCGCGCCGAGAGCGCCAAATTGTCGCTGAAAGCGACCGACCTCGATCTCGAGGTCACGGAGACGCTGGCCGCGGAAACTGGAACCGCCGGCTCGACCACGGTGCCGGCGCACATGTTCTACGACATCGTGCGCAAACTGCCTGACGGCTCACAGATCATGCTGGAAGCCGATGGCGACCGCTCGGTCCTGACGGTGCGCGCCGGCCGCTCGCGCTTCACGTTGCAGACATTGCCCGAGAGCGATTTCCCGGATCTGGCCGCCGGCGACATGACGCATGCGTTCTCGCTTCCCGCCGCCGATATCAAGCGGTTGATCGATCGCACGCAGTTTGCAATCTCGACCGAGGAGACGCGCTACTACCTCAACGGCATCTACCTGCACGCGATCGACAGCAACAAGACCGCGACGCTGCGCGGTGTCGCGACCGATGGCCATCGCCTGGCCCAGATCGACCTGCCGCTGCCCAAGGGCGCCACGGGCATGCCTGGGGTTATCGTGCCGCGCAAGACGGTCGGCGAGGTGCAGCGGCTGATCGAGGATACCGAGGCCGAGATCGCGATCGAACTCTCGCACGGCAAGATCCGCTTTACCCTCGGCAATGTGGTGCTGACTTCCAAGCTGATCGACGGCACCTTCCCGGATTACGGCCGCGTCATTCCGCAGAACAACGACAAAGAGCTCCTAGTCGACAAAAAGGACTTTGAGGCCGCCGTCGACCGCGTCTCGACCATCTCCAGCGAACGCGGCCGCGCGGTGAAGCTCGCGCTGTCGTCGGGCAAGCTGGTGCTCTCGGTCACCAATCCGGACTCTGGCAGCGCTACAGAAGAGATCGAGGTCGAATACGCCTCCGACGCGCTCGATATCGGCTTCAACTCGCGTTATCTGCTCGACATTGCAGCCCAGATCGAGGGCGAGGTCGCAATCCTCAAGCTCGCCGACCCTGGCTCGCCGACGCTGGTCCAGGATCGCGACAACAGGAACGCGCTCTACGTGCTGATGCCGATGCGGGTGTGAGTCTTCGTCATGGCCAGGCTCGACCCGGCCATGACGCGGGCAGTGGATTGCCGGTCGAGTCCGGCAATGACAGAGTGAGCATGACCCCGTCCCGTATTCGTCGCTTATCGCTGACGCATTTCCGCAACTACCAGACGGCGACGCTGTCTGCACAGAGCGATATGGTGGTGCTGGTCGGACCGAACGGCGCCGGCAAGACCAATTGCCTGGAGGCGATCTCATTCCTGTCGCCGGGTCGTGGCCTGCGCCGCGCGAGGCTGGAGGACATCGCGGACAACCAGGGGGACGGTTCCTGGGCGGTCTCAGCCGAGGTCGAAGGCGCTCTCGGGCTGGCAACGCTCGGCACCGGCATCGATGCGCCGCTGGGCGACGCCAGCGGAACCAGCCGTCGCTGCCGCATTGACCGCGAGACGGTGAATTCGGCGACCGCGTTTGGCGATCATCTGCGCATGGTATGGCTGACGCCGGCGATGGACGGGCTGTTCCTCGGCGCGGCGGCGGAGCGGCGGCGTTTCTTCGATCGCCTGGTGCTGGCGATCGATTCCGAGCATTCCGGCCGGGTCTCGGCGCTCGAGCGCTCGTTGCGCTCGCGCAACCGCCTGCTCGAAGTGCGCAACTACGACGACCACTGGTGCGACGCGATCGAGCGCGAAACCGCAGAGCTTGCCGTCGCGGTCGCCGCATCGCGCGGCCAGACCGCCGCGAAGCTCGCCGCAATGCTGCGCGAGCGGGGCGCGGCGTCCGCCTTTCCCTCCGCCGAGATCATGCTGGACGGCTGGATGGAAAATGCGTTGCTGCAGGAGCCCGCAACGGCGGTGGAAGACCGCTATCGTGAGATTCTGCGCACGAGCCGCCCGCGCGACGCGGCGGCCGGACGCACGCTCGACGGGCCGCATCTCACCGACCTGCAGGTAGTCTATGCGCCAAAGAACATGCCGGCGCGGGAGGCTTCGACTGGAGAGCAGAAGGCGTTGCTCATCGGGCTCGTGCTCGCGCACGCGACGATGGTCGCAGAGATGACCGGCATCGTGCCGCTGCTCCTGCTTGACGAGGTCGTGGCTCATCTCGACCCCGGCCGCCGCAGGGCGCTGTTCGACGAGCTCGCCAAGCTCGGCGCTCAGGTCTGGATGACCGGCGCCGATCCCGCGGCGTTTGTCGATATCGGCCCGAATGGGGAGGTCTTCGACATCGAAGCCGGCCGCGCCACCCGTCGCGCTTGACGCAACCCAAATCGCCGTCCGCAAAGCGTAGAAACGCGCCTTCGAATCGAGCTTTTGAGAGTCGCCGGAACCGGCCTTTGACGGCCTTGAAAGAGGACCAGAAAACCCCATTTATTCAATAGCTTGTTGAGAGAGACTTTGCGCTAGGCGCGACACCTCTTTCATGGCACAAACAGCGCGATCAGCGCCTCTTATTGCGCCGCTGATTCGGGACATTCCTCGAAGGCCTCACATGACAGAACCTGCCCGGCGGACCCCTGCCGACCCTCAACATTCAATTCCGGTCGAATATGGCGCGGAATCGATCCGGGTGCTCAAGGGGCTCGATGCCGTGCGCAAGCGGCCCGGCATGTATATCGGCGACACTGACGACGGTTCCGGCCTGCATCACATGGTCTACGAAGTCGTTGACAACGCGATCGACGAGGCTCTGGCGGGGTATGCGACGCGCGTTGAAGTCGTCCTCAATGCCGACAATTCGGTCACCGTGCGCGACGACGGCCGCGGCATTCCGGTCGACATCCACAAGGGCGAAGGCGTCTCGGCGGCGGAGGTCATCATGACCCAGCTCCATGCCGGCGGCAAATTCGACCAGAATTCCTACAAGGTGTCCGGCGGACTGCACGGCGTCGGCGTCTCCGTGGTCAATGCGCTCTCCAGCAAGCTCGAGTTGCGCATATGGCGCGATGACAAGGAGCACTACATCGAATTCGCCCACGGCGATTCGGTTGCGCCGCTGAGGGTCGTCGGCGAAGCCCCGGGCAGGCGCGGCACCGAGGTGACCTTTCACGCCGCCGTCGAGACCTTCAAGAACATCGAGTATGATTTCGCGACACTGGAGCATCGCCTGCGCGAGCTTGCCTTCCTCAATTCCGGCGTCAACATCGTGCTCTCCGACGTGCGTCACGCGGTCGAGAAGCGCGAGGAGATGCACTATTCGGGCGGCGTCGAGGAATTCGTCAAATATCTCGATCGCAACAAAAAGGCGATCGTGCCGGCTCCGATCATGGTGCGCGCGGAAGCCAACGGAATCGGCGTCGAGGCTGCGCTCTGGTGGAACGACAGCTACCATGAGAACGTGCTGTGCTTCACCAACAACATCCCGCAGCGCGACGGCGGCACCCATCTGGCCGGCTTCCGCGGCGCGCTGACGCGCCAGGTCAACGGTTATGCCGAAGCCAATGCGAAGAAGGAAAAGATCGCGCTGACTGGCGACGATTGCCGCGAAGGCCTTACCGCGGTGCTGTCGGTGAAAGTGCCGGATCCGAAATTCTCGTCGCAGACCAAGGACAAGTTGGTGTCCTCGGAAGTGCGCCCGGTGGTCGAGAACGTCATCAACGAGGCCCTGCAGGCCTGGTTCGAGGAACATCCGTCCGAGGCCAAGGTGATCGTCGGCAAGGTGATCCAGGCGGCGGCGGCCCGTGAGGCTGCGCGCAAGGCGCGCGAGCTGACCCGCAAGAGCCCGCTCAGCGTCTCCTCGCTGCCCGGCAAGCTGGCCGACTGCCAGGAAAAGGACCCGGCGAAGTCCGAACTGTTCATCGTCGAGGGCGATTCGGCCGGCGGAAGCGCCAAGCAGGGCCGTAACCGCGAATTCCAGGCGGTGCTGCCGCTGCGCGGCAAGATCCTCAATGTCGAGCGCGTCCGTCCCGACAAGATGCTGTCGAGCGAGCAGATCGGCACGCTGATCACGGCGCTCGGCACCGGTATCAGCGACGATTTTTCGATCGAAAAGCTGCGCTATCACAAGATCATCGTGATGACCGACGCCGACGTCGACGGGGCCCATATCCGCACGCTGCTGCTCACGTTCTTCTATCGACAGATGCGAGAGATCATCGATGGCGGTTATCTCTATATCGCCCAGCCGCCGCTCTATAAGGTCTCGCGCGGCAAGTCCGAGCAGTATCTGAAAGACGAGCGCGCGCTGGAGGATTACCTGATCGAGGCCGGGATCGACGATTGCGTGTTCAAGCTCGGAACCGGCGAGGACCGCACGGGCCGCGACCTGCGCTCTCTGGTCGATGACGCGCGTGTCATCCGCGCGTTGTTGAGCAACCTGCACAGCCGCTACAATCGCAAGGTCGTCGAGCAGGCGGCTATCGCGGGCTTGTTTGGCAAGGACATCTATTCCGATCCGGCCACCGCCAACGCGGCTGCCGAGTATATGGCGCGACGGCTCGACAACCAGGCGGAGGAAGTCGAACGCGGCTGGACCGGGCTCTTCGTCGTAGGCCAGGGTTTTGTGTTCGAGCGCACGGTGCGCGGGGTCAAGGAAGCCGCCATCATCGACGATGCTTTCCTAGGCTCGGCTGATGCGCGCAAGCTGCATGAATACCGGGAGAAGCTTCAGGGCGTCTATGCACGGCCCGGCAAGCTCCGCCGCAAGGAATCCGAACAAGCCATCTACGGTCCGATCGATCTGTTCGATGCTGTCACCAATTCCGCGCGCAAGGGCGTCACGCTGCAGCGCTACAAAGGCCTTGGCGAGATGAACCCCGAGCAGCTCTGGGAAACCACGCTGGACATCGAGGCGCGCTCGCTGCTGCAGGTGAAGGTCAAGGAGGTCGACGAGGCCGACGATATCTTCACCAAATTGATGGGCGACGTGGTAGAACCACGCCGCGACTTCATCCAGGAACATTCGCTCAGCGCCACAATCGACATCTAAAGGCAGGCTGATCGCGATCGCCTGCCGGCGAAACGCAGACAACGCCTTTCGCCGTGCAGAACAGGCTGGTTGACCTCTCGTCGGCGCCGGCAGGCTGCCACCGCAGACGTTGCGCAACAGCATCCGGCTCATGGCTGCTTCATCATGTCTCATGGACAGGCGCTGAGTACACGATCAGCGCCATTGTCGCGGACGATCGCACGGCGGAGGTGCTCGACATTGCGGTCGGCGTCCTGTCTCGTGATTGGCGGGCAGGCGGCCGCGCCCAAACCTCGCGCGCGATTGTCGCGGCGCGGCCGTTTTATCCAGGTGACTCCTGGCGCCTTGTCGCCCTATTCAAGGAAGGCTGAAAGGAGGATGCCGGCACGATTCATGCAGCGGGCCGGACAACGGTGCACGCAGCCTGAACCGACATGAACAGATTAACGGGACGTCAATTCATCGATCGGCAAGAGGACGACAATCATGCGTAGTTCGAAACTATTTGCGACAATCATTGCTCTCGCGGTGTCCAGCCCCGTGCTCGCCGACGACGTCAAGGTCGGCATCGGCATCTCCGGCTGGACCGGATTCGCTCCGCTCACACTCGCAAAGGAGGCCGGCATCTTCAAGAAGAACGGCCTCGACGTGACGCTGAAAAAGATTCCCCAGAAGGACCGGCATCTCGCCATCGCCTCGGGTGACGTCCAGTGCGCGGCGACGACGGTCGAGACCTGGATCTCCTGGAACGCCAATGGCGTTGCGACCAAGCAGATCTTCCAGCTCGACAAGAGTTATGGCGCCGACGGCATGGCCGTGCGCAACAGCATTGCGGCGATCAAGGATCTAAAGGGCAAGACGGTCGCGGCCTCCGCACCGGGCACCTCGCCGTATTTCGCGCTGGCCTGGATGCTCAAGAAGAACGGCCTTTCGATGAAGGATGTCACCGTCGTGAACCTGGAGCCGGCTGCTGCCGCGCAGGCCTTCGTCTCCGGCCAGAACGATGCCGCGATGACCTATGAGCCGTATCTCTCGACCGTGCGCGCCGCGCCCGACAACGGCAAGATCATCGCGACCACGCTCGACTACCCGATGGTCATGGACACGTTCGGCTGCACGCCTAAGTTCCTGTCCGACCATCCGCAGGCGGCCCAAGCGCTGGCCAACAGCTATTTCGAAGCCCTCGACATGATCGCCAAGGATCAGGCCAAGGCCTACGAAATCATGGGCGCTGACGTGAAGCAGTCCGGCGAGCAGTTCGGCAACTCGGCCAAATACCTGCGCTGGCAGGACAAGGCTGCGAACCAGAAGTTCTTCTCGGGTGACTTCCTCACTTTCAACAAGGAGGCCGCGGACCTGTTGCTCGAGATCGGCATTATCAAGTCCGCGCCGAAGGTCGAGGACCTCTTCGACGCGAGCTTCATCAAGTAAAGCCACTGTACGTAATGGACCCGCCCCGCAACGTCGCGCGGCGGGTCTCCAGACCACGCTATGATGCGATGTGTCGAATCGCGTGATTTCATCTCTTTGCTTGAGCGTGATCCTGCTCGGAGAACCGCTACACTCCCGGATCGTGCTCTGGACGATCAACGACTGCCTGGACACCTGATGTGATGCGTCCCCTGGATCCCGTGACATCGAAGCAGCGCGCGGCCTACGGCATTGCGTTCTTCATGCTGTTCGTCGCCCTCTGGTCCTGGGTGACGTTCGGCGGCCATGTATCGCAGACGTTCCTCGCCAATCCGCTGACCATGGTGCGCGAGGGCTTCGAGCTCCTGACCCGGCACGGATTTCTATTCGACATCGGCATGACGATCTGGCGCGTCCTCGGCGGCTTCGCGCTGGCCGCGATCATCGCGGTGCCGCTCGGTGTGATGATGGGTGCCTACAAGCCTGTCGAAGCCTTTCTCGAACCTTTCGTCTCGTTCGCGCGCTACCTGCCCGCCTCGGCCTTCATCCCGCTCCTGATCTTGTGGGCCGGCATCGGCGAGTTGCAAAAGCTGCTCGTCATCTTCATCGGCTCGGTCTTTCAGGTCATCCTCATGGTGGCGGTGGCCGTCGGCGCGACGCGCCGCGACTTGGTCGAGGCGGCCTATACGCTCGGCGCCAGCGACCGCGGCATCATCCGCCGCGTGCTGCTACCCTCCTCCGCGCCCGAGATCGCGGAGATTCTCCGGCTGGTGCTGGGCTGGGCCTGGACCTATGTCATCGTCGCCGAGCTGATCGGTTCGTCCTCCGGCATCGGCCACATGATCACCGACAGCCAGGCCCTGCTCAACACCGGCCAGATCATTTTCGGCATCATCGTCATCGGATTGATCGGCCTCGTCTCCGACTTCCTGTTCAAGGCGTTCAACGCCTGGCTGTTTCCGTGGAAGCTCGCATGACGACGCTCAGGATCGAACAGGTCTCGCGAATTTTCCCTGCACGCCACGGCAACCCGCCAACCAGGGCGCTCGAGCCGACGGATCTCACGATCGGAACCAACGATTTCGTCACCATCCTCGGTCCCTCCGGCTGTGGCAAGTCCACCCTGCTCCGCATCGTCGCCGGCCTCGATCGTCCCACCGGCGGGCGCGTCGTGCTGGACGAGCGCGAGGTGACCGGCCCTGGTGCAGATCGCGGCATGGTGTTCCAGTCCTACACGCTGTTTCCCTGGCTCACCGTGCGCGAGAACATTGCCTTCGGCCTGCGCGAGCGCGGCGTTCCGCCGGCCGAGCGCCACAGGATCGCAGATGCGTTCATCCGCCAGGTCGGTTTGTCCGGCTTCGAGAATCATTGGCCGAAGCAGTTGTCCGGCGGCATGCAGCAGCGCACGGCAATCGCTCGCGCCCTTGCCAATGATCCCAAGATCCTGTTGCTCGACGAGCCGTTCGGCGCGCTGGACAACCAGACCCGCGCGCTTATGCAGGAAATGCTGCTGGGGATCTGGGAGCGTGACCAGAAGACCGTACTGTTCGTGACCCACGACATCGAAGAGGCGATCTTCCTCGGCAGCCGCGTCATTGTCATGAGCGCACGTCCCGGACGCATCAAGGCCGAAATCGCGGTGAACCTGCCGCATCCACGCGCCTACAAGATCAAGACCACGCCCGAATTCGTCCGTCTGAAGGAACGGCTGGTCGAGGAGATCCGCACCGAGGCGTTGAAGGTTACCGAAAACGCCTGACAATCGTTCGGGCGCCAACGTGCGTCTGGAAATCGCCGCTGGAGTTGGCGATATGCGTTATCCGGGTCAGGGAATTGTGTTAGTCTACCCAAATCAAGCCTTGATTCCATTCAGGAAACTCTGCCACTGAACCAGAGCAGTTTGTGAGAGGACGTTTCCGCGTGCCGCCGATCCAGTACATTGTCGAAGGCGGCCGCCGCCTCTCGGGCACAATCGAGCCGTCCGGCAACAAAAACGCTGCGCTGCCAATCATCGCCGCGGCGCTGCTGACCGAACATCCGGTCACCTTGCAGAACGTGCCGCGGATCCGCGACACCGAAACGCTGGTCGAGCTGTGCCGCTCTGTCGGCGCGTCCGCCGAATGGTCCGAGCGCAATACGCTCGTCATCCATGCCAAGGACATCCGCGCCGCCGATCTCGATCCCGAACTGTGCGCGCGCATCCGCGCCTCGATCCTGCTCGCCGGTCCGCTGCTGGCGCGCTGCGGCGAGGTGGCGCTGCCGCCGCCCGGCGGCGACGTGATCGGCCGCCGCCGGCTCGACACGCATTTCCTCGCCTTCGAGCAGCTCGGCGCGACCGTCACCGCAACGCATCGGCTAGAATTCCGCGCCTCGCGACTGAAGGGCGCCGACGTCTTCCTCGACGAGCCCAGCGTCACCGCGACCGAAAATGCGCTGGTTGCCGCCGTCGCCGCCCGCGGCACCACCTACCTGCGCAACGCGGCGTCCGAGCCGCATGTCCAGGATCTGGCGCATTTCCTTGTCGCGCTCGGCGCCAAGATCGAAGGCATTGGCACCAATACCATCATCGTCCATGGGCAGGCGACGCTCGGCGGCGCGACGTTCGCAATCGGGCCGGATCATATCGAGGTAGGCTCGATGATCGGGCTCGCCGCCGTCACGCGCTCGCCGCTGCGCATCGCGCGCGCCGGCGTCGAGCATCTGCGCTCGATCCGGATGGGCTTCGAGCGGCTCGGCATCGTCTGCGGCATCGAGGGCGACGATCTCATCGTGCCGTCAGGGCAGACCATGAAGATCCACGACGATTTCGGCGGTCACGTCCCGAAGCTCGAGGACCAGCCCTGGCCGGCCTTCCCGGCCGACCTGATGTCGATTGCGATCGTCACCGCAACGCAATGCGATGGCGTCATCCTGATGCACGAGAAGATGTTCGAATCGCGGATGTTCTTCGTCGACAAGCTGATCGCGATGGGCGGACGCATCGTGCTGTGCGACCCGCATCGCGCGATTGTCACCGGTCCGAGCCGGTTGCGCGGCGCGCCGATGACCTCGCCCGACATCCGCGCCGGCATGGCGATGCTGCTCGCCGCCGTCTGCGCCGAAGGCACCTCCACCATCAACAACGCCGACCAGATCGAGCGCGGCTACGAACGGCTCGAAGAGCGGCTGAACGCGCTCGGCGCCAAGATCACCCGCCTGCCTGCGCGGCCGTGACCGGCCGCGGCAGCTTGGCCATCCTTTTGGCCTGCTTGCCGTGCTAGGGCTCGATCCGAAAACGTATGTAGCGGTTTTCCGATGACGTCCGTAGACAAAATCGAGCCGGCCGCGCCGCGCGCGGCCGTCGCCATCTCTGGCAATGAGCTCGCGGCCGAGCTTGCGGAAACGCTGAAGCTCGCGGTGCCGCTCGCACTGACGCAGCTCGGCCAGATCGCAATGATGACGACGGACCTCGCCTTCATCGGCCGGCTCGGCAGCGATGCGGTCGCCGCCGCCGCGCTGGCGCACACGGTATTCTTCGTCAGCTTCACGTTCGGTATGGGTCTGGTGTCGGCGGTCTCCCCGCTGGCCGCGCAGGCATTCGGCGCCCGCGACCCCCGCATGGTGCGCCGCGCGCTTCGCGTCGGGCTGTGGGCGGCGCTGTTGATGGCACTCCCGCTGATGGCCCTGCCGTTCCACGGCGAAACTATCCTGCTCGCGCTTGGCCAGGCGCCGGCAGCGGCCCGTCTCGCGCAGGAATATCTGTTTGGCCTCGCCTGGGGCATCCTGCCGGCGCTGTGGTTCATCGCGATCCGCGGCTTCATGAGCGCGGTCAATCGGCCGGAGCCGGTACTGTGGATCACGCTCGCGGCGATACCGGCCAATGCACTGCTGGTCTATCTCCTGCTCTACGGCAAATGGGGCATGCCCGAGTTCGGCCTGTTCGGCGCGGGCCTTGCGACCACCATCGTCAATCTCGGAACCTTCCTTGCCGGCGTATGGTACACCGCGCGCTGCCGCCCTTTCCGGAAATATCATGTCTTCAGCCGTATCTGGCGCATCGACTGGTCCCTGATGGGCAAGCTTGCTGCCGTCGGCACGCCGATCTCGATGTCCTTTCTGCTGGAATACGGGCTGTTCGGCGCGGCCGGCCTGCTGATGGGCTTGATCAGCACGACCGCGCTTGCGGCGCATCAGATCGCGTTGCAGATCGCGGCGATCCTGTTCATGGTGCCGTTCGGCGTCGGCATGGCCGCGACCGTACGGGTCGGTCACGCCGTCGGCCGCCGCGATGCAGATGGAGTGCGGCGCGCGGGCTACGTACCGATGGCGCTCAGCGGCGCATTCATGGGCATCATGACGCTTGCCGTGATCCTGGGACGGTTCAAGATTGCGGAGATGTTCCTCGGCGAGGCCACCGACGCGACCGCGGAACTCACCGCGATGCTGCTCCTGATCGGCGCGACCTTCTTCATCGCAGACGGTGTCCAGACCACCACGGCCGGCGCGCTGCGCGGCATGAACGACACGCAGGTGCCGCTGCTGTTTGCCACCATCAGCTATTGGCTGGTCGGATTCACCTCGGCCTGCGTGCTCGCCTTCTTGACCACGCTCGGCGCCGTCGGCGTCTGGATCGGACTGTCGCTCGGAACCGCGTTCTATGCGAGCCTGCTGATCTTGCGTTTCCGCGCGCTGGCAAGCAGATTGCCGGCCTGACGACGATGCGGCCGGCCGATCGCGGCGCGGCTGCGGAGGCCTTGCGTTCATGACATTGTCAGTTGATCTCTTTTTCTCGTTCCGCAGCCCCTATAGCTATCTGGCGCTGCCGAAGACGCTGAAAATGGTCGCCGATTACGACGTCGCGGTGAACCTGCGGCCGGTCTATCCGCTCGCGGTGCGCGTCCCCGGATTCTTCAAGAAAACCAATCCGCAATTCGCCCGCTATGTGGTGCTCGATTCCAGACGCGTCGCCGAGCATGAGAACATCCCGTTCCGCTTTCCGCGACCGGACCCGATCGTGCAGAACATGGCGACGCTCGATGTTGCCGAGCATCAGCCCTACATTCACCGCCTGACGCGACTCGGCGCCGCCGCCCAGCTCGAGGACCGCTCGCTCGACTTCACCGCTGCGATCAGCCGCGTGTTGTGGGACGGTACGGTGACAGGATGGAACGAAGGCGACCACCTCGCAACAGCCGCGAGCGCGGCGGGCTTCGATCTCGCCGCGATGGATGCGGCCATCGCCGCCGATCCCGACCGCTACGGACGGGTCATCAAGGACAACGAAGAAGCCCACGCCGGCTCCGGCCATTGGGGCGTGCCGACCTTCGTGTTCGAGAACGAGCCGTTTTTCGGTCAGGATCGTATCGATCTCCTGATCTGGCGAATGGAGAGCAAGGGCATGACGCGCCGCAAGGGATAGTTGGAGGTCATGCCGCGCTCTTCTCCGATGTGTCAGCGACGATCTTCTCCGAAGCGTCGGCGCTCGTGCACCAATTGCCGTGACAGCGCTTGAGGTCGTTCAGATTCTGCCGCATCTGGTCGAGCGAGAAGCCAAGCGCGAAGAAGCGCTCGGCGGCATCGACCGGCAGGCCGCGGATCAGACCATCCCTTCGGACCGCGGCGACCTCCGCGGTATAGGCCTGTAGCGCAGCGTCGACCGGTGCGATGTCCGCCGGGCCGCTGCCGGCGCGCAGGGCGGTCGCGACCGCCTTCATATAGGTGACGATCGCATTGCTCACATCGGACAGGGGCCGTGCCAGCCTTGCCTGAACATCCGCCGGCAGCGGCACCACAGAAGCCCGCCCGATCATCACGACGTCGTGCCGCAGGCGCTGAATCGTCCGCAGCAACGGACCTGTGTCCGGTCCCGATGACAGATGCAAGGAGCGCTCGCGCTCAGCCTCAAGGCCGGTCGCGTGCAGGTTGGTCACCGCAACGCCGATGCCATCCTGGATCCGGTGCAAGGCGTCGTTGTCGAGACCGCGCGTCAGTCCGGCGAGCAGCTCGGCGAACGCAGCCGACAGCAGTTCCAGCAATTTTGACCCA
Organism: Bradyrhizobium lablabi; assembly: GCF_018131005.1. GTDB lineage: Bacteria > Pseudomonadota > Alphaproteobacteria > Rhizobiales > Xanthobacteraceae > Bradyrhizobium > Bradyrhizobium lablabi_D. The sequence goes on from NZ_JAFCJK010000001.1 coordinate 797,506, forward strand.
TTGACCCTGATCTGACTGACCGCGCGCGACGGCAGCACCAGGAACGAGATCGCAAGCCCGGTAAGCGCCCCGACCGTGACCTCGAAGACGCGGTCGATCGCGGACTCCAGCGGGTTCGAGTGATGCATCGTCGGCAGCAGCAGCACGATCACGGCCGTCACCGTCGCCGAGTTCAGGCTGGGATTGAGCGCCGCGATGAAGGCCAGAGGCACGATGGCCAGCACCAGCAGCGCCAGCAAGCTGCCCTCGCCGGAATGCGGGATCAATACCGCGATCGCGCCGCCATAGATGGCGCCGCCGATGGTGCCGAGCATGTAGTCGCGGGTCGCCTTCAGCGAGCGGCCGACGCTCATCTGGGTTACGATAAGCGACGTCAGCACCGCCCATAGTGGCAACATCAGATGCAGCGCCACTGCGATGGTATAGGCCGCCACCGCTGCCAAAGCGATCCGGACCGCAAGCGCCAGCTGGGTCTTGCGGGTCCAGAGCTGATCGAACATGCGTTTTACGAAGGTCCTCATACGCCGTGATCCGGAATCAATGGAAAGTCCCGTGTTGGCTGACGTCGAGCATGGCTGATGCCCACGGCGGCAAGGCGGCTTGAAAGGCCCGATCGGCCCGCCTACCCTGCGCCGCAAGATTGAGGAAACACGATGGCCCACGAAACCGCAACGCTCGCTGCCTATGTCGCCGACCTGAAATTCGAGGCTATTCCGCCGGAAGTGCTGGAGCGCGCCAAGGTGCTGACGCTGGATTTCCTGGGCAGCACCATCCGCGGCCGCCGCGATGCCGAATCGACGCCGTCGCTGATGAAGATGCTGGAGGCGCTGGCGCTCGACGGCAAGGGCGAGGCCACCGTATTCGGAGATGCCAAGGCCTGGACGCCGGCGATCGCCGCGCTGCTCAACGGCGCGCTCGGCCATTCCCTCGATTTCGACGACACGCATGCCGATTCCTCGCTGCATCCGAGCGCGCCGGTCGTGCCCGCCGCTTTCGCGGTCGGGGAGACGGTCGGCGCCTCCGGCCGCGACGTGCTGACCGCGATCGTCGCGGGTTATGAGGTCTGCTGCCGGCTCGGCAACGCGCTTGATCCGACCTCGCACTACGCCCGCGGCTTCCATCCGACTGCGACTGCCGGCACCTATGGCGCGGCGGCCGCCGCGGCAAAGCTGTTCCGCCTGTCGAAGCAGCAGATCGTCTCCGCCTTCGGCGTCTCCGGCAGCCAGGCCGCAGGCTCGCTGCAATTCCTGGTCAACGGCGCCTGGAACAAGCGCTACCAGGTCGGCGCTGCCGCAATGAACGGCGTGATCGCGGCGACGCTGGCGCGCAACGACTTTGTCGGCTCGACCGAATCGGTCGAGGGCAAGCACGGCCTGCTCGTCGGCTATAGCGACGACGCCCATCCCGACAAGGCGGTCGCCGATCTCGGCCGCACCTATGAGACGATGAAGATCGGTGTCAAACCCTATCCGAGCTGCCGTTACACCCATGCCGCGATCGACGCGCTGATCGCGATGCGCCGGGAGCACAATCTGACCCCGGATCAGGTCAGGAAGGTCGAGATCGGCCTGCACCGCAACGGCATCACACTGACCGGGGACGCGTCGACCAAGCGCCACCCGACCTCGATCGTCGGCGGGCAGTTCTCGATGTTCTTCACTGGCGCCATCGCCCTCGACCAGGGCCGCTTCGGCTGGGACGACTACGAGCGGCTCGGCGATGCGGCGATCGACGCGCTCGCCGACAAGTTCGACGTGGTGCAGGACGACCGCCTCGAGATCGGCCGCACCCATCCGTTCGGCGCCCGTGTGAGCATCACCACCGACGACGGAGTGCATGAGCGGCTCCACGCCGATCCCTCCGGCGAGCCGACCTCGTTCCCCGACGCGAAGGCGATGCAGCAGAAATTCCTGACGCTGGCGAGACCGGTGCTGAACCAGCGCGCTGAACAGCTCGCCGACGCGATCCTGACGCTGGAGCGCTTCGACCGGGTCGCCACGGCGACGCAGCTCGGGCGGCAGTAGCAGCCACACGTTCGCCAGGACGAATTCGGGGACGATCCTCGATTCAACTGTCAAGCAGCCTTGACGACGTGAGTTCGTGTTCTCGCGGCGCGAACGGCAGCGGAAGCGAGATCGCATTTGGCCGCAAAGTCCGGACCAAGATCACAAGCTGGTATTGGTAAATAGGTTAGTGTTGCTGTCCTCTGCGTCTCCCGGGAGCAACAGCCGCCGAAAAATTCGACACTTTGGCCGTTCGCCATACTTACGGCGATTGGGCTAACAAATGTCATACTCGCTTAGGGTGAGTCGTACTGAAAGCTCGCGCGCCGGGTCTTCGACGGCATGACACAACTGGACCTGTGGGGCCGGCAGGCCGTGACGCGTTCTTTCACTGATTCATTTGCTGAAGTTGCGACTGACTCACGGGGGGACAGTGGTGCAGTGCCGGACGGATTGCGTGCGAGACGCAATTGACGAAATTCGAGCGTCGGACTCCGACGCTTGCAGGATCGGAACAACAGAAAAATATTCAAATCAACCTGCGCTCACGCTGCACGGACTGGCAGGTGGTCCAGGCGGATTTCGCCTGCTCCGATCTCGCCTGCTGTCGAGCGTGTCGTTAGCCGTAGCTGCAACTGCAGCGACCGCGCTCGATGCAGGGCTGTCACCGGCGCTGGCGCAGTGCGCGGGTGCCCCCAGCAGCACTGTCTGCACGCCGGGCGGCAACCCTTATCCCGGCGGTATCAACGTCGATACCGCCGATGGTTTGGGTGGCACCCCCATCAACCTGCAGCTTCTGTCGGGTGTTCAGGTCGTCATCCCGTCCGGTGCAGGCGGCGTCAACGCCGTCAACGCCGCCAACACCACGGGCGTGACTCTGGGCAGTGCCAACATCACCATCACCGCGGATGGTGTGACCATCAACAATACAGCCAATCCCTTTGGCAATAACCAGACCGGATTGCGAATACAATCCAGCGGCGACGCCGTCATTACGGCAACGAACACCACGATTGACGTGAACGGCACCGCAAGCGACTTTGGGATATTGGCGTTCGCAATGCCAAACCTGACGGGGACTTCTCATGTGGCGAGCGTCACCTGGAGCGGCTCGCAGCTAACCACTGGCACAACGGGATTTGGCGGCGGAACGGAATCGGGCGGCATCCAGGCGGACAACCGCGGGATCGGCAACGCCACGATCGCGGCGTCCGGGAATATCACCGGCACCCCGGGTGTGGGCCAGTCAGGGTTTTACGGTTTGATCGCTCATTCCGGTGACTCGTTGCTTGCCCCATCGGGAGCCGGCGATGCGTCCGTCACATACAACAGCGGCACGATCAACGTGTTTGGAAACAGGCCGCGGGGCATCGTCGTATGGGCCGAGGGCGACGGGTCTGCTTCGGTCACCACCGCTCCGGGGACCGTCATCTCAGTCAACGGCTCCAATAACCCCGGGGTAGATCCCCCGACTCAACCTGTGAAGGCGGCCATCGCCGTCCAAACGGACTCGGCCACCGCAGCAAACGGCCGGTCATTGACTGCGACAGTGGCCTCGACGATCACGAACTTCGGGGCCGCGGCTCCCGATACCAACATTTTCAACAACCCTGTCGGCATCCGAACCATCAGCTACGTCGACGCCCCAACGACGGTGACATACACCGGCCCAGGCATCACGACCCAGGGCGGGGGCGGCGCCGGCATCCAGGCCCTTTCCAGCAGCGGCAGCATCACGGTGAATGCCACTGGGTCGATCAACACGACCAACGGCTCCAATGCGGTCGGCATCCTTGCCGACAGTGGCACGATACTCGCTCTAAGGAGCGGCTTGCTGACCGACACCAGCACCGTCCACAGCCCGGTGCCGTTCGCCGCAACGACCGGATTTGTGGAGGTCAATGCGACGAACGTGTCAACTATGGGGCAGTTCGGCACCGCAATCAGCGCCACCAGCGGCAGTGGTGGCGTTGCAGTCAACATCGCGCCAGGCGGAACGATCATGGGCGGCTGGCAGGCTGACCTTGCTAGCGTCGGCGCGATCTACGGCTTGCAGGCCTCCGGCATTTTCCTGAGTTCGACCGGCGGCATCGCGACCCTGACCAACAATGGCAGCATCGGCGCGCTGTCCGATCGCGCTGTTGCCGGCGATCCGATCATCGTCAACAACGGTACCGTCACCGGCTTTGTTCAACTCGGCGGCGCCAACGACGTCACCAACAACGGCCTCTTCAACTTGCGCCATTTCGCAGACACTAATGGCGATGGAATCCGCGATACGTTGCGCGTCGCGGTTTCAGATCTTGGCAGCGGACCCAGCGCCTTTACCAACAACGGGACTTTGGCGTTGCTCGGCGGTGCCGGCGCGACCACGCTCGATGCCACCGGTCAATATCTGCCGCTGGGACTTGCCTTCAATAGCATGGCGCTTGGCGGACCGGTGCAGGGTCAGATTCTCGGCGCGACCACATTCACCAATTCCGGCACCATCGACCTGCAGGTCAATCCGGTACCTGGTGACGTCTTGCTGATTTCCGGCGGTCATACGCCGGGAACGACAGGCGGAGGTACATTCATCGCGAACGGCGGTCGCCTCTTGCTGGATACCGTGCTGAACGAGGGAGGCGCCAATTCCCGGTCCGACGTTCTCGTAGTCGACGGCACCGCCGTCGGCGCCGGCGGCGCGACACGGCTGTTTGCCAAGAACGCCGGCGGCGGCGGTGCGCTGACCGTCGATAATGGCATCCTGGTGGTGCAGTCGGTTGACCCCAGTCGTTCGGTAGGCGGTGTCTTTGCGCTCGGCGCGCCAACTATCGCCGGGGCTTACGAATACACGCTGTTCCATGGCGGTGTCGGCTCCGATGCAACGAACGGAAACTGGTACCTGCGCTCGACGCTGAACTGCACACTGACGCCGATGTTGCCGGAGTGCCAGACGCCAATCCCGCCAACACCGGTGACCCCGAACTTCCGCATCGAAACCTCGCTCTATGCGGCGATCCCGTCGATGGCGCTATTGTACGGGCGCAATCTGCTTGACACGCTGCATGACCGCGTCGGCGAGGAGTTCGATGGAGGGCCTGCTCGCAGCGCTCTCGCAAGCGGGTACTACAATTCTTCCCCGCCCAATGCCACCTCTCAGTATCTTGGCTGGGGCCGCATCTTCGGCATGAACGGGGTGCAACAAGGCGCCTCGGAGGGCGTGCTTGGTCCCGGAACGGGCGGCCCGCATTTCGACTATGCCTTCCTGGGCTTGCAGGCCGGCATGGATTTCTTCCGCCAGGATCGGCCCGACGGCTCGCGCGATCATGCCGGCGGCTATTTCGCGATCGGCACCAACCAGGGACAGGTCACCCATTTCGACGGCAGAGAAGGCAACAGCGACTTCAACGCCTATAGCCTCGGCGGGTACTGGACGCATTTCGGACCGACCGGCTGGTACACCGATGCGATCCTGCAGGGCACTTTCTACGACATCAGTTCGACAGCCAATCGCGGCCTGCCGACCTTCAAGACCGAAGCTCAGGGTTTCGCTGCCTCGCTCGAGACGGGATATCCCTTCAAGTTCGCCGGCGGCTGGTTCATCGAACCGCAAGCGCAACTGATCTATCAGAACATCAACATCAATGACGCCTCTGACATCGCGGCGCAGATCCGCTTTTCCGATGTCGATTCGTTGCTGGGCCGGATCGGCGCGCGCTTCGGCCGCACCTGGGCGATCGACGACGGTCCGCGCACTATCACCGCCTGGATCCGGCCCAACCTGTGGAACGAATTTCGCGGTAACCCGACCACCTCATTCTCTTCGGAAACCGGCTTCATTCCGTTCCACGCCGATCTCGGCGGGCTATGGGGCGAGGTCAATGTCGGCGTCAGTGGTCAGGTGAGAACGAATACCACGCTCTATGCCAACGCCTCCTACCAGAGCCGGTTCGACGGCGGCGGCTTCGCCTATACCGGCAAGGCCGGTCTGCGGGTGAACTGGTAACCAAGCCAAGACAGCTTTCAATTCGTACTGCTTATTGACAGTAGCGCCGTTTGGCGCCGCGCGCTCCAGAGCCAGTACGAGGATCGCTGGTTGCAACTGCATTTCAACGTCTCTTCGCGGCATCAGCGGTCAAAAGGCGAACTCAAGCGTGTTCAGTCTCTAGACATCGCACAGTGGTCGAACACCCAACTGATCGAACACTATCCGTCACGCCAGCTTTTCAAGAACCATCTCGCAACCAGCGGCTTCGCATGGTGACCCAGATGTCGACGACGTCGTCGTTGAGCTTGCCGGGCCCTTCGTTCTCCGCACCCAACCGCCGCGCGACGCTTTGAGAAGCGACGTTGATCGGATCGATGCAATGAATAATGCGGTCGACCGTGAAATTGGCGAACACCCAGTCGATCGCGGCACGCGCCGCCTCCACTGCATAGCCTTGGCCACGGCACTCCCTGGCGATTCCCCAGCCGACCTCAAATCCCGGCCAACCCGGCGGATACCACGGGCCGACACGCCCGACATAGCGGCCCGAGGATTTCTCTTCGACCGCGAACATGCCGAAGCCATGCAACGCCCAATGACCGGAGATGACCGCGGCATTGCGCCAGCCATTCTGTTCGGTCGTCACCGCCTTGCGGTCCAGCGTGATGAAGCGCGCGGTGCCGGGATCGGACAGCATCGCAGTATTGCCGGCGATGTCGGATGCACGCCACGGCCGCAAGATGAGGCGCGCGGTTTCGATGCTCGGGCCATCGACCTGCAGCAGCTTTGCGCCGGGCTTGATCAGAGAAACCATGGCCTGCCCCTGTTTCCAAGATTGCTATCGCCGATATCGCACGGCGTACGCAAATAGACCATTGTAACCGCGCCGTGAGCGGCGCGACGCGGCAATCAAATCCTGTTACGATCGCTGCAAGCAAAAGGAGTCTCCCATGAGCTGGCTTCCCGACCTCGATCCCGAACTCGGTGATCCCAAGACCTGCGACGCGCTGGAGCTCGTCATCGTGCCACGCACCCGCGATCTCGGCGACGGCTTTGCCGTGCGCCGCGCGCTGCCGCATGGCAGGCGGCAGATGGTCGGACCCTTCATCTTCTTCGATCATTTCGGACCGGTGCAATACCTCGCCGGCAAGGGCATGGACGTGCGGCCGCATCCGCACATCGGCCTTGCCACGGTCACCTATCTGTTCGACGGCAGCATCATGCATCGCGACAGCGAGGGTAACATCCAGGAAATTCAGCCCGGCGCGATGAACCTGATGACCGCGGGCCGCGGCATCGCCCATTCCGAGCGCACCCCCGACGTGCAGCGCCGCGACGGCCAGAAGATGCTCGGCCTGCAAAGCTGGATCGCGCTGCCGGCCGGCAAGGAGGAGATTGCGCCCTCGTTCCAGCATTATGCCGCGGGCGAACTGCCGATGATCTCAGAGCGCGACTTCACCGCGCGCGTGATCGCCGGCTCTTCGTTCGGCATCACCTCGCCGGTCAGCATGGTGTCGCCGTGGTTCTACACCGAAGTGACCGCAACGGCCGGCACCAGCCTGCCGCTCGATCCCGATCATGAGGAGCGCGCGATCTACCTCGTCGATGGTGAGGTCGAGATCGCCAATGAGCGCTACGAGGGGCCCAGGCTCCTGATCTTCCGTCCCGGCGACCGCATCACAGTGAGGACCGTGCAGCCGACGCGGATGATGTTCCTGGGCGGTGACGCGCTGGAAGGGCCGCGCCACATCTGGTGGAATTTCGTCTCCTCCTCGAAGGAACGGATCGAGCAGGCGAAACAGGACTGGAAAACCGGCCGCTTCGCGCAGGTTCCGCAGGAACATGAGTTCATTCCGCTGCCGGAGTGAGCTATCTCCTGCCCTTCCCCGTTGCGGCCCGCACGTTTTCCACATGCGAGCCGCGCCGCTTTGAGAGACAACGCCCATGACCGCGATGCTCGCCAGCGACCTGCCCTTGCCCCGGATCGGGCGCGGCAAGGTGCGCGATATCTATGCCGTCGGCGACGACCGCGTGCTGCTGCTCACCACCGACCGGATCTCAGCGTTCGACGTGGTGATGGCGGAAACCATCCCGATGAAGGGCGCGGTGCTCACGCAAATCAGTGCCTGGTGGTTCCGCCAGTTCACAGGCACGGTGCCTCATCATATGATCAGTGCCGACGCCGACGAGATCATCCGCGAGGTGCCTGATCTGAAGAACCACCGCGCCGACATCCTCGGACGCGCGATGCTCTGCAAGCGCACTACCGTGTTCCCGATCGAATGCGTGATCCGCGGCTACATCTCCGGCTCGGCCTGGAAGGAATATGCCGCAAGCGGCACGCTGGCCGGCGAGAAGCTCGCTCCGGGCCTGGTCGAGAGCCAAAAGCTCGAACCTGCAATCTTCAGCCCGGCGACCAAGGCCGAGGCCGGCCATGACGAGAACATCACGGTGGCGCGCGTACGCGAGATCGTCGGCTCTGATGTCGCCGCGACACTGGAGAAGATGGCGCGCGACGTCTACGCCTATGGCGAGACGACCAGCCGCGCCCGCGGAATCATCATTGCGGACACGAAGTTCGAGTTCGGCCGCGACAGAGATGGTCGTATCATCCTGATCGACGAGGTGATGACGCCGGACTCCTCGCGCTTCTGGGCGGTTGATGCCTACACGCCGGGCCAGCCGCAGCCGAGCTTCGACAAGCAACCGTTGCGCGACTACCTCGACGCCGAGCGCCGCGCCGGTCGCTGGAACGGCGATGCGCCGCCCCCGCCGCTGCCGGCACACGTGGTCGAGGCGACCAGCAGACGGTATCTGGAAGCATATCGGCGGGTGACCGGATCCGAGCTAAAGGTCTAGCTCGGCCGTCATTGCAAGCCACCCGGTTGGCGCGAAGCGCCGCCGATGACAGGCTCCGCAAAGCAATCCATACGTTCCGCGAGGCGACACGGATTGCTTCGTCGCTTCAGCGCAAATGCTTTGCAATTTTCTCGCGAGATCAATGACGGCGACGATAGAGGTTGCTCAATCGGCGTATCAGATGCCAAGCTCCCGGCAGAAGAAAGTCCCAGGGAGGGCCCCATGGTCGAAGCTGACACCGTGCTTGTCGAGCGCGATGGTCCTGTAAGCATCGTCTCCATCAACCGTCCGCATTGCCGCAACGCCGTCGATGGCGCCACCGCGCGGAAGCTGTACGACGCGTTTCTTGCATTCGATGCGGACGAAGGCGCTTCCGTTGCAGTCTTCACCGGCACCGGCGGCTGTTTTTGCGCGGGCGCGGACCTGAAGGCCGTGGCGACGGGTGATCCCAACAAGAAACGCGAAATCGGCGGCCACGATTCCGTCGCGCCGATGGGACCGAGCCGGCTGCGGCTATCAAAGCCTGTGATCGCGGCGGTCGAGGGCTTTGCGGTAGCCGGCGGAATGGAGCTGGCGCTGTGGGCAGACATGCGCATCGTCGCCGAGGACGCGACCTTCGGTATCTTCTGCCGCCGCTTCGGCGTGCCGCTGATCGATCTCGGCACCATCCGCCTGCCGCGGCTGATCGGCCATTCACAGGCGATCGACCTGATCCTCACGGGGCGTCCGGTCGGAGGACCGGAGGCGCATCGGATGGGGATTGCGAACCGGCTGGTGCCGAAGGGCGAGGCCCGCGCGCGCGCGATTGCACTCGCGAAGGAGATTGCGCAATTCCCGCAAAACTGCCTGCGCGCCGACCGGCAGTCGGCCCTGCGGCAATGGGACCTCGAGGAGGAAGAGGCGATCAGGAATGAGATGCGCGGCGGGCTCGAGGTGATCGCCTCGGGCGAGACGCTGTCTGGCGCGACGCGCTTTGCATCCGGCATCGGCCGTCACGGCGCGTTCGGCGATAAAGTGGGAGATGGGTGAAAACTGCGTCGTGGCCGACGACGGACACGGCACACCGGCGTGCAGCCTGCGACGTGACGCCACCATCGGCGAGATCGGCTTGGTCTCGCAGGCGTTGCTGCGCCACCAATGCATCATCCGGCTCCGAAGGACCGTACGGGCAAAGCCCGCGGCTTTCCGAAGAGGTTGCGCAAGCAAGGGTGGGACGATAGGCCGCAGCGCCGGAACTCGGCTCAGTTTGCCCCGCCTGGGTGAATTGTGGCCTGGGCACTCAGAAAACGGTCGCAACACAGGCCTGTCGCGCTGTTACCCATGATGGGTAGCGCGAAAGGATGAGGTGAACAGCGACCGCAGCCCCAATAGGATCGCGACCTCCATGTTGCGTCGGGCCCTTTAACGACAAGCGAACAATCTATTCCAACATTGCTGGCGGCCGTTCCGGCAGTGCGACCGGCGAGCCATGGGCGTCATTTCCCGAGACGCCGCAGGGTGGCCGTCAGCGACAATCACAAAAGCCGGACAGAAGAGTGTTTGCGATGAAGCTGGTCCTTGTTGAAGCCATCGGCGCACAAGTCTCGCGTATCGGGTTCGGCTGCGCATCGCTCGGCTCCCGTGTCGGAACTCGCAAGGGGCTCGAGACACTGGAGCGCGCCTACGACGCTGGCATAAGCTGGTACGACGTGTCGCCTTCGTATGGCGACGGGATGGCCGAATCGATTCTGGGTGAATTTGCTGCCAGGAAACGCAATCGCGTCTACGTCTGCACAAAGGTCGGCATGCGACCGCCTGCGACTCCCGCCGCCATGCGGCTGCTCAAGCCGTTGTCGCGGGTCGCCGTTGCGGCGCTTCCCGCGCTCAAGAGGTATGCTTCAAGGGTGCGACCCGCGCCGTACAAGGTACCGTTGTCTGCGGAGCTTATCACGACAAGCGTCGAGGAGAGCCTCAGGCGCCTTCGCACAGACTATGTCGATGTGCTTGCACTCCACCGGCCGGCGGTCGAAGAACTTGTTCGCGAAGATGTCGTGCGGGCGTTAGAGCGCATAGTCCAGGCGGGAAAGGCCCGTGCTGTCTCGATCGCGGGTGACCTCGCGGCCGGAATGAAAGGCCTCGACAAGTCGCTGCCCTACAGGCTCGTCCAGGTTGCCAACACTCCGTTCGAGCCGAACCTCGAGACGCTGAGGGAGCGTGCCAGCCCTGGAAAATCGTTCGTAACTTACGGGACATTCGCGTGCCTCGCCCAGCTCGTCGCGCAACTCAATGAGCGACCGGAGATCCCGAGTGCTTTGCACGGGCTTGGGTACCGTGGCCATATCACCGACATTGCCGCCGCTTTTCTCGCGGATTACGCGTTCGCGTCAAACCCGGGGGTTACGCTGTTTTCGATGCTTCATAGGGAGCACCTCGACTTCAATCTGCAGCGACTGGGCAATTACCCAACACGCGAACAGCTTGATTCCGTTGTTACCGCGCTCCTGGAGGGAGCGCGGCGGGCCGATCCGATGCCGAACTCGCCGCTTTCCCGAAAGAAACCGGACGTTGTGCCGCTTCGAGAGAATAGCGGCGAGAGAATTAAACCCCGGCCATCATCACGTATTTGATCTCGACATACTCGTCCATGCCGTAATGCGAGCCCTCGCGGCCGAGACCGCTTTCCTTGACGCCGCCGAACGGCGCGACTTCCGTCGTGATGAGGCCAGTGTTGACGCCGACCATGCCTGATTCCAGCGCTTCGGCGACGCGCCACACGCGGCCGAGATCACGGGAGTAGAAATAGGAGGCAAGGCCGAACGGCGAGTTGTTGCACATGGCGATCACTTCGGCTTCGTCCTTGAAGCGGAACACCGGCGCCAGCGGGCCGAATGTCTCCTCATGCGCAACCAGCGCGTCCGCCTTCACGTTGGCGAGCACGGTCGGCTCGAAGAAAGAGCCGCCGAGCGCGTGGCGCTTGCCGCCGGTGACGATCTTCGCGCCGCCCCTCACCGCGTCGTCGATGTGCTTTTCGACCTTCAGCACCGCGTCCATGTTGATGAGCGGTCCCTGCACGACGCCCGCCTCGGTGCCGTCGCCGACCTTCATCGCCGCGACTTTCCTGGAGAGCTTCTCGACGAACTCGTCGTAAATCTTGTCCTGAGCGTAGACGCGGTTGGCGCAGACGCAGGTCTGGCCCATGTTGCGGTATTTCGAGACGATTGCGCCCTCGACAGCGGCGTCGACATCTGCGTCGTCGAACACCACGAAGGGTGCGTTGCCGCCAAGCTCGAGCCCGAGCTTCTTTACGCCGACTGCGGCCTGCTCGTAGAGGATCTTGCCGACCTCGGTCGAGCCGGTGAAGCCGACGAAGCGCACCGCCGGATGCTCGCACAGCACCTTGCCGATCGCCGACGAATTGCCCGTGAGGATGTTGAACACGCCCTTCGGCACACCGGCCTTCTCAGCCAGCGCCACCAGCGCCAGCGCCGTGAGCGGAGTTTCGTTGGCAGGCTTGAGGACCACGGTGCAGCCGGCCGCAAGCGCCGGCGACACCTTGCGGGTGATCATCGAGCACGGGAAGTTCCACGGTGTGATCGCGCCGCAGACGCCGACCGGCTGCTTGATCGCGAGCAGCCGCGCATCCGGCCGCTGCGTCGGGATCGTCTCGCCATAGACCCGGCGCGCCTCCTCGGCGAAGAACTCGACATAGGCTCCGCCGATGTCGACCTCACCGAGCGCCTCCGCCAGCGGCTTGCCCTGCTCGGAAGTCAGAATCAGCGCGATGTCCTCGCGGTTGGCGGCGATCAACTCGAACCACTTGCGCATAATGTTGGAGCGCTGCTTTGCGGTCATTTTTGCCCAGGCCGGGAATGCGCGCTCGGCGGCCTCAACGGCCTGCGTGGTCTCCGCGGTACTCATGACCGGGATTTTTGCCAGTTCCGCGCCGTTGACCGGGTTGGTGACCGGGCGCGACGGCGTACCAACCCAGGCGCCGTCGATGTAGCAGCGGTCGCGGAGCAGCGAGGGATCCTTCAGGCGGTCACGCAGGGACGACGTAGAGGATTGCGCAGCGCGTGCGGCAACGGGCGGGGTCATGGCGTTACTCCTCGGACTCTTGGGCTGTTTCTCCAACTATAGGCCGAAAGCCGCCGCGATGCACAGGCCGCCCACGCAGCCCTGCTTAAAGCTATCTTCGGGGCTGGCGGAGAGGCGGCCCGCGCTTTCATTGAGGAACATCAACACCATACCGCGGAATTCAGGTCGAGGAATCACTCTTGCTCCGCGTTGCGGTGTGCCATCAATCAATCGGATCCGCCGCGCGCAGAAATTTCCCGCGGCCCTTGCGATCACGCGATCGCGACCGACGCGCTGTCTTGCGGGACACGCCGGGCGGGAGGATGATCACCATACTCCAAAACAATCACCCACCGGAGGCAGCCCCCAATGCAAAGCAAATCCAAGATCGATCAGCTTCTACGTCAGACGAGCGAGGCGAAGGAAATTCCCGGCGTTGTCGCGATCGCGGCAACCGGCAAGGATGTGATTTATCAAGGCGCTTTCGGCAAACGCGATTTGTCGAAGGACGATGCCATGACGCAGGACAGCGTGTTCTGGATCGCGTCGATGACCAAGGCGGTGACGACAGCCGGCGCGATGCAGCTCGTCGAGCAAGGCAAGCTGTCGCTCGACGAGCCGATCGGCAAATTGCTGCCCGACCTCGCCTCCCCGCAGGTGCTTGAAGGCTTCGACGCCAAGGGCGAGCCGAAGCTGCGACCGGCGAGGAAGCCGATCACGCTCCGCCAGCTCATGACCCACACCGCTGGCTTCTGCTACAACGTGTGGAACGGCGACTGCGAGCAATATCTGCAGAAGACCGGAACCCCGAACATCTTCAGCTGCCAGAACGCCGCGCTGAAGACGCCGATCATGTCCGATCCCGGCACGCGTTGGGAATATGGCATCAACATCGATTTCGTCGGCAAGGCGGTGGAAGCCGCGAGCGGCAAACGTCTCGATGCCTACTTGCGCGACCACATGTTCGCGCCGCTTGGCATGAACGACACCGGCTTCAAGATCACCGACGACATGCGCAAGCGCCTGGTCGCCATGCATGCACGCGGAGAGGATGGAGCGCTGGCGCCGATCCCGTTCGAGATCGAACAGGCGCCGGAATTTCACATGGGCGGCGGCGGCCTCTATGGCACTGCGGCCGATTACATCAGGTTCACCCAGATGATCCTCAACAAGGGTAGCGGCAACGGCAACCAGGTGTTGAAGCCCGAGACGGTCGCGCTGATGGGCCAGAACCACATCGGCGATCTCACCATCGGCAAGATAACCACGGTGGCGCCAATGTACACCAACGATGTCGATCTCTATCCCGATATCGTCAAGAAGTGGGGACTCTCCTTCCTGATCAACACCGCCAAGACGCCGGAAGGCCGCAGCGCCGGCAGCCTCGCCTGGGCAGGGCTCGCCAACACCTATTTCTGGATCGACCCCGCGCGCGACGTCGCTGGCGTGATCCTGATGCAGTTGCTGCCATTCTTCGATGGCAAGGCCATCGAAACTTTTGCTGGATTCGAGCGTGGCATCTACGACGGGCTCGATGCCGGCAGCGGGCAGAAAGCGGCGTAGGTCCCGAACGTCGAACGCGGCCTGCAAGCACTGGCTGGATCATGATGCGGTCAGGTCGAACCGCATCATGATCCATCCGTTTGTTCGAGCATTATCTCCGCGCTGACGCGGTGCATTTGTCGCGAGGGAAAACCGCGACACATTTTTCCGGATCATGCTCTAAGATCGCGCCAAGCGACGTTGAACACAATCGACGGGGAGGACGGTCTTGGCACCCAAGGCGGAAAGTTATGTTTGCGGCGTCTCCGATATGCCGCTGCTCGGCGAAACCATCGGCCGCAGCCTCGAGCGCGCGAGAGAGCGCTGGGGCGACCGCGAGGCGCTGGTCTCGCCCAGCCACAATGTGCGCTGGACCTGGAATGAATTCGCCGAACGCGTCGAGGCGCTGGCTGCGGGATTCCTGGCCCTCGGCCTGGAACGCGGCGAGCGGATCGGCATCTGGTCGCTGAACCGCCCCGAGTGGACGCTCACGCAATTTGCCGCTGCGAAAGCGGGGTTGATCCTGGTCACCATCAACCCGGCCTATCGCTTGAGCGAGCTCGAATTCGCGCTGGGCAAGGTCGGCTGCGCCGCGATCGTGACCGCGACTGCGTTCAAGACCTCAGCCTATATGGAGATGCTGAACACGCTGCTCCCGGAGCTTGCGAGCTCCGAGCCCGGTTGCTTGCAGTCGGCACGACTGCCGCAATTACGCGCGGTGATCCAGATCGGCGGGCCACCCTCGCCCGGCACTATTGCTTTCGACGCCGTCGCAGGCATGGGCGGCGCGCGGCATCGCGAGCAGCTCGCCGCGCTGGCCGGAAACCTGCAGTTCGACGACCCCGTCAACATCCAGTTCACCAGCGGCACCACCGGCTCGCCGAAGGGCGTGACGCTGACCCACCACAACATCCTCAACAATGGCTACTTCGTCGGTCGCGCGATGCGGCTGACTGAACATGACCGCATCTGCATCCCGGTGCCGCTCTATCACTGTTTCGGCATGGTGATGGGCAACCTCGCTTCCGTCACGCTCGGCGCTACCATGGTCTATCCCGGCGAGGGTTTCGATCCGCTGGCGACGCTGACGACGATCGCGCAGGAGAAATGCACCACGGTCTATGGTGTGCCGACCATGTTCATCGCCGAGCTCGATCATCCGGAGTTTGCGCGCTTCGACCTTTCATCGCTGCGTACCGGCATCATGGCGGGCGCGCCCTGCCCGATCGAAGTGATGAAGCGCGTCAACACCGAGATGAACATGCGCGAGGTGACGATTGCCTATGGCATGACCGAGACAAGCCCGGTGAGCTTCCAGAGCGCGACCGACGATCCCCTGGAGCGGCGCGTTTCCACCGTCGGGCGCATCCATCCACATGTCGAGGTCAAGGTCGTCGATCTCGACGGCAAGGTCGTGCCGCGCGGCGAACGCGGCGAGCTGTGCACCCGCGGCTACAGCGTCATGCTCGGCTATTGGGACGAAAGGGAGAAGACCGCCGACGTGCTCGATGCCAACGGCTGGATGCACACCGGCGACCTCGCGGTGATCGACGACGAGGGCTATTGCAACATCGTCGGCCGCATCAAGGACATGGTGATCCGTGGCGGCGAGAACCTTTATCCCAGGGAGATCGAGGAGTTCCTGTATCGTCACCCGAAGATCCAGGATGTGCAAATCTTCGGCGTGGCCGACGATCGCTACGGCGAGGAGCTTTGCGCCTGGATCAGGATACGGCAGGGCGCAACCCTGACCGCCGACGAGGTCCGCGCGTTCTGCCAAGGCCAGATCGCGCACAACAAGATCCCGCGCTACGTGGAATTCGTCGAGGAATTCCCGATGACGGTCACTGGAAAGATCCAGAAGTTCGCGATGCGGGAAGCCGTCGAGGCGCGGCTGGGGTTGAAGGCGGCGAAGACGGCGTGAGGCGTTTTCGCCCTCTCCCCGCTCTTCGCGGGAGGAGGTAGGAAACGCCTTAGACCGGCAGCCCGTTCTGCTGCGCCAACTCCTTCAGGGACACTTGCGGACGCGCGCCGATGTGCTGGATCACCTCTGCCGCGGCGAGCGCGCCGAGACGGCCGGCATTGTCATAGCCGGCATTGCGCACCAGACCGACCAGGAAGCCGGCGGCAAACAGATCGCCGGCGCCGGTGGTATCGACCATCTTGTCGATCGGGAAAGCCGGTACTGATGTCACACCATCCTTTGACACGACGACGCAGCCCTTCTCGCTGCGGGTGACGACGCCGATCCTGGTGTCGTTCTGGTACTGCTTCAGCGCGGTGTCGAAATCCGAAGTCTGGTACAGCGAGTGCAGTTCGGACTCGTTCGCGAACACCAGATCGACCGTGCCTGTGCGCATCAACCCAAGAAACTCGTCGCGATAACGATCGACACAGAATGCATCCGACAGCGTCAGTGCGACCTGCCGGCCGGTGCCGTGGGCGATCGTCGCCGCCTTCACGAAGGCTTCCTTGGCGTTCTTGGGGTCCCAGAGATAACCCTCAAGATAAATGATGCTGGCCGCTGCGACCTGGTCCGGGTCGATATCGTCAGGGGTGAGATCCTGCGCAGCGCCGAGATAGGTGTTCATGGTGCGCTCGCCGTCGGGCGTCACCAGGATGTAGGAGCAGCCGGTGGCTGGACCGTCGGCGGCCGGCTTCGTTGCGAAGGCCACGCCGGCGGCGCGGATATCATGGCTATAGAGCCGGCCGATCTGGTCGTCCTTGACCTTGCCGACATAGGCGGCGCGCGCACCGAAATTTCCGATACCGACGATCGTGTTCGCGGCGGAGCCGCCGGACATTTCGGTCGCCGGTCCCATGTCGCGGTAGATCGCGGCGGCGCGGGCTTCGTCGATCAGCGACATGCTGCCCTTGGCCATGCCGTGCCGGCTGAGGAATGCCTCGTCGGTCTGCACCAGCACGTCGAAGATCGCATTGCCGATCCCGAGAACGTCGTATTTTGCGTCAGCCATTGACCTGTCCTGTTTTCCGGCCAGCCACGAAAGGCTGCGGCCTATCACGTTCCCCCTAGCGCCAGCAAGGGAAGTGCCTGCTATAGAGGCGCGATGATCCGCTCCTTCCTTACGGTATCCTCGGGAACGTTGGCTTCGCGGCTGCTCGGTTTCGTGCGCGATTCCGTGATCGCGGCGCTGCTCGGCGCCGGGCCCGTGGCGGATGCATTCCTGGCGGCGTTTCAACTGGTCAACGTGGTGCGTCGCCTGCTCGCCGAGGGCGCGCTGAACGCGGCGCTGGTGCCGGCCTGGCTCGAGGTCCGCGAAGCCGACGGCGCGACGGCCGCAAGTGCGTTTGCCGGCCGCGTGCTCGGCACCGTCAGTGCCGCCGTCATCGCGGCCGCGCTCGCGCTCGGCTTTTTGATGCCGCTCGTCATCGCGGCGATTGCGCCCGGCTTCGTGGGCCGCGATACGCTGCAATTCGCGGTCGATAACGCCCGGTTGATGCTGCCCTATCTCGCCTTCGCCGGCCCCGTCACGGTGATGATGGGACTTCTCAACGCGCAGGGCCGCTTCGCAATGCCCGCGTTCTCGCCGCTCCTGTTCAACGTCGCGCTCATAGCGGTGATGGTCGGGCTGCTGGCGCGGCGAGAGGATCCGGTCCAGGCGGCGCTGGTCATGGCGGCGACCGTCGGCGTTGCCGGCTTGCTGCAACTCTCGATGCTGGCCTTGCGTAGCGGCAAGCTTGCCTCGCCCTTGCGCGTGTCGTTCGACAGCGAGATGCGCCGCTTCCTTGGCCGTGCCATCCCCGGCATGCTCGCAAGCACCGCGCCGCAATGGCTGATGGTCGCGGGCACGGTGATCGCGTCAAGCTCGCCGTCGGCGGTGTCATGGCTCTACTTCGCCAACCGCTTGCTTGAACTGCCGCTCGGCATTGTCGGGGTCGCCATGGGCATGGTGCTGATCCCGGAGATGACGCGCGCGGTCCGCGGCGGCGACCATGCCGCGATTGCGCGCGCGGAATCGCGCGGCCTCGAGCTTGCGGCCGGACTGGCGCTACCCTCCACGCTCGGCCTGATCGTGCTGAGCGGACCGATCGCCCGCGTCCTGTTCGAGCGTGGCGCGTTCACGGCCACCGATACCGCGGCAACCGCACAGGCCCTGACCTGGCTTACGCTCGCGCTGCCGGCGCATGTGCTGGTGAAGGTGCTGTCCCCGGCGTTCTACGCGCGCGAGGACACGCTGACGCCGCTCTTGGCGACGCTCAAGGCCATCGTGGTCGCAATCGCAGCCGCCTTCCTGCTCGGCCGCTTGTTTGGCGCGAACGGGATCGCCGCCGGCATCGCGCTTGGCGCCTGGAGCAACGCGCTGTCGTTGATCGGCAAGGGCGCGGCGACCTTCGGCTTTGCGATCGATGCCGACGCCCGCCGCCGGCTGCCACGCATCCTCGCCGCCGCGCTCGCGATGGGAGCGGTGCTCTGGCTTGCGGCCACCGCGCTGCCCACCGCCGCACACGGCGTCCTCCAGGCGCTGTCGCTGCTGCTGCTGATCTCCGGTGGCATGGCGATCTACGGGCTGCTTTTACAGCTTTTCGGCGTCGCCGGCTGGCGCGAGGCCGCCAACGCAATCCGGCAAAAGCCGACCGCCTGACTTGCGCGCGCCCGCCTTAAATGGCAAACGACGCCGCCAAAGTGGCCATTTCCAGGAATTTTGACCATGGCGTTCGTTGAACGGGTTTTCTCAGGCGTCCAGCCGACGGGCAATCTGCACCTCGGCAACTATCTCGGCGCCATCGTCAACTTCGTGAAGATGCAGCAGACCCACAACTGCATCTATTGCGTCGTCGACATGCACGCGATCACGCAAGGCCCCGAGGTTTGGGGCGGGCCGGCGGAACTCGCGCGCAACACCCGCGAGGTGACCGCGGCCTTCATCGCCAGCGGCATCGATCCGAAGAAACATATCGTCTTCAACCAGAGCCAGATCGCCGGCCACGCCGAGCTTACCTGGATATTCAACTGCATCGCGCGGATCGGCTGGCTCAATCGGATGACCCAGTTCAAGGAAAAGGCCGGCAAGGACCGCGAGAATGCGTCGGTCGGTCTCTACGATTATCCGGTGCTGATGGCGGCCGACATCCTGTTGTACCGCGCGACCCACGTGCCGGTCGGCGAGGACCAGAAGCAGCATCTGGAACTGTCGCGCGACATCGCGCAGAAGTTCAACAACGACTTCGGCGATTCGATTCGCGGCCACGGCTTTGCCGACGGCCTGTACTTCCCGCAGCCCGAACCGCTGATCACGGGACCGGCGACGCGGGTGATGAGCTTGCGCGACGGCACCAAGAAGATGTCGAAGTCGGAAGCCTCGGACAATTCGCGCATCAACCTCACCGACGACGCCGACACCATCGCGCAGAAGATTCGCAAGGCGAAGACCGATCCGGAGCCGCTGCCGTCGGAGGAGAAGGGGCTCGAGACGCGCCCGGAGGCCGACAACCTCGTCGGCATCTATGCGGCGCTCGCCGGGGTGACGAAGCAGGACGTGCTGAAGGAGTTCGGCGGCGGGCAATTCTCCAACTTCAAGAATGCGCTGGTTGAGGTTTGCGTTGCAAAACTGGCGCCGATCGCGGCGGAGATGAAGCGGCTGGTCGCCGATCCCGGCTATGTCGACTCCGTCCTGGTCGATGGCGCCAACCGCGCCCGCGGCATCGCCGACGAAACCATGCGTATGACCAAGGACATTGTCGGCTTCATCCGCCAGCGCTGACGCGGCCGGAAACCAAGAACCTCGGATCGGGATGATGCTTCTTCGAATCGTCATCCCGATCCGACTTTTTGAGCATGATCTCTTCGGAAAACCGCTACACACTTTTCCGGATCACGCACCAGCTCCCTCTCCCAAACGGAAAGGGAGTGTGGCAGCATGCGCAGGTTTGGTGCAGCACCGGGAGATGCATGACCACACAGCGACGAAGCTACGAGACGGGTCACAAGCCAAAATGCCTTGTCATCGTTGACGACACCGCGGAATGGGACCGCGCGGTGTATTACGCCAGCCGATGGGCGATCCGGGTCGGCGGCGGCGTGGTCATGCTACGGGTGATCGAGACCGAAGACCAAAACCAGCAATGGCTCGGGGTCGCCGACATCATGCGCGCCGAAGCCGAGGAAGCCGCCAATGAGGCGCTCGACCGCGCCGCCGGCCGCGCCAACGGGATCGCCGCGATCACGCCGGAACGGGTGATTCGCGAGGGCGACCCGACCGAGCAGATCCTCGACGTGATCGACAAGGACGTGGACATCGCGATGCTGGTGCTGGCGGCCAATCCGGGCCCCGAGGGACCGGGTCCGATCATCACCACCATGGCCAAGACCATGGGCGCGTTCCCGATTCCGGTCACCATCGTGCCGGGCGGCCTAACTGACGCGGAGGTCGATGCCCTCTCCTGACCCGCACATGCAACGCGGAACTGCGGCGCGGCGGCTTGATCGGCCCTGGCGCCGTCGCCATCTTAACCCTTGATTTGACGCGTCTTCCGGCCACGAACCGGTACCACTTCGCTGGAAAACGCGATAAAGGAACCCCAACGCGCCGGCCTTGAACCGGCGACGCCGGAGACAACAGATGTTCATTCAGACCGAAGCCACGCCCAATCCCGCGACCCTGAAGTTCATTCCGGGCCGCATGGTGCTCGACAGCGGCACCATGGAATTCTCGAGCCCCGAATCCGCCATGCGCTCGCCGCTCGCCGAACGGCTGTTCGCCGTGCCCGGCGTCATCGGAGTGTTCTATGGCGCCGACTTCGTCACCGTGACCAAGGCAGACGGCGACTGGCAGCACCTCAAGCCCGCGATCCTCGGCGCCATCATGGAGCACTACATGTCCGGCGCTCCGCTGCTCGCCGATGGCGCAGCCGGTAGCGACGACGCGCGCGACGAGGAGGACGAGTTCTTCAACGAAGAAGACGCAGAGACCGTTGCGCAGATCAAGGACCTGATCGAGACCCGCGTGCGTCCCGCGGTTGCCAATGATGGCGGCGACATCACCTTCCGCGGCTTCAAGGACGGCATCGTTTATCTCAACATGAAGGGCTCGTGCGCGGGCTGCCCGTCGTCGACGGCAACGCTGCAACATGGCATCCAGAACCTGCTCCGGCACTTCGTGCCCGACGTACAGGAAGTTCGGCCGATGTGATCGGAGGCGAATGGTGAATAGCGGGTGGCGAATGGCGATACGCTTTGATTCCCTATTCACCATTCGCTACTCGCCGTTCGCCCCCTCATGATCATCCTCGCCATCGATACGGCGCTCGACGCCTGCTCCGCGGCCGTGCTCGATACCGCCGCGGCCAAAACGATCGCCATTGAGACGCAAGCGATGCAGCGCGGCCACGCCGAGGCGCTCATGCCGCTGATCGCGCGCGTGATGCAGACCTCCGGCATCGCCTTCAGCGCGCTCGATCGCGTCGCCGTCACCACCGGCCCCGGCAGTTTCACCGGCCTGCGCGTCGGCCTGTCGGCGGCGCGCGGCATCGCGCTGGCCGCGGACAAGCCGGTGGTGGGACTGACGACGCTCGCCGCCTACGCCGCTCCCGTCGTTGCCGACAATGGCGGGCACCCGATTCTGTCGGCGATCGATGCGCGTCACGATCACATCTACTTCCAGGTGGTGAGTGGCGATGGCAGTCCGCTTGTCAAGCCGAAGGTGGCGCCGATCGCCGAGGCGTTCGAGGCCGTGCAATTCGGCGAACTGCATCTCGTCGGCAATGCCGCCAAAATCCTCGCCGAACGCTGGCCGGCCGACGTGACGGCGCCTTTCAAGGTCGACCCGCATGCTGCGCCTGATATCACCTGGGTCGCCTGGATCGGCGCCGCCGTAAGCCCGGAAAGCGCGCCGGCGCGTCCGTTCTATCTGCGTGCACCGGACGCCAAGCCGCCGAAGGATCAGCTTCAGGTCAGTCCGCAGCCGTCCGCAACATGATCGCCTGGCTGTCAGAATGGTGGGGAGGCGGTACGCCTGCGATCGAGCCGGCAGGCTTGCGCGACGCCCCCCGGCTCGCGCAGTTACACGGCGCTTCGTTTCACCGCGGCTGGGGTGAAAGCGAATTCGAGGCGATGCTGACCGAGCGCAACACGCTGGTGCATCGCTTGCGGCAGGGACGCAAGGTGATCGGCTTCGCGATCTCGCGCATGGCCGCGGACGAGGCGGAGATATTGTCGATCGCGATCGACGCGGACCGCCGCGGCCGCGGCCTGTCGCGCGAACTGCTCATGACCCATCTCGGCCATCTTGCCGGACGCGGCATCCGCACCATTTTTCTGGAGGTGGAAGAAAACAATCAACCGGCGCGACGGTTGTATCAATGGGCCGGATTCGGTGTGGTCGGCCGCCGTGAACGCTACTACAAGCAGCCCGGCGGGGAACATTTGAACGCGCTTCTGATGCGGCGCGACTTGTCGTAACATCCGCGTGGTGGCAGAACTCCTCCGCTGTGCCACTCAAGGCTCGAAGCTCATGACCACAGTGAAATCCCCGCCAGCGCACAAAAATACCGGCATCGAGGCGCGCTGCGCCGCGACCGGCATGCGCATGACCGAACAGCGCCGCGTCATCGCGCGCGTGCTGGCGGAGGCCATGGACCATCCTGATGTCGAGGAGCTGTACCGGCGCTGCGTCGCGGTCGACGACAAGATCTCGATTTCGACGGTGTACCGCACCGTCAAGCTGTTCGAGGACGCCGGCATCATCGAGCGCCACGATTTTCGCGAGGGACGCGCACGCTACGAGCAGATGCCCGACAGCCACCACGACCACCTGATCAATCTGCGCAACGGCAAGGTGATCGAATTCACCTCCGAAGAGATTGAGAAGCTGCAGGCCGAGATCGCACGCAAGCTCGGCTACAAGCTGGTCGATCACCGTCTCGAGCTCTATTGCGTGCCGCTCGACGACGACAGCAAGTCCTGACCGGGGTGACCATCGATCTCGTCATCTTCGATTGCGACGGCGTGCTCGTCGACAGCGAAGTGATTTCCTGTCGCGCACATGCGGAGACGCTCACGCGTCACGGGTATCCGATCACGCCGGACGGCGTGCTCAAGCGCTTCCTCGGCGTGTCGGATCGCGAGGCGCGGCGGATGGTGGAGACCGAGCTTGGCCGCAAACTGCCCGACGATTTCGAGGCAGAGATCAAACGGGCGACGCTCGGCTGCTATGCCGAAGACCTCAACGCGATCGCCCATGTCGGCGATGCGATCGCCGCACTCGGCATGCCGAAATGCGTGGCCTCGAGCGGCGCGCCTGAAAAAATCCGACATGGCCTGAGCTGCGCCGGACTCTACGGCCAACTCGCGCCGCACATCTTCTCCGCCGTGCAGGTCAAGCGCGGCAAGCCGGCACCCGATCTCTTCCTGTTCGCGGCCGAACAGATGAAAGCAAGGCCCGAGCGCTGCGTCGTGATTGAGGACAGTGTGCCCGGCGTCACCGGCGCCCGGGCCGTCGGGATGAGGGTGCTGGGCTTTTATGGCGGCAGCCATTGCACAGTGGAGCAGGCTGCGGAACTTGCTGCCGCGGGTGCCGCCGTGACCTTCGGCGATATGCGCCAATTGCCCGGCTTGATCGCTGAGTTTGGCGCCACGCCCGTCGCTGGCTGAACCAACACCCACATCGGCGATGGTAGCATTGAACCGGGCATGACGGGTCGGAGCACTGGATTTTCGGCCGTTTAGGCTATATTTCACCCTCGGCGCCCTGCGGGCGCCATTTCCATTCCGCATGCAGGTTCCATGACGACGCCGCGCAAGCTGCATATCAAGTCCTACGGCTGCCAGATGAACGTCTACGATGCGCAACGCATGGTGGACACGCTTGCCGTCGAAGGCTTTGTCGAAACTGCCAATGCGGAAGAAGCGGATCTCGTCATCCTCAACACCTGCCACATCCGCGAAAAGGCCTCGGAAAAGGTCTATTCGGAGCTCGGGCGGCTGCGGGTCGCCAAAGATGAAGCCGCGCGGCAGGGCCGCGAGATGAAGATCGCGGTCGCCGGCTGCGTCGCGCAGGCCGAGGGCGAGGAAATCATCCATCGCGCACCGACCGTCGACATCGTGGTGGGACCGCAAAGCTATCATCACTTGCCGCAGCTCTTGAAGCACGCGAAAGAACACGGCCGCGCGCTCGAGACGGAATTCCCGATCGAGGACAAGTTCGTCTTCGTGCCGCAGCCGAAGCCGGATGCGATCCGTTCACGCGGCATCTCCGCCTTCGTCACGGTGCAGGAAGGCTGCGACAAGTTCTGCACCTTCTGCGTGGTGCCGTATACGCGCGGGGCGGAAGTCTCGCGCCCGGTCGCGAAGATCATCGATGATGTCACGAGGCTAGCCGAGAACGGCGTGCGCGAGATCACACTGATCGGACAGAACGTCAACGCCTATCACGGCGAGGGTCCCGATGGATGCGCTTGGCCGCTCGGCAAGCTGTTGCAGCGGCTCGCCGTCATTCCCGGCGTCGCGCGGCTGCGTTACTCGACGAGCCATCCGCGCGACGTCGATGATTCCCTGATTGAGGCGCATCGCGATCTGCCGGCACTGATGCCGTTCGTGCATCTGCCAGTCCAATCCGGCGCGGACCGGATTCTCGCGGCCATGAACCGAAAACATACCGCTGATGAGTACCGGCGCGTCATCGACCGATTCCGTTCCGCGCGACAAGATATTGCTTTTTCATCAGATTTTATCGTCGGCTTCCCCGGTGAAACCGAGCGAGAATTTTGCGCCACCCTCGCGCTTGTCACGCAAATCGGCTACGCTGCCGCCTATTCGTTCAAATATTCGCCGCGGCCAGGCACGCCGGCGGCGGAGATGCGGGAGACGGTGTCAGCGGCAGAGATGGACGAGCGCTTGGGGCGGCTTCAGGAACTGATCGACAGCCAGCAATCGGCCTTCAATCGGGCTGCGATCGGCACGACGGTTGACGTGCTGTTCGAGCGCGCCGCGCGCAATCCCGGCCAGATCGTCGGCCGCACCGCCTATCTGCAACCCGCCCATGTGATGGCGCCGTCCGACATCATCGGCCGGATCCTGCCGGTGAAGATAGGCAGCCTCGAACGCTACAGCCTGATCGGCGAGCTCCCGACATCGCCCCTGCTGGCAACTCCGTCGCGCAATTTGCCGACGACCATTGGAGCCTGAGATCCTTGCCCAAAAGCGCATCGGATTCGACGTCGCTCGCTCCCAGCCGCAAACCTGATCGCGACATGCCAGTTCCACCCGAGACCCAGGTCGTCATCGACTTCGACGACAACCGCGCTGCTTCCGCGCTCGTCGGCCCCTACGGACAGAATCTCGCGCTGGTCGAGCGGCGGCTTGGCGTCGTGGTCGACTCCCGCGGCAACCACGTCACCATCGCCGGCAGCCGTGACGGCTGCGACGCGGCGCGGCGCGTGCTCGAGACGCTCTACGCACAGGCGATCGAGGGCCACGACCTCGACCAGGGTGAAGTGGAAGGCGCGATCCGCGCCGTGATCGCGCAGGGCTCGCTGTTCGAATTCGACAACAAGAGCGCCAAGCCGACCTTCGAGACCATCAATCTGCGCAAGCGGCCGGTGCGCGCGCGCACCGCCGCCCAGGATTCCTACATCCGCGCGCTGAAGCGGCATGAGCTCGTGTTCGGCGTCGGCCCTGCCGGCACCGGCAAGACCTGGCTCGCAGTCGCCTATGCCGCCCAACTGTTCGAGCGCAAGGAGGTCGATCGCATCATCCTGTCACGCCCGGCGGTCGAGGCCGGCGAGCGGCTCGGCTTCCTGCCGGGAGATTTGCGCGAAAAGGTCGATCCCTACCTGCGTCCGATCTATGATGCGCTGTACGACCTGATGGACTCTCGCGTCGTCGAGCGCGCGCTGCAGGGTGGCGAGATCGAGATCGCGCCGCTTGCCTTCATGCGCGGCCGCACGTTGACCAACGCCGTCATCATTCTCGACGAAGCGCAGAATACCACATCGATGCAGATGAAGATGTTCCTGACTCGCCTCGGCGAGAACAGCCGGATGATCGTCACCGGCGATCCCTCGCAGGTCGACCTGCCGCACGGCCAGGCCTCGGGGCTTGCCGAGGCAGTGAAGCTGCTTGGCGGCGTCGAAGGCATCGCCCAGGTGCAGTTCACCGCCGAGGACGTCATCCGCCATGAATTGGTGGCGCGCATCGTCGCCGCCTATGAGGGATTGCCGCAGCGGCCGGCAAACGCCAAATCTTGAGACCATCAGCTTCGGCCGCGCGCCCGCAGGGGGCGGGTTCCGGCCACAACGCAGATTTTGGAACGATCGTGTCCGTGTTTCCCGCAACCGAGGTTCTCGTCACGGCCGATTGCTGGCGGACCGAGCCCGGCGCCGAGGCCGTGATCCATCGCGCCATCGAGGCGGCCGCGGAGGTCGCCGACGCAGATGTCGCCGAGGCGGAACTCGCGGTCATGCTGACCGATGACGCCGGCATCCGCACGCTGAACAGCAACTGGCGCGGCATCGACAAGCCGACCAACGTGCTGTCGTTTCCGGCGCTGCAGCCATCCGCCTCCAGCGGCCCCGCCGACGCCCCGCGCATGCTCGGCGACATCGCCATCGCCTATGAGACCACGCGGCGGGAAGCCGACGACGAACAAAAACCGTTCGACCATCATTTGAGCCATCTTGCGGTGCATGGTTTCCTGCACCTGATCGGCTACGACCACGAGAACGACGAAGATGCCGAAGACATGGAGAGTCTCGAGCGCGAGATTCTCGGCCAGCTCGGCATACCCGATCCCTATCCGGACCGGGAGCGGATGGACTGACATGGCGGATTCCGAACCGACCCATGACAATCCGCGCGACGTGCGCAACCTTCCGGCGGTGGTGCACGAGGGCGAGGCGCAGCGGCCAGCCGCCGACGGCTGGCTGATGCGGGCCATGCGCACGCTGTTCGGCTGGAAGGCCGGTTCGGTACGCGACGACCTGCAGGTGGTGCTCGACGCCTCGACGCCCGACGATGTCGGCTTCTCGGCGATCGAGCGCACCATGTTGCGCAACATCCTGTCGCTGAACGAGCGGCGCATCGCCGACGTGATGGTGCACCGCGCCGACATCGTCGCGGTGAAGCGCGACATTCCACTCGGCGAACTGATGAGCCTATTCGAGAGCGCGGCGCATTCGCGACTCGTCGTGTACAATGAAACCCTCGACGATCCGGAGGGCATGGTGCACATCCGCGACCTGCTTGCCTTCATGACAGCCAGGGCGCGCGTCACCGACGCCACCAAGACGCGGCGCAAGAAGCCGTTCCCGGCCGGACTCGACCTGCGCGCCGTCGATCTCGCGCTGCCGCTGTCGGAGGCACAGATCATCCGCAAGCTTCTCTACATCCCCCCGTCGATGCGGGCGATCGATTTGCTGGCGCAGATGCAGGCCTCGCGCATTCACCTTGCGCTCGTCGTCGACGAATATGGCGGCACCGACGGGCTGGTGTCGATCGAGGACATCGTCGAGCAGATCGTCGGCGAGATTGACGACGAGCACGATTCCGACGAGCCGCCGGCGATCGTCCGCCAGCCCGATAATTCCTTCATCGCGGATGCGCGCGCGAGCCTCGACGACGTCCGCACCGTGATCGGTGACGACTTCGTCATCGGCGAGGCCGGGGAAGAGGTCGAGACGCTCGGCGGCTATCTTGTTTCGTTCGTCGGCCGTCTGCCGGTGCGCGGCGAGGTGATTTCAGGGCCCGGCAATTTCGAGGTCGAGGTGCTCGATGCCGATCCGCGCCGCGTCAAGCGAGTACGGGTCACGACGCGCAAGGAGCGCCCGACACCGCGCAAGGAGCGGGAGCGCCGCCGCGAGCAGCCGCCGGACCAGGGCACACCGCAGGCCAATGACAACACCCCGCCTCCATCGGGCGATGGAGCGGGCTCGCAGTGAGGCTGTCAGACAAACTCCGCGCGGCCGGGCTTGTGATTATCCTGACCTGGGGATGGAAACGTGCGGCGATTGCGCTTGTTGCCGGCGCGTTGTCGGCGCTCGCAATGGCGCCGTTCAACGCCTGGCCCGTGCTGTTTCTGACCTTTTCCGTTGCGGTCTGGCTGATCGACGGTGCAGCGGCCGGCCGCTGGCACGGCGTGCCGGCTGCGGCGCTGTCTGGCTTCTGGTTCGGTCTCGGCTATTTCGTGCCGGGGCTCTACTGGATGGGCTATGCTTTCTTTGTCGATGCGCAGACTTTCGCCTGGCTGACGCCGTTTGCCGTGCTCGGTCTGCCGGCCTGTCTCGCGCTGTTCACCGCCTTCGGCTTCGCGCTGGCGCGGCTGATCTGGCCACGCGATGCCTCGCGCGTGCTCGCGCTCGCAGTCAGCCTGACAATCGCCGAGTGGCTGCGCGGCCACGTCCTGAGCGGGCTCCCATGGAACGCCTTCGGCTATGCGTTGAGCGAACCGCTTGCGCTGGCACAGACCGCATCGCTGGTCGGGCTGTGGGGCATGACGTTCCTGGCAGTGGCGATCTTCGCAAGTCCGGCGGTGCTGGTCGACGGCGGTTCGCGCCGGCCCGCGCCGTGGCAGACGCCGGCCGTAGCGCTACTGGTGCTGGTGGCGATGCTGGTGTTCGGCACGGTCCGCCTGACGTTGCAACCAACAACATTCGTCGCCGACGTCAAGCTGCGCATCATGCAGCCCAACCTGCAACAGGACGCCAAGTTCAATTACTCCGCCAAGGCCGCGGTGATGCAGAAATATCTCACATTGTCGGATCGTGCATCGGGGCCACGGTCCACCGGCGTGAGCGATGCCAACATCCTGATCTGGCCGGAATCTGCATTTCCATTTTTCCTGACGCGGGAAGCCGACGCGATGGCGCAGATCGCCGACCTCCTGCCAAAGGGAACCGTCCTGATCACCGGCTCGGTGCGCGCGCCCGATCTGCCGCCCGGCGTCCGCGTTACCCGGGCCTATAATTCGATCTACGTCATCGACCATGATGGCAGCGTGCTGTCGGTTTACGACAAGCTGCATCTGGTGCCGTTCGGCGAATATCTGCCGTTCCAGGACTGGATGGAAAAGCTCGGCTTCGTGCAGTTGACCAAGGTGCAGGGCGGGTTCATTCCAGGCACCATCCGCAGAACGCTCGACGTACCGGGCGCGCCCCGGGCGCTGCCCCTGATCTGCTACGAGGCGATTTTTCCCGGCAACATTACGATCCACGACGATCGCCCCGGCTGGATCGTCAATGTCACCAATGACGGCTGGTTCGGAATTTCGACCGGTCCTTACCAGCACCTTCAGCAAGCCCGAATGCGCACGATCGAGGAAGGGCTGCCGATGGTCCGCGCCGCCAATACGGGCATCTCGGCGGTGATCGATCCGTTAGGGCGGATTGTCGCACAGCTTGGACTCGGCATCGAGGGGGTCCTGGATGCCGGCCTGCCGTCGGCCATTGCGCCGACGATCTACGCACGCGTCGGCGACATCCCCGCCGCGGTGATTCTGATCGCCGCGCTCACAATCGTCCTGCGCCGCCGCTTTCTCAGGCGGAAGCCCTGACGGCCGCATACCCCGGTGGTCGTGCGGTTTCGAAAAAGAGCCTCGAAATTCACCGCTGCGCGATTCCACCAGTTGACAGATTGACCGCACGCTTCGCATTGTACGGATGCCAGCGAGATAAAAGACCCGTCAGCCCATTGCGCAAATTATCCGCATTTTGTCCCGATCCTCCTTGCAGGATTTGACGGCACCGGCGCCTGAGGCATACTTCCCATGCATCACGCCTCGTCCCCGGGCGCGCAATCCCTAGGAGAGTTGGAGATGTCCACCAAAGCGCCCAACCCTGTTGACAAGTATGTCGGCAGCCGTGTTCGCATGCGTCGTATCATGCTCGGCATGAGCCAGGAGAAGTTGGGCGAGGCGCTCGGCCTGACGTTTCAGCAGGTACAGAAATACGAGAAGGGAACCAATCGCGTGGGCGCCAGCCGGTTGCAGCAGATCTCCGAGATCCTGCAGGTGCCGGTTTCCTTCCTGTTCGACGGCGGCCCAAGCGGCGCCAGGACCGCCGACGGCTTCAGCGAGGGATCTTCGCCGACCTATGTCGCCGATTTCCTTGCGACCGCGGAGGGCCTCGCACTGACGCGTGCCTTCACGCGCATCGCCGATGCCAAGCTCCGCCGCAGTATCGTCGAACTGGTCGAGCAGATCGCGGCGCGCGAGGCGGCCGACCAAACCTGATTCCCGGCGGATCGGTTTGAGAGATTGTCAAATCTGGAATATGTCATTCCAGCGTGCACGGGCGTGCGCGAATAGTCGAATCAAAGGCGTCGACGACAGCCATGTCCAACAACCCGTTTGATGCCGCCGCAATCCTCGACGGGATACGCCGCTGGGTCGAAATCGAATCGCCCACCGAACGGCCCGACCAGGTGAACAAGCTCGCCGACTTCGTCGCATCCGGCTACCGCGGCTTGCCGGCCACTGTCGAGCGAATCGCGGGACGCGACGGCTATGGCGATCATCTCGTTGCGCGCTCGTCATGGGGACAGGACGCGCCGGGCATCCTTGTGTTGAGTCACCTCGATACGGTCCATCCGATGGGCTTCATCGAGCGGCTGCCGTTCAGGATCGAGGGTGACAGCGCATTCGGTCCTGGCATCTATGACATGAAAGGCGGCGCCTATCTCGCCTATCATTCGTTCCGGCAGATTTGCGCCGACGGCGAACGCGCGCCGCTCGGCATTACGCAGATATTCGTGTCGGATGAGGAGATAGGCAGCCCCACGTCGCGCGCGCTGATCGAGTCCGAGGGACGCAAGGCCAAATATGTGCTGGTGACCGAGCCGGCGCGTGACGGCGGCAAGATCGTCACCGGGCGCAAGGGCGTCGCTCGCTTCGAGGTATTCATCAGGGGCGTGCCGTCGCATGCCGGCACGCGCCCGGAAGACGGCCGCAGCGCGATCCGCGAGCTTGGCAACGTCATCCAGACGCTTGAGGCGATGAATGATCTCAAGCGCGGCATCTCCGTCAATGTCGGCGTCGTTAAAGGCGGCACCAAGCCCAACGTGATCGCCGAAGAGGCGTACGCGGAGGTCGACATGCGCGTGCCGACGCTCGCCGATGCCGAAGATCTCGTCCCGAGGATCCTCGCGATGACGTCGCGCACCGATGGCGTCAGCGTGAGGGTGGTCGGCGAACTGAACCGTCCACCCTACGAGAAAGGCAATGCCGGCGCCGCACTCTTCGAACATGCCAAACGGCTTGCCGCCGAACTCGGCTTCGATCTGCTGGACGTCTTCACCGGGGGCGGCTCCGACGGCAATTTCACTGCGCCGCATACGGCGACACTCGATGGGCTCGGCGTCGACGGCAAGGGCGCCCATACCCATTACGAGCAGCTCTACATCTCGTCGATCGAGCCGCGCGCGCGACTCCTGCATCGACTCTTTCAGACGCTGCGATGATGACCGCCGCACCGCGTGATACCCGAGATCGCGACGCGCAATCCGACGACGGCGCGGTCGCGCATTCGCGCGGCTCGTTCTTCGGGCGACGAAAGGGCCACAGGCTTCGCTCGCACCAGGCCGACTTGATCGACAATCTGCTGCCGCATCTGGCGCTCGAAATCGGCGCGCCGGCACCGGATAGGCTCGCTGACCTGTTCGATGGCGGCGTCGACGACATCAGGCTCGAAATCGGCTTCGGTGGCGGCGAACACCTGATCGCAGAGGCGCGCGCGCTTCCGTTGACAGGCTTCATCGGCTGCGAGCCCTATGTCAACGGGATGGCCAAAATCCTGTCTCAAATCGAGGCGCACAACGTCGGCAATATCAGGTTGTTCGCCGGCGATGCCGCCGAACTGCTGGCCTGGGCCCCGGCGCGATCGCTCGCGCGCATCGACCTGATCCATCCCGATCCCTGGCCGAAGCGGCGGCACTGGAAGCGGCGCTTCGTGCAGGATGCGACGGTTGCGGCGATGGCGCGTATCCTCGAGCCGGGTGGCGAGTTCCGCTTTGTCAGCGACATTGACGATTACTGCGCCTGGACCTTAGCGCATCTGATGCGCTCGCCGGACTTTGTCTGGCTCGCCGAGCGGGTCTCCGACTGGCAGTCGCCATGGCCTGACTACACCATGACGCGCTATGGCGCGAAGGCTGAGCGCGAAGGCCGCAAGGCGACTTATCTGCGCTTCCGGCACGCACTCGCTCGAGGCAGTGGTTAGCCCGTCGCGATAATTACCGCGACTTCCAGAAATCGACGACGCGCTGCGCGGTCGACGGCATCAGGCGGGCGAAGTTCAATCGCGCGCCTTCTATATCGGCCGGCGCCACCACGCGGTTGGCGCCGAGCCGCATCAGGATCAGCGCGCGCACGGTCACCCATTCGAGGCCGATGGTCTTGCCGGCGATCAGGATCGGATCGTAGCGGTCCCCGGTGATCAGGCGGTCGAGGGTTGCGACCTTCACACCGCTCATGGCGGCAAGCGCCGCGACGGATTCTTCGTATTTGAAGGCTTTTGCGAAGTCGAGCAGCGCGGCCTCGTTCAGCTCGCCTGCGCGATGCAGCGCCAGAATCGTGCGCTGCGCCGGCGCAAAATCGCGGCGGCCCCCGACATGCTCGGTCATGCCCTCGATTTCGCTCATCGCCTGCTTGATCTCGGCCTGCCGTTCCGGCTTGACGACGTCGAGCATGCGGCGGCGGATGACGTCGATTGATCCTGCCAGCAGATTCTTCAGATGTGCGGGGGGCAGATCGTCGCGCTGGCCTATCTTCAACGTGAGCACGCCGTCCTGTCCGGCGCGCCGGACCAGCAAAGAGAAGGATTCGTCGGAGAAGGTCGCGCCGGCGTTGCCGGCAGCGCAGCGGATCACATCGCGATCGCCGCGGCGAACGATGACGTCGGTCAGCGTGGTCGAAAGTTTCGGCCGTTCGGCCATCGCGAGCAGGTGGCCCTGGCTCTTGGCGCTGGCGATCTCGACCAGCACCTGCTCGTCGATGACGGGCGACCGGCGGAGCAGCGGGCCCGCAATTGCGACCTCATCCTCATGGGCGAGTTGCCCTACCAGAAGCCGCGGCGCATTGGCGAGCAACGAAAGGCGCTCGGCCAGATCGACCCGCGCGGCCCGCTCGGCATGTGGAACCAGTGAAGTCAGGATGCCATCGAACAGATCGACGTGATCGGGGCCGAAATTCGCGGCGCCCTGAAGAAATAACTCGCCGACGCGGCGCGCGGCCTCAGCGCGTCGCCTCGGGTCGCCGCGTTGGACGATGTCGTCAAGTTCCGGAATCAGCGCGGGGGCTGTCGTCATACGCCTGTCCAAACCGGCTGCTCCTGCCGGTTTGCGCGGCAATCTAGGTCCCGTTCATGAACGAAGGGTTAGATTTGGCCGGCTGCCAGGACAGCCGCAAAATCATCCATCGGGCGACCATGGGCCTTGCCGGCCGGTAGCAAAAGCGCTATATCGGCAGCAGCTTATGGTATCTCATACGATCGCGTATTGAGAGTGGGCCCTCCGGGACCCGCTCTTTTTTATTACCTGAAGGGACCCAGTCGGGCCGTGTCCAGTTTGGGTAGCGTTACCGGTCCCTTAAGACCGGCCCGTCCAACACCAATCGACAGATCTGAAATCGCTGTAACACCGGATATGACCGATCCAACCGCCTCGTCCATGGACGCCGAACTGCTCGCCGAACCGCGGCTTGTCGTCGAGCCGGGGCTCGCGGCACGCGTATCGGCGGTGGCGACCCCCGTCCTCCAAGGCATGGGTTATCGGTTGGTGCGGATCAAGGTTTCCGGCGAAGCCGGCTGCACAGTACAGATCATGGCCGAGCGGCCCGACGGCACAATGCAACTCGAGGATTGCGAGGCGATCTCTCGCGCGCTGTCGCCGGTGCTCGACGTTGCCGACCCGATCGAGCGCGCCTATCGGCTCGAGATCTCTTCACCGGGAATTGACCGGCCGCTGGTGCGCCGCTCCGACTTCGAGCGCTACGCCGGTCATCTCGTCAAGATAGAGATGGCGGTGGCGCATCAGGGCCGCAAGCGGTTCCGCGGCATACTCGCCGGCGTCGCCGGCAACGCGGTGCGCGTCCAGCGCGACGACGCGCGGGCGGGCGAAGATGCCGACGTTCTCCTGGTGATGGAGGACATATCGGAGGCGCGGCTGGTGTTGACCGACGAGCTGATCGCGGAATCGATGCGCCGCGGCAAGGCCGCTGAGCGCGAGTTGCGCCGCGAGCTTGGCCTCGAGCCGCCGCAGCCGGCGCACGCCAGGAAAAGCGATCCTCACCAGAGCCACAAGCCGAAACCGAAGCCCGGCAAGAAGCCGGCCCCGACCAACACCAAGCAACACCGCCTGGCCGTCGAACGCGCGCGGCGGGGCGAAATCGATCCTACCGAAGGAGAGTAGACCATGGCAGTCAGCGCCAACAAACTCGAACTGCTGCAGATCGCAGACGCAGTTGCGCGCGAAAAGTCGATCGACCGTTCGATCGTGATCGCTGCGATGGAAGACGCAATCGCGAAAGCGGCGCGCGCGCGCTACGGCAGCGAGACCGACGTCCATGCCGAGATTGACGCCAAGAAGGGCGAGCTTCGCCTGTCGCGCCACATGCTGGTGGTCGACGTCGTCGAGAATTCGTCGAACCAGATTTCGCTGGCCGACGCGCAGCGCGCCAATCCGGGCGCCCAGGTCGGCGACACCATCGCCGACACGCTGCCGCCACTGGAATATGGCCGCATCGCCGCGCAGTCCGCCAAGCAGGTGATCGTGCAGAAGGTGCGCGAGGCCGAGCGCGACCGGCAATACCAGGAATTCAAGGACCGCATCGGCGACATCGTCAACGGCATCGTCAAGCGCGTCGAATATGGCAGCGTGATCGTCGATCTCGGCCGCGGCGAGGCGATCGTGCGCCGCGACGAGATGCTGCCGCGCGAGGTGTTCCGCAACGGCGACCGCGTCCGCGCCTATATCTTCGACGTGCGCCGTGAGACCCGCGGCCCGCAAATCTTCTTGTCCCGCACCCATCCGCAGTTCATGGCGAAGCTGTTCGCGCAGGAAGTGCCGGAAATCTATGACGGCATCGTCGAGATCAAAGCGGTCGCCCGCGACCCCGGTTCGCGCGCCAAGATTGGCGTCATCTCTCGCGATTCGTCGGTTGACCCGGTTGGCGCCTGCGTCGGCATGCGCGGCTCGCGCGTGCAGGCCGTGGTCAACGAGCTACAGGGTGAGAAGATCGACATCATTCCGTGGTCGCCTGACATCGCAACCTTCGTCGTCAACGCGCTGGCCCCTGCCGAAGTCGCCAAGGTCGTGATCGACGAGGACCGCGAACGGATCGAGGTCGTGG
Organism: Bradyrhizobium lablabi; assembly: GCF_018131005.1. Lineage (GTDB taxonomy): Bacteria > Pseudomonadota > Alphaproteobacteria > Rhizobiales > Xanthobacteraceae > Bradyrhizobium > Bradyrhizobium lablabi_D. Next base: position 833,226 of record NZ_JAFCJK010000001.1, read on the forward strand.
TTCCCGACACCAACAACCAGCTTTCGCTCGCGATCGGCCGCCGTGGCCAGAATGTACGCCTCGCCTCGCAACTCACCGGCTGGGACATCGATATCCTGACCGAACAGGAGGAGTCCGAGCGCCGCCAGGCCGATTTCGAGAATTCGACCCGCGTGTTCATGGAAGCGCTCAATGTCGACGAGGTGGTCGGCCAATTGCTCGCCTCCGAAGGTTTCACCTCGGTCGAGGAACTTGCGCTGGTCGACGTCAAGGAGCTCGCCGGCATCGAGGGATTTGACGAGGAGACGGCGAACGAACTGCAGACCCGCGCCCGGGAGTATCTGGAGCGGCTCGAGGCAGAGCTGGAAACCAAGCGCAAGGAACTCGGCGTCGCCGACGACATGAAGACGGTTCCCGGCATCACCTCGAAGATGCTGGTGAAACTCGGCGAGAACGACGTGAAGACCGTCGAGGATCTCGCCGGCTGCGCCACCGACGATCTGGTCGGCTGGACCGAGCGCAAGGACGGCGGCGAGCCGATCAAGCACGCCGGCTTCCTCGATGGGATCGAGGTTTCACGTGACGATGCCGAGGCGATGATCATGCAGGCCCGCCTGAAGGCCGGCTGGATCACCGAGGCCGACCTCGCCAAGCCGGCTGCCGAGGCCGACGCGGCTGAAGAACCGGCGGAATAGCGCGTTCCGTGAAGGTGGGACGGGTGATGCGACAAGAACTCGCGCCAAATGAGTAGGGAGATGGCCAACGAATGCTCGCGCAGGCTGACCTCGATCTCGACGATGGGCCGCGAACCACCAGGTCCGCGACCACGCGGATGTGCGCGGTCAGCCGCGAGGTGCGTCCCATCGCCGAACTGATCCGATTCGTCGTCGCCCCCACCGGTGAGGTGATCCCGGACGTCAAGCGCAAGCTGCCCGGCCGGGGATTATGGGTTTTGGCATCGCGAAGAAGCGTTGCGGAAGCCGTCCGCCGTCACCAATTTAGCAAGGGATTCAAGCGCGATGTCCGTGTCGCGCCGACCCTTCCCAGCGATACCGAGGCATTGCTGGTGCGCAGCGCGGTCGAGGCGCTGGCGATGGCCGCCAAGGGCGGCCAGGTCGTCTCGGGCTTCGGCAAGGTAGAGGACGCCCTCAACCGGGGCGAAACCGCGGCCCTGGTCCACGCCGCCGACGGCGCCGCCGACGGAATCCGCAAATTAGACGCGATCGTGCGGCAAAGGGGCGAAAAACATGGTGAATCGCCGGTAATCGCGGTCGTCAATGTTTTGACGTCGGCAGAATTGGATTTGGCACTTGGGCGGTCAAATGTGGTACATGCTGCGCTGCTCGCGGGCCCAGCGAGCAAGACGTTCTTGTCGCGCTGCCAGATGCTGGTCCGATACCGGATGGCCGACGACGACAAGACCGCCGAAGCGGCCAGAAATTCCAGAGCATGACCCGGGAAGGCGGCTACCGCTTTTTCCGACGGGATCACGCTCAACAAAAGACGACCTGTTGAAAGATTTGTGCGGGAAAACGCACAGCGAAACGAGATTAGGACTGCTGAATGGTTGATACCAAGACCCCTGGCGACAAGACTTTGAGTGTCCCGACCAAGACCTTGACGATCAAGCCTCGCGTCGAGACGGGCACCGTGCGCCAGAGCTTCAGCCACGGCCGGACCAAGCAGGTCGTGGTCGAGAAGCGTGGCAAACGCCGCATCGGCGGCGACGGGCCGGCCGAGACGCACGCGCCGGAACCCGTAACCGCCAAACCGGCGGCGCCGGCGGCCAAGCCGCCGCTCGGCCGGCCGGGCACGCCCGCAAGCCAACGCAATGCCGGATCGGGGGTCGTGCTGCGCACGCTGACCGAGGACGAGCGGTCGGCGCGCGCCAGCGCTTTGGCGGATGCCAGGCAGCGCGATATCGAGGAGCGCCGTCAGGCCGAAGAGGAGGCCAGGCGCCGCGCCAGTCGCGAGGTCGCCGAGAAGGCCGAGCGCGAGGCCGCCGAAGCCCGCCGCAAGGCAGAGGAAGAGCGCCATCGCCAGGAAGAGGAAGCCAAGCGAAAGGCCGAGACCGAGGCCAAGCGCCGCTTTGGCGAAGCCGAGGCCAAACCCGTCGCGGCGGCGCCGACTGCCGCCGTCAAGCCGGCAGCCACGTCTGCGCCGGCCCGCACTTCGACATCCGCACCTGCTCGAACGCCGGCCTCCGCACCGCGCACGCCGGCGGTCGCCGCCGAGGCTGACGACGATGAGGGTCCGCGTCTCGTGCGCCGGCCGGGAGGCGCCGTGCGTCCCGCCGCCGCGCCGAAGACCACCCACAAGCCCGGTCCGCAGAAGCAGCGTGGCCGCCTCACGGTCGTCACCGCGCTCGACGCCGACGACGTGCGCGAACGCTCAATCGCTTCGTTCCGCCGGCGCACCCAGCGTCTGAAGGGCCACGCCTCGAACGAGCCAAAGGAAAAGCTGGTTCGTGAGGTCACGATCCCGGAGGCGATCACGATTCAGGAACTCGCGAATCGCATGTCGGAGCGCGCGGTCGACGTCATCCGCATGCTGATGAAGCAGGGCGCGATGCACAAGATCACCGACGTGATCGACGCCGACACCGCGCAACTGATTGCCGAGGAGCTCGGCCACTCAGTCAAGCGCGTCGCCGCGGCCGACGTGGAAGAAGGCCTGTTCGACGTTGTCGATGATTCCACCGATACCGAGCCGCGTTCGCCCGTGGTGACGGTCATGGGCCATGTCGACCACGGCAAGACCTCACTGCTCGACGCACTGCGCCACGCCAATGTGGTGTCGGGCGAAGCCGGGGGCATCACCCAGCATATCGGCGCCTACCAGGTGCTCTCGCCAGAGAGCGGCACCAAGATCACCTTCATCGACACGCCCGGCCACGCCGCCTTCACCGCGATGCGCGCGCGCGGCGCCAAGGTCACCGATATCGTCGTGCTGGTGGTTGCTGCCGACGACGGCGTAATGCCGCAGACGGTGGAAGCGATCAACCACGCCAAGGCGGCCAAGGTGCCAATGATCGTGGCGATCAACAAGATCGACAAGCCCGATGCGAGGCCGGAGCGCGTGCGCACCGAATTGCTGCAGCATGAGGTGCAGGTCGAATCGCTCGGCGGCGACGTCGTCGACGTCGAGGTGTCCGCCAAGGACAAGACCAATCTCGACAAGCTCCTGGAAATGATTGCGCTGCAGGCCGAAATCCTGGAGTTGAAGACCAATTCGCAGCGTCCGGCGGAAGGCACCGTAATCGAAGCCAAGCTCGATCGCGGCCGCGGCCCGGTCGCGACCGTGCTGGTCCAGCGCGGTACGCTGCGCGTCGGCGACATCATCGTGGCCGGCGCCGAGATGGGCCGCGTCCGCGCGCTGATCTCGGACCAGGGCGAGAATCTCGACGAGGCCGGCCCGTCCGTGCCGGTCGAAGTACTCGGCTTCAACGGCCCGCCGGAGGCCGGCGACCGTCTCGCGGTGGTCGAGAACGAGGCCCGCGCCCGCCAGGTCACGAGCTACCGCGCGCACCAGAAGCGCGAGAACGCCGCCGCCTCGATCTCCGGCATGCGCGGCTCGCTCGAGCAGATGATGTCGCAGCTCAAGACCGCGGGCCGCAAGGAATTCCCGCTGATCGTGAAGGCCGACGTGCAGGGCTCGCTGGAAGCGATCCTGGGCTCGCTCGAGAAGCTCGGCACCGACGAAGTCGCAGCCCGCATCCTGCATGCCGGCGTCGGCGGCATCTCGGAATCCGACGTAACGCTGGCGGAAGGCTTCAATGCCGCGATCATCGGGTTCTCGGTCCGCGCCAACAAGGAAGCGGCCGCCGCGGCCAAGCGCAACGGCATCGAGATCCGCTACTACAACATCATCTACGATCTCGTGGATGACATCAAAAAAGCGATGTCCGGCCTGCTTGCGCCCACGCTGCGCGAGACCATGCTGGGCAACGCGCAGATCCTGGAAGTGTTCAACATTTCCAAGGTCGGCAAGGTCGCGGGCTGCCGCGTCACCGACGGAACCGTGGAGCGTGGCGCCAATGTCCGCCTGATCCGCGACAACGTCGTGGTGCACGAAGGCAAGCTGTCCACGCTGAAGCGCTTCAAGGATGAAGTGAAGGAAGTGGTCGCCGGCCAGGAGTGCGGCATGGCGTTCGAGAACTACGGCGACATGCGTGTCGGCGATGTGATCGAGTGCTACCGCATCGAAACGATCCAGCGCTCGCTGTAAGTCCAAGCCTTACGACGCGCCGGGATTCACTTGACTGCAATTGCAGCGGCGTGGCCGGACCTGCGCCGCCTGCTCGTGCATTGCTTGATTTGAAAGCTAGGAACATCGACACCCGTGGCCGGCCGCGGGTGTGACGGTTTTGGAAAGGTTCATGCCCCGTCAGCACAAGAAGAGCTCCACCCCCGGCGGCTCGCAACGTCAATTGCGAGTCGGCGAAACCGTTCGCCACGCGCTCGCCGATATTCTGTCGCACGGTGACGTCCACGATCCGGATCTGGAAGGCCACATTATCACCGTTCCCGAGGTGCGTATGTCGCCAGACCTGAAGCTCGCCACGATCTACGTGATGCCGCTCGGTGGACGCGACACCGACGTCGTGATCGCAGCACTCGAGCGCAACAAGAAATTCCTGCGCGGCGAGATCGCGCATCGCGTTAACCTGAAATTTGCACCTGACATTCGCTTCCGCGTCGATGAGCGATTCGACGAAGCGGAACGTATCGAGAAATTACTGCGAACACCTGCGGTGCAAAGAGACCTCGCACCCGAATCGGACGACGAGTGATGATTGTGACGACCACAAACAGCGTGATCGACGCGCAGAATGCCGACGCGCGCGACGCTGACGCGAATCTTTTTTCCGAGCAGCGCGATGACGCGTCGCGACGTGTCGATAACGATCCGCGCCACAGGCAGGGAAAGCGGGCTCAACCACGCCGCGACAAGCGCGACGTGCACGGCTGGGTCGTCCTCGACAAGCCGATCGGCATGACCTCGACGCACGCGGTCGCGGTGCTCAAGCGGCTGTTCCAGGCCAAGCGCGCAGGCCATGCCGGCACGCTTGATCCGCTCGCCTCCGGCGGCCTGCCGATCGCGCTCGGCGAGGCCACCAAGACGGTCCCCTTCGTGATGGACGGCCGCAAGCGCTACCGCTTCACCGTGGCGTGGGGTGCGGAACGCGACACCGACGACACCGAGGGACGGGTGGTCAAGACCAGCAAAGCCCGGCCCACGGCCAATTCGATCCGGGAGTTGTTGCCTCGCTTCACCGGCAAGATCGAGCAGATCCCGCCGCAATATTCGGCGATCAAGGTACAGGGCGAACGCGCCTACGACCTCGCGCGCGACGGCGAAACCGTGCAATTGCAGCCCCGAGTGGTCGAGATCCACGAATTGACCCTTGTGGAGCATGGGGATAGCGATCAATCAGTGTTCGAGGCCGAGTGCGGCAAGGGAACCTATGTCCGCGCCCTGGCGCGCGACATCGGCCGGATTTTGGGCTGTTTCGGCCATATCTGCGGGCTGCGGCGGACCATTGTCGGCCCGTTTACCGAGCGGGACATGATTTCGCTGGAACAATTGGAGGCTTTATGTAATAGAGCCGCGTCTGGCGAGGGCAGCCTCGCCGACGCGCTTTTGCCCGTTGAGACCGCGCTGGACGACATCCCGGCACTGGCCGTCACACGGGCTGATGCGGCAAGGCTCCACAGGGGCCAGGCCGTTTTGTTGCGCGGACGGGATGCGCCCACTGGCAGCGGCACAGTCTATGTCACGGTGGCAGGTCGACTTCTCGCGCTTGCCGAAATTGGCAATGGCGAACTCATCCCCAAGCGCGTGTTCAACCTGAGTGGACTGACTGCCGGTCCGGCTCGCAACAATGGAAGCAACTGACGATGTCGATTACCGCGCAACGCAAAGCGGAAGTCATCCAGACGAATGCCACCAAAGCCGGCGACACCGGCTCGCCTGAGGTTCAGGTCGCGATCCTGTCGGAACGCATCAACAATCTCACCGAGCACTTCAAGACCCACGTGAAGGACAACCATTCACGCCGCGGCCTCCTGAAGCTCGTGTCGACGCGTCGCTCCCTTCTCGATTACATCAAGAAGAAGGACGAAGCGCGTTACAAGGCACTGCTCGAAAAGCACAACATCCGTCGTTGATTTTGAGAAACACGCGCGCGGGGTTCGCGCGCGTTTTCGTGTGATCTTCCGAGACCCGGACTTTCGAATTGTCGAAAGACGATCATGCGCAACAGCATGGCATGCAAGCCATCCGCACTAGCGTCCAGCAGCAATCCGGCAGTTGGACGGGGCAAGATGCCCAGATGACCGAAAGGATGGACGCCATCCGAAATTCAAGGACCATGGCAGGATCGCCGGATGCTGATCGCCGGATGGCGGCAGCGTCCGGCCGTCTTGCGCATGGTCTTTGCGTTTTGCGGCGCCGTGCTTTCGCGAAACCATGAAAGAGACCGATATGTTCAATACTCATTCCGTCGAGATCGACTGGGGTGGACGTCCCCTCAAGCTTGAAACCGGCAAGATCGCCCGCCAGGCCGACGGCGCCGTGATGGCCACCTATGGCGAGACGGTGGTGCTTGCCACCGTTGTTGCGGCGAGGGCGCCGCGCGAGGGCGTCGACTTCCTGCCGCTCACGGTCGATTACCAGGAGAAGGCCTACGCCGCGGGCCGCATCCCCGGAGGCTATTTCAAGCGCGAAGGACGCCCGACCGAAAAGGAGACGCTGGTCTCCCGCCTGATCGACCGCCCGATCCGCCCGCTGTTCGTCGACGGCTGGCGCAACGAGACCCAGGTGATCATCACCACCCTGTCGCACGACATGGAGAACGATCCGGACGTTCTGGCGATGGTCGCGGCCTCCGCCGCGCTGACGCTGTCCGGCGTGCCGTTCAAGGGCCCGATCGGCGCCGCGCGCGTCGGCTTCGCCAACGACGAATACGTGCTCAACCCGACGCTCGACGAGATGGCCGAGACCCAGCTGGACCTGGTCGTCGCCGGCACCGCCGACGCCGTGCTGATGGTGGAATCGGAAGCAAAGGAGCTGAATGAGGACGTGATGCTCGGCGCGGTCATGTTCGGCCACCGCCACTTCCAGCCGGTCATCAACGCGATCATCGAACTCGCCGAGAAGGCCGCCAAGGAGCCGCTCGAAGTCACCCCGATCGACAATTCGGAGATCGAGAAGGAAATGCTCGCGCTTGCCGAGCAGGACCTGCGCAAGGCTTACGCGATCCCGGTGAAGCAGGAGCGTTACGCCGCCGTTGGCGCCGTCAAGGAGAAGGTGATGGCGCACTTCTTCCCGGAAGGGCAGGAGCCGAAATACGACAAGCTGCGCGTTGCCGATGTGTTCAAGGAGCTCGAAGCCAAGATCGTCCGCTGGAACATCCTCGACACCGGCAGGCGCATCGACGGCCGCGATGTCAAGACCGTGCGCAACATCATTGCCGAGGCCGGCGTGCTGCCGCGCGCCCACGGCTCGGCACTGTTCACCCGCGGCGAGACCCAGGCGATGGTCGTGACCACGCTCGGCACCGGCGAGGACGAGCAGTATGTCGATGCGCTGTCGGGAACCTACAAGGAGACGTTCCTGCTGCACTACAACTTCCCGCCCTACTCGGTCGGTGAAACCGGGCGGCTCGGCGGCACCAAGCGCCGCGAGATCGGCCACGGCAAGCTAGCCTGGCGCGCGATCCACCCGGTGCTGCCGCCGCACCACGAATTCCCCTACACGGTGCGCGTGGTTTCCGAGATCACCGAATCGAACGGCTCGTCGTCGATGGCGTCGGTCTGTGGCGCCTCGCTGTCGTTGATGGATGCCGGCGTGCCGTTGAAGCGGCCGACCGCGGGCATCGCGATGGGCCTGATCCTCGAAGGCCAGCGCTTCGCCGTGCTGTCGGATATCCTCGGCGACGAGGATCATCTCGGCGACATGGACTTCAAGGTCGCCGGCACCGACCAGGGCATCACCTCGCTGCAGATGGACATCAAGATCGAGGGCATCACCGAGGAGATCATGCGCGTCGCGCTTGGCCAGGCCAAGGAAGGCCGCATCCACATCCTCGGCGAGATGGCCAAGGCCTTGACTGCCGCCCGCGCCGAGCTTGGCGAATACGCGCCGCGTATCGAAACCTTCAAGATTGCGACCGACAAGATCCGCGAAGTGATCGGCACCGGCGGCAAGGTGATCCGCGAGATCGTCGAGAAGACTGGCGCCAAGGTCAATATCGAGGATGACGGCACCGTGAAGGTCGCCTCCAACGACGGCGAGGCGATGAAGGCCGCGATCAAGTGGATCAAGTCGATCGCCTCCGATCCGGAAGTCGGCCAGATCTATGAGGGCACCGTCGTCAAGGTTATGGAGTTCGGCGCCTTCGTGAACTTCTTCGGCGCCAAGGACGGCCTCGTCCATATCAGCCAGCTCGCCGCCAACCGCGTGCAGAAGACCTCCGACGTCGTCAAGGAAGGCGACAAGGTCAAGGTCAAGCTGCTCGGCTTCGATGACCGCGGCAAGACCCGCCTGTCGATGAAGGCGGTCGATCAGCAGACCGGCGAAGACCTCGAAGCCAAGCAGAAGGCCGAGGCGCCCGCCCCGCGCGAGGCTGCCGGCGAATAAGGCGAGGGATATCCGATTGTTACGAAAGGGGCGGCCTGCATGGCGGCCCCTTTCTTTTTTCGGTCGTTGCAATGCAAATCAATCTCAGCTGATTGCCTTGCGCGGTTTGGCCCCGATATTGTGACCGGCAGTGTCTGGAACCCCGTCGTATCCCGTACCTAACGTGATGACGTTTCCCAGCATGGAGAACCACGATGTCATTCCTGTCCCGGCGCCACCTCATTATGGCCGCAAGCGGCATCGCCACCGCAGCCGTGTCGTCGCGCCTTGCATTCGCTCAAGCCACTGCGCCGGCTCCTGCCGGACCATTCAAGATTGATCCGCTGCCCTATCCGACGAGCGCGCTGGAGCCGCATATCGACGCCAAGACGATGGAGATCCATCACGACAAGCACCACCAGGCCTACGTCACCAACCTCAACACCTTCGCCAAGGACCACCTGCAAATCGCCGAGAAGCCGCTTGTCGAGGTGCTCGGCAATCTCGGCAATGTGCCGGAATCGATCCGCACCGGCGTGCGCAACAATATGGGCGGCCATGTCAACCACACGATGTTCTGGCAGATCATGGGGCCGAATGGCGGCAAGCCCGAGGGCGACGTGCTCGCGGCAATCGACCGCGACCTCGGCGGAATGGAAAAGCTGCAGGCCGAATTCAATGCTGCGGGCGGGCGCGTGTTCGGCTCGGGCTGGGTCTTCGTCACCGTGACCAAGGACGGCAAGCTTGCGATCGAGACGCGCCCGAACCAGGACAGCCCGATCATGGACGGCAAGCGCGCGCTGCTCGGCAATGATGTCTGGGAGCATGCCTATTACCTCACCTACCAGAACCGCCGCCCCGACTACCTGAAGGCCTGGTGGAATACGGTGAACTGGAAGGCGATTTCCGAGCGCTACGCCGCGGCGAAAGCCGGCACGCTGGGTGTATGATTGCCCCAGACAGGCTCGCTCGTCGCATAATGATGCGCTGCACTTGAAAGAGCACAGCCCCACGAGTTGATCGTGGGGCTTCTTCGTGCCTCGCCCTCCGGATCGTTCGGAGCCGACGTCAGGGAATCGACAATGATGCAGCCGACCATCCGCCCTGCCCGCCCGGACGAACATGACGAGATCGCCCGCGTCTGGATGGAAAGCCGGGTCACGACCGGACTCTCGCAGCCGAGCGATGGGCTGCTGAGCGATTTGCGCGCGCGTATGTCGCGCGAGATCGAGAAGGGCTGGAGTCTGTTCGTCGCCGACGATCGCGGCACGATCGCCGGCATGCTGGCGTTGCATCTGCCGACGGTCCTTCTCGATCAACTCATGATCGCACCGGCCTATCAGGGCCGGAGTCTTGGCCGGCGGCTGCTTGCCTTCGCGCGTCGGCAACTGCCCGATGAGATCTGGCTGCGCTGCGCGCGCGACAATGAAAAGGCCTGGCGCTGGTATGAGCGCGAAGGTTTTGCGTTCGAGGACGAAAAATTGAATCCGGTGACCGGGTTGATGATGAAATACTACCGCTGGAAGCGGACAGACAGTGCATAACGGGTGCAGGTGGCCTCGATTCGCCTCTGTCGCCGGCCGTCAATCAGCCGCACCAAAAATAGTTGACCAAGATGTCGGCCTGATCCGGGCTCGTTCGTCCCAGGCGTAGTGCGTTGCAAATCCAACGCGGAAGCGCAATGACAGGGGCGGCGGTTCGTCCCACGACGATGAAAGGTCCAGCACCATGATCAGGCTTTATTGGTCGCCGCGCTCGCGTTCGTTCACCGCAATCTGGCTGATGGAGGAAACGGGGCTCCCTTATGAGCGCGTGCTGACTGATATCGCGACGGGCGCGCAGAAGGCGCCGGACTACCTGAAGGTCAACCCGATGGGCAAGGTGCCGGGGCTGAGCGATGGCGAGGCTCAGCTCGGCGAGGCCGCGGCAATCTGCGCCTACATCGCCGACCGCTATCCAGAGACAAAGCTTGCACCGGCCGCCAACGATCCCAAGCGCGCACGGTATTTGCAGTGGTTGTTCTTCTCGCCGAGTTGCATCGAGCCGGCGTTGATCCAGATCTTCACCAAGCTCGAGGTGCCCACGACCACGGCGGCGTGGGGCAGCGCGGCGCAGGTGTTCGACGTGCTCGATGCCGAGTTGCAAAAAGGGCCGTGGATCCTCGGCGACCAGTTCTCCGCCGCCGACATAACGATCGGGTCAGGGCTGAACTATGCGGCGCGGGTGTTCAAGATGGTGCCGCAGCGGCCGTCGTTCGACGCCTATATCGATCGCTGCGTGGCGCGACCGGCATTCCAGCGCGCGGAGAAGATCGCGGCGGGTTGATTATATCGCCCGGACGGGCTTGCTACGGCAGTTTAACAGGCGCCTTAACCCGGGACGACGCGAGGATCCACGTCCTGCGCGTAGTCGACGCCTTCAATACCAAACCCGAACAGGCGAAGGAACTGGCTCTTGTATTCTGCAAGGTCTGCCAGTTCGCCGAGCGTTTCCGTGGAGAGCAGAGGCCAACGGCGCGACACCTCCGCCTGAACTTCGGGCGACAGCTCCCAATCGTCGACTCGAAGCCGCTGCGCCTCATCGACTGCGGCGTCCCGACCGAGGCGGGTTCGGAACAGTCGATCGATCTGTTCGATGCAGCCTTCATGGAGCCCGAGCTGCTTCATCACCTTGAACAGCACCGTGCCATAGAGCGGCACGACCGGAATGGCCGAGCTTGCCTGGGTGACCACGGCCTTCAGCGCCACGACGCGGGCCGCATCCTGGCCGAGCCGACCCCGGATCTCTTCCGCCTTGCGGTCGAGATCGACCTTGGCGCGACCCAGGGTGCCCTTCCAGTAGATCGGCCAAGTCAGTTCGCTGCCGATATAGGTGTAGTTGAGCGTGCGGAAACCCGGCGCCAGGACGCCGGCGTCCGCGAGCTGGTCGACCCAGCGCTTCCAGTCATCGCCGCCCATCACAGCGACCGTGGCAGCCGCTTCATCCTCACTCGCCGGCGCAATGGTGGTTTCGTAGACCTCACCGGTTTCAGTGTTGAGAGTCTTGATCTCGACGGGGGCGCCGAGCGGCTTGATCGCGGAGCGAAAGGTCTTGCCCGTGACCGGATCGGTCCGGACCGGTGCGGCCATGCTGTAGACCAGCATGTCCAGCTGTCCGAACTTTTCGCGGACACGGTCGATGAAGGTTTTCTTCAGCTCGTCGGAAAAGGCGTCGCCCTCAATCGTGAGGGGAGATCGTCCGATCTTCTGCGCCTCGATCTCGAACGCGCGGTTGTTGTACCAGCCGGCGCTGCCGGATCTGGTTGCCGAAGGCTCGCGCTCCAGCGACACGCCGATGGTCTCGGCGCCGCCGGCGAAGGTCGCGACAATGCGGCTCGCAAGGCCATAGCCGGTCGAACACCCGAGCACGGCGACGCGCTTGGGGCACTCCGGAATGGGGCCATGGCGGAGTACATAAGCGATCTGCTCGCGGACGTTGGTGGCACAGCCGGCGGGATGTGCCGTCGTGCAGATGAAGCCTCGCACGCGCGGTTCGATAATCATGCCCACTCCGTTTCGGATCCTCGAGCATGATTCGGAGCAGTGTGTCGCGGTTCTCCGAAAAGATCATGCTCAAACAAAGAGATGAGATCACGCATCCAGCCGCTGGAACACCAGTGTGGCATTGGTGCCGCCGAAGCCGAATGAATTCGACAGCACCGTATTGAGCTTGGCGTTGTCGATGCGCTTGCGCACGATCGGCATGTCGGCGAACACCGGATCGAGCTCGATGATGTGCGCGCTTTCGCAGATAAAGCCGTTGTTGAGCATCAACAGCGAATAGATCGCCTCCTGCACGCCGGTGGCGCCGAGCGAATGGCCGGTCAGCGCCTTGGTCGCGGAGATCGGCGGGCACTTGTCGCCGACGCCGAATACCTTGCGGATCGCTTCGATCTCCGGCGGATCTCCGGCCGGCGTCGACGTCGCGTGCGGATTGATGTAGTCGATCGGCCCCTTGACCGTTTCCAGCGCCATACGCATGCAGCGCTCGGCGCCTTCGCCGGACGGCGCCACCATGTCGTAGCCGTCGGACGTCGCGCCATAGCCGACCACCTCGGCATAGATGCGCGCGCCGCGCGCTCTGGCGTGCTCGAGCTCTTCCAGCACCAGCACGCCCGCGCCGCCGGCGATCACGAATCCGTCTCGATTGAGGTCGTAGGGCCGCGAGGCGGTTGCCGGGGTGTCGTTGTACTTCGAGGACATCGCGCCCATGGCGTCGAACAGCACAGACAGCGTCCAGTCGAGTTCCTCGCAACCGCCGGCGAAGATGACGTCCTGCTTGCCGATCTGGATAGTCTCGTAGGCGTTGCCGATACAATGGTTCGAGGTCGCGCAAGCCGACGAGATCGAGTAGTTCACGCCCTTGATCTTGAACCAGGTCGCAAGCGTCGCCGATGCGGTTGACGACATGCCCTTCGGCACTGCAAACGGCCCGACCCGCTTCGGGCCCTTGGTGCGGGCGATGTCGGCTGCTTCCACCAGCGTCCGTGTCGATGGCCCGCCCGATCCCATGATGATGCCGGTACGGATGTTCGAGACCTGATCGGGTTCGAGCCCGGAGTCGCGGATCGCCTGCTCCATCGCGACGTGATTCCAGGCCGCACCCTCAGCGAGGAAGCGCATGGCGCGGCGATCGATCACTTCGGCCGGGTTCAGCGTGGGCGCGCCCTGCACCTGCGAGCGAAAGCCAAGCTCCGCATGCTTCTCCGCGCGCGTGATGCCGGACCTCGCCTCGTAAAGGCTCGCAAGCACTTCCTGGGTGTTGTTACCGATGGATGAGACAATGCCCATCCCCGTGATGACAACCCGCTTCATGTTCGCCTCGCCCTGCCGTTTTGCTTTGCTGCCATGTTATTGCTCAAGAAGGCGCCGTGCCCTGCTTGAACAAGCCAACCTTGAGATCCTTGGCCCGATAGATAATCTCGTCGTCCATGGAAAGCCAGCCGTCGGCAATTCCGAGCACGAGCTTTGAGCGCATCACGCGTTTGATATCGATGTTGTACACAACCTTGCGCGCATGCGGCAGCACCTGGCCTGAGAACTTCAACTCGCCTAGGCCGAGCGCGCGGCCACGGCCTTCGCCGCCAATCCATCCGAGATAAAAGCCGACCATCTGCCACATGGCGTCGAGGCCGAGGCAACCCGGCATGACCGGATCGTTCTTGAAATGGCAGCCGAAGAACCAGAGGTCCGACTCGACGTCGAGTTCGGCGCGGACCAACCCCTTGCCGAACTCTCCGCCACTTTCCGAAATCTGGCTGATGCGATCGAACATGAGCATCGGCGGCAACGGCAACTGGGCGTTGCCGGGGCCAAAAAGCTCACCCCGGCCACAAGCCAGCAAATCCTCGAACTCATAACCGCTGCGCCGATCCAGCATCCTCTTATCCACCTCTCAAAATGTCCCGACGAAGCGCTCTTGCCGAACGGACCGCTTCCCGCGGAACCTCGAAAACGTCCCGCATGATGGCGCTACCTGGGTACGCTACAGGCAACCGTCTCTGCCGAAAGCGCATATGTGGTCCGCGCGCTCTCTAACATAGGCTCAATGAGGCGGCAAAGCGGCATTGAGAGGATAAATCGCCGCGTCTCCATGGGGTTCCCGGTTCACCTTGGATCCGTTCTAGTTGCGAAAAACTTGCATCTATCCTCGGGTCTTTTATATTGTTCGGGAATATGGCCCGCGTTTCGTGCATAGAGTGGATATGAGCGAGGAATCACCGGTTTTGAACGATGACGACGTGCACCCGGCCGCACGTGGCGCTGCGCACCATCCGGCTTTGACGGGTTGCCCCTGGCATGACGTCAACGAGATGCTGCAGGCCGCGGGCCTTCGGCCGACCCGTCAGCGCATGGCGCTGGGGTGGCTGTTGTTCGGCAAGGGCGCCCGCCATCTGACCGCCGAAATGCTTTACGAGGAAGCTACGCTGGCCAAGGTTCCGGTGTCGCTGGCGACCGTCTACAACACCCTGAACCAGCTCACGGATGCCGGCTTGCTCCGTCAGGTCAGCGTCGATGGCACCAAGACCTATTTCGACACCAACGTCTCGGCGCATCACCATTTCTATCTTGAGCACAATCACGAGCTGGTCGACATCCCCGATCCGAACCTCGTGCTGTCGAAGATGCCCGACGTGCCGGAAGGCTACGAGATCGCCCGCGTCGACATGGTCGTTCGCCTGCGCAAGAAGCGCTGACCTATCGTGTTGCGAAAATGACCGTCATGGCCGGGTTCGTCTCGGCCATTGTTGTTTTCGACTTCGCGGCCGCAAAAACTCAATCGACCTTCTCGTCGGCGTAGACACCCCACAGGCGCTGCTGCTCGATCCAGCCGTCGAAGCCGTTGCCCGCGATACGACACCAACCGTTGGCGCACTTCTTGACCTGGGCGACCACCCCGACCTGCAAGCGCGCAGCGACCCCGCTGGCGGGATCCGGACGGTCGTAGAGCGAGGCGAGATCCTCCTTGCTCTTCATTGTGACGACGGCGGTGCGACGGCCCGACAGCAGGGAGTGATAGACCCAGCCTTCGGCCCCTTCGGAATCGCGCACCCGGCGCCAGTTCTCGAATTCAGCGGTGATTTCGACCGGCAGGCCGGAGCGCGTGTAGACCCAGGCGACGTCATTGTCCTTGGTGGGGCCGGCGCGGACATTCACATGGTCGGATTTCAGGCTGACATAGCGCGGGATCGGTAGCCCGCTGGTGGTCGGGCTCGAGTCCTTGGCGGAATGTCCTGTCGTGACCGAGGCACCCAGAATGCAGCCGACCAACGCGGCCAATGAAGAGAAACGCCCCAACGCCACCATCACCTCGTCTCCTGTCGAGATCGTCAACTCGCGTTCGACAAGTTGCAACCCACCCACGCCTGAACCCAGCCCCTGTCCCGCCTGTTCGCTCCCCGGTCCATGATTTCCGAGGGGTTCTTGTCTTGGGCCGGCCTTCTGCTAGAGAGGACGGAACGTCTGAGAACCAAAACGCCCGAGTTTTCCCTTGCCGATCCAAGGTAAGCATCGGGGAACCCTAGGAAACGCAGAGGAATCGCCGGGACGGCGCGGCTGTCAGCAGTGTCGATCAACCGGGTTAATGAGGTCTGAACGGCCTGAATTTTGGGGCTCGCCTCACACCTCATGAGAGCAAAACATGTCGGTAAAGAAAAAGCCTCTTGTCGTCGTCACCCGCAAGCTGCCGGACTCGATCGAGACCCGGATGCGCGAATTGTTCGATGCCCGGCTCAATCTCGACGACACGCCCATGACCGCGGAGCAGATTGCCGAAGCCGTGCGCAGCGCCGACGTGCTGGTGCCGACGGTGACGGACATGATCCGCGAGGACACCATCAACCAGCCAGACTGCAAGCTTCGGATGATCGCCAATTTCGGCAACGGCGTCGACAACATCGACGTAGCGGCAGCGCATGCGCGCGGCATCACCGTGACGAACACGCCGAAAGTGCTGACCGAGGACACCGCCGACATGACCATGGCGCTGATCCTCGCGGTGCCGCGCCGGCTGATCGAAGGCGCCTCCATCCTCACCGACGGCAAGAATTGGGCGGGCTGGTCGCCGACCTGGATGCTCGGACACCGCATTGGCGGCAAGCGCCTCGGCATCATCGGCATGGGCCGCATCGGTCAGGCGGTGGCGCGCCGCGCCCGCGCCTTCGGCTTGCAGATCCATTATCACAACCGCCGCCCCGTGGCGCCGAAGATCGCCGACGAGCTTGGGGCGACCTATTGGGAGAGCCTCGACCAGATGCTGGCCCGGATGGACATCATCTCGGTGAACTGCCCGCACACGCCGGCCACCTTCCATCTGCTCTCGGCGCGGCGGCTGAAATTGATCCGGAAAGAAGCTTATGTCGTCAACACCGCGCGCGGCGAGGTGATTGACGAGGACACGCTGATCAAGCTGATCGAAGCCGGCGAGATCGGCGGCGCGGCGCTCGACGTCTATGAACACGAACCCGCGGTCAATCCGAAACTGGTGCGCCTGGCAAGGGCCGGGAAGGTGACGCTCTTGCCGCATATGGGCTCGGCTACCATCGAAGGCCGCGTCGAAATGGGCGAGAAGGTGATCATCAATATCAGAACCTTCCTCGACAACCACAAGCCGCCGGATCGCGTGCTGCCGAGCATGCTGTAACGCGCACTCCATGTGAGCTGACGCGGCAACAGCCGTCGTAGGATCAGGGTTGCCCGCTCAAGTCGGTAATGGTGGGCACATCACCGTTGAGCGGGTTCTGTGGATCGCGCACGTAGCGCAAGGTCTCGAAGCGCATCGCGCGCGCATCCACCATCAGCAGGCGGCCGACCAGGCCCTCGCCGAATCCGACGATCTCGCGGATCGCCTCCAGCGCCATCATCGATCCCAGAATGCCCGCGAGCGCCCCCATCACGCCGGCCTCGGCGCAGGCCGGCACCGTGCCCGGCGGCGGCGGCTCGGGAAACAGGCAGCGATAGGTCGGGTTGAATTCGCCCTGCGGGTTCGTCTCATGCGCGCGGATCGTGGTCAGCGAGCCGTCGAACTGTCCGAGCGCCGCCGTGATCAGCGGTTTGGCGGCAAGAAAGCAGGCGTCGGAGACGAGGTAGCGGGTCTCGAAATTGTCGGAGCCGTCGAGCACCAGATCGTAACCCGCAATCAGCGCCATCACGTTCTTTGCATCGAGCCGCACCGCGTGCGCCTCGAACTTCACATGCGGATTGAGCGCGTGGATCTGCTCGGCAGCGCTGTCGACCTTGCGCTTTCCGACGTCCGGCGTCGCATGGATGATCTGACGCTGCAGGTTGGACAGCGACACGGTGTCGTCATCGACCACCCCGAGCTTGCCGACACCGGCCGCCGCCAGATACATCAGCGCCGGCGCGCCGAGGCCGCCCGCGCCGATCACCAAAACGGACGAATCCTTCAGCACGTTCTGGCCGGGGCCGCCCACCTCGCGCAGCACGATGTGGCGGGCGTAGCGTTCGAGTTCGTCGGCGCTCAGCATCGTTTGTTAGTTCCCATTCTCGACCTCATGGTGAGGAGCGCGGATCGCGTATCTCGAACCATGAGGTCTTGACCTGACCCCAGCCCATCCTTCGAGACTCGGCTGACACCGCTCCTCAGAACCAGGGTTTGAAGTGTACCCTGAACCGGGGCAAGCTTGTTGCCGACCAAGCAGATGTGCTCAATTGCGTGGACGTCAATGGCTCCTGTCATTCCCTCCGGATTTGTTATCAGATCGGTGCTTTCGGCAACATTGATGGCCATGGGCATGGGCGCGGCCCAAGCCCAGATGAAGCCGCCATCGACGACCGGCGCCAAGCCGAAGACGGTAACGACCGTGCCTGTCCGCCCCGCTCTGCAGAAGCCGGAGGACACCGCGAACGCGATGGCGCAGGCCGAGCGGCTCGCGCTGCAATCGGACCTCGCCTGGGTCGGCGAATATAACGGCGCGATCACCGGCGACGTCAGTGAGCGCATGGTCAACGCGATCAAGGAATTCCAGAAGAGTCGCGGCGGCAAGCCGACCGGCGTGCTCAACCTCCAGGAGCGTGGCGCACTCGCCGATACCGCGCGCAAGCGGCAGGAGAATGTCGGCTGGCGGATCGTTGCCGAGCCCGCGACCGGGGCGCGCCTCGGCATTCCCACGAAACTGGTGCCGCAACTCACCAGCGATGCCAGTGGCGCCAAATGGACGTCGCCGACCGGCACGATCCAGGTCGTGCTGACACGGCGCAAGGAATCCAACCCGACCGCCGCAAAGCTCGCCGAGCGGGAAAAGAAGGAGCCGGCCGGCCGCACCGTCGACTACGCCGTGGTGAAGCCGGATTTCTTCGTGCTGTCGGGCCTGCAGGGACTGAAGAAGTTCTACCTGCGCGGCACCTTCAGGGGTGACGAGGTCCGCGTCATGACCATCCTCTACGACCAGGCGACTGAAAACACCGTCGAGCCGGTGGTGATCGCGATGTCGAGTGCGTTCAATGCGTTTCCATCAGCAGCGCAGGCCGGTCCCCCACCGCGCAAGACTGTCGAATATGGCACCGGCGTCGTGGTCAGCGAGGACGGCGCGATCGTCACCGATCGCGTGACGACCGACGAATGCATCGCGCTGACGATCCCCGGCCATGGCAGCGCCGACCGCGTCGCCGAGGACAAGGAGCATGACCTCGCGCTGTTGCGCATCTATGGAGCGCGCGGGCTGAAGCCACTCGATATCGCCGGCAATGCAACGCAGACCGCGCTCGACATCTCCGGCATCGCCGATCCGCAGAACCAAGGCGGCGGATCGGCCGCGACCAGCATGAAGGCTTCGGTAGCGCAACTCGGCCGCGGCGACGCGGCGCTGTCCCCGCCGCCGGCGATCGGCTTCTCCGGCGGGGCAGCGCTCGACGGCGACGGCAAGTTTGCGGGCATCGCGCTGCTCAGGCCTGTACTCGTCGCTGGACCTGCGAACGCGACGCCGCCCGCTCAGGCGGCACTGGTCTCGGCCGACATCGTGCGCGATTTCCTGAAGGCCAATGGCGTCAGTACCTCGGGCGGATCGACAGAAGCCAAGTCTGCCGTCGTCCGGGTGATCTGCGTACGGAAATAAGCTTGATTTTCGCCCTGCCTGCAGCGAGAAGCCGGCGTTGTGGTCATTTCTGGCACTTCGGGCACCAGAACGTCGAGCGGCCGTTCTGAGTGAAACGCCTGACGATGCCACTGCAGCCTGCGGTCCGACATTTTTCGCCTTCGCGATCGTAGACCTGGAATGAGTGCTGGAAGTAGCCGAGCTCACCGTTGGTCAGCCGATGATCGCTGATCGAGGAGCCGCCGGCCTTGATCGCCTGGTTGAGCACCGAGTGGATCGCGTCGACCAGCCGCCGGGAATGATCAGTGGGCTCCCCCTTCTTCGTCGCGAGCGTGGCGGCCAACCGCCGCGGCGACAGGCGCGAGCGAAACAGCGCTTCGCATACATAGATGTTGCCAAGCCCCGCCACCACGCGCTGGTCGAGCAATGCCGCCTTCACGCTGGTCTTCTTGTTGTGGCAAGAGCGGGCCAGCATCGCCGCATCGAATTCATTGCCGAGCGGCTCGGGACCGAGGCCTTTGAGCAGCGGCTCGTCCTCGATCCCGTTGCGGGCGATGATCTTCATGTAACCGAAACGGCGCGGATCGTTGAATATGATCGCCGCGCCAGACGACATGTGAAACACCACGTGATCGTGCGCGCGATCCTCGCCGCGCGGATGATGGAATTGGCCGGGCGTGGCAGCGCCCTCGTCCCTGAGCACGCGGAACGAACCGGACATGCCGAGATGCATCAGCAGCACGTCGCCCGAGGTCAGGTCCGCCATCAGATATTTGGCGCGCCGGCCGAGCCCAGTGACCGTTTGGCCCTCGAGGCGGGCGACGAAGTCTTGCTGGAAGGGAAACCGCAAATCCTTGCGGCGGGCCTCGGCCTTGATGATCTTGGACCCCTCCATGGCCGGCTGCAGGCCACGGCGAACGGTCTCGACTTCGGGTAATTCCGGCATAGCAGGCATTCACCTTTTGGAAGTGACGTGATAGCGCCATTGCGGCCGCCGCGCTATGGTCCGGCCAGGAGTATGAGTTGATGGATCGGCCGCATCAAACCACCCATTTTGGCTTCAGGGATGTCCCCCTGGGCGAAAAGCAGACGCTGGTGAACGACGTGTTTCACAGCGTGGCGTCGCGCTATGACTTGATGAACGATCTGATGTCTGCGGGCCTGCACCGGGTCTGGAAAGACATTATGATCACGACGCTCGATCCGCCGAGGAGCGACAAACCGTTCGCGCTGCTCGATGTCGCCGGTGGCACCGGCGACATCGCGTTCCGTGCGGCAAAGGCCGCCGGTGCAGGCTTCCGCGCCACCGTCTGCGACATCAACACCGACATGCTCGAGGTCGGTCGCAATCGCGCCGCTGCGCGGCATCTCGACGACAAGGTTTCGTTCGTGGAGGGCAATGCCGAAGCGCTGAGCTTCGCGGATCGTTCGTTCGATGCCTACACGATCGCCTTCGGCATCCGCAACGTGCCGCGCATCGAGCTCGCGTTGCGCGAATCCTATCGCGTGCTGAGGCCCGGCAGCCGCTTCCTGTGCCTGGAATTTTCGACGGTCGACGTTCCCGGCCTCGATCGCCTCTATGATCTCTTCTCTTTCAAGGTGATCCCGCCGCTCGGGCGCGCCGTCACCGGCGACGCCGAATCCTACCAATATCTCGTCGAGTCGATCCGCAAATTCCCGCGGCCGAGCGCATTCGCCGAGATGATCAGCGCCGCCGGTTTCGCGCGCGTCAAATGGCAGAGTCTCTCCGGGGGCATCGTCGCGCTGCATTCGGGCTGGCGTTTGTGATCTCCGCACTGACCCACATCGCGCGCCTCGCCCGCGCAGGTATTGTGTTTGCCCGCGAGGGCGTGTTCGGCGTCGTCGATCCCTCTCTGGTGCCGCCGCCCGGTCAGCTTGCTCTGAAGCTGGCGCGGCTGATCGAACGGCCCGGCGCCAGGTCCAGCCGGCGGCTATCCCGCGCGCTGACGCGCCTCGGCCCCGCCTACCTCAAGCTCGGACAATTTCTTGCAACCCGACCCGACGTCGTAGGGGTGATGGTGGCGCGCGATCTGGAAAGCTTGCAGGACCGGCTGCCCCCGTTTTCGCAAGCCGAGGCCGAGGCGGTGATTGCGCAATCGCTGGAACGGCCGTTGCCGGAGATCTTTGCGAGTCTGGGGCCGGCGGTCGCCGCGGCCTCGATCGCGCAGGTGCATCGCGGCGAGGTCGAGCGCGACGGCGTGCGTCACCAGGTTGCGGTGAAGGTGCTCCGGCCCAACGTCGCGGCGCGCTTTCGCCGCGATCTGAGCGACTTCTTCTTTGTCGCGCGCAATGCGGAGGCGCATTCCGCCGAGGCCCGGCGGCTGCGACTCGTCGAGGTCATCAACACGATGTCGCGCTCGGTCGCGATCGAGATGGATTTGCGGCTCGAAGCCGCTGCGCTCTCCGAGATGGCGGAGAACACGCAGGACGACCCGGACTTCCGCGTGCCGGCGGTCGACTGGGACCGCACCGCCCACAATGTGCTGACGATGGAATGGGTCGACGGCATCGCGCTGAACGACCATGCTCGGCTCTCGCAAGCGAAGGTCGACCTGCCCGATCTCGGTCGCAAGGTGATCCAGAGTTTTCTACGCCACGCGCTGCGCGACGGCTTCTTCCACGCCGACATGCATCCCGGCAACCTGTTCCTCGACGAGGCTGGCCGGCTGGTGGCGGTGGATTTCGGCATTATGGGCCGGCTCGGCCTGAAGGAGCGGCGCTTCCTCGCCGAAATCCTGCTGGGCTTCATCACGCGCGATTACCGCAGGGTCGCCGAGGTGCATTTCGAGGCGGGCTATGTGCCGGGCCATCACTCGGTGGAGAATTTCGCGCAGGCCATCCGCGCCATCGGCGAACCGATCCACAACCGCACCGCCGAAGAAATCTCGATGGCGAAGCTGTTGACCCTGCTGCTCGAAGTCACCGGCCTGTTCGACATGCAGACCCGGCCCGAGTTGATCCTGCTGCAGAAGACCATGGTGGTGGTCGAAGGCGTCGCGCGCGGCTTCGATCCCAAGCTCGATATCTGGAAGATCGCCGACCCGGTTGTGCGCGAATGGATCGCGCACAACCTCGGCCCGGTCGGTCGCATCCAGGGCGCGATGGCCGGCGCCGGCGAACTCAGCCGGGTGCTCGCCGGGCTGCCGGCAATCGCCTCACGCGCCGTTGCCGTGCTTGATAATCTGGAGAAAATGAGCCGGGAGGGCATCACGCTATCGCCGGAGACCATCGCCGCGATGGGCCGCACCGAAGGTCGCAAGAACCGCTGGCGCACCGTGGCACTCTGGATCATCGCGGCGACCTTTATCGGGATTTTGGTCGCCATCCGGCAATTGTGATTACAATGATGGCAGATCATGCTAGCATTGATGGCATATGCCGGAGGCGCCCATGGCCAGCCTGACCATCCGAAAGCTCGACGACGCCATCAAGTCCTATCTGCGGCTCCGCTCGGCCAAGAACGGGCGCTCAGTCGAGGAAGAGGTCCGGGTGATCCTGCGGGAGTATTGTGAGGGCAGGCCGGTGCCTGCCGCCACTGCATCGGCCCCGTTACTCGCGCCGGCTGACCGGCCTGCCGCGCAGCCCATAGATGTTGGCAAACAGGCAAGCGTCACCCTGATCATCGGAGGCGGCATTGCTGCCTACAAGGCGCTGGACCTGATCCGGCGGCTAAAGGAGCGGCACATCGACGTCCGCTGCGTGCTCACCAAGGCGGCCCAGCAATTCGTCACGCCGCTCGCAGCCAGCGCGCTGTCGCACGAACGCGTCTACACGGATCTGTTCGACCCCGTCAGCGAATTCGACGCCGGGCACATTCGTCTGGCGCGTGAATGCGATCTGATCGTGGTGGCGCCGGCGACCGCCGACCTGATGGCGAAGATGGCGCAAGGCCATGCCGACGATCTCGCCAGCGCTATCCTCCTCGCCGCCGACAAGCAGATCCTGCTCGCACCGGCGATGAACCCGCTGATGTGGAACAATCCGGCCACCCGCCGCAACGTGCTGCAGCTCCGGCGCGACGGCATCCATATGATCGGGCCCGCTGCCGGCGAAATGGCGGAAGCCGGTGAAGCCGGCATCGGGCGGATGTCCGAGGCGATTGAAATCGCGGCCGCCGCCGTCGATATCCTGCGTCCGCCACGCCCGCGTCCGCTTGCCGGGAAGCGCGTGCTCATCACGGCGGGGCCAACGCATGAGCCAATCGATCCTGTGCGCTACATCGCCAACCGCTCGTCCGGCAAGCAGGGCTATGCCATCGCCGCCGCAGCCCAGACCGCGGGCGCCGACGTCACGCTGGTTACCGGCCCGGTTGATCTGCGCGATCCCGCGGGTGTCACAGTGATCCGGGTGGAATCGGCGCGCGATATGCTGCATCGGGTTGAAGCCGCGTTACCGGCCGATATCGCGATCTTCGCAGCGGCCGTTGCCGACTGGCGCGTCGCCAGTGAAGGCGCGCAGAAGCTGAAAAAGACCGCCGCCGGCATGCCGCCTCTGCAGCTCGTCGAAAACCCCGACATTCTGGCCACGATCTCGAAGCTGAAAGACAAACGCCCGCCGTTGGTGATCGGCTTTGCCGCCGAGACCGAGCACCTGATCGACAATGCCAAGGCCAAGTTGGCGCGCAAGGGCTGCGACTGGATCATCGCGAACGACGTCTCGCCGGCCACCGGCGTGATGGGCGGGGATCGCAATGCGGTTCATCTGCTGTCGCGCGACGGCAACGACGTCAATGTCGATTCCTGGCCTGTCATGACCAAGGAAGAAGTTGCGACCGAGCTGGTGTCGCGGATCGCAAAGGTCGTGGGGACCAGCTCGTGAGCGCCGAGATCAAGGTCGAAGTCCGCAAGCTGCCGCATGGCGAAGGCCTTGCATTGCCGGCATACCAGACCACTGATGCAGCCGGCCTCGACCTGCTGGCGGCGGTGCCGGCGGAGGCGCCGCTGATCCTGCCACCCGGGAAATACGCGATGGTGCCGACCGGGCTCACGATCGCGCTGCCTGCCGGCTTCGAGGCGCAGGTCCGCCCACGCTCCGGCCTTGCCGCCAAGCACGGCGTCACCGTGCTGAACGCGCCCGGCACGATCGACGCCGACTATCGCGGCGAAATCAACGTGCTCTTGATCAATCATGGCGATACACCGTTCCCGATCCAGCGCGGCGAGCGCATCGCGCAAATGGTGATCGCGCCCATCACCCGGGCGGAACTGGTTCCGGTCATCTCGCTCTCTGCGACCGAACGCGGTAGCGGCGGCTTCGGCTCGACCGGGCGCTGACGAAAACCGCACCAACACGAGCAGTTCGAATAAAATTCGCGCGATCAGGTGCTCGCGCGCCCGCATTTTTTCACAGCCGATTCCGCGTTCACGGTCTGGACTCTTACTCGCCGACTCCCGTTGGGACTATTCTCTTTTGATTCGAGCCCGGCGGGGGGTCTTCGCCGGACTCCATTGTCTTGCTTGGGCATGATTGCGCCGGAAAGCCGGTATCCTTTTGGCGGGGGCCGCCGGTCCGGATCATGCTCGGGAGTTGTGCGTTCTGGGGCAAACCATGTCGGGCGTAGTCGCGGCGATGCGTCGAACCCTGCTGTCATGCACCTCACTGGCGCGCGACGGCATGATCGGGCTTGCCATCGCGGCACTGCTGCCGGCCGCTCCGGCGTTCGCTTCCGATCTGACCCTGTCCCGGGTGATCTCCGTTCTGTTCGGTTTCAATCACGAGGAGGTCGCGGCTCTGGCGACGTCACTGGCGCTCGTCGGCTTTTCGGTCGTCGCCGCGATCCTGTTGATGCGCACCCGCGTGCGCGCAACCGGAAACGAGGCGCGGCTGCGCTCCGAGATATCGGACCTCCAGGCGCAATCCGACCGCCTGCGCGCGCTGCTTTTCGCCGAGCCGCAGGTCTTGATCTCCTGGGCCGCCGGCGACGACCGGCCGCAGATCAGCGGAGACATCTCGCTCGTGATGTCGCAGGAGAGCTCCCCGCAGCGCATCCTCGCCTTCGGAACCTGGCTGCCGCCCGAGCCGGCGCTGCAGATGGATCACGCGGTCGACGCGTTGCGCGAAAAGGGCGAGGCCTTCCTGCTCAATCTCTCGACGTCGGCGGGCCGCGCCATCGAGGCGATGGGGCGCGCGATCGGCGGCCGAGCCATCGTGCGGATTCGCGAGCTCAGCGGGCTACGCCGCGAGCTCGCCGAAGCCAACCTGCGCCACAAGGCGCTGATGGAGGAGACCGAGCTGCTTCGCGACTTCGCGGCGGCCGCGCCATGGCCGATCTGGGCCAAGAGCGCTCAAGGCAATCTGCGCTATGCCAACGCGGCCTATGTCCACGCGACCGAGGGCGCAAGCGTTGCTGATGCGCTCCATCGTAACCTCGAACTGCTCGAAAGCGACCAGCGCACCGAACTGATCCGCTCGCTGAACGACAATGCGAGCTATGCCGCCCGCCTGCCGATCGTGGTCAGCGGCGAGCGGCGGATTTACGACGTGCAGGCGCTCAGGCTTAGCGGCGGCAGCGCCGGCATCGCGATCGACGCCAGCGAGGCAGCGGCGCTGCGTGCGGCAATGACGCGGATGGTCGAAGCCCACCGGCGCACCCTCGACCAATTGTCCTCGGGCGTCGCGGTTTTCGACGCCGACCGCCGCCTTGCCTTTTACAATGAATCCTACCGGCGGCTGTGGGGTCTCGACCAGTCCTTCCTCGACAGCAACCCGGATGATTCCAGTATTCTCGACCGCCTGCGCGCCAACCGCAAGCTGCCGGAGCAGCCGGATTTCCGCGCCTGGAAGGCCAAGCTGCACGAGGCCTATCGCGCGGTCGAATCCGAGACCTATACCTGGTTCCTGCCGGACGGCCGAGCGGTCAGCGTCGTCACCACGCCAAACCTCGAAGGCGGCGTCACCTATCTGTTCGACAACGTCACCGAGAGCCTCGACCTCGCGCGCCGGTTCGACGGCCTGACGCGGGTACAGCGCGAAACCCTCGACAACCTCGGCGAGGCAGTCGCGGTGTTCGGCAGCAACGGCCGCGCCCGCCTGTCCAATCCGGCCTTCGCGAAGCTATGGAAGCTTCCACCCGACGCGCTGCACGAGGAGCCGCATATCGAGACCGTGGAGGCGATGTGCAAACCGCTCTACGATGACGCATTGACGTGGCGAACCCTGCGCGAATCCATCACCGCAATCGAGAACCGCGCCCAGGTCGCGCTCAAGCTGGAGCGCAAGGATGGCAGCGTGCTCGACTGCATGACCATTCCACTGCCGGACGGCGCGACGCTCCTGACCTTCCAGGACATCACCGACACCGAGAATGTCGAGCGCGCCCTGCGCGAGCGTAACGAGGCGCTCGAGGCCGCAGACCAGATAAAGGTGGACTTCGTCCACCACGTTTCCTACGAGCTGCGTGCACCGCTCACCACCATCATCGGCTTCGCGCACTTCCTCAGCGATCCCTCGACCGGCCCGCTGACGCCGAAGCAGGCCGAATATCTCGACTACGTCACCAAATCGACCAACGCGCTGCTCGCGCTGACCAACAACATCCTGGATCTCGCCACCATCGATGCCGGTGCGATGAAGCTCGAGCTTGGCCCGGTCAATATCGGCAAGGCGATCGAGGCCGCCGCCGAAGGCATCCAGGACCGGCTCGCCACCGATCGCATCGCACTCAAGGTCAATATCGAACCTGACATCGGCGGCTTCATCGGTGACGAGCGGCGCGTCGTGCAGGTGCTCTACAACCTGCTTGCCAATGCGGTCGGCTTCTCGCCGCACGATGCCACCGTCACGATCAGCGCGCGCCGGAACGCGCACAGTGTGGTGTTCGCGGTCACCGACTCCGGCCCCGGCATTCCGCCTGAAATGCGCGACAAGGTCTTCAACTGGTTCGAGAGTCACTCCCATGGCTCCCGGCACCGCGGCGCCGGACTAGGCCTGTCGCTGGTGCGCTCCTTTGTCGAATTGCATGGCGGCCGGGTGCGTGTCGATTCGACCGTCGGCAAGGGCACGACCGTGACCTGCGATTTCCCGACCGACCAGACCGCACATCGCAACGCCGCCGAATGATTGCGATCACCACATTCTCTGTGGCGCTCGCGAACGAAGCCGCGACAGCGGAGCTAATGGCTGATCTCGCGCTGCTGATCGGCGCCGGCGACGTGATCACGCTGTCCGGCGATCTCGGCGCCGGCAAGACCGCCGCCGCGCGTGCGCTGATCCGTCATCTTGCCGACGATGAGACGCTGGAAGTGCCAAGCCCGACATTTACGCTCGCGCAAAGCTACGAGCTGCCGCCGTTTCCGCTGGTTCACGCCGACCTCTACCGCATCAACGATGCGAGCGAGCTCGATGAGATCGAGCTGTCGCCGTTGCCCGAGGGAATCGTGGCGCTGATCGAGTGGCCGGAGCGCGCGCCCGACGCGCTGCCCGAGGACCGCATCGACATCGCCTTCAGCCATCGTCCTGCGCTGGGATCGACAGCGCGTGCGGCGGAGATTACCGGTCACGGGAAGGCCGCGGCAAAAGTCACACGGCTGAAGCTGCTGCGCCAGTTCCTGGATAACGCCGGCTATATCGGCGCCAAGCGGCTGCGCATGCCGGGGGACGCCTCGACGCGTTCCTATGCGAGGTTGCGCACCGACGACGGCACCGCCATCCTGATGAACGCGCCGCGGCGGCCGGATGGTCCGGCGATCTACGACGGCAAATCCTACAGCGCTGCGGTGCATCTCGCCGAGGATGCCAGGCCGTTCGTCGCGATCGGAAATGGCCTGCGCGAGCACGGGTTTTCCGCGCCCGCGATCCGGCACACCGATCTCGAGGCCGGCTTCCTCATCACCGAGGATTTCGGCAGCGCCGGCGTGATCGAAGGCGATCCACCGCAGCCGATCGCCGAGCGCTATGAGGTTGCGATCGACATGCTGGCGGCGCTGCATCGCGAGGCGCTGCCGACCGCGCTGCCGCTGACGCCCGAGACAAGCTACGAGATGCCGGTGTTCGACATCGACGCCTGGCTGATCGAGATCGGGCTGATGCTCGAATGGTATTTGCCCGATCGCGGCGTCCAGCCGAGCGACCAGCTCCGCACCGAATTCTTCGCAATGTGGCGGACGCTTCTGGAGAAGCCGGCTGCGGCGACGCCGACCTGGGTGTTGCGCGACTTCCATTCGCCCAACATCATATGGCTCGCCGAGCGCACCGGAATCCAGCGCGTCGGCATCATCGATTTCCAGGATGCGCTGCTGGGCCCCGCGACCTACGACCTCGTGTCGCTGTTGCAGGATGCGCGGATCGACGTGCCCGAACAGCTCGAACTGTCGCTCCTGACCCGCTACATCAAGGCGCGGCGCATGACCGACGACGGCTTCGATCCGGCCAATCTCGCCGAGCTCTACGCCATCATGTCGGCGCAGCGCAACACAAGGCTGCTCGGGACCTTCGCCCGGCTGAACCGGCGCGACGGCAAGCCGCAATACCTGAAACACCAGCCGCGGATCTGGACCTACCTCAATCGGTCGCTGGCCCACCCGGCGCTCGCGGAGTTCCGCCACTGGTATGCAGCCAACGTCCCGACTCCGGACCCGTAGGTTTTTACCGGTTGTTAGCCCTCGACCGCCTACGCTGACGGAGGCCGTGCTCCGTCTACTGGAGCGGCCGGATCCGGAGCAGGACCACGGGATGGCGGCGGAGCGGCGCAAGGGCGATCGGGTGACATTCGAGCGCGGTATCGCGGCTCATATGATGGGCATCGATGGCACCTGGCGCCGCGATTGCGTCATGGAAGACGTGTCCGAGACCGGTGCCAAGCTCACCGTCGACGGATCGGTCGAGGGGCTGCACCTGAAAGAGTTTTTCCTTCTGCTGTCGTCTACAGGACTGGCCTACCGGCGGTGCGAGCTGGCCTGGGTCAATGGCGATCAGATCGGCGTCAATTTCCTGAGACCGGGCGACAAGAAAAAGAAAATGGCCAAGCGCGGCTCTCAGGCCGCGGACGCCTAAGGCGCGATTCCGAAAAGTGGAGACCGGTTTTCCGACAAGATCACGTTCAAACCAAGAGGTTCTTGCGCCATAGTCGTCTTACGGCCGTCATGTCCGATGACTATGGCGTCTGACTTATGTGCCTGCCGAATCGCCGTGATATGATTGCGGGTGCAGGAAGATAATGACTGAGACCGTCCGGAAGATGCCAGTTACCCCCCACAAAGCCATGGTGCTCGCCGCCGGCCTCGGCGTGCGCATGCGACCCTTGACCAACACAATGCCGAAGCCGCTGGTGAGCGTCGCGGGCCAACCGCTGCTCGACCACGTGCTCGACAAGCTTGCCTGTGTCGGCGTCGACGAAGCTGTCGTCAACGTGCACTATCTGCCGGACCAGATCATCGAGCATGTCAAGACCCGCGGCCGCCCGCGCGTGATCATCTCCGACGAGCGCGACCAGGTGCTGGGGACAGGCGGCGCGATCGTCAAGGCATTACCACTGCTCGGCGATGCACCCTTCTTCCATCTCAACGCCGACACGATGTGGATCGACGGCGTGCGGTCCAATCTTGCGCGGCTCGCCGAGATCTTCGACCCCGCATGCATGGACATCCTTCTGTTGATGGCGCCGACCACCAGCAGCATTGGCTATGGCGGCCGCGGCGATTACGCGATGCTGCCCGACGGCGCGCTGCGCAAGCGGCGGGAGCACCAGGTGGTCCCCTTCGTCTATGCAGGCGCGGCGATCATGTCGCCGGCGCTGTTTGCCGACGCGCCCACCGGCGAATTCTCGCTGACCAAGATGTTCGACCGCGCCAACGACCAGGAGCGGCTGTTCGGCCTCCGTCTCGACGGCGTCTGGATGCATGTCGGAACCCCGGAGGCGGTCCAGGCCGCGGAAGAGGCGTTTTTGGAGAGCGTGGCGTAGAACAATCCGCCGCCGCCCGAGCGGGGCATGACAGTGGGGAACGGGGATGACCGTCCTACCGG
The DNA here is from genome assembly GCF_018131005.1 of Bradyrhizobium lablabi. Classification (GTDB taxonomy): domain Bacteria; phylum Pseudomonadota; class Alphaproteobacteria; order Rhizobiales; family Xanthobacteraceae; genus Bradyrhizobium; species Bradyrhizobium lablabi_D. The sequence goes on from NZ_JAFCJK010000001.1 coordinate 863,398, forward strand.
CCATGACCAACCGGCTGCCGCTCCCTATATTGGCGCCTGATTCCGAATCAGGCAGCCCATGCGCGTTTTCAGCGTTCCTATCTCCGCGCCCTTCTTGCGCACCGTCATCTCGGCGTTGGTCGAAGGCCGGCTGGTCGAGGGATTCGAGGCGCGCGGCGATCCGGCGAAGCTTGCCAGGGCCACGCTTTATCTGCCGACCCGGCGCGCCGGGCGGCTGGCGCGCGAAATCTTCCTCGACGTGCTGGAAGCCGATGCCGCCGTGCTGCCGCGCATTGTCGCGCTGGGCGACATCGATGAGGACGAACTCGCCTTCGCCGACCAGTCAGACGAAGTCGGCGGCGCGGCGCTGCTCGATATTCCTCCGAAGCTCGGCGAACTCGAACGACGCCTGACGCTCGCGCATCTGGTCGCGGCCTGGGCCAAGACGCCGGTATCGTCTCCGCTTGTGGTTGGAGGCCCGGCCTCGACGCTGCAACTCGCCGGCGACCTCGCGCGGCTGATGGACGACATGGTCACGCGTGGCGTCGATTGGCGCGCGCTCGACAGGCTCGTACCTGACCAACTCGACAAATACTGGCAACATTCGCTGGAATTCCTGCGCATCGCGCGCGATGCGTGGCCGAACTATCTGAAGGAAATCGGCAAGATCGAGCCGGCGGCACGGCGCGATCTCCTGATCGAGGCGGAAGCCGCACGGCTCGGCAAGCATCACGCCGGACCGGTGATCGCAGCCGGTTCGACCGGCTCGATGCCCGCTACCGCAAGATTCCTGCACGCAGTGGCGAAACTTCAAAACGGCGCCGTGGTGCTGCCGGGGCTCGACACCGATCTCGACGAGGAATCCTGGGACACGATCGGCGGCGAGCGCGATGCGCAAGGCAAATTCACGATGCCGCCCTCGTCGAACCATCCGCAATTTGCGATGCACACCCTGCTCGACCGCTTCGGCATCAAGCGGCGCGATGTCGAGATCCTGGCAGCAGCCGCGCCGCGCGGCCGCGACGTTCTGGTGTCGGAAACGATGCGGCCATCGACAGCGACAGCGCAATGGCACGACCGGCTGGAGCGGCCGGAGATCGTCGAACGCATTGCCGCCGGCATGACCAATCTCGCCGTGATCGAGGCGCCCAATCCGGAGATGGAAGCGCTCGCAATTGCAGTGGCGATGCGCGAGGCACGGCATCTCGGCAAATCGGCGGCGCTGGTGACCCCGGACCGCGCGCTGGCGCGGCGGGTGATGGCGTCACTGATGCGCTGGAATCTCGAGTTCGACGATTCCGGCGGTGACGCGCTGATGGAGACGCCGGCCGGCGTGTTTGCCCGCCTCACCGCGGAGGCGGCTGCGAAGGGGCTGGAGCCGCCGACATTGCTGGCGCTGCTCAAGCATCCGCTATTCCGGCTCGGCGGCGCGCAAGGCGCGCTCAAGCGCGCCATCGAAGTGCTTGAGATCGCCCTGCTGCGCGGCACACGGCCGCAGGCCGGCAGCGGCGGCCTCGCACGCGATTTCGAACGCTTCCGTGCCGAGCTCGCAAAGCTCCACCACGGCGAAACCTCGTCGCTGCACGCGCAGGAGCAGCGCGCGCGCCTGCGGGACAAGGATCTCAACCAAGCGCAGGCGCTGATCGCGAGGCTGCAGGCGGCGCTGGCGCCGCTGGAAGGCGTCGCGGCATCGAAGCCGCATGATTTCGCCGAGTTGGCGTCGCGGCATCGCGACGCGCTGATTGCGTTGTCGTGCGACCAGCAGGGCATCTCCGTCGCGTTCGAGGAGCGTGCGGGCGAGGCGCTGGCATCGGCCTTTGACGAGCTGCTCGCCAGGCAGCAGCCCAGCGGGCTGATGACGTCGCTTGCCGACTATCCCGACGTATTTCAGACGGCGTTCGCCGACCGCATGGTGCGACGGCCGGAATCCTCGCGCACGCAACTCAATATCTTCGGCCAGCTCGAAGCCCGTCTCACCGAATCCGATCGCGTCATCCTGGGCGGGCTGGTCGAAGGCGTGTGGCCGCCGGCGCCACGGGTCGATCCCTGGCTGAGCCGGCCGATGCGGCACGAGCTCGGCCTCGACCTCCCCGAACGTCGAATCGGCCTCTCCGCACACGACTTCGCGCAACTGCTCGGCCATGATGAGGTGATCCTCACCCATGCGGCCAAGGTCGGCGGCGCGCCGGCGGTCGCCTCGCGCTTCCTGCATCGGCTGGAAGCGGTCGCTGGCGACACGCGCTGGAGAATCGCGAAATCGGCCGGCGACATCTATGTGCAATATGCCGCCGAGCTCGACCGGCCCGACAAGGTCGAGCCAATCCCGCAGCCCGAGCCGCGGCCGCCGCGCGGGACACGGCCGCTGCGGATGTCGGTCACCGCGATCGAGGACTGGCTGCGCGATCCCTACACGATCTATGCCCGCTACATCCTGAGGCTCGATCCGCTCGATCCCGTCGACATGCCGCTGTCGGCCGCCGATCGCGGCTCGGCGATCCACGAAGCGCTTGGCGAGTTCACGCAAGTCTATGCCGATATGTTGCCCGACGACATCAGGCGTGCGCTGCGCGAGATCGGCGGCAAGCATTTTGCGCCCCTGATGGAGCGGCCCGAGGCCCGCGCGCTGTGGTGGCCGCGCTTCCAGCGCATCGCGGCGTGGTTTGCCGAATGGGAAACTGCGCGGCGCGACCAGATTGACATGATCAAGGCCGAGATCCGTGGCGAGATCGCCATTCCCCTCGATAACGAGCGCACTTTCATCCTCTCGGCCCGCGCCGATCGCATCGAGCGGCGGCACGACGGCAGCTTCGCGATTCTCGATTACAAGACCGGGCAGCCGCCGACCGGAAAACAGGTGCGCATGGGCCTGTCACCGCAGCTCACGCTGGAGGCCGCGATCCTGCGCGAGGGAGGCTTTCCCGGCATCGGGGCCGACTCCCCGGTCGGCGAGCTCGCCTATGTCAGGCTCAGCGGCAACAATCCGCCGGGCGAGCAGCGCTCGCTGGAGCTGAAGATCCGCCCCAATGACACCCCGCAGCCGCCGGACGAGGCGGCCGACGGCGCGCTGCGCAAACTGGCGGCGCTGATCCGCGCCTTCGAGGATGAGCGGCAGGCCTACACCTCGCTGAACCTGTCGATGTGGGCGAACCGCTATGGCACCTATGACGACCTTGCCCGCATCAAGGAATGGTCCGCGGCCGGCGGCCTGGGGATCGAGGAATGGTGAAAGCACCCCGCCCCGTCCCGTCAGCGGTGCGCGACGCGCAAGCCCGCGCATCCGATCCCAAGGCGTCCACCTTCGTGTCAGCCAATGCCGGCTCGGGCAAGACGCACGTTCTTGTCCAACGCGTTATCCGCCTGCTGCTCGACGGCGTGCCGCCGGAAAAGATCCTCTGCATCACCTTCACCAAGGCCGCTGCCGCCAACATGGCCGAGCGCGTGTTCACGACCCTCGGTCATTGGGTCACGCTCGACGATACCGCGCTCGATGCCGCGATCCGCGAGGTCGGCATCGCCCATCCCGACGCAAGGCTCCGGCGCGATGCACGCAAGCTTTTCGCCTGCGCGCTGGAGACGCCGGGCGGGCTCAAGGTGCAGACCATCCACGCGCTGTGCACGCGTCTGCTGCAGCAGTTTCCGTTCGAGGCCAACGTGCCGGCGCGCTTCGCCGTACTCGATGAGCGCGAGCAGAACGAGATGATGGAGCGCGCCAATCTCGCCGTATTCCTGGAAGCCTCGCGCAATCCCGACAGCGCTATCGGCCGCGCGCTGATGACGGCGATGGCGAGCGCCGCTGACGTCACCTTCAAGGACGTGGTCCGCGAGGCATGCCTGAGCCGCGATCACTTCATGGCCTGGACCGATACCGCGGGCGGCGCGGCGTCCGCCGCCGCGCAGGTGTCGGCCGCGCTCGGCGTTTCCCCCAACGATCGCATCGAGGATGCCGAACGCGATATCGTGGACGGTCCCTGTCTGCCGCGATCGAGTTGGCGGGAGATGGCCTCGGTCCTCGACACCGGCAGCAAGGCGGATCAGAAGCAAGCCGCGCGGTTGCGCGGTGCGCTAAATTTCACCGGCGCCGCTCAAGTCGACGAATACCTCGGAGTGTTTCTCACCGATGATCGCACCCCTCGAGCTTCGGTCGTAACGAATGGCTTCGTGAAGCATAACGCAGCCGCCGGTCGGAGATTCGAGTCAGAGATTGATCGTCTGGGTCCCCTGATCGAACGGCGTCGCGCGGTGATGGTACGCGACCGCACCGAGGCGCTGATCCATATCGCAACCGCTGCCGCCGCCAGCTATCGCCGCGAAAAGCTTGAACGCGGTCTGCTCGACTATGACGATCTCATCGACAAGACGCTGGCGATGCTCGACCGCGTCTCCTCCGGCTGGGTGCATTACAAGCTCGACCGCGGTGTCGACCACGTGCTGATCGACGAGGCACAGGATACGAGCCCGCGGCAGTGGGACATCGTGGCGCACATCATCTCGGAATTCACTTCCGGCGCTGGTGCGCGCGACGGCCTGGTGCGCACGGTCTTTGCCGTGGGCGACGAGAAGCAGTCTATCTTCTCGTTCCAGGGGGCCGCGCCGCGCGAATTCGACCTGCGCCGCCGCGAGCTGAAGAGGCGGTTCGAGGCTGCCGGGCTGAAGTTCGATCCGGTTTCCTTCACCTATTCGTTCCGCTCAGGCCCTGCAATCCTGCATTCGGTCGACCAAGTGTTCCGCGAGCAGGAGATCTTCCGGAGCATTCATGCCGTCGAGAACGGATATCCGATCCACAACGCCATGGCGGATGCGGGCCCAAGCCTGATCGAGCTCTGGGACCTGGCGCAGGCCGACGACAGGCAGGATATCGAGGGGTGGCGCGCGCCGTTTGACGGCGTGTCGGTGACAAGCCCGGAAGTGAAGCTCGCAAAGCGGATCCAGGCCGAGATCAAGCGCCTCGTCGAGAGCGGCGTCACGACTGGCAGCGCTGGCGCGCGCCGACCGCTGCGCTATGGCGACATGCTGATCCTGGTGCGGCGGCGCGGCAACGCGTTCGATGCCGTGATCCAGGCGCTGAAGCACGCCAATATTCCGGTCGCCGGCGCCGACCGGCTGAAGCTCACCGAGCACATCGCGATCATCGACCTGATGAACCTTGCGGACGCATTGCTGCTGCCGCAGGACGATCTCGCGCTGGCGGTCGCTCTGAAGAGCCCGCTGTTCGGCCTGACCGACGACGATCTGTTCAGGCTCGCGTGGCAGCGGCGTGGGTCGCTGCGCGAGTCGCTCGCCGCGCATGCGCCGGCCGATGAGCGCTTGAGCGCCGTGCTCAGCCGTCTCGAACAATGCGAGCGCCGCTTTCCCCATGAAACGCCGTTTGCATTTTATGCCTGGCTGCTCGGCGGCGACAGCGGACGGGCGCGAATCCTGCGGCGGCTCGGGCATGAGGCCAATGACGCGCTCGACGAATTTCTCGAGCTCGCACTGAACTATGAGCGCAAGGCGCCAGCCTCGCTGCAGGGCTTTGTAGCCTGGCTGCGCGCTGCCGACACCGAGGTTAAGCGCGACATGGAGATCTCGCGTGACGAGGTCCGCGTCATGACCGTACACGGCGCCAAGGGACTGGAATCCTCGGTCGTGTTCCTGGTTGATACCACGACCTCGCCGTCGGATACGCAACGGCTGCGGCTGATTCACCTGCCGCAGGGCAACGCCGCGCCGCAAGCGGCCGGCGTCGTCGTGTGGGCGGGCAAGAAGGCGGATGATCCGCCCGGCGTCGCCGAAGCGCGCAAGGCGATGCTCGCCGACACCGAGGACGAATATCGCCGCCTGCTCTATGTCGCGATGACGCGCGCCGCCGATCGACTGATCGTCGGCGGCTGCAAGCCCGGCAACACGACCACGGTGCGCAAATCCTCCTGGTACGACCTGATCACGAAAGGCCTCGCCAATTCAGAGCTGCGGCTCGAGGAACTGGAGACGCCAGCGGGCAAGGTGAAACGCTATTCGCGGGTGGAGGATGGCGCGGCGGTCACAGGCGCCGCGGCTCCGACCCTGACATCGTCGATCGCATTGCCGGCATGGTTGCGCACGCCGGCCGCGCCCGAGACGGCGGGAGGGGGGCTGCTGCGTCCATCCGATCCCGCCGGTGACGACGGCCATCACGTGCGAACCGGCGAATCCGTCACGTTGCGTGCCCGCGCCCTGCAACGCGGTACGCTGGTGCATCGCCTGTTGCAGTCGCTGCCCGATGTCGCCGCGGAACGGCGGCGCGCCGCCGCGCTCTTCTATCTCGCCCGCAATGCCGATGGCTGGAGCGAAGAGGAACGCGCGGCGCTTGCCGGACAGGTGCTCGACCTGATCGTGGACCCGCGCTTTGCGGCGGTGTTTGCGCCCGGCAGCCGCGCGGAGGTCTCGATCGTCGGCCGGCTGGAGCGGCCGGGCGAGCCCATGGCGCTCATCTCGGGCCAGATCGACCGGCTGGTGGTGACACCGAAGGAGGTTCTGATCGTCGATTTCAAGACCAACCACGCCCCACCCGAGACGGCCGCCGCGGCGCCGAGGGGCTACGTCAGGCAGCTTTCGCTATACCGGGCGGTGCTCTCGAAGCTTTATCCCCAACTCCCGGTCCGGGCGGCGCTGTTATGGACCGAAACGCCTGAAATGATGGAGATTTCGGCCCCCGCGCTGGACGCCGGGCTGGCATAAGACGATGCCGGGACGGCCAAGCTTGACCCGGCAACGCGGCGTTCATAGGTATTGGGCATGCTCCCGGGGCGCGATTCCCAAGCGTCTTCCATCTCAACTGAACGAGGTAATCCCATGGCCGTTGGCAAGGTGTCTGACGCCGATTTCGAAGCCGAAGTGCTCAAGGCGACCGGGCCGGTGGTCGTCGATTTCTGGGCCGAGTGGTGTGGTCCGTGCCGCATGATCGCGCCCGCCCTTGACGAGATTTCCGGCGCAATGGGCGACAAGGTCAAGATCGTGAAGCTCAACGTCGATGAGAGCCCGAAGACGGCGTCAAAGTATGGTGTGATGTCGATCCCGACCCTGATGATTTTCAAGGGCGGTGAAATGGCGTCGCGCCAGGTTGGCGCCGCGCCGAAGGCGAAGCTGCAGCAGTGGATTTCCGCTGCGGTCTGATCCGCTTCTGTTAGAAGAATTGTGGGGCGGCCGGCAATGAGCCGGCCGTTTCCTTTTTGCGCGTCTCGTCGAATGAAAGCGGTGAGGTGACGCGAGTCGAGTCAGCGTATCCACCCCGTTGCCAGCGCCGATGCGAGCTCCGGCTTGCCGTTTTGCCGCGCCAGCGCGGCCATTGCGTCGTGATCGTACGGCACATGGCGAAAGGTCACGTGCCAAGAGCCGTCAACGCACTCCAGAATCGCGTAGCGCGCATCCGGGGAGCCGGCCTCAATGACATGCGGACAGGGACGGACATCGCGATAGCCTGGCGATCCGACACTGCCGGGATTGACGACCAGCCGGCCATCACGAAGTCGAACCGCTCGGGCAATATGGCTGTGGGCGCACAGGATCAGCGGCTGCGTCACGCCCGCGGCTTTCGCCTCAATCGATTCCAGCGAAGCGGCGCAGACCTCGCCGTTCGGTAGCACCGTTTCCAGCCAGTAAGCCTCGTCATCCGCCGGCGTCGCGTGGCAGAGGAATACGTCGTCGCGAAAGACGCGCGTTGATGGCAGCGCCTGCAGCCAGTCGAGATGCCGTGCATCGAGCTGCGCATGCGCCGGCCGATCCCATGAACCCATTTTCTCCGGCGGACGGTCGATCAGATAGCGGTCATGATTGCCGAGCACGTGAACCGCATCGAGCGCGATCAGCGCATCCATCGTCCGGCGCGCGTCGAGCGGGCCGCTGGCCATATCGCCGAGGTCAACGATATCGAAAATTCCCTGCGCGCGGATGTCGGCAATGACAGCATCCAGCGCGAGATGGTTGCCGTGCACGTCGGCGATTGCAGCAAAGCGCATGATGCCAGTTGCTCCCTTCACCGGTCCGGGGTGGGTGCGCGACCCATCATTCAGGAGACGTGCCGTTCGCCGCGAGCACTGGTCCGGCGAGATAGAGCGATCCCGTGATGAGAATGCGCGGCGGCACCTCATAAGCGAGCGCGGCGAGCCGCTGCAAAGCGGTATCGACACCGGTTGCGATTTCGACGCGCATGCCCTGTGCGCGTGCGGCATCGGCCAGCCGTTCCGGCGGCATGCCGTTGTCGCGGCGAGGCACCGGGACTGCGATGATATGGCGCGTCAGACCGGCGAAATTGGCGAGGAAGGCGTCGGCATCCTTGTTGTCCATCATGCCGGCAATGACGACGAGCGGACGCGGCACGCGCTCCTCGAGATCGCCGAGCGCCGCCGCCGTGACGCGGCCGCCCTCGGCATTATGCCCGCCGTCGAGCCAGACCTCGCAGCCCTGCGGTCCCTGGCAGACCAGCGCGCCAGAGGCCAGACGCTGCATACGCGCCGGCCATTCAGCGCTGACAATGCCGGTCTCGTAGGCCGCGATATTCAGCTTGAATGCGTCGATCGCGCGCAGCGTCGCGATCGCCAGGCCCGCATTGTCGAACTGGTGCCGGCCGAACAGTCTTGGCGCGGCAAGGTCCAACAATCCGCGATCGTCCTGATAGACCAGCCGGCCGCGCTCGACGCTGACATGCCATTGTTGCCCGGCTGCGTGCAGCGGCGCGCGCATGCGGTCCGCCTGCGCCTCGACCACCGCCATCGCCTCCGGCGCCTGCTCGGCGCAGATCACCGGCACCTTGCGCTTGATGATCGCGGCCTTCTCGCTGGCGATCGACGTCAGCGTATCGCCGAGGAATTCCATGTGGTCCATGCTGACGGGTGTGATCACGGAGGCGAGCGGGGTTTCCACCACGTTGGTCGAATCAAGTCGGCCGCCGAGACCGACCTCGAGCAGCGCGACATCGGCAGGATGCTTGGCGAACAGGCAGAACGCGGCCGCGGTCTCTATCTCGAAGATGGTGACGGGATTGCCTGCATTCACGTGCTCGCAATGCTCGAGCGTCCCGCGCAATTCGTCGTCACTGACGAGCTTGCCGCCGCCGGCCGCCCCTAGCCGGTAGCATTCGTTGAGCCGTACCAGATAGGGCGAGGTGAAGACATGCACGCTCAGGCCTGCAGCTTCCAGGATCGCGCGCAGATAGGCGATGGTCGAGCCCTTGCCGTTGGTGCCGGCGACATGGATCACCGGCGGCAACTTGCGTTCGGGGTGCCCAAGCCGCTCCATCAAGCCGTGCATGCGATCGAGGCTGAGATCGATGCGGCTGGGATGCAGCGCCGACAACCGCGTGATCAGCTCCTCGAAAGAGGGCTGCGGTCTGGCGGCGGATAAGTTCACGCGTGCGGCGCGGCCGGCACCGTCTCCGGAGCCGTGACGATCTGGGCCGGCGTCGCAACGGCGGCCACAGGTTTGGACGCTGTCTCGAGGGCCGGCGATTTGGTCAGCAATCGGCAAAGCCGCGCCAGCGTGGCGCGCATGTCGTGGCGGTGCACGACCATATCCACCATGCCATGCTCCTTCAGATATTCGGCGCGCTGGAAGCCCTCGGGCAACTTCTCGCGGATGGTCTGCTCGATCACGCGCGCGCCAGCAAAGCCGATCAGCGCGCCGGGCTCCGCAATGTGGACGTCGCCCAGCATTGCATAGGATGCGGTGACGCCGCCGGTGGTTGGATTGGTCAGCACGACGATGTAGGGCTGCTTGGCCTCGCGCAGCATCTGTACGCCGACGGTGGTTCGCGGCATCTGCATCAGCGACAGAATACCTTCCTGCATCCGTGCGCCGCCGCTCGCCGCAAAGACGATGAAGGGCGATTTCTTCTCGACCGCAAGCTCGAGCCCACGCACGATCGCTTCACCCGCGGCCATGCCGAGCGAGCCGCCCATGAAATCGAAATCCTGCACAGCGATCACGACGCCGGCACCTTCGAGCTTGCCATAACCGACCTTGATCGCGTCGTTCAGCCCGGTCTTGGCCCGCGCATCCTTGATGCGGTCGACATATTTGCGCTCGTCGCGGAATTTTAGCGGATCGGCCGTCACCTCGGGCAGCGCGACGTCGAACCAGGTCTCGTTGTCGAAGATCGACTTCAGCCGCGCCACCGCGCCCATGCGCATGTGATAGTTCGAGCCGGGAATGACGAACTGGTTCGCCTCGACGTCCTTGTAGAACACGAGCTGCCCGGAATCCGGGCACTTGATCCAGAGGTTCTCCGGCGTTTCACGACGCAGGATGTTGCGGATCTTCGGCCGGACAACATTGGTGAGCCAGTTCATGGTTCGCTCCGACATGCGGATCACTTCCGCATCACATCGATATATGGCGGGCCGCGCCAAGCCCGGCAAGCCGCCGCTGGCGGCCTTGTCAACGCAAATTGTGGCTTATTCAGCGGCCTGCCTGGCGCCACGGACGCCCTGAGCCAGCGAGGACACGAGGTCAGTCACTGCGGCGACGGTCCTGGCCGTCGCGCGGCCCTCGCTATCCAGGCTGCTGCGCAGCGCGTCGACCAGAGCGGAGCCGACCACGGCGCCATTGGCGTTTTGCGCGATCGCCCGCGCCGCCTCCGGGGTGCGGATGCCGAAACCGACGCAGACCGGTAGCTTGGTGTGCCGCTTGATCCGCGCCACCGCTTGCGCAACCGCCGCGGAATCCGCGGCCGCGCTGCCGGTGATGCCGGTAATCGAGACGTAATAGACAAAGCCCGAGGTGTTTGCGAGCACCGCCGGCAGGCGCTTGTCGTCGGTGGTCGGCGTCGCCAGGCGAATGAAGTTCAGCCCGGCTTTCATCGCAGGGATGCAGAGCTCGGTGTCTTCCTCCGGCGGCAGGTCGACGATGATCAGGCCGTCAACGCCGGCAGCCTTTGCGTCGCCCAGAAATTTGTCGACGCCGTAGATGTAGATCGGATTGTAGTATCCCATCAGGACCAGCGGCGTGGCGTCGTTACCCTTGCGGAAGCCGCGCACCATCTCCAGCGTCTTCTTCAGCGTCATGCCGCCCTTGAGCGCACGCAAGCCCGCGGCCTGAATCGACGGGCCATCGGCCATCGGATCTGTGAAGGGCATGCCGATCTCAATGATATCGGCGCCGGCCTTCGGCAGCGCCTTGATGATCTCGAGCGAGGTTTTGGCGTCGGGATCTCCGGCCATCAGGAAGGTGACGAACGCGGAGCGGCCCTGCCTGGCGAGCTCGGCAAAAGTAGTGTCGATCCGAGTGGTCATGACGTGGCAATCGCTGTGCTATACCTCTCCCATCCGGGGAGAGGTCGGCTGCGCAGCAGCCGGGTGAGGGGGATGGAGCGGTTCGAGGCAAGAGCGCGAAGCCTCCGCGCGTCACAGACAAGCGCTGAGGCAAAGCTTTGGCAGGCGCTGCGCAACCGACGGCTGGCGCGATGGCAATTTCGCCGCCAACACCCGATCGACCGGTACGTCGTCGACTTCGTAACCCTCGATGGCAAGCTGATTGTCGAGGTTGACGGTGTCACGCATTCCACGGCTTCAGAGAAAAGGCGCGATGCGACAAGGACGGAAATCCTCGAAGCCTGCGGCTTTCTTATTGTGCGGGTCTCAAACACGGACGTATACGAAAATCTCGAAGGCGTGCTTGAGATGATCGAAACCTCGCTCCGGTTCGAGTGAGTGGAAAGACCCCTCACCCGGCCGCTGCGCGGCCGACCTCTCCCCGGCGGGGAGAGGTGAGAAACGCGTGCTCGGTCCCTCACTTCTTCTTGCCTTTCAAGATGTCGCCGACCTGCGGCACGTCCTTGTCGCCGCGGCCGGAGAGATTGACCACCATCAGGTGATCCTTGGGCCGCTGTGGCGCGAGCTCCATCACCTTGGCAATGGCGTGCGCCGGCTCCAACGCCGGAATGATGCCTTCGAGCCGCGACAGGAGCTGGAACGCGGCGAGCGCTTCGTCGTCGGTGGCCGAGAGATATTTAACGCGGCCGGTTTCGTGCAGCCAGGCGTGCTCGGGGCCGATGCCGGGATAATCGAGGCCCGCCGAGATCGAATGCGCTTCGGTGATCTGCCCGTCCTCGTCCATCAGGAGATAGGTACGGTTGCCATGCAGCACGCCGGGGCGGCCGCCGGCGATCGAGGCGGCATGGAGTTGCGTCAAACCGTGGCCAGCGGCCTCGACGCCAAAAATCTCCACGGACGGATCGTCGAGGAAGGGGTGGAACAGCCCCATCGCATTCGAGCCGCCCCCGATGCAGGCGACCAGCGAGTCGGGCAGGCGGCCTTCCGCCTCCTGCAATTGCTGGCGCGTCTCGTTCCCGATGATCGACTGGAAGTCGCGCACCATCGCAGGATAGGGATGCGGGCCCGCCACCGTACCGATGCAGTAGAAAGTGTTGTGCACGTTGGTGACCCAGTCGCGCAAGGCGTCGTTCATCGCATCCTTCAGCGTGCGCGCACCGGATTGCACCGGGATCACCTTGGCCCCCAGCATTTCCATACGGATCACGTTGGGCTGCTGCCGCGCGACGTCGACCGCGCCCATATAGACCACGCATTCGAGCCCGAACCGCGCGCACAGGGTTGCGGTCGCGACCCCGTGCTGGCCGGCGCCGGTCTCGGCAATGATGCGCTTCTTGCCCATGCGCCGCGCCAGCATGATCTGGCCGAGCACGTTGTTGACCTTGTGCGAGCCGGTGTGGTTGAGCTCCTCGCGCTTGAAGTAGATTTTTGCGCCGCCGAGATGCTCGGTCAGCCGCTCGGCGAAATAGAGCGGCGAGGGACGGCCGACATAGTCCTTCAGGTGCCCGTTCATTTCCTTTTGGAACGCCGGATCGGCCTTGGCCTCGGCATAGGCCTTTTCCAGGTCGAGGATCAGCGGCATCAGCGTTTCGGCGACGAAACGTCCGCCGAAAATGCCGAAATGCCCGAACTCGTCAGGCCCGCTGCGGAATGAATTGGGCAGATTTTGATTCATCGAACCATCAGTTCTTCTTGCCGCATCGCGGCTGTTTCCGTTCCCTCGCCCCGCTCCTGCGGTGAGAGAGTCAGGGTGCGGGGTTTTTCCGTGCGCCCGGTCATTGTTGCCCCTCACCCGCCCGCGCGTTGCGCGGTCGACCTCTCGGCGTAAACGGGGAGAGGTGAAGCAGAGTCAGCCGCGCGCGCAGCGCTGATGAAAGCACGGATCAGGTCGGGATCCTTGACGCCGGGCATGCGCTCGACGCCCGATGACACGTCGACGCCACTCGCGCGGGTGATGTGAACAGCTTCCGCGACATTGCCGGCGTGCAGCCCGCCCGAGACCATGAACGGCAGGGCGAAATCGAGATTTTCCAGCACATGCCAGTCGAACGTCGCCCCCAGGCCGCCGGGACGCGTGGCGCTCTTCGGCGCGCGGGCATCAAACAGGATGCGGTCGGCGACGTCGGCATAACCCGGCAGCGGCGCGAGGTCGGCTGCCGTCTCCACCGGCAGCGCCTTCATCAGGGGCAGGCCGAACTTCCGCTTGATGTCACGCAGCCGGGCGGCGGTTTCCTTGCCATGCAATTGCAGGATATCCGGCTGCAGCGCCTCGACGATGCCTTCAAGCGTCGCGTCGTCGGCATCGACGGTCAGCGCGACCTTCGTCGCCCGACCCTTGGCCTGCCTGCCGAGCTCGCGCGCGTCCTCGAACGCGAGGTGGCGCGGCGACGGCGGAAAAAACACGAATCCGACCATGTCAGCGCCGGCCGCAAGCGCGACGTCGAGCGTCTCGCGCGTGGACAGGCCGCAGATTTTGACAAGCAGGGACATGGTCTCTCAAACGGCTCTTTGGACGGCGCCGGACCCGGAGCGCTCCCGGCCCGATGGGGCGGGTTCTACAACGTCGCGCCCTGCTTGTCTCGCCCCGCGGACCCGTAAAAGCCGAGCTGGGTCTGCGCCTGGCGGCGTTGAGCGTCCTCGCGGGAAGCGGCCGCGGCCGCCCGAAGGTCGGCCAGTTCGGCCCGCGCCTGGCGGGTCTCGGCCTCGTTCTGCCGGGCCGCGCGGCGCCAATGCCGCTGCCGGAACCAGCTCGCGGTGCTGCCTGCGATGACGCCCAGGATCGCGGATGCGATGATGACGACGAACAGCGGCAGCGTAACCGCAATCATCGGGGTTACGGAATTGAACGGATCAAACGACACCGTCACCCAATGGCGGTTTGCGACCGCGAAGATGATGAAGATCAGCCCCAATGGGATGACGACCAGCGCGGTGAAGAATTTTCGCATGACCATCTCTCATAGAGATCGAGCTTGGCGAACGCGTGACCCGCGACGCGGCACCGACCGATGCGCGCCTATGCCTCGGCCTTTGAGGCGTCGGCGTCGCCCTTTGGGGCGTCCGTCTCGTCGCCATCGCGATTGAGACGCTCGCGCATTTCCTTGCCGGTCTTGAAGAACGGCACGCTCTTCTGATCCACCGGCACATGCTCGCCGGTGCGGGGATTGCGCCCGGCGCGCGCAGGACGGTGCTTCACCGAAAAGGCGCCAAAACCGCGGAGCTCGACGCGGTCGCCGCGCGCCAGCGCCGCGACAATTTCGTCGAGGATCGCATTCACAATGTTCTCGACATCCCGCTGATAGAGGTGCGGGTTGTGCTCGGCAATGCGCTGAACAAGTTCGGATTTGATCATCGGAAGTGGGATCCGGGAGCTCGCGGAAGTCCATTTCCGTGAAAATGCCTTGAACTGTCAAGACGCTAAATCAATTTTGGACGCCGCGAAAGCACGTGACAAATAGCCCGATCGGGGAATTAGGGACTTCCCGCAGAGCGGGAAACGCCGAAAGGATACGCTTCCACGCGGTTCAATTGGTCCCGGCGGGGGTCCATAGGGCCAACATGCCGTCGAGTCCGAATCGATCGACCGCCTGAACCAGGCCGCCCTCCTCGATCCGTCGCGCGATGGCGCCGAGTCCAAGCGCATCGAGCGTCACGGATGCTGCTGTGCGCAGAAAAGTGAGGTCGCCGAAGCGTGGATTAAGCCTGTAATCACGCACCGGAAGGTCGGGCTTGACTTTCTTCTCGGCGACCAGCCATGCGATCGCAGTCTTCTCGTCGCCGAGCTGATCGACCAGCTTGAGATCGACCGCCTGCCGGCCGGTGAACACCCGCCCATCCGCGACCTTTTCCAAAAGGACGTCATCCATGCCGCGCCGCTCCCTCACCAGTCCGCGGAACCAGGCATAGGAGTCCTTCACGAGCGCGTCGATCGCGGCGCGTGCCTCCGGACTGGTCGGCTCGAAGCCGTTCGGCGCAGCCTTCAGTGGCGAAGATTTGATCTCTTCCATCTTCACCCCGACGGTTTTCATCAGTTCGGAGACGTTGGGAAACTGGAACAGCACGCCGATCGAGCCGACCAGCGAGCTCTGCTGGGCAACGATCTGATCGGCGGCGATCGCCGTGATGTAGCCGCCCGACGCGGCCAATCCCTCGACGACGACGACGAGCGGCTTCTTGGCCTTCAGCCGCACCAGCGATTGATAGAGCTGCTCGGAGCCCGCGGTGGTGCCGCCCGGCGAATTGATGTGCAGGATGACGGCCGCGGCCTGCGACTTCTCGAGCCGCTCAAGCGCCTCGACGCGCGCCTGATCGCTGCGGATCAATCCCTCGATCGTGACCCGCGCGATCGAGCCCGAGGTCGCGAGCACTCCGCGGCCGCCGACCGCAATCACGCCGAAGCCAACGATGGCGGCGATCGCAACGACCGCGGCGGCGACGCGCCAGAACGTCAGCTTGCGGCGAAGTCGGCGGCGATCCACGATCACGTCTGAATCCAGCGACATGGAATTTCTCCTGAAGCGCGCACTGCCTTCTGCAATCGCAGCGTCACCATTCGTTTAGCCAAATACATCAATTGCGCCGCAATATGAAGTAAACAAGGCTCGCGTAACCGGCAAGGCCGGACGTGGCGACGCGCAATCCGGTCACATGGCCTCGAAAGCGAAAGGGCCCCGGCGGATGCCGGAGCCCCTCCGATCGTTCTTCTCGATCGAACGCTTACTTGTCGGTGCCGCGGTTCTTGAGCGCGGTGCCGAGGATGTCGCCGAGGGTCGCACCCGAATCGGAGGAGCCGTACTGCGCGATGGCTTCCTTCTCTTCTGCGACTTCCAGCGCCTTGATCGAGACCTGCACCTTGCGGGCCTTCTTGTCGAACTGGATGACGCGGGCGTCGACCTTCTCGCCGACCGCGAAGCGTTCGGCGCGCTGGTCGTTGCGGTCGCGCGCAAGCTCAGACCGCTTGATGAAGGTGGTGAAGTCGGTGCCCGAGATCTTCACCTCGATGCCGCCCTCCTTCACTTCGAGCACTTCGCAGGTCACGACCGCTCCCTTCTTGACGTCGCCCGGTTCGGCGAAGGGGTCGCCTTCGAGCTGCTTGACGCCGAGCGAGATGCGCTCCTTCTCGACATCGACATCCAGCACCACGGCCTTGACCATGTCGCCCTTCTTGAAGTTGTCGATGACCTGCTCGCCCGGAAGCTTCCAATCGAGGTCGGAGAGGTGGACCATGCCGTCGACGTCGCCATCGAGGCCGAGGAACAGACCGAACTCGGTCTTGTTCTTGACCTCGCCCTCGACCACGGAACCGACCGGGAACTTCTCGACGAAGACCTCCCAGGGATTGCGCATGGTTTGCTTGAGGCCGAGCGAGATGCGGCGCTTGACGGAATCCACTTCCAACACCTGCACTTCGACTTCCTGCGAGGTCGATACGATCTTGCCGGGGTGCATGTTCTTCTTGGTCCACGACATCTCGGAGACGTGGATCAGGCCTTCGATGCCCGGCTCGAGCTCGACGAACGCGCCGTAGTCGGTGATGTTGGTGACACGGCCGGTGAAGCGGGCGCCAAGCGGATACTTCGCCTCGATGCCCTGCCACGGATCGTCCAGCAACTGCTTCATGCCGAGCGAGATGCGGTGCGTTTCGTGGTTGATCTTGATGATCTTGACCTTCACCGTCTGCCCGATGGTCAGCACCTCGGTCGGGTGGTTGACGCGTCGCCACGCGATGTCGGTGACGTGCAGCAGGCCGTCGATGCCGCCGAGGTCAACGAACGCTCCGTAATCCGTGATGTTCTTGACCACGCCGTCGATCACCTGGCCCTCTTCGAGGTTCTGCACCAGCTCCTGGCGCTGCTCGGCGCGGGTCTCTTCCAGAACCGTGCGGCGCGACACCACGATGTTGCCGCGGCGACGGTCCATCTTGAGGATCTGGAACGGCTGCGAATTGTTCATCAAGGGCGCAACGTCGCGGATCGGACGGATGTCGACCTGCGAACGCGGCAGGAAGGCCACGGCACCGTCGAGGTCGACGGTAAAGCCGCCCTTGACCTGGTTGAAGATGACGCCGTTGACCTTTTCGTTGTTCTGGAAAGCCTTCTCGAGCTTGCCCCAGCTCTCTTCGCGGCGCGCCTTGTCGCGCGACAGCACGGCTTCTCCGAGCGCATTCTCGATGCGGTCGAGGAACACCTCAACGGTGTCGCCGACCTTCAGATCGCTGTCGCGACCGGGGCCGGAAAATTCGCGCAACGCGACGCGACCTTCGGTCTTCAGGCCGACGTCGATGACGGCCATGTCTTTCTCAATTGCGACCACCTTGCCCTTGATGACCGAGCTTTCCTGCAAATTGCCGCCGGCAAAGGACTCATCAAGCATCGCCGCGAAATCGTCGCGGGTCGGATTATATGAAGACGCAGTATTCGAAGCCATTTGTTCTCCAGGTGCGGGATCGTGCCGGCCGTTCGGGTTGATGGGCGCACCGCGCGTGAAGTGTCAGGGTTCCGCAAACCCCGACGGCCGCTCGTTGCGGGAGGCGCAACAGCGGGCCGGCAGCATGACTGCACGTTCGGCACGTTTGATTTTATCCGGGGCCTGAAGCGAAAGTATCGAGCTCAAGACAGGGAGCGGGCATTCCTCCAGATACGGCAGGGGCTAAAACCCGTCGCCGGCCCGCTCGGACACAGCCTCGATCACGTCGATGGTTGGCCCGGACGGCGCTGATATAGCGCCGAGACCCTTCTTCGGCAAGCGGAAATGCCCGATTTGCGCGGCCAGAAGGCTGCTGCAGCGCATGCCGGCGCTCCAAATGTCGCACTTCAACGCCTTCGCGGCCCTCGGATCATACCTCAGCGTTTGGCGCGGACCGACTCGACGATGGCGATGGCAGCGCGCACGCCAGCCTCGATGTCGAGGTTGGAATTGTCGAGGGTATGGGCGTCCGGGGCCGGCCGCAGCGGCGCGATCGCGCGGTTCTGATCGCGCTCGTCGCGCTTGAGAATGTCGGCGAGCACCGCCTCCTCATTGGCGTTCTCGCCGCGGGCGCGCGCCTCGAGCGTCCGCCGCCGCGCCCGCACCCGAGGGTCGGCGACCACGAATATCTTTACGTCGGCATGCGGGCAGATTACCGTGCCGATGTCACGGCCATCGAGCACGGCGCCCGGCGGATCGGCGGCGAACTGACGCTGGAAATTGACCAGCACCTCGCGCACCTCCGGAATCGCCGAGACCACCGAGGCCGCCTCGCCGACCGTCTGCGTTTTCAGGATCGGATTGCCGAATTTCTCGGGATCGAGCTCCAGCGCGGCGGCGACTGCCAGCACCTCGTTGCTCAGTTCGGCGCCGGCCTCCAACATCGCATAGGCCACCGCGCGATAGATCACGCCAGTGTCGAGATGGCGGTAGCCGTAATGGTGGGCAAGGCGCTTGCCGAGCGTGCCCTTGCCTGAGGCGGCGGGTCCGTCGATGGCGATAATCATGCGAATTCAGCTCCGAGCGAGCGCATCATCGGAATGAAATCCGGGAAACTGGTGGCGATAAAGGCGGTGTCGTCGACCTTGACCGGCTTGTCCGAGGCAAGGCCCATCACCAGCGCCGACATCGCGATGCGATGATCCATATGGGTGGCGACGAGGCCGCCACCGTCGACGTGCCCCCTGCCTTCGACAATCAGGTCGTCGCCGGAGATCTCGACCTTGACGCCGTTGACGCGCAGCATGTCGGCGGTCGCCGCGAGGCGGTCGGATTCCTTGACACGCAATTCCTGCAAGCCGCGCATGATCGTGGTGCCTTCGGCAAAGCTCGCCGCGACCGCCAGCACCAGATATTCGTCGATCATCGAGGGCGCGCGCTCCGGCGGCACCTCGACGCCGCGCAGCTTGGAGGCTCGCACGCGCAATTGCGCCATCGGTTCGCCCGCATCGCTCCGCACCTCGCTCTCCTCGATGGACGCGCCCATCTCGCGCAGCGTGGTGAACAGGCCGGTGCGCAGCGGATTGGTCATCACGTCGGAGAAGATGACGTCAGAGCCTTCGACGATCAGCGCAGCCACGATCGGGAATGACGCGGATGACGGATCGGCGGGCACGACGACCTCGGCGCCGTGCAGTTCGGGCTCACCGGTGAGCGTGATCCGGCGGCCGTGGCTGCCCTCCTTGACCGATGAAATCTCGGCGCCGAAATGCTTGAGCATCAATTCGGTATGGTCGCGGCTCGCTTCCTGCTCGATCACGGCCGTGACGCCGGGCGCCGAGAGGCCGGCGAGCAGCACGGCGGACTTGATCTGTGCCGAGGCGACCGGCGTCCTGTAGACGATCGGCACCGGATAGCGCGCGCCGTGCAGCGTCAGCGGCAGCCGGCCGCTCTCCCGGATGTCGCCGATCCTGGCGCCCATCAATTCGAGGGGATCGAGGATGCGGCGCATCGGTCGGCTCCGCAGCGAGGCGTCGCCGTCGAACACGGCCTTGATCGGACACCCCGCGACCGCGCCCATCACCAGGCGGCAACCGGTGCCGGAATTGCCGAAATCGAGCGCCCCTGCGGGCTCAGCGAAGCCGCCGACGCCAACCCCGCGGACCGACCAGGCAAAAGGTGCGATCCGCTCTACGTGAGCGCCCAGCGCGCGCATCGATCTGGCGGTGTTGAGCACGTCCTCGCCCTCAAGCAGGCCGGAAATGCGGGTTTCGCCGACCGCGAACGAGCCCAGGATCAGGGCGCGGTGGGAGATCGACTTGTCGCCGGGAACGCGGACCTGGCCGGCCAAGGGGCCGCTCGCGCGGGCTTCAAGCGGGGTCGGGGTATCGGAATGGGTCAAGATTGTGTCCTCTCGCGCCGCGGCAGGTATCACATAGGCAACACCGCGTCACGCGCCCGTCAAATGCGCGCAAACCGCTATTGACAGCGGCCCCTCAACTAGCCAAGTGAAACACCGTTTTTCAGGAAAATTCCCAGGATCTCCACGTGGCCAAGTCCGATCTCGGAACCAAGCGCATTTGCCCAACGACGGGCAAGAAATTCTACGACCTGAACAAGAATCCGGTTATCTCACCCTACACCGGTGAGGTCGTGCCAATCGCGCCTGTCGCCCCGACGCGCGGCCGCGCCGCCGCTGCCGCCGCCGCGACTGCGACCGACGTGCCGGAGGCCGCGGAAGCCGAAGAATTGGTCTCGCTCGAGGAAGCCGACGCCGAGGAGAACACCGGGAAGGTCAAGGCCGTGGTTCCCGAATCCGAGGACGATATCGAGATCGATGAGACCATCGAGGACGATGACGACGACGATTCGACCTTCATCGCCGACGAGGAAGAGGGCGATGAAGACGTGACCGACATCATTGGCGACGTCGGAAGCGACGAAGAGACTTGAGATCGATCCAGAACTGTGTTCTGGGTCTCCACCGCGGGTCGCCCAAGACCGGCGGGAGCAGGGTTAGAGAGCACCCTGCTATTGTACCCTCACGGGGCCATAGCTCAGCTGGGAGAGCGCTTGCATGGCATGCAAGAGGTCGGCGGTTCGATCCCGCCTGGCTCCACCACGCTTCGCCCTTCGGGCTCCGCGTGGCGCAGCCGCGTGGTGCCCGAACGGTGAGGTGTGGTGTCCGGCGTAGCCCGAAGGGCGAAGACGGACTGGTGAATCGATGTGGTACGTCTACATCATCCGCAGCATCGAGTTCCCTGAGCAGGTATACGTCGGCGCAACCGCCGATTTGAAGCGTAGAATTCCCGAGCACAACGCCGGCAAATCCGCGCACACGGCGAAATTCAGACCTTGGACGCTTGTTCGGTACTGCGCATTCCCGGACAAATACAAGGCATTGGCGTTCGAGAAATATCTCAAATCCCACTCCGGCCGGGCCTTTGCCAAGAAGCGCCTTTAGCTACCGGCTCGCCCTACTCCTCCAGTACGGCATTCAGCCGGTCGCGTAACGCGACGATCTCGTTCTTCATCGTCATCAGTTCACCAACCGAACAGGCCGAGGCCGCCACGATCGACTGCGGAACAGCCCTCGCCTTCTCGCGCAACGCTTGGCCCTGCGGAGTCAGGGCGATCAGCGTCTGGCGTTCATCCTCGGTGCCGCGGGCCCGCTTGATCAATTGCGCCGCCTCCAGCCGCTTGAGCAGCGGTGTAAGTGTGCCGGAGTCGAGAAACAGGCGCTCGCCGATGTCCTTGACCGGGACACCGTCGCGCTCCCAGAGCGTCAGCATCACGAGATATTGCGGATAGGTGAGGCCGAGACGGTCGAGCAGCGGCTTGTAGACGCGATTGAACGCGTGGGTCGCCGAATAGACCGCGAAGCAGATCTGATTGTCCAGCCGCAGCGCCTGGTCCGCCGTTAGTTTTCTGACCATATGCGATCTCATCGAATCTCCAAATTCTGCGATGATTGTGGGGGCGCGCGACGGCGGATTCAATTGCGAACAATTAAACGTGAGGCCGTGCTTTTTGTATTGTACACAATCTAATTGTGTGAAATCTATACTGCGTCGAAACCAAGCTAGAGGGAGATCCCCATGTCAGTGAATGTGCTCTACAAGACCAGCGCCAAGGCAACCGGCGGCCGTGACGGCCACGCCGCAACCCTCGACGGCGCGCTCGACGTCAAGCTCGCGACCCCGAAGGAACTCGGCGGCGGCGGTGGCGCCGGCAACAATCCCGAGCAATTGTTCGCAGCCGGCTACGCCGCCTGCTTCATCGGCGCCATGAAGTTTGTGGCCTCGCAGGGCGGTCCGAAGGTTCCCGCGGACACCTCGGTGACCTCGACGGTCGGTATCGGCCCGCGCTCGGCAGGTGGCTTTGGCCTCGCGGTCGAACTCGCCATCTCGCTGCCCGGCGTTCCCCGTGGCGAGGCCGAGGCGCTGGTGGAGAAGGCCCACCAGGTATGCCCCTATTCCAACGCGACCCGCGGCAATGTGGATGTGAAGCTCACCGTCGTCTAGTTCGGCGACAGAATCCGCGACGCGAAATGGCCCGCTCCTCTCGGCGGGCCATTTTGCGTTCCCCCAGCATGCGGGCGCGCGTGCCAGGCCATTGCTGGGGCTCGCGAAGACCGCTAGCTCTGGGAGCCACGAGATCATGATGCGATTCCGTCGAATTGCATCATGATCTCATATCTTCGTTTGAGCATGATCCTTTCGGAAAACCGCTGCACACTTTTCCGGATCATGCCTAGACGATCCCATCTGAACGAAGGTTGCTTCCATGAATCCTCCAGCGGCTGCGGGCGCCATGAGCGGGCTGCGCGTGATTGACCTCACGCGCGTGCTCGGCGGCCCCTATTGTACCCAGATCCTCGCCGACCACGGCGCCGACGTGATCAAGGTCGAGCCGCCCGCCGGCGACGAGGTGCGCGACTGGGGCCCTCCCTTCCACGAGGAGGACGCGGCCTATTTTGTCGGCATCAACCGCAACAAGCGCTCGATCGGCCTCGATCTTGCCTCTGAAGGTGGACGCGCGGTGCTGATGAAAGTGCTGGAGACGGCCGACGTGCTGATCGAGAATTTCAAGCCGGGCACGCTCGACAAATGGGGCATCGGCAACGACGTGCTGCGCGCGAAATTCCCGAAGCTGGTGCATTGCCGCATCTCCGGCTTCGGCGCCGACGGTCCGCGCGGCGGCAATCCTGGCTATGATGCCATCATCCAGGCGATGACCGGCATGATCGCCGCAACCGGCTCGCCGGAGAGCGGACCGATGCGCATCGGCGTGCCGCTGGTCGACATTACGACCGGTCTCTATGC
Organism: Bradyrhizobium lablabi; assembly: GCF_018131005.1. Taxonomy (GTDB): domain Bacteria; phylum Pseudomonadota; class Alphaproteobacteria; order Rhizobiales; family Xanthobacteraceae; genus Bradyrhizobium; species Bradyrhizobium lablabi_D. Next base: position 886,388 of record NZ_JAFCJK010000001.1, read on the forward strand.
GGCCATCGGAATCCTGATGGCGCTGTCCGAGCGGCAACGCTCGGGACTGGGCCAATTCCTCGAGACGACGCTGTACGAAACCGGCCTTGCGATCATGCATCCGCACACCGCGAACTACTTCATGCATGGCAAGCCGCCCGGCCTGACCGGCAACGAGCATCCCAATTTGGTGCCCTATGCGATCTTCCCGACCAAGACCGACGACATCTTCATCGGCGTTGGCAATGACGGCACCTTCCGCAAGCTCGTCAAGGAAATCGGCAAGCCGGGGCTCGGCACCGACCCGCGCTTTGCGAGCAACAAGGATCGTATCGCCAATCGCGATGCGCTGCGGGTCGAACTTGCCGCCGTGTTCAGCCAGCATGAGGCCGAGCCACTCTGCAATCGGCTGCTCGCCGCGGGCCTGCCGGCCGGTCCGGTGCAGAAAATCGACCAGGCGCTGACAAATCCGCACACGATCCACCGCGGCGACGTCATCGAGGAGGATTGGTACAAGGGCGTGGCCTCGCCGATCCGGCTCGAGCGGACCAAGCCGAGCCTGCGCCGCACGCCGCCCAAATTCAGCCAGCACGCCGCGGAAGTGCTGGGCGAGTTCGGCTACTCCGAGAGCGAGATCGGTACCCTGGTCGAAAGGGGCGTGGTCTGCGGCCCGGAGCGCAAGCGCTAAGCTTGCGCACCTCCAGCTTCGCACGTGGTGCAGCGTCAGCATGATGCTGAACCACGCGCGCTGTGGCGGCCTTCGCCTTTTTTACCGCTTCCTTCCCCTTGGCTTCCCCCTTACCCTGACTTTCGCTTATACGGTCATTTGACGGTCATCCCGCGCTGCTAACGCGCGTAACGAAAGATGATGGTTCCAACCGGGAGGGTTTTGATGAATTTCCGACGATTCGGTGCTGCCGCGGCAGTCGCGGTCACACTGGCTTTTGGCGCCACGCCGGCGCTCGCAGCGACTGAAATCCAGTGGTGGCACGCGATGACCGGCGCCAACAACGACGTCATCGTCAAGCTGGCTAACGACTTCAACGCCTCGCAAAGCGATTACAAGGTGATCCCGACCTACAAGGGCAATTACGCCGATACGATGAACGCCGGCATCGCCGCGTTCCGCGCCGGCAACGCGCCACACATCATGCAGGTGTTCGAGGTGGGCACGGCAACCATGATGGCGGCCACCGGCGCGGTCAAACCGGTCTACAAGCTGATGGCCGAGACCGGCGAGAAGTTCGATCCCAAGGCCTATCTGCCTGCCATCACCGGCTACTATTCGACCTCGAAGGGAGAAATGTTGTCGTTCCCCTTCAATTCGTCTTCCACGGTGATGTGGGTCAATCTCGACGCGCTCAAGAAGGCCAATGTCGAGATACCAAAGACATGGCCGGAGGTGTTCGACGCCGCCAAGAAGCTGAAGGCCAACGGCCACGCCACCTGCGGCTTCTCCGGCTCGTGGGTCACCTGGGTCAACCTCGAGCAGCTCTCCGCCTGGCACAACGTGCCGCTCTCCAGCAAGGCCAACGGCCTCGACGGCTTCGACACCGTGCTGGAGTTCAACGGTCCGCTGCAGGTCAAGCATCTCGAACACCTTGTCGAGTTGCAGAAAGACAAGACCTATGACTATGCCGGCCGCACCAACACCGGCGAGGGCCGCTTCACCTCGGGCGAATGTCCGATCTACCTGACGTCGTCGGCCTTCTTCGGCAACGTCAAGGCCCAGGCCAAGTTCAACTTCACCGCGGTGCCGATGCCGTATTACCCCGACGTCAAGGGAGCGCCTCAGAACTCGATCATCGGCGGAGCCTCGCTCTGGATCATGGGCGGCAAGTCGGCCGAGGAATACAAGGGTGTCGCGAAATTCCTGACTTTCCTGTCAGACACCGATCGCCAGGTCTGGATCCACAAGGCGTCGGGCTACCTGCCGATCACCAAGGCGGCTTACGCGAAGGCCAAGGAAGAGGGCTTCTACAAGGACCAGCCCTATCTTGAAACACCGTTGCTCGAGCTGACCAACAAGGAGCCGACCGAGAATTCCCGCGGCCTGCGCCTCGGCAACATGGTGCAGTTGCGCGATATGTGGTCGGAAGAGATCGAGCAGGCACTGGCCGGCAAGAAGACTGCCAAGCAGGCGCTTGATGCCGCCGTCGAGAAAGGCAACCAGATGCTGCGGCAGTTTGAAAAGACCGCCGTACGCTGACATGATGGCTTGAGGCAAACACGCTGGCAGGCCGCATGACGCGGCCTGCCATTTTCAAGACGCCATGCAGAAGCAATCGATTTTTCAATCAAAGCTGTTGCCTTACGCGCTGGTTGCTCCGCAGCTCGCGATCGTGCTGATCTTTTTCTACTGGCCGGCAGCGCAGGCGGTGCTGCAATCGTTCCTGCTCCAGGACGCCTTCGGTCTCTCGACGAGCTTTGTCTGGTTCGAGAACTATGTGGAACTGTTCAAGGACCCCCGCTATTTCGAGGCGGTCGTCAGGACATTCGTCTTCTCCTTTGCGATCGCCTTCTCTTCGCTATCCTTCGCGCTGCTGCTGGCGGTCATGGCGGACAAGCCGCTGCGCGGCGGTATGGTCTATCGCACGCTGCTGATCTGGCCTTATGCTGTGGCACCGCCGGTCGTCGGTGTGCTCTGGATCTTCATGCTGCACCCCTCGCTCGGCGTGCTCTCGCGCTACCTGCGGGACCTGGGCATCGACTGGAATCCGCTGCTCAACGGCGATCAGGCCGCGTTGCTGATCATCCTGGCCGCCGCCTGGAAGCAGGTTTCCTACAACTTCCTGTTCTTCCTCGCCGGCCTGCAGAGCATTCCAAAGAGCGTGATCGAGGCCGCCGCGATTGACGGCGCCCGCCCGATGCGGCGGTTCTGGACCGTGATCTTCCCGCTGCTGTCGCCGACCATCTTCTTCCTGCTGGTCGTCAACATCGTCTACGCCTTCTTCGACACGTTCGGCATCATCGACACGATGACTCGCGGCGGTCCCGGCAAGGCGACCGAGACGCTTGTGTACAAGGTCTATACCGACGGCCTGCTTGGCGGCAATCTCGGCAGCTCGGCGGCACAGTCGGTCATCCTGATGGGCATTGTCATCGCGCTGACGGCGATCCAGTTCCGCTTCGTCGAACGCAAGGTGACCTACTGATGGTCGAGCACGAGGGCATCCAGCGCTATCTGGCTCATGCCATCCTGTGGATCGGGATCTCGGTCGTCGCCTTCCCGGTCTATCTCGCGATCGTCGCCTCGACCCAGGACAATGCGGTGATCGCCAACGGGCAGATGTCGCTCTTGCCGGGCGGCCACTTCCTGCAAACCTACTATCAGACCATCTTCGTCGGCACGAGCGGCTCGACCCGCGAGCCGGTCGGCAACATGATGCTCAACTCGCTGGTCATGGCGCTGATGATCGCGGTCGGCAAGATCGCGATCTCGATCATCTCCGCCTATGCGATCGTGTATTTCCGCTTTCCGTTCCGGATGGCGATGTTCTGGATCATCTTCATTACGTTGATGCTGCCGGTCGAGGTGCGCATCTATCCGACCTACAAGATCGTTGCCGACCTGCATCTGCTCGACAGTTACGCCGGCCTTTCGCTTCCGCTGATCGCGTCCGCGACGGCGACGCTGTTGTTCCGGCAGTTCTTCATGACGGTGCCGGACGAACTCCTGGAGGCCTCGCGCATCGACGGCGCGGGCCCGTTCCGCTTCTTCTGGGATACGCTGTTGCCGCTGTCGCGCACCAACATGGCGGCGCTGTTCGTGATCCTGTTCATCCTGGGCTGGAATCAGTATCTCTGGCCGCTCTTGATCACGACCCGCGACGACATGCAAACGATCCAGATCGGCATTCGCAAGATGATCACCACGACGGATGCGCTCACGGAATGGCCCGTGGTGATGGCGACCGCCGTGCTCGCGATGCTGCCGCCAGTCTTCGTCGTCATCGCGATGCAGAAATTATTCGTGCGCGGACTGGTGGAGACGGAAAAGTGAGAGGCCGAATGGCGAATAGTGAATGGCGAGTAGCAAGCGAAGGCCCCGGAGAGCCGCTGCGGGGCCATCAATCCCCAATTCGCCACCCCCTATTCGCCATTCGCGCCCGCGGAGACGGGCATGGCTAACGTCACACTGCGCAACGTCCACAAGACCTATCCCGGCGGCTTCGAGGCCATCAAGGGCGTCGACGTCGATGTCGGCGACGGGCAATTCTGCGTGCTGGTCGGCCCCTCCGGCTGCGGCAAATCCACCTTGCTGCGCATGGTCGCGGGACTGGAGACCGTCACCGGCGGTGAGATCGACATCGGCGGCCGTGTCGTCAACCAGATCGAGCCGGCCGATCGCGACATCGCGATGGTGTTCCAGAACTACGCGCTCTATCCGCACATGAGCGTCTACAACAACATGGCCTACGGCCTGCGGAACCGCGGCATGGCGGAAACCGAAATCAAGACCCGAGTCGAGGAAGCGGCGCGCATCCTCGAGCTTGCGCCGATGCTGGAGCGCAAGCCGCGGCAGCTCTCCGGCGGCCAGCGCCAGCGCGTCGCGATGGGCCGCGCCATCGTGCGCCAGCCGAAGGTGTTCCTGTTCGACGAGCCGCTGTCCAACCTCGACGCCAAGCTCCGCATCGCCATGCGCGTCGAAATCCGCAAATTGCAGCGGCGGCTGCAGACCACCTCGATCTACGTCACCCACGACCAGCTCGAGGCGATGACGCTCGCCGATATTCTGGTCGTAATGAACGGCGGCCGGGTGGAGCAGATCGGCAACCCGCTTGAAATCTACCAGAAGCCCGCGACCACCTTCGTCGCGTCCTTCATCGGCGCTCCGCCGATGAATCTGATGCCGCTGCGGCCGGATGAGACTAAATCCCGGTTTGCCGGCGACAGCCGCGCCAATGGCAAAGCCGGTATCCTGGGAATCCGCCCCGAGGACTTCGTCATCTCGCACGAAACGATCGCGGGCGGCGTCGCGCTTGATCTCACCGTTGAGGCGATCGAGCGCGTCGGCGCCGAGACGTTCATCTACGGCGCCCGCCAGCACGAGGAGCAAGGCATCGCCGCCAATCCCGGTGATCTGCCGCCTGGTGAGCTGATCGTGCGGATTCCCGGCGCGATCGCGCCCGCAATCGGCGAGCGGATCCGGGCGATCGCGCCGCGCGAAAAGCTGCATCTGTTCAGCGCCGACGGCCGGACTCGACTGGAAGCATAGACCGCTGCACCAAGGCACATTCCGCTCGATCCAATTGCAGCTGCGCATTTCCTGGCGAATTGATTCGGGACGCGCGGCGTGCGGCGGCACCGGTCCCGAGGGTTCAGGATCTCGTCGCCGTGTGGGCGCGTTGTTCAAGAGGCCTCGATGTCGCGCGGCGACCGAGGGATGAAGCCTGAACCGAAAATTGCGTCAGGATGGCAGCGTGAGGAAAATTCCAACCTCCGCATTTTCCTCCAGCGTGGCGTTCCAGTGACCGTAGCGGACAGACGCTTCCATGAAACGCTGAACGACCGCGGCTGAGGGCGGCGCTGGTCGCCTGCCCGGAGCGACGGGCGTGCCGACTTCGCGAAAGAACCGGCCGAGTGAAGCCGACGTGGCAAGCATGACTTCGGCCGGTTCCTTCGATTGATTGCGGATGGCGTGCTTGGCCGAGCCGGGGATATGAAAGACCTCGCCCGGCCCAAACGATATCCATTCAAAGGTTGCGCCGGATACTTTCAGGCCCTCCGCCCGGCCGGAGATCCCAATGAAGGTTTCGGGCTCGACATGGCTGTGCAGCGGAATCACGACGCCCGGCGGAAGGACCGCGCGTATGATGCAGGGGTCGTTGTCTCGCTCCTCCGTCGACAGGAACTGAATCGAGGGGCCGATGACATCGATGGCTTGGACGGTGCGTAGGTCGACCAGTCGCGCAGCATTGTTGTCGGACATCGTGATTTTTCTTCCTTCAGGGAAACAGCCTCCGCTCACACCGGCAGTTAGGCGAGGCCAGGCCGACGAAGAAGGGGACCGCGGGGGCAATTCTCAGTGAGACGGGAGTGATTTCCTGTCAGGCGGACAGTGGTTTCCCAGGGCCCCCGTAAGGTGCTTGAACCGCTTACGAATCACCCCCATATTTCGCGGGTGACCTGACGGCAATCCGCCGGACGGCCCAAAATGGGGCGCCGCAAGGGCCCCTCAAAGTCGCTTCGAGAGGACTTTGTAATGTCTCGTGTTCCATCGTTGTCCAGTCCGTTCCTTCTGGGATTCGACGAAATCGAGCGTGCGCTCGATCGGGTCGTGAAGGGCGCCGACGGCTATCCTCCCTATAACATCGAACGGTGCGACCGTACCAACGGCCAACCCGAGCGGCTGCGTATCACGCTGGCGGTGGCGGGGTTTACCCGCGACCAACTCGATGTAACCATTGAGGAAAATCAGCTCGTCATTCGTGGCCGCCAGCAGGACGACAAGGCTCGGCAATACATCCATCGCGGCATCGCCGCGCGCCACTTCCAGCGCACCTTCGTGCTGGCGGAGGGGATGCAGGTGCTGGGCGCGGACCTGAAGAACGGGCTGTTGTCGATCGACCTCGCCAGGCCGGAACCTGAACGGGTCGTTAAGACAATCGCTATCAATGAGCACGAATAATGAAACCTGGAGCGGACTCGACCGCTTGTATCACTGAGGAGTCGAGACCATGAGCGACGTAAGCAGCAACTTCGAAACCAAGAGCGTCTCACCGGAGGCGCTGGCCCATCTGGGCGAGGGTCATATCGCCTATGTGAAGCAGGTCCGTTCCGAGGACGTGCCTGAGCTCTTCCCGGAGGCCCCGAAGATCGCTCCGGGCCTCAAGCTGTTTGCACTCCACGCCGCCGACGGTACCCCGATCATGCTGACCGACAGCCGCGAAGCTGCCGTCGCAAATGCCTGGAGCAATGAACTGCAGGCGGTCAGCGTTCACTGACACGGGACTGAACGCACCTACCGCGAGTTTGGGATGCGCGGGCATGCCTCGATATCACCGAGGCGGCCCGCGCATTTTTTAATACCCATCCCGTTGGGAGCGGCCGAGGTACCACCTTTGCGTTGCCTGCTGCGAGGGCCGTTCATCAACGTTAAATTTTACGGCGGCACTTTCACAGATTACCATCCGGGGAAACTATTGCTGACCCGGCGGGTTGGAGTTCCGGGAACTGGAGGCTTCGGACATGAAGAAATCAGTATTGGCGTTGGCAACCGCTGCCACCATCAGTGTCACCGCCTTGACGCCCACACAGGCTCACGCCTGGCGCGGAGGCTGGGGTTGGGGCGGTTGGGGTGCCGGTCTCGCGGGCGGACTACTTGCTGGCGCGGTTATCGGTGGCATCGCGTCCAGTGCCTACGCCTATGGCCCGGGTTATGGCTATTATGGACCGGGATATGGCTACTACGGCGGCTACGGCGGCTATGCCCCCGCTTATGGGTACGGCGGGTACGCTCCGGCGTACTACGGCTATGCTTCCCCGTACTACGGCGGATATTATGGCCCCCGGTACCGGCGCGTTGTTCGTCCCGCATACGCATATGGTCCTCGGTACTACTATGGCGGGTACGGCGGATACGGCTGGTGATCGCCAGGCGCGACGCTGACGTTCCGGGCAACGAGAGGCCGCAGAGATGTCTGCGGCCTTTTTGCCGACCATTGCGCTTTCGAGTGAAGCCAATGTAATGCCGGTTCGCGGGAAGAAAGCGCGTCAAAACAACAATCAAAACGCCCCGCGGCGGACGCCGTCTTGTTTGGACGAAGGCTTTACGCCGCGCTCGCTGGCGGCAGCGCGAGCACCGAATAGATCGCCTGGGCGTCACGGGAGGCGCGCAGCTTCTTGGCGACATCCTGATCGCGCAACAGGCGCGCGATGCGCGCCAGGGCCTTGAGGTGATCGGCGCCGGCGCCCTCGGGTGCCAGCAAGAGAAAGATCAGGTCGACCGGCTGGCCGTCCATCGCCTCGAAATCGATCGGGCGCTCGAGGCGCGCGAACAGGCCGAACAGTTTCTCCAGCTTGGGCAGCTTGCCGTGGGGAATGGCGACGCCATAGCCCACTGCCGTGGTGCCGAGCTTTTCACGCTGCAGCAGCACCTCGAACACCGCGCGTTCGTTTTGACCGGTCAACGCCGAGGCCCGCGCCGCAAGCTCCTGCAGCGCCTGCTTCTTGCTGATGACTTTCAAAGCCGGGAGAATCGCCTCCGGTGCGACCAGATCGGTAATCGGCATGGGGCGTTCCGAAGTGAATTGGACCGTCAGGTTGCGAAATAGGTGTTACAGCGGCGGCGTCAAGAACTTGAGGCGTGAGGGGGGCTTAGGCCCGATCCCGGTTGGCAGGGCTTCTACTCCAACGCACCAGCGGTGCCAACACTTGCGAACCTTGCCGCGCCCCTCATCGTTAAAGGCGGCGGACCATAAGCAGGCCCGGCTTCCGCCGTCAATGCTCCCCGCGACTTATCTCAGGGGTTAACGGACGGGGGGTCGACCCAGCCGACATTGCCGTCCGCGCGACGGTAAATGATGTTCACCCGACCGCTGCTGCCGTGCTGGAACACCAGACAGGCCGCGCCTGTCAGGTCGAGTTCCATGACCGCCTCACTGACTGAAAGCCGTTTCAGCGCGGTCGTCGCCTCCGCGATGATAACGGGGCTGTATTCGGTGACCTCGTCCTCGCTTTCGGGCGCCTCGATGACGTAACTCCAGGCGCCGTTCAACTCGGCGAGTGCCGCGCTCGCGGCGAAGGCCTTGCGGGCAGAACGGTCCTTGAGGCGGCTCTTGTAGCGGCGCAGGCGCTTCTCAATCATCAACAGCGCCGCGTCGGCGCTCGCATAAGCATCCGTCGCATTTGAATCGGCCTCCAGCGTGATCCCGGAATCCAGGTGCAGGGCGCAATCGGTCCGGAAGCCGAAGCCATCCTTACTCAGCGTGATGTGACCGGAGTAGTTACCATCAAAATACTTTCGCAGGACCTCGTCGGTGCGCTCGCTGACGCGCGCGCGAAGCGCCTCGCCTATGCTGATGCTCTTTCCCGAGATTCGAAGGGACATTTGATGCCTCGATTGCTTGATTCCTGATCACTCTCTTGTTGGAGCATGATCCGTACGACCGACGCCTCGCGTTTGTCGCACGGGAGGACCACGCCTCCCGTCCCAGACCACGCTCAGGGGGAATTGAGACTATCGCGATTTGACGCGAACGCAATCAGAGCAGGCCCCGGCAAAATGACGCCGGTTCTGTGATCATGCTCGAAAAAGAACTTATGCGGGAGCAGGATCGCGGGAGCGGTCAGGGGAGGCGGCTGGGGCCGAAAGGGCATTTCCGAGCGTGCTCTGCTTGTCACGGCGGCGCTGCACCGAGGATGGTATCCGCATCGCTTCGCGATATTTCGCCACGGTGCGGCGGGCTATATCAATGCCGGACGCGCGCAAGCGTTCCACGATCGTATCGTCCGACAGGATCGCCGACGGCGATTCGCCGTCGATCAGTTGCTTGATGTGATGACGGACTGCTTCGGCCGAATGCGCTTCGCCGCCGTCGGCGGACGCAATTGAGGCGGTGAAGAAATACTTCAATTCGAAGCTGCCGCGATTGGTCGCCATGTACTTGTTGGCGGTGACGCGCGACACCGTCGATTCGTGCATCTGGATCGCGTCTGCCACCGCCTTCAGATTGAGCGGCCGCAGATGCGCGACGCCGTGGGTGAAGAAACCGTCCTGCTGGCGGACGATTTCGGTCGCGACTTTCAGGATCGTCCGGGCGCGCTGATCGAGCGCGCGCACCAACCAGGTCGCGTTCTGCAGGCAGTCAGTAAAGTACGACTTGTCGCCGTCCTTGCGGATCGTCTTCGACAGCTCAACGTAATAAGTTTGATTGACGAGTACGCGCGGCAGAGTGTCGCTGTTGAGCTCGACATGCCAGCCGCCATCCGGACCGGGCCGCACATAGACGTCGGGCACCATGGTCTGCGTGCGCACCGTGCCGAACTTCAATCCCGGCTTCGGATCGAGACGGCGGATCTCCGCGATCATGTCGGCGATGTCTTCGTCATCGACGCCGCAGAGCTTTCGCAGCGCGGCGATATCGCGTTTGGCGAGCAGATCGAGATGCTCGACCAGCGCTTGCATCGCGGGATCGTAGCGGTTGAGCTCGCGGAGCTGGATCGCCAGGCACTCGCTCAGATTGCGCGCGCAGACGCCGGGCGGATCGAATTTCTGTAGCACGGCGACGACGTCGTCGACCGCCTGCGGCGACGCTCCGAGCCGCTCAGCCGCCTGGCCAAGATCCGCCGGCAGGTAGCCGGCCTCGTCGACGAGATCGATCAGATACTGCCCGATCATGCGTTGCGCCGGCGCGGTGAAGGCGACCGCAAGCTGTTCGGCGAGATGGTCGGCCAGCGACATTTCGGCGGCGACGAAAGCTTCGAGATTGTATTCGTCGTCGTTCGAGGCGCCGCCTCCCCATTCGGTGTAGACGGAAGGCGGCGCATCCTGCGCGGCGCGCGCTGCCGCCTCGGCGGGTTCCTCGGAGAAAACGTTGTCGAGACCAGTATCGAGGGTTTGCTCTATCTCGGCTCGGGTGCCGAGATCGCGGTTCAACCATTCCTCCTGGCCGGGCTCGAAGGCATCACCCACCGAACTGCCTGCCATCTCGGCCTGCTCGTCGCCGCCGGAACCGTCGGATGCGGAATAGTCGGCCGGCTCCGTCCCCGGCTCGCCCGCCACCGGCGCCTCGGGGCCATCGGCGGCGCGCTCAAGCAGTGGATTGCGCTCGAGTTCCTCCTCGACAAAGGCCGACAGGTCGAGATTCGAAAGTTGCAACAGCTTGATCGCCTGCATCAACTGCGGCGTCATGACCAGCGATTGCGACTGGCGGAACTCTAGTCTTTGCGTCAGCGCCATGGAGGCAAGAACGATCCCAAAAGTTGGCTCGATTCTTGCTTATCCTAGTCGAAAGCCGATGTACACGGCTTGACGAGCGGGAAAATTAGGCTAGAGGCGGAATTCTTCACCAAGGTAAAGGCGGCGTACATCCGGATTGTTGACGATCTCATCCGGGGTGCCCTCCGTCAAGATTTCTCCGGCATAGACGATATAGGCGCGGTCGGTGAGGCCGAGCGTTTCGCGGACATTGTGGTCGGTGATGAGCACGCCGATGCCGCGGTTGGTGAGATGGCGCACCAGATCCTGGATGTCACCGACCGCGATCGGATCGATGCCGGCGAAGGGTTCGTCCAGCAGCATGTAATTGGGGCGCGTCGCGAGCGCTCGGGCGATCTCGACGCGGCGGCGCTCGCCGCCTGACAGCGCGATCGATGGGCTTTTCCGCAATCGCGTGATGTTGAACTCGTCGAGGAGCGAGTCGAGTTCGTGCTCGCGCTTCTTCCTGGACGGCTCGACGACTTCGAGCACCGCGCGGATGTTCTGCTCGACCGAGAGACCCCGGAAGATCGAGGCCTCCTGGGGCAGGTAGCCGATGCCGAGGCGCGCGCGCTGATACATCGGCAGTTTCGTGACGTCGTGGCCGTCGAGCTCGATCGCGCCGCGATCGGCCTTGATCAGGCCGGTGATCATGTAGAACACCGTCGTCTTGCCCGCCCCGTTGGGCCCGAGCAGGCCAACCGCTTCGCCGCGGCGCACATAGATGCTGACGCCGCGCACAACCTGGCGGGAGCCGAAACTCTTTTCCACGCTATGCACAGCCAGATAACCGGGCCGCTTGATCAGGCGTGGCGCGTTCGCGCCGTTGGACTTGGCAGGCCTTGCCGGTGCCCGTTCCGCGCGAGGCGGCTCGGGCGACGGTTGGGGGCGCGGCAGCTCCAGACCGGGAACCGGGGCGGCACGAGCGATCGGCGGCGCGTCGCGCACCGGGCTTGCCAGCATGTCGCCGAAGGAATCGCCAAGTGCGGTGATGTCGTCACGCGAGCGTGCGAATCCGGCTCCGCGTTTCGCAGGGCGCCGTCGGAACATGCCGAGTAAATCCACCATCCCCGCTTCGCTCAGCCTTTCACAGTGATCCGGCGAGCTTGCTCGCGGACCGGTCTACTCGAACGCCACCCACGCGCGCGATTCGGAAAAACTGGGTACCGGCTTTCCGGATCACGCTCAAACGACAAGGCAAAGCACGACGATCGCCTTGAATGAATGGGTGCCCCTCGTCCCGGCTTGCGCCGCGATCCCCTTCAAGCGCATCTGCAAACCAGGCTGCTCCAGTAGATACAATCTTGCCAAGCGGGCTTCAACCTCGCGGTTGGAAAATGTTATCTAAGCTATTGATCTACTTAGGCTTACCCGGAATGAGCGATGGCGCGGCGGGCGCCGGGCCGGTTGCCGGCGAGCCGCACCCCTTGCCGCCCTGCGCACCCTGGGATTGTATGAACAAACCCTGCACCTTTCCGCTGTCGGATTCCACCCGCGAGACGCCGGTCGTCATGTCCACCATGAGGCGGTCGCCGCGCAGCACGTTCTGGCACTGGGTCAGCACCACGCCGCCGAGCATGGTGATCAGATTGGCCTTTGTATCGAAGATCGCAGTTTCGCCGGTGACGACCTGATCCTTTTGGGTCACGACCACGTTGCCCTTTGCCTCCAGCCGCTTGATCGAGGAACTGCCGCCGGGGCCGGGCGTGGCCGACTGCATCGGCGCGCTCTTCGCGCCCTTGGCGTTCGCGGGCGGTGGAGTCGACTGGCCTGAGCTTGATTCGTAGAACACGACCAGCGTCTTCGAAGTCATGGTGGTGTCGCCCTGCACCACCTTCACATTGCCAGCAAAGGTCGCCTCCTTCTTCTTGTCGCGCATCTCGAGCGAGGCCGCCTCGATCTGGATCGGCTGATCGCGGTTCTGCGAGAAGCCCTGCATCGCGTTGGGGACGCCCGTCATCGCGCCCTGCGCACGGGCGCTGCCAGAGGCGAGCAGCGCGGCCACGCAGGCCGCCACTGCCGCGGCGTGCAAGATACGTCTCGTCATCGACATCATTTCGAATTGGCGGATTTGCGCGGCTTCGGCGGCGGGGCGGGCTCGGGCGCAGCGGGCGGGCCGGACTTACTGTTGTCGTCGCCGAGCTGGTCCAGATTCATAACCACGTTGCCTTCGAAACGCACAACCTCGCCGCTGTTGAAGATGCGAAGCTTGTCGGCGGTCAGCGTGCCGTTGAGCAGCTTGACGTCGACATGCTCGTCCGATGTCACGACACCCTTGTTCATGTCGATAAACGCCTGGGTGAGCCTGGCTTCATAGCCCGTGGATGATTGCAGGAAGATATCCTTGCGGAGGTCGAGCAACTGCTGCTTGTTGTCGAAGAAGCCGGTCCGCGCGTCCATGGTCAACATTGAACGGTCTTCCATCTGCACCTTCGCACGGATGGTCTTCAGCTCGACATGATCGGGATCGGTGATGTCCTGGACCGCGGCCTTGGCCCACATTTCGTAGGGCCGCTGGTCGGTCGAGAAGCCGGCGAGATGCGGCGATTCCATCGTGATCTTGGTCCCGGAGACCACGAGGTTGCCCATGTCCAGAGGCAGCTTGGGCATCAAGGCGCGGAACGGATTGACGATCGATACGAAGATGATCGCCGCGAGCGCGAGCGCGACCGCTGCCGGGACCGCGATGCGCAGGATCCGCACCATGCGGCTGTGGCGCGCGGCTGCGGCAAAGCGTGCCTCGAGGCCGGCGACATAGGCTGGGTTCTGAACCGTATTCACCGCTGCTCCCGAGGCGCGAAATCGCCGGCCATTCTACCCGAGCTTTCATAATATGCAGCCCGGACCTCGCGTCGCGCCCCGGGTAGGACCTCGCGTGAACAGTTTGTCCGAAACGGGGCGGAACCGCCCTTCCGCACCCAAAATCGGGCCGTTCACGAATGGGCGAAGATGTCCTCGGCCTCCCAGCCGTCGAGATCGAGCCTGGCGCGGGCCGGCAGGAAGTCGAAACAGGCCTTGGCCAGATCCGTCCGCCCCTCGCGCACGAGCATGGCATCGAGCTTCTCGCGGAGAGCATGCAGATGCAGGACGTCGGAGGCGGCATAGGCGAGCTGCGCCTCGCTCAGGCTCGCCGCCCCCCAGTCGCTCGATTGCTGCTGCTTCGACAAATCGATGTTGAGCACCTCCCGGACCAGATCCTTCAGGCCATGCCGGTCGGTATAGGTGCGACTGAGCCGCGAGGCGATCTTGGTGCAATAGACCGGCTGCGGCATCACGCCGAACGTGTTGTAGAGCACGGCGACGTCGAACCGGGCGAAATGGAAAATCTTGGTGATAGCGGGATTGACGAGCAGCGCTTTCAGGTTCGGCGAATCGGTATGCCCCTTCGGGATCTGGATCACGTCGGCGGTGCCGTCGCCGTTTGACATCTGCACCACGCACAGCCGGTCGCGATGCGGATTGAGCCCCATGGTCTCGGTGTCGATCGCAACCGATTCGGTGTAGCGGGACAAGTCCGGCAGATCGCCGTGATGCAGGCGGATGGTCATGCTGTCAAAAACCTCGTCGAATCACTCTAAAGCTATCGCCCAATCGCCCGACAGGCGAGCGCGCGCAGGCTTCGGATTGTGTCGGAGGCGGCACCCACTGATGGCCGCCCTGGAAAGGGCCGGGTCGCCATGCCGGGAGCCCCTGATATTGCTGGCATAATTGGGTCAATCGCGGGCTGTGTAGCGCTATTGTGTACCGGAGACAATGGGTTGGCCACACGATCCCTGATGGATGCGCAGGTGCCCGACCCGTTGCTGCCTGCCGGGTCGCGCGCTTCATGAGGTGTCGTCCGGCCGCGACTCTCCCAATATGCGTTGCAAAGATTCAACAATCCGCCGCGAACACTCGCATCTCAGCGGAGCTTCTGCCGTGCGGCCCCTGAAATCGTCGCGAAACCACCTTATCTGGTGACGACGCCTCACGAGTCCTTATTCTCCACCACGAACAAGAGCAATGACCGAACAGACTCTGGCAGCGCCGGTCGACGACCAGCAGGAACGCCGACGCGGCTTTTCGCGCTATCAGTCGCTCCTCATCGCGCTGCTTGCGTTCACGCAGTTCACGATCATCCTCGATTTCATCATCATGTCGCCGCTCGGCGCCATCCTGATGCCATCGCTCAATATCACGGCCGGGCAATTCGGCGTCGCTGTTTCGGCCTACGCATTCAGCGCGGGAGTCTCGGGCATCCTTGCCGCCGGTTTTGCCGATCGCTTCGATCGCAAGCGCCTGCTGCTGTTCTTCTATGCCGGCTTCATGCTCGGAACGGCGCTTTGCGCAGTGGCGCAGAACTATCACGTGCTGCTGCTGGGCCGGACCGTGACCGGTTTGTTCGGCGGGGTGATGGGCTCCGTCGTGCTCGCCATCATCACCGACCTGTTTCCGCTCAATCTGCGCGGCCGCGTGATGGGGTTCGTTCAAACCGCGTTCGCCGCGAGCCAGGTGCTCGGGATTCCGGCAGGCCTGTTTCTCGCCAACCACTGGGACTGGCACGTCTGCTTCGTGGCGATCGTCGGCCTGTCGATTGTGGCGATGGCCGCTATCGCCTGCGTGATGCAGCCGGTCGACGCGCATCTGCGGTTGAAGCAGGACAACAACCCGTTCCGGCATCTGATCGCCACGGTCGGACAGCCGCGCTACACGCTGGCATTCGCGGTGACGACTCTGCTGGCGACCGGCGGCTTCATGCTGATGCCGTTCGGCAGCGCTTACACCGTGCACAATCTCGGTATCGACATCGCGCACCTTCCGACGATCTATCTCGTCTCCGGCCTGTTCAGCATCGTCATCGGTCCCCTGGTCGGCAGGGCAAGCGACACCTTCGGCAAATATCCCACCTTCGTGTTCGGCAGCGCGGTGTCCGTCGTGATGGTGTTGATCTACACTCATCTCGGTCAGGTCTCGTTGACAACGGCGATCGTCGTCAATGTCCTGATGTTCGTCGGCATCTTCTCACGCATGATCCCGTCGCAGGCCCTGATCTCGGCGATCCCCGACGCCAGCCAGCGCGGTTCGTTCAGCGCGGTCAGCGCGTCACTGCAGCAGCTCTCCGGCGGGCTCGGCTCGGTGCTCGCCGCCGCCATCATCGCGGAAAGTCCCGATGGCTCGCTGATCCATTTCGACCGGCTCGGATACATCGTCGTTGCGACGTCGATCGTCTCGCTGGTCGCGATGTATTTCGTGCAGAAATCGGTGGCGAAGCGGAGTGGCGAAGCGGTTGTGTGACGGCACGGCGGCAAAGGCCGAGCCGTCCCGACAGCGGCCTGCATCTCCGCCCGGTTGTGGGTCGACGATAGATTCAACCCTGGATTAAAGGAATTTTAGCAACTTTCAGGCCTATCTGCCTTCACTGACAACTTAAGATTGATCGGATTCGTGTCTCGAATTCGACAGGACAGAACGTCTGCGTGGCAAAAGGTCGAATTGATTTCAAGCGAGGTGTTTTCCGCGCCCCTGCGTTCGTGCTCATCGGCGGTCTGGCGACATCGTTCTACCTCTGGCTGTCCCTGGCCACGACCATTCCGCATCCGCGCACGGTCGGGCTCGACTACGACACCGTCATCGGGCTCGACTACAACACCGTCGGCACCGACTGGATGGTCTTCTACGGGGCCATTCGCTCGGTTCTCGATGACCACGCTTCCCTGATTTTCGACGGCAATCGTTTTACCGATTTCCTCGATAGTTCGTTTGCGAGCTGGCTTTCCAAGTCGTTGGAGTTTCGGCCGTGGGCCTATCCGCCGAGCTTTCTTTTGTTTCTTCTGCCCTTTGCGCCCTTCGGCTTTCTTGGCTCGTACGTTGCGTTTCAGCTCGCAACCGGCGGCATGATGGCGACCGCGCTGCGATTTGCTGCCGGAGGCTCGGCGCCATCAGGTGCTTTGGTCGCGATGGCTCTGATTTGTCCAGCCTCGGCAATCAATGTGATCGACGGCCAGACCGTATTTCTGGTGGCCGCGCTGATCGTCGGCGGGCTTTGCCTTCTTGAGTCACGCCCTGCTGTGAGCGGATTGATCTTGGGGCTGCTGACGTTCAAACCTCAGTTCTGCATCCTCGTCCCGCTGGCCCTGATCGCGGCCGCGCAATGGGGCGCGCTCCTGGGCGCCGGCTTGTCCGCGCTGGCGATGATGGTTGCGAGCGGGTCGATTTTCGGATGGGATCTGTGGCTCCGCTGGTTCCCTCTCATCGTCGCTGATCTGATCAGCCCCGATGAGAAGTGGATCACCTACGGCCGTATGTGGGGTCATAGCGTCTACACCTGCGCGGTTTTGCTTGGCGCTCCGCAACGGCTCGCGTCATGCATTCAGCTGCTTGCATCGCTTGGCGCGGCGGCTTCCGTTATCGTCGCTTTCCGATCGCGGCTGAGTATGAGGGCCAAAACAGCGCTCTTTCTGGCCGCTACGGTGCTCGCTGCTCCGCATTCCGGACCATATGATGCTACCCTGCTCGTGATAGCCGCAGCGTTCTGGCTGATCGAGCAGGCTCCCCCTCAGCCTCTGTGGTGCTGGATCCTGGCGCTCATGATCTGGCTGATACCCATGGTCAGTCCACCGCTCCTTTTTGCCGTGGGCAGAATTGCTCCGCTGTTTACGGTGCTGCTCATTGCCGACTTCCTTCGTCCCGAAACATCGAAGATCTGGTCGAGTGCGAGGCGAGGGGGACCTTCATCATGCTAACCGGTGGGAGATCATGTCGGCGATCCGGACCAGAGAAGTCGGGATGGCGTAATCCGCCCTTGCAACGACCGCTGAAGGAAGCAAATGGTGCCCAGGAAAGGACTCGAACCTTCACGGCTGTGAGGCCACTGGCACCTGAAGCCAGCGCGTCTACCAATTCCGCCACCTGGGCACGTGGGGCGCTCTAGTAAGGACCGGTGACGCGGTTGTCAAATTTGCGAATGCAAATTCAAATACCCTGTACAGGGTGGGGCTGATGGCGTATCGCCGGAAGCGTTAAATCCCGTCAATCGCTCTCGAATCCGGCAGGAACTGACCTCATGGCATCGAACCTGGAAACGCTCGTCACGGTCTTCGGCGGATCAGGTTTTCTGGGGCGGAACGTGGTCCGCGCGCTGTGCAAGCGTGAGTACCGGGTGCGCGTCGCCGTGCGGCGGCCGGAGCTCGCCGGCCACCTGCAGCCGCTCGGCCGGGTCGGCCAGATCCACGCCGTGCAGGCCAATGTGCGCTATCCGGCGTCTGTCGCGGCCGCGATGCGCGATTCGCAGATCGCCATCAATCTGGTCGGCATTCTGGCCGAAAGCGGCGGCCAGAGCTTCGACGCCGTGCAGACCAAGGGGGCCGAGATCGTCGCCAAGGCGGCGACCGCCGGCGGCGCCCGGATGGTCCATGTCTCGGCGATCGGCGCCGACGAGAACGCGCTGTCGGCCTATTATCGCGCCAAGGCGGCCGGCGAGGCCGCGGTGCTGGCCGCGGCGCCCGCGGCCACCATTCTGCGGCCATCGCTGATGTTCGGCCCGGAGGACCAGTTCACCAACCGCTTTGCCGCGCTGGCGCGGATGTCGCCGGCCCTGCCGCTGGTCGGCGGCGGCGTCAACAGGCTGCAGCCTGCCTATGTCGGCGACGTCGCGCAGGCGGTGGCGGATGCCGTGGACGGCAAGACCAAAGCCGGGGCGACCTACGAACTCGGCGGGCCGGAAGTGCTGACCATGCGGGAGATCATGCAGATCATCCTCGACATCACCGAGCGCAACCGCATGCTGGTGACGCTGCCGTTCGGCCTCGCCAGGCTGCAGGCGCTGTTCCTGCAGTTTGCGCCCGGCGCGTTCAAGCTGACACCGGACCAGGTCGACATGCTGCGCGTGGACAATGTGGTGTCTGATGCCGCGAAGGCGGCGCGCCTGACATTCGAGGGCCTCGGCATCGCCCCCGATTCGATCGAGGCCATCGCTCCGCAATACCTCTGGCGCTTCCGCGCCTCCGGGCAGTTCCAGCGGAAAAGCGCGTAGAGACGTTCTCCCGCAAGGAGGAGCGAAGAGGACGCTTACCGCCCCATCGCCAGCGCGATCAGGCCGAGCGTGCCGACGATCACGCGCCACCACGCGAAGAAGGCGAAGCCGTGGCGGGTGACGTAGTTGAGGAACGTCTTCACCACGATCATCGCCGTGATGAACGAGACCACGAAGCCCACCGCGATCACGCTGAGATTGTCGGTCGTGAAGTCAGCGCGGTTCTTGTAGAAATCATAGGCGAACGCGCCGACCATGGTCGGAATCGCGAGGAAGAACGAGAACTCCGCCGCCGAGCGCTTGTCGGCGCCGAGCAGCATCGCCGCCACGATGCTGGCGCCGGAGCGGGACACGCCCGGGATCATCGCCAGGCACTGCGCGATGCCGATCCAAAGATACATCATCAGCGGGAACCGGGTCGCGTCGTCCTCATGCACCTTGAGATCGAGCTGATCGACCCACAGCAAGATGGCGCCGCCGACGATCAGTGTGAAGCAGACCACCCAGGGATTGAACAGCACCTCCTTGATGTACTTGCCGGCGATCAGGCCGATCACCACCGCCGGCAGGAACGCGACCAGCACGCCGATGACGAAGCGGCGGTCGTCCGGATTGGAGAACATGCCGAGC
Organism: Bradyrhizobium lablabi; assembly: GCF_018131005.1. GTDB lineage: Bacteria > Pseudomonadota > Alphaproteobacteria > Rhizobiales > Xanthobacteraceae > Bradyrhizobium > Bradyrhizobium lablabi_D. The sequence continues at coordinate 905,929 of NZ_JAFCJK010000001.1, forward strand.
GCGACGCGCCACAATTTGCCGAAATAAAGCGCGACAATCGCCAGAATCGCGCCAAGCTGAATCAGGATCGCGAAGCTCTTCCAGAAATCGCCTTCGCCGAGATTGAAGAACCGTTCCGCAAGCAGGAGGTGGCCCGTCGATGAAACCGGCAGGAATTCCGTGACACCCTCGACAATGCCGAGAATCACCGCCCGCAGCATATCCGTCATCATGATGTGGCCTGCCCTGTCTGAAAAAGCCGCGCCCTTCTCGCCTATTCCCCTAGTCGCTGCAATCGCAAAAAAACGCCAAACAATGGTTGCCTGATGGATTTGCTGAGCTATAGCGTCTTACTGACCCCGCATTGCTCACGGGGCGGTTACCGGTCCGCGGCTCACGCGACCGTGGAGACGGTGAGGCCCGTTTCCACCTTGTACCCGGGTTGATGGTTTCTTAAGCGCCGCCACGCTACCAAGGGGCTCCATGTACACGCTGTATCATCATCCGTTCTGTCCGCATTCGCGCTTCATCCGCCTGGTGATCGGCGAGTATGGACTCGATCTGCGTCTGGTGGAGGAGCGGGTTTGGGAGCGGCGCGAGGCGTTCCTCGCGCTGAATCCGGCAGCGACCACGCCGATGCTGATCGCCGAGGGCTTTCCACCGATCCCCGGCGCCGCCATCATCTGCGAATATGTCGACGAGGCGCACGGCCTCGGGGTCGGTGACCGCCGGCTGCTGCCGGTCTCGATGGCCGAGCGCATCGAGGTGCGTCGGTTGATGGCGTGGTTCAACGAAAAGTTCTTCGAGGAGGTCTCCAGCCCGCTGGTGACCGAGCGCATCTACAAGCGCTTCATGAGCGAGGAGGATGGCGGCGGCGCGCCCGCCGCCGACGTGATGCGCGCGGCCAAAGTCAATGTGCGCTATCATCTGAGCTATATCGGCTGGCTGGCGAAGACCCGGAACTATCTCGCCGGCGACCGCATCACCTACGCGGACCTCGCCGCCGCGGCGCATCTTTCGGCGATCGACTATCTGGGCGACGTGCCATGGAGCGAGGACGACGCGGCAAAGGCGTGGTACGCGCGGGTGAAATCCCGCCCGTCGTTCCGTCCGCTGCTCAGCGAATGGCTGGCGGGCGTGCCGGCCTCGCGAACCTATGTGGACCTCGACTTCTGAACCAGGCGGTCAGGCTCTCCCCTGACGATCTCAAGGCGGCGCTCGAGCGCGAGGCACGCTCGCTCGGCTTCGACTGCATCGGCGTCACCGATCCGGACGCGATCGCGCAGGCCGGAAAATACTTCCACGAATTTCTCGACAGCGGCGCCCATGGCGACATGGACTGGCTCGCCGCCAACCCCGAGCGGCGCACCGACCCGCGCGCGCTGTGGCCGGGCGTGCGCTCGATCATCATGCTCGGCGTCAATTACGGGCCCGACGATGATCCGCTGGAGCTGCTCAAGTGTCGTTCGCACGGCGCGATCTCGGCTTACGCGCAGGGCGACGACTATCACGACGTGATCAAGAAGCGGCTGAAGACGCTGGCGCGCTGGCTGGTCGCGATGTCAGGCGCGGAGGTGAAGGTCTTCGTCGACACTGCCGCCGTCATGGAGAAGCCCCTCGCGCAGGCCGCGGGGATCGGCTGGCAGGGCAAGCACACCAACCTGGTCTCGCGCGAGTTCGGCTCGTGGCTGTTCCTCGGCGCGATCTTTTCCGCATTCGAGCTGCCGCGCGACGTCAGCGACACCGATCATTGCGGCTCCTGCACCGCCTGCCAGGACATCTGCCCGACCGCGGCGTTTCCTTCCGCCTACAAGCTCGATGCGCGGCGCTGCATCTCCTATCTCACGATCGAGAACAAGGGCCCGATCCCGCACGAATTCCGCAAGAGCATCGGCAACCGCATCTATGGCTGCGACGATTGCCTTGCGGTGTGCCCCTGGAACAAGTTCGCGCAAGCTGGCCGCGAGCAAAAGCTCGCCGCGCGCGCCGAATTGCGTGCGCCCGAGCTCGCCGGGCTCGCGCGGCTCGACGATCCCGCCTTCCGCGCGCTGTTCTCGAAATCGCCGGTCAAGCGCATCGGCCGCGACCGCTTCATCCGCAATGTATTGATCGCAATCGGCAATTCCGGCGATGCCGCCCTGGCTGCGGAGCCGCGGCGGTTGCTTGACGATGCGAACCCTTTGGTGCGCGGCGCCGCGGTATGGGCGCTGTCGCAATTGATCGGCCGCGACGAGTTTGCGACGCTGGCGTCACGCGCTGACGCCGAGCTCGATGCTACGGTGCAAGACGAGTGGCGGGCAGCAAGCGCCGTGTCCCCCCATGGTGAGGAGGGGGAAGAGTCTTGATTTCCCCGCACCGAACCCGTCATGGTCGCGCGCCATGACAAACCAGCCCTTCTTCACCCGACAGGGCGACGGCTTTATGCCGACGCCGGTCGCCAACGGACCATGGAGTCCTGAGTCCCTGCACGGCCGCGTCGTGATCGGCCTGCTTGCCTTTGTCATCGAGGAGCGCCACCGCTCCGACGATTTCGTGCCGGCACGGCTCACCGCCGACATGTTCCGCCTGCCCAACATCATGACGCCGATCGAGGTCACGACCAGGGTCGTGCGGGACGGCGCGCGCATCAAGGTGATCGAGGCGGAGTTCTTTTCCGGCGGCACCAGCATGGCACGCGCCTCGTGCCAGTTATTGCGCAAAACGGAAAATCCCCCCGGGAATGTCTGGTCGCCGCCGAACTGGGACGTGCCGTCGCCGGCGGACATTCCGAAGCCGACCGATCCAACGCTCGGCATGAACGGCAAATGGGAGACGCGGCCGATTGTCGGCCACATGGGTTCGCTCGGTCCCCGCCGGCTCTGGATGAGCGAGGTGCGCGAGCTCGTCGCGGGCGTGCCGATGACGCCGTTCGTCCATGTCGCAACCGGCGCTGATTTCGCAAGCCCCTTTGCCAACGCCGGCGACCAAGGACTCGGCTACATCAACAGCGACGTGACGATCTATCTGCACCGCCTGCCGGTAACGCGCTGGATCGGCTTCGAGGTCGTGAACCATCACGCCACCGATGGCGTCGCGATCGGCGAGTGCTGGCTCTACGACGAGAAGGGATCGATCGGCACCTCGACAGTCGCCGCGCTTGCGCAGCGCAAGCCGATGACCAACCCGCCGCCGCCGTAAAGGCGCACCATCGCCTATTCGACCAGATGCCGCGCCATCTCCGGCCGCGCCTTCAGCGCCGCGCCCTGCCTGGCCATGATCCTTGCGATCCGCTCAGGCGCAAAGTTGAGATCGACGAAGGCGGGCGCGGTGTTGGCGACCTCGTGGTATTCTGCGATCTTGCCGTCGCGCAGCCGCATGATTGCGACGCCCTCGAACATCCCCCGCGCCCCCTTCGCCTCCGGCAGCGTCGAGCGGTAGCTGAAGGTGTAGCGCGCATAGAGCGTGCGGGCGTCACTGACCGGTTCATGCATGTCCCAGCGGAAATCCGTCGCGGTGCGGTAGAACCAGTCGTCGATCATCTCGGCGATCCTGGCGTGCCCCTTGAACGCACCGTAGAACACGTCGTGATAGACGCCATCCTCGGTGAAGAGGCGCGCGAAGGCCTTGCCGTCGCGTCGCTCGACCGCGTCGCAGAATGCGCGCAACATCTCGTCGATGGTCATTGGCGTTTCTCCCTCGCGCGGGAGCATATAGCGTTTTCGAGCGACGTGGGGTGCGGGTTCGCGCGAGGAGAAGGCGTCAAAACCACAACCCAGAGCCTCGGCTCTGATTCTATCGGAACCGACAGGGCTCTAGCCGATCTCGGCGACCGAGGCGATGATCCGCGCGATGTCTTGCGGCCGCGACAGCCGGTGGTCGCCGTCCTGGATCATGGTCAGCACCACGTCCTCTGCCGGCAGGCGGTGCACCAGCGCGAATGCATGCTTCCATGGCACATCTGGATCCTGCGCGCCCTGCAGGATGCGCACCGGGCAGCCGACGTCGATCTGACTCCCGAGCAAGAGATGGTTGCGCCCCTCCTCGATCAGCTTGCGCGTGATCCGATAGGGCGTGCCGTCGTCATAGTCCGACGGCCTGAGCCACACCCCCTTGGTTTCGATCTCGGCGCGGATCTCCGGCGTAAAGGCCTTCCACATCAGTTCCTCGGTGAAATCGGGCGCGGGGGCGATCAGCACCAGGCCGGCGAGCGAGGCGCTTGCGTTCCCGCGTCGTGCGATCTCTTGCGCCAGGAGGAGCGCGATCCAGCCGCCCATCGAGGAGCCGATCACTACCTGCGGCCCGCTGCAGAACTGCGTAAATACCGCGACGCTCTCCTCGAGCCAGCGGCCGATCGTGCCGTCGACAAAATCGCCGCCGGATTCGCCATGGCCGGAATAGTCGAACCTGACGCAGCGACGGCCCTGCTCGGCTGCCCACGCGTCGAGCGCAACCGCCTTGTTGCCCCGCATGTCGGAACTGAAGCCGCCGAGCCAGAGCAGCCCGGGACCGCGGCCGTCACGGACGCGCACCGCGATCCGGCGTGCCTCACTGCCCTCGCCGACTTCGATGAAGGCGGGTTCCGGATCGTCTGCGGCAGTTTGGCTCATGGGTCGTCACTCGCGTGTCAGGCACCTGCTTTTCAATGAGCTGGCGGCACCGGTCAACAGCTCTTGCGACGTGTCTTGCGAAACAGGGACATCCGGAATATCTGCCGGACGTGACCAAAATGCCTCGCATTTGACGGTTTTGCAGGCGAGGTCTCCAAGTTCGCTTGCCCGGCGCGGCGTCTTGCTTCAAAATATCTGCTTCCTTCACAACTTTGGAGAGTTACCCATTCGCCGTCCCAATAGAGCCCCGCCCACAGTCGCCAAAGATGGGCCGCGCACCAATGACGACATCCGCAACGCACAGGTCCAACTGATTGATCAGGACGGTACCAACAAGGGCACCGTCGAAACCGTGGTGGCCATCCGCATGGCCATGGATGCCGGGATGGATCTCGTCGAGATTTCGCCGAACACCAGCCCCCCCGTCTGCAAGATCATGGACTACGGGAAGTACAAGTATTCCGCGCAGAAGAAGGCCGCCGAAGCCCGCAAGAAGCAGAAGGTCGTCGAGATCAAGGAGATCAAGCTCCGCCCGATGATCGACGATCACGACTATGACGTGAAGATGCGCGCGATGCAGCGCTTCTTCGAGGAAGGCGACAAGGTCAAGATCACCTTGCGCTACCGCGGCCGTGAAATGGCGCACCAGGAGATCGGCACCAAGCTGCTCGACAAGGTGAAGGCCGACGTCGCCGAGTTCGCCAAGGTCGAGCAGGATGCGAGGTTCGAGGGACGCCAGGTCGTGATGGTGCTCGCGCCGCGGTAGTTCGAATCTATCGATTGCGCAAAGGAACAGCCCGTCAGATCGTCCGGCGGGCTGTTTCGTTTGAGCTGCCGGGGCAAGGCCGGCTTCGACCGCGCTGGAACCGGCGCACCCCTCGGCTCGCTTCGGGGCGTCGGCACCCGGTTCGGCGTTGCAAAACCGCGTTTCCTCTGCCATAAGCGCGGCTTCGTCGCCCGGCTGATCAAGGGCTGCCGTGGCGACGTTTCGTGCGGGTTCTTTCAATTCGGAAAAAACCTCAGCACTTTCAACGCTCTAACGAGCATTTTAGCCGGCCGGACGCCTTTCGGGGCGATTTTCGTGTTGCGGCTTGAAGGAGAGCCAAATGCCCAAGTTGAAGACCAAGTCGGGCGCTAAAAAGCGCTTCAAGGTGACTGCCACCGGCAAGGTCATGCACGCCCAGCGTGGCAAGCGCCACGGCATGATCAAGCGGACGACCAAGCAGATTCGTCAGCTCCGTGGCACCCGCGTGCTGTTCAAGACCGACGGCGACAACGTCAAGAAGTACTTCTTGCCGAACGCCTGATCACGAAAGCCGCTTGAACCCGCCGCGTTCGCGCGGCGACCTGTCACCTCTTCCAAGATCCAAGGATTTCAGTCATGTCTCGCGTCAAACGCGGTGTGACCGCTCACGCCAAGCACAAGAAGGTCTACAAGGCCGCCAAAGGCTATTACGGCCGCCGCAAGAACACGATCCGCGTCGCCAAGCAGGCGGTCGAAAAGGCTGCCCAGTACGCATTCCGCGACCGCAAGCGCAAGAAGCGTACCTTCCGCGCTCTCTGGATCCAGCGCATCAACGCTGCGGTCCGCCCGTTCGGCATGACCTACAGCGTCTTTATCAACGGCCTTGCCAAGTCAGGCATCACCGTCGACCGCAAGGTGCTGTCGGATCTCGCCATCGCCGAACCCGCTGCGTTCCAGGCGATCGCCGAGAAGGCCAAGGCGGCGCTCGCGGCCTGACGCCTGCGCGCTCAACGGGCCCTGCGGCCCGCGGCCTTCAGCGCCTTTTGCGAGTACCGCTGGGCGACCTCCGCCCGGCAAAACGCTGTGAACGAGAGATACATCGTGCCGGATTGATTCCGGTACTTCCGATCACAGACCCGCATCTCGCGTTGATAGGCCTGCTTCTGCGCGGTTTTGAGGCGACGCATGAAGTCTGCCTCGCACTTCTTCTCGACGGCGGCGCCGAGTTGGACATCGCCGCTCGCGCCGTACTCGCAATCCCTGAACACCTTCATCGCACGCTCGCATCCGCGCTCGGCGTTGATGGCGTCAATGATCTCGTCCTGCGTCATGGACTTGTCCTGACAGACCGCAGCGCCCGCCGGAGTCCCTGCGACCGACATAACGACAGCCAGAAAGGCCGCACCAGGTCCAATCCGCATCGCGAGCTCCTTTTCCGCCTTGGTACGGCATCCGCACGAGAGGGTTCAACGCAGCCGATCATCTGCCCGAAATGACCGGCTTTTTGCTTGACGTTACGGCCTTCGGGCGGCGACAACCCAGCCGAAATTCGGCAGCAGGGACTTGACCATGTCCGACCTCGTAACGCTCGAAACATCCATTCTCGACCAGATCGCCGCCGCCGGCGACGAAGCCGCCCTCGAGGCGGTGCGCGTCGCAGCGCTCGGCAAGAAGGGTTCGATCTCCGCCCTGCTCGCAACCCTCGGCAAGATGTCGCCGGAGGAGCGCAAGACGCAAGGCGCGGCGATCAACCTCGCCAAGGATGCGGTGACGCAGGCGCTCAACGCGCGGCGCGAGGTGCTGAAGCAGGCCGCGCTCGATACGCGCCTCGCCGCCGAGACCATCGACGTCACGCTGCCGCTGCGCGAGACCGCCGCGGAGAGCGGTCGCATCCATCCGTTGAGCCAGGTCTGGGACGAGCTCACCACGATTTTCGCCGACATGGGGTTCTCGATCGCCGAGGGTCCCGACATCGAGACCGACGACTACAATTTCACGAAGCTGAATTTCCCCGAGGGACATCCGGCGCGGGAAATGCACGACACCTTCTTCTTCAATCCGAAGCAGGACGGCTCGCGGATGCTTTTGCGTACGCACACCTCGCCCGTGCAGGTGCGCACCATGCTGACCCAGAAGCCGCCGATCCGCGTGGTTTGCCCCGGACGCACCTATCGAATCGATTCCGATGCGACGCACACGCCGCAATTCCACCAGGTCGAGGGCCTCGTCATCGACAAGCAGTCGCATCTCGGGCACCTCAAATGGATCCTGCACGAGTTCTGCAAGGCATTCTTCGAGGTCGATCACATCAACATGCGCTTCCGGCCCTCGTTCTTTCCGTTCACCGAGCCGTCCCTCGAGGTCGACATCCAGTGCCGCCGCGACAAGGGCGAGATCCGCTTCGGCGAGGGCGAGGACTGGCTCGAGATTCTCGGTTGCGGCATGGTGCATCCAAATGTGCTGCGCGCCTGCGGCATCGATCCCGACGTCTACCAGGGCTTTGCCTGGGGCATGGGCATCGACCGCATCGCAATGCTGAAATACGGCATCGCCGATCTGCGCCAGCTGTTCGAGAATGACGTACGCTGGCTGAACCACTACGGCTTCAAGCCGCTGGACGTGCCGACGATCGCGGGGGGATTGAGTTCGTGAATCTGAGCGCCGTCCCGGAGCAATATCGCGGCTTGCGGTCGTTCGCGTTCGGCGACGGGCCGGCTTTGGCCGACGAGTTGCTCGATCTCGTCATCCGGGGCGTCAAGACCGCGACATGCAGCACCGAGGACGAGCCCAACACCTCGACACCCGGCGAACGCTGGATCGTGCTCGACGGCCGCGGAGAGCCGCGCTGCATCATTGAAACGACCGAAGTGAGCTATCGCCGCTTCGGCGAGGTCGATGCGGCTTTTGCCTTTGAGGAGGGCGAAGGCGATCGCAGTCTCGACCACTGGCGCAACGCGCATCGCAATTACTTTGGCCGGCAAGGCAAGTTTTGCGAGGGCATGATGCTGATGTGCGAGCGCTTTCGCCTGATCGAGGTTTTCAGCGACGCCGAACAGACGTCATGAGCGAATTGCGTGAGCTGATGCTAGGTTTTGTTTTGCCCTTTCTCACGACTGATGTCGCGGAGAGAGCCCCCACCCCAACCCTTCCCCGCAAGCGTGAGAGGGGACAAGAGAAACCATTGTCATGAAGTTCACCCTCTCCTGGCTGAAGGAACATCTCGACACCGACGAGCCGCTCGAGAAGCTCGCAGACAAGCTCACCATGATCGGGCTTGAGGTCGAGAGCATCGAGGACAAGGCGAGACAGCTTTCGCCGTTCACGATCGCGCGCGTCATCTCGGCTGAGCAGCATCCGAATGCGGACCGCTTGCGCGTGTGCATGGTCGACACCGGCGACGGCAGCGCCCCTGTGCAGGTGGTGTGCGGCGCGCCGAATGCGCGTGCCGGCCTGATCAGCGTGTTTTCGCCACCCGGCAGCTACATTCCCGGCAAGAACATCACGCTCGGCATCGGCACCATCAGGGGCGTCGAGAGCCGCGGCATGCTCTGTTCGGCGGCCGAACTGCAGATCTCCGAGGACCATGACGGCATCATGGAGCTGCCGGGTGATGCGCCGGTCGGCAAGGGCTATGCGGACTGGGCCGGGCTCGGCGATCCCGTCATCGAGATCAACCTGACGCCGAACCGGCAGGACTGCGCCGGCGTGCACGGCATCGCTCGCGATCTCTCTGCCGCCGACATGGGGAAGCTCAAGGATCCCGCAATCAAGCCGATCAAGGGCGAATTCCCCTGTCCCGTGCAGGTGACGGTGGAGGACGCCACGCTTTGCCCGGGCTTTGCGCTGCGCCTGGTACGCGGGGTGAAGAACGGCCCCTCGCCGGAATGGCTGCAAAAGCGGCTGACCTCGATCGGACTGCGCCCGATCAACGCGCTGGTCGACATCACCAACTTCATGACCTATGACCGCGCGCGCCCGCTGCACGTGTTCGACGCCAAAAAGGTGAAGGGCAACCTCACCGTCCGCCGCGCCAGGGACGGCGAGACCTTGCTGGCGCTGGACGGCCGTACCTACACGCTCGACAACGGCGTCTGCGTCATTGCCGACGAGCACGGGGTCGAATCGCTCGCCGGCATCATGGGCGGCGAGGCCTCGGGCTGCGACGACAACACCACCGACGTGCTGATCGAATCGGCGCTGTGGAACGAGATCAACATCGCTCAGAGCGGCCGCAAGCTCGGCATCAATTCGGATGCGCGCTATCGCTTCGAGCGCGGCGTCGACCCGGCGTTCATGGTGCCGGGTCTCGAGCTCGCGACGAAAATGGTCATGGATCTCTGCGGCGGCACGCCGTCGGAGAATATCGTGGTCGGCAAGCGTTTTGGCGAAGACCGCGTGATCGATTTCCCGCTCACCGAGGTCAAGCGCCTCGCCGGGATCGAGGTGCCGCTGGTCGAGATCAAGCTGATCCTCAGTCGGCTCGGCTTCATGATGGCCGGCAACGGCCCGGTCGTGAAGGTCGCGATTCCCTCCTGGCGCACCGACGTACAGGGCAAGGCCGACATCGTCGAGGAGATCGTGCGGATCGTCGGTGTCGACAAGGTGCCGATGACCCCGTTCGAGCGCGGCGAGGAGCCGCGCAAGCCGGTGTTGACGCCGATTCAGCTCCGCACCCGGCGCGCCAAGCGCGCACTCGCGGCGCGCGGCATCGTCGAAGCCGTGACCTGGTCTTTCATCACCAGGCCCGCGGCTGAACTGTTCGGTGGCGGACAGGCGGAGCTCGCTCTCGCCAATCCGATCGCCTCCGACATGTCCGACATGCGGCCGAGCCTGCTGCCCGGCCTCGTCGCAGCCGTTCAGGCGAATATCAACCGCGGCTATCCCGACGTCGCGCTGTTCGAGGTCGGCCAGGTGTTCCGCGGCGACAGACCGGAGGACCAGTTCGTAGCAGCCTCCGGCGTACGCCACGGTTATGCATCATCGAAAGGACCAGGACGTCACTGGTCCGGTTCGGCAATCACTGACGCGATGGACGCGAAGGCCGATGCCTTCGCGGTGCTCGCGGCGGCCGGCGCGCCGATGCAGGCGTTGCAAGTCGTTCCCGGCGGCCCTGCCTGGCTGCATCCCGGACGCTCCGCCACCATCCAGATCGGTCCGCAGAACGTGCTCGGCTATTTTGGCGAGTTGCATCCCCGCGCGCTCGAGACGCTTGGCGCCGATGGCCCGATGATCGCTTTCGAGCTGATCCTGGAGCGCATCCCGGAAGGAAAGCAGAAGGCAACCCGCGCCAGGCCGCCGATCGAGTTCTCCGCGTTCCAGCCGGTGTCGCGCGACTTCGCCTTCATCGTCGATCGCAGCGTCAAGGCAGGCGACATCGTTCGGTCGGCGCAGAACGTCGACAAGAAGCTGATATCAGGCGTGACCGTGTTCGACGTCTATGAGGGCAAGGGCATCGACCCCGACAAGAAGTCGATCGCGATCGCGGTGACGATCCAGCCTCGCGAGAAGACGCTGACCGATCAGGAGATCGACGCGGTCGCCGCCAAGATCGTGGCCGAGGTCACGAAGAAGACCGGCGGCACGTTGCGCGGATAACCCGGAGACGGGGCGGTATCCTTCCTCTTCTCCTCCGACGTCATCACAAATAGCGTGCTCGCGCTCTGCGTCGTCGCCTTCGTCTCCGGCACCTCGCGCGGCTTTTCCGGCTTCGGCGCGGCTGATCTGGCTGCGGTCATCGTCGACCTGCCCGCGCTTGATGGCATCTTGCGCGGTGGCTAGGCTCTGCCTCGCAATAACGAGAAACCCCCGGGAGGCACCGATGATCGACCGCCGCAACGCGTTGAAACTGGCGCTCGGCAGCGCCGCCCTGCTCGCGGCGCCCGCCGCGCTCGGACAAGCCGCAAAGCCGCGCACCCGCATCGTGTTCCTCGGCACCAAGGGCGGGCCGCGGGTCGGCGTCGGCGCCTCGAACCCCGCCAATCTCGTCGTCGTCAATGACACGCCGTTCGTGATCGACTGCGGCATGGGTGTCAGCCGCCAGCTCGTCAGCGCGGGCGTACCGATCCCTTCCGTGAAATACATCTTCATCAGCCACCATCATTCCGATCACAACCTCGAATACGGCAACCTCGTCTACAACGCCTGGGCGGCCGGCCTGTCGACGCCGATCAATTCGTTCGGTCCGAAGGGCATCGAGACGATGACGAAGGAATTTTGGGAGCTCAACAAGTTCGACGTCGAAACCCGAATCGAGGATGAGGGCCGTCCGGACCCGCGCAAGCTGCTGATCGCCAAGGACATCACGGATGACGGCGTGGTGCTGAAGACATCAGACGTGACGGTCACCGCGTTCCGCACGCCGCATCCGCCGATCGTGGACAATTTCGCATACAAGTTCGAGACGCCCGACGGCACTATCGTGTTCTCCAGCGATACCGCCTACAATCCCAGGCTCGCCGAATTCGCCAGGGGCGCCGACGTGCTGGTCCACGAATGCCTCTATGTTCCGGCGGTCGATCGCCTCGTTCTCAAGACCAAGAACGGCGCGACGCTGAAGAAGCACCTGCTCGAGAGCCACACCACGACCGAAGATGTCGGCCGCATCGCCGCCGCGGCGGGCGTGAAGCTACTGGTGATGAGCCATTTCGTCCCCGGCGACGATCCGCTCGTCACTGACGACAACTGGACCGAAGACGTGAAGAAGAATTTTTCGGGTCGCATCTTGGTGGCCAAGGATTTGATGGAGCTGAAGCTACCGGTGTGAGCGGCGGCCAACCTTTTCATCCTCCCCTTCAGTGACTGTGAATCGGAATCTCACCCCCGTCATGCTGACGAGCGCGGCACGCACGTCTCGAAGCACGACGGCCGCGGCTTTCGGCCGCGGCATCAATTCATCGGTGACGCTGCTTGGGCCCGTCCGCGCCGCGATCGCTGTTTCGGTGGCGGCGCCTCGGGCGCGACGTCCCTCAACGCACCAATCCGCCGCAGCGCCGCCTCCGCGGCGCGCTCGCCGCTCTCCCAGGCGCCGTCGATCGTGCCCCACAGCGTTTCATGCGTGGCCTCGCCGGCGAGATACATGCAGCCGACCGGCTCGGCCAAAGCCCTTCGCGCTTGCTGCGCACCGGGAGCGGCGACCGACATCGCGCCAAGGATGAACGGCGAGGCGTTCCAGCGCGTCACGCTCGTCTTCTTCACGGCACTGGCGACTTCGCTGCCGTAAAGCTTGCTCAGCCATTCGACCGCGAAGGCGGCCATCGCCTGCTCGCCCTGCGCCGAGAGATCGCGGCCGAAGGAGCCCGCGACATCGAGCGTGCACAGCGACGAGCCGCCGATATTGGCAAACAGCAATGCCGTCTTGTTCGAATTGCTTTGCTCGATGATAACGTCGTCGCGCGCAAGACCCAGCGGATTGCCCGCGACCTGAAGCGCGATGCGGTCGTAGCTCCCGAGGCTGAGCTTGGAAGCGGCCTCGGTCACGCGCCTGGGCAATTCGGGGTCGAATCTGATGTTGCCGCTTGCGAGAACATTACTCGACACCGTGACGATGGCCGCTCGCGCCTTGATCTTGCCGGACGGCGTGTTGACCTCGACGTCGCGATTGCTCCAGGACATGCGCTGCGCCGGCGTCGACAGCGCCAGCGGAAGTTGCTCGCCCAGTTTTGCGATCAGCGTCCCCAATCCCTGGCGGCAGGCGATCGCGGCGTTGCGATCTTGCGCGCGCGCCTTGTCGACGGAGGACATCTCCTTCAGATCCTTGCCGCTGAAGCTCGCGCCAAGCAGGAATTCCGTCGTGCCGGTCCAATCGCCGAGATCCTTCGGCAGTGCCGCCGCGCAAGCGACGTCGGACTTGCGCGAGGCATCATCGATGGCGCGGCTGGCACGCACCAGGGCTGCGAGAAACTCCTCGGTCTCGCCGGGCCGGGCGTAGCGGCGGCCGATGCGGATCTTCTGGCCCGACGGCACGGTGATGATCTCGAGGCCGGCCGCGCGCGCAAGGCGGATCATCGGATTGGTTTCGAGATTATGCATCCAGCGCGCACCGCGATCGAACGGCACCTCGAAGGTCGCAGCATCGGTCTGGCAGCGCCCGCCGATCCGGTTCGCCGCTTCCACCACGATCGCCTTGCGGTTCGCCGCCGCGATCCGTCGCGCCGCAGCAATGCCGGCAGCGCCGGCGCCGATCACCACGATATCGGCTTCGCGCGGCGCCGGTGCGGCGAGAACCCGGCCGCCAAGCGCAGGCGCGAGCGCGAGGCCTGCAGACGCCGACAGGAAATCGCGGCGGGTGATTGTCATGGCATGGTTTCCGGGGACTTTGCAAAAAATGGAACGCTTCGCGAACTGTGCAGCATCTCACCGTTCACAGCAACTATCATGGTAAATCAACCATGATTGATCCGTCATAGGCATGAACTAAATTGAAACGGCTAGCGACCATGATAATGGAACACAAGCGGTCGTAGAGCCGCAGGGAGATTCCATGGGGGTAATGCTCGATACCGTCGGCAAGTTGATTGCGCGCTACCTGGAAAAGGAAATCCGGGGCTATGAGCCGTTCACGCCGAGCGATCCGGAACATCTGCGCGGCGTCATCCAGCCAGGCGACGTCTTGCTGGTCGAAGGCAACAACCGGATTTCCGGCATCATCAAATATCTCACGCAGTCGACCTGGTCGCATGCCGCGCTCTATGTCGGGCCGATCGACGGTGCCTTCGAAGCCGACGGCGAACAGCATGTGCTGATCGAGGCCAATATCGGCGAGGGCGTCACCTCTTCGGCGCTATCAAAATACTATGCCTATCACACGCGCGTTTGCCGCCCGGTCGGACTGTCCTACGAGGATCGCACCACGGTGTGCCGCTATGCCATCAACCGCATCGGCTTCGGCTACGACACCAAGAACATCGTCGACCTCGCGCGCTATCTGTTTCCGCTGCCGATCCCGCAGCGCTGGCGGCGGCGCATGATTGCGTTCGGTTCGGGTGATCCGACCAAGATCATCTGTTCGGCCCTGATCGCGCAGGCGTTCGACGCGGTGCGCTATCCGATCCTGCCCAAGATCACGCGCGCCGCGAGCCGCAAGGCGCGCCGCGAGATCCTGCATATCCGCGATTCTTCGCTCTACATGCCGCGCGACTTCGACATTTCGCCCTATTTCGAGGTCGTCAAACCCACCATCGTGCAAGGCTTCGATTACACCGCGCTGCACTGGGCCGACAAGCAAAAGCCGCTCCAGGAGGTAGCGGGCGAGTTCAGTGTGTTTCCAGAAGTCCAGCCGCCGCCGCTTATTGCTGAGGAGATTGACGAAGAGGCGCCGCTTCCGGCTGCGGCTGCGAAAGTGAAGGCCGCGGAGCCGACGTCCGTTTAAATGTTTGGTCAAGCTTGATGCATTCCGTCCCACGATTCGAAGGATGCGCTATGGGACAGGTTATAGACGGCGCGCTGCCACGGCGGGGCGGTCCGTCGAGCAATACAAAATAGTCAAGAGCGACTGAGAGCACTCGCCAAAGGCTCAACCATCCGGCTATTTCCACATCGACATCGCTGAGCTTCAGACCGCGCCGGCGAGCCCTATCCCTATACGTCGCATCACGAACACGCGTTTTGCCCGCCGATTTCGTCCCCGTATAGCATGCGGCGGTTCTGCGAATGTTTTACCCTGGTCGCATCGACAACGAACGGAGCTGGAATTTTCGATGGCGCGTGCCGCAATGATCTCGCGAAGGCTGTTTGCCGCTCTCCTTGTGGCGACCGCGGTCTCCACCACCGCATTCGGGCAGCAGCAGCGCCGCTTCTACGTGCCGCCGGTCGCGGGCTCCGTTCGCAGCGTGGCCGCCGAAGGCGGCATGGTGGTGGCGCAGGAAAATCTCGCGGCGCGGATCGGGGCCGACATCCTGCGGCAAGGCGGCAATGCGGTCGACGCCGCGGTCGCAACCGGTTTTACGATGGCGGTCACCTATCCGCGCGCCGGGAATATCGGCGGCGGCGGCTTCATGGTCATCCATCTCGCCGAGCGCAACGAGGACGTCGCGATCGACTATCGCGAGACCGCGCCGCAGACCGCGACATCCGACATGTTCCTGGGTGCCGACGGCAAGCCCGATCCCGACAAGTCGCGCAACTCCGCGCTCGGCATCGGTGTGCCTGGTACGGTCGCCGGCCTGGCGCTGGCGCTGGAGAAGTACGGCTCCGGCAAGTTCACGCTGGCGCAGATCCTCAAGCCCGCGATCGATCTGGCGCGCGACGGGTTTGTCGTCACCGATGACACCGCTGATACGCTGCCCGACATGTATCGCCGCATGTCACGCTGGCCGAACTCAGCGACCATCTTTTCCCGCGCCGACGGCACGCCGCTGCACGAGGGCGACCTGCTGATCCAGAGCGATCTGACGGCGACACTGACGGCGATTTGCGAGCAGGGCCCGCGGGCCTTCTACGAGGGCGCGGTCGCCGAACAGCTCGTCAAGGCCATCAGGGGCGCCGGCGGCATCATCAGCCTCGACGACCTGAAATCCTACCGGGCGGTCATCCGCGCGCCGGTGCGCGGGACCTATCGCGGCTATGACATCGTCTCGATGCCGCTGCCGTCATCCGGCGGCATCGTCCTCCTGGAAATCCTGAACATCCTGGAAGGCTTTCCGATGTCCGACATGACGCAGGGCTCGGCAGCCTCGCTGCATGTCATGATCGAGGCGATGAAGCGCGGCTATGCGGACCGGGCGCGCCTTCTCGGCGATCTCGCCTTTGTCGACGCGCCGACGCAGATCCTCATCGCCAAGGATTACGCGGCCAAGCAACGCGCCAGCATCGATCTCACGCGCGCCACGCCCTGGGCCGGCTCGCTGGATGCGAGGCCGCTGCGCGAGGGCAGCAACACCACGCACTATTCCGTCATCGACGCCAAAGGCAACGCGGTCAGCAACACCTACACGCTCAACTTCCCCTATGGCCTCGGCCTGGTCGCCGAAGGCACCGGCGTGCTGCTCAATAACGAGCTCGACGATTTCACCGCCGCTCCCGGCGCCTCCAATGCCTTCGGCCTGGTCGGCTTCGAGGCCAACCTGCCCGGTCCGGGCAAGCGGCCATTGTCGTCGATGTCACCGACCATCGTGCTGAAGGACGGCAAGCCGGTGCTGGTGACGGGTTCGCCCGGCGGCAGCCGCATCATCTCGGCGGTGACGCAGGTGATCGTCGACGTCATCGACTACCGGATGGACGTCGCCGCCGCCGTCGCAGCGCCTCGGCTGCATCATCAATGGCTGCCCGATGAAGTCCGGGTCGAGCGCGGCTTTCCCGACGATGTGCTCGCCGAATTGAGGGCCAAGGGCCACAGACTGGTCGAGCCGCTCGGCTATTCCTCCGCCAATTCGATTCTTGTCACCCCCGACGGCCCGCGTGGCGGGGCGGATCCGCGCACGCGTGGGTCGGAAGCAGCCGCGCAATGAAACACAGGGTTGACGAAGCGCAAGTCAGCCGGCCGTCCTGAGCCATAGAGATTAGACATAGCGCCGCGTCGATGCGCCTTTGCGCGCGCGGTCACATCGCTATAAATTGGCCGCTCTCCGTCCTGGTCCGGCCGCGGATGCCAAAGAGCCGGCGACAAGTTCCTCCGAGGAAATGCGCATGAGTACGGCCGAGCCATCCAGGGCAATTGAAGTCGCCGAGATCGAAGACACAAGCCTCCTCGCCTTCTATCGCGACATGAACCTGCCGGAGCGGCGCACCTTCTGGGCCTGCGCATCGGGCTGGGCGCTCGACGGCATGGATTTCATGATCTATCCGCTGGTGATCGGCACGATCATTGCGCTGTGGAAGGTCGATGCCGGCACCGCCGGGCTCGCGGGCACCGTGACGTTGCTGGCGTCCGCGGTCGGCGGCTGGCTCGGCGGTTATCTCTCCGACCGCATCGGCCGGGTGAAGACGCTGCAGCTCACCATCCTCTGGTTCTCCTTCTTCTCGCTGGTCTGCGCCGTCGTGCAGAACTTTGAACAGCTGCTGGTCGCGCGAGCACTGCTCGGCCTCGGCTTCGGCGGCGAATGGGCCGCCGGCGCCGTGCTGATGGGCGAGGCCATCCGCCCGCAATATCGCGGGCGCGCGGTAGGCTCCGTGCAATCCGGATGGGCGGTCGGCTGGGGCCTTGCCGTGCTGGCGCAAGCGGTGCTGTTCTCGATCCTGCCGGCGGAAAGCGCCTGGCGCTGGATGTTCGTGATCGGCGCGCTGCCCGCGCTGCTCGTGTTTTATCTCCGCCGTTACGTCACCGAGCCGGAAATCTCCGCCGCGGCGCGGGCGCAGCATCAGGCGTCCGGCGGCGGCCCCGCACTGTGGGAAATCTTTCACGGTCCGATCCTGAAGACCACGATCCTGGCATCCCTGGTTGGAACCGGCATGCAGGGCGGCTATTACGCGATCACGTTCTGGGTGCCGCGTTTCCTCACCACCGAGCGCAAGCTTTCAGTGGTGGGCTCGACCGGCTATCTCGCGACCCTGATCATCGGCTCCTTCGTCGGCTATCTCGTCGGCGCCTGGCTGGCCGACCGGATCGGCCGCCGCAACCTGTTCCTGACCTTCTCGCTCGGCGCCATCGCCGTGGTGTTGCTCTATACCCAGCTCCCGCTCTCCAACGAGGTGCTTTGGGTGTTGGGCTTCCCGCTCGGCTTCTTCGCCTCGGGCTATTTCTCTGGCATGGGCGCGTTCCTCACCGAACTCTATCCGACGCGGCTGCGCGGCTCGGGCCAGGGCTTCTGCTACAATTTTGGCCGCGGCATCGGCGCGCTGTTCCCGTTCCTGGTCGGTGCGCTCTCGACCACGACGTCGCTTGCCAACGCGATCGCGATCTTCGCGGTGGCGGCCTATGGCGTATTCTTCATTGCCGCCTACGCGCTGCCCGAGACGCGCGGGCGTGTGCTTCATGCCGACAGCTGAGGCACGATGACCGCGCGGAGAGATACCCTCGCCCCAACCCGATTCCACAGGGAGCGAGGGTCGTCGTCTTGTGCGTCCCTCACAGGAGGCTTCCATGACATCACTCAAAGGCAAGACGCTGTTCATCTCGGGTGCAAGCCGCGGCATCGGGCTTGCGATTGCGCTCAGGGCGGCGCGTGATGGTGCCAACATCGCGATCGCCGCGAAGACGACCGAACCGCATCCGAAGCTCAAGGGCACGATCTACACCGCTGCCGACGAGATTCGCGCCGCCGGCGGCAACGCGCTGCCGGTGGTCTGCGATATCCGTGACGAGGCGCAGGTGATGGCGTCGATCGAAAAGACCGTCGCCGCGTTCGGCGGCATCGACATCTGCGTCAACAATGCCAGCGCCATCAGCCTGACCAACTCGCAGGCGACCGACATGAAGCGGTTCGACCTGATGATGGGCATCAACACCCGCGGCACCTTCATGGTGTCGAAATATTGCATCCCGCATCTGAAGAAAGCGCAGAATCCCCACATCCTGATGCTGTCGCCGCCGCTCGACATGAAGACGAAATGGTTCGAGAATTCGACTGCCTACACCATGGCGAAGTTCGGCATGAGCATGTGCGTGCTGGGGCTTGCCGGTGAGCTGAAACCCGCCGGCGTCGCCGTCAATGCACTGTGGCCGCGCACCACGATCGCGACCGCCGCAGTCGGCAACCTGCTCGGCGGCGATGCCATGATGCGTGCCAGCCGGACGCCTGACATCATGGGCGACGCGGCCCATGCCATCGTCACCAAGCCGTCGCGCGAGTTCACCGGCCAATTCTGCATCGACGACAAGGTGCTCTATGCCGCCGGTGTGCGTGACTTCGAGCCCTATCGCGTCGATCGCTCGGTGCCGCTGATGTCGGATTTCTTCGTCCCCGATGACGACGTGCCGCCGCCCGGCGTCACCGTGCAGCCGCTGCCATCGAGGTAATGACGACGCGGGTTCGGTGAACGGAGGAATGGTGGGCTGGCGGCTTCGAACGGCTGTCGCGGTGGGACTGGCAGTTCCATTGGTCGCCGCTGCCTACTTCCGCGTCGATCGCGCGATCCGCGTCGCCACGGCCGTGGTCGCGCATAATGTCTGCTCGAAGACGTTCGTCTCCGGCTTCGATCCACAAGCCGTATTTGCGGAAACGATGGAACGCGAAGGCCTTCGACGGCTGAGGCCGGTGCTGACGTTCCGGCTCGATCGCGCCGCGAGGACCGTCGATACGTCCGCGCTTGGGCTGACCAGCCGTGCCGTGTTCCGTGAGGGGTTCGGCTGCGTTCTCCTGAATGGATCAAAACCGCCCTATTTCCTCAAAAGCGATCTCGATGCGCTCAGGACGCCGAAGGCACCAGCGCTGCTGCCCGAGATCGCAGGATCGGAAATCGTCGAACCGGAAGCTCCCGCGCTGAAGGCTGCGCTTGATCACGCTTTCGAGGAACCCGTCGAGCCGCCGTTCCGCAGGACCAAGGCGGTTGTCGTGGTCCGCGAGGGCAAGGTGATCGCCGAGCGCTATGCCAACGGCGTGGGCGTCGACACACAGCTGCTTGGATTCTCGATGACGAAATCCGTCGTCAACGCGCTGATCGGGCTGTTGACCCAGCAGGGCCTGACCTCCCCCTCGCTTCCGGCGCCGATTCCCGAATGGCGTGGTGCATCCGATCCGCGGCGCGAGATCGAGGTCGAGCACTTGCTGCGTATGACCACCGGGCTGGCGCTCGACGAGACCAACTCCGGGTTCGATCCGTCGAGCCAGACGATCTATCTCGAGCCTGACACCGCCGCCACTGCCGTCAATGCGCCGAGCGTCGCTCCACCCGGCAAGCGCTGGCGCTATTCCAGTCCCACGACGCAGGTGCTCGCGCGCATCATCCGCGACGCGACCGGCGGACCCGAGAAGGCGCTCGCCTTCGCCTGGCGCGAATTGTTCAATCCGCTCGGCATGCGCAATGTCACGCTCGAATTCGACGGTGCGGGCACGCTGCTCGGCTCCACCTACATGCTCGCCAGCGCGCGGGATTGGGCCAAGTTCGGGCTGCTCTATCTCAACGACGGTGTGGTCGGCGGCAGGCGGATGCTGCACGAGGACTGGGTGGATTTCTCGGCAGCGGCAACGCTCGACACCGACTACGGCGCAGGCTTCTGGACCAACCGCAGCGAGCATCCGAACGCCAAAGCACGCGCCCGGCTCGGCATCCCGCGCGACGCGTTCTTTGCATCAGGCGATCTTGGCCAGCGCATCGTGGTGATGCCGACGCAGCGCCTCGTCGTCGTGAGGCTCGGAGACAGCGTCGATCCCAGCGGCGACATGCGCGGCCTCGCTCGCCTCGTGAAAGAAGTCATCGCGGCTCTCCAGCCGTGACTGCGCGTTGCGCTGCGGACCGGGCATGAGCGGCGCCTGACTATCGGCCGACCTCGTACGGGCCGCCCTTTTCAAGTGCGCGGACATAGGCGGGCCGCGCATGGACGCGATCGAGGAACGCGACGCATCGGGGGTGCCCGTCCCCGAGCCCGCCGCGTGCGGCTGCGGCTTCGAGCGGAAAGCTCATCTGGATGTCGGCGCCGCTGAACTCGTTGCCCGCGAACCACTCGCTCTTGCCGAGTTCGCTCTCCCAATAGGCCATATGCTGCTTGAGCTGCGGATTGACCACCGCAGTCAGCGCCTGGTTGCAGACCTTGCGCACCAGCGGCCGCAGCAGCGCCGGCGCGCGCTTCGGCATCAGCGTGAACAGGAGCTTCAGCAGCAAGGGCGTCATCGCCGAGCCCTCGGCATAATGCAGCCAATAGGTATAGCGCAGACGCTCGGGCGTGTTCGGCGGCGGGATCAGCCGGCCGTTGCCGTAGGTACCGATGATGTATTCGAGGATCGCACCCGACTCCGCGACGGTGTTGCCTCTATCGGCGATCACGGGTGACTTGCCGAGCGGGTGGATCGCGCGCAAGGCCTGCGGCGCGCGCAAGTCTGACTGACGCTGATAGCGCACGATGTCGTAGGGCAGGCCGAGTTCCTCGATCAGCCACAGCACGCGCTGCGAGCGGGAATTGTTGAGATGATGAACCGTCAGCATTGGCGTCCCCTGAAATGCGCGCCTGAGCGGCGCTTGGTGCCAGCCGGACGCGACAAAGTCGAGACGGGCTTGCGGGTAGAGTCCATCGGATTGATCGTGACAGATACAATTTACCCGGGTAATATCCGGCAGCTTGGAGTCCTTCGTCGTGAGTCCAGCCTACATTGCTTTCGAGGGTGAGCGCCGCATCGCCGCCGGCGACCTCCGCGATGTCGCCCGCGCCGCCAAGCAGCAGCTTGACCGGCGCAACGATGCCGCGGTGTTGGTGTTCGACGGCCGCTCCTCCGGTCTGGTCGATATCGACTTCCGCGGCTCGGTCGACGACGTGCTGGCTCGCCTGCCGGAACCGCAGGATGCGCGTGTCGCGAGCGCGGTGCGCGGGCCGGGCCGCCCACGGCTCGGCGTGGTCGCGCGCGAGATCACGCTGCTGCCGCGGCATTGGGATTGGCTCGCACAGCAGAAGGGCGGCGCCTCGGTTGCGATCCGCAAGCTGATCGACGAGGCCCGGCGCGATGGCGGCGACAAGGACTGCGCCCGCCTGGCCCAGGACGCGGCGTATCGCTTCATGACGACCATGGCCGGCAACCGGCCGCATTACGAGGAAGCGATCCGTGCGCTGTTTGCCAACGACAAGACCCGTTTCGAAAAATTGATCACCGAATGGCCGGACGACATTCGCGATCATGCTGCGAATCTCGCTGGACAGGCATTCCATCGCGAGACCTGAGCCGGGGCCGGTTGATCCCGCCAAAGCGAAAAGCTAGGTTGGTTGAAATGATAAAGATCATATAAGAGCCGCCGATTCGAGGGAGACCGCCGTGAGCCAGAATCCGCAATTCCTGTTCGATTTCGGCAGTCCCAACGCCTTTCTCAGCCATGAGGCGATCCCGGCGATCGAGAGGCGCATCGGCGTGAGATTCGAATATGTGCCGATTCTGCTCGGAGGCATCTTCAAGGCCACAAACAACAGATCGCCCGCTGAAACGCTCGCCGGCATCAAGAACAAGCCGGAATTCCAGAAGATCGAGACCCGGCGCTTCATCAAGCGCTTCAACGTCAAACCTTATAACTGGAACCCGTTCTTCCCGGTCAACACGCTCAACCTGATGCGCGCCGCCGTCGCCGCGCAGTTCGAGGGCGTGCTCGAGAAATATGTCGAGGCGGCGTTCCATCACATGTGGGTCGAGCCCAAGAAGATGGACGATCCCGAGGTCGCCCGCCAGGCCATCGCCTCCTCGGGCCTCGACGCTGCAAAGCTGTTCGCACGGGCACAGGATGCCGACGTCAAGGCCAGGCTGATCGAGAACACCCAATCCGCCGTTGAGCGTGGCGCCTTCGGTTCGCCGACCTTCTTCGTCGGCAATGAAATGTTCTTCGGCAAGGAGCAACTGCGCGACGTCGAGGAATTGATTTCGGGAAGGTAGCGAGATCAGCGAACGGCGAATAGTGAATAGCGAGTAGCGAATGGCGCGCTAGCATCTATATTCTAGTCGCTATTCCCCATTCGCCATTCGCCCATTCTCCCGGCAAACAACAAAGAAGGACCAAACCCCATGCGCGTTCTCGTGGTCGGCGCCGGCGCGATCGGCGGTTACTTTGGCGGCCGGATGCTGGAGGCCGGCCGCGATGTCACCTTCCTGGTGCGACCCAAGCGCGCCGCCGAGCTCGCATCCGCCGGCCTCGTGATCAAGAGCCCGAACGGCGATGCGACGCTGAAGAGCCCGCCGACGGTTCTGGCAGACAAGCTCTCCGGACAATTCGATGTCGTGCTGTTGAGCTGCAAGGCGTTCGACCTTGAGGATGCCATCAGGTCTTTTGCGCCTGCCGTCGGCGACAAGACTGCGATCATCCCGGTTCTCAACGGCATGCTGCATCTGGACATCCTCGAGCGGAAGTTCGGCGCGCCCCGCGTGCTCGGCGGGCTCTGCGCGATCGCGGCGACGCTCAACGAGGCGCGCGAGGTGGTGCAGCTTGCACCGATGCAGTCGCTCAATTTCGGCGAACGCGCGGGCGGGATGTCGGAGCGGGTGCGCGCGATCGCGGACACGTTCTCCTCCATCAACGGCGCCGCCGCCAGCGAGAACGTCATGCAGGACATGTGGGAGAAGTGGGTGTTCCTCGCCTCGCTCGCCGCTTCCACCAGCCTGATGCGCACCTCGGTCGGCAACATCCTGGCGGCGCCGGGCGGCAACGACTTCCTGCTCGGCATCCTCGATGAATGCAGCGCGATTGCCGCCGACGCCGGCCACGCGCCCGGCGGCCCGTTCTTCCAGCGCGCCCGCGGGATGTTGACGACCGAAGGCTCGCCGATGACGGCGTCGATGTTCCGCGACATCAAGGCGGGGCTACCTGTCGAGGCCGATCATGTGATCGGCGACCTGATCGTGCGCGCCGACGCCGCCAAGATTCCGGTGCCGAAGCTCCGCACGGCCTATACGCATCTCAAAGCATATGAGAAGCAGCGGGTTGCCGAATAGCGAATAGAGATCCTCCGTTCGCTATTCGCCACTCGCTATTCGCTACTCGCCCTTCAGATGCGAGAGATAGTGCGCCAGCGCGGTGATCTCCTCATCGCTGAGCGGATAGGCTACGTCGGCCATCACGGCCTGGGCGCCGCCGGAGCGTGCGCCGGACTTGTAATCGTGCAACGCCTTGACGAGATATTCCTCGCGCTGGCCGGCGATGCGCGCCACCGCCTTGGTGCCGGCATAGGTGTCGGTGTGGCATGAGGCGCAACGGCGACCCGCCGCGGCCTGCTTGCCCTTCTCGGACAGATCCGGATTGTCGTCGTTTGCTCCCTCGAATGGTGTCAGCGAGGCGAAATAGGCGCCGAGATTGCGGATGTCCTCGTTGTTGAGCTGTTCGACGATCGGCTGCATCTGCTCGTTCTTGCGCGCGCCGGCGCGGAAAAACACGAGCTGCCACTGGATGTACTGGTCGAGCTGCCCCGCGAGCGAGGGAACGTTCTCCATCTCCGAGATGCCGTTCTCGCCGTGACAGCCGGCGCAGAGCGCGGCCTTCTCCTTGCCGGCAGCGACATCCGCGGCATGAGCAAACGACGTCAACAGGATTGCCGCTGACAGGATTCCGATCGACGCAACTCGCATTGCTGGTTTTCTCCGACTGTCATTGCTGAACGCCGGTCCCCCACCTGATCGGGGAAAACCGGCAATCCATCTCGCTTGCAAGGGTCTTTCATTTGGATGGAAGCCCGGATCAAGTCCGGGCATGACGACTCGGTTCCGCGGCCGGCTTGCCCTATCACGCAGAAGAGGCTGCGGCCGCCTCGTCGGCCACCGCAGCCTCACCTGAGTTCAGCCGTTATTATTTCTTGTAGCTGATGCGATAGATCGCACCGGCCCAGTCGTCGGCAACGAGGATCGAGCCGTCCTTGTCGAGCAGGATGTCGTTGGGACGGCCGAGATAGCCCTGGTCGCCCTCGATCCAGCCGGATGCGAAGACTTCCTGCTTGGCGTTCTTGCCGTCGGGCCCGACGATCACGCGCACGATCCGCGCGCCCTGGTACTTATGCCGGTTCCAGGAGCCGTGCTCGGCAATCAGGATGTTGTTCTTGTAGTCGGCGGGGAATTGATTGCCGGTATAGAACTTCATGCCGAGCGGAGCCACGTGGGCACCGAGATTGAGCACCGGCGGGGTGAACTCCGAGCACTTGTGACCCATCGCGAACTTGTCATCCGGCAGATTGCCCTGGTGGCAATAGGGATAGCCGAAATGCTCGCCGATCTTGTTGATCATGTTGAGCTTGTCGCTCGGCAGATCGTCGCTGATCCAGTCGCGGGCGTTTTCGGTGAACCAGTATTTGCCGGTGCGCGGATCGACATCGCCGCCGACCGAGTTGCGCACGCCGAGCGCCCAGATTTCCGCATTGCCGGTCTTCGGATCGACGCGGCGGATCTGCGAAAGGCTGGTCGGCGGGATGCCGATGTTGAAGGGCGGGCCGAACGGCAGGAAGAACCAGCCGTCCTTGTCGACGGCGATGTACTTCCAGCCATGCGCGGCGTAGGACGGCATGTCGTCGTACACCACCTTGCCGCTGCCGAGATTGTCGAGATTGGCTTCGGCGTTGTCATACCTGATCAGCTTGTCGACCGCGACGACATAGAGCGCGCCATCGCGGAAGGCGAGGCCAGTGGGCATGTTGAGGCCCTTGAGGATCGTCTTGACCTCTTTCTTGCCGTTGTTGTCCTTGATCGCATAGACGTTGCCGAGGCCGAACGAGCCGACGAACAACGTGCCCTTGTCGCCCCAGGCCATCTGACGCGCGGCAAGCACGTTTGAGGCATAAACCTCGATCTTGAAGCCCGGCGGCAGCTTGATCTTCTTCATCATCGCCGCGAGCTCGGCGTCGGAGGAACCGGTCGGCGGGCCGGATGGCGGGGCAAGGCCCTTCTGCGCTTCGGTCTCGTCGCCGAGGAACCAGTCATCCGGCGGATGGGTCCAGAATTCCTTGGTGCCTGATTCGTATTTCTTCAGCGCCCGGTTCTTGTCCGCCTGCGGCTGCTGTTGCGCACTGGCGAAGGTGGTCCCCGCCAAGAACGCGATCGCCGCGAACGCAAGTATGGATCGATTGAAGGCCGATTTCATCGCGTGACTCCCCTATGCAAGCCGTTGCAGCTTGCGTCTGTTATTTATTTGAACGCCCTGAGAGATGAATGTGGCGGTCTGCGAGGTAGGTCAGACCGCAAAATGGTAGCACATCCAACGAGGCTGAGAAGTGGAGCTGTCGTGATGCGCCGCGATCAAAACGCGTTGAAAGAATTTTCTTGCGCGGATGGAGCCCCGGTCCATTACGACGACCGAAGCAACGATGTCGCGATCGAGCGGGCCGGTTGATCGACCGATCACTCCCGTCTGATGCGTGCCGGTGGCGCGGTCAGCCGGCTGCTGTGGCAAAGAGTGAAGCGGAGGGAGGCGACCGAGGTTTGGACGTTGGAAAAGGCAAACAGCCCGCATCGGAGTGCGAGGCTTCATCAAGCTCTCAACTCGGACGGTGGGAAATCTGGAGCGGGCGAAGGGGCTCGAACCCTCGACCCCGACCTTGGCAAGGTAGTGGACAAGGGGTTTCCGGCAATACCAGTGGCAAGCTAAAGCATTCAAATCTCTAATAAAACTTAGCTTCCGGCGCTCGACAGCGAAACGGACAGTATGAAGCTGACGAAGCGAACTATCGACGCGGCAAAGCCGGACGGAGCAGATCGGGTTCATTATCGGGTGCAAAAGGCTTGCCCAAAAAAAGCCAGCACCTTTGAGATCAATCGCGGGCGGATAGACGGCCGCTGTCCGCACCGTTGGCTTACTTGGAGGTAGGCTCACCTACGTAAAGGGTATCGCTCCCTTGGGCAGGCACCGGGGTCTGAAGGCAAAGGGGAGCGCTGGCAAGCCATCTCTGCGATCCAACCGATTGCGCGCTCACGGGCTCTCCGGCGCGCCGATCACCTTCACGCAGGTGAATCGGCAATTCGCGTATGATTGGCCAGTGAAGTTCCCTTTTCAAAGGCCGAAGGTCCGCAAAGCTGGCCGGGATGGCAGGACACGCCAATCCGCTGGCGCGTCTCTCGGAACGTGGGCCATGGAAACGGTCACACTCATCATAGACTACGGCTACGAATCGGTGCGTGCTCTCGGATTGCGTCCGAATCGCCGAGTGCTTTGATCTGGGTCAATCCGATTTGGCACGGTCTGTCCGATTACCAGGAGCGCCGTTAAGCGAAGGCCTTCGATTCCAAGAATTCCCAACACGGCTGTTACAAAGGTCTCTGGTACCTTAGGGGGGCTAGGCTTTGGCGATTTGGACAGGCCTGAAGCACTCAGCCACTGTCTTGAAGGCGGCAACCGCCTGGAAGGAAATTTGTCTGCAAAGAGATGGTAGCCTGTTTTCCCATCGTCGCCTTTGGACGAAACAAAATATTGGCCAGCTCAAGACGCTCTTCGTAGACCACCCACTTCAAGATGACCGACCATTTTACGAAAAACTTCATGCCCAGATTGCTAACGCCGCACCTGAGATTAGCCAGCTAGCTGCTGAAGCTATTTGGATCCTTTTATTGTTTGTTTACGAAAAATATTATGGCGTCGAAACGAAACGAGAGCGCGTCTCTGACGTCTGGGGTTTTTCGAACGAAACGCTGCCAGAGTCACCACACCTCAGCGACGATTGCCTCAGAGGGTTCGCAAATCCGGGCACTTCATTCCTAACGGGAATCTGGCGTGAGTTCGGGTTTCTGCTAACGGTTGTGGATGCGTGGAAGTCTCTTTCGAGCTCTGAGCAATTATCATTGCTCCAGGAGAATCCGTGGGGCCTTTGTCAATGGGTGACCAACATCAAAGGGGGCGATGTTCGGGGCTTCCGGCACATGTTTCTCTATTTCTGCTATCCGAACTCTTTTGAGCGAATCTGTAGTCGAAACCACAAGAAACAAATCTATGCAGCTTTCGCATCGAAGCTCGACGGAAATCCCGGCGCATCCAGGCCATCACCCTGCGGGTTAGACAAATCCATCTTTGAAATTCGTAAAGTCCTACAGTCTGAGAACAACACCGACGAACTCGATTTCTATCTCGCGCCGCTGGAAGCTATGTGGCGAAAATCCGATGACAATGCTTCCTTGGATCGCCGGAATCCAGAAATTGCAGAATTGCGAAAGAGCCGCTCACGGTTCAAGATCCCGGATAATGAGCCACCCGCAAGATTTAACGCTGCTGATGGCACCTGGAATGAGCGCCCGGGGGTCGGAGAAAGAATCCGCAAGAAGCTTGAACTGGAAATTCCCAATGAGACGACTCGCCGCGAGGCGCTTCGGTTACTGGCGTTGGTCATCGAGACCGCGGATGAAGAGCGTGGCAACGCGTGGTACGTGAGAGAAAAGGAACGCGGACTCCGAGTTTTTGTCGGCCGTCTTCTTGCCTGTTCAATTTCGCCGTTTAGAATTCGAGCCAGCGTGATTGGACCCATTAGTGAAGGCGTCCGCAAGGCCATCGGAGCTAACGCCGAGAAGGAGGTCGAGGTTAGGCAGATCGCCGGAGCTATCACTCTTTCGTTCTCGGTGGAGCGCGCGGCCGAAGCTACCTCCCTGCTCAAAGATGCGCTTTCCAACTTCATCGAAGAGGCGACGGTTCGCGTGCGGCGTTCGGTCAGCCTAGAAGATCACGTCCCTGAAGCTGTAACGTACATCGCCTCCGTCGTAGGCCGCGAGTTACCTCAGCCTGTCACCGACACGCAAGACACCGAACAGCGCGATGATACAGCGGGCGAGGAAGATCCGAGCATTTCGCGTGAGCCACGAGTTCGCGGACGGGCACCAATATTCGAGCTCGGTCAGCGCTCGATTGCTTCGCTCATGAGCGACATTGAGCGTGAGATCATCGCTTTACCTGACCTGCAGCGGCCCTTCGTCTGGGAAGACACAGCGGCGCGCCAACTTCTCGACTCCCTCTTCGTGGGTTTCCCCGTGGGCACGCTTGTTTTTTGGCAAACGTCCGACGACAAGGATGGTCGTGTCATCGGATCAGAGAGACCAGGCCTCAGAGCCACGAGTCTCGTTATCGATGGTCAGCAGCGCCTCACGTCGCTATACGCCGTGATGAGAGGTGCTGACGTCGTCGGCAAAGACGGCTCAATGCGCAAAATTCAGATCGCGTTTCGACCGCGCGATGGGCGATTCGAAGTTGCCGACGCTGCAATCCGCAATGACCCAGAGTTCCTGCCCAATGTGACTGAACTCTGGGATGGAAAGCGTCTCACCGGACAGATACGACGCGATCTCATCAACGCACTTCGGGATAAGGGACGTATCGTCGATGACGCTTACGAGGATGCCGTAGACCGCAATCTTGGTCGCGCGCAAGCGATCGCTGACTACCGTTTTCCAATAGTCGACATTCGCAAGACCGCCGCAACGCAGGATGACCAGATCACGGACGCAGATATCGCCGAGATCTTCGTGCGCATCAACAACCAAGGAACGCGCCTTGGGCAAGCCGACTTTGTCCTAACGCTTCTCTCGGTGTTTCATGGAGAGTTGCGCGACCGAATCGAGGAACGTGCGCGCGCAATGTCCCACGGGACAGTGATCACGATTGATACTCAACAGCTTCTACGGGCCGTATGCGGCGTTGCGTTTGGTCGCGCGCGAATGTCGGCCATCTACAGCTATCTTCGCGGCGTCGATCCGACGACGGGCGAAGCGGATCCGGCCGAGCGCCGCAAGCGCCTAGACCGACTTGACGACGCCGCGAAGCAGTGCATGGAAACCACTCCCTGGCGAGACTACCTGCTTCGCGTGCAGCATGCGGGATTTGTGAGCCAAGCGCTCATCGCTTCTAAAAACGCGATCGTGAACGGCTATGCTTTCTACATTCTCGGTCGAAGGGCGGGCGTCGCAAAGAGCAAGCTCGATGAGATAGTTGCCCGCTGGGTCTTCGGATCGTTGCTTACAGCACGCTACTCAGCGTCGTCGGAAACTATCTTTGAGCAAGATTTGGCGAGGGTCCCCAAGCTGGAACCGGACGACAGTGACGGTTTCATACGCGCGCTCGACGATGCGATGGGTGAGACCCTTACCGGCGACTACTGGACCCAGTCTTTGGTCTCGGCCCTGGAGACGGAGAAAGGAAGAGCTCCCGCGGCTCTTGCATTTCGGGCAGCCCAAATCGTTCTCGGAACGCGGGCGCTTTTCTCGGATCAGTTTCTTCGGAACCTGCTCGACCCACCCTCAGATGGAATGCGCGCCGCCAGTGAAGCGCACCATTTATTTCCGACGGCTTGGCTCCATGCGAACGGGGTCCGGGACCGTCGCCTCGTCAACCAGGTGGCTAATTTGGCGGACGTCGGTTGGCACGAGAATAGCGTGATCAGTGGGCAGGGGCCGGCGTACTATGTTCCGCGTCTACGCCAGAAGCTGGAAATCGACGACGACCGATGGGGCCGAATGTGCGCTGAGCACGCCCTTCCATTGGGATGGGAGTCGATGGATTACACGGAATTCCTTCGTGGGCGGCGGAGCAGAATGGCCGACATCATTCGTGTGGCGTTCCGGCAGCTCGGCGGCGAGGCAGATTCCCCGCCCCTTACGCCGCCCTGGTTTCTCCCGGGGGCTGACACAGTGTGGCAACGCATCGCGGAGACCGAGCGCGCGCTACGCAACGTTCTCCGTGAGGTGTATGCGGAACGTTTCAGCGGGGCAGCTGCGAAAAGAATTGAGGACGCACTTCCTGAGCGTGAGCGTGAAAACCTTACGCGTGCGCTCCGGGCACGGCCCGCAGGATCGGAGCCGCTGAGCATCGTCGACTACCTCTACCTAGGTCAGATCCCGCCCCTGCTCTTCGCGCCAGAGTCACAACAGGCTGCTCGTCAACGTTTGGGCGGCGCCCCAGACGTGAAGCAGCGGCTTCTGTCTGCCGTCAACCAAATCGCACCCGTCCGCAATGAGATCGCTCATGTCCGCGAGGTTGGCCCTGACCGCCTTCTTCGCGCGAGCGTCGCATGTGCTGACGTGTTGGAGATCCTACGAGGAAAGACGTAAACCGCGCCCTCGACACCGCATCAAACCTTGAAGCCCGCAAATTTCCTTCACTAGCACTCGTCGCCCGAAGGGGTGGAATGGCCCTGCCTAGTCAGCCGGAGGCCTGTGGCGCGGCTGATCACCTTCAGCCGAATGCATCGAACAAGGCAGGTTGTCTGCGCGGGCCGAGCACGGGTAACGCTGATATAGGAAATTCATCCGCTCGTAGGCTTCAGCGTGCGAGTTTATTTCGCTCGACGATGTTCACTCCTAGCGACGCGAGGCTAGCCTCTTGCTAACCCCGCTTACCCAAAACATAAATGACAAGGCCGCCTTTCGGCGGCCTGTCAGAAGTAGTTCAAAACCAAGAAAATCTGGAGCGGGCGAAGGGGCTCGAACCCTCGACCCCGACCTTGGCAAGGTCGTGCTCTACCACTGAGCTACACCCGCATCCGAGATGGCGGCGATCGCTCGCCGGCAACGGCAGACCTATGCCAAATGCTTACAGTGAATGCAACACAAGAGCACGGCCCGAGCCTCGCGAAATCGCCCGAATTCCTCAAAAATTGACCGCGAATCGGCCCGAAACGAGGCGGAGCAACAATTTCTTCGACTTGTCAGCCGTAACCAGACTTGCCGCCATTTTGCCGCCTCGCCACGTCAGGGCGGTCTCAAGGCTCCCCGCCAGACTTCCGATGGAACGGGTGAGGCCGGGAAGCGATTGAAATTTCGCGGCCAAACCGCCATTTAGCCGGACAGAGCCGCTGAACCCGGCGTTCGAGGCGTGCTAGAACAGCCCCCGAATTTTCCGATCCCATTCGTTAGGACCAGGCGAGGATAACCGTGACGATAGTTGAGCAGGGCGGCTCCACGCCGCAGTCAGCGCCCGATCTCATCAAGGAGACGACGACCCAGACCTTCGTGAAGGACGTCATTGAGGAGTCGCGCCGCCAGCCGGTGATGATCGACTTCTGGGCGCCCTGGTGCGGTCCCTGCCGTCAGCTCACGCCGCTCCTCGAGAAGGCGGTGCGCAACGCCAAGGGCCGGGTCAAGCTCGTCAAGATGAACATCGACGATCACCCGACGATCCCCGGCCAGATGGGCATCCAGTCGATTCCGGCGGTGATCGCCTTCGTCAACGGCCAGCCCGCCGACGGTTTCATGGGCGCAGTGCCGGAGAGCCAGGTCAACGCCTTCATCGAGAAGATCACCAAGGGCGTGCCGGCCGCCGGCGAGCCTAATCTTGCCGAAATCCTGAGCGAAGCGGAGGCCGTGCTGGCCGAAGGCGATGCCGCCGCGGCCGCGCAGATCTATGCCGAGGTGCTGGCGCACGACGCCACCAACATCGCAGCGCTTGCCGGTCTCGCCAAATGCTACATCACGACCGGCGCGGTCGAGCAGGCCAAGCAGACGCTCGCGATGGTCTCGGAATCCAAGCGCAACGACGCGGCCGTGAAGGCGGTGCAGGCCGCGATCGATCTCGCCGAGCAGGCGCAGTCGGTCGGCCCGATCGCGGAGCTGGAACAGAAAGTCGCCGCAAACCCGCTCGATCATCAGGCGCGCTTCGACCTCGCGACCGCGCTGAATGCGATGGGTAGGCGCACTGAGGCGACCGAGCAGTTGCTCGCCATCGTCAAGCGCGACCGCAAGTGGAACGATGATGGCGCGCGCAAGCAGCTCGTGCAATTGTTCGAGGCATGGGGCGGCGCCGACGAGGCAACCGTCGAGGGGCGCAAGCGGTTGTCGACCATCTTGTTCTCGTAGCGACCGCCCGTACGGAAGCGGGACTGCAAATGCCGATCAATGCCGAATATCGCGGACCCGGCGAGCTTCCCGAGATAATCCCGGTGTTTCCGCTGCCCGGCGCGCTGCTGCTGCCACGCGGCCAGATGCCGCTCAACATCTTCGAGCCGCGCTATCTCGCGATGGTCGACGACGCCTTGCGCGACGGCCACCGCCTGATCGGCATGATCCAGCCCGACGTGACGCATTCGTCGGACGAGGAGACGCCGGTGCTGTTCCGCATCGGCTGCGTCGGCCGCATCACCCAGCTCGCCGAGTCCGGCGACGGCCGCTACATCCTCGAGCTCACCGGCGTGTCGCGCTTCAAGGTCGTCGAGGAGCTGAAGGTGCTGACGCTGTACCGCCAGTGCAAGGTCGATTTCTTCACGTTCGCCGACGACTTCACCGCGCGCAAGGGCGAAGAGGCGGTCGACCGTCAGGGCCTGCTCGACGTGCTCAACGATTTCCTGAAGGCCAACAACCTGAAGGTCGACTGGGAGGGTATCGATGCCGCGCCGAACGAGGCGCTGGTCAATGCGCTCGCGATGATGTCGCCGTATGGCCCCGCCGAGAAGCAGGCGATGCTGGAAGCGCCTGATCTGAAGACCCGCGCCGAGATCCTGATCGCGGTCACCGAGATGGACCTCGCCAAGAAGCGCACCAGCGGCGACCCGCCGGTGCAGTAGCGCAACTTCCCCTCGCTGACTGAGATCCGTCAGTGGCCGCGGATATGCTTCCGTCCGGTGATCATCGCCCGCACCAGGTTTTGACGCTGGAGAATCCCCATCACGACTGCGCCCACGACGTGCAGCACGACGAGGATGATGACGGCATCCGACGAGTAGGCATGGGTGTCCTCG
Source organism: Bradyrhizobium lablabi (assembly GCF_018131005.1). Taxonomy (GTDB): domain Bacteria; phylum Pseudomonadota; class Alphaproteobacteria; order Rhizobiales; family Xanthobacteraceae; genus Bradyrhizobium; species Bradyrhizobium lablabi_D. The sequence continues at coordinate 939,416 of NZ_JAFCJK010000001.1, forward strand.
ACCCACCAGACGCCGAAGAAGGTCACGGTCACCTGCATCGCGCCTGATATCGCCGAGACGGCAAGTGACACAAGCAACGCTACCAGCATCGCGGTGCCGGCCGGATTGAGCCCGATATATCGGCCACTGATGCCGCGCCGAAGATTCCAGATGTAGCCCGGCGCGGCGCGAAGCCTGACGCCGATCATCCTGAACCGCGAATAGCGCGAGCCTGCGAAGCCCCAGATCAGGCGAAACACCAGCAGGCCGATCACGGAGTAGCCGGCCACCCTGTGCAGCCCATCAAGGACGTTGGGCGTGAACCAGGCAACCAGGACGCACACGGCGAGAGCCCAGTGCCAGAGCCGCAGCGGCAAGTCCCAGACCTGCACCGTCCGCGGAGCGACTCGATGCGCGGGAGCCTCTGTGGGCAAACCCGGCGACGCTGGCACCGCCTCTTCCATGGATATCGGTTACTTCGCGACAGTGTGCTTCAGGCTGAGGTCTTCCGGGCTGTAGAACAGCTCGTAGAGCTTGCCTTCCTTGACGCCGTACACTTCGTAGCACGACCCCTCGATCTTCGACCGCCTCACCTCGTAGCCGGCCGCCTTGGCCTTGGCTTCGGCCTCGCTCGCCGGCTTCCAGGAAGCCTTGTCGACTTTGGTGCAATTCTTGTAGCCATCGGCCAGGGCGGCCGATCCCATCAACCACAGCACGGACACAGCGTATACGACGCTACGAATAACCCTCACGGAGATCTCCTCTTGGTTTCGATCGTGCGCAAAACACGTTCGGGGACCGAAGGAGGCGGCCGGGGCTGCAGAGTCAAGCGGCGCTACGCCCTGAATTCCTTAGAGAAATTCTAACGGACGCGAAAACCGCTGTAGTCTCCGCGCGCAATTTGGTTTTGCCGCTTCGCTGCGGCCTTACGCCTCATCGGGGACGATCGGCCCGCCATTGCCGTCAGGGAGCGGCGCCAGCTACGGCTCCTGCGCGGCGTTGCGTTGTGCGGCGGACCCGCCATCGACCTCAGACAGTGAGCGGAACAAGCACGGTCTCGCCGGTTGCGACGAGCGAGATCTCGCCCTGTTCGCTTTCGGCAAACAGCTCCGCCCGGGCAAAGACCTGCTTGCGTCCCGCGCGCAGCGTGGTGCCTTTTGCGATGAAACGGCGGCCGACGGCCGGCTTCAGGCAGTTCATCGAGAAATGCGATGCCGTGACGGAGCCTGCTATCGTCGCAGCGGCAAAGCCGCAGGCCGTGTCAAGCAGCGCGGCGATCACGCCGGCATGGAGGTATCCCGCAAATTGGGTGAAGTCGTCCCGCCAGGACATGCGAAGCTCGGCCTCGCCATTGGCTGCCCTGACAATTTCGAATCCGGCCATCCGATTGAACCCGGCGGACGCATTGGCCGCAGCAAGCTGCTGCTGATCGAACCCCGGATTGGCTGTCACGCAAACCTCCATTGCGGCGCACGTTGCTCGAGATTGGCCCTGACCGCTTCGACGTGATTGGGCGTGCCGAGAAGTCGCGCCTGCTCGGCGGTTTCGGCCGCAAGCCCGGTCGCCGCATCACAACCGGCCGCAAGGTTGAGCAGCCGTTTCGCGGCCCGGATCGCGTCGGGACTGCGGTCCGCGATCGCGTGCGCCGTGTGCAGCGCGGCCGCGCGCGGGTCATCCGTGATCCTCGTCGCGAAGCCGTAAGCGAGGGCTTCCTCCGCCGAGAAGATACGGGCGGTATAGGTCAGTTCGCGGACCACGTCTTCGCGCGCGAGATGGCGCATCAGCTGCGTGCCGGCCATGTCGGGCACGAGTCCCCATTTGGATTCGATGACGGCGAGCCGCGTGCCGGGCGCGACGTATCGGATGTCCGCGCCGAGCATGAGCTGGAGGCCGCCGCCAAATGCGATGCCATGAACGGCGGCGATGACGGGCACCGGCAGCTCCCGCCAAAGCCAGACCAGATGCTGCGCGAAGTTGGCGATGCCGTGCGTCCGCTTGCCGAGGTCTGCGAAGGGCAGGATGGACTGGCCCTCGGTGGTTGCGACCAGGCGCTCCACGTCGAGCCCGGCACAGAAGGCCGACCCCTCGCCGGACAGTACCACGGCGCGGACGCGGCTATTTTCCCTGAGCCGCGCGCCGACATCGGCGATCGCACTAAACATCGCCGGGTCGAGTGCATTCAACTTGTCCGCGCGATTCAACCGGACATCGGCGATGCCATTGGCGATGCTGAGCCGGACACGATCGTCCATGACGTTACGCCTCCGCTAATAGCCAGCGGCCGCCAGCGCCACCACGGCGCTCATCCCGATCCAGCCGATATGCCGGCCACGGGTCGCGACCGCATTTGCCAGCGCGGCCGCGCCGAACACGATGCCGAGCGTCGCGACGATCCAGTGCCGCGCGACATCCGACGCCATTGCCGGTGCCGCGATCAGCAGCACGCCGCCGCCGATCCACGCGATCGTGCCGGCCTGCCAGACGAGGCGGAGCAGCATGCGCAGCCGCGGCGGCTCCACGGTCGCGCGGGCGAACACCTTGGTCTCGCCGAGGATGCCGTGCGCCACACTGATCGCAATCGCGATCGCTCCGGCGCCTTGCAGCAGAAGATCACGCATCGCCGTCCTCCATACAGTACTGTACGGTGCTGCATACTTATGCCGTTGGCGCTGGCCCCTGTCAATACAGTTGTGTATGGTACGCCGCCACGCGGACGGGAACCATGACCGAACAGCTCTCGGCGAAGGACTGGCTCGACCAGGGCCTGAAAACGCTCGCCAGAAGCGGCTTTACGGCGTTGAAGGCCGAGCCGCTGGCCAAGGCGATGGGGGTATCGCGCGGCAGCTTCTACTGGCACTTCGCCGACATCGGCGCCTATCACGCCGCGATCCTGAAGCATTGGCGCGAGGTCGCCGCCGAGCGGGTCATCGCGGAGCTCGAGGCGGTTCCCAAGGGGGATGACGCGCTGGCGCTGCTGCTGCGCCGGGCGTTCTCGGCGCGGCTTGCGCTGGAACGCGCCGTTCGCACCTGGGCCACCGTCGAGCCCGCCGTGCGCGCCGCCGTGCAGGAGGTCGACCAGCGCCGCCTCGGCTACATCGAAACCATGCTCCGGCAAGCGGGATTTCCAGAGAACGTGGCGCGTGGCCGCGCGCAGATCCTCTACTGGGCGTTCATAGGCTTTGCGCTGTCCGACCAGCCGTTGTCGAAGCCGCGCCAGCAGGCCGCGCTCGACGGGCTCTTGCAGTTGGCGAAGCGCTGACAAATGATGTTGGGATGTGCTAAAGGACGGCCTGCCGGAGGCAGCAATGAATTCCACGCCCGATCATCTCGAAAGCACGGCCGACCCGAAGCTCCTGGAGATCCTGGTGTGCCCGATCACCAAGGGTCCGCTGGAATTCGACGCCGCGAAGCAGGAGCTGATCTCGCGTTCCGCAAAGCTCGCCTATCCGATCCGTGACGGCATCCCGATCATGCTGCCGGAAGAAGCAAGAAAGATCGATTGAGCGGGCGAATAGCGAGTGGCGAATAGCGAATGTTTTTTTGCTGTTCGCTACTCTCTATTCGCCATTCTCATCCCTCACAACGCCTCGCCCTTCAAGAGCCGCGGCACCTCGCCCGACAGTCCTGCCGCCTGGCGGATGAACATGCTCTTCAGCGGCGGCGTGCGATCGACGAGACCAAGCCCGATGTCGCGAACGGTGCGTAGCAGCGTCGATTCGTTGGAGAACAGGAAGTTCAGCGAGTTGGTGGCGAATCCCATCGCCATCGTGTCGAACCGCCGCCAGCGCTGGTAGCGCTCGAGCACGTCGGCCTGCCCCAGATCCATGCCGAGACGCGCCGCATCGACGACGACCTCGGCGAGCGCGGCGACATCCTTCAGCCCCATATTGAGCCCCTGCCCCGCGATCGGATGAATCACATGGGCGGCGTCGCCGATCAGCGCCATCCGCTCGGCGATGAAGGAGCGCGCGACGAAATAGCCGAGCGGAAACGCCCGCGGCTTGTCGAGCGCCTTGATCTCGCCGAGATGCAGGCCGAACCGCTGCTCGAGCTCGGCGTGGAATTCCTCCTCGCTCAGCGCGGTAATGCGCGCCGCATCCTTTCGCGTCTCGGTCCATACAAGCGAGGAGCGTTTGCCGGTGAGCGGGAGGATCGCGAACGGACCTGCGGGCAGGAAGTGCTCTTCGGCGCGGCCGTGATGGTCGCGCTCATGGCCGACCGTGACGACGATGCCGGATTGATCATAGTCCCAGCCATGGGTGACGATGCCGGCGCGCTCGCGCAATTTCGATCGTGCGCCGTCGGCGGCGACAAGCAGGCTCGCGTCGATCACGGCGCCGTCGGCCAGCGTCACATTGACGCCGTCGACGCGCGTGTCTGTCGTCGCAACCGCCGTGGCGCGCAGCTCGACGCCCTCGGCGTCCGCGCGGGCGGCGAGCGCATCGATCAGATACCGGTTCTCAACCATATGCGCGAACGGCTCGCCGGGCTCGACGTCGCCGGCAAAGGTCAGGAACACTGGACGCGTCGCGTCCTCCAACCGCGAATCGGTGACCACCATGTCGAGAATCGGCTGCGCCGTGGGCGCCACGTCACCCCACACGCCGAGCGTCTCGAACAGCCGGCGGCAGGCGGCGACGATCGCGGTCGCGCGCGGATCGCGGCTCGGACGCTGGCCAAGCGCCGGATCGGCCACGATGACGGGAATGTCGGGACCGAGCCCCTGGCGCAGCGCCACCGCCAGCGCCAGTCCGGCAAATGCGCCCCCGCAGATGAGAATGCTTCGCTGTGCCGGCATGCCTGCTTACCCGGGTACGTCAACAACTGGATACTTGCTACCTGATATTAGCTGGGCGAAACAGGGCCCTGAGGCAAGGTGCCTAACCGTAACGGACGTCTTTCCGGGGGCGAGTGCAGCGCGAACCCGGAATGACGTCAAGAAAGCCCTCCATGTCCAAGAGCCTGATCGACCTGCTGACCATCCTCGATCTCGAGCAACTCGAGGTAAACCTGTTCCGCGGCAACAGCCCGAAGACGAGCTGGCAGCGCGTATTCGGCGGCCAGGTCATCGGCCAGGCGATGGTTGCGGCGTGCCGCACCGTGGAGGGCCGGCTGCCGCATTCGATCCATTGCTATTTCATCCTGCCGGGCGATCCGCAGGTCCCGATCATCTACGAGGTCGAGAGGTTGCGCGACGGCAAGAGCTATTCGACTCGTCGCGTCACCGCGATCCAGCATGGCAACGCCATTTTCTCGATCATGGTGTCATTCCATGCCGAAGAGCAGGGCAATTTCGACCATCAGGACAGGATGCCCGACGTGCCGCCGCCCGAGAAGCTCACCGCGGAGGAAGTGTCAAAGCAGCCGATGTTCAAGGAGATGCCGGAATTCATTCGCCGCTATTACGAGTCGGACCGGCCGATCGAGCTGCGTCCGGTCGAGCTCGGCCGCTATTTCGGCCAGAAGATCGACGACGGCCGCATCCATGTCTGGATCCGCACCGCTGCCAAGCTGCCTGACGATCCGGCGCTGCATATGTGCGCCCTCGCCTACGCATCGGACTTCTCGCTGCTCGATGCCGTGATGGCGCGCTATGGCCGCACGCTGTTCGACAGGCGCATGATGCCGGCGAGCCTCGATCACGCGATGTGGTTTCACCGCGCGTTCCGCGCCGACGAATGGCTGCTCTACGCACAGGATTCGCCGAGCGCGCAATCCGGCCGCGGCCTGACGCGCGGCCTGATCTTCAAGCCCGACGGCACGCTGGTGGCCTCGGTCGCGCAGGAAGGCTCTGTGCGCGAACGCAGAGCATAACGCAAAGCATAGAGAGTCATGCGCTGGGCTGCGAACCGCGCTCGACGAGCACGGTCTGCGACGCCATCCAGCGCATGATCCAGCGATACACCCACGGAATCGGGATGATGAAGGAGGCGGCGATGACGGTCACGATCCCACGCCAGAGAAACTCCAGCCCGGTGCCGTTGAAGATGACCTCCCGCCGCGTGCCCTCGATGTTTCGGCAGAACCACCGCGTCCAGGCTGCATAGACCCATGCCCAGCCGATGATCGTGATGATGGAGATGGCCGCAAGCAGCGTCCATCCGAGATAGGCCCAGAGCGAGCCGGAGAACGCGAGCCCGAGCGGCTGCCCGTTCGACGCGACATTTGCGATCAGCCATTTCAGGAACAGCCAGTACAAGGCGATCTCGACAAGGACCATGAGGTTGTTGAGCCACTGGTTACCGGTCAGGCTGACCGCGATCGCCAGCACAACGGCCCCGAAAAACCATGGCACGATCGTCATTGCCGTACCAACGAAGCTGAGATTTGGCCGTCCCGGCACGCTTATGCAGGGGACCATCCACTTGGTGTACCACACGATCAACCACGGCACCGGGATGATGAAGATACAGCCGATCACGAACAGGATGCTGCGCCAGGTGAAATCCCAAATGCCGAAATCGATCGACAGCGGCCCGCCGCTGTAGCTTCCGGGCGCCGCCACGGGCGGACCGCCGGCCTGCGGAAATGCCGGCGGCGCCGAACTGCCGGAAATGAGGCCCGGGATTTCGCCGGCCTTCTGCCAGCCGGACATTCCCTCGGTCCATACCAGCGTATCGGGCCGCACGGTTCCTCGGGCGATCATGTCGTGGAGCTGTAGCTCGGGCACAGGCCCTCTTTGCTGGCCCTCGGATGCATAAAACCAGTTGCGGTTCGACATATTGTTTCCTTGCGGCTCGCGCGATCGAACGAATAAAAAAATGCACGCATCGAGCGCCAACCGGCGCCTGGAGCACGATCCGGAAAAATGCGCAGCGGTTTTCCGAAAAGATCATGCTCAAACAAAGAGATGAGATCATGCTGTGATTCGAGGAATCGCAGCATGATCTAAAGCTGTATCTTGGCCGACGGTCTCGATTCCGTACAGTGAGCCGGTTCTCCTGCCCCCCAGGTTTCCCCTTCAATTTGCAACTTTCTTGTGCCATTTGCCTAGAAAGATGCCAGATTTGGCGGGCGCGAATTGCCGTCTCCGGGCACGGGGCGGGTGCGGAAAACTCTGAAAGAATGAAGGCCTGACCATGAAACTCGTTGTTGCGATCATCAAACCCTTCAAGCTGGATGAGGTTCGCCAGGCGCTGACCGCGATCGGCGTTCACGGCATGACGGTCACCGAGGTCAAGGGTTATGGCCGCCAGAAGGGACACACCGAGATCTATCGCGGCGCCGAATATGTCGTGAACTTCCTGCCCAAGCTGAGAATCGAGATCGCCGTCGATTCCGACCTCGCCGAGAGGGCGGTCAGCGTCATCACCCAGCATGCACGCACCGGCCAGATCGGCGACGGCAAGATCTTCGTCACGCCGATCGATCACGCCTTGCGCATACGCACCGGCGAGACCGATCGCGACGCGCTGTAACTCTGCCATCGAGATCGCTGCCGGCAACGGCGCGGGACACGAGACGACAACGCCGGGGGAATGACGATGGGGGCACGGGTGCTTCGTGCGGCCGCCGAGGCTGCGCTGTTCAAGGTTGCGCCGGTCAACGCTGCGATCCTGTATGCGATGAGCTCGCCGGCCTTCGCCCAGGATTCAGCGAACAACTTTTCGACGCTCAACGCCGCCGACACCGCCTGGATGATCGTCGCCACCGCACTGGTGCTGATGATGACGATACCGGGGCTCGCGCTGTTCTATTCCGGGATGGTGCGCAAGAAGAACGTGCTGGCGACGATGGCGCAGAGCCTTGCCGCGGTCGCGATCGTCTCGATCCTCTGGGTGGCGTTCGGTTACTCCCTGAGCTTCGTCGGCGACGGTTCATGGCTCGGCACGCTCGATCGCTGGTTCCTCGCAGGCATGACGATGGACAGCGTCAATCCGGCGGCGAAGACCATCCCAGAAGCGTTGTTCATGCTGTACCAGATGACGTTTGCGATCATCACCGTGGCGCTGGTCGCTGGTTCGGTCGCCGACCGCATGCGGTTTTCCGCCTATCTCCTGTTCTCGGTCGGCTGGTTCACCTTGGTCTATGTGCCCATGGCGCATTGGGTATGGGGCGGCGGCTTCCTCGCCTCGATGGGCGTTCTGGATTTCGCCGGTGGGCTTGTCGTGCATCTCTCCGCGGGCGTAAGCGGCCTGGTCGCGGCGGTGGTGATGGGCAGCCGTCATGGCTACGGCAGCGACAACCTCTCGCCGTTCGATCTGTCGCTCGCCGTGATCGGCACCGGGCTGCTCTGGGTCGGCTGGTTCGGCTTCAACGGCGGCTCGGCGCTCGCGGCCAATTCGCGCGCGGTGATGGCGATCGCCGCCACGCATCTTGCGGCGTGCGCGGGCGCGCTGACCTGGGCCGCGATAGAATGGGTGACGCGCCGCAAGCCGTCGGTGCTCGGCATGATCTCCGGCGCGATCGCGGGCCTCGGCACGATCACGCCGGCGTCCGGCTTTGTCGCGCCCTGGCATGGCGTCGTCATCGGCATGGTCGCCGGCGCCGTCTGCTTCTGGGCCTGCACCTGGCTGAAGCTCCGCTTCAAATACGACGACTCCCTCGACGTGTTCGGCGTCCACGGCATCGGCGGCATGACCGGCACGTTGCTCGTCGGCGTCTTCGCAGCGTCGGCGATCGGCGGCACCGCCGGCCTGCTCGAGGGTCATCCGCAGCAACTGCTGATCCAGCTCGTCGGCGTGGCCGTCGGGCTGGCGTGGTGCGGCGGGATGACTTTTGTGCTGCTCAAGCTGGTCGGCGTCTTCGTCCCATTGCGCGTCTCACTGCAGCAGGAGCTGGAAGGCCTGGACATTTCGCAGCACGGTGAGGCGCTGCAATAGTCTGCTCCATTCGGCCGACGCTGTCAGCTCGGCCCTGATGACGAGGGGGCGCAAGCGCCGTCCCGAATCCGGAGGTCGGCCAGCAGCTTCCCCGGAGGTGCTTGCCTGCAAGCTCCTCCGTAGCAAGGTCGGGACTTCCGCTGGAGAGGGCTACCTAACTACCCTAAATCTGCCTTGGCTCTGGGCACGATCGTGTCCGGAGTTTGTCCCGCACACACTTTAATCAGGCATGGTTAGATTTTAGGCGCGGCGGAATAACGCAGCCCCGACCGATCCCCGACAAGCGGGAAAAGCTTCGGTTTCATAATCCGTTAGGGGGCAGCCACCGATCTGGCACGGCATTTGATTCTAAGGGTCCTGGCTGTGCCCGCGTCGTGAATCCTCTCCGCGTGGTGAACCTCAGTCGGAAGATATCCCGGCGTTCTTTCGCGCCGGGCCCAAGCGGGGGATAGGACTCATGAAGATTGTTATGGCGATCATTAAGCCATTCAAGCTGGAAGAAGTGCGTGACGCCCTGACCGCCATCGGCGTGCATGGTCTCACGGTGACGGAAGTCAAAGGATACGGCCGTCAGAAGGGCCACACGGAAATCTATCGCGGCGCCGAATACGCCGTGAGCTTCTTGCCCAAGATCAAGATCGAGGTCGCAGTCGGCACCGATCAGGTCGACAAGACCATCGACGCCATCACCTCAGCAGCCAAGACCGGCCAGATCGGCGACGGCAAGATCTTCGTCATCAGCCTCGAGCATGCGGTGCGCATCCGCACCGGCGAGGCGGATGCCGCGGCCCTTTGATTTCGCGCTCAAACCTTAAGACTCAGGAGTAAGACAAAATGACGTTGAAGCGTCCCTATGGCGCGGGACTGACGGCACTCGCAGTCGGCCTCTTCGCCGCGACCGCCGCCTATGCCGAGCCAACCATCAACAAGGGCGACAACGCCTGGATGCTGACCTCGACGGTGCTGGTGCTGTTGATGACGATCCCGGGGCTGGCGCTGTTCTATGGCGGCCTGGTCCGTTCCAAGAACATGCTGTCGGTGCTGGCGCAGGTCTTCTACACCGTCTGCATCGTCACCGTGCTGTGGGCCCTTTACGGCTACAGCCTCGCCTTCACCGGCGGTTCCGACTTCATCGGCGGCTTTTCCAAGGCCTTCATGATGGGCATCACCACCGACTCGAAGGCGGCGACCTTCTCGGTCGACGCCAACATCTCGGAGCTCGTCTATCTCTGCTTCCAGATGACGTTCGCGGCGATCACGCCCGCCCTCATCGTCGGCGCCTTTGCCGAGCGCATGAAGTTCGGAGCGGTCGCGCTGTTCATCCCGCTCTGGGTCACCCTGATCTATTTCCCGATCGCACACATGGTCTGGTACTGGCCCGGTCCGGACGCGATCCAGGATGCCGCCAAGGCGCTCGCGGCGGCAGCCGATGGTGCCGCAAAGACCGCGGCGCAGGCCAAGCTCGACGAGATCAACGCCGATGCGGGCTGGATCTTCAAGAAGGGCGCGATCGACTTCGCCGGCGGCACCGTGGTGCACATCAACGCCGGCATTGCCGGCCTCGTCGGCGCGCTCCTGATCGGCAAGCGTACCGGCTATGGCAAGGAGCTGATGGCTCCGCACTCGCTGACCATGTCGATGATCGGCGCTTCGCTGCTCTGGGTCGGCTGGTTCGGCTTCAACGCCGGTTCCAACCTCGAAGCCAATGGCGGCGCTGCGCTGGCGATGACCAACTCCTTCGTGGCGACGGCCGCGGCGGCGCTGTCCTGGATGTTCGCGGAATGGATCATCAAGGGTCATCCCTCGCTGCTCGGCGCGCTCTCCGGCGCGGTCGCGGGCCTCGTCGCGGTGACGCCGGCGGCCGGCTTCTCAGGCCCGATGGGCGCCATCGTGCTCGGCCTCGTGGTCGGCGTGGTCTGCCTGTTCTTCTGCACGGTCGTGAAGAACTCGCTCGGCTATGACGACTCGCTCGACGTGTTCGGCGTCCACTGCGTCGGCGGCATCGTCGGCGCGCTCGGCACCGGCATTCTGGTCAATCCGGCGCTTGGCGGTGCCGGCATCATCGACTACACCGCGATCCCGCCGAAGGTCGCCGACTACGATTTCGCCGCGCAGATGATCGCGCAAGCTACCGGCGTCTGCACCACGCTGGTGTGGTCGGGCATCGGCTCGGCGATCCTCTACAAGGTCGTCGACGTGATCGTAGGCCTGCGCGCCAATGTCGAGACCGAGCGTGAAGGCCTCGACATCACCGAGCACACGGAGCGCGCCTACAACATGTGAGTTCTCCCGGGGCGCGACCCCTCCGGGGGTCGTTCCCAGAACTACGGTTTGGGGCACATACCCGGCAATGCCCCAACCGTTGAGGGCTCCAGCGCAAGCTGGAGCCCTTTCTTTTTTCCGTCCCTTGAGAAAAAATTGCCAGAATGGCCTGCCACTGTGAACCGACAGGCTGAGCCGACAAAAATGGGAGAACGTCATGAAGCTCGAAGGCGGATGCTATTGCGGCAAGGTGCGCTATCAGGCCGAGGGCGAGCCGATGATGGCGGCGCAGTGCCACTGCCGTGAATGTCAGTACTTTTCAGGCGGCGCGCCCAACATGTTCGTGGCGATGCCGGTCGCCGGCTTCAAATACACCGCAAGCGAGCCGAAGCAGTTCACCCGCAGCGACCTCGATCGCGCCGTTACCCGCGAATTCTGCGCCGAATGCGGAACCCAGATGGTGACCAAGGTGCCCGGCCTGCCCGCCGTGGTGCTCAAGGTCGGGACCTTCGACGATCCGGCGCTCTTCAATCCGCAGGTGGCGATCTACACCTGCGACAAGCAGGCGTTCCATCACGTGCCCGAGGGCATGCCGGCATTCGAGAAGCTGCCGGCGCGGTAACGTCTCCCAAGCTCTCGATTCCCGGCGCGCGCCAGCTCCGAGCAACCAAAATCGGCGCCGGCGCCGATGGTTAATCGCGTCTTAACCTCGCCCTATCTATGGTGATTTGATCGGTTTACGGTCGGGCTCCCTCACCCGACCGCAGTGAGAGTGTTGGCGCTTCAAACATGGCAATGACCGCCTCATCCGGCGTGGCGCAGGGCGCCGGCGACGCCGTTTCCGCCGGGCAGGCCGAGCGCTCGCCGTTCCTGCGCACGACCGAGCTGCTGGCACCCTATCAGCCGGCCAAGCCATTGATTACGCTGTCATTGGGCGAGCCCCAGCACCCGGTGCCCGATTTTGTCGGGCCGGTGCTGGCAGGGCACACCGCCGAATTCGGCCGCTACCCGCTGGCCAAGGGCATCGAGCCGTTCCGCCGCACGGTGGCGATTTGGCTGTCGAACCGGTTCCAGCTCGCGCGCCCCGTCGATCCCGAGAGCGAGGTGCTGGTGCTGAACGGCAGCCGCGAAGGGCTGTTCTTTGCCGCGATCACGGCGGCGCGCTACGTCTCGCCGCGTAAGGGTCGGCCGGCGATCCTGATGCCGAATCCATTTTATCCGGCCTATGGCGCCGGCGCCCGCGCCGCCGGTTGCGAGCAGATCTACCTTCCGACCACGCTCGACAATGGCTTCCTGCCCGACCTCGACGCGATCGACGAGGCGACATTCGCCCGCACCGTGGCCTTCTTCATCGCGAGCCCGGCGAACCCGCAGGGATCGGTCGCCTCGCGCGACTATTTCATCCGCCTGAAGCAACTCGCCGACCGCCACGGCTTCATCGTCCTGAGCGACGAGTGCTATTCGGAAATCTACACCCGCGAAGCGCCGGGCAGCGCGCTGGAATGCGCCGGGCCCGATTTCACCAATGTGGTGGCGTTCCAGTCGCTGTCGAAGCGATCGAACCTGCCGGGCATGCGCGTCGGCTTTGCCGCCGGCGATCGCAAATTCCTCGCCGCGTTCCACGAGCTGCGCAACGTCGCAGCACCCCAGGTGCCGGTGCCGCTGCAGCATGTCGCGGTCGCTGCCTATAGCGACGAGGCGCATGTCGAGGAGAACCGCAGGCTCTATCGCATCAAGTTCGATTTCGCCGACCAGATTCTCGGCAACCGCTACGGCTATGCGCGGCCCGCGGGCGGCTTCTGTGTCTGGCTCGACGTCTCCAACCGCGGCGGCGACGAGGCGGCCGCGGTGAGGCTTTATCGCGACGCCGGGGTACGCGTGATCCCCGGAAGCTACCTCGCGCGCCGCCAGAACGACGGCTCCAACCCGGGCGCGGGCTATATCCGCCTTGCGCTCGTCTCCGATAGTGAATCCACAGCCGAGGCCCTGCACCGGCTGGTCGAAACCCTGGATTAATCGCGAAACGCGAAGATAGAGCATGCCAGCGATCGAACGTGTCATCCCCCTGGTCGGCCATTTGCCGCTTTCACTTCGCGAGGCGCTCGAGCGGCGCGTGCGCGAACTTGCGGGACTGGGCCTGATCGCGCTCGCCGGCGTCGCCGCGGCGGCGCTGATGACCTGGTCGGCGCAGGATCCTTCGCTGAGCCATGCCACCTCGCGGGCGATCCGCAACATCGCAGGCTATCCCGGCGCCATCGGCGCCGACCTTCTGATGCAGATCCTCGGCCTCGGCGCGATCATGCTGATCCTTCCCATTGCGGTGTGGGGCTGGCGGATGCTGACGCATCGCGCCTTCGACCGCGAGGCGCTGCGGTTCGGCTGCTGGATCCTCTGCATGGTCATCGCGGCCGGTTTTGCCAGTTGCTGGCCGCACAACACGGCATGGCCGCTGCCGACCGGGCTTGGCGGCGTGGTCGGCGATGCGTTGGTGCGCGCGCCGGCAGTGGTGTTCGGCCCGCCCGGCTTCGTCTATCGGTTCGTGCTCGGCATCATCCTGTTTGCCGCGATGGCGACCTGCTTCCTGTTCGCCTGCGGCTGGGGCGCCAAGCAGCGGGACGAGGAACTGACGCCGATCGCGGATGACGACGAGCCGTTCGTTGAGGAGGGGGACGACCGCAGCTCGGTTTCGATCGGCTGGCTGTTCCATGCGGTCATGAGCGCGAAGGCGCGGCTCGGCTGGCTGATCACGACCGCCTATCGATCGCTGGTGTCGAGCGCACCGCAGGGCCGCGCCGCCGCCTTCGAGCGCCAGGAGCCCACGATCGGCGCGGGCGGCCGCGCCACGCCGTCGATCGCGCCGGATACCGGCGAGGAGGATTTCGACGAGGACGACAGCGAGGAGGAAGACGAGGACGACGAGGACGAAGCGCCCGCGGCCCGCGCGCCGCGCAAGAAGGCCGAGCCGCGCGCCAAGAAGAAATCCTCCGACAGGTTCGAGCTGCCATCCGTCACCGTTCTCTCCGCGCCGAGGGCGAGCGATCGCCAGCCGCTCAGCAAGGCCGAGCTGGAGGCCAATTCGCGCGCGCTGGAAGGCGTGCTGCAGGACTTCGGCGTGCGCGGCGAGATCGTCAAGGCCAATCCCGGCCCGGTCGTCACCCTGTACGAGCTCGAGCCCGCCCCCGGCATCAAGTCCTCACGCGTGATCGGCCTCGCCGACGACATCGCACGCTCGATGAGCGCGCTGTCGGCGCGCGTCGCCGTCGTCGCCGGCCGCAACGCGATCGGCATCGAACTGCCGAACGCGCACCGCGAGAAAGTCTATCTGCGCGAGCTGCTGGTGGCGAAGGAGAGCACCGAATCGGTGGCCAAGCTGCCGCTCTGCCTTGGCAAGACGATCGGCGGCGACCCCGTCATCATCGATCTCGCGCGCACGCCGCATATGCTGATCGCCGGCACCACCGGCTCCGGCAAATCGGTCGCCATCAACACCATGATCCTGAGCCTCGTCTACCGGCTGCGTCCGGATCAGTGCCGCCTGATCATGGTCGATCCAAAGATGCTCGAACTCTCGGTCTATGACGGCATCCCGCATCTTTTGACGCCCGTCGTCACCGATCCGAAGAAGGCCGTGGTCGCGCTGAAATGGGCCGTGCGCGAGATGGAGGAGCGCTACAAGAGGATGGCCAAGCTCGGCGTGCGCAACATCGACGGCTACAATGCGCGCCTCGTCGAGGCCAAGGGCAAGGGCGAAGAGCTGACGCGTACCGTGCACACCGGCTTCGACAAGGAGACCGGTAAGGCGATCTACGAGGAAGAGAAGCTCGACCTCGAACCGCTGCCCTACATCGTCATCATCGTCGACGAAATGGCCGACCTGATGATGGTCGCCGGCAAGGACATCGAAGGCGCGGTGCAGCGGCTGGCGCAGATGGCGCGCGCGGCGGGCCTGCACGTCATTCTCGCGACCCAGCGTCCATCGGTCGACGTCATCACCGGCACGATCAAGGCGAACTTCCCGACCCGTATCGCCTTCCAGGTCACCTCGAAGATCGACAGCCGCACCATCCTCGGGGAAATGGGCGCCGAGCAACTGCTCGGCCAGGGCGACATGCTCTATATGGCGGGCGGCGGCCGGATCAGCCGCGTGCACGGCCCGTTCGCCTCCGATGAAGAGGTCGAGAAGGTGGTGCGCCATCTGAAGACGCAGGGCTCCCCGGAATACCTGGAGGCGGTCACCGCCGAAGAGCCGACCGACGAGGACGGCGCGGTGTTCGATTCCACCGGCATGGGCGGGGATGGCGGCGGCGACCTGTTCGCCCAGGCGGTTGCGATCGTCAAGCGCGACCGCAAGGCATCGACATCCTACATTCAGCGCCGGCTGCAAATCGGCTATAACCGCGCCGCTTCGCTCATGGAGCGGATGGAACTTGAAGGTATTGTCGGCCCGGCCAACCATGCCGGCAAGCGCGAAATCCTGGTCGGGGAAGAGGAAGGCCAGTTCTGACCGGACAATCTTCACGGAAAAACCATATCTCCTTAGGCTAAGGCACGGTAAAGTCGGACGAAGTGGGTCGGCACGTCGAACTGAGACTTGAAATATCTGATGGAAAAACACCCCAATCATCGCGGCATGGGCTATGCGCTGGCGCTCCTCGTCTGCGTGTCCATCGCGGGCGCCGCAACGTATGCCGCCGCGCAGAACGTCCCGACCCCGAAACCGGCGCCCAAGGCCCGCGACGGCGGCACCCAACTGAGCGCGCAGGAGCAGAGAGGGCCGGCGACCACGGGCACGACCCAGACACCGCCGACGCCGATCATTCCCGATCCGCGCCGCAACGTGCCTGCCAGCATTTTCGCGACCTTCGACGCCAACCAGAAGGCGCAGGCCGCCAGGGTCAGCTCCTATCTCTCGTCGCTGCAGACCCTGGTCGGAAACTTCGTCCAGGTCGGGCCGGACGGCACCAAGACCAAAGGCGATTTCTACATCCAGAAGCCAGGCAAGGTCCGCTTCGAATACGAGTCGCCGAGCCCGATCGAGATCATCGCCGACGGCTCATCGGTCGCCGTGCGCGACCGCAAGCTTGCGACCCAGGACATCTATCCGCTGTCGCAGACACCGCTGCGCTATCTTCTGTCCGATCGCATCGACCTGATGAAGGACACCAACGTCGTCAGCGTCACGGCCGACGATGTCTTCGTCAGCGTCATCATCGAGGAAAAGGTTGCGCTGATCGGCACCAGCCGGCTGCTGCTGATGCTCGGCGCCAAGGACGGCAAGCTCAAGCAATGGACGGTCACCGACCCACAGGGCTATGACACCACGGTCGCGGTCTACAACCTCGATTCGACGCAGAAGCCCGATCCGTCCCTGTTCAAGATCGATTTCACGAGCTATCCGGGCGTCCCGCCCGGCTAGAGCATGATCCGGAAGAGCGTGTACGGTTTTCCCTCGCGACAAACGCGAAGCGTTTGCGCGGAGATCATGCGCAGACAGATGCATGGGATGGTGATGCGATTTGACGTAATCGCGGCATGATTTAACGCGCACCCTCATGCGTTTCACCGTCACGACCTGGAACATCAATTCGGTGCGCCTGCGCATCGATATCGTCGCCAAATTCATCAAGGCGGCGCGGCCTGACGTGCTGTGCCTGCAGGAGACCAAATGCATCGACGACGCGTTTCCGCTGAAGCGCTTCAGGCGGCTCGGCTATGAGCATGTCGCGCTGAACGGGCAGAAAGGATATCACGGCGTCGCCATCGTCTCCCGGCTGCCATTCGAGAGCACCGACATCAGAACCTTCTGCGACAAGATCGATTCGCGGCATATTTCGGTGTCGTTCGGCGAGAAGGCGCAGCTTTCGAGGCCGTTGGTGCTGCATAATTTCTACGTGCCGGCCGGCGGCGACATTCCCGACCCCGCGCTCAATCCGAAGTTCGAGCACAAGCTGCAATTCCTCGACGAGATGAAGAGCTGCGAGCCGCTGCATCCGCGCGGCGACGACCGCCATATCCTGGTCGGCGACCTCAACGTTGCGCCGCATGAGAACGACGTGTGGTCGCACAAGCAGCTTCTCAAGGTAGTTTCGCACACGCCGGTCGAAACCGAAAAGCTGCTCGCCGCGCAAATCCATGGCGAATG
The DNA here is from genome assembly GCF_018131005.1 of Bradyrhizobium lablabi. Classification (GTDB taxonomy): domain Bacteria; phylum Pseudomonadota; class Alphaproteobacteria; order Rhizobiales; family Xanthobacteraceae; genus Bradyrhizobium; species Bradyrhizobium lablabi_D. Next base: position 956,621 of record NZ_JAFCJK010000001.1, read on the forward strand.
GTTCGACGTCGCGCGCGAACGGATCCCGATGTCGGAAAAGGTCTACACCTGGTGGAGTTATCGCGCCGCCGACTGGACGATCGGCGACCGCGGCCGCAGGCTCGATCACATCTGGGTCTCGCGCGCGCTCAAGGACCAGGTCAGCGATTTCAAGATCACCCGCGACGCCCGCGGCTGGGACCGCCCGTCGGACCATGTGCCGGTGACCGCGGTGCTGGAGGTTTAGAGCGTTTTCGAGCGAAGTGGAAACCGGTTCGCGTGAAGAAAACGCGTCAAAACAGGAATCGAGAGCGTCGTTGCGATTCCATCGGAACGAAAAGGGCTCTAGCTTCGTCGCGGAGACTTGCGCTCGTCACACCACTTTCGCAAAGGTCTCGCAAGAGTGGGGGAGAGAGGAGTTGGAGATCACGTGCTCAGCTTGCCGCCGGCTATCAGGATGTCGCTCGCGAGCTGGCTCGTTCGCACCGCCAGTTCATCGCGCAGCCGCCGCGCGGCGCCGGGATCGCTTTCCAGCACGCGCTGGAACAGGCTGCGCGCGATGCGAATGACGGTCGTGTACTCAAGCGCGACCGCGGTCGACGGACGCTTCATCGCCACGATAAGAGCAAGCTCGCCGATCAGCGCGCCGGGGCCGGCAATGATCTCGGCGCCGCCCTCCTCGACGCGGAACGCGCCGCGTTGCACGATGTAGCCGGCGTCCGCTTCATCTCCGATGTTGAACAGCACGTCGCCACGCTCGAAATTGCGTTGCTCGGATCCGATCGCCAACATGCGCAACGCTGTCTCGCCCAACAGACGCAGCGTCGGGACCCGCTCGAGCAGGGCTACATCATCGTCGATCGACATTCAGGTCCGGTAGCCGGGATGCGCCTCGATTTCAAGAATCGGTGAGCGCAAATCGTATCACGGCACCAGCTTGTAGCCACCGGCTTCCGTAACCAGGATTTCCGGGTTGGCGGCATCCTTCTCGATCTTCTGGCGGAGACGGTAGATGTGGGTCTCGAGCGTGTGGGTGGTCACACCCGAATTGTAGCCCCAGACCTCCTGCAGCAGCGTCTCGCGCGACACCGGCATCTGGCCGGCGCGGTAGAGGAAGCGCAGGATCGCAGTCTCCTTCTCGGTCAGCCGCACCTTCCGTGCATTGGCGCCGGTCAGCATCTTCGAGCCGGGCCGGAACGAATAGGGGCCAACCGAGAACACGGCGTCCTCGCTGGCCTCGTGCTGGCGGAGCTGCGCCCGGATCCGGGCCAACAGCACCGCGAAGCGGAAGGGCTTGGCGACATAGTCGTTGGCACCGGATTCCAGGCCCAGAATCGTGTCTGAATCGGTGTCGTGCCCTGTCAGCATGATGATCGGGGCCTTGAACCCGCCTTTGCGCAGCGAGCGTACGACTTCGCGGCCATCGGTGTCGGGCAAGCCAACATCCATCAGGACCAGATCGGGGGAATTCGCTCTGGCGGCGCTGGCACCCTTTGCGCCAGTGTCGACTGCGGAGGCCTCGAACTCCTCGTGCAGCGACAATTGCTCGACCAGCGTATCGCGCAGATCGCTATCGTCTTCCACGATCAAGATCTTGCGGGCATTGGCCATAGGTACAATCCTCTGAGGAAGCATACGGACAGAAGCGGCAGCGCTAATGGCCGGGACTTTAGGCTAGATACGTTTTCAGTTAGGCGATTGTTACCGATTCACAAGCGACGCCATTGTATCCCAGATTCGGCAGGGCGGGGTGAGTACCCTCTGGTACCGTCACTTAGAGCAGTTAGGACCGGTTAGACAAGGTCGGATCGAAACATTTCTGAGGGGAAATCAAACCATTTCAATCACTTGTGTGACAACCGAATGTGATCGACCGCTCTCCCTGATTGAGGTCCACGCCGCCGCCGGCAACCCGCGCCGCGGCTGGCTGACGGCCGATGGATGGACCGCTCCGGTGGCCCTGGGGCGTGGCGGCATCCTCGCCAACAAGCGGGAGGGCGACGGTGGCACGCCGCGCGGCACCTTTTACCCGCGGCAATTGTGGTGGCGCGCCGATCGCCACCGGCGGCCGAAAACCTTCCTGTCGGCTCGCCCGATCCGTCCCGAGGACGCCTGGTGCGAAGACCCCAAAGATCGCCATTACAATCAGCCAATCCGGCTCGATCGCACGCAAACGGGCGACCGGCTGACGCGCGACGATCATCTTTACGACTTCATCGTCGAGATCGACCACAACAGCGCGCCGCGCATCGCCGGCCGCGGCAGCGCGGTATTCCTGCATCTGGCGCGGCCGAATTTTGCGCCGACCGCAGGCTGCGTCTCGATGACGAAATCGTCGATGCTCCGCCTGTTGCGGCGGATGTCTCCACGGACGAAGATCGTGATTGGCTGATGTTGGCGCATGACAGCGCCTCATGGTGAGGAGCGCGCAGCGCCGTGCGATTCGACGTAATCGCATCATGATCTGGTACAGTCAGGAATTCGACAATGCTCGACAACAGGCAGATCGCCGCTGCATCAAGGACGCTGCATGACCACTGGCGTGCCGGCACCAAGCTCGGCAACCTCGATGCATCGCTGCGGCCGCGCGACCGTGCCGAGGGCTACGCCGTGCAGGCCGTGCTCGAAGGCACCTCGCGCGAACAATTGTTCGGCTGGAAGATCGCGGCGACCAGCGAGGCCGGCCAGAAGCACATCAATGTCGCAGGCCCGATGGCAGGGCGCATCCTCGCCGAGACCGTGATCGTCGATGGTGGCACCGCGCCGATGGCAGGCAACGAGATGCGCGTCGGCGAACCGGAGTTCGCCTTCCGCATGGCGCGCGACTTGCCGCCGCGCTCAACGCCCTACGCGGTAGAGCAGGTGCTCGACGCCGTCGCCACGCTGCATCCCGCGATCGAGATTCCGGATTCCCGCTTCGCCGATTTCGTCTCAGCCGGCGAAGCACAACTCATCGCCGACAATGCCTGCGCGCATCTGTTCGTGCTGGGCGCAGCCACGTCAGCCGACTGGCGTGCGACGGACCTTGTCGAGGAGCGTCCAAAGATCACGCTGAGCGGCCGGCATTATACCGGTCATGGCAAGAACGTGCTCGGCGATCCCCGCGTCGCGCTCGCCTGGTGCGCCAATGAACTGCGCGGGCTCGGTCTGACTTTGCGGGAAGGAGAAGTGGTGACGACGGGCACCTGCCATCCGCCGCTGGCGATTCGGGCCGGCGATTTTTTCGAGGCGGATTTTGGTGTGCTGGGATGCGTGTCGGTGAGGTTCGCGTAGGCGCTGGCCACACACTCGATGTCGTCCCTGCGAAAGCATGCGAAAGCAGCGACGACAAATTGAAGGAGCTATCTTGCCCCGAAGATAGCCGATCCCACGCGCACATGGGTCGCGCCCATCTGGATCGCCACCGCAAAATCCGCACTCATTCCCATCGAGAGATTGGTCAGGCCGTTGCGCGCGGCGATCTTGGCGCAGAGTGCAAAGTGCGGCGCCGGCGCCTGCTCGACCGGCGGAATGCACATCAACCCCGAGACCTGCAGGCCGTATGTGTCGCGGCAGGCAGCGATGAAGGCATCGGCCTCAGCAGGGGCGACGCCGGCCTTCTGCGGCTCCTCGCCGGTGTTGATCTGGACGAAGAGTTCCGGCCGCTTCTGCTGGGATTTGATTTCCTTGGCTAACGCTTCGCAAATGCTGGGGCGGTCGACCGAATGGATCGCATCGAACAGTGCGACCGCGTCCTTTGCCTTGTTCGACTGCAGCGGCCCGATCAGATGCAGCACAAGCCCGGGATGGGCCTGCACCAGCGCGGGCCACTTCGCCTTGGCCTCCTGCACACGATTCTCGCCGAAAGCGCGCTGTCCGGCGTCGATGACGGGCGAAATCGCGTCCGCCGCGAAGGTTTTCGACACCGCGACCAGCGTGACCGAGGCGCGGTCGCGCCGCGCTTCCTTGCAGGCGCGCGTGATCTCCTGCTCCACCGCGGTGAGCCCGCTTGGTGAATGCGACGTCACCGATGTCCTCGAACTTTCCGTCATACCTGTGCCGTTTCCGGACAAAGTTGGATGTTGGGTCGAATTTTACCAAATTCGGGAAAGGCTTTTTGAGGCCCTCCGTTCTATCTTGCGCAGGGGCAAGGGACTGAAATGTCGGGCGTCACTTTCAACCGCAACCGGATCAAACTCAAGAAGCTTATGGGCATCCGCGCTCGGCTCGTCATGCTGGCGCTGCTGGTCGTTGCGCCGCTGATGCTTGACCGCGTGCGGACGCTCGAAAACGACCGTGCAAAACAGATCGCCCAGGCCGCCAAGGAATACGCCAATCTGACCCACCACGCTGCCGAGACTCAGCGCGAGGTGGTGTCCTCGGTCGAGACGATGCTGAAGTCGGCCGCCTATATCCGTGCCTCCGGCGGCATCGCGCGAAGCTGCGAGGTGCTTCGCGCCAGCCTGCCGACCAACCTGCCGTGGATCCGCAGCATCATGTTCGTCAGCGCGGACGGACTCGTCCAGTGCTCGACCCTCAACATCCAGGTCGGACTCGATCTTGGCGACCGCAGCTATTTCCGGAAGGCGCGGCAGACCGGCGGCTTCGTGTTCAGCGATTATCTGTTCGGCAAGACCAACGGCCGGCCGATGATGATGGCGGCCTATCCGGTGGCCGCGATCAACCCGGAGCATGATGCCGTCGTCGTCGCCGGCATCAATATCGACTGGCTGTCGCAGATCATGACCAATCTCGGCGGCCGGCCCGGCATGTCGGCGGTGCTGGTCGACAGTACCGGCGTCGTGATCGCCGCGCCCGCCGACCATGCGAGCCTGATCGGCCGCTCGCTCGACACCGTGCCGCTGATGGCGGCGATCGCCGAGAAGGCGCTCAGCTTCGACGAACCCTCGGGCTCGGTCTCCTTCACCGCCTCCGATGGGACCCAGCGGACGCTGAGCTTTGCCCGCATTGCCGGAACGCAGTCGCGGCTCATCGTCAGCATGGACGAAGCCGAGGTGACGGCCGCGATCAATCAGGCGATCCGCACCGCTTACCTGGAGCTTGCCTTCGCCTGCCTGTTCGTGCTGTTCGGCGCCCTGGTCGGCGCGGAGAAGCTGATCATCAATCCGATCGAACTGATGACCGGCATGGCGCGCCGATTCGGCGAGGGCGACTGGTCCGCGCGCGTCGTCAAGCACAGGCTGCCGTCGGAGTTCATTCCGCTCGCCCGCGCCTTCAACACCATGGCCGCGCAGCTTAGCCAGCGCGAGCGCGAGCTCGTCGCCACCAACGACAGCCTCACGGTGATGGCCTCGATCGACATGCTGTCCGGTCTCGGCAACCGTCGCGGCTTCCAGGGCCGGCTCGATTTCGAATGGATGCGGGCGCAGCAATATGGCAGCGAGCTGTCGTTGTTGATGATCGACGTCGATCACTTCAAACTCTTCAACGACACCTACGGCCATCCCGAAGGCGACGCCTGCCTCGCCAGGATCGGCGAAACGCTCGCCGGAATTGCCGCCGACACCATGGGTTTTGCCGCCCGCTATGGCGGTGAGGAGTTCTGCCTGCTGTTGCCGAACACCGGCCCCGCCCGCGCGCTCGCAATCGGTGAAACCGTTCGCACGGCGGTCCTCGGCCTCGGCCTGCCGCACCGGACGTCGAGCCACGCCATCGTCACCGTCAGCGTCGGCGTCGCTACCGGCAAGCCGACCGATGCCTTGCGCCCCGGCGACCTGATCGAGGCCGCGGACGCCGCCCTCTATGCCGCCAAGCACCGCGGCCGGAATGCCGTGGTCGACCACGGATTCGTGCAGATGGTGGATGAAGCCGGAATGGCGCTGGCGAGTTGAGAGCGTCGCGTGCGATGACGCCGATCGAGCAGCGAGCACTATCTATCACCGTCGCGCTGAGGAGGCCGCACGGCGGCCGTCTCGAAGCGCGACGGCCCGACTGAGGCGGTTCATCCTTCGAGGCTCGCCGAAGAGGCGAGCACCTCAGGATGACGGGTTTAATAGCCACTTCCTGGCACGATCGCTGATTTGCCCGACGAGGCAAGACCTCACGCGAAAAACATTCCGCTTCGCGTTTCACCCAAATCAGTCGTTTAATCCGCTCGTCTCACCCGATCGAGGGACGCTTCGCGGTCGTCACGAACGTTGCGGTGAGATGCGGTGGACGCGGAGCGTGCAACTGACGAGTGCGCACAACGCGGACGGCGAAGTCGTGTGGTCCTGACGCCCCAGTGGCTGGTGTTAAGTTCGTGAGACGCAAGCTTCTCGCGGACGACGGTGGCAACAAAGCCCGGTCTCACCGAGGAGAGCGCGTATAAGCCGTAAACCATCGCGCAGGGAAAGCCGGGTTGTTTCCGGTTACACCTGTGGTCCTACCCCCGTGCTTTTTGTTGCACGGGACCCATGGGTGCGATCGGCGCCCGGCTTTCCCTGCGCCCTCATTCCTCATGAGGGCGGAAAGTGATGCAAACCTCGGGCGCACGGCGTCGCGAGATCGCGGTGGTTTGTCAGGATGGTTCCCGAACCTCACCCACGCCGGCCAATTCATCCTCTCAACCTGAAGAGGCCGCTGAGCGGCTGTCTCGAGGGCGTAGCCACCGGACACGCGTTCCGCGCCGCCCGGAGAGGGCCATGAGGGCCCAAGCCGTTGACCCCACGGGCGCTTTTGTGGCCTAGTCCGCCGTCCTTCGATGGGACCGAAAAAATCCACCAAAAGCCCTGCGATTCCATGACCGCCGAACGCTACAACGCCCGTGATTCCGAACCCCGCTGGCAGCGCCTGTGGGACGAAAAGGCGATCTTCGCCTCGAAAAACGACGATCCGCGGCCGAAATATTACGTGCTCGAGATGTTTCCCTATCCGTCCGGGCGCATCCATATCGGGCATGTCCGCAACTATACGCTGGGCGACGTGCTGGCGCGCTTCAAGCGCGCCAAGGGCTTCAACGTGCTGCACCCGATGGGCTGGGACGCGTTCGGCCTGCCGGCGGAGAACGCCGCGATCGAACGCAAGGTGGCGCCGAAGGCCTGGACCTACGACAACATCGCCGCGATGAAGAAGCAGTTGCGGTCGATCGGGCTGTCGCTCGACTGGTCGCGCGAGTTCGCGACCTGCGATCCCAGCTATTACAGGCATCAGCAGAAGATGTTTCTGGACATGCTGCGCGCGGGACTCGCCGAGCGCGAGAAGCGCAAGCTCAACTGGGATCCGGTCGACATGACCGTGCTCGCCAACGAGCAGGTGATCGACGGACGAGGCTGGCGCTCGGGCGCTGTCGTCGAGCAGCGCGAGATGAGCCAGTGGGTCTTCAAGATCACGAAATATTCGCAGGAACTGCTGGACGCGCTCGACGGGCTGGACCGCTGGCCCGACAAGGTGCGGCTGATGCAGCGCAACTGGATCGGCCGCTCCGAAGGCCTCTTGATCCGCTTTGCACTGGATCCGGCAACGACGCCGGCCGGCGAGAATGAGCTGAAGATTTTCACCACGCGGCCGGACACGCTGTTCGGCGCCAAGTTCATGGCGATCTCGGCGGATCATCCGCTGGCGATGGCCGCGGCCGCGAAGAATCCTGATCTCGCGGAGTTCATCGCCGAGATCAAGCGCATCGGCACCGCGCAGGAGATCATCGACACCGCCGAGAAGCAGGGCTTCGACACCGGCATCAAGGCGATCCATCCATTCGACTCGAACTGGAAGCTGCCGGTCTATGTCGCGAATTTCGTGCTGATGGAGTACGGCACCGGCGCGATCTTCGGCTGCCCGGCGCATGACCAGCGCGATCTCGACTTCGTCAACAAGTACAATCTCGGCAACACGCCCGTGGTGTGTCCGGAAGGGCAAGACCCGACGACCTTCGTGATCACGGACATCGCCTATGATGGCGATGGCTGCATGATCAATTCGCGTTTTCTCGACGGCATGACGATCGATCAGGCCAAGGAAGAAGTGGCGAAGCGGCTCGAGTCGGAGTTGCGGGGCAACGCGCCGGTCGGCGAGCGACAGGTGAATTTCCGCCTGCGCGACTGGGGCATTTCGCGCCAGCGCTACTGGGGCTGCCCGATCCCGGTCATTCACTGTCCGAAATGCGACGTCGTCCCGGTGCCGGACGATCAACTCCCGGTGACGCTGCCGGAGGACGCAACCTTCGACAGGCCGGGCAACGCGCTCGACCATCATCCGACCTGGAAGCACGTCACCTGTCCGAAGTGCGGCGGCAAGGCACAGCGCGAAACAGACACCATGGACACCTTCGTGGATTCATCCTGGTACTTTGCGCGCTTCACCGATCCCTGGAACGCGACGGCGCCGACGACGCCCGCGGTCGTGAACCGGATGATGCCGGTCGACCAGTATATCGGCGGCGTCGAGCATGCGATCCTGCATCTGCTCTACAGCCGTTTCTTCATTCGCGCGATGAAGGCGACCGGCCACATCGCCATGGAAGAGCCGTTTGCCGGCATGTTCACCCAGGGCATGGTGGTGCACGAGACCTACCAAAAGGCCGACGGCAGCTATGTCACGCCCGCCGAGGTGAAGGTCGAAGTCGTCGGCAGCGAGCGCCGCGCGGCGGTGATCGATGGCGGCGAAGAGGTCGCGATCGGTCCGATCGAGAAGATGTCGAAGTCGAAGAAGAACACCGTCGACCCCGACGACATCATCGCGAGCTACGGCGCCGACGTCGCGCGCTGGTTCATGCTGTCTGACTCGCCGCCCGATCGCGACGTGATCTGGAGCGACGAACGCGTGCAGGGCGCCGCGCGGTTCGTGCAGCGGCTGTGGCGGCTGGTGAACGAATCGGCGGCAATCGCGAAATCGGCCCCGGCCGGCCGGCCGGCCGTATTCGCGTCTGAGGCGCTGGCCCTGCGCAAGGCGGCTCATGGCGCGCTCGACAAGGTATCATCGGGCATCGAGCGGCTGCACTTCAACGTCTGCCTCGCCCATATCAGGGAATTCGCCAATGCGCTGGCCGAGGTGCTCGCCCGGGAGACTGCCAAGGGTGGCATACCAGCGCCTGACGTCGCCTGGGCGGTGAATGAGGCCGCGACTCTCCTGGTTCAATTGTTTGCGCCCATGATGCCCCATCTGGCCGAGGAGTGCTGGGTGGTTCTGGGCCAGGACGGGCTGGTTTCGGAGGCCAATTGGCCCCAAATCGAACGCGATTTGCTGGTTGAAGACAGTGTGACCCTGGTGGTCCAGGTCAACGGCAAGAAACGGGGTGATGTTTCGGTGCCACGGGGTGCCCAAAATCCGGAGATTGAGGCTGCCGTTCTGGCGCTGGATGCAGTAAAAGTTGCCCTGGGCGGCAAGTCCGTCAGCAAGGTGATCATTGTGCCCATGAGGATCGTCAATGTTGTCGGCTAGGACCAGGATCGCCGCGCGGCTGCTCGCCGTGGCCGCCTTGGCCGCGCTGACGGCCGGCTGCTTCCAGCCGATGTATGCCGAACACACTGACGGCACGCCCGCGCTGCGCGAGAAGCTGATGGGCGTGGAGATCCCGCCGGTCGACAAGCCCAACGCCTCGCGCGAGGCGCGCGTCGGCGTCGAGGTCCGCAACGCGCTGGCCTTCAAGCTGTACGGCACCGCCACCGGCATGCCGCCGACCCACCGCCTGGTGCTGCGATTCGCCACCACCCGCTCGTCGCTGATCGTCGATCCCAATACCGCCCTGCCGACCAGCGAGAATTACGGCATCGACGCCCAGTTCAACCTGATCGATATCGCCTCCAACAAATCGGTGATGACCGGCACGACCTTCTCGCGCGTGTCCTATGACATGCCGGGTTCCTACCAGCGCTTCTCCCGCTCGCGTGCCTTGCGCGACGCCGAGGATCGCGCCGCGCAGGAGATCGCCGAGAACATCCAGACCCGGCTCGCATCCTTCTTCACCGCCGGGACCTGATCGCAGCATTGGTCGCGCTTCGCGGAAAAGAGATCGACGGCTTTCTCGCCCGGCCTGACGCCGGCCGCCCGATCATTCTGCTCTACGGCCCGGACGCCGGCCTCGTGCGTGAACGCGCCGAAGCGCTGATGGTCTCGGCGGTCGACGATCCGAACGATCCGTTCTCGCTGGTGCGGCTCGATGGCGACGAGCTCGCCGCCGACCCCTCGCGCCTCGTCGATGAAGCGATGACGGTGCCGCTGTTCGGCGGCCGCCGCGCGATCCGCGTGCGCGCCGGCTCCCGCAACTTCGCGAGCGGCATCGATGCGTTGGCAGATTCGCCGTTGAAGGATTGCCGCATCGTGATCGAGGCCGGCGATCTGCGCCCTGAATCGCCGCTCCGCAAGGCCTGCGAACGCGCGAAGAACGCGGTGGCGATCGGCTGCTATCCCGACACCGAGCGCGATCTCGCCAAGCTGATCGAGGACGAGCTGCGCCTTTCAAATCTGCGGCTGGCGCAGGATGCGCGCGCGGTGCTGACGTCGCTGCTCGGCGGCGACCGCCAGGCCTCGCGCAACGAGCTGCGCAAGCTTACGCTGTTCGCCCACGGCAAGGGCGAAATCACGCTTGACGACGTGATGACGGTGGTGTCCGACGCCTCGGAATTGAAGCTTGATCCGATCGTCGACGGCGCCTTCGCCGGCAACACCGCGCTGGTCGAGAGCGAATTCGCAAAGGCGATGGTGGCAGGCACCTATCCCGGCGTGATCATCTCGGCCGCGCAGCGCCAGGCAGCTTGGCTGCACAAATCGGCGCTCGCGGTCGCCGAAGGCACGCCCGTCGGCGCCGTGCTCGAGGGCGGATTTCCCCGACTGCACTTTTCGCGCAAGAATGCAGTCGAGATCGCGCTGCGCAATTTCAGCGCGCCGCGGCTGGTTGGCATCATCGATCAGCTTGCGACCGCCGCCCTCGACATGCGCAAGCAGGCTTCGCTGGCCGCCGTGATCGCGCAACGCGCGCTGCTGTCGATCGCGGCGAACGCAAGACGGCGCGGATAGAAACGGTGTTTCGTGTACCGCCGCTGCGAGGCGCGAATGCGACGAAGGGAGGCGCCGGGCTAGCCGCCTTCCAGCCGCCGCATCACCTCGTCGAGCTGTTCGAGATTGCGGTAGCTGACCTGGACGGTCCCGCCGGGATCGCGATGGTTGACGGTGACGTTGAGGCCGAGTGCATCGCTGACGCGCTTTTCGAGCGCGATGGTGTCCGGGTCCTTTGCCTTGGCGGCACCGCCGCGGGCTTTTTGCGGCTTGCGTTCCGGAACGCCTTCGTCATGCGCCAACGCCTCGGCCTGCCGGACGTTCAAGCCCTCGGCCACGATGCGCTTTGCGGCGCCGAGCGGATCGGGCACGCCGATCAGCGCACGCGCATGACCGGCGGACAACTCGCCCCTGGAAATCAGCGCCTGCACCTCGGCCGGCAGCTTGGTCAACCGCATCATGTTGGCGACATGGCTGCGGCTCTTTCCGACGATCTTGGCGATGTCCTCCTGGCTGCGTTTGAATTCGTCGGCGAGCGCGTGATAGCCCTGCGCCTCTTCCATCGCGTTCAAATCTTCGCGCTGGACGTTTTCGATGATCATGATCTCGAGTGCGTCGGAATCGCTGACCTCGATCGGCACGATCGGCACTTCGTGGAGGCCGGCGAGCTGCGATGCGCGCCAGCGGCGCTCGCCCGCAATGATCTCGTAGCGGTCCTGCGCACCCTTGATGGCGCGCACCACGATCGGCTGGATCACACCGCGCTGCTTGATGGAATCGGCGAGCTCGGCAAGTTCGGCGTCGGCGAAGTTGCGTCGCGGGTTGCGTGGATTGGCTTTGAGGAATTCGATCGGCACCTTGCGTTGCGTGCGCGGCCGTTCGACATGCGCGGCCTCGCCGCCGACATCCCCGATCAGACTCGCAAGCCCGCGCCCCAGTCGCGAACGCGCTTCGTCGGCCATTGTTGCCAGCTCCCTTGGATTCACTCGCAGTACTCCGGACTTCGAATCTTGAATTGCAGGATGAGCAAGGCGATCCGTGCCCACCAAGCGGCGCAAAAGATGGCGGGCACGGCGAAGAAGCCTTTGCCCACGCTACATTCAATACGTCCGCAACTCGCGCTCGCGCTGAATCACCTCGGTGGCGAGCTTGAGGTAGGCATCGCTGCCGACGCATTTGAGATCGTAGACCAAGACCGGCTTGCCGTACGACGGCGCCTCCGAGATGCGGACGTTGCGCGGGATCATGGTGTTGTAGACCTTTGCTCCCATGAACTGGCGTACGTCGGCGACGACCTGATTGGAAAGGTTGTTGCGCGAGTCGAACATGGTCAGCACGATGCCGTGGATCGACAGGTTCGGATTGAGCGTCGAGCGCACCTGCTCAACCGTCTGCAGCAATTGCGACAGACCTTCGAGCGCGAAGAACTCGCACTGCAGCGGCACCAGGATCGCGTCCGACGCCGCCATCGCATTGACGGTGAGAAGATTGAGCGACGGCGGGCAGTCGATCAGCACGTAGGTGTAGTCGGAGTCCGGCGAGACATTGGTGTTCAACGCGGAGATCGCGTCGCGCAGGCGGAACGCGCGGCCTGGCGTGGCGCCGAGCTCGAGCTCGAGGCCGGACAGATCCATGGTGGAGGCCGCGATGTGCAGCCGCGGTACCGCGGTCGCGACCACCGCATCGCGCAGCGGCGCTTCGCCGATCAATACGTCATAGGTCGAGCAACTACGATTGCGGCGATCGATGCCGAGGCCGGTCGAGGCGTTGCCCTGCGGGTCGAGGTCGACGACCAACACACGCTCGCCAATTGCCGCGAGTGCCGTGCCGAGATTGATCGCTGTGGTTGTCTTGCCGACCCCACCCTTCTGGTTGGCGAGCGACAGAATGCGCGGATGGCCGGTCGGCTGCGGCGTCCTGTCCTCCTGATAAACCTCGTCCATCACAGTCATGCCAAAATACCGTTTGCTGTTGCGGAATCCCCTAGCGCCGCTCGATTGACCCGAGTTCGACGATCCAACCGTGTCCGCCGCTGCGGCTGGCATGAAGTTCTGGTTCAATTTTCCAATATTTAGTGGCCTCGGTCAATTCCGCCTCTACATCTTGACCCTTGAGAAACAGAGCTTTTGCACCCTTTCTCACCCATGGCTCAGCGAAGCCGATCAGTTGATGTAACGGCGCGAGAGCCCGCGCGGTGACGCAATCGATGGGGTCGGTGATTCTGTCCACAATATCCCCGATATCAGCCAAATGCACCGTCCCCGGCGACCTCGTCACACGAATCGCCTCGCGGAGGAAGGCCGCCTTCTTGGCGATTCGCTCCACCAGATGGACCGATGCGCCCGGTGTCTCGGCCAAAGCGCAGGCCAGCACAATCCCGGGAAAGCCGCCGCCGCTGCCGAGATCAACCCAGGACTTCGCCGACGGCGCGTGGTTCAAAAGCTGCAGCGAGTCCGAGATATGACGGGTCCAGAGATTAGGCAGCGTGGAGGGCGCAACGAGATTGGTCTTGGCCTGCCACTCCAACAGAAGTGCGACATAGCGCTCCAGCCGCGCCTCCGTTTCATTTCTAACAGGGGTCAGGGCGAGGGCCGCAGCCTTGTCAGCGGGGGGGATGGGTGAGCCCATGCGTGTAGCCGTCAATCCGATATCACCGATCGGCGTCGATCTGTCCAACGACGCCGGGACACCGGCGCCGTTTCACGTGAAACATCACGCAGACGCCTTTGCTCCCTTCCGCCGAGCCTCGCGCCGCAGATAGGCTGCGAGGATACCAAGCGCGGCCGGAGTCATGCCGTCGATCCGGCTCGCTTGCCCGACTGTCCGTGGCCGCGCCTTCTGCAGCTTGGCGCGCGCCTCGTTTGAAAGACCAGGCACGTCGGCATAGTCGATGTCGGCTAGGATGAGACCTTCGTCACGCCTGAAAGCATCAACGTCAGCGGTCTGGCGCTTCAGATAGACATCGTACTTGGCGTCGATCTCGAGATGCACTGATATCGCCGGGGCGATCGATGACAGCTCCGGCCAGATCGCCTGAACCGCGGCCCACTCGACTTCGGGATAGGCCAAAAGCTCGAAGGCTGTCCTGCGATGGCCGTCGCGGTTGAGCGCAAGGCCGTACTTCGCGGCTTCGTTGGGCGTGATCGACAGCGACTTCGCCAGCGTCCTCGCCGCATCTAGCGCCGCCATCTTGGCACGGTGGCGACCCGAACGGGCCGCGCTGACACATCCGAGCTCAATGCCCCGGTCAGTGAGCCTCTGGTCGGCGTTGTCGGCCCGCAGCGTCAGCCGATATTCGGCGCGTGAGGTGAACATGCGATAGGGCTCGGTGATCCCACGGGTCACCAGGTCGTCGATCATCACACCGAGATAACCATCAGCCCGGTCGAGCACGATCGGATCGGCACCACTGGCGGCCAATGCTGCGTTGAGACCTGCGACAATGCCCTGCCCTGCCGCCTCCTCATATCCCGTGGTCCCATTGATCTGGCCGGCCAGGAAAAGTCCCTGGAGACGTTTGGTCTGCAGGGTCGGATCGAGTTCACGCGGATCAACATGGTCGTATTCGATCGCGTATCCCGGCCGCACCATCTTCACGCGCTCAAGACCGGGAATCGAAGCCAGGATCGCAAGCTGGACCTCCTCCGGGAGCGAGGTCGAGATGCCGTTCGGATAGACCGTCGTGTCGTCGAGCCCTTCCGGTTCAAGGAAGATCTGGTGGCCATCCCGGTCACCGAAACGAACGATCTTATCCTCTATCGAGGGACAATAGCGCGGTCCGGTGCTCTTGATCTGGCCCGAATACATCGGCGAGCGATGGACGTTGGCCCTGATCACCTCATGGGTCGCCGGCGTGGTCCGGGTGATGCCACACTCAATCTGCGGGGTCGTGATGCGTTCGGTCATCACCGAAAACGGCTCCGGCGGCTCATCCCCGGGCTGCATTTCCACCCCGGACCAGTCGATCGTGCTGCCGTCCAGGCGCGGCGGCGTGCCGGTCTTGAGCCGGCCCAACGTAAACCCAGCCCGCTCGAAGGAGGCTGAAAGGCCCATGACAGGCGCCTCCCCGACCCGACCCGCAGGCCAATTCTTCTCGCCGAGATGGATCAAACCCCGCAGAAACGTGCCGGTCGTAATCACGACAGCGCCTGCTGAGAGTTGGCGGCCACCGGCCAAACGAATGCCTGTGACGCGGCCGTCGGTTACCGCGAGTTCGTCGGCCTCGCCTTCAATCACGGCCAAATTGTTGGCCTCTGAGATCGCGGCCTGCATCGCGGCGGCATAGAGCTTCCGGTCGGCCTGGGCACGCGGTCCGCGCACCGCAGGGCCCTTTCGCCGATTGAGCATTCGGAACTGAATGCCGCCGGCATCGGCAACGCGGCCCATAAGACCGTCCAGGGCGTCGACCTCGCGGACCAGATGACCCTTGCCAAGCCCGCCGATCGCGGGATTGCAGGACATCACGCCAACGGTCGAAAAGCGATGGGTCACGAGTGCCGTTTGCGCGCCCATCCGGGCAGCCGCGCTCGCTGCCTCGCAGCCCGCATGGCCGCCGCCGATGACGATGACGTCAAACAAATCTGCCCGAGAATTCATGGCGGACTTCTATCGCGGAGTGATGAAAGCCGGAAGAAATAAGTTGCAAACCTCATTGTCCGGAGCACGGGTGATCCGATCAAGCGGTCACGTGCAGATATGGATTGCTTGCCTCAGCTTGGAACGAAGCAGCTACGTTGTGTTTCACGTGAAACAAGTTGGCGTCGCGCAACTAATGAGCGGTTCGGAACCATGCTCAGAACGAAGTAATATTACTTTCCTACGCAAAACTGGTGGAAGATAGCGTCGAGGATGTCTTCGACATCAACCCGGCCAAGCAGCCGTCCAAGGGACATGACTGCCCTGCGAAGCTCCTCGGCCGTGAGCTCCTCGCCCTGCCCGACCACTTCGATGCCGCGGCGGAGCGAATCGGCTGTGTCCTGCAGCAATTTGCGTTGCCGCGTCCGGCTGATCAAGCCGCCCTCGCCGCTTCCGAAAAAATCATGTGCGAAGCCGACTAAACCGGTGATCAGCTCGGGTATGCCATCGCCGCGGGCAGCCGATATCCAGAACTCTGGCCGCGCACTCTTCTCGGCTGGTCCGATTGATCGTGCGCCAACGAGATCGATCTTATTCCGCACCAGCCAGACCGGCGCGCCCCCTTCCCTCGCGCCGCCCTCTCCTGCGCTGTCCGCCAACCACAGCACGAGATCCGCCTCGGCCGCGCGGGCGCAGGCACGCCGCACGCCCTCCTGCTCGACGGGATCGTCGGTCTCGCGAATGCCGGCGGTGTCGATCACGGTAACGGGATAGCCGTCGAGATCAAGCTGCACCTCGATCACGTCGCGCGTGGTGCCGGCATGCGGGGAAACGATCGCGACCTCGCGCCGGGCGAGTTGATTGATCAACGTCGACTTGCCGACATTAGGCGGGCCGGCGATCGCGACCACGAGACCGTCGCGCAGGCGTTCACCTTGACCCTGCCCTGCAAGGACTTCCTGAATCTCGCCAAGCAGTGCCCTGATCTTTGCCAGGGCCGGCGCAATCAATTCGGCGGGAACGTCCCCTTCGTCGGAAAAATCGATGCCGGCTTCAATCAGCGCCGACGCGGCGATGATCTGCTCACGCCAATCGCGCGCCCGATCGCCGAGCAGACCTTTCAACTGGCGCAACGCCTGGCGACGCTGGCGGTCGGTGTCCGCATGGATGAGATCGTCGAGACCTTCGGCCTCGGTCAAGTCGAGCTTGCCATTCTCGAATGCGCGACGCGTGAATTCGCCGGGCTCGGCCGGACGCACATTGTCGAACGCGGCGAGCGCCCCGAACATCGCCGCAAGCACCGCGCGTCCGCCATGGACATGAAACTCGGCGACGTCCTCACCGGTTGCGCTGGCCGGACCCGGAAACCACAAGGCGACGGCATCGTCGATCGGCTGTTCACCCAAATCGTGCAGCAGAGCGCGGGTCGCCATTCGCGGGACCGGCACCCGGCCTGCAAGCGTTGCGACGACCTGCTCGGCCATTGGCCCAGAGACTCTGACGATGGCAATTGCGCTGGGTGGTCGGCCAGAGGACAAGGCAAAGATGGTTTGGTCGCGCGGATGCATGGCCTATTTGTTCCGCTGCCGTAGCAAAGGCAATGCAGTTCTATTTGGCAGAGGTTCCCCATATCGCAATGCAATATAGCTGAAGCTTAGCCAGGCTTAACCAGCCTTGGGCGCGCGGTAGTCTGTTGCGCAAGTTCGGCCAGAGCAATGTCGAAAAGAGGAAATAGTTATAAATTTCAATAACATAAATAGACGCCAAGATGGCGTAGGATCTCCTTTATGCTGCACTTTGCTGCAGCAAAGACCGCAACATACAAGGGCGCCTCGTTTCCGCGAGGCGCCCCTCCTCTACAGCCCCGAGGCCTTACGTATTCATGGAATCGAAGAACTCGGAGTTGCTCTTCGTGTTCCGCAGCTTGTCGAGCAGGAAGTCGATGGCGTCCATCGTGCCCATCGGATTGAGGATGCGTCGGAGCACATACATCTTCTTCAAGACCTGTGGGTCCGTGATCAGCTCCTCCTTGCGGGTGCCGGATCGCGAAATGTCGATCGCCGGGAAGGTCCGCTTGTCAGACACCTTGCGGTCGAGGATCAGCTCGGAATTGCCGGTGCCCTTGAACTCTTCGAAGATGACTTCGTCCATGCGGCTGCCGGTATCGACCAGTGCGGTCGCGATGATGGTCAGCGAACCGCCCTCCTCGATGTTACGTGCGGCACCGAAGAACCGTTTCGGCCGCTGCAGCGCATTAGCGTCGACACCGCCGGTCAGGACCTTGCCCGATGACGGCACTACGGTGTTGTAGGCGCGGCCAAGGCGCGTGATCGAATCGAGCAGGATCACGACGTCGCGGCCGTGCTCGACGAGCCGCTTGGCCTTCTCGATTACCATCTCGGCCACCTGGACGTGACGGACGGCAGGCTCGTCAAAGGTCGATGACACCACCTCGCCCTTCACCGATCGCTGCATGTCGGTGACTTCCTCCGGACGCTCGTCGATCAAGAGCACGATCAGATAGCATTCGGGATGATTGGCGGTAATCGAGTGCGCGATGTTCTGCATCAGCACCGTCTTGCCGGTGCGCGGCGGGGCCACGATCAGGGCGCGCTGGCCCTTGCCTATCGGTGCGACAATGTCGATCACCCTTGCAGAAAGGTCTTTCTTGGTGGAGTCCTCAAGTTCCATCCGGAATCGCTGATTTGGGAATAGCGGCGTGAGGTTGTCGAAATTGACCTTGTGCTTGGACTTTTCCGGATCTTCGAAATTGAGCGTGTTCACCTTGAGCAGCGCGAAATAGCGTTCGCCTTCTTTCGGACTGCGGATGTGACCCTCGATCGTATCGCCGGTGCGCAAGCCAAATCGCCGGATTTGCGAGGGCGAGACATAGATGTCGTCGGGGCCGGGCAGGTAATTCGCGTCGGGCGACCGAAGGAAACCGAAACCGTCCGACAACACCTCGACAACGCCCTCGCCGACGATGTCGGTTTCGGCCGCCGCAAGCTGCTTGAGGATAGCGAACATCAGCTCCTGCTTGCGCATGGTGCTGGCATTTTCGACCCCGTTCTCTTCCGCAAACGAGACGAGCTCGGCCGGCGTTTTCGATTTGAGGTCCTGGAGTTTGATTTCCCGCATTGGGGTAGTCCTGTGAGGCAGTAAGTAAGGAAGGGATGCGAGGTGGCTTCGGAAAAAGCGGACGCCAAAGGAAGGTCCGCAGGTCTCAGCCAGGAAAGTGCCGTTGGGGCTTCAAACCTGATGCGGCGGCCGGCCCAAAAGGGACCGGAACGCAACCACATCCGCCTGCGTGGGGTGGGATAACCCTTATATAGAAAATCGCTCGCTACTGCGCAAGAAGGACTGAAGCCTGGTTCTTGAGCATCGCGCCGCCTAGAAGGGTTTGATGACTACCAGGATGACGATGACGATCATGAGAACCGCCGGCACCTCGTTGATAATACGATAGAATTTCTGACTTCGCTGATTCCGGTCGGCAGCAAAATCCTTGACGTAGCGGGAAAAAAAGCCGTGGAAAGCAGACAGAATGAGCACCAGCGTAAACTTGGCGTGAAACCAGCCGGACAAATACCAGTGTCCGGCCCAGACAAGGTACAGCCCCGCCAGCCAGGTCACGATCATCGCGGGGTTGATGATCCCCTTCAAGAGCCGGCGTTCCATCACCTTGAAGGTCTCGGACTGCTTCGAGCCGACCTCGGCCTCGCAATGATAGACGAACAGTCGCGGCAGATAGAGCATGCCGGCCATCCAGGAGATGACGGCAATGATGTGCAGCGCCTTGATCCACTCATACATCGCGAAGCCTTTTGGGGAACGGTTCAGACGATCTCGGCGTTGCGAGCAAGACTCGCCAAGCGAGGGACGGATACATATCCGCAAGCTCGCCTTTCCTAAACCTATTAATTTTAGAATCTAGGGTTTGAGTTTGAATGACGGTGGATTGGACTCACGCAACGCGATCCAGCCGTTCCCGAAGGTTTGTTCACATCCCTCAACATTTTCGCGCGCAGGTACGGTCTTCCGGAATACGCAGTTTGACTCAATTGTTTGCGTGGCGCTGTGAGTAGCTTATGAAGAGACAAATCCACACCTACTCACTATCATCGCCTCCATGATGTCGACTTGTCCTTTTGCGGGGTGCTGTGAAGAAAGGGATGAGATATCCCGAAGCCGGGCGGCGGCCTCGGATTCTCCTCCCCGACCTCCACAAGGATTCACAGGATAGACAGGGGTTTTGGTGCCAACGAGCTCGAACTATTTTCATCTGCATCTGGTGTCTGACTCGACCGGCGAGACGCTGATCACGGTGGCGCGCGCGGTCGCCGCGCAATACGCCAACGTGACGGCGGTCGAGCATGTCTATCCCCTGGTGCGCAGCCAGAAGCAGCTCGACCGCGTGCTCGACGAGATCGAGGAATCGCCCGGCATCGTGCTGTTCACGCTGCTTGAGAAAGATCTGGTCGGCCGGCTCGAAGCCAAGTGCAAGGAGATCAACGTTCCGAGCCTGTCGATCATCGGGCCGGTGATGCAGTTGTTCGAGGCCTATCTGGGTGCCGCGACCACGGGTCGCGTTGGCGCACAGCATGTGCTCAACGCGGAATACTTCCGCCGCATCGACGCGCTGAACTACACGATGATGCATGACGACGGTCAGCATGTCGAAGGCCTCGAGGAGGCCGACGTCGTTCTGGTCGGCGTGTCACGCACGTCGAAGACGCCGACCTCGATCTATCTCGCCAACCGCGGCATCCGCACGGCCAATGTTCCATTGGTGCCGGGCATTCCGTTGCCGCACCAGCTCGAGAATCTGAAGAAACCGTTGGTCGTCAGCCTGCACGCGACGCCGGAACGCCTGATCCAGGTCCGGCAGAATCGTCTGCTGAGCATGGGCGACCGCGATAACGACACCTATATCGACAGGCAGGCGGTAGCCGATGAGGTCGCGTTCGCACGGCGGTTGAGCGCAAGATTCAATTGGGCGCTGCTCGACGTGACGCGGCGCTCGATCGAGGAAACGGCGGCGGCTGTGATGAAGCTCTATGCCGACCGGCAGCGGGCGCGGCCGCCGGAATGATCACCTAGCGATGAGCATCTGGCGCGGACAACAGAAGCTGATTCTTGCGTCGCAAAGCCGCGCGCGGAAAATGTTGCTGGAGAATGCCGGCCTCGATTTCGAAGCGCTGCCGGCCGACATCGACGAGCGCGCGGTGCAGGCGAATTCCGGTCTCTCGGCGCCGGGCGAAATTGCCTCGCTGCTGGCGAGTGAAAAGGCGCTGTTTATCTCGACGCAAAAGCCCGGGCAGTATGTCGTGGGCGCCGATCAGACGCTCTCTCTGGGGCGACGGCTGTTCACCAAGCCGGCCCACCGCGCGCAGGCCGCCGAGCAACTGCGATTGCTTGCCGGTGAAGTGCACGAGCTGCACTCGTCTGTTGCAGTTGCGCGCGACGGCAGGATACTGTTCCTGGATATCAGCATCGCGCGCATGTCGATGCGGCGGCTCGATGATGGCGAGATCGAGGCCTATCTTGACCAGGCCGGAGCGGCGGTGATGACCAGCGTCGGCGCCTATCAGCTCGAAGGCCTCGGCGTACACTTGTTCGAGCGGATCGAGGGCGACCATTTCACCATTCTTGGCCTGCCGCTGTTGTCGTTGCTTGCGTTCCTGCGCGGCGCGAATCTGCTGGCGGTGTGAGATGCTCTCGACGGAAAGATGCTGATCCGATGCTGATCGTTGGACTGACCGGCTCGATCGGTATGGGAAAATCCACCACCGCAAAGCTGTTCGCGGAGGCCGGCGTGCCCGTGTATGACGCCGACGCGGCCGTGCATCAATTATATGGGGGCGAGGCGGCGCCCGCGATCGAGGCTGCCTTTCCCGGCACCACCGCCGCCGGCAAGGTCGACCGCGCCAAACTTTCCGCGCGCGTGGTGCACGATCCCGCGGCAATGAAGCAACTGGAAGAGATCGTTCACCCGATGCTCAGCGCGTCACGCCAGAAATTCTTTGCCGATGCGGAATCAGCCGGCGCGCCCGTCGTCGTTGTCGACGTGCCGCTGCTGTTCGAGACCGGCGGTGAGAAGCGCGTCGATGCCGTCGTTGTCGTCACGACCGCGCCGGAGCTGCAGCGCGAGCGTGTGCTGGCGCGCGGCACCATGGACGCGGACAAGCTTGAAGCCATCATTGCGCGACAGATGCCGGATGCCGAGAAACGAAAACGCGCGGATTTCATAGTGGATACCTCGCACGGACTTGATCCGGTGCGGGCGCGCATCCGCGACATCCTCTATGAGGTTGCTAAGATGCCGAAACGGCGCGCCTGATTCGCCGCTTCCTGGTCGCTTCAACACATGCGTGAAATTGTTCTCGATACCGAAACCACAGGCCTCGATCCGCTGCGCGGCGACCGGCTGGTCGAGATCGGCTGCATCGAGATCTTCAACCGCATGCCGACCGGCCAGACCTACCACGTCTACATCAATCCCGAGCGCGACATGCCGGCCGAAGCGTTCGCCGTGCATGGCCTCTCGACCGAATTCCTCGCCAGCAAGCCGCTGTTCAGCGAGGTGGTCGACGAATTCCTGGCCTTCATCGCCGATACGCCGCTGGTGATCCACAATGCGTCGTTCGACGTCAGTTTCATCAATGCCGAGCTCGACCGCATCAAGCGACCGGTGATTGTGAAGGACCGGCTGATCGACACGCTGCTCTTGGCGCGCCGCAAGCATCCGGGCGTGTCGAACCGGCTCGACGATCTCTGCTCACGCTATTCGATCGACAATTCCCGACGCACCAGGCACGGCGCGCTGCTCGATGCCGAACTGCTGGCCGAAGTCTATATCGATCTGATTGGAGCGCGGCAGTCGCAGCTCATTCTGGCGTCGGAGACATCAGACGCACGCGTTGGCAGCCATGGCGATATGCCGCGGCGCCAGCGCGAGGTTCCGTTGGCGTCGCGGGTCAGCGATGCCGACCGTGAGGCGCACCGAGCCTTTGTCGCGACCCTGGGCGACAAGCCGATCTGGAACGAATATCTGCCGCCGGCGCCGGTTGCCCTACCTGCGGCCTGAGTTTTAGCTCGGCTTGACGCCAGAGGCGGCCTGGGCGGCAGCCTGCCGCTCAATATTCTGCCGGTAGAGGCCGACGAAATCGACCGGATCCAGCATCAAGGGCGGGAAACCGCCGTCGCGGACCGCGGTCGCGATGATCTCGCGCGCGAACGGGAACAGCAGCCGAGGGCACTCGATCATGACGAGCGGGTGCAGGTTCTCCTTCGGCACGTTCACGATCCGGAACACGCCCGCGTAGGCGAGATCGAAGCTGAACATCACCTTGCCGGCGCCTTCAGCCTTGCCCTCGACCGACAGAATGACCTCGAACTCGTTTTCCGCGAGATTGTTGGCCGAGACATTGATCTGAATATTGATCGCCGGTTGCTGTTGTTGCGGGCCGAGGGAAGCCGGTGCGTTCGGGTTCTCGAACGACAGATCCTTGGTGTATTGCGCCAGCACGTTGAGCTGGGGAGGGGCTTGTTCGACGGGGCCGCCATTACCGTTGGTCATGAAATGTCTCCTGGAGCGCGGGCGCTCAGGGGACAGGCTGATGTCCGAAGGCGCGCGTAAGGGTGTTGGAAAACCGATGCCGGGCGAGTGGCTATCATAGGCCCGGCTTGGTCCACAAGGACGACGAGGGAACGCCGGCCGGGACCACAGGCGATTCCGCGCAGGACGCAGCAAAGGGCCCACCAATCCCTTAACAGCTTCCTAAATTATTGAACATGCGCCATTTCCGGGCAGGAACGGGTTTCCTCTGGTCTGTAAAACGCGCTACAATTGCCCGTGCCAAAAAGCGCCATTGGCCGGGCATAGTTTCATACTTACATGCTGCTCACTGAATCGGTGATCTAATCTCTGCCGTTCCCGACCGGGAACGTTTCGACGGCCGGCCGGTTGCCGGCAGAGACCAGAAAGCGAATACGACGTGGATATCTACACCATCATCTTCCTGGCGCTGGCCGTGTTCATCTTCTTGCGCCTGCGCAGCGTCCTCGGACAGCGCACCGGAAGCGAGCGGCCTCCCTATGATCGCGCCGCGCCCACCGTCGTGCAGCGCAGTCAGGATAATAATAACGTCGCCCCCATGCCGGGCTCTGTCATTGATCAGCCACCCATGGCGCCGACCGCGGAGCCCGCCCCCGCGTCTGATCGCTGGAAGGGCGTTGCCGAGCCGGGCACGCCGCTGGCGCAGGGCCTCGATGCAGTTTTCGCGCAGGACTCCTCGTTCGATCCGCGGCATTTCCTTTCAGGCGCCCGCAGCGCCTACGAGATGATCGTGCTCGCCTTTGCCAATGGCGACCGCCGCGCACTGAAGGATCTGCTGTCGAGCGAGGTCTATGACAGCTTCGAGGCCGCGATCAAGGATCGCGAAAAGCACGAGCAGAAGACTGAGACGCGGTTCGTGTCGATCGACAAGGCCGAGATCGTCAGCGCGGAAGCACGCGACCGCCAGATCCAGCTCACGGTGCGGTTCGTGTCGCAAATGATCTCTGTCACGCGCGACAAGGCGGGCACGATCGTCGACGGCAATCCGGACAAGGTTGCCGACATTACCGATATCTGGACATTCGCACGCGACTCGACTTCCCGCGATCCGAACTGGAAGCTGGTTGGTACCGGAAGCGCCCACTAAAGATCCTCGCTACGGGCGCCTCGCCGTTGCGTGTCTTGCGCTCGCGCTACTGTGCTCGACCGAAGCGCTAGCCGCCCGCTACAAATTGAGGCGGCACGCCTTGCCCGCGCCTCACACGCGGCAGCTTCCTTATCCGCAGCTGGAACTGCCGTTGCAGGTCACCGGCGGCCAGTATGAACCGCTCACCTGGGCGAGGGTTGCAGGCTGGAGCGACGACGATCATCTCGCCGCCTACAGAACATTCCGCACCAGCTGCAGGCCGATCGTAGCCGAGCAGGGCGTGTCCGCGGACGCAAAAGCGCTCGGAAGCTCGCTGCGAGACCCATGCCGGATCGCCAGGGGACTCGATATCACCGACAATGCCAAGGCGAGGGATTTCTTCGAGCGGAACTTCGTGCCCTTGCGCATCTCGCGGCTTGGCGAAGGCGAGGGGTTTGTCACCGGCTACTACGAGCCGGTGCTGGAGGGCTCGCGGATCCAAACCGACGTCTACAATGTTCCGGTCTACCGCCGTCCGTCCAACCTGTTCGTGCGGGGCGCCAGGCAGAGTTCGACCGGCCTGCCCAACAAGGGCCAGGTTTTCCGCAAGATCGGCCGCCGCAAGCTCGTGCCCTATTACGACCGTGCCGAGATCGAGGACGGCGCGATCGCCGGCCGCGGGCTGGAAATCTGCTGGTTGAAGAACCAGACCGACCTGTTGTTCGCACAAATCCAGGGCTCGGCGCGAATCAGGCTCGATGACGGAACCACGCTGCGTCTCAACTACGATGCCCACAATGGCTATTCCTACACACCGGTCGGCCGCATCCTGATCGACCGCGGCATCATCCCGAAGGAGCAGATGTCGATGCAGAAGATCAGGGAGTGGATGGAGCAGAATCCGGACGGCGCGCAGGAACTGCGGCGGCAGAACCGTTCCTACATCTTCTTCCGCGAGGTGCAGCTCTCCGACAAGGACGAGGCGGTCGGTGCCCAGGGCGTGCCACTGACACCGGGCCGCTCGATCGCGGTCGACAAGGCACTTCATGTCTATGGCACGCCGTTCTTCATCGAGGGCGAGCTGCCGATCGACTCCGAATTGTCGAAGACGCCGTTCCACCGCCTGATGATCGCGCAGGACACTGGTTCGGCGATAACAGGCCCGGCGCGCGCCGATCTCTATTTCGGCGCCGGCGCCGATGCCGGAAAAGTATCGGGCCGGCTGCGGCACACCATGCGGTTCGTCATGCTGGTGCCGAAGA
This sequence comes from Bradyrhizobium lablabi, assembly GCF_018131005.1. Taxonomy (GTDB): domain Bacteria; phylum Pseudomonadota; class Alphaproteobacteria; order Rhizobiales; family Xanthobacteraceae; genus Bradyrhizobium; species Bradyrhizobium lablabi_D. The sequence continues at coordinate 982,032 of NZ_JAFCJK010000001.1, forward strand.
GCCTCGATCCCATGGAGCGGGCCCGCAAGCTGCCGGTGCCTGACGAGCGGCCGTCGGAAAAGATCGCAAAACTGTATCCGCAGAGCGACCCGCATAAGGACAAGCCTGCGCCGACAACGACCCCTGTCGCGCAGGCGGGGACTGTGGCAAAGCCGGTGCCACTGCCGGAGGCCCGGCCCAGCATCACTCCGCCACGCGAGACGCGCCGCCATCGGCGTTACCAGTATTACCGCTACCGATGAAACGTCCCACGTCGATTCCCGATGTGTCCATGCCCTTGAGGCGCAAGCGCGCCCTGAGCGATGAGGAACGCGCGCTGTGGGACAGCGTGGCGAAACACGTAAAACCGTTGCGCAAGAGATCGGCCGCCGCCAAGCCGCATGCGACATCCCATGAGCCCGCGACGCATCACGTCGCGGCAAAGCCCGTACCGGTCAAATCCGAAGCGTTCGCCAAGGCCGCGTCGGCGCCGCAGATGCCACCGCTCGCGCCGATCGGCCGCCGCGATCGCGCAAAACTTTCGCGCGGCCGGCAGGAGATCGACGCCCGGCTCGATCTTCACGGCATGACGCAAACACGCGCGCATCGCGCGCTGTTCGCCTTCCTGCAGCGTGCCCACATTGACGGGTTCACCTTCGTGCTCGTGATCACCGGCAAGGGCAAGGTCGGCGGTTCCGAGCGCGGCGTACTGCGGCGCCAGGTGCCGGAATGGCTGAGCCTGCCGGAGTTCCGTTCGCTGGTGGTCGGCTTCGAGGAAGCGCATATCGGCCATGGCGGCGAGGGTGCGCTGTACGTGCGTGTCCGCCGCGCTCGCGCATAAGGTTAGAACGGCCGCACGACCCCGACGCGCGGAATCAGGGTGACGACCCAGCCAAACATCGTCGTGCCGCGATCGTCTGACGGAATCAGCGGCACGTCCTTTGACGACGGCAGCATCTTCACCACGTGCAGTATCAAGAACATGCAGACCGCCCAGTTCGAAATCCAGCGCGAATAGTCGAACACGATCACGAACATCACGAGATAGCCGGCGCTGATCATAATAATCGCGGAGAGCACGATCCGGCGGTGCAGCTCGATTGCAAGCGCGCCGATCAGCCGGGCGAAATAGCGCCAGAGCGGCGTGTGCAGCCAGATCAACAGCCCGAACACCGGAACGCCCAGGATGTTCGAAGGCATGCGCGTCCAGGTGTCCGCAATTTCCTTCGACAGCGGCTGGTACCAGATGTAACCGAATGCCAGCAGGTCAGTCCGCGATGCATCGGCCATCCTGCTCCGCAGGTGACGGAGGAATTCGTCATAGGGCACGTCGACCGTGCCCGCGAATTGCGCCACCAGGAACAGGATGCCGACGGCTGCAAGCGCACCGATCCCGACAGCAACGTTACGCTGCGTCACGCCGTGCACCAGGTAGAAGCGCAGCAGCACGATCGCCGCGATGGTCGGCACGTACATCAGAAGATTGATGTGGTGGATCAGGATCAGCACGATCGAGAACAACGTCGCGACGATCACATAGGCGATCGAGCGCGCCGGGATCAGCAGCAGGATGATCGCCAGTGCGCAGCCATAGATGTCGAAATGGCCGAGCGTGTGCATGAAATTCTTCAGGAAGAACGGCGATCCCGCGGTGAACACGAATAGCGGCAATTGGGCGTCGCCGAGGCCAAATGTACGGCGGAACAATTTCAAGAACAGGCCGAGCGTGATGAGCCAGATCGCGCCGGCGAGCGCAAACACGAGCCACACCGGTACCTTGTCGGTGAACAGCGCGACGATGGCGCCGATCAGCGCGCGCTTGGTGAAGCCGTAATGATAGTCGACCAGCAGGTGGATGTAGGGGACGTAGGGCGGCAGCGCTATCTTGTGCAGCAATACCCCGAGCATGACGGCCGCATTGACGACCAGCATCAATCGCCAGGGGTTTTCCCAGACCCGCCAATTCAAATTCATCGTCGCCCCGGCCAAGCGGAGCGCGGGCCGGGACCCATAACCACCGGCTTGCGCTTTGCGAAGTCTGGGGCTGCTACCTGGTTCAACGATGGTCGCCGGCGGTTATGGGTCCCAGATCTTCGCAGGGACGACGATCTTAGCTGCAAAGCTTACAAAATGAACCGGCTGAGATCGGTGTTCTTGGCGAGATCGCCGACGTGCTTGGTCACGTAGTCGGCGTCGATGTTGATGGTCTCGCCGCTGCGGTCGGCGGCAGTGAAAGAGATGTCGTCCAGCACCCGCTCCATCACGGTCTGGAGCCGCCGCGCTCCGATGTTCTCGACAGTCGAATTGACGGCGACCGCGATATCCGCCAGTGCGTCGATGGCGCTATCGGTGACCTCGAGTGTCACGCCCTCGGTCTTCATCAAGGCGACGTACTGCTTGATCAGCGACGCCTCGGGTTCGGTCAGGATCCGGCGCATGTCGTCGCGGCTCAGCGCCTGCAGCTCGACGCGGATCGGCAGCCGGCCCTGCAGCTCCGGCAGCAGGTCGGAGGGCTTTGCGATATGGAATGCGCCCGAGGCGATGAACAGGATGTGATCGGTCTTCACGGCGCCATGCTTGGTCGAGACCGTGGTGCCCTCGATCAATGGCAGCAGGTCGCGCTGCACACCCTCGCGCGAGACGTCGCCGCCGACACGGTTCTCGCGCACGCAGATCTTGTCGATCTCGTCGAGGAAAACGATGCCGTTGTTCTCGACCGCGCTGATTGCGTCCATCACCACCTGGTCGGTGTCGAGCAGCTTGTCGGATTCCTCGTTGACGAGGATCTCGTGCGAGCCTTCGACCGTCAGCCGCCGCGTCTTGGTGCGGCCGCCCAACTTGCCGAAGATGTCGCCGAGCGAAACCGCGCCCATCTGGGCGCCCGGCATGCCGGGAATCTCGAACATCGGCAAGCCGGCGGACGACTGCGTCTCGATCTCGATTTCCTTGTCGTTGAGTTCTCCGGCGCGCAATTTCCTGCGGAACGACTCGCGTGTCGCCGCGCTCGATGCCGGGCCGACCAGCGCGTCCAGCACGCGCTCTTCGGCGGCGAGCTGGGCGCGGGCCTGCACGTCCTTGCGCTTGCGTTCGCGCACTTGCACGATCGCGACCTCGACAAGGTCGCGGATGATCTGCTCGACGTCGCGGCCGACATAGCCGACCTCGGTGAACTTGGTGGCCTCGACCTTGAGGAATGGCGCACTCGCGAGCTTGGCCAGCCGCCGCGCGATCTCGGTCTTGCCGACGCCGGTTGGCCCGATCATCAGGATGTTCTTGGGCAGAACCTCCTCACGGAGGGAACCAGCAAGCTGGAGCCGCCGCCAGCGATTGCGCAGGGCGATCGACACGGCGCGCTTGGCGTCGGCTTGGCCGACGATGAAGCGGTCAAGTTCGGAGACGATTTCGCGGGGGGAGAAGTCGGTCATGTGCTCTAGCTAGGTTGAAAAAACTCTGTCGGCAAGCGCTGTTCCGCGCCTGCGGCGTCAAGATCATCTGTCGCGGATCATCAATAGCGACGGTCCGTCCGGTGTATCGACCATCCCCACCTTATGAAAACCCGCCTTCTCATAGGCGCGGACCGCCCGCGCATTGACCGGATCGGGATCGGTCACCACGCGCGGCACCCTTTGCGCCAACCGCTCGTCGACGAATGCGCGGATCAGCGCCGAGCCGCGGCCGTGCCCGATCATGTCCGGTTCGCCGATGAAGAGATCGATGCCCCGGGTGCCCACTGGATGCGCACCGAAGCCTGTATTCCACGCCGTCAGCTCGTAGCACTGGATGTAGCCGATATCGCCGTCGCTGGTTGCGACGATGAACTGATCCATCGCCGGCTCGTCAAGGTCACCGCTGACCAGGGCATATTGCTCAGCCGGATCGCCCCACCACTCTCGGACATGCGACAAAGCTAGCCAGCGCTTGATCTGCGGCAGGTCGGTCGTTGTCATCGGGCGGAAGCGGTGCGGTTCGGCCATGCTCAGCCGCCCAATGACTCAATCGTCACGTTACGATTGGTGTAGACGCAGATGTCGGCGGCGATATCGAGCGCGCGGCGCACGATGGTTTCGGCGTCCTTGTCGGTGTCGATAAGGGCGCGGGCCGCCGCAAGCGCATAATTACCGCCGGAGCCGATCGCCATCACGCCGGTCTCGGGCTCCAGCACATCGCCGGTGCCGGTCAGGACCAACGAGACGTCCTTGTCGGCCACGATCATCATCGCTTCCAGCCGGCGCAGATAGCGGTCCGTGCGCCAGTCCTTGGCAAGTTCGACCGCCGCCCGGGTCAATTGCCCCGGATATTGCTCGAGCTTGCTCTCGAGCCGCTCGAACAGGGTGAAGGCATCGGCGGTGGCGCCGGCAAAGCCGCCGATCACGTCGCCTTTGCCGATCCGGCGGACCTTCTTGGCATTGGCCTTGATAACGGTCTGGCCGACCGAGACCTGGCCGTCGCCGCCGATCACGACTTTGCCGCCCTTGCGGACCGTACAGATCGTGGTGCCGTGCCAGACCGGCAGCTCATTTGGGGATGCTTGCATGGCGTACCTCTCGCTCGGCCAGATTTAAGGGTTGGCGGGCAGGGTTACAATCGCCGGATTTGGCGCCGATTTCCGGTCACCATGCCCGGAAGTCGGGCTTTTCGGCGTAGCGAAGGTGACATCAGCCTGTTAAAAGACCGGCGTTTTTCGGCACGGGAAAGTTCGTTTTCATGCGCACGGCAACCATCAAGCGCAAGACCAAGGAGACCGACATCGAGGTGACGGTCAACCTCGACGGGGCAGGCGTATCCACGGTTTCGACCGGGATCGGCTTCTTCGACCATATGCTTGACCTTCTCGCCCGGCACTCGCGCATCGACATCTTCGTCAAGGCGGATGGCGATCTGCATGTCGATCACCATCACACCACCGAAGACGTCGGCATCGCGCTCGGGCAGGCCGTCAAGCAGGCCCTCGGCAACATGGCCGGCATCACCCGCTATGCCTCGATCCACATGCCGATGGACGAGACCCTGTCGCGCGTCGTGATCGACATTTCCGGCCGTCCGGTACTTGTGTTCAGGGTCGATTTTCCGCGCGACAAGATCGGTCAGTTCGACAGCGAACTGGTGCGTGAATGGTTCAACGCGTTCGCGATGAATGCAGGCGTGACTCTCCACGTCGAGACCCTATATGGCGAGAACAGCCATCATATCGCCGAATCCTGCTTCAAGGGTTTGGCGAGGGCGCTTCGTACGGCGGTCGCGATCGATCCACGCGCCCAGGGCGAAGTGCCCTCGACGAAGGGTCAGCTCGGCGGCTGATTCTGAAGCATGATCCGGAAAAGGATAGCGGTTTTCCGGAGAGACCATGCTCAAACATGAGAGATTATTGCGGCGGAGTTCCCGATGCCGGTCTACACAGTGCATGCCCCCGTGGCGAACGGCGCCAATCTCGCGGCGACCGACCAGTTCACCTTCGTGCGCGACGGCTTTCATTTCTGGGCTGCGGTCGCGAGCGTGATATGGTTCGCCTGGCATCGCCTGTGGCTGGCGCTGATCGGCTGGATCCTGCTGACCGTTCTCATCGATGTCGGCCTCGCCAAGCTCGGCGTCGGCGCCGCCACGATCTTCTTCGTCGATTTGGTGTTGGCAATACTGATTGGGCTTGAGGCGGCGAGCCTGCAGCGTTGGACGCTATCGCGCGGCAGATGGCGCGAACTCGATATCGTCGTTGCCGACGACGAAGAAACTGCCGAACGGCGCTTCTTCGATCGGTGGGCCGCGCGACATCGCGGCATCGTCAATGACCAATGGTCGGTCGATCGCGGCGCGCCGCCGCCGACGCGGAGCGTTCCGGGCCAGCCGTTCTCGAAGCCACCGCCGCTGCCGCAGGGCGGCATTATCGGATTGTTTCCCGAACCAGGAGGAGGGTCGCGATGAGCGTTGCCATCATCGATTACGGCTCCGGCAATCTGCATTCGGCGGCCAAGGCCTTCGAGCGCGCCGCGCGCGGCATGGAGGATCCGCAGAGGATCATGGTAACGCGTGATCCCGACGCGGTGTATCGCGCCGACCGGATCGTGCTCCCCGGGGTCGGCGCCTTCGCCGATTGCCGCCGCGGCGTCGATGCGGTCAACGGGATGCTGGAAGCGCTGACCGAAGCGGTGCGCGTCAAGGCGCGGCCGTTCTTCGGTATCTGCGTCGGCATGCAGTTGATGGCGACGCGCGGCAAGGAGCATGTCGTCACCGACGGCTTCAACTGGATTGCAGGTGACGTCGAGAAGATCACGCCGCGTGACGAAGAGTTGAAGATTCCGCATATGGGCTGGAACACGCTCGATCTTGTCCGCGAGCATCCGGTGCTGGAACGGCTGCCTCTCGGGCCGAAGGGCCGCCATGCCTACTTCGTCCACTCCTATCACCTCAACGCCACCAACGAGGCCGACGTGCTGGCGCGCGCCGACTATGGCGGGCCGGTCACCGCGATCGTCAGCAAGGACACCGCGATCGGCACACAGTTTCACCCCGAGAAGAGTCAGCGCTTCGGGCTGGCGTTGATCTCAAACTTTCTGAAGTGGAAGCCGTGATCCTGTTTCCCGCGGTCGACCTGAAGAACGGCCAGTGCGTGCGCCTGGAGCAGGGCGACATGGCGCGCGCCACCGTGTTCAATCTCGATCCCGCCGCGCAGGCCCGCGCCTTCACTGCGCAGGGTTTTGAATATCTGCACGTCGTCGATCTCGATGGCGCATTTGCCGGCAAGCCGATGAACGCGCATGCGGTCGAAGCAATGCTCGAGGCCGTCAGCGTGCCGGTGCAGCTTGGCGGCGGCATCCGCGATCTCAAGACCATCGAGGCCTGGCTCGATAAGGGCATCACGCGCGTGATCATCGGCACCGCGGCGGTGCGCGATCCCGAACTCGTGAAGGGCGCGGCGAGGAAATTCCCCGGCCGCGTCGCGGTTGGCCTCGATGCGCGCGATGGCAAGGTCGCGGTCGAGGGCTGGGCCGAGACCTCACAAGTGACCGCGCTCGACATTGCGCAGCGATTCGAGGATGCCGGCGTCGCCGCGATCGTCTTCACCGACATTGCGCGTGACGGCCTGCTCAAGGGCCTCAACCTCGATGCGACGATTGCTCTGGCAGAGCGCGTTTCGATTCCAGTGATTGCCTCCGGCGGCTTCGCCTCGATTGAAGACGTCAAGGCGCTGCTTGAGCCGCGCGCCCGGAAACTCGCCGGCGCAATCGTTGGACGCGCCCTCTATGACGGACGGCTTGATCCCGCAGCGGCGCTTCAATTGATGCGCAACGCAGCCTAGAGCTTCGGTCCTGATTGAATCGAAACCGAAGCTCTGGATTCCTGTTTGGACGCGTTTTCGTCACGCGAACCGGTAAGCACTTCGCTCGAAAACGCTATAGGAGAAAGTCATGTTCAAGGTTCGCGTGATCCCCTGTCTCGACGTCAAGGACGGGCGCGTGGTCAAGGGGGTCAATTTCGTCGACCTGCGCGACGCCGGCGATCCCGTGGAGGCGGCGGTTGCCTATGACGCCGCCGGCGCCGACGAACTCACCTTTCTCGACATCACCGCCAGCCACGAGAACCGCGGCATCATGCTGGACGTGGTGCGGCGGACGGCGGAAGCCTGCTTCATGCCGCTGACCGTGGGCGGCGGGGTCCGCACGGTCGACGACATCAAGACCCTGCTGCGTTCAGGGGCCGACAAGGTCTCGATCAATTCTGCGGCAGTCAGCCGTCGCGAGTTCGTGAAGGAAGCGGCCGAGAAGTTTGGTGAGCAGTGCATCGTAGTCGCCATCGACGCCAAGCGGGTCAAGCGCGCCGCCGGGTCGGACCGCTGGGAAATCTTCACCCATGGCGGGCGCAATTCGACCGGGATCGACGCCATGGAATATGCCCAGGAAGTGGTCGCCCTCGGTGCCGGAGAAATCCTGCTGACCTCGATGGACCGCGACGGAACGCGCCAGGGCTTCGACCTGCCGCTGACCCGGGCGATTGCCGACAGTGTCTCCGTACCGGTCATCGCCTCGGGCGGCGTCGGCCATCTCGACCATCTGGTCGACGGCATCCGGGAGGGTCACGCCACCGCCGTGCTGGCCGCCTCGATCTTCCATTTTGGCGAATTTACCATCCGCCAAGCCAAGGAGCATATGGCGCGGGCCGGCCTGCCGATGCGCCTCGATCCCTAGCGCGCGGTCCGGAAAAGTGGAAACTCGTTTTCCGAGAAGACCACACTGAAACGGAGTGAGTGAGGACTCCTTGTCACAAAAATGCTAAGCCCCCACCTTGGGGATGGCGCCCAGCGGGTGCCGGAGCATGTGTCTGAGTTGAGTTGATGTCGCGTTTCACGGTCCATGATCTGGCCGCTACCATCGATGCCCGCGCTGCGACGGGCGGCGAGGCGTCCTATACCCGCAAGCTGCTTGACAAGGGCGCAGAGCATTGCGCGAAGAAGCTGGGCGAGGAGGCCATCGAAACGGTGATCGCCGCGATCGAGAACGATCGTGACCACCTCATCGCCGAGACTGCCGATCTCGTGTTTCACCTGCTGGTTCTGCTGAAGTCACGTGGCGTGAAGCTGGAAGACGTCGAGGCCGCGCTGGAGAAGCGCACGTCGATGTCCGGACTGGAAGAGAAGGCGTCGCGGAAGTGCGACTAGAGCATGATCGATTTGTTCGAAAGCATCATGCTCAAACAAAGGGCTGAAGCGCCTATCGCACTTCAGCGCATGTGATTGAGCGCATTGACAAGGGCAGGCTCATGGATTCCCGCGCACCGGATCAGCAATATAACCCATATCGCGTCTTCACACGCCAGCAGTGGTCACATCTGCGCGACGACACGCCGATGACGCTGGAGCCCGGTGAATTCGACCGCCTGCGCTCGATGCACGATCGCCTCGACTTGCAGGAGGTCGAGGACATCTATTTGCCGCTGTCGCGACTGCTGTCGATTTATATCGACGCGATGCAACGGCTCTATTACGCGCAGCGCCAGTTTTTAGCCATCCGCGACCGCAAGATGCCCTACATTATCGGCGTGGCCGGCTCGGTCGCCGTCGGCAAGTCCACCACGGCCCGCGTGCTTCAGGCGCTGCTTGCCCGCTGGTCGCCGCGGCCGAAGGTCGACCTGATTACGACGGACGGCTTTCTGTATCCGAACGCCGTGCTGGAACGGCAGGGTCTGATGCAGAAGAAGGGCTTTCCCGAAAGCTACGATCTGCCGACGTTGTTGGGGTTTCTCAGCGACATCAAGGCGGGCCGACGCCACGTGCGCGCACCGGTCTATTCGCATTTGACCTACGACATCGTGCCAAAGCAATGGGCCGAGATCGACCAGCCCGACATCCTGATCGTGGAGGGCGTCAACGTGCTGCAGACGGGGCGATTGCCGCGCGACGCCAAGGCCGTGCCGTTCGTCTCGGACTTCTTTGACTTCTCGGTCTATATCGATGCCGACGAGCCGGTGCTGCGGCAATGGTATGTCAAGCGCTTCCTGGCGCTGCGCGACACCGCATTCACCGATCCCAAATCCTACTTCCATCGCTACGCGCTCTTGTCGGACGAGGAAGCGATCGCGACCGCGACCGCGATCTGGGAGCGCACCAACCTCGCCAATCTCGAGGACAACATCCTGCCGACCCGTCCGCGGGCGACGCTGATCCTAAAAAAGGGCGCCGACCACGTGGTGGAGACAGTCGCTTTGCGGCGGTTGTAGCGCCGTCAAACTTCGCAGGAGGAGAAAAGGCATGACCGTGCCTACAATTCAGATCACGCCGCGAGGTGTCGCGACGCCGCCAGCGCGGCCAGCGCTTCTTCCAGCTTTTCGCGATCGAGCGGCTTGATCAGGAAGCCATCCATGCCGGCTTCGAAGCAGGCGTAGCGATCCTCGACCAGCGTGTTGGCGGTCAGCGCCAGGATCGGCGTCCGGCGGCCCGGCTGGCCGGCCTCGATGGCGCGGATCCGCCTGGTCGTTTCGATGCCGTTCAACCGCGGCATCTGGATGTCCATCAGGACGAGATCGTAGGGTGTGCCGGCGGACTTTGCCGACAACCAGGAGTCCATCGCCTGTTCGCCGTTGGTCGTGATGACGACATCGTGCCCAAGGCGGCTCAGCAGCGAACGCATCAAGAGTGCGTTGATCTCGTTGTCTTCGGCGACCAGGATCGAAAGGCCCTTGTTCGGGGGCGTGACAGGAGCCGCTTCGGTCGCGGTCCCGGCAAGAGCTTCGGTCGCGAGGCTTGGCGCGGTGATCGGGGCCGAGGCGGTCAGTCGCGCGGCAAGCGAGGCCGCGCGGAGCGGCTTGACCAGATAGCCAGTGAAGGTTGAGGCCGACTCGGCCGACAGCTCGTGCCGTGTTGCCGGCGTGAACATCACGATCCGATGGATCGCATGCGAGCGCGCAGCTTTGGTCAGCGCTTCCATCGCGGCGGTGCCGATTGCATGGTCGATCAGGATCGCATGCCAACTCCGCTCCGGCAGCAACGCACTGGCGGCCTCGGCCTCCGCCACCATGCAGGTCTGTGCGCCCCAGCGCTGTAGCCGCCGTGAGATCAGCGAGGTCTCGATACTCTGCGTCGCGACCAGCATGATCGACTTGTCAGACAGATCCGGCGCCGCGAAAGTCCTTGCTTCGCCGGCGGCGGCAAGCGGAATTGATACTTCGAACGTCGATCCTGAGCCTGGCGTGCTGGCCAGCGCGATCCGGCCGCCCATCCGCTTGACGATGCGATCACTGATGGCGAGGCCGAGGCCGGTGCCGCCATAGCTGCGCGCGATGCGCTCATCCGCCTGCTCGAATTCGCGGAAGATACGCTGCTGCGCCTCCGGCTCGATGCCGATGCCGGTGTCGCGGACCAGGAAGCTGATCTCGTTCGGCCCGATGCCGGGCTCCACGATCAGCGCCACTCCGCCGGTCGCCGTGAATTTGATGGCATTGCCGGCGAGATTGAGCAGCACCTGCCGCAGTCGCGCGGCGTCGCCGATCACCTGCATCGGCAGCCGCTCGTCGACATAGGCGGCAATTTCGATGCCCTTGGCCTGCGCGCGGGGCGCCAGCAGTTCCGTGATGTCTTCGATCAGGGTCGACAGCGCGAAGGTGCGGTGTTCGAGATCGATCTTGCCGGCCTCGATCTTGGAATAATCGAGCAGTTCTTCGATCAGCGACAGCAGCGCGTCGCCGGATGTCTTCACCGCCTTGACGTAGGTCGTCTGTTCCGGCGTCAGTGTCGTATCCATCAACAGCCCGCTCATGCCGATGATGCCGTTCAACGGAGTGCGGATCTCGTGGCTCGCCATCGCGAGGAAGCGCGACTTGGCGCGGTTGGCGGCGTCGGCCTGGTCGCGGGCCTCGGCGAGCGCGTGTTCGCTCTCGGTGCGGTCGGTGACGTCGCGGCCGACGCTCTGCATCTCCGCCGGCCCGCCGGCGTCGTTGCGGACGAGGCCCTCTCGCCAGGCGATCCAGCGCGGACCGACCGGCCCTTCGACCTTCTGGTCGTGGACGCGCGTGCCGTTGGCTTCAAGCGTGGTGCCGCCCTGTTCCAGAATCGTCAGCGCGGCGGCGCTGCCGATCAGTTCGCTGCCCGGCAGCCGCGCCAGTTCGCAATAGGCGTCGTTGGCATAGGTGATGCGGCCCTCGGCGTCGCGCAGCACGATCAGGTCGCCCTGGGCCTCGAACAGGTTGCGGACGCGCTGCTCCGCCTCCTGCAATTCCCAGTTGCGATCGGCCATCACTTCATTGTGGGCGGCGATCATACGCAGCTTTTTGCGAAGCAGCCGCAAGCGGATGCCGAGCGTCACGATCCAGAGGCAGGCGAGCGCGAACAGGAAGCTGACGCCGATTGCGAACGCTTGCGGGTCGTAGTCGCTCTTCTCCGAAAGCGCGCCCGAGATGAATCCGAAGGCGCCGCCGAACGCCGCGGAAAAGATCATGAAGGAGCGGATGATGAACGTGATCCAACGGTGGCGGCGCAGGAAACGACGAAGGCGCAATTTGATCCGCAAGAAACGCCCCATCGACGAAGACCCTGGGATTGTTTGATTTGATTTGCCCACGACAATGCGTCTGTCGTCTTGCAAAGTGCTTGACCTTGGTGAGGGTTTCGCGCGGCCCTGAGAACAGGGTTAGCGAAGGATTAATTGCGGTGCGCTCCGGAGCCGCAATGTGGCGTTAGCGCAAGACGAGAACCGGCTTTTCGAACCGATCAGAAAGTGATGCTGCTTCTAGGCGGCGATGTCCGCCGCGGGCGCCGACGATCAGGGCCGCGGCATCGCGTGCTGAAAACGTCTTCGACTGCACGAAGACACGGTAATCGGATGGGCTGCTATGCGACAGGTAGATGACCGGATCGGACGCCGACGGATTGCGGGAGATCGCGACGAGTTGCGGCACGGCGTTGTTCTCGCAACTGCCAGCCTCGGCATCGTCGATGTCGTCGATCACGGTGAAGTCGGCCGCTTCCGCGCTGTCGGCAATCTGGACCCGGACGGTGGCGAGGCTGGGATCGTCGGTGAAGCTGACGTGAAACTGGGCCTGCCATGGCACCGACGCGATCTGCACCGCAGCGCCGCCGACCTCGATGCAGGCCCGCGGGCCTGGCAGGAACTCAGCGCGGGCGAACACCGCAGCGATGGCCAACGGGACCACCGAAGCCAGGATCTTGAAACGCAACATGACACCACTCGCTCGACCCAAGCTCCGTGCACCACGGCGCTTATGGTTTGTGGAGCGTAAACAAAACTCGTTACCACCGCGTTGACGTGCGGTGAGTTTCGGCGCGAACGGGACGGGTCAGGCAGCGCGGCGAAGATCGTCCGCCAGCGCGCGGTAGGATAGCGCTTCCGCCAGATGCAGCCGGCCGATCGTCCCCGCGCCGTCGAGATCGGCGAGCGTGCGCGCCACCCGCAGGACGCGGTGATAGCCGCGCGCGGTGAGGCGCATGGTCTCGGCGGCCTCGCGCAACAACTTCTGGCCCTGGGCGTCTGGCTGCGCGATGGTCTCGAGCAGGGAGGCGGGCGCTTCCGCATTGGTGCGGATATGCGGCAGGCCCGCCGCCGCGAAGCGCGCAAGCTGGACGACGCGCGCGGCCGCGACGCGGGCCGCAACCTCGGCCGATCCTTCCGACGGCGGCGGCAGGATGAGGTCGGCCGCGGTCACGGCCGGCACCTCGATTCGCAAGTCGATGCGATCCATGAGCGGGCCCGAGATACGCATCTGGTAGTCGGCGGTGCAGCGGTCGAGGGGGCCGCGCTTGCAGGAATGGCCGGGCTCATAGGCATGGCCGCAGCGGCACGGGTTCATTGCTGCGATGAGCATGAAGCGCGCCGGATAGCTGACGCGGTGGTTGGCGCGGGACACCGCGACCTCACCGTTCTCCAGCGGCTGGCGGAGCGAGTCCAGCACACGCGGGTCGAACTCCGGCAGTTCGTCGAGGAACAGCACGCCCTGATGCGCGAGCGAGATCTCCCCGGGTCTTGCGCGCGAGCCGCCGCCGGTCAGCGCCGCCATGCTGGCGGAATGATGGGGACTCCGGAATGGGCGCCGCGCGGTCAGCGCGCCGTCACGGATTTCGCCGGCGACGGAGGCGATCATCGAGACTTCGAGCAGCTCCGATGGCGACAGCGGCGGCAGGATCGACGGCAGCCGCGCTGCCAGCATCGATTTGCCGGCGCCGGGTGAGCCGATCATCAACAAGTGATGACCGCCGGCGGCCGCGATCTCAAGTGCTCGCTTGGCGCTCTCCTGGCCCTTGATGTCGCGCAGGTCTAGCAGTGTTCCCTCGCGCTCATGCACTTTCGGTGAGGGGCGCGACAACACCTGCGAGCCCTTGAAGTGATTGGCGATCTGGATCAGCGAATTTGCCGCGATGATCTGGATGTCCGGGCTCGCCCATGCGGCCTCCGAGCCACAGGCCGCCGGACAGATCAGCCCCTCGTCGCGGGAATTGGCGCCGATCGCAGCCGGCAGCACGCCAGCGACGGGGGCGATCGAGCCGTCGAGCCCGAGTTCGCCGAGCACGGTGAAGCCGTTGAGGGCATCGGGCGGGATCGCCCCGATCGCCGCCATCAGCCCGAGCGCGATCGGCAGATCGTAATGGCTGCCTTCCTTGGGCAAGTCGGCCGGAGCGAGATTGACGGTGATTCGGCGAGCGGGCAGGGCAAGGCCCGAGGCGATCAACGCCGAGCGCACCCGTTCCCGTGCTTCCGATACTGCCTTGTCGGGGAGCCCGACGATGGCGAAGGCCGGAAGCCCCGGCGCCACCTGGACCTGTACGTCGACTGCGCGGGCCTCGATCCCTTCGAAAGCGACGGTGGAAACGCGTTGAACCATGCTGCCTCTTATTCCGCAATCCAGGGTAGCGGAACCGGGCGCGCCGCGCAAGAACAATGAGAGAACATCCGGGGGCGGTGATGACCGCCCCCGGATTCTACCCTTACAGCAACATCTGCATCGGCTCGGGATAGTAATGGAATCCCTCGCCGGTCTTTGCGACGTGGCCGTAGCCGGGCCACGCAAAGTGATAGGACATCACGGGAGTCTTGTTGGCCGCGAGCATGTCCAGCAGCTTGACGCGTGTCGCGGCGGCCTGCTTCGGGTCGCTGTCGTAGGAGAATTCCATCCGGGGCTTCTCGAGCAACAGCACCGGATGGTGCGAGAGGTCGCCGAGGAAGCAGAAGGATTTGCCGGCCGACGTCACCATGAAGATGGTGTGGCCAACGGTGTGGCCGGGTGCAGCGATCGCCTGCACGCCGGGGAGGAATTCCTGGCCGTCCTTGAAGAACACCAGGCGATCCCGCACCGGGAGCAAATTCTTTCGCGCGTGGACCACGAAGTCCTTCAGCGGGCTATCCATCTTGCCTTCATCGGTCCAGAAATCGAAATCGCTCTGGGCGATGTAGTATTGCGCGTTCGGGAACAGAGGCTTGCCGTCTTCGCCGACGACGCCACCGATATGATCGATATGCGCGTGCGAGAAGACCACCGCGTCGATCTGGTCCGGCCTGATGCCCGCTTCCGCCATGCTCTTCTGCTGGCGGCCGGTGGTTGGGCCGAAGGCTTTCGAGGTGCCCATGCCGGTATCGAACAGGATCAGCTTGTCGCCCATGTTGACGATCGGGGAGTTCTGCTCGAGCACAACATTGTCCGGCGACAGGAAATTGTCGGAGAGCATCTTCTTCACTTCGTCATCGGGTACGCCGACGAACGTGCCCTTGGGGGGACCGAGCGGCAGCGGGCCGTCGGATACGATGGTGACTTCGGCGTCGCCGAGAATGAAGCGGTGCCAGTAGGGGGTTTGGGTGCCGAGCTTCGGCGCTTTGGCGAATGCACTGCCACCGAGCACTGTGCTGGCGCCGAGACCGGCACCGAATGCGAGCAAGGATCGTCGTGAGACATTGAGCGTCATACGTCTTCCTCCACCGTTCTTTTGATATTTTTACATTGTCGCCCGCGCCGACCGGTCGCTTGATCTGACGCAGGCATAGGCATGCTGCGCTTGCGCTCGTAAGCTGGCAAGTAGAATCAGATTTGCAGAGTGCGCGCAGGTGAGCTTGCTCGGCCGTGCAACGCAGAAGAGAAGTCTATTTCGCGGCGCGCTTCGCCTCGATGGCATCCCAGATCTTGGCGGCGACATCCGGGCCGTTAAGTCGCTGGATCGCGCGGATGCCGGTAGGCGAGGTGACGTTGATCTCAGTGAGGTTGCCGTCGATCACGTCGATGCCGACAAAGAGGAGGCCGCGTTCACGCAGTGCCGGTCCGAGCGTCGCACAGATTTCGCGCTCGCGCTCGGAGAGATCAGTCGCCTTTGCCGCGCCGCCGCGCACCATGTTGGAGCGAAGGTCATCCGCGGCCGGCACGCGGTTGACGGCGCCTGCAAATTCGCCGTCGACCAGGATGATCCGCTTGTCGCCGTGCTTGACCTCGGGCAGGAAGCGCTGGATCACCCACGGCTCCTTGAACGTGACCGAGAACATGTCGAACAGCGAGCCGAAATTCATGTCCTGCGGCATGATGCGGAACACCGCGGCGCCGCCATGGCCGTGCAACGGCTTCATGACGACGGCGCCGTGCCGATCGCGAAACGAATTGATCTCGTCGAGATCGCGCGAGATCAGCGTCGGCGGCATCAACTGCGGAAAATTCATTACGAACAGTTTCTCCGGCGCGTTGCGCACGCTGGCGGGATTGTTGACGACCAGTGTCTTGGGATGGATGCGCTCGAGGAAATGCGTCGAGGTGATGTAGGCGAGATCGAACGGCGGGTCCTGCCGCAGCAGTACGACATCGAAAGCATTGAGCGGCTCGCGCTTGGGCTCGCCGAGCGTGAAGTGATTGCCGAGCTCGTCTCGCACGGTCAAGAGGTGCACCGGCGCCACCAGCTCCTCGCCGCGCAGCGACAGCTTGTCGGGCGTGTAATATGAAATCCCGTGGCCGCGCTTCTGCGCCTCGAGCAAAAGCGCAAAGGTGGAATCGCCCCCGATGTTGATGCGCGCGATGGGGTCCATCTGGACAGCGACGTTCAATTTCATGAGGTGTATCCCAGGTCTGGTGGCTCTTATTGACTGGCGTCGAATGCCGCCAACAAATGGCGCGGCAGGCTCCTCGGCGCAATCAGGACGGCGTCGAATCTCAGATCAAATTCCGCATGTTCGGGATGCGCCATCAGCCAGACCTGCGCAGCATCGATGATGCGCTGCTGCTGGCGCGGCGTCACCGCATAGGCGGCGTCATCGAGTCTCGCACGAGCCTTGACCTCGATGAAGGCTATCAGATTGCGCCGGCGCGCCACGAGGTCGATCTCGCCATAAGGCGTGCGGAAGCGTTTGGCCAGGATCCGATAACCCTTGGCCATCAGCCAGGCGGCGGCGCGGCTCTCGGCGGAGAGGCCAGCGCGGAACGCCGCGATGCGTTCGGGTGAACCGCCGTCACGCTTGCCGCCGCTTGTCGTGCTGCCGTTAGCCTTGGGCATCGTCGGCTCTGATGTCGCGGACGAGCTCAAGGGCTCGGGCATAGACCTCGCGGCGTGGCCTGCCCGACAACGCAACCGCATGGGCCACCGCGTCCTTGACGCTGTTGAGCGCGAGCTGGGCGCGCAACAGGTCGTCGAGCGCGCCCTCGTCCATCACCCCGGCATCGTCCGGCGGCGGCCCGACGACGAGCACGAATTCGCCGCGCGTTTCCAGCGTGTCGGCGCGAGCGGCAAGCTCGGCGATCGGCGCTCGCTGGATTTCTTCGTGCATTTTCGTCAGCTCCCGGCAGATCGCGGCGTCGCGCCCGCCCATGATCGCGGCGAGATCGCGCAAGCTGTCGTGCAGGCGATTGCCGGATTCGAACATCACAAGCGTGGCATCGATCCTGGCGAGCTCGGCAAGCCGCGCCTGCCTGGCGTGCTCCTTCGCCGGCAAGAACCCCTCGAAGAAGAACCGGTCGGTCGGCAAGGCCGCAACCGACAACGCGGTCAACACCGATGACGGTCCCGGTACGGCGATCACGGGATGCCCGGCGGCGCAGACCTCGCGCACCAGCTTGAAGCCGGGGTCGGATATCAGCGGCGTGCCGGCATCGGAGATCAGCGCGATCGCGCCGCCCCGCGCCAGCCGTTCGAGGATTTTTGGCCGCGCCAGCGCCGCATTGTGCTCGTGATACGGCTTCAGCTCGGCCGCGATCGCGTAGCGCTCGGTCAGGCGGCGCGTGATTCGCGTGTCCTCGCAGGCGATGGTGTCGACGCCGGCGAGCGTTTCCAGCGCGCGCAGGGTGATATCACCGAGGTTCCCGATCGGGGTCGCTACCAGATACAGTCCGGGCGCGGCCCTGGGCGCGGGCAGTATCTGGCCACCTACGGAAAAAGTTCTCTCCGCAGGAGCCATGACGGCATCCGAACCGTGGTGGGAACTGGGTTTTGGGCGCATAATACCAATCTAGAGGGCTGGCCGCTTTTGCGCCACATCGGAGGGATGCTGGTGGAAAAGCACGCTGCCGGGCCGAAAAACGCGAGCGCCGGCTGTTGCCGTGAGGTCCTAATCCTTTTGTTTCGATTAACTATTCGCCGACAATATGCCTGATTCCATCCCCTTCATCAGGGCCAGGATGGAGTCCTGGCCGATCACGGTCGGTCAAGAGAAGAGATACGATGGTGGGCTCGTATAACCGGAAATCACGATCGTCGGGCCCGACCCGGCGAGCGGCGCTTGGTCTCATCGTTGGCACGCCTCTGCTGTCGGCCTGCTCCGGCGTCCAGCAGAGCTTGAGTCAGTTCACGAGTGGGCAGGATGCCGCGCCTGGAGGCCAGCCCCAGCAGCCTCAGGCGATCGGAACCGGGCAGGTCAAGGTCGGGCTTGTGTTGCCGCTGTCGGCAGCCGGCAATGCCGGCGTTGCCGCACAATCGATGAAGAATGCCGCCGAAATGGCGCTGGCCGAGTTTCAGAACCCGAACATCCAACTCCTGATCAAGGACGATGGCGGCAGCCCGCAGGGTGCGGCGCAGGGAACCCAACAGGCGTTATCCGAAGGCGCAGAGATTATCCTGGGGCCGCTGTTTGCAGGTTCGGTGCCCTCCACCGCGCAATTGACGCGCGCGCGCGGAACGTCCGTGATCGCATTCTCGACCGACGCCAGCATCGCCGGGCGCGGCGTATATCTCTTGAGCTTCCTGCCCGAATCCGACGTCAATCGCATCATCGACTATGCCGCCGGCACGGGAAAGCGGTCCTTCGCGGCGCTCGTGCCCGACAACGCCTATGGCAACGTGGTCGAGGCCGCGTTCAAGCAGGCGGTCGGCCGCAAGAACGCCCGCATCGTCGCGTTCGAGAAATACGGCGCTGACCGCGCCACGCCGGCGCGGACGGTGGCGCAGGCGCTTGGCCAGGCCGACGCGCTGCTGCTTGCCGACGACGGCGATTCGGTCGTGGCGACCGCCGACGCGCTGACGGCGGCCGGCTCCAATCTGCGAAACATCCAGTTGCTGGGTACCGGCCTGTGGGACAATCCGCGGGTGTTCGCGAGCCCCGTTTTGCAGGGCGGACTGTATGCCGCGCCCGATCCGGCCGGGTTCCGTAGCTTCGCCGGCCGCTACCGCACCCGGTTTGGCGGTGAGCCAGTCCGCACCGCCACGCTCGCCTATGATGCTGTCGCCCTGGTCGCGGCGCTCGCACGCACGCAAGGCACGCAGCGCTTCGCGGCGGAGACACTGACCAATCCGTCGGGCTTCGCCGGCATCGACGGTCTGTTCCGCTTCCGCTCCGACGGCACCAACGAGCGCGGCCTCGCTGTCATGAAGGTCGCCTCGGCCGGCGGCACGGCAGTTGCCGGCTCACCGAAGAGTTTTGGTGCTTAAAGCTGATCCGGAAAAGTGTGTAACGGTTTTCCCTCGCGACAACCGCGCAGCGTTTGCGCGGAGATCATGCGCAAGCAACAAGCCAAGGCGCGATGATGATTCATCCTGATCTCATCGCGCTTTAGGCAGCCAAGTCCGCAACGACAGCGTCGAGCACCGGGAAGCCCGACTTGGTCACGCGCAGCCGTCCATCAGCGTCGACGGCAATCGCGCCTTCCTCGCGCAGCATGGCGATCCTGTGCGGATCAAGCTCGCGGCCAGCGAGCCAGGCGTAGCGCCTGGGATCGATGCCTTCGGCAAGCCGCAATCCCATCAGCAGGAACTCGTCGGCGCGCTCCTCGCTGTTGAGGCAATCGTCGGTGACGACGCCGTGACCGCTTGATTCGACGCGCATCAGCCAAGCTTCAGGACGCTTCTCGGTCGCGGTTGCGTGCCTGACACCATCGATATCAAGGCGACCATGCGCGCCTGGGCCGATACCGGCGTATTCCTCGCCGCGCCAGTAGACGAGATTGTGCCTGCACTCCGCGCCGGCGCGCGCGTGGTTGGAAATCTCGTAGGCCGGCAGTCCCTCGTGCGCGCAGATCTCCTGCGTCACGTCATAGAGCGCCCGCGCGGTCGCCTCATCAGGGGGCCGCAACTTGCCGGCGGCATGCAGGCCGAAGAAGGGCGTACCCTCTTCGATCGTGAGCTGGTAGAGCGACAGGTGCTCGGCCGCTTCCGAGATCGCCTGCTTCAATTCGCTCGCCCACATTTGCGGTGTCTGCTCCGGGCGCGCATAGATCAAATCGAACGAATAGCGCTCGAACGCCGTGCGCGCGATCGCGACCGCCTCGAGCGCCTCGCGCGCGGTGTGCAGCCGTCCAAGTGCCTTCAGCGACGCATCATCCAGCGCCTGCACGCCGAGCGAAACGCGATTGACGCCAGCGATGCGATAGCCATGAAACCGCGTCGCCTCGACGCTGGTCGGGTTGGCCTCGAGCGTGACCTCGACCTCGCGCGCGACTTGCCAATGCTTGCCGATCGCATCGAGCACGGCGCCGACGGTTTGCGGCTGCATCAGGGAGGGCGTGCCGCCGCCGAGGAAAATCGATCTGACCTCGCGTCCGGGGGCGCGCGCCGCTGTTGTTTCGATCTCGCGGGCGAAGGCGCGCACGAAGCGGCTTTCGTCGACAGGCGCATGCCGGACGTGGCTGTTGAAATCGCAATAGGGACATTTCGACAGGCAAAATGGCCAGTGCACGTAGACGCCAAACGCTGCCTTTCCATCCTTCGCTTGTGGGCCGCGCCGGGCCCGGCTCGCGCCGAGGGGGGTAGCGTGATGGCGTTCAGCGCGGCTCAAGGCAGATCTCCGCGAGCTTGACGAAGGCGCGGGCGCGATGCGACAGGCCGAGCCCCAACGGCGGCAGGCCGTGCTTTTCGACGCTCGTCATTTCGCCGAACGTACGCGCGTATCCGTCGGGCAAAAAGGCTGGATCATACCCGAAACCGGCCGTGCCGCGCGGCGGCCACACCAGAGTGCCGTCGACGTGAGCCTCGACCTCCTCGAGATGGCCGTCCGGCCAGGCGACGCATAGGGCGGAGACGAATTGCGCCTTTCTCTGGTTGGGCATCGTGGCGCCGCGCTCCTGCAGCAGCCGCTCGATCCGCGTCATCGCCGCCATGAAGTCCTTGGCTTCGCCGGCCCAGCGCGCAGAATAGATGCCGGGCGCGCCGTCGAGCGCGTCAACCACGAGGCCCGAATCATCGGCAAAGGCCGGCAATCCCGTCGCGTTCGCGGATGCGGTCGCCTTGATCGCGGCGTTGGCGCGAAAGCTGTCGCCGGTCTCCTCGGGCTCGGCGAGATCGAGCTCGCCAGCCGACACCGCTTCGACGCCATGCGGCGCGAGCAGTTCCCTCATCTCGGCGAGCTTGCCGGGATTGTGGGTCGCAATAACGAGCTTTCCGGTGATTCGGCGGTGCATGGCCAATCAGACTACGCCACCGCGATCTTTTGCAAGTCGACCAGACGCGCGACGCCCTTGCGCGCCAGCGCCATCAACGCCAGCAATTCGCTTTCCGAGAACGGCGTCTTCTCGGCGGTACCCTGCACCTCGATGATGCGGCCGTCGCCGGTCATGACGAAATTGGCATCGGTCTCGGCCTCGGAATCCTCGGCATAGTCCAGATCGAGCACCGGCGTGCCTTGATAGATGCCGCAGGAAATCGCCGCGACGTTGTCGCGCAGCACGTTCGTTTTCAGCATGCTGCGGGTCTTCATCCAGTTGATGCAGTCCGCAAGCGCCACCCAGGCACCGGTAATCGACGCCGTGCGAGTGCCGCCATCGGCCTGGATGACGTCACAGTCGACGGTGATCTGACGCTCGCCGAGCGCTTCAAGATCGATCGCGGCGCGCAAGGAGCGGCCGATCAGCCGCTGGATCTCGACGGTGCGCCCACCCTGCTTGCCCGCGGACGCCTCGCGGCGGGTGCGTTCCAGCGTGGCGCGCGGCAGCATGCCGTATTCGGCCGTGACCCAGCCGCGGCCCTGGCCCTTGAGCCACGGCGGCAGCCGTTCCTCCAGCGTAGCGGTTACCAGGACATGGGTGTCGCCGAATTTCACCATGCAGGAACCCTCGGCATATTTGACGACGCCGCGTTCCAGCGACACGGGACGCAGTTCATCGGGTGCACGGCGGCTTGGCCGCATGGAATCCTCCGAAAATCCGAACTAGTTGGCTGGCCGTGCTTGTAGGAGGGGGACGAGGCAGCGGCAAGGGTTTTCGGCCCCTGGTTTTTTCAGCGGACGAGTGCACGCTTGTCACCGGCCCCCCGGATCGACAAATTAGGGGTAATTGCGAGGGAGTGGAGTGTGGCTCACCACGATCCGATTGGTCTGATTGCACCACAGGCGGGGCTGGCGCAGCTCAACGAGCGGTCCCGCGATATTTTTCGTCAAATTGTCGAGAGCTACCTTGCGACCGGCGAGCCCGTCGGTTCGCGCAATGTTTCGCGCTTGATCGCGTTACCGCTGTCGCCGGCATCGGTCCGCAACGTGATGTCGGATCTCGAGCAACTCGGCCTGATCTACGCGCCGCACACCTCGGCCGGCCGGCTGCCGACCGAACTCGGCTTGCGCTTCTTCGTCGATGCCCTGATGCAGATCGGCGACCTCACCGAGGCGGAGCGGCAATCGATCCAGACTCAGCTTGCCTCCGTGGGACGCGCCCAAACGGTCGAGGCCGCGCTCGGCGAAGCGCTGACGCGGCTGTCGGGCCTGACTCGCGCCGCGGCGGTCGTGCTGACGCCGAAGTCGAATGCGCGGCTGAAGCACATTGAGTTCGTGCGGCTCGAGCCGGAGAAGGCGTTGGTCGTGCTGGTCGGCGAGGACGGCCAGGTCGAAAACCGCGTGCTGGCCTTGCCGCCAGGCGTTCCCTCGTCTGCACTGATGGAGGCGACCAACTTCCTCAACGCCCGGATCCGCGGACGGACGCTCGCCGAAGTGCGCCTCGAACTCGAGACCGCGTTGACGCAGAGCCGCGCCGAACTCGACCAGCTTACGCAAAAGGTGATCGCCGCGGGAATCGCGAGCTGGTCCGGCGGCGAAAGCGAGGACCGGCAATTGATCGTGCGCGGCCACGCCAACCTGCTGGAGGATTTGCATGCGCTCGACGATCTGGAGCGCATCAAGTCGCTGTTCGACGATCTCGAGACCAAGCGCGGCGTGATCGATCTGCTCGGCCGCGCCGAGCGTGGCGAGGGGGTGCGGATTTTCATCGGCTCGGAGAACAAACTGTTCTCGCTGTCCGGGTCATCGACCATCATCGCGCCCTACAGCGATGCTGCGGGGCGGATTGTCGGTGTGCTAGGTGTGATCGGCCCGACGCGGCTGAACTATGCGCGGGTGATTCCGGCGGTGGATTACGCCGCGCGCATCGTCAGCAAGGTCTTGGGGGGTGACCTGGGCGGCTGATGTAGCGCCGGTAATTCAGTTTCATTTGACGCGCTTTTCTGAACCGGAGGTCACTTCACCCGGCAATGCCATGCTGCGCTTGATTTTCGTCGCCCAAAGCACGATATCCGGCCTAGCAATCCCCAAGATTTGAATCGATGCGAGTTTTTCGAGAAGGCAAGCCATGACCGATCCGAACCGGCCGAACGACAATGCCGAGAATCCGGCGCAAACCGGCGAGCCCGTGGTCTCCAGGCCCTACGTCATGCCCGACGATCCCGAGGTCGGATCGGTCGAGGCGCTGACCAAGGAACTGGCCGAAGCGCGCGACAAGACGCTGCGCACACTGGCCGAGATGGAAAATCTCCGGCAGCGCACCCGCCGCGAGGTCACCGACGCCAAGACCTACGGGATCACCGGATTCGCCCGCGATGTGCTTGAGATTGCCGACAATCTGCAGCGTGCGCTCGATGCGGTTCCCGCCGAAACCAAGGAGGCCGCAGATCCCGGCCTGAAGGCCTTGATTGAAGGCGTTGAGCTGACCGAACGGTCGCTGCTCAACGCGCTGGAAAAGAACGGTGTCAGGAAATTCGATCCGATGGGTGAGAAGTTCGATCCGAACTTCCAGCAGGCGATGTTCGAGGTACCCGATCCGTCGGTGCCGTCAGGCACCGTGGTGCAGGTGGTGCAGGCTGGTTACATGATTGGCGAGCGCGTGCTGCGGCCAGCCCTGGTCGGCGTCGCCAAGGGTGGCGCGAAGGCCGCGCCCGCCGCCGATATCATCGCTTGATCCGCCGGCCTCGGCCGCGAATTGAACATCGGGAGCCCCAGACATCGAGAGACTCGGTTCTGATTCAATCAGAGCCGATGTCCGACGATTGGATGCGTTTGACGCCGGCCTCGGCCATGTCGGCCCAGGCCTTGGCGAGTGACCCCTGCGTGTCGATGCCGCGGCATGCATCTTCCACCACATAGGTCTCGAAGCCGGCCTTTCGCGCATCGAGCGCAGTCCATGCCACGCAAAAATCGGTGGCGAGCCCTGCGACGAACACCCGCTCGACCTTGCGCGCCTTCAGATAGGCGGCAAGCCCGGTGGTGGTCTTGCCGTCGGCCTCGGTGAAGGCGGAGTAGCTGTCGACATCCCTATGGAAGCCTTTGCGGATGATCAGGGCCGCCTGCGGGATCGCAAGATCCTTGGAGAGCGCGGAGCCCTCGGTGCCCTGAACGCAATGGTCGGGCCACAGCACCTGCTTGCCATAGGCAAGGTCGATCGCCTCGAACGGCTTCTTGCCTGAATGGGCGGAGGCGAACGACACGTGTCCGGGCGTGTGCCAGTCCTGCGTGATCACCACATTGGCGAAGGTCTTGGCGATCTTGTTGATGACCGGCACCACTTGCTCGCCGTCCTTCACCGCGAGGCTCCCGCCGGGCAGGAAGCAGTTCTGCACGTCGATCACAAGCAGCGCCGAGACCTCGTCGGGCTTGATCGCCGCCGCCCGGAGCTCGTTTGAAACCAGGGTTGCAAGAGCCGTCGCGCCGAGACCTGCAACAACCCGTCGTCGATCCAACATCGTGCCTCTCCTTGCTCGGTGAAACCGCATCAGGAGGCTAGTTCCGTTCACATACCAGCGAAAGTCGGATTTTTCGGCACCGCCTGCGGAAGCTTCGATCAGCCACGCGGCTGGATGCCGTCGCGCACGGCGCGGAACCGCGGGAACGCCTTTTCCCAATCGTCGCGTGGCGAACTGGCGATGATGCGCATCGAGGATTGCGAGCCGAACCGCAGCCACTGCACGATGGTCACCGGCGTGTTGTCCTTGCCGCTGGTCGCGTCGATCCGAGTCTCGTAGCCGGGCTGGCCGTCGATGCGGATCGGCTCGGACATCGTGATGCGTCCGTCGCGCACGCCGGGGATCGTGGTGGCGACCTGCCGGGCGAAGCGGCCGCGATCGTCCGGCGAGGCTGCGGTCGAGCCGATGACGGTGAGGATCATGAAGGGCCTGGTTTCGAGGCCGGACTTCTCGTCGCTGTCGGCGAGGATCAGGGCCGCGCCCGGCGCCAGCATGCGGATGTTCTTGAAATCGCTGAATTGGGTAAGCTTGAACGGCATCAGGCCGAGTTGTTCGGCGACCGGCACCTCGTTGCGGATGACGGCGCTGGCAAACATCTGCCGCACGGCGTCGTCGGTGTAGATCTTCATGGCGTTCTCAGGCACCTGCACCGCGATGTAGCCGGAGAAAGTCGGGCCGGGGAGGATCATGGAATAGCGCCGCACGTTGGTCGCGCCGTCCCGCGTGCTTTCCGCCGTGTAATAGGCGAGTCCCGCCGCGGTCTCGAGGCTTTCGGGCTTGATCCCTCCGGTGCCTGCGGGATTGGCCTTGAAGGCGTTCGCGACCTCGCCGTAGGCGTCCGCGGGAAGATCGACGATCAGGACCTTGACGCCTTGGTCCTCGGTTTCGAAACCGATGAAGGATTTCGCACGGATCAGGCCGACCAGCGGCTTCATCCCGACATGTGCGCCCGGCGGAAATACGACGTCGTCCGCGGAGGCCGGCCAGATGGTGGCGATCAGCAAGGCAACCGCAACGAGGACTCGAAAGGGCATCATGGAGGATCTACCGGTTTGCTTGCTTGGAGGCTGCTCAACGGGCCGGTGCAGGGCCTGGCGGACCTCGGTCAGTCGGGCCGCTTTTAGCGCTTTTGATGACCCTGCAACAGGGTCGGCCACTTCCTCGTTGGTCGCGTTGTCGGCGCCCACCCCTTCGGCGGGCCCCGACTTGCGCGGTTGCTCTTGGCCTTTGTGAGCGTTCACTCAACAGAGCGTTCCAATACCGCCGCGACGGGTCGCCGTTGAATGATTGCCCATCTGTTAACATGTTGAGGGGCCGAGCCGGGCGGCCCCGGGAGTGACACAATCTTTCAAACGTCAGTCTTTTCAGGCATCAACGTGGCGTCCAGTCCTTGCGGGGGCGACCCTCCCTCCTATATCAGGCTCACCGTCGCAATATCGCGAGTATGTGAACGTCTGGGGGTTCGGTTCGGAGCGCCGTCAGGGCCCAACCAATCTGCCGCAGCAAGAGGGATATGAAAACCATGGGTAAGGTCATTGGGATCGACCTCGGCACCACGAATTCGTGCGTTGCCGTGATGGATGGCAAAAACGCGAAGGTGATCGAGAATGCCGAGGGCATGCGGACGACGCCGTCGATCGTTGCCTTCACTGACGATGGCGAGCGCCTCGTCGGCCAGCCGGCGAAGCGCCAGGCGGTGACCAATCCCGAGCGCACCTTCTTTGCGGTGAAGCGCCTCATCGGCCGCCGCTACGACGACCCGATGGTCGAGAAGGACAAGAAGCTCGTTCCCTACAAGATCGTCAAGGCATCGAACGGCGACGCCTGGGTCGAAGCCGACGGCAAAACCTATTCGCCCTCACAGGTCTCGGCTTTCATCCTACAGAAGATGAAGGAAACCGCAGAGGCGCATCTCGGCCAGAAGGTCGATCAGGCCGTCATCACGGTTCCGGCCTATTTTAACGACGCGCAACGTCAGGCGACCAAGGACGCCGGCAAGATCGCCGGCCTTGAGGTACTGCGCATCATCAATGAACCGACAGCGGCTGCGCTTGCCTACGGTCTCGACAAGTCGAAGGCCGGCACCATCGCGGTGTACGACCTCGGCGGCGGCACCTTCGACGTCTCGATCCTCGAGATCGGTGACGGCGTGTTCGAGGTGAAGTCCACCAACGGCGACACCTTTCTCGGCGGTGAAGACTTCGACATGCGCCTGGTTGGCTATCTCGCCGATGAATTTCAGAAGGAGCAGGGCATTAACCTGCGCAACGACAAGCTCGCGCTGCAGCGTCTGAAAGAAGCGGCCGAAAAGGCCAAGATCGAGCTGTCGTCGACCACGCAGACTGAAATCAACCTGCCGTTCATCACGGCTGACCAGACCGGTCCGAAGCATCTGACGATGAAGCTGACCCGCGCCAAGTTCGAGGCGCTGGTGGCCGATCTCGTGGAGAAGACCATCGAGCCGTGCCGCAAGGCGCTGAAGGATGCCGGTCTTACCGCCGGCGAAATCGGCGAGGTGGTGCTGGTCGGCGGCATGACCCGCATGCCCAAGATCCAGGAAATGGTGAAGCAGTTCTTCGGCAAGGAGCCGCACAAGGGCGTCAATCCCGACGAGGTCGTGGCGATCGGCGCCGCGATTCAGGCCGGCGTGCTGCAGGGCGACGTCAAGGACGTGCTGCTGCTCGACGTGACCCCGCTCTCGCTGGGCATCGAGACGCTGGGCGGCGTGTTCACCCGCATCATCGACCGCAACACCACGATCCCGACCAAGAAGAGCCAGGTGTTTTCGACGGCCGAGGACAATCAGAACGCCGTCACCATCCGCGTCTTCCAGGGCGAGCGCGAAATGGCGGCCGACAACAAGATGCTCGGTCAGTTCGACCTGATGGGTATTCCGCCGGCTCCGCGCGGCATGCCGCAGATCGAGGTGACCTTCGATATCGACGCCAACGGCATCGTCAACGTGTCGGCGAAGGACAAGGCGACCGGCAAGGAACAGCAGATCCGGATTCAGGCGTCCGGCGGTCTGTCCGAGTCCGACATCGAGAAGATGGTCAAGGACGCCGAGGCCAATGCGGCCGAGGACAAGAAGCGCCGCGAGGCGGTCGATGCCAAGAACCACGCCGATGGTCTGGTGCATTCGACCGAGAAGGCGTTGGCCGAGCACGGTTCGAAGATTTCGGAGACCGAGCGCCGCTCGATCGAAGACGCTGTCAGCGACCTCAAGGAAGCGTTGAAGGGCGACGATGCCGAGGCGATCAAGGCCAAGACCAATACGCTGGCACAAGCTTCGATGAAGCTCGGTGAAGCGATGTACAAGCAGCAGGCGGAGTCCGATGCGGCCAAGGACGCTGCGAAGGACGACGTTGTCGACGCGGAATTCACCGAGGTCGACGACGACAAGAACAACAAGAAGTCTGCTTAAGCCGCGAGCTGGAAATGATGGCCCTCACGCCAAAGAGCACGCAGCGCGTCTCGACGGGGTGGGGGTCATTTTTCGTTAAGCCGATCGCCGCATCTTCCAGACCAGCGCGATTCTCTGCGATGGCGACGAACTTCGGACGGAATTGAAGGATGTCCACCAAGCGCTGCTATTACGAAACCCTCGAGGTCGAGCGGAACGCGGACGAGACCAAGCTCAAGGCAGCTTTCCGCAAGCTCGCGATGAAGTGGCATCCGGATCGCAATCCCGGCGATGCGCAGAGCGAGATCCGGTTCAAGGAAATCAACGAGGCCTACGAGGTGCTGAAGGACGGCGACAAGCGCGCCGCCTATGATCGCTTTGGCCATGCCGCGTTCGAACAGGGCATGGGCGGTGGCGGTCCCGGCTTCGGCGCGGGCTTCGCCTCGTCATTCTCCGATATTTTCGAGGACCTGTTCGGCATGGCCGGGCAGCGCCGCAGCGGCGGCCGCGAGCGCGGCGCCGACCTGCGCTACAACATGGAGATCACTCTCGAGGACGCCTTCCAGGGCAAGACCGCGCAAATCGAGATTCCAGTTTCCGTTACCTGTGAAACCTGCTCGGGCACCGGCGCCAAGGCCGGCACCAAGCCGAAGACGTGCTCGCATTGTGGCGGTGCCGGTCGTGTCAGGCAGGCCCAGGGCTTCTTCACGCTGGAGCGCACCTGCCCCGGCTGCCAGGGCCGCGGCCAGATGATCGAGGACGCCTGCACCTCCTGTGTCGGGTCGGGTCGAGTGACGCGCGACCGCACCTTGTCGGTCAACATTCCCCCGGGCGTGGAGGACGGCACGCGCATTCGCCTTGCGGGCGAAGGCGAGGCCGGCATCCGCGGCGGCCCGCCAGGCGATCTCTACATCTTCCTGTCGCTGACAGCGCACCAGTTCTTCCAGCGCGATGGCGCCGACCTGCATTGCCGTGTGCCGATCTCGATGGTGACGGCGGCGCTCGGTGGCGAATTCGAGGTGCCAACTATCGACAAGGGCAAGACCAAGGTAAAGGTGCCGTCCGGCACACAATCTGGGCGGCGCTTCCGCATCGCAGCAAAGGGCATGCCGGTGCTGCGCTCGCGTCAGACCGGCGACATGTACGTCCAGGTTGTGGTCGAAACGCCGCAGAATCTGACCAGGAAGCAGCAGGAATTGCTGATGGAGTTTGAAAAACTGTCGTCGGGTGCGACGCAGCCGGAGGCGGCGGGTTTCTTCTCTAAGGTCAAGGACTTCTTCGGAAGTCGTTCCGTCCAGCAGTAGCCGGCATGCTTGACCATGGCTGCTCCGACCTATACGTCTTTATGACCGTTTTCTGACAACCGCGCGATCGTGCGGTCCCGCCTGGTAGCGACATGTCCCTGCAATCGTCCGCGCGCGCGTTGAAGAAGCCCCCCCGTCTGGACGACGAGGTCCGTTTCCTTCGCTCATGGATCGAGAAGCCGCTGCATATGGGCGCGGTGATGCCGTCTGGGCGGCTGCTTGCCCGCACCATGGCGCAATATGTCGATGCGCACGCGGAAGGACCGGTCGTCGAACTTGGGCCGGGCACCGGTGCGATCACCAATGCGCTGATCGAGCATGGCGTCGATCAGAAGCGGCTCGTACTGGTCGAATACAATCCTGGCTTCTGCGCGCTCCTGGGCGAACGCTACCCACAAGCCAAGGTCGTCCAGGGCGATGCCTATGCGCTCCGCGATTCGCTGTGGGACGTCCTGAAAGCTCCGGCATCGGCTGTGGTCTCCGGCCTGCCGCTGGTCACCAAGCCGATGCTGACGCGCTTGAGGCTCGTCCGCGACGCATTCCTGATGCTCGCCCCGCACGCGCCCTTCGTTCAATTCACCTATTCGGTCGTGCCCCCGATTCCCAAATCGTTGCCGGGCGTGTCCACGGAAGCTTCCGAGCGGATCTGGATGAACCTTCCACCCGCCCGGGTCTGGGTGTATCGCAAGGGTTGATCGCTCTGCGCCGTCGCGCGGGCTCGTCCTGAACGCGATTTCAAAATGTCCGCGCTGAAAATCCTCGTGATCCCTGGATCGCTTCGCACTGGCTCGCTCAATGCGAAGCTCGCGGCCGTCGCGGCACAGGAACTGGTGCGGCAAGGTGCCGACGTCACCCGCATCTCGCTCGCCGACTTCCCGCTTCCGATCTATGACGGCGACCTGCAGGCCAAGTCGGGCGTGCCCAAGAACGCCGTCAATCTCAAGCGCATGGTCAGCGCCCATCACGGCGTACTGATCGTGACGCCGGAGTATAATTCATCGGTGCCGGCACTGGTGAAGAACACCATTGACTGGATGAGCCGGGTGCAGGACCAGCACGAAGCCCGCGGCGAGGTGTTCCGCGACCGCGCCTTCGCGATCGCCGCCGCGTCCGGCAACCGGCTCGGCGGCACGCGCGCACTCGCCGCGCTGCGGCTGATTCTTACGGCCTGCCACGCAACCGTGATCCCCAATCAGCTCGCACTGTCATTTGCGGAGCATGCCTACGACGATATGGACCAGCTGAAGCATCACGCCGACGTCGACGCGATGCAGGCAATGACGCGGCAGTTGATCGACTTCTCCCAACACATGATGTGAGGTGACATGCAGAGAGCCAGTGTCGCGCCGAGAGACCGGTTGATCGTGGCGCTCGATCTGCCGGCCATTGCCGCAGCCGAGGCGATGATCGAAACGCTTGGTGACAGCGTGAACTTCTACAAGATCGGCTATCAGCTCGCGTATGCTGGCGGCTTGCCGCTTGCGAAGCAACTCGCAAGCCGTGGCAAGAAGGTGTTCCTGGATCTCAAGATGCACGACATCGGCAACACCGTCGCGCGCGGCGTGGAAAGCGTGGCAAATCTCGGTGCAACCTTCCTCACCGTGCATGCCTATCCGCAGACGATGAAGGCCGCAGTCGAGGCACGCGCCGGTTCGGGCCTGAAGATCCTGGCCGTCACGGTGCTGACCTCTTATGACGATGGCGACCTTCATGCGGCGGGCTATCGCCTCAACGTCGCCGACCTCGTCGAGGCGCGCGCCCGGCAGGCGCAGGAGTTCGGCGTCGATGGCATTGTGAGCTCGCCTGAAGAAGCGGCCGCGCTGCGTAAGATCGTCGGCCATCAGATGAACCTGGTGACTCCGGGGATTCGCCCCGCGGGATCTGCGACCGATGACCAGAAGCGCATCATGACACCGGCGCGCGCTATTTCTGCCGGCGCTGACTATCTGGTGGTTGGTCGGCCGGTGATGGAAGCCGGCGATCCCAAGGCCGCCGCCGAGGCCATCCAGGGCGAGATCGCGCGGGCGCTGTCCTGAGCAGCAACAAGGAGAATAAACAGATGCCGAAGGGATACTGGATCGGACGCGTCGACGTTCATAACGAAGACGGTTACAAACCCTATGCGACCGCCAACCTTCCGATTTTCAAGAAGTTCGGCGGCCGTTATGTCGTGCGCGGTGGCCAGTTCACCGGCGTCGAAGGTCAAAGCCGCTCACGCAATGTCGTGATCGAATTTCCCGATTTTGAGACGGCGATGGCCTGCTACCGCTCGCCGGAATACCAGGCCAATATCGAGGTGCGGCAGCCGCATTCGATCGCCGATCTCATCATCATCGAGGGCTATGACGGCCCGCAGCCCTGAGACACGCAGGCCGCCGGAACCGGCCTCCCGAATCACACCGCTAGGGCATGATCCCGGCCGGAAAACCGGTTTCCACTTTTCCGGTTCATGCTTTATACGGCCTGAAGAGGTGAGCCATGGGTGACATGCGTCTGATTGTTGCGGGGGCCGGCGGCCGGATGGGCCGTGCGCTGACGCGGGTAATTTCCGAAACTCCGGGCGCTGTGCTGGCGGGAGCGCTGGAAGCGCCGGGCTCGGAGCTTCTTGGCAAAGACGCCGGTGTCCTCGCTGGTCTCCCGGCCAATGGCGTCGAGGTCTCGGCGGACCTGTGGTCGATGACGGCCAAGGCCGACGGTATTCTCGATTTCACCGTGCCGGCGGCGACCATCGCCAATGTCGCGATCGCGGCGGAGCGCGGCCTCGTTCATGTCATCGGCACCACCGGCCTGTCTCCGTCCGACGATGCCGTGATCAGGAGCGTCACCAATCGCGCCGTCGTGGTGAAATCGGGCAATATGAGCCTTGGCGTCAATCTGCTCGCTGCGCTGGTCAAGCGCGTTGCGCGGTCGCTCGATGAGAGCTTCGACATCGAGATCCTTGAAATGCACCACAAGGCCAAGATCGACGCGCCGTCGGGCACCGCCTTGATGCTCGGCGAGGCTGCCGCGGCTGGACGCAACGTCCAACTGGCGCAACATTCGGCACGTGGCCGCGATGGACTGACCGGGGCGCGGCGCGCGGGCGATATCGGCTTTGCCTCGTTGCGCGGCGGCACCGCGGCAGGCGATCATAGCGTGATCTTCGCCGGGCCCTCCGAGCGCATCACGCTGTCGCACCACGCGGAGGATCGCACGCTGTTCGCCCAGGGTGCGCTGAAGGCGGCGCTCTGGGCGCATGGCAAGACCCCCGGGCTCTATTCCATGGCCGACGTGCTGGGATTGAGCGAATAAATCAAGCTGAAGCGAAACGGAAACGGTGGAATGAGCGATCGTCTTCTAGTGCTCGTGCGGCACGGCCAGAGCGAATGGAATCTGAAAAATCTCTTCACCGGGTGGAAGGACCCCGATCTCACCGAACAGGGAATTGCCGAGGCCAAGGAAGCCGGCCGCAAGCTGAAGGCGCAGGGCCTGTCGTTCGACGTCGCCTTTACGTCCGACCTCACGCGCGCGCAGCACACGCTGAAGCTGATGCTCGCCGAGATCGGTCAGACCGGCTTGCCGACGAAGGAGAATCTTGCGCTCAACGAACGCGACTACGGCGATCTCTCGGGTCTTAACAAGGACGACGCTCGCAAGAAGTGGGGCGAGGACCAGGTGCTGATCTGGCGGCGCTCCTATGACGTGTCGCCGCCCGGCGGCGAGAGCCTAAAGGACACGCTGGCGCGGGCGCTGCCCTATTACGTGCAGGAAATTTTGCCCGGCGTGCTGCGCGGCGAGCGCACCCTGGTGTCGGCCCACGGCAATTCGCTGCGTGCGCTGATCATGGTGCTGGAGAAGCTGACGCCGGAGCAGATCCTCAAGCGTGAACTCGCGACTGGCGTGCCGGTGATCTATCGGCTTAATCTCGATTCCACTGTGGCGTCCAAGGTCGATCTGGCGGCGTGAGGGAACACGTCGACATCGACGTTCTCGTCGCGCCAATCCCGGATGCGGCACTCGATCAGCTCGCTGCGGTGCTTGTCGATTGCGTCGAAGGTGGCGCGAGTGTCAGCTTCATGTCGCCGTTTTCGCAAGCCGACGCACTTGCTTTCTTCCGCAAGATCGCGAGCTCCGTTGCGGCCGGCGACACCGTGCTGCTTGCAGCGAAGCTCGGCGGTCGAATCGTGGGCACGGTACAGCTCGGCCTCGACACGCCGCCCAATCAACCGCATCGCGCCGATATCAAGAAGATGCTGGTGCATCGCGCCGCCCGCGGCCGTGGTATCGGCGCTGCACTGATGGCGCGCATCGAGGACGAGGCGAAGCGCCATGGCCGCTGGCTGCTTGTGCTGGATACCGTGCCTGGTGAAAATGGCTATCGCCTCTACAAGCGCGCCGGCTGGACGGAATGCGGTCTGATCCCGAATTACGCGCTGTTTCCCGACGGCCGGCTCTGCGACACCGCGCTGTTCTGGAAACGGCTGGATCAGTAGTGGAAATTGCGGAATGGGTTTCGCTTCTCTCCAGACTCTTGTTTTGACTCGTTTTCTTCGCGGGAACCGGTGGCGACTTCGCTCGAAAACGCCATAGAAATCCTGCCTGTCAATGCGACCCAAGCTGACCGGCTTCCCAGCCGAGCATCGCCTGCTTCCGCGTGATGCCCCAGTGGTAACCAGTCAGTGCGCCGCTCTTGCCCAGCGCCCGATGGCACGGCACAACGAATGACACCGGGTTGCGGCCGACCGCGGCGCCGACCGCGCGCGAGGCCTTTGGGTTGCTGATCTTGTTGGCGATGTCGGAATAGCTGACGGCGCGGCCCATCGGAATCTTCAGCAGCGTCTCCCACACCCGCACCTCGAAATCGGTTCCGATCAGCACCACGCGCAACGGCTGGTCCGGCCGCCACAGCCGCGTATCGAAGATGCGCTGCGCCAGCGCGGCGGTCCCGTCGGTGTCCTCGACGTAGGTCGCATTCGGCCAGCGCCGTGTCATGTCGGCCAGCGCCGTCCTCTCCTCGCCGGGATCGGCGAAGGCGAGGCCTGCAAGCCCGCGGCTGGTCGCGATCACGATCGCTGTGCCGAACGGCGAGGGGTGGAAGCCGTAACGCAGCGTCATGCCGGTGCCGCCGTTTTTCCACTCGCCCGGCGACATCGCCTCGTGCGTCACGAACAGGTCGTGCAGCCGGCCGGGCCCCGAGAGCCCGGAGTCGAGCGCGGCATCGAGCACGCTGGCCGACTCGCGCAACAGACCCTTGGCATGGTCAAGCGTCAGCGCCTGCATGAAGGCCTTTGGCGTCAGGCTGGCCCAACGGCGGAACAAATGATGAAGTTCATCCGGTGTGACGCCGGCGGCGTCGGCCATCGCTTCGATGGTCGGCTGCGTGCGCCAGTGCTCCGAGATGAACGCGATCGCGCGCCGCACCGAGTCATAGTCGCGCAGTGCGGCGTTCTGCGGGCCCGGCTTGGCCAGGCGCTGGTCATGTATGGCGAGTGTCATCATGGGATCTGATTTAAGGGACATGGCGCGTCCAAACCACCCGATTTCTGACAAGCCGCTAGTGGATGGGATTGTAGGTCGGGCCCCGCTTGGCGGTGTTCAGCGCAACCATCAACGCCTTGGAAAGGCTGGCCTTTTCGTCCGGGCTCAGAAAGCTGCCGATGCTGACCCGGCGGCCGCGGGAGACCAGATAGAGCCGCTCGATGCCGAACTCCTCATGCGCTTTCTGCTCGAACTGCACCCAAAGCGGATTGAGCACCCATTCCACCACATGACCACGATGGCTGACCCGGCGTACCCGCAACTCCGATGGTGTCACCGTGATCTCCTCGCTCGCTTTGGCGCTGCGGAAATTGACCTTGAACGCCCAATAGACCACCAGCACGTCGAGGCCGAAGAAGCCGAAGATCGGCCAGGCGCCCAACCACCAGAACACGGTGCCGGCGATGAAGCTGATCACGGTGACGACCGTCATCAACACCACAAAGCCGGTGCGGTTGAGCGAACGGTGCGGCGTCAGCAATGCCGAGAACAGCTTCGGCTCGGCCTCAGCGTCGTTCCCGGGATCAAAGTCGTTGCCTGCGGTCATGGCGTGTCAGTATATCCCGATCATGGCCAAAATCACTCGCGCTCAACGCGCAAAGACGTCCAGCGTTCGGTCCGTCCCGAAGAAGAAATCCGCGAAGCCCGCAAAGTCGCCGCCTAAACGCGCTGCAAAGAGGGCGGCAAGACAGAAACCCTGGACGGCGGCCGAGGTCCACGAAGCCTTCAGCCGGTTCCGCAAAGCCAATCCCGAGCCCAAGGGCGAGCTGGAACACCTCAACCCCTACACCCTGCTGGTAGCGGTGGTGCTGTCGGCACAGGCCACCGACGCCGGCGTCAACAGGGCGACGCGCGCGCTGTTTGCCGTTGCCGATACGCCGGAGAAGATGCTCGCGCTCGGCGAGGAGAAGGTGCGCGACTACATCAGGACCATCGGGCTGTATCGCAACAAGGCCAGGAACGTCATCGCGCTTTCGGAGAAGCTGATCGCGGAATTCGGCGGCGAAGTGCCGCGGACCCGCACTGAGATCGAGTCGCTGCCCGGCGCTGGGCGCAAGACCGCGAATGTGGTGCTCAACATGGCATTTGGCGAGCACACCATGGCCGTGGATACCCATGTGTTTCGCGTCGGCAACCGAACTGGACTGGCGCCGGGCAAGACGCCGCTCGAGGTCGAGCTTGGGCTGGAGAAGGTGATCCCGCCCGAATTCATGCTGCACGCTCATCATTGGCTGATCCTGCATGGCCGCTACACTTGTCTCGCGCGCTCGCCGCGCTGCGAGGTATGCCTGATCAATGATCTTTGCAGATGGCCGGAGAAGACGGTCTGAGGCATGATCAACATCATCTGTTGATAGCCTCGTTCGGCGTTCCGGGGGATCGAGGGAGTTGTCGTGACAGAGCAGGTTCAGGCCAGCCCGCCAGTCGCCAGCCAGGCTGCTCCTGCCCCGGCTACGGCGCCAGCCCGGCCACAGGCTACGGCGAGCGGGTTGTGGGGCCGCTTAGCGATCCCGCTGTTTGCGGTGCTGGCGGCAATCGCATTCATGGTCGTGGCGACGACGCGCTGGAATGCCTGGGTTGGCGGGGCCACGATCCAGACCACCAACGACGCCTATGTACGCGCGGAATTGACCAAGCTCAGCAGCCGGGTCGCCGGCGAAGTCTTGACTGTGGCCGTCAAGGATTTCCAGCGCGTCAAGGCCGGCGATCTCCTGGTGCAGATCGATCCCGCCGACTACGAGGCGCAGGTCGCGCAGGCCGAGGCTGGGGTCGCGGCCGCACAGGCCGCGCTCGACAATCTGAGCAACCAGATCGAGCTGCAATATGCGACGATAGCGCAGGCCGAAGCTGCGCGCGTCTCCGCGGAAGCGCTGGAGGTCGAGGCGCGGCAGGAGGAGGAACGCCAGCATTCGCTGACGCAAACCGAGGCCGGCACGCGGCAGCGGTTCGAGCAGGCAACAGCGGCGTACGCCAAGGCGCAGGCCGACGTCCGCGCCAGCCGTGCCGTCATCGCCGCCCAGCGCCATCAGCTCGAGGTCCTGCAGGGAAACAAGAAGCAGCGCGCCGCTGATCTCGACGCCGCTAAGGCGACGCTTGCGGCGGCGAAGCTCAAGCTTGGCTACACGAGAATCGTCGCGCCGTTCGATGGCGTCACTGGCGAGCGGCAGGTGCAGCCGGGCGATTACGTCAACATCGGCACCAATCTCGTCAATGTGGTGCCGCTGCCCGACGTCTATGTGATCGCCAATTACAAGGAGACGCAACTCACTCGCGTGAGGCCGGGCCAGCCGGTCGAGATCACTGTTGACACCTTTCCAAACGAAAGGCTGCGCGGCCGTGTCGAGCGGATCGCGCCGGCAAGCGGCTCGCAATTCGCGCTGCTGCCGCCCGACAACGCTACCGGCAATTTCACCAAGGTGGTGCAGCGCATCCCGGTGCGAATCCGGTTCGACAAGGACCAGCCGCTGATCGAGCGCTTGCTGCCGGGTATGTCCGTCGTCACCAGGATCAATACCGCCGAGGCCGGCGTCAATGGCGGAAAGTAAAGAGGGCGATTGCGGTCCCATTTCGCGCGGCGAGGTCGCGCGCTACCCGCTGTTCGCGGTCGTCGCAGTGCTGCTTGGGGCGTTTCTAGCCAATTTCGACAGCCGCCTGACGACGGTCGGCCTGCCCGACCTGCGCGGCGCATTCTCGCTTGGCTTCGACGAAGGCGCCTGGCTCTCGACCGCCGCCATCGGCTCGCAAATCTTCATCGCGCCGTCCGTCGCCTGGCTTGCCACCGTATTTGGTCTGCGGCGCGTGCTTGGCATCCCGAGCCTCGTCTACGCCGTCGTCTCGCTGCTCATCCCTTTCGTGCATGATTTCACGACACTGATTGCGCTCAGCATCATCCACGGCATGCTGCTCGGCACCTTCGTGCCGGCGACGTTGATGATCATCTTCCGCAATCTGCCGATACAATGGTGGCTGCCCGCGATATCGATCTATTCCATCCGCGTCGGCTTCGCGCTCGACACCTCGACCTCGGTGGTCGGCTTCTATGTCGATCATCTCGGCTGGCAGTGGATCTATTGGCAGGGCGTCACGATCGCGCCGCTGATGGGCCTGATGGTCTATCTCGGCACCCCAAACGAACCGGTCAACCGCGACCTGCTGCGTCATGCCGACTGGGGCGGCATGCTGCTGCTCGGCGCCGGCGTGTCGATGATCTATGCAGGCCTCGACCAGGGCAACCGGCTGGACTGGCTGGAGTCAGGCGAGGTGATGGCGCTGTTGATCGCCGGCGGCGTGCTGTTGATCCTGTTCCTGATCAACGAGAGCCTGGTGCATCAGCCCTGGGCGCATGTGAACGTGCTGTTCTCGCGCAACGTCGGGCTCTCGCTACTCGCCATCCTCTTGTACACGCTGACCAGCCTGTCCAACTCGTCGCTGGTGCCGAATTTCCTCAGCGTAGTCGCGTCCATGCGGCCGGAGCAGTCCGGTGTGCTGCTCCTGACCTATGGCGCACTGCCGATGTTCGTGCTGGTGCCGGTCTCGATTGTCCTGCTCCGCAACTTTGATGCGCGCGCCGTCGCCGTGCTCGGATTCTCCGCGTTCGCCGCCGCCAATCTTTGGGGCACGCAGTTGACCCACGCCTGGGCGCGGGAGGATTTTGTCGGAATCATGCTGCTGCTGTCGGTCGGACAGGCGTTCACGCTGCTGCCAGTCATCATTCTCGCAGTGTCCAATTCCGATCCGACGCGCGCCACGGCGTTCGCGGCCTATATCCAGATCATGCGGCTCGGTGGCGCCGAGATCGGCGTGGCGCTGATGGGCACATGGCTCAGGGTGCGCGAGCAGATCCATTCCAATTATCTCGGACAGCATGTCGCAAACGGTG
Organism: Bradyrhizobium lablabi; assembly: GCF_018131005.1. GTDB lineage: Bacteria > Pseudomonadota > Alphaproteobacteria > Rhizobiales > Xanthobacteraceae > Bradyrhizobium > Bradyrhizobium lablabi_D. The sequence goes on from NZ_JAFCJK010000001.1 coordinate 1,020,935, forward strand.
ATGCAGACGTGGTGCGCAGGCTGCAGGAGCTGGCGGAGGGCTTCGCGGTTCATGGTGCCTCAACCGCCATCGCGCGGGCTGTCGGCACCCTCGCAGCGTTGGTGCAGCGCGAAGCGAATGTGCTGGCCTATATCGACGGCTTCTGGCTCTGCTTCTGGCTGGCAATCGCAGCCCTCCTTGTGATCTCACTGATCGCGCGCGCACCGCCGGGGCCACTAACCCCGGAGCCCTTCGGTTTCGCCAGGACCGTGCTCCGCAAATGCGGCGCGACCGTTGCGGCGGCTCGCGGCTAGAGCATGATCCGGAAAAGTGTGTAGCGGCTTTCGCTCGCGACAAACGCGCAGCGTTTGCGCGGAGATCATGCGCAAACAACAAGCCAAAGCACGATGATGATTCATCCTGATCTCATCGCGCTTTGGAGCATTCAACTTATATTGAACGCGGCGCCTTCCTGCGGCTTGAAATATTTTGCTCATCGTGCGGTTCCACGTAGCGGGATCAGAGGCAGGATGAGTCAGATGAAGCAAATGGCCGCGCTTGTCTCGGTGGCGACCTCGGTCCCACCCCATCTGTTTCATCAGGGACAGATTCTGCAGGCGGCGCGCGACCTGCTGGCCAAGCGCTATCCGGAATTTGACACGCTTTCGAGCCTCTTTGCCAACACCGGTATCCGGCATCGTTACGGCGTGAAACCGATCGAATGGTATCTCGAGCGGCGTGGCTGGCCGGAGCGAACGCAGGCCTTCCTCGAAGGCGCGGAATTGCTTTTCGTCGAAGTCGCGCGCAAGGCGATCGCCCGGGCCGACCTGTCCGGCAGCGACATCGACACCATAGTCACGGTGTGCTCGACGGGGATCGCAACGCCGACGCTGGAAGCGCGTGTGGCGGGTAAGCTCGGTCTGCGGGGGGACGTGTCGCGTGTGCCGCTGTTTGGTCTCGGCTGCGCCGGTGGCGTGTCGGGCCTGTCGATCGCATCGCGCCTTGCGGAAGCGCGGCCGGGAGCGAACGTCCTGCTGGTCGTGCTTGAGCTATGTACGCTCGCGGTCCGGCATGATGAGCTCACCAAAGCGAACATCGTCGCCGCCAGCCTGTTCGGTGACGGAGCCGCGGCGATCGTACTGCGCGCAGGCGACGGCGGGGCAACGCGGATCGAGGCGACCGGCGAAAAGCTATGGCCGGATACACTCGACATCATGGGATGGTCGGTCGATCCGGAAGGATTCGGCGTGATCTTCCAGCGCACCATTCCTGATTTCGTCCGCGACAATATGGGGTCGGCCGTTGCCGAAATCCTCGCTCGGATGAACCTGACAGTCGACGACATCGACCGCTTCCTGTGCCATCCCGGCGGCACCAAGGTCATCGCGGCGCTGGAGCGGGCGCTTGCGCTCGATCGGGGCACGCTCGATCATGAACGCGACATCATCGCCGATTGCGGCAACATGTCGGCTCCGACGATTCTCTTCGTTCTCGAGCGCGCCTGCGCCAGAGGCCTGCCGCCGCGCTCGCTCCTGACCGCGCTCGGGCCCGGCTTCACCGTAAGCTGCGTTGCGCTAAGGCACGCCGCGTGAGTCTGGCGTCGATCATCCTTGCGCTGGTTACGTTGCAGCGTTTGGGCGAGCTCGGGCTGTCGCACCATAACACGAGGCGGCTTCTGGCGCGCGGCGCCATCGAAGCTGGCGCCGATCACTATCCGCTCGTTGTATCGGTTCACACTGGCTGGCTGATCGCACTGTGGGTGTGGGGGCATGATCAGGATGTCAATCCGGCTGCGCTTGCGGCCTATCTGGGGCTGCAGGTCTTGCGGATGTGGATCCTTTCCGCGCTCGGCCCGCGATGGACCACGCGGATTATCGTGCTGCCGGGTGAGCCGCTGGTTGTATCCGGCCCTTACCGGTACCTCTCGCACCCGAACTATGCCGTCGTCGTCTGCGAGATCGCGCTGCTTCCGCTTGCGCTGCATCTGCCGCTGATCGCGTTGATCTTCACTGTCTTCAACATCGCGGCGCTCGCAGTTCGAATTCGCGTCGAGGCGCGCACTCTTTCCTCGCTCGGCCACATCAGCACCCCATGAACGACCGGACGGAGTGTCGTGCTGGCAGTCCATCCGTCGCGATCTGGACAGGATTTCTGCTGATGTGCCTTGGCATGTTCATGGCGATCCTCGACATCCAGATCGTCGCGGCCTCGCTACCGACGATCCAGCGCGCGCTTACGATCTCGCCGTCCGCTATGAGCTGGATCCAGACCGCCTATCTGATCGCGGAGGTCATCGCGATCCCGTTGACCGGACTGTTCACGCGCGTGCTGTCGCTGCGATGGCTGTTCGCGACGGCTGTGAGCCTGTTCACGGTCGCGTCCATAGGCTGCGCTTTCAGCGGTGGCTTTGCCGTGCTGCTGGTATTTCGTGTGGTTCAGGGGTTTTCCGGCGGCATGTTGATCCCAGCCGTGTTCTCTGCGGTGTTTACGCTGTTCCCGCCGCGTCTTCACGCGGTTGCCACCACGATCGCCGGCATTGTAGCGGTGCTCGCACCCACCGTCGGGCCCGTCGTCGGCGGCTGGATCACGCAGACCTGGTCGTGGCCGTGGCTGTTCCTGATCAATGTCATCCCCGGCATGATTGCGGCCTCTGTCACGCCATTCCTGCTGCCGCGGGACGCCGTGCATCTGCGCGAATTGTTCAAGCTGGACAGGGGTTCGCTGGTTCTGCTCGCGGCCGCGCTCGCAAGCCTCGAGATCGGGCTGAAGGAGGCGCCGCAACGTGGCTGGACCTCAGTGCTCTGCGCGACCTTGCTGGTCGGAAGCATCGCCGCAATGGCGGTCTTGATCCTGCGCACGTCGGGCGCGGCGCATCCGATCGCAAGGCTCTCGACGTTCAGGCGACGCTCGTTCGCAGTCGGCTGCGCGCTGAGCTTTTGCTTTGGGATCGGCCTGTATGGCTCGGTCTATCTGATGCCGGTCTTTCTCGGTTTCGTCCGGCGCCATGATGCCCTTGAGATCGGCACCGTCATGCTGGTGACGGGGGTCGCGCAACTCGTCGCCGCGCCGCTCGCGGCGTTTCTCGAGAGCCGCATTGGCGCCCGTTTGTTGACTGGCGTGGGCTTTGCCCTGTTCGCGCTCGGTCTCGGCCTGAGCGCGTTCCAACCGCGCACCGCCGATTTCGGCGAGATGTTTTGGCCGCAGATCGTACGCGGCGTTGCGATCATGTTCTGTTTGCTGCCGCCGACACGTATTGCGCTGGGCGCGTTACCGGACGCGGAAGTGGCTGACGCCAGCGGGCTGTTCAACCTGATGCGCAATCTGGGCGGTGCGATCGGTATCGCCATGATCGATACGATTCTCTACGGTCGAAGCTGGATCTACGCCGAGGATTTCCGCACCCGCTTACTGCGCGGTGATGTCACCGCCGCACAGGCGATCGGGCTCGATCCGAAGCTCCTCATCGATCGCCCGCCGGGGCCGCCCGACGAAGCTGCCGTGTCGTTCGTCCGTCCGCTGGTCGAGCGAGCGTCGCTCGCGCTTGGCATCAACGAGGCATGGGCAATGCTTGCATGCGTGGCGATCATTGGATTGCTGCTGGTCCCGCTCGCCCGCGACCGGGCTTCACCGCAGCCGGCACCTTCGGATCGGACCTAAAGCGCGATGAGATCCGGATGGATCATCATCGCGCTTTAGCTGTTGCTTGCGCATGATCTCCGCGCAAACGCTACGCGTTTGTCGCGGGGGAAAACCGCTACACACCTTTCCGGATCATGCTTTAGGCCATGGGCACGTTGCTTCGCCGCGCCGGTTCGATCAGCTCGGGTCGGGAGCCGGAGAGCCGCTTGTGCATGTGGACCATGAAGGCCATGCCGAACAGCGGCGTAGCCAGATTGACGATCGGGATCGAGACGAAGGCCGCGATGAACAGACCTGCGGTGAACACGGTCGCCGCGTTGTCGCGGCGCATCGCCTTGGCCTCGTCCGGCGAACGGAACCGCATCGCCGCGAGCTCGAAATATTCACGTCCTAACAGCCAGGCGGTCGCGATGAAGAACACGATGAAGCCGGCGCCGGCGACAAGCACAAAGGGCAGCGCGATCAGGTAGACCAGGATCGTCAGCAGAGCGGTCTTCACGCCCTCGGCGATCGCGAGCCTGAACGGCAGCGCCACGCCGGGCGGTTCGGCCGGATAATGCTCGCGCTCGACATGATCGGCGACGTCGTCGACAAACAGGCTTGCCACCAGCGAGGTGATCGCGGGCATCAGGAAAATGCCGCCGAGCACGACTCCGAGACCCGCAGCAATCGAGACGATCCAGGACAGAATATTGAGCGTGGAATGGAAGCTGGGGCCCAGAATGCCCTCGGCCCAGACTTCGCCATAGTCGGCAAACCAGCTAAGCAGCCGCTGCAATCCGACCGCGAGTGCCGTGATCAGCACCAGCGCGAGCCCGATCGAGCGCCACAGGATCGAGCGCATCGGCGGCGACAGAATCTGCGAAAGCGCCTTGACGGCGGCGTCCAACATGGCGGGTCGACCTCTCCAGCAAAGTTCCGGCGAGAGGTAGACACGCAATATGGCTTCGGCAAGAGCCGTTGTGTCGCGGCCGGTGGACCGGGCGTGTCCCAGAACCACAAAAACGCTATTCGACAGACTTTATTTTTCAGATAGCGTGCGGCGCGGTCTGAACCGACGCCGCAAAGCGAATACGGAGAAACCGATGACCGGAAGCGGACTGCCGCTGGAAGGCGTGAGGGTCGTCGAGATGACCCACATGGTGATGGGCCCAAGCTGCGGGATGATTTTGGCGCAACTCGGCGCCGAGGTGATCAAGGTCGAGCCGCCCGGAGGCGACAAGACCCGCTCGCTCGGCGGCATGGGCACCTCGTTCTTCCCGCTGTTCAACCGCGGCAAACGCAGCGTCGTGCTCGACTTCACCAGAGATGAAGATCGCGAGACGATCCACCGGTTGCTCGCGGGCGCCGACGTGTTCCTGGAGAACTTTCGCGATGGTCAGCTCGACAAGCAAGGCCTCGGCGCCGAAGACCTGCGCAAGCGGCATCCGCACCTGATCATCGCCGGCCACAAGGGTTTTCTGTCCGGTCCCTACGACCATCGTCCCGCGCTCGATGAAGTCGTGCAGATGATGTCGGGGCTCGCGGCGATGACCGGCACGCGCGAAAAGCCGCAGCGGGTCGGTTCTTCCGCCAACGACATCATGGGTGGCATGTTCGGTGCGATCGCGATCCTGGCCGCGCTTTACCAGAAGCGCGGCGGCAACAGGAACGGCGCCGACATCCGTATCGGCCTGTTCGAGAATTGCCTGTTTCTGGTCGCCCAGCACATGGTCGAGTACGAGATGACCGGCCGCAAGCCGCGCTCGATGCCGGAGCGCGAGCACGCCTGGCCGATCTATGATATTTTCGATACCGCTGGCGGCGATCGCATCTTCATCGGGGTCGTCACCGAAGGCCATTGGCAAAGCTTTTGCCGCGAGTTCGGCCTGAAGGAATTTGCCGAGGATCCCACGCTGCGCACGACCACCGATCGCATCATGGCCCGGGACAGGATTATTCCGCGCGTCGCCGAGGAGATCAAACGCTGGAAGGCGGCTGACCTGTCGGCGAAACTCGATTCGCTGAATATTTGCTTCTCACCGATCAACCGTCCCGAGGACTTGCTTCGGGACCCGCATGTGTTGCGTCCCGGCGGTCTTGTGAATAACGTCAATGCTGACGGCAAGACGTTCCACGTGCCGGCATTGCCGGTCGAATGGAACGGACACAACATCGGGGAAGGCTTGAAAGTCCCTCCGCTTGGCGCCGACACGGAACCGGTGCGAGCCGAGCTCGAGCGTCAGCAATTCTCTTCAACCGGAAATGCTGCGTGAGGCGGCCATGATTCGTGTTCGCGATATCTATCCCAACGACAAGGTGACCTTGCGCGAAGTCGGCCTTCGCGACGGCCTGCAGCTCGTAAAGGCGTTTCCGTCGACCACGGCCAAGCAGCGCTGGGTACGCGACGAATATGCCGCCGGCGTCCGGCATTTCGAGGTCGGGTCATTCCTGCCGGCAAAGACATTCCCCCAATTCGTCGACGTTCGCGACGTCGTCGCGACCATCGCTTCGCTTCCCGGCGCGCACGGCATTGCGCTCGCGCTCAACGAGCGCGGCGTCAATGAGGCGCTGGCCTCGGGCGTCGCCGAGATCGCCTCGGTGGTATCGGCGACCGAGGAGCACAGCCAGGCCAACGCCAACCGCTCGCGCGAATCCGCGATCGAGAACGTCAGGCGGCTCTGCGAGCTGCGCGACGCCAGCGCCCACAAGCCGGTGGTGAATGCCGCGATCTCGATGGCGCTGGGCTGCTCAATCGCCGGCCCGGTCGATCCGAAGGAAGTGCTGCGCCTCACCGAGAAGCTCTATGAGGCCGGCGTCGACATGGTCGCGATCGCCGATACTGTCGGTTATGCAGGCCCCAGGCAGGTCGGTGAGCTGACCAGGGGTGCGGTGAAGATCGCCGGATCGAAGCCGGTTTGCGTTCACCTGCACGATACGCGCGGCATGGGCATTGCGAATGCCGCCGCCGCGCTTGACGAAGGTGCGCGCGTGCTCGATGGCTCGCTCGGCGGCCTCGGTGGCTGTCCGTTCGCGCCCGGCGCGACCGGCAACGTCGTGTTCGAGGACCTCGTGTTTCTCTGCGAAAGCAAGGGATTCCCGACCGGTATCGATCTCGACCGGCTGATTGCGGTGCGCTCGATCCTCGAGGCGGAGATGCCGAACGAGCCGCTCCATGGCGGCCTGGCGCGCGCCGGACTCCCCTGCGGCACCAAGGCCAAGGCGGCGTAAGGTCCCTTTGCTCCGCAAGCTCGGCGACGGGACGTCTCAATCGTGCTTGTGCACCCGCTTGCGCGGCTTCTTGTCTGAGGCCGTCGGGATCATCACCACGCGGCCGTAACGCACGCCGCGCTCAGCGATAATGTGGTCGGCGAAATGCCGGACCTCGCCACTGGCGCCCTTGAGTGCCGTTACCTCCATGCAACTGTCGTCGTCGAGATGGACGTGCAGCGTTGCGAGCGACAGATCGTGATGGCCGTGGAAATTCTGCACCAGTCGCTTCGACAGGTCGCGCGCGGCGTGATCGTAGACATAGACCAGTGCGGCCACGCATTGTCCCGATGGCGCCTCCTCCGCGCTCTGCTGCAGTCCGGCGCGCGCGAGGTCGCGAATGATCTCGGAGCGGTTCTGGTAGCCCCGCGCCTCGGCGGCGTCGTCGATCTCCGCGAGCAAATCGTCCTCGATGGTGATGGTGATCCGTTGCATGGACTGTCCGTGTTGGCTGGGCCAGTATGATATTTTTATTGTAACGTCATACTGCGCTTGCTAGCGTCGCTTGCCGGGTTGGTCGAGCTGGTGCGGTTGCCGCGTGACTGTAGCAGGTACCATGCGGAGGCATGTGCGTTGCGTAGGGAAGTTCTGCGGATATTTCTCGCAGGCGCAACTATTGCCGCGTATGTGCCGGAGGCGGAAGCCCAGGCTACAGCCGCAGGCGAACTTCCGCCGTTGACGGTGACGTCGTCCGATCGGGTCCCGCCAAAACGCACCAGGGCATCCCATCCACGCCACGCCCCCGCCGGGCGCAAGCCGGGGACGTCCCCGTCGATCCAGTCGGCGCCGGCCGCCAATGGCATCACCAGCGGCTCGGCGTCCCTGCACGCACCGAACCTGCAGCCGACCGCGGCCAGCGCGACGCAGATCAGCGGCGCCGAGGTGAATGCGCTCCCGTTCTCCCGGCCCGGCGAGGCGCTGGAGGTGGTGCCGGGGCTGATCGTCACCCAGCACTCCGGCGAGGGCAAAGCCAACCAGTACTTCCTGCGCGGCTTCAATCTCGACCACGGCACCGACCTCGCTATCACGGTCGACGGCATGCCGATCAACATGCCGACCCACGGCCACGGCCAGGGCTATGCCGACATCAATTTCATGATCCCGGAACTGATCCGTTCGGTCGATGTCCGCAAGGGTCCCTATTACGCCGACAAGGGCGATTTCGCCTCCGTGGGTACCGTCAGCATCGACTATCTCAACGCGCTGCCGAAGAACATCGCCGAACTCACCTTCGGCAGTTTCGGTTACGCGCGTGTGCTGGCTGCCGGCTCCACGAAGGTCGGGGAGGGCACGCTGCTCACGGCCTTCGAGGCCAACAAATATAACGGCCCGTGGGAGGTACCCGACGATGTCCGCAAGTTGAACGGCGTGCTGCGCTACAGCCAGGGCACCGCGACCGACGGCCTTTCGCTGACTGCAATGGCCTATTCCAACGGCTGGAATTCGACCGATCAGGTGCCGCAGCGCGCGATCGATCAGGGCCTCATCGATCGCTTCGGCTCGCTTGATCCGACCGATGGCGGCACCTCCAGCCGCTTCAGCCTCTCCGGCAACTGGGCGCAGTCAAGCCAATACGGGCAGACCAAGGCCAATGCCTTTGTGATTCGTTCGGCACTCCAACTCTACAACGACTTTACCTATTTCCTCGACGATCCCGTCAACGGCGACCAGTTCAGCCAGATCGACCGGCGCACCGTTTACGGCTTCGACGCGAGCCACGCCTTCGCTGTCCGCCTTGCCGGTATCGAGACCGAGACGCGTGTCGGCGTGCAGGCCCGCTACGACGATATCAATGTCGGGTTGTTCAAGACGCTGCAGCGGCAGATCCTGTCCACGGTGCGCAACGACCATGTGCAGGAGGGTAGCGTCTCGCTCTGGGCCGACACCACCGCCCGCTGGACCGACTGGCTGCGTACCACGGTCGGCATCCGCGAAGACTATTTTGCCGGCCAGGTGCTGAGCGACACGCCGCAGAATTCCGGCGACGCGCAGGCCGCGATGACGAGCCCCAAGGTCGGCATCGTGCTCGGGCCCTGGTCAAAGACCGAGTTCTACGGCAATGCCGGCTTTGGTCTGCATTCCAACGATATCAGGGGTGCCACCATCACGGTCGATCCCAACGACAAGGTGACGCCGCTCGATCGCGTGCCGCTGCTCGTGCGTTCGAAGGGCGCCGAACTCGGCATCCGCACGCGCGTGATCGACGGCCTCACCTCATCGCTCGCGGTGTTCGTGCTGGATTTCGATTCCGAGCTGCTGTTCGTCGGCGACGCCGGTACCACGGAACCGAGCCGGCCGAGCCGCCGCGTCGGCGTCGAGTGGACAAACCAGTACAAGCTGCTGCCGTGGATGAGTCTCGATTTCGATCTGGCCTATACCCACGCCCGTTTCACCGATTTCGATCCGGTCGGCAATTTCATTCCGGGAGCGCCGGCCTGGGTCGCCAGCGGCAGTATCACCTTTGGCCGCGAGACCGGCTGGTTCGGCGCGCTGCGCGCCCGCTATTTCGGCCCGCGCCCCCTGATCGAGGATGGCAGTGTAAATTCGCTGTCGTCGCTGATCGTCAATGCCCGCGCCGGCTACAAATTCGACAACGGTATGCGGCTGCAACTTGACGTGCTCAATCTGTTCAACGCGCAGACCAACCAGATCGAATATTACTATTTGTCGCGGCTGCCGGGCGAGCCGATCGACGGCGTCGCCGATCGCCATGTCCATCCGGCCGAGCCGCTCGCCGTCCGGCTGACGCTGGCCGCGACATTCTGATTCTCTAATGAGAGCATGATCCGGAAAAGTGTTTAGCGGTTTTCCCTCGCGACAAACGCGAAGCGTTTGCGCGGAGATCATGCTCAAACAAGCACCTAAACGTGATGACGATTGAGCCTACCTCATCGCGCTTTAGTGCCGGAAGTGCCTCACGCCGGTGAACACCATGGCGATGCCGTGCTCGTCGGCGGCTTTGATCACCTCATCGTCGCGCATCGAGCCACCGGGCTGGATCACCGCGGTAGCGCCAGCCTCGATACAGGCGAGCATGCCGTCGGCAAACGGGAAGAACGCGTCGGATGCAACTACCGAGCCCTTGGTCAGGGGCTCGGCGAGCTTCAACTCGGCCGCCGCATCCTGTGCCTTGCGCGCCGCAATGCGGGCGGAATCGACGCGGCTCATCTGGCCGGCGCCGATGCCGACGGTGGCGAGATCCTTGGCGTAGACGATGGTGTTCGACTTCACGTGCTTGGCGACGCGGAAGGCGAATTTGAGATCGCGCAGTTCGGCCTCGGTCGGCGCGCGCGCGGTCGCGACCTTGATGTCCATATCCTCGACAACTGCATTGTCGCGGCTCTGCACCAACAGACCGCCGGCAACCGTCTTGGCGGTCAGGCCAGTAGCGCGAGGATTGGGCAGGCCGCCGGCGAGCAGCAGGCGCAGATTGCGCCGCCCGGCGATAATCGCGATCGCCTCTTCGGTCGCGTCGGGCGCGATGATGACCTCGGTGAAGATGCCGATGATGGCACGTGCAGCCTCCGCGTCGAGCGTGCGATTAACAGCGATGATGCCGCCATAGGCCGAGGTCGAGTCGCAGGCGAGCGCGCGGCGGTAGGCGGTGGCGAGATCGGGGCCCTCGGCAACCCCGCACGGGTTCGCGTGCTTGACGATGACGCAGGCCGCGGTGCGTTTCGGATCGAATTCGCCTACGCATTCATAGGCCGCATCGGTGTCGTTGATGTTGTTGTAGGACAATTCCTTGCCCTGCAATTGCTTCGCGGTGGCGACGCCGGTGCGCTTCTCCGGCGTGGCGTAAAATGACGCGGTCTGGTGCGGGTTCTCGCCGTAGCGCAGCGACTGGATCAACTTTCCACCGAAGGCGCGGTAGTCCGGGGCCTTGGTCTCGAGCTGCACCGAAAACCAGTTCGAGATCGCGGCATCATAGGCCGCGGTGCGCGCATAGGCCTTGGCGGCGAGCCGCCGGCGCAGACCGAGCGAGGTCGCGCCCTTGTGCGCGGCGAGCTCGTCGAGCACCGACTGATAGTCGTTCGCATCGACCACGACGGCGACGTCGTCATGATTCTTCGCCGCGGCGCGGATCATCGCGGGGCCACCGATGTCGATATTCTCGATGCATTCCTCGAAGCCGGCGCCTTTATCGACGGTTGCCTCAAACGGATAGAGATTGACGACCAGGAGATCGATCGGCGCGATGCCGTGCGATTGCATCGCCGCGGCATGCTCCCTGTTGTCGCGGATCGCGAGCAGACCGCCATGCACCTTCGGATGCAGCGTCTTGACCCGGCCGTCCATCATCTCGGGAAAGCCGGTGAGTTCGGAGACGTCCCTGACCTTGAGACCGGCAGCGGTGATCGCCTTGGCCGTGCCGCCGGTAGAAACCAGTTCGACGCCATGCCCGGCGAGGGCGCTAGCGAATTCGATCAGTCCGGTCTTGTCGGAAACGGAAAGGAGGGCTCGTGTGACGCGGCGGGGATGGTCAGTCATGGGCAAGATCCTCTGTCCGGGGGAGTACCTATGCCCAGGCGCGCGGCAGATCTTTCCCGCGCTTCCCGATGGTGCTCCATCCAAGGTCGCCAGTCGCGCGAGCGAGTGCTCGTTAGCAGCTTTCGGCGCGCTTCACAACGACGGGATATGACGCGAGCCGCGTACGTCTACAGCGGCAGTTCCGGCTCGCGGCGGGCGTTGCGCCGAGCCGTGGTGGCGGTGGCCGAGGACGAGGAGCGCGTGAAGCTCCAGCGCAGCGACGAGGCCTGCCGCGCGTCCTGGCGGATCACGATCTGGGAGGTGCGGCGCGGACCGTCATTGCCGGCGAGGAATACGCTGTCCTCGAGATCGACCTTGTCGTCGAGCGCCTCGAAGGTCCAGACGTCGCGGTTCGGCAGCACCAGCATCACACCGCGCGCATCCGACAGGCGGCTCGCTTTCACCGACGGGTGCAGATGAAAGCGGAGCGCAAAATCAGCGTCGTCACCCTTGATCCGGCGGCCGGGCGCAGGCGACAGCGAGTCCTCACCATCGAGGCGCGTGCCGTCTTGCGACACCGTCAGCACGCGACGATGGATCACGCCGAAGCGCGAGAGGTAGCCGTCATGCGAGGCGGTGAGCACATCGCCGTCGGTGACAGCCTCCCGATAGCTCTCGACCTTGCGAGGGCCGCTGGTGATCGGTGCGCCGCGCAGCAACCGCTTCATCGCCGACAGTTCGACGAACTGGCACGACGAGGTGTCGTGATAGGTCAGCGTCGAATGCGCCGCGGTGGAGCGCGCGAACGGCCGCCAATTGTCCCGTCCAGTGGTCGGCATGCCGCAATTGACGACGATACGGCTTGTCCCGGCGGAAAACTCGAAAGACAGGCAACCGGCATGCGCGTCCTGGCTGACGCTCGGCGGCGGCGGCGGGCCGGTGTCGACGATCAGGGTCGCGGCGCCCGCGTCGAGGCGCTGGAAGCCGGTATGCGGCATGCCTGCCATCGGCACGCCGTGCGTATCGTCATAGGCGAGCAGCGTCGCGACGAGATCGGACGGCGCGCTGCTCATGCCGTTGAACAGGGCGAAACTGCCGTCGCCGTGACGGAAGAAGCGCAGCATCGGCATCATGCGGTCGATGGCGTTCAACAGTGCCGGCGGCGGCGCGATGTTGCGCGCGGCGAAAGTCTGCCGCAGCGGCAGGAGGTCGCTGAGCAGTTCGACCAGCGCGCCCGGATTGCGCGAGATGTGCCCGCCGTCGGGCAGGATCTGGCGCTGCAACTCGTCGGAGAGCTTTCGCGTCGCCGTGCGGATGTTGCGCGCCTGGTTGGCGAGGCATAGCGCGGCGTAGCACAGCGCGATCAACACCTGCAGCCGCGGCACGCCGTCGGCATTGTCGAGCGTGGAGTACCGCAGATAGCGGATCTCGCGCGCCAGCCCCCGCAGGTATTTTCGGTAGAATTTGCCGTCGGTATCGCCGAGTACGAGCGGCGCTTGCGACAATAGCGAGACCACGCGGCGTGCGCGCACGTCGGCGCGGCGTTCCAGCGGCCGCTTGCGCGCCTGATTGGAGATCCAGTCATCGACCAGTGCGCGCGCATTGGCGCGGGTCAGCGCGGTGTCGGCAGCGCGCAGATGGCGCAGCCAGCCGAAACCGAGCAGCGCAGCTTCCCAGTCCTCCGACGGCGGCTCGAGATCGAAGATCGAGCGCCCATGGCAGGTGACGATCTTGCCGGCGAACACGAAGCGGCCGGCATAAATCTCGGCGGCGCGGGTAGCGTCAGCGGTTCGCAAGTCGTGCGGGGCTATGATCAGCCGGTCGGTGCGGCCGGGCCACAGCCGCGACAAAGCCACCGTACCGGCGGTGGCGCGCGCGGCCATGCTGCGCGCGAAGCGGCCGGCGATCAGCGTCGAGATGCGTCTGCTTTGAGCGACCGACACGTCTTACCTTGGGGGAGGAGAATTTCAGCGAATCCCTTTTAATGCGGAAACGGCCGCAACACACCACCTTGAACGCCCGCGAATCAGCCGAACCTTAGACGACTCTGGTGCAAAATCAGGATTTGACCAGCCGTGCCGCATAAAATCCGTCCAACCCGCCCAGCCGCGGGTCGGCGTGGGGCAAATGGCAGGGCAAGGTGCGCAAATCGCCGTCGGCGGTAATGATTTCCTCCAGGCCAGCGACCTCGTCCTTCCTGACCGGCACCCGCCGTAGGCCCGATTCGTCGGCGAGCAGCGCCGCGATCGCATGCTCCCCCTCCTCGGGCTCCAGCGAGCAGGTGCAGTAGACCAGCGTGCCGCCGGGTTTCAGCAGCCCGACCGCCTTTTGCAGCAGGCGTTTCTGCAGCACGCACAGCGGCGCGATGTCGGCCTCCTGCCGGAGCCAGGCGACGTCGGGGTGGCGGCGCATCGTGCCGGTCGAAGTGCAGGGCGCATCGACCAGGATGCCGTCAAAGCTTTGGCCGTTGCCGGTCCACTCGACCGAATCGATTACGATGTTTTCGGTTTCCATCCCTAGGCGTGCAAGATTGTCACGCAGCCGCGCCATGCGCGCAGGAGAGCGGTCAACCGCGGTGACACGCGCGCCGGCGAGCGCAAGCTGCGCGGTCTTGCCGCCGGGCGCCGCGCAGAGATCGGCGATCGCCTTGTCCTTGAGGTCGCCGAAAAGGCGCGCTGGCAGCGCCGCAGCGGCGTCCTGCACCCACCATTGGCCTTCTGCAAAACCCGGCAGCACCGTTACGGAACCCTGCAACAGCGTCCGCACGGTTCCCGTTGGCAGCATCTCGCCATGCAGGCGGCTTGCCCATTGCGGGGCGTCCGACCTTACGGAGAGATCGAGCGACGGCTCATGCCCAAGGGCAAGCGCCATTTCGCGCGTGGTTGATTCGCCATACTGCGCGCTCCAGCGCGTCAGCATCCATTGCGGCAGATCCAGGCTCTGCGTCTTGACCTCCTCGAGCAGCCCTTGGCCCTCGCGCGCGCAACGGCGCAGCACGGCATTGACGAGCCCGGCGTATTTCGCCGCGCGCCGGTCCGATTGCACGAGCCGCACCGACAGATCGACGGCAGCGTGATCGGGCACGTCCATCCAGAGGATTTGTGCCGCTCCGATCAGGAGCGCGCTTTGCGCGCGCGGAGCATCGGTCGGAATGCCGCGGTCGAGCAGGCGCGAAAGCAGATGACCAAGCGTGCCGAGGCGCCGCAGAATGGTCGACACCAGCCGCCGCATCAACGCACGGTCGCGGTCGGCGAGCGACTTCAGGCCCGGATGCGCGCCCGCGCCGTCGAGCTGGTCGTCGAGCGTGCGGTGCTTGTGCAGGACGCCGTCGAGAATGTCGGCCGCGATACGACGCGCCGCAAGGCCGGGCACTTCTGCGGGAACTGCAAACCTTGAGGGTGGCATGGAGCGGAGATATCTCGAAAGGTGCTGAGTTACATTCGGCTCATGCCTGTGAACGAAAATCACCTCTGGCACGCGAATATGCCAAATGTAAGAATCACGCTGCGCGATTTCGCGAACGTGATGCAATGAGCGCGCCAAATCTAGATACGCGTGACGTCTTCGGAAAGCTTTACGATGACTGAAAATTCTTCGCCGCCTCCGGAACCCGGGCCGCGCAAGCCGCTCACGCCGGCCGCGCAGCGCGCGCTCGCCGAAGCCGAGGCGCGCCGGAAGGCCGCCGAGCAGAACGCCATTGTGCGGCCGAAGGAATTCCAGGGGCCGAAAGGCCCGGAGCCGACACGCTATGGCGACTGGGAGACCAGGGGCATCGCGTCGGACTTTTAAGACTCTTGCAAGGGAACCCGACTCAGCCTTAGCTCGACAACGTGTCGCCGTACGAGAGAATAAACAGATATCGCGCGCCGGAACGGTTGCCATTCGGCCGGTCGCGTTGGGGGCGACGATTTTCGTCGGCGCTGCCGTGGGTTTTTGTTCTCGGGGTCGCGGCCGGCACCATGCTGCCGATCAGGCATTGGGTGCATTGGCCGCTCCCGCACGGCAGGTTGCAAGATACCGATGTGATCTGGCAACGCGCCGGCGCCCCCGACGTCCGCCACCCCGTCGACGTCATCAGGACCATCGACGGCGACACGTTCGAGGCGCGGGTGCATGTGTCGCCCGGCCTCGCCCTGACCACGCGCGTCCGCCTGCGCGGCATCGACGCGCCGGAGCTGAAGGCCTCCTGTCGGCGGGAACTGCAGATGGCGGAAGCTGCGACCATCGCGTTGCGCGAGCTGCTCGGTCAGGGCGACGTTGCGATCTTCAATATCGGCCCGGACAAATATCAGGGACGGGTCGTCGCCGATGTCGTGACGACGAGGACCGCGAACGTTTCGGCGGCGATGCTCGCGGCCGGTTATGCGCGCGCCTATGGCGGCGGCCATCGCGGGGGTTGGTGCGCGGACGCGGCGCACTGACGCTGCAAACAAGAGAGCCGCGTGGCATACGCGGTCTTCTCACGGAGCTCTGCAGGGATCAGCGGGTCACGACAACCGTCGTGCCGACGGGTACACGTGAATAGAGGTCCTTGATGTCGTCGTTCAGCATGCGGATGCAGCCATAGGACACGAAGCCGCCGACCGAGCCCGGCACGTTGGTGCCATGGATCGCATATTCCCCGCCGGCGAGGGTCATCGCGGCGACGCCCATCGGATTGCGCGGTGAACCACCGGGGATCACGTCCGGCAATTTCGGTTTGTCGCGCCTCACTTCTGCAGGCGGCGACCAGGCGGGATAGCGATACTTGCCGTCGATCTGGGTGGTGCCGGCCCACTGCTTGCCGGACCTGCCGACGCCGACCGGGTAACGCATCGCGTGGCCGGAATCGAGAATGAGATAAAGGCGCCGTTCGCCGGTCTTCACCAGGATGGTGCCTGGCGAGTAATTGTCGCCGTGCATGCCGACCATTTCCGGCCGTGCCTCGGCCGCCGCCGATATCAAAACAGCAACCCCGATGGTGGCGGCCAGCGCCACCGCAATCCTCACTGACATCAACTTCTCCACTTCCCCAATGGCCCCGCTCGGGGCCCTCAGACGAAAGCGCGGACTCAACCCGAGCCCGCCGGTCTCACGCGCGCATCCTTGACCGCTTGTCTTAACTGGATGCTTTCCGGGCCGGCCCCGAGACGCCTTGTGAGGGCGGGAAGGAAGAAAATGTTGGACTCAAAGTAAATGACTTGGAAACAACATTCGCCCGCAAACGCGGACCGGCTTGGCATCATCTCCGGCAATCCCGCAACTTGCCAGCCGCGAGCTGCCAAGGTTCGCGGCTCGGCGGGATTTCGGGATTCTGACCTGGAGCGCGATGAGAGTGAAAATGAATCATCATCGCGCTCGAACTCTTTTCGAGCGTGATCTCTTTCGGAAAACCGATGCACACTTTTCCGGGTCATGCTCTTACGTCGGGTGGCTTGCTACGCTGGCGTGCCTTTCTTGTTCTGTCGATTCTGGACGAGATCGCCGACCACCGCGGGATCGGCAAGCGTCGAGGTGTCGCCAAGGCTCGAGGGATCATCCTCGGCGATCTTGCGCAGGATGCGGCGCATGATCTTGCCGGAGCGCGTCTTCGGCAGGCCGGGGGCAAACTGGATCAAATCGGGGGAGGCGATCGGGCCGATGTCCTTGCGCACCCAGGCGACGAGCTCCTTGCGCAGCGCCTCGCTAGGTTCGGTGCCCTTCATCAACGTGACATAGGCATAGATGCCCTGGCCCTTGATGTCGTGCGGATAGCCGACCACGGCGGCTTCCGAGACCGCCTCATGTGCGACCAGCGAGCTCTCGACCTCGGCGGTGCCCATGCGGTGGCCGGAGACGTTGATGACGTCGTCGACGCGCCCGGTGATCCAGTAATAGCCGTCGGCGTCGCGGCGGCAGCCGTCGCCGGTGAAGTACTTGCCCCTGTAGGTCGAGAAATAAGTCTGCTCGAAGCGGGCGTGATCGCCATAGACCGTGCGCATCTGGCCCGGCCAGGATTTGGCGATACAGAGATTGCCCGAGGTCTCGCCTACCATCGTCTTGCCGTCGGCATCGACGATCTCGGGCACCACGCCGAAGAACGGCCGTGTCGCCGATCCCGGCTTTAGCTTGGTCGCGCCTGGCAGCGGCGTGATCAGGATGCCGCCGGTCTCGGTCTGCCACCAGGTGTCGACGATCGGACAGCGGTCGTCGCCGACCACGCGATGATACCACTCCCACGCTTCCGGATTGATCGGCTCGCCGACGCTTCCGAGCAGGCGGAGCGAGGCGCGCGAGGTCTTCTTCACCGGTTCGTCGCCGGCCTGCATCAGCGCGCGGATCGCGGTTGGTGCAGTGTAGAAGATGTTGACCTTGTGCTTGTCGACGACGCTCCAGAACCTGGAATTGTCGGGATAGTTCGGCACGCCCTCAAACATCAGCGTGGTCGCGCCGTTGGCGAGCGGTCCGTAGAGGATGTAGCTGTGGCCGGTGACCCAGCCGACGTCGGCAGTGCACCAATAGATGTCGCCATCGTGATAGTCGAACACGTAGTGATGCGTCATCGCGGCGAACACGAGATAGCCGCCCGACGTGTGCAGCACGCCTTTCGGCGTGCCGGTCGAACCCGAGGTGTAGAGGATGAACAGGGGATCCTCGGCATGCATGTGCTCGCACGGGCATTCCGTGGTCACCATCGCGGCCGCCTCGTGATACCAGAGGTCGCGCGACGGGCTCATGTTCACGGGCGCGCCGGTGCGCTTGACCACGACCACCCAGTCGACTCCTTCGGCCTTCTCGAGCGCCGCGTCGACATTGGCTTTCAGCGGCACCTTCTTGCCGCCGCGCAGACCTTCATCTGCCGTGATGATCAACTTGGATTTGCAGTCGTTGATGCGCTGGGCGAGGCTGTCGGGCGAGAAGCCGGCGAACACCACCGAATGGATGGCGCCGATCCGCGCGCAGGCCAGCATCGCGTAGGCGGCCTCGGGGATCATCGGCAGATAGATCGTGACGCGGTCGCCCTTCTTGACGTTGCGCGTCCGCAGGATGTTGGCCATCTTGCAGACTTCGTCGTGAAGCTGCTTGTAGGTGATGTGCCTGGATTCGGAGGGATCGTCGCCCTCCCAGATGATCGCCGTCTGGTTGCCGCGCTTCTCCAGATGACGGTCGATGCAGTTCCAGGAGACGTTGAGCACGCCGTCCTCGAACCATTTGATCGAGATGTTGCCCGGCGCAAAGGAGACGTTCTCGACCTTGGTAAAAGGCTTGATCCAGTCGATCCGTTTGCCGTGCTCGCCCCAGAAGCCGTTGGGGTCCTTGACCGAGCGCGCATACATCTCGCGATACTTGGCGTCATCGACAAAAGCGCGCTTGGCCCAGTCGGCGGATACGTCATAGATCTTCTCGGACATCATTTCCTCCACTCATTGCCGATCGCATACCATGCGGCGGCAAGCCGTCGTCATTGCGCCGATTATGCGTTGTGGCGTTCGAACCGGGCAAGGAAAAAGGATTGCCACTTTTGTCGCGCGCAGGCTCGGCCTGCAGGCTGTTGCATGTGACAAGACGGCGTACCGCAACGCGTCGACGAGAGAAAACATGCCTTATCGCCTGCTCTGGGGCATCGGTCTGCTGGTCCTCGTGTTGCAGCTTGCGATGCCGGTCGCCCGGGCCCAGATCGCAGCACCCGCGCCAGCGCAGGAGGCGCTCGCAGCAGCGAGCGTCAGCGCCATTCGCCTCGTGGATCAGTTCAAGGCGGTGATGCCGGCGATGATGAAGAGCCTGAAGCCCGCGATCGTTCAGGGCCGCAGCAATGTCGACCGCGACTACGACGCCCTGACGCCGATCCTGCTCAATGGTTTTCAGGCCCGCTTCAACGAATTGTCGGAAGCAACGGCCATCGTCTATGCCAACAATTTCACCCCGGACGACCTGCGCGGCCTGACTACCTTCTACAAGACACCGCTCGGCCAGAAATTGCTGGAGAAGACTCCCACTGTGATGGAGCAATCCATGATGGCCGGCCAGAAGTTTGGTCAGTCGGTGGCGGCCGACCTGCGGCAGCGGGTCATCGAGGAATTGCGCAAGAAGGGGCACGATCTCTGACCCGACGGTGCCGCCGGGACTGGAACTGACGCGGCGATTTGGCCACTCTCGCGGCTGGCTAAGCGTTCACTTTCGCGTTGCCGGGCAGGCCAACGTCAACGTTATCGGGCGAATGGCACCCATGAAAGGTAATTAGCAACCTCTAGAGGCCGATTCGCGACTCGCAAAGTTGCTCGGGACCCCCTAAATCGCCATCCCGAGGGCCAGGGCCCAACCGGAACCAAGCCAAAACAAGCGGCATTACCGGAGAGCAGGAAGAGCAAGGCGTCTGGCAGGATGATGGATCAGCAGAATAGCGCGGCTGTGCGGCCCGATTCCGCCGATCCTGCTGTCGCCCTGGCAAAGGCGCTGGGCCAGTGGCCCCAGCAGCCAGCCGCAAGCCCCAGGATCGTGGCGCCAGCAGCCAGGATTTCGGTTGAGGAACTCGCGCGCGGCCTCGGCCTGCGGCTCGGCGATCAGAACGAGCTGACCATCCGCCGTATCAAGCGCGGCAAGAATTATTCATTCATTCGCGCCAACGGCTCGCGCGTTCGTGATGCCAGCACCATCCGCCGGCTGCATGCGATGGCGATGCCGCCGGCCTATCGTCAGGTCCGCTATTCGAGCGATCCCAATTCGCATTTGCAGGCGGTCGGCCTCGATGCGGCCGGCCGGCTGCAATATCGGTACCATGCCGACTGGGAAAAGGTCCGCGAGCATCGCAAGGCGCATCGCCTCGCCAAGCTGGTTGCGGCGCTGCCGAAAATCCGGCGCAAGGTCTCGGCGTTTTTGTCGGGCGACGAGCCGACACGCGAATTCGCGCTATCGGCCGTGATCGAGCTGATCGCGCGTACCGCGATTCGTCCCGGCAATGAATCCTATGCGCGCCTCAACGGTACGCGCGGCGCGACGACCCTGTTGAAGTCGAACGTTACGCTGGAAGACGATTGCGTCGTGTTGACCTTCAAGGCCAAGGGCGGCAAGGCCGTGCGCAAGGAGTGCGACGCAGCCAAGCTGGTCCGCGCCATCGGCATCCTGCGTAGCGTCCCCGGCAAGCGCATGTTCCAGTACTACGACCGGTCGGGCATCGTTCGCGCGGCCTCGACCACGGCGGTGAATGCTTTCCTGCGCGAAATCGCCGGCATCAAGATCTCGCTGAAGGATTTCCGCACGCTGATGGCTTCGGCTGTCGTCGTGGAGTCGTTGTCCCGGATAACGCCGGCCACGAGCCAGCGCGGCCGCAAGCGCCAGGTTCTGGAAGCGATCCGCGCCGCGGCCGATCAGCTCTCCAATACGCCCGCGATCTGCCGCAGGAGCTATGTTCACGACACCATCGTTACCGCCTTCGAGGACGGCATCCTCGAGCGCTTCGCCGCGACGATGAAGGGATACCGCACCCAGAGCAAGCGCGAGCAATTGCTGGCGCAGGTGGTGACGGCGGCAGGGGCATAGTTTCTTCGCTTCTTCATTGGCTGTCCGCAGTATCAAGCGAGCCGTTACTGGAGGCTCCGATGTCGTACGCGGCCGGTGCCGTAATCATGGCTGCCATTCAGTAGCGTTCGTTCTCGTCACCGCCAGCTACATCGCGCGATGTCGGCTTCGACATCGTCGCTTCGATGCGGCCATTGACGGCCTCCTGCCTGTGAAATCTCGCGACCAGTGGGAAGCCAAGTGGATCAGCCACTTATGCGGATTTTGCCACGAATGGCAGTCGGCGGATCGCTGTCGACCGTCTTGATGGCTTTCGCTTGGGGCATTGAGCTAGATCAATGGTTGGACCGCCGACGGTTCGATCATCCAATGGTCTTTGTCGCAAAAATCGACGACCAGTCATTACGAGGATGATCTAGCATGAGCGATACTCCCAAGCTCTCGGTTGAGAAAGCGCTTGACAAGATGCGTGCCAGCGAGCCGCGAAAAACAAAGAGCGAGCAGCGCGGCGAGAAGATGGACGAACTCGACGAAGAAATAAGGCGCATGAGAGAGCAAAGGTTGCGGCTTGAACGCAATCGGCGAGGTCCGACCAAAGGCGGTTGAGATCATCCGCGCGTCGTGGGGCTCACGAAGTCTGCGACGGAAGCGAACCTGAAGAGGCTGTTTTCGACGTCGTGGACGTCGCGCGCCCGGCAGGCAGTCAGCGATCTCCCATCGACGTCACCGGCACCATGAAGGCGCTGCCGCCACCCGCTCAAACTGACTGGATCAAAATAGCCAGTATGATCGTCAACAAAGGAGCGGGAGGGACGCATGGCGATGCTTGGCGTGATAACGCACACCACTACATATAAGTATGCGAAGCCCGTCACCTTCGGCGCACACCGTGCGATGTTCTTGCCTAGGCGTGGTTCGTCCGCGCGCCTGCTTGGCTGGTCGGCTAGAACCAGCATCGGGTCGAAGGTACATTGGGTCAGTGATTCCCGTTCCAACACCGTAACGGTCATCGATTTCAGCGAGCCAGGCAGCGAGCTGACATTTACTTTTCAGGTCCGGGGAGTTTTCTTCGGCATAAAGGGCATCGAGGCCTTTCCATTGGAAGCGCGGGCCGAGGAAGTCCCGGTGCAGTATACGCCTGATGAGTGGAGTGATCTCGTCGGCTATCTGCGTCCCCATGCGGAGGATCTTGACGGTAGCCTGGCGGCATGGACCAAGAGCTTCGTTGCCGGCGATCAGGATCAGACGGTCGATGTATTGCAGCGGATGTTGGCCGCATTTCGTAAATTCAATTACCGTGCGAGAGAAACGGAAGGAACCCGGACGCCCGGCGAAACGCTTCGGATGAATTCCGGCACCTGCCGCGATTATGCCTGGCTCATGATCGAAGCGTTGCGCCGTCTCGGGTTCGCGTCCCGCTTCGTCAGCGGCTACCTGTATGACGCAGCGCTGGATGGCGGCGAGGTGGGCATGACCGGCTCCGGTGCAACTCACGCATGGTTGCAGGTGTTTCTCCCCGGCGCCGGCTGGATGGATTACGACCCAACCAATCAAATCAACGCCGGGTTCGATTTGATCCCGGTCGCGGTTGCCCGACATCCCGGGCAGGCAATCCCGCTGGAAGGCTCGTGGTTCGGTGACGCGAAAGATTATCTGGGCATGTCAGTCAACGTCACGGTAAATAAGGTCGGAGAGGTCGCCGATCCATCGGAGGGATAGAGTGCAGCCGGAAACATGTGCGACCAAAAAGCGACCCCATCAAGTTTGATCTAGCCGCAAGCTGATCCGCATCGAACGCTGTTCGGATCGATATGTGTCCGACGAGGGGAGAAGGCTAGAGCCCACCCATCTTGCAGACGAGTTTCCACTCTTCCGCCGTGACCGGCTGCACCGACAGGCGCGAATATTTCACGAGCGCCATGTCGGCGAGCTTCTTGTCCGCCTTGATGGCGGCCATCGTCACCGGGGTCTTCAGCGGCTTGTCGGCCTTGATGTCGACGCAGACGAACTTCCCGGTTTTGTCGGTCGGGTCGGGATAGGCCTCCTTGATAATTTCGGCGATGCCGACGATCTCCTTTCCCTCGTTGGAATGATAGAAGAACGCCTTGTCGCCCTTCTTCATGTTCACGAGGTTCTGACGCGCCGTGAAATTGCGCACGCCGGTCCAGGCTTCGCCCTTCGCACCCTTGGCGACCTGCTGATCCCACGACCAGCTCGACGGTTCAGATTTTACCAGCCAGTACGCCATTGTCATTCCTCCGCCTTGAACGGCCGTGTCAGGAGGCCCTCGATCGCGGCATCGATAGTCAATCTGTTGCCGAGAATCGCGGCCACCGCCTGTGATACCGGCATATCGACCTTTTGCGAAGCCGCGAGCTCGACCAGAACCGGCGCAGTGAACGCGCCCTCGGCGAGCTTGCCGGCCGGCGCGGCCTCGCCGCGGCCCAGCGCGATGCCGAGCGCAAAATTGCGCGATTGCGCGGTCGAACAGCTCAGCAGAAGATCGCCGAGGCCCGACAGGCCGGAGAGAGTCTCTGCGCGCGCGCCGCAGGCGCGGCCGAATCTTGCGAGTTCGCTGAAACCGCGCGTCGTCAGTGCGGCGAGCGCGGAGGCGCCAAGGTTGCGGCCGACCACGATTCCGGCCGCGATCGCCAGCACATTCTTCGCTGCGCCGCCGATCTCGACGCCGCGCACGTCGGTTGTGTGGTAGGGCCGGAATGTCGACGAGCCCAGCGCCTGCACCAGGCTCGCCGCCAGCGATTCATTCCCGGCGGCGAGCGTCACCGCGGTCGGAAGTCCGCGCGCGACGTCGTCGGCAAAGCTCGGTCCGGACAGGATGGCGGGTGTTGCCCGCGGCGCAGCCTCAGCGATGACCTCGGTCATGAATCTGTGCGTGCCGTGCTCGATGCCCTTGGCGCAGGCGATCACCGGCGTCCCGTGCCTGACATGCGGCGCAAGATGGCTGACGGCCGCGCGCACATGCTGTGCGGGCGTTGCGGCCAGGACGATGTCGGCGCGCGCGGCGGCCGCGATGTCCGAGGTCACGTCGATCGCGGAATCAAGCCGTATGTCGGCCAGCCTCGGATTGATGCGCGCCGCCTGAATCTGCGCCGCGTGGGCGGGATTGCGCGCGTACAACGTGACGCTGCGTCCCGCGCGAGCCGCGACGCACGCCAGCGCTGTGCCCCAGGCACCCGCTCCGATCACGCTGACTGACGGATAGGCGGACATCAGGCAAGCTCATCTGAACTCCCTCGCCCCGCACTCGCGGGGAGAGGTAAGGAAGGACACCGGCGCGATCTGGTGCGCATCTATCAAAATCCGGCGCGGCTATTCGCAAAGCCGGCCGGCGCCTTCGCGTTGGCGTCGAGCAGCCAGCGCGCGCGCGGCGGCGCGTCCATCGTGTCGGTCAGGCCGATCGCCATCCGTTCAGCGCCGGCCCAGGCGATCATTGCGCCATTGTCGGTGCAGAGCGCCGGCGGCGGGATGATCAGTGTGGTCTCCGCCCTCGCCGCGACATCCTGCAGCGCGCCGCGGATGGCATGATTGGCCGCGACTCCGCCGGCTGCGACCAGCGCCCGCGGCGGGCCGAACTGCTCCTGAAACAATTTCAATCCGACGCTCAGGCGATCCGTGGTCGATTCCAGCACCGCCGCCTGAAAGCTCGCGCAGAGATCGCTGATGTCCTGCGGCTCCAACGGCGCCAGCCGAGACGCCTCGTTGCGTACCGCCGTCTTCAATCCCGACAGTGAGAAGTTCGCGTCAGGGCGGCCAAGCATCGGACGCGGAAATGTGAAACGAGTGGCGTCGCCACCCGCGGCCGCTCGCTCGACCTGAGGCCCGCCGGGATAGGGCAGCGACAGCATCTTTGCGACCTTGTCGAACGCTTCGCCCATCGCATCGTCGACTGTTGTGCCGAGGCGCACATATTGCCCGACGCCGACCACGGCGACGATCTGGGTGTGGCCTCCCGAGGCCAGGAACAGGCAATAGGGAAACGCCAACGCGCAGGTGAGCCGCGGCGTCAGTGCATGCGCCTCAAGGTGGTTCACCGCAACCAGCGGCGTGTTATGCACCATCGCGATCGCTTTCGCGGTGGTGAGACCGACGATGACGCCGCCGATCAGGCCGGGGCCTGCGGCCGCGGCGACCGCCGACAATTGCGCATAGCCGACACCGGCCTCCTTCATCGCGTTCGCGACGATGCCGTCGAGCAGGTCGACATGGGCGCGCGCCGCGATCTCCGGCACCACGCCGCCGAAGCGGGCGTGCTCGTCGGTCTGCGAGCGTACGATGTTGGAGAGGATCCGCCCCGAGCCGTCAGCCTGGCGCTTGACCACGGCGGCCGCGGTTTCATCGCAGGTCGTCTCGATCCCCAGTACCAGCATCGGTGGTTCGTTACCCAAATTCGGCCCTTATGTTATCGCTTGGAACGTGTCCTGACGGGTAGCATTGCGAGGTCTCAAGGTGCAATCGGTAGCGAAGCCGCATTTCGTGCTGTTGGAGCCCTGATCGTGGCCGTTCTCGTCACTCGCCCGCATCCGGACGATGAGGCTACCGTCGCCAGTCTGCGCGACCGGGGCATTGCCGCGCTGCCGGCCCCGATGCTGCGCCTTGAGCCGCTGCCGTTCAGCGACGATACCAATACGGGATACGACGCCGTGATCGCGACCAGTGCCAATGCGCTGCGCACGATCGACCTTGCCGGCAGCCGGCTCTTGCGCCTGCCGCTGTTTGCGGTCGGGACCCATACCGCCGAGGCCGCGCGGGCGGCCGGCTTCGCCGAGGTGATCACGGCCAAGGGCGGCGCCGGCGCGCTCCGCGATCTCGTCATCGCGCGCGCCAAGGTCAGGCAATTGCAGAAGGCGGCGACGCTGCTCTATCTTGCCGGCGCCGACCTTGCGCACGACCTCGCGGGCGAACTGGGCGCGAAGGGATTTACCGTGGTCACGCACACCACATATCGGATGGCGCCGGTCTCGAGCTTCCCGCGCGAGGTCTGCGACGCCTTCATGGCCAACAGAATTACGGCGGTGCTGCATTATTCCCGCCGCAGCGCCCAGGCCTTCCTCGATGCGGCACGGGCCGAGGGCGTAGAGATTTCCGCCTTGGCGCTGCCGCAATGCTGCATTTCAGCATCGGTCGCTTCCGTCCTCCGCGACGCCGGCGCCACCCGGGTGGTGGTGGCTGTTTCACCCGACGAAAATGCCTTGTTCGATGCCCTTGGGCGTACTTTGATGGTCTGACTGCGCACTATTCTTTGTTTTGAACGTGATCCGAACCGAAAATCGATGCCTCGTTTTCCGGATCGTGCTCTAAGGAGCCGGGCCGATTCTGCTAGAATTCCCCGCCAAGTAGTTTGAGGAACCCCGCGATGGCTGACGATAGGCCCGAGGACGCAGGACCGGCGCCGGATCCGGACTCCGCCCGACCCAAGCGCGCACCGCCGACCATCGATCTCGAAGCGACGGAGGTATCGAGCGAGACGCCGAACGCATCCACGGATGCTGCGCCCGAAGAGGAAGCTCCGGCCGAGCCGCAACCCGAGGGCACCGCGGCGGCGGCTCCGCCACCCGAGCCTCCGCGGCCGGTCTCGCCTTGGGTGATTGCACCAATATCCGGCGCGGTGGCCGCGGCGCTGGTGATCGGCGTCGGCTGGCTCCTCGGCTGGCCCGCGATACAGCCGGCTTCCGCGCCCGCTCCCCGGCTCAACGCCGCTGCGATCGATGATCTGACCACACGTATCGCCGGTCTCGAGTCGAAGCTCAGCAAGCCCGCGGTGCCGCCGAACGATCCCGCGGCGGCCGCGCGGATCGAAACGCTGGACAAATCGATTGCAACGCTCCGCGGTGAACTCGTCGCCACGCGATCGCAGTCGGACAAGCTTGCCGCCGCGATCAACGACGTGAAGGCCGCGCCACGCGATGGCGCAACAGCGCCGGATCTGTCCGGGATCATCGCGCGCATCGACGGGATCGAAGGCATCGTGAAGGCGCAGAACGTCGAGATCGCCCGGCAGGACAGCAGGATTGCGGAGACCAAGGCGGCCGACGCCAAGCCGGCCGACGATGCGCTACTGCGTCGTGTCGTGGCAGCCTCGCTGCTCGACGTCGCGGTGCGCCATGGCGATCCCTTCGTTTCCACGCTCGCCGCGGCAAAAGCACTCGCTGAGGATGCCGATGCGCTCAAGCCGCTCGATGCCTTCGCTGCCTCCGGCGTACCCAACGCGAACATGCTCTGCCGTGAGTTGCTAGAGATCGTGCCGAAGCTTGCGCCGAGGGCGCCTGACACCGCGACAACGGGTACAGGGTTGGTCGATCGCCTGCAGGCCGGCGCGTCCAAACTCGTCCGTATCGAGCGAACCGATGCCACCGGCACCGATCGCGGCAGCATCGTTGCGCGCGTCACCTCGGCCGCCCTCCATAATGACCTTGCGCTGGCCGAACGTGAGCTGAAATCACTGCCGCCGGGCGATCGCACGGCTGCGCAGGCCTGGCTCGACAAGGTAGACGCGCGCGGGGCCGCACTTGCGGCCTCGCGCAAATTCGCCGACAACGCCATGGCGGCGCTCGTCTCGGTCAATCAATAGGTTCTTGATGATCCGGATCATTCTGTTCCTGGCGGTGATCGCGCTTGCTGCGGCGGGCGCGGCCTGGGTCGCCGACCAGCCCGGCGATGTCGTACTGTCGTGGGGCGGCTGGCGTGCCCAAACCGCGCTGCCGGTGTTCCTGCTCGCGCTTGGCGTCGTCGTGGTCGCCGCGCTGATCGCGTGGTCGATCCTGCGCGCGCTGTGGAGGCTGCCGGAGCGCGTCCGCCGCAACGGGCGCGAGCGTCGCCACGCCCGCGGCCGCAACGCCATCACGCAAGGCCTGCTCGCGATCGGCCACGGTGATGCGGCAGCCGCCCGCGCCCATGCCGAAGTCGCGCGGCGCCATGCCGGGCACGATCCGCTCGCGCTTCTCCTGCACGCGCAGTCGGCGCAGCTCGATGGCGATCACGCCGGCGCGCAGCGCGCCTTCCGCGCGATGGCGGAGCGCGAGGACACGCGGCTACTCGGCCTGCGCGGCCTGTTCATCGAGGCGCAGCGAGCGGACGATCCGGTGGCTGCGGTAATGGTCGCGGAGGAGGCTCTGAAACTGTCGCCGTCGTCGTCATGGGCGTCCCATGCCCTGCTCGGTTTCTGCTGCGCCAAGGGCGATTGGGCCGGCGCGCTGTCGATCATCGACAACAACCAGAGCGCCGGATTGATCGACAAGGCGACCTATCGGCGTCAGCGTGGCGTGCTGCTGACCGCGCGGGCGCTGGAGCTCGAGAACGTCGATCGCGATCTTTCGCGCGAAAGCGCGATGGAAGCGGTCAAGCTGGCGCCGACTCTGATCCCTGCGGCGGTGCTCGCGGGCAGATTCGAAAGCGAAGCGCACCAGGTGCGCCGCGCACTGCGTATCGTCGAGACCGCCTGGCTGGCGCAGCCGCATCCCGATCTCGCCGATGCCTATGCGCATGTACGGCTCGGCGATTCCGCGCGCCAGCGCCTGGTGCGCGTCGAGACGCTGGCGGCGAAGACGCCGGGCCACATCGAAGGCGCGCTGGCGATCGCCCGCGCCGCGATCGACGCGTCCGAGTTCGCCAAGGCGCGCGCGGCGCTGGAGCCGTTCATATCGGCGCCGACGCAACGCGTCGCGATGCTGATGGCGGACATCGAGCGCACCGAGCATGGCGACACAGGTCGCGCCCGGGCCTGGACCACGCGCGCCGTGCGCGCGCTGCACGACCCGGTCTGGACCGCGGACGGCTACGTCTCTGACCGCTGGCGCCCGGTCTCGCCCGTTACCGGCCGGCTCGATGCGTTCCAGTGGCAGACGCCGGTCGCAGCGCTCCCGTCGGACAGGGGCAGCGCAATCGAATCCTCGCCCTTCGAGGAAGCGATGCTCGCCCCCCGCCGGGTCGAGCCGCCAAAGGAGGAGGTTGCCGTGAACGACCCCCCCGAGACGAATTCGGTCGAAACGAACGCCCTCGAGGTGCAAGCGGTTGAACCCGACGCGGCTACCCCGCCCACCGTGCAGGACAATACCCCCCCGGCAGGCGCGGAGCCCGAGCCGGTTCCGGCTACATCCGCCATTCCCTCGCCGCCGCCCGTCGAATCAGCGCCCCCAGCGCCCACGCCCTTGTTCCGCGACCGCGCCGACCTCGCCAAGGCGGCAGCGGCACCGATTCCGGCGGTCATTCCGATTGTCCGCGCCCCCGACGACCCCGGGGTCGACGAGGAGGGCGCCCGCGACGAGTTCGCGGAACAAATCGGCCCGCCCAAGGCCCAGGCCGGCGGCTGGCGCGGATTTTTGTCCCGCTGGGGGAGCTGAGTGCGCATGATCTGGACCGGCTTGGCCGCGTGAATGAAACGCGGAGGCCGGTTTTCGAAAAGATCACGCGTAAACAGAACGATAGCGTGGGATCAGGTTCGAGGGAGCGCGATCTTGCGCTAATATGGGCGGGCTTGTCCTTGCCAATCGGGGCTGTGCCCGATATCAGGTGCCACGCGTTTCGAGGCCGTTGCCGACGGTCCGCCGCAATAGCTCAGTCGGTAGAGCACGTCATTCGTAATGACGGGGTCGGGGGTTCGAATCCCTCTTGCGGCACCAACGTTTTCAATAGCTTAGCAAATTTGCGCGCGCCTCTCCCTCGCTCGGGGTAACGCGGCGGGTAACAGTCCCGGATGATCTGGTCACGCTGGCGCCGGTTCATCGTTTCGAGCCGCAGAAGCCCCTTGGCACCGTGGCGATGTGCCCGCGTTTGCATGCACCAAGCGTTCCGCTTTATCCGTATGGACACGATGAAGCAATCAGCTTTCCATTCCCGGCGCGCACTCCTTTCGCACGGCTCGACCCAGCGCTTCTCGTTGGACTCGCGGCCGTCGCTGTAGTCGAAACCCAGAATCTTAGCGACTATCCGGGACTTTCGGGAAGCCACTAGAACCAAAACCCGGTAACGCGGAGCCACTGACCTGCTGTTCTGGCATCAACACATCAGACTACGAATCTGAGGGTCGGACGTTCGAATCGTTCCTGGCGCGCCAGCACTTAGCTGGTATCTTCCGTGCAAGACGGTACGGCGTTTTACGGAATTTGCAAGGAAGGTTGAGGCGTCGCTTAGGCTTGTCAGTCGATGGTTGGAGTCGTACCGCGGGTTCGAATCCTTCTGGCTCCGCCACTTTGTCCCGAAAGCTCGTACCTCGAAGGGGAGACAGGCCCGAAAACCCGGCCGTTTTCGTGCATTTTTTCGTCCCGGAGATTGGTACGGTACGGCATTTCGCTAAAAACAAAGCCCTCCTAGCGGGCCGGTTTTGAATCTCTCTCGCTCAACCGAGAAGCCCGTGGCTTCTGCTACGGTCTCGTTCCAGAGACCGCGAATGATGGAAACCAAGCTGGGGTCGCAAGCCGCCATTGTCGCCGCTCCCCAAGCTTTCGGCCGCAATTTCGTGCCAAGCAGACTTGTGTCTGGTTCTGGCGCAGTTTGGATTAGGGCACTCCAGCTCTCAGACGAGGCTCCCAAACAGTCGACGCACGTCGTCCATGCTTTCGGGTGTGGAGCGCTTGCTCTCGGAAATCGGTTGGTAATCGTCGTCGCTGTCCGAATCCATTGACTTTCGCGTCCGCTCGATCGGGACGTTCAGTTTTTTAATGACTGTCTTGAAAACTTGACGGTGAGACTTCTGTATGTCGCGGAGGCTGTCTCGCATGCTCTCAAGGTCGGCGAGCTCCTGGCAGTCAGCGACCTCGTCATAGACGCCTCGCCGGCGATAGGCTTGATATTCAAGATCGAACCGCGCTTCGTCATCGGTTGGCCAGGGCGGTGAAGCCGCACGGTAGTCGAAGAGCGATCGCCAGTCGTAGTTCCGTGCATTCGAGAGTTTATCGAGGATCCTATCCATCAAGGCGCGATGAAGCTTTGCACCGCCGTGTTCATAGACCCATGGGGAGGTTTCGAGCGCGCGCAGCACGTCGAGGATGCTAGGGACAAAGACACTTAAACCTTTTTGCAGATGCTCGTGGTCGAGCGTCAACATCGAGAGCAAGTCGTGAGACTTCGTTTCTTCCGGCCACTTGATGATGGTTCGTAAGCGACTGTCAGGTGCATCGTCGAGATACGTGCCCCGTAAGTCGGCCGTTCGCGTCCTGGTGCCAGCGAACGTGCGGCGCTCCGATGACCCGTTTGAGTGCTTGGATAACAGGTGGAGTAGGTGCCAACGCCTCGGTCAGAGCGCTTCTATTGCTGGCTTGCCGCAGATCGCGAAAGCTACGGATCTGCGAGAAGCGGTTTGCCGAACGCGTTGCAAGACAGCGGTGCTTGTCAGCCAAAGCTTGAAGTTGGCCGTCTCAACCTTTTTGTGGCGACAGAGAAGAGCATTTATTCTATCTCGGCCGTATACGTCGGATTGTCGTTTGAGGTAGGGCTTGAAAAGCTTAGCGAGCGCCTTGGTATTCGCCGGGCTTAGGCCGAGCGATGTGGCCAAAACGTAGCGCTTAGGCGCAAGCGCGCGGACTTTCGGCAGCTCCTCCTTTTTGAGATGAGCAAGCAGCTTGGCGAACATCGTGTTGGGCATGTGCTTGCATTGGACGATCGTTTCCTCTTTGGAATCGGAAAAGGCACGGAGATCGACCCCGCCGTCGCGCCCGGGCGTGAAGATTTCGAAGCTCGCCTTCCAATCAGCTTGCAAGAGGTCGAGGATAAGCTCTTCGAAGTCGAAGGCCGATAAGCGGGTGAAGTCATAGGCGGGCATGCGCAATGCTTAACGGATTCCATTGCCGCCCTTGCCGGCGGAGAGGTTGGCCCGGATCCCTGCCAAAAGGAGCGCGATCGTTGCCAGCCTTTGCTGGCCATCCACGACCTGGCCTTCCGGTTTGATCAGAACGATGTCTCCGAGGAAACAGGGGAAAACGTCCTCGTCTGATTCTTGCGCCCTGGCAGCATCCCACAGATTGTAGAAAAGATCCCGGGCCTGCTCGGAGGTCCACGTGTAAGGCCGCTGAAATCCTAGAAATCTCGAATACATATTCGCCGCCGAAGGTTTTCGAGATCGGCTGCTCGTGCGCTGGCAGTGGCGATGCCAAATCGTTTCCTCCCCAAGTGTAAGAAGGATTGCATTAGGACTAGGGGTTGCCGAGGCGCGATTCCCGCGTCGACGCGGATTTCCAGCGGTCATTGCTCAGCGGAGCAGCTTGCTCTTCCTGTTCTATCCGGATGACTATCGGGGTAGATTGTATTTCATTGCGCCACAAGTGATGCCTCCGCTAAATATGCGCGAGGTTTCATAGGGGGGCTATCGTGGCTGTATTGAGCATCAAGATATCGAATTGCAACAGCATCGACGACGCAACGATCAGGATCACCGAAGGCGCGCTGAATATTAAGTACGGTCCAAATGGGCTCGGCAAAAGCACGTTGGCGAAGGCAATTGTAGGCCAAATACGGGCCGATGGCACGCTTCAGAATCTTGTCCCTTTCAAGAATCGCGGAAAGGCGGGTGTGGGCGCGCCGACCGTTGAAGGTGTTGACAGTCTGAAGTCCGCGCTGGTTTTCGATGAGGAATTTGTACAGCAATTCGCCTTTCAAAAGGATGAGGTCGTCAAAAATAGCTTCGAAATCTTCATCCGGACACCGGAGTATTTGACGGAAATAGCTGAAATCGATGCTTTGCTGGCCGGGATAAAGAAAGCTTTCGCCGCTAACGCCGACATTGGACAGGTCATCAGCGATTTGAAAGAGCTGCGCGAAGCGTTCGGTAAATCTTCCAAGACAGGCAGCATTCCAAAAAGCAGCAAGATACACAAGGCATTCGGTTCCGGAAATAAGATCGCGAACATTCCCGATGCGCTGAAACCGTTCGAGACTTTCATCAAGAGTCAAGAGCCTGCCAAGTGGATCGCCTGGCAGATCAAAGGAAATGAATTTCTTCAACTCGAGGACCGTTGTCCTTATTGCTCGACAACGCTGACGGAGACAGGACAAAAAGAAACTGCCTTGGCCGTCGAGAGGGAGTATGACGCAACGGCTGTAGGCCACCTGAATGCCTTAAAGGCCGTCATCGACCGGCTGGGAAAGTACTTCAGCGAGAAATGCCGGGATAATCTCGACAAGGTGACAAAGGCTAAAATTGAGCTGACGGCCCAGGAGAACAGTTTTCTAACCGGCCTGAAGGCGGATATTGATGGACTGATTGAGAAGCTGGAAGCGCTGCGGACCATATCCTTCTTTTCTCTCCGAGACGTTGCGGAAATCAGCGATCGACTGACTCCCTTGAAGATAGACCTTAGCCTTATCGACAAGCTGGATTCTCAAGAGACAAGGGTAACGGTAGATCCAATCAATGAGCAGCTCGACGGTCTTATAGCCAAGGTCGGAAGCCTGAAAGGCAGGATTAATCGGCATAAGGCGAAGATAAAGAAAGCGATTGATGAGAACCAGAGCAGCATAAACGGCTTTCTTCGGTCGGCAGGTTATAGATACGCAGTGGAGATCGTTGCCGAACCGGATACCTATAAAATGAAGCTGGTTCATCAGGATCTGGGCGGCCACATCGAAATGGCATCGCAACACCTGAGTTATGGCGAGAAAAATGCCTTCGCGCTCGTTCTGTTTATGCATCAGGTCCTTAGCGAAAAGCCGGATCTTATCATCCTCGACGACCCTATCTCCTCTTTCGACAAGAACAAGAAGTTCGCTATCCTGCACGAGTTGTTCCGCGGAAGGGCGAGTCTCCGGGACAAGACCACTCTTATGCTGACTCATGACATCGAGCCGGCGATTGATGTGATCAAGAGCACGAACGCCATCTTTCAGGGGGCGCAACCTTCGGCGACTTTCCTGTCGTCCCGGGCTGGAATCGTCAAAGAAGTTCCGGTCGAACGGCAGGATATTCAGACCTTCGCAAAGATCTGCAAAGACAACGTCGCGTCTCTGGCTGATCCCCTTATCAAGTCCATCTATCTGCGGCGTGAGTTCGAGCTGCGAGACGATATGGGGCTGGAGTACAACCTGTTAGCCAGTCTCTTTAAGGGGAGAGAGATGCCGACCGTAAAGTCCGCGACCGGTAGCCGAGATATGACGCCACAGGAGAAGATGCAGGCCGAAGCAAAAATACAGGTCGATTTTCCAGGATTTGAATACGATGTGCTCGTGACCGAAGCAAGAAACGAGGAAGCTATCAAAGCTAAATTCCACGCCACCGACGTTGGTTACGAAAAAATTCAAATATTCCGGATTCTAGGCGGTGATCACGAGGACAATGTAATCCGAAAATTCATCAACGAGTCTTATCACATCGAGAATGAGTATGTAATGCAGCTTAATCCGCATAAATTCGAGAGCATTCCGGAGTATGTCGTCGAAGAGTGCTCGCGTCTCCTGACCTGATCGACAGCGGTGCCAGCTCGTTTTTTCGGACGAGAAGTGCGTCCGTGCAACAAGGTGCGGATTGGAGAAAGATTGTCGCAAAAAGAGTCTTCGCCGAAAATGGAAACAGTTCGCTCACTGATAAGCTTTGACCAAAGCTTATCAGCGAACAAATTCCATAATGCTGGGCGAATCAGGACCGATAGCAGACGCATCAGGGCGAGTGGACCCCTAAAAGTTCAAACGAGTTGATTTGAGCCAATAGCAAGTCCGCTCAGTCTAGGACACTCCGGCTGCCCACCCTCGACTGGCGTGCAAGTCGTATTTTGACTCATCTCTGACATTCGCTTCGGGTGCAGCATGCGAACTATTGATCATAATGGAATGGTTAACTGGGCTAATGCCCTTCGGGTGGAATCGACGGATCAGTCTACAGGGTGATCGGCGCGTTCTTCTGGCTGACCAGACGTGCGCCGATGCGTCTTCAACCTCGCCTCGCTCGACGGCCTCATGTAAGAGGCATTTTGGGCATGAATTTTTTTGTGCTCCTGTCGATTTTGCCAACCCTCGTTCGTCGTCGTGTGATCAAACCAACAAACGAAAGATACCCATGCGTTTCATGATGCTGATGATCCCCGGCGGCTACCAATCCGCGAAGCCCGACGTCATGCCCAGCGCTGAGGCGGTGCAGGCGATGATGAAATACAATGAGGAGCTGAAGAAGGCCGGCGTGCTGCTGTCCCTGGAAGGGCTTCATCCGCCGTCCTCAGGCGCTCGGGTCAGCTTCAAGGGTGGAAAGCCTGTGGTGACCGACGGCCCCTTCGCGGAAGTGAAGGAAGTGCTGGGCGGCTACTGGCTGATCGACGTGCGCTCGCGCGAGGAGGCCATCGAATGGGCTCGCCGCTGTCCCGCCTCGAACGATGATGTGATCGAAGTCCGGCGCGTCCATGAGATGAGCGAGTTCCCCGAGGAGGTCCAGAAGGCGGCGGAGGGCTTCAAAGAGTTGAAGGGTTGAAGGCCGCCGCGGCCATCGAAGCGGTCTGGCGGATCGAGCAGCCGAAGCTCGCCGCCAGGCTCGCTCGCTATTTGCGCGACATCGGGCTGGCCGAGGAGATCGTGCAGGATGCGTTCACGCTGGCGCTGGAGCGCTGGCCGCAGGACGGCATCCCGGGCAATCCGGCCGCCTGGCTCACTCACGTCGCCAAGAACCGGGCGCTGGACCGGCTGCGTCGTACGACCCTGATTGACGGCAAGCACCGCGAATTGGCCATTAACCTCGCCGAGTTGGAGCGCGAGAGGCCGGACATCGAGGCGCTGCTCGACGAGGACATCGACGACGACCTGCTGCGGCTGATCTTCGCCGCCTGCCATCCGGTTCTGCCGGGCGAGCAACGCGCCGCCCTCGCTTTACGGCTCCTGGGGGGCCTGTCGACGCGCGAGGTTGCCCGTGCCTTCCTTGTGCCAGAAGCCACCGTCGCCCAGCGCATCGTGCGCGCCAAACGAACCCTGCGCGATGCCGCCATACCTTTCGAGATCCCTCGCTTCGAAGAGCGGCGAGAACGCCTCGCCGCAGTGCTTGAGGTGGTCTATCTGATCTTCAACGAGGGCTATGTGCCGGCGGCGGGGTTCGACTGGATCCGCGCCGATCTTTGCGGCGAGGCCCTGCGCCTGGGCCGCTCGCTCGCGGCATTGATGCCGGACGAGCCTGAGGTGCAGGGGCTGGTGGTTCTGATGGAGTTCCATGCCTCGCGCTTCGCCGCACGCACGAGCACGGCCGGCGACCCGATCTTGCTGCTCGACCAGGACCGTACCCGATGGGACTGGTCGCTGGTTCGGCGCGGCCTCGACGGTTTGAACCACGCGATGGTCCTTACGCCGGCGCCCGGCCCCTATCTGCTACAGGCAATGATCGCCGCCTGCCACGCCCGCGCGGTGGCCGCCGCCGACACCGACTGGATCGCCATCGCTGCCTATTACCAGGCACTCACCCTGGCCGCGCCTTCGCCCATCGTCGAAATCAACCGGGCGGTGGCGGTCGGCATGGCATTCGGACCGGCCCAGGGCCTCGCCATCGCCGACGCGCTGAGAGACGAGCCGCTCTTGAAGAATTCACATCTGCTGCCCACGGTGCGTGGTGGTCTTCTGGAGAAGTTGGGACAAGTCGCGGAAGCGCGCGCCGAATTCCGCCACGCCGCCAGGTTGACGGGCAATGACAGGGAGCGCGCTATGTTGCTCGCCCGCGCCAATTCTCCCACCGCCACAGCGTAGGCGCGTAATGTCCCCTCGGCCGATACGGTTGAAAAAGTCGAAAGTAACGCCACGGCAAAAGCCGCGCTTAGATCAGCTCAGAGCGACCACCAACAAGAAAAGCCTTCGCAATAAGGCTAGGAACGCGGCACATAATGGGGCCATGGTGAAATCGTAATGCCAAGAACAAAGATGCGTCGCTGGTTGGAGGAGTGGCTGCCGATCTTTACGGCCGTCGTATCGGTTTCATTGTTGTATTGAAGACTTGTCGAAGGCAGCAAGTATCTGGTCAAAACGTCCCGCAATTACGCTGCGCAGCTCCGGATGGGTAATGACGTAGAGATCGTTTTCTCGGATCGCCGCTAAAACGCGGCGGGCCACAACTATTGGATCTATCCCAGCGTCGACTAAGGCGGCCATTTGCGGATTGGCTGGTTCGTCGACGCGAATACCGAAGCGTGGCGGACGGTTTCGAGCGCTCGTTGCAATTCGCGTACGCACGAATGCGGTACACAGCACGCTCACCCCGATTTCAGTGCCGGCCAACTCGGCAGCCAGCGTCTCGGTCAAGCTAATCACTGCGGACTTTGAGGCATTGTACGGCGCTATTCCGGGCGGACCAAGTAGACCGGCCATGGACGCGGTATTGACGATGTGGCCACCCTCCCCATGCGCCTTGATGTGTGGCAGGAACGCCTGAATGCCGTAGAGTGCACCCATAAGATTGACGCCGATAATCCAATCCCAGTCCGCTGGGACAATCGACTCGATTGGCCCCCCTCCGCCGACGCCTGCATTGTTACATACGACATGAACATTGCCGAAGACTGCGAGTGTTTCGTCTGCGGCGCACTGCACCGACGTGCGGTCTGACACATCGCATACGACCCCCTGTGCTTCAAAACCGGAAGCCCTTAGGTCTTCCACGGCTGTATTCAGCGCGTTTTCATCGATGTCAGCTAGCATTACCTTTAGCTTTGCTTCCGCAAAGACACGCGCTAGGGCGAGACCAATTCCACTTGCGGCGCCCGTCACGAAGGCTACTTTTCCATTGAGATTTCCGATCATAACTTCTTCCCGCCTTGCTAGTACACAACCTCGGGGACGATTGATTCCACCGTCGTGCGGTAGCCGCCGTCAAGCGGACCACCACGCGTCCCGCATGATCCGATTTCGGAGCTCGACCGCGCGCTGCGCCAAAGGCGGAAGCGCCTTGACGAGGGCGAGGGCTCTTTTGAGATCTGCGGGATCGATATCGTCGCTTGTTCCCGCCGTGGTCGCGTCGCGGACGAAATCCAAGGTAGCGTGCTTGTCGCTCCGTCGTGCCACGAGGGTAGTGGGTCGGAAGTGTGCTGTGCGAACACATTCCGGGCCGGCATGAAGAACAGCAGCAACGCGGAGAACTGTCGGCGCGTTAGGCGTGGCACGGATATGGGTCTCCTGTAGGTTGGGAATGCTCCAGCGCTCTTTTGAGCCATCGAGTGCACGCGAAACGGCACTCCGCGGACACACTGCACGGGGTGCGAAGTGAGAACCGTCGGCGGAACGATCTCATCGCATTGAGTACTGCTTGTCATCTCGGCATTGTGACGGCCTTGGCCCGGAGATCAACGAGATCGCGCGCGGATCGCGGACCATGGTTGGTCGATGGTTGTGGCGGCAGTGGAACCGCGGGGTGCTGGGATCACAATATTCATGAGGTGGGGAGTTCGTGTGCGAAAGGTCATCTCCGCGTCTTCCCGACTATTAGATCTGCCGCCTTTTCAGCGATCGCTATGACAGGGGCGTTGGTATTCCCCCTGATGATGCTCGGCATGACCGACGCATCCGCAACCCGCAACCCATCGAGGCCGATCACGCGCAGGTGAGAGTCCACCACTCTGCCAATCTGGCATGTGCTGGTGGGATGATAGGCGACTTGCGTGTGCCTTTCGATGAAATTCAGGATATCGCTCTCGCTTGTTGATCTCGGTACGATGTGTGGTGCACGACGTACCGTCGCCAGAGCCGGCATTTCGGCAATTTTCATCGCCAGCCGCACGCCGCGGACCATGCAATCTCGATCCTCTTGCGTTGCCAGGAGATTGCTAAAAATGCGAGGCTTTGCATCAGGTCGAGCGCTGCGCAGACTGAGCTTGCCGCGGCTCGTCGGCTTCAGAACGTTTGGTCCGAAACTGTAGGCGTGATCGAACGGGGCCGATAGCCCTTGATTGTGATACATGATCGCGCCTGCATGCAGCTGTATATCGGGAGCATCGAGACTAGGAACCGTACGGAAGAAACCGCCGGCTTCACTCAGATTGGAAGTAAGGGGCCCACGACCACTCTCCAGAAGAGCGACGTCCTCCGGTGACCCCGAACCGAAGAGTGTTGCGACATCGGTAAAGTAAGTCAGAATAACCCAGGGGTGGTCCTGCAAGCCATCACCGACCGGTAGATCGTGCTTGGCTTGTATCGCGTGCCGCCGCAGTTCTGATGGGATACCAATTCCTGATAACATTAGAAGCTGCGGGGAATTGTAGGCTCCAGCGCACAGTATCACCTCACGATCGACGATGAGAGTACTTAGCTGACCGTCACGGAAGACCTCGATGCCTGTGGCGCGACGTCCATTCACTATGACACGTGTAGTCAGCGTACCCGTAAGTACGTCCAAGTTGGGACGAT
This sequence comes from Bradyrhizobium lablabi, assembly GCF_018131005.1. Classification (GTDB taxonomy): domain Bacteria; phylum Pseudomonadota; class Alphaproteobacteria; order Rhizobiales; family Xanthobacteraceae; genus Bradyrhizobium; species Bradyrhizobium lablabi_D. The sequence continues at coordinate 1,060,046 of NZ_JAFCJK010000001.1, forward strand.
GCATGGCCGGGTGTAGGTAAGCGGTAGCAGTGCTTGATCTCTTGCCATCCCGCTGGGTAACTTGAAAGAACCCGACACCCTCTTGCTTTTCTCCATTGAAGTCGTCTGTCGGTGAATGACCGGCTTGCGAGGAGGCTTCAACGAATCGTTCCATCAACGGATGCCTGAACTTGAGATTTTGCACCGCCAGTGGCCCGTTGGCGCCATGGAAGCGGTTGGCACCTCGCTCGTTGTTCTCGGCCTTCAAGAAGTATGGGAGCATTTCATCATAAGACCAACCATCGGCTCCCCCCTCTGCCCATCCATCATAGTCTTTACGATTTCCCCGCGTGTATACCATCGCATTGATAGAGGAACTGCCCCCCAACGCCTTCCCTCGGGGCAGATAGATAGATCTGGTTCCGAGGGCAGGCTCCGGCTCACTAGCGTAGTCCCAGTCGTATTGGGTCTTGAACAGCGTAGGGAAAGCAGCCGGTATATGGATTTCCGGTGCGTCATCCTGGCCGCCCACTTCGACGAGAGCCACACTCACGCCAGGGTCTTCCGTAAGGCGGGCCGCAAGGACACAGCCTGCTGAGCCAGCCCCAACGACGACGTAGTCGTAGATTGTTTCCAGGGACATCATGCCTTCCTATGGATTTGAGGTTTCGTGATATTCGGGCGCGGTCTCTGGTGAGCGCTCGAATGGATTGCGCTGCGTTGCTAGAGTTCGGGAAGGTCTGACCAACAACGCCAGCAAGCGTCGGATACGTGTCGCGATTGGCGTCTGTGAACTAACCCGGCCTCGTCCGCCTAACCGACAATGCACGCTCAACGGTCGGGCGGAGATCTGATCCGAGCGTCAGCAAACCAAGCCTCAAGTGCAGGTGATCAATCTTACTTTCTCTGAAGCGGTCGGACCGAAGGCTTGGCGCATAGCGAAGAAGCAAAGAGTGTTGCGGCGCAAGTGAAGTTCGCTCAGCCAGGGGTGTTGCACCTTGCTCGTACGGCGTGCTCGTCGATAGGGCGTCAATATCGCTCCACGAGGGCGCGTTCGGGTAAAGTCGAGCAACAGTTCTGGTTTCGACATGGCCATTGCTGCCGCCAGACCTTCTGACCGCCTCGCGAAGCGCAATATCGATCTCCAATTGATGAATAGGGGGCAGGAGAGTGGGTTCATTCACAGCATCGTCGGTCGGGATGGCTCGGATGTCGGAATCATACATGGGGCTTACTCTGTGATCTCAGTGGGACGGAGCGCCGCTCCTGCCGATTGTCCGATGCAGTTAAGCGGCGGTAGTGGGTGTTAGTAGGTGTCCGCAGGGAAATAATGCTTATTCCGTGGTGGAATAAGCAGATCGGGGCTGCGCTCCACTGCGGCGTGAACCTTGAGAGTCTCGGCGCACTGCTTGTCTGAACAGCTGAAGCCACGCGTGTGGGCTTCAGGATCAAGACGTGCGGCGAAGTATCACGGCGCGACCCGTGATGAATGACGGAAGCAGCCGGCTTCGTCCGCGCTCGTCCTGCAGCACGAGGGAATCGGAATCTTTCCCTGCCGAGACGGGCAGATCGATTTTGCCGGGGAACCAACGGGAAAGCGGCCTGTTGGGTAGCCTTTGTATCGCGTAGCGCTAATCACTCACCGACTCCGGCGAATGCATAATAGACGGGTAGCCTTATCGAGCGAGCTTCGAAAAACGTGTTTGTGTTCACAGTCGAAAAGCGGCTGCCACATTCTGCCTCTGAGTAGTCGGCTAATTCATCTGCGTCATGCAGCGATTCGGTACTCGCGCTAGTTTGAAAGGACCTCGTGTTGCCAGACGGTGTGGTCGTCCCCATCGTATACTGATGAGAAAGGACCAACCACGATGAAGACCAGACTTCTGGCGATTGCCGCCCCTGCGCCTCATTCGCTGCCGAAGCAAAGAAGCACCAAATTTCAACGACGCAAAAGACGCACCATCAATGACGGCATCGAAAATGTATCCGATAAGCGTCCTCAATAGGTAACTTATCCGACATCGAACGTTCACCGTTTCCGGGGCGCAGTTTTCGAGTCTGTTTCTCCACCTTGGGCGTCACCGTCCTTTGGCGGAAGGGGCGCGGATCGAACGCGCGGGGGCGAGACCCTAGTACGGCCCAGCAATCATCCCTCGACCATCGCCGAGGAGTGCCGGTCATGCCAGTCACGGGGTGGATTATCGAAGAACTGATCTATGGCCAAATGCATTCTTGCCATCGCTACTATTCTCGCACTCTCTACTTCTGGCGCCTTGGCCGCACAGAGGACCCATCATCGCCACGCGTCGCCTGCGCTGTTGTCGAGCGAGGGGTTGGGGAGGCCGAATGCATATGCTGTGGGCCCGGCTAATTCCAACGACCGCACCATGTACATCAAAAATCTGCGCGACTCCGGGTATGATCCGAAGAACAACTTCGACGGGTTCGGTAACGTGTGGGCCGCACCGTATGGCGGCGGCTAAACTCAAGCGCAGACGGCACCGAGCGACGATGACCTTACCGCTGCATCACCGCTCTGCCACCCTTCTGGAGCTATCTGAGCGGCGGGCTGCAATCCGGCCCAGCCGCCGCCGCTAGGCCCGCCAAAACGGCTTTTCGAGTTCGTGCGCGATGTCGCTCCGGGGGACGCCGATATCGTGCAGGTCGCGCTCGGTCCAACGTGCGAACTCCCGGCGATCGCGATAACGCTGCCGCCAGAGATGTAGGGTCTCGCCGACGTTGGCCCAGACTCCCGCGGCCAGGCTGGCCAAACCTCGTAGAGGCTGACGAGAGCCTTGATGTCAGCGGAGATCAGGCGTGTTGGCACGCGTTCGGACAGAGAGGAAGCCTCGCTGAGTGGAGGTACAATGTTGCCAGACTTGCGGTAGGCAATAGCCGACTTGTGCTGGCGTTGAGTGCGGCCTTTGCCGCCGCCCTCATAGAACCGGCCAATGCCGAAAGTGGGGGCATCCACTTGCGGGGCGCTTCTTCGACCGGAAAGAGCACAGCGCTTATCATGGCTGGATCTGTGTGGGGAGGAGGAGCGCGCGGCGGCTATGTGCGTTCATGGCGCGCCACGGCCAATGGCCTCGAAGGCGTAGCACTCGCTCATTGCGACGCCCTGCTGTGTCTTGACGAGCTATCCCAGGTTCCAGCCCGTGAGGCGGGTGAGGTCGCCTATATGCTGGGAAACGGATCGGGCAAATCCAGGAGCACGCGTGAAGGGGGCATCAGGCCCGCAGCCCACTGGCGCGTCTTGTTCCTTTCGTCCGGTGAGCTGTTGCTCGCCGACAAAATTGTTGAAGACGGACGCGGACGCCGCGCGGCCGCTGGCCAAGGCGTCCGTCTGATCGATCTGCCGGCGGACGCAGGCGTTGGAAAGGGATTGTTCGAGGAATTGCACGGGTTTGAATCGGCTGATGCGTTCTCGCGGCACGTCAAGACGGCATCTGCGTCGAGCTACGGTGTCGCCGCGCGAGCCTTCCTGCGCCGGATCGCTGGTGAGCTTGAGGACGTCCGGGGAGCGGTGAACGGATACAGTCGCCAATTCGTAGCCGATCATGCGCCTGAAGCCGCCGACGGCCAGGTCGTCCGGGTGGCACAGCGCTTTGCACTCATCGGGACCGCCGGGGAGATCGCGGTCGGTGTCGGCGTGCTACCCTGGGAGCCTGGCGAGGCGGTTCAGGCTGCAGCTCGTTGTTTCCGCGATTGGATGGAGGCACGCGGAGGATGTGAGCCTGCCGAAATTAAGGACGGCATCGAACAGGTCCGGTCTTTCATTGCTGCTCACGGCATGTCGCGGTTCGTGCCGGCGTGGGACGAGGGCGGTCCACAACAGATCGTGAGAGATGTCGCCGGCTACCGCAAACGTGTGGGCGATGCTTGGGACTGTTACGTGACGCCCTCGGCGTGGAAGGATGAGGGCTGCAAGGGTTTTGCTGGCTGCACGATAGTGGCAGCGCTCAGCGAACGGCAGTGGCTGGTGTCGCCGGAAGTGGGCGCCACCGCACGTGTCTGGTGAGAGTGCCCGGGCAGGGAAGGCTGCGGCTCTACCATTTATCATCTAGGTTTGTGGAGGATGCCCAATGACCGACTGGTCCGCGATCCTGGCTCGCGCGTTCGACAAGCGGCTTGAAACTGGTGGTGACGGTGGTGACAGCGGTGACAAGTTCCCCAAGGCGCTGGAAGGGATAGCAAATCGTCAAGCAGGGATTGTCACCAATGAAAACTCGCAGGTGGTGACAGTGGTGACACGTCCTGCGGCTGTCACCACTGCTTCCAAAGAGGGTGGTGACAAAGGCCCAAATCCAATTCTTGCGGGCTTCCAACCACATAGGCGTCCTGTCACCAGCGTCACCACTGTCACCACCGATGTTGACCTCCCTGGAGGACTCGCCGTCGATCACTTGAGATCAATGACACCGCCGGAGGCTTTTGATGCCGCCAGGTGGCATCAATTGTTGATCGATGCGGATCGCTTCATGCAGCGTCGGCAGCATAGAGCAGAGCTGCCGGACTGGGACGACCAAGCGCTCTTCGGCGTCCATCCGCGCGCACCTGCCGCTTGCTTCGGCGCAATGGGCCTTGTCCTGCTCGTGAGGGGCGGCGAGGTGGTCGAGCTCGAGGAGGGCTTCGCCCGGATCAGTACAATTGGCCGATCCAAGCTAACCTGTCAGAAACCCCGACACGCTGATGCAATACCCATTTGGACCTTAACGGCTAGTCTAGTGGGCTGTGACAATTCCGCTTCCGGGGGGAAGACCGGAAGTAGTCTGCCGACGAGCAAAATGACGCGATTGACCTGAGCGGACTTCAAGCTACTTGGGCCGGCGCCCCCTTACCGCATGCGCGCGCGCACTACAGGTGATGCGACCATCGGCATCCGCCGGCAGGCGCGCACGTACCCGTGAGATGAGCGTCTCAACGTCTCCGGCTTTCATCGCTTCAACTGTGGGCCGAAGCCCAGGAAACTTCAGATTTGTCATCCAGAAATCGTCGAAATTTGCAAAAGTCCTGTGCACTGTAATCTCTTCCGTTTGCACCTCCTCAAGGCCTGCCGCGATCCACAAGTCCCGTAACGCTTCCATTCGAGACGCATCCATCGGTGGGAGAGCTGGCACAATGCCCATCGCCTGTATCTCGGAATAAATTGCATCAAGCGGAAAACCGCCGCCCAACATGTCCCACATGTAGGTCATGACTGCACCGCCGGGGACAACCACTCGAACCATTTCGCTGACGCCCTTCGCGGGGTCCCGAACGAACACAAGAACCAATGCCATCACAGCCGCATCGAAGCTGCTGTCGGCGAAAGGAAGGGCCATGGCATTGCCTTGGTGAAACTTTGCTAGGCGCGACGCAGGTCGTGTACGTGCAAAGGCAAGCTGCCCTTCGGATGGATCAATGCCTTGGACCTCCATGGGGCGGCATCGCTCGACCAATAGTTCGGTGAAGGCCCCGTTGCCGCAGCCGATGTCGATCCACCGCAAATCCGAGGGAAGTGCCAACCAATCAAGAAACATCTCGCCAGCGAACCGGCTCCAAATTCCCATCATCTGCTCGTAGTCGGCACCGTCGTCGAAGCGAATTTGCAGTTCTGCCATTTCGATATCCCGTCCCAATGACGATCCTGGGCTCATGCCATTTTGCACAGGGATGGGCAAATCACGGATGCATCCTAATGTCCGGCTTGCCTATCACGTGGGCGTTGACGGCAAGTTTCAGAGGCATAGCGGACTCGCTATGCTCACTTAGAGTTTTCTAGAGATTGACCCGGAGCGGACCTTCGACCAACGGCTGCCAATGTTCCGGCGTTGGTCCGAGATCACGATACCTTCCCATAGCCGCGGCGCTGCTGTCCGTATTTAAGCCCTCGTGTCCCAACGCTTAAGCGACCAGAAACGAAGGCTTGGCCGGTGTTCTCAGTAGGGCTACCAAGGTAGGCTGGTGAACGTTCTTTGGGAGCTGGAGGACGCGATGCGCCTGCAGTCTCTTCTCGCAATCACCGTGCTGATCGCCATGATCGGACTCGGAGCATTCGTGGCCTACGAATATGTGCCGCATTAGGATCGACGATGATCAAGGAAACGAAGTTGCTGCGCAAGCAAGCTGACAAGGCCGAACGCACCGCGCGAGCGGTGTCAGACGCTGAGGCTTCGGAAGACCTGTTATCGCTAGCGAGAGCCTACCGGAGTCAGGCAACGTTCTGAAGGGTAACTCCGAATAGAGGAGACTATGCCGAAGTATCGCTTGGTTACGATTGGTTACTGTATCTCGAGGGTGGCTTGCTCACATGACGCCGGTATTGGCCAAGTCGTGCGGCGGCGAGAGGATTACCCAAGCTTCAGGTCGGCGAGAGTCCCGACGTCATCGCGAAGCCGCTGACGCTGCGCCTGTTCCGTGAGCGGCGCGGGGCAAGGAATTTGACCGGCTTCAATCGGGTGCGATGGCTAACGCCCCAGCTCTATGCTCTGACGTAGGAAAGTCCACGTTCTCAAGCTGTAAAGTTGAATGGGCTCAGTGTAGCCACGAAGCAGATGCTTGCCTTCGTTGGTGAACGCTTTAGCAACGTCGAAGCTGCCCTCTACAAGAAGCGACTGCACAAAATCGCCTGTGACGAGCACTGTAGCGTCGAGTACCCGGGTAAGCTTCGACACGGCTCGCTATGTTCACAGCGTCGCCGACCACCGTGAATTCAAGCCGTTTGTCGCTGCCAACATCGCCCCGGACGACCTCGCCGCAGTGAATACCGATAGCAAGGCGAATGGTCTTATCAGGGCTGTGAGCATGTTGTTCGTTCCAACGGCAGAGACGCTTGCGGATCTGTAGCGCACAAAGCGCTGCGCTGGTTGCATCTTGCGCGCCGGCAAATGGCGTGCCGAACACCGCCATGAGACCGTCCAAGAAACTTGTCGATCGAGCCGCGTGCAAGAAGACAGCCTCGCTGAGCAGGCCCAGTAAATCGCGCAAGAACTCAATTACTTCGTCAGGCGCCTTGCCGGATGCATATGCGGTAAATCCGATCACGTCGACGAATAGCACCGCTGCTCTCTGACGGCGGGCCACGGAAATGGGCTTGTCAATCTCAACGAGATGCTCAACAACTTCTGGAGAAAAGAGACGCGCTAAGTTCCTTCTCTCTCGTTTGATTTCCGCCAGGCGTTCGTTTGCGGAACGGTTTCTAATCACCAAGATCACTGTGATCGTAATCGATAGAAGCTTACTAAAGGTCTCAGGGGCGCTGCGCCATCAATCGAGAAGCCATGCGTAAGCAAATAGCTGAGTACAGTCATCACCACGCACAAAATCCAAGTAAAAATGATTCCGCGGCGTTGACTATCGTATGCGCTGATAAGAATAACAATAACGTACAAAGAAGCCACAGCAAAGTGAAGGGACGACAGCGTGTCTACAAGGAAGATGCAGGCTGCCAACACGATAGCAATGCCAAGAGATCTGCGGCGCGTCGAATTGAACATAGTTGAGTGGCCAGGTGGCCACGATTGAATGAAGAGCGTGTGATTGGGCTGCGCGATGGGCCCGTTATCGTCGGATATAATTTCGATAGAGCAGCAGTGTTGAAATTAGGCACCGAACCAGTCGGGAAGCTCCTCCGGAAGTCCCGTCTACAACATGAACTTTGCGCGGTTGATATCGACAAATTGCTCAACACTAAGCGGCTTTCGTCCGGTGATTCTTTCAACGATGTCGTTCGTCCCCGCAAAGACGCCATCCTGATAGTCTTGCGCAACTGCCTCAATGTGCTGAACGAAACGGGGATTCATTTTCGCGGCTTGCAATTGCGAACGAAACTCCGGAATCGTCATCGGCTGATAGATGAACTGTCTACCGAGAATCCCTGTGAGCTTCTCCGCTATCTGATAATGATTTAGTTCGGTCGGACCGAACAGGGGATAAACCTTGCCTTCGTGCCCGCGCGGGTTCTCTAATATTCCGGCAATTACACGACCTTGGTCCTCACCAGCGATCGGAGCATGCCTACCGTTTGCAAAGGGAAACCTGATGGAGCCTTCCTTCACGTTCCAGCCCGGCAGGTTGTAGATAAGCCATTCAGCGAAGAAGGTGGGGCGGATATGGGTCGACGAGATTTCGGACCAGTCGAAAAGCTGTTCGGTTATAAAGTGATCCCGCGCGGCGTGGCTTCTGGCTTCCCGCCGGGCCGAGCGCTGGGACATGTTAACAATCGATTTTACTCCAGCTTCCCTGGCGGCTTGTGCGAAAAAGGCCGCCGCATCGATCAGGCCATCTCTGAACGGATAGACGAAGTATCCGCCCTCGACCCCCTCCATCGCAGCTCTAACCTGATCGAGATCAAGAAGATCGCCGACTACCGTTTCTGCGCCAAGGGACCGAAGGCGATCGGCGCGAGCGTCCTCCTGATGCACCAAAGCGCGAACGCGGTGGCCCCTTTTGGTCAATTCGGAGGCCGCGACCCGGCCTGTCGTTCCTGCTGCGCCGGCAATGAGAAAAAGACGCTCCGCCATTCTACTCTCCGCGTTACGGGCATGTATCTAGCAAATAGGAGCATATGCTCCCATATCAATCCGCGAACCATAAATGATGATCGAGAGACTTGAACTAACTCATCACGATTTCGAGACCCGCGCAGCGTAATTTGGGATACACAGAGCGAAGCACGCCGATGTACCGTCTTTCGCCACTTTAAAACCAACGCTTATCCGTGTGTGGGGGGCGGCGGCGAATTTCGAGGAGTCTTGACGTGGATCGAGCGCTATTTGGTAGATGTAACTGTTTTACAGTTCGGAAGGCGGCGAGGGCGCTCACTCAAGCCTACGATGCCGCTTTGGCTCCCGCTGGTATCCGCGCGACCCAATTTATGGTCCTAGCGGCGATCGACGAACAAACCGACCTCTTGGTACAAGAACTGGCGAACATTATGATGATGGATCGTACGACAATGGGGAAGAATATCCGTCCGCTCACAAGGGACGGGCTTGTGTCTGTTGCAGTATGCGAGGCGGATCGGCGCGGCCGCAGGTTACGCTTGACCAAGAAGGGGCGCGCTGTATTGAATGAGGCATATCCGTTATGGAAGTGTGCGCAAGATTCCTTGCAGAGAACTCACGGCAGCGAGTTTTTGCGAAAGCTTCGCATCATGCTCGAGCAGCTGTCATGATCGCTTGGGTACTCACAAGCGTGCCGTGCGTCCCGGCCTTGTAGGAAGCTAGAGCGCGTGACGCGTTACGTATCTCAACCATGACTCCGTGGGTGTCAAGACATGTTCGAGAACACCACTACAATGCAGCCGCGGGATCGGTGCTTGGGCTAGGCCTGGGGAAAAATCTGCGACCAGTCGTTCTTCATGGAAGCGATTACCCAGCCGTTAGCCTGAGCATCGGTAAGCGCACGATCGAGCCGGCCCAGTTCAGATTGCCGATCATACGAGTATTCGCGGTTTCCATCGTCATGGTGGATCAGGACACCAAGACGTCGGCCTGGCCCTGTAGTCGTGTATTGAAGTAGTTCGTAGTCGCCATCTGAGTTACCGAATGCGGCGACGGGCCGGCGACCTAACCTTTCAAGTACTGCGGCCGGTTTTGCGGCACCTTCGTTCAACCGATCGAATTGAGCGAGTTGGATCAATTCGCTCCGGCCATTGTTCTCTTGGTAATGAAGTTTGAATGTGCTGCCAATTACCTGATTGGCCATCATGCCGTAGGCTGCTTTGGCCCATGAACGCAGGAATTCCTGCGTTCCGCCGGACACGATGCAGGTAGCAAAACCGGCGGTACGAAACAACGCAAGGACCTCCTCCATCGGTTGATAAACGCATTCCGTGTAGTGCCGCCCAAAGCGTGGATGGCGCGCGGTCTTTAGCCATTCGGCGACGCTCTGATGGAGGATCTCGGGAGTCGTGTTACCTTCCGCAGCCATAACGATCGCCCCCATGCCGCGAAGGCCACTGTGGGCGACTGCCGAAAAATCGCCAGCAAAGGCCGCATGAAAGGACTCGTGGTTGCCCCACTCGGGACGATCATGCGCTAAGGAACGGAGGCGTTCCATCGCAAAGGCGACTTCTGCATAGATCGGCTGCTCCGGCCAGAGCGTTCCATCGTTGTCGAATACTGCCAGTCGATCGGCTGGATCTACGTAGCTGGCCGTTCCCGTCGTGGTAGTGTCGCGGACGAAATCCAATATCGCGCGTTTGCTTGGCCCCTCGCGCCACGAGGGTAGGGGGTCGGAATTTTGCTGTGATGTCGCATTCGCGGCGGACATGAGGAACAGCGGCAGTGCGGAGAGCTGCCGGCGCGTTAGATGCGACATTGTTTTGAGCTCCTTTTGTTTTTGGGTCTCTAGAGATTTGGTCTTGATGCGTCCGTCCAAGCCTGCTGGGTGGGGTTGCTCGCTGGACTTGAGAGTATTCCGCGCGGGAATGATCGCTCCGCACGGCGTCAACATCCCCGACAGATAATCAACTTAGGGTCCAAGTTTGGCAAATCGGGGAACGCGTTCACGGCGTCGTGTTGATGGGTTGCATTAGCCCGCGAAGACAGACTGAGGACTAGGGCCGGGCACGCGGTTCGGATTGAGCCCTTCAGGATCGAGACGCTGGACATGGCGACACTTCTTAGATGAGCAGTTCTGTTGCCTGTCACCTTAGCGCAGCAATGCGGTTCGTTTTATCAACTTTGGGAATAATCGTTATTACACCGGGGCATTTGCCTCGGCTGCGGAAAGGTTGGAAGCACGCTGAACCAAGACGCGTCTTCCGTTGGTCGCTCTCGAGCGGGCGTAAGAGAGGCGCGTTATTTTCAACAGGGTCTGCATGGATCTGCCTTCTCGCTCTTGAGCAGCGAAGCGCTTCAAGCACCTCCTGTGTGTGAGGAGCGGTATCCATGACTTCGAGCTATGATTACGTGATCGTTGGTGCAGGTTCGGCTGGTTGTGTGCTGGCGGCACGACTGAGTGAAAAGCCTGATGCGCGCGTAGCACTTGTTGAGGCTGGGGGATCGGGCTCTGCCCCGGAGATTCAGATCCCGATCTTATTTCCGCAACTGTTCAAAACGAAGTTTGACTGGGATTTCGCCTCCGAGCCGGAGCCTGCGCTTGACGAGCGCCGTCTTTACATTCCGCGCGGAAAGGTGCTGGGCGGCAGCTCTTCCATGAACGCGATGATTTATATCCGCGGGAATCCCGCTGATTTCGATGAATGGGCGGAGCAGGGGGCTGTCGGTTGGTCCTATCGGGAAATGCTGCCCCATTTCATCGAGGCGGAAGGCAACGAGCGGGCTCGTAGCGACTCCCACGGCAGGGTGGGCCCGCTTACTGTGAGTGATGGCAGATCGCTCCATCCACTGGTGGACCGGTTCGTCGATGCTGGGATCGAGGCGGGTCATCGCCACAATGATGATTTTAACGGAGAGTCGCAGCTCGGCATTGGTCGCTTTCAGCTTACGCAACGAGATGGCGAGCGCTGCAGTGTCGCGGCGGCGTACCTTGACTCGGTCCAGGGAAGAAGGAATCTCAGCGTAATCACGGAGGCTCTCGTGACGCGTCTGTTGTTTGAAGGTACTCGCGCAACAGGAATATCGATGCTCGTTAATGGGACGGAGGTGGCGCTCCGAGCAGAGCGTGAAGTCATCCTTTGCGCTGGGGCCTATGGTTCGCCGCAGATGCTTATGCTGTCTGGAGTCGGTCCCGCCGACCACCTCAAGTCTCTTGGGATATCTCCGTTGATCGATCTCCCAGTCGGTGAGAACCTGCAAGATCATCCAGTCGTTTACCTCAGTTATTTGACCAGCGAAGCGAGTTTGCTTGGCTCGGGGTCGGAGGCTGACCTCTCACTTTTTCACAATGAACGGCGCGGACCCTTAACCTCGAACATTGCCGAAGCCGGCGGGTTCGCCGTGAGTCGTCCTGATCTAGAGGCGCCCGACATTCAGCTGCACATGGCGCCTATTATGTTCGCCGACGAAGGATTGACGCCGCCTCACGACCACGCCGTCACGATCGCCTCTGGTGTGCTGAAGCCGACTAGTCGCGGCTCCGTTAGACTTCGATCGAGCCGGCCAGATGCGAAGCCACGAATATTCTGTAACTTTCTGAACACGCCCGAAGATCGGAGCGCCATGGTTATCGGTGTTGAGATGATCCGCGACATTGTTCGGCAACCGAACCTCGCCGAGGTTATTCGCGCCGACTATCGGACCCCCGCGTCGGGCAGCCGTGCCGATATCTGGTCATTTATCGAAAGGTACGCTGGCACGATCTATCACCCGACTAGTACTTGCAGTATCGGCGCGGTGGTTGATCCAACGCTGCACGTTTACGGCATTGAGGGCGTACGTGTTGTTGATGCCTCCATCATGCCAACGATTGTTCGGGGCAATACGAACGCCACTGTGGTTGCCATCGCCGAGAAAGCCGCCAAACTGATTGCAGGCTAGTAAGCGACGCCCACGCAGGACTTGCGGTTGACGCGAACCGGACCCAGCTACTCGGGAGTCGGCATTCGGTCTGGAAGCTTCAGGATAGCGTGATTGACGAGCGTGTGATCGGTGGGCAGCGTTGGTGGGTAACATCGCATCTCGCAATGACGTTTTGGTCGTGGCAGATTTCTCGCGTCCAAAGCAGCCTGTTCGTACGCGCTATTTGCGCAGCGCAGCTCGTGTTCTGGCCTGGCCGGAGATTTGGACAAACCGTCCTTAAGAGTGGGTTATTTCAAAAGGATACTGATGGACCGTTTGGCCGCCATGGAAGCCTTTGTCCGCGTCGTCGATACCGGATCATTTTCGGTCGCCGCGCGGCAGCTTCGTATCGGGCAACCAGCGGTCTCCCGAGCAATTGCGCAACTTGAAGCGCGTTTGGGAGCGCGGCTCTTATCGCGCTCGACGCATGGCCTTGCTGCGACCGAGGCAGGGCAGAATTTCTACGAACATGCCAAGCGGTCTATCGAAGAAGCAGACGAGGCCGACCTGGCGGCGCGTGGTGCCGCTGCCGCCCTTTCTGGGCGGCTGCGGGTCAGTGCGGCCGTGACATTCGCTCGTCTCCACGTTATCCCGTTTCTGGGCGAATTTCTTGCAGCGCATCCAGCACTCGATATGGACGTCGTATTGGACGATCGCAATGTCGACCTGATCGACGCCGGCATTGACGTTGCGTTGCGAATGGCCGAGCTCACCGACTCTGCTCTGACTGCGCGAAAGATCGGGCAGGCACGTCGTCTGCTGCTCGGTACCCCGGCCTACTTCGAAAGAGCGGGCGAACCGAAGCTACCAGCCGAGTTGAATAGCCATGAGGCCGTGATCTACGATGTGCGAGGCGGCGGCTCGGATTGGACATTTGTGCGGGGGGCGGCCCAAGCGGCGGTGCATCTTAAAGGCCGGATCCACGTCACGGCGGCGGAGGGCGTCCGGGAGGCGGTGTTCGCCGATCTCGGTTTGGCGGTGGCGTCGGAGTGGATGTTTGCGCCAGAGCTATCGTCAGGGCGCGTAAAGCCAGTACTCCAGGACTGGTGCCTTCCGTCGATTGATCTATGGGCGGTTTTCCCAACAGGCCGGCAGGCAGGTGCCAAGGCACGGAGCTTTATCGATTTCATTGAAAGCCGTTTAAGCAGAGCAAAAGGGTCCGAAGACGAGGGAGCAGCGAATGGCATCGGCAACACCTGACGGATGCGGCGCCTCGGCTGCGCAGGCCGGCCTCGGCAATGCTGCCGAAATCTTCGGAGTGCTGTCATGCCGCCATCGTTGGCAAAGCGCGAATCAAAGTTGATGGACTCGGAGAGGAGTCGATCCGGTACGGATCACCAGCTGCGCCGGACGCCGTCAGACAGAGCACATACCGCCGTCGACCAGAATCTCGCTGCCAGCCACGAAGTTACGGTGGATCGATGTCGATGGCGAGACAGGAACGCCCGGTCATTTCCGCAGCAATCCTTACGAGTCTCTACCCAGCGACAGCAACGTTCCGGGCTCGGCATTGAAGCTCAGCGCGCCGCAATCCAGCAATTTGCGGCCAATGAGTCACTTGCGATCAGTGCAGAGTTCGTCGAGTTCGAAAGCGCAAGGGGGCCGACGCGCTCGACAGGCGGCCGCAGCTTGCAGCGGCCTTAGCTGCAGCCAAGGCTTCGAAGTGCAGCGTAGTTCTCGCAAAACTCGATCGGCTTTCCCGCGATGTGGCCTTTGTCGCTGGCCTGATGGCCCAACGCGTCCTCTTCATTGTTGCTGAGCTGGGACGGGATGCTGATCCTTCATGCTGCATCTTTACGCTGCTTTGGCTGAGAAGGAACGGCGGCTGATCTCGGAACGGACGAAGGCGGCTCTGTCAGCGAAGAAGGCGAGCGGGATAAGGCTCGGCAACCCCCACAATCTGGGGTCTGGCCGGCTCCCGCGGACGTGCAATCCAGGTCGCGGCAGCGGACGAATTCGCCCAAACCGTGCTGCCGGTAATCCGGGCGATCCAGGCGGCAGGCACCGCAAGCTTCGCATCAATCGCCAGCGTTCTCAACGCGCGCGGCGTCAAGTCAGCCCGGGGCGCCAAGTGGCACGTGTCCTCGGTCGCGAACGTGCTTGGCCGGACGCCAGGCTAGCGTCAGCCCAGTCGCCTTTTATAGACGGGAAGAAATGCGAGTGCCCCAATCCTAGGCTCGCAGGCTTAACCCGTCTCGGTCCGGAGCAAGCCTTGTCAGAACTATTAGCAAAGTCATCGGCTTCGTCCGAAAGGGGCGGACAGGCATTACCCCTTTCGGCCCTCCGCCGCAGCGTGCAGCATCGCGCATAGTCGGACGACGTTAGCGGCCGTGAGGCTGCGCATCTTCTCAATTAACGCGTTCGCGGGGCGAGAATGCCAGATCGCGGCTAAACGCGGGACTGGCGACAGCAGGGAGGCTCGTTCACTCGAGGTCATAGGCCTCTGACGCTGAGAAAATGGCGCCGACGCGCGGATTGGACAGCAGCGTCTGGCCTGCTTGAAGGACGTTGATCTTTCCCTGTTGTACGAATTCGACGTAGTAGCAATCCTTGTCGAGCTTCGCGATGTGCCGCTCGCGTCGCGCGATCCGCTGCTCCGATAGCAAGACGTCCGTCACCGTAACAGCGCCGAACCGCGCTTCTCGGATAAAGCCCTGATAGTCGGATAGTTTATCGGCGCTGACATCGACATGGACATAGACGTCGAAAATAGCTCCTTGCCAAGCCGCATAACGCTTGGACGGCTCCAGGTCCTCCGTCGTGAACACGAGATCCATCAGTGATCCATCCGGCCGAGAGCTCAGGGCCTTTGTGCGTCGCACAAGAGGTTGGAGGACCGGAGCCTAGATGTGCAGCGGCTGCGCGCAAGCCAACTTTGCGCGCAAACGCAAAAGCTGTGCGCTCCGGGACAAGCGTCCGCTTGGTCCGGTGGGCTATTGAGAACAAAAACGGGAGGATGCATTCTCGCGCGCACCGACACGACGTAGGTGGGCGCGATCTGCTTTTCCAGGGATGCAGCAATGGATGTTGCCTTGCCCTCGCCAATAACAACGAGGTTTACGAGACTTGTCACGTCCATTGCCGACGTCGAGGCGTTGGAGCGATTGCCATATGACTCTCTCGTGCCTGCGTGCAATCTCTATCACCTCTTCGAGGCCACAGCGCGATTACACCCCGACAGGCAAGCGCTGACAGTTCTGATGCCCGACCAATCCGGCCAAGTCAGCCTCACGCATCGTCAATTGCTCGTGGCGATATCCCGCGCGGCGAATTTATTCAGGTCGTGCGGAATTGCGCCGGGTGGTCCCACCATTGCAGTGCTGTGCCCAATTCTGCCGCAGATATTTCCGGCCCTGCTCGGTGCACAGGTCGCGGGCGTCGCCAGTTCGATCAACTATCTGCTGAATGAAGATACGATCGTCCACCTACTTAAAGGCCAGAACGCGACAGTTCTGGTGATACCATCAGAATCGGCCGATCCGGTGATCTGGCAGAAGGCCATCAACGTAATTGCGCGCGTGGAATCTCTGCAGAAGATTCTAGTCGTAGGAGAGAGTCGAAGTCCCTCGGGTCGCTTCATAAGTTTCGACGAAGCGACTTCAGATCACGGGGGTTCGCTTGATTTCAAGCCCTCGGATGATCGGCAGACGGTGTGCGCACTTTTTCACACCGGTGGAACGACCGGTCGCCCTAAACTCGTTCGGCTGACACATGGCAATCAGATTCATGCCGCTTGGGGATTCGCGCAGGTTCATGGGCTGATCGAACTGGATGTCGCTTTGAACGGCTTTCCGCTGTTTCACGTCGGTGGCACCATAACCGTAGGTTTGTCGATTCTTGCCGCCGGTGGACACGTCATCATCCCCTCGCCCTACAGCCTCCGAGGCCCGCAGGTCATTCGCGACTACTGGTATACCGTTGCGCGCTTTGGTGTCACGATTGTAAGCGGTGTACCGACGTCGATCGCTGCACTGGCCGAGGTCCCTATCGGGACTTGCGATGTGAGGACGGTCAGGATGGCGCTGACCGGAGGCGCGGTGCTCCCGAAGGCGGTCAGCGACCGCTTCCAGGTCCGGACGGGAATCAAATTATTCGAAACTTACGGGATGACCGAAACGGCGGCAGCGATCGCCTTTAATCCGGGGCGTGGAGAGCCGCTGCAAGGCAGCGTCGGGTTCAGAGCACCGTTCTCAAAAACGAAGATCGTCGCGCTCGGCGACACGGACGTGAAAAAAGAATGTCCGCCGCTTTCGAGCGGCCTGGTGCTGGTCAGAGGCCCGCAGGTCTTTCCGGGATATGTCGATCCCAGGCACAACCGGGGCGTCCTGACGGATGATCACTGGATCGTCACGGGCGACGTCGGCTATCTTACCAAGGACGAACGGTTAGTTCTCACGGGCCGCGAAAAGGACTTGATCGTCCGGAGTGGCCACAACATCGACCCTGCCGCGATCGAAGACGTCGCGAACGCATTTCCCGGGGTGCAGATGAGCTCCGCGGTCGGCATGCCGGATGCTTATGCCGGCGAAGTCCCTATCCTCTTCGTGGTGCCATCGCCGAACCAGACGATCGATCTGGCACAATTGCGCGACCATCTTGAACTCAACGTCCATGAGCCCCCGGCGCGACCGAAGCGTGTCGTGTTGCTGGATACACTTCCGGTCACTGCCGTCGGCAAGATCTTCAAACCGATGCTCCGTGATCTCGCCGTTAAGGAGAAGGTGCGGGCGGAAATCGACGAGCTCTTTGGTTCAGCCACTAGCGCGGATATCCAGGTGGAGAAGGACGACAAGCTGAATACGATCGTCCGTGTCTCGGTCGGCTCCAGCGATAAGGCGTTGCTAAGCAAGCTCGCCGTGAGCCTGTCGGCGCTGCCCCAAGCGTATCGAATAGAGAGTATTTCGCCTTGAGCTTTGATGAGAGCAAGCAATGAAACGCGTTCGGTTCAGTCAGCAGGAAATCGTGTTCGCGGTTTTCACGGTACTGTTTCTCGTATTTTCGATCTTTCTCCAAGGCTTTCTCACCGCCGACAATATGCTGACGCTGCTGCAGAACGTGGCCGTGCTCGGTATTCTCGGCCTGGCCATGGCGATCGTCGTGATCGGTCGCGGCATCGATCTCTCGCTGATTGCCGCGCTCGCGGTTCCTGGCGGCCTCGTGTTGCAAATGGTGCAGAACGGACACTCGCTGCCAGCATCCGTGTTGGCCGCATTCCTTCTATCGATCGCGATTGGCGTCGTCAACGGATGGCTCATCGCCTATGCCGAAGTTCCGCCGCTGTTTGCTACTCTCGCCACCGGCCTCTTTGTCGCCGGACTTGGCCAAGCGGCGCTCTTCCAGCTCGACGTCGTCCAGTGGAGTGACGGCATGGCGGGGTTTGAGCGGCTCGGACAAGGTAGCATCCTGGGCATCCCGACTTCGATCGTCATGTTTGCAATTGCCTGTATCGTGGTGTTCGTGGTCCTGCGCCGTACCCGTTGGGGAGCTTACATCTATGCTGTCGGCGATAATCCGTTTGCCGCGCGCGTCACCGGCATTCCGTCCAGGCCGATCGTCGTGCTCCAATATGTCCTGGCGGCGCTGATCGGCTGCTTTGCCGGGCTGGTGATGGCGGCTTCCGTTAACTCCATGCCGACCCGGATCTTCAATTCGACGCTGATCTACGACGTTATACTCGTCGTGGTGCTCGGCGGCATCGGACTCTCTGGAGGACGCGGTGGCGTTGTCAACGTCATCATTGGCACGCTGCTGATCGGGACCATGCTGAACGGAATGACCATCCTGGATATTCCCTATGCTGGGCAGAACCTGATCAAGGGCGTGGTCCTCTTGATCGCTGTCATCACTGACACGTTCTTGAATCCACGCAATGAAGAAACGGCCCAGCAAGGCGACATCTGATTCGCCGAGACATCAAAAACATCAACCAAGGAGGAAACAATGGTGTGCGATCATAAATTTGCGCTCGGAAGTATCGCTGCGTTGACGTTGGCAACTGCCGCGGTCCCGGCGTTCGCCCAACAGGGGTTGGACGAACCGTTCCAAAAACCCTTCCGGGAAGCGCTTGCCGGCAAGACGGTCGCCTATGTGCCGGTCGCGATGAACTTCGATCTCACGGAAGGTTGGTACGCGGGCCTGAAGAAAGAGCTCGAGCCTTACGGCGTCAAGTTCGAGATTCGCGATCCTAACTGGAACACAAATGCCGGCGCCCAGGCCGTCACCTCGCTGATTTCCGAGAAGCCGGCGGTGATGGTGATACATAACCCCGACGTTCAGACTTACGCCAAGCTGCTGCAGCGCGCTGAAAACGAGGGGATCTATGTTATCCAGATCAACATGGGCTCGGCCTACCGCAGCTCGGCCTTCGTCGGCGCAAACTGGATCGAGATCGGCGAACGTCAAACCGAGGGCGTGGTGAAGGCCTGCCAAGGTAAGTCGAACAAGATCGCGATCATCCAGGGCGCGCTCTCAGCGGCGGCGAGCGCCTATACGCTGAAGGGCGTCGAAAACGTGCTCGCCAAACATCCCGATATCAAGGTCGTCTCCAGCCAGGCGGCCGACTGGGACGCAGCAAAGGCCAAGGCGATCACGCAGACGGTTCTGAAGCAGAATCCCGATCTTTGCGGCATCGTGGGCTTCTGGGATGGCATGGACATCGGCACTGCGGCCGCCATCAAGGAAGCCGGGCTCACCGGCAAGGTATTTTTGGCGACCTCGGGTGGTGGAGAGCGCAAGGGCGCCTGCGAGCTCGTGAAGAACGGCTCATTCGATCTCAATATGAGTTATGACGTGCCGACACAGGCGGCGCAAATGGCTGGAACGATCAAGTGGCTGCTGTCTTCCGGGGCCAAGCCGGGCTCGGTCAAAGGTTCGGAATACACGACGCTCATTCCGATTACCAAGGAAAACGCCGACAGCCAGACGGCGTGCTGGAATCTCTCCGATCTCAAGAAGTAGTCGCCACATGGACGCGCGTTCCGGGCTGATGGTCTGGGACGCGCTTTGAATCGTTCCCTGCAAGAAGAAGAATTCGACGGAAGGCAGATGCACGAGATACTGACTCGGTTACGATATCGCTACTGGCCGGACCATCTCCTCGGCGAGATCCTGTCCAAGAGGTGGACCGAAACTGCCATTCCGGTGATTCTGCTTTTGACTGTCGGCTTCGCACTCAGTCGTTCGCTCGAACATTTCCTGTCCCCATCAAGCCTCGCTGATACCGCCCGCCAGGCCGGAGAGATCGGCTTCATCGGTCTCGGAATGGGGCTCGTCGTCATCGTCGGCGGCATCGATCTATCGGTGGGATCGATGTTCGCGCTGACGGACTTCTGCGCGCTCTATCTGCTGGACGTTATGGGCTGGCCGGTTCCGGCCGTGATCATTGCCACCATGGTCTTTGGTGGATTGCTCGGTGCTGTGAACGGAGTCCTGATCGGATATCTGCGGCTTCGTGCCTTCATCACCACGCTGATCACGCTGATCATCTATCGTTCGGCATTCGATCTTTTGATCCAGCGCTATTCGAACGCCATCGCGTCGGCATTTCCCGACATTCCATCCTGGAATTTCATCGGTGGCGGAGACGTCTTTGGCATTCCGAGCGTCGCCCTCGTCTATATCGCCATCGCCATCTTTGGTCACATCTTCCTGACGCGCTTGCGGCCGGGCTGGCACATCACGGCGATCGGCGGATCGCGCCGCTCGGCTTACAATTCTGGCATCCCGGTGCGGCGAACGATCGCGCGTTGCTACGTCGCAAGCGGGGTGCTGACGAGCATCGGTGCCCTTTTCTTTGCGGCCCGCCTCGGCACAGTTGGTGGCGACATAGGCGTCGGCCTTGAGGTCATCGTGCTGACGGCTACCGTTCTTGGCGGCATCACCTTGGGCGGTGGAAAGGGATCAGTTGTCAAATCGCTCGTGGGCGTACTGGTCGTTCTTCTCATCACCAACGGACTGACGGCGATGAACGCACGCGGCGGCGTCAACCGCATGGCGCTCGCCACAATTCTGCTGGCCGCCGCGATGATCGACATCCGCTGGCAGAAGAATCGCACCCGCATCATCAGCAAGGTTTACGTCGCACCGACCTACCATGCCTTGCCACCCCCTCCCCCGACCGAGATCGGTCAAGGGGGACCGTTCGAGCAGAATGACAAGCTGCGCGACGTCTCGCTGATCGGGCTCGGCCGGATCGAAGCGCCCGAGGACGTCATCCTCGACCGAAACGACGTGCTCTATGCCGGATCACGCCACGGCGACATCATCCGGTTCTTCCCGCCCGATTACGAGACCATGGAGGTGTTCGCGCACATTGGCGGTCAACCGCTCGGCATGGCGTTCGACCGGCAGGACAACCTGTATGTCTGCATCGGCGGCATGGGACTCTATCGCGTCAAGCCCGACGGGACCGTAGAAAAGGCCACGGACGAGACCAACCGCAGCATGCACTCCATCAACGACGACAGCCGCCTCCGGCTTGCTGACGATCTCGACATCACGGATGATGGGTTGATTTTCTTCTCCGAAGCCACGGTCCGTTACGAGATGGACGAATGGCCGGTCGATGGACTGGAAGCCCGCGGCAACGGTCGTATCATTTGCTACGATACCAAAACCCGCGCAACGCATACTGCGTTGCGCGGGCTCAAATTCCCGAATGGCGTCGCCGTAGCGAGCGATGGGCAATCGATATTGTTTGCGGAGACGTTTGGCTGCTCGGTCAAGCGGTACTGGTTCGCCGGGCCGAAGAAGGGAGCCGTCGAGGTCGTGATGGACAACCTGCCGGGGTATCCGGACAACATCAACCTTGCCTCGGACGGCAGCTACTGGTTGGCGCTGGTCGGTATGCGCAGTCCGTCACTCGATCTGGCCTGGAAAATGCCCGGTTTCCGGCGGCGCATGGCCAAGCGGGTTCCCGTCGACGAATGGCTGTTCCCGAACATAAACACAGGCTGTGTCGTCAAGTTCAACGAACAAGGCAAGATCCTCGAGTCCTTCTGGGACCTCAAGGGCCTTAACCATCCGATGATCACGTCGATGCGAGAGCACCGCGGCTACCTCTATCTCGGAGGCATCGCTAACAACCGGATCGGCCGGTTCAAGCTGGAGAACGCCGATCCGGATTTCGTGCAGTATGACAAGCGTTGGAGGATGCCGTCGTGATTGCCGCCGTTCGTGACTTCGCCAACCGCGTTCTCGGCCGCGGAGACGCGACCATCACCGTCCCGTCGTTCGACGGGGCGTTGAAGCCGAACCAACTGCTCGAGTCGGCCCAAACGCTGTTTGAGTGCGAGGCGCCGGAAGATCTCGCCACAGACGGCAATTCACTCCTCGTTGCCGACGGAGCACGGCTCCTGGGTCTGACTGGATCATCGCCGACGGTCGTTCGAACTTTCGAACGACCGATCTCCGCCCTCGCGGTCTTGCCATCCGACGCACTTGCTGTGGCGTTGGGCGGGACTGAGGTCCACATTTACGATGACATCAAAGCCAAGACTCCGGGGTGGGAGTTCTCTGGCGAGCTGCATGCCGTCAATGCTATCGCTCCGATGCCCGACGGGACGCTGATCGCCACCGACGGTTCGTCCCTACGTAACGTCGGCGATTGGGCCCGGGATCTGATGGAACTCGGCGAGACCGGTCGAGTCTTTCGGCTCGATCCGAAGACACGCACGACGAAGCAGGTTGCGGGCGGGTTAGGCTACGCGTTCGGCGCCGTTGCAAGTGGCGGCGACGTGCTCGTCAGCGAGAGTTGGCGGCATCGTTTGATTTCGATCGCACCCGACGGTTCGCGCAGCGTCATTCTGCGGCATCTGCCTGTCTATCCCTCGAGGCTCGTACCTGCTGCCGACGGCGGCTTCTGGCTCACCGCGTTCACCGCTCGCACGCAGTTGGTGGAGTTTGTGCTTCGCGAACCGGCCTACCGTCGCCGGATGATCGCCGAGATCGATCCAGAATACTGGGTTGTTCCGCGGCTCAGGTCCGGCAACTCCTTCAAGGAGCCGCTCCAGGGGGCGCACATCAAGACCATGGGGGTCATGAAGCCATGGGCTCCTCCCCGTTCTTACGGTCTCATCATTCGGCTCGGAGCGGATGGACTGCCCCACTATTCGCTCCACAGCCGCGCTGATGGCGTCAATCACGGCGTCGTCGCTGCGGTCGAATTCGGTGACGACCTCATCGTTATTGCAAAGGGACCGGGACGTATACTCAAGCTGCCGCTTGCGGCTCTCGCCAAGGAATTCACCGTATGAGCGATATTGCCCTGTCCCTGTCGAAGGCCACCAAGCTCTATGGCGGCGTGCCGGCGATTGACGACGTCGATTTCGATTTGCGGCGCAGCGAGATCCACGCAATCGTCGGCGAAAACGGTGCAGGCAAGTCGACGCTGACCAAGGTCATGGCTGGTGTCGTGACGTTGACATCCGGCGCGATGATGATCGACAGCGTCGACGTCGCCCCGCGGACACCGCTGGAGGCGCGGAATCTCGGCGTTGCGATGGTGTTTCAGGAGAACAGCCTCGTGCCCACGATGACCGTGGCGCAGAACCTGTTTCTTGGTCAGGAGAAGTTCTACAACCGTCTGCGCGGCATTTACATCGCGGCCCAGCAGTTCCTCCAGTCGCTCAACTTCGATGTGACGCCCACGGCGACGGTCAGCGGGCTCGGCGCGGCCAAAAAGCAGATGGTCGAGATTGCTCGCGCCGTCCTGCACAAGGCCAAGGTGATCATCTTCGACGAACCCACCGCAAGTCTCACGCCGGAGGAGAAGAAGTATTTCTTCGACCTGGTGCGGGATCTGAAGAAACGCGGCGTCTCGATCATCTTCATCTCGCATGCCCTGGAGGAAGCTCTGCTGCTGGCGGATCGCATCACCGTCCTTCGGGACGGAAAGCATGTCGTGACCGACGATGCATCGAAGTTCGATCGTGCGCGCATCGTCCATGCGATGGTGGGGCGCGACCTCTCCAACACGCTCTACGGCGCGCGCAAGGACAAGGTTCGGCCATCCGGTAGGCGGGTGCTGACCGTCCAGAACCTCAAGATGGCGCCCATGGTGAAGAATAATTCGCTATCAGTGTTCGCCGGTCAGATCACGGGTGTCTTCGGACTTGTCGGCGCCGGTCGTACGGAGACATTCAAGATCGTGTCGGGTGTCTTTAAGCGCGACTTCTTCCACGGCGGAGAGGTTCTCCTCAACGACAAGCCTGTGCGCTACCGCGTGCCTGCGCCGGCCGTGAAGGCAGGCATCGCCTACGTGACAGAAGACCGCAAGGTCGAGGGTTTCTTCGAGACGGCCTCGATCGCGCGTAACGTCTATCTGGGACTCCTTGCCAAGTTTCCTGCGGGACGCGCATGGTTTTCTCAGCGCGAAAGCAACGCGGTCGGCAAGACCTGGATCGAACGCCTCAAGGTTCGCGCCATTGGCAACGAGGGCAAGGTCGTCGAGCTCTCGGGTGGCAACCAGCAGAAGGTCGTGATTGCCAAGTCGCTGATCCAGGATCCGGAACTGATCATCTTCGACGAGCCTACGCGAGGCGTCGACGTGGGCGCCATCGTCGAGATTCACGAGCTGATCAGCAGGCTCGCCGATGAAGGCAAGGCGGTTGTCGTGATCTCCTCCTACCTACCGGAAATAATGGCTCTATCAGATCGGATCCTCGTTTCCCGACAAGGCAAAGTTGTTGAGGAGTTCTCCGCGCTTGAGGCGACCGAGGAAAAGATCATGTACGCGGCGATCCATTGATGAGATTAGTGGGCTCTCGGGAGGTCCTTATTTGACCAAATCCGGTGCGGAATGGCCGCTTTGTCGCTGAACAAACCATCGGGAAGAGGCCGAGGTTGGCTGAAGGGTGACTTGATTGTAGCAGCGGCTTCGACGCGAGCGGTCGTGAGCGGCGACGGCGGCAACAGCTGTAGGCGAAGACCCGTCGGTGCGGGTCATTGTCATCACAGGGGGTATACCCGGCATCTTCATTCGTCACTACGACGTCCGGGAACTCTCCGACGCGGGCGCTGCTCCGCGCTCAATCGCGTCGTATTGGCATCTTTCCAGGTGGCGGCGGCACGCAGCGCTTGCCCAGGATCATCGGGGAGGCCCGGGCGCTCGAAATAATCCTGCGGGGCCTGACCGTGACGGGACCGCGTGCTCACGAAATCGGGATTGTGCATGAGGTCGTCCCTGACCCGCTCGCGCGTGCCCTGGAGATCGGCGCCGAACTATCGAGCCGAGGGGCCGAGGGCCTGGCGTTCGCCAAGCGCCTCACCCGAGCAGCGCTCGACTGTCCTCTGACCGAAGGCCTGGCCGACGAGCGCAAGAGTTTTGCCGCGGTGATGAGGACGGCCTCGGCCCGTAAGGGCTTGCAGGACGGCCGCCCGCCGACCGAAATCCAGAAGCTCTAACGTCGTTGCTTCTGAGGTGGGCGGACGTCGGAATTCGGGGCTAACTTTCGTCGCCCACGGCCGCCACAACAAAATAGCGCCGGGAAAGCTCCGTAGATTAGGCCTTTCTGCACGCCGGGAACTCGACGGTGTAGTCCCCAGTTGTAGCCCCAGAGGCGCCGAATGCGGATCATCCAGCTGCTGAGCATGGCGTCAGTTCCGGTCGCACCTTGCCACGCGTTGCCACACTCCCGCCCTCCTAACAAACTTTGGATTAATTATATGATTTCGTGCAGTTGTGCGGTCGAGCGTAGCCAAGGCCGCGCGTGGCGCACGAAGAGCTTGCAACCAACTTCGAGCCGACGCCCGACGCCGGAGTCTGACAGATGGTGCAGCAGTCGCTGAACGTCGCCTACTCGGACGATGGCTCTCAGGTGTTGTGGGAGGACGGCGAGCGCGTGTTCAGCCGCGGCTGGCGACTGGACGACAA
>NZ_JAFCJK010000010.1 GCF_018131005.1 Bradyrhizobium lablabi
CTGTGGTCCTACCCCCGTGCTTTTTGTTGCACGGGACCCATGGGTGCGATCGGCACCCGGCTTTCCCTGCGCCCTCAATTTTCTTAGGGCGGAACGAGACGCAAAGCTCGGACGCATCGCGCCGCGAGAACGCGGGCTCGTGTCCTGTCGATTTGTCATGTCTCGCGCGGGCGGGGGATCCAGTACCTGGCGAAAGTCAGGAGTCGTTACCCAAGTGCCATTTTGCCGCGCGACCCAGGGGACCCGTCCTCGTGAGGACGAAGAAATGCGGTTCCTGCGGGACCGGCGCGACGGAAGCTGATATGACATGAGCATGAAGCGGGCGTTGTCGGTTGACTTGGGAACCGGCAGCAATCAGAAAACGCCCGAAAAATGGATGGTCGGAGTGGCAGGATTCGAACCTGCGACCCCTGCGTCCCGAACGCAGTGCTCTACCGGGCTGAGCCACACTCCGACTGAGACCGCGGCTTATAGCGTTGGGTTTCGGGGACCGCAAGGCACCGATTAAGGATTTAGTCACAGTGGATACAGGCCTGAAAACGCTCATTTTGCCCGCTGGCGCCGCTGCCACGGCGACCGCAGCGGGCGTGCTGGCCGAGGGCGGCCTGGTGGCGTTCCCGACCGAGACCGTGTACGGCCTCGGCGCCGATGCGGGCAATGCAGGTGCAATCGCCCGCCTATACCAAGCCAAAGGCCGACCGGCTTTTAACCCGCTGATCGCCCATGTCGCCGATCTCGCCTGCGCCCGGCGGATCGCGCTGTTTGACGGACAGGCCTTGCGGCTTGCGGAGGCGTTCTGGCCCGGTCCGCTGACGCTGGTGCTGCCGAGAGCCCTCTCCTGCCCGGTGGCGGAGCTTGCCACCGCGGGCCTCGATACGGTCGCGATCCGGATCCCGGCCCACAAGGTGGCGCGTGACATCATCAAAGCCTTCGGCGGCGCCGTGGTCGCGCCCTCGGCCAACATCTCCGGCCATGTCTCGCCGACCACCGCTGAGCACGTGAACGGCGATCTTGCCGGCCGCATCGACCTGATCATCGATGGCGGTCCGGTTGAGGTCGGCGTCGAATCCACCATCGTCGGCTGTTTCTCCGATCCGACGCTATTGCGGCCGGGCGGACTAACGCGTGCCGAGATCGAGCGCGTGCTCGGCCATCCGGTGCTGCAGGCACCGCCGGATTTGGAAGGCGACGGCGGTCAGCCAATCGCGCCCGGCATGCTCGCCTCGCATTATGCACCGAAAACGCCTGTGCGGCTCAATGCCAGCGACGTCCATGTGGGCGAAGCGCTGCTCGCGTTTGGGCCGGCCAAGGTCGCGCGGGCCGAACTCGCCTCGGTGGTGATGAACCTGTCCGAGCATGGCGATCTCGCCGAGGCCGCCGCCAATCTCTTTGGCTACCTTCGTGCGCTCGACAAGAGAAACGCAGACGCGATCGCGGTGATGCCCATTCCGGATGACGGGCTGGGCGAAGCCATCAACGACCGGCTGCGCAGAGCGGCTGTCGGCCGGAACTGATCCTGCCGGATGTGAAAGACCAAGAACAATGAATCTCGTCCAGCCTGCCGCGCCACCGCTTCCGCCCGAACTGATCCAACAATTCCGCGCCATCGTCGGCGAGAAATATGCGGTGACCGACGCCGCCGACATCGCGCCTTATGTCACCGAGGAGCGCGACCTGTTCCACGGCCGTTCGCCGCTGGTGCTGCGCCCGGGTTCGACCGCCGAAGTCGCCGCGATCTGCAGGCTCGCGACCGAGCGCAGGATCGCGCTGGTGCCGCAAGGCGGCAATACCGGCCTCGTCGGCGGCCAGACGCCGCATAACGGCGAAGTGGTCGTCTCGATGCGGCGCATGGACAAGATACGCGACCTCGACATCGAGTCGAACACCATGACCTGCGAGGCCGGCGTGGTGCTGCAGGTGGCACAGCAGCGCGCGGCCGACGTCGACCGGCTGTTCCCGCTCTCGCTTGGCGCGGAAGGAAGCTGCACCATTGGCGGAAACCTCTCGACCAATGCCGGCGGCACCACCGCGCTCGCCTATGGCGTGGCGCGCGAGATGGCGCTCGGGCTCGAGGTTGTACTGGCCGACGGGCGCGTGCTGAACGCGCTGTCGAAGCTGAAGAAGGACAACACCGGGTACGATCTGCGCAACCTCTTCATCGGCGCTGAGGGCACGCTCGGCATCATCACCGCGGCGACGCTGAAGCTGTTCCCGAAGCCGCGCGCGATCGAGACCGCCTATGTCGGCCTGAAGTCACCGGCGGCCGCGCTGAAACTGCTGTCGATTTCGCGCGACGAGGCGGCGGGCGCGCTGACCAGCTTCGAATTGCTCGCCGACATCGCGGTCGATTTCTCGATCCGCCACGGTATCGAGATCCGAGATCCCTTGACGAGCAAGCATCCCTGGTTCGTGCTGATGGAGCTGTCGTCCTCGCGCGAGGATGCCCGCGACACGCTGGAGGCCATCCTCGCCAAGGGAATGGAGGACGGCATCGTCGACGACGCAGTCATTGCCGCAAATCTGAGCCAGCGCCAGGCGTTCTGGAAGCTGCGCGACGAGATGTCGGCGGCGCAGAAGCCGGAGGGCGGCTCGATCAAGCACGACATCTCGGTGCCGGTTGCCGCCGTCCCCGCCTTCATCGAGGAGGCGAATGCGGCGGTGGTGAAGCTGATCCCGGGATCGCGGCCGGTGCCGTTCGGCCATCTCGGCGACGGCAACATTCATTATAACGTTTCGCAGCCGGTCGGTGGCGATGCCGCCGACTTCCTGGCGCGCTGGCACGACGTCAACGCCCTGGTGTTCGAGATCGTGCTCCGGATGGGCGGCTCGATCTCGGCCGAGCATGGCATCGGCGTGCTCAAGCGCGAGGAACTGCCCGAGGTAAAGGACAAGGTCGCGATCGAACTGATGCGCAGCATCAAGGCGATGCTCGATCCGCTCGGAATCATGAATCCCGGCAAGGTGCTGTGAGCATGGCTGCGAACGGCAACTGGCTGACGATCAATTCGATCGAGGACAGCGACGTTCCCGATGTGATCGCCTTGTGGGCACGCTGCGGTTCGCTGCGCGCCTGGAATGACCCGGCCGGAGATATCGCGCTTGCGCGCAAGGAAACGAATTCGACGGTTCTGCTCGGCCGCAGCGACGGCATGCTCGTGGCCTCCGTGCTGGTCGGACATGATGGACATCGCGGCTGGGTCTACTATGTCACGGTCGATCCCGATCATCGTTTCGAGGGCCACGGTCGCGCCATCATGACGGCGGCCGAGGATTGGCTGCGGGCACGCGGCATCCCGAAGCTTCAGTTGATGGTGCGAGGCGACAACGCAAAGGTCCGTGCCTTCTACGAGTCGCTCGGCTATTACGACCAGGAGCGGGTCACCTTCGCCAAGTGGCTTGACGGCCGTGAGCCGACGCCGTGAAGCGCACGCGCAAGGTACAGCGATGACCATCTCCGACCGCGTGCGCGTCAAGGACGTTCGCATCCTTTCCAACGCCCGCTATCTGCTCACGAGCACCACCTTCGACTACCGCCGCGCCAATGGCGAGTGGCAGACGCAGGTCCGCGAAAGCTACGACCGCGGCAACGGCGCGGCGCTCCTGCCCTACAATCTGAACGCCCGAACGGTCGTGCTGGTGCGGCAGTTTCGCTACCCCGCCTTCGCCAACGGCTATGACGATCTGATGATCGAGGCCGCGGCCGGCATGCTCGATAACGCTATGCCGGAGGAGCGCATCCGCGCCGAGGCTGAGGAAGAGATCGGTTATCGGCTCGAGCACGTGCGGAAGGTATTCGAGGCCTTCATGACGCCCGGTGCCGTGACCGAGAAGCTGCATTTCTTCGTCGCCGAGTATGACGCCACGATGCGCGTCGGCGACGGTGGGGGTGTCGCCGACGAGGGCGAGGACATCGAGGTGCTGGAGCTTGAGATCGACGAAGCGCTTGCCATGGTCGCCGACGGCCGCATCGTCGATGCCAAAACCATCATGCTGCTGCAATACGCGGCGCTGCATTTGTTCAAATGACGAACTCGAACTGCATAGATCGCCTAGAACAACGACCCCTGCCCGTCGTCCTCGGTCGCCGCGGGCTTGCGCGGCGCGGCCTTCTTCGGCGGCGCCTCCTCGGCCGCGATCGCCTCGACAGTCATCGGCAGCACCAGCTGCGGATCATCGTTGTCGACATGGTTCACCCGCTTGGTCACCTGATGCCAGGCGAACTCACCGACCTCAGGCCCCCTCAGCATCGGCATGACATCGTCGACGCTGTTGGCGCGGCTGTCGAGCCAGCGCTCGAATTCGCCGGGCGCGATCGTGACCGGCACGCGGTGATGCAACGTCGCAAGATCGGCGCTCGCCGGCGCGGTGACGATCGCGACCGTGTCTTGCTCCTCGCCGTTCGGGCCCATCCAGGTCTCGGTCAGGGCCGCGAAGGCGATGGGATGCCCGTCGCGGCGATGGATGAAGAAGGGCCGCTTGCGGCCGCCGGCATCCTGCCATTCATAGTAGCCGTCGGCCGGGATCAGGGCGCGGCGCCGCTTGATGGCGTTCTTGAACGCCGGCTTGTCCCGCACTGTCTCGGAGCGGGCGTTGATCAGCAATGCGAATTTGCGGGGGTCCTCGACCCATGACGGGATCAGGCCCCAGCGCATCAGCTGAAAATGCCGGCCGCCATTCTCCAGGAGAACCACCGGGATCGGCTGGGTCGGCGCAACATTATGTCGGGGCGGGAAGTTGGGCTGCTCGATATAACCGAACAACTGCCGCAGCGCCGCCGGCGCCGAAGTTATGACAAAGCGTCCGCACATACCGGGTCCTGATATCCATCCGTTTATTGCCCTTTAACCCCGAGCATCAAGAGTGGGCGAGATGACTTCAACGGCCGCCATAGCGGACCTTCCCCTGCAAGCTGGAGATCCCGATGAGGCGCGGACCGCGCGGCTGCGCGCTGCCAACATCAATCCCCGCACCGGCCTCGCCACCGATTACCTCAATCACTTCAATGAAGCCATCATGCTGCTGGATATGATTCCGGACATGCCGGAATGCGCCAGCGATTTCCTCGAATGGCGGCCGCTGTCCTATGCCGAGCATTTCATCGCCTCCAATTTCAAGGCGCGCGACCTTGCAATCGAGGCCTATGAGACGGCCGATGCGCAAATCCGCGCCGAGTTCGATCATCTGACCGGCGACATGACGAGGATCCTGACCGAGGTCGGCGCTGCGATGCGCCGGGTGCAGCTGGACGAGACCCGCGTCACGCTGGCGAGGCAGGCGATCGTCTGGGTCAAGCCGTTGGTGATGCAGACGGCTGGCGTGATCAACGGCGCGGCTGAGGCCGACGTCGACACCATTATGGCGGCCGGTTGATTTATCGGTCATGATGACATCCCCAACCGGTCGCCGATTGCCTTGAATTCGTCCGAGCCTCCGTCCCGTCCCCAACTCGCGGTTTCCGGCGCGATCTTTCGCGACGGCAAGGTCTTGCTGGTCCGCCGCGCCCGCTCACCGGGCAACGGCTTCTATTCGCTGCCGGGCGGGCGGGTCGAATTCGGCGAATCCCTCCACACCGCCCTGCACAGGGAGGTCGATGAGGAGACCGGTCTGCGGATCGATATCGTCGGCCTTGCCGGCTGGCGCGAGGTGCTGCCGGCGGGCGCGGGGGGCGGGCATTATCTGATCATGTCGTTCGCGGCGCGCTGGGTCTCCCGGGAGCCCGTGCTGAACGAGGAACACGATGACTTCAAATGGCTGGTGCCGGAGGAGATCGGCGATCTCAAGCTCACAGGCGGCCTGCGGGAGATTGTCCAGGCGGCCAGACGGCTGGTCTAACGCCGTTCTCTGGATCGATGCGGCCTTGCCTCGGGCGCATTGAGGAGGCATATCACGGCCGTTCCGGAACCCCTGATGTCCAAATCCTTTCTGGCCGTTTTGATCCTGATGTCGGCATGCCTCGCCGCGCCCGTGCGGGCGCAGGACGCGGCTGCGCCGTTCGACGGCGAATTGCAGCGGCTCGCCGAGATCCTCGGCACCCTGCACTATCTGCGCGGCATCTGCGGCGCCAATGAAGGTTCCAAATGGCGCAACGAGATGCAGGCGCTGATCGACGCCGAGACGCCCTCCGGCGACCGCCGCGCCCGCATGATTGCCGGCTTCAACCGCGGCTATAACGGATTCCAGCAGACCTATCGGACCTGCACGCCGGCCGCGGCGGTGGCAATCCGCCGCTACATCGAGGAAGGCTCGAAAATCTCCCGCGATCTCACAGCCCGGTATGCCAACTAGCATGCGAACCAAGACTGCAATCTTCTTCGACCTCGACGGTACCCTGACCGATCCCAAGCCCGGCATCACCGGCTCGATCCAGTATGCATTGCGGAAGCTGGATCACCCGACTCCCTCGCAGGATGAACTGACTTGGTGCATCGGGCCGCCGTTGCGCGCGAGTTTCGCCACGCTGCTCGGCGGCGAAGAGCTCGCTGACCGCGCGGTCGCGCTCTACCGCGAACGGTTCGGCGATGTCGGGCTGTTCGAGAACAGCGTCTATCCCGATGTCGAACACGTGCTGGCAACGCTGAGGCAGGCCTCGCGTCGCATGTTCGTGGCGACCAGCAAACCGCACGTCTTTGCGACGCGCATCATCGACCATTTCGGCTTGGCGACCTATTTCGATCACGTGTTCGGCTCCGAACTCGACGGCACCCGCGTCAACAAGGCCGATCTCCTCGCCTACGCGATCGGAGAGACCGGGATCGACCCGGCTCACGCGGTGATGGTCGGCGACCGCAGCCATGACGTGATCGGCGCGAAAAGCAACGGCATGCGCGCTATCGGCGTGCTCTACGGATATGGCAGCCGGGACGAGCTGACAGAGGCCGGCGCGGCGTACCGCTGCACCTCGCCCCGCGCGGTGCTGGACTGTATCCACAGCTCTTTTGACTGATGGGCGAAATTCTCCTTCAAACACGTGGACGCGCGTTAACCTTTCCTAAAGATACGGCCTAGGCGGTATCGGCATGCGTGCTACATCTCGCCGGCCTTGCGTCCGATTCCGGGCCGCACACATTTGTTGAAATTTCATGCGCCATCCTGCGTCATCGCCCCTCCATCACGGCCCGCTACCGGACCACGAGCAAAAGCGGGCCGCGCTGAACTATCTCAACGAAGCCTGGGCGGAAGCGCGTCATGATGGCGTCGATGGCGACTGTCTGGCGCAGGCGAGCCTGTTCGCGGCACTGGCCGAACTCGTCAGCACCTATGGCGAGGATGCGGTAGCAAAATTCACCGAGGGCCTCGCCACGCGCGTGCGTAACGGCGAGTTCTCGCT
This sequence comes from Bradyrhizobium lablabi, assembly GCF_018131005.1. Classification (GTDB taxonomy): domain Bacteria; phylum Pseudomonadota; class Alphaproteobacteria; order Rhizobiales; family Xanthobacteraceae; genus Bradyrhizobium; species Bradyrhizobium lablabi_D. The sequence continues at coordinate 7,328 of NZ_JAFCJK010000010.1, forward strand.
GGCGCTGGCCAAGCAGTAATTACGGCTTCAACGTCTCCAGGAACCGCACCGGCTCTCCCAGCGAGGGCGTCGTCAGTTCACCCTGCCACATCACGCGCTCGCCGCGCACGAAGGTGCCGACCGGCCAGCCCTGCACGCGCACGCCGTCATAGGGTGTCCAGCCTGCGCGCGAGGCAATCCACTTGTCGGTGATGGTCTCGCTGCGCTTGAGGTCGACGATGGTGAAGTCGGCGTCATAACCCGCGGCGATGCGCCCCTTGCAGGCGATGTTGAACAACCGCGCCGGGCCGGCGCTGGTCAGATCGACGAAACGCTGCAGCGACAGGCGGCCGGCGTTGACGTGATCGAGCATCAACGGCACCAGCGTCTGCACGCCGGTCATGCCTGAGGGCGAGGCCGGATAGGTCTTGGCCTTCTCTTCCGCGGTATGCGGCGCGTGATCCGAGCCGAGCACATCGATGATGCCCTGCTCGATGCCGTACCAGATGCCGGCGCGGTGATCGGCCGAGCGTACCGGCGGATTCATCTGGGCACGGGTGCCGAGCCGCTCGTAGCATTCAGGCGCGGCCATGGTGAGGTGGTGCGGTGTCGCCTCGCAGGACGCGACATCCTTGTGGTCGCGTAGATATTCGATCTCCTGCTTGGTTGAAATGTGCAGCACGTGAATGCGCTTGCCGGTCTCGCGTGCGAGCCCGACCAGGCGCTCGGTCGCGATCAGCGCGGCGGTTTCGTCGCGCCACACCGGATGCGAGCGCGGATCGCCCTCGACGCGCAACGGCTTGCGCTCGTTGAGGCGATACTCGTCCTCGGCATGAAAGGCGGCGCGGCGCCGGATCACCTGGAAGATGCGCCGCAGGCTCTCGTCGTCCTCGACCAGGAGCGCGCCCGTGGAGGAGCCGATGAATACCTTGACCCCGGCGCAGCCCGGCGCGCGCTCGAGCTCCGGCAGGTCCTGCACGTTCTCCCGGGTGCCGCCGATGAAGAACGCGAAATCGCAATGCATGCGGTGTTGGCCGCGCTTCACCTTGTCGGTGAAGGCCGCTTCCGTCACGGTCAGCGGATCGGTGTTCGGCATCTCGAACACGGCGGTGACGCCGCCCATCACGGCGCTGCGCGATCCGGTCTCCAGATCCTCCTTGTGTGTCAGGCCGGGCTCGCGGAAGTGCACCTGGGTGTCCATGACCCCAGGCAGGATGTGCAGGCCCTTGCAGTTGATCACTTCGCCCGCCGAGGCCTGGCCGAGCCCGCCGATCGCTGCGATGCGGCCGCCGACAATGCCGATGTCGCGCACGCCCTCGCCGTCCTGATTGACCACGGTGCCAGATTTTAGAATGGTGTCAAAATGCTGATTCATCGGTCCTCGGCGCCCGCTCTCCGCTGTCGCGCGGGCCTTGTTCGATGCACTCTAGCGCCTTAGTTTGGCAGGGGATACCGCCTCCGGCGTTTCCCAAAGGAACTTGGAAAAGAGCCAGATTTACGAATGAAAGCAGCGTTTCTTCCAGATCGAGGTGTAGTCAAGGTCTCTGGCGAGGACGCCCGCAACTTCCTCAACGGCCTCATCACAACAGACGTCGAGCAATTGCGGCCGGGCCTCGGACAGTTCGGCGCGCTGCTGACGCCGCAGGGTAAGATCATTGTGGATTTCCTGATCACCGAGGCGCCTGCCGGCCATGGCGGTGGCTTCCTGATCGACGCGCCGCGGGCCCTTACCAAGGGGCTCGCCGATAAGCTCGGCTTCTACAAGCTGCGCGCCAAGGTCGCAGTCGAGAATCTGTCCGACAGCCTCGGCGTGCTCGCGGCCTGGGATGGCGAACCGGCGATGCATCCCGATCTGTCCTTTGCCGACCCGCGCAACGCGGCGCTCGGCTGGCGTATCCTGATCCCGGAAGAGCTGAAGCAGAAACTCGCCGACGTGATCGGCGCCGATCTTGTCGACAACGACGCCTATGAAGCGCATCGCATCGCCACAGGCATCCCGCGCGGCGGGCTCGATTTCATCTATGGCGACGCCTTTCCGCACGAGTCCAACATGGACCGCCTGCATGGCGTCGATTTCGACAAGGGGTGCTATGTCGGCCAGGAAGTGGTATCGCGCATGCAGCATCGCGGCACTGCGCGCACCCGCACAGTGAAGGTCATCCTTGACGGTCCTTCGCCGGAGGCCGGCGCGACCATCCTGGCCGGTGACAAGCCGGTCGGCACCATCGGCTCGACCGCCGGACCGAACGGTCTCGCGTTGGTCCGCACCGATCGCGTTGCCGACGCGCTCGACGCCGGGCTGTCGCTGACCGCAGGCGGCCTCGGCCTTCGTCTCGCCGAGCCGGACGCCGTCCGCGCCGCACCGAAGCAGACTGTCACATGACCCGTTCCGCGCGACTGCATCCCGACGGGAAGATGCGATGTCCCTGGCCGGGTGACGACGCTTTCTACATCGCCTATCACGACACGGAATGGGGCGTGCCGGAATATGACGACCGCGCGCTCTATGAGAAGCTGATCCTCGACGGCTTCCAGGCCGGGCTTTCGTGGATCACGATCCTGCGCAAGCGCGAGAATTTCCGCAAAGCCTTCGACGACTTCGAGCCCGAAAAGATCGCGCGTTACAACGCCAAGAAGATCCATGCGCTGATGAACGATGTCGGCATCGTCCGTAACCGCGCAAAGATCGAGGGCGCGATCGCGAGCGCGAAATCATACGGGAAGATCATGGAGGAAGGCCCGGGCTTCTCGAAGTTCCTGTGGGACTTTGTCGACGGCAAGCCGCAGGTCAACCAGTTTAAGACCACGGCAAGCGTGCCGGCGTCGACGCCGGTCTCGGTGAAGATATCCAAGGAGCTTGCTGCACGCGGCTTCAAATTCGTCGGTCCGACCATCGTCTATGCCTTCATGCAGGCGACCGGCATGGTCAACGATCACCTCGTCACCTGCTTCTGCCACGAGAGCTGCGGCGGCAAGCATCGCGCGCCGCGGCTCAAGACGAAATGACGGTCCGCAAATCGGCCGAATCCGTCCGCGCCTGGCAACGGATGTTGTCCGGGCGCCGGCTCGACCTGCTGGACCCGTCGCCGCTCGACATCGAGATCGTCGACATCGCGCACGGTCTGGCGCGGGTCGCCCGCTGGAACGGCCAGACCAGCGGTGCTCACATTTTCTCGGTAGCGCAGCACACGCTCCTTGTGGAGGCCGTCCTGCGCCAGCAGGTGCCGCGCGTCGATATGCGCATGCGCCTGGCAGCCTTGTTGCATGATGCGCCCGAATATGTCATCGGCGACATGATCTCACCATTCAAGGCGGTGCTCGGCGGCGACTACAAGGTGGTGGAGAAGCGTCTGCTATCTGCGATCCATGTTCGCTTTGGCTTGCCTGCACTGCTCGCCGACGAGATTACGCAGCAGATCAAGGCCGCCGATCGCGGTGCCGCCTATCTCGAAGCGACGCGTCTTGCGGGTTTCTCGGAAGCCGAAGCCAAGCGGCTCTTCGGCCGCGACCCCGGCCTGCCCGAAGCGACCGAACGCGACTATCTGACGCCGTGGACAGCGGCCAGAGCCGAAAAGCAGTTCGTCCAGCGCTTCAACGCATTGCACAGATGACCGATCGTATCTGTTGCAGGGCACGCAAGACCCGTGAAGCGTCGTGCCCACCCTTCGTTTCGCGGTGCAAATGGCGGGGCGCTTCACTTTGCCCACCCTGCGGCAGCCGTTATAATCCGCGTCAGACTGAATACTCCCGGGATCACCATGCTCCACGTCTGCTCGCTTGCCGCGCTTCCCGACACGGTCAGGACCACCGGCGCCAGCCATGTGCTGACGGTGATGGCCAATGTCGACCAGGTACTGCGGCCGCCCTCGGTGCTTGCCGCCAATCATCTGAAAGTGTCGATGGACGACATCACTGAGCAGATGGTCGGATTCGTCGCCCCATCGGAGGTCCACATCGAAAAGGTACTGGCCTTCGTGCGAGGCTGGGACCGCCGCGCGCCGATGGTCGTTCACTGTTATGCCGGCATCAGCCGCTCGACCGCGAGCGCTTTCGCCGCGGTTTGCGCGCTCAATCCGCATCGCGACGAGATGGCAATCGCCCGCCAGATCCGCCAGGCCTCCCCGATCGCCTCGCCGAACCGGCTTATCGTCAGCCTGGCCGACAAGGCGCTGGGACGCGAGGGCCGGATGCTGCGCGCACTCGACGCGATAGGTCCAGGCACCATGTCGGTCGAAGGACGGCCCTTCCGGATCGATTTGGAATAGCACCAACGTGCCACACCGAACCGCTTGAACTTTTGGGCTTCAAGGCTGCACCTAATGAGTTGCGACGGGCGGCCGACCGGCCAACGGCCCGGCGTGCTTTGCCGGAGGCCCAATGCTCGACTCGCCGTTCGACTTCCTCGCGTTGGTCGTCGCCATCATCGCCATCATCTTCGCGCGCAAGGCGTTCAACCAGGTTGCGGCGCTGAGGAGCCGGCTGGACGCGATCGAGGCTGCGGCAGCAATCGCCGCGCCCGGGGTCACGCCGCCGCTGACGCCGCTGCAGGAGGTCGAGCAGACGCTGCCAGCGTCTTCGACCCGGCCGCCGCCGCTGCCGCCCGAGGCCGTTTCCGCGCCGCCGGACACACCGGAGACCGCGCCCGCCGCCGCGCTGCCGCCACCGGCGGAGCGCGGTTTTGAGGAGACCATTGGCACACGCTGGGTGGTCTGGCTCGGTGGGCTGACGCTCGCGCTCGGCGGCTTCTTCATGGTGCGTTATTCGATCGAGGCCGGCTTGCTTGGCCCCGGCGTGCGCACCATGCTCGGCGGTTTGTTCGCACTGGCCCTCCTCGCGGCGGGCGAATGGACGCGGCGCAAGGAGAGCATCTCGAACATCGCCGCGCTGCCGATCGCCAATATCCCGGCAATCCTCACAGCCGCCGGCACCGCGGTGGCGTTCGCCACGGTCTACGCCGCCTACGCGCTTTATGATTTCCTCGCACCCGCCACTGCCTTCATCCTGCTCGGCATGGTCGCGCTCGGCACGCTCGCGGCCGCGCTGCTGCACGGGCCGGCGCTGGCGGGACTTGGCGTGGTCGGCGCCTTCGTCACGCCGATCCTGGTGTCATCCGACAAGCCCGACTTCTGGTCGCTCTACGTCTACCTTGCGATCGTGACTGCCGCGTCGTTCGGGCTCGCGCGCATCCGGCTGTGGCGCTGGCTTGCGGTCACAACCATCGTGTTCGCGCTGCTCTGGACCTTCCCCTGCCTGCAATGCGGACCTGGCATAGTCGCGCCGCACGCGTTCCATGTGATCGCAGGCTTCGTGCTCGCGGCGCTGCTGGTCGTCTGCGGCTTCATGTTCGGCCCGGCAGGCGATAGTGAGGAGATAGAGCCAATCTCGTCGGGCTCGCTTGCGGCCTATTTGTTCGGCGCGACCTTGATCGTGCTGAACAGCGCCCACGCGGACGCCGCAATGATCTCTTTCGCGCTGCTGGCCGCATGCAGCCTCCTCGTCGCCTGGCGCGCGCCAGCTGCCACAGGCGCGGTCGGTGCCGCGTCGATCCTCGTCTTCATCGTGTTCGGCGAATGGGCCGTCCGCCGCAATGTGGACATGCTGGTGCTGCCGGGCGGCGCCATCCCCGGTATCGGCCCCTCGGCGACCGACGGCTCGGTGTCGCTGCATCTCGTCACCGCAGCCATCTTTGCAGCCGCCTTCGGCGTCGCTGGCTTCTTCGCCCAGACGCGCTTTGCCACGACGAGGATCGTGGTGAGTTGGGCCGCATCGGCCGTCTTCACGCCGCTCGCGCTGCTTGTTGCGCTCTACGCCCGCATCGCACATCTCGATCGTTCAATTCCCTTTGCGGTCGTGGCGGTGCTGCTGGGCGCGGCCTACGCCGCCGCGACGGAAGCGCTGGCCAGGCGCGGCGATCGGCCCGAGTTCATACCCTCGATTGCGCTGTTTGCGACCGGCGCGCTCGCCTCTCTTGCGCTGGCCCTCACCTTCGCGCTCGAAAAGGGCTGGCTCACCATCGCGCTCGCGCTGGTGTCGATGGGGACGGCCTGGATTTCGGTGCGGCGGCCGATCCCGTTCCTGCGCTGGCTCGCGGCTATCCTCGCCGGCATCGTGGTGCTGCGCATCGGCTACGAGCCGCGTATAGCGGGTGACGCCGTCGGCACGATGCCGATCTTCAACTGGCTCTTGTGGGGCTACGGCATTCCGGCGGCCTCGTTCTGGGCCGGAAGCCGCTTCCTGCGCCGCAACGGCGACGACGTGCCGCTTCGCATGGTCGAATCCGCCGCAATCCTGTTTACGGTGCTGCTCGCCTTCATGGAAATCCGTCATGCGGTCAACCATGGCGACGTCTATCGCGACAGCGCCGGACTGACCGAGATCGCGCTGCAGGTCTGCGTGGCGCTCGCTATGGCGATCGGGCTGGAACGGTTGCGCATCCGCACTGGCAGCATCGTGCACAATGTCGGCGCAGTGCTGCTCACCGCCTTCGCCGGACTGGGCAGCTTGTTCGGGCTGCTCGGGCTGCAGAACCCGATGCTGTGGCCCGAGGACGTCGGCGGCACCTTCATCAACCTGCTGCTGCTCGGCTACGCCGTCCCCGCGGCACTGGCGCTGGTTCTGTCCCATGCGGTGGCGGGCTATCGCCCCGCGGGCTACGCCAACTGCATCGCCGCCGGCGCGCTGATCCTCGCGCTCGCCTATGTGACGTTCGAGATTCGCAGGATCTACCACGGTCCAGTGCTGACCCGCGGCGAGACCACCGGCGCCGAACAGTACACTTACTCGATTGCCTGGCTGATGTTCGGCGTGGCGCTGCTCGGCATCGGCATCCTCGTCAATTCGCAGCGCGCGCGGCTCGCTTCCGCCGCGGTAATCGGCCTGACGATCCTCAAGGCCTTTCTGATCGATATGTCGACGCTGGCTGGCGTCTACCGCGCGCTGTCGTTCATGTGCCTCGGCATGGTGCTGGTCGCGATCGGATGGCTGTACCAGCGAATCCTGTTCCGCAGGCCAGCCGCCGCGCCAGCCTCGCCCCCGCCTGTTCCGCAGGCAGAGGGATAGGCGCCGTCGCGGCGGATGCGAACGCTGTCAAACGACGGATTCCGCCACAAGGCGAATCCTGAACACGGGCTTCCTGCCCTCGTCGAGCAACTCCATATGCCACTCGCTGTTCTGCTTGAGATTGCGCGAGATGGTGCCGAGGAAGTTGCTGCAGACTTTCGTCATCTCGGCCCACGCGGCCTCGCGGCTCTCGAACTCCGTCCCCTGATCGTATGCACCGGCGTAGGCACCGTGACTGATCCGAAAAAAATACTGCGCCATAACACTACTCAAATGCGAGAGCCGCCTCCGATCCCTCGTGAGACGTTGGAGAGTGAGTAGCTACCAAGGCATGAGCACCGCCATCCGTATGACTACGGCTTGTCGGCGGAGACATTTCTCGCGCGTGGATATATCGGTCGCGTCAGTCAGTCGAGCGGCGCAACTCGGGCGCGTTCTCGATCTTCGCCGGTTCGGCCCTGACGGGCTCGAGCTTGGTGCTTTCGACGCGAGGCGTTTCCACACGCGACGTCACGTCGGCGCGCGACGCATCGGCTGAACGAGTCTGCTCCGATGCACGTAGCGAACGGGGCCGCGCAACCGCGCGCGCCATCAGCATCTGCTTGCCGCCCTGATTGCGGAAATCGCAATACGCGAAGCCCATGCCGGAGACCGAGCCGCGGAACGAACGTTCATCCCGCTTGTCGAGGTTGAAGCAAGGCTCGAATGGCAGGCCCTTCAGCGAGGCGCAGACGCTCTGGCCGCGGATCTGCAACGTGTTGCCGGGCAAGCGCACATGACGGAGCGGGCCGGAGCCGGAGAACTGGATCGAGCCCGCCGCGCCCATGTCGTCGAGGATGCGGCCCGCGCCGCGGGTGCCATCGAAACAGGTGAAGGCGAACACCTTGCCAGCGACGAATTTACGCGCCTCTTCCGCACTCATCATGCCTGCGAGTGCCGGCACGACCATCGCTCCGGCCGTGACGGCCCCCAACACCAAACGCGCAAGCATGTACCTACTCCACTTACGAGCGCGGGCTCCCGCACCTTGAGCATGATCCTCGCACAAACGCTTCCGCGCCGATAGCGAGGGAAATCCGGCCCCCCGGATCATGCCGCAGGCTTCTTTACCCACTGCTTACCATACGAACAGTGGCAACATTGGAGCAGCTTGGTTGGTAAATTCTGAACGCGGTCAGACTATTTTTACCACGATCCGGCCGCGGACCTCGCCGGCGAGGATTTTCGGGCCGTAAGCCATCACATCGCCCAAGGAAATTTCACTAGTTATATCAGTGAGTTTTGCCTTATCCAGATCGCTGGCGAGACGACGCCAGGCGGTTCGCCGCAGTTCGATCGGACACATCACCGAATCGATACCGAGAAGGCACACTCCGCGCAAAATGAAGGGAGCCACCGAGGTCGGCAGGTCCATGCCGCCCGCCAGACCGCAGGCGGCGATGGCGCCGCCATACCGGGTCATGGAGAGGAGATTAGCGAGCGTGGTCGACCCGACGCTGTCGACACCGCCGGCCCAGCGCTCCTTCGCCAGCGACTTGGCGGGGCCGGACAACTCGGCGCGATCGATCACCTCGGACGCGCCGAGGCTCTTCAGATAGTGCGCTTCGGCCATTCGCCCGGTCGAGGCAATGACGTGATAGCCGAGCTTGGACAGCACCGCGGTCGCCACCGAGCCGACGCCGCCGGCAGCGCCCGTCACCACGATCGGGCCGCTCTTGGGCGTTAGCCCGTGTCTCTCCAGCGCCAGCACCGACAACATCGCGGTGTAGCCGGCGGTGCCGATCGCCGCTGCATCGCGCGCCGAGATTCCATCCGGCAGCCGCACCAGCCAATCGCCCTTCACGCGCGCCTTCTCGGCGTAGGCGCCGAGATGGGTCTCACCCATGCCCCAGCCGTTGCAGACCACTTTGTCGCCAGCCTTCCAGGCGGGATGGCTGGATTGTTCGACCGTGCCGGCAAAATCGATGCCGGCGATCATCGGGAACCGGCGCACGACCGGCGCCTTGCCGGTGAGCGCGAGACCGTCCTTGTAGTTTAGCGTCGACCACTCGACCCGCACGGTAACGTCGCCATCCATCAGTTCGGCTTCGTCGAACTGCGTGAGCGCGGCGGAGGTACCCTTGTCCGCCTTGTCGATCCTGATCGCCTTGAAGGTTGCCACGATAGCTCTCCCCGAAATTCCGGTTTCGGGGAATGTTTAGCCCATCAGGCCGGCCGCGCAACCGCGCGGGCGACGGGTGCTTCCACTATCGGCAAATTGATCAGCGCTGACAACACACCGAACAGCACCGACAGCCACCAGATCGGCGTATAGGAACCATAGTGCTCGAACACGATGCCACCGAGCCAGACGCCGAGGAAGCCGCCGACCTGATGGCTCACGAATGCAAATCCATAGAGCGTGGCAAACCAGCGCGTGCCGAACATCAGCGCCACCAGCGCTGAGGTTGGCGGCACCGTAGAGAGCCAGGTCAGGCCGGAGATCGCGCCGAACGCGATCGCCGAGAAGGTCGTGATCGGAAACGAGATGAAGGCGATGGTCGAGAGTGCGCGGGTGAAATAGATCAGCGACAGGATGTAGCGCTTCGGAAACAGGTTCTGCAGCCACCCGACGCTGAGCGACCCGACAATATTGAACAGGCCGATCGCCGCGATCACCCAGCCGCCGGTCGACGCCGGGATGCCGCGATCGGCGAGATAAGCCGGCAGATGCACGGTGATGAAGGCGAGTTGGAAGCCGCAGGTAAAGAACCCGAGCACGAGTAGCACATAGGAGCGGTGCCCGAAGGCCTCGGCAAGCGCGGTCTTGAACGACTGCTGATCGGCGGCCGGAGCGGCGCCGGTCTCCGCGCGCGGCGTCGAAAGCGCGAGCGAGAGCGGCAGGATCAGCAGCATCAGCGCGCCGAACACGACAAGCGCAGTCTGCCAGCCGAAATTGTCGATCAGCGCGACGCCGAAAGGAGCGAACAGGAATTGGCCGAACGAGCCCGCCGCGGTGCCGGCACCGAGCGCGATGCCGCGCCGTTCGGGCGGCAAGAGCTTGCTGAAGGCCGACAGTACGAGGTTGAAGGACGAGCCCGACAGGCCGAAGCCGATCAACACGCCCGCGCCGATATTGAGCGACAACGGTGTCGTCGAGTAGCGCATCAGCAGCAGGCCCGCGGCATAAAGCAGCGCGCCGACCACCATCACACGCAGAACGCCGAAGCGGTCGGCGATCGCACCGGCGAAGGGCTGGCCGAGGCCCCATAAGAGGTTCTGGAGCGCGAGCGCAAGGCCGAACACGTCGCGACCCCAGGCGAACTCGCGACCCATCGGCTGCACGAAGAAGCCGAGGCTCGACCTCGGCCCGAAACTCAGAAGCGCGATCGCGCAGCCGCAGATGATGATCACGAGCGGGGTGCGCCACGTGGCGGAGGTTGGACGAAGCTCGCCGGTGGTCACAGCCATCTTGTCGGTCCCCCGCAGTTTCTGGCGGGAGTGCCCCCGCGCAAAATGTTACGGGGAGTTAATGCAGGTGCATGCAAATCCCAAGGGGGGGCGGCGGAAAAAATCAAGGCGCAGAGCAGCTCTGCAAAATCTGGGAGAGTGCGCGTCCCGCCACGAAGTGCGATTCGACGAGCCGATGATCGCTTGAGCCAATCCCGCTGCAGGTCCCAGCCCGGCCCTGGCGGGGTGAAGCTACCGCTTCGCGCTGGCGTGTTCGGCGGAACTTTGCGCGGCTTCGGCGAGCTGCGCCGAGATCGCGGCGGTCTCGGTCGGGTTGCCCCAGCTCGGCGCGTCGCTGCCGTCGCCCCAGGCACGCGGGCGATAGAAGGTGTGCACACCGAACTTGTAGGTCTTCTTCATTTCGCTGACCCAGGAGGGCCGTACCCAATAGGCATGATAATGGGTCGAGCGATCGACCTCCGGCAGCCACAAGCGGCCATCCAGCATCGCCTTCGCGATCTTCTGCGCGCGTTCCCACATATCGGGCTCGCGGATGACATCTCGGATGTTGTCGCAGGCGAAGGTGAACTGGCAGGCGAAATGGCGGTGCTTGTTCTGGTAGACCACACCGCACACGGTGTCGGGGTATTTTCCTGAGAAGGCACGGTTCAGCACGACTTGCGCGACCGCGATCTGGCCGCGCACCGCTTCTCCGCGGGCCTCGAAATAGACCGCTTCGGCCAGGCACTTTTCCGACTTTGCGCGCGATTTCTCGTCGAACAGGCCAAGCCGCTCCGCCGGCGTCTTGGCGCGTTGGTTGTCGGCATTGACCTCGCCCTTCGGCGCGATGCTCTCGCCCATCTCGCCGGCCCGGACCGGGCCGTCAGCATCGACAGGTAGCGACGCCATCACTTTCATGTCCGGATCAGGCCCCGCAGGGGGCGTGATGATTGTCGGCTCCTCGCCGGGCTGCCAGCGCTCCATGTTCTCGGGCGTGCCGAGCGACGAGCCAAAGAACAGGGTCGAGGTCTTGAACGAAAACGCATCGCGCGGCGTCGTTGCGGGCTCGGCTGCAGCCTTCGCGGCGCCCTCACCCTTGAGGTCGTCGTGCGGGGCAACCTCGCGTGACGACGACAAATCATACTGCGGATCTTGCGGCGGCGCCGCATATTGCGGCAACGGCGGTGCACGCAGCGCTTCCTGCAGCTCGGGATCGAGCGGCGCGCTCTCGGCGGTCTTCATGCCCATGACCGATGAATTCGAGGTCGACGGATCCGCGTTAGACGGCGCATTGCCTGCCGGCGCGGCGGGCTCGACCGGACCGGGCTTTGCGATGGCGAGACGGTCGCCCTTCAGCGTGCGATCGACCTTGGGAAAATCGGAGGCCTGGTAGCGCGGTGGCGGCGCGGCGAGCGGATTGTGCGTCACGCTCCCCGTGATGTTGATGCCCTGATTGTCGAGGCTTGCGAAGCGATATGTCGCGGTCTGTGGAGCGGATGTGCCGATCGGACGGCCAAAGCTGTAGGTCGCGACCTGGATGGAACCAACCGCGGAAGCAAACACTCGCTTCTGCCAGCGCTCGGCGACGCCCGGCTGTCGGGCCAGCAGCGCGGCGATATCCTGATATCCGATCTCGGTTGGCATCAACGCGAAGATGCTGAGACCGAGGCCGAAGAGCGCAAGGCGGACGCTCTTCGGCTGGTTACACAACACAAACATCGTACGCTCACGCAACGCTTACTCAGTGCAATCGAATACGGTACGTCCGCGCAATTCGACCTTTTTTGTTGCTATCGAATTTAGGTTGCCGCCGGGTTAACCGGCGTTGCTTGCGCGCTACACACAAGCGATTGCGGGCTTTTTGCCCGACGCATCGAAAGCGTTGGTAAATGCGCGACGGATGGAAGTGGTAAACAATCGGTCAACAAAACAACGAAGCCGAGCGGCGCTACGCCTCGCTTGCAATGACGAGGCCGGGGTCAGCGGCTGGATCATGCTTTAAGAAACGAAAATGCCCGGGACGAGCCCGGGCATGACGTTGTGTTCGCCAATATCGCTGCAGCATCACGCCTGGCTGGCGATCGCCTTGCCCAGCGCCGCCTGCGCCGCGGCGAGACGCGCGATCGGCACGCGATAGGGCGAGCACGAGACGTAGTCGAGGCCGACCTCGTGGCAGAAGGCGACGGAAGCGGGATCGCCGCCATGTTCGCCACAGATACCAACCTTGAGGCTCGGCCGCGTCTTGCGCCCGCGCACGACCCCGATCCTGACGAGTTCGCCGACGCCGTCGCGATCGACCGAGATGAACGGATCGATCTCGAGAATGCCCTTCGCAACGTAAGTGCCGAGGAAACTCGCGGCGTCATCGCGGCTGATGCCGTAGGTGGTCTGCGTCAGATCGTTGGTCCCGAAGGAGAAGAACTCCGCAGTCTCCGCCACCTGGCCGGCCATCAGGCAGGCGCGCGGCAGCTCGATCATGGTGCCGACCTGATAGTTCAGCCTGACGCCGGTCTCCTTCATCACGGCCTGCGCGGTCGCATCTATCCGCGCCTTCACGACATCGAACTCGGCCTTGGTCGCGATCAGCGGCACCATCACCTCGAGGCCAACCGCCTTGCCGGTACGCTTGCCGGCTTCGACGGCGGCTTCGAAAATGGCGCGCGCCTGCATCTCGGCGATCTCGGGGTAGGCGATCGCCAGGCGGCAGCCACGGAACCCGAGCATCGGGTTGAATTCGGCAAGCTCGCGAGCGCGATCGGCGAGCTTGCGCGGATCGGTGTTCATGGCACGCGCCACTTCCTCGATCTCGGCCTGCGTGTGCGGCAGGAACTCGTGCAGCGGCGGATCGAGCAGGCGGATCGTGACGGGCAAGCCCTTCATGATCTCGAACAATTCGACGAAGTCGGCGCGCTGCATCGGCAACAGTTTCGACAGCGCGGCGCGGCGCGACTGCTCATCCTCGGAGAGGATCATCTCGCGCACGGTGCGGATGCGCGTCTCCTCGAAGAACATGTGCTCGGTGCGGCAGAGGCCGATGCCCTCGGCGCCGAACTTCACCGCGGTGCGCGCGTCATCCGGCGTGTCGCCGTTGACGCGGACGCCGAGCTTGCGGGCCTGGTCGGCCCAGCCCATCAGCGTGCCGAACTCGCCGGAGAGTTCCGGCTCGATCATCGGCATGCGGCCGGCCAGCACCTGGCCGACCGAGCCGTCGATGGTGATGACATCGCCGGTCTTGAAGGTGCGCTGGCCCACGCTCATCGTGCCGCGCCCGTAATCGACGCGGATGGTGCCGCAGCCGGAGACGCAGGGCTTGCCCATGCCGCGCGCGACCACCGCCGCGTGCGAGGTCATGCCGCCGCGCGTCGTCAAAATGCCTTCGGCGGCGTGCATGCCGTGGATGTCTTCGGGGCTGGTCTCGATGCGGACCAGAATCACCTTGCGTCCGTCGGCCTGCAGCTTGGCCGCTTCGTCCGACGAGAACACGATCTCGCCCGAGGCCGCACCGGGCGAAGCCGGCAAACCGGTCGCGATCACGTCGCGCTTCGCGGCCGGATCGATGGTCGGGTGCAGCAGCTGATCGAGCGAGGCCGGATCGATCCGCGTCACCGCGTCCTGCTTGGAGATCAGACCCTCATTGGCGAGTTCGACCGCGATGCGCAAGGCCGCCTTCGCGGTGCGCTTGCCGCTGCGGGTCTGCAGCATCCACAGCTTGCCCTGCTCGACCGTGAACTCCATGTCCTGCATGTCGCGGTAGTGCTTCTCGAGCAGCGTATAGATCCGCGTCAGCTCCTTGAACGCCGCGGGCATCGCAGCTTCCATCGACGGCTTGTCGGAACCGCTTTCCTGGCGCGCGTCCTCGGTGATGTCCTGCGGCGTGCGGATGCCGGCAACGACATCCTCGCCCTGCGCATTGATCAGGAATTCACCGTAGAGCTTGCTCTCGCCGGTCGAGGGGTTGCGCGTGAAAGCAACGCCGGTGGCCGAGGTCTCACCCATATTGCCGAACACCATCGCCTGCACGTTGACGGCGGTGCCCCAGGACTCCGGAATGTCGTGCAGCTTGCGATAAGTCACCGCACGCGCATTCATCCAGGATGAAAACACCGCGCCGATCGCACCCCACAACTGGTCGTGCGGATCCTGCGGGAAATCGTGTCCGGTCTCCCGCGCCACCGCCTCCTTGTACTTGGCAACCAGCTCGACCCAGTCATCGCCGGTGAGGTCGGTATCGAGCGAATAGCCCTGGCTGTCCTTGAAGGTGTCGAGAATGTCCTCGAAGTGATGATGCTCGAAGCCGAGCACCACGTCCGAATACATGGTGATGAAGCGGCGATAGCTGTCATAGGCGAAGCGGCGGTCGCCCGAGAGCTCGGCGAGCGCTTCGACCGTCCGGTCGTTGAGGCCGAGATTGAGCACGGTGTCCATCATGCCCGGCATCGAGGCGCGCGCGCCTGAGCGCACCGACACGAGCAGCGGATTCCTGGCGTCGCCGAACGCCTTGCCGGTCAGCTTGCCGACATAGTCGAGCGCCTTCTCGACCTGCGCCTTCAATTCCTTCGGATAGGTCTTGTCGTGCTCGTAGAAATAGGTGCAGACCGACGTCGGGATGGTGAAGCCGGGCGGCACCGGCAGGCCGAGATTGGCCATTTCCGCGAGGTTGGCACCCTTGCCGCCGAGCAGGTCGCGCAAGCCAGCCTGACCCTCCGCCTTGCCGTCGCCGAACGTATAGACCCACTTGCCGGCCTTGATTGCGGCGGCTGCCGTTTTCGCAGCCGGGACCTTGGCCACGGGTTTTGCAGCCGGCTTGGCGGCGGCTTTCGGCGCCGCCTTGGCAGCGCTCTTCAGTGTCTTGCGCGCCTGCGGCGCGGCCTTGCGGGCCGAGACGGAGGACTTTGATTTCGCTGCAACTTTCTTGGACTTCGCGACGGCTTTGGCCATGTCAGACAACAATTCCGTAAGAGGGGTCGAAGATGCGCGCCTTACACCATTTTGAAGGGTCTCGCGCAAGCCGCGAAACCCTGCTTTCGCGTTAGAGGTGCAGCCAGCGCAACAAGCCCATTCCGACCAGTCCGACAAAGATCAGATAGATCGCGACAATGAAATTGAGGAGCCGCGGCATGATCAGGATCAGGATGCCCGCAATCAGGGCCACGATGGCAGGCACATGCGCAGCGGTGATGACCATTGAAATTTCTCCGGCTGGTTTTCGGAAGATCGAATCGAGGCGGCATCTTATCCGCTGAGGAAGTTCCGACATCAAGACGCCCGCCGCGCCAATGGGTTCCGCACCCACGGCATTTGCCCTGAAAATGCCGCGCATATGACAGCAATTTTTCGGAACATCGGCGTCGCGGATGCATTGGCTCGCAAGCGCGCTGGCGAAGGCCGGCGTCCTTCAGCGTGACGAATGGAATGGAGTGAGCCATGCGAAACAGAATTCTTGCCGCTGCAGCGGTTACGGCTGCGATCGCGGTGCCGGTTGTTGCCGCGCAGGCGCAAACTGTGGGCATCGTTCGCGGCGGTTCGGTTGCGATCGAAGCGGACGGAGGCATCGCGGCCGACCAGCGCCCGGCGTTCCGCGAATACATCGTGCGCGAACGCGTACCAAATTACACGATTCCGGATCGCGTCGTGGTCGGCTCCGTGCTGCCGGAAGTCGGCGTGACTTATTACGACGTGCCGCAGCGGTTCGGCGCGACGCCTTATCGTTACACCGTCGTGAATGGCGAGACCGTCCTGGTCGAGCCGCGCTCGCGTCGCATCATTCAGGTGGTCGAATAAACCAGATCGCCTGGACGATGGGTTCGGGCGCCGCGCAAGCGGATGTGCGCGAGATGCGACCGGACCTGGAAGCCCCGCCCGGCGTTTTCTTGGGCGGGGCTTTTCTGTTGTCTGCAGAACACCCACGCTGTTGGTCCATCAACCCTCGACCTTGGAGAAATCCGCAACCGCACGCGTCGCGGCGCGGATTTCGTTCAGCAGTTTCAGCCGGTTCTCGCGGACCTTGGGATCCTCGTCATTGACCTTGACCTTGTCGAAGAAGGCATCGACCGCCGGCCGCAATTTTGCCATCGCGCTCATCGCGGCGGCAAAATCTTCCTTGGCCACCGCGGCAGAAGCTTCGCGCTTTGCCTGTTCGATTGCCTTCGCCAACGCCTTTTCTTCACCGAGCGTGTAGAGCGCGGCATCCGGCGCGCCATCGAAGGTGCGCTTGTCCCGCTTCTCCTCGATCGCGAGGATGTTGCCGGCACGCTTGGTGCCCGCGAGCAGGTTCTTGCCGTCGTCGCTGTCGAGGAATTTTCCGAGCGCCTCGACGCGGCGGACGATGAGCAGGAGATCGTCCTGGCCGCCGAGGGAGAACACAGCATCGACAAGGTCATGACGCGCGCCCTGGTCGCGGAGCTGGACCTTCAGACGGTCGGCGAAGAAGGAGAGGAGATCATTCGGAAGCGTGTCGACATCCGCGTTCGCAGAAAAGCCCTTCATCGCGGACTTGGCGGTCGTCAGGATCGGCAGGCGCAGCGTGTTATCGACAATCAACCTGATGACACCGAGCGCGGCGCGGCGCAACGCATACGGGTCCTTGCTCCCCGTCGGCTTCTCATCGATCGCCCAGAAGCCGACAAGCGTGTCGATCTTGTCCGCCAACGCCACCGCCACACTCACCGCATCCGTCGGCACGCGATCGGCAGGCCCTTGCGGCTTGTAATGGTCTTCGCTTGCTGTGGCGACGGCGGCATCCTCGCCTTGCGCCAGCGCGTAATACTTGCCCATCAGGCCCTGCAATTCGGGGAATTCGCCGACCACTTCGGTCAGCAAATCCGCCTTCGCAAGGCGCGCAGCGCGCTTCGCCGTCTCGACATCGGCGCTGACCAGCGGCGCGATCTCCGCCGCGAGCCGCTCAACCCGCTTGATCCGCTCGGCCTGCGTGCCGAGCTTTTCATGGAACACGATCTGCTCGAACTTCGGCAGCCGGGCTTCCAGCTTCGTCTTCAGGTCGGTCTCATAGAAGAACTTCGCGTCCGACAGTCGCGCACGGATCACGCGTTCGTTGCCGGCAATGACGGTCTTGCCGCCGTCGGTCGCCTCGATGTTGGCGGTCAGGATGAACTTGTTGGCGAGCTTGCCCGTCCTGGAGTCGCGCACCACAAAGCACTTTTGATTGTTGCGGATGGTTGCGCGGATCACTTCATCCGGGATCGACAGGAATTCCTTGTCGAACGAGCCCATCAGCGCGACCGGCCATTCGACGAGGCCGGCAACCTCGTCGAGCAGCACATGGTCTTCGACGACCTCGTAGCCTTGCGCGAACGCCAGTTCCTTGGCGTCCTCAAGGATGATGTCTTTGCGCGTCTGCGGATCGAGCACGACCTTGGCGGCCGTTAGCTTCGCCTCGTAATCCTCGAAGCGACGCACACTGATCGCGCCCGGCGCCATGAAGCGATGGCCGTAGGTCGTCTGCCCCGCCTCGATGCCGTCGACCGAGAAATTCACGACGTCAGGCTCCTCGGTCTCCAGCCCAAACGTCGCGGTGATCGCGTGCAGCGGACGCACCCAGGAGAGCGAGCCGGATTTGGCCGAACGCGCACCCCAGCGCATGGATTTCGGCCAAGGGAAGGTGCGGATGATCACCGGCAGCATTTCCGCGATCACGTCGATCGCGGGGCGGCCGGGCTTCTCGATCAGTGCGATATAGAAATCGCCCTTCTTGTCGTTCTGGATTTTTGCTTCGCTGACCGAGGACAGGCCCGTCGCCTTCAGAAATCCCTGGATCGCCGGCTCCGGGCCGCCGACACGCGGGCCTCGGCGCTCTTCCTTGAGGTCAGGCTGACGCACGGGGATGCCGTGCACGGTCAACGCCAGACGCCGCGGCGTCGCGAACGCTTTCGCGCCTTCGTAGACGAGGCCTTCGGCGACGAGCTTGTCGGTCACCATGCGGCGCAAATCGTCCGCCGCCTTGGCCTGCATGCGCGCGGGGATTTCTTCGGAGAACAGCTCGAGGAGAAGTTCGGGCATCAGACCGCCCTGCCCGCTTCGGTGTGGACCCACGCCTCGCCGC
Organism: Bradyrhizobium lablabi; assembly: GCF_018131005.1. Classification (GTDB taxonomy): domain Bacteria; phylum Pseudomonadota; class Alphaproteobacteria; order Rhizobiales; family Xanthobacteraceae; genus Bradyrhizobium; species Bradyrhizobium lablabi_D. The sequence goes on from NZ_JAFCJK010000010.1 coordinate 25,854, forward strand.
AGGCTTTCGCGAGCTCGCGCACGCGCATGATGTAGCTCTGCCGCTCCGTCACCGAAATGACGCCGCGCGCATCGAGCAGGTTGAACACGTGGCTCGCCTTGATGCACTGGTCATAGGCGGGCAGCGCCATCAGATGTTCTTTCCGGTTGCCCTCTTGCCAGCCGGCCGCGAGATATTTACGGCAGGCGTCCTCGGCCATCCTGAACTGCTCGAACAGCATCGCGGTATCGGCAAATTCGAAATTGTGCCGCGAATATTCCTGCTCGGCCTGCAGGAATACGTCGCCATAGGTGACCCTCTCGTCGCCTTCGCGGCCGTTGAAGTTGAGGTCATAGACGCGGTCGACGCCCTGCACATACATCGCAAGGCGCTCCAGCCCATAGGTGAGCTCGCCTGATACCGGCGCGCATTCTACGCCGGCGACCTGCTGGAAATAGGTAAACTGGGACACTTCCATGCCGTCGCACCAGCATTCCCAGCCCAGCCCCCATGCCCCGAGCGTCGGGCTTTCCCAATCGTCCTCGACAAAGCGGATGTCGTGGACGCTGGAATCGATACCGATCGCGGCAAGCGACTTCAGGTACAGTTCCTGAAGGTTCGGCGGCGACGGCTTCATGATCACCTGGAACTGGTAGTAGTGCTGCAGGCGATTCGGGTTTTCGCCGTAGCGTCCGTCCTTCGGCCGCCGCGAGGGCTGCACATAGGCCGCATTCCAGCGCTTCGGGCCCAGCGCGCGCAGGGTGGTGGCGGGATGGAAGGTGCCAGCGCCCATTTCCACGTCATAAGGCTGCAGAATGACGCAGCCCTGCTCGGCCCAGAATCGTTGGAGAGCAAGGATGAAGCCCTGGAACGATCGTTCCGGGCGCATGTGGTCAGGCAAAGCGTCCATCGTCAGAAACGGTCTCGCGAGGGGGTGGTGAGCGCGCGGGACCGTATCGGCGGCAGCCAACGGAATCAAGGCGATGCGGGGTAGTTCCGGCAGGCCCGCCTCTCCCCGCAAGAGCGGGCGATGGAGATCCAAGCCTTAATCCGGACGGTAGGCTCCGGTCACGGGGTCGCGGCGGAGAGTCTTGATCTCGCCTGTGCGGGCGGCCTCGGCGAGGCGGGCAAGCCGCGCCTCTTCCAGTTCCTGGTTGATCCGCGTGGCAGTCCGATAAGCCCAGCGGACCACGGTCAAACCACCCAGCACCCCTGCGAATGCGATCAACGGCGGCATCAGTCGATCCTTGTCGTTCAGCTCGGTCATGCCCCCAATATCAGGCATTGTCGCGCAAGCGCGGCTGCACCGCAATTGGGCTTTTGGGGCTAAATGGCGCGCTCACGTCCATGTGTCAGAACCCGAATTTGGCCCAAATCGCCCTTGTTTCGAGCGCGGAGATCAGATCGTCCGGCAGGCTTCCGAGACCGTCCAACGCCGCGAGCGACCCTGCCCCGGGCGCCCGCCTGCCGAACAGACCGGAGAGCAGGCCACTTGCAGGCGCAATCACGGGCGTCAGCACCTTCTCGCCGTAACGGGCGCGCAGCGTCGAGCGGAGGTCGCCGATACCGTCGGCCAAGCCAAGGTCAACAGCGGTTTCGCCCGCCCAATATTCGCCCGTGAACAGCACGTCGTCGGCGCCCTTCAGCCGGCTGCTGCGGCTCTGCTTCACCAGCGTGATGAAGATCGCATGGATCTCGCGCTGGATCGCCTTCAGCCGTGCAACGTCATCAGGGTTTTCGGGGAGGAACGGATCGAGCATCGCCTTGTGGCTGCCGGCCGTGTAGAGGCGCCGCTCGACCCCGATCTTCTTGATCAGTCCCTCCAGACCAAAGCTGCCGCCGACCACGCCGATCGATCCCAGAATCGATGATGGATCGCAATAGATCTCGTCGCCGGCGCAAGCGATCATGTAGCCGCCGGAGGCCGCAACGTCCTCGACGAACACCAGGACCGGCAGCTTTTTCTCGGCGGCGAGCTGACGGATCCGCAGGTAAATCTGCCGCGATTGCACCGGAGACCCACCCGGCGAATTGATCACCAGCGCCACAGCCTTGGCATTCCTCGTGCCAAATGCCCGTTCCAGCATCTTGGCAACGCCGGCGAGCGTCATGCCGGGCCTGAGCGGCGTCACCGCGCCGATCACCCCGGATAGCCGCACCACCGGAACGATGGCGACGCCCCGCCGCAACCGCGCCGGAAGCACGCTCTGCACGCGCTCGATCAGTCCCGGCCGTCCCGCGCGATCACTTATTTGTTCACTCATGCAGTTACCTCGAATTAACCATTTTTTATCCCGTCACTGTCATTGGGATGGTTGGAACGCGTTTTGCATTTTGGTCGTTGTGGCTGCAATGGCGCTGCGGAGAGCGACATGAAAATCTATCTTTTGATTCTGTTGATCAGTACCCTCCTCGCGGCGATTCACTTTACGTCGAGGCCTGAACGGCAGTCGAAAACGGCTTCCCAGTAAGCTCCCCACGCAATGACAGGGGCAGCCACGCTGCCCTCACCGTCCAACGAGTGGCAAGTTCCCTTTCCCGGCCAAGACCTCCTTCACCTCTTTATTAGGCACACCTGACTCATCATTGAGCAGCAGCGCGGCATGGATGCATGTCGGCGCCCGTCCGCCCTTGGTGGCGCGGATCAGGATCCGGATCGCCGGCGCGGTCCCATCAGCGTGAACCGGCAGAATCTCGACGCTGCCGAAGCCGCGCTCAAGCGCAGTCAAGACCTCGCCGATGCCGTCGGCCCGCCAGATCAGCGCCAGCCTGCCGTTCGATTTCAGGATCCGCCGCGCGGCGTGCACCCAGCCTTGCAGCGTCGTCGCGCTCGCCACGTGCGCGACTTCGCGGATCTTGTCCGGGGAGGCGCGATGCCTTGCGGCATCGTTGAACGGCGGGTTCATCAGCACGACGTCTGCGCCGTCGGGGGGAAGACCTGCGGCTGCGAAAGCTTCGGCTGACGCCTCGACGTCGAGCACCGCGACGTCGGCTGCAATCGCATTGGCCGCAGCATTGCCGCGCGCCAATTCCGCCAGTGCCGCATCGATCTCGACAAGAACAAGCGCGATGCCCGGAACCCGCCGTGCCACGGCGAGGCCCGCGGCGCCGACGCCGGCGCCGAGATCGACGACACGATCGCCCGCCCGGGCCGGCGTCGCGGCAGCAAGCAGGATGGCGTCATGGCCGGCGCGATGGCCGGCACGCGGCTGCCGCAACAACAACTGCCCGCCGAGAAAACCGTCCTCAGTAACGGCGGCAGGCTCACTCATCGGAGCGCAATTCGTGGCCGAGGCCGGCCTCGGTCAGAATCTGGCGCGCCTCTCGGTGATCATCTTCATGCACCAGGATTCGCCGCGGCAGCACGCCGAGCGAGCCCTCGATGATGCTCATGTTCTGGTCCAGCACCAGATGATGGATGTTGGCGCCATCGAGCAGCGCGCCGATGGCGGAAACCAGCACCAGGTCGTTGGTCCGAACCAATTCCCTCAAATCACGTTCTCCTGAGAAAGCCGGCTTTCACGCGCCTGCGACACCTGTCAACAGCTTCGTGGCCTTGCCGCTTCAACGCGCAGTTTCTATTGTTATAGCTCAGGATAGCGCGAATTCGGCAAAATTGGAGACCAGCGTGGCGGTTATTGTACCCTTCGAGAGCCCGTCCAATGCATCGATCGACGGGCTGGTTGGGCTTGTCGCCGCCGACATGGAACGTGTCAACGCGACCATTATTTCGCGCACTGGCTCCGAGGTCACCATGATCCCCGAGGTCGCCAACCACCTGATCTCTTCCGGCGGAAAAAGGCTGCGTCCGATGCTTACATTGGCGATGGCGCAGCTCTCCGACTATTCCGGGGACGGCCATGTCAAGCTCGCGGCCGCGGTCGAGTTCATGCACACCGCGACGCTGCTGCATGACGACGTGGTCGACGAGAGCGAGCTGCGCCGCGGGAAATTGTCTGCGCGGATGCTGTGGGGAAATGAGGCGAGCGTGCTGGTCGGCGACTTTCTGCTCGGGCAGGCGTTTCGCATGATGGTCGAGGTCGGCTCGCTGCGCGCGCTCGACATCCTTTCGGCTGCCGCCGCCACCATCGCCGAGGGCGAGGTGATGCAGCTCGCGGCCGCAAAGAACACCGCGACCACCGAGGACGAATACCTCGCGGTGATCAGAGGGAAGACCGCCGAGCTGTTTGCCGCCGCCTGCGAGGTCGGCCCCGCGATCGCCAATCGGCCGAAGGCAGAGCAGACTGCGTGCCGCTCGGTCGGCATGAATCTCGGTATCGCCTTCCAGCTCGTCGACGACGTGCTCGACTATGGCGGCAAGTCCGCCAAGCTCGGCAAGAATGTCGGTGACGATTTCCGCGAGGGCAAGATCACGCTGCCGGTGGTTCTGGCGTTCCGCCGCGGCAACGACAGCGAACGAAAATTCTGGATTCGCGCGCTGGAGCGCGGCGAGATCGGCCCGAACGATCTCGACCACGCCATCGGCCTGATGACCAAGCACCGCGCCCTCGAAGACACGATCAGCCGCGCCCAGCACTATGGCGCGATGGCCGTCGACGCGCTCGCGCTGTTCCCGCCCTCGCCGATGAAGACGGCGCTGGAAGAGGTGGTCGCGTTCTGCCTCGCACGATCGCATTGACAACTCGGTTCTTATTCCATCAGAACCGATAATGCTGTTGAGCGCGATGAGGCGAGGATGAATCATCATCGCGCTCTATTTTCTGTTTGAGCACGACCTTTTCGGAAGACCGCTACACACTCTTCCGGATCATACGCTAGCTCAGCGAGCCCGCATGCACCCACCAAGTGGGGTGATCGGCGCGAAGTTTCTCGCCGGCGGCGCGGGCATCAGCGTCTTTCTCGAAGATCGCAAAACAAGTCGCACCCGATCCCGACATGCGCACGAGCCGCACGCCGGCGGCAGCGCCGAGCGCCGCCAGCACATCGCGGATCACGGGTTCGACGCGCGCGGCTGGTCCTTCGAGGTCGTTGGTACCGCCGGCGAGCGCGTCGATCCATTCATTGATCGCGCAGCCCGCCTCCGGCCAGGATGGCGTCTGCATCAGGACATCGGTGGCGCCGATCAGGAGTTCGCCATGACGCAGGCCAAGCGCATTGAACACGTCCTTGGTCGCGACCGGCACCCGCGGATTGACCAGCACACATGGTAGTTTCGGCAGGCTGAGCGGCAGCAGGGTCTCACCGACGCCGGTCATGTCGCAGGCGCGCGAGCCGAGGCACACCGGCACATCGGCGCCGGCCTGCAGCGCAACCTCGCGGATCCGCACATCGTCGATAGCAAGCTCGTTGAGCCGCGCGAGCAGCCGCAGCGCCGCGGCCGCGTCCGCCGAGCCGCCGCCGATGCCGGCGGCGACCGGCAGCACCTTCTCCAGCGTGAAGTGGCCCACCTTGAGGTCCGCGACGCGCTCGCCGAGCAGGCGCGCGGCCTTGATCACCAGATTGTCTGACGTTTCGCCGCAGTCGGCCGCGAGTGGACCCGCCAACTCCAGCGAGAGCGTGGAGCCCGGCTCTAGCGTCAGGCGATCGGCGCAATCGGCAAATGCGACGACGCTCTCCAGATCATGATAACCATCGACGCGGCGGCCAACGACCCGCAAGGTGAGATTGACCTTGGCACGCCCCTCTTCAACCAACGCCGGCACGGCGAAACAACCCTCAATAAAAATCAGATCGGGATGCGATTACAGTAAATCGCATCACGATCCTATCCCTTTGTTTGACACGGATTTCACGCGCAATCTGCCATCCCGGCCTGTCCCGGGTGTGACAATTCGAAAGCGTTAGCGCCGAAGTCCCGCGCGGCCGCGGCCCTCTCCGATCAGCCGCCCTTGCCTTCTTCTTTCTTCTTGTCGACGGAGGCCGCGGACGACGTGTCCTCGGGCAGACCGTTGTCGATCTTGGCCTGGATCTTCGGCAGTTCTTCGGGCTCGGGCTTGAGGTCGCGCGCATGCGCCCACTGGAATTTCGCCTCCAGCGTACGCCCGACGCGCCAATAGGCGTCGCCGAGATGGTCGTTGATGGTCGGGTCTTCGGGCTTCAGGTCGATCGCGCGCTCGAGGTTCTTCACCGCCTCGTCGTAATTGCCGATGCGGTAATAGGCCCAGCCGAGCGAATCCACGATGTAGCCGTCGTCGGGGCGCTGATCGACGGCACGCTTGATCATCTTCATGCCTTCGTCGAGGTTGATACCCTGGTCGATCCAGGAATAGCCGAGATAGTTCAGCACATGCGGCTGCTCGGGCTGCATCTCCAGCGCCTTGCGCATATCCGCCTCGGCCTTGTTCCACTGCTTGGAGCGCTCCTCGCAGATGCCGCGATAGTAGTAGGTGACCCAGGCGTTCTTGTCGCCGCCGGCCGGCAGCGCGTCGATCGCCTGCGAATAGGTGGTCGCGCAGTCGGAGAATTTCTTGCGGCCGCGCTCGATGTTGCCAAGCGCCATGATCGCCTCGACATCCTTCGGCGATTCCGCGGCGACGTCCTTGAGAATCTTGATCGCCTCGTCGCTGCGGTCGGCGGCGTCGAGATTGGTCGCGAGCTGAATCTGGGCGTTGCGTTTCAGCGACGAACTCGCCGGCATCCGCTCGTAGATCTTGATCGCCATCTGCGGCTTCTTCACGGATTCATAGAGATCCGCGAGCGACAACAGCGCCAGCGGGTGATGGGGCTGCAGATAGAGCGCAAGCTGAAGATAGACCAGCGCGAGATCCTCCCCGCCGCGCCGCGTCAGCGTCGCGCCGATGCCGTAGAGCGCCTCGGCGGCGCCGGCCTGCGCCGAATCGACGAGCGGCGGCAGTTTCTTGCCTGCCTTCGCTTCCTTGATGCCGTCGATCACCAGCGGATGACGCGGCAGCTTCTTGTCGAACGCCTCGTACATCGCGGTCGCGGTTGCCGCATCCTTGTTGCGCGACGACCAGCGCGCATATTCGTCAACCGTTCGCAGCATGGAATCGTCGAGCTTGTAGGCGCGCTCGAGACGCGCGCCCGCGTCCTTTTCCTTGCCCGCGAGTTCAAGGATCATGCCGGCATGCAGGTCCTTGAAGATCGGGTACCAATCCGGCCCGGTCAGCTTGTCGATATTCGCGACAGCGGTCTTCGAATCGCCGGCGCCGTAGCTTGCCCACGCCGTGAGCAGAGTCGCGATGAGGTCGGTGATGGGCCCGCGGACCGATTGATTGATGTTGGACTGCGCGCTTGCGTATCTCTTCAGCTTGAGATCGCGGACGCCGACCACGAGACGCGCGACGCGATTGGCCTTGTCCTGGCTCAGGATGCGGTCGGCGAGTTTGACCGCCTCGTCGATGTCGCCGTCCGCGAGCGAGGAGATGAAGGCGCGGTCCAGCAGCTCACTGTTCTTCGGATCGGTGCGCAGCGCCGAGCGGTAAAACGCCGCAGCCGACGCCGCGTCGCGCTCCACGCTCGCATGACGCGCGGCAAGATAGCTGCCGGCGGTGGTCAATGATTTCAGGTCGTTCCTGGTCGGAAACTGCGCCGTATTGTCGGTGGGATGGTCGGGCGTCTGCGCCAACAGCGAGCCGGGCGCGGCAAGCGCTGCGGCGGCTATGATTGCAAACGTCAGGCGGTTGAAACGATTGGACAGCATCACGGTCGCCTTGCTCCAGGGATTTACGGCCAAGATCCTGCGATCAATCTCGCATGCGAACCCAAGCGGCGGCATCACGGCTCGCGACAATGCCGCTTTTGGCGTCCAACCGCAAGGACGCGGCGAATCGATCGGCAGATTAGACCTTTACGGCCACCGAGCCAGCCGGTGCCATCGCAAAACGCTTGCACTGTGGCCGTATCGTGGCCGTCCCGGCCCAATCGCGCTGGAAAACCGAATGATCGACGCGCGACAGGTTCCACCTCTCCCCTTTCGGAAGGTCTCAAAAGACGAGGCGGAATGGAGTTTGGGGCGCCTCCTCGCGGCAGCGGCGCCCCACTCACGCAAACGTGGTCGCGCCCCGCATTTGTTACATCGCCTCGTAATTCGGTCCGCCGCCACCCTCGGGGGGAACCCAGGTGATATTGCCGTTTGGGTCCTTCACGTCGCAGGTCTTGCAATGGACGCAGTTCTGCGCGTTGATCTGGAAGCGCACTTCCGATCCCTCCCCGACCCATTCATAGACGCCGGCCGGGCAGTAGCGGTTGGAAGGGCCGGCGAAGACATCGTGCTCCGAGGCCTTCTGCAGATTCATGTCGGCGACCTTGAGATGGACCGGCTGGTCCTCTTCATGATTGGTGTTGGAGAGGAATACCGACGACAGCTTATCGAAGGAGATCTTGCCGTCCGGCTTCGGATAGGCGATCGGCTGGTGCTGCTTGGCTGCATCCAGCGTCTTGCGGTCGGGCTTGGCGTGCGACTGGGTTCCGAACAGCGAGAAGCCCAGCGTGTTGCACCACATGTCGATGCCGCCGAGCGCAACGCCGACGATGGTGCCGAACTTCGACCACAGCGGCTTGACGTTGCGGACCTTGTGCAGGTCCTTACCCACGGCGGAATCGCGCCAGGCATTCTCGTATTCGACGAGTTCGTCATTGGCGCGGCCGGCGCCGAGCGCGGCGGCGACGTGCTCGGCGGCGAGCATGCCCGAGCCCATCGCGTTGTGCACGCCCTTGATGCGCGGCACGTTGACGAAGCCGGCCGCGCAGCCGATGAGCGCGCCGCCCGGAAAGGTGAGCCGCGGCACCGACTGGTAGCCGCCTTCGGTGATCGCACGCGCGCCATAGGCGAGCCGCTTGCCGCCTTCGAACACGCCGCGGATCGAGGGATGGGTCTTGAAGCGCTGGAATTCGTCGAACGGCGACAGGTACGGATCGTCGTAATTCAGATGAACGACGAAGCCGACCGCGACGCGATTGTCGTCGTAGTGGTAGAGGAACGAGCCGCCGCCGGTGGAATTGTTCAGGGGCCAGCCGAACGAATGCTGGATCAGGCCCTTCTGGTGCTTGGCCGGATCAACCTGCCAGACCTCCTTCAGTCCGATGCCGAATTTCGGCGGCTCGCTCTTGGCGTCGAGCTGATACTTCGCGATCAACTGCTTGGAAAGCGAGCCACGCGCGCCTTCGGCGAACAGCGTGTACTTGCCGAGAAGCTCCATGCCGCGAGTGTAGGAATCCTTGTGCGTGCCGTCCCTGGCGATGCCCATGTCGCCGGTCGCGATGCCGCGCACGCTCCCCCTGTCGTCATAGAGCACTTCCGCCGCCGCGAAGCCCGGATAGATCTCGACGCCGAGCGCCTCCGCCTTCGGCGCGAGCCAGCGGCAGACATTGCCGAGCGAGCCGATGTAGCAGTGATGGTTGTTCATCAACGGCGGCATCATGAAGTTCGGCAGCCGGATCGCGCCACCGGCAGTCATCCAGTAGAAGCGGTCGTCCTTCACCTGCGTTTTCAGCGGGCAATCGGCATCCTCGCGCCAGTCGGGGATCAGTCTGTCGAGCGACAGCGGATCGATCACCGCGCCGGAGAGGATGTGTGCACCGACTTCCGACCCCTTCTCCACCACGACGATCGAGAGCTCGGGATTGAGCTGCTTCAGCCGGATCGCAGCCGACAGGCCCGAGGGGCCGGCGCCGACAATCACGACATCGAATTCCATGGACTCGCGCGGAGGGAGTTCTTCAGCACTCATGATCTGATCTCAGCCCGTTGAGAACGCTTCTAAGCTTTTCAGGGCCGTTGTTTCCGATTTTTGGCAGAAGGACAACCATGGAATTGCCGGTTGAGACGTTTCGCGCGCGCCCGATCCGTCCTAAATTGCCGATATCATGACCGTGCCGCCTGAACCCACCCCTACGCTGAAGCAATTGCTGGCCTTTTACCTCGAGGCCGGGGTCGATTGCGCGCTGTCCGACGAGCCCGTGAACCGGCTGGAGGAGACGGACGCTGTTCCCTCGCCCGCGCCGCGCCCGATGGTGCAGCCCGATCCGCCGCGGCCGATGCCGGCCGTTCCGCGCAGCGAAATCACCGTCGCGCCGGAGGCCGCGATCGCGTCCGCGCGGGAAGCCGCGCGCACCGCGCCGACGCTTGAGCTGCTGCGGTCGCTGCTGGAAAATTTCGACGGCTGCGCGCTGAAGCACACCGCAACGAAACTGGTATTCGCCGACGGCAATCCGGAAGCGCGCGTGATGTTCGTCGGTGAGGCACCGGGCCGCGACGAGGACATCGAGGGCCTGCCATTCGTCGGCCGTTCGGGAAAGCTGCTCGACCGGATGATCGCGGCGATCGGGCTCGACCGCGGCAAGGCGTATATCGCCAACGTGATCCCCTGGCGCCCGCCCGGCAACCGCACGCCGACGCCGCAGGAAACGCAAATCTGCCTGCCCTTCATCCGACGCCAGATCGAGCTCGTGAACCCCGACGTGCTGGTGACGCTCGGCAACCCCTCCACCCAGGCACTGCTCGGGACCCGCGAGGGCATCATGCGCACGCGTGGGCGGTGGTTCGACTACGACACCGGCACGCGCAGCATCCGCGCCATTGCGACGTTCCATCCGGCCTATCTGTTGCGCTCGCCGTCCTACAAGCGGATGTCCTGGCAGGACCTGCGCGCGATCGCGAAGGCGCTGCAGCAGGCGGCGGCTTCGTAGGATGGAGCGGCTCGCAGCGCGTCTCCAGGATCAGGGCTGACCCAAACCAAGGCATGATCTGGAAAAGTGTGCGGCGGTCTTCCCTCGCGACAAACGCGAAGCGTTTACGCGGAGATCATGCGCAAACAACAAGCCGCGCGATGATGGTTCATCCTGATCCGCACTTCACTGCTCCTTCGGCCGCACGATCGCCCAGCCGATCCGCAACAGGCCTTGCCGGCCGTTGACCAGCCGCTCGAATGAGCGCGGCACTTCGGGCACGAGGCCGGGAAAACGCTGCGCGACCTCGGGCGGTGGAGCGCCCGAGGTATCCGAAGCGCGCCAGACCACGACGCCGCCGGTTTCGTTGAATTTAGCGATCGACAGCCAGGGCGTCCGCTGCGGCGTGGCGTCGAGCAGAAGATGCGGGCGTGGCGCCTGCATCGCGATCAGGCCGGCGAGCTGCGGATCGCCGGCGACCGCGCGCAGCGGCTGGTTGGTGCGCCGTTGATAGCTGTCGTCGAAGAAATGCCCGATCGCGGCCGACGGCAACGAGGTCGCGACCTCCGTATCGCCGGTCCATGGAATGAACAGCGTGGCCGCGAGCGCCACCACGGCCGGCGCGGCAATGGCGGCGGCCCAGGCCATGCGCAACAGCCGCTGCCGTCGCAGGTAGATCAGGTCGCCCGTGGCGACGATCACGGCGAGCCCCGACATCAACAGCGCCACGCCGGCGCCGCCGAACACACCGTCGTAGTTGAACAGAGCGGCCACGAAGCTGCCGAGAACCGCCGGCACGAACGCGAAGAAATAGACGAACTGGCGCTCCAGCGAGGAGACCGGCGGGCGGTAGATGATTGGCGCGTCATCGGAGCCGCGCGCGAACCAGCGCGAATTGAGGATCGTGAGCAGAACGATGGCCGCCGTCGCCACGATCAGCCCGCCGAGCACAACGCCCCAGCGCTTCGCGTGGACAGACAGATCGGCGAGCGCGGGCAGCGGCGGCATCGCAAGCGCATCGGCGCGGACAAGCCAGATCAGATAGGGCAGCGCCAGCACGACGATGACGAGCAGCGCATAAAGCGGATCGATCGACATCAGCGCGCGCCGGCCGCGCGCGGTCGCGACGGCAAAGCCGGCGACCAGCAGGATCATCCCGATCGCCGCCGGCGTCGTCAGCAGCAGCAGTCCGCAATCGATCGACCAGGCGAACCAGGCGCTGCGCCGGTTCTGCCCAATCAGCTGCCAGGAATGCAGCAACAGCAGCGCCCACAGCGGTCGCGCCAGGATCGCCGGGCCGAACTCGACGCTCGGCGAGGAGAACACCACGACCGTCATCGACAACAGCACTGCCAGCACCGCTTGGGGGCCACCGACGATGGCGCGCGCGAGGTGATAGAAGGCGATGAAGGTCGCGACCTCGCAGGCTTGCGCGAGGAGATAGATGCCGAAGACGTGATTGCCGGCGGCGCGGTAGGCGATGTCGGCGACCCAGAATGCAAGCGGTGGCCCCAGGCCGGTGCCGACCTGATATTCGCGGCCGAAGGCGAGGACGGTCGCGACGTCGCCGGGCGGGCTGCGGTAGATCATCAGCGGCACGACCAACCAGAGCGCCGCCTGCGCCAGCACCACGATCCAGACGACCAGCCGCGGCCGGGCGCGGATCAACTCGACAACCAGGGAAGTGAACCGCATGAACCGTCCGATGCCCTGCTGTCGCGTCCGCGGCGCAATCTGATCCGGACGATTTGATAACGGGCGTCGGCGACGGAGGCAACCGGCGTTGGACTTGTTCACGGTGCAAAGTCAACCACTACCGTCATGCCCGCGCGCAGGCATCCAGTACGGGGCATCCGGTACGCCGCGGCGTCTCGGCTTGGGCACGATTACGCGGCAGCGGATGCTACCGCGCCGGCTTCCGGGTCCACCGTGAACAGGTCGGGCTCCACCGTTTCCGGGAAATGCTTCAGCCGTGCTGCGACGACGGGGGCGAAGAAGCTGCGGTGATGGGCGCTTGGGCCGAGCCGGTCCAGCGCTTCGAGGTGCTCGGGCACAGCGTAGCCCTTGTGCTGTTCAAAGCCGTAACCGGGACAATCCAGCGCCAACTTGCTCATCAGGCGGTCGCGCGTGACCTTGGCGATGATCGAGGCCGCAGCGATCGAGACGACGAGGCCGTCGCCTCCGATCACCGCCTCGCAGTCGCAGGCCGTGGCGAGCCTGTCGCGGCCGTCGACGAAGACGTGTTTGGGTATCTCGGGGAGTGCGTGGACCGCGCGCGCCAGCGCCCACAGCGAGGCGCGCAGGATATTGTCGCGGTCGATTCGCGCCGGCGAGGCGACCGCGACCGAAAAGGCCGCGGTCGCGCAGATCTCCTCGAACAGTTCCTCGCGGCGTTCGGCGGTCAACCGCTTGGAATCGTCGATCCCCTTGGGAATCCGCGCGGGATCAAGCACCACGGCGGCCGCGACCACTGGCCCGGCCAGCGGCCCGCGCCCCGCCTCATCGCAGCCGGCAATCGGCCAGACGCCGCGCTTGATCAGCGCGCGCTCGCGCCGAAAGCTCGGCCGCGTCACCGCGATGACGCGTTTCTCCGGCTTGGCTGGCTCGTCCGGCGCCTTCCTGGCAGATTTGTCCCGAATCATGCCGGGATGGTGCTCAAGCCGAGCCTGTGGCGCAACCGGGAACCCGCCGCCCTTCCCCGCTATTCAATCTCTTCAGTCGGGCAGCGACACACGCCGATCACGGCCGATCACGAATCCGGGCGCGACGACGGCTTCCCAGGCATGTCCGTCGGGATCAGTAAAATAACCGCAATAGCCGCCATAGTGTGTGGCCTGCGCGGGCTTCAGCAGAGAGGCGCCTTTGGACACCGCGAAGGCCAGAACGGCATCGACTTCCTCATTGCTCCGGCAATTCCACGCCAGCGTCATGCCGCGAAATGCCGTCGGCCGCGGCTGTTCCGGGAGCGTGGCGTCCGCGGCGAGCAGGTGCCACGGATAAAGTCCGACCATGGTGCCACCGGTGTCGAAGAAGGCGACCTCCTCGCCAGTTCCGCGGCATTTGCGCACGAAGCCGAGGGCTTCGTAGAACGCAATGCTCGCCTTCATGTCGCTGACGCCGAGCGAAATCACGGTGAGGCGCGGGGTCGGTGCTTTCATGTCGTTACTCATGCTTGCCGCTTTCCTCATGACGAGGAGGGCGAGCGACTGACTGCACTAAAACAAGCTGAGCTGCTGTCCGCTGCGTTTCGGCTTGGCGAAATGGTCCGTGGTCAGCTTGGTCCGCCGCTTGTTAAGGCCGAGCTTTTCGCAGGCGATCTCAAAGCGGCGGCCGATCATCCAGGCCATCGGACCGGTGCCCTTCATCCGCGTGCCCCATTGCGAGTCGTAGTCGCGACCGCCTCGCATGTCGCGGATCAGCGTGAAGACGTGGCGATAGCGGTCCGGATAATTCGCCATCAGCCATTCGCGGAACAGATCGCGCACCTCGAGCGGTAAACGAAGCAGCACATAGCTCGCCTCCCTGGCGCCGGCATGGGCCGCGGCATCCAGGATGCGCTCAATCTCGGAATCGTTTAGCGCCGGGATCACGGGCGCAACCATCACTGTCGTGGGGATGCCGGCGTCGGCAAGGCGCCTGATGGCCTCTAGCCGTTTCGGCGGAGTTGAGGCGCGCGGCTCCATGGTGCGCGCGAGTTTGGCATCGAGCGTCGTCACCGAGAGCGCGACCTTGACCAGATTGCGCCGCGCCATCCGCGCCAGGATATCGATGTCGCGCGTCACCAGCGCCGACTTGGTGACGATGCCGACCGGGTGGCCGACACGCTCGAGCACTTCCAGAATGCCGCGCATGATCTTGCGTTCGCGCTCGATCGGCTGATAGGGATCTGTGTTCGTGCCGATCGCGATCATGCGCGGCTCGTAGTCCGGCGCCGCCAGTTCCCTCTCGAGCAGATCGGGAGCGTCGGGCTTGGCGAGCAGCTTCGATTCGAAGTCGAGCCCCGGCGACAGCCCGAGAAAGGCATGAGTCGGCCGCGCGAAGCAGTAGACGCAGCCGTGCTCGCAGCCGCGATAGGGATTGATCGATCGGTCGAAGCCGATGTCAGGCGAGTCGTTGCGAGTGATCACCTTGCGCGAGGTGTCGATCGCGACCGTGGTCTTGAACGGTGGAAGGTCGTCAAGGCTCTGCCAGCCGTCGTCGAACGCGACTCGTGCCTCGGCCTCATAGCGGCCGCTGGCATTGGATTGCGCGCCTCGGCCGCGCCGCCGCTCGCGCTCGATCGCGACCGCAAGTTCTGGAAAAGGGGGAGGCGCACCCGCCGGGCTATCGGAGGGCGCCGCTACCGGCGGGTGCTTGAGGGCATGAGAGGATGCTCGGCTCATGCTGCAAAGCTAGCACAGCATAAGAACAAATCAAGAACATGACGTAAGAAAATTCGTCCAAACCCTGCCGCAAAAATCGGCACCCCGAACGGCTGCTTTGAATATGACGAGGTGATAACAGAAGCGGGTTTTCAACGTTCGAGCCGCCCAAGCCATCATCATGTTAAGCGTGATCATTCCGACCGACGGGGTCGAGCGCACAGCGGTTGCGACGCTGGCGGCACTGGTGCCGGGTGCCGCGGCGGGAGTCATCCGCGAGGTGCTGCTGGTGGACCGGACCACGACCAACGTGATCGAGCACGTCGCCGACGTCGCGGGTTGCCGTTTTCTGCGATTCGAGGGCACGCGAGCCGCGGCGCTCGCCGCGGGCGCCAGGCAGGCGCGCTCGCCCTGGCTGATGTTCCTGCATCCCGGCGCGGTGCTCGACCCGGGCTGGATCGAGGAAACCACCCAATTCATCCAGGCCGTGGCGGCGAGCGGCAAGGACCGCGCCGGGATCTTCCGCTACGCCCGCTCGCCCTACGCCAATCCAAGCTTCCGTGACGGCTTCAAATTCATCGCCCGCTTGATCGCGGGCCCCTCGGCCGAGCAGGGCCTGTTGATCGCGCGCGACCATTACGAGCGGCTCGGCGGGTTCCGCCCCGATGCCCGCCGCTCGGAGATGCGGCTGTTGCGGCGGCTCGGCCGCTCTTCCCGCATCATGCTGCGCAGCCGGATCATAATCGCGTAGAGTCTGTTCCGACGCATTTATTGACGCGAGAGGCAGCCACCTCCCCCGCGGCGTTACAGGTCTTGCAATTTACTTGATTTTGTCAAATAATATATTTGATGAGATCAAACATCCTCGACAAGACCCTCGAAGGGCAGATTGCCGCGGTTCGCGGCTTCAGCCGCTTCTATACCCGCAAGTTCGGCATCATCGAGCCGAAGCTGTTGCACAGCCCGTGGACGCTGCAGGAGGCGCGGATCGTCTACGAGATCGCGCATCGCGACGGTTGCACGGCGACCGATCTGGTGCGCGACCTTGATCTCGACGCCGGATTCGTCAGCCGCACGCTGCAGGCGCTGCAGCGAAAACAGATCGTGGCACGCAAGCCGTCGAAGACCGACAAGCGCGTCAACGAAGTGACGCTCACGGCAAAGGGCCGCGCCGCCGCCGCCGATCTCGACAACCGCTCGCGCCGCGAGGTCGCGGCGCTTCTGCGGCAGATGGACGGCAACCGGCGCGCCGCCGTAGTGCGCGCCATGGGCACGATCGAACAGTCGCTCGAGCAGCCCGCGCTCAAGTCCGCCGGTTTCCTGCTGCGCAGCCATCGCGTCGGCGACATCGGCTGGGTGATCTCGCGGCACGGCGCTGTCTATGCACAGGAATATGGCTGGGACATCAGCTTCGAGGGACTGGTCGCGGAGATCTGCGCGCAGTTCCTCAAATCATATGATCCCGCTTGCGAGCATTGCTGGATCGCTGAGGTCGACGGCGAGCCGGTCGGCTCAATCTTCCTCGTCAGGGCAACCGACGAGATCGCCAGGCTGCGGCTGCTATTGGTGGAAGACAAGGCTCGCGGCCTCGGCGTCGGCCGCGCCCTCGTCGAGCAATGCATCCGCTTCGGGCGCGAGAACGGCTACAAGACGATCACGCTGTGGACCCAGAGCATCCTGGTCGCCGCACGAGGGATATACGAGCGCGCCGGCTTCCGCCGCGTCAAGGAAGAGAAGCACCATAGTTTCGGCGTCGATCTGGTCGGCGAGACCTGGGAGCTGGAGCTTTAGCTGCCCTTCGACCTCTCCCGCTTGCTTGCTGGGAAGGGAGCGAAGTCGGTCGCGTCTCGACCCGATCGCATCACGCTTCAAGCGCTCGCCCCCTGCGCCTTCGGGCGGCGCAGGTGCTCGTCGAGCCGCGGCATGATCTCGACGAAATTGCAGGGCCGGGTGCGATAGTCGAGCTGCGCGGCCAGGATGCCGTCCCAGCCGTCTCGGCACGCGCCCGGCGAGCCCGGCAGGCAAAAGATGAAGGTCGCGCCCGCGACGCCGGCGGTGGCGCGGCTCTGAATCGTCGAGGCGCCGATCTTGGCGTGGCTCAGCATGTGGAAGGCAATCGAAAAACCGTCCATGCGCTTCTCGAACAGCGGCTCCACCGCCTCGGGCGTCACGTCGCGGCCGGTGAAGCCGGTGCCGCCGGTGGTGATGACGGCATCGACGCCCGCGTCGGCGATCCAGCGCCTGATGACGGCGCGGATCGCCTCGACATCGTCGGTAACGATCTCGCGCGCGGCGAGCTTGTGGCCGGCCGCGGTGATGCGATCGGCCAGCGTGGTGCCGGACTTGTCATCGGACAGCGTGCGGCTGTCCGAGATCGTCAGTACCGCGATGCCGAGCGGGATGAACGGTTTTGTCTCGTCGATGGAGGACATTTGCCTGACCTTCTTCGTCCGCCCACTGACGTCATCCTGAGGCGCACGCGCAAGCGCCTCGAAGCATGGGCCACAGGTACCGTCACCGGCACCCGATTGCTACGCTCCGCCGCCGAACGTGTTGCACGCCTGCACGGTGCCTTCCTTGTAGCCGATCATGAACCACTGCCGGCGCTGCTGGGCCGAGCCGTGGGTAAAGGAGTCAGGCACCACCCGGCCCGTCGCCTGGCGCTGCAGCGTGTCGTCGCCAATCGCGGTCGCGGTGGTCAGCGCGGCGTCGATATCGCCTGCCTCGAGGAACCCCGGCCGCTTCTTCTCCTCGCGGTTGACCCAGACGCCCGAGAGACAGTCCGCCTGCAGCTCGACCCTTACTTGCAGCGCGTTGGCTTCCGCCTTGCTGCCGGCCTGTTGCTGCAGCCGCGTCACCCGGGGAATGATGCCGAGCAGGTTCTGGATGTGGTGGCCGGCCTCATGCGCGATGATATAGGCCGACGTGAATTTGCAGGCATTGCCGGAACAGCCGCGGAAGCGCGTCTCGACCTCGCGGAAGAAGCCGGTGTCGAGGAAGATGGTCTTGTCCGGCGGACAATAGAACGGGCCCATCGCCGACTGCGCCATGCCGCAGCGGCCGCCATTGGTGACGTTGCGGAACAACACGATCTTCGGGCCGGTGTAGCTTTGTCCCGAGGCCTGGAATATCTCGCTCCAGCGATCATCGATCTCGCCCAGGATGCCGGCGATCATACTGCCCATCTCGTCGGTCGGCGCGCCGCGCTTGGCCTGTCCGCCGGACTGGCGATCGGTCTGGTAGGTCGGCGCCTGGCCGCCGCCGGTCAGGATCTCGGCGCCCCCGATCAGGATGCGCGGATCGATGCCGAAGGCATAGCCGAGCAGGCCGAGCACGATGAGGGTGCCGATGCCGAGTCCGCCACCGCCCATCGGAATACCGAAGCCGCCGCCACCGCCTCCCATCCCGCCTTCGTCACGACGGTCTTCGATGTCGTCGCTGCGGCGGAAGTCATCATAGCGCATGACGGTTTCCCCTCAATTCGGTCGGTGACCTCTGCGGCACAGACGTAAAATTTCCATTCCGTTAATCAATAACCCGGCCGGCAAAAATTGCCTAGTGCGCAGACGCGCGATCTGCCCACCGGAATCGATGATAACGCGACGAAACCGATCCACCAGATTGTGTCGCGCCAACGCATTTCGGATGTCACTGCGCGCCACGCGAATGCTGCAACACCGCATCGAAGCGAAATGCGCGAGATCGTGCTTAAGAGACACCGCAATCTTTGCTGCGATGATTTTCAATTAAGTCGATTTTTACTTTGGCCGGTCAATGTGACGCCAGTCGGTTGTTTGGTCCCGCGTCGCCGGCAGCGTCGCCTGAGTCAGAGTTCTTGAGTCATGGTTGTGTCGCGTCGCGGGGCGTCTGCAAAGGCGCCCCGCACTAAATTTGAGAGCACCCCGTCGAGCCGAATCGTCGTCGGCGATTGCGTCGCCGAGATGTCGAAGCTTCAGGCCGGCTCCGTCGATCTGGTGTTCGCAGATCCTCCCTACAATCTGCAGCTCAGGGGCGATCTCAAGCGTCCCGACGAATCGCACGTCGATGCGGTCAACGACGATTGGGACAAGTTCTCGTCCTTTGCCGCCTACGATGATTTCACCCGCGCCTGGCTGCTCGCCTGCCGCCGCGTGATGAAGCCGTCGGCGACATTGTGGGTGATCGGCTCCTATCACAACATCTTCCGCGTCGGCGCGATCATGCAGGATCTCGGCTTCTGGCTTCTGAACGACATCGTGTGGCGCAAGTCGAATCCGATGCCGAACTTCCGCGGCCGCCGCTTCACCAACGCGCACGAGACCATGATCTGGGCCGCGCGCGACGAGAAGGCCAAGGGCTATACATTCAACTATGAAGCGCTGAAGGCGGCCAACGAGGACGTGCAGGCACGTTCCGACTGGCTGATCCCGCTCTGCACCGGCGAGGAGCGTCTCAAGGGCAACGACGGCAAGAAGGTCCATCCGACGCAAAAGCCGGAGCAGTTGCTCGCGCGCGTGTTGCTGTCGTCCTCGAAGCCCGGCGATCTCGTGATCGATCCCTTCAACGGCACCGGCACCACCGGCGCCGTGGCAAAACGCCTCGGCCGCAACTACATCGGCTTCGAACGCGACAAGACCTACGCGGCTGCGGCCGAAGCGCGCATCGCTGCGATCGAGCCGCTGCCGGAAGCAACACTTGCGCCGTTCATGACGGCGCGCGAGGCGCCGCGCGTTGCGTTCTCCGAGTTGATCGAACGCGGCATGATCATGCCCGGTGCAAAACTCGTCGACGCCAAGAAGCGCCATGGCGCGCTGGTGCGCGCCGACGGCGCCATCATGCTCGGCGACAAGGTCGGCTCGATCCACCGCATCGGCGCGGTCGCGCAGGGCTCGGGGGCCTGCAACGGCTGGACCTTCTGGCACGTCGAGACCAAGAACGGGTTGAAGCTGATCGACGAACTGCGCGCCGAGATCCGCTCCGAGACGGCGGCGGGTTGAACCTCCGAGAAATTGCACGGTGAGCAAAGCGCCAAGCGCTGTGTCCTCCGCTTTCCCCGCGGTGCCTTGATGGCGGGCACGCTCCCGCCTTCGCTCTTCGAGCTACGACGGACGAGTAGCTTTGCCCACCCTGCAATTTGTTCTCTACGCATCTCACAATGACGGCCTGTTGAACACGTCCGCCTTGATACCCGTCTGTTACGGGCCTACGCTTATAGCGGTCAGTTGCCCGTTTCGATTGGTCGCCCGATGCGCAGACAATCCGAGATCCTGCTGCTGCTGCCCTTGTTGCCGATCTTCCTGATCGGAATGTTTCCGATGTTGTTGATCGGCCTGCTCGGCTTTTTCGGCCTGATCATTTTCGGTGTTCTCCTTGTCTCGGTCGGGCTGAGCTCAGGTCTCGAAGCCCATGGCGATTTCAACGAGGAAGTCATCGTTCACGGCTATGCGAAGGCGTCGGAACGCGCGACGCAGGTCTCCAACCTGCATGTCGCGACCCGCTTTGCCGCGCTGCTCGAGGTCGCGGGTGCTGTGCTGATCGCTGCCGGCGGGGTCGGCTTTTTCTATCTTGCTTGACCGGCGCGCCGCGCGCCCCTGCCCTACAAACTCGTCGCTTGCGAATTGCTGCGAAATTTGCACATGAGAGCATGTCAGCGACCGGCCGCATCCGTGTCGTCCATCAGAAATCGAACGGAGTCCCATCGTGCTCAAATTCTATCTCAACGCATCGCCGAACCCGACCAAGGTCGCGCTCTTCCTCGAAGAGTCAGGACTGCCCTACGAGCCCGTCGCGATCGACACCCGCAAGGGCGACCAGTTCAAAGCGGAATATCTGAAGGTCAACCCGAACGGCAAGGTGCCGGCGATCGACGACAATGGCGCGATCGTGTTCGATTCCAACGCCATCCTGCTCTATCTCGCCGAGAAGACCGGCAAATTCCTCCCCTCCAACCGCGCCGAGTTGCTGTCCTGGTTGATGTTCGTCGCGACCGGTCTCGGCCCCTTTTCGGGTCAGGCCGTTCACTTCAAGCATTTTGCGCCGAACGACCAGAACCACGACTACGCCCACAACCGCTACCAGTACGAGACGCATCGGCACTACAAGGTCCTCGACGGTCATCTGGCCAACCGCCGCTACATGGTCGGCGATAGCTACTCGATCGTCGACATGGCGCTGTGGGGCTGGGGACGGATGCTGCCGTTCAAGCTCGGGGACGAGGCCAATGCCAAGTACCCGCATGTGAAGCGGCTGATCGACGAGATTTCCGCGCGCCCGGCGGCGGCCCGCGCGATCGCGGTGAAGGATAAGTTCACCTTCAAGGCCGAGATGGACGACGAGGCCCGCAGCATCATGTTCGGCCATCTCAAGACCAGGGCGGCCTGAACCTCGCCGACAAGACGGCAAGACGGCGCTCCTTGCGGGCGCCGTTTTCGTTTAAGGCGCCGACGCCCACGGATGAGATCTCAGCCCGCTGCGGGCTTGCGCGATTCGGGAAATCGCCCGAGCACGCGCTCCACCAGCGCGGAATCGCAATACTCCTTGATCTCCTTGATCTTGCCGTTCTCGAGCTTGAACACCAGGCAATACTCGTTGTCGTAGCGTTGGCCCGTTTTCGTGACGTTGTCGCCGCGCGCCTCCACCGCAACATAATCGCCGTCGGCGATGAAGTTGAACGCGACCGTGCGCGGCCGCTCCGCGAAGAAGGAACGGAAATGCCCCATTAAGCCGTTCTGGATCGCCTCGCGTCCTTTGAACTCGTGCGACCATGAGTATTGCCCGGTCACGATCCAACTCGCGTCCTCGGCAAGGTTGTCGGCGAAGGTCGTGCCGCTACGGCTGGCGGAGTCGGTGAAGACCTGTTGCACCAGTCTCTTGTTGTCGGCTGCGCTCATGACGCTCTCCTTTGGTTGACAGCCGATCATTGCCGCGGAGCCGCGCATTCTTCCAATCGATAGATGATATGATATATATTCATATAATGAATTTGAATCTGCTTGATCTCAATCTGCTGGTCGCGCTCGACGCGTTGTTGCGGGAGACGAGCGTCAGCCGCGCCGCGATGCGGCTCCGCCTGTCGCAGCCCGCGACCAGCCACGCGCTGCAGCGGCTGCGCGACCTGATCGGCGACCCGCTCCTGGTGCGCAACGGCGCGCGGATGGAATTGACCCCGCGGGCACAGGCATTGCGCGGGCCGCTCGCGCACGCACTCGACCAGGTGCGCGCGCTGTTCGTGCCGGATGAATTCGACGCCACGCGCAGCGAGCGGCATTTCCGGCTGATGATGCCGGACCTCGCGGTCGAACTGCTGATGCCGTCCCTGATGGAGAAGGTGACGCGGGCGGCGCCGAACGTGACCATCGACGTAGTGCCGTGGCGGGGGCCGGCGATCTTCACGCCGGAATTCGCCCGCACCATCGATCTCGTTATTTCGATCGGCAACGCCTTCAAGGGGTTTCACCGCCAGCGGCTCTACACCGACAGCGACGCGCTCGCGGTGCGACGCGGCCATCCTCTTCGCACGAAGCTCGGGAAGCGCGAGGTGTTCCTCGCTGCACGGCACGTCGCCGTGGTGATCCGCGGTCAGAACGAGGATCTGATCGACACCTGGCTGCGCGCGAAAGGCATTGAGCGGCGGATCGCGCTGGTCGTGCCGGGCTACATCGAGGCGCTGCACGTCGTCGCGCGCACCGACCTCGTTGGCTTCGTGCCGCGCCGGCTGATAGCAGCGTTGTCGAAGCAATTGTCGCTGGTAGCGCTGACGCCGCCGCTCGATCCCGGAATCGACGAGCAGCACATGTTCTACCCGACCCGGGCCCAGATGGACCCCGGCTCGATCTGGCTGCGCCGGCTGATGCTGGAGACTGGGCGTGAGCTGGAAGCACGGAAGGCGTAGGGGCTGCTTCCACGCGTCGTCCCGGACCGCGCTTCGCTGGGCCGGGACGACGGAGGGAGAATTGCTTACGTCTTGTGATCCGTCAGCACCTTTTGCACGGCGGAGCGCTGCTCCATACGTTCGCGATGGGCGGTCACCTTCGGTAACGTCGAAGTGTCGACGCCGTCGCCAGCGAGCCAGAGGGTCAACGTGTAGAGATAGGGATCGCAGATCGTGTAGCTCTCGCCCATCACCCACGGCCCCTGCAGCATGTCGCGCTCGATCAGGCCGAAGCAGGCGGCCATGGTCTTCGGCACCATCTGCTTCATGTCGGCGAACGAGTTCTCCTCGGTCGCCCAGCGGTAGCCGCGCCCCTTGTGGGCATGCGCAACATGCACCGTGGCGCAGAGATAGGCGTTGAACGCCTGCACCTTGGCGAATGCGAAGGGGTCACCGAGTGGCGCGAGCTTCGCTTGCGGGAAGCTCTGCGCAATGTAGGCCAGGATCGCCGGCGTCTCGGTCAGCACGCCGCGATCCGTCAGAAGTGTCGGAACGCGGCCTTTCGGATTGATCTTCAGATAGTCCGGGCTGTTCTGCTGATTGGCCTTGAAGTCGAGCCTTTCGGTCGCATAGGGCGCTCCGGCTTCGGCCAGTGCGATGTGGGAGGCGAGTGCGCAAGTGCCGGGAGCGTAATAGAGCTTGAGCATGTTGTCGGTCCTCTTGGCGGGTTCCGGGAGGTTAGCCACGCGGCCATCGACCGTCCATCCCCGGCCCGCGCCCGAACCTTTCGCGGTTGCCCACAGCCGCGCTGTCATGCCATGACCTTGGCCAGTCACGAGGACCTGACATGACCGTGTTGATCGCAGGCGGCGGAATCGGCGGGCTGACGCTGGCGCTCAGCCTGCACCAGATCGGCATCGCCGCGCGTGTGTTCGAGAGCGTGAGCGAGCTGAAACCGCTCGGCGTCGGCATCAACGTGCTGCCGCATGCGGTGCGCGAGCTGAGCGAGCTCGGCCTGCATGACCGCCTCGACGACACGGGGGTGCGGACGCGCGAGCTCGCCTACTTCTCCAAGCACGGCAAGCCGATCTGGAGTGAGCCGCGCGGACTCGAGGCCGGCTACAAATGGCCGCAGTTCTCGATCCATCGCGGCCGGCTGCAGCAGATCCTGCTCGATGCCGCGACCGAGCGGCTGGGGCCGGAGAACATCCGGACCAGCCATCACCTCACCGGCTGGACCGAGACGGCGGACGGCGTCCGCGCCGATTTCATCGACCGCGCGACCGGCAAGCCCGCGGGATCGTTTGAAGGCGCGCTTTTGATCGCGGCTGACGGCATCCACTCGGCGGTGCGCGAAAGGCTTTACCCTGAGGAGGGGCCGCCGATCTGGAACGGCCGCATCCTCTGGCGCGGCATCACGCGGGCGAACGCCTTTCTGACCGGCCGCACCATGATCATGGCGGGCCACGAGATCCTGAAATTCGTCTGCTACCCGATCTCGAAGGAAGCGGGCAGCGACGGCAGATATGACATCAACTGGATCGCCGAGCGGCATATGCCACCGACCTATCAGTGGCGCCGCGAGGACTACAACCGCGCCGCTGATCTCGACGAATTCCTGCCATGGTTTGAGAACTGGAATTTCGACTGGCTCGACGTGCCCGGCCTGATCAAGGCCTGCTCGCATGCCTATGAATATCCGCTGGTCGATCGCGATCCGATCCCGCAATGGACCTTCGGCCGGGTCACGCTGATGGGCGACGCCGCCCATCCGATGTACCCGATCGGCTCCAACGGCGCCTCGCAGGCGATTTTGGACGCGCGCGTGCTGACCCGCGAAATCCTGGCGCATGGGCCGACGCATGCCGCGCTGACGGCCTACGAGGCCGAGCGGCGGCCCGCCACCACCGACCTCGTGATGCTGAACCGCCGCAACGGGCCGGAGCAGGTGATGCAGCTCGTCGAGGAACGTGCGCCGAATGGCTTTCGCGTCGTCACCGACGTGCTATCGCAGCAGGAGCTCGAAGACATCGCCGCCAACTACAAGCGCGTGGCCGGCTTCCAGGTCGAGGCGCTGAACGCGAAACCGCCGATCGTGCAGCGCGCAGGCGCGGCGTGAGCCGAGGCAAACACTCTCGCCCCGCTCTTCGCGGGGAGAGGGTTGGGGTGAGGGGCTGCGTCCGCGGTCGCAATCTATCGAAAGACCTGTACCCCCTCACCCGGATTGCATCTGCGATGCAATTCGACCTCTCCCCGCAAGCGGGGCGAGGTGAACGAGAGCTTCACCATTAGCGCAGCGCCCGCGCCGACTCGACAAGGCGAACGCTGTTGGTCGCGGTCGCGAGCAGTGTGCCGTCTTCGGCCAAAAGCCGGCCCTCGACGAACGCGATCGTCTTGCCGAGTTGGGTGACGGTCGCCTCGCCCGTGATCGGCCCTGGCTTTGCCGGCGAAAGGAAATTCACGGTCATGGTGATGGTCGTGCTGTAGAGCCTGCCCTCGGTCATCACGAACACCGCCGGCCCCATCGTGTCGTCGAGCATCGCCGACAGGATACCACCCTGGATAAAGCCGGCCGGATTGCAGAAATCCTCCCTGCCGTCGAATCCGATCCGGATCCAACCGTCTTTCGGCCGTGCGTCGAGCAGCCGCCAGCCGAGCAGTCTGGCACAGGGCGGCGCGGGGATGTGGTCAAGCGCGGTTGCGATCATGGTACGCCTCCATTTTGCCGAAGCCGATAGCCGATCCCTACTGCCAGCATGGTGTCAGCAGGATTCGACGGCGCTAGATGTCCAGGCCGTGCGCGATCACCTTGCGCATGACGCTGGGGAAAGCTTCGTCGGCGAGCGTTGCGATCTCCACCCAGCGCATGCCAGCCGGCGCGCGCGTCCGCGTTGGAACCTGGGCCGTGTAGACGACGAGTTCCAGCGCAAAATGCGTGAAAACATGGGTGACGACGCCGGCCTTGCGACGCCAGCGCCTAACGGCCTTGATCGCGGGCGCCGCGGCGAGCGCGGCATCGTCCTCCTGCCCCGCGCGCCATTCCGATCCCGGCACCTCGGTCATGCCACCGAGCAACCCTCTCTCGGGGCGCGAGCGCACCAGCAGCTCACCGCCGCGCGTGACGACGAAGGCCGCGCCACGGCGCAAGCTGCCGGTCTTCTTCGGCGCCTTGCGCGGGAACGTCTCCTGATCGCCGCGCGCCCGACCCGCGCAATCGTCATTGAGCGGACACAGCGCGCAGGCCGGCTTCTTCGGCGTACAGATCGACGCGCCGAGGTCCATCAGGGCTTGCGCGCTGTCGCCGGCGCGAGACTTCTCGTCGCCGGCGCGAGATTTCCCGTCGCCGGCGCGAGACGGAACAAGCAGTGTCGCTGCCAATTGTTGGATCAGCGGCTTTGATTGCGGCAGCGGCTCCTCGACCGCGAACAGCCGTGACACCACGCGTTCGATATTGCCGTCGACCGGCATGGTGCGCCGGTCGAATGCGATCGCCGCGATCGCCGCCGCGGTGTAGGGCCCGATCCCGGGCAGCGCGCGAAGCCCTTCCTCGGTTTCCGGAAAGGCCCCACCATGGTCGCGCAGCACGGCCACCGCGCAGGCATGCAGGTTGCGAGCCCGCGAGTAGTAGCCGAGCCCTGCCCACATGCGCAGCACGTCGTCCAGCGACGCGCGGCCAAGCGCCGCGACGTCCGGCCAGCGCGTCACGAATTTCTCGAAATAGGGACCGACCGCCTTGACGGTGGTCTGCTGCAGCATGATCTCCGACAGCCACACAAGGTACGGATCAGCCCGTTCCCCCGCCGCGGCCCGCCACGGCAGCCAACGGCGATGACGGTCGTACCAGGCCAGCAGCAGCGCCGGGCGACCGGCGGAATCTTCGATCAGTTTCGCCTGTGCGGCTATGCGAGAGCTCATGGAAACACTTTAATCCCGCGACACAAATCTCTCCACGTCATGCCCGGCCTTGTCCCGGGCATCCACGTCTTTCTTCTCTTGAGGCCAACCACGACGTGGGTGGCCCGGGCAAGCCCGGCCATGACAGCCGGACTGTTCCTCACGCGAACCGCGGAGTGATATAAGCCTTTCATGTCCAAGCCGGGCCCGATCAGCGCAAAACCCCTGTCCATCCTGCTCAGCGACGTCTTCACCGACGCTTACGCCAAGCAGGGGTTCGCGGCGCGCGAGCTGGTGACGCGCTGGAGCGAGATCGCGGGCGCGCAGATCGCGGCGCATTGCGAGCCGTTGAAGATGCAGTGGCCGCGGCCGGTGGAGGGGCAGCCGCAGGAACCGGCAACCCTGGTGCTGCGGGTCGAAGGGCCGATGGCGCTGGAGATCCAGCATTCCTCGGATGTCATCCTCGAGCGGGTGAACCGCTTCTTCGGCTGGCATGCGGTCGGCCGCCTGACGATCAGGCAGGCGCCGCTGTCGCGCCGCCACCGGCCCAAGGTCTCCCGTAGGCCGGAAGCGAAGGCGGTCGCCCGCGTCTCCGAAACCCTCTCGGCCGTGGAGGACGAGGATTTGCGCGCGGCACTGGCCCGGCTGGGCGCCTCGATCAAGCGAAATTGAGGTTTTTCGACGGTTTGGCGGCAACATCCCGCCATTGCCACAATGGCCGTTTCAAGCTAGCGAAGGCTTCTTTTTCTGGACCACTGTATTTCGGCGTGAATGCGCCAATCCGGGAGCACACCTTGATCATCACGCGCCGCGCTTTCACCACCGCTCTCTCGCTGACCGGGCTTGCCGCCCTCGCCGGTTTCTCGCCCCTCGGCCTGATCACTGACGCCTTTGCGCAGAGCGCGGCCGAAGTTGCAAAGCCGCAGTCGTTGCCCGACATGGCGCTCGGCCCGCAGGACGCCAAGGTCACCATCACCGAATATGCCTCGATGACCTGCCCGCACTGCGCCAACTTCAACGAGGCGGTGTTCCCGAAGATCAAGTCGACCTATATCGATTCGGGCAAAATCCGTTATGTGTTCCGCGAGTTCCCCCTCGACATCAAGGCCGCGGCCGGCTCGATGCTGGCACGCTGCATCGCCAGGGACGACGCGCCGAAATATTTCGCGGTGATCGATCTCCTGTTCCGCCAGCAGAACGACTGGGTGGTGAAGAACACCACGGAGACGCTGACCCGGATCGGCAAGCAGGCGGGCCTTAGCCAGCAGCAGGTCGAGGACTGCCTGAAGGATCAGAAGCTGCTCGACAAGATCGCCGCCGACCAGAAGTATGCCAACGAGGTGCTGAAGGTCAATTCGACGCCGACCTTCTTCGTCAATGGCGAGATGGTGAAGGGCGAGACCTCGTTCGAGGAATTCAGCAAGAAGATCGATTCGCTGCTGAAGAGCTGATTGGCCCCTTACAGCGTCGTCGAGCGCGGCGGATGTCGGTTCGCGTGAAACCGACACGTCAGAACCAGAGCACGATCCGGAAAAGTGTGTAGCGGCTTTCCCTCGCGACAAACGCGGGGCGCTTGCACGCAGGCCATGCTCAAACAAGGTAGCTAACGCGCGATGACGATCGAGCCCAATCCCATCGCGCGTTAAATCTCTGCTTTTTGCGCGTTTTTCTTTACGCATACCGGTGTCCACTTTGCTCGAAAGCGCCTCCAAGCCGCTTCGCCCAAAGGCGCCACTGCAATCGACGTGCGAACGCTGGTGTCGCCGGGAGGCCCCAGGCTGCCGCTATCCTTTGTTATCGTTTGGTGGCGCGATGACCGCATGCTTCAACCCAAGCGTGGCCACTGCTTTCTCAGACAGTCCGAAATTGTTTGCCACCATGTGACGTGGCGCCTTTGCGAACCAGTCTGACAGGCTGCTCTCGTTGTAGATACCATTGTCGAGGACAGCGACGATTTCCGCGTCCTCGGATCCGGTATTCTGAATCGAGTGCCCGCAGTTAATTGGAATGTAGGCGCAATCACCTGCGGAGACCTCTGCCACGGCCATGCGCTTATCGGTCGCAAACAAGGTCACACGAGCGCGTCCCTTCAATACGTAGTGCCATTCGTTGGCATTTGCGTGCCAGTGCGGTTCATGCATCGCGCCGGGCTTCAATTTGAGGACGAGGCCGGTCATTGAGGCCGACATCGGAAATTCCTTCGCCGAAGCCAGATAGAGTGCGCCTCCGGCTGTGGTAATCCGAGGCTTTTGTGACATGAGGGCATAACGATGGGTCTGATCGCGATCGAGCGGCCGCGCGGCGTGCGCCTGAGGACCATCGACCGGCAAGACGTCGCCCTGCATGATATAGGTCTCGCCCTTTGGCATTTGTGCGAATACATCGGCGGAAACGCCAAGCGCCTGTGAAAGCGTGGGCGCGTCGTAGCGGCTCATCCAGTCGCTGACACCGAACGTTCCGTGCTCCCCATAACTCCCATCGTCAAAGGCGAGTATGGCGTGACAAGGTTCAGAACCAAGCGTCTGGATCGCGTGGCTATGACCTTTGGGGAAATACCAGAGATCTCCCGGCGCGAGATTTGCGACCTCGATCCGATCTTCCGGATCGACCACCGCAATCTGGCAATGGCCGTTGACGATATAGGCCCACTCAGCCGAATTGTGCCAATGCATTTCGCGGCAGCCACCGGCGTTGATAAAAAGGTGCGCGCCCGCGATACCGGTCGCGATCGGGAGGCTGCGCGTTGTGATTTCACGGGCCCAACCGCCCGATGTCGCCTTGATCGGCCCCTTGTCGAGCGACGTCGTGAAGGTGACCGGATCGCCCGGCTTTCTTGGGATCGTTTTCAAATAGTCCGAAGCGGGTGACACGTCATATCCGGCGGCGTGGCCGTCGGCGTTGGCCGCGAGGGCTTGCGAGCTAGCCAAGGCGCCAACGCCGAGTCCAACGGCTTGCACGAAGAAGCGGCGGTCTGTTTCGAGCATGATACGTGCCCAGTCTGTTTTTGTAGGTTCAGAATTATATTGCGCAGACGCGCGCGAACCGCATCACGTTCAATCGAGAGAACCTTGCTGTTGCCACACGATATCTCTACCGAGCAAAGGTCTGGCGACTTCACGCGCTTGGTGTTTCGAAATGCAAGGCGCCTCATGGATTTGGGCGCGAGCTAAAGCGCTTCTGCAGACATCCCCCATCGATCACTCTGTCGCTATTGTAAGAATTGCTTCACAGCGCCGTTGCATTCTCGGTCGCCACGATCAGCTTCCGTCCCTGCATGCTGACAGCATCGCGAACGATGGCACGACGTTCCGCAATTGATGTGATACGCGCCAGCGGCTTCCGAATGTGGTTCGAAAGGAATTGGCGCACCTGGGTATCGTGACGGGAGCCTTTGCGGTTCCGCTGGCTCAAAAACCGCGGTTCCAGCGTCATGTCTTGACGCGTTTCTTCCGGCGAACCGGTATCCACGCCGCTCGAACCCGCTTTCTCGTATGTCGCCGTACCGGCGCCTCGGTCCATCGAAGCGGCGATTATCGACGCACGGCCGGGCAAGGCGCATCAATTCGCTGTTGAAAACCTGATTCGCGCGAAGCGAATCTCGACGGCCGATAGCTGCCGCATAACCATCACAAAACCCTTGGGAAAAGCTGCGTCAAGCGGTTGCCCTCGCGCGCGGGCCTCGCCATTGTCCCGCTCCCTGAGAGCTGCACGCAGCGACTCACCCACACCGACATTGCCTTCTATGGTACTGTCACGGCAGGGAGATTCGCGCCCGGCCAACCGAGATCTGTGTTCATGAAGCTCACGCGCCTCCGCCTGCACGGTTTCAAGTCATTCGTTGAACCCACCGACTTCATGATTGAACCCGGTCTCACCGGAGTCGTTGGGCCGAACGGCTGCGGCAAATCCAATCTGGTCGAGGCGCTGCGCTGGGCGATGGGCGAGACCTCGCATAAATCGCTGCGCGCCGCCGACATGGATGCGGTGATCTTCGCCGGTTCCGGCAACCGCCCGGCGCGCAACCACGCCGAAGTCGTGATGACGATCGACAATTCCGATCGCGCGGCGCCGGCCGCCGTCAATGACAGCCAGATCCTCGAAATCTCCCGCCGCATCGAGCGCGAGGCGGGCTCCGTCTACCGTATCAACGGCCGCGACGTCCGCGCCCGCGACGTGCAGATCCTGTTTGCGGACGCCGCCACCGGTGCGCGCTCGCCGGCGCTGGTCCACCAGGGCAAGATCGGCGAGATCATTCAGGCCAAGCCAGAACAGCGCCGCCGCGTGCTGGAAGACGCCGCTGGCGTCGCCGGTCTGCACGCACGCCGCCATGAAGCGGAACTGCGGCTGAAGGCGGCCGAAACCAACCTGACCCGCGTCGAGGACGTGATCGGCCAGTTGAGCGGCCAGATCGACGGGCTGAAAAAGCAGGCGCGCCAGGCGATCCGCTATCGCGAGGTCGCGGCCAAGGTGCGCAAGTCGGAAGCCATGCTATTCCACCTGCGCTGGCTCGAGGCCAATGCCGACGTCAATGACGCCGCGCACACCCACGATCTCGCCGTGCGCGAGATGGCCGAGCGCACCCGCGAGCAGGCCGAAGCCGCCCGCATCCAGGCGATCCGCGCCTCGGAACTGCCAGCGCTGCGCGAGGCCGAGGCGCGCGCCGCCGCCGGGCTGCAGCGCCTGACCAATGCGCGCGAACTGCTCGACCGCGAGGAGCAGCGCGCCAAGGAACGCGTCAGTGAGCTCGATCGCCGATTGACGCAGTTTGCCGCCGACATCGCGCGCGAGCAGCAGCAGACCTCGGATGCCGACATCGCGCTGCAACGGCTCGACGCCGAAGACGCGGAGCTGAAGGAAGAGATCAAATCGCGCGTCGAGAAGCGCTCCGGCGTCGATGAGCGCGTCGCGGAAGCGGAAGCCATGCTGGCGGGGACCGAGCGCCAGTTCGCCGAACTCACCACGCAGCTTGCCGACCTCACCGCGAAGCGCAACCAGCTCGAGGCCGGCGTGCGCACCCATCGCGACCGCCTGGCGCGGCTCGATCAGGAGATCGCCAACGTCCAGGCGGAGGAAGCGAGGCTCGCGCAGGAGACCGGCAGCCTCGGCGACATCGACGCTCTCGCGGCCACCGTGGAGACCGCGCAGCAGACGCTGCTCGAATCCGAGGCCGCGGCGCAGGCGAGCGAAGCCCATCACGCCGCCGCCCGGCAGACGCTGGAATCTTCCCGCAACCCGCTGGCGGAAGCCGAGAAGCGCGTGCAGCGGCTCGAGACCGAAGCCAGGACCATCTCCAAGCTCGTCAACAGCGAGACCAAGAACCTGTGGCCGCCGATCATCGACGGCATCACGGTTGCCAAGGGTTATGAGAAGGCGATCGGCGCCGTGCTCGGCGACGACCTCGACGCGCCGGTCGATCCCTCCGCGCCGATGCGCTGGACCAATGCCGGCGTATCCAGCGATGACCCTGTCCTGCCCGACGGCGTCGAACGCCTCGCCGATCATGTGCAGGCCCCGCCGGAACTGGCGCGGCGTCTGGCGCAGATCGGCGTCGTCGCGAAGGACCGCGGCGCGGCGCTGGTGTCGCAGCTCAAGACCGGCCAACGACTGGTGTCGCTCGAAGGCGACGTCTGGCGCTGGGACGGCTTTGTCGCCGGCGCGCACGCGCCGACCGGAGCGGCGCGGCGTCTCGCCGAGCGCGCCCGCCTCGTCGATATCGAGCATGACCTGGAGCAGGCCCGCGGCGACGCCGCGGTCAAGCGCCAGGCACTGGAGACGGCTGAAGCGGAGCTGCGTTCGGCGTCGACCGCTGAAGCTGCGTCCCGCGAAGCGGTGCGTGCCGTCCGCCGCGAGGCCGATGCCGCGCGCGAGCGCCATGCCGCGACCGAGCGTGAGATCAATCGTCACGCCGCACGGAAATCGGCGCTGACCGAGGCGCACACCCGTCTCGCGGCCGACCGCACCGAGGCTGAAGCCTCCCATGAAAGCGCCGCTGCCGCGCTGACCGAGCTGCCGCCAAGCGTCGAGACCGAGACTCAGCTTGCCACCGTGCGCGCCGAGATCGACAACCAGCGCCGCGCGGCCGCGCAGGTGCGCGCCGAGGCGCAGGCGCTCGCCCGCGAGGCCGAACTCGCCGACCGCCGCGTGCAGGCGATCCTCGCCGAGCGCAATGAGTGGCAGAACCGGAAGGCGAGCGCAGCCTCCCAGGTCGAAACCATCGAGGCGCGCATCACCGAGGTCTC
Organism: Bradyrhizobium lablabi; assembly: GCF_018131005.1. Lineage (GTDB taxonomy): Bacteria > Pseudomonadota > Alphaproteobacteria > Rhizobiales > Xanthobacteraceae > Bradyrhizobium > Bradyrhizobium lablabi_D. Next base: position 58,763 of record NZ_JAFCJK010000010.1, read on the forward strand.
GGCCGAGCGCGAGGAACTCGCCAACGCGCCGGAGGTGTTTGCGGAGAAGCGCAGCGCGCTGATCTCGGAGATCGAGCATGCCGAGAGCGACCGCCGCATCGCGGCGGATGCGCTCGCGACCGCCGAGGCCGCAATGGCCGAGACCGACCGTACCGCGAAGGCCTCGCTCGAAGCGCTCTCCAGCGCGCGCGAGGCCACTGCACGTGCCGAGGAACGCATGGAAGGCACTCGCCGCCGCCTCGCCGACATCGAGCGCGAGATCCACGACATGCTCGAAGTCGAGCCGCAGGCAGTCGCAGGCCTCGCCGGGATCGAGCCGGGCATGGAATTGCCGCCGGTCGCGCAGATCGAGGAAGAGCTCGAAAAGCTGCGCCGCGATCGCGAGCGGCTGGGCGCGGTCAATCTGCGCGCCGAGGAAGAGCTGAGGGAGGTCGAGACCCAGCACACCGCGCTGACCACCGAACGCGACGACCTCGTCGAGGCGATCAAGCGACTGCGCCAGGGCATTCAGAGTCTCAACCGCGAGGCGCGCGAGCGTCTGCTGACCTCGTTCGAGACCGTCAACAATCACTTTAAGCGACTGTTCGTCGAGCTGTTCGGCGGCGGTGAGGCAGCCTTGCATCTGATCGAGAGCGACGATCCGCTCGAAGCGGGCCTCGAAATCATCGCCAAGCCGCCCGGCAAGAAGCCACAGACGCTGTCGCTGCTGTCGGGCGGCGAGCAGGCGCTTACCGCGCTTGCGCTGATCTTCGCCGTGTTCCTGACCAACCCGTCGCCGATCTGCGTGCTGGACGAAGTCGACGCGCCGCTCGACGATCACAACGTCGAACGATTCTGCAACCTCCTGCATGAGATGACCGGTTCGACCGAGACGCGGTTCATCATCATCACGCACAATCCGATCACAATGGCGCGAATGAACCGCCTGTTCGGCGTCACCATGGCCGAGCGCGGCGTGTCGCAACTGGTTTCGGTCGACCTGCAGGGTGCGGTTGATATCCTCGACCAGAACGTGGCGTAGAATCGCGCCGAGCGACCCCAACCATTGACGTCATCATCCGCGAAGGCGAATGATCCAGCACGCCGTGCCTATCGTGTGACTCACGTCCGCCTCGGCGTGCCGGGTGCCTCGCATCCGCCGGGGCATGACGAGGAAGCGATGGTCTCACCCGATCTCCCCGCCGAACTCAAGGCGGCGCTCAACGCCAAGCTCGAGGGACTCTCGCGCAGCGATGCGGCGAGCCGCGCTGCGGTGATCTCGAAAGTTTATCGCGAAGGCGGCGGCTCGGGCACGATCAAATCGGAGACCGATGCGCTGGCCTATGCGCTGGCGCGGATGCCGGCAACCTACGCGGCCGTCATCGCAAGCCTCAATGCGCTCGTCGAGATCAGGCCAAATTTCGCGCCGAACAGCCTGCTTGATATTGGCGCTGGTCCCGGGACAGCGACATGGGCTGCCGCAGAAGCATTTCCGTCCTTGCAACACTTCACCCTGCTCGACGCCAACGACGCCCTGCAAACGCTCGCGCAGGCACTGTTTCGCGACAGCACGCGGCTCGGCGGCGTGGTGTACCAGCTCGGGCAGGCTCGCGCCCTGCTCGCCGAGACTGAAGCAGCCGATTTCATCGTCGCCAGCTACATGATCGGCGAGATCGGCGATGCCGACCGCGCGGCTCTTACCGAGACGCTGTGGGCCCGGACAACAGACACCCTGCTGGTCGTCGAGCCCGGCACGCCGGCGGGCTACGCACGGATCATCGCGCTCCGCGCCCAGCTGATCGCAGCCGGCGCTCATGTCGTCGCGCCCTGCCCGCACGATGGCGCATGCCCGCTGGCCGCGCCTGATTGGTGCCATTTCTCCCAGCGCCTGCAGCGCTCGCGCGCGCACAAGCAGGTCAAGGGCGCCGAGGTGCCTTTCGAAGACGAGCGATTTGCCTATGTCGCGCTGACGCGCGCACCGCTTCCGCAGCGACCGTCGCGCGTGCTGGCGCAAACCTTGGTCGGCAAGGCCGAGATTTCAGCGAAGCTTTGCACGCGCGAGGGTCTTGCTGTCAAAAAAATCCCTCGTCGCGCCAAGGCCGACTACGCCCTCGCCCGGCGCTGGCGATGGGGCGATGCCGTCCAAGCATCCGATGCGGGACATAGCGAATCCAAAGAAATAAATTCTCATTGACGACCCCATCACCTGGCTGCCGCCAACCGCGAACCACCAAGGCGGTTATATTCGGCGAGAAAATGGTCATTTGGCAAATGGCCGTCGCTATTGCGCGAGTATTCCTTCCTCAAGCCATTGAGAAAGAACATTTCATGCGCGCGCTCGTGCTTGGCCTCGATAGGGCCGCGTGACTCCAATTCGAAGAGCCCATGGACGTGTCCGGCCACAGTTTCAGAGACGTTGATCCGTCCCGCGACTCCGAACGTTTCCATCAAGCGCGCGGTGTTGACTGCATCACCCCAGATGTCGAAGGTCATCCTGCGGCTACCGACCACACCGGAAATGACGGGTCCAGTGTGGATGCCGATGCGCAATTGCACAGAATGTTCTCCAATGCCTTCGGATCGCGCCTTGAATTGGGTCCGCATCTCCAGTGCGGCCAGGCAAACGTCGATCGAGTGGCGCCGATCGGGTGAAAGCACGCCTGCTACCGCCATATAGGCGTCGCCCATGGTCTTGACCTTCTCGAGGCCGTATCGGACGCCGATTTCATCCAAAGCCGAGAAATACGAGTCGAGAAGACTGATGAGACGCGCCGGCTCGGTCCGTTCGGCCAGCAGCGTAAAGCCCTGGATATCCGCGAACAGGATGGTTGCCGACCGCGTGTATTTGGGCAGCACCCTGCCGTTCCGCTTCAACTCGTCGGCGACTGGTGCCGGCAAGACATTGCGGAGCAGCTCCTCGGCTCGAGCTTTCTCGGCAGCGGCCTCAAGTCTCGCCTGCTCCAACTCCCTGATGGCCCGGCCACACTCAATCAGCTTCCGGCGGAGTTCCAGTTGCGCCAATACCTGGTGCGATAGCCGTCGCAGCGATTCGGTCTGCTCGAAAGTGAGCTGCCGTGGCTCGAAATCCATCACGCACAGTGTTCCGAGCGCATAGCCTTCGTCGGTAATGAGCGGCATCCCGCAATAGAAGCGGCAGGGCGGCTCCAGCGTGACCATCGGGCTATTCTCGAAGCGAGGATCCCGCCTCAGATCGTGAACGACCAGCAGCTCGGTGCCACAAATCGTTGTCGAGCAGACCGCGCTCTCACGGGGGGCGTCAGTTACTTCAGCCGGCAAACCATATCTTGCCTTGAGCCACCGTCGGTCGTCATCGATGAAACTGATATAGGAGACTGAACAACCACAGATTTGCGCCGCTAGCTCGGTGATTTCATCGTAAGCGGTTTCCGGCGCACTATCGACGATGTCGAGCGCTTGCAAGGCAGCCAACCGTTCAGTTTCGTTTGCCGGTACCGGCAACGGCATAGTCGCTCTCCGTGGCCGAGAAGCTAGGACGGACCTCGCTTTCCAGAAAGCAGGCGGTGCGACCGCTTTGTTCAGACCATCTTGTTCATTTGGGAAGTGCTGTAGCTGCGGCAAGTGGCGTTCCACCAATGGAGCAACTCCGGTTCCACTACCGCTCAATCTCGCGGAACGTTGCGGCGTCGGGCGGGTTCACTCCCGCTGGACAATGCGTCGCCCACCGATCTGCGGAGGGAACTGCCATGAACAGCAGTACGAGCCGTGACTTTTCGCGATTGAGCCCGCTTTTTCGGGCGTCGGGCACCGGACCCACGCTCGACGTGCTTGGTGTGACGCACAGCTACAAGGCGATGGCGAGCGAGACCGGCCAGCAATTTTCGGTGTGGGAATCGATCGTACCGCCAGGCCGCGGCGCGCCGGCGCACACGCATACCCGTGAGGACGAAGCCTTCTATGTGCTGAGTGGCGAAGTGCTTGTCGAAGTCGAAGGGACCGCCAATCCATTACGTCTCGGCACTGGCGCATTCCTCTTTGCCCCGCGCCATCGGCGCCACGGCTATCGCAATGTTGGCATCGATACGGCTCGCCTGCTTGTGTTCGCAATGCCAGGCGCTGGGCTCGATCGCATGTTCGCCGCTTTTGACGAAGTGGGAAAAAGGAGCGGACATATGCCCGCTGTTGACACCATTGCTGCAATCGCTGAGCAGTATGGTATCACCATCCATCCATAGGCCGGCTGAAAGGATGAAGGCCACGACTCCTCTGCCGCGCAGCCCGCCGCGTGTCAAAACTAACTTCGGGAATGGTCTTCAAGAGCCTGCTAGGCTGCTTCCACCAGAGGTTTCGTCATCTCCTCCACCGCGGGCACCAGCGACGGTGCATCATAATCCCGCTCAGCGAGCCGATTTACGAGTTCTCGCAGCCTTGGTGGTAAATCAGCGTAATTGTCTCGCAGAGCGTAGCGTAATCTCTCGCCAATTTCTTCGCAGATGGCGCGCGCGTGTTCAGACGCAATCTGATGACGGTCAGTCATGGACGTGGACTGCTTGTGAGGATGGAGAGTCGTCAAGCTGCATTTCCGCGACAGCAGATCCGCCATACGCGCAGCCGATCAAAACGAGAATCCGGACAATGTTGAGCACGGGTCGCTCCCTTTTCTCATCTTTCAATAGCAGGAGGTCGTTGCCGTGTGATTAGGGAAACTGGTTCTCACGAGCTTTAGAGGAGTGGTAAACGTGAGGTTCAGAGCGCTTGGCGCATCTCGCTGCAACGGCGTAATCGGGCAGAGCCGCGAAAGTTGTCCCGAACCCCGCCACGAAGCCGATGATTTGAGCAAGGTCCATCGATCCTCCTCCCACGGCGATCAGGGAAAGTTTGTCCGCTGAGAGCGATGCAGTTGTCGGCGTCCGGATAACGCTAGGCGGCGTCAGCGGGATCGAGCAGTTCCAAGGGTCTCGAACAGCGTCTGTTGCCACCAATCGCTTTCAACCTGATCGAGTACAGCGAGATCGAGCATTGGCCGCAAGGCACTGCTTCTCGGTAGCACGATCGCATAACTCTCGCTGCCGAAGCTGGTATCGACGACACGGACCGAACTCGAAAAGTCGTTCCGAACCATCCAGGTCAGTAGCGGCTTGTCATGGACAAAGGCATCGATTTCGCCGCCTTGCAACGCGGAGAGGCCGGCTTGTATGTCTGGATATGTTCGAAAGGAAAGCCGTTGACGGCCGAGATAGTCGGTCGTCGCGGAGCTCGCGACCGCGCCGACACGCACGGAGCGCAGGTCATTGAAGCCGTGAACGGCGCCCTCGAGCCCTCTGCGCGTCAGGGTGGAAGTGATACCGGCGGTGAATACGGCGATTGCGATGACGGAAGCGATCATCCATCCCATTGCGACGATCCGTCCCGGGAGGGTTGCCGGGGCATTCTGCGCGGCTCCGGCCTGGGTCATGGCTATCGTCGACCACCAGAAGCTGGTGCCGAGTCCTTTGGCGCCACCACTGAAGTGCTCCGTCTTCCGCCGCTCCAGCACCCAAATGAGGAAGCCGACCGCCATTGCGAAACCGAGCAACACCCCGACCGCTTGGAAGAAGCCGAAGGAAAGAAGCGCTCGCCCGATCGCGACCCACGGATTTTCATGAATCGGCACGGCAACCCCGAGCCCGGTATTGTAAAAGGGTTGAGTAAAATCGACGCTACGTGCACGCGCGGCAGTCACTGTGACGGCGGCAACACCGGCGTCGAAAGTGCCGTTCGCGACGCCATCCAGCAGGTCGGGGACGGTCTCGGTCTCGACCAAGCGAAAGCGCAGATGCTCCCGGTCAGCGATCCTTTTCCAGAGCGCAATGCTGATACCGCTCCACGCTCCATCCGGTTGCTTCATCGCAAACGGTGGTGCCGCCTTGGTCGCCACCACTAATTCCTTGTCAGGAGCCGGTCTCTCCTGGGCGTGGAGCACGCTGAGGCCAAACGCAAGCACGGCCAGCAACACGAGGTATGATGAGGCAGGTCGAGGCGACGATGTCGTCGGTTTGGATCGAGAGCCCGGACCCTGCCGGTCCGCGCAATCGATGGCGATCCGGCATGAGACGTCTTCCTTCAGGCGCGGGCTTTGCGGGGCTGACAGAAATTCATCGAACGAATTCATTGTGAACCTCGATGCATATCTCAATTCTCAACCCAAGCACGGCTATTTGCAAATTCAACGGATGTCTTGACGAAATGATCCTGATGTCCGCCCCTCTCAACCTTTGCGCGCGCACTCATGGAACGCCGGTAAGGGACAGCGCCAGGGTCGTTCCGTAGTTCACCGGCCGGATTTCCCCCGGCGGGCTGCCGTGCGCCCGGTTTTGCGCTACGGTGCCGCCGTCTCGTCCCCATCAGGAGATGCCTCATGTCGACCAGTTGGATCGTAATCGGCGTCATCGTCCTCCTCGTGCTGTTTGCGTTCGGCGCGTACAACCGCCTCGTCGCGCTCAGCCAGCGCGTCGGCCAGGCCTTCGCCGACATCGACGTCCAGCTCAAGCAGCGCCATGACCTGATTCCGAACCTGGTCGAGACCGTGAAGGGCTATGCGGCGCACGAGCGCGGCACGCTTGATGACGTGATCAGGGCGCGCAATTCGGCGATGTCGGCGCAGGGGCCGGCGCAGGTCTCGGCTGCAGAGAACCAGCTCTCCGGCGCGCTCGGCCGGCTGATCGCACTGTCGGAGGCCTATCCGGATCTGAAGGCCAACGCCAATTTCCAGCAGCTTGCCTCCGAGCTTTCCGACCTTGAGAACAAGATCGCCGCCAGTCGCCGTTTCTTCAACAACGCGGTTCAGGAATACAACACCGGCATCCAGCAGATGCCTGCCGCCCTGTTCGCCGGCATGTTCGGCTTCACCCGCAAGGACTTCTTCGACCTCGGCGCCAGCCGCACCGAAGTCGAGGTGGCGCCGAGCGTGAAGTTTTAGGGCGCGCGACGTCCTCCGGCGAGAGGCAGCTTCCTCATGGCCGCCTACGGTCTCTACACGCACATCGCGTCGAACAAGTTTCGATCGATGCTGCTGCTCGGCGGCCTGTTTCTCCTGATCTACGTGCTGGTCTACGCCGGCGCACTGGTCGCGGAGGTGATAACCGATAGCAGCCGCCCGGCCGACTACTACCTGACGCGGGCCTCGCGCGATCTCGTCTCGGCCTTCCCTTGGGCGACGATCGCAGCGGCCGCCTGGGTCGCGATCGCTTATTTCTTCCATCAGAATATGATCGACGCCATCACCGGCGGCGAGGCGGTGACGCGGCTACAGGAGCCGCGGCTCTACAATCTCCTGGAGAATCTCTGCATCTCGCGCGGCATCCCGATGCCGAAGCTGAAGATCATGGACAGCCCCGCCCTGAACGCCTTCGCGACCGGGCTGAATCCGCGCCAATATGCCATCACCGTCACCACGGGCCTGCTGAGGGCCCTGAACGACCAGGAGATCGAGGCCGTGCTCGGCCACGAGCTTACCCACATCAAGAACGGCGACGTGCAGTTGATGGTGGTCGCCGTGATCATTGCAGGCGTGGTCGGATTCTTCGGCGAATTGTTCTTCCGTGCCTTCACCAATCTGTCGTGGAACTCAACCGGCGGCGGTTGGTCATCGTCGTCCTCGTCGTCATCCTCGTCTTCGTCATCCTCGTCGGACTGCGGCGGCAAGAGCTCCGGCGGCGGCGCGATCATCGTGATCGTCATCGCGGTTGTGCTGATCATGCTGGCCTGGCTGCTATCGCAGGTGGTCAGGCTCGCGCTGTCGCGCTCGCGTGAATTCCTCGCCGATGCCGGCTCGGTCGAGTTGACAAAAAATCCCGATGCCATGATCTCGGCGCTGCGCAAGATCGAAAACCGCGGCGAGTTGCCTGGCGCCACCTCAGCGGTGATGGAACTTTGTGTCGACAACCCGCGGGAAGGCTTCGCCGATCTGTTCGCAACCCACCCGTCAGTGCAGTCCCGGGTCGACGCGCTGGTGAACTACGCCGGCGGGCGCGATCCCGGACCGCTGGCGCCGCGTGAGGACACCTCCGAGCCAACGGACGCACAGACGCCGCCGTCCGAAGCGACGGATCCATCGCCGCGCGGGGGTCCGCGGGGCGATGCCACCGCGCCGGGCGCACCGCCACCTCTGCCGGCGCCAGGGCCAGCGCACGGCCCTTGGGGCCGTCGTTTCTGATCGCGCCGCGAGCCTCTCTCATTCCATTAAGAAAATCCCCACTAAACCCACGAGCGACGCCTTATGGAATTGAATTATCCCTTGTTTCTGCCATGTTCGCGCCCAAAGCAGGTACGGGGACCTGCCGATCGCACTCGCGATCGGGGGCGCGGTTAAGGGAATTCCATGGCAAAGCCAGTTGTGATCGTGGTGGGCGCCGATAAGGGCGGGGTCGGCAAGACCACCGTCTCGCGGACGCTCCTGGACTATTTCAGTGCCAACAACGTGCAAACCCGGGCGTTCGACACCGAATCGCCGCGCGGCACGCTCAAGCGCTTCCACCCCGATATCACTGAGATCGTCGACATGACGACGACCGCAGACCAGATGAAGATCTTCGATACGTTGAATTCGGGTCCCTCGGTCACCGTCATCGACGTCCGGGCCGGGCTGCTGTCGCCGGCGCTGGCCTCATTGCGCGACATCGGTTTCCTCGATGCGGCTAGGTCCGGCCAGATCACGTTCGCCGTGTTCCATATCCTGGGTCCCTCGATCGCCTCGCTGGACGAAATCGCCGAGACCGCGAATTTCATGCAGGGCGCGAAATATTACCTGGTGAAGAACTTCATCAACGACACGCAGTTCTTCCAGTGGGACCAGGCGACCTACAATTCCTACTTCCACCGCATCAAGGACGCCGTCGACCTCACGATCCCAAAGCTCAACGAAATGGCCTATGAGCAGGTCGAGGTCTCCTCGGTCCCGTTCCTGAAGTTCGTCGCCAACAAGGGCATGAATGACGACGCCGCGAACTACTCCTTCGTGCTGCGCGGCTACGTCCGCCACTGGCTCGCGAACGTCTGGAGCGAGTACGACCGGATCAAGCTGACCGACCTGGTCGGCGCCAAGTCGACGACCCGCGCCAGCGAAAAATAGTTGCGTGCGGGCCCGCGACGGGGCTGGATTGGGCGCGGATTTCGCCTGATATAGCGGGCGATGTCATCTACGCCTGTCTACATCATCTGCTCGCCCCGCCCGCAGGTCGGCAAGACGCTGATCGCGCGGCTGCTCAGCGAGTTCCTGCTGCTCAAGAACGGCGGCGTGATCTCCTTCGACGTCAATCTGAAGGAGCCGTCGCTGCTAGACTATTTGCCGCGGATCACCGAAACGGCCGACGTGATCGACACCTACGGCAAGATGCAGCTCATGGACCGCGTCATCATCAATGACGGCACCGCCAAGGTAATCGACCTCGGCTACCATGCCTTCGATGAATTCTTCAAAATGTGCGACGAGATCGGGCTGATGAAGGAGGCGCTGCGCCGCCGCGTCGCGCCGGTCATCCTGTTCGTCGCCGATACCGACCGCGTCTCCGCGCGCGGCTTTGAGATGCTGCGCGGCCTGATCCCGTCGAACGCGCTCGTCGCCGTCGACAATGAATTCGTGGTGCGCGGCGAGCTGCCGCCCGCGATGAGCCGCGGCCGCGTGCTTCGCTTCGGCGCGCTGCCGGTGTTTTTGAAAACCTATATCGATCGCCTGAGCTTTTCCTTCACCGGCTATCTGCGCCAGGAAAAGGATTCGTCGACCGAGTTGCATCAGTGGATTCGCAGGAACTACACCACGTTCCGCGATCTCGAACTGAGCATGCTGCTGCAAAGGTCGTAACTTTCCCCTCTCCCCGTTCTTCACGGTGAGAAAGTCGGGGCGAGGGCCAGTTCCGCAGATTCAGCTGTCGGCGCTGTGCGCGGAAGGTCCCCTCACCCGGCGCATTCGCGCCAACCTCTCCCCGCAAAGAGCGGGGCGAGGTGACTTTCAATGCCCCTCGAACGCCATCAGCGTCCGCACCGGGACGTCCATCGCGCGCAATTTTTCCGCGCCGCCGAGATCGGGCAAATCGACGATGAAGCAGACTGCGACGACGTTGGCGCCGATCTGGCGCAACAGCTTCACCGCGCCTTCCGCGGTGCCGCCGGTCGCGATGAGGTCGTCCACCAGGATCACGCGCTCGCCGGGCTGCACGGCGTCCGCATGCATCTCCATCTCGTCGATACCGTATTCGAGCGAGTATGCGATCCGCACCGTGGTGTGCGGCAGCTTGCCCTTCTTGCGGATTGGCACGAAGCCGGCGGAGAGCTGATGCGCCACCGCGCCACCGAGGATGAAGCCGCGCGCCTCGATCCCTGCGACCTTGTCGATCTTGGAGCCGGCCCAGGGATGCACCAGCTCATCCACCGCGCGGCGGAAGGCGCGGGCGTCCGCGAGCAGCGTGGTGATGTCGCGAAACAGGATGCCCTTCTTCGGGTAATCCGGGATGGTGCGAATGGTCGACTTGATGTCCTGGTCAAAGGTCATTTGTGTCTCGCAATCCTCAATTGGCTGGCGGGTTAAGCCGGAATGCATTTTCGACAATCCGCAGTCCTACCTCGCCGCCGAGCGACATCAGCGACTCCGGATGGAACTGCACACCGGCGACCGGCAGCGTCTTGTGCTCGATCGCCATCGCGACGCCGTCTTCGGTGGTCGCGGTCACGGTCAGCACATCGGGCACGCTGTCGCGCTCGACGAAGAGGGAATGATAGCGGCCGATCACGACCTCATTGGGCAGGTTCTGCATCAGCCGGCCGCCGCGCACCTGGACACGCGCGGGCCGGCCGTGCGCGGGCTGGCCGAGCTGGCCAAGCCGGCCGCCGAAATATTCGCCGATCGCCTGCACGCCGAGACAAACGCCGAAGATCGGCAGCTTCTTCTCGAGCGCCGTGCCGATGGTCTTGGCGATGCCGAAATCCTCGGGGCGGCCGGGCCCGGGCGACAGCACGAGCAGGTCCCAGCCGGTCCGCTTCAGCATGTCCTGGGCGTGGATGTGCCGGACGACGGTGACATTGGCGCCGACCTGGCGGAAGTAATCCGCCAGCATGTGCACGAAACTGTCGTCATGATCGATCAGGAGCACGTTCCTGCCGGAGCCGGTGGCATCTGGCGCGAAGTCCGACAGCGGTTTTGGCGGATCGCCGCGCAGCGCCTGGAACAGCGCCGCTGCCTTGACCTGGCATTCACGGTCCTCGGCCGCCGGATCGGAATCGAACAGGCAGGTCGCGCCGACCCGCACTTCGGCGAGACCGTCCTTCATGCGGATGGTGCGGATGGTGAGGCCGGTGTTGATGCTGCCGTCGAAATTCACGCAGCCGATCGCGCCGGCATACCAGCGCCGCGACGAGCGCTCATGATCCTCGACGAACTGCATCGCCCACAATTTCGGCGCGCCGGTGACCGTTACCGCCCAGGCATGGGTGAGGAATGCATCGAGCGAGTCGAAGCCCGGCCGCAGCATGCCCTCGACGTGATCGACGGTGTGGAACAGCTTTGAATAGGTTTCGATCTGCCGTCGCGCCAGCACCTTGATGGTGCCGGGCACACAGACGCGTGCCTTGTCGTTGCGGTCGACGTCGGTGCACATGTTGAGCTCGAACTCGTCCTTCTCCGAATTCAGGAGCTGGCGGATCTGTTCGGCATCGCCGATCGCGTCCGAGCCGCGCGCGATCGTGCCTGAGATCGGGCAGGTCTCGACCCGCCGCCCATCGGAGCGCACGAACATTTCGGGAGAAGCGGAAACGAGAAACTCGCCCTCGCCGAGATTCATCAGCGCGCCATAGGGCGACGGATTGATACGGCAGAGCCGCTGGAACACTTCCGCAGGCGAGCGCTCACAGGGCTCGGCGAAGAGCTGGCCAGGCACCGCCTCGAACAAATCGCCGCGGGCAAAGGCCGCGCGCGCGACCTCCACCGTGGCCTGATATTCGCCGGGTGCGTGATCGGCAAAGCCCTGCCGCGATGTCTTTTGATAGACGCTCTCGGATGTGTCGCGCGGCAGATTTTGCGTGGACTTGTCCTTCCAGGCAAAATCGTAGCTCAGCAGCACACCGCGCCCGGTGGCGCGGTCGTAGGCGAGCAGGCGGTCCGGCACGTAGAGCACAATGTCGCGCTGGTCGGCCTCGCGCGCGCGCTTCTGCACGATGTCCTCGATCTGAAACACGAGGTCGTAGGCGAAGGCACCGAACAGACCAAGCAGCGGATCGCCGCTGTAGGAAAACGCCGCCACCATGTCGCGCACCAGCGACATTGCGCTGGCGCGGCGGGTGCGCTGGTCCTCCTCGACCGGCGCGGCGCCGCGGATGATGTGGCCGGCAAGTTTGGTGGCGCTCCTTTCTGAGATGACGACGCAGGGCTCGTGCAGGACGTCGCCGAGGAAGGCAATCAGCACCTCTCCGCGCGCATTGAGTGCCTGGAGCGAGAAATTGGTGCCCGCGGTCTCCAGCACCAGCGGCGGATCGGAGAATCCCAGGTCAAAGCTCTCATAGCGCCCCGGCACGGTCGTGCCCGAGGACAGCACGACGCCGCGTCGCCGGTCCAACAGCGCGATCAGGTCGTCGAGGCGGTTGGCGCCGCCGGTGAACTGCTCGACCACGCGCGTAACCGCAAGGCCACGCTCGGTGAGGTATTCGCTTCTAGCCGGCAGGGAGAAGACTGTCCTGTTCATGTGATCCTCTTAAGAAACTTGCCGAGAGAGCGCCACACACAGGACAAACGAAGGGACCGCCGCACTGCGATGGCGACCTTCGACGACTTTGAGAAATGAAATCGCACCGGCCACCTGTCAGGAGGTGGGCCACCACGGACGGGATGGGTTGATCGCGATGCACATGGGCGTAGTCACACCATCCGGCGGAAGCCGTGTCAAGGGATGGCCCTGCCCCGCCTCGGTCGGATCGCACTTTCGGGATTTGAAAGGGGTGGAATCCGCGTAGGATTTGCCTAAATGGGGGTCGGTCGACCGCCCAGAAATCAGACAGCAGGCGGAGGCGCGCAGATGACGATTTTGGGTCTCGGATACGCCGGGTTCGGATCTGACGCGCTCGACGATTGGCGGCAGTTCGGCACCGGCCTCGTCGGGCTGCAGGCGATCGAGCACGGCAATTCGCTGCTCGCATTCCGAATGGACGACCGCAAGCAACGCATCTTGATCGATCGCGCGCTCGGCGAAGGCGCGCGCTTCTTCGGCTGGGAGGTGGCGGATGCGGCCGCACTCGACGCGCTGGCGGCGCGGCTGGAGCGGGCGGGCGTCGCCGCGACCGCCGAGCCCGCCTCGCTCGCCGACGCGCGGCGGGTGCGCGGCCTGATCTCGTTCCGCGATCCGGCTGGCAATCGCCTGGAGGCGTTTCATGGCGCCGAGATCGCCGACACGCCCTTTGAGCCTGGGCGCGCGATCTCGGGTTTTCGCACCGGCCCTCAGGGTCTCGGCCACGCCGTGCTCACCGTTGAGCGCATCGAACCCGTGATGGCGTTCTATGTCGACGTGCTCGGGTTTGGCCTCAGCGACTACATCGAAAGACCGTTCCGCGCCTATTTCTTCCACATCAACGCGCGCCACCACAGCCTGGCGCTGATCGAGACCGGCAAGAGCGGCATGCATCATCTCATGGTGGAGTTGTTCTCGCTCGACGACGTCGGCCAGTCTTACGACGTCGCGATGACGGAGGACCGCGTCAACGTCACGCTTGGCCGTCACACCAACGATCTGATGACGTCGTTCTATGCGAAATCACCGTCATCCTTCATGGTCGAGTGCGGCTGGGGCGGCCGCGAGATCGATCCGGCAAACTGGACGCCGGTCGAGATGCATGACGGCCCAAGCCTGTGGGGCCATGAGCGCGTCTGGCTCTCGTCGGAAGACCGCGCGGTCGCGCGCGAGATGCGTATGCGCGCAGCCGCTGAAGGCAAGCGCGCGCCGGTGCAGGTGATGGAAGGCAATTTCAAGCTGATGTCGGGCACGTGCCCGTGGTGGGACGGGGTACGCGGGGCATAGCCACCAGGTTCTCGCCGCGCCCGAGGAAGCACGGATTGCTGCGGCACGCGCTTTTCCGGATCATGCATCAGCGCGCCAGCCATTCGGCGACGAGCTTTTGCGCGTCGCGGCGTGCATCGGCGTCAGTGCCGATATGGCCGCCCTCGGGCAGGGTCGCATCCGCGGAGCTGCTAATGGCGTGCAGCGGCAGGTTGGCGCGGTCGAAATCGTGATAGGCATCGGGATACACCACGATTCTGGCGAGCGCGCTGCGACCGCGCGCGCCGTCGACCATTTGGTGGCAGGCGGATGGCGAAGAGACGTCGTCGCGACCGCCGATCAGGACCAGTGTCGGCACCCGCGTGCTCCAGCCGAGACCCGACGACGAGCGACAATCCGGATAGAACGCGACCGCGGAACGGAAATCGGGTTCCGCACCGCGCGAAAGCAATTGCGGCCGTACCGCCCACAACAGCGCACCGCCGCCGTTACCCCAGCCGACCAGGCTGATGCGATCATGCGCCACCCATGCCTGCTGTATCAGCCAGCGCTGCGCCGCGTTGATGTCGGCGACCCGTTCGCGGCGGATCTGGACTTGGCGGTCCCGCACACCGCATTGGGGGCCAAGCGCGCGCGAGCCGTAGCTGTCAGGCAGCAGCACCGCGTGACCGGTGGCGAGGAGCTGTTCCGCCCACTCGCGATAACGGGGCCGCACCGCCTCGGCGCGGCCAGCGAGACCGCCGCAGCCATGCAGCGCAATGACCGTTGGAAACGGCCCATCGCCGGGGGGCCGATAAAGTTGCGCATGCAGGGTGACTTTGCCGTCTGGAATCTCGACCTGATGCGGGGCCGGCAGCGGCGCAGCGGCGGCGACGGGCACGGCAAGTATCGCTACGAACATCACGAGCGACTTAAGGCGCATCCGATCCGGCCGTGTCGTTGTGGCGCTGGATAGACGTCGAACCATGCGCGCAACGCTACCATGCGCTCCCGCCGCCAAATGATCACAAGTCGGTGGTTTAACGGACGGACATGGTCCCCTATCTGTGCTACACAGCTTCATGAACATTCAGTAAGCCTCGTGCGAGGCAACGCGGAGAGCTCAATCGTGCTGAACAAGTTCGGTCCCTCGGGCCATGGCGAGGCGCAGGTGCAGTATCTCGACGGCGATTTCCGCGTGATCTCGCCCGGGACCTACGTCCGCTGCGCGATCACCGATGCGCGGATCCCGCTCGACGAATTGAAGTACTGGAGCGTCGACCTGCAGGAGGCTTACGCCGTTCCGAGCGCCGTGCTGCAGCGCCATTTCCCCGGCGCGCTCAAGACGCAGAGCTAGGCTCACCCGCGTAATCTCCTGTTTCTCGCCTTGAAGAGCTGATCGGTTACGAAGCGCCGCACTTGTGCGGACTCTTCGAATTGCAGAGTCACCGCAAACGGCACGATCGCCTGCACCTTGGCCGGCAGGCCGTCCACACCGCGCAACCGCGCAATATCCTTTTCCGTCGTTACCAATGTCAGGGCGTCACGCCCGGCGTCCGCGATGAGCGCGTCGAGCTCGCTCTTCGTGAACGGATGGTGATCGGCGAAGGCGCGGCTCTGCACGACGGCGATGCCGCTCGCCTGTAGCGTATTGAAGAAGCGCGCGGGATCGCCGATGCCGGCGAAGGCCAGCACGCGTTTGCCGCGGAGCGCCGCGAGCGAGGTCTCATCGGGCCGCAGATGCGCCGCGAGCACCGGCTTGCCACTTGCCGCGATCTCGGCTGCGACCGTCTTCGCCGCCTCCCCGTCGCCGACCACGATCAGCGCGTCGGTGCGCGCAAGCTGGGACTTCAGCGGCGCGCGCAGCGGTCCCGCCGGAATGACTTCGCCGTTGCCGAGACCACGCGTGCCGTCGATCACGATCAGCGCGGCGTCCTTGGCGATGCTCGGATTCTGGAAGCCGTCATCCATCAGGATGACACTCGCCCCCTGCGCGCGCGCCAGCGCGACACCCGCGGCACGGTCGCGAGCGATCACGACCGGCAGTATGGCCGCCATCATCAGCGGCTCGTCGCCGACATCTGTGGCCGTGTGGCTATCGGGGTCGACCTTGACCGGCCCGCGCGAGCTGCCGCCATAACCACGGCTAAGCACCACCGGCACTTCATCAAGCTCGCGCAACAGCCTGGCCAGCGCGAGCACGGTCGGCGTTTTGCCGGCGCCGCCGACATGGTAGTTGCCGACGCAAAGCACCGGGATGCCGGCCTCCACTCCCGCGTGCCGCATGCGCCGCGCAGCAATTGCGCCATAGATGGCAGCGAGCGGTCTCAACAGATACGATTCCCAGGACGAAGGCCGGTGCCAGAAGGCCGGCTCACGCATTGGCGGCTCCCATCTCGAGCCGCAACTGCAACAGATAGGGCTCAAGTGCCGCAAGCGTGCGCTCCAGCGCGCCGCCTAGCTGTGCGACCACGCGTTCGGACGCCGCCAGCGACGCGTCGCGCGCCGCGGGGTCGGCGAGGAGGTGACCGAGTTGCTTGACCAGCGCTTCCTGGTTGTCGACGGCCCTGGCGCCGCCGGCACGGTCCAGTGCGTCGTACACGTCGGAGAAATTGAAGACGTGCGGGCCGTGCACGATCGCGGCGCCGAGCTTCACTGCCTCGATCGGATTCTGCCCACCATGCTCGACCAGCGAACCGCCCATGAAGACGATTGGCGCGAGCCGGTAGAACAGGCCGAGCTCGCCCATGGTGTCGGCGACATAGATGTCGGTGGTTGCGACCGGCAGGTCCTCATGCGACCGCAGGCCAGGGCGAAGGCCAGCCGACGTCACGAGCTGCGCAATCGCCTCGCCGCGCTCGGCGTGACGCGGCACGATTACCGTGAGCAGGCCTGGAAAGAAGCCTGCGAGCGTCTTGTGCACCTCGATCAGGATTTCCTCTTCGCCCGGATGGGTCGAGGCTGCGACCACCATCGCCCGTCCGCGCGTCACCGACATCAGTCGCTCGAGCTTGGCGGGATCCGCCGGCGGCGCCGCGACGTCGAGCTTGAGGTTGCCGGTCGTGATGACGTTGCGGCTGCCCAGCGCGGCGAAACGCTCGGCGTCGGTCTTCGACTGCGCGAGGCAGATGTCAAACCGGCCGAGCAGCGCGGAGATGGTGTTGGAAACGCGGCGCCAGCGCGGGAACGAGCGCGGCGACATCCGCCCATTGATCAGCACCATCGGCAGCCGCCGCGCCGCGCCCGCCAGGATCAGGTTCGGCCACAGATCGGACTCGATGAACAGCGCCAGCGACGGCCGCCAATGGTCGAGGAAGCGCGTGACGTAGCGCGGCGAGTCGTACGGCACATATTGATGGATCACGTCGGGTGGGAAGCGCTTTGCCACGATCGCGGCCGAGGTCACGGTGCCCGATGTCAGCAGGATGCGCAGATTCAGCGCGCGCAGCCGTTCGATCAGCGCCGCCGCGGCCAGCACCTCGCCGACGCTCGCGCCGTGGATCCAGACCAGTGGACCCTGCGGCCGGACGTCAGCGCTCACGCCACGCCGCTCGCCGACGCGTTCGGGATCTTCCTTGCCGAGCCTGAGCCTCCGCTTGATCACGACTGGCGCGAGCGGCACCATCGCGGACGACAATTTGCGGTAAACGCGCAACGTCATCGGGAGCGAGTTAGCCAAGCGCTGCCTCCGGTCGCCCAACGGCTGCATAGGCGCGCCGGGTCGCTTCGTTCAGGAGTGTCTCGACCTTCAGCCGAAGCGTCTCCATGGTCTGGGCGTCGGCGTCGGGCGGGACGTGAACCGGCTCAATACCTACCACCACGCCGCGCCCGAATGGCAGATTGATGGTGGTCGAATCCCAGTTTTTCAACCGGACAAATCGGCTGGTGACCATGGCAAAGGGCAGGATGGGCCGGCCGGTCTCCCGCGCCAGCATGATCGCCCCCATGCCCGCGACCCGCGCCCGCTTGGGAACGTCGGCGGTGGTCGCGACGTTCCAGCCCTCCTCCAGCGCCCGCACCATTTCCTTGAACGCTCCGACGCCGCCCTTGCGGTGGAACCCGCCGGAATGGTCACCGGAGCCGCGGATCGTGCCGACGCCGAGGCGCTCGGCGGCAATCGCGTTGAACTCGCCGTCACGATGGCGGGAGATCAGGACCTTGGCTCTGTAGCGATCTTTTTTCTTGATGAACGGCGTCAGGAAGTGCTGGCCGTGCCAGAACACTAAGATCGCGGGCATCATCGGCTCGACCTGCTCATAAATGTCGAGCGGATCGTAGCTGAAGCGGTTTGTCAGCCAGACCAGCCGCAGATACTCGGCCGCGAGCACGCCCAATGAGCGCTGCACGAAGCTGCTGCGCGACAAATCGCGAAATTGTCGTTTCAATGGGAGTGCTTTGTGTCCTGCTCCGGGTCGAGCAGCCGGTGGAGGTGAACGACGAAATAGCGCATATGGGCGTTGTCCACGGACTGCTGTGCCTTCGCCTTCCAGGCCGCATAAGCGGTCGCATAGTTCGGGAATACGCCGACCATATCGAGCTGGTCCAGGTTCTTGAAAACATTGTGCTCGAGATCGACCAACTCGCCGCCGAAGACGAGATGGAGAAGTTGCGGCTGGGCATGGTCTGGCATGGTTGCGTTTTCCTAACGGGATGCCCGGCAAGACAGTGTGGTCAGGGTCGTCGTGATCATGGTCGCCGAAAGTCTAGGTCGGATGTGCGGTGAGGATCGACGGGCTCTTACGGCAACGGACGGCTGCGAAAATGCTCCACAATACGCGCATGACGATCGCGTCCCGCTGCCACCAGCACCCCGTGCCCCACCTCCCGGCGATTATACTTGATCGCATCCCCCGAGAGCGCAGTCATCCTACCATCCGCCTCCTGTACGATCAAATTCGCGGCAGCGAGATCCCAGTCGTGGCTTTGCCCTCCCGCAAAGGCGACGTCAAGCTCGCCTTGCGCGACCCGGCACAGCCTGAGCGCCAGTGATCCGATCCGCGGATGCAGCGTGATCTCCTCCGCGGTGAGGGCAAGCCGCTGCACCAGCGGCTTCGGACCGGCCATGCGCGCGAAATCGAGATTGGTCCCTGAGGTTGCGTGCACGGCCAGATCGTTGCGGGTCGCGCCCTGCCCGCGTGCGGCGAAAAAGAATTCCTCGCTGGCAGGCGCATAGACCGCCGCAAGCACCGGCGAAGCCTCCTCAACCAGCGCCACGCTGACGCACCAGTCCTCGCGCCCGGCGAGATAGGCGCGCGTTCCGTCGATCGGATCGACGATCCAGGCCAGATGCTTGCCAAGCCGCGTCGCGTCATCGGCGCTTTCCTCCGACAACCAGCCGTAGTCGGGCGTCGCTGCACGTAGCCGCGCCTCGAGCAGGTCGTTGACCGCGATGTCGGCTTCGGAGACCGGCGACGAAGCGCCCTTGATCCAGTTCTTCAGCTCGGTGCGGAACAGCGACAGCGCAAGCTGCCCCGCCTCGCGCACGCTCCTGATCAGCAACGCGGCCTCACGCGCCCTGGTCCAGCCGTCCGTTTCAACGTCCGCCAAGCGTCAGGCCCTCGATGCGCAGCGTCGGCGCATTGACGCCGTAGCGGAACTCCAGATCATTGGCCGGCACCAGCGACTTGAACATCTGCAAGAGATGGCCCGCGATGGTCACCTCGCTGACGGGATAGGTGATCTCGCCGTTCTCGATCCAAAAGCCCGACGCGCCGCGGCTGTAGTCGCCGGTCACGCCATTGACGCCGGACCCGATCAGGTCGGTGACATAGAATCCCTGCCTGATGTCCGAAATCAGCTCCTTCGGCGTCATGGTGCCGGGCTCGAGATGCAAATTGTATGATCCCGGCGACGGCGAGGATGACACGCCGCGCTGCGCGTGTCCGGTCGTGATCATGCCGAGCTCGCGCCCGGTCGCGGAATCCAATAGCCATGTCGTGAGCACGCCCGCGTCGATCAGCGCGATCCTCTTCACCTTGACGCCCTCGGCGTCGAAAGTCTGCGAGCGCAGTCCGCGCACCCGCAAGGGATCGTCGATGATGCGGATAGCTTTCGAGAACAGTTGCTCGCCGAGCCGATCCTTCAGGAAGCTCGTCTTGCGCGCAATCGAGGCGCCGTTGATGGCGCCGACGAGATGGCCGATCATCGATCCCGCGACACGCGGATCGTAAACCACCGGCACCTTGCAGGTTTCGACCTTGCGCGGATTGGCACGCGCCACCGCGCGCTCGCCAGCCCTGCGCCCGACGAGCGCAGGTGAATCGAGATCGGAGGCATGCGGCGCGCTGGTGAAATCATAGTCGCGCTCCATGCCTGTTCCCTCGCCGGAGATCGCGGTCGTCGAGATGCCCTGGCTGGAGCGCAAATAGGAGCCATGGAATCCGGTCGATGTGACCAGCACCATGCCGCCTATTCCGGTCGAGGCCGATGCACCGCCTGACTTCTTGACGCCCTTCACCGCGAGCGCCGCGGCCTCGGCCTCCATCGCGCGCTGCTCGAGTTCGGCGGTCGTAGGGACCTTGCGGTCGAGCAGATCGAGATCGGCAAAATCGCGCGCATACAGCGTAGGATCGGCAAGCCCGACATATTTGTCGTCGGGCGCGACACGCGCCATCGCGACTGCGCGCTCCGCAAGCTTCGCGACCCCGTCGCCGCTGATGTCGTTGGTCGACACTACAGCCTGGCGCTGGCCGACAAACACGCGCAAGCCGACATCGTCACCTTCCGACCGCTCGGTTTCCTCGACGCGCCCGTCGCGCACCTCGACGCCTTGTGACACGCCGCGCACCGCGACCGCATCGGCCGCATCGGCGCCGGCCCGCTTCGCGGCTTCGACCAGGCGCTGGGCGAGCGTGCTCAACGCGGATTGATCGAAAAGATCGGAAGTATCGTGTCGAGCCGACGAAATTGCAGATGGTGAAGAGTTCACGAACGAATTCCCGCGGTTTTGACCAGGTCGGAACCGGATTTGTAGATCAACCAGATGTGCCGGATTCACAGGGATTTCAAGCTTCTTGCACCGGGCAAAGCAAAGATTCTCGGTTTCCGGGCAAGGCTTCGTCAATCATGCAAGCCAAGGTCTTGTCAATCATGACTGCAGAACGAGCTTCGGTGACGTCAGGTTAACCAGCCTTTTTAAGCCGAAACGGAAGGAGCTCGGCTAGGCTCTCACCCATCGACCGGGGACATAATTCCGGCGGGGAGATAAAGCCGTGAGGCGTCAAACACCAACAAGCGGGATCAATCCCGCCGGGTCGAGCCGTGCGCAGCGGCTCGACCCTCTTTCCCTTCCGCTCAGCTTCCATGCGCAGGATACGCGCGCCGATGGCGGCGTGCGGCAAGTCGAGCTTCATCGCGAACGCGTCGTGCTGCGCCGTGCCGTCAAGGGCATGCGGATGGCCGTCAATCTTCGCGTCAGCGATTTCCTCGGTGTCGCCGTCCGCGGCATCGACGATGCGCAGATGCTGGTGCTGGTCCATCGCGACCCTTCGCTCACCATTCCGCTCGGCACCAGTTCCGATGCCGACGAGATCGCTTCCGCCTGGCAGATGTGGAGTGAGATCTTCCACCTGCCGCAACTGACCGAGGACGCGCCGCGCGATCCGGCCGCCCGCCGTCGCCGCCGCAATGCGATCCGCGCCCGCCGCCCGAAATTTCTGGTCCGTCGCCGCGCCGGGTTTCAACTCAACCGGACACGCGTGCATCGTGGCGAGCGCGAGATCATCGCCCGGAATTGACGAGGCACTGTTCACTCGTCATAGCGGGCGAAGCGACACGATCCGTGCTTCGGCGGACACGTCGTCACCACCGCTTCTCGCAGTGACGGGTGAGAGTCCGATCAACATTTCAAACAACCTGATTGCAGTGTCATCATCCGCCAAGGCGTGGATATGCGCTCGCCTTCTCGCGGCATGATTTGTCCGAGCTTTGCGTCTCGTTCCGCCCGCAGAAAGTTGAGGGCGCAGGGAAAGCCGGGTGCCGATCGCACCCATGGGTCCCGTGCAACAAAAAGCACGGGGGTAGGACCACAGGTGTAACCGGAATCAACCCGGCTTTCCCTGCGCGATGGTTTTACGGTGTCCTTCGTGATCTTCCCGGTGAGACCAGCTTTGTTGTCACCGTCGCCCGCAGCGGCTTGCCGCTCGCGAACTTGACACCTGCATCGGGGCGTCAGAACCACACGACTTCGCCGTCCGCCTTGGCACGTTCGCCTCGTGTGCCGCAGCGTCCACCGCATCTCTACCCAACACTCGTGACGATGGCGAAGCGCCCCTCAATCGGGTGAGACGGGCGGGATTGAACACCTGATTTGGGTCAAACACGAAGCACTATATTTTTCACGCGCGAACTTGCCTCGTCGGGCAAATCAGTGATCGGCTTTTCAGTCGCAAGGTGCGTTGCGTAGGGTGGGTTAGCGACGCGTAACCCACCATCTTCATTGTGCACCAAAATGGTGGGTTACGCTTCGCTAACCCACCCTACACAAGATCAACGCAGCGCCGCATCCACCAGCAAGCCGGCAAACAACAATAGGCCCGCGTCGCGGTTGGACTTGAAGACGCGCAGGCAGAGCACGGAATCTGCGATATCGAGCCGCCTGATCTGCCAGACGAGATGAATTGCGAAGGCGGCCAGCCCGAGCCAGCCCGGCCACCGCACGCCGGCGAGCGCCAGCGCGACACCGATCAGCACGGTCGCGAGGGCGTAGAACACCGCGAGCGCGCGATGCGTGCGCGCACCGAACAGGCGCGCGGTGGATTTAACGCCGATCAGCGCGTCGTCCTCGGCGTCCTGATGGGCGTAGATCGTGTCATAGCCGATCACCCAGGCGATCGCGCCGGCATAGAGGACGAGCGCGGTGAGGTCGATCCGCCCGAGCATCACCGCAAATCCCATCAGCGCGCCCCAGGAAAAAGCGAGGCCCAACACGACCTGCGGCCACCAGGTGATGCGCTTCATGAACGGATAGATCGCGACGATCAGAAGCGAGGCGATGCCGGTCGCGACCGCGAAGCGGTTGAACTGCAAGAGCACAGCAAGCCCGACCAGCGCCAGCAGCACCATGAAGGCCAGCGCCCGAGGAACCGTCACCTGCCCCGCCGGAATCGGCCGCGACCGCGTCCGCTCGACCATGGCGTCGAGATCGCGATCGGTGATGTCGTTCCAGGTGCAGCCTGCGCCGCGCATCGCAAAGGCGCCGATGAAGAACAGCAGGATGACTGATGGCAACGACCTCACGTCATGCGCGATGCCGGCGGCGAGCGCGGCCGACCACCAGCACGGCATCAACAATAGCCACGACCCGATCGGACGATCAAAGCGCGCGAGCCTGAGGTAAGGCCGCGACCATGACGGAGCGTGCGTATCGACCCAGTTGCCCGTGGCGTCGGCAACGCGGGCGGTGACGTCGCTCATCGGCGATCGATCATCGGGTGAGAACGTTGCCGTTCAGCGTATCGAAGGTGCTGCCGCCCTTCTTGGTCGGGGTCGCTTCCGGTGCGGCGGCGGAGCCCAGCACGTCGCTGAACGTCGGACCGGCCGGACCGCGCGCCTGCGCCTGCTGCGCGATGTTGCAGACCTTCTTCAGGAGAGCTTCGGTGTTCTTGTGGCCGGTCTTGAGCTGGTCGCCGATCTGCGGCGGAATTCCGCATTTGGCCGCGTTGGTCTCGACATATTTGATCATCTTGACTTCGGCCTGGCCGTAATTGCCGATCAGCTTGCAGGCCTCGTCCGGCGAGGCGTGCCGATCGCTCGCGGCCTTGATCAGCTTGCCGCGCCGTTCAGCCTCCTCGCGCAGTGGAACGAAGTTCTTCATGCAGGCTTCGGAGGCGCCTGATGTCGCAGGGGCCGGCGCCGGCGAGAATCCACCCGAAATCGGCCCCGCACCGCCGCCGGGAAACGCCGATGGCGCGCTGACAGTCGCCGAGGGCGCCGCGCCATTGACCGGCGGGAAGGGCGATGCACTGTTGACCGGCGGAAACGGCGACGCGCCGTTGGCGGGCGCAGCGGCCTGATTGGGCAGCGGGGCGGGAAAGGCGCTCTGGGCGGCGGCCTGCCCCGCGGAAAGGGCGGTCGCGGCAAGGGTCAGCACGATCAGGCGGCGGATTCTCAAGAGTTTTTCTCCGGCAAAGATGCAGGCAACCCCGACGCATCAAACGAAGCAAACAATGTCGAGGGGCTTTTTACGATTCCTGCAAAGCCTTAACAACCCGTGGATTTGGGCGACAGCGCGGCGCAAGCGCACACCGCCCACATTAAATTGTTCCCTGATTCTAAACCTTTAGGCTAAATGCGGCGGTAAAAGCGGACCATCACTTATGCCTGAATTCGACTTTCGCGCGCCGCGACTGTTCGTCGACGTGCCCTTGGGCGTCGGCCAGACGGTCGAGCTCGACCGGAACCAGAGCAACTATCTCGGCAACGTGCTCCGGCTTGCGGCGGGCGACACGGTATTGGCGTTCAACGGGCGTGACGGCGAGTGGCGCGCGCAGATTTCCGGCCGCAAGCGGGCCGACACGCTGACGATTTCGGCACAGACCCGCGCGCAGGACCGCCTGCCCGACATCGCCTATGTGTTTGCCCCGCTGAAGCACGCCAGGCTCGACTACATGGTGCAAAAGGCGGTGGAGATGGGCGCAGCGCGGCTCCAGCCGGTGCTGACGCGCTACACCCAGGTGTCGCGGGTCAATGGCGATCGGATGCGCGGCAACGTCATCGAGGCGGCCGAGCAATGCGGCATCATCTCGCTCGCCGAGGTGGCCGAACCTGTCACCTTAGAGCGCTTCCTGAGCCAGCGCGCGCCTGAGCGCCTGCTGGTGTTCTGCGACGAGGCCGCCGAGGTCGCCGATCCCGTGCAGGCGCTGCAGGCAGCAAAGGTGGCCAATGCGGGAATCGACGTCCTGATCGGGCCGGAAGGCGGATTCGCCGAGGAGGAGCGCGCACTGCTCCTGCACCAGCCGACCATCCTCCGGCTCGCGTTGGGGCCGCGTATCCTGCGGGCCGACACCGCGGGCGTGGCGGCGCTCGCACTCGTGCAGGCGGCGCTGGGCGATTGGGGGCGGCTGGGATGAAGCGCCAGCGCGTCCTGCGGGGCCGATCACGCCGCGCTTTCACTCGGAGGATAGGTCCACTTCTCCCAGGTCGCGCGCAGCGTCGACGACCCGCATGACACGCACGCCGTTCGCCGTGATCTCATAGAGCGCCAGCCACCGCGCAATCACCAGCATGCGCCCAGTCGCCGCAATATCGCGCCGGGGCGGCCTCGACTCCGGAAATTCCGCCAACTGGCGGCACCGCGCTTCAATGCGATCAATCCAATGGTCGGCAGCCGCCGGACCTTTGTCAGTCGCGATGTGAGACCAGATTTCCAGCAGATCGTGTTCCGCGAGCCGGGAAAGGCGAACTTCTCCCAACTTACTTGCCCGTTACTTGCCCGATGTCTTCAACAGAGCGCGCCCTTGCGCCTTGATGCTCGCAAAATCAACCGGACCAGCATCCCCGCTCGCCTGTCCCGCCGCCCAGGCATGACGGAGGAAAGCCAACCGCGCTTCTTCGGTCAGCTCCATAATTCGCAACGCTTCGCGCACCACTTCACTTGCGGAAGTGTAACGGCCGCTCGCAACCTTGGCTTTGACGAATTCGCTCAGTTCCTCAGTCAGCGAGACATTCATGTTCATAGCGGTATCCCTCACGCCTCATCATGGGCGTGACCACAAACTTTGGCAATATTTGCCATTAGGGAGCGGATGGGCATGTTGCGGCTAGCCAAGCCATCGTAAAATCGTTAACGCACCCAAACATTAAGCCACTTGGCCGATCCCTGTCGAAACCCCGGTCCGGCCGTGGTAAGCGCTGCGCCAATAAGAGCTTGGAACCCCGTTTTGGAACTCGCCCTGGAACCCGATTCCCGGGCGAATTGGACGTCGAGATGACCGGACCTGACGCTATCAGCACCAATGGATCCGCCACGTGGGCGGATGCGCTGCTGTTGTCGTTCGCCCAGGCCGGCTACCTCAGGGCCGAACCCGCAATCCTCCAGCCGGCCGAGCCGTTCCTCGATCTCTCCGGCGAGGACATCCGCAAGAGCCTTTACCTGACGACCGACCCGAGCGGCGAGGAACTCTGCCTGCGCCCGGACCTGACGATTCCGGTGGCGCGCGACTACCTCGCCTCCCCCCGCGCGGGCGAGCCGGCAGGCTTCAGCTATCTCGGGGCGGTGTTCCGCTATCGCGGCGGCGCTCCCAGCGAGTTCCTGCAGGCCGGCATCGAATCCTTCGGCCGGCAGGACCGCGCTGCGGCGGATGCCGAGATGCTGGCGCTCGCGCTGG
Organism: Bradyrhizobium lablabi; assembly: GCF_018131005.1. Lineage (GTDB taxonomy): Bacteria > Pseudomonadota > Alphaproteobacteria > Rhizobiales > Xanthobacteraceae > Bradyrhizobium > Bradyrhizobium lablabi_D. The sequence goes on from NZ_JAFCJK010000010.1 coordinate 85,038, forward strand.
CGGCGACCACCGCGTTCGGGGTGAGCGATGTCGAGATCCGCACCGGCGACGTCGCGCTGTTCAACGCGCTGATCGATGCGCTCGGTCTCTACCCGGTGTGGCGGCGGCGCTTGATCAAGGACTTCAACCGCAAGCTCTCGCTCACCGAGGACATCGAGCGTTTGACGCTTTCAACCGCGCCCGGCCGCAATGAATATGAGGGCGTGCTGGCCGCGCTCGCGGGGTCGGACCGCAAGGCGGCGCTCGCGCTCGTCACCGACCTGATGTCGATCGCCGGCACGACCAATGTCGGCGGACGCACCGTCGCCGAGATCGCCGACCGCTTCCTCGAGCAATCGACCCTGAAGGCGGGCGCGCTGCCGCGCGATGCCGTCACCATCATCAAGCGCTTCCTGGCGATCTCGGGCGATCCTGACGACGCGGTCTTGCAACTGCGCGCGCTCGCGGACGACGCCGAACTCGACCTCACTGCGGCGATCGACCAGCTCGAAAGCCGCGTCGGCTTCATGGCTGCGCGCGGCATCGATCCCCGCCGGACGCGGTTCTCGACCTCGTTCGGCCGCGGCCTCGACTATTACACCGGCTTCGAGTTCGAGTTGCACGCCAAAGGCAACGGCGCCGAGCCGCTGGTCGCCGGCGGCCGCTACGATGGATTGATGACGCAGCTCGGCTCGGCCAACCCGATCCCCGCGGTCGGCTTCTCGGTCTGGATCGAAACCCTGACGCAACTCGGCAAGCCCGCAGCGAAGGGAGGCGCAGCATGAGCCCACCCTTCGTCGTGGCGGTCCCTTCAAAAGGCCGCCTGCAGGAGAACGCCGAGGCGTTCTTTGCGCGTGCCGGGCTGGCACTGGCGAAGCCCGGTGGCGCGCGCGATTATCGCGGCACCATCGCCGGCCTCGACAATGTCGAGATCGCCTATCTCTCGGCGAGCGAGATCGCGGCCAACCTCGCGCGCGGTGCGGTGCACCTTGGCGTCACCGGCGAGGACCTCGTGCGCGAGAGCATCGCGGATGCCGACAAGCGCGTGCTGTTGATCGAGGGCCTCGGCTTCGGCAGCGCCAATGTCGTGGTCGCGGTGCCGCAGGCCTGGATCGACGTCCGCACCATGGCCGATCTCGACGACGTTGCCTCCGGCTTCCGGGAGCAGCACAACCATCGCATGCGGGTCGCGACCAAGTACATCAACCTGACGCGGAGCTTCTTCGCAAGACACGGCGTGAGCGACTATCGCATCGTCGAAAGCGCCGGCGCGACCGAGGGCGCGCCCGCGGCCGGCGCCGCCGAGCTGATCGTCGACATCACCACGACCGGCGCGACGCTCGCCGCCAACGGGCTGAAGGTGCTGGAAGACGGCGTGATCCTGCGCAGCCAGGCCAATCTCGTCGCCTCGAAGGATGCCGATTGGTCGAACGGGGCGCGCGAGACCGCGCGCGTCATCCTCGACCATATTGCGGCGCGCGCCCGCGCCGCCAAGCACCGCGAGGTCCGTACCCGTTTCGCCGGATGCAACGACGCGCTGTTGTCGGAGGCGCACAACCGCTTCGGCGTGGTCGCGCCGTTCGGCGGGCCGACCTCATCGGGCATGCTCACGCTGCACTGCCCGCCCGGCAAGCTCTACGCGCTCGGCAGCTTCCTGCGTGACCACGGCGCCGACACGGTTTCGGTAGTGTCGCTCGACTATGTGTTCGACCGCGAGAACCCGCTGTTCGCCAAACTCGAGGCATTCCTGCGGCAATGAGTCGTCGGGGCCGTTCATCCTGGCGACAGCCGGCAGTCGGTAATATGCTGTTCGATGCGTATTTTGGGACCTGATCGATGATGCTGGGCTCTGACGTTTCCAGCCTGACCACCACCGCCGCCAGTGCGGCGGCGTGCGGGCTGTCGATTGTCGTGCCCGTCTACAACGAGGCCGCGGGTCTCGCGCGGCTGCACCAGCGGCTGACCGAACTCGCGCGGACGCTGCGCGCGCGCTATGGGCTTGCCTGCGAGGTCGTCTATGTCGACGACGGCAGCAAGGACGATACGCTCAAGATCGCACGCGGCCTGACCCCTGACACGCTCGACGTCCAGGTGGTGTCGCTGTCGCGCAATTTCGGCAAGGAGGCGGCGCTGATGGCCGGCCTCGACCATGCCCGCCGCGGCGCGGTGCTGTTCATGGACGGCGACGGCCAGCATCCGCCTGACCTGGTGGAGAAGCTGGTCGCGCACTGGATCGAGGACGGCTACGACGTCGTCTACACGGCGAAGGCCAATCGCGACAATGAATCGGCGCTGCGCCGGGTCGCGGTGCACGGCTTCTACGCGCTGATCAATTGGGGCGCGCGGCAGAAGATCCCGCAGGACGCCGGCGACTTCCGTCTGCTGTCGCCGCGCGCGGTCGCAGCACTTCGGCAATTGCCGGAGCGCAACCGTTTCTTCAAGGGACTGGCGAGCTGGATCGGCTTCAAGCAGATCCGCGTCGACTACGAGCCGGCGCCGCGCGCGCATGGCGTCACCACGTTCAGCGCCGGCCGCCTGATCGGCCTGTCGATCGAGGGCCTGACCTCGTTTTCGGTGGCGCCGCTGCGTTTTGCAAGTCTGTTCGGCGTGCTGCTCGCGGCCGCCGCCTTCCTGTTCGGTCTCTCGATCCTGTGGGAGGTCTGGACCACCGGCAAGCAGGTCCCCGGCTATCCCTCGCTGGTGATCGGGCTGATGACGATCGGTGGCGTGCAACTGATCATGATCGGCATTGTCGGGGAGTATATCGGCAAGATCCTCTCCGAGCTGAAGGCGCGGCCGATCTATTTCGTCGCCGAGCACAGCGAGAAGCGCGCCGACGACGAGGCCATCGAGCGCACCGGCGAGCGGACCGCCGCCGAATGAATGCCTCCGCGCCGCCGCGCCGGATCTGGCTCTGCGCCGACGATTATGGCTTGAGTGACGGCGTCAACCGCGCGATTCTCGACCTGATCGAACGCGGCCGCCTCAACGCGACATCGGTGATGATGGTCGCGCCCGCGATCGGCCGCGATGCCGCCGCGGCGCTCCGGACATCCGCCGCGAAGAACGCGGCTTGCGCGATCGGACTGCATGTGACGCTGACCGCGCCGTTCCGGCCGCTGACGCTGCATTTCCGGCCGCTCGACGGCGACATGTTCCTGCCCTTCCCGAAGCTGTTGCGCGCGGGGCTGATGCGGCGGCTCGACACCGAGCTTGTTCATGCCGAGGTGCTGGCGCAGCTCGAAGCCTTCCATGACCTGTTCGGCCGCGCGCCGGATTTCGTCGACGGCCACCAGCATGCGCAGCTCTTCCCGCAAGTGCGCGACGGGTTCCTGCGCGCGGTGAAGGAGCGCGCGCCGGAGGCCTGGGTGCGCCAGGGCGGCCGCAACCAGCCGCTGGCGCAGCGGCTCGCGGCGCCGAAGGCGCTGGTGCTCGATGCGCTCAGCACCCGATTCCGCAACAAGGCCGCAAAGGCCGGGCTGCGCTTCAACCCGGCCTTCGCCGGCGCCTATGATTTCACGAAGGAACCTGACTTCGCCGCGCTGATGCCGCAATTCCTGCAAGGCATGCCCGATGGCGGGCTCGTGATGTGTCATCCCGGCTTCGTCGACGAGACGCTCAGCAGCCTCGACCCGCTGACGACGCAGCGTGAAAAGGAGCACGCGTTCCTCGGCAGCGAGCAGTTTTTGCCGCTGCTGGAAGCGAACAATGTTACACTGTCGTGACAACGCTCAGGAAAGCTGGCGGTCGTATTGTCGCATACTGAAATTTAATCCGCCTCCCCACTCCATGCGCCACAAAGCCCGCCTTACATCCTGAGCGCGTCGATTCGATCGATGCGATGGAGAAGGCCATGACACCGCAAGAACGCCAATTGATTGACGATCTGTTCGACCGGCTCACCAGACTGGAAAACGCCCCGCGCGATTCCGAGGCGATGTCCGCGATCATTGAGGGCCTGCGCAGGGCACCGAACGCGGTGTATGCGCTGGTGCAGACGGCGCTGGTGCAGGACGAGGCGCTGAAGCGCGCCAATGATCGCATCCAGGAGCTGGAGGCTTCGCACGGCCAGCAACCGCCTGCGCAGCAGCCCGGCGGCTTCCTCGATTCGATGCGCGGCGCGCTGTTCGGACAGAACCAGTCGCAGGGTTCGGTGCCGCCGGTGCGCGCACCCGACATGGGCAGCCGCCCGGTCTGGAACTCGGGCGAGGCGATGCAGCGGGCGCAGCCGGGCGGCGGCTATGGCCAGCCTTACGGCCAGCCGCAACCTTACGGCACGCAGCAGCCCCCATTTGGCGGCGGAGGCGGTTCGTTCCTCGGCACCGCCGCGGCGGCCGCAGCCGGCGTGGTCGGCGGTTCTCTGCTGCTCAACAGCATTCGCGGAATGATGGGCGGCGGCAGCCACCAGGCGTTCGGCGACTCAACCGGCCTCGGCGGCGGCTCGCGCCCCTGGGGCGATCAGTCCTCAAGCGATCTCGCGCGTGATGCCGGGGTCAACGACGTCGGCTCGTCCGGCGGGCGCGGCGACGACAATCAGCGCTCCGGCCTGTTCGACCAGGCGTCGAACGAAACCAATGACGACTACACCGACGATCGCGATTCCGACGACTACGATGACGATGGCGGTTTCGACGACGGCGGCGGCGATAGCGATTACGCCTGATCGGTGAACAGAAAAACGGCCGCTCGATGATGCGGCCGTTTTAGTTCCGGACAGGATTGCGATCAGATCACGATCACCTTGGTGCCGACACCGACTCGGCCATAGAGATCGATCACGTCCTGGTTGCGCATCCGGATGCAGCCCGAGGAGACATTGGTACCGATGGTCCAGGGTTCGTTTGAGCCGTGGATGCGGTAGAGGCTTGAGCCGAGATACATCGCGCGCGCGCCGAGCGGATTTTCCGGCCCGCCCTCCATGTGCCGCGGCAGGTCGGGACGGCGCGCCAGCATTTCCGGCGGCGGTGTCCAGGCCGGCCATTCCTTCTTGGCCGAGATCGTCTTGACGCCCGACCAGGTGAAGCCGGGCCGGCCGACCCCGATGCCGTAGCGCAGCGCACGCCCGTCGCCCTGCACGAGATAGAGAAACTTGTTCGGGGTATCGACGATGATCGTGCCCGCGGCTTCCTTGCCCTGATATTCGACCATCTGCATTTCATATCTCGGGTCGAACGAGCGCTGCGTCGGATCCATCGCCTCTTCCTGCTGGCGCATCATCATCTGCTGCTGCGGATCCATCGGCGGCAGCGCGCGCCCGTAGTAATCCGGCTGCTGCTGATACACCGGCCGCTGCGGCTGATAACCCTGCGACGACGGCGCGTCGCCGAACAGGAATTCGATGAAGCCCCCGCCCATGGTGGAACGCGGCTGCATGTAGGCCGTGCGCACCTGCTGCGGCGCGGCTCGCCGGTTGGCATAGATTACGCTCGGTTCGGTCGGTTGCATCGCGTCGATCGCGAGGGCTTGACGGGGAAACAGGAAGGACGCGCCGGCAAGCAGCGCAAGCGTAGTTTTCTTGAACATCGACGTACTCTGTACTGTTTCGTCGTGACTGTTTGGTCGCTGGCGCACCGCATGCACCGTTGCACGTGGTCAATAAACAATCAAAACCGCATCGGTTTGGTAAACGGACGGGCCCTTTGGATTCACCACGTCGTCAACGACGCGCGGTTTTGTCGGGTAGCGTTTATTTTGGATGAACGCACGACCGGCATGGTTAACCGCCGGTTTGAAGAAGCACCAGCCATTGAAATGGCGAAGTGTTCCGCGTGAACCTCACGTTAAATCGCCGTCCTCTAGAAGAGGCGGAGTGAATGGGTGGGAATGAATTCATGTCGGTCAATCGCAAGCGTTTTCGTGTCGAACAGGCCATGATGGGCGATATGCCGATGCCGGAGCCTGTGAGCAGCGATGGCGGCGACATCAGCCCGATGCATCGCGAGATCATGGCGGAGCTTCGCTTGATCCGTGCCCAGATGGCCGCCAGCAGCGCACCGCGCGCTGCCGCGACCGAAATCAGCGAAGCTGTGGTTGCGCGCGAAGTCGCCGAAACGCATGCGCTGCTCGACACCTACCGCGCCCAGATCGAGCAATGCGAGAAGCTCAAGGTCGAGATAGACCTGATCCACGACGCGATCAGCCGCACCAAGCGCGAGATCGCGGTCCTGCACGGCAAGAGCTTCAACGGCGAGGAGATGGCCAAGGTCAATGGCGAACTCGGGGCGGTCGTCGGCGGCACCGAGCAGGCCACCCAGCAGATCCTCGAGGCAGCGGAGGCGATCGACCAGGCTGCGACCGCGCTCTCGAAGAACGTCTCGCCGGATCAGCAGCGCCTGCTCAGCGAGGAAATCCAGGAGCGCGTGGTCGCGATTTTCGAGGCCTGCAACTTCCAGGACCTCACCGGCCAGCGCATCAACAAGGTGATGCAGACGATGAAGTTCATCGAGCAGCACATCTACGAGATGATGAATATCTGGGGCGGCGTCGACGCCATTAAGTCGCATGCGCCGCCGATCGTCGATACCCGCGAAGGCGATGCCAAGCTGCTCAACGGACCCAAGCTCGAGGGCGACGCCGGTCACGCCTCGCAGGACGACATCGACGCGATGTTCAACTGAGCGAACGGCTCGGATACATGCAAAACGCCGGCCTCGAGGGCCGGCGTTTTTGTTTGCCGAGCGGTGGGGCGGAGGCCGTCACCCCCGGCGATTTCAGGACGATGGCCTCCGCCGCGAATGGTGGCGATGGCCGCACCATCAGCAACGCAACGGCTCGCAACGCTTGTCCACGCACCCAACCTTGAGTAGCCTAGCCAACTCCTTTCTTGTCCTGCGGCATTGATTGCTGACCGTGGCTTTAGCGAAATCAGATTGCAGTTCATTCGGCGGGGAGGTTTTTCGGATGAAGGACATCAAGCCGGTTCATATGGGCGACAGCGGTCCCAAAGTGTCCAATCTGCATAAGGGCTTATTGTTTCTTGTTCTCCATCAACCCGGCATATCCCACAACAACCGCAAGTCACTGCAACTGCGACTCGCGGCCGATGTGCGCACTCAGACGTTCGGCAGTGCGACCGCGGAACTTGTCGGGATATGGCAGTTTCAGCTGAAGAACTGGCCGGATTACATGCCTGCTCAGCCTCGGTGGCTCAAAGACGAACTGCAAAACCTTCCGATGGCCGCCAATACTGGCAGGGGCAACGGCGACGTCGACACGTTGACCGCCAAGGCCCTGAACTGGCTTCTCAGAAAATTCCGCGCGCTCGATCCGGCGTGAACCACGCATCTCGTCGTATCATTCACCCGAGGCGAGGTGCGGACCCAACGGCTTGCTGAAAATCACGCCCGCGGGGCGCAGCGAACGTAGACCATATTGCCGTAGCGGACGCCGGCGTCCTTGTCGACGAAGCGGGTGATCAGAACCCGGCCGTCGAACGAGATGATCTCCCGGTCCTGGTCGCCGGGGGTCGGGCCTGCCGGGCCGATATAGTTCTTGCCGCTCGGACTGCCCTTCAGTCGCAACTCCTGCGGGGTCGCCTGGTCGGCCAGATGCATGATGACGCCGCCGGACTGGCCGGCGCCGATCACGTAGGGTTGTTTGCACTGCGCGCGCGCGGCGGCCTCGGTGCGGGCGCGGTCGGCGGGGTTCTGGAACGAGGCAAGGCCCCAGCGGCCGACAATCTCGTCGGGGCGGATTGTCGCAGGCATCTCAGGGCCGCCCCCCGGTTCCGGTGCGGTGTTCGACGACAGCGGCGGCAGGTTCGTGCTGCTGCACGCCCCCAGGAATATCGTCAGCGCTGCGACAGCCGCGAGCCGTTCCGGCGTGCGCGCGTTGAGTGACCTGATCATTCGAAAATCCCCCCGACAATGTCCTGGCCGCACCCAATTCCGCAGCCAAGCCTAAAACTCAGCGCGGAGCAACGATGTCAATCGAGCTTCCGTCATCGCTACCGCTTTGGTTTCCCTACCATCATCCTATATTGGCCTCACCAAGGCTTTAACCCCTTTGCTTGACAGGAACTGCGCCAAGCCATATTTCCGGCGCGCAATTAGCACTCTAACCCCATGATTGCTAAAGGCACCGGGCGTCCCTGCCCGTCGCCTTCCGGCCGGCATCCAGCGCCGGTCCAGATGAACCGGACCTGAAACCAAGCCTCCAAGAGGGAACGTCATGGCTAAATCCAAATTCCGCCCGCTGCACGACCGTGTCGTGGTCAAGCGCATCGATGCCGAAGAGAAGACCAAGGGCGGCATCATCATTCCGGACACGGCCAAGGAAAAGCCTTCGCAGGGCGAAGTGACCGCGGTCGGCCCCGGCGGCCGCGACGAGACCGGGAAGCTGATCCCGATCGACCTCAAGGTCGGCGACCGCGTGCTGTTCGGCAAATGGTCGGGCACCGAGGTCAAGCTTGACGGCGAGGAGCTCCTGATCATGAAGGAGTCCGACATCATGGGCGTACTGACCTGACGAAATTCGATTGAGCGGCTGCAACGCCTGCAATCGTCGTGCCCGGACGCCCGCCCGCGACTTGAACGGACCTGATCCGTGCATCGATCGCTCTCCGGGACGGACTGCCAAAGGCACGCCCGGCGATGACGCAAGCGGAACGCAGCGACGCATAACCCAATACTGACAGGAGCAAACAATGGCTGCCAAGGACGTAAAATTCGCCGGAGACGCCCGCGAGCGCATGCTGCGCGGCGTGGACGTACTCGCCAATGCCGTGAAGGTGACGCTCGGCCCCAAGGGCCGCAACGTCGTCATCGAGAAGAGCTTCGGCGCCCCGCGCATCACCAAGGACGGCGTCACCGTCGCCAAGGAGATCGAGCTCGAGGACAAGTTCGAGAACATGGGCGCGCAAATGCTGCGCGAGGTCGCATCCAAGACCAACGACACCGCCGGTGACGGCACCACCACCGCGACCGTGCTGGCGCAGGCGATCGTCCGAGAGGGCGGCAAGTCGGTCGCCGCCGGCATGAACCCGATGGACCTCAAGCGCGGCATCGACATCGCGGTTCAGGCCGTGATCAAGGACCTCGAGAAGCGCGCCAAGCCGGTGGCTGCCTCGTCGGAAGTTGCCCAGGTCGGCACCATTTCGGCCAATGGCGATGCCGCGATCGGCAAGATGATCGCGCAGGCGATGCAGAAGGTCGGAAACGAGGGCGTGATCACCGTCGAGGAGAACAAGTCGCTCGAGACCGAAGTCGATATCGTCGAGGGCATGAAGTTCGATCGCGGCTACCTGTCGCCCTACTTCATCACCAATGCCGAGAAGATGACCGCCGAGCTCGAGGACGCCTACATCCTGCTGCACGAGAAGAAGCTTTCCGGCCTGCAGGCGATGCTGCCGGTGCTGGAAGCCGTGGTGCAGTCGGGCCGTCCGCTCCTGATCATCGCCGAGGACGTCGAGGGCGAGGCGCTGGCGACGCTGGTCGTCAACCGCCTGCGCGGCGGGTTGAAGGTCGCTGCCGTCAAGGCACCGGGCTTCGGCGATCGCCGCAAGGCGATGCTGGAGGACATCGCGATCCTCACCGGCGGCCAGTTGATCTCCGATGAGCTCGGCATGAAGCTCGAGAACGTCACCGTCAACATGCTGGGCCGCGCCCGCAAGGTCGTGATCGACAAGGAAAACACCACCATCGTCAGCGGCGGCGGCAAGAAGAAGGACATCGATGGCCGCGTCGCGCAGATCAAGGCGCAGATCGAGGAGACCACCTCGGACTACGACCGCGAGAAGCTGCAGGAGCGGCTCGCCAAGCTCGCGGGCGGCGTCGCCATCATCCGCGTCGGCGGCGCGACCGAGGTCGAGGTGAAGGAGAAGAAGGATCGTGTCGAGGACGCGCTGAACGCGACCCGCGCCGCGGTGCAGGAAGGTATCGTGGCCGGCGGCGGCGTCGCACTGCTGCGCGCCAAGAAGGCGGTCGGACGCCTCACCAACGACAATGCCGACGTCCAGGCCGGCATTAACATCGTGCTGAAGGCGCTGGAGGCTCCGCTCCGCCAGATCGCGGAGAATGCCGGTGTCGAGGCTTCGATCGTGGTCGGCAAGATCCTCGAGAACAAGTCGGAGACGTACGGCTTCGATGCCCAGACCGAGGAATATGTCGACATGGTCGACAAGGGCATCATCGACCCCGCCAAGGTGGTGCGCACCGCGCTGCAGGACGCCTCCTCAGTGGCCGGCCTGCTGGTGACCACCGAAGCGATGGTCGCCGAGACGCCGAAGGACGCGGCCCCCGCAATGCCGGGCGGCGGCATGGGTGGAATGGGCGGCATGGGCGGCTTCTGAGCTCGCGCACCCGTCCGCACCGAGATCGAAGGCCGCCTCCCGGCGGCCTTCTTTTTGTCCGATGAGATGGAGGTCTGGTAGTTATTCGGAAACCGATTCTGCCTGTCGAGGACATTCGCATGCGCGCGCTGTGGCTCTGCCTGTTCGGTCTCGTGACGATGTGCTCCGACGTCGCGTTTGCCCAGATGAAACTTCAGCCCAAGGGCGGAGCCGGCGGTCCCGAGACGCGCTATTTCACCGCGATCGACGGCTTGATGGACGGCAATGCCGATGCGGTGCTGAAGGAGACGCGCCAGGGCAAAACGGTCACGGCAGCCGTGCTCGATGTCTGCTATCCCGCCGAAAAGGGCTCCGACCGCAAGGACCGCTTCATCGCCAACCTCGCCGTCAACGGCCAGACCCTTTCGGGCACCACGCAGAGCGTTGCCGACAAGCAGCCGGTCACCGTGAAACTGAACCGCAAGCAGACCGGCGACAGCTTTGAATTCCGCGGCCAGATCACGATCGGCCAGACCGTGACCGAGGTCGCCTCATCAGACAATTCCGACCTCAGCGAGAAGGAATTCCTCGACAACCAGACGACCGACGACGGCATCACGCCGCAGCCTAAGGATTTCACCGAGGTCTCGCCGGAATCGGTCGGCGTGCGGGTCAAGCTCGATTCCGCGCGCGACTTCCTCAAGAGCCTGAAGGGCGAACCGGTCGAGGTCGGCGCCAGCAGCCTCGCCGTCTCGTGCGACGCGATGCGCGCCGGCGAGCAGACCATCAGCCTCACCGTCGATCCCGAGCGCGCCGCGGCGCTGCTCGCCAAGGCCAAATCCGCGCCGGGCGTGACCGCGGCGGGCTGGACCAGCGGCGTGGTCGAGATGGACCGCACCATCCGCTTTGCGCGCGCGGACTGGACGAGCGGCGACAGGATCAACAAGGACAAGATCGCGGCCGCAATCTCCAACGTGCTGGCAAGGACGCTGTCGGCCAAGCCGGCATCCGCATCGTGGGACCCGAACACCGGCAAGCTGAAACTGATCCTGAAGCGCCCGAGCCCGATCTATCCGGCACTCGGCCTCACCGAGAATGTCGAAGTCACGGCGCTGGTATCATCCGACAAGCCGGGCGGTTCCGACCGGCTGATGCTGTGGGTCTCGAGCCCGGTGATATCAACGAGCGACGATGGCGCGGGACCGAAGCTGCACCTCTCGGAAGAGACCAGCGGTGACGAGGAGGGCGGCGAGCCAAGGGACGACAACGGCTCGATCGAGGCGCTCGCCAAGGAGTTTCGCGGCCAGCGCTGGGATGCCGACAACTCGGTGTGGAAATAGCTCCTTCGTTGCTTTCGCGAAGACAGCGGCGTCCGCGTCTTCACTTGCAGAGCGACGTGGATGATCGTTGATCAGGCCGCTCTTTTCGCGAGAGGCACGACGTTCTCGCGGGCTGCCTCGGAAGCGGGGTCCGGACCGGACTGGATCATCCCGTCGTCTCTTGCGAAAAACTCGGAATATGAGTCGACCGCGGGACGATCGAACAGCGCTTGCAACTCGGGCCGAAGCCCCTCGCCGCGAAGCGCGGCGATCGAGTGGAATTCGCGCATGGTGGACTCCTGTGTGTTGGAGGCATCGTAGGAGGTCCGAACCGGCGAGCCACCCGTTTCCCGAGCGACCAGGCGCCGAGATCTGCTCAATGCCGCTGCGCCGCAGTCCGGCCACCGATCGTTAAGACTCGATTTAGCTTCCGGGATCATCATCGCGTCGCGAACGTAGGTCACGCCATGCAAGACGGTGAGCCGGGTATCATTGGAAGAATCTGGTCGAACGACGCGGCCGGCGGCCGGTTGCCGGAGCGGCCGGTGGACCTATGGGACTTCCCAAGCGCCACCCGCGATGAGGTTCTGATGGTGCGGGAGCCATTTGGCGATCGCATGCGCACGATGTCCCTGGTCGCAGCGGCGGTGGTGGCAAGTTTCGTGCTCGGATGGGTGGGGGCTCTGAACTGGCCTGAATTCACCGGCGCGCTCGGCTCCGGCCAGATGGCACAGAAGGATACACCCGCCCCTCACGTTGCCGACGCGCGGCCCATCAGCAGGAGTAACGGCGCCCGAAGGACGGCGTCCACATATGATCCCGCTGTTACGGGAAGCATTCCCAGGCCCTCCCCGAGCATGTTGCCCGGCGCACGTCTGCCTGCGGCGGCAGCCGCCCCGGCAAATCCGGGCGATTCCGGCGTGGTGCTCGCGATGCGCCAACCGCTGGCGCCGGCGCCGGAAACGCGGCCGACCACGATTTCGGGATGGACGGTGATCGAGGTACGGGACGGAACTGCCGTTCTCGAGGGACCCGATGGCATCAAAATGGCCGCACGCGGCGACACGATCCCCGGTATCGGCCGCGTCGACTCGATCGTGCGCTGGGGCAATCGCTGGATCGTCGCTACCGCAAGCGGATTGATCGCGACGCCGTAGCCGCCGAAGGCCGCCGGGCGGCGTTGTCAGGCGATCAATTGGTGTTGATGCGGAAGCGCAAGATCTTCGCGCCGGCCAGCGTGACGAAGTCGCCCTGCCGCTTCCAGCTCGTGGCCTCACCGAGCGCGGCGATCAGCTCGTCATCGGCCTGCGCGCGGTCCGCCGGGCAGTTGCGCGTCTCCATTGCACCGGGAACGAAGACGATGGTGTTGCCGGCGACCGAGAACTGGCCCTTGCCGCCCTTGCACCAGAGTTCGAGCACCACCTCGCCGTTGTCACCGATGTCGAGCGAGGGAATCTTCTTTGAGCCCGGCATGCGCGCGGCATCCAGCGTTATCTCGAGGCCGAACGGGAATTCCTCCTGGGCCCCCGCCGGGTTCGATCCACACGCCGCGACCATGAGCGCCAAGGCTGCGACGCCCCTCAAAATCCGCCCGACCGAAATCATGCCACGCCCTCGAAATCGCACTTCGCCTCAGCATAATGGTTCCGCAAGACCGGTTGGCTCGCCTCCCTGTCACGCCCTGACGGGCGCCTTGTATTGGACATGGACGCCCTTGGCCAGCTTGGGCGCGATAAAATTCCTCTGCAAAACCAAATCCCCGCGAGCTTGCCGCTCGCGGGGATTTGTCCGCCGATCGGGCAGGCGCCGCGCCTATTTCAGGACCATCAGCGTGAACGGGTAGACATAGGCTTGCAGCGTCACGAACAGGCCGACAAGGCAGGCCAGCACGATCGAGTGCCGGAACACGTAGCGCAGGATCGAACCTTCGTGGCCGTACCAGTTGGTCGCGGTCGAGGCGACCACGATCGATTGCGCATCGATCATCTTGCCCATCACGCCGCCGGACGAGTTGGCGGCGGCCATCAGGATCGGCGACAGGCCCAGCTGTTCGGACGTGATCCTCTGCAGATTGCCGAACAGCACGTTCGACGCGGTATCCGATCCGGTCAGCGCGACACCCAACCAGCCGAGCAGCGTGCCGAAGAAGGGATAGAGCACGCCAGTCGCCGCGAAGGCGAGGCCAAGCGTTGCGTCGACGCCGGACAGCCGTGTCAACGTGCCGATCGCGAGCATCGCCGAGATCGTGATCAGCGAGATCGCGCACAGGCGGATGGTGCGGCCGTATTCCGCGATCAGTTTGATCGGCGAGAAGCCCATCAGCAGACCCGAGATGATCGCCGCGATCAGCATGCCGGTGCCGGTGAAGGACAGGTAGGTGAAGCCGAACACGGCGCCTTCCGGCGTCGGCTTGGCCGCCACCGGCGGCACCTTGTTGATCAGCTTGTCGAGCTCCGGCACCGGATAGTTCCAGACGAAGTTCACGTTCGCCCAGGACTTGAAGGCGCCGTTGCCCCAGATCAGCATCAGGATGCAGACGATGATCCAAGGCAGCAATGCGCTCCACATTTCGGATTGCGTCAGCGGTGTCCTGTCGAACGGCTTCGCCGCCGTCATGGTCGCGGCCGAGTTATCGTGGTGCCGCAGCGCCGGCGACAGCCAGAGCTCCCTCGGCTGCCAGACCCTCAGGAACAGGATCAGCGCACCCATCGAGATCAGCGATGCGCCGATGTCGACGATCCAGGGGTTGATGTAGTTCGAGATCACGAATTGCGGGACGGCGAACGCGACGCCGGTGACCAGGATCGCCGGCCAGACCTCCTTCATGCCGCGCCAGCCTGCGAACGCCCACACCACCCAGAACGGCACGATCAGCGAGAACACCGGCAATTGCCGGCCGACCATCGCGCCGAGGACGTAGGGGTCAAGGCCGGTGACGGAAGCGAGGCCCAGGATCGGCGTGCCCAGGGCACCGTAGGCAACGGGCGCAGTATTGGCGATCAGCGACAGGCCGGAGGCTGCGAGCGGCGAGAAGCCGAGCCCGATCAGCACCGCGCCGGTGATCGCGACCGGTGTGCCGAAGCCGGAGGCACCCTCGAAGAAGGCGCCGAACGAGAACGCGATCAGGAGGAGTTGCAGGCGCCGGTCCTCGGTGACGCCGCCGACCGCCCGCTTCAACAGTTCGAAGCGGCCAGTCGCCACCGTGACCTGGTAGAGGAAGATGACGTTGAGCACGATCCAGCCGATCGGGAAGAAGCCGGTGACGACGCCGAGCAGCGTGGCGCGGATCGACATGTTCGCGGGCATCGTGAAGATGAAGATCGTGATCAGGTTGGTCACGACCACGGCGATGATGGCGGCGATGTGCGCCTTGACCCTGCCGCTGGCGATCAGCACCAGCAGCGTGACTACCGGAATGGCGGCCGCGATGGTCGACAGCGCTGCGTTTCCGAGCGGGTTGTAAACTTGGTTCCACATGTTCGGCCTCCTCCCCACGCAACTTGCGGTGCGCTGGCCGGCGTGAACGGTCCGGGCGCTGCTGGCGTGATCGCGGGTGTCAGTGGATGTGCCAACCCCGGTTCGCGGATCGACGATCCGAAAATTCGCTCACATCGTCGCCGCGACCTGAAGGTCCCCGCCCCTCGCCGTTCCCGCCATGCTAGGATTGACTCCAACGGCGGGACAAGCCAACGCTTGCATGCCGACCTACGACTTTGGTCTAGGTCGTTTCCGATTGTCCCGATTTTTCAGGCCTTTGCGGGCCATCCCCCCGGAGACGATAATCTGTGAACAACATTCGCTCGACGCTCGCAACGGTGTGGCGCATCGCGACGCCCTATTTCAACTCCGAGGACAAATGGGCGGGCCGCAGCCTGCTCGGGGCGGTGATCTTGATCGAGCTTCTGCTCGTCGGCAACGACGTGCTGGTCAACCAATGGCGCAACCGCTTCTACAATGCGCTGCAGAACAAGGATTGGGACGGCTTCAAGCGCGAGATGCTGGTGTTTTGCGCGCTCGCTTCCATTTCGGTCGTGCTTGGCGTCTATCAGCTCTATCTGAACCAGTGGCTCCAGATCCGCTGGCGCAACTGGATGACCAACAAATATCTGGCCGGCTGGATGCACGGCGCGAATCACTACCGCATGCAGCTCGCCGGCGACGCGGCCGACAACCCCGACCAGCGCATGAGCGATGACGTCAAGCTGTTCGTCAGCCAGACGCTCGCGATCGGCGTCGGCCTGTTGAGCTCGATCGTTTCGCTCGCGTCTTTCGTGGTCATCCTCTGGGGGCTGTCGGCGGCGGCGCCGTTCCTGCTGTTCGGCGGTGATTTCTCAATTCCCGGCTATCTGGTGTGGGCGGCGCTGATCTACGCGATATTCGGCACGATCCTGACGCAGTGGATCGGTTCGCCGCTGGTCAACCTCAATTTCGACCAGCAACGCCTGGAAGCCGATTTCCGTTTCAACCTGGTGCGGGTTCGCGAGAATTCCGAACAGATCGCGCTGCTCAAGGGCGAACCGGCGGAGCACGAGCGGTTGTCGGAGCGGTTCGCCCGGGTCATCGGCAACTGGTACGGCATCATGAGCCGGACCAAGCGGTTGACCGCCTTCACGCAAAGCTATGCGCAGGCCGCCGTGGTGTTTCCCTTCGTGCTGGCCGCGCCCGCCTTTTTCGCCGACAAGATCCAGCTCGGAGCGCTGCTGCAGACCTCGGAAGCCTTCGGCAAGGTGCAGGATGCGCTCTCCTTCTTCGTCTCGGTCTACCGCACCATGGCCGAATGGCGCGCGGTGGTCGCCCGCCTCGACGGGTTCGAGGGCACGATCGGGAGCGCCGAAAAGCTCGCCAGCGATCCCGCCTCGATTCGCACTGCGCCCGCGGCCGGTGCCGAGATCACCCTGCCGCAACTGCTGGTCAGGTTGCCGAACGGCGCGCCGCTGGTGTCGGCGAACCATTTCAGTTTCCGTCCCGGCGAGCGGACACTGGTCACCGGCCCCTCCGGCGCCGGCAAGTCGACGCTGTTTCGCGCGGTCGCCGGCATCTGGCCATTCGGCAACGGCGCGATCGAGATCCCCACCGACGCGGCGTTGATGATGCTGCCGCAACGCCCGTATCTGCCGATCGGCTCGCTGCATGCGGCCGTCGTCTATCCGGGCGAAGCCGCGCAATATGATGCGGGGCGGGTCGGCGACGTGCTCGCCGCCGTCGGCCTGCCGCAGCTCGCCACGCGGCTCGACGAGGAGGCGCACTGGAACCGGATGCTCTCGCTCGGCGAGCAGCAGCGGCTCGGCATTGCGCGGGCACTGTTGCATGCGCCGAACTTCCTGTTCCTCGACGAAGCGACTGCGTCGCTCGACGAGCCGTCGGAGGCGGCGCTCTACAGGCTCGTCACCGAACGGCTCCCGGCGACCACGATCGTATCGATCGGGCACCGCTCGACCCTTGACACCTTCCACGAGCGAAAGGTCGCGCTGGTTCGCGACGGCGACCGCTTCACCTTGCGCGACGCCACCAGGGTCGCAGCGTCATAGGTCTCGCCATCAGCGGGGCGGCCGCGGCCAGAACCTGCGGCTGACCCAGCGGTGCCAGGAATACGCAAAGGCCGCGAGCAGCAACGCGCCGGCGAGCACCGGTGCGAGCAGGAACGACCATGGCAGATTGTGCGAAACGACCAGCAGCGGGTTGATCCCGGCGGGCGGATGGAAGGTGTCGGTCAGGTACATCGCGAGGATGGCGAGGCCGACCGCGAGCGCGGCCGCCCAGGAGTGCGGACCGGTCAGCCACAGCACGACAAGGCCGACCAGGGCCGACACCACGTGACCGCCTATCAAGGCACGCGGTTGCGCCGGTTCGACCTCCGGCGATCCCACCACCAGCACGATCGAGGTCGCGAACGGGATCGCCGCCAGCGGGTAATGCGCGCTCACCGAAAACCACTCCATGGTGCCGATGGCGATCGCACCGCCAAGGCCGGCCACCGTGCCGGCGATGAGATCGCGGCGCAACTTGTTCGTTCCGGCTGCCGTCCGCGGCAGATCCATTTTCATTCGACGTCCTCGCTAGAAACAAAAAGGGCGGCAGATCGCTCTGCCGCCCCCTTATCTTTGGAGGAAAAATCTTACTTCAAGTTGCTCAGCGCGGTCAGGTCAGCCGAGAGCTTGGCGATGCCGGCGGCGCCGCACCAGTTGGAGCCGACGCCAGTCGGGTTGATGTTGCTGAAGCTGTTGTTGAAGCTCGATGTGTAGTCGCTGGTGAACGCGTTGCAATCGGCCTTCGACAGATTGGTGTCGGAGTAGCGCAGATCGAGCGTGAACACCTTGTAGGTGAAGCCGATGCCGATATTCCAGGTGTTGTAGTCGGGTTCTTTGATGCCGTTCGGGAATGGGCCGGCAAATCCCGGCGCGGCAAACGAGGTGCCATAGAAGGAGTCCGAGGTGCCGAACCACTGACGGCCGAACTCGCCGGAGATGTACATGCCGACACCGCTGGTCCCGAAGATGGTGCTTGGCGCAGTCCATTTGCCGATGATCGAGGTGTAGTTGCCCCAGGAGCCGAGGTTCAGGAAGTTTGGCGAGTAGTACTCGTTCAGGGTGAACGCCCAGTTTTCATTCACGTTGTAGGTGAACTTGCCGTAGACTTCGAAGAAGCTCGCATCCCTCTTCGCGACGTTGCCGTTCGGCAGGAAGTTGGCCGCGCATTCCGGGCTCAGCGGGTTGCCAGCGGCGTCGGCGGGCGCGCCGAAGAAGCAGGTTCCGCCGGGGTACAGGTAACCCCACACGCCGATGTCCAATACGAAGGCGCCGAAGGTCGGGCGGATACCGCCGTAGACATCGATTTCGGCCGCGGCGCGGTTCGGGAACGAGATGCTCTCTCCGGCCACGCCGATGTAGAACTGCAAGTCCTTGGTGACGTTGTAGCGCGGCTCGAAATAGGCGGCGACCGACGGGTTGTGGTTGGATTGGGTGATGCCGCGGAAGATATAGTCGTTCATGATGGCGCTGCCGAAGGCGAAATCCCAGGGCTCGAATGGGGGCGGGGGCGGTGCCTTGACGGCCTTCACCGTCATATCGGCAGCCATCGCCGAGCCCGAAATCATTGCTAGCGCCGTTGCTAACAAGGCTAGTTTCTTCATGATGATCCCCATCGCTTTCTGAACAATCGGTTCCGGCGGCCCCCGGGCAAACGACAACCGACTGCAACCAAATTTTGCGTGATCAATGTGAAGTGCGCAGACAATCTGTTGAAGCCAAAAAGACAAGCATCTGCTGACTTTTTGGGCTCGATGACGGTCCGGCGTCGCATTGATTGGCGAGTGTTGCTTCCGGACAACAAAATCCGGTGCCGCAGCCCAGATCGGACGTAGGGAACGTCGAGCGCGTGCAGGACGCAAAGACCTCGTTCGGCGAATCGCCGTACCCGCAAGTCCGCGGACCGTCCTGACGACGGAGCGCAAAAAAGCCGCAGCGGCGAGCCGCTGCGGCCTGGCAATCGATCCGGACAGAGGCGTTGAAGAGTCGCCTGTCCCTAGTGCTGCTCGCCCCCTTCTGAAGGGCCGCCGGCACTCCAGGCCGGAGCCGGCTCATGGCTCGGCGTCGCCCAGCTCGGAGCCGGCTGCGGCGCAGGCTCGGAAGCCGGCGGTCGAGGTGCGGCCGGCCGCTTCGGCGCACTCTTCTTGGCGGCCTTCTTCGGAGCGGCGACCTTCTTCGCAGCCTTGCTCGCGGCCGCCTTCGGCATCTTCCTCGCTTTCTTCGCGGACTTCTTGGCAGCCTTCTTTGCCGATTTCTTTTTCTTTGATTTCTTCGCTGACTTCTTCGCGGATTTCTTTGCCGCTAGCGTCTTCTTGGCCTTTTTAGCCTTTTTGGCCTTCTTGCCTTTTTTAGTCTTCTTCGCTTTCGCCATGGTGGTCCTCCTGTTGATTCGAGGCCGCCGCGCGCGGTGAAATGTTCGCTTGCCGGAATGGGGAGCGTGCTTCGCGGGGGCACCTCTCCGTTCGCTCGCCGGGCATGATCCTGTCGGAGCGCCGGTCCCCACGTTGCGCTTGCGCAAGGCTCCAGGTCCGGATCATGCTCGAGTGGCAGTCGATCAATTCAATCCTGGCCGGGGGCCTCCTGTCGCCCAATCGAGAAGCTCAATCGTGTGCACCACAGGAACAGACGTACCGCCGGCAATCTGAACCATGCAACCAATATTGCCCGCAGCGATCATGTCCGGTTTGATCATCGCAATATTGGCGACCTTGCGATCGCGCAATCTGCTCGCAATGTCGGGCTGGAGAATGTTGTACGTCCCCGCCGAACCGCAACACAAATGGCTCTCGGGTACATCTTTCACCACGAATCCATTCTTGGAAAGCAATTCTTTCGGAAGTTGAGTGATTTTCTGCCCGTGTTGAAGTGAACAGGCGGAGTGATAGGCGACGGTGACGTCGCCTTTTTGCGTCGACGGAGTGAGTTCGATGCCTGCGAGATACTCGCTGACGTCCTTTGCCAGCGCGGAGATTCGCGCCGCCGGCGCGGCGAATTCGCGGTCCTCGCGCAACAGGTAACCGTAGTCCTTGACCACCGTGCCGCAGCCCGACGTCGTCACCAGGATAGCGTCCAGGCCGCGCTGGTCCGCTTCCCTTTGCCACACCGTGACGTTGGCCCGCGCACGCCTGAGCGCGTCGCCGTCCTGGCCCATATGGTGAGTCAGCGCGCCGCAGCATTGCTCGTCCTTGACCAGCACCACCTCGACGCCGTGCCGCGTCAGCACGCTGATGGCAGCCTGGTTGATACGCGGCGCCAGCACCTGCTGGGCGCAGCCTTGCAGCAGTGCGACGCGGCCGCGTCGCGTCCCGATTGCCGGAAACACGCTGCCCGCGGCCGGGCCTGGCTGCGGCAGGCCAGACGGCGCCAGCGCCAGCATGGCCTTGATTCGCTGCAACAGGCCCGGGGTCGACGCACCCACGGCCGGCGTCGGCAACAGCGCGGCCAACGGGCGGGCGAGCCTTGCCAGCGTCATGCTGAGCCGGAACACGCCGGGCCGCGGCAACACGAAGGCGAGCACCGACCGCAGCAGCCGGTCGGTGGGCGGCCGCGCAAAGTCCCGCTCGATCCGGACCCGGGCCTGATCGACGAGATGCATGTAGTGCACCCCCGACGGGCAGGTGGTCATGCAGGCGAGACACGACAGGCAGCGGTCGATATGCTTGACCACATCCGCCGTCGGCGGCCTCTCCTTCTCGAGCATCTCCCGGATCAGGTAGATCCGTCCGCGCGGGCTATCGAGTTCGTCGCCGAGCAGGACATAGGTCGGGCAGGTCGCGGTGCAGAAGCCGCAATGCACGCAGGCGCGCAGGATCTTGTCGGCTTCCCTGATGTCGGGATCGGCGAGTTGCGCGAGCGTGAATTCGGTTTTCATGCGGCCTTGCTCCGCGTCATCCGGCCACGGTTGAGGATGGTTTTGGGATCGAAGCTGTTGCGGACGCGTTCGCCGAGTGCGGCGAGTCCGGCGGGCTGCGGCTGGAACACATTGACATTGCGGCGCACCTCTTCGGTCGCGCGGAGCAGCATCGCATGGCCGCCCGCCGCCTCGACCCGGCTCCGCAGCAGCGCCGCCTGCGCGTCCGGCCTGGGCGGCAGTGCCGCCCAGATCAGCCCGCCGCCCCAGTCGTAGAATATCTCGCCCCCGGTCTCCCGCGCCAACGCCTGGCCAAGGGCGCCGCCCGTGGCCGGCGGACAGACGATGCGCCACACCGGCCAGGTCCCGAGCGCGCCATCGGCGGCAAAGGGCCGAACCTCGCCGAGCGCGGTCCAGACCATAAGCGAGGCGCCGTCTTCGAGGATTTCGACCGTCCCATACGATGACAGCGTCGTGCTGAGCGAGGCCGCCCGGTTCGCGGCCGAAGCGGCGATGCCCTCGATCCGCACCAATGTCACCGACTGGCCGGATGCGGCGAGGCTCGCGAGTGAGCCGGCCGTCTCCCGTAACGCCGAGCCCGGCAGATGCGCCGCGCCCGAGACATCGAACGGCGAACAGAGGGCTGCCGTCATCGCCTTGTTGGCGGTGACGTCGTCGAGGGCGCGCAGCACCAGAGTGCGCTCGGCCTCCGGCTTCGGCATCACCTTGAGTGTCACCTCGGTCATGACCGCGAGCGTGCCCCAGGAGCCGGTGAGCAGCTTGCAGAGGTCATAACCGGTGACGTTCTTCACCACCTTGCCGCCGCTCTTGAAGCCGTCGCCGAAGCCGGACACGGCATGCGCGCCGAGCAGATGGTCGCGGACGCCGCCAGCCTTGATGCGGCGCGGCCCGGCCAAGCCTGCGCCGATCATGCCGCCGATGGTGCCGATCGCGGGCGTGCCGAGCAGCACCGACGTATCCATCGGCTCGAAGGCGAATTGCTGGTTCCTGGCATCGATCAGCGACTGCACGTCGGCGAGCGGCGCCCCCGCCTGCACCGTGATGATCAGTTCATGCGGCTCATAGGAGGTGACCGCGTTCAACGCCGAAACGTCGATCACCGCATTGGTCGCCATCGGATGGCCGATGGCGCGCTTCGAGCCATGGCCAACGATCTCGAGCGGCTGCTCGCCGGCGATCGCCGCGCGCACCACATCCTCGACGTCTTTGGCGTCTCTTACCTTGAGTGTATCCACGCTTTCAGCGAGTAGCCAAGTTTGGCTCCAAAATCAAATTGCGCCCGAATATATTTTTGATGATCGAAGTCACGGCCGGCGGCGGGATCGATCCAGTCGCGCCGCAAGCAAGTCGAAGCCGCCGCCTGGAAATGCCCGCGGCGGACAATCCAGCGACATCGACGCTTCGATCGGTATCGAACCTTTTTCACGACATCGACATTTCGATTACCGGCGAAACGAGACCGCCGCGCCGTCGGTACAAGGTGACGCCGATCGCGATCGAATCGAACCGATGGAGACAGACATGGAGCGATCGACACCAGCGTGGCGCAGGCCGCAATCTGCCGAAATGTTCAGCCGCCGGTCGGTGATCTCGGCAATTGGCGCGGTCCTGGCGATCAATTTCTCGCCATGGACGATGCCGACATCCCGATCCCAGGAGCAAGGAGCCAGAGCAATGAATCACTATGCAACGCAGAAAACGATCAGCGACGCCGTCGACGGCGGCGGCCTGCTCATCGTCGCACAATGGGAAGCGAAGCCGGGCGAGGCCGACAAGGTCGCCGCGATCCTCGATCGCTTTCTGCCCGAAGCGCAGCGCGAGGAAGGCGTCAAGCTGTTCCTGATCTCGCGGGCCAAGGACAATCCGGCCCAGTTCCTGTTCTACGAACTGTTCCGCGACGAGGCCGCGTTCAAGGCGCATCAGGACAGCGCGCATTTCAAGAGCTACATCGCCGGCGAGGCGCTGCCGCTGCTGGCGAAGCGCGAGCGCACGCAATACGCGCTGTTGTAAGGCTCGCTACGGGAAGGGCCTGCATGGCAAGCCCTTCCCACCGAGCCATCGTCTAGATCAAGATGCGATTAGGTCGAATCGCATCATGATCTCATGTCTTTGTTTGAGCATGATCCTTTCGGAAAACCGCGACACACTTTTCCGGATCATGCTCTAAAACCGCGGGATATCCGGAAACGCCAGCTTGCCACCGTGCACGTGCACGCGACCGAGTTCGGCGCAGCGATGCAGCGTCGGAAACACCTTGCCAGGATTGAGCAGACCCTGCGCGTCGAAGGCGCATTTCAGCCGCTGCTGCTGATTGAGATCGATCTCGGAGAACATTTCCGGCATCAAGTCGCGCTTTTCGATGCCGACGCCGTGCTCGCCGGTCAGCACGCCGCCGAGTTCGACGCAGCAGCGCAGGATGTCGGCGCCGAACGCCTCCGCGCGCTCGATTTCGCCGGGCTTGTTGGCATCGTAGAGGATCAGGGGATGCAGATTGCCGTCGCCGGCGTGGAACACGTTGGCGACGCCGAGCTGGTATTTTTCCGAGAACTCGCGGATGCGCGCCAGCGCCTGCGGAAGCGCGCCGCGCGGAATCGTGCCGTCCATGCAGAGATAGTCGGGCGAAATGCGGCCCACCGCCGGAAAGGCTGCCTTGCGGCCGGCCCAGAACAGATTGCGCTCGGCCTCCGAATTGGAGATCTGCAGGGTCACGGAGCCGCAGCCTTGCGCGATCGCCTCGACCCGCCTGATCAACTCGTCAACCTCGACCGAGGGACCGTCGAGTTCGATGATCAGCAGCGCCTCGACGTCGAGCGGATAGCCGGCATGGACAAAGGCCTCGGCGGCGTGGATTGCGGGCTTGTCCATCATCTCCATGCCGCCCGGGATGATGCCGGCGCCGATGATCCGCGCCACGCATTCGCCGGCTGCCTCGACCTGGGCAAAGCCGACCATCAGCGCGCGCGCCGTCGCCGGCTTCTGCAGGATACGCACCGTGATCTCCGTGATCACACCGAGCAGGCCTTCGGAACCCGTGATGATCCCCATCAGGTCGTAGCCTGAGTTTTCGGCCGACTTGCCGCCGATGCGCAGGATCTCTCCGGACATCAGCACGATCTCGCAGCCCAGCACGTTGTTCGTGGTCATGCCGTATTTCAGGCAGTGCACGCCGCCGGAATTCTCCGCGACGTTGCCGCCGATCGAGCAGGCAATCTGCGAGGACGGATCGGGCGCGTAGTAGAAGCCGGCATGGGCCACCGCCTCGCTGATCGCCAGGTTGGTGACGCCGGGCTCGGTGACCACCACGCGGTTGTCGAAATCGATCTCGCGGATGCGCTTGAACTTGCCAAGGCCCAGCAGCACGCCGTCTTCGAGCGGCAGTGCGCCGCCGGACAGCGATGTACCGGAGCCGCGCGGCACCACCTTGATGCCATGCTCATGGCAATATTTGAGGACTCGCGCGACCTGCTCGGTGGTGTCGGGCAGCACCACGACCATCGGCCTCTGCCGATAGGCGGTCAGCCCGTCAGACTCGTAGGCCAGCATCTCGGCCGCGCTGTCGATCACGCCCTCGCCCGGGACAATCGCGCGCAACGCGGCCACGATTTCGCCACGGCGATTGAGCACCGCCTGATCCGCAGCCGGCATCATGATGGACATCGGTGTTTCCTCGGTTTCTGGCCATCTATCGACTTGTTTCCGCAAGTCAACCACGTCCCCTTGCCCTTGGGTAGGTCCGCCCAAGGCTGCGGCGCGGGCGAGCCGTGACTTCTCTCTGGGGCAAGTCCTCGGGCACCGAAACTGTCAAGGTTTCGTGGCTTGTCCAGTGCGAGCGGTCCATGCCAAAAACAATCTACTTCACTTTTCCGGGACGAAACGAAGGGCACCCCATGAAGATACTGACCTTGAGCGCCTTGGCTGCTGTTACCTCACTGGCTGCCGTTTCCAACGCGGTGGCGCAGGACGCCGCCGCAGGCAAGACCTCGTTCAACAAGTGCCTGGCCTGCCACGCGATCGGCGAAGGTGCCAAGAACAAGGTCGGCCCGGAACTCAACGGCATCGACGGCCGCCATTCGGGCACGGCGCCGGACTACAACTACTCCGATGCCAACAAGAATTCGGGCATCACCTGGAACAAGGAGACCTTCCTCGAATACATCAAGGATCCGAAGGCCAAGATCCCGGGCACCAAGATGGCCTTCGCCGGCATCAAGAACGAGACCGAGGCGAACAACCTCTGGGCCTATCTGTCGTCCTTCGACAAGGACGGTAAGCAGAAGTAGCGCTATCACACCCGTGTCGATCGATCAGCGACCGCCCTGGACGATGTACCGGGGCGATCGCGGTTGCGCTCAACGCGGCAGCAAATTCGTCTTGGCGAGGTCGAGCACCTCGTCGCCGCGGCCGTTCATCACGGCGCGAAGCACCCACAGGCTGAAGCCTTTGACCTGCTCAAGCGTGATGGTCGGCGGCATCGACAATTCCTGCGTCGCGGTCACGACGTCGAGCACGGCCGGGCCGTCATGGGCGAGCACGCCGCGGATCGCGCCTTCGAGCTCCCCGGGATCTTCCACCCTCACAGCATGAATGCCCATGGCGCGGGCCATCGCCGCAAAATCGGGATTCTTGAGATCGACCCCGGTTTCGATGAAGCCCGCCGCCTTCATCTCCAGCGCGACGAAGCCGAGCACGCCGTTGTTGAAGATCACGACCTTCACCGGCAGCTTCATCTGAGTCAGCGTGATGAGATCGCCCCCCAGCATGGCAAAGCCACCGTCGCCGGACATCGAAATGACCTGCCTGCCGGGTTGCGACGCCTGCGCGCCGATCGCGTGGGCCATCGCATTCGCCATCGAGCCATGCACCCAGGACCCGATCAGGCGGCGGCGTCCGTTCATCTTGAGGTAACGTGCGGCCCAGATCGTGGGCGTGCCGACATCGGCCGTGAACACCGCGTCGTCGGAAGCCTGCTCACCGAGCAGCCGCGCCAGGTATTGCGGATGGATCGGCTTCTGGCCAGGCTTGCCGCGCGCGAGATCGTCGAGGCTCGCGCGGGCCTCCTTGTAATGCGCGAGGCTGGCGTCGAGGTGCTTGCGATCGGTCTTCGCGGTGAGTCGGGGCAGCAGGGCCGCGATGGTCTCACCGACATCGCCGACGATGCCGAGGTCGAGCTTGCAGCGGCGGCCAAGATTCTCCGGCCGGATATCGACCTGGGCAATGCTGATGCCGGTCGGGAAGAATTGCTTGTAGGGAAAATCGGTCCCGAGCATCAGCAGCACGTCGCAGGCGTGCATGGCGGCATAGCCAGACGAGAAGCCGATGAAACCGGTCATGCCGACGTCATAGGGATTATCGTATTCGACATGATCCTTGCCGCCGAGCGCGTGAACGATCGGGCTCTTCAGCACCTCCGCAAGCTTCATCAGGCCGTCATGCGCGCCGGCACAACCGCGCCCGCAGAACAGCGTCACGCGTTTGCCGCCGTTGAGCAGATCGGCCAGCGCGTTCAGCCCGGGCTCGGCCGGACGAATGATGGGAGTGGCGGGCAACAGCCCGGCATTGGGCGAGATGGCGCGTTTTGGCGCCGCCCGCAGCGCGATGTCGCCCGGGAGCACCAGCACGGCGACGCCGCGTTTGCCGACCGCCGCGCGGATCGCATTTTCCAGCACATAGGGAAGCTGAGCCGTATCGGATACCAGCTCGCAAAAATGGCTGCATTCGCGGAACAGATCCTGCGGATGGGTCTCCTGAAAATAGCCGCCGCCGATCTCGGCGGACGGAATCTGGGCCGCGATCGCGAGCACCGGGGTGCGACTGCGGTGCGCGTCGAACAGCCCGTTAATGAGATGGAGGTTGCCGGGTCCGCACGATCCCGCGCACACCGCAAGGCCGCCGGTGATCTGCGATTCCGCTGCGGCGGCGAAGGCGGCCACTTCCTCATGCCGCACATGGATCCAGTCGATCGTCTCGCGCCGGCGCAGCGCTTCGGTCAAACCATTGAGGCTGTCGCCGACGATGCCGAAAACCCGTTTCACTCCTGCCTGGATCAGCGTTTCGGCGATGAGGTCCGCAACATTGTCGATCCGCATGAGGCGTATCCTTTGTTGTGCCCCGAACGCTGGTTCGGCGCAGTTGACCGGCCGGCATGATGTGCGCCGCGCTGCGACCAGGCAAGGCCATACGGTGATAACAGATAGGTGGTACGGTGGTCGGCCTGACGGCCGGCACTATTGGGCTGCCTCGTGCCGCGCTGTCTGTCCGGCCATTGCCACGATCTCGGCGGTCACGATATCCGGCGCTGCGTTCTGCACCATATGCCCGACGCCCGGCAACACGATCAGCCTGGCGTTCGGCACTGCGGCGGCGAGCGGACGCGAGTGGATGCCGGTCGACACCGTCTTGTCGATGTCACCCGAAATGATCGTCAGCGGCGCCTTGATCTCGGCGTAGCGCGGCGCCTGCGCTGCGACCGCGGCCTTCAGTGTCACCAGGTCGCGCGCATTGGCCATGAATTCGCGCGGCCGCAACAGCAGCGGCGTCGCGGTGTCCCTCACAAAATTCTCCGGCATCTGTTGTGGGGCAAACACGCCGTCTGCGCCGAATTCCGCAACGAGATAGCCGAGCGGCAGCGTGATCGTGTAGGCGAGCAGCCGGCCGATCAGCGGCGTCGCGATCATCTTGTTGTAGCGGCCGACGCCGCCACTCCAGGGATAGGCGACAGGAGCAAGCAGCACGAGGCCGGCAATCTGCTCCGGACCATCGAGCGCCATGCGCAGGCCGAGCGCGCCGGCCCACGAATGTGCCACCACGATCGCCTTGCCGATCCCGAGCTTTGTCAACGCCTCCCCGATCATCCGAGCTTGAATGGCAGGCGTCGAACCCGCCAGGCGATCGCGCGTGCTCCAGCCATGGCCGGGCCGGTCGATCAGAATCACGCGATGGGTCATAGCAAGCCTGTCCCCGACAGGTTGCTGCATCACGCGAAGGTTCGAGCTTGCGCCGTGCAGCATCACGATCGGAAGTCCCGGCGCATCGCACGGACCTAGCTCAACGACATGAAGTGTCGCGCCCGCGACGTCGACCATACGGCCCTGAGGCGGAAAGGCGCGCTCGATCAGCAGGACTCCGGCCTGCGCGGCCAGCGCCAGCCCCGCCAGCGCTATCACCATCACGACGGTCAGTGTCAGCATTGAAACGGCCAAGGTTATCCCGGGCACCGGCGAATTACGGCGCCATCGGCGGCGGGTTTCGTGCGGCGCGAGGGTGCCGGCATGATCCGGTTGGGTAGGGGAAGGTGCCGCATTGTGCGGATCATCGCGGTTCGGCGTTTTCCACAATGCGCCAAGCCTGTGGATAGCGGGTTCATACCAGCGTCATTAGCCATTTTATAGATTGGCGGTGGCACTTTCGCCACGAAGCGCGGTTTGATCGAAAGCGAAAGAGTTCCTGTCCTGTCCATAGTGTGTGCAGAACTCAAGACCAAACCACGAGTTTAACGGGATTATTCGGAGGAGTACCATGGTTTCCGACCCCAGCGATGCGGCCATCGACCAGATCGTGGCGAGCTGTAATGGTGATCTGCGCGGAGCGCTGAGGGCGCTCTTGCTGGTCAATGAGCATCTTGAGGCCGAGTTGCAGCAGTTTTATGCGGCGGCGGCGCAGGACAGCGTGGCCCGCGGAAAGTTCCTGCACTAGCCAGCGCCTATCAAACGCTCCGACGCGTTGCTTGCTCCCGGCGCATCGTCGGCAGCAGGCGGTCCCATCATCTCTTGCACAGTTACCGATCATCGGGTGCGCAAGCCTTGCGCCCGCAGGTGGCGTTCTTGCTCATCGCCGTAAGGCAATGGTGCTTGATTGATGCGATCAGATATCGCGGCCTTCGACCTTCTCGGAAAGCTGCTTGACCATCTCCGGCACCTTCTCAAGGTACGGATCGACGGCCAGCGCCTTGCGGAACGCATCCAGCGCGCGCTTGTCGTCGCCGATCTCCTGCATGATCATGCCGAGACCCGCGAGCGCGCCGAAATGGCGGGGTTCGCGAGCCAGGACCTGCCGAATGTCCTCGAGCGAACGCGTGTAGTCGTTCTTCAGATAATAGATCGTCGCTCGCCGATTCCATGCCTCGATGTAGTCGGGGCGCAGCTTGACCACCGCATCCAACAGCTTCAGTGCGATGTCGTAGTTCTGGGCGTCGATCGCCGCCTTGGACCGCACCATCAACAGCGCCGCGGTGTCGCTCGGGGTCTGCAACCAGAGAGCCCAGATGCGCGCCTCGACATGCCGGGCGCTCGCTTCATCGGGCGCGGCCTTCAGCGCGCCGAACAGGAAATCGAGGCCACGGGTGCGATCGGATGGAACCTTCGGCAGCTTGCTGGGGGCTTCCGGGAGCTTCTTCTGCGCGCGCGGCGGCGGAATGACACGGGGGTCGTCCTGCGCGGACGCGGCGACAGGCGCCATCAATAGCGTGGCGATCAGGATCGCCAGAAAGCGGTTGCGGGTCCTCAAGCGTGCCAATCTCATGACGCAAGTCTAGACGCACAAAACCGCGCTGCAAAGCAGCGCGGCGTCAAACACCTGTGAAAGCGTAACGGATGAACGGGCGGCAAACGCTTCGCGGGCCGGACCAACCGTTCGGAATCAGCCTTGGCGGGCCTTGAAGCGGCGCTGCACCTTGTTGATGACATAGACCCGGCCCTTGCGACGGACCAGACGGTTGGCGCGATGGCGGCCGCGCAGCGATTTCAGCGAGTTACGGACCTTCATGGGACAATCCTGTTGCTTCGAAAGGCCGCGTTGGAGGCCGTGCGATCAATGCCCGAGAGTGGCAAAAACGGGGTTTATCCCGAAGAGCGGCCCTGCCGCCCGGGACGAAGGCCTTCTAAGCCATCGGACGGTCGGATGTCAATGCAATCGCGCCGGTTGTCGCCGGGCGCAACCCGCGGGGAACCTGCCTGCGCAGCGGATCTGGCGTTGAAATCGCTGACAAAACAGCGGCGGCCGATCGGTTCGACCAGCCTCTCTCGGCCGCCGCATCGCTGCCGTCATGGGTCCAAGCGAGTCATGAGGGCAGCCAATCGTGCCCGCACCAGGGAGGAATGACGGTGCACGATACGAGGCTGCATTCTCGCCTCGCCTGCGCGGCGCCCATATGATCTGCCTCACACCCGACTGCGCCCGAAACACGATTTCGCGATTAGTGAACGGCGGCGTTTGGGCGGGCCGGTAATGGCCTTGCCAAGCGCGCTCCGCGATGCGGTCATCCGCCCGATCCCCTGTCCATTTCGCGGACCTTGCGAAAATCGTTATATCATATAATCAATTTCCCGAACCCGAAAATCAAGCCGCCGGAACAGCCCATGCCCAAGCTCAAATTGCCCGATATCGAAAAGGTCGTCGCGATCGATATCCACACCCACGCCGAGGAGCCCTGCGGCATGCATGGCGACGACGGCTATGACGACTTCCAGGCGCAGATGGCGGAGTATTTCAAATCGCCGCACAAGCATCCGCCGACAGTGCCGGAAACCGCCGCCTACTATCGCGGCAAGAACATCGCCGCGGTGATCTTCCCGGTCGATGCCGAACGCGAGACCGGATTCCGCCGTTACAACAATTACGAGATGCTCGAAGCCGCCTCCGAGCATCTCGACGTGCTGATCCCATTCGTCTCGATCGACCCGCACAAGGGCAAGCTCGGCGTGCGCGAGGCGAAGACGTTGATCGAGAAGTACGGCGTCCGCGGCTTCAAATTCCATCCGACCATGCAGGGCTTCTACGCCAACGACCGCATGGCCTATCCGCTCTATGAAGCGATCAATGACGGCGGCGCGATTGCGCTGTTCCATACCGGGCAGACCGGGGTCGGAAGCGGCATGCCGGGCGGCATGGGGATGCGGCTGAAATATTCCAACCCGATGTGTATGGACGACGTCGCGGTTGATTTTCCGGACCTGAAGATCATCCTCGCGCACCCATCCTTCCCCTGGCAGGAGGAAGCTCTCTCTGTCGCAACCCACAAGCCGAACGTCTATATCGACCTTTCCGGCTGGTCGCCGAAATATTTCCCGCCGATCCTGGTGCGCTACATCAACTCGATCCTGCAGGACAAAATGTTGTTCGGCTCAGACTGGCCGGTGATCACGCCGGACCGCTGGCTTGCCGATTTCGCGAAACTCGACATCCGCGAGGAGATCCGGCCCAAGGTCTTGAAAGCCAACGCGCGGAGGATTTTGGGAATTTAAGGGAGTATCATCGGCGGCAAGCTGCGCGAGGTGGTCCATGACGAACGTCGCCGGACTTGCCGCCCTCCTCGCCGCGCTCCTGTTCGGGAGCGCGGGTGCGACCATTGCATCGGCATCCGATGCTCCTCCGGTGCTGGTCGAGTTCGAAAGCCCGCTCGCGAGCCCGCAGCCGCTGCAAGGATACTTGCGGCGGCCCGACGGCGCAGGCCCCCTGCCCGCCGTGATCCTGTTGCATGGCTGCAGCGGCTTCTGGCGGCAGCTCGATGAACGATGGGGCAAGCGGCTCGCGGGATGGGGCTACGTCACGCTCACCGTCGACCGGTTTGGGCCGCGCGGCATCACGAGCAGCTGCACGGCCGGCGCGCCGCCTGCGACCGTTCATGATGCCTATCGCGCGTTGAGCTACCTCACCCGGCAACCGTCGATCGATCCGGCACGCGTGGCGGTGATCGGATTCTCCCAAGGCGCGTGGCTCGCGCTGTTCTCGGTCGAGCGCGGCGCGATCGAACGCAATGCGACAGAGAAATTCCGCTCGGCTGTGGCCTTCTACCCGCCCTGCCTCGGCATCAACGGCAACATGACCGTGCCGACCCTCATCCTGGTCGGCGAGCTCGACGACTGGACGCCGGCCAAGGAATGCCGAAACCTGGCCGAAGGCCGCGACGATTACGGCATCTCGCGTCAAAAAGATCAGGGCTATCCGATCGAGTTGATCGTCTATCCCGGCGCCTATCACGACTTCGACGTGCCCCAGTACAGCACGCCGGCGAAGCTCCTCGGCCACCATCTCGAATTCAACGAGACCGTACGGGATCAATCCGCCGACGCGCTCAGGAAATTCCTGTATGCCACGCTCGGCGGACCGGAGAAGTAGCGGCGACCATCACGGCAGTCTCGCCCCGACGCTGCCGGCATTGACGATGCTTCGGGCATTGCGTACGCAGACGGGCAGCGTCGGCATCGCGTCCGCTCATCGGATCGCGATCTCTCCGAACGTCCCGCCCCGGTGTGCGCCCAAAGGTCCCAGATCAGATGAGTCTCGAGTCCGTTCGCGCCTTCTTCGCCGAGAAGGCGCCTGACATCTCCGTGATCGAATCCACCGTGAGTTCGGCGACCGTCGTATTGGCGGCGGAAGCCTACGGCGTGGAGCCGGCGCGAATCGCCAAGACGCTGAGCTTAAGAGTCGGCGACCGCGTGGTGCTGATCGTCACCAGCGGCACTTCGCGGATGGACAACAAGAAGGTGAAGGGGCTGTTCGGGGGCAAGCCCAAGATGCTCGGCCTCGACGAGGTCGCTGAGATCACCGGCCATGAGGTCGGCGGCGTCTGTCCGTTCGGGCTCAAGACGCCGCTGCCGGTGTACTGCGATCTGTCGTTGAAGGCGTTCGACGTCGTGGTGCCGGCCGCTGGCTCGACCCACAGCGCGGTGCGTATCACGCCGGAACGGATGGCGGAACTGACATCGGCCGAATGGATCGATGTCTGCGAGCATCGCTCCTGACAACAGCGACAGAACCATAAGCGCGCAGCCCGACCGGGAATAGCTGCGGGCCTGACGATGCGGAGGCGGCCGAACTGCCGCATCTGACCCCGCGACCGACACCAGCCGGAAGCAGCATCTGGTGTCGATTCCGGCGCGCGGTCCGCGTGTTACACATGTAACCGCTTTTTCCTCGACCGAAATTCAATTGCAATCTGCGCACGATGCTCTGCTCGTTCCGAAATTTGCGGAGCGTAGCAGCATGAGCAGTTTCGTTGGTCGACGCGCGGTGGTGGTCGGTGGCGGAATCGGTGGCTTGTCAGTAGCGGGGGCTCTGGCCGGTTATTTCGAGCAGGTCGACGTTCTTGAACGCGACTGTCTCGCGGCATCCGCAGCATCGCGTCCCGGTACCGCCCAGGACCGACACGCACACATCCTGCTGGCTGGTGGCCTCAAGGCTCTGGACGAAATTTTCCCGGACTTCGAGCGAGATCTTGCCGAAGCCGGAGCTGTCTCCGTGGGGTTGGCACAGGATATCTGTTACGAGCGTGCCGATGTGGGTGCCCTCCCGAAGCGGGATCTCGGCCTGTCGATCCTCTGCGCGTCGCGACCGCTTATCGAGTTCGTGCTGCGACGCCGGGCCACGGCGGTCGCCAATATCGCGCTGCGGCAGGGGTGCCTGGTCACCGAGGTCATGGCATCTCGCGATGCCGCCCATGGCGTTCGGTTTAATACTGAGGCAGGACAATCGGAAACGCTCGAGACCGATCTGATCGTAGATGCGTCTGGTCGCGGCGCATTGACGATTGCATTGCTGGGCACAATCGGCTGGCAACGGCCGCCTGTGACCGAGATCGGTGTCGATCTCAGCTACGCAACCGGAGTGGTGCAGATTCCTGCCGGTGCCATACAGGACTGGAAGCTGGCAACAACGCAGCCGGCTCCGCCAGCCGTAGCGACGTACGGCGCGCTAGTGCCCCTGGAGGACGGTCGCTGGATCGCCACGATCGCCAACCATGGGCCAAGTCCGCGGCTGGACGTCTGGGAGAATTTCCACGCTGCATTCCGCCGGCTGATCACGCCAACAATATACGACATGCTGGGTCACGCGAGGCCGTTGGACCGCATCCGGCACTACGGCTTTCCTGCGAATGTTTGGAACCATTTCGAACGCCTGCAGCGCCTGCCGCGCGGGGTGCTGCCGATTGCCGACGCGCTCTGCCGCTTCAACCCGATTCACGGTCAAGGCATGTCGTCCGCCGCCAAGCAGGCCCAACTCCTTCAGAACGTGTTGAAACAGGCGGCTACGGAATCGGATCCGCTTGCAGCGGCACAGACCGGCTTTATGGCCAGGGTCGAATCTGTGCTTCAGACGCCCTGGAGGTTCTCCACGAGCGCCGATCTTGCTTTTCCGGAGACGCGCGGCGAACGGCCGGAGAACTTCCAGAAAGGTCGAGAGTTCGAGGCCGCGCTTTTCCGGGCCGCCGTCGCCGACCCGGTTGTCCACCGCGCCATGGCGGAGGTCGGCCAGCTTCTGCGACATCACGACCTGTTCGATGAACCGCACATTATGGAACGTATCCAGGCGGCTTCAGCCAAAGCGATTGCTTGAACGGGTTGATGGCGCGCAACATGCGTCGTGCCCGCGGAGAAACCGCGAACGGGACGAGCAAAGCCGCGCGAGCAAGCAGGGGATGCTCGCTGACTGCTTCCTGCCGATATGTTATGCTAAGCTCTTCGCAGGGGAGAGCGGATTGCATGGCATGCCCCAGTTGCAGGGGGCGAGATGAGACAGGCGGCTAGGCCACACGATGGGAGGAGGCTATGACCATCGAAACCATCCTGAAGCGGAAGGGCAGCGACGTCACAACAATCGCTCCGGACGCCAGTATCAAGAGGGCAGCGGACTGGCTGCGCGCCAAGAATATTGGCGCTCTTGTGGTGACGAGTGAGAACACAATTCTTGGTCTCATTTCCGAACGTGAAATCGTTCATGCATTTTCTCGCTTTGGCGAGGCGGCCGGGTCGATGCCTGTGAAGGAGATCATGCAATACGGTGTGACGACGGTGTCCCCGGACGAGAGCATCAATCGCGTGATGAGCTTGATGACACACCATCGCGTGCGCCATATGCCGGTGCTACGCGGCGGCAAGCTCGTCGGTATCGTCAGCATCGGCGATGTCGTCAAGCATCGGCTGGAGGATCTGGAGCTCGAGACGAACGTCCTCCGTGACGCCTACAACGCCGCGCGTTGACGGCTCGGACGTCTGCTCATAAGCGTGCCTCTGTTTCGACGTGCTGTTTCCCGATATCGGGCTCACGCCCTAATCATCGTCGTCCATGAACGGCCGCGGCGGCGGCGGTGCGGGCTGGACCGGACGCGGTGCGCGCGGCCGCTGCTGCATCTGCGGTTGCGGCGCGCGAGCCCCCGGAGAGGGTTGCGCGCTCGCGCTGGATTCAAACACCGCGCGGCAATTATTAGAGAGCTGCGGCCTGTTCTGTCGAAGGCACGCCACGATCCGGTTGACGTCGGGGATCTGATCGCCACAGAGGCGCCAAACGTCCGGCGTGCACGCCATCTGCTGCTCCCAGGTTCCCTGATATTCCTCGGAAAACGCGGTCGTCGCGGCGCCGCCGCCGATCGCTATCGCAAGGCTCAGGACGATCCGCTGCGTTCGCATGGTCCAGTTCCCTTTCCATTCCGTGGCGCGCAAATGTTCCGCGCGGTCTTGACCTCAAGACTGGCAAATGAATGCGGCCAAGGATCGTTCGGGTGCACAACTAAATGTGAAGGGAATTTCGCCCTGATCAGTCCCTACTCGACCTTTCCGATCTTCTTCACCGCCGCGATCAGGCGGGCGCTGTCGTCGGCGACGAATTTCGAAAACGCGGGCGCGTCCATATAGGCAACCGGGCTGCCCGCGGTCTCGAAAGTCTTGATCACCTCGGGCGCTTTCACGGCCTCGGCCATCGCTTCGCGCAGTTGCGTCATGATCGGCGCCGGCAGCGCACTTTGCGCGAACAGGCCGGCCCAGATGTAGAATTCGACATCCGTGTAGCCGAGTTCCCTGAATGTCGGCAGGTCCGGGAAGCTTGCGATCCGCTGCGCGCCCCAGTTGGCGAGCACGCGCATCTTGCCGTCCTCGACCTGCTGCTTCAGCGTGCCCGGCGCTGACGCCAGCGCCTGCACGGTGCCCGAGAGCAGCGCGGTGAGCGCGGGACCGGCGCCACGGTACGGCACATGCAAGAGCTTGATGCCCGCGCTGGCCGCGAACATCTCCATCGCGATATGCAGCGTGCCATAGGGACCCGACGAGCCGTAGGGAATCT
Organism: Bradyrhizobium lablabi; assembly: GCF_018131005.1. Taxonomy (GTDB): domain Bacteria; phylum Pseudomonadota; class Alphaproteobacteria; order Rhizobiales; family Xanthobacteraceae; genus Bradyrhizobium; species Bradyrhizobium lablabi_D. The sequence continues at coordinate 121,047 of NZ_JAFCJK010000010.1, forward strand.
GGCCGGGGCGTTTCTTCGCGTCGTCGACGAAGTCCTGCAACGTCTTCCATGGCGCCGAGGCCGACACCGCAAGCAGCGTGGGATCGGCCAGCACGCGCGCGATCGGCGCGAATTGCGAAACCTCGTAGGCGACGGGACGATCGAACAGCCGATCCGCCTCCGGCAGCACCGCGAGCGACGACAGCGTCATCAACAGCGTGTAGCCGTCAGGCTCGGCACGCGCGGCCTGCGCATTGCCGATCGATCCGCCCGCCCCGCCGGCGCGGTTGTCGACGATCACGGGCTTGCCGAGAATCCGTTCCAGCGCGGCCGCCACTGGACGCGCCGCCAAATCGGCCTGGCCACCGGCCGGAAAAGGCACGATCATCGTGATATTGCGGTTGGGATAGGCATCTTGCGCGAAAGCGGCGGTTGCGAGCGCAGTGTGCGCGAGCGGAAGGACGGCAGCGGCGCGCAAGATTTCGCGGCGGTTCATTGGAAGTTGCTCCCCAGCATATTGTTTTTGGTGTGTGGCGCGAGCCTAACTCCAAAATGTAGGGTGGGCAAAGCGAAGCGTGCCCACGCTACAGAATCCCTTCATCGCCCTACCTTCTCTTCCCCTTGGCAAAATGCTTCGCCAGGAAATCCGCGAGCACCTCGACGCGGGCGGGGCGCGGGCCGCCGGGCGGAGTGACGAGATGCACCGCACCTTCGGGCTGCGTCCAACCCTTGAGGATCACCTCAACCTCGCCGCGCGCGATCGCGTCGCCGACGAGAAAATCGGGCAGATCGGCGATGCCGAGGCCGGCGAGCAGCGCGGGCATCAGCGCCTCGCCGTTGTTGACACGCAATTGGCCTGCGGGCCGCACGCTCGCCTGCTCGCCTGCGGCGTTGGTGTAGTGCCACACGCCTTGCGTCGAGAGATAGGCGTAGCCGAAGCATTTGTGCTCGGCGAGATGCATCGGGTGCGTCGGTCGGCCGTAGCGCTTCAGATAGGACGGTGCCGCCACCGTGTGGCGCGGCATCGCGCATAGTCGCCGCGCGATCAGTGAGGAATCCGGCAGCCGCGCGATGCGCAGCCCTGCGTCAAAGCCCTCGCCGATCAGGTCCACCGTCGCATCGCTGAGATGCAGGTCGATCGAAACCTCCGGATATTTTGTCAGGAATTCGGGCAATAGCGGCGCCACCTCCCTCACGCCGAAGGTCATCGGCACCGCGAACCGCACCAGTCCGCGCGGCGTGGCCGATTGCGCCAAGGCCTCGCTCTCCGCGGCCTCGCCGTCGGCAAGAAGGCGCGCGGCGCGTTCCGACAGTTTCTGGCCGGCGTCAGTCAGGGCGAGCCGCCGCGAGGTGCGGTTGAACAAGCGCGCGCCGAGCCGCTCCTCGAGCCGGCTGACCGCCTTTGAAACCGTGGCCTTGGAGAGCGCGAGCTCCGTAGCCGCCGCCGCAAATGACCGTAACTCCACGACTTTTGCGAAGATCGCGAGCGCCTCGAAGTCAGGCAGTTTCGACATGACCGGCCACCCTGCTGCACAATAATGGAAACAATGAGTTTCGATAGTTTCTATTTCTATATCACAGCCGAAGACCTATCCAAGAGCAATCGAAATTCAATCAACGGAGAAATCCAATGAAGAAGCTCTCAGGGAAGGTTGCCCTCGTTACCGGTGGTTCGCGCGGCATTGGCGCGGCGTCGGCCCGCGCTCTCGCCGAGAAGGGCGCCAACGTCGCGATCAGCTATGTCGCGTCCCCCGAAAAGGCGGAAGCAGTCGTTGCCGAGTTGAAGGCCAAGGGCGTCAATGCCCGCGCCTACAAGGCCGACCAGGCGTCTCCGGCCGACGTTGACCAGTTGGTCAAGAACGTCGCCAAGGATTTTGGTCGGCTCGATATCCTCGTGAACAACGCCGGCGTTGCGGCCGGTGGTGCGGTGGATGATCCGAAGGCAGACACCACCACCCTCGCCCGCCAGGAAGCAATCAACTTTGACGGTGTCATCACCGCAATCCGGGCCGCATCGAAGTTGATGGGTGAAGGCGGTCGCATCGTTACCGTCGGCTCGATGCTTGCAGACCGCGCATCGTTTCCAGGCCTCGCCGACTACGTCGCCACAAAGGCAGCCGTCGTCGGCTACACCAAGGGCGCGGCGCGCGACCTCGGACCGCGCGGCATCACCGTCAATGTGGTGCAACCCGGCTCGATCGACACCGACATGAATCCGAAGGACGGCGGCGAGTTCGCCGAAACACAGCGTAAGCAGCACGCGTTGCAGCGGTTCGGAAGGCCCGAAGAAGTCGCAGCCGGCGTCGTCTTCCTGGCAAGCCCGGAAGCCTCGTTCGTAACCGGCACCGTGCTCAACGTTGATGGCGGCTTCGGCGCCTGATTGAAACATCCCCTGAAACTGCCGGGCCCACCGCGCCCGGCGACGTTTGACAGGTCTGAATCGAAAGGAACGACAAATGATCGAACTGAAACCATTCGCAACGCTTGGCGGTGCCGACCACGGCTGGCTGAAGGCGAAACACCACTTCTCCTTTGCGAGCTACTATGACCCCGAAAACATGAGCCATGGCGCGTTGCGGGTGTGGAATGATGACGAGATCGCGCCGAACACCGGCTTTCCCGCCCATCCGCATGCCAACATGGAGATCATCACCTACGTGCGCGAAGGCGCGATCACGCATCAGGACTCGCTCGGCAACAAGGGGCGCACCGAGGCGGGCGACGTCCAGGTGATGAGCGCCGGCAGCGGCATCCGTCACTCCGAGTACAATCTCGAGCCGGCCAAGACCAAGATCTTCCAGATCTGGATCGAGCCGACTACGCGTGGCGGCCAGCCGACCTGGGGCTCGAAGCCGTTCCCCAAGGCCGACCGCTCCGGCAAGCTCGTCACCATCGCCTCAGGCTTTGACGACGACAACGACGCTCTGCCGATCCGTGCCGATGCACGGGTGCTGGCCACCACATTGAAGGCCGGCGAGAGCGCAGAATATGCAGCCGACAAGGCGCGTCATCTCTACCTGGTGCCGGCGGCCGGCAGCGTCGAAGTCAACGGCGTGCGCGTCAATGCGCGCGACGGCGCTGCGATCCGCGACGAGGCCAAGCTCAAGATCACCGCGCTGGAAGACTCCGAACTGGTGCTGGTCGACGCGGCGTAAGGCCATCGATCAAACCGCCGTGATGTCGGGGTTTGTCGCGACATCTCACGGCTTGACGCAGGAAGTAAATGCCCGTCACAAGCGCGGGCATGACGACGGATGTTTTCTCAAACATCTCACATCAAACTCAAAGGGAAAGCCATCATGGCCAAGGTTCTCGTCCTCTATTACTCCGCCTACGGTCACATCGAGGCAATGGCGAATGCGGTCGCGCAAGGCGCGCGTGAGGCCGGCGCCAGCGTCGATATCAAGCGCGTGCCCGAACTGGTGCCGGCCGAGGTCGCGAAGGCGTCCTACTACAAACTCGATCAGGCCGCGCCGGTCGCCAAAATCGATGACCTCGCCAATTATGACGCGATCATCGTCGGCACCGGCACCCGCTTCGGCCGGATGACGTCGCAGATGGCCAACTTCCTCGATCAGGCCGGCGGCCTCTGGGCCAAGGGTGCGCTTCACGGCAAGGTCGGTGGCGCCTTCACCGCGAGTGCGACCCAGCACGGTGGCCAGGAGACGACGCTGTTCTCCATCATCACCAACCTGCTGCATTTCGGCATGACCGTTGTCGGCCTCAACTACGGGTTCGCCGGCCAGATGAAGCTGGACGAGATCACCGGCGGCGCACCCTATGGCGCCACCACCATCACCGGCGGCGATGGCAGCCGCCAGCCGAGCGAGAACGAGCTTGCCGGCGCGCGCTATCAAGGACGCGTGATCGCGGAAACCGCCAGGAAGCTGCATGGCTGAACTCCATGCGCTACAGCATCCGGAAAGTCTGTAGCGGCTTTCCGAAAAGGATCATGCTCAAACAAAGAGATGAGATCATGCCATTCGACATGATCGCATTATGACACAGGATCTATAGCCAACCGCATGGCTGATGCGATCAGGGCGGCATTCTCGCCAGCGAATGCCGCCCTATGTATCCGTCAGGAGGCGACGGATATGGCTATGGTCGAACTTCTGCTGATGGCTCAAATGATCCGCAATCCGGTGCAGGCGTTTGCGCGGCGCTGGTGGTGCAAGAGTATGTTCCGCGCCACGCGCGGACAGCGGCGTTGCCCGGAATGCACGGCATCCTGAAGTGATTAAATTGCCAACTGGTGGGCCGCAATCAGGCTCGATAATGTGCGTTGCACTTCTGTCATCAATCGCCGTGGAGCCAAGTTTTTCATAGAGCACAGCCACCTGCGCCTACTTCGGTCTGACGAACCCGGCAAAAGTTCTTTACGCTCCCCGCAGCAATTCTGTGACGAGCGCAGCGCAGGTACCTGTGGCGCGGGTGCGCAGTCGCATGACAAAATGAAGGCCATCGCATGACGCCGTTGGCCAGCGGCGCCCCGCAGGGATGACTGCCCTCGATCGGCACGCATGGTCACGAGAAAAGCATGGCGGCTTGCAAAGAGCCGGACAAGAAAACGCAAGGCGACCGCTCGGGTTCCCGAGACCATCGCGACCAATTCGTGATAAGCCGCGCAAGTGTACACGTCGAGCAGCTCAGAGGTCCCTGCATGAGCACGATCACGAAGACCCACTGGCCGGACTTGCCGACCGCCGCTTGGCGCGACACCTCTGCCACGCTGCAGCTCTGGACCCAGATCGCCGGCAAGATCCGGCTAACGAAATCGCCCTGGCTCAATCATTCCTGGCACGTCACGCTCTACGTCACCGCGCGTGGACTGACGACCTCGCCGATCCCGGACGGCGGACGCAGCTTCCAGATCGACTTCGATTTCATCGACCACATCTTGCGTGTGTCGACCAGCGACGGCACGGAGCGGCAGTTTGCGTTGGCGGGGCAATCGGTGGCGAGTTTCTACGCCGCCCTGATGGCCGGCCTGAAGGAGCTTGGCATTGACGTCACGATCGACGAGACGCCGAATGAAATGCCCGACCCGATCCGCTTTTCCCAGGATACGCAGCACGCATCCTACGATGCGGACGCCGTGCGCCGTTTTCACCAGATCCTTGTGAATTGCGACCGCGTGTTCAAGCAATTCCGTACCGGCTTTCTTGGCAAGGCAAGCCCCGTGCACTTCTTCTGGGGCAGCTTTGATCTCGCGGTCACGCGCTTCTCAGGCAGGACGGCGCCGCGACATCCCGGCGGCGTACCGCATTTGCCCGATGACGTGGCACAGGAAGCCTATTCGCACGAGGTGAGCAGCGCCGGTTTCTGGCCGGGCGGCGGCGCGATCGATTACCCTGCATTCTATTCCTACGCCTATCCGGAGCCTAAGGGCTATCGCACCTCGAAAGTCCAGCCGGACGCGGCGTTCTTCAGCGAGGCGCTCGGCGAATTCGTGCTGCCATATGATGCCGTGCGCACGGCTCCCGATCCCGACAAGGCGTTGCTCGCGTTCCTGCAATCGAGCTACGAGGCGGCGGCAATCAACGCAAAATGGGATCGCGCTGCGCTCGAATGCGAGCTCGGCCAAGCAGGCGTGGTTCGCAAGATCTAACTCTCTTCCCGCGACGACGGCTTCCCGAGCGCCTGTTTCAGGCGCGCGGTGAGCTTCGGGTAGCGACGCAGCGCGCGCGCGGCGCGGTCGCGCAGCGCATAGGGCCATCCTCGCCAGGCAAGCGCCGCGCTGAGATCGACCAGCGGCATCCGCACGGGTCCAAAGCGGCGCTTGTAGGCATAATTACCGACCGAGAAGTCGAACTCGCGTACGCCGTCCTTGTGCAGGGCCGCCATGGTGCGCTCGATGATCAGCCGACCCGGCGAGCAGTTCGACCATTTGTCGCCGGCGTTGCTGATACGGATCATGACATAGCGCGCGCCGATGCGGATGCCGAGCAGCGTGGCCACCACCTCCTCGCCCGCTGTGAGCGCCGTCACCACCGCATAGCCGCTGGCGGTGCCGTCGCGGACGAGACCACGATAAAACGCGGCGCAATGCTCGTCGTTGAGGATGAAGTTGAGCCCGAGGCTTTGCATCCGCGAATCCTGCTGCGCCTCCGTGGCCGACAGGATCTTCAACGCCTCGTCGGCATCGGCGGCGATCCTGAATGCCACCGATGGATCGCGGGTGAACACGCGCCAGCTCCGCTCCAGCTCCTTGCGCACGGTCTTTTCCAGCGTGTAGCGCCAGGCGTCGTAGTCCTCACCGGTGAAGACCGGGTTGCCGTTGAGCGGGCACGGCGCGGCTTCATCGAGCAAGGCCAGCGGATTGGCCCTGCCGTCGAGTCGAGCCGGCACCTTGCGCAGGCGGATGAGATCAGCACCGCCGTCTGATTTGCGCAGCGCCCGGCGCAGCTCACGCCACAGCCGTCGCGCCGCGACCGCGTCGCGCGGTGCCGCGGGCCCGAGCAGCGGCGCGTTGTAATCAGTGAGTTCCAGATCGGCGAATTCGATCACGCGGATACCGCCTTGCCGGCGGCGGATCAGCGGCAGCATCACGGCATGCTCGCCGGTCGCGGCATCAGTGATGACGGCAATCAGCGGCTCGACGCCATCGGCCGCCGCGAAGACGCGGTACCACGATGCATACCATTGCGGATGCTGGAACGCGGTCGGTGGGTCGAACGCACCCCATCGCGCCGCGGCTCGTGTCCAGTCCGAGAGCAACTCGACGCGAAAGCCGGCCGCGCGGGACGCTTCCCGTGTCCTTGATTGTCCGGCCGATGTCGTCAACACCGTCATTTTCGCAAACCCGTCAAGCAGCCTTGGGCAGATCGACGATCTTCCCGAGATCCGTTGCATCGAGGCGGAAGTCGACCGGGCGACGCACGGCGCGTTCGCGCTTCACCCATTTGCCGTCGCGCAGCAGCTTCTGCATCACCTGCTTGGCGAAGAAGGACGGACCGCGCAGGCTGCGGCTTCTCGGCGCGTAACCAAACCGATGACGCAGCATGCCGTTGGCGAGATGCAGGATCTGGGCACGGCGAATGTCTTCGTTCACGTAGGACACCGTCATCGAGATGTTGACGCTGCCGAGGTTCTCGACACGGTGCGGCGCGTTCAACGGCCAGTTCAGCATCTGGCCGGGCTCGAGATCGATCACCTGCGCATGCTTGTCGTACCAGGTCGCATAGGGGATATCGACCTCGACATCGAACAACGCGATGTCTTCGAGATGCTCCGGACGGATGAAGGGAGCCGTATTCGGATAGATGTAGACGCGCTTGCGGCCGGCGATCTGGATCAACCCCTGCCCCGGCAGATCGGCGTGATAATAGACCTGCGCGTCCGGCGACGAAATGAGGATGCCGGCCTGATGCGTGGGCGCCTCGAAATCGGGAACCTTGGCTGCGACCTCGGCAAACATCTGGTCGATCATGTCGCGGTAGCGCCGATCGATCGAGGTGACGTTGCGCAGGTTGAGCCACAGGCCGCCGCGCGAGATCGCTCCGATCACCTGGCGGCCGCTGAGTTTGCCGATCTCGCCCTCGCGCCAGACCCGGCTCGAACCCTTGGCGCCGGTCTTGACCAGGCTGTAATGCTCGCGCGGATAGGTCTCGATCAGCCTGGCGAGATCATCCATCGAGAAGGCCGGCTGCCGGTGCATACTGTGCTCGAGCCGGATCGGCTGATGGCTCCACAGTTCGGAATGGCTGTCATCCCAGTTCGTGAAGATCTTGCCCGTCGTCATTGCCACGCTCCTGGTCGCCTTGCCTCTTTCGCATCGTCCGATGTCCCGTTCCGGGACGGATGGACGGCCTTTGGACAGGAATTGGCAAGAACGGTGCCGCGCGGAGAGGCCGGCCGCTTACCCGAAGCTAATGTCTCGCCTGTATGGCTAACCGCGACACCACTAGAATTCACCGTCAAGCCACGATGACCGAAAAATCCCGATACCGGGCGCTGTTCCTCGGCGCCGGACCGCAGATGCAGTGCGGCGTCGGGCAATTCACCCGCCTCCTGCAGCAGACGTTCGAAGAGATCGATCCAGGTGGTAGCACGCCGTTAACCCTGACGCGGACGGAAGGCACAATCGCCGAAATCTGGCGCGCGGTCGGCACCGCGCGGAGCGTGGTCTGCAATTTCCCGATCGTGGCCTGGAAGCGGGTGATCGCCCGCCCGTTGCTGGCACTCGCTTTCGCCCGCCTGCGCAAGCGCAAGATTGTCCTGATTCAGCACGAGTGGCGCGGCCTCAACTGGATGCGCCGGATCACCTACGTGCCGGCGCTGTGGCTCGCCGACAGCATCGTGATGTTCTCGCCGCTGGTGCGGCAGGAACTCGCTGACGATTGGCTCATGCGCGGCATGACGCGCAAATGCGTGCTGGCGCCGCTGCCGCCGAACCTCGAGACTTCGGCCGAAATCCAGGATTCAACGCTGCGGCAACGGTTGATTGCCGCACGTGAAAACGGTCAATTGGTCATCGGGCATTTCGGCTCGATCTATCCCGGCAAGCAGCCAAACGCGTTGCTCGAGATCGGAGCGATCCTGAAAGCGCGCGGGCTGAAGCCGCTGATCGTCTATATCGGCTCCTTCATCCGCGGCATCGACCGCGTCGAGGAGGAGTTTCATGCGCGCGCCGCCGAGCTTGGACTGAAGGACGATGTGATCGTGTCGGGCTTTGTCGCCTCCAACCATGAACTGTCCGGCCTGCTCGGCGCGGCCAGCGCGTTCTGCTATCCGCTCGACGAGGGCCTCACTGCGCGGCGATCCAGCGTGCTGGCTTGCGTCCAATCCGGCCGGCCGCTGATCGTAACCGGGCCTGCGCTGGCGGATGAGTTCGACCATCATCCGCGCTTTAAGGAATTGATCGACCGCGGCGCCATTGTGCTGGTGCCGCGCGGTTCGGACAGCACAGCCTATGCCGATCGAATCGTCTCGGCGCTGGAGCGGCCGACGGCCTCTGTGCCGTTTGATTTCGATGGCTGGTGGACGGATGCGGCGAAAGCGATCGGCGCGGTCATTCCCGCAGGCGGAACCGGGCGAGATAGTGCATGCCGAATACGGCAATCATGAACGTTACCCAGATCGGATCGGCGCGATCGAGATAGAAGCTCTCCATCGTCGACAGATAGAGACCGAACAGCCAGATCCGGAAGAACATCATCAACAGCGGGCCGCCGTTGCCGCCCTCGTCAGCGGACTGGAAATCGCGCAGCGGCGCGATGACAAGTGCGGCGATCAACAACACGAGGCCCGGCAGCCCCATGCCGAGCGCGGTGTCGAGATAGCCGTTATGGCTATGGGAGGCATAGGCCGCCCACTCCTTGCCTTCCGGCAGGTTCTGGATCGCGCTGGAGCCCCAGAACGAGGCGTAGCCGTAACCGGTCATCAGTTTCGGCTGCAGCGATTGCAGCGCGAAGTTCCAGATGTCGGTACGCCCGGTGAAGCTGGAATCCAGCGGCAGCAATTGCGCGATCTGCGCCAGCGTCTCGCTCATCACCGTGCCGATGCTGAGCATGTTGAGCAGCACCAGCGGCGTCAGGCACATCACGACACGCCCCCGGAACGAGCGGACGAAAGCGGTCAGCGAGGTCAGCAACAGAACTGAGAAGCACAGCGCCAGCGAGCTTTTTCCTGCGGAGTACAACAGGAAAAGCGACGACAGGACGATCACCGTGACTCCGGAGATTCTACCGCCGGCGCGGATCAGATAGATGCCGAGGAACAGCAGCATCGCCATGATGGCGGCCGCCATGTTCTTGTGGCCGAAGGCTCCGCGCCAGTTGCCGGCGAGGCCCGGCTCCTGCGGATCGCCGGCCTGATGGATCGACAAATGCGGCACGAGCAGGATGCCGAGATAGCACGTCACCAGCAGCACCAGCGACGCGATCGAAAGCCAGTGCATCAATTCCCGCTCGGTCTTCGCCAGCAGCGGCATGCAGGCCGCCACCACGATCACGAAGGCCGTCAACGAAAAGCGCCGAACCGATGTGCCGGGATCGAAGGAGATCAGCACCGAGATACAGAGCCCCGCGGCGAACCACAGGAAGACGGGCTTGGCCAGCGTCGCAAGTCCCCGGGCATTTTCATGCAGGACGAGCGCCACGGTCAGCGCTGCGAGCAGGCCGTAAACGGCATACGTCACGGCATTGCTGCCCAGCGTCACCTCGCCGATCTGCATGTCGCTGAGATCTTCGAACGGCTGCAGCGAAATCCACGCCAGCAGCAGCACACCGATGAAGGTCACCGCGCGGGCGATGTCCAGCACCTCCGCTCGCCGGATCTCGCCGACGACGGCGCGCAGCTCCGACGTGGTGACGAAGCGGCTCACGAGACGATTTTCGAGGCTTTATACTGCTGCGGCTCGATGCCGACGGCAGCGAGCGCGCTGCCGAGCGCTACCGTCATCGGATGCACGGCGATCACCGCCTTGCGCTCGGTGAACACCGCGCAAGCGGCATGGACGAGCGACAGCGGCAGCGCCGCGGCGAGCTTGATGGCGAGTTTCAGCCGAGATGCAAGCGTCGGCGTCGCCTTGCGCTGGACATGATAATTGATGGCACCGATCCGCAAGCCGCGAATGATCAGCCAGCCGAGCTGGGTGCGGTTCTGCGGCACGGTCTCGCTGATCGTGGCATCCGCGGCCCAGTGGAAACGCAGCCCGAGTCGCCTGCAACGGTAGAAGAAATCGACGTCGCCGCCGCCGAGAAAGTTGAAGCGCAGGTCAAAGGCGGGGAAGCCGACTTCCGCAAACACCGCGCGGCGGACCAGGCAATTGCCGCAGCCGTAAATGACTGGCACCGGGCCACTCTGCTCATAGGCCGGAGCGAAGGCTGGATGGCGGCGCAGGCCGCGCTTCATCTCGTCGTGGAAGTTCGGCCAGACCGGTCCGCCGACCAAATCGGCGCCCGATATCTCGGCGGTCGACACCATCCGGTCGATCCAGTCGGGCGAGGCGATCTCGTCGTCGTCGATCATCAGAAAATGCTCGGCGACCGGAAACAGCGCCAGCGCGGTCTCGAACGCCGCGTTGATGGCGTAGCAATTGCCCTGGCGCGGCTCGACCAAGCAGATGCCCGATAACCGTGACTCCAGAAACTCGGCGGCGACAGGCACGCTCGCGCATTTCGCCGCGTCGTTCTCGACAATGACGACCGCGAATTGCCGGCCGGTGCGCTGGCGCGCCAACGACTGCAACGTCAGACGCAGATGTTTCGGCCGGCGGAAGCTCGGGATACAGACCACGATCCCGATCGAGGGATCGAGGTCAGGCGAAGCCACCGCCCAGGCGCGCTCGGCCGGCTGCGTGGCTGTTGCGTGATCGATCTCTGGCAGTTCGGTCGCGGTCATGGTTGTTGCGTCCAATGTCTCGCCGTCCCGAAAAGAGGCTTGCGCCCCGTTGCGGAACATCGGCGTTTCGATCTGGTTACCCGCCCCTGGCAATTCCCGAGCGTTCAGGCGATACGCGGACAATGTTGCAATATCGGGTCCGCCTGCCTCTCCCGACACGCGTAATTCGCGGCAAGGTTAATCGACGCGGTTAAGCAACGCCTAATGCCGACGTCCGCCAAACAGCGTGCGGAACAGCTCTTGCGATTGCGGAAAGCGGCCGGTGTCGATCTGGGTCGGCCATAGCCCATCGACATTGAAATAGGCGGCATAGGCGACGCTGTCGCGGTTCGCATTCAGCCAGTCGTGCATCTTCTGAATGAAGTAGGGATTGTCGCCGGAATTGCCGATCCCCCACTCCGGATAGCTCATGCGCTTGCCGTGAAGAGCGGCAAAGTCACGCTGCCATTCCAGGCCGAACGGCGCCTTGAGATAGAAGTTCCGCCAGCGTTCCTCGACGGTACCCTCAAGCTTGAAGTCGTAGACGTCGAGCCCGATGTAGTCGACGACGTCGTCGCCAGGATAGGCGCGGTCGGCGGGCGCGTCCTGCAATCCCCAGCCGGGACACCAGTCGAAGGTGAAATCGGACGAGTGGCGGCGGAAGATTTGCACGGCGCGCCGGTACGCGCGGACGTACTGGTCCTCCTGCCCCTTGATGAACCACCCCATGTTCGAGATGTTCATTTCCCAGCCGAGGCGAATGATCGCCTTCGGCTGTGCGTCGGCGATCGCGCGGGCCGCCGCCTCGAACTCGGCATCGTGTTGGCCCTCGGCAACGTCGGCGAGCGGTGTGCCGGTGATGGTCAGCGGCACCGACCAGACGACATTGCGCGCCGGATTGAGCTTCTTCCAGACGCCCGGCACCCAGTTGAATTTGTGGAAATCCTCCCAGGTCTCCTGCCCGTAAAAGTCGACCCCGATCACCGACGACTGCGTCTGTCCCAACCACTTCTCCCAGGCCTGCAGCATGTGCTCGCGACCGCTTTCGCCCCAATTGACAAACGCTCCGGCAAATCGCGCCGAGCCGGGACCGAGCCGCGATGCGGCCGTCGATGCTTCCTGCATCGCGAGGAGACCACCAACCGCCAGCGCAGTCAGAATGATGCCAAGCCGACCGACATATCTCCCGTTCCGGACGCTCCGATGTACGCGTTCTGTCGCGGTGCGGGCCGTGTCAAAACCAGACACCGCCGGCAACGCCGGTGTTTCGAAACGGGCTGACGACGCAGCCCGCAGTTCGTTTGCGCCGACCACCCGCCGGGAATACCGATCAATTCTCATACCTGCTCACCTGCGCCGACCGCGTCGGCAAACGCAGGCATGAGCACTGCAATATCCGGGCAACATTCGATCCGGCACGAAAATCGCGCCCGCGCATGGTTACTTCGCGCTCGTTAACCGGCGCTCCGCGCGGCCATTTACCAACGCTTAACCATCAGCGGCACGCGCAGCAGGCGCGACAAATGCCCGGCATTGATCTTGCTGAAAAGGGGCACCGAGGCTGTTTGGCGGCCGCAGCGTACCGCCCTGACACGGTGTTGCCGGAGAGATCTACGAGATGAATCCTGTCGCGTTGTTGACCCCGACCTACGGGCGCGATCTGAAAATCTGCACTCTGCTTTGCGAGAGTGTGGATCGCCACGTCACCTCCTTCGGGCGGCACTACCTGCTCGTTCCGGATTGCGACCTGCCGCTGTTCGCGCCGCTGGCGAGCGAGCGGCGCGTTATCATCCCCGCTTCGGCCTTCCTGCCCGGCTGGCTTCGCCCGCTACCGCGGATGATTCAGCGCAAGCGGCGACAATTCTGGTGGTCGCTGCGCGCAAAGCCGGTCAGCGGCTGGCACGTCCAGCAATTCCTGAAGATCGCAGCCACCATCACGCTGCCCCATGAGCGCTTCTGCATCCTGGACTCCGACATCGTGTTCTTTCGCGATTTCGATCTCGCCCGCTTCGAATATCCGAACACGATTCCGCTGTTGAAGATCGATGACGAGGTCACCGCCGACCAGCCACGCCACTCGCGCTGGCTCGAGACCAGCCACAGGCTGCTCGGCCTGCCGACGCCGCCCTTTCCGGCGGCCGACTTCATCGGACACATCATATTCTGGGACAAGCAGACCACCCGAGCGCTGGCCGAGCGCATCGAGGCTGTCACCGGCGTGAGCTGGATCGAGGCGCTGTGCAAGACCCGCGAGTTCTCCGAGTACCTCCTGTACGGCTTCTTCGTGCAGAACGATCCGGCCGCCGCCCTTCGCCACGCCGTCGTGCCGAGAACGCCCTGCATCAGCTACTGGGATGACCCCACGCTGAGCAAGAACGAACTGAACCGGCTTCTCCTGCGGGCCAACAGGACCGATGTGGCGTTCTCGATCGCGTCCTTCTCCGGGACGCCGGTCGATACGATTCGCGAGGTCGTCGCCCAGAGCGACGCCATTCTTGCTGCCATGGCCGCCGAACCCGTGGGGCTTGCCGTCTCATGCTGATCGGACAAGCCGGCATCAACCTGACAGCCAACATCGTCTCGGCGCTGCTGGGACTGTTGAGCGTGTTCATTTTCACGCGGCTGTTCGCGCCGCATGATTACGGCGTCTACCTGCTTGGCGTCGGGTTGGCTTCTGTCATCTCCGTGTTTCTGGTCGGCTGGTTCCGCAACCTGATCCTGAGCGAACACGCCCGCAACGACGGCACCGACGTCCGCGGCCTCGTGATCTCGGGCTATCTGATCTGCTGCCTCGCCGCGCCGATCGCCTATGCGCTGGCGCGTCTCGTAGGGCTCGATGCAGCCGCGGCCGTGGCGGCGGTCGCTCTCGCGGTCGCGATCGGCCTGTTCGAATTGACGCAGGACCTGCTGCGCGCGCGGCTGATGGCGCTCTCGGTGATGAAGGCGACGCTGGTCCGCGCCGCCGCCTTGCTCGGCTTCGGCATTGTCGTCGCGCTGGCGAGCCCGAACGGCTTCTGGCTCCTGCTCGCGGCGGCGGCCGCCTATCTCGTCGCGGTGCTGGTGCAGTCACGCAGCGTGTGGCGGGGCACGACCATCACATTCGACCGCGCCGATCTTTCGACGCTGGCGCGCACCGGACTTCCGCTGACGCTGTCGCTCACGCTGCTGGCGATCTCCAGCGTCACCGACCGTTTCATGATCGCCAACCTCGTTGGCGCCGCGGATGCCGGCAAATATGTCGCCGCCCTCGACCTGGTTCGCCAGACCCTGATGATGCCCGCGATGAGCATTGCCGCCGCTTTCTTCCCGATGGCCGTGCAAATTCACGCCCGGCACGGCGACACCGCGGTCAAGTCCCATCTCGCCGAATGCCTGGAACTGCTCGCGGGCGTCACGCTGCCAGCCTGCGTCGGCTTCGCGGTGGTCTCCGCGCATGTCGCCAACATCGTTCTCGGCGCCGATTTCCGCGCACCGGCTGCGCAGATCATGCCGATCATCGCGGTGGCCGTGATTTTCCAGGTGCTGACGCAGCAATATCTGCACGCCAGTTTCCTGCTCTCGGGCCGCAACTCTCTCTATCTGGTCAACACCGCCACCATCATCGCGGCCAATTTGGTTCTGTCCTGCGTGCTGGTCAGCCACTACGGCACGATCGGCGCGGCCTGGGCGCGCCTCGGCGCCGACGTCATCGGCCTTGTGTGCGCTTTCGTCCTCAGCCGTTTCGCCTTCCCGGTCCCGATCCAGCCTGGCCGGCTGGCTCTGATCGTCATCGCGACGCTCGCGATGGCGCTGACCGTCGGCGCGCTCGACCGCCGCCTGCCCCTCGCCGATCTTCCCGCCAGCGTCGCGCTGGTCGGCGCGGGCCTCACCGTCTACGCCGCGCTGTGCTGGCTGTTTGATATCGCGCGCGTCCGCGGGCGGTTGACGCAGGGCCTGACGACGTTCCGCGCCAAACTCGCAAACAGCAACATTGGATGAACCAATGACCAAGACATTTGCGCTCGATCCCATCCATGCCACGCCCGCCGAAACGACGACAGCGGCCGCGGCGATCCATCCCGCATCGCTGCTGGCGCTTCCGCCCGGCGAGGCCAAGCAGAGCCTGTTGACGGTTCACAGCATTCTCGATGCAAAGTTGCCGGCCGGCCCGCTCTCGATCTACGAAGCCGGCGGCGGATCAACCAGCTTCCTGCCGCTCAACGTGCTCCGCCGCGCCCACATCACCGTGGTCGACATCGACCCCGACCAGATCCGCAACAACGATTACGCGCAGGAAGCGATTCTCGGCGATATCCAGAGCCATCGATTCGCACCGCGGAGCTTTGACCTCATCACCTGCTACAACGTGATCGAACACGTCCCCGATGTCGAGGCTGCGCTGACCGGCTTCTGCGAGGCGCTGAAGCAGAACGGCCTGTTGCTGATCGGAGCGCCGAACCCGAAATCGCTGTCGGGTGTCGTCACGAAATACTCCCCGCACTGGTTCCACGTCTGGTTCTACCGCCATATCCGCGGCGAGAAGCATGCGGGTCTGCCAGGCGAGGCGCCCTTCCCGACCCATTTCCATCCGCTGGTCACGCTCAGCAATCTCGAGGCGTTCGCCGCCGAGCACGGGCTGCAGGTCATCTACCGCAAGACATACGAGAGCCCGCGCTATCCCGAGATGCGCCGGCGCAAGCCGATCCTGGCCGCGCTGGTCGATGCCGCCGCCCGAACGATGAACGCGCTGCTGCCGGGCAAGACCGACGTCCGGCACGGCGATTACCACGTGATCCTGCGAAAGCTGTGACGATGAACGCATTGTGGTCCGAGGCCAGGGTCAGGGTCAGCCACCGGCTGGCGATGCATGTGCAGGTCGAACATTTCCGACTGCACAATGCGACGCCGATGGTGAGTTTCACCTTCGACGATCTGCCGAGAAGCGCCGCGACGATCGGCGCCGACATCCTGGAATCCTACGGCGCCCGCGGGACGTTCTACGTGTCGGGCGGCCTGGTCGGTCTCGACACACCGGAGTGGGCCGCTGGACGCGCCGAGGATGTGGTCTCATTGCATCGCCGTGGTCACGAGATCGGGTGCCATACCTATTCGCACCTTCGCGCCTGCGATCTCGACGAGTCGTTGCTCGCCAACGAGATCGCGCGCAACCGCGCCTATTTCCGTTCGCTCGATCGCTCGATGGCGATCGAGACGTTCGCCTACCCGTTCGGATATGGCTCCTATGCCCGCAAGCACCAATTGAAGTCTGAATTCCTGACCTGCCGCAGCATCGTGCCGGGCGTGAACGCCGGTGAGGTCGACCTGCAGTTCCTGCGCGCCATGCCGCTGATCAACCGCCAGATGAGCCGCGAGCGGATCGATCGTGCGTTCGACGAGGCGTGCGACAGTAACGGTTGGTTAATTTTCTATGGGCACGACGTCGCCGAGCGGCCGAGCCTTTACGGCTGCACGCCCGATCTCATGACCTACGCGCTCGAAGCGGCCGCGCGACGAAACATCCCTGCATTGACCATGGCGGAGGCGTTCCAATGCGCCCGCGCTTAAACGCTTTGTTTGCCTTTCTGGCGAATAGTCCCTCGATGCGTATGGTTAATTTTCCCTGTTGCGTTTCCGCGTTGCCCTCCCGCGCGCGTCACGCGGTCCGGAAGGTAACCCCTCGGCCGATCCGTGCGGCCGTTGAGATGGAAGCTGGGGCCAATGCTTATCTATGACCAGCCGATAGACCAGGCGAAGTCCGAACCTCGCCAGGCCAGGGCTTCGTCGGGCCTCCACGTGCTCGACCTGATCCGGCTGCTGTGGGAGCGCAGGTTCGCAATCGCGGCGGCGGCGCTGATCTGTGCCTGCGTCGCGGTCGCGATCGGAAAGAGCCTGACCCCGAAGTACACCGCGAGCGCCCAGCTCTATGTCGATCCGCGCGAGTTGCAGCTCGTCGAGCGCGAGCTGACGCCGCGCGCCCAGGACGTCTCCGGTCTTTCGATGGTGGTCGAGAGCCAGTCTCGCCTGATCACCTCCAACAACGTGCTGCTGCAGGTGATCCGCGCCACCAACCTCGTCAACGATCCCGAGTTCGGCGGCGGACCGGCGCGCAAGGGCATCTTCGCCTCGCTCCTCGGCCTGTTCGGAATCGAATTCAGGCCGACGGCGGAACAGCAGCAGCAGGCCGAGATGAGCGCGCTCGACGCGCTCAACCGACATGTCAACGTCAAGAAGACCGATCGCACCTTCATCGTCGATATCGACGTCTGGTCGTATGAGCCGGCGAAGGCGGCGATGCTCGCCAATGCAATCTCGAAGGCCTATCTCGCCGAGTCCAAGCAATCGCAGGCAGCGGCGGCCCGTCGCGCCACCAGCGACCTGTCCGGCCGGCTCAAGGAGCTGCAGCAGCGCCTGCGCAACGCGGAAGAGGCGCTCGCGACCTACAAGGCGCAGAACAATTTTGTCGGCTCACAGGACAACCTGATCACCGACCAGCAGCTCTCGGCCAGCAACCAGCGGCTCGCCGCCGCGCGCGCCCTGACGCTCGACGCCCAGGCCAAATGCGACCAGATCGAAGCCGGCCGCCGGAATTCGAGCGATCCTGGCGCGATTGCCGAAGCGCTGCAATCGCCGACGATTGCCAATCTGCGCGCGCAATATGCCGATGCGAAGAAGCGGCAGGCCGAGCTGCAGACCGAGCTGGGGCCGCGACATCCGGCACTGCGGCAGGTCGAGCAGCAGGTCGAGGACCTGCGTCGCACCATCAGGGAAGAGGTCGACCGCTTCGCGCAAGCTGCAAAGAACGATCTCGCCCGCGCCCGCGACTACGAGGCGTCATTGAACAAGGCGCTCGACGTCCAGAAGCGCCAGAGCGTGCAGATGAGCCAGGCGTCGGTGCGCCTGCGCGAGCTCGAACGCGACGTCGAGGCAAGCCGCGATGTGTATCAGGCTTTTCTCAAGCGCTCGCGCGAAACCGAGGAGCAGGAAAGCCTCAACACCTCAAGCGCGCGCGTGATCGGCGAAGCCACCGTCCCGCAGCGCCGCACCTTCCCGCCGGCGATGAGCCTGCTCGCGATGATCGGCTTCATGTTCGGCGGCCTGGCCGCGGCCGCCTGGATCGTCGCCGCCAGCCAGCTTGCGCCCGCCGCAGATCCGGTCGGGCCGAAGATCCAGAAGGACGATGCGGCGTCGAGCCAACAGGCCGTCGTCGCGACAGCGGAGCAGCCGCCGGCACCAGAGCCGCAACCTGCGGTCGCCCTGATCGAGAAGCCACTGATCGCCCAATTGCGGGAGTCCGATGTCATCCGCACCCTCGGCGGAATCCTGGCCGGCAGCAACACCGCCGACGCCACGCGGTTTGGCTGGCCGACGCTGCGCACCGGCGCATCCGAGACGGTATTCCTGAAAGAGCTGCGCGAAATGCGCGCGGCGTCCGCCAAGCGAGCCACGGCCGGCGGCGCCACAGTGCTCGCCGTCATCGGCGCAGGTGACGGTCAGGATCGCAGCGTCGTTGCGCTGAACATCGCGCTTGCCGCCGCGCGCGATGGTGTCAGGGTGCTGATGATCGACGCTGATGCCGGAACACACGCGCTGTCCGACAAGGTCACCCATTTCGGCAAGCGTGAACCGAGCCGTCTCGGCTGGCTCACGATCGGCGGCAAGGCCGCCCGCGCGGTGAACACCACCAACGGCATCGCGATCCTGCCTGCGATCACGGGTAACCGCGCCAAGGCGAGTGACGCGAGCCGCAAGGCGATTGCTCAAGCGCGCTCCGCTGGCGGCCATGACCTCGTAATCCTCGATGGACCCGCGATGCCGTGGGCCACCGCGGATCGCAATTTGCTCGACGTCGCCGACGGTCTCGTTGCGGTCCTGCCGGTCGATCTCGACATCAATGACCGCATGGAAGACATCATCACCGCGCTCGGCGGGGCTGACCGCAAGCTGGTGGGCGTGATCCTCAGCGAACTCAACCCCACGGTCGTAACTCGCCAGCGAGACAAACAGTATGCGTGAGCGTCGTACCAATCCAATCGGCCGTGCCGCTACCGCCGGCGTACCGCGCGTCTCCATCGGCGGATTGCGGCTTGCCGTGCTCGATCTCGATCAGACCGCCAAGTTCATGATCGATGTCGTGTTCCCGCAGCGACGCACGAACCGGCCGCTCTACCTGACCTCGGCCAATGGCGAGGTGCTGGCGCGCTGCTCGACGGAGCCGATGACCGACCGGCTGTTCCGCTCGGCCGACATGATCAATGCCGACGGCCAGCCGCTCGTCACGGTGTCGCGATTCCGACCCGGCCGTGCGCTGCCCGAGCGCGTCGCCACCACCGACCTTTTCCATGTCGTCGCCCGCAAGGCGCAGGCGAGCGGTCTGACCTTCTACATGTTCGGCGCGGACGAGGAAGAGAATGCGGCGGCGGTAGCCAATGTGCGGGAGATGTATCCGGACCTGAAGATCGTCGGCCATTCGCACGGCTATCTGCGCGGCGACGCGTTGCGCGCCAAGGTCGACGAGATCAATGGGCTGGCGCCCGATATCCTTTGGGTCGCGCTTGGTGTCCCTTATGAACAGTCGTTTGTCGAGCAGTTCATCCCGCAATTGTCCAATGTGGGTGTCATCAAGACGTCGGGCGGACTGTTCAATTTCCTGTCAGGTTCCCGGGCGCGCGCTCCGCGATGGATGCAAGGTGTCGGATTGGAATGGGCCTGGCGCATCTGGCTCGAACCACGCCGGCTGTTCTGGCGCTATCTGACCACCAACCCGCGCGCACTCTATCTTCTGGTCAACAGGAGCGATCCGTAGAGAGCCACAGCGACTGCGTCCACGCCGTCTGAAACAACAAATGTCC
Source organism: Bradyrhizobium lablabi (assembly GCF_018131005.1). GTDB lineage: Bacteria > Pseudomonadota > Alphaproteobacteria > Rhizobiales > Xanthobacteraceae > Bradyrhizobium > Bradyrhizobium lablabi_D. The sequence continues at coordinate 141,179 of NZ_JAFCJK010000010.1, forward strand.
CGGCTGCGCAACAGCCGGGACATCCATTTTCGTGACGCCCTTCTCAGAGCGGCTTGATCTGCACCTTACGGAACTTGACGACTCCCGCGCCATATTGGAGGGCGACGTAGCCGCTCGCATGCTTGGAATCTTGCGCATCGACCGTCTTCTGGCCGTTCAGAGTGACAACAAAGTGAGGGCCCTGCGCCGTGATCTCGTAGACATTCCACTTGCCCGCCGCCTTTGGCATCGGATCGACCTTGCCGACATCGACGATCGCCCCGGTGCCATAGGTCGGATCCGGCCGCTTGTCGAAGATGTTGACCTCGTAGCAAACCTTGGAATCGATGGTCTTGTTGGTGTCGCAGCGGATGAAGATGCCGCTATTGGCGTCCTCGTCGGTCCAGAACTCGGCCCTGATCTGGAAATCCTTGTAGGGGGTCTTGGTGACGAGATAGGAGAGATCCTTGCCGTCGAGCTTGTCGGCGACCAGCGCGCCGTCCTTCATCGCCCAATTGGCCTTGCCGACCTCGTCCCACTCGCCCATCTTGGAGCTGTCGAGCAGCGTGATCCAGCCGTCGCTTTGCCCCGACGCGGTGGTGGAAAATTGCAGCGCGGCACTACCGATCAAGAGGCCGGCCGCAAGCGTCGACAGGTACTTCATAAAGGTGATCCTCCGGTTTGTTGTGGTTGGCGCGCAACCTAGCATCGCCGCACGCCACGTAAATCCCGTTTTTCATGTTGCAACTGCGTTCTACGGCGTCTCTGGTGTCGCATCACGCATGCGCGCGCGCGTCTTGCCCGCCCCACGAGAAAGACTAGCATTGGCGCAACATCACGGTAACGACCGATGGCCGTCGTACAACGGGAGGACGAGATGAGGGCGCTGAACCGGTCCTGGCGATATTTGATGATGCTGTCGGCCTTTGCCGGCATGTTGGGCGCCAGCGCCGCCGCGGAGCTCAATCCCGCCGCCGTCACCTACAAATTGCCGGACCAGATTCCCTGGGGACCGGTAGACGCGCGCGGCGCTCAGAATGCCGTCGTTGTGGGCGATCCCGCAAAGCCCGGCTTCTACATGGTCTACACCAAATGGACCAAGGGCAACCACTTCAGCCGCCCGCACTTCCATCCCAACGACCGCTATATCGTAGTGCTGCAGGGCACCTGGTACGTCGGTTCGGGACCGAAATTCGATCCGGAGCATGGCACCGTGGCCATGCCGGCGGGCAGTTTTGTCACCCACTACGGCAAGCAGGTGCATTGGGATGGCGCCAAGAATGAAGACGCCGTGCTGCTGATCATGGGCGACGGGCCGGCGACCGCGACGGCCGCGGAGGAGAAGTAGCCCGGGGCACCGCCGACGAGCCTGGAGCATTATCGGTTCTGATTGATCAGAACCGAAGCTCCAGATTGTTGTCTTGATGCGTTTTCTTCATGCGAACCGGTATCCACTTCGCCCGGAAACGCTATAGCAACTTTTCATGACACGAGACGTTCATCACCTCATCATTGTAAGGAGATGACGCATGGTGACGGCTTCGCAAATACGGGAACATATGGATGTGATCTCGGCCGACAAGAAGACGGTCGGCAAGGTCGATCACATGGAAGGAACGGACAAGATCAAGCTGACCAAGCAGAGTTCACCCGACGGGCAACACCATCACTTTATTCCCCTGTCTTGGGTGGACCGGGTCGACGAGCATGTTCATCTCAACAAGTCGGGCGCCGACGTAACCTTGCATTGGCAGCACGGCCGCGAGTAACGATTGCACAGATCGGGACGGCTTGTATCATCGCGGCCGACAAGGAGCTTCCGATGCACCCGGCCGCGAAATTGCAATTTGCGCGCATTGTCGACGAGTTCGTACGCTGGCGCACGATCCCCGAGCCCGAACGGCCGCCAGCCCCCGCATGGTGGTGGGGACCGGCGCTCGGGATGCACGAGATCACCGAGGCGCTGCCCGCCGCCTGGTGCCGTCAGCTCGGACTGGCCGACGGTGCGACCTGCAACGATGGCGCCGAGTTGCTCTGCCGGACTCTTTCCGGCCAGACCGTCCTGCCATGGCCCTACGACTTCTCGCGCAAGGTCGCATCCGCCGACTCCGACGTGCGGGACCTGCACGTGCAACCTTTAGACGACGGCGCGTTTCCGCCCTGAGCCCAGTTCGGCCACGAACGCATCCTCGTCGGGCGTCGGCTGAAGCGCCGGCGAGGCAAGCACCGGCGTCGAATGCAGCAGCCTGGCAAGATCGCCCGGCGGCAGCGGCTTGCTGAACAGGAATCCCTGCATCTCGTCGCAGGCATGCGCCCGCAGGAATTGCTGCTGCTCGGAGGTCTCGACACCCTCCGCGACGATGGTCATTCCGAGCGCCTTTCCCATGCTGATGATCGCCTGCGCGATCGCGACATCCTCGGAATCGTCGGGCAGATCGCGCACGAAGGAACGGTCGATCTTGATAGTGTCAATCGGAAACTGCTTCATCAGCGACATCGACGAATAACCGGTGCCGAAATCGTCGATCGCCAGCCGGATGCCGCGGCTCTGGATCGCGTCGAGCACCCGGATCGCTCGCGAGACGTTGCGCATCACCATGCTCTCGGTGACCTCGAGCTGCAGCAGCACCGCCGACATGCCGCTCGCCGATAGCGCCTCATCGATATCGTTGAGCAGGCGCGGATCGGCGAACTGCCGCGGCGAAAGGTTGACCGCCATCGTCACCGGCTTGAGGCCGCAACGCTGCCACGCCATGTTCTGCGCGCACGCCTCCTTCAACACCCAACGGCCGATCGGCACGATCAGCCCGATTTCCTCGGCGAGCGGGATGAACTGGCCAGGCGATACCATGCCGAGCTCTGGATGATTCCAGCGCAGCAGCGCCTCGACGCCGCTGATCTGTCCGCTCGCCATATCGACCTTCGGCTGATAGTGGAGCGAGAACTGGTCGCGCTCGAGCGCGCGGCGGAGCGCGCTCTCCAGCGTCAGCCGCTCGATCGACTGCGCCTTGATCTCCTTGGAGAAGAAGCGGAAACCGTTCTTGCCGTCCTCCTTGGCGAGATACATCGCCATGTCGGCATTCTTGGTCAGCGTCTGCAGGTCCGAGCCGTCATTCGGGTACATGGCGATCCCGATCGAGGCTGTCGTGTGGCATTCGTGGCCGCTGAGCTGCAGCGGCTGGCTGAGCGCCGTCAGAAGGTCGGCGGCGATGCGCTCCACACTGCCGCGCTCGCCAACGTCCTCCAGGATGACGACGAACTCGTCCCCGCCGAGCCGCGCGACCACATCGCTCGGGCGCAAGCAGGTCTGCAAGCGCTCGGCGGTCGCCACGAGCAGCATGTCGCCGGCGTCGTGCCCGAGCGAATCGTTGATCACCTTGAAGCGGTCGAGGTCGATGAACAGCACCGCGAATGGGCGCCGGTGGCGGTCCGCCGCTTCGACAGCGCGACGCAAGAGCTCGTTGAACATCTCGCGGTTCGGCAGATTGGTCAGGCTGTCATGCGAGGCGAGATATTCGATCCGCTCATCAGCCTTGTTCTTCTCGTCGGCGCGGTCGAAGCCTTCCAGCGCGAACGAGAGATTGTCGGCGAGCCGCTGCAACAACTCGGCGAACTCCGGAGTGAAGGTATCCTTCTCGATCGCGACGAAGATCATGATGCCAACGACCTGCCCGCCGACGATCAGCGGAAACGAGGCACCGGACTTCGTCCCATCGAGGCGGGCCCTTTCATGGAAGACCGCCGTGTGCGGATCAGCTTGATAATCGTTGATAATGCAGGCCTTGCGTGAACGGAACGCCCTGCCGCAGGCGCCACGCCCTTCCGGATGCGCTGCGTTGGTCGAGAGCCTCACCTGGCGCGCCCCCTCCGCGGCCGGTCCGGCAGTCGCGACGATGCTGAGATAGTCGCTGCCCGGGTGCACCAGCGCGATGGTGGTGGAGGTGAACTTGCCGCCGTTCGCCGCCGCCTCGCAGACCAGTCGATAGAGTTCGGTGCGGGATCTTGCCCGCATGATCGCCTCGTTGGTGGCGCTCAGCGCCGCGAACATGCGCGACAGGCGCTCCTTCTGTTGGTCGGCCCGGGCCTTCTCGTCCGCCCGGTCGAAATTGTCGAGTGCGAAGCCCACGTTCTCCGCGAGCCGCTGCAACAGCGCGATCATCTCCGAACTGAACGCGCCGAGTTCGCTGGAGAGAAGCACCAGCGCGCCGATCGCCTCGCCGTCTTTCAGAAGCGGCAGGGCCGCGCCCGACTTGGCGCCGCTGTCACGGACGGTCTGGTAGAAATGCGCTTCCGTTCCGAAATCGCTGAGATAGTCGTTGCTGATGCAGGGTCGTCGCGTGCGGATCGCGACGCCGGTCAGGCTCTGGCCTTCGGGGCGCGAGGCATCCGCCGACAATCGAACGTCCATGGCGCGGGCGCGATCGGACCCCGAGAATGCCGCGGTCTCCAGGAACACGTCACCCGCCCGTGTCAGCATGATCGCGGTCGAGGTGAACTGGCCGCCGACGGCCGCGGCGTCGCAGACGAGATCGAACATCTCGCTGCGGGACTTCGCCCGCATGATCGCCTCGTTGGTCGCGCTGAGGGTCGCAAACATCCGCCGCAGCCGCTCCTTCTGTTCCTCGGTCCGCGCCTTTTCGTCGGCGCGATCGAAGCTGCCGAGCGCAAAGGAGACATTGTCGGCCAACCGCTGCAGCAACTCGGCGAACTCGGGCGAGAAGGTGTTGCGCTTGGCGCAGATGAACAGCATCACGCCGACCACCTGCTCCTCGACCAGCAACGGAAACGCCGCCCCGGACCGCGCATGCTCGCTGTCGATGACATCGCGGAAAGCACTGCTGGCGCTGTCGCGGAGCAGATCGTTCTCGATGCAGGCCATTCGCGAGCGAAACGCCCTGCCGGAGACCCCGCGCCCTTCCGGATGCGCTTCGTTGCGCGAGATCTTGAGGCGTCGCGCATTGTCCGCGGTCGGACCGGCGACCGCGACCATGTCCAGATAATCGTCGCCGGGCTTCACCATCAGGATGCTGGTCGAATTGAATCCTCCGCCCTGGGCCGCCGCGGCGCAGACCAGCTCGAACATCTCCAGGCGCGATCTCGCACGCATGATCGCTTCGTTGGTCGCGCTGAGCGCGGCGAACATGCGCGACAGCCGCTCCTTCTCGGCGTCGGCCTTCGCCTTTTCGGTCGCGCGGCCGAAATTGTCGAGGGCGACCGATACGTTCTCCGCGATTCCCGCGAGCAGCGCGATGATCTCGTCGTCCGCCGCCCAGGAGTTGCCGACGAAGAAGATCAGCACGCCGATGCTCTTGCCGAACCGCGTGAGCGGAAGCGCGACGCAGGCCATCAGACCGCCGTCGCGGCCCTCCTTCTGGGCGGCGTCCGCCGATATCGGGATGTCGTTGTTGATGCAGGGCCGCTGGGTCCGGAACGCCTCGCCGCAGACGCCCTTGCCATAGACGTTGTCCGGATCGGTCGAGAACCGCGTCTGCGTAATGAGGTCGATCGCCTCGCCGGTGCCGGCGACGGGTTCGAGCCAGTGCGAATCCGGTTCGGCCAGCAGCACCACGGTAGCAAAGGATTTACCGCTGAACACCGCGGCATCGCATACGCGTTGATAGAGATCGTGCTCCGTCTTGGCGCGCAGGATGGCCTCATTGGTCGCGCTGATGGCGCCGAACATGCGGTTCAGCCGGCGCATTGCGCGCTCGCCATTCTTGCGCGACGCCTCGTGGTCGAAATTGCCGAGCGCGAAGGACATGTTCGCCGCCATGCGCTCGAGCAGCAGGACCACGTCCTCGCCGAGCGAGTTTGGCTCGCGTCGCGTGACCATGAAGACGCCGACGCTGCGCCCGTCGCAGACCAGGGGCATCGCCGCCGCCGCGCCAACGCCGCCCTTGGCCGCGCCACTGCGCCAGGCCGCCGAATAGACGTCGTTGATATAGTCGTTGCTGACGCAAGCCTTCTGGTCACGGAACGCCCGCCCGCAAACGCCCTCGCCTTCGGGGGCATTGGCGATGACCGAAATGTCGATGCTGCGCAGCCGCGCGATATCGTCGCCGAAGCCGGCCGCGAATCTTAGCAGGCTGCCATCCGCCTCCAGCAAAAAGACGGTGACGGCCAGAAAGTCGCCGCTGGAAAAGGCAGCTTCGCAGACTTTGTCGTACAATTCCTGCGGCGATTTCGCGTACTGGATTGCTTCGTTGGTCGCATTCAACGCCGCGAACGTGCGCCCGATGGTCGACTTCACAATCCTAGCGGCCCGGCGGCCACCCCCCTTCGCTTTGGCCGGGGGACATTGCCGGTGAGAGGCCTAAGTGGAGGTTAGGACGGCCGCCGAGTTACGAGTTAGAGTAAACGCCTGACGAACGCCCTCCCCCGGAGAGCTATGAGCCAGCCTGGCGCCGGGCCGGCGGAGCCGACTGGCGGGATGGATTCTGCAATCACGCCCCATCACATTCCGCGGCGTGAAATGACACCCGGAGCACCTTGCTCCCGGCATGGCCGACCGGATTTTCCGCCCTTGCTCGCTTTGCCGCGCTTTGAGAGCATGGGCGCAACGACATCAAGCAAGACCCGCTGAGTGCGCGGGCATGGCGAGGAAGCTCATGCCGATCGTCCAGGCCGACCGTCTCAAGCGCATCGGCGCGGCGCTCCTGAAAGCCGCCGGCGCGTCGGACGAGGAGGCGAACGCCGTCGCCTCCGGCTGCGTCAACGCCAATCTCGCCGGCCATGACTCGCACGGCGTGATAGCGATCCCGACCTATATCGACCGCATCGCTGCCGGCCACATCGTGCCCGGCGCCAAATGGACCATCGTGCGGGAGAGCCCGACCACCACCGTGATCGACGGCCATTGGGGCTTCGGCTTCCACGTCAATGCCAAGGCGATGGAGCTGACGATCGCGAAGGCGAAGACAGCCAATGTCGCCGCCTGTACCGTGTTCCGCCAGAGCCATGTCGGGCGTCTCGCGCATTATCCGCTGATGGCGATGCGTGAGGGCATGATCGGGATTGCCGCCGCGGATTCCGGCCGCTCGCCAAAGCATGTCGCCCCCTTCGGCGGCCGCGAGGCGCGGCTTGGCACCAACCCGATCTCGATCGCGGTGCCATCCGATCTCGACGCGCCCTTCTATCTTGACATGGCGACCTCGGCGGTCGCCGCCGGCAAGATCCAGCTCGCGGTCGCGCGCGGCGAGAACATCCCGAAGGGCTGGATCATCGATGCCGAAGGGCGCGACACCACCGACCCCCGCGACTACCGCAAGGGCGGTGCGCTTTTGCCGCTCGGCGGCAGCGAGGGCTACAAGGGAAGCGGCCTCGCCGCGATGGTTGAGGTGCTGTGCGGCCTCTTGACCGGCCTCGGCTTCGGCGTTGAGCCGACCGGCCGCCACAACGACGGTTGCTTCATGGCGGCATTCAACGTCGCTGCGTTCCGCCCGCTCAAGGATTTCAAGCGGGAGGTCGCCGACTTCGCCCGCTACCTGAAATCGACGCTGCCATCGGAAGGAAGCCGCGGGGTGTTCTATCCGGGCGAGGTCGAATTTTTGCGCGAGCAGCAGAGGCGCAGGGACGGCATCGAGATCGAGGACGCGACCTGGGAGAAGCTCAAGGCGCTCGCCGGCGAGTACAAGCTCGCCCAAGACCTCGACCTTCATTAAAAGCGCGATCAATCCCCATTGCGTCTTGGCTCTTTATTTTGATCATGATCGGTTCGGAAATCCGCTACAAACTTGTCCGGATCATGCTCTAGGACGTCGCCTATGCACAAGGAGAACGGCATGACACGGCAAATGGTGCTGGTGGGTTTTCTGCAGGCGCAAAACTGCACCAATCTGCCGAGCTCATGGCGCCACCCCGACTCGCGCGACGATTCGATGTCGGCGGACTACTACCAGGAGATCGCGCGGATCCTGGAAGCCGGCAAGTTCCATATGGCATTTTTCGACGATCGCCTGGCAATGCCGGACCGTTACGGCAACGATCACGCTCACACCGTCGAGTACGGCATCCGATGTGTGAAGATGGACCCGATCGTGGTGCTGACCACGATGGGCATGGTGACCGAGAAGCTCGGCCTCGCCTCGACCTGCTCGACCACTTATTACGAGCCATTCGACGTTGCCCGCCGCTTTGCCACCCTCGACCTGATGACGAACGGCCGCGCCGCGTGGAACGTCGTCACATCCGTCAACGATGGCGAGGCGCTCAATATGGGTCGCGAGCAGCATCTCGAGCACGACCTGCGCTACGACCGCGCCGACGAGTTCATGGAGGTGGTGCTCGGTCATTGGGATTGCTGGGAAGACGGCGCACTGATCATTGACAAGGCCAGCGGCCGTTTCGCCGACCCGACCAAGGTGAAGCGGCTTGACCACAAGGGCGCGTTCTTCAAGTCGCGCGGCCCGTTCACGGTGCCACGCTCGCAACAGGGCCATCCGGTCGTCATCCAGGCCGGTGCGTCCGGCCGAGGCCAGCGCTTTGCCGGACGGTGGGGCGAAGTCATCTTCACCGCCTCACGCAATCTCGCCGGTGCCAGACAGGGCTATGACGCGATCCGGGGCGAGGCCGCAAGAGCCGGCCGCGATCCCGATCAGATGTTCCTGTGCAACCTGACGACACCGGTCTGCGGCGCCACCAAGGCCGAGGCGGAGGACAAGATGGCGCTGATCCAGAAGCTGCCGCTCGAGATCGACGCGCTGTCGCTGCTCGCCGAAGGCCTCAACTTCGATTTCGGCGCCAAGGACATCGACGAGCCACTGACCACTGAGGAGCTGCAGGGCATGCAAGGCATGCTCGGCATCCGCGACGGCGTGCTGCGCACGTCGGGCAAGACCAACCCGTCGACGCGCGACTTCATCACTTTTTCCGGCCGCGGCCAGGTGCAGGACGCGATCGTCGGCGGCCCGAAGGAGATCGCCGACAGGCTGGAAGAGATGTTCGTCGACCGAGGCTGCGACGGCTTCGTCATCGCGGCTAGTTATGTGCCAGGCTCCTACGCCGACTTCGTCAACCATGTGGTGCCCGAGCTGCAGCGTCGCGGACTGTTTCACAAGGACTATGCGGGCAAGACGCTGCGCGAGAACCTTGGACTCAAGCGTCCCGTTGCCGGTGCGTGGAAAACGCAGGCTCCGGCGGCGGCGGAATAGGGAGGACACACCATGCGCTGGCTCAAATTCACCGCGGCAGGGCAGACATCCTGGGGCATCATCGAGGGCGACACCGTCACGACCGTCAGCGGCGATCCCTTCGGTGAATGGACGAAGACGGCGCAAACGCATGCGTTGAAGGATGTGAAGATCGAGCTGCCGCTGATCCCGCGCACCTTCTACTGCGTCGGGCTGAACTATCTGAAGCACCTCAGGGAGGCCGCCAACAAGCGCGGCGAAGTGCCCAACATCCCCGACCGTCCCGAGATCGGTTACCGCGCGCAGAACGCGCTGATCGCCCATGAGGAGGACGTCATAATCCCGGCGAGCGCGACCGAAAAGATCCATTACGAGGGCGAGCTTGTCGTGGTGATCGGCAAGAAGGTGAAGCACCTCACCGCGGACAACGCGATGTCTTGCGTGCTCGGCTACACGATCGGCAACGACGTCTCCGAACGCACCTGGCAGAAGGCCGACCGCGGGCTGTGGCGTTCCAAGAATGCCGACACCTTCAAGCCGATGGGCCCGTGGATCGAGACCGATGTCGACCTCGACAGGATGGAGACCGTGATCCGCGTCAACGGCAAGGAGACCGGCCGCTTTCACACCAACGACATGATCTTCGGCGTCGTCCCGTTCATCGTCGAGCTGACCAAATATTTCACGCTGTGGCCCGGCGACGTGATCTGGATGGGCACCGACGGCGCCTCACCCGATCTGAAAGCCGGCGACGTCGTCGAGATCGACATCACCGGCATCGGCACATTGCGCAACCGCTTCGTGGCGGAGGAGATTTGAGGCGGCGGTTTACGCAGCAGATGAATGAGATCAGATGAGTACAGGTCAGATTCACCGGCGTCCCGGCAAACCTCGTTAATGGCGCCATGCGCGGCAAGAAAGCAACGGCAGGAAATCATCTCAACCTTCGTGCAGGATTGACCGCAAGCGCGCCGCCAAATCTGACATGCGGAATGGTTTGTCGATAATCGGAAATTCCCCCACCGCCTGATGTCGTTCCAGCACCTCTCCCGCGTAGCCCGAGGCAAGCAGGACCTTGATGCGCTTGTTCAATCGCCTCGCTTCGCGGGCAACCTCAATGCCGTTAACCCCGTTTGGCATCACGATGTCACTTAGCACAAGATCAAATTCCTCGCTCCGGAGCATGCGAATCGCTTCCGTGCCGTTCCGAGCGCAACGAACCTGATAGCCTGACCTGGTCAGCATCGCCGACGTGAGGTCCAGAAGATCGTCGTTGTCCTCGACAACCAGGATTCGCTCCGAGCCGGCCGGAAACGCTTGGGATTGGGCGTCCTCCGTTTCGACCTCAGGCCTTTGCGTGGCTTTGGGCAAGTAGAGAGCGACGGTGGTCCCCTTTCCCAATGCGCTTTCGATGGCAATGTGACCCCCGGACTGACGGACAAAGCCGTAGACCATGCTAAGGCCGAGCCCACTACCTTTACCGACCTCCTTCGTTGTGAAGAAGGGCTCAAACACCCGGTCCCGCACCTCGGCCGACATTCCAGAACCAATGTCTCTAACCGACAGCCTGACATACGAACCGGGCAAGCAGCCGGGCACTGCTCCTTCGTTCACGACGATATTCCTCATCTCGATGTCGAGCACACCACCATTAGGCATGGCGTCGCGCGCGTTCAGGGCCAGATTGAGGAGAGCGGTCTCCAGCCGTGCCGGGTCGACATGGCATAGCCACAACCCTTCACTGGTCCACACCTTCACCCGGCATGCTTCCCCGACGGCCTTGCGAATGAGTCCCTGGAACTCGGAAACAAGCCGGTTTGCGTTGACCGGCTTTGGATTCAGTACCTGCCGGCGCGAGAAGGCGAGAAGCTGCGCCGTCAGCCTTGCCCCCCGATCAACGGCCCGCCGTGCAGCAGCAGCGAAGCGCTTGGCTTTGCCAAAATCGTCGCCAGCCTCGATGAGTTCGAGGTTAGCGGAGACCACCGTGAGCAGGTTGTTGAAGTCGTGCGCGACGCCACCGGTGAGCTGGCCGACGCTCTCCATCTTCTGGCTCTGATGGAACTGCTCCCTTGCTTCCGACAATTCGTGATCACGGTGCTTGAGCGCATCGGCCATGGCGTTGAATGCCTTGGCGACCCGAGCTATTTCCGAGTTGCCCGGGATGTCCACGCGCCGGCTGAATTCGCCAAGCCGCCATCGGTTTGCAGCGTCGACCAGTTGCGCGAACGGACGCTGGATGAACCGTTGGGCGCCCCACGCCGTTAGAATCAGAACAATCAGGGCGCTCATAACGATGAACAACACGTCGCGCTGCGTGCGATGTTCGATCTTGGCGAAAGTCTGGGTTTTGCTAAGTCCGAAGCTGACAAGAAGATCCTGCCCCACGGCGGCGAAGCCAACAATCCTTCGCGCGTTGTCAATGCCAGCCATGTCCGCCACGGTGCCATTGCCGCGTATCGGATCTCGGTCTGCAGGCGACTTCTTGCCGACAAACAGGTCATTATCGGGATAGCGAGCGAGAATGACGCCGTTGCGGTCCGTGATGGCGAGCGCAGCTCCCGCCGGAACGCCCTTGTTCGCGATGTAGTCAGCGAGCCAATCGAGGCTGAGAGCCGCTACGACGACACCGCCCATGCGGTCCTCATCGTCGTAGAATGGCACCGCAAACTGAAGGACGTTGCGACCGGTCGTTCGGCCGATTGCAAACTCTCCGACTGTAAATTTTCCGGTTTCCACGGCGCGGGCGAAGTAGCCCCGTCCAGCCGCGGTAGACGGCTTGTGCTCTCTGGCTGAGTCGCAGAAGGAGTTGCCATTCATGTCGACTACGATAAACACGATGAACTCCGGGTATCGTCGATTGATCCTGGAAAGATAGGCGTCGCATCCCGCAACGTCTTTCGCCTTTATCGCCGGAAGCTCCGAAAGCGCGATCAAAGCCTGACGAACACCCTGAACGATCTGCTGCTGCTCGGCGGCGGCGAGCCTGGCGAGCCCGAGTACTTCGTCCTGCACTTCAATCTGGCGCATGCGGCGCAGGTCGACTTCGTTGTACGCCTGTATCGCTATAGCTGGCAGCATGGCCGCAGCCACCAGCACGAATAGGCGCGATAAGAGGCTACTGTTTTTTAGCATTGCTCACTCAGGATCCGCTGCACGAGGCCGACCGTACCAGTCCACCGACAAGCGCATTGTCCAAATCGTTCTCGGCGCGGAGATAACACCCATGGCCGTGAAGACAGGCTGGCTCATGCCTACGCCAAGGCATGGCAGGTCGACGAGAAGTGGCGGAAGGTAAGCCAACTGGGGCGCAGGGATAGCATTCAGCCAAAGATGTCAGGAGCCCCGGCAACTAAAGCTTACGTTCGATGCGGCGTCCTTGACCGGCGCCCGACATCGCTGAAGCCTTGTTGGTGGTCGACTGCCCCGTACGGTTGCGCTCGGCACGTCAAGGCACCAATGAGTAACTGTCATTGAACTGGTCTGTGCTGCCAGTCTTTTGCTATCAAACTGAACCGGCGGTATTACAAGGCTGTTTCAGTCCGTCGGCAAACGATTGCAGTTGTAGTCGAACGGCCAAAATTATGGCGCTTGAAAAGCAAAGACAGGCGGTCGAGGCTGGCCCATCGCGGACTTCGGGCGCTATCGGGGCATTGCGGACGTAAAGTTGGATTCCCGCCGTCAGCCGGCGAGCTGCTGACAAATCGCGGCGGGCGGTCCGCCCCACTAGACCGAAAGCATTGATTGGCTTTGAGCGACGACGACATCAAACGTCTAGCGCTGCGCCGGAGTCACCGCGGGATGCGGCTCTTCGGCGTATTTGTGCGCCGCCCAGGACGAGATCACGCCCGGCACGAAGCCGACCAGCCCATAGAGAATGATTTGTAGCGCGCCGCTATCGGACCCATGCGAGGCGTAGGTCAGGACCGCCACGACAAACGCCACCGCACCGATCATCAGCATCCGCACCACCGGCGAAATCCGCCGGACATGCATCAGGATGTCGTCGATCGCGGCGAACATCAGCGCGGGCACGATGCCGATGATGTAGCTGAAAGGCAGCGACTTGGCGAACACCGCGAACAATTTCCCGACCTCGCCGGAGCTGGTCTCTGTCCAGTAGCCGGACTGATAGGTGGTCGTGAGCAGCAGCAGGAAACCACCGATGAACGGGCTGATCGCCGCGAAGATGAGGTAGCGTTTCATGGCGCACCCTTGCGAAACCTGAACCGAGTGTAATTCAGTCGCCCGATCGCGCTATGGGAAATTCGATGGAGGGCACGTTGTTCCATGTGGGTCAGGCGCGCCGAGGCCCCTTACGGGGTTTTCGAGCGAAGCGGATGCCGGCTCGCGTGAAGAGGACGCGTCAAGACAGAAATCTGGAGCTTCGGTTCTGATTCGATCAGAACCGATAATGCACTGGCCGAGGTGGCAAGCCGGGCGACGACGACAGGCGAGCAAGAGGCACGTAAGAACCCTTCACTCCCCCCACGCCGCGAATGCCTCGTTGAACGCGCGCTCGCCGGGTGCGCCCTTTTCGATCGCGATGATGGCCCGGCGCTGGTTGGTGTAGACCAGCGGCATATCAAACCAGGAGCGCTCCTTCAGGAGCTGCAGGTTGCGCGAGCGATCGGCCTCGACGTTGGACAGGCCGACCAGGAAGAAGCCGTCGGTGACCTTGACGGCGAGGCCTGCAAGCGGGGTGCCGCGCGCCTGCTCGTTGGACTTCATCAGAATGCCCGGCACGTTGCCTACGCCGCCATTGGCGAAGTCCGGCGGCAGGATGAAGGTGAGCTCCGCAGTGTGGCTTGCCGGCAGCGAAGAATCTGTATTGCGGCGGAACGACATCGTCATCTTGAACTTGCGATCGGGAATCTCGATGTCGGCTCGAACGGCGATGTCGGCCTTCTGGTTGCCGGAGGCCTTGATGGGTTCGGTGCGCCACACCACCGAGCCGACATATTGCTTGCCCTTGGGATCCGACGGGTCCTCGTCATAGAGCACGACGCGCTGCGCGACCGGCGCGACCTGCTCGCTCGACGGCTGGCCGACCCGGTCGGCGATCTTCGGCTTGGTCGTCGGCGCGGATGCGTCCTTCGGCGCCTCGACCGCGGGCTGGGACTTGAACAGGTTGCTGACGTAGGTAAGGGCCGGCTTCCCCCAGAGGATGCCGGCACCGGCCAGGATCAGCACGACGCCGATCGCGATTGCGCTCTTGAACGGGAACGCCGAGCGGGTGCGGACGCGCTTCTTGGGCTCGAAATCGCCGTCGCCATTGCCGATCCGCGCGCGCTGCGGCTGCGTTGGCGGCACCTGCGGCGCGTAGCCCTCGGCCTCCTCGATCGACTCGTCGTAGGCGTACGGCACCTCGGGATCGGCGCCGCGGTTCTCCATGCTCGGCTCGAGCCGGTCGAATTCCGGCGAAGGCGACGGCACGTTGGCGTAGGTCTTGCGCGCGTTGCGGCTCGCCTGCGCCGCGGCGCGGCCGAGATCGTCGGCGTCGGCGGCGATGTCGCGGAAACCGCGCATGCCCGGCGCCTGCGGCTGAGTCGGCGGCGGGACATTGTCGCCGCCACGGCGCGGCGGGGCGGATCGTTCGCGGGCCGGTGGCAGTTGCGGATCGGGCGCCGGCGCCTGCGGGGCTGGCGGGGCGTCACCGCGCGGATTGCGCGGCGGACGAGGTTCGGCGTCGCGCTGGGGCGCCGGGGGGCGCGGCGGGCGGCCCGCGGCCCCAGCCTCCGGCGGACGGGCATTGGCGCGGCGAAAGGCATCGCCGCCGCGCGTCGCGCCGCCGGAACGGGAGGCCTCGCCGCTCCGGGAGCGTTGGGCGGCTTCGGCCTCGACCTTGCGAACGGCCTCCTCCAGCGACAGCCGTTCGCGGGTGATCTCGGATTCGGACAATGGCGGCTGGACGCTGCGGAGCTGCTGGATCAGCGCGGCCCGCGCCCGCTCATAGAGCGCGCGGCGGCTCTCGCCGGGCGCATTGGGGTCCAATCCGGCGATGGCACGGGCAATGAGCGGGTAGTAGTCAGCCATTTCCACACAATTTGAGCGATATAGGTAATATCCGGTTAAGCCTCGAACGGATTCTGTACCAGGATAGTATCCTCACGTTCTGGGCTGGTGGAAAGCAGAGCGATCGGACAACCCACCAGTTCCTCGACCCGGCGCACATATTTAATGGCCTGGGCTGGCAGATCTGCCCAGGACCGCGCATTGGCGGTCGGCTGTTTCCAGCCCTCGATGGTCTCGTAGATCGGCTCGACCCGCGCCTGTGCACCCTCGCCGGCCGGCAGGTGGTCGATCTCCTTGCCGTCCAGCCGGTAGCCGGTGCAGACCTTGATGGTGTCGAACCCGTCAAGAATATCGAGTTTGGTCAGCGCGAGCCCGGCGATTCCGCAGGTACGGACAGTCTGTCGCACCAACATGGCGTCGAACCAGCCGCAGCGCCGCTTGCGCCCGGTATTGACTCCGAATTCCTTGCCGCGGCGGCCGATCTCCTCGCCGATCGCGTCGTTCAGCTCGGTCGGGAACGGACCCTGGCCGACCCGGGTGGTGTAGGCCTTGCAGATGCCAAGCACGTAGCCGACCGCGCCCGGGCCCAAGCCCGTGCCGGTCGCGGCCTGCGCCGCCACCGTGTTGGACGAGGTGACATAGGGATAGGTGCCATGGTCGACGTCGAGCAGCGCGCCCTGCGCGCCCTCGAACAGGATGCGCTTGCCCTCGCGGCGCTTGAGGTCCAACAGCCGCCACACCGTCTCGGCATAGGGCAGCAGCTCCGACGCCAACGCCGAGAGCTCGGCCAGAATGCCTTTGCCGTCGATCTCCGCGAGATTGAGGCCGCGGCGCAGCGCATTGTGGTGCGCCAGCAGTCGGTCGATCTTGTGCGGCAGCGTATCCAGGTCGGCGAGGTCCATCAGGCGGATGGCGCGGCGGCCGACCTTATCCTCATAGGCGGGGCCAATGCCGCGGCGGGTGGTACCGATCGCCGTGACCGCGTTGGAGGATTCGCGCAACGCATCGAGCTCGCGGTGCAACGGCAGGATCAGTGTCACGTTCTCTGCGATCCGCAGGTTCTCCGGGCCGACAGCGACGCCCTGCCCCCGCAGCTTGGCGATCTCGTCGAGGAAGGCCTGGGGATCGAACACCACGCCATTGCCGATCACGGCGAGCTTGTGAGGACGCAGCACGCCGGAGGGGAGCAGCGCGAGCTTGTAGGTTTCGCCGTTGATCACGAGCGTATGGCCGGCATTGTGGCCGCCTTGGAAGCGCACGACGATGTCGGCCTGTTCCGACAACCAGTCGACGATCTTGCCCTTTCCCTCGTCGCCCCATTGGGCGCCGACGACGACAACGTTGGCCATTTCGAAGATGTTCCCTTCAAGTGTTTTCGAACCATGAACGAGGCAGAAGCGCGTCGTTCCAAAGCCGATCAAACTTTTGTGTCCCCAGCCGAAATCCCGGCCTCAAGTCCGCTCGCACGAACACTTCACCGGATAAAGGAAGCAGGTCGGCTGCGCAAGCAAGAAGGGGGATTGCTCATCCTTTTGAGAGGGCTCCAACCCCTTGATATCCCCTTAAAATCTCTCGCCCCAGGGGGCGCGCGGCAAAGCCTGCGAGGATTTAATGTTGCACGTCGCGGGGTAATCCCCGCGGGGCAATTGATCGTTCCGGCCATTGCGGCGATCATCCGGGGACACGCAACCGGTCCGATCGATGCCGAATTCGACACAAGCGACCATGGCCCTAAGGAAGCTTGGCCTCGCTTTCAGGCTCCACACCTATGTCTACGATTCCAGCGCCCAGAGCATTGGGCGGCAGGCGGCGGAAGCGCTTGGCGTCGAGCCAAACCGGATGCTGAAGACGCTGATGGCCGAGGTCGACGGCAAGCCAGTCTGCGCCGTGGTGCCGTCGGACTGCGAAGTCAGCATGAAGAAGCTCGCTGCCGCGATGGACGGCAAGTCTGCAAGAATGATGCGCCCGGCCGAGGCCGAGCGGCTGACCGGCTACCATGTCGGCGGCATCAGCCCGTTCGGACAGAAGAAGCGCGTCCCAACCGCAATCGACGAGTCGGCGCTCACCCATGCCACCATTTTCGTCAATGGCGGGCAACGCGGACTACAGATCGAGATCGACCCGAACGATGCCGCTCTGGCGGCGGGCGCAAAGATCACGGCGTTGACGGCGTCGAACGGGTAAGCGGGCACCTGTGGATCGAGGGCGCGCAGGCCGCCGTCTCACGGTTGCTTCTGCGCCCACAGCATCGCCTCGACGATCGCCTCGCGCAGCTTCGGCCGCACCTGCTCCGAGCATTCAATGAATGCGAGGATCGAATTGGCGCGCGCGGCGAATCGCTCGCGGCGATCTTCGTCGTCGGTTGGCGCCGGAACTTTCACTTCCATAAGAATTTCACTCTTCGCAAGATCTGCTGGCAATGCGCACGCTTCAATACAAGTGAGAGCAACGTGTCTGGGTTGGAATCGACTGGCCCCTCACCTCCTGATTGTACAGAATAGATTGTTGTCGATCAACTCCGGCGGCCGGTAGCGGCGCATGCAGTGCCCGTCTGACACGCGAGCATGATGCGGAAAAGTGTGCGCGGCTTTTCGAAAAGTGGCCGCTTCGCTCTAAGACGGCATAGCCCGGATTGGAGATCGAGATCGATCGGATGACGCCGGCCTTTGCCGCCAGCGCCGGAATCAAGGCAGCAGCGGCATCAAGACGCCGTGCGCAGTTCCGCATTCGCCTCGACAGCGACGGCTTCCCGTCGCCGAGACAGCGCCTCGAACCCGAGTACCAGTGGTATCATCAACGCCAGCAGCGCGGCACCGCCAAAGAGCGCGGCCGACGGCGTGTTCCACGCGTCCTGCAGCTGTCCCGCGGCGGAGGGCCCGACCGCCATCAGGACGTAGAAGCAGGTGTAGAACACGCCGAAGCCGAGCGAACGGTCACGTGGCTCAAGCACGCGCGCCGGCAGCGACAGGATCGCGCCCGACAACGGGCCGATCGCGATGCCGAAGATGAGGCCGATGATCGGCGGAAGGATGCCGGCGGCGAACAGAGCGAGCGCTAAGGCCGCCACCAGCCCGCAGCCCACGATCGCCGCGACCGGCTTGCCGGAACGATGCACGAGGTAGCCGCCAAGCGGAATCGCGACAATCGTGCACCAGATTGCGAGGCTGGTCAGCGAGGCCGCAGTCGTTGGCGTCAGGCCCCGCACCTGCAAAAGCATCGGGGCATAGCTGAAGAACAGCACACAGGACAGGTTCATTACGCCCCAGATCACACCCGCGACGATGACCGGAAGCAGCACGGCCGGCGGCAGCCGCCCGCGCGATTGCGACGTTCCCGCCGCCTGCGTCTGCGGCGCGCCGCGCGGGACGATAACGAAGGCCGCCAGCACCGCGAGCGCGCAGATCGCGCCCGAGAGCATCACCGCCGGCCAGCCGGCGGACTGCAACAGCCAGCTCTGCACCGGTAACGCCACCATGGCGCCGAACGGCCAGCTCATCTGCAACAGCGACATCGCGAGCACGATCTCGCGACCGTCGAACCAGTCCGTCGTCATCTTTGTGGCAGCCAGGATGAGGATGGTGGCACCGACGCCGCCGATCATGCGCGCGACAAGCGCCGTCGCAAGGCCGTCGGCTTCGCTGAGCGCCGCGCCGGACAGCGCCATCAGGAGGAGGCCGATCACGCCAAGTGTCTTGTCGCTGACGCGCTGGCCGATGAGGCCCGCGGGAAACGCGACGACGACGCCGGGCAACAGATAGGCGCCGAGCAGCACGCCGATCTCGGCGTAGCCGAGCGACAGATCGCCCATCAATGCGCTGGTCGCCGAGCCGATCGACTGAAACTGAAACCCGGTCGCCGCGCGTGCCGCAAACAGCACCGCGAGAATGATCCATCTCAGGTCCGGCATGAGCGGCCTCCCTGGACTGCGGCGTTATCGCGCCGGGCGGTTGCCGGTTCGCGCGACGCCGCAGTGAAACCAGGGTCAGCGTCCGACAGGGCTCTCATCCGACGATGTTCCATTGACGAGGTCGAGGCTGACGCGATTGGAGAATTCGGACAGTTCATCCTCGGAAATATCATGCAGGCTCAAACGCAATTGCATGATGGTAAGATCGAGCAGATGACCGGCGAAGGAGAGGCCCGCGCCGACAAGTATATTGCGCTGCTCGGTCAGTACCGGAATGACGTTGCGCATGCGGCGGGCACTCAACTCATCCATACATGCCCCCTCACCGGCCGTGGCGCCGTCGCGACCAGCCAGCGGCTCGTGGTGGCGACGTCGGCGAACAATTCAACGGCGGACGTGGCGACACCGTGCACGGTGCACGCATCGGCATGCGGGCGCTGGCGGCTTGCCGATGCATCACTCAAAAAAGTCACGTGATGGCCACGATGCGCGGCGTCGATTGCGGTGGCGAGGCATATTTCCTCGGCTCCGAGCCCCCCGATCGCGAAGCTTTCGATCCGCGATACCACGTCGCTGAACAGCGAGTTGCCGTAGCAGGAAGGATGCTGCCGCTCGAAAACCATGTCGGCGCGCTTCGGTTCGAGCCCCTGCAGCCAGGGCGACTGCACCCCTCGCTCGACCAGCCCGAGCGTCTTGCACGGGCGGGTGAAGGCGATCGGGATACCGTTCGCGCGCGCGTGCCGGATCGCGGCACTGCAATTGTCCAGCACGCGCGCGAGGTCCTGCGGATTGTCCTGCGCCAGTTCGTCGCAGCCGCGCGTCTGCAGGTCGACCATCACCAGCAGGCGGCTGGTGGACGCCCCGACGTAGCTGCGCAGGTTGATCACCGAGCTCATTGAGTTGCCGCCTGGCACAGGCCCCTGCCGGCGGAGCGTTCGAGGATGCCGGGCCGGTCCCATTGACCTTCGGGACGGATGATCTTGTAGGGATCATCCTGCAGCGTGATGCTGTGTGGATCCTTCTCGGTCTCGAGTTTCACCTCGACATAGTCGAAGTCGGAGAACACCAGTTCGCGCCCACCCATCATGCGGAAGCCGCGCGATTCCCAGACCTTCAGGAAGCGCCTTTGCGAATGCGCATAGAGCACGCGGTATCCCTTCTTGCGGCAAAGATCGATTGCCGCATCGAGAATGCGGCCTGCGAGCCCGCCGCCGCGTCCCTCATGACGCACTGCGAGCCGCTCGAGCTTTGCGAATTCGGCGAAGTAGCGGATGCGCATGCAGCCAACCGGCTCGCCATTCTTGTGACAGATCAGATGGGTCGCGGAGAAATCGTTGCCGTCGAATTCCTCCTCGAACGGGCAGCGCTGCTCGCCCATGTAGATTGCGCCGCGGATCGCGATCACGCGCGCCATCTCGTCCATCGAGCGCACCACCTGGACCGTCACCGTATCGTTGGGTGCAATTTGCGGAAGGTCGCCGGAACGGTCGAACATCTGCAGCTTCGACGTGAACAGGCCGTCATACTGGGCGCCGGGCTTGAAGCCGAGCGGCTCCAGGACGCGCAGGCCGCCCTTGGTGACCGGGCGCGAGTAGATGTTGACGCCGCGATAGAGCGGCGCGGAGAATTTCTCCAGCACCAGCGGAATTCCCGCCGCGAGCACGCCCTTGGCGTGGATCGCCCAGACATAGATGCCGGCGGGCCGCTCCGACTGCCGCGCGACGTAGCACAGTTCGGGATTTTTGGTGTCGAGCCGGCCGTCGATCAGCCGCCGCGTGCCCTCGTGGGTCAGCGGCAGGACCGCAAGGAAGCCGTCGCCCTTCGGAGAGTTGATGTCAAACCGGTCGCGCCGGGCGATCGCCCAGAACGTATCGGGGTTGTGGTTGGCGACCGTCTGAAACAAACGATTCGCGGTGAGACCTGGAATGTCGACGCGGGCGGCGTCGATCAAGGAGCCGATGCTTTCGGCGTCAACATTGAAGATGACCGTGCGCTTAGCCATTTGCAGCGCGGTCATCCGATCGAGTGAATGCGCGGCAGAACGGCCTTCCATGGTCCTTCCGCCTGCAGTTTTGCGTAGAAGATCGAGGTCGAGCGCAGTCATTTCGTTCGTCTCTCGGTTGTGGAAAAGCCATAGTTCTGCAATGAATAATGAAGGACCAGGGAGGGGAATTTGTATGCACTCAGGTGAGCGCAGGGGTGCGCACAGTGGTGCGCACATCCCGGGCCGGATGGCCAATTGGGATCTGGTGCGGATGTTCCTCGAGGTGGCGCGGATCGGCAGTTTTCGCGCCGCGGCGGAACGACTGAACATGTCGGCCAATTTCCTCAGCAAGCGCATCGCTCTTCTCGAGAGGGCCTACAACACCACCCTGTTGACTCGACATGTCGACGGTATCCGCCTGACGCGTGAAGGCCAACAGGTCCTGGATGCGGCCAAGCGGATGGAGGAAGCCTCATTCGAGCTCGACCGCGCGCTGAACCAGGTGACCCCGGCGCTGAGCGGCGAGGTGCGGCTTGCGGTGACCGAGGGTCTCGGCACGTTCTGGTTGGCACCGCGGCTGGTCGAATTCCAGCGCGTGTATCCCGGCCTCCTGGTCGATCTGAAATGCGAGATGCGTTCGGCCGACCTGCTCCGGCTCGAGGCGGATGTTGCCGTCCAGCTCGAGATGCCGGAGCAACCTGACCTCAAGCGGTTGAAGCTTGGCCGGCTGCACATCATGCCATTCGTGAGCCCGTCCTATGTCGAAGTCTACGGCATGCCGCGGAGCGCCGACGACATCCGGCAGAACCACCGCATCGTCGTGCAGGACGCCGAGCAGACCAAGGGCAGGGAGTGGTACGAAAAACATGCGGGGCGCGAGCAGGTCGGCTTCGTCGCGATGCGCAACAACGTCTCGACCGCGCATCTGTGGTCGATCGCAAAGGGAGCCGGCATCGGCTGGCTGCCGACCTACGTGCCCGCCCTTGGCGATCCGCTGATCCCGCTCGACATCGGCTACAAGTTCGAGCTCGACATCTGGCTCGCCTATCATCCGGACGCGAAGAAGATTCCGCGCGTGCGGCAATTGATCGACTGGATCGTGCAGTCGTTCGACGGACGGAAATTTCCCTGGTTCGGCGACGAGTTCGTGCATCCGAAGGACCTGCAGCGGGCCTACAAGGATGCCGAACCGCTGGTGAACCTGTTTGCGGGCTTCAAGAAGGTGTCGCGTCCGAAAGTGGTTCCGATGTTCCCGAAACAATCGAACGGGGCCAACCGATGACAGGCCAATCCAGCGAAATTGATCAATTCGTGAAAGCACGCTGGCGCGCGATCGGGCTTTCGCCAAGCGATCTCGCCGAGGTGCTGGGCGTGGTGTCAGAGCAGCGCGCGAGACCCAACGAGAGCGCGAGCGAGATCAGCGTCGATCGTTTGCTGCAGATCGCGACCGCGCTCGGCGTCGCCAACGGCCGCGGCGGCGTGGCAGCGCAGGGACCTGGCGCGGGCAAGGCGATGCCAGCGGAGATGCTGCTCGAATTGCGGTTGTTGCGGCTGTTCCGCGAACTGCGGGATCCCGACACCCGACGCATGCTGGTCCAGCTCGCCGAACAGATCGTCAAGCGGCAGGCGCCACCGCCGGCGGCGGGCTGACCTGGTTACCTCGCGACCCGCGCATGGTCGCGATGCATCTGCCGCCATTGATGCAGGGCGAAATTCCGTGTCTCTGAGACGCGCCGGGTATCTTATTCCGGCCCGGTGATCGATCTCCGGGCGGGCCGCGGCGTCATGAACCGGGCCTTGCAATGTCTGCTTCCGAATCCGCCACAACGCCTGCGTCCGGAACCTGGATCGCCAACCAGCCCTATCTCCTGCTCAGCATCACCGCGATGTGTTGGGCCGGCAACGCGATCGTCGGACGGCTCGCCGCGGGCCACATTCCGCCTGTGACGCTGTCGTTCCTGCGCTGGTCGGCGGCATTTCTGCTGATCCTGCCGTTCGCCTGGAAGCATCTGATGCGCGACTGGGGCACGATTCGAAAGAACATCGGCATCATGGTCCTGCTGTCGATCACCGGCATCGGCGCCTTCAACACGCTGCAATACTGGGCCCTCGAGCACACCCAGGCGCTGAACACGCTGCTGCTGCAATCGGCAGGGCCGCTGGTGGTCGCGGTGTGGTCGCTGATCCTGCTCGGCGTGAGGCTGACGCTCGCCCAAACGCTCGGTGTGCTGCTGTCGCTTTTCGGCGTGCTCGTCATCCTGCTGCATGGCGACCTCACCACGCTGTCGAAGATCGAGTTCAACAAGGGCGACCTGATCTTCATCGTCGCGCTCGTGATCTTCGCGCTCTATTCGGTGCTGACCTTGAAGCGGCCCGCCATCCACGGGTTGTCGTTCGTCGGCTTCACCTTCGGCTGCGGCGCGCTGGTGCTGCTCCCGTTGCTGGTCTGGGAACTGAACGTCCGGCCGGTGATGCAGCTCAACATCAACAATCTCCTCTCGCTGTTCTATGTCGCGGTGTTCCCCTCGACGCTCGCCTATCTCTGCTTCAACCGCGGCGTCGCGCTGATCGGCGCCAACCGCGCCGCACCGTTCTTCCACGTGGTTCCGGTTTTCGGCACCGTCATGTCGATCATCTTCCTCGGCGAGCATCCGCAAGCCTTCCACTTCATCGGCTTCGCGCTGGTGCTGGCCGGCGTGTTCGCGGCGTCGCGGAAGCAAGCCGCATAACCCGACAAGGTTGCGGTGACTATCTGCGAGGAATCCGCTATTTCTGGAGTCTGCTTCGCGAACGGATCTCGGGCATGGCGCGCGCCAGCAATCTGATGATCGGCACCCTTGCGCTGGCCCTGGTCGCCGGCTCGCTTGGCGGCTGGCTCGGCTATCAGCGCTATGCCGGCATCAAGCGCCAGATGCCGTTCCGCGTGATCTTCGAGGGCTCGGCCTCGGGCTTGCGCCGCGGCGGCAGCGTGAATTTCGCCGGCGTGCGCGTCGGCGACGTGATCGCGCTCAAGCTCGACCATCACCGCGTGATCGCGATGACGCGGATCGACAGCAACACGCCGATCCGGGCGGACACCGAGGTCGGCCTCGAGTTCCAGGGCCTGACTGGCATCGCCGCGATCTCATTCACAGGCGGCTCGGACCAGGCCCCGCCACCGCCACTTGGCGCCGACGGCATTCCCGAACTGACCGCCGACCCCGAAGGGATGATGGGCATCCAGGAGAAGCTCCGTGTCGCACTGCGCAATGTCGACCGGGCGATTATCGAGAACGAGGCCGCGGTGAAGGACACGCTGCGCAATTTCGAGACCTTCACCAACTCGCTGTCCGGAAATGGTGAACTGATCGCGGGCTTCGTCGATGCCGCCGAGTCCGGCGTCAAGGCCGTCGACGACAAGGTGACCGCGACGGAGAAATTCCTGAAAAGCCTCGGTAGCGACAAATATGGCGGCGAATTGCTGCCGACCGTGATCTCGCTGCGCGAGTTGATCGAAAGCTTCGACAAGAAGTCCGGCGCCGTGATGGCCGAGACCCGCAGGACGCTCAGCGACGTCAGCCAGTCCGTCAACAATTTCAACCAGAAATTCGGTGGGGCCGGCGGCAGGCGCTGAAGGCCCGCCTCGCGGCGCTCCGGAGCAAGGACGGCAAATCTCACCCGGCCTTGAACTTGCTATAGGTCTCGCGCGTCGCGATGATCAAATGGTCTTCGCAGCCGTTCCTGCGGTGCGGGTCGCAGAGATTTTCGTAGTCGGGCGAGGTCATCATGTCGATGAAGGCGGCGACGCGGGGGTAATAGACGAGCGCGAGATAATCCCATTTCTGGCCGGCCGGCTCGCCCAGCGCGATGGTCTCCGCTCTGCCTGTCCACAACAGCGTGCCGCCGCGGGCCTTGATCATGGGGACGGTCAGCGCGCTGTAGCGCAAATACGCATCCCAGCCCGAGCCGTCGCCGTCGAGCGACCGCGCGCGAAACCGCATCAGGTTGAGCATCACCACCGGCCCCTCGGCATCAAGCTCGCTCAGGCCCTTCACGTGCAAGAGATCGACACCCATCGCTGCTCCCTGTACGGCTCGCCCCGGAATGCGGCGAGGCCGCAAGAGATTATGCCACATCGCGGAGCCACCCTGAAATCAAGTGCGGGCGGCGCATGTTGTAAGGCCGCGCATGGCACCAATCTTCCCGCCCGTCTTGTCGCAGCACCTTTTCAGGCACAACATTCCGCCAGAATGACCGATCTTCGCGCCCTGCCCGCACCTGCTGCATCCAATCGCTCGCCTCTGCGCTGGCTCGACAATCAACCCTATCTGCTGCTCAGCCTGACATCGCTGTTCTGGGCCGGCAACATCGTGCTGGCGCGGCATGTCGGCAGCCATGTGCCGCCGATCACGCTGACCACGATCCGCTGGTTCGGCGTGTTCCTGATCCTGCTGCCGTTCGCCTGGCCGCATCTGAAGCAGGACCGGTCGAAGCTGCGCGCGCACCTGCCATTGATGCTGCTGCTGTCGGCGGTCGGCTTTGCCTTCAACAACGCGATCTCCTACTGGGCCATGCAATACACCGAGGCGCTGAACGCGCTCTTGATCCAGTCGGCCGGTCCGTTATTCGTGGCGCTGTGGTCGCTGATCCTGTTCGGCGTGCGGCTGACGCCGGCGCAACTTGCCGGCATCGCGATCTCGCTGGCCGGCGTGCTCATCATTATACTGCGCGGCGATTTCTCGGCACTCGCAAGCATTGCCTTCAACAGGGGCGATATCATGTTCGCGGCCTCGCTGGTGTCGTTCGGGCTGTATTCGGCACTGATCCCTCGGCGGCCCAGGATTCACCAGCTCTCGCTGATCTCGTTCACCACCTGCTGTGGTGCACTGATGCTGTTGCCTGCCGCGCTCTGGGAATTCTCCGCCGGCGCGGCGTTGACGTTCGACCTTCTGACCGTCTCGACACTCGCCTATGTACTGATCTTTCCCTCCACACTCGCCTACCTGTTCTTCAACCGCGGGGTCGCGCTGATCGGTCCGAATCGCGCCGCACCGTTCTTTCACCTGGTGCCGGTGTTTGGCTCGGCGATGGCGATCCTTTTGCTCGGCGAGAAACTCGCACTGTTTCACCTGATCGGCTACGCGCTGGTGCTCGCCGGCGTCGTGATCGCCTCGCGGCAACGATCGGCCAGGCGTTGAATGCGGCGATGTCGGTGCTTCCGCTTTGCGCGTGGACCGGCTAGCCTGCCGGCCAACACCAACAAAGAGCTGGGAGGCGCTTCCGGATGCCGGGATTTCTTGGATTCATTTCACGTGCCGCGGCCGCGGCGTCTCTCTTCACCCTGGCCTCATCCGCTTCCGCGCAGACGCCCTATCCGAACCGCAACATCACGCTGGTCCTGCCATTCGCCGCCGGCAGCGGCACCGACACGACGACGCGCCTGATCTCCAAGGAGGTCGGCGTCGCGCTCGGCGTCGGCATGGTGATCGACAACAAGGCCGGCGCCAACGGCTCGATCGCGGCAAGCTATGTCGCCCGCTCCGCGCCCGACGGCTACACGCTGTTCGTCACGACGAACACGACGCATTCGGCCAATCCGTATCTGCTCAAGACCATGAGCTACGATCCGATCAAGGACTTCACGCCGATCGCGCGCACCGGCGACCTGCCATTCATGCTGGTGATCAATCCGGAGATTCCGGCGAATTCGGTCGCCGAGCTGATCGCGCTCGCCAAGAAGGACCCCGGCAAATACTCCTATGCCAGCGGCTCCTCGTCGGCGATCGTCTCGGGCGCGACGTTTGCCCGGCTTGCCGGGATCGACCTCCTGCACGTGCCCTACAAGAGTTCGCCCCCGGCGCTCACCGACGTCATCGCCGGCCGCGTCTCCATGATGTTCGTGGACGTCCCGACCGGGCTGCCGCATGTCAACGCCAAGGCGCTGAAGGCGCTCGCCGTCACCACCAAGCGGAAGTCCGCCCTGTTGCCGGAGCTACCCACGATGGACGAGACCGTGAAGGGCTTTGATATCACCTCGTGGCAAGGCTACCTCGGCCCTGCCAACATGCCGAAGGAGATCGTCACCAAATTGAACGCGGAGATCCGCAAGGTGATCGAGCGGCCCGATATCAAGAATCAGCTCGCCGAGCGCGGCATGGAGGCGTTCTCCGGCACGCCGGAGGAGTTCGACGCCTTCCTCAAGGAGCAGCTCGTGCTGTGGGAGAAGCTGATCACCGACGCCGGAATCGAGAAGCAGTAGGTGGATCACCGTGATTGCGGGGAGCTCGCGACCAAATTGCAGAGCAATTTTGCGCTGAAGCGACCAAGCACGTAGGGTGGGTTAGCGTTAGCGTAACCCACCGGTTTTCGCCGTCGAACGGTGGGTTACGCCTTCGGCTAACCCACCCTACAGGAGGCGGGAACGCGACGCGACAAGCGGATTGATTCCGCTCACGGTAGTATGAGAGCCTTCAGGCGTTGGTTACGGACCTGCGCCTGAGAAACCTGGCGGCTCGGGCCGCGGACCAACCGGCGATTGTGGCCTCCATCCACAACTCGCGTCGAAGCATTCGAAGGCTGCGGCGCAAGGCCATGCCGCACGCATGACGAAAACGAGCAAGAAGCAAGAACAGAAGACTTAGAAGCGGGAGCAAGCAATGTCGAAATTCAGAGTGGTCACGCCGAAGGGTGCAAGCTTCACCGTCGCCGGCGGCGGCTATGATTACGAGAGGGAGGCGCTCGATCCGATCGGTGCCGAGATCGTCGAGGCCCCGGCCAACGAGGCGGAATTTATCGCCGCCGCGAAGAGCGCAGACGCGATCTACGCCAAGGGCATGCCGATCACCAAGACGGTCATCGACGCCCTCGATAATTGCAAGGTGATCACGCTTGGCAGCGTCGGCGTCGACTCGGTCGACGTGAAGGCCGCCACCGCCCGCGGCATCCCCGTCACCAACATCCCCGACACCTTCATCGAGGAGGTCGCCGACCACGCGATGATGCTGCTGCTGGCGGGCTTCCGCCGCCTGATCGAGCAGGACAAGATGGTGCGCACCGGACGTTGGGCCGAGGGGCGGCCGGCGTTGTTGAAAATTCCGCGCCTGATGGGCCAGACGCTCGGCTTCGTTTCGTTCGGCCGCGTCGCGCGCGCGGTCGCCAAGCGCGCCGCACCCTTCGGCCTCAGGATGATGGCCTACGATCCCTTTATCCAGGAAACGCTGATGTACGACCACGGCGTGATCCCGTCCACGCTGTCCGAGGTGCTATCGCAATCGGATTTCATCTCGATGCACGCCCCGGCCCGCCCCGAGGTGCACCACATGCTGACCGAGAAGCATTTCCGCCAGATGAAAAAATCCGCCATCTTCATCAACACCGGCCGAGGCGCCACCGTGGACGAAGAGGCGCTGGTCAAGGCGTTGCAGGAGGGCTGGATCGCCCATGCCGCGCTCGACGTGCTGGAGAAGGAGCCGCCATCGCACAACAATCCGATGCTCGGAATGGACAATGTTACCTTGACCGCCCATGTCGCGTCCGCCTCGGCACGTTTTGACGAAGCGCGCAAGCGCCGGGTGGGCTACGAATTGTCACTAGTGCTTTCGGGCATGTGGCCGGTAAGCTGCGTCAACCCGTCGGTGCTGCAACACACCACGCTGCGACGCTGGCAACCCGTCAGCATGGATCGCGGTCCAAATAGCTGAGCCACGGGGACGGCGTTTTCGAGCCCGATCTGTCCGGCATGCGTGCGCGACAGATCGGTTCGCGTGACGAGAACGCGTCAGAACCACGAAGACCCTTCACCGGCGATCAACGCCGGGAAGGCAACAAAAGCAGGGAGAAATTGATGAGCAACGACCTCACCCGTCGTGATGCGTTGGCACTCGGGCTATCCGCCGCGGCACTGGCGGCAACCGGCGCTTCGGCGCAGGATGCATCGAAAGTGAAGGCCGCCGATGTTGCGGCGCCATCGCTGCCGATCGAAAAGGGCGCGAGCCTGCGCATGTTGCGCCCGGTGCGCTTCGTCCAGGCCGACGAGGACGTGTTCCGCGAGAATGCGAAGAAATTCGCCGACAAGACTGGCGTCGAGGTCAAGGTCGACTTCGTCGGCTGGGAGGACATCAACCAGCAGACCGCGGTGACCTCGAATTCCGGCGCCGGCCCTGACGTCATCATCGGCTTTTCCGATTCTCCGCACGTCTACATCGACAAGCTGATCGAACTCACCGATGTCGCCGACTATCTCGGCAAGCGCTATGGCGGCTGGCTGCCACTGGCACAGCGCTATGGCAAGAAGAACAAGAGCGACGCCTGGATCGGGTTGCCGTTCGGCGCGACCGCCGGCCCACTAATCTACCGCAAATCGGTGCTGCAATCGGTCGGTTACGACAAGGTCCCGGAAGATCACGCCACAATCCTGGACCTGTGCCAGAAGCTCCATAAGGCCGGCAAACCGGCGGGCTTCGCGCTGGGTAATGCGAAGGGCGACGGCAACGGCTTCGCCAACTGGGTGCTGTGGTCGCACAACGCCTCCCTGCTCGATGAGGACGGCAACGTCGTCATTAACAGCAAGGAAACGATCAATGCGCTGAAATGGGTCAAGGAGTTGTACCCGACCTTCATCGCCGGCACGCCGTCGTGGAACGACGTCAGCAACAACCGTGCCTACTCTTCGCAGGAAATCTCGCTGACCGCCAACGGCGTCTCGCTGTATTTCTCGCTGAAGAACGATCCGGCGACACGCGCGATCGCCGAGGACAGCGAACACCAGTTGCTGCCGAAGGGCCTCGCCAAGATCTCGCCGATGGCTGGTCTGACCCTGAACGCGATGGTCTTCAAGCACAGCCCGTATCCGAATGCCGCGAAGGCATTCCTGCAATTCATGCTGGAAAAGGAACAGTACGAGCCGTGGCTCAACGCCAACTCGGGCTACTGGGCACAGCCGCTTGCCGCCTATGCCGACGCCACGGTGTGGTCCGGAGATCCCAAGGTCAAGATCTTCAAGAACACGATGAACAGCACCTATTATGACGGCTACAAGGGTCCGATCTCGACGGCGACCGGAGCGGTCAGCGCCGACTACGTGCTGATCCAGATGTGCGCATCGGTTGCGACCGGCGCGGCGACGCCGGAGGTTGCGGCCGCGGAAGCCGAGCAGCGCTGCAAGCGGTATT
Source organism: Bradyrhizobium lablabi (assembly GCF_018131005.1). Classification (GTDB taxonomy): domain Bacteria; phylum Pseudomonadota; class Alphaproteobacteria; order Rhizobiales; family Xanthobacteraceae; genus Bradyrhizobium; species Bradyrhizobium lablabi_D. Next base: position 171,338 of record NZ_JAFCJK010000010.1, read on the forward strand.
TCCGCCGACAGGGCCGGTGAGACCGCATATCTGGATCAACCGTCATTGCGAGCGAAGCGAAGCGATCCATAGTACCATACAGGAGAAATGGGTTGCTTCGTCGCCTCGCTCCGCGCAATGGCGACGCTGGACGAGCATTCGATGTCTGTAACGACCCTACCATCGCGTAGCGTGGCGATCCGGCAACCGGGCTGGATCGTGCGCCTGTTCGACTACAAGCCGTTCCTGATCGCGATGTGCCTCGCGCCCGCGATCGGCCTGCTCGCCGTGTTCCTCACCTATCCGCTTGGCCTCGGCATCTGGCTCGCCTTCACCGATACTACCATCGGCCAGAAAGGCGTCTTCATCGGCCTGGAGAATTTCCAGTATCTGCTGAAGGATCCGCTGTGGTGGGGCGCGGTGTTCTACAGCATCTTCTACACCGGGGTGGCGACCTTCGGAAAATTCGCGCTCGGCTTCTGGCTCGCGCTTCTGCTCAACAACCACTTCCCGTTCAAGAGCCTGCTGCGCGCCATCGTGCTGCTGCCGTGGATCGTGCCGACAGTGCTTTCGGCGCTGGCGTTCTGGTGGATCTACGATCCGCAATTCTCGATCATCTCGTATCTTCTGGTCGACGTGCTGCACATCCGCTCCACCAATATCGACTTCCTCGGCACGCCCTGGGCAGCGCGGTTCTCGCTGATCGCGGCCAATATCTGGCGCGGCATCCCCTTCGTCGCGATCTCGCTGCTCGCGGGACTGCAGACCATCTCGCCCTCGCTCTACGAGGCGGCGATGCTCGACGGCGCCAGCGCCTGGCAGCGCTTCCGCTACATCACCTTTCCGATGATGATGCCGATACTTGCGATCGTGATGACGTTCTCGATCATCTTCACCTTCACCGACTTTCAGCTCGTCTACGCCATTACCCGCGGCGGCCCGGTCAACTCGACGCACCTGCTCGCCACGCTCGCATTCCAGCGCGGCATCGCCGGCGGCGAACTCGGCGAGGGCGCGGCGATCGCGGTCTCCATGATCCCGTTCCTGGTGTTCGCGACGTTGTTTAGCTACTTCGGCCTCGCGCGCCGCAAATGGCAGCAGGGAGAGGCCAATGACTGACGCTGTCGCCCAATCGAGCAATGTCGGCAGCGCCACCCCCGATACAATGTCGTGGGACTCCCGCACCCGACGCGTGGTGATGATCTATCTGCCGTTGTCCTGCTTCGTGCTGATCCTTCTGTTCCCGTTCTACTGGATGACGATCACCGCGTTCAAACCGAACGCGGAACTGTTGAACTTCAGGGAACACAATCCGTTCTGGATCTCTTCGCCGACGCTCGCGCACATCAGGCACTTGCTGTTCAATACGTCCTATCCGCACTGGCTGAAGACCACGATGATGGTCGCGATCGGCTCGACCTTCCTGTCGCTGTTTGCGTCCACGCTCGCAGCCTATGCGATCGAGCGGCTGCGCTTCCGTGGCAGCCCCTATGTGGGCCTAGGCATCTACCTCGCCTATCTGGTGCCGCCGTCGATCCTGTTCATTCCGCTCGCGACCGTGATCGTGCAGTTCGGCCTGTTCGACAGCCCAATGGCGTTGATCCTGGTCTACCCGACCTTCCTGGTGCCGTTCTGCACCTGGCTCCTGATCGGCTATTTCAAGTCGATCCCCTACGAGCTCGAGGAATGCGCGCTGGTCGACGGCGCGACAAGGCTGCAGATCCTGCGTCGGATCACGCTGCCGCTCGCCGTGCCCGGCCTCATCTCGGCCGGCATCTTCTCCTTCACGCTGTCGTGGAACGAGTTCATCTACGCACTTGCCTTCATCCAGAGCGGCGCCAACAAGACGGTGCCGGTCGCGATCCTGACCGAGCTCGTCACCGGTGACGTCTATCAATGGGGCGCGCTGATGGCCGGATCGCTGCTCGGCTCGTTGCCGGTCGCGCTGTTCTACTCCCTGTTCGTGGACTACTACGTATCGTCTCTTACTGGCGCGGTGAAGGAGTAGCGATGTGCGCTCGTCTCCATCCCCCTCATGCCCGCGCAACGGCTTCGCCATTGTCGCTGGAGGCGCTCGCGTAGCGGACCCGAAGCATGAGCGGCCCGGGCTGCGCCGTCGCCCTTCGAGACGCGTGCAAGAGCGCGCTCCTTCAGGGTGACGGTGAGAGAGTTGGGGTCGTGGCGCGTTCGGTGATCAGCACGTCGAATCCTTCGAACTTCGGATGACCGAGATAGAGGCTGCCGCCGGTCTCGTTACCGGCGCGGGAATGGGCGCGGCGGAACGCATCCGACCTGGTCCAGGCCTCGAAAGCGCCCCTGTCGGCCCACATCGTGTGTGTCGCATAGAGCGTATGGTCCTCGGCCTCCGGTCCCTTCACCAGATGAAACTCTATGAAGCCCGGCGTGTCGCCGAGATAGGACTCCCGCGTGTTCCACACGGTCTCGAACGCCTGCTCCGAGCCCTTCTTCACCTGAAACCGGTTCATCGCGATGAACATGATTGAATTCTCCTGCTTGCGGCGACATGCGCTGCGGCAATCCTGCCGATTGATCTCGTTGAAAACGTGGACGCCCGAAGCCATCCGCCGCATCTTCGAGGTCGATGTTGCGATCGACCACACCGACCAGGGCGTGCCGTTCCTGCCGCCGCAGATCATGCGGCCAATCTACCACCTGTGCCGGAAGTCTGGGAACGCCGCGGTCGGATTGCGCGCGGAAATGAAGTGGATTCCATTCAGGCCTGACGAATGCTCATTGACTATCCGCGACCCGCTTTCTCTGAAGGCGAAAGCGGGATTCGAAGGATTTTGAAGCCCGGAACTTCGGCCCATATCTCCGCCTCCTCCGGAGGCGCTACGGTCACGACCGCGGCCGGCACTTCTCCATCTATCACCCGGAGAAAAGCTAGCGTTTCACCCTCGCTCATTTGAATTTCAGTTGCGCCCGCTGCCACCATCGCGGTCCTCACATCGGCAACAGAATCGGATCGTGAGACATCGATCGCGACGATCTTATTGGCCAGATCGGACACCGACGCTATTTCCGAGCGAACGAGAAGAACAGCAACCAGTTGATCGGTGTTGTTTGGTGGTGCAAGCGCTGCCGTTTCGGCATCAGCAGGGGGAACGCCTTCCGCGGGACCGAAAGATTTTATGTCGCTGTCCGGATTTTGTTTCGGTGCCACGCTCGCGGTCGTGAGATCCTCCACCACTGGGGAAGTTGCGGCCTGACCCGGTGGTGTTCCAGCTCCTGAAGCCGAGGAGGGATTGGGTACCGGCAAGGATTCCGCGCTCTCGGAAGAGACGGACTTCGCTTCTCCACGATTCGGGAGCCGCCGATCGGCAAGGCTAGCGGGCGACGATTCAATGTGTCTTGGTGTGACTTTCCTTGCTACACGAGTCAGCGCCGCTCGGTTCGGCGTGCTGATTTTATTTGGACGTTGCGCCCTCGCCCTCGACGCCTGTCTGGCAAACTGAGCCGGAACCGAAGCCTGCCGTGACATAGATAGCTGACGGGACCAAGCCATATAGGACTGGCAGGCGATGTTACATGGGAGCCCGTCCATATAAACGGTACCGGGTGAATCAGGCGGCGCGGCTTCGCTAGTTCCAACGGAACAAATGAACAGGATGCAGGTCAACAACGTCCGCAGTTTCGACATGACGGGTTTACTCCAACTGTCAGCCTCGCCCTGCGCAACGATATACGAAGGATAGTCGGTTCAAGTTTCAGCGCAGAACTCTTTCTCCGCGAAATCGGGCGGATATCTCGACCCAGCGCATCTCGGAGTCGGTCTCGAAGCCGCGACGCCAAGGCCCGCTGACGCGACAGCGATGACCCCGCGCGCCGTGAAGTTCAATTCACGGCATTGCTCACCACGACCTCGATCAGCTTGGCGCCGGGCCGGCTGAACGCGGATGTCATCGCGCCCTTCAGCTCCTGCGGATCTGATATCCTGATCGCCTCGAGCCCGAGCGACCGTGCGACGCCGGTGAAATCGACCGGCGGATCGACGAAATCCATGCCGACATAATGGTCGTCGCCATGGAAGGCGAGCAGGCGCTGCTTGATGATGCGATAGCCGCCATTGTTGACGATGACGAAGGTCAACGGCAGCTTGTGGTTCGCAGCGGTCCACAGCGACTGGATCGAGTACATCGATGAGCCGTCACCGGAATAACAGACCACCGGCCGCTGCGGATTGGCAAGGCTGACGCCGACGGCGGCCGGCAGACCCCAGCCGATGCCGCCGGAGGCGAGCGCGTGATAGCCGTAGCGGTCGCGATGCGGACGCAACGCGATGATCTGGCGCGACGAGGTCAGGCCCTCGTCGACCAGGATGGCGTTCTCGGGCATCGCCTCGACGACTTGCAGCGCCAGCCAGTCCGGATCGATCGGCGCGGTGTGGCTCGCTTTCGAGATCTGCTCGACCAGCGCCTTGCGCTTCGCCGTCCAGTTCTTCGATGCCAGCGCGGCACGCCCTTGTTTCGCGCGCGCCTCCAGCGCGCCACCGCCCGCAGCCTTCAGCGCCGGCACCAGCGCGCGCAGCGTTTCCTTCACATCGGCCTTCACCGCGATCTCGACGCCATAGTTCTTTGCGAGGTCGCCATCGACAAGACCAACCTGCACGATGCCAAGCCCATCCGGCAGCGGATCGACCTCGCTATAGACGGACATGCGCAGCGGATCGCCGCCGAGCGCGATCAGGAGATCGTACGGAGCGAGCACATCGCGGGCGATCTTCTGAATGCGCGCCAGCGCACCCATGAAGCACGGGCTTTCGGATAGGAAATGCGCGCCGTATGGGGTCGAAGATTGATAGGCGGGACACCCCAGCGTCTCCGCAAGGTCGGCGGCTTCGCGCAGCGCGTCGCTCTTCACGATCTCGTCGCCGACCACGATCACCGGACGCTCGGCCTTCAGGATGCGCGCCGCAAGCGCCTGAAGCGATCCCTCCGATGGCCTCACGCGGGTATCGACGCGAGTCGGGCGGCCAAGCTCGATGCCGGCCTCGGAATTGAGGATGTCGCCGGGCAGCGAGATGAAGACGGGTCCGCTTGGCGGCGTGGTTGCGATCTTGGCGGCGCGGCGCACGATTCGCGGCAGGTCTTCCAGGCGCGTTACCTCGACCGCCCACTTCACCAGCGGCGTCGCCATCTGTACCAGCGGGCCATAAAGCACCGGCTCCGTCAGCCCGTGGCCCTGCTCCTGCTGCCCGGCAGTGAGGATCAGCGGCGTGCCGGTGAAGCTTGCATTGTAGAGCGAGCCCATCGCATTGCCGAGCCCGGGCGCGACATGGACGTTGCAGGCGACGAGCTTGCCCGAGGCGCGGCTAAAACCGTCCGCCATCGCGACGACCAGGCTCTCCTGCATCGCCATCACATAGGTGAGGTCGGGATGATCCTTCAGCGCGTGCATGATCGGCAATTCGGTGGTGCCAGGATTGCCGAACAGATGCGTGACACCCTCGTCCTTCAGCAATGCGAGGAAGGCGGAGCGGCCGGTAATGCGGTTCTTCATATCTCCTCCAGACCCGATGGCTCGTTGGCATCCGGGGTGCGAGGATCATGCGCGAACTCGTTCCGCTGAAGCAACGGAGCGCGCGGTCATGGCTGCCTTGCATCAGCAAGCATCAGTGTGCGCTCTATGGTGCCGGCGCCTCTGGCTCACCTTTGCGGCTGTCGCTCGCCATGGCGCCAGCCCAAGCCGTTCTCTGAGAAAATCCAGAAACACTTTGACCTTGGGAGATCGTTGCCGACCCGGCGGCAAGAGAGCCCACAGCGGATATCCCTCGCTCACTTGCACATCGAGCAGGAGCGGCTCCAGCAATCCGGTCCTAAGTGCTCTCGCGACCGCAAGCTCGCCCAGGCGAACGATCCCGACACCTTCGATGGCCAGTCTCAGGAGCACATCAGAGCTGTCCGCGCTGACCGTACCCTTGACCTCCACTGCGATGCGGCCGCCCTGGCCCTTGAAGGTCCACGTTGTCGGTTCAGGGATGCCGTTGAGTATCAAACATTGATGTCGCGCGAGATCGGCAGGAGCCATCGGACGGCCATGGTGAGCCAGATATTCCGGACTCGCACAGATGATCTGGGTGAGATCGATGATCTTGCATGCGATCATTGAAGAGTCTGGAAGCTTTCCTGTCCGCATCGCTACGTCGACATTCTCAGCCACGAGATCGATGGGACGGTTCGTCACCAGAAACTCGACCGTCATCCGCGGATAGCGAGCAAGGAAATCCGACAATGCCGGCCCGAAATGATCTCCGATCATGACCGGGGGCGCTTGCACCCTCAGCAGGCCGCGCGGTGACAGGCGAGCCAAAGCGATCTCTGACTCCGTCGCCTCGATGGCGGCAAGAATCTCCTGGGAACGCTTGAGATAGATTCTGCCTTCCGCCGTGAGCGCCAGGCGCCGGGTCGTCCGGTTAATGAGGCGCACCCCCAGCCGCTGCTCCAATCGCGAAATGAGCTTCGAAATCGCCGAGGGTGAAAGCCCAACATCCTGTGCTGCGGCGGCAAAGCTGCCGCGCTCGACCACCCGCTCGAACACGCCCATTTCGTTGGCCGCGTTGGTCATACGTGAACTCAATTCATGAGTGCTACGCGTTCATCGCCGATTATCCGGGCACTGTAAAGGGTCTAGAGGGATGGCGGGAGGCCGCAGCGCCGGGCGCCGCGACGTTAGGAGGAGCCCATGAACACCGACATTTCCAGAGCCGGGAGTTTGTTGACGTGGCGTTTACCGCGATCCTGGATGCCGGGCATTACCGTGGGTGTGGCAGTAAGCGCACTTGCAGTCCACGCGCTCATCGAAGCGCCGGCGATGAGACGAACGGCGGAACGTCTCAGGGCCGAGCAAATTCAGCAGGAAGACCGCGAGTACTGTACAAAATTCCAGATGCCGCCCGGAAACGAGAATTTTGCGGCGTGCGTTACCGACCTTGCCGAAATCAGGCGTCGTCAGCGCGAAAGATCCGCCGCCGAAACGGCCGGAGTGCTCTAGCAACCAGTATCGTTGCTTACTGCAGGCGTCGCTCCGGCACGAACGGAAAACCGCTGCGCACTTTCTGGATCATGCTTTAGAACATGCCCTCGCGATCGCTCCGCTTCTTCTTTTTGGACCGCTGCCAGACCACTCCCGGAAAGCCTTTCAACGGCACCAGCGGCTCGCCGGTATAAGCCCATTCCTGCAATTCCTCGATCGCGATGTGATAGAGCGGCTGCCGGCCGGTGCGTCCCGAAAACAGCGCGCGGGGAATGTTCACCATGTGCGGCGAATGGGCGCGTTCGTAGATGATCGGCGTGCCGCAGTTGGAGCAGAAGGCGCGCGCGGTCCCGGTTGCGGCGTCCTCGTAGCGCGAGAGCGAATTCTGGCCTTCTGTGATGCGGAAGCGCTTGCGCCAGCACCCGACATAGGTCGCGTAGGCCGCGCCGTGCGCGCGGCGGCTCGCCGGCGTGTGGTCGTGCCACGCCCAGCGCGCCGGCACGTCGATCTCGAAGCGCACCTGTCCGCACAGGCATTGGCCCGCGGCCGGCTTCGCCAGCGCGACGGGCTGCTTTCGCTTCTTCTTCGTCTCCGTTTCGTCGTCGTCAGGAAACATTGGGTCTCCCGGTTCGCTTTTAACGTCGTCATTGCGAGCGAAGCGAAGCCAATCCATGCGCCCGCGCGCGAGGAACGATGGATCGCTTCGTCGCATCAGCGCAAAATTGCTTTGCAATTTTGTCGCGAACTCCGTCGCAATGACGGAAGTTTACGCCTGCGCCATCTCGTCGTGCACCGGGTAGTCCGTATAGCCCTTCTCTTCCCCGCCATAGAACGTCGCGCGGTTATATGGCGTCAACTCATGGCCGTGCTGCAGGCGCTGCGGCAGGTCCGGATTGGAGATGAATATGCGGCCGAACGCGATCGCGTCGGCATGCCCTTCGGCGATCGCGGCCTGCGCCGCATCGCCGGAAAATCCGCCTGCAGTGAGCAGAACCCCGCTCCAAAGCGGGCGATACAGCACCATCGCCGATGGCACGTTCTGCCAGTTGACCTCGGCGCGGCCGGCGCCGCTCGAGCGTGGCTCGATGAAATGCAGGTAGGCAAGCCCGAGCTTGTCCAGCGACTTCACGGCGTGGCTGTACAGCGGCATCGGGTCGGCCTCGCCGCTGCCATTGGCGATGCCGTAGGGCGACAGCCGCACGCCGACCCGATTGGCGCCCCAGACGTCGATCGCGGCCTGCGTCACCTCCATCAAGAAGCGCACGCGGTTCTCGATCGAGCCGCCATATTGGTCGGTGCGCAGGTTGCTGCGCGACTGCAGGAACTGCTCGACCAGGTAGCCATTGGCGCCGTGGATTTCGACGCCGTCGAAGCCGGCGGCAAGCGCGTTCCTGGCAGCCTCCCGGTAGCTCTCGACCAGGAGCAGGATTTCGCCTGCCTCCAGCGCGCGCGGGGTTTCATAGTCGACGACCTTGCCATCCGCCGTCATCGCCTTGAACTCGGAGGAGATCGGAACCGCCGACGGCGCGACCGGCAGCACGCCGCCCGGCTGGAACGAGGAATGCGAGACGCGCCCGACATGCCAGAGTTGCAGGAAGATGAAGCCGCCCTTGGCGTGCACGGCGTCCACCACCTCGCGCCAGCCCGCGATCTGCGCCTCGCTGTAGATGCCGGGAACGCCGGGACTGCCGAAGCCGTTCGCGGCCACGGGGGAGGCTTCCGCGATGATCAATCCGCCTGGGGTCGCACGCTGCGCGTAATATTCGACGTTCAGCGGCCGCGGCGCGAGGCTGGGCTTCGCCGCGCGCATCCGCGTCAGCGGCGCCATCACGACACGGTGCTTGAGCTGATAGGGACCGATCTTGAGCGGAGAGAAGAGCGACGGAGGATTCATGCCTGCCCCGGTTATTGCTTGTGGTTTCCCGTTATGTAACGGGTTCATCTTGTTTGCAAAAGCGGGTAGTGGCAATCTCATCGCTCGAAAAACAGGTCTTCCATGCCAAAGCCGGGCGCCAGATCGCTCCCCTCCCTGAGTCTCCGCATCGACCTCGATGCCGAGGGCCGGATCGGGCCGGGCAAAATCCAGCTGCTGGAAAACATCAGGGAATGCGGCTCGATCTCCGCCGCCGGCCGCGCGATGGATATGAGCTACAAGCGCGCCTGGGATCTCGTCGACGAGATCAACCGCATCTGCCGGCAGGCCGCGGTGGCGCGGCAGACCGGCGGAAAGAACGGCGGCGGTGCGGTGCTGACGCCGTTCGGCATCTCCCTGGTGGCACGTTATCGCAAGATCGAACGCGACGCCGCCAGCGCCGTGCGCAAGGACCTCGAGGCGCTGCACAGCGACATCGGCAAGCCGAAGAAGGTTGCAGCGAAATGAAAATGGCGGCCTAGGGCCGCCATTGCCCGGATCTCTAGCAAACCAAGCGAAGTGCCCCTCATCCCGCTCCCGCGGAGTCGAGACAAGCGAAGCTCGCCTTGGACGGTTAGGATGAGGGGCCGATGCGATCCGACCTCTCCCCGCAAGGGGGGAGTGAAGATCACAGCGCCTAGCCCGTCTTGATCCAGACCGCCTTCACGTTGAGATACTCCTCGACATGCTGCTTGCCGGACTCGCGACCATAGCCGCTCATCTTGTAGCCGCCGAACGGCACCGCCGGGTCCATCGCCTGATAGCAATTGACCCAGACCGAGCCGGCGCGCAGCGCTTTCGCCACTTGGTGCGCCTTGCTGACATTGGTGGTCCACACGCCTGAGCCGAGACCGAAGGTCGTGGCATTGGCGCGCTTGATCAGTTCTTCCGGATCCTTGAACGAGATCGCCGAGATGACCGGGCCAAATATCTCCTCCTGCGCGATCCGCATGTTGTCCTGCACATTGGCAAACACGGTCGGCTGCACGAAGTAGCCCTTCGACAGCGCGCCCTCGATCAGGCGGGCGCCGCCCGCCACTGCCCTTGCGCCTTCCTTCTGGCCGATCTCGAGATAGCCGGAGACGCGGTCCATCTGCTGTTGCGACACCAGAGGGCCGATCTGGGTGTTGGGATCAAGGCCGTTACCGACCTGCAGCTTCCTGCCGAACTCGGCGACACGGCCGACGAATTCATCATAGACCTTCTGCTCGACGAACAGCCGCGTGCCCGCACTGCAGATCTGCCCCGAATTGGCGAACACCGCCATTGCCGCACCCGGCACCGCGGCATCGAGATCGGCGTCGGCGAACACGATGTCGGGGGACTTGCCGCCAAGCTCGAGCGATACGCGCTTGAGGTTGCCGGCCGATGCACGGATGATCGACTGGCCCGTGACATGCGAACCGGTGAATGCGACCTTGTCGACGTCGGGATGCGAGGCGAGCGCCGCACCCGCGGTCTCGCCATAGCCCGGCACGACGTTGACGACGCCGGCGGGAATCCCGGCTTCCATGCAGAGCTCGGCGACACGCAGCGAGGTGAGTGGCGATTCCTCGGCGGGCTTGAGCACCACGGTGCAGCCGGTCGCGATTGCAGGTCCAATCTTCCAGATCGTCGCGGTCAGCGGCCCGTTCCAGGGGATGATGGCGCCGACCACGCCGATCGGCTCCTTCAGCGTGTAGGAGAAGATCTCGCCCGGCAGCGAGTTCTCGATGGTCTCGCCATGGATCGCGGTCGCTTGCCCCGCGTAGTAGCGCAGCATACCGAGCGCGCGCAGCTTGTTGCCGCGGGTACGGCTGATCGGCGCGCCCATATCGAGCGTGTCGAGCTGGGACAGTTCCTCGAAATTCGCTTCGACGAGGTCGGCAAGCCTGAGCAGCATATTCTGCCGCTCGAACGGCTTGACCTTGCTCCATGGTCCCTCGAAGGCGCGGCGCGCGGCGGCAACCGCACGGTTGATGTCCTCGGCATCGCCCTCGGCCACGGTCGCAAGCAGTTCGCCGGTTGCCGGATTGTGCGTCTCGAACGTCTTGCCGGAGGCGGCGTCGACCCATTTGCCGTCGATCAGCATCTTCTTGCAGGAGCCATCCGCGTAAGGATGGCGCGTGATCGGAACCGCCTGCGTAACAGCCATTTCTTGCTCTCCTGATTTTCCGGATATTCGGCTGAGGTCTCTGACGCGTTATATAGCCGATTTTACAGCGGTGCCGTTGAACCGTAAAGCCGAGCCGCCGTTGATAGAGACAGCATGCGTGAAGGTCTCCCATGCACCTGCGTGCATGCTGCGCGCCACGTGTTAGGCTAGTGATGATCGGCCCTAATCTGTCTGGAGAGAGACGATGCCCCATCCCGCGATGTCGCCAAATCATGTTGCCGTGATCAGCGGAGGGGCGTCCGGCATCGGACTGGCCGCCGCGCTGCGGTTCGCGAAGGCCGGCATGAAGGTCTGCATCGCAGACATCGGCGCCGACAGGCTGAGGGAGGCTGAGACAAAACTATCATCCGTCGCGCCCGGCGGTCCGGCCGACATCATGACGGCCGCAGTCGATGTCAGCCGCGCCGACGAGGTTGCGGGACTCGAGGCCGCCGTGGCACAGCGATTCGGCGGCACGGATATCCTGATGAACAATGCCGGCATCGGGCCCGGCAGCACAATGTTCGGGCCATCCGACAACTGGCAGCGCATCCTCGCCGTCAATCTGTGGGGCGTGATCAACGGCACGCAGGCGTTCGCGCCCAACATGATCGCGCGCGGGCGGCCGGGACTGATCATCAGCACCGGATCCAAGCAGGGCATCACCACGCCGCCCGGCGATCCCGCCTACAACGTCTCCAAGGCCGGCGTGAAATCCTTCACCGAAGCGCTGCAGCACGAGTTGCGCAACACCGCTGGCTGCAGGATATCAGCGCATCTCCTGATCCCCGGCTTCGTCTTTACCGGCCTCACCGCGCGCGGCCGCACCGAGAAGCCGGCAGGCGCCTGGACGGCGGAACAGACTGTCGACTTCATGATCGAGCGCCTCGATGCCGGCGATTTCTACATCCTGTGCCCCGACAACGACGTGCCGCGCACGCTCGACGAGCGCCGCATCCTCTGGGCCGCCGGCGATATCGTCGAGAACCGTCCGGCGCTGTCGCGCTGGCACCCCGACTACGCCGTCGCGTTCGCGGCGTTCGTGAAGCAGACGTAGACGCTCCAGTGCGCAGGGTGGGTTAGCCGGCTACGTCGGCGCTGACTCAACGCGCGAGAACCTCCGGCGTAACCGACCATCTTTGGTGGGTGAGAAAACTGGTGGGTTGCGCTTCGCCAATCCACCCTACGAAACCTTCTAATTCGCGCGCACCCGCCCCTGCGTCGCAGGTTGCGCCACCAAGGCTTCGCCCAGTTCGCTCTGCTGCGTGCGCGGTATCGAAAAGCAGACGCTGAATCCGTCGGTGGTCGTCAGCGTCATCATGCCCTGGGCCGGATCGGTGGATTGCTCGATCATCCAGGAATCCAACGGATAGGCGTAGCGCAACGACCGGTCGCCGAAGCGGGTCTGCAACGCCTTGCTGATCAGCCCGGGCAGGGTCATGACCAGCGCGCCCACCTGGTTGACCGACAGGCGGATCGTCGCGGGCTCTCCGTTGGAATCCACGAAACCCAGCGAGATGGCGCGACCGTCGGGCGCTACCTCACAGGTGGTGAGCTCCTGAGTTTCGATCTTCATGTCGGCACTCCGATCATTTCTTCGTTATAGTCTAAAGAATATATCGATATCCCACTCGCCGTCCAGCCGTTATTGGCCGTGGCCCACTCGCCGCAATTCGTGATATATGATTGGATATAGCGAGGCCGTGAAGGCCCGTTGACCCAGGGAGAGCAAAGCATATGAGCGATTACAATCTTCTCATTGACGGCAAGATGGTGCCCGGCGATCAGACCATGCCCGTCCTCAACCCGGCGACCGAGGAGGTGCTGGCGCAGTGCCCGCGCGCCTCAAAGAAACAGCTCGACAAGGCCGTCGCCGCCGCGAAGTCCGCCTACCCGGCCTGGTCGGGCACGCCGATCGAGGAACGTCGCAAGCTCGTAGTCAGGATGGCGGATGCGATCGAAGCCAATGCCAACGATCTCGCTCGCCTGCTGACCAGCGAGCAGGGCAAGCCGCTCGCGGACGCGACCGCCGAGGTCATGGGCATGGCCGGCTTCTTCCGCTATCTCGGGTCGCTCGAACTGCCGATGCGTGTGATCGAGAATTCCGGCGACCGCAAGGTCGAGGCCTATCGCCGCCCGCTTGGCGTGGTCGGCGCCATCATCCCCTGGAACTATCCGCTGCTGATCCTCAGCTTCAAACTGCCGTCGGCGCTGCTCGCCGGCAACACGCTGGTTGTCAAGCCTGCACCGACCACGCCGCTGTCGACGCTGCGCTTTGCCGAACTCGTCAAGGATATCCTGCCGAGGGGCGTGCTCAACGTCATCACCGACGCCAACGACCTTGGCGATCACATGACCAAGCATCCTGACATTCGCAAGATCTCCTTCACCGGCTCGTCCGCGACGGGACAGAAGGTGATGGCAAGTGCATCGCAGACACTGAAGCGGATCACGCTCGAGCTCGGCGGCAACGATGCCGGCATCGTGCTCGACGATGTCGATCCGAAGAAGGTCGCACCCGGCATCTTCGAAGGCGCTTTCCAGAATTCGGGCCAGGTCTGCCTCGCCATCAAGCGGCTCTACGTGCACGAGTCCGTCTATGACGAAATCTGCAACGAGCTGGTCGCGATCGCCAAGAACACCGTGGTCGACGATGGTTCCAAACAGGGCACCAAGCTCGGCCCGCTACAAAACAAGATGCAGTATGAAAAGGTGAAGGCCTTCCTCGACGACGCCCGCAAGAACGGCAATGTCATTGCCGGGGGCTCGGCGATGGACCGTCCCGGCTATTTCATCGAGCCGACGATCGTGCGCGATATCCAGGAGGGCTCGAAGCTGGTCGATGAGGAGCAGTTCGGCCCGGTGCTGCCGGTGATCAAATATTCCGACAAGGACGACGTGATCCGCCGCGCCAATGCGACGACCTATGGCCTCGGTGCGTCGGTCTGGTCGTCCGACATCGATCGCGCCCATGACGTTGCGACCAGGATCGAGGCCGGGACCGTCTGGATCAACAAGCACCTCGACATGGCGCCGCACATCCCGTTCGGCGGCGCCAAGCAGTCGGGCATCGGCACCGAATTCGCCGAGGAAGGCCTCGCCGAATTCACCCAGTTGCAGATCATCAATGGCCCCCCGGCCGCTTGATTCATGATCCGGCGATCGCGGCCGAGCGCCGCGGTCGCCGTCTCTCGACGGGAGGCGCACCATGTTCGACGCCCAGTGCGATTTTGCCGCTCTTGTCTATGACGACAACGATGATCCCGATGCTGTGTTGCGCGGTTTCGCCGATGATCTCAATGCGCGCGGTTTCCGCGCCGTCGGAATGGTGCAGGCTGGAGAATGCGACGACTCGAGTCTCTCGGCCGTCCTCATCCCTACCGGTGAAAAACTGCGGCTGGCGCAGGCGGCCGATTCCGCGGCGACCGGTTGCAAGCTCGACCTGGCGCGGCTTCAGGACGCGGGCGCTCGCGTCGCCGGTGCGCTGCAAGCAGGCGCCGACCTCCTCATCGTCAACCGCTTCGGAAAACGCGAGCGCAATGGCGAAGGCCTTGCGTTTCTGATTGAACGCGCGCTCGACGCCGACATTCCCGTGGTGATCGCGGTGTCACGCCACAATTTTGAGGCCTGGATCAGATTTGCCGGCGGGATGAGCGTGAAGCTCGCGTGCAGCCGCCGCGCACTCGAAGCATGGTGGAGCATTGTCTCGCTGCGGGGCGCGGCGCAGATCGCGCCAGACCACGTCACGGTCTGCGAAGCCCTCAAATAGGCTCTCAAAGCGTTTCCTGCTTATGGCCGCAGTCCTTGCAGGCGAATTTGACACGCGACTGGCCCTTCGCTGCCTGCACGCGGTTCGGTGCACCGCATTTGCCGCAGACGGCGTCGATCCGGGTCGTCCCCTGCTTGATGACGAGGTTCCGCCTTTCCATGGTCTCGCGGATCAGGCGCTCGGCCTCCTCGCGCATCGATTGCTTCGACATGGGTCCTTACCGATCGTTGTTGCGGGTGCGGTCTTATAGCGTTTTCGAGCGAAGTGGCCACCCGTGCGCGTAAAGAAAACGCGTCAAAACGAAAATCAGGAGCTTCGGTCCTGATTCAATCAGAACCGATTACCAATCCGAGAGGAGCCATGGCTGACCGCGCTTATGCGCGGCGATAAGGTGCATAGTGCGGTGTCCAGATCTTGGCGCGAATGCGCTGCTCGATCTGGTCGGTCGACACATCGGTGACGAGCCCTTCCTTGTGCGCCTGGAGTGCCACAGCGAGGGCGACCGTGACCGCCACCTCGCGTAATCCGCCGACAAGGGGCAGCAAATTGTGCTTCGGGTTGCTGCGCGCGGGCGAGGAACTGGCCAGTGCCTTTGCTGCGGCCATGAACATCCCGTCACTGACACGGTTGGCGCCGACCGCAAGCGCGCCGAGGCCGACACCCGGGAAGATGTAGGAATTGTTGGTCTGGTCGATCTTGAAAGGGGCTCCGTCGCGCGTGATCGGCGGGAACGGGCTGCCGACGCCGATCAGCGCCCGGCCTTCGGTCCAGGCCTCGATATCGGCCGGCGCCGCCTCCTCACGTGAGGTCGGATTCGACAGCGGGAAGATAATCGGCCGCTTGTTGCATTCGGCCATCGCGCGGACGATCGGTTCGGAGAACGCGCCGGCCTGACCGGAGACGCCGATCAACACGGTCGGGCGGGCGTTGCGCACGACGTCGAGCAGCGCGATCTTGTCGGGATGGCTGAGTTGCCAGCCTTCGATCGCCTGCTTCTGCTGGACAAAGGGGAGTTGAAACGGCGCAAGTCCGGCCATGCCGTCGATCAGCAGACCGTCACGGTCCACCATGAAGAAGCGTGACGCGGCCTCACTCTCCGGCAGGCCGGCATCGCGCATGGCGGCGCGGATCAGTCCGGCGATGCCGCACCCGGCCGAGCCGGCGCCGAGCACTGCTACGCGCTGCTCGCTGAGCGGCACACCGGTGACGTTGATGGCGGCGAGCAAGGTGCCGGTCGCTACGGCCGCCGTGCCCTGGATATCGTCATTGAAGGTGCAGAGCCTGTCGCGATAGCGCTCGAGCAGGCGCGTCGCATTGTTCTTCGCGAAATCCTCCCACTGCAGCAGGACACGCGGCCAACGCTTCACCACGGCCGAAACGAAGGCCTCGATGAAGTCGTCATATTCCTGGCCGCGCACGCGCTCGTGGCGCCAGCCGATATAGAGCGGATCGGCCAGGCAGTCGGGATTGTCGGTCCCGACATCGAGCAGGATCGGCAGGGTTGTGGCGGGATGCAGGCCGCCGCATCCCGTATAGAGTGCAAGCTTGCCAATCGGGATACCCATGCCGCCGGCGCCCTGGTCGCCCAGGCCGAGGATGCGCTCGCCATCGGTCACCACGATCGCCTCGACCGCGTCGAAGCGCGGCTGCCCAAGGATGCGATCAATCCGCGCCTTGTGCGGGATGCTGAGGAACAGCCCGCGCGGTTTCCGAAACAGGCGGCTGAACTGTTGGCAGCCGGCGCCCACCGTGGGCGTGTAGACGATCGGCAGCAGCTCTTCCAGGTTCGCGACCAGCAACGCGTAGAACAGGGTCTCATTGGTATCCTGCAGTTCGCGCAGGAAGGCGTAGCGCTCGAGATCGGTCTCGAAGCCGCGCAGTGCCTGGAGACGCCGCGATACCTGCTCGTCCAGCGTCGCGACATTGGGCGGCAGCAGGCCGTGAAGGTCGAACGCCTCGCGCTCGGTCTCGGAGAAGGCCGTTCCCTTGTTGAACTGCGGATCGGCCAGCAACTCGTAGCCGCTCAGCGCCGTGGTCACGAAAGCTGATGTCGCCTCTGTCATGACGGGACCCCTTCAATGCGGAATGCAACGGGATTGTAGCCTACCCGGATTTTTGTTTGAGCATGATCTTTTCGGACGACCGCTGAGGCATGCAATCAATTGCTCGCGCGTCAGCGCGGGCAAGACGGCGACGGAATTCAGCGCGCCCGGCTCCTGCGATTCGAACAGCGCGCGCATCCGTCATCAGGCCGATGGTGAGCACGCCCGCGACGGCAACGTCGACGAATGGGACGATCCGGGCTGCATCGATATCCCGCGTCAAAAAGCCGGCGGCCGCGATCGAGCTTGAGGCGCGTGATCTCCGAGGCGAACAGCGTACGCGCGATCATCGCCGCATCGTGCTCGGCCTCCAGATTGGCTTTCGCCTGCGCCGCCTCGCGGGCGGGTCCTGCCGGCCGCCCTCCAGCACCGCGGTCGCGCGGACCTCGATATGGGCGATACCGGTCTTCCAGTTCTCCCCCACCGCGGCGACGCCGCGGAAAGGCATCAAAACAGTTTTGAACATTTGGCTGCTCCCTGTTATGAGCATCGCTCATGAATCGGCAATACCATATCTTGATCATCGCTCAAGATATATTTGAGCGACGCTCACGATCACGCTTATTGGCGGGTGGAATTGGGAAAATTATGTCCAAGGCATTGGAAAGGCGTGCAAGAATGCGCGAGGCGCTGATTGAGGCGGCGGAGCGCGCGATAGCGGCAAGAGGCCTTTCGGGCCTGAAAACGCGCAAACTGGCGCAGGAAATCGGGGTCGCCAATGGCGGCGTTTACAATCTGGTCGAGGATGTCGACGAGTTGATCCTGCGCGTCGGCTCGCGCACGCTGGCGCGGCTCGACGCCTCGCTCTCGCTTGCCGAGATCAGCGGCCCGGCAACGCCGCGCGAGATGCTGGCGCGGATCGCTGTCGCCTATTGCGATTTCGCAGCCGACAATCTCGAACTGTGGCGCGCCCTGTTCGAACACCGCATGCAGCCTGGCAAGCCGGTGCCGGAATGGGCTGTAACCGAGCAGATGGACCTGTTCCGCCACATCTACAAGCCGCTCGCCGTCCTCTTCCCGCAACGCTCGGCCACCCAGCTCGGCGTCACCGCGCGCAGCCTGTTCTCCGCCGTGCACGGCATGGTCGCGCTCGGGCTCGAACAGAAGCTGATCGCCGTCCCGCTCAACGCGCTGCGCCAAGAGATCGCGACACTGACGCGCGCGATGATCGACGGGCTGACGGCGAAGCGCGATTAGGGCGCGCGTTCGCTACCAATTGACCCGGAGTCCGACCTTTCCATCATAAGCAAAGCCGCCGCCATCGAACCGGCTCTGATATGACGCATTGGCATATAGCGTCGTTGTCGACGTCAGCTGGCCGCTGATGCCGGCATTGATCTCTCCCCACAGGCCGCCGAGATCGGCATGAAAGGGAACGAAGCCGGTTTCCGAGGAGAACAACGTCGTCGGGTTCCCCAGGAATTCGTTCCAAAGATTTGGACGTATCCAGGCCGTGATCGTGCGCGGACTATCGTCGATCGCCCAAGTCCGACCAAACCGGGCACCGATCCGGGTAGCCAATGAATTCACGTCCGTAAAGCGGATCCGTGCCGCGATGTCGCTCGCATCATCGACATGGATGTTCTGATAGACCAGTTGCGCTTGCGGCTCGATGAAATATCCGCCCGCGAACTTGAAAGGGTATCCGCCCTCGATCGAGGCAGCACCCCCTTGAGCGCCGGTCTTGAGTGCCGGAATGCCACGATCTCCCGAACTGCGCATGTCGTAGAGTGTGCCTTGCAGGACCGAGTCGATGTACCAGCCTGTCGGGCCGAAATGCGTCCAGTAGCCGCCGAGCGTGTAGGCCGCAAAATTGCTGTCGCCTATCTGGCCATCGAAATGGGCGACCCGCCCCTGGGCGCCACCAATCGCGAAATAGGCCCCGCCCTGATCGCGCGAGCCGTCGGGATGGTCGTATCGAAAGAAATCCATTCCGGCCTGGAGTGCCAGGAAATTATACGAAAAGTGCGGGCCGGCCGAGCCGCCGAGCACACCAACACTGTCGCCCTCGTGCACGCCGTTGAGCCCGATCACGCGGCCCCAACCAACCCTTGCGTGTTCGGGATCGGCGCGAAAGCGCGCGTCTTCCTCCTCGCCGACGCGCTCATGCAGCGTGTCCAGCAGACTGCGACCGTACAATAGCGACATCGACGGCAGAGCCGCGTAAAGCGAGGTCTCCTCCCTGAAGTTTGGGATGATGTTGCCGCCGCCTCC
Source organism: Bradyrhizobium lablabi (assembly GCF_018131005.1). Classification (GTDB taxonomy): domain Bacteria; phylum Pseudomonadota; class Alphaproteobacteria; order Rhizobiales; family Xanthobacteraceae; genus Bradyrhizobium; species Bradyrhizobium lablabi_D. The sequence goes on from NZ_JAFCJK010000010.1 coordinate 190,441, forward strand.
ACCTTCGCCGCCTCCTCCACCACCTCCACCTCCACCACCTCCTCCTCCGCCTCCGCTGCCGCCACCACCGCCGCCGCCACCTCCACCTCCACCTCCGCCTCCACAGATGCGCAGGCTGGGATGGGCGGCGCAGTCGAGGGCGGAGCGCAAATACCAGGCCTGAGGGTTGCTGGCGTCAACGCTCGAGCGGAACAGGCCGTATTCGTAGGGGCCTGCCAGCACCGGCCGAGCCAGCGCGAACGCTCCCGTCTCCGTAATGGCGCCGCTGATCGCATCGACGACCAGGATGCCGTTCCCCGTCGTGAGCGCGCCGGCGCCGGTGGTATTGGCAATCCTCAAGAAGGAGTTGCCGCTTGCCGTGCCTCCGTTGATGACGAGCCTGTCCGAGGGTGAGCCGTCTGCGCCGAGAAACGTGTTGAGCCCGATCGTGCCACTTTGGCCCACATAGTTCACCGCCGTCAGCGTCTTGTAACTCGACAGCAGGGTGGGATCCCCGACAGGCGGCGTGAACTGGATTTCGCTCGACACGTTGGTCAGGTTGGTGACGTTTGAGTTGCCCGTCATTGTCCAAAGCGAGCCATTTTGCAGCGTGACGTTGGACGTGCTGCCGGCGTCGGTGAGTGCAACGCCCTGCAGGATCGAGCCATCGGACGTGAGGTTGAGCGTGGCGCCACCGCTGACATTCAGCCATTCGCCGTTGTTCACGACCGCCTCCACGCCGTTTAAGGTCACATTGCTGGTGCCGCCGGGGGCGGCGATCGAAGCACCGTTCGGGCTGGTCAGGATGGATACGGTCGCAGTCGCGTTGCCGCCGCTCACATTGAGCGCATTTGAGCCGGCGCCAGTGGCGGTCAAATCCGCCGTCACGTCCAGCGTGCCGCCGCCCGTCACTGCGGCGGCGTGAGCGGTCGAACCCGACGTGGTTACAACGCCGCCGATCGCACTCATCGACGAATTTGTTCCGGTTGCGAGCAAGCCGGTCGCCGAAGCGCCGGATGTCTTGACGGTCGCGTTCATGAGCCCGACGTGCCCCGCACTGTCGGCCTGCGCACCAACAGCGTTGTCGCCGCTGGTACTGACCGCGGTCCCGTTGGCTGCAACGGAACTGCCGGTCCCGGTCGCCTGGAGCCCGATAGCGGAGGTGCCGCCGGTGCTGACGCTGCCTCCGTTCAGTGTAATCGTGCCGGACGACGCGGCTTGCGCCCCGCGGCCGCCGCTGCTGCTCGGAACGGTAACAGCCAAGTCGGTCGCAGTGATCGAGCTCCCGGCGCCGCTCGCCTGCAGCCCGATTTCGCCGCCGCCGCTGCCGATTGCGGCAACACTGCCTCCTGTTAACGAAATGGCGCCACCGCTAAGCGCCTTCGCGCCAACGTCCCCGCCGCCGCCGGAGGTAGTGACCGCAACATCGTTTGCCGTGATGCTGCTTCCGGCCGATTGCGCCAAGAGACCGGTCTCCCCGCCGCCATTGCCCGTAACGCTGACGGTTCCCCCGCTCAGCGTTACGGTACCGCTCGTGTCCGCCCGCGCGCCGACATCGTTACCTCCGCCGCCGGGCATCGAGATCGTCGTGCCCAGCGACATAATCTGGCTGCCGGCGCCGGTTGCCCAAAGCGCCGTGTTGCCGCCGCCGCCAGCGGCGTAGCTGATCGAATTGCCGCTCGTGAGATTGATAGTGGCGCCATTCGTCGCCCTCGCGGCCACGTTGTTACCGGCGCTGTTGAGATTGACGGCAAGGCCCGTCGCGCTGATCTGGGAGCCTGCCCCGTTGGCAAGCAGCGCAGTTCCGCCGCCCCCGAAAGCCGGGTTGATGGCCGACCCTGACTGAAAGATGATCTGGCCGCCGCTTTGCGCTGATGCGGCCGTACTCCAATTGCCGTTGATGCTCGATCCGGCACTGAAGATGATGGTGCCGGTGGTATCGGCCAGACCGCCGATGCTGCCACCGTTGAAGGGATTGATGTTGACGTTGTTGGTGGTGATCTGTGCGCTGGTGCTTGCGTGAACAGCGGGAGACCCCGTGAGCGTGGTATTCTGATTGATTGAACAAGTTCCACTTGTGAGTGTGACCGTCGAATTTGCCGCAACCGTGCAGGATTGAGCCTCGGCCGTATCAACGATGGCACCCGACGCAATTACAGCCAACGCCGCAAGACTCAACTGGCTCGGCTTCGGAACGCCCCGTGACCTGAGATTGCCCGGCTCCGAACGTTGCGTCCGCGGGACAGCAGGCAGTTTTCGCAAAACGCGCAAAACGCCCTTTGATGATGCCTTTTTCTCGCTATTGTCCGAGCGAAAGCGTTCGCACTTCATTGCGCGCAACCCCCTTTCGTAGGCGTCAGCCGTCTACAACTAAAAATTGAAAGAAGTGGGTCGCGCTATCCCGCCGCAAAACGCGCAAAAATTGTTGCAATCTCAAATCGCAAATCGTTGACACAACAGTGTTGTGACAGATCGCCACGATTGTGGCAGTCGCGAATGTTTTGCAATTTGCTGCACGGGCTGTTGTCTTTGAGTCACACAAAGAACGATGCGTTGTGATTTCCGCTGGGGTTCCCATTCATTGCGCGTGTTCGGACGATCGATCGGATGAACCGAATGCGGCCGGTGCTCGATTGGCATAGCACCGGCAGCGCTGCCGCCACCGGCAACAGTGCCGCTACCGGTCGCCGACCTCTTGAACGGAACTCAATAACGATCCGAAGGTGAAGGATGTTCGCAGCACTTTCCGCTGGAACCGGCGCGCGCGGCCTAAGGGATCGCCAATCTGGCTGAAGAGTGCGCAGGTGCTCGGATTGGAGCCGGCCTAACGTGGAAAACGACTGAGGCCGCACACGGAGACAGGTTTGGCACCCCCAAAGCTTTTCCTAAACCGGGAGACGCCACGCCGCGTTCTTTCTGCGCTGAAGCCGATTCGGCTCAAAGGCCACTGTCTTCCCGCGGAGAGTAGATCGAATAGTCGCTCTCGCCCAGCGGCGGTCCGGTTAGCTGAGTACCGTAGGGCGCAACAATGGCCACAATCTTGTCGACATCATTGACACCTGCACACGCTCTGAACATCGCGTCGATACTGCCCGGCGAAAACACCACCAGCATGTGCAGGGGCGTATCCGCTGGATTGCGCCAGGCATGAGGTTCGCCCCTTTTTGCGGTGGCGCATGAACCGGCGGCTACATGCCATCTCCGGTTGCCAACGGCGAGGTCGAGAGTGCCCCCCAGTACGATAAAGTGCTCTTCTTCGTTGCCGTGAATATGAAGTGGCACGCCGTTGTTATGATGGGCGACAAACTCCATGACCGAATAGGCTCCCTTCGTCTGCGCTGAGGAGACACTGATCCTGAACCGTTCACCCGGCGTGAGTTGCAGCCATTCATCATTGGCTTGATCGCGGGCGGCGCTGCTCTCAATTGCCTTGTTGGTTGTCATATTGCTCTCGACCCAAGCTGGGTTTGGCAAACTATTTCGACGCAACCGCGCGCTGGCCGGTCGGCAGGGGAATGGCGGAACAAAAGACGTTGTCGGGATCGTAGAGTTGTTTGATCCTGACCAACCGTTCGATGTTGGGACCATAGCCTTCAGCAGCTCGGTCCATATCGTCGCCCCCCAGCAAGCTCGGATATCCGCCGGGAAGTGCCAGCGTGTCGAAGGCCCGCCGCGTGTCGCGGACCCACTGCTGGTGCCGGCGCTCTTCCGATAGATCCGATCGGTCGGACCACGAAGCGATGATTTCGATCATCACGTGGTCACGGCGAAGCCCGAATGCCGTCGCCTTGACCGGTACTCGGGTGGCTGCGCCCCTGAACTCGTGGGTAATGATTTTACATCCGGCCGACTCGGCCCTCGCCATGGCCTCGACAAGGACGTCTATCCCAGCCTCGTCGAGCGCCGGAAGCGAACACGTATCCACGAATGCCCGCTGCCCGTTCACGATATGCGCGTCGAGCACCGATATCGATGTACCGTAGCGAACCGTGCCCACCGTGTTGCTGAGCAACGTACCGAGTTCAAGCAAGGGTGCGATATGGCTGCCGCCCTGATCCTGAACGCCGCACCATGTTGGCATCAGCAGGATCATCGGCGTGCCGTCCGGACGGACAACGGCGCTGACCTGAACTGTCAACTCGTCGGGCATGGAACGCGTCGCGTCGGCGAGGCGCTGCAGAACCGTTTTGGCTTCCGAAAACGGATAAACAAGCGTGCCGAAGACGACGTTCGGTATCTCGTGCAAACGAATGCGCATTGTGGTCACGACGCCGAAGTTTCCGCCGCCACCACGCAATGCCCAGAATAAATCCTCTTCGCGGCCGCGTTCGGCGGTAACGATGCGCCCATCCGCCAGCACCACATCGGCGGCGAGGAGATTGTCGAGCGCAAGGCCGCAACGGCCAATGAGTGGTCCGTATCCGCCGCCCAAGGTGAGGCCGGCCATTCCGACCGTGCTACACGTGCCGGTCACGGCGGCCAAACCAAGCGGATCGGTTGTCGCTACGACGTCCGAAGCGCGTGCACTTCCCGAGATGCGCGCACTGCGACGGTCCGCGCTGACGACCACGTCCCTCATCTCGCTGAGGTCCAGCACGAGTCCGTCGCAGAGTGCGCGGCCGGTCCAGTCGTGTCCGCCGCCACGTACCGACAACGAAAGCCCGGCGGAACGCGCGGCTGCGATCGCGAGTTGAATGTCTTGGGGCGCTTGGCAGTGAACAACCATGCGCGGCATGGGGCCGACCGGCTTTGCCCAGATAGCCGTTGCTGCGCTGTACCGGTCGTCGCCCGGCCTTGAGACGCGGCCACGAAGTTGGCCGTTCAGTACACCCAGTGTGTCTTCGATCAAATCAGTCATTGTTTTCCGGTCTCCGCGACCTGAAGCGCGATCAGATTAGGTTGAATCGTCATCGCGCTTTAGGTCCTTGTTTGAGCGTGATCTCCGCGCAAACGCTGCGCGTTTGTCGCGAGAAAAACCGCGACACACTTTTCCGGATCATGCTCTAGCCTCGTTGAATGGGAATCCGTTGTTGCGCGGCCGCCCGAGATCTGCCGAAGAAGGCACCATCGGCCGCGGCGATTGCTCGGCTTGGCTCCGTACCATTTGTCTCCGCGCCCGAGTGACCGCGTCGTGCGATCAGGTCGACGAGCTGGATGACGTGCATGGCGTCAAAGCCACCACCGAGCTTGTGCAGATCGCGAAGAGCGCGAGCTTGGCGCGCAAACGATTGGACCAGCGCACGGCCATCGGCGAGGCGCCGCCGGATCGTCCGGGATGTCGGGGCGCCAGCAAGCAAAAGAGCTGCAAAATCGGCGGCCCGAGCCGGCAAGCAGGACTGATGTTCAGGCAATAGAAGACCTCCGCTAATCGATGCGAAGAATCTGCCTTGCCTGCTACGATATTATCTCAACTGCGCAAAATGCGGTTACAGCCGTAGTGCGGGTCGCCGCACTCTTGTCGTCTTTGGGAACGGTTCAGCACAGCATTTCGCCAAACGGAGTCGCACTGCCAGACATCGGCTGGTGTCGGCACTATCTTGCCAGCCTGAACTTTCCTCCCTCCACCTTGATGAGAAAGGCGGAGCGCTCGTCATAGCCGTTATGATCGGTGGAGCTCATCGTGGAGAGGCCGTTGTTCAGATAGACGTCCTTGCCTTGCTCCAGCTCGTCGCGCAGCGCGGCTCGGAATTCCGGCGTGCCGGGCTTGGCGGCCTTCAGCGCGTTCGGCGCCGCTTTCTTGAACAGTGCGATGGCATCCCACAAATGCGCGGCGAAGATGTTCGGCTTCTGCCCGTTCACCTTTTCGTAGGCTGAGACGAGTTCCTCGCGCACCTTCCGGAATGGATCGTTCGGCGGGAGATCGTCGGCGATGGTGAAGGCCTCCCCGGTGAACACGGCGCCTTCGACATTGGCGCCACCGAGCTTGATGAATTCTTCCGATGCGACACCGTGGGTCTGGAAGATCTTGCCTGAATAACCACGTTCGCGAAGCGCCTCCTGCGGCAACACGGCAGGCGTGCCCGCGGAGGCGATAAACACCGCCTCCGGGTTGGTCCCTAGCACCTTGAGGGCCTGACCGGTGACGCTGGTGTCGGCGCGCGCGTAGACTTCGTGCGTTGTGACGGTCAGGCCCAGGGTCGGTGCGAGCCGGGAGATTTCCTTGTAATAGCCCTCGCCATATCCATCCGATACGCCGATGTAGCCGAGAGTCTTGATCCCGGATTTCGCGATGTGCTTGAGGATCGCTCCTGCCATCAGATCGTCGTTGGGAACCACCTTGAACGCCCATCGGCGGCGGTCGTCCATCGGCCGCACGATTGCCGTCGCCGCGGCGAGCGAAATGATCGGTGTTTTGGATTCCGCGGCGACGTCCAGCATCGGCATCGTCACCGGAGTGAGCGATGAGCCAATCAGAATGTCCACGCCGTCCTGGATCACCAGGCGTCGGGCGTTTTGAGTACCCTTGGTAGGGTCCGACTCGTCGTCGAGGGCCACGTAGACGATCTTTTGGCCCCCGATTTCCTGCGGAAGCGCAGCAACCGCTCGCATCTGGGGTTGACCGAGCGCCGAGCCCGGTCCGGAAGCGGACACGACGATGCCGACCTTGATGTCCGCATTGGCGTTCGGGGCTACGAGCATCGCGGTCGCGAACATCCAAAGTCCGGCAAGAGCCAGCTTCATCGCAAATCCTCCCGGGCAGTTCTTTGTTGTGTGACGCGCGGCAGAAAATAGCCGCCACGTCAGCTTCGCATAGCCGATTCCGTGGAACACGTCTGTCCCTCGGATCAGGGACCTGGCCGGCTTTCGAATCGATCAGCGCATGACGAAAGGATTGGCCGGCACATCCTGCGCAGTCGAAATCCAGACGCTCTTGGTTTCCAGATATTCGTAGACCGCGTCGATGCCGCTCTCGCGCCCCACACCCGAATGCTTCATGCCGCCGAACGGCATCATGTAACTGATGGCCCGATAAGTGTTCACCCACACGGTTCCGGCGCGCAGCTGCTTCGGAACGCGCACGGCGCGCGCTAGATCGCGGGTCCAGATGCCCGCGGCAAGGCCGTAAATCGTGTCGTTGGCGATACGAATTGCATCTTCCTCAGTGTCGAAGCTGATGATCGAGAGAACCGGCCCGAATACCTCCTCGCGCGCGATCCGCATGGTGTTATCGACGTCGGTGAAGATGGTCGGCTCGACGAACTGGCCGCCGATGATGCCTTTGCCGGACGCCGGCTTTCCGCCGAGCAAGCAGCGCGCTCCCTCCGCTTTCGCAACGTCGATATAATCGAGCACCTTCTTGTACTGCGCGGGCGTGGTGATCGGGCCGATATTGGTGTCCGGCTGCATCGGATCGCCGATCCTGGCGGACCGCGCGAGCTCCAAAAGTCGAGCCACGAACTTGTCCTTGATCGAGCTCTGCACAAGCAGGCGCGATCCGGCGATGCACGTCTGGCCCGTCGCGGCGAAGATGCCGGAAACAGCGCCGGCCGCGGCAGCGCCCAGATCGGCATCCTCGAAGACGATGTTGGGGGACTTTCCGCCCAGCTCGAGCGACACCCGCTTCAGGCTGCGCGCGGCGGTCTCGTAGACCTTCGCGCCCGTGGCATCCGACCCCGTAAAGGTGATCTTGGCGACGCCGGGATGCGAGATCAACTCGCTGCCGATCTCGGGCCCGAACCCCGTGACCACGTTGAAGATGCCATCGGGAATCCCGGCCTCCTTGGTCAAGGCAGCGAACTCCAGCGTGCTGGCAGAAGTGAATTCCGACGGCTTGACGACGACGGCACAGCCGGCGGCGAGCGCCGCGGCGCATTTCCAGGCGACGAACAGCAGCGGCGAATTCCAGGCAGTGAGCGCCGCGACGACGCCGACAGGCTCATGCGTCGTGTAGGCAAAGGTCTCGGCCTTGTCGATCGGCACAAGCCCGCCTTCCAGCTTGTCGACGAGCCCGCCGTAGTACCACCACCACTCTGGATGGTACCGGAGCTGGCCCAGCATCTCAGCCATGAGCTTGCCGTTGTCGCGCACCTCGATCTCGGCGAGACGCTCTGCGTTCGCGGCGACGAGATCGCCGAGCTTGCGCATCACCTTGCCGCGCGCCGACGCCGTCATTTTCGACCAGGGACCACGCCACATCGCTTCATTGGCCGCCTTCACGGCCCTGTCGGCATCGGCTTTGGAGCCGCGCGGAATCTTCGCCCAGGGCTCACCGCGATAGGGGTCGATCGAATCGAACCACTCGCCGTTGGCGGGGTCGACGTATTGGCCGCCAATGTAAAGCTGATAAGTCTTCACGATACCCTCCACGCCTTACACTTCGACAATCACGTAATTGTCCTCGACATGCACCGGAAATGTCTCCGCCACGTACGGCCCCTTTTGCAGCTCCGCGCCGCTCTCGACCGCGACCGGGTAGGAGCGGATCTTGAAGCGCTTCGGATCGAACCAGGACTGGCCGTTGCGAATGTCGAATTCCCAGCCGTGCCATGGACAACGCAGCATTTCGCCGATGCGTTCGCGGTGGTAGACACCGGGCTCCGGCGAGGTCAGGCGCGCGACGCAGGCCGCCTTCTCGAGCGGAGCGCCCTCATGCGGGCAGCGATTGAGCAGCGCGAAGAATTCGCCGTTGACGTGGAACACGACAATGTCGCGCCCCTCGACGCCGACGACCTTGTTGCCCCCCGAAGGGATATCGCTGGTGCACGCGACGATGTGACGGGCCATTGTATTCCTTGTAGCGTCTGCAAGCGAAGTGGACTCCGGTTCGCGTAAAGAAACCGCGTCAAAACAAGAATCAGAACCTGTACACCGCGCGGGCGTTGCTGTTGAAGATCTTGCGCCGTTCGGCCTCGGTCAGCGGCGTCTTGAACGCGTAACGTGCGTCGTCATAATCCCAGTGCGGATAATCCGACGAGAACAACAGCCGTTCGATGCCGACCCATTCGATCAGCGAGCGCAGATGCCTCGCCTCATCCGGCTCGTCGATCGGCTGCGTCGTGAACCAGAAATGCTCCTTCACATATTCGGACGGCTTGCGCTTCAAATGCGGCACCTCGCTGCGGAAGTGCTCGAAATGCTGATCCATCCGCCACATCGCCGAAGGGATCCAGCCGAAGCCGCCCTCGATGAACACGATCTTCAGCTGCGGAAAGCGCTCGGGGATGCCTTCGAGCACCAGGCTCGCAAGCTGCGAGGCCACCGTGTGCGCGTTCGACTGATGTTCCTCGCAATAATAGGACGGCCAACCGCCGCCGGTCGGCGCGTGCCCGCCATAGCCGCCGACATGGAGGCCGAGCGGCAACCCAAGCTCCTGGGCGCGCGCGTAGATCGGCCAGTAGCGGCGGCGCCCGAGCGGCTCGTTGGCGCGCGGCGAGACGTTGATCTGGATGTATTCGCCGATCTTGGCGCAGCGATCGATTTCGGCGATGCCAAGCTGCGTATCATCCTGCCCGACCAGGATCGAGGCCTTCAGCCGCGGATCGCGGTGCGACCAGAAGGCGAGCTGCCAGTCGTTGATGGCGCGCTGGATCGCGGCGCCGAACTCGAGATTCTGCTGCGAGAAGATGAAGAGGTCGAGCACCTGCAGGATTCCGAACTCGACGTCGAAGGGATCGAGATGCTGCTTGCGCATGAAATCGAGGTCGGAGCCCGGCGGCCCACCGGTCGGCGGCCAGGCGTCGCGCCGCGCGATCAAGGGCGAGGAACGCGGATAGGGCGTGGTGCCGATGTAAGGCGTGCGCAGGTGGCTGCCATATTCCTTCAAATGCTGCTGCCAGCGCTTCGGCAGGAATTCGTTGAGGTCGCTGAGCGCGTGGATGCTCGGATGGACGTCGCAATCGATGATCTTGAGCCGCGTCGCGGCGGTGTTCTCCTGCTCGAGGATGGGGCGGTCGATGACCTCACTCATGCGATCCTCCGTTGACTCACGAATCAAGTTTCAGACGCGGAAACGTCTCCAGCGGGTTGTCTTCGCACATCCGCGCAACGATGCTCTCGGGCAGATGCGGCGGGATCGGGTCGTCGCCGTCGAACTGCCAGTGCGGATAATCGGACGCAAACAGGAACATCCTGTCCGAGCCGATCTGGTCGATCACGTCCGCAACATCGGTTGCGTCGGGCGGACCGTCAAACGGCTGCATGGTGACGCGAAAGTGGTCGCGGATGATCGCGGCCGGCTCGCGCTCGACCCAGGGCACCTCGACGCGCACGCCGCGCCAGGTCTTGTTGGCGCGCCACATGAAGGCGGGCAGCCAGCTCACGCCCGATTCCATCAGCACGATCTTCAGATCGGGGAATTTGCCGAACACGCCCTCATAGATCAGGCTCAGCGTCTGCGCCTGGAACGCCTGCGCCTCGGCAAGATAATATTCGTAGCGGTAGGACGGCCAGCCGATCGAACTCGGCGCGGTCCGGTAAGCGCTGCCGGCATGAATCGCAATCGGCAGCTTGTACTTCTCCGCGACCTGGTAGATCGGCCAGTGGTGCCGCCGTCCCAGCAGCGTCTCGCCTTGCGCCAGCACCAGCACCGAGACGAAGCGGTGGTCGCTCGCCCTGCGCTCGATCTCCTCGACCGCGAGATCCGGCGCCTGGATCGGCACCACGATGGACGCGCGCAGCCGCTTGTCCTTTGACAGCCATTCGGCAGCGATCCAGTCGTTGATCGCCTTGCAGAAGCCCGCCGCCATATAGGGATCGAACACCGCCTGCGCGCCGTAGACCACGTTGCAGATCGCGTGGCTGGCGCCGAGCTGATCGAATGCGCCGCGCTGCACCATGGCAAGATCGCTGCCCGGCTTGCGGCCATCGGCCGGCCGCCAGTCGGCGCGGCCGCAGAACTGCATCGACGGCGGATAGGAATTGAGATCGAGTCCATCGATCGCGCGACTCACGACCTGCTCCTTCCAGTGGTCGTCGAGATAGGGCAGCAACGTGGTGCGCGTTCCTCCAACCGCCGGATGGATGTCGCAGTCGATGCGCTTGGCCGCCATGGCGTTCCTCGGGTCTTGGTCTTGGTCGTTGGCGGCATCGCGGCCGCAAGCGCGACTGTGACGCCGATGGCCCGATCCCGCAAGCCAATAGGCGCAGGGCCGGTCTGCTTTGCCGGCGTACCGACCGCGCCGGGTATCGTCTTCAAGACGACTCGGGTATCAATCGCCGGCAGGTTGGAAGAAGCACGGGGAAATAGCCAGGGCCGATGGCTGACGTGATCTACAAGCGCTGCTACTTCGATTGGGGCGGACGGTGCGCCTATTGCGGCTTCATATTGCAGCGACAGAAGACGCTGGGAAAGACCAAGGGCAGCATCGACCATTTCATCCCTCTGTCAAAGGGCGGCCGGAACGCGAGATGCAACCGCGTGCTGGCCTGCTATCCGTGCAATCTCGCCAAGAACGACACCGATCCGCGCGAGACCAATCAATGGCCGCACGTTGAACAGCGGCTTGCCGAGATTGCCGCGTCGCCGATCATCAGTCATCGGCAGCTCAAGCGGCTTCTTCCCGAATTGACCAGGCAGCTCGGCGGCTAGCGCACGATTCTGCTCGAATCAGAACCGAGGCTCTGGATTCCAGTTTTTCTTGGCGCGAAGCGGCGTCCACTGCGCTCGAAGACGCTATGAGGCGCGGCCGGACCCGAGCCGATAGCCCCTACCCCTTTTGCGCCAAAACCATCGCGGTCACGTCCTTCATTCCATGATATGGTTCCTTCGGCCTCATGATGCAATCGGCCACGCGCTTTGCCGAGAGGGAGAGATGCGAATCGCGATCTTCGGGACGGGAGGTGCTGGCGGGTATTTTGGCGCGCAACTTGCGCTCGCCGGCGAGCAGGTTGTCTTCATTGCGAGGGGCGATCATCTTCGCGCGCTGAAGGCGACCGGTCTGCGTCTCGAGACGCCGGCGGGCGAAACTATCGTACGAGCAGTCGCAACCGACAATCCCGCGGAGATAGGCCATGTCGACGCGATTCTTGTCGGCGTGAAGGCCTGGCAGGTGACCGACGCCGCCAACGCGATGCGTCCCCTGGTCGGGCCCGATACCGTTATCGTACCCTTGCAGAACGGTGTCGAGGCCGCGACCGAACTTGCCGCCGTATTCGGCTCCAACACGCTGGGCGGTCTGTGCGGAACCTTGAGCCTTATTGCAGGGCCCGGCCATATCCGGAATGTCGGGGGACAGAATTTCATCAAGTTCGGCGAGCTCGACAACAAGTCGTCCGATCGCGTTGAACGCCTGCGGCAATGCCTCGTCGGTGCAAAGGTGCCCGTGGAGGTGCCCGCCGATATCGTCAAGGCGTTGTGGAACAAGTTCTTGATGGTGACGTCATTTGGCGGGGTCGGCGCGATCACGAGAGCTCCGATTGGCGTGACACGCGCCATTCCCGAGACCCGAAGGCTGCTGGAGCAATGCTTGCAGGAGACCCTGGCCGTGGCGAAGGCGCGCAACGTGCCGATGGCGGATAGTGCGGTAACCGACACGATGAAGTTCTACGACACCGTGCCTGCGAACGGCACGACGTCGCTGCAGCGCGACATCGCGGACGGGAAAATGACCGAACTGGAGTACTGGAATGGCGCAGTTGTGCGTCTCGGCCGCGAAGTCGACGTGCCGACGCCGACGCATCGATTCATCTACGACTGCTTGCTACCTCTGGAATTGCGCGCACGTGGGAAGATCGACTTTCCGGGTTGATTGGTCGTGGTGAACGAACGGGATGGCGGGGCCACTGCTTTTCTCCGAACATGCTTCAGCGCGGCCTTCGCATGGACCAGAGCATCGCGTTACCGAGCAGTTGCTGGTAGCGGGCGTCGTGCCAGACCGACGCATCGTGGCCAAGCGCGACATAGAATACACGCCCCTGGCCGTAAGACCGCGTCCAGGCGAGAGGCCAGCCATAGAACCTTCGATGCACACCGTTCTTGCCAAGGTCCACCGAGCTTTGGTCGAGGCGTAGCAGCACGTTCGATCCACCAAGGTCGAAGTCGCTGATCTGGTAGATCTCGTCCTCGAACTGCAGCGCACTGCCGAGAAACGCCACCAATGGATCACCGGGATCAACCACTTCGATCGTTACCGCCTGATGCCACGGATGGCCATTGAAATAGCCGCCGATCAGGTCGAGATAATCCGGCCATCCATAGAATGTGTCCGTGGCCGAATGAATACCGATGAACCCGCCGCCCGAACGCACAAAATCGAGAAGCGCGGTCTTTTCGCTGGCACTCATCGGAAGTTCTCCGCTCGTGTAGAACATCACCGCAGCGTAGCGCTCGAGTCTCTCGGCTGAAAACTCGGACGGGTCTTCCGTGACAGAGACTTCAAAGCGACCGGAACTCTTCCCGAGCTGGGTGAGGATTGTCTGAGACAGCGGTATGACTTCATGCCGGTAGCCGGCCGAGCACGTGAAATAGAGGATCTGCTCAGGCGCACGCTCCGCACGCGCGGCGAGCGGACGCATTGCCGCCGCGCCGCCGAGGAGTGCGATGAACTCGCGGCGCCTCACCCTTCTCTCCTGATGCGCTGATCCACTATGCGTCGAATGAGCCTACCACATTTCGACCGGCGTTGATGCCCAGCTAACTCCGCAAAACGACCCAATGCGCGATCCGGCTGGATGGACATGCTCAACCAACTCGGCGATGATTGCATTCGCCAGTGAGTTGGTCGATCAGCGATGGGCTATCCTGCGGCGATGATGACGCTGAGGCAGATAGAAGTCATTCGGGCCGTGATGATCTCGGGAACGATCACCGGCGCGGCAAAACTTCTCAATGTCTCTGCGCCAGGAATCAGCCGCCTCGTCAAATATACCGAGCGTTCGCTTGGCGTCCGCTTCTTCATGCGGCAGAACGGCCGTTACTTTCCTACTCAGGACGCCCAGCTCATCTTCGAGCAAATCAACGCGATCTACAAGAAGGTCGATGACCTTGCCGACGTCATCGGCAAAATCGGTCGGGGCCAATTATCCGAACTCAGAATCGGATCGGTTCCGAGCATCGCCCAGGTCATGGTGCCGCGCGCAGTGGAGAAGATCCGCAAGCGCTACCCCGACCTGAAAATGGACATCAACATCCTCAAGATCGAAGAGGTCATCGACTATCTCCTGCTCGGCAAGGGTGACTGCGCCGCCATCAGCTATCGTCTGGATCATCCCGCGCTGGATTTTCTGCCGCTCGCTTCCGGCCGCTTGTACTGTATCGTGCCGGAAGGCCATGCGCTTGCGGAGCGCAAGAAGATATCGGCCGCCGAAATGACGCGGTTTCCCCTGATCGGCATCGATCCGACCGATCCCTATGGCCGCATCATGTCGGAGCTCTTTGCGCGAAACAAATTGCCCTATGAGATTACGATCCGAGCCCGTTTCGGCAACACCGTTTGCGCGCTCGTCCAGGCTCGCCTCGGGATTGCCGTGATCGACCAGTTCTCGGTGGCGCACGGCAGCATTCCCGGCGTGCGACTTCTGGAAATTCAGGAACCGACGCGGTTCGAAACCTTCATTGCAATCAAGCGCGGCGCAGCGCTGTCGCCTTATGCAACGCATTTCATAGAAACTCTGCGCGCCGAGATGGGAGCCGATGGCAAGTCACGACCGGTGCGCCCGCGAAAATAACATGACGTTAAGTTTCACGCATAAATGAGTAATTGTGTTATCCAGGCTCGTGGATATGTTTTCGCTCCATTCGGAGCAGAAGCGGCCATGGCCCCCGAAGGGACACACGCTGACCGTCTCTTTGAGAGGCTCCGCAACAAAAGAGTTCGCCGGCAAACGGCTTTCCATCAATAACAGCGGAGGAAAATCAACATGACGTCAGCCAACGGCCCCAGGACCCAGCGCCAATCGAAGATCGCGGCGGCAAGCGGTTGGATCGGATCGGCCCTGGAGTACTACGATTTCTTCATCTACGCGACCGCTGCCTCGCTGGTCTTTCCGCAGATTTTCTTTCCTTCGCAGAACCCAACGACCGCGATCGTCGCCTCGCTCGCGACCTACGGCGTCGGCTACGTCGCGCGACCGATCGGAGCCTTTGTCCTCGGCCATTGGGGTGACACGCACGGGCGAAAGAACGTCCTTGTGCTCTGCATGTTCCTGATGGGCTTCTCGACCATGCTGGTCGGGGTGCTCCCGACCTATGAGCAGGTCGGAATCTGGGCGCCGATCCTTCTTGTCGCGCTGCGGCTGGTCCAGGGTTTTGCGGTCGCCGGAGAGATTTCGGGAGCAAGCTCGATGGTGCTCGAACATGCGCCGTTCGGCAGGCGCGGCTTCTTTGCGAGTTTTACGCTGCAAGGAGTTCAGGCAGGACAGATTCTTGCAGCCGCTCTGTTCCTTCCGATCGCCGCCTACATGCCGAAGGAAGATTTCAACAGCTGGGGTTGGCGCATTCCGTTTCTGCTGAGCTTCTTTGTCATCGTAGTCGGCTATCTCATCAGGCGGGAAGTCGATGAGACGCCGGCCTTCGCCAAGGAGAGCGAGGAAGGCAAGGTATCGAAGGCACCCATCATCCAGGCCTTCAAGACCAGCTGGGCTGACATGCTCCGGGTCGTTTGCATGGCGCTCATGAACGTGATTCCCGTCGTCGCGACCATCTTCGGGGCAGCCTATGCCGTGCAACCCGCCTACGGAATTGGCTTCAAGCCCGACGTCTATCTCTGGATTCCGGTGCTCGGCAACATTGCAGCCGTGGTGATTATCCCGCTGGTTGGCAATCTCTCGGACAAAATCGGAAGGAGACCGCCGATTATCGTCGGCGCATTGTGTTCCGGCTTGCTGGCCTTTGCGTATCTCTATGCCATCAGCATCGCGAATGTCCCGATGGCGATCGTCGTTTCCATCCTGATGTGGGGCATTGTCTATCAGGGCTACAACGCGGTCTTCCCGAGCTTCTATCCGGAGCTCTTCCAGACCAGATACCGTGTGTCCGCAATGGCCATCTCGCAGAACATTGGCACGACGATCACAGCCTTGCTCCCCGCACTGTTTGCGACCGCTGCTCCTCCGGGATCAGCCAACGTCCCGCTCACCGTAGGCCTGATCACCTTCGCCATCACGGCCGTCGCGGCGATCGCCGCCTACTCAGCGCGGGAAACCTACCGGCTTCCGGTGAGCGACCTTGGCAACCCGGGTGCCGCACCGATGGCAAAGTCGGACTACGATCGACTGAGAGCAGCCTCGTTCGGTGGTGTCGCGCCGGCATAGCCGCTTTGGCGATCAAGCCGGGGCACGGAGTTGTCCGTTGACTGTCCGCGCCCCGCGACGCCCATGCAACACGTGTGAGGATTTCATGACGCCCGAATACGAGTTTCATCAGCGCGATCGGGATATCCATCCCCCCGCCTTCACTCCCGTCTACAAGACGAGCGCGCTGCGATCGCCGCGAATTCCGCTCTGGTCGCTGCAGAATTCGCTATCGGAAGTCACGGGTCCGACATTTCACCGCGATGAATTGGGCCCGCTCGATAACGACCTGATCCTGAACTATGCAAAGAACGGCAAGCCGATCGGCGAGCAGACCATCGTTCATGGCCACGTTCTCGATGGCAACGGACGTCCGGTCCGCGACACCCTTGTCGAGGTCTGGCAGGCCAATGCAGGTGGTCGCTATCGCCATCGCAACGACACCTACATCGCGCCGATCGATCCCAATTTCGGCGGCTGCGGAAGGATGCTGACGGACGAGAGCGGCTACTATTTCTTCCGCACCGTCAAGCCGGGCGCTTATCCGTTTCGCAACCGCGTGAACAGCTGGCGGCCGGCCCACATCCACTTCTCGGTATTCGGCTCAGGATTTGCGCAGAGGCTCATCACCCAAATGTACTTCGAAGGCGACCCATTGATCCCCCACGACTCGATCATTGCGACCATTCCCGACAGGTCGGCAGCAGACAGGCTGACCGCCAAACTCGATCTCAATGCCTCCCTGCCGCTGGAATGTCTTGCCTATCGCTTTGACATTGTATTGCGCGGCAGCCGCCAGACCTTGTTCGAGAACAAACTCCAGGGATCCTGATGATGTCGACCCAACTCTATCTTCCGGAGACGCCATCGCAAACAGCAGGCCCCTACGTGCACATCGGATTGATTCCGAACCAGGCCGGCTTCGACATCTTCAAGAACAATTTTGGCGGCGACATTGCCGGGCCGCACGTGGCCGGTGAGCGCATCGTCGTCGAGGGAAGGATCTACGACGCCTCCGGGCAGCCCGCCAAAGACGTCCTGGTTGAAACCTGGCAAGCAAACGCAGCGGGGCGCTACAACCATCCGGCAGATCGACAGGACAAATCGCTTGATCCGGACTTTCGCGGCTGGGCGCGAGCCGGAACCGACTTCGAGACGGGCCTCTACCGCATTCTGACCATCAAGCCGGGTCCGGTCGTCGGGCGGCGGGGTCGAAAGACCATGGCGCCTCACATCAACTTCTGGATCGCCGCGCGTGGAATCAACATCGGTCTCGCGACGCGGATGTACTTTCCCGACGAAACGGCCGCCAACGCCGAAGACCCGGTGCTCAACATCATCGAGCAGCCGGAGCGCCGCCGGACGCTGATCGCATGGCGGTCCGAGCGCGCTGGACAAGCCGTGTACACTTTCGACATTTTTCTTCAGGGCGACCGAGAGACCGTTTTCTTCGATGTCTGAGCCCTTTGAACCGATGAGGCGCACCGTGACCGCGAGCGAGGAAGTTCTGAAATCGGTCAGGCATGGAAAGCCGCCGGCCGACTGTCCTGTACTTGGAACCTGGACACTGCAATCCTACGTGCGCGAACGCCTATCGGATGGACATCGACATAATCAGTTCGGCGACTCCCCTGCCGGCTACATCGGCTACAGTCCTGACGGCAGGATGTACGCGATCTTCACGCGAAACGATCGAATTATGCCACGCGATGTCGTCCCCACGGATGAAGAGGGCGTTGAACTGATCGGAAGCATGGTCGCCTACGCCGGAACCTTCTCGCTTGGTGACGACGTGGTGGTGCATCACATCGACACGTCCTGGAACCAGGCTTGGACCGGAACGGACCAAATCAGGCACTTCGTGCTGGAAGGCGACACCCTGACTATCACCACGGCTCCCTACAGGAGCTACCTCGATGGGACCTTGGGTCGCTCGATCCTGGTTTGGACCAGAGTGGTTGACCACCAACACGACGACGGCAAGGACAATTGACGGGTTTCGAAACGTGCGACCGCAAGAGCGTCGCTCTGCGCCAGAGGGCTCGAAAAGATGATTGACGGAAGGACAAGGCTCATCGCCCACATCGGCTATCCGACGGAGTCGTTCAAGGCACCGATGATCTACAATCCGTTCTTCGCGAAGCGAAAGATCAACGCGGTTGTTGTACCGATGGGCTGCAAGAGCGAGGACTTCAAGGCCTTCCTGAAGCTTGTCTTCAAGCTTACCAACATGCACGGCGCGCTCATCACCATGCCTCACAAGATCACAACTCTTGAGCTCGTCGATGACGCTTCCGTTTCTGCCAGGATCGCGGGGGCCTGCAATGCCGTGCGGATCGATCAACATGGCGCAATGATCGGCGATTTGTTCGATGGCGAGGGCTTTGTTCGCGGCGTATTGAGGAAGGGGCGCCGGTTGGCCGGGGCGAAGGTCTTGGTCGCCGGCTGCGGCGGGGTTGGCTCTGCCATCGCTGCATCCATGGCAAAGGCCGGGGTATCGAGACTCGGACTGCATGACGCGTCCCTACAGGCGGCGAACGGGCTGTCGGAGCGTCTCAAATCCTATTATCCGGCTCTGGAGGTGATCACCGGTTCTGCGGACCCCGCCGGATACGATGTCGTCATCAATGCCACTCCGCTCGGCATGAAAAAGGATGATCCGCTTCCGATCAAAGTGGATCGTATTTCACCATCGACGTTCGTTGGTGAGGTCGTCATGAAAGAGGAGATCACACCATTTCTGGCCGCGGCGCGTGCGAGAGGTTGCGACTATCAAGTGGGCACGGATATGCTGTTCGAGCAGATTCCCGCCTATCTTGAATTCTTCGGCTTCGGCTCGGCGACGTCGGATGAACTGCGCGAAGTCGCGCAGATTCATTACTGATCGCGGGCAGCGTTGGCCTATCGAAGCAAGCCGGAGTAGAGAAATGAAACGTTCGATCGCAACGGTCTCGATTGGCGGCGCTCTCGACGACAAGCTCAAGACGATAGCGGCGGCAGGCTTCGACGCCGTGGAAATCTTTGAGAGCGATTTTACCTGCTTTGACGGCTCCGCGCGCGACGTCGCGCGGATGTGCAGCGATCTCGGCCTTGGCATCTGCGCTCTGCAACCATTCCGCGATTTCGAGGGCATGCCCGAACAGCAGCGCAAGCACGCCTTCAGGAGAGCCGAACGAAAGTTCGATCTCATGCAGGAGCTCGGCACCGATCTGCTCCTCGTTTGCAGCAACGTCTCGCCCATATCGCTTGGCGGTATCGACCGGGCGGCCGATGACCTTCGCGAATTGGGCGAGCGAGCGAGCGCGAGGGGATTGCGTGTCGGATTCGAGGCGTTGGCCTGGGGACGTCATGTCAACGATTACAGAGACGCCTGGGAAATCGTCCGGCGAGCCGATCAC
This sequence comes from Bradyrhizobium lablabi, assembly GCF_018131005.1. Classification (GTDB taxonomy): domain Bacteria; phylum Pseudomonadota; class Alphaproteobacteria; order Rhizobiales; family Xanthobacteraceae; genus Bradyrhizobium; species Bradyrhizobium lablabi_D. Next base: position 209,985 of record NZ_JAFCJK010000010.1, read on the forward strand.
CACGCGATCGGGATCATACTGGACAGCTTCCATACCCTGGCCCCCGGCTTTCCCGTCGCTCCAATCAGAACGATACCTGCGGACCGGATATTTCTGGTTCAACTCGCGGATGCTCCGCAACTCGACCTGGATGTGCTGTCGTGGAGCAGGCATTTCCGCTGTTTTCCGGGGCAGGGAAACCTCCCTATCGGGGATTTCATGCGGGCACTGGATGCGACCCGCTACGATGGACCCCTCTCGCTCGAAATCTTCAACGACCAGTTTCGTGCGCAATCGACCAAGGATGTCGCGATCGACGGCATGCGCTCGCTGTTGCTGACCGGCCACGAACAGGCGAAGGAGAGCGGCGCCCCGACTCTGGACGCCCGATCCAAAGTCTCGAACGTCACCTTTGTCGAGTTTGCCGTCGATCCAACGCATGCGTCCGGGTTGGCCAAGCTGCTAAGCGATCTCGGCTTCAGGTTAACTGGACGTCACCGGTCAAAAGCCGTGGAGCGCTGGTCCCAGGGCATCATCAACCTGCTTATCAATAGTTCCGAGGACAGCTTTGCCAGATCACACTACGTCACACATGGTTCTGGAGTGTGCGCAATCGCGCTCGAGGTCGACAATGTGGCGGCCTTGATGAAGCGTGCCGACGCCCTTCAAGCGACTACCTTTCGACAACCGGTTGGCCCCAGCGAAATGACCATCCCCGCGATTCGCGGCGTCGGAGGAAGTCTGCTGTATTTTATCGAGCCGGACTCTCCCAAGTGGGATGTCGATTTCGTGGCTGTCGAAAGCGAATGCGATTCGGGTTTTCTGGAACGGATAGACCACATATCGCAATCGATGCGATTTGAGGAAATGCTCTCGTGGGAGCAGTTCTACACCGCGCTCTTTGACGTTCAGAGATCACCACAACTCGAGATCGCCGATCCGCTCGGGCTTGTGAAGAGCCAGGTCCTGCAGAACCAGAACGGGTCGCTTCGGCTCATCCTCAATGCGTCAACGGCGACACAGACGATGTCGTCCCGGTTCCTCACGGAGTTCTTTGGGGCTGGAGTTCAGCATATTGCGTTCGCCTGCGATGACATCTTCAAGGCCGCATCCGCCATGCGCGCGGCAGGTGCAACGTTTCTGAACATTTCAGACAACTATTATGACGACATCGATAGCCGATACGAGCTGAATCCCGATCTGCTCGACTCGATGAAGAAAAACGGAATTCTGTACGATCGCGACGAGGAAGGAGAGTTCTTCCAGATCTATACGCACGCATTTGACGAGCGATTCTTCTTCGAGATCGTGCAGCGGCGTGAATACAAGGGATTCGGCGCGCCAAACGCCGGCATACGTCTGGCGGCACAGGCGCGCGAGGCGCGTCCCCGCACGATGCCCCGCATTGGATGAACGGAAGATTTGGTCCGCAAACTGTCGCGCCGTTTCGGGCCCGGGTGGCGAGCGCGCCGATTTTGGCCCGCTCGGACATGAGTAACCCGGAATGACGAATTGTCTCGTTCCGGCCGAGCGGGAAAGGTGATATTGTCATCGCTCCTCATCGACGGCACGGAGCGGGCTCATGACACGGTATCCTCTCGCTGCGGTCGTTGGCCTGGTTGCCGCGGCCATTTCGCAACCTGCTGCCTCGGAATCCGCTGAACAACAATCCTCCGAACAACGGCTGGGCAAAGTGCATTTTGCCACGTCCTGCAACCCGCAGGCCCAGGAGTTGTTCGACCGCGGCATGCTTTATCAGCACTCGTTCTGGTACAGCGCGTCGCGGCGCACCTTCGAGCAGGCCCTCAAGGAAGACCCGCAATGCGCCATTGCTTATTGGGGAATAGCGCTCAGCTATCTCTACAATCCGCACGCGCCGCCGCCCCCGGACAGCCTCCCGCTCGGTCTTGAAGCTGTGAAGAAGGGCCAGGCGCTGGGTGCGAAGACGCAGCGCGAGCAGGACTACATCAATGCGGTCGCTGCGATGTATGTCGACTATGACAAGGTCGACCACCGCACACGCGTTCAGAGGTTCCTCGCGGAGGAAGAGCAGGTTGCGAAACGCTATGCGGACGACGACGAGGCGCAGATCGCCTACGCGATCACGCTCAATGTCGCGGCCTCCCCTGGCGACAAGACCTATGCCAACCAGCTCAAGGGCGCGGCATTGCTGGAGCCGATCTTCAAGCGCCAGCCCGAGCACCCGGGCATCGCCCATTATCTGATCCACCTCTACGACTATCCGCCGCTTGCTGAGAAAGGTCTCGACGCGGCGAGGCGCTATGCAAAGATCGCGGCTCGCGCGCCGCACGCCCAGCACATGCCGTCACACATCTTCACCCGCGTCGGCTATTGGAAGGAATCGATTGCCTCGAACCAGGAATCCGCGCGCATCGCCAAGGAGGACGGCGAACAGCACGATCAGGCGCACGCGATGGACTACATGGTTTATGCCTATCTCCAGCTGGGCGAGGACAAGGAGGCGCGCGCGGTGGTCGACGAACTCGCCAAGCTTCAGTTCAAGCTCGAGCGGTTCCCCGGCCCTTACGCGGTCGCGGCAAGCCAGGCCCGCTATGTGTTCGAGCGCGGCGACTGGAAGGCGGCTGCCGCCCTTCAGGTCCAGCCGACGAAATATCCCTATGTGGACGCCATCACCTATTTTGCACGGGCGGTCGGCGCCGCGCGCTCGGATAACCCCGCTGCCGCAAAGGCCGATATCGCCAAGCTCGCCGAGTTGCGCGACAAGCTGAAAGAGGCCAAGGATGCCTACTGGTCCAACATCGTCGACATCCAGCAGCAGGTCGCGGGAGCCTGGGTGCTGTACGCCGAGGGAAAATACGACGAGGCGCTCAATGCGATGAGTGCCGCGGCGGAAGCGGAAGACAAGACCGAAAAACATCCGGTAACGCCGGGACCGCTGGCGCCGGCGCGCGAGCTTTATGGCGCGATGCTGCTCGATCGCGGCATGGCCAAGGAAGCGCTGGCCGCCTACGAGGCCGTGCTCAAGAAGGAGCCCAATCGGCTGGCGGCTTACGTCGGGCTGAGCAAGAGCGCCAAGGCTTGCGGCGATCAGGCGAAGCTCCGCGACTCTGCGGTGCAGGTTGCCCGGCTCACCTCCGACGCCGATGTATCCCGACCCGAGTTGATCGAAATACGACAGACGACCGGCAGCAAACCGTGATGCGACGAACGAACTGGCGCGATGTCGGGGCGGCGCTGCTCGGCGCCGTCGCGCTGTGCCTTTGCCACATGCCGAGGCTTGGCGCCATGGAGTTCCTTGGCCAGGCAGGCGTGCTGGGCGAATGGGAGCTGACCGGCAATCTCGCCGAGAACGGCCCGGGCCCGCGCAAGGAATTTTCCGGCCCCCTGAAGATGAAGCACGTGGGAATCTGCACGCAGGACGGTCCGGAGGAACGAGCCGGAGAGATACGGCTGCAACTCGCCGGCTCGGAATTGCAGGTGACGGCGGAACTGGTGCTGGACGGCGCTCGCTGTACGTACAGCGCCCGCAAAGCGTACGCCTATGAGGGGACGCTGTCGTGCGCCGGGCGCGCACCCGTTCCGCTGCTCGTGTGGCTTAAATAACGGTCCCGCGTGATACGCACACCAGATGTCCGCCGCCGGTAATGCAGCAACACCTGTTTAGATCTGGCAGAGGTCCGGCGGATGTCGCCACCGTCACGACGCGCCAGATCCGCCCTGCACGATCCTCTCGTTCAGCTTCTGATCGACGATTTCGACCGTGCGGTCGATCTCGGCACTGGGCGCGCCGAGCTGATGCGAGATCAGCTTCACCAGCAGGTCGACCCGCTCGATGAAAGGCGCGCCGGCCGCGACCGCTCGGGCCGCCGATGAGGGCTTGAGCAGGCTCTCGGCCGCCTTGGCGTACTTCTCGAAAGGAACCTGATCCTTTGGATCGGCACCGAGGCGACGCGCGACGGTGTCGACGTGGTCATAGATCGACTGCGAGAGCTTCAGATCGCGGTGCACCGCATCGCGGATCGACTGCGGTTCGTGTGGCGTGATGCAGCGGTAGTTTCCGGTCAACAGCATCGACCACTTGGCGAGAGGGACGAACAGCGAGTCGAACACCTTGAGCTTGACCGGAACGTCCTGGCCATCCAGCGTCACCGCGTCGATATCGGCTTCCAACTCGCGAAGCACCTTGTTGTGCGCGTCGTCGGCAAATGCCGCGGCCTTGAAGTTCGTCGGCAGGCCGACATGAAGCACGTTCGCCGCCTCGTCAGGCGGACGGAACGCCTGCGGATCGGGCGAGCATAGCGACACCAGTCCCGGCTTGAAGCGCTCCCACACCTGGGCATTGGTGTAGGCCTCCTCCAGATCCATCTCAGCCAGTGCGGGAATCCGCTTGAGATAAGGCAGCGGCGGCATGTTCATGATCGAAAGACAGGGCAGTCCTGCCGCCGCGATCTTGATCATCAGAACCCGGACCGTGTGGTTGGTGTATTGCGGTTCCTGCATCGCAAGGCCAACCAGATCGTAGCGGGAGACATCCACCTTGTCGGGCGTGATCGCGTCGAGCTTCCCAGGCAGATCGCGCGAGACGATCGCACGGTGCGTCGCCTCGTCACGCAGCTTGATGCGAACCTCGGTGCCGTCGCGATTGATGAGTTCCGCTGTCTTGGTCCGGCAAACCAGCGTGACGTTGTGCCCCGCCATCAAAAGCTTGGTCCCCAGCAAGGAGCCATACGAGGCTCCAAGGATCAGAATGTTGCGCGCCATGCTCTCTCTTTCAAACGACCCGGAAATATCTCCAACGCCCACGCCCATGTCAGGACATGGGAGCGGCCCCTGCCGCAGGAGCGGCTGTGTCTATCGCAAATTGATAGGCACCACAATCACATGGCGCCGCCGATCATCTCCGGCGCGCGGCGGCACGTCATCGCCAACCTGTCGGGAATTCCGGCCCAGGTTTCCGAGGAAATTGCGCGAGACGGCGGGCAATTCCGTCACAAGATCAGATCATGCGACGCATGAGTATGGCTGGGAACCACATTGGAGTGATCCGCTGAATGCCCCACCGGCTGAGACAACTCAATCGCCAATGTCTCCGAAGGTGCCGGCTCGTGATCTCCAACAGCCTGACCGAGTTGATCGACCGACGTTGGAATCTGGCTGCCATTCGCGGGGGCGACGACGTCCTTGAAGTGGAATGTGTCTCCAGCAGCACGCGTATCGCCCGGCGCGGCGAGCAGGCTCATTTCAGAATCAGTGTGAGCCGGTTCGACGAGCGGCGGCGCGGCGGCCGTACTCGGCGCGGTGATACTGTTATCGTTGATTGTCTGATCCGGCGGCAATGCGGCTCCGCTATCCGTCGTCGTCGTACCGGCGCTGCCTTGCGGCGTCGTTTGATCGAAGGTGAAGCTATTCTCCGACAGGCCCGCGGCGAATTCGGTCGGGGCGGACGAAACGCCAGCGGTGGTCGTGGCGACGTTGTCCGTCATTGCGGCCGCGGCCGGCTCGGTGACGAAGTCCGACGCTTGAACGGTCGGCGTCCCCGCCAGGTGAATTTCCACCAGGCCGCAATCTCCGACCTTCAGGGCCTGATCGGTCGGATTGGCGTACACGATGGTGACATTGTTCGCGCTGTCACAGAGCCAGGCGACGGCATGCTCCGGCACGCTCGTGCTCGAAGGAGTGAGTGCGGCAAAGGCAAATGCGCCGAGGGACGACAAATCGATCTTGTCACACCCCGACTGAAAATCCGTGATGGTATCGAAATGAGCAGCGTTGGAATCCGCTGCTGACAAATAGACGAAGCGGTCGTTTCCATTGCTGCCTGTCAGCCAGTCCGCTCCAAATCCGCCGACGATGGTGTCGCAGCCGTAATTGCCCTTGATCGTATCGTTTCCGGAGCCTCCATAGATCGTGTCATTCCCGCCATTGCCCTTGATTATGTCGTTGCCGGAGCCGCCGTAGATGACGTCGTCTTTGCTGGTGCCGTTGATGGTGTCATCGCCGGCGCCCGCGTAGACGATCTGCTTGTAGGCGCCGCCTCCTGCGATGCTGTCGTGTCCGGGCGTCCCGTACACGTGCGGCGGATCGGATACGACGTGCGTCCCCGTGGCCAGGAAATCGAAATCGTTGGGATCGGAGTCGTTGGCGCCGTGGATGGTAATCGTTACCACCTGTTTGGTGCCGTCGATGGTGGTCACCGTGAATGTGTCGGTCAGCGTGTCGCAGGCGTTTAGCGCCTCTACCGTGCAGTTGGTGTTGTCGAGCTTGTAGGTCCACTCGCCGGCCGCCGTCATGGTGAAGGTGCCGAACCCCTTATCGCTCGCCGTCGGACAACTCACCGCCGTGAAGGTGTTGGGCGTATTGTCGACGTCGGTGTCGGTCAGCGCACCGCAGGCGATCGGATTGCCGCAGTCGGCGGCGCCGGTCTCGGTCACTGCGCCGGTGGTGGTGCCGGAAACGACCGCCGCGTCATTGCTGCCCTGGATCGTGATCGTCACCACCTGCGGCGTGCCGTCGATGGTGGTTACCGTGAAGGTGTCAGTCAGCGTATCGCAGACATTGAGCGCCTGCACCGCGCAGTTGGCATTGTCGAGCGTGTAGCTCCAAACCCCGCACGCCGTCATCGTGAAGGTGCCGTATCCGCCATTGCTCTTGGTCGGCGAGCAGACCTCTGTGAACGTATTCGATGGATTATCGACGTCGGTATCTGTCAGCGTGCCTGATGCGATCGGCTCCCCCGGCTTGCAATTGGCGACGCCGCCGGCCTCGATCACGCAGCCGGTTGTGGTGCCGGATATGACGGCCGGATCGTTGGCGCCGTGGATGGTGATCGTCACCACCTGCGACGTGCCGTCGATGGTGGTCACTGTGAAGGTATCGGTCAACGTGTCGCAGGCGTTCAGCGCCTGCACCGTGCAGTTGTTGCTGTCCAGCTTGTAGATCCATGCGCCGGCCGCCGTCATGGTGAAGGTGCCGTAGCCTGCATCGCTCTCCGTCGGACAGCTCACCGGCGTGAAGCAATTGGACGCATTGTCGACGTCGGCATCCGTGAGCGTGCCGGTGGCGATCGCCTTGTCGCACGCCGCGGCCGTGGCCTCCGTCACCGAGCCGGTCGTGGCACCGGAGATGACGGCCGCATCATTGCTGCCCTGGATCGTGATCGTCACCACCTGCGGCGTGCCGTCGATCGTGGTTACCGTGAATGTATCGGTCAGCTTGTCGCAGACATTGAGCGCCTGGACCGCGCTGTTGCTGTTGTCGAGCGTGTAGGCCCACTCGCCGGCCGCCGTTATCGTGAACGTGCCGTAGCCGCCCGCGCTCGCCTTTGGCACACTGACGGCCGCGAAGGTGTTCGGCGCATTGTCGATGTCGGTGTCGGTGAGCGTGCCCGATGCGGTCGGCATGCCCGGCTTGTAATTGGCGACGCCGCCGGCCTCGATCACGCAACCGGTCGTGGTGCCGGAAATGATGGCCGCGTCGTTGGCGCCGTGAATGGTGACCGTCACCTCCTGCGGTGTGCCGTCGATGGTCGTCACCGTGAACTTGTCGATCAGCGTGTCGCCGACATTGAGCTTCTGCACCGCGCTGTTGGCATTGTCGACCGTATAGGTCCAAGCACCGTCCGCCGAGATCGTGAACTTGCCGTAACCACCAGCGCTTGCCGTCGGCGAGCTTACTGCCTTAAAGCTGTTGGACGCGTTATCGACGTCGGTGTCGGTGAGCGAGCCTGATGCGGTCGGCGTGCCCGGAGCGGCATTGGCGACGCCGCCGGCCTCGACCGCGGCGCCGGTCGTGGCGCCGGAAATGACGGCGGCATCGTTGACGCCGTGGATGGTGACCGTCACCAGCTTTGGCGTGCCGTCGACGCTCGTCACCGTGAACTGGTCGGTCAGCGTGTCGCCGACATTGAGCTTTTGTACGGCGCTGTTGGCATTGTCGACTGTGTAGGTCCAGGTGCCGCCCGTCGTCATCGAGAAGGTGCCGTAGCCGCCCTCGCTCGTCTTCGAGCTGACCTCCGTGAAGGTGTTGGGTGTGTCGTCGACGTCGGTGTCTGTGAGCGTACCGGAGGCAGTCGTCCCGACCGCGGCATTGGCGACGCCGCCGGCCTCGGTCGCCGATCCGTTCGCTGTGCCGGAAATGAAGGCCGCGTCATTGACGCCGTTGATCGTGATCGTGAAGGTCTGGCTGGTCGACAGCGAACCGTCCGAGACAGTGATGATGAAGCTCTCGACCGTTGGCGTCTTCAGGGCATTGATCGCATCGCTGTTCGGAACGAAGGTGTAGTCTCCGTTCGAACTGTTGAGATAGAGCGTGCCGTAGGGGTCTGGCTTCGACACGTTATAGGTAATTCCGTTCAGTACCGTGTCGACCGCAATGCCCCCGCTGATGCCGAAGATGAGTATCGCGTTGCCGTTGGTGCTGCTGGCAGCGAACGTTCCGCTCGTCGCGGTGAAGGCGTCGAACACCACCGTGTCGTTTTCGGTCGGCCCCGACGGGGTGCTCAGCGTCGGCGGCGAACGAATGACGTCAGGAACGACAATCGGGGCCGATAGGATCGGCAAGAGCACATTATGCACCGTGACGTCGTCGGTCTCCGTAAAATTGATCGGCTGCGCCAATGGCAAATCGCCGTTCGGAGTAACGCCCGACCCGCTTCTTGCGTGCTCCTTCGCGTAGTTGTCGAGCACCTCCTGTTGGGCCGCGTGCAACTCCTCCATTCGTGCGGCCGAATTCGTGAACTGGTCCACGCTGACAGAGGAGCCCCTCTTGTTCAGGACGACTGTCTCTCCAGGATCGTCAACGATGATGTGGCGCGGGATCAGTTCCTTGGTTACGAGCTCAAAGGCGCCATGCGCGAGATCCTTGTATGTGATGCTATCGTCGTCCAACCATGTAGCGTTCGGGTCCGCGGCGTGGACGTCCTTCATCATCGCGAAGGTCAGCGCAGCGAGCGACAGCATTCCGAACCCGCCGGCATGGGCTCGGCCGCGAATGCTTCCGAAAGGTGTGTCGACCTTGAGGGAACCGGTCCTTGCCACGTCGCCCGAAATGAAAGCGAACGCCCCTCGGGTCACCGAGAACAGGGCCGAGCGCGGGGCACCGCTCGAATCGCAGAGGAACTCGTTGAACACCACGCGAGTGCCGCCGGACAAGTTGAACACGGTGCTGTCGATGAAGCGAATTCCGATTCGTCCGTCGGTCGCAGTCTCGATCGCGTCACCCAGGCAAACTGGATCGCCAACCATGACTTCAACGGCAATGCCGTACGCGCGTGTGAGGGTGGCGTGACCTATCGCGGTCTGAACACGGCCGATGATTTGGGGAAACATGGCCGCCGTGGCCGTGCCCTCGACGCGGGACGCAACAAACATTGGCCTCCACCTCGCCTGCCGGGGAACTCAGCCACCGGCGTGCTGCCGGGGAACTCGGCCCCCCGGCGTGCTGCCCAAATCTTTGCTCTGGCTTGCCCGACGCCACGAGGTAAAAACAATTACGCTGGTAGCCGCAGGCTAACCCGCAGAAACAACTTCACTTCTTCCGAAAGGGCCAATCAGCGCGGTGTCGGCGAATTGCCTGGCGCCACTGGCTGCCCCCCTTTGTTCTTTGACTATAAGTTTCACTTCCGGTTCAAATTACGACCTTTTTTCTTGGCGGCGTGCCGGTCTCGGGAATAGAACGATGGCAATAAAGGGGTACCCAATTTGGATAGGCTGGTCGGCTGCGACCAGACGGCACTAGATGTCGTGCGGGCACTCGGCCAAAGTTGGCATAGGCTGCCGCACGAACCAGATCTTCTCAGGAAAGGGGGGGTCATGTGCACGCATAAGTTCACGTTATTGGTGACAAGCTTGGTCTTGGCGTTGGCCGGCTTTTCGCCCGGCCCGGCTCGAGCTCAGGTCGATTCTGTTCAGCCGGCTGTTCAGGATTTGCCAGTAAAACCAATTGGGAAGGTTGTAACCGCCACCGGTGCGGTCACCATCCAACATTCGGGCGCGACTGTCGTTCAGGCAAATCTCGGCGACCAACCGGGTCAGGCGAAGGTCGGCGATCTCGTCTATCTCGGCGATGTGGTTCTGACCGGAGCCAATGGCCGGCTCGGCATCAATTTTGCAGACGGAAGCTCGTTCAACCTCTCCAGCAACGCGCGGATGGTTTTGAACGAGTTCGTCTACGACCCCAATGGGAAATCCAATTCGACCCTGTTCAACCTGACCAAGGGAACCTTCACCTTTGTTGCCGGCAACATCGCGAAGACTGGAGATATGAAGGTCGATACCCCTGTCGCCACCATGGGTATTCGAGGCACTACGCCACGCGTCGAAATTTCGGATGATGGCACAGTGAAGTTCTCCACCCTCATCGAAGAGGGCAAGAGCAAACTCGCAAAGAAATCCAAGGCAGCGGCGGCGCCGCAGCCCGAGCAAAAACACCAACTCGAGTTCAATCCCAAGATCTGTCGAGGGTGCTAGATCGTTTCCGCGCGCAAGCCCGCTCTCGACACGGGCAGCGCAGTTCATAGAGATCATTCCCTGATTTCCAAATCAGGAAGCCTGACATGGGATCAAGAGCAAGAGGCGGTATCATCGACGGCGCGGGGCTCCTTCTCGTCGTGCTGATGTCGCAGTCATCGGCGGCGGCACAGGATCCAAAGCAGAAGAACAGCTACGTCCAGAACATCGAGTTGTGCAACGGCTCGGCTCACACCTCGATTGAAGCCCGGATTGAAGGGTGCACGGAACTCATCGGCGCGGGCCGGGACAGCGCGGCCGCGTTGCCTATCGCCTACAACAATCGCGGCAATGCCTATACCGCAAAGGGGGACTACGACCGCGCCATCCAGGATTTCGATCAATCGATCAAACTCAATCGCACCTACACCAAGGCCTTCAACAACCGCGGTGTGGCCTATTTGAGGAAGGGCGAATACGATATCGCGATTGAAGCCTTCGATGAGGCGATCAGGCTCGATTCCAAATACAGTGGAGCCTTCGCCAACCGGGCCGAAGCCCACCTGAAAAAGAACGAGTTCGATCGCGCGGCGCGGGATTATGACGAGGCAATTCGTCTTGATCCCAACCTGGAAGCCGCGTGGAACGGACGCTGCTGGACCCGCGCCATCCTCGGCGCGCTGCAGGCGGCGCTGGACGACTGCAACAAGGCGCTTCAGTCGACTTCGAACAGCGCCGCCGCCTATGATTCGCGTGGGCTGGTCTATTTGAAGCTCGGCCAGCTCGGCGCGGCCATCAATGATTATAGTTCCGCGCTGCGTTTCGATCCCAGCCTGGCGAGCGCGCTCTATGGGCGCGGGCTGGCCAAGCGCAAGACGGGCGATGAAGCCGGCGGCGACACCGATATCTCGGCGGCAAGGAGAATTCAGGCCGGGATCGGTGACGACTTCACGCGATATGGCGTGCGGTAGAGGCGGATCGACGTCGATGTTGGGCGTCTGAAAGGCGAGCGCGACATCACCCCTCCGGCACCCCGCCGCTCGCATGCCCTCGCCGCGCGCTCGACCCCCGCAAGATAGGCCGGATGGTCGCGTGACCGAGCCACCGCGCTGGCGGCAATGCTCCGCGGTCTTGCCCGCGCCCCTCCACCTGCCGCCACGTCGGCGCAAATTCGCATGCCTCTTGCCAAAGCATTCCGCCCGTGATCAACTTAAGGTCGTAGTCATCAATCGATATCACTATCGGCCCCGGCTTTGGTCGGGGCCTTTTGCAGCCGTGGCTATTGCACTCGCCAAGCCGGCGGCCCGCCGTTTCATGAGACAACGTCATGCCTGGCGAAGATATTTTCCCTCGCAAGTTGACCGACACGGGAGCGTCACGGAGCTGCGCGGTGTAGCGCCGGTGCCGCCGAAAGCACCGGTCATTTCAATGGGAGGGGCCCATGCGTCGTCGTGTCGAAGGACTTGTCACCGTCAACGCGATCGCCGGGACTCACGTTGTATTCCTGGCCATGGACATGGACAGGAAGGATGCCACCGGCCTGATGGGATTCGCCATTCAGCGCGAGGACAAGATCGAAAAGGAAGTCACCTGGCTACGCGGCAACAAGTCGTTCAATATCGCGCGGAAGGGCACGGCGCTCAACGACTACAGCAGCCTCGACAATCCATTTCAGGCCTTCCAATGGGCCGACTACACGGCGAAGCCGGACTACAATTACGAGTACACGGTGTATCCGATGTTCGGCAAACCCGGCAAACTCACGCAGGGTAAAGGCACCACGGTCGCGGTGAAGACGGAGACGCCGGAAGGCAAACCGCACTCGGTTTACTTCAACCGTGCGGCGATTTCCTCGCAGGCCTATGTCAAGCGGTTCGGCCTGGTCGATCCGCTGAAAGTCGGTCAGGAGGCGCTCGACTGGTTGACGCGCGAACTGCTGCCCGGCCTCCTCGCCTTCATCGAACGGGCGAAGGATTCGAGCTTCTCGTTGCATGCCGCGATCTACGAGGCGCACCTGGACGAGCCGCTCAAGGCGCTTTCCGACGCGCGCAAGCGCAAGGCCAAGGTCCACCTGATCTACGGGGCCAAGCCCGCAGATGACATCACCAAGCTGAACACCAAGGCGATCAGGGATGCGAACCTCAAGGGCATCGCGATTCCGCGCAAGAAGGCGAAGCTCGCGCACAACAAATTCATCGTGCTGTCGCGCAACGACAAGCCGATCGCCGTCTGGACCGGCTCGACCAATTGGTCGACCAACGCGGTGTACGGTCAACTCAATGTTGGCCATGTCGTCGAGGATGCGGACCTCGCCAAGCAGTTCCTCGCCTACTGGACCGAGTTGAAGGACGACCCGGACGCCGACAGCGAGAAGGAATGGATCGACCAGAACAATCCCATCGATCCGGACAAGCCGGCCAAGGATGGGGAATACCTGTTCTCTCCCCACAGCGGAAGAATACCGTTCGACTGGCTGATCTCGATCGCCAATACGGCGAAGGCCGGGCTGTTCATGACTTTCCCGTTCGGCATCGTCAAGGATTTCCGCGCCGAGGTTTACGACAAGAACGACGACATCCTGCGCTACGCGATGCTCGAAATGTACGTCAACGGCGGCAACGCGAAGAGCCGCAAGGAAGCGACCGACGACACGATCCGGATCCGAAGGTTTCCCAACGTCGGGATGGCGCTCGGCTCCTACATCAAAGTCCCCACGATCGACGGCTGGATCAAGGAGCGCGGCGGCATCGGCACCCATGTCAACTGGGTGCACACCAAATTCATGCTGGTCGATCCTCTCGGCGACGCGCCGATCGTCGTCACCGGCTCCGCCAACTGGAGTCTTTCCAGCATCAACGTCAACGACGAGAACCTCGTGGTGATCAAGGGCAGCAAGCGCGTGGCCGACATTTATTTCGGCGAATTCATGCGCATCTTCGCCCATTACCGCTTCCGCGAGGCGATAGCGATTCACCTGGAAAAGCACGGCTCGCTCGACGACTGGACGCCGCAGGACCTGTTTGACACGCCCGGCAAGTGGGTGCCCCAGCACTACAAGAAGGGAAGCGAGTACGCGCTGCGGCGGCTCTATTTCGCCGGCGCCTGACGCAGCAGTTTGGCAGCCACGTTGACGACTTCACGCGGCACCTCTTCACGGCGCGAACAAATCCGCACCTCCGTTGGTGAGCTGCTGCTCGATGCGGAGCTGGGTGGCCAGAATTCCTCCGTTGCTTCGACCTAGGAAAAGCGCGCTGCCCCTGCAACTAAAGGCGTAAGCGCGTGCCGGAGAAGCCGTAGTCATCCGGAATCCACAAAAACGAAAAATGCATGCAAGAAAAGGCGGCCCGCAAGGCGGGATCGCTGAAAGCGATCTGTTTTTTTTACTCACCATCAAACTGTTTATTGGCGTCACCGCGCATGTGCGGGCCGCCAAATAGAGGATTGCGGAATAATGATCGAACGATTGCGCTGCGACCGCGCATGGGTCGTTGAACTGCTGCGGCGATTGGGGGAAACGGAGCAGGAGATCGCCGCATCGCGACGCGCCTGCCACAAGGCGCGGCAAGAGCTGCGAGCCGAGGTCTGGCGCGTGGTCGAGCGTGCGAGGGCGAACGACAACAGCGACCTGCGGCACGCCGCACTCCGCGTCATCGAATCGACCCTGCGCGGGGGCGCGCCCGATCCCGCCGATCTCGAGTACATCAATTGACAGGAAAACCGCGTGCCGCCTGCATCGTCACCAGACGCAGGCGGGCTCGGTGATGAACTTGACGCACGCCGCCACATATTGGCTGTAGGCGTTGCTGACCTCCTTGGTCTGCTCGACGATGTCCTCGCCCATCGTGGTGGATGAGGCGGCAGCCGACGATACGAGCTGCGGCGGGTCTATTTCGCCGGCGCGTGACGCAGCACATCAGAGTCAGTCGAAGCGCGCAGCCTCCCTCGTCGAAAGTCGGATCACTGATTTGCCCGACGCGGCAAGCCTTCGCCTGAAAAATATACTGCTTCGCGTTTGACCCAAATCAGTTGTTCAATCGCGCCCATCTCACCCGATCGAGGGGCGCTTCGCGATCGTCACGGGCGTTGGGTCGAGATGCGGTGGACGCTTGAGCGTGTGACTGACGAGCATGCGCGAAGCGGACGGCGAAGTCGTGTGGTTCCGACGCCCCGATGCAGGTGTCAAGCCGGCGAGAAGCAAGCTTCTCACTGGCGACGGTGACAACAAAGCTGGTCTCACCGAGAAGAGCACGAAGGACACCGTAAAACCATCGCGCAGGGAAAGCCGGGCTGTTTCCGGTTACACCTGTGGTCCTACCCCGGTGCTTCTTGTTGCACCGGGCCCATGGGTGCAATCGGCACCCGGCTTTCCCTGCGCCCTCACTTCCTCATGAGGGCGAAACGAGATGCAAAGCTCGGACGCATCGCGCCGCGAGAGCGCGAACGTATGTCTGAACCGCTGTTTGACAGGTGAATTGGGGTAATGTGTCTTGCCGAGCCGAAGCTTGTGCCCAGCGGGTCCGCCTTCACCCTTCCGCTCCGGCGCTGATGTCCGTGTTCGGTTTCACGGGGTTCGACCTGACGGTGTCGCCGTGACTGCACCACGCGTTGTCCCTCAGGGCGAAGCGTGGTGGGCGCGACAGGGATCGAACCTGTGACCCCTACCATGTCAAGGTAGTGCTCTCCCGCTGAGCTACGCGCCCGAATGTCGTATTGGGTTGGGTCCCTATAACGGACCCCGGCGGGGCAGGCAAGGATGCAAAATGCGGGTTTGGCGTCCGAATCAGGCCGCCAGCATCTTGTTCACTTCGCTGACCAACTCGCGCAGGTGAACCGGCTTCGCCAGCACCTTGGCGTTTTTCGGCGCCTCGGAATCGGAATTCAGGGCGACCGCGGCAAAGCCGGTGATGAACATGATCTTGATGTCGGGATCGAGTTCCGAAGCACGACGTGCGAGCTCGATGCCGTCCATCTCCGGCATCACGATGTCGGTGAGCAGCATCTCGAACGGCTCCTCGCGCAGGCGCTGGTAGGCCGACATGCCGTTGTCGTGCGGCGAGACTTTGAAACCCGCGTTTTCCAGCGCCTTGACCAGAAAGCGGCGCATATCGTTGTCGTCTTCGGCGAGGAGAATCTTCGGCATGGCAGGAATCGTCGAATCCGGCTGGAGGATCATTCGGAACACTAAGCCCGACAGACGGTAAATTTCGGGTGAAAGTTGGTTCCACCGTCGGCGGCAAGCGTGGCCGATTTGTGGAGCAGGCCACCCCGGCAAATCAATTTGCGCGCCTTTTCTGTTCTTAAGACGCGTTCCAGCGCTGCGCTCGCTCTTTTCACTTGGCAGAATGGCCGCGATTACCGACAATGTGGGCCCATAAACCACCGCATTTCCGGCAGAATCAGTTTTTCCTGGATACGGCGGACGCAAGGGACGGCGCCAAGTGAATGACCCAGTTTGATGGCGAGTTGTCGCCTCCGTTCGAGATCGTTGAGCCGCAGACCTGGCGGGCGCCGATCATCTTCAATTCGCCCCATTCGGGCTCGGTCTATCCACCCGAGTTTCTAAACGCCTCCCGGATCGACCTGGCTGGGCTGCGCCGCTCGGAAGATTCGTTCATGGACGAGCTGATCGAAGGCCTCGGCGACCGCGGCTTCCCGACCGTGAGGGTCAATTTTCCGCGCTCCTATGTTGACGTGAATCGAGAGCCCTATGAGCTCGATCCGCGCATGTTCACCGGACGGCTGCCAAGCTTTGCCAATACGCGCTCGATGCGGGTGGCAGGCGGTCTCGGCACCATTCCGCGCGTGGTTGGCGACGGCCAGGAAATCTATCGCGAGCGGCTCGATGTCGATGAAGCGCTGAGCCGGATCGAGGCGCTCTACAAGCCCTATCACCGCGCACTGCGGCGGCTGATCAACAAGGCGCACCAGGCGTTCGGCACGGTGATCGTGGTCGACTGCCATTCGATGCCCTCGGTCGGCGTCTCGCGCGACGAGCCGCGCCGCCCCGACGTCGTGATTGGCGACCGCTACGGCACGAGCTGCGCGCCGCGCCTTCCCGATCTCGTCGAGGAGATCATGGGCTCGCTCGGCTATTCGATCGGCCGCAACAAGCCCTATGCCGGCGGCTTCATCACCGAGCACTACGGCAACCCGGCGAGCGGTCTGCATACCGTCCAGATCGAGCTCAACCGCGCGGTCTACATGGACGAGCGGCGGCGCGTGCGCGGGCCCCGCTTTGCGCAAGTGACCGCCGATTTCACAACACTGGCCGAGGCGCTCGCCAAGATGCCGCTCGGCGATCTCGGACCGTTCCAGGCCGCGGCGGAATAAGCGACGAACGAGAGCCGGCTCTTCAGATCGACCGCCCTATCTGCGCTTGGCGCGCAGCGAATGATTCCTGGTTCACTCCGACGCTGCCGATGTGAAGAGTGGATTCATCCTACCCGAAAGAAAAAAGGGCCGCTTGAATGAACAAGCGGCCCAAGTCTAGGGAGGAAACGCCCAAGGAGGGCAGCGATAGCGCGAGGCGCTACCGCACCGCAACAATATGCGACCGCGACGCACAAAACGCAAGAGTTTTCGAAACATTGCCCGCGCAAAATTCGCTCGGCAGGCGGATCAGCAACAGCTCGTCAAATTCAATCTTTATCGTGTAAAATCAATCATTTAACAGATCATTCGCGCTGCAAGTGCCGTCCAATGCATAGCTTGTATACCAGGAACTGGCAACTTCGTGATCGCACGGGAGTGGCCGAGGCGAGCGGAAGTCGAGCCGATTCGAAAGCCGGGAAATTCGTCATCAGGGCGGGATAATGCTCGGTTAGCGATGCGCGTCTCCACAGATTGAGCTAGAGCATTATCGGTTCTGATTGAATCAGAACCGAAGCTCTAGATTCTTGTTTTGACGCGTTTTCCTTGCGCGAACCGGCGTCCCCTTCGCCCGAAAACGCTATAGGCAAGTGCGCTTCCGATTTCCATCTTGCCCTGCGCTATCGAAGGATCTGCCGTGACGGTCATCGACTTTACCGCCTTCATCGGCCGCCTTGCGACCGTATCCGGCGAAACCATCCTGCCGTTCTTCCGGACCTCGCTTTCCGTCGACAACAAGAGCGCCAGCGATTTCGATCCCGTGACCGAGGCCGACCGCGCCGCAGAAGCCGTGATGCGGCGACTGATCAAGGCCAGTTTCCCCCAGCACGGTATCGTCGGCGAGGAATTCGGCAATGAGCGTGAGGACGCCGACTATGTCTGGGTGCTCGATCCGATCGACGGCACCAAATCCTTCATCGCCGGTTTCCCGATCTGGGGCACCCTCATCGCGCTGCTGCACAAAGGCATGCCGGTGTTCGGCATGATGCACCAGCCCTATATCGGCGAGCGCTTCTCCGGCGACAACGGCTCTGCGAATTATTCCGGTCCATCCGGCGAGCGACGGCTTACGGTACGGCGCTGCGCCTCGTTGAAGGAGGCGACCGCCTACACCACGAGCCCGCTGTTGATGAACCAGGACGACCGCGCCTGCTTCAGCCGCATCGAAAACATCGCGCGGCTGACGCGCTATGGCGGCGACTGCTATTCCTACTGCATGCTGGCCGCCGGCCATCTCGACCTCGTGGTCGAGACTGAGCTGAAACCTTACGACATCGCCGGCCTGATCCCGATCGTCACCGGCGCCGGCGGCATTGTCACCACCTGGGACGGCAGGCCGGCGCAAGGCGGCGGCCGCATCATCGCCGCCGGCGACCCCCGGGTGCACGCAGCGGCGATGGAACTGCTCAACGCCTGAGTTCAGGGCGCAGCGGCGCGCAGGTGATCCACGAGTTGCTTGGCCGGCCGCGGCAGGCCCTTGAAGCTGCGGGCGCAGATCGTCAACCTGCGGTTGGCCCAGGCGTCGCGGATCCGGATCGCGACGATCGGCATCGCTCGTGCGCTCCGCCGGGCGGCGGTCTCAGGCACCACGGCGACGCCGACGTCGGCCGCAACCATCTGGCAGATGGCGTCGAAATCGCGCAGGCGGGCGCGGAAGCGCAAGCGGGCGCCGAGTTTCGCCGCATGCCGCGAGATATGGACCTGCAGCGCCGTCGATGCGGTGAGCCCGACGAAATCGCGATCGACCACCTCCTGGAAGTCGATCTGGCGGCGGCTGCCGAGATCGCTCCGCTTGGCCGCCACCAGCGTCAGGCGGTCCTCGCTGAAGACGAAGCGCTCGATGCTGTCGGGTAGCGCGTGCTCGGCGGCAAAGCCGAGGTCGGCCGCGCCGCTCGCAATCGCGGCGGCGATGTCGGCGCTCTCACGCTCCTCGACATCGACATTAATGTCAGGGTGCTCGCGCAGGAAGGCGGCCAGTGCCCGCGGCAGATGTTCCGACAGTCCCGACGTGTTGGCGAGCAGCAGCACGCTCGCCCGGACGCCGCTGGCATAGGCCGCAAGATCGCCCTGCAGGGCCTCGACATTGTGGATCACGATACGGGCATGGTCGAGCAGGCTCTCGCCCGCCGCGGTGAGTTCCACGCCGCGGCGGCCGCGCTTGAGCAGCGCGACACCCAGCGCATCCTCCAGTCCCTTGATCCGCTCGCTGGCGGAAGCAAGTGCGAGATTCGCGCGCGCCGCGCCCTGCGTGATGCTGCGCGCGTCGGCCACCGCGATGAACAGCTGCAAGTCGACCAGATCGAACCGCATCGTGTCTCCAACAGGTCTTCGGACATGCCGAAGGCTGGCTCCGTAACCTCCAGATTGTGCCGATCCATGCGATCGGTCAATGTGCCGCAATGTTCGACCATGTCCTCATCCTGATCGCGTTCGCGTTCCTGCTCGCCGGCTTCGTCAAGGGCACCCTCGGCCTCGGCCTGCCGACGGTGGCGATGGGGCTGTTGGCGGTGACGATGCCGCCAGGCCAAGCGATCGCGATCGTGATCGTGCCGGCCATTGTCACCAACATCTGGCAGACCTTCGTAGGGTCGTATCTGCGCGACATCATCAAGCGGTTATGGCCGCTGATGGTCGGCACCGTCGTCGGCATCTGGCTCAATGCCGGGCTGCTGACAGGGCCCTACGCACCCTATGGCACCGTGGTGCTCGGCCTGCTGCTGGTGATCTACGCGATCGTGGGCCTGAGCAGGTTCAGCTTCAAGGTCGCCCGGCGCGACGAGAAATGGATCGGCGGCATCGTTGGCCTGATCACCGGCGTGATCTCGGCGGCAACCGGCGTGCAGGTAATTCCCTCGATGCCGTTCATGCAGGCGATCGGGATGGAGAAGGACGAACTGGTGCAGGCGCTCGGCGTCTTCTTCACCACCGCGACCGTAGCCCTTGCCTTCAACCTCACGGCGTCGGGTCTGCTGACTGCCGCGACCGCCCTGCCGGGTGCGGTGGCAATGGGGGCGTCCTTCACCGGCATGTTCATCGGCCAGTCGGTGCGCTCGCGAATGCAACCGGAGGTATTCCGACGCTGGTTCCTGATTTCGATGATCCTGCTTGGCGTCTATCTCGCTGGCAGTGCGCTGATAAAGCTACACGGCTGATTGGTTCAGCGCGCTTCCAGCATCGCGATGCGAACGCCGAGGTAGACGAACAGCCCGCCGAGCGCGCGGTTGATCCAGGCGATCACGCCGGCCGATTGCCTGATGCGGCCCGCGGCACGAGTTGCGAATGCCGCGACGCCGAGGCACCAAACCGTGCCGTTGACGATGAAGATCAGTCCGAGCACGAGGAAGGCGAGCGCCTTGTGCGGCGAATCCGCCGCCACGAATTGCGGCAGGAAGGCCAGGAAAAACAGCGCCACTTTCGGATTGAGGATATTGGTCAGCGCCCCCTGCCAGAAGATGCGCCGGATCGAACTCTCGCCGCCCTGTCCCGCCACGTCCGCGATCGGTTGCGCGCGCGACAACAGCATCTTCAGCCCGGTGAAGAGCAGATAGGCCGCGCCGACCAGCTTGAGCGCCAGGAACGCCGACGACGACGCCATCAACAACGCCGACAGCCCGATCGCCGCGCCCAGTACGTGGACCAGGCAACCGCAGCTGATGCCGATTGCTGCGGCGGCCCCGCCGCGCCAGCCCGACTGGATGCTGCGGCCGATGATGTAGGCGGTGTCCGGCCCCGGGGTGACGTTGAGCAGCAAACCGGACGCGACAAACAGCCAAAGCTCGTGGATACCGAGCATCACAGCAAAACTAACCTATGTGAGTAACGAACCTGAAAGGCTGATCGGCCAGAAACGTGCGATTCCGGCGACAGACAAACCGCATACGAATTCGTTAGTGAAGCACGCTGTGAAGACCGTCCGTCGCATGCCAATTCCTGTTACAATACACTGTTATTGGGTGTAGACCGGGCTTCCGAGACACGGCGTATCTTGTAAGATTGGAAACGGCTGAAGGGCCTTTCCAGGGCAGAGGGGGATATGGAAAGACGGCTGGCCGCCATCCTGTGCGCTGACATCGCCGGGTATTCCCGCATGATGGGTGCCGACGAGGCGGGAACGCATGCCTCTTTCAAGGCCCACCGCAGCGCGATCTATCCGATCATTCTCAACCACGGCGGCCGAATCGTCAAAAATACCGGCGACGGCTTCCTGCTCGAGTTCCCGAGCATCATCGGCGCAATCGAGGCCGCGGTCGCAATGCAGACATTGATGGCTGAACGCAACGAGCATCTGCCCGCCGATCGTGCCATGCACTTCCGCATGGGCGTCCACATGGGCGACGTGATGGCCGATGAGGACGAGGTGTTCGGCGATGACGTCAATATTGCCGTTCGACTCGAGACGGTGGCCGCGCCCGGCGGCATCGCGGTGTCGGATAAAGCCCGCACCGAGGCCGGCCGGCGGCTTGCCATCACTCTGGGCGACGCGGGTCCGCATCGCTTCAAGAACATCGCCGAACCGGTCAACGTCTGGACCTGGGTACCGGCGGGATCATCCGATGTCCAGGAGAAGGCCGCGCAGGACGGGCCGCACCTGCCGGCGCAATACCGGACGGCAATCGTCGGCGTGCTGCCGTTCGACAATCTCAGCGGCAGCGCCGACGAGTATTTCTCCGACGGCCTGACCGAGGATTTGATCCACGCGCTGTCGCTGCAATCCTTCTATCGCGTGCTGAGCCGGAACTCGACCTTCGCCTATAAGGGCAAGAACGTCAGCACGCGCCTGATCGCGCGCGAGATCGACGCGACCTACTTGATCCAGGGTTCGGTGCGGCGCGCTGGCAGCAAGGTCCGCGTCACCGCCGAGCTGATCGCGCCGGAAAAGGGCGAGCAACTGTGGACCGGCCGCTATGACCGCGACATGGGCGACCTGTTCGCGATGCAGGACGAGATCACCGCCAATCTCTCCGCCGCGATCGCCCAGGAGATCTATCGCGCCGAGGCCTCCGCGCCGGCGCGCGCGCCCGACTCCGAACTGACCGCATGGGACCGCTTCCTGAAGGGCCTGTCACACTACTATCTCCAGACCAAGGCCGATTTCGAGACCGCGATCGCACTGTTCAAGGAGGCGATCGAGCTCGATCCGTCACTCTCGATCGCGCGCGCCTATCTCGCCACCATGCAAATCCAGGGTGCCCAGTTCGGCTGGATCCCGAGCACGCGCGAACTGTGGGCATCGTCGGTGAACCTTGCCGAAAGCAGCGTAAGGCTCGATCCTCGATCGTCTTTCGCTTTCTCCCTGCTCGCCTATCTGCACGCGATGCAGGGACATCACGAAGCCGCCATGGACGCCATCAAGCGGGCAATCGAGCTCAATCCCTACGACATGGGGGCGCGCGGCGTGCTCGGGATCTGCCACATGGTGATCGGCGATCACCGCCGGGCGATCGAGCTGTTCTCGATGGCGGTCCAGCAGCGCGGCAACAGCGATCCCCGTTATCAATGGGCGGCGTTGAGCGCGTTCAGCCATTATCTGCTCGGTCAATATGACGCGTCGCTCTCATGGTCGCGCGAGGCGCTCTATCTGAATCCCAATCATTTGCAGGGGCTTGCGGTGCGCGCGGCGGCGCTTGCGCAGCTCGGACGCGCGGAAGAAGCAGCAGAAGCGGCGAAGGCGCTGCTGAGCAATTATCCGGACCTGACCGTCGAACGTCACCTGCGCAATTTCTATTGGAAGAATCCGGCCGACATCGCCCACTATCGCGACGGCCTCTTGAAAGCCCACATCCCTTTCGGCAAACTCGCTCTGGTTGCATCAGCACCCAAACTCGCCGTTGATTCGTGAGCGAGTTCGGTAACGGGCACTATTCAGTCCGAAAGCTTTCAGGATGTGGTTTCATGTCGGACATTGCTTCAGGCGAGACGCCTGCCCCGCCGGTTTCGCCGAATAATCCCTGCCCGTTCCTGCGCGCATTGGTAGCCGGCGGCTATGTTGGCGGCCATGTTGTGCCGCTGGCCGAACTGAGCGGGACGATCGATCGCGCGACCGGCAAGACGGGCCTGGCTGCGATCAATGCCGGCATCAAGATCTTCATGGTCGCGCAGATCGCAAACGGCCTCGGTCCGCTCAGCCAGTTGCGCTCCCTGACCAAGGGCGCGGTCCTCGACGAGTTGCGCAATGGTCCTCTCGACAAGCACGGCGCGGGCTCGCGCATCCTCGACGAGCATGCGGTGGTGCATGAGGAGGAGATTGCGCGTCTCGCCACCTACGGCCAGACCTATAACAATCCCGACGGCGGCACCGAACGCGGACTGTCGGCGTCCGACATCAAGACCTTCATGGCCGCCAACTTTCAGCGCGCCAAGGACGAGCATCCCCGGTACTACGCGATCCTGCGCTGCTATTACCCGCTGCTGATGCTCGGCGAATGGCCGGTGCTGCTGGACATCATGGGCAAAGGCCAAGGCAAGGACCGCTATCTCAGCGTTGCCGAAATCAGGACGCTGTTTGTCGAGCGCCGCTTTCCCGACCGGATCATCGCGCTGCTGAAGCGCTGAAATCGCTTCACTTGAACAGCGGCGTGCCCGGCACGAAAGCGTCAAAGGCGGCCCAGAATTGCGCACGGTAGCGGTCCTGCTCCTGCAGGATCTCATGCTTTGCGCCGGCAATCACGAGGTGCGAGCCGGCGCGCAAATGATAGGCGAACTCCTCGATCGCGGCCGTCGACACCACCTCGTCGTTGCTCGCGGCCAACATCAGGATCGGTTGGCGGATTTCGGACGGGTAGGACATGCCACGGAAGGTGCGCATCGCGGTGAAAGCCGTGTCGGCCCAGGCGACCGTCGGCGCGGCGATGCCGAGTGTCGGGTCTTCTTCCAGGATCGCGGCATTGCGGGCGTGGCGCACGGGATCGCTGGTCACAGGATTGTTGATAAAGGGAGACGTCCCAACCAGTTCATCGGTGCCACCGGGAATATAGCGGCCGCCCTGCCCGGCGAAACGCATGATCCGCAGCAGCGCAGTCGACGTAAAGGAAGTGCGGCGACGAGGGAGGTCGATCATCGGCGCCGCCAGCACCATGCGATCGAACCAGCGCTTGCCCGCATGCGCCAGGCGCAGCATCACCGCGCCACCCATCGAATGCGCCAACGCGAAGAAGGGTGGCGGACAGTCGGGCAACACCACCTGCCGCACGAAGGTTTCGACGTCGACCTCGTAGTCGGCGAAGTCGCGCACATAGCCCTTGCGGGGATCGCGCAGGCGTCGCGACGAGTGGCCCTGCCCGCGCCAATCGATCATCGCGACGGCAAAGCCACGGTCGCGCAGGTCGCGCACGGTCTCGAAGTATTTTTCGATCATCTCGCCGCGCCCGCTAAAAACGCAGACCGTGCCCTTGCGGCCCGGCGGCGGCGCCCAGCGTGCGAAGCGCAGTTCCGCCCCATCGGGAGTCTTGATGGTGCCGCTGACAACGTCCTCCGGAACCGGGTTGGCTGGAATGGAGACAAGCGTCATGCGCGGAACCGGCTGCCGGGGACGGAATGAAAATCAAGCGCGCCAGTGCCAAAAAGCGAAGCTGTTTCCGCCCCTTGAACGCGACGCAGGTCCTCCCATATCACCTCAGTGCAGGCCGCTACCAGTGTTTCGGAACCGAAACATTAGGCTGCACACAGCACTAAGCCCGGCCCGATGGCGGGCGGGTAATTGAAACAGTCGCTCATTGGAGGACTACCCTATGCGTAGCTACGATCTCACCCCGTTTTATCGTTCCACCGTCGGCTTCGACCGCCTGTTCAACCTGCTCGACCAGGTGACCTCGGACGGCACCCCCGGCTATCCCCCCTACAACATCGAGCGCACCGGCGAGAACGCCTACCGCATCAGCGTTGCGGTTTCCGGCTTTTCGCACGGCGAACTGTCGATCGTCGCGAAGGAAAACACGCTGACGATCAAGGGCGAGAAGGTTGCCAACGAGTCCAGCGGCGACAAGGCCGAGGTACTCTATCGCGGCATCGCCTCGCGCGCGTTCGAGCGCGTGTTCCAGCTTGCCGACTTCGTGCAGGTGAAGGCGGCCTCGCTTGAGAACGGCCTGCTGCATGTCGATCTCGTCCGCGAGATCCCCGAGGCCAAGAAACCCCGCAACATTCCGATCGGTGGCGCCGAGAAGGCCCCGCAGGTCGTTGACGGTTCGGCCCACAAGGTCGCCGCCTAAGTTGGGCAGCGTCAACTGGATGCGAAAACGCCCCGGGAGACCGGGGCGTTTTTTGTTCCCGTATTCAGCCGCCAACGGGTCGTAATGACCGGTGGCTACTCCAGTCCCTGCACCTTCGGCATCTCCTGGGTCGGCAGGACCGCAGGCGCCGCCGGTGCCGGCGGAGCGGTTTGGCTGACGGCCGGCGCTGCTGCCTGGGGAGCCGCCTGCGTCTCCGCGGGTTTCGCCCCGACCACGGCGGCCTGTTGTGCCGGTGCCGGCGCCGCCGCCTGCGCGGGCGCAGCGGCCGGCGTGGGCTTTGCGGCGAGCGGGCTCGGTTTCGGTACTGGCGTGCGGCTTGCGACATGCGGCACCGGCGCTGGCGGACGCGGCACGCGGGCTGCGAACGGCGGCAGCATCGGGCCGCGAGCGAAATAGTCGCGCATCCGGTAGGCAGGCTCGAAGCGGACGATTCGCCCGTTCCGGGCATCGATCACGAGCCGCCCGTCCCCGCCGCCGCGGTCCATGACTGCAATCGTGTAGACCAGCCCGCGCTGCCGCGGGATGCCTAGCGGCAGAAACCCGTTCTCGCGGAGCACAGTGTAGACCTCCGTCGGCGGCAGCAGGCTCGGCCCACGGGCGTTGCGGGGCGGCGACGCGATCTCCGGCCGCGGCGGCGATGGGACCTCCGGCGGTACGGCCGCGTAAGGCCCGTCCACGTCGGATGCCTTGGTGGAAGCCGGACTGTCGGTCTGCGGGGGCGCCGGTTCCTGCGCCTGCGCAGAGGCGGCCGCAAGCGCGAAGCCGGCCGCCGCAACCCATGCTGTGAACAACTTCATCGCCGATGACTCCTGTCGGCCCCATGCCTGGAGCGTTCCCGCTCTCTTGTCGGCTCACCCTGCGACAAAACTTCATTTTGAATTCCGGCACTCCTTGGGCCGGATCGCGGCACGTTTGCTTCAAATCAGGGGCAGCTGGTTCACATCAGGGGGAGTATGGCCGTCAGGCCGCGCGATCCAAGCATGTCGCCGGGGACTTTCACGCGCTTGTATGATAGAGAAAAATTTGGCAAGGTCGGAGTTAGGACAGCAAGACTGTCTCAATTTCGGGGCCATCCCGGCACGGGGATTGCAACGAAACTCGGCGCTCCGGGCTCCGAGAATGCTGCAGGCAGGTCCGTTCCTCAGGGACGTTGAACGCTCCTCGCCTGAATTAAGGAAATTGCGGCTCGCGGCGGACGAGCGGTGGCCCGGTGGGTGCCGCAACGCCCAAAGTGCGCCAATGACGGTGGGACCCTTACCAGGGGGAGAGGACACATGAGCGGGTCGGAATTCGAGCGCGAGACCATCGTGACAGAGACGCTGTCGGCGAGCGCGGACTCGAAAACCGGCGAACCCGCCCGTGAGCTGCACACCTGGCGGCCGAAAGCCGAGGGCCTCTACGATCCGACCCTGGAAAAGGATTCCTGCGGCGTCGGCTTCATCGCCAACATCAAGGGCAGAAAGTCGCATCAGATCATCTCCGATGCGCTGAACATCCTCTGCAACCTCGAGCATCGCGGCGCCGTCGGCGCCGATCCACGCGCCGGCGACGGCGCGGGCATCCTGGTGCAGATCCCGCACGCCTTCTTCGCGCGCAAGGGCGCCGAGCTCGGCTTCCAGCTGCCGAAGCCGGGCGAATACGCGATCGGCGCGCTGTTCATGCCGCGTGACGCGGCGTGGCGGAACGTGATCAAGAGCATCATCGCCGACGAAATCAGGAACGAGGGCTTCAAGCTGCTCGGCTGGCGCGATGTGCCGAGCGACAACTCCTCGCTCGGCGTCACCGTGAAGCCGACCGAGCCCTATCACATGCAGGTCTTCATCGGCCGCAACGGCGCCGCCAAGACCGAGGACGAATTCGAGCGCCGGCTCTACATCCTGCGCAAGTCGATCTCGCAGGCGATCTACCAGCGCCGCGACCGCGGCATGGCCGGCTATTACCCGTGTTCGTTCTCGTGCCGCACCGTGATCTACAAGGGCATGTTCCTCGCCGATCAGCTCGGCAAGTACTATCCCGACCTGCACGAGGCGGATTTCGAGAGCGCGCTGGCGCTCGTCCATCAGCGCTTCTCGACCAACACCTTCCCGACCTGGTCGCTGGCGCATCCCTACCGGATGATCGCCCATAACGGCGAGATCAACACGCTGCGCGGCAACGTCAACTGGATGGCGGCACGGCAGGCCTCGGTGCATTCGGAACGCTATGGCAAGGACATCAGCCGCCTGTGGCCGATCTCCTATGAAGGCCAGAGCGACACCGCCTGCTTCGACAACGCGCTCGAATTCCTGGTGCAGGGCGGCTACTCGCTGCCGCACGCAGTGATGATGATGATTCCGGAAGCGTGGGCCGGCAATCCGCTGATGGATGAACAGCGCCGCGCCTTCTACGAATACCACGCGGCGCTGATGGAGCCGTGGGATGGCCCTGCCGCGATCGCGTTCACCGATGGCCGCCAGATCGGCGCGACGCTCGATCGCAACGGCCTGCGTCCCGCGCGCTATCTCGTCACCAGGGACGACCGCATCGTGATGGCGTCCGAGATGGGCGTGCTGAAGATTCCGGAGGAGCAGATCGTCACCAAGTGGCGGCTGCAGCCGGGCAAGATGCTGCTCGTCGACCTCGAGCAGGGCCGCCTCATTCCCGACGACGAGATCAAGGCCGAGCTCGCCAAGAGCCATCCCTACAGCGACTGGCTGCATCGCACCCAGATCCAGCTCGAAGAGCTGCGCGATGCGCCGGCCAAGGGCGTCCGCTCCAACCTGCCGCTGCTCGACCGGCAGCAGGCCTTCGGCTACAGCCAGGAAGACATCAACATCCTGATGACGCCGATGGCGGCGACCGGCGAGGAAGCCGCGGGCTCGATGGGTAACGACACGCCGATCTCCGCGCTGTCGGACAAGCCGAAGCAGCTCTTTACCTACTTCAAGCAGAACTTCGCGCAGGTCACGAATCCGCCGATCGACCCGATCCGCGAGGAGCTCGTGATGAGCCTCGTCTCGATCATCGGGCCGCGGCCGAACCTGTTCGACCTGCAGGGGCTCGCTTCGACCAAGCGCCTCGAAGTGCGCCAGCCGATCCTCACCGATGCCGACCTCGAAAAGATCCGCTCGATCTCCGACGTCGCCGAGGCGCATTTCAAGTCGCGCACGCTCGACACCACCTTCCACGCGGGCTTCGGCGCGGCGGGCATGGAGCAGGTGCTCGACGAACTTTGCGCGCGCGCCGAAGGCGCGGTTCGCGAGGGCATCAATATCATCATCCTGTCCGACCGCATGACCGGCACGGACCGAATCCCGATTCCGTCCCTGCTCGCCTGCGCCGCCGTGCATCATCATCTGATCCGCACGGGCCTGCGCACCTCCGTCGGCCTCGTGATCGAATCCGGCGAGCCGCGCGAGGTGCACCATTTCGCCTGCCTCGCCGGCTACGGCGCGGAAGCGATCAATCCCTATCTCGCGTTCGAGACCATCCTCGCGATGAAGGACAGGCTGCCCGGCGCCCTCGACGACTACGAGATCGTCAAGCGCTACATCAAGTCGATCGGCAAGGGCCTGCTCAAGGTGATGTCCAAGATGGGCATCTCGACCTACCAGTCCTATTGTGGCGCGCAGATCTTCGACGCGGTCGGCCTGAAAGCGGATTTCGTCGCCAAGTATTTCGTCGGCACCCACACCCGCATCGAGGGCGTCGGCCTTGCCGAAATCGCCGAGGAGACCGTGCGGCGCCACACCGACGCGTTCGGTGACGCGCAGGTCTACAAGAGCGCGCTCGACGTCGGCGGCGAATATGCCTACCGCACCCGCGGCGAGGACCATGCCTGGACGGCGGAGTCGGTCTCGACGCTGCAGCATGCCGTGCGCGGCAATTCGCTCGAGCGCTACCGCGCGTTTGCAAGGATCCTCAACGAGCAGTCGGAGCGGCTGCTGACGCTGCGCGGCCTGTTCCGGATCAAGACCGCCGAGGACGACAAGCGCAAGCCGATCAAGCTCGACGACGTCGAACCGGCCAAGGAGATCGTCAAGCGCTTCGCCACCGGCGCGATGTCGTTCGGCTCGATCTCGCGGGAGGCGCACACCACCCTCGCAATCGCGATGAACCGGATCGGCGGCAAGTCGAACACCGGCGAAGGCGGCGAGGAAGCCGATCGCTTCAAGCCGATGCCGAACGGCGACAGCATGCGCTCGGCGATCAAGCAGGTCGCCTCGGGCCGCTTCGGCGTGACCACGGAATACCTCGTCAACTCCGACATGATGCAGATCAAGATGGCGCAGGGCGCCAAGCCCGGCGAAGGCGGCCAGTTGCCCGGCCACAAGGTCGACGCTGTTATCGCGAAGGTCCGGCATTCGACGCCGGGCGTCGGCCTGATCTCGCCGCCGCCGCACCACGACATCTACTCGATCGAAGACCTCGCGCAGCTCATCTACGACCTCAAGAACGTCAATCCGGACGGCCAGGTCTCGGTCAAGCTCGTCTCCGAGGTCGGCGTCGGCACGGTCGCCGCCGGCGTCGCCAAGGCGCGCGCCGACCATGTGACGATCGCGGGATTCGAGGGCGGCACCGGCGCGTCGCCGCTGACCTCGATCAAGCACGCCGGCTCGCCATGGGAGATCGGACTCGCCGAAACCCACCAGACGCTGGTGCGCGAGCGGCTGCGCAGCCGCATCGTGGTCCAGGTCGACGGCGGCTTCCGCACCGGGCGCGACGTCGTGATCGGCGCGCTGCTCGGCGCCGACGAGTTCGGCTTCGCCACCGCGCCGTTGATCGCGGCGGGCTGCATCATGATGCGCAAGTGTCACCTCAACACCTGCCCGGTGGGGGTCGCGACCCAGGATCCGGTGCTGCGCAAGCGCTTCACCGGCCAGCCCGAGCACGTCATCAACTACTTCTTCTTCGTCGCCGAGGAGGTGCGCCAGATCATGGCGCAGCTCGGCTTCAGGAAGTTCGACGACATGATCGGCCAGGTCCAGATGCTGGACCAGACCGCGCTGGTCTCGCACTGGAAAGCCAAGGGTCTCGACTTCTCGAAGCTGTTCGTGCGGCAGAAGGAAGAGAAGGGCCAGAAGATCTATCACTCGGAGCCGCAGAACCATCATCTGGAGGCCGTGCTCGACCGCCGCCTGATCGAGAAGGCGCGAGCCGCACTCGATCGCGGTGCGCCGGTTCGTATCGAGGAGGAGATCAACAACACCGATCGTTCCGCGGGCGCGATGCTGTCGGGCGCGGTGGCCAAGATCTACGGCCATGCCGGCCTGCCGCTCGACACCATCCATGTCGGCCTGAAGGGCACGGCGGGCCAGGCGTTTGGCGCATGGCTCGCCAGCGGCGTCACCTTCGAGCTCGAGGGTGAAGGCAACGACTATGTCGGCAAGGGTCTCTCGGGCGGCCGCATCATCGTCAAGCCGCCGAAGGTTTCCGGCATCGTGCCGGAGGAGTCGATCATCGTCGGCAACACCGTGATGTACGGCGCGATCGAGGGCGAGTGCTACTTCCGCGGCATCGCCGGCGAACGCTTTGCCGTGCGCAACTCCGGCGCGGTCGCGGTCGTCGAGGGCGCTGGCGACCATTGCTGCGAATACATGACCGGTGGCATCGTCGTCGTTCTGGGCAAGACCGGGCGCAACTTCGCGGCCGGCATGTCGGGCGGCATCGCCTATGTGCTGGACGAAGCCGGCGACTTCGCCAAGCTCTGCAATCTCTCGATGGTCGAGCTCGAACCGGTGCTGTCGGAAGAGATGATCAACGCCGGCACCTATCATCACTCCGGCGATCTCGAGGCGCATGGCCGCGTCGACGTGTTTCAGAACCTGCTCGACTCCGACGTCGAACGGTTGCATGTGCTGATCACGCGTCACGCCAAGCTGACCGGCTCGAGGAAGGCCGCCGAGATCCTCGCGAACTGGACGGCCTGGCTGCCGAAATTCCGGAAAGTGATGCCGGTGGAATACCGCCGCGCGTTGAAGGAGATGAAGGCAAACGCCGACGCCGAGCCGAAAATCGCGATCGGCGCATGAGGGTGAGGCAGGACCGTCATTGCGAGCGCAGCGAAGCAATCCGCAAATCCATCCGCGGACCGATGGATTGCTTCGTCACTCCAGCGCAAAATTGCTTTGCAATTTTGTCGCGAGCTCCTCGCAATGACACGGAGTTGGCGGAAAGAAACGAAGACGAACGCAGGATGCAGGGGCATCGGGTTTAAATGGGAAAGATTACGGGTTTTCTCGAGATCGACCGCAATGAGCGCAAGTACACCACGGTCGCCGAGCGGTTGAAGCACTTCCGCGAATTCGTCGTTCCCTTGAGCGAGAAGGACACGCGCGACCAGGCCGCGCGCTGCATGAATTGCGGCATTCCCTATTGCCACGGCACCGGCTCGGCGCAGCCCGGTACGCCCGGCTGCCCGGTCAACAACCAGATCCCCGACTTCAACGACCTCGTCTATCAGGGCAACTGGGAGGAGGCTGCGCGCAATCTGCACTCGACCAACAACTTCCCGGAGTTCACCGGGCGCATCTGCCCGGCGCCGTGCGAAGCCTCCTGCACGCTCAACATCGACGACAACCCGGTCACCATCAAGACCATCGAGTGCGCGATCGTCGATCGCGCCTGGGACAATGGCTGGCTGAAGCCGGAAATTGCGCCGCAGAAAACGGGCAAGAAAGTCGCCGTCATCGGCTCGGGCCCGGCCGGCATGGCTTGCGCCCAGCAGCTTGCGCGCGCCGGCCACGACGTGCATGTCTACGAGAAGTTCGCCAAGGCCGGCGGGCTGCTGCGCTACGGCATCCCCGACTTCAAGATGGAAAAGGGCATCATCGATCGCCGCGTGGCGCAGATGGAAGCCGAGGGCGTGACGTTCCACTACGGCAAGCCGGTCGGCGGCGCCGCGCAAGGAAACGGTCAAGCCGCGATCGATCCGCAGGAACTGGTCAAGCAATATGACGCCGTGGCGCTGACCGGCGGCGCCGAAGCCCCGCGCGACCTGCCGATCCCCGGCCGCGACCTCGCCGGCATCCACTTCGCGATGGATTTCCTGCCGCAGCAGAACCGCCGCGTCTCCGGCGAGTCGCTCGACGGCGCGGCCGACATCCTCGCAGGCGGCAAGCATGTCGTCGTGATCGGTGGCGGCGACACCGGCTCGGACTGCATCGGCACCTCGTTCCGGCAGGGCGCTGTGACGGTGACCCAGCTCGAGATCATGCCGTCCCCGCCCGAGCGCGAGAACAAGGGCGTGACCTGGCCGAACTGGCCGTTGAAGATGCGCACGTCCTCCAGCCAGGCCGAAGGCGCGGCGCGCGAATTCGCCGTGCTGACGACGAAGTTCGAAGGCGTCGATGGCCAGGTCAAGAAGCTGCATTGCGTCAAGGTCGACGACAAGTTCAAGCCGCTGCCCGGCACCGAGTTCGAGCTCAAGGCCGAGCTCGTGCTGCTCGCGATGGGCTTCGTCCATCCGGTGCACGAGGGCCTGTTGAAGACGCTCGGCGTCGATCTCGACCAGCGCGGCAATGTGCGCGCCAATCTGCAGGACTACCGGACCTCGCGCCCCAACATCTTCTCCGCCGGCGACATGCGCCGCGGACAGTCGCTGGTCGTGTGGGCGATCCGCGAAGGCCGGCTCTGCGCACGGTCGATCGACACGTTCCTGATGGGGAAGACGGACCTGCCGCGGTAAGATTCCAACTTGCTGAGCCAAGCGTCCCGAAGGACGCATGGCCACGGACGGGCCTTCGCGCTTCGAAAGGGTCGCGTCGTGCTCCGTCAGAGCGACACCGGCGAATTTGCGCATGCGTACTCTGCGCGTCATGCGAGGAGCTCGCGACAAAATTGCAAAGCAATTTTGCGATGAAGCGACGACTTGTCCGCCGTAGCCTTGGCGAAGGCGGACAAGTCGCTTCGCTCGCAATGACGCGGTGGGATTTCGGACTCAACTGTCAAACAGCGATGAGGATACGAGTCCGCATTCTCGCGACGTGAATCGTCCGAGTTTTGCGTCTCGCTTCGCCCCCTCGCTCAGCGAGGGCGCAGGGAAAGCCGGGCGCCGATTGCACCCATGGGCCCGGTGCAACAAAAAGCACCGGGGTAGGACCACAGGTGTAACCGGAAACAACCCGGCTTTCCCTGCGCGATGGTTTTCGGCTTACTTCGCGCTCTCCTCGGCGAGACCAGGCTTGGTTGTCACCGTCATCCCTGAGAAGCGTTAGCTTCTTTAGGACTTAACGCCTGCCACTGGGGCGTCAGGACCACACGACTTCACCGTCCGCCTTGCACGTGTTCGTCTTTCACGCGCTCGGCGTCCACCGCATCTCACACCACGTTCGTGACGATCGCGAGCCGCCCCTCATTCGGGTGAGACGGGCGGGATTGAACAACTGATTTGCCCGACAACGAAAGCGAAATATTTTTACGCGAAGGGCTGGACAGGTTCTCGCGTGATTTGCCCGTCGGGTTGAGTTGTCGCAGACGACGCATTTGCCCTCGCGGCAAGGTTGCTCGCGATCAGTACTTCGGTCGATGCGAGGTTGCCCATTCGCGGGCGTGCGCAATCGGAACGCGCGGCACGGCTGCGCGCACCGTTTTTGTTGCCGGCAGATTGTCCATGCGTTCCCGCCAGCGGCAGAACGCCGGGAATTTCGGATACATTGCCTGTCCCTCGGCGGTCAGGCTGAAGGCAAATGTGCTCGGCAGCAGATAGAAATCCGCGATCGAGAGTTCGTCGCCAAGCAGAAAATTCTTGCCGTGCGCAAGCTGGCGCTCGGCAACCGCAAGCCCTGTCTCGACCTTGGGCAGCGCATGCGCGACGACTTTCTCGTCGGAGGCGATGCCGAGTTCGGGAAAAACCAGCCGTTCATGCGTCACGTGATAGATCATGTAGGGGTAGTAGTAGGAATTGACCGCGCTGATCCACTGATTCATGCGCGCCCGCGCCTTGGCGTCATCAGGCGTCAGGCGCGCGCCTCCAAACGTCTCGTCGACATAAGCGGCAATCGCGCTGGTCTCATAGACGGTGAGATCGCCATGCTGGAGAATCGGGACGCGGTTGAACGGATGCAGCGCCAGATGTTCGGGTCTGCCCATGACGGACTCGAGGTCGTGAAAAATGTATGTCACGTCCTTGTGCGTCAGGATCAGCCTGATGATGTTGACGAAAGTGCTGCGCGGAAATCCATGGACGATCGGATCGGACATAGGTTTCTCCCCTTTGATTTGTCAACGCCAGAACGATCTTGCGGCCTCGCGTAGCGCTTCTTCGCGCGTTAGCCCAAGGTCGCTGAGTAGATGCGGGTCATCGGCGATCTCGCGCAGCGCAATGCGCTGAAGCGGCCGGTCGAGCCAGCTCCACCATCCGGGCCATCGAAGGACCGCTGACATTCCGGAGTTGATTTTATGAAGTGGGGTGGCCGGATCGGCGGCCTGTGCTGGCGAGATCGGCAATATGTCGGTCAACAGGATGGGCATGAACGTGCTCCAAATAGCTTGAAATTCGTTGCCGGAGTTGTTCAATAACGGTGCGGGATGTTTGCCCGCAAAGCATCGTTTCTCGTACCTGCCCTAGTTTTTCTCATAAAGTCGGTACGATGCGCCCGCGCCTGCCGCCGCTCAATGCCCTGAAAGCCTTCGAAGCCGCTGCGCGGCACGAGAGCTTTACGCGCGCGGCGGAAGAACTTTGCGTGACGCAGGGCGCGGTGAGTCATCAGGTGAAAGCGCTGGAAGCGGAGCTCGCGATAAAACTTTTCAACCGCGAGCGCCAGCGCCTGATCATCACCGAGGCCGGGCGCGATTATCTCGCCATCGTGCGCGACGCGCTCGACCGCATCGCCATCGGTACCGAGCGGCTGTTGCAGCGCCAGAATGCCGGCGTGCTGACCGTCTCGACCTCGCCGGACTTTGCCGCCAAGTGGCTGGTGCATCGGCTCGGCCATTTTGCCGAGGCGCATCCCGGTATCGACCTGCGCATCTCCGCCACGCTTCACCATGTGGACTTTGCGCGCGAGGAGGTCGACCTCGCGGTGCGCCATGGCGATGGCAATTGGCCGGGGCTCGACACGGTGCGGCTGAGCTCGGAGCGGCTGTTTGCCGTGTGCAGCCCAAAGCTATTGTCCGGCAAGCGGCGCATCGCCAGACCCGCCGACGTCCTGAAATTTCCGCTGATCCACATGGACAGCCGCGCCGACTGGAAGAACTGGCTGCAGGAGGCAGGTCTCGACGATGCCGCCGCCACCCACGGGCCGGTGCTCAATCGCGCCAGCATGGTGATCGACGCCGCCATCAACGGTCAGGGCATTGCGATCGCGCGCACCACGCTCGCGGCATGGGATCTCATCAAGGGTCATCTGGTGCGGCCCTTCGCGCAATCGCTGCCGCTGGCCAAGACCTACTGGATCATCTGCCCCAAGGCGACCGCGAGCCTGCCGAAGATCGTGACCTTTCGAGACTGGCTATTGTCGGAAGCAGCAGGCGACCTGCGTCAGCTTCAGAGGAAGAGCCGGGCCACCGGTTAGTGCGGGTGCCGCCTATTGTTTTCCGGCTTCGTTGCGAGCGTTCCAACGACCGCCCCCAAGTGTGCTTTCACATCGCCGGAAGGCTCAAGATTGGAAGCGTCACCTTCCTGCTGGACAGTATTACAGATGTCCCGCGTCGTATCTCACACCAATTGCAGCGCTATCCTTGCTTCTCAAAGTTCGTCAGCATGACTACGCTTGCTAGTCGTTCGCGATCGGTCAGTCCCATGTGCTCCGTGGCGACGATATAGAGATAGCCTGCCGCGGGGCACGACACCTTGTGTAGCGCGAGCTGAGCGCCAGCTAGTTCTGCACCCGCACGCCCAGCATCACCACCGTCGAACTCGAGTTCGATCCCGGCGAGCTCGAGTCGAGCCAGCTCCTGACCACCGTGCCCTTGAGCCAGAAGTTGCGCGTCATCTTGTAGAGGAGATCGGCGGACAACCCGTAGATCAGATCGGTGCGGTTGTCGCCCTGGTAGTCCAGCGTGCCGTAGGTGAAGCGGCCGATTCCGGTCAGCCAGCGGCGAAAGTCGTGGTCGACCTCGAATGTGTAGGTGCGCGACAGCACGCCCGAGGTGCCGGGCAGCGTGGTCTCGCCGAGCTGGGTGTCGGAATAAAACCTCGCCGTGGTCAGCGGCGTCGCATTCCAGGTCAGCGAGGCCGTCGTGAGCAGGCCGTTCAGCTGGCTCAGCCGCGGGTCCACGTAGTTGCGCGCGGCGTAGCCGATCGAGACTTCGCCGAACAGGATCCGGGTGAATTCGAACGACGTGCCAGCCTTGGCGTAGCCGCCCGATGAATCGCGCGCATAGCCGCTGCGGTCGAGCCGCAGATCATGCACGCGGCTGTCGCCCTCCACCTCCACGAACGGCTTCACCGCCGGCGTCAGCTCGTAGCTGATGCGGCCGACGCCGCCATACTGGTTGAAATTGCGGTCGTCGTTGGAATCCATGGTGCCGTCGGTGAGCTTCGACCACTGGTAGGCGACGCGATCGACGGTAGCGCCGGCAGAGACCTGCAGGCGGTTGAAGCTCTGGTCGATGCCGAGGGTGCCGCCCACATCGGCATAGAGCGGATATCTGGCGAGGCCGGCCTGCACGTTCGGGCTGGTGGGATAGTCGGTTGAGACGAGCAAACGCGCCTGCGCGCCGATGCGCGTGTCGCGCGTGACGTCGATGCGGCCATCGACATGACCGATGACGTTCGGACGGTCGACGTCGATCGGCGCCGACAGCGGCGTGCCGTCGGCGTTCGGCGTCAGGTTGCTTGTATAGCCAAGGAAGGAGCCGCGCAGATCCGCAACCAGCGCGTGGCGCTCCCAGTCGGAGACCGCCAGGAATTCCGGCGCGATCAGGTAGGCCGGCGATCCCTGCGGTGTGTTGAGGCGGCCAGGATTGGTGTCGTAGCCGGCGCTTACTTCCACCGCCGACTTGACCAGGAAGGAGCCGGCGTAATCGCCGACCGCGCCGAACGGATCGTCATCGATCCTGAGCCGCCTGCGCGCCGGCTGGCCGGGAATGGTGCCGGCCATCGCGGGCGGGATCGGCGATTTGTTGGCGCTCTCCGACGGCGGGATCGAGAGGCGAAGCGCGCCGGCCGCGTTGCGCTGCGGAGGCACGGGGGGCAGCGTGCCGGGACCCGGCGCGGGCTTCGGCTTCGCCTGCGCGGGATAATATTTCGGCTTCTGGCGCTTGCGATTGAGCGAGTCGTAGCCGGAGGTCGAGGCGCCGCTCGCGGCCGGCAGGCCGTAGCTCGGGACCTGCCCCGGGGGCTGCGGCGCGCGACTGTCGCGGTCCGGATCGCGCAGGCGGTTGTCGTTGAGCGGATCGGCGGCCTCGGCCGCGGTCCGGCGCAACGGTGAATCCGGATTGACGATCTGGCTCTGGCGGGTCGGACTGAACAGGTCGGGCGTCACCGTCTGGGCGTGGACCACACCCGCGGCCGCGGTCAGCGCAAGGCATGGCAAGACGACGCGAACGAGGCGCGCGCGCCCGTCTCGGCCCCTTGCTGGACCTGGCTTCACAGTGAAAAAACCCCAACCAATTCAATCGTTTGCGCGGCGCGCTGCGTACGGCTGCGGAAACGTCGTTAATGGAGTTAAAACAATTATGGTTAATGAGCCGTTGAGGGCCGCCGCGCCGTGTCGCCCCGCGGCAACGGCCGTGCTAGCTCTTGATAGAGCATGATCTTTTCGGAAAACCGCTGCGCACTTTTCCGGATCATGCTCTAAGGGGAAATCTCCGGGCGCAGCGCCCTCTCCTGGAATCCACGATGGCAAGACCGAAAGCGCCGATGGCCAATTCATCCGGCACCGATCACTCCGTTCAGTCGGCGCTCCGCACGCTCGATGCGGAAGCCAGCGGCGTCGCTGCGATATCAGCGGCACTCCAATCCGATCTCGGCGTTCCCTTTGCCGCGGCGGCCGAGCTGGTCCGCAACGCCAAGGGACGCCTGATCGTCACCGGGCTCGGCAAGTCAGGGCACATCGGCCGCAAGATCGCCGCGACCTTTGCATCGACGGGCACGCCTGCCTTCTTCGTGCACGCCGCCGAGGCCAGCCATGGCGACCTCGGCATGATCACCGCCGACGACGTGATCCTCGCGCTGTCATGGTCCGGCGAGCAGCCGGAGATGAAGAACCTGATCAGCTACGCCGCGCGCTTCAGCATCCCCCTGATCGCGATGACCGCGGACAAGGACTCGACGCTCAGCAAGGCCGCCGACGTGCAGTTGACGCTGCCGAAGGCGCGCGAGGCCTGCCCGCACAACCTCGCGCCGACCACGTCCTCGCTGATGATGCTCGCGCTCGGCGATGCGCTGGCGATCGCGCTGCTCGAAGGCCGCGGCTTCACCTCGACCGATTTCAGCGTGCTGCATCCGGGCGGCAAGCTCGGCGCGTTGCTGAAATACACCCGCGACCTCATGCATGGCGGCGACGCGGTGCCGCTGAAGCCGCAGGGCACCAAGATGTCGGAGGCGCTGGTCGAGATGACCTCGAAGGGCTTCGGCTGCGTTGGCATACTCGATGGGCACGGCCACCTCATCGGCATCGTGACCGACGGCGACCTCCGCCGTCACATGCGCCCCGACCTGATGACCGCCGACGTCGACGACATCATGACCAGGAATCCCAAGACCGTCAGCCGCGACACGCTGGCCGGCGAGGCGCTGGAGCTGCTCAACGCAGCCAAGATCACCGCGCTGATCGTGACCGATGCGAAGAAGCCGGTCGGCATCATCCATCTGCATGACCTGTTACGGGCGGGCGTGGCGTAAGCTAGGACGCATACGAGACACTCCCCATCCCATCCTTTGTGTGCAAAATGGCGTGAGCCTAGGATCGTCATTGGGACGGATATCGAAATGGCAGAACAGCAAATTCGCTTCGACGACGGTGCCGGCTACGAGCAGATGATGGGAATTTGGAGCCGGTTCGCTGGCGAGATATTCCTTGATTGGCTGGCGCTACCCTCGGGTTTGCGGTGGATCGACGTCGGGTGCGGCAACGGGGCCTTCACCGAACTATTGGTCGAGCGATGTCGCCCCGTGGAGGTCCAAGGCATTGATCCATCCGAAGGGCAGCTTGCCTTTGCACGTACACGACCTGCGTCGCGCCTGGCAAAGTTTCACCAAGGCGATGCCATGGCCCTTCCTTTCGCCGACAGCAGCTTCGATGCGGCTGTGATGGCATTGGTTCTTGTGTTCGTTCCGGATCCCGCCAAGGGGGTCAGCGAAATGGTTCGAGTGGTTGTCCCCGGCGGTGCAGTCGTGACCTACATGTGGGACATGTTGGGTGGCGGCTTTCCGCTTGATCCAATCTACTACGAGATACAGGCAATGGGCATTGTGCCAACCCGCCCACCACGGATGGATGCGTCTCGAATGGAAGCGTTACGGGACCTGTGGATCGGGGCAGGCCTTGAGGATGTGCAAACGCGAGAGATTACAGTGCACCGGACGTTTGCAAATTTCGACGATTTCTGGATGACAAGCCTGAAATCTCCTGCGCTTCGGCCTACAGTTGCAGCGATGAAAGCCGGAGACGTTGAGACGCTCATCTCACGGGTACGTGCGCGCCTGCCGGAGGATGCCGATGGTCGCATCACCTGTGGTGCGCGCGCGCATGCAGTTAGGGGGCGCCGGCCCAAGTAGCTTGAAGTAGCTTGAAGTCCGCTCAGCGTCAAAAACGCCGTTTTCTCGGCGACCGTCCCGCACATCTCGAAGCGGCCAAGTCCAGACGAGCGGATAGCCGCCGACACTGCGCAGAATCTGCCGTGCCATTTCGGAGGCGATGGCATCGCCGAGGACCTTCCAACCGGCCGTTTGTGAGCATGCGTGACTAGCTTGGAAACCGTGCCGCGTTCGCTTCCAGCGGCAACGCCAGCGCGTTGGCGAGATACGACACCGTGCGATAGAAGCCGCACAGCAGGATGATCTCCAGGATTTTGTCGTCGTCGTGATGCGCCGACAGCGCCGCGAATTCGCCATCGCTCAAGGTTGCGCGCGCATGCAGCGCGTCGACCGCCGCGATCACCGCCTGCTCGGCCATCGACCAGCAGGCGGCGCCGGCCGCGCCGCGCACCGTGGCATTGATTTGCTCACCAGTCAGCCGCGCGGCCTCGGCAAATGCCGTGACATGCGCGCCCCATTCATATTCGCATCCGTTGAGCGCGCAGGTGCGGTCGATCACGATCTCGCGCTCCCTGAGCGACAGCGGGCCGCGATCGAGCAGGCTGCCGCCGCGAAACTTCTCCCAGGCGCGCGGATGTGCAGCGATGACGCGGAACAGCAGGAGCGGCGGCGCGCCGCGCATGATGCGATCGAATTGCTGCTGAATGTCG
The DNA here is from genome assembly GCF_018131005.1 of Bradyrhizobium lablabi. Classification (GTDB taxonomy): domain Bacteria; phylum Pseudomonadota; class Alphaproteobacteria; order Rhizobiales; family Xanthobacteraceae; genus Bradyrhizobium; species Bradyrhizobium lablabi_D. The sequence continues at coordinate 250,318 of NZ_JAFCJK010000010.1, forward strand.
ACCGCGTAAGGCGGCTCGAGCGGCGCGATGCGTGACATGGCCCGATGTCCTCGCTACATTTACTGTAGCAACACGCTACAATATCCGTAGCGCAACGCAAGGGAGATTTGCCCGAATGGCGACGCAAGCACGGGGGTCGAAACAACGGTCGGTGCGCGGCTCACGGACCGGCCGGCCGATCATGGTGCTGTTGGACCTGCTCGGCCGGCGCTGGACCCTGAGGATCATCTGGGAATTGCGCGAGGCGACGCTGACTTCGCGCGCGCTGCGCACCGCCTGCGACGAGGCCTCGCCGGCGATCGTGCAGACACGGCTGACCGAACTGCGCGAAGCCGGGTTTGTCGAGCTGACCGGCGATGGCTATCGCCTCACTGCATTCGGCCGGGAGCTGTTCCAGACCTTCGCGCCGCTCCATCGCTTTGCGGAGCGTTGGGGCAAAGCGAGCTACCACCGGGTGTCGTAGTACTCCAACATCGTTTGAGACTTGATCTGCTCGCACTGCCACACTCCCGCAGGCCGCGATGGATCGCCGGGAACGCCTTCAATCGAGAGCGTTCGACCGCTCCTGTCCCAAACCATTTCGCGCTTCTGCTGCTCCTCGGATAGACGACTATCCGATAGGCGGAATCGAACGCGATCGCCCTCGACCTTGTCGATCTTTCCATCATAAGACGGCCCGTGCTGTCGCTGAAGGAGGACCTTTGCTGAAGCGGTATCGAACGTGTAGCGCGACTCAGCCGGAGGCGTATCGCAGCGAATGGAGGCAGGGTTCAGGATTTCCGTCGCCTCCCGGAAGCTGAGGATGCTCCTTGCCTCTACGGCCCGACACGGATGGCTAAGCCATGGTCTGAAGGGGTCATCTGAAATCCCGGGCCAGACCACTCGCTTCGCAGCAGAATCCCAGATGAAATGAAGACGGCCCGGGTGAACTCTCAGCGCGACCTCGAGACCGTGATCGCCGACCTCGACGATTTCTCCCGAGTACAGATTGGCCGGCGAAGCGCTCTCGAACACCACTCGCTTCGAATCGGGATCGAAAGTCGAATAGTAGACCTTCGGCGGATTACCGGCCTCGCATTGGATGGAAAACGGTTCGGAAGTAGCGGTGCCGACCGTTATGAACAGGATAAAGAGTGCAAGCCAGGGTTTCATTCCCTGACGTTAGCGCCCAAATCTGATGAGTTGGTTACAGCTTCCAGTCAAACTAAGCCGCAGCCACCGTCAGGCTCGCGCCGTCGGCGCTGATGATCTTCACCCGGCTGCCGGCCGGTGCATCAGGGCCGGCGACGCGCCAGATCGTGTCGTCGATCCGCACGGTGCCTGATCCGTCCACGATCGGTTTCTCCAGCGTGAATTCGCGGCCGATCAAGGCCTGGGTGCGACGATTGAGGAACGGGTTGCTCTTGCTGGCCTCCCTTGCGCTCCGGGCGAAATGCCGCCAGACCGGCACGGCGGCGGCAGCGAAAACCGCGAACATCAGGAGCTGCGCCTGCCAGGACGGATTGATCGCAAACGACAGCAACCCGACCAGCAGCGCCGCGAGCCCGAGCCAGAACAGAAATACGCCGGGCGCAGCGACCTCCAGCGCCATCAGCACAAAGCCGAAGATCAGCCAGTTCCAGGTACCTAATGTTGTAAACATCTCGGCCATGATGCGACCTCTACAAATGCCCCCACAGCGGTGATGCACCCCTGCTCCGCATGCCCCCTTCTCCGCTTACCAGAGAGCCGCGAAACCACCCTATCGCTGCTGCGTCGGCGCCGGAGGCGGCGTCGGGCCCGACGGCGGCACGGAGCCGCGCCGCGCGGCCGCGGCCGCGGACACCGCGCTCTCGCCGAACGTCGCACGGGCGATCTCGCCGATGCCGGCAAGCGAGCCGAGCACGCTCGACGTCTCGATCGGCAGCATCAGCACCTTCTGGTTCGGCGACTCCGCAAGCTGTCCGAACGCCTTGATGTATTTGTCGGCGATGAAATAGTTCAGCGCGGCGACATCGCCCTTGGCGATCGCATCGGAAACCATCTGCGTCGCCCTGGCCTCGGCTTCGGCGAGACGCTCGCGCGCCTCCGCGTCGCGGAAGGCGGCTTCGCGGCGGCCTTCGGCCTGCAGGATCTGGCCCTGCTTGGCGCCCTCCGCGCGCAGGATCTCCGACTGCCGCTGCCCTTCCGCTTGCAAAATGTCGGCGCGCTTGACTCGCTCGGCCTTCATCTGCCGGCCCATCGCCTCGACGAGGTCTGCGGGCGGCACGATGTCCTTGATCTCTATGCGGTTGACCTTCAGGCCCCAGGGCGAGACCGCGGCATCGACAACGCGCAGCAGCCGTTCGTTGATCTCGTCACGATGCGACAGCACCTGATCGAGGTCCATCGAGCCCATCACCGAACGGATGTTGGTCATGGTCAACACGATGATCGCCTGCTCGAGGTTGGCGACCTCATAGCTCGCCTTTGCCGCATCGAACACCTGGAAGAACGCAACGCCGTCCACTGTCACGGTGGCGTTGTCCTTGGTGATCACTTCCTGTTCGGGAATGTTGATCACCTGCTCCATCATGTTGATCTTGCGCCCGACGCGATCGAAATAGGGCACGATCAGGTTGAGCCCCGGCGCCAGCGTGCGGGTGTATTTGCCGAATCGCTCGATGGTCCAGTCATAGCCTTGTGGAACGGTCTTGATCCCGGCGAACAGCGTGACAATGACGAGAAGTACCAGCGCGATCGCGAAAATATCGAAACCAGTCATGAAGTCCTCCAAAGCCGGCAAAACCGTTGCCGGGCACGGCCGTGCATTGGTCTGCACCACCGTTACGCCGGTTCAGCCCGGCTGTCGTTATGACTATTACGTAGGGAGGCTTTTGCCGGCCGCCAGATGCTTGAAAGGTGAATGGACGCTGTCCGGGCGTGCTTCACGGAACGTTAACAACCGGATCCAGCCTTCTCAAATCCAGGCTTTCAAATCCAGCCTTGCAGCTCCCGCAGGACGAGGCGGCGGATCACATCCATGCCGCCGACGCTGTCGTTGAGGCAGGGGATCGCCGCGAACTGCTCGCCACCGGCGTGCTTGAAAATCTCGGCATTTTCCTGCGCGATCTCTTCCAGCGTCTCCAGGCAATCGGCCGCGAAGCCCGGCGTGACCACCGCGATGCGCCGCACACCATCCTTCGCCAACCTTTCAACCGTCTTGTCGGTGTAGGGCTGCAGCCACTCGTCGTTGCCGAAGCGGGACTGGAAGGTCAGGATCAGCTTCGATGCGTCAAGGCCAAGCCGCTTGCGCAATGCGTCCGTCGTCGCCATGCAGTGCGCCAAATAGGGATCACCCTTCTCGACGTATGCCTTCGGCATGCCGTGAAACGACGCGACGACGATCTCGGGGCGGAACGGTAGCGCGGCAAGATGCATATTGATCGAGGCTGCCAGCGCCTCGATGTAGTCGGGATTGTCGTAATAGGGCGGCGTCACCCGCAGGACCGGCTGCGCGCGCATGCCGGCCAGCACGCGAAACACCTCGTCGCAGACGGTTGCCGACGTCGCGGCCGAATATTGCGGATAGAGAGGCACAACGAGCAGGCGGCTGCAGCCTTGCGCCGCGAGCGCCGCGATGCGCGACTGTATCGAAGGATTGCCATAGCGCATCGCCCAGTCGACCACGACGTGATCGTGATCGGCGATATCGGCGGCGAGCTTTTCGGCCTGCGAGCGCGTGATCGTCTTGAGCGGGGACTCGTTCCGCGCCGCGTTCCAGATCTTCTGGTAGTCGCGCGCCTTGGCACGCGGGCGGACGCGCAGGATGATGCCGTTGAGGATCAGCTTCCACAGCAGGCCCTGATCCTCGATCACGCGCGGATCGGACAGGAACTCCCTCAAATAAACCCGCACACCCGCGGCGTCGGCGGTATCGGGCGTGCCGAGATTGACCAGCAGAACGCCGACGCGCTCAGGCGCCGCTTCCGCGGCCGGCTTTGCGTTCTCGAAGGGCATGACCGTGCTCATGACGGCGTTGGGCTTCGCGCGTCGCCCGATCCTTGTCAAGCCGAGTGCCGGTTCGCTACCTTCCGTCCCAACATGAGAGGAACCATGACGGTCGCCGAATTGTGCGTCTTCGGGACGCTGATGCTCTCGCTCCTGACGATCGCATCGGTCAAATGGATTGGCTTCCGCCGGTTCGACAATTCCCGGCCACGCGACCCCGTCTTCTACGACGATCCGATCCGCTCACGCGCCCTCGGCGCCCACCAGAACGGCATCGAGGCCTTCCCGTTCTTCGCCGTCGCCGTGCTGCTCGCCGAATTCCGCCTCGGCCCGCTGCGGCTGATCGATGAACTCGCCGTGCTGTTCCTGATCGTGCGCATCGCCTACGTCTTCACCTATGTCGGCAACCGTCCGACACTGCGCTCGATCCTCTGGAGCATCGGTTTTGCGATCAATATCGCGATCTTCTTCCTGCCGGCGATCAAGGGGTATTTGCCGGCGTGATCCGTCATCCTGAGAGCCATATCTGGGATCGAGAGCTCAGAAGCACGTGACCCGCTCGGCCGCGACATAGCCGAACAATAGCCCAAGCCCGAACAGCAGCACGAGCCCGGCGGCGGCGAATTCCAGGCCGCGCATGATCAGCACACCGCCGCCGTCGCGCGCCGCGCTCAGGCGTTCGGCCATCCCGCGCGCCGACACCGCGACGATGGCGATCGCCGCGACGGTAATGGCGGTGCCGAGCCCCATCACGAAGGTCGCGGCAATTCCGGCCCAGAACAGACCCTGCGCCAGCGCGAACACCAGGACCAGGATCGCACCTGAGCAGGGCCGGATGCCGACCGCGACAATCGCGCTCAGGCCGCGTTGCCAGCCGCCTGGGCCGGCGAGCTCGGCAGGCGTCGGCCCGTGCGAATGGCCGCAATGCTCGTCGTGGACGTGGAGGGGGTCGTGGCCGTGCGCGTGGTCATGGTGATGACCGTGGTCATGGTGATGACCGGGGTCATGGTGATGACCGGGGTCATGGTGATGACCGGGATCACGGTGGTGACCGGGATCACGGTGGTGACCGGGGTCATGATGTTCATGCGCGTGATGGTGGTGGTCCTGGACGCCGTGGCCATGATCGTGGTGGTGATGTGCCCCCGCCACTGCCAGCGCCGGCCGTGGCGCCTGCAGCGCGCGAACAAAACCGCCGCCCTTGACCCAGACCAGGCGCACGCCGAACGCGGCAATCAGCCCGTAGCTCGCGATCTCGATCGCCTTCTCGGCCCCGCACATGGTCTTGGCGGTCGCATTGAGCAGCCAGGCGAAGATCCCGACGACCACGACCGCGACCAGCGACTGGAGCAGCGCCGATGCAAACGACAGCACGATGCCGCGGCGCGCGGTCTCACGGTTGGCGACCAGATAGGACGAGATCACCGCCTTGCCGTGGCCGGGGCCGGCGGCGTGGAAAATCCCGTATGCAAAGGAAATCGCAAGCAGCGTCCACACCGCCGAGCCGTCGGATTTGGCGGCACGGATCGTCGCCGACATCTCTCGATAGAATTCCGACTGTTTTGCCAACAGCCATCCGACAACGCCGCCGGCCTGCGGCTCGGCCGCCGCGCGCGGCGCCCCGAACGGGCTCTGCGCCAACAGGGCATGGGTCGCCGCATCGAACGCAACCGCCGCCGTCAGCACGGCGATGGCGGCGGCAACGCCATGCAGCAGGCGGGATGACGTTACCGTCATGGGCATTCCACCACGATCTTGTTGGCGAACATGGCGCCGAATCCGCCGCCGTCGCCATTCATGAAGTTCTGCTCGCCGAGCTTCTGCGCGCTGGCGGTGCCGTCGTTCGGCCGCATGAACTGCATCTTGCAGTCGGCCGGCGCGCCGACCAGCTTGACCGGATCCTTGTCGGCATATTTGAAGTCGATGAAGAAGGAGGGATCGAACACCTCGAGGGAGAGCTGCTTCGCCTTGAACGGCGCCTTCATCGGCAGGGTGAAATGCAGCGTCAGCGCCGTATCCTTGTATTCGAGGTAGTAGTCGACCGGCTCCAGGAATTTCTGCTTCTTGCCGTCGGCCTTGGCGAAGGAGAAGTAGGCGAACTCCTTGAGCGACTCGACATTGGTCTGCGCAAGCGGCCCGAGCTCCTCGCGGCTGTAGGCCCCCTTGGTCTTGGCCTCGATGCCCTGCAGCGCATAGGTCGAGAACATGTCGTCGAAGGTCCAGGCATGGCGAACGCCGGTGACGGTGCCGTCGGGCGCGTAGATCAGCTCGCTCCTGGCGGTGATCCAGACATGGGGATGGGCGTCCGCTGCGCCCGCGCCGAGCGCGACGGCATCGGCAAGGCACAAGATCCCGATCAGCTTGCGCAGCGCGCGCCTCACCTTCAGGCCGCCTCTGGCGCCGTGAGCAGGCCGCGGCGGCGCAACAGCGCATCCGGCTCCGGCTCGCGGCCGCGGAAGGCGACATAGGCCTCCTCCGGATCGCGCGAGCCGCCCGATGAGTAGATGTCGTCATGCAGCCGCCTGGCGGTCGCGGGGTCGAAGATGTCGCCGGCTTCCTCGAAGGCGCCGAAGGCGTCGGCGTCCATCACCTCGGACCACATGTAGCTGTAATAGCCCGAGGCATAGTGGTCGCCTGAGAAGATGTGCCCGAACTGGGTTGGCCGGTGCCGCAGGGAGATTTCCGCCGGCATCCCGATCTTCTCCAATTCCTTCTGTTCGAACGCCCGGACGTCGCGGCTGGCTGACGCCGGCTGGGTGTGGAATTCGAGGTCGACCAGCGCCGAGGAGACGAATTCGACCGTCGCAAAGCTCTGGTTGAACTTGCGCGCGGCGAGGAAGCGCTTGAGCAGATCGTCCGGCAGCGGCTCGCCGCTCCGGTAGTGCCGGGCGAAGCGCTGCAGCACTTGCGGCTGCTCCTGCCAGTGTTCGTAGAGCTGCGAGGGCAGTTCGACGAAGTCGGTGAAGACGGAGGTCCCCGCCAGCGACGGATAGGTCACATCGGACAGCATGCCGTGCAGGCCGTGGCCGAACTCGTGGAACAGGGTTCGCGCGTCGTCGGGCGACAGCAGCGATGGCGCGCCATCGGCCCCCTTGGCGAAGTTGCAGACATTGATGACGAGCGGCGCTACGGCGCCGTCGAGCTTTTGCTGGTCGCGCAGCGAAGTCATCCAGGCGCCGGAGCGCTTGGAGGGCCTGGCGAAGTAGTCGCCGTAGAACAGCGCCTTGTGCTTGCCGTCACGGTCCCTGACCTCCCAGACCCGCACGTCCGGGTGCCAGACCGGGATATCCTTGCGCTCCTCGAAGGTGATGCCGAACAGGCGGGTGGCACAGTCGAAGGCAGCCTCGATCATGTGGTCGAGCACCAGATAGGGCTTGATCGCGGCGTCGTCGAAATTGGCTTTGGCCTGCCGCAGCTTTTCGGCGTAGTAGCGCCAGTCCCAGGGCGCCAGCGCGAAGTTGCCACCCTCCTCGGCGATCAGCGCCTGCAGCGCGTCGCGGTCGGCCAGAGCCCGCTCCCGTGCCGGCTTCCAGACCCGCTCCAAAAGACCACGCACCGCCTCGGGCGTCTTGGCCATGGAGTCTTCCAGACGGTAGGCGGCGTAGGTCGGGTAGCCCAGGATCCTGGCGCTCTCCTCGCGGAGCTGAAGGATCTCCACGATGGCCGCGTTGTTGTCGTTGGCATTGCCATTGTCGCCGCGTGCGGTGAAGGCCTTGTAGACCTTCTCGCGCAGCTCGCGGCGGTCCGAGCTCTGCAGGAACGGCTCGACCGAGGAGCGCGACAGCGTCACGATCGCCTTGCCGGCCATGCCGCGCTCTTCCGCCGCAGCCTTCGCCGCCGCCACATATGTGTCGGAGAGACCGGCGCGGTCATCCTCGCCAAGCTCCATGAACCACTCCTGCTCGTCGCCGAGCAGATGGTGGCTGAACGAGGTGCCGAGATTGGCGAGACGCTCGTTGATCTCGGCCATACGGGCTTTGGCGGCATCGTCGAGCCCCGCACCGGCGCGGTGGAAGCGGGTGTAGGTACGCTCCAGCAGCCGCTTCTGCTCGCCGGTCAGGCCAACCGAGGAGCGCTTCTCGTGCAGCATGGCGATGCGGCCAAACAGCACCGCGTTCATCATGATCGGATTCCAGTGCCGCGCCATCCTGAGCGACACCTCCTTGTCGATCTCGAGGATCGCCGGGTTCGAATGCGCCGAAACCAGGTCGTAGAACACGGCGGCGACCTTGGACAGCAGCTTGCCGGAGCGCTCCAGCGCGGTGATGGTGTTTGCGAAGTCGGGCAACGTCGGGTCATGGGTGATGGCGGCGATTTCGGCCGAATGATCGGCAAAGGCCTGCTCGAAGGCCGGGAGGAAATGCTCCGGCTTGATCTCGGCGAAGGGTGGCGTCTCGAACGGCGTCTGCCATGCCTTCAGGAGTGGGTTTGCCTGAACCTGTGCGCTGGTTTCCGACATCAGATGTCCCGTTTTTCGCCTCAAAATGAAACCCCAATCTATATCACGCGATGCGGCATTTTTGGGCCTTTTGCGCTTGATAGATGGACCCTTTTCGGAGAGATTGCGCCCCCTGAACAGGACCTGTCCCATGAGCATGCAGCCTTCCGCCTCAAGCAAGAGCGAGATCGTCTGGCCGAGCGTCATCACCGTGATCAGCGCGGCGATCCTGATCGGCGCGGAAGTGTTCGGCGCGGCGTTTGCCGGCGGCTGGGCGCTGGCAATTCTGTTCGGGCTCAACGACACCGGCGCCCACATCCTGCAGGCCGTGCTGTTCGGCGTCGGCGTGCTGATCATGATCGCCTTCATCCGCGCGGCGCAGCGCGTCGAGCCGTTCACGCGCCGCGCCTGACGCGCGATTCAAGAAAGCGCTGCGGCACAGGGCTCAAACGCACACGCTTCGTTAGTCAATCTTAACGGCCGTTCATCGCCAGCGTCGCCTGGCGCACGACGCGAGCGACATCGCAAGCTCGCGTTAGGGAAATTTGTCGCGATTGCAAAAAAAATCTTGCGCAGCAGAGTCAAAAGACTTATTTCCTCGCTTGCCCAATTTCGCACGTGCCTGTGGTCGTGTGTCAGTCGGTAGGTATCCGGACAAGAGGCCGGACAGCCGCCAAGGGATGGAAGAACCGAGGGTCGCTCACGTCCACCAGGACAACAAAGGCGGCCAGCATCTCTCTCCAGGGATGCCGTTGAAGGTCTCACCACTCCTTGCAACCGTGACTGGCAGCCGGAGGCGAACCGGCGCACCCCGCTCTCAGCGGGGGACGCGACTTAAAGCAACGACGGAGCGGGCTTTTTTGGTCTCTACCGGCGGTCCAACGCCGGCCCGGGCTACTGAAAAGGCTTGTCCTTCATTGCCAGGTGAGCGGGCGGGAAACTCTCCCAACCAATCCACGGCAGCACAGTCTGGTTTGAGTCTTGTGGCTTCCCTGCGCCTCCATCGCGCAGCGTGGCCAGAGCGCTCTTATCCGGCGTCACGTTTGAGCGGATCCCGTCGCTGGGGCCGTTGGAGAGTGCCATGACCGAACGTATCCAGGAATTCCTGCGCCACCGCCGCAACGAGGGCCGCGACACCGAGCCGTGCCTCGTCGTCGACCTCGAAGTCGTGCGCGACAACTACCAGACCTTCGCGAAGGCGTTGCCGGACAGCCGCGTGTTCTACGCGGTGAAGGCCAACCCGGCGGCGGAAGTGCTGTCGCTGCTGGCCTCGCTCGGCTCCTGCTTCGACACGGCGACGGTGGCGGAGATCGAGATGGCGCTGGCCGCGGGTGCGACGCCGGATCGCATCTCCTTTGGCAACACGATCAAGAAGGAGCGCGACATCGCGCGTGCCTTCGCGCTCGGCATTCGCCTGTTCGCGGTCGATTGCGCGGCCGAGGTCGAGAAGATCGCGCGCGCCGCGCCCGGCGCGAAGGTGTTCTGCCGCATCCTCTATGACTGCGCCGGCGCCGAGTGGCCGCTGTCGCGCAAGTTCGGCTGCGATCCCGAGATGGCGGTCGACGTGCTCGATCTCGCCAAGCGCCTGGGGCTCGAGCCGGTCGGCATCTCCTTCCATGTCGGCTCGCAGCAGCGCAAGGTGAAGGCGTGGGACCGCGCGCTGGCGATGGCTTCGACCGTGTTCCGCGACTGCGCCGAGCGCGGGATCAATCTCTCCATGGTCAACATGGGTGGCGGTTTCCCGACCAAGTACCTCAAGGACGTTCCTCCGGTCGTACAGTACGGCCGCTCGATCTTCCGTGCGCTGCGCAAGCATTTCGGCAACCAGATCCCGGAGACGATCATCGAGCCGGGCCGCGGCATGGTCGGCAATGCCGGCATCATCGAGACCGAAGTCGTTCTGATCTCCAAGAAGAGCGACGAGGACGAGGTGCGCTGGGTGTACCTGGACATCGGCAAGTTCGGTGGCCTCGCCGAGACCATGGACGAGTCGATCCGCTACGCCATCCGCACTCCGCATGACGGAGCGGACATGACGCCGTGCGTGATCGCGGGTCCGACCTGCGACAGCGCCGATGTGCTGTACGAGAAGCTGCCGTATCCGCTCCCGGTGACGCTCGAGATCGGCGACAAGCTGCTGATCGAAGGTACCGGCGCCTATACGTCGACCTACTCGTCGGTCGCTTTCAACGGCATTCCGCCGCTGAGAACCTACCACATCTGACCCGCCTCCTTTTCGAGGCCTGACGAACCGGGAGCCGGCCAGCCGGCTCCTCCCCTGACCATTTTCGAATTTCTGAACGACGCTTGCCGCGGCGCACGAGCAGCCGTCGCAAGCGGGGACTGACGTGCCATGACTGCAAGACGGAACACCCCCGTTGCCCTCATCCGGAATGCCGCTCCGTTCGCGATCCGTGCGGAACGAGCTTCGGACGCCGTCGCGCGCGAAGCGCTGCTGGATGCCTGCTTTGGCGACAACCGCCATACGCGCAGCTGCCAGCGCCTGCGCGACGGACGCGCGCCCGCCGAAGGCCTTTGCCTGTCGGCGGTGCGCCCAGACGGCCGGCTGGTTGGAACCGTGCGGTTGTGGCACGTCAGCGCGGGGGACCGCAGCGCGCTGATGCTGGGGCCGCTGGCGGTGGACGCTGCCGCCCGCGGCCTCGGCGTCGGCGCCGCGCTGATGAAGCGTGCGCTGGCGGCCGCCAAGGCGCGCGGCCACGACGCGGTGATCCTGCTCGGCGACGCCCCCTATTACGCGCGCTTCGGCTTCTCAACGGCCAAGACCGGCGAATTGTCGCTGCCCGGCACGTTCGAGCGCGAGCGGTTGCTCGGTCTCGAACTCACTGAAGGAGCACTCGACGGCGCCTGGGGCATGATCACACCGACCGGCGCGCCACTCTCGAAAGCAACGACGCCCCGCGTCCGCGCCAGGAAGGCACCCTTCGTCCTGCCGCAGGCGGCTTGAGGCGGCCGCCATGTCGGAGAAGCTTTTCGCAACCAATTCCGTGCGCCCACGACCGTGCAGCCTCGTCACCTCGGTCATGCTGGTCCTGATCTCGGTCATGATCGTCAGGGACATCCTGGTCCGGCGTTGGAGCGGCGCGCCGCCGACCCCGTCGGACACGACCCAACAGTCCCGTTGAGATCATCGGTGGTTGCACAATCGGGCGGAAAGCCCGTAAACCCGCTTCAAGCTCCCTTTTCAGTCGAGGTCCGAACATGTCCCGTCGCCTGATTTCCACTGGTTCGCCCTTTGAAAAGACCGCCGGCTTCAGTCGCGCCGTGATCGACGGCGACTTTGCCTTCGTCGCCGGAACCACGGGCTACGACTACACGACGATGACCATGCCCGCCGATGTCACGAGCCAGTCACGTAACTGCTTCAAGACCATCGAGGCTGCCCTCAAGGAGGGCGGCTTCGCGATGGCCGACATCGTCCGCGCGACCTACTACCTCACCGACGTCAAGGACGCTGACGCGCATTTCGCAGTCTGCGGCGAGGTTTTTGGCGACATCCGCCCGGCCGCGACACTGCTCATCGTCGTCGGGCTCCTGAAGCCCGAGATGAAGGTCGAGGTCGAAGTCACCGCGAAGCGACGTACCGCCTGATCCATTCCAATCATTGCCGCTAGGCACTCTCCTGGAGAAAATTGATGAGCCCCTCCTCGCAGATCCACGCCAAGATTTCCGGTCCCATTGTCATGATCGGCTTCGGCTCAATCGGCAAAGGCACCCTGCCCCTGATCGAGCGTCATTTCGACTATGACAAGTCGCGCTTCGTGATCATCGATCCGCATGAAGATGGCGCGCTCGCGAAGGAGCACGGCGTGCGCTTCATCAAGCAGGGCGTCACGCGCGACAATTACCGAGAGGTTCTGACGCCGCTGCTCACCGCCGGCGGCGGCCAGGGCTTTTGCGTCAACCTCTCGGTCGACACCTCTTCGGTCGATATCATGACGCTGTGCCAGGAGATCGGTGCGCTCTACATCGACACCGTCGTCGAGCCCTGGACCGGCTTCTATTTCGACAAAAGCGTCGGGCTGGAGGGTCGCACCAACTACGTGCTGCGCGAGTCACTTCTCGCCGCCAAGCGCAAGCGCCCGGGGGGACCGACGGCGGTCTCGACCTGCGGGGCTAACCCCGGCATGGTGTCCTGGTTCGTCAAGCGGGCGCTGCTCGACATCGCACGCGATACCGGAACCGAGTTCAACGAGCCCAACAGCCGCGAGGGTTGGGCCCAGCTCGCTCGCAAGCTCGGCGTCAAGGGCATCCACGTGGCCGAGCGCGATACCCAGCGCGCCAAGCGGCCGAAGCCGATGAGCGTGTTCGTCAACACCTGGTCGGTCGAAGGCTTCGTCTCCGAGGGTATGCAGCCCGCCGAGCTCGGCTGGGGCACCCATGAGAAATGGATGCCGGAGAACGGCCGCGAGCATTCGCATGGCTGCCAGGCCGCGATCTATCTGGAGCAGGCCGGGGCCAATACCCGCGTGCGTTCGTGGTGCCCGACGCCCGGTTCGCAATACGGCTTCCTCGTCACCCACAACGAGTCGATCTCGATCGCGGACTATTTCACCGTGCGCGACGGCTCCAAGGTGATCTACCGTCCGACCTGCCACTATGCCTATCATCCGACCGACGACGCGGTGCTGTCGCTGCACGAGATGTTCGGCGCGGCCGGCAAGATGCAGCCGAAATGGCACATTCTCGGCGAGAACGAGATCGAGGATGGCATGGACGAGCTCGGCGTGCTGCTCTACGGCCACGCCAAGAATGCCTATTGGTACGGCTCGCAGCTGACGATCGAGGAGACCCGCCGCCTCGCGCCCTACCAGAATGCGACCGGCCTGCAGGTATCGTCCGCCGTGCTCGCCGGCATGGTGTGGGCGCTGGAAAATCCGCAAGCCGGCATCGTCGAAGCCGACGAGTTGGATTTCCGCCGCTGCCTCGAAATCCAGATGCCGTATCTCGGCCCGGTAAAGGGAATCTACACCGACTGGACCCCGCTGCATGATCGGCCGGGGTTCTTCCCCGAGGATGTCGACACCTCTGATCCCTGGCAGTTCAGGAACGTTCTTGTTCGCTGAGCCCAAGAGCCGTCGTTACCCGCCGTCAACGAACTGTCATGCCGCCTCTGCGGGGCATGACAGTTTGGCACGGATCACTTCGCCATGTAGTCGAATGCCACGGTCCCAAGTCCGAGCGTCAGATCGGCCTTGAAGTGCGTTGCCGACATGACTTCGCGCACCGGCAGCCGCGCGACGTCGGCGAGCGCATGGGGGAACAGGCCGAGCGCGGCGGGCCCGGTCCAGGCCTCCTTCAGCGTGATGTCCTCGAGATAGTAGCGCACCAGCTCACAGATTCGCGGGCTGCCGTCGACATGCGGGATGATCTTGATCATGAAGTTCGGCGCTTTCATCGATTTCAGCACGGCGTCATGGTCGACCTTGCGGTGCTTGTAGCCCATGGTCGCCGAGACGCAGAGCACCGAGCCGTAATGGAGCGTGCCGACGAGCACGTCGCTCTCGACCTCGATCTTCGGTCTCGCGAGCTTCTTCGGAAAGCCCCAGAGCTCGCGGCCGCCGGCAATCGGGCCTTCGTCGTCGAGATACATCGAGTGCACATAGACGCCGTCCTCGCCCTTCAAGCGGACCGGGATCACCTGCCCGGTCTCGGTGTAGTCGCCGAAACCGGTCGAGTCGGGCATGCGGATGAATTCGTATTTCACTACGGGCTCCGCGACCTCGAGCGGCTCCGGCACCACGGCCGCGAGCGCTTCCGCGTCGGTCCGGTAGGTGATGACAAAATATTCGCGGTTGAAGAAACGATACGGCCCTGGTGGAAACGACGGGTTGGTGAGCGGCATCGAATAGGCGGTGCGCCTGATATCCTCGATCTTCATGGAAGGCCCCGTTGGTCGTTTGCGTGACGACCGATTATGGGGCGGGCCGCGGCCGGAGGCGAGACCGTAAAATCGGCATCGATCGTCAAACCCGCGTCACATTGACCGCGCCTTGCGCTACTTCTGCTTGATCGGCGGCGCGGTCTTTTCCGCGGGCGCCGGCGGCAGCACCGGCGCCGCTCCAGCCTTTTGCGCCTCGGCATCGGGACGCGCGGGCTCCGGTGCCGGCGTCGTCGGACGCTCGCCGCCGGGCTTCGATTCGGCCGGCGGCGGATTGGTCTGCGGCGCCGCCGGAGCACCTTGCAGCGGCTGCGTCGCCTGCGCCACCTGCTCCGGCGGGGCTGCGTTGATCGCGCTGAGCGACAGCCCCACGATCACAAATCCCGCGACCACCAGTCCGGCGGCGATCAGCATATCTTTCCGCAGCGTTCGTTCGGTTTGGTCCGCAGCCATCTCGTTCACCCGCGCCTGGTTCGCGAGGTCAACGATCCTGCCAACGCATGGTTCCGACGTGTCAGATCGCAGGAACCGTGCGCCACGGCACCTCAATCCGTGGTACTGACCTCCCAGGTGGCGTGACGGACGCCAGGCTGGCGCTGCAGGTCAACGACCACGGCATTCAACTCGTTAGGATCGACGGCGGTCGCAACCAGCGTCGCAACGATCTCGAGGAGGTCGTCACCCGTCTCGACGACATTCACATCGGCGACCGGGTAGTTCGCGGCTTCCAGCTTCTCGACCAAACGGTCGCGCATGGCGGGCAGGGCTTCCGTGGTGACCGCGAGCTTGAAATAGTAGGTCGCCTCCGAAGCCTTCTCGTCGAGCGGGATGCGGTTGATGGCGTTGACCAGCGGGCGCAACAGCGTGTTGCCGGCGATGATAAAGACCGTCAGCACCACCGCCTGCGCGACCATGTCGGCGCCGGCGCAGGAGCCGACCGCGGCGGACGCCCACAGGGTCGCCGCGGTGTTGAGGCCGCGCACGTCCATGCCTTGCTTCATGATGACGCCGGCGCCGAGGAAGCCGATCCCCGACACGACATAGGCGATCACCCGCACTCCGCCGTCCGGCCCCGACAAATGCATCGCCAGGTCGACGAAGGCGGCCGCGCCGACCGCGACCAGCACATTGGTGCGCAACCCCGCGGTGCGCTGCCGGTACTGCCGCTCCGCCCCGATCAAGGTGCCGAGCACGAAGGCGGAAACCAGGCTAACCACCGTATCGACGAAATCGGCGCTCTGGAATGTCGCAAGAAATTGCATGGCGCTGCCCCGGCTCGACGCGCCGATCTCTTACATTTCCAGGAGGCCCGCGTCACCATCTTCCGCGCCGAAGGCGAGCAGCGTGCCCTTGGCATTCCACGCCAGTGCCGACACGGCGGCGCCGCCGTTCCGGCGCACCAGGATTTCCGCGCCGTCCTCGAGGCGGATCATCAGCACGGTGCCGTCGCCATAGCCCGCCGCCATGATGTCGTTTTTCGGATGACAGGCGACCACCGAGACACGCGCCGGCAACGGCGCCAGCATCGCCGGCTCCTTGCCCATCGGGCCGTCTTTGCTGGCGAACGGCCAGACGATCACGGTGTCGGCGCCGGAGGTCGCAAGCCCCTTGCCGCCCGCGCTCCATGACATCGAGCGCACGCGCCCGGGATAGCCGCTCATCCGCATATGGCGGTTGTCGGCGAGCCGCCAGCCATGCATCGCCGGCTCGTGCATCGCGGTTACCAGAAATCTGTTGTCGGGGCTGAAGGTGACGGCGAGGTGCGAACCGGCCCATTCCAGAAACTCCGGATTGGCCGCCATGTTGGGAAACCACAGCGTCACGCCGCCATAATGCGCGATCGCAAGCCGCAGCCCCTTTGGCGCAAAGGCGAGCCCGCCGACAGTGGACGGCACCTCGAAGCTCTTGTCCTCGCCCTTCGCACTCCGGACGAAGGCCGTCTTGCCGGCCGACCACGCCACTGCGCCATCGCCATGCAGCGCGACATTGTCGATCCAGCGCCGCCTGGCATCAGTCGCGATCGTGCTCGTCTCGCCCTTGGCGTCGAGCGCGACCAGCTTGCCGTCGTCACCGCCGGTGACAAGCCGCTTCCCATCGGACACCGAACAAAGGATGGCGCCGCCATGCACGGGCGTCTGCGTAACCTCGCCCTCGCCGGTCGCGATCGCGATCGTCTCCTCGGCACCGACGAAGCAGGCGCGGTCGCCAAGGAAATGCACCGAACTCACGGCCACGCCGAGCGCGAGCGGCTTGACGCGGTCGGTGATCGAAACGATGGAGGGCCCTTCGCCCGGATCGAACTCGCTCATCACGTGGTGATGCACTTCTCGAAGCCGTCGCGGATCGCCTGCTCCGGCAGATCGCGACCGATGAAGACGACCCGGCTCTCGCGCCGCTCGCCATCCTTCCATTTCCGCTGGTGATCGCCCTCGAGCATCATGTGGACGCCCTGGAAGACGTAGCGGTCGTCGTCGCCGGCGAAGGCGAGGATGCCCTTCGAGCGCAGGATCTTCTGACCTTCGTTCGCAACGAGCTGCTGCAGCCACGGCATGAACATGGTCGGATCAAGCGGCTTGTCCGAGCGCAGCGACAGCGATTGCATGTCCTCGTCGTGATAGTGCTTCAGCCCGCCATGGTCATGGCCGTGATCATGATGGTGATGAGCATGGTCGTGGTCGTGATGATCGTGATCGTGGTCGTCGCCGGTCTCCAGGAAGTCCGGCTCGATCTCGAGGATGCGATCGAGATCGAACGCGCCGCGCTCCAGCACATCGGCCAACGCCACCTTGCAGCGTTCGGTGCGGTGCAGCT
Source organism: Bradyrhizobium lablabi (assembly GCF_018131005.1). Taxonomy (GTDB): domain Bacteria; phylum Pseudomonadota; class Alphaproteobacteria; order Rhizobiales; family Xanthobacteraceae; genus Bradyrhizobium; species Bradyrhizobium lablabi_D. Next base: position 267,435 of record NZ_JAFCJK010000010.1, read on the forward strand.
TGGCGTAGGGGTTGATGCCGCGGATGCGGGCCTCGACCTCGGCAAGCTCGGGCTTCGACACGAGGTCGGTCTTGTTCAGCACGATGACATCGGCAAAGGCGATCTGGTTCTTCGCCTCGGGCGCGTCCTTCAGACGATCGCTCAGCCACTTGGCGTCGGCGACGGTGACGACGGCGTCGAGGCGCGCGTTCCTCTGCACGTCCTCGTCGACGAAGAAGGTCTGCGCCACCGGCGCGGGATCGGCGAGGCCGGTGGTCTCGACGATGATGGCGTCGAACTTGCCCTTGCGCTTCATCAAGCCGTCCATGATGCGGACGAGATCGCCGCGCACCGTGCAGCAGACGCACCCGTTGTTCATCTCGAACACTTCTTCATCGGCGCCGATGATCAGATCATTGTCGATGCCGATTTCGCCGAATTCGTTGACGATAACGGCGTATTTCTTGCCGTGGTTCTCCGACAGGATGCGGTTGAGCAGCGTGGTCTTGCCGGCGCCGAGATACCCCGTCAGCACGGTCACAGGAATCTTTTGCGAAGCTTCAGCCATAACAACTCCGAAAGGGATTTCGAGGCCATGATGCGAAATCGCATCATGACCTCATCTCTTTGTTTGAGCACGATCTTTTCGGAAAACCGGTTCCCACTTTTCCGGATCATGCTTGGGGAGCGCTCAACCCGGCAGGGAGGCCCCTGCCCCTAGTTGGCGAGCGCGCTGGTCAGGGTCTTTATATTGTGCCTCACCATGTCAATGTAAGTGGGTGCTTTGCCCTTTTCGCCCGTCAAACTGTCCGAATAAAGGGTGCCCCCGATCCGGGCGCCGGTCTCGGCGGCTATCCGTTCGATCAGGCGCGGATCGCTGATATTTTCGAGAAAAACTGCCGGAATTTTCGCTTGTTTGACCTGGGTGATGATGGCGGCGATATCGCGTGCGCTGGCCTCCGATTCCGTGGACACGCCGAGCGGCGCGACGAACTGGATGCCGTAGGCGGCCGCGAAATAGCCGAAGGCGCCATGGGTTGAGATCACCTTGCGCCGCGCCTGCGGAATGTTCGCCACCGCTTCCCGCACCTCGCGGTCGAGCGCCTCCAGCTTCGCCAGATAGGCCTCAGCATTGGCGCTGAAGGTGTCGGCATCCGCCTGGCCGACCGCGATCAACGCGTCGCGGATGTTGGCGACATAGAGCTTCGCATTGACCACGGATTGCCAAGCATGCGGATCGGCCGCGCTGCCGATCTTCAAGGGGGCGATGCCCGCGGTTGCGACCGTGATCGCCGCCTTGCCGCCGGAGGCCTGCAACAACCGCGGCAGCCAGCCCTCGAGCCCGAGGCCGTTGATCACGAGAAGTTTCGCGTCGACGACCTTCTTCGCATCGGCCGGCGTCGGCGCGTAGACATGCACGTCGCTGTCGGGCCCCACAAGGGCGACCACGTCCACGCGGTCCCCGCCGACATTGCGGACCATGTCGGCAAGAATCGAGAAGCTCGCAACGACACTCACCCGGCTTTCCGCCCGCGCCGCGCCGGTGGCCTCGACGAGCGCGAGACAGACGATCCAGAACAAGCGCCGCATCGCCGTCACGCCTCGAGATGGCGGCCGGGGAACAGCTGCCGCACGAGACCGCTGACATTGCCGAACAGAAGCGACACCAGATAGAAGCCCGCCGCGACCAGGATGATCGCGGGCCCCGAGGGAATCCGCGTCTGGTACGACAGCACCAGGCCCGCATAGCCGGACAGCATGGCGCTCGTCACCGCGATGCAGATCATGGCCGTGATGTCGCGCGACCAGAACCGCGCAATGCCTGCGGGCAGGATCATCAGCCCGACGCCGAGCAGGGTGCCGAGCGCATGGAAGCCGTTGACGAGATTGATCACGACCAGCGCGAGAAACGCGAGATGCGCCGGCGCCCCGGCCCTGCTGACGGTGCGCAGAAACACCGGATCGACGCATTCGATCACCAGGGGACGATAGATCACCGCCAGGACCAGCATGGTGACGGTGGCGTTGAAGGCGATCATCAGCAGCGTCTGGTCGTCCATCGCCAGGATGTTGCCGAACAGCACGTGCAGGAGGTCGATATTGGTGCCCTTGATGGAGACGATGGTGACGCCAAGCGCGAGCGAGACCAGATAGAACGTCGCGAGCGAGGCATCCTCCTTCAATTCCGTGGTGCGGGCGACCAGGCCGGCAAGCAGCGCCACCGTGAAGCCTGCGATCAGGCCGCCGGTCGTCATCGCGAACAGATTGAGCCCGGAGACCAGGAAGCCGATTGCGGCCCCCGGCAGGATCGCATGCGCCATGGCATCGCCGACGAGGCTCATCCGGCGCAGCATCAGGAACACGCCGATCGGCGCGCCACCGAGCGAGAGAGCAATCACGGCGGCGAGCGCGCGGCGCATGAACTCGAATTCGATGAACGGCGTGATCAGCGCGTCTGATAGCATCGGCGTCAGGCGGCTCGCGATCGCGGATCGGCGGCGCAGGCGGCGGCGCTGTCGTCGAACGCCTCGCACATCCGCATCGCCACCATGAGGTTCTCGGGCGTCAGCGCCTGCGCGGTCGGTCCCCACTCGACGGGCCCGCGTGCCAGCAGCAGCGTGTGCGGGAAGTTGTTTCGCACCATGTCGAGATCATGCAGCGCCGCGAGCACGGTGCGCCCCTCGCCGTGCCAATGGCGGACCAGCGCAAGCAGGTCGGCCGTGGTCTTGGCATCGATCGCGTTGAAGGGCTCGTCGAGCACGATCAGCCGCGCGTCCTGCAACAGCACGCGCGCGAACAACATGCGCTGCATCTGGCCGCCGGAGAGCGAGCCGATCGGGCGGTTCTCGAAGCCGTTGAGGCCGACCGCGGCGATCGAAGCCAGGATTTTTTCGCGTGCGGCCTTGTCGATGCCGCCGAAGAAACCGGTGGCGCGCCACAGACCGGTGCCGACGAGGTCGAACACCGAGATCGGGAAACTGCGGTCGATATCCGCGGTCTGCGGCAGGTAGGCGATGTCCCTGTGATCGAGCCCGTCGAGATCGATCACGCCCGAGAGCGGCTTGAGCACGCCGGCGATGCCGCGCAGCAAGGTCGACTTGCCGGCGCCGTTCGGGCCGATGACGGCGAGCAGCGTGCCGGCGTCGACCTCGCCATTGAGGTGATGCACCGCCGGGTGTCGGTCATAGCCGAGCGTAACGTCGCGGAATGTGACGAGCGCAGCCATGGTTCACCTCATCGCCAGCCAGACCGCGCCCCACAGACAGGCGCTGACCGCCAGCGCCGCCGCGAGCCGGGCCGGCACGGTCATGCGCAGGATCGACCAGTGCGCGACCTGCGCCGGATGCGGCGCGGCCGGGCCGTGGCTGTGCCCGTGGTGGGCGTGGCCGTCGTGGTGAACGTGGGAATGGGTATGCGCCATGGGGAACAGTGTTACATTACAACAATCAGTGTTATATTATAACATAACGCGAGTCCATCCAGACCGACCTTGAATTCTGGACCGCTGTGAGATGTGGGGCTGCGGGTCATGCACCCGCATTCTCGCGACACGATGCGCCCGAGGCTTGCGTCACTTTCCACCCCCATGAGAAATGAGGGCGCAGGGAAAGCCGGGTGCCGATCGCACCCATGGGCCCCGTGCAACAAAAAGCACGGGGGTAGGACCACAGGTGTAACCGGAAACAACCCGGCTTTCCCTGCGCGATGGTTTTACGACTTACTTCGTGCTCTCCCCAGCGAGACCGGGCCTTTTTGTCACTGTCGCTTGCGAGATCGTTTCCCGCAAACTTAACGCCAGCCATTGGGGCGTCAGGACCACACGACTTGATGTCTAGCCGTTTTTTCGGCCTGTTGAAAATGGAAGAAATGCCTGAAAATAAAGGTTTTCTTTGATTTCTGCCGGACGAACGGTAGGCCCGCCCGAACCCGCTGGGCCCTAATAGGCCCTAGTTTCACATCGTGTGCGCTGGCGCGGCCTGCCCGGTGTCCTGTAGCCCTGCGCTCTGGCGCGCTGTGGGGCCTTCCTGCGGGCTCTGACGCCTGCCTGTCGCCTGGTCCCTGTCCGTGGTGATGGTGGCGTGCTCGACGCTGGCGTGGCCACTGTCCGTGACGACCGCCTGCCATTGTCGTGACGCTGCCCACGCATGGTGGTCGTGGCCGAAGATCGCAAAACATTGGCTGATCATAACAAGACGTTTTGAGCCTTCAGGCCTTACACAGTACGCGAGCGCTCTGCGCCTTTTCCAAACCATTACGAGAAGCCACCTTGCAAGGCGATCTGCCACAGGCACTTCAGCGCCTTTTCGAGACCCTCACGGGAAGCCACGCCATGCAAGGCTCGCTCGTGGTCATTATCGCCGTGGCCGCATTTCTAGCTGGCCGTTGCAGCGAACGCCTTCGCGCAAGGCTGGCACGTCAAGCATGGCATAAGCGAAAGGCGCGTTGGAGAAGAGGTGAAGGAGTTCCCTTCAAGGCGGGTTGGAGAAGAGCTGACGGAGTGGTTCCCTTCAAGAGGGAAGCAGCTCCTGTCACTGACGCAGCAGAGCAGCTTCGCCTCGTCATGGGTGCAGAGTTTGAAAAGCGTCCCCTTCTCTCACGGTCGGAGGCTCAGGTCTTGTACGCCGCCGAAAGGGCGGTCAACACTGCGGACCTCAACTGGCGGGTGATGGCGCAAGTGAGCTTGGGTGAGGTTCTCGCCTGCGGCGATGCGCGGGCCTACAGCGCGATCAACAGCAAGCGTGTTGACCTCCTCATAGTCTCCCGCAGTGGCGATCCGATTGCGGCGATTGAATACCAAGGACATGGCCACTACCAAGGAACTGCCGCAGCGCGAGATGCTGTAAAGAAAGAGGCGCTGCGCAAGGCTGGGGTCCGGTACATCGAGGTAACACCCGACGGCGGCACTGAGGAAATGGTCCGGGTGATTTCGCGGATAGCGCAAGTGGAAAGGCTGAAGCCAGTACCCTGAAGGCCGCGTCGTGACACCAGCACGATGATCGTGGTCCGTGACCTGCGTGGTGGATGAGACCGATCACGGCGTCACGCCTGCACCACATCAAGCCTGAACGTGTCCGCGATGCGCGCGACACTGGCGATGGTGGTGGCGCTCACGACGGCGGTGTGAGCGGCATGGCGACCCTCCCGCGATAGTCGTCAGGGTCCTGTGGAGAGAAAAGAAAACGCGGGGACCGCGCGACCGCACGTATTGCGGATATCTGCTGCGAGAAAATCCGTGGTTGCAGTTACAGGGAAGCAGCGCGTCCTACTCAATGTCCGCTGTGTGTGGACGGCTCCGGGTTGGCAAGGAGAATCTTCACTTGCGGCGTTGGTCGGAGCAGCCATGTGTTCGGCCTGTT
>NZ_JAFCJK010000011.1 GCF_018131005.1 Bradyrhizobium lablabi
AATCGTAACGGTCTTCGTGCCGATCAGGCCGGTGCCTCCGATCACGACGATCTTCATGGTCGCTCCTCCCTTGTCGACGACTGGAGACACTTCGCTGGGTTCGAATGCCGGTGAGGAAAACATCCGGGCCTCAACGCTCTGCCGGTAGGGATGCCGGAGGTGCCGCGAGTTTTCCGTGTGTGTTCTAGGCGTCCAGAATTACGCGGTCTTTCCTGAAGCAGCCGTGCTTTGCCTGATCCTGCTGCAAGAACTCCGAATGCGACATTTTGTGCCGGATTTTTGGTCAGGATCACTGAACGATGCACTTGTCGCGTTCGCATCCGGGCGTTGAAATCACTCTGAAAATCGTCTTGGCGCAGCGCACTTACAATAGCTGCTCATCGCGCCCCGAGCCTAGACCGCCGCTCGCCGATCCCGGATAATGCGTGGCGACCTCGCGGTGAGACGGGTGATTTGCCCTTCCAACCCGACGGATGGGCCCGCCCATGACAATGGTAATGTACGGACAGAAGCTCGGGCAGCCCTTGCATCTGAAGGACGCGCCCTCGCTGATCGCGCGCTCCCTGCGCAGCGCCGAACTCGCGGTTACCGAAACTCGGGATGACAACCCCGTGCCGGGTCTTTCCGGCTCGTTTCCTTCCGAGGATGCCTATCTCATCAGCGTCAAGATTCGCGATTACCCGGACTGCGAGTGCTGGGAACGCGGACGATGCGTCAACAAGAGCGATATCCGCGCCGGAGCGACATATCTGTATGACCTGAAGCGCGATCCCCGCTACGTGATCAACAAGCCATTCCACTCCGTCTTTTTCTATTTGCCGCGCTTCGCGCTCGACGACATCGCCAAGCAGACCGGTGCATCCCGCATTGGCGAACTTGCCTACGAGCCCGGCGTCGGCCACGATGACGCGGTCGTCCGTCATCTCGGTGCGTCCCTCCTGGAGGCGCTGCACCGGTCGGACGAGACCAATCAGCTTTTCATCGATCATATGATGCTCGCGCTCACTGCGCACGTCGCCCAAACCTATGGCAGCCTGCGGCGTATCACCGAACCGAGCCGCGGCGGTCTTGCGCCGTGGCAGACGAAGCGTGCCTGTGAAAGGCTCGAATCCGATCTCGGCGGAAGACTCCCGCTGGAGCAAATCGCGGCCGAGTTCGATCTCTCGGTCAGCCATTTCTCACGCGCGTTTCGAGCCTCCACCGGTCTGCCTCCACACCAATGGCTCCTGCAACAGCGCATAAGGGTGGCCAAGCAATTGATGACGGTCCGAGACCTGCCGTTGGTCGAGATCGCGATATCGGCCGGGTTTGCCAATCAAAGCCATTTTACGCGCGTGTTTTCGGGTCTTGTTGGCGTCAGTCCCGGAGTGTGGCGCCGCGAAGCGCTTGGCGCTTCGGAACGAGAGACGCAATCTAAGACAGCTCCGGATGCCGCGCCGGATCAGCGCTCTTCGCCAGTGAGATAGCGTAGGCGGCCGCGGCCAATGCTTGGCGGATCACCGGCTACTGTTTTCAGCGCGTCGACGATAGACGCCGGCGCGGTGGGGCTGCCGGGGAGCCGGGCCATGGCGGGATCTTGGGCTTGACACGGGAATGACCTGGCGAACCGGGTGCTCCGTTGGCCCCGAACGATTGAGCTACTTGCAGAGCGATTGCTGCTATCGCTGTTGGCGCAAACCGAAAACCCGGCGTGGCGCGCAGGTCTCAAAAGGGTGTTGGCCGTGCACAAACGCCAAGGCACGCGACGGCGACAGAAGAAATTATTCGTCCAGGACGACCTTAACCGGGTGGGTCATACATCACCGTGATGATGGACTGCCCGGATCTACAGGCACCGTAAAGTGAAAAATGGCGCCGCGGCCCTCGCCGGCAGTTGCCCATATCCGCCCTTCATGCGCTTCGATAATCGATCGGCAGATCGACAGCCCCATGCCCATGCCGTCGGCTTTGGTTGTGAACGCCGGGTTGAATATCCAATCGGTGGCGCCGGGCTCCAGGCCTTTCCCCGTGTCTTTCACCGACACCATCACGTATTTGGAGTGATCGACTTCAGACCGTATGGATAGCACCCGCTCCCCATCCTTCATGGCCATGGAATCAATTGCGTTCATCATCAGATTCACCAGAACTTGCTGGAGCTGTATCTGTTCGCCCATTATCCGCGGCAGCCGTTCATCAGGGTCGGCTTGGACTGCGATCCGATGTAGTTGCAGTCGGTCGCGAACGACGGCCAAGGCTCCCTGGATGACATCGTCGACATTAAGGGAAGTGCGGGTCTGTGCACGTACCTTGAAATTCGCCCGGACATTTTCGATCACGGCATCTGTACGGTGTACTGCGGTCACGATGCGCCGCAATGTATCCTTGGCACGATCGAGGTCGGGCTCGACACGATCAAGCCAATTCAATCCAGCGTTCGCACTGGCAAGGATCGTCGTCAATGGCTGCTTGATTTCGTGCGCAAGTGAAGCCGAGACCGTGTCGCCGGTCATCAGTCGTGCCTCGCGCTCGCGGCGATACGACAGGACTGCGCGAAGCAGTTGCGTGTAAAGCGTCGTTATCTCATACAACAGGACCGATAGCACCAGAATGCTGGACAGGAACCCGAAGATCCGGGCGGCAATCCAGCCAGCACTGAACCGGGCTGGACCGACAAACGCGCTCAGATAGATCTCAATTGCATACGCGCAAAGGGCCACCATCAGCCACAGATCGAGGACCGAGCGCCGGCGGATCATCCAGAGCAAAATGAGCGCAACCGCGTTCCACAGGATTAGACAACCGGCAAGATAATGCCAGAAGGTAGAAAAATGGACCCGATCGATTGCGATGGGGGGCAAATATGCATCACCCGCTATGACTAGAACTGTCACGGCGCACACGACGGCTACGGTTATCGCGACGCTCGAAAGGATGGTCGCGCCCACTGATCCCTCCCAAAATCGCTCGGGCGGATCCGCATCCTTCAAAAGGGCATATGCGATGGCGAATGTGGGAAAGCCGATGTACCGCAGAACGGAAAGCCAAGCCGTGCTCTGTAATCCCGCGCCCAGCAGGCCGCCTGGCGTGAACAGCCCCGGAAAGGTCAGCAGCCACGGAACGACCATGAGTCCTGCGAAGAGATACCCACTCGCCATCGCGACGAGGGCACGCGAACGTAGAAGGGACGACTGGTTGAACAGGAGGATCGCGGTGATCAGGTCGTTCACAAAGATCGCCGTGCCATAAGCCGGGACGAAGGCGTCGATCCGCCTCAACTGGAAAGTCGAGAGCGGGCCAGCCGTGATTGAGAACGCCGCCAGCGAGGCCAGCACGACACCAAGGGCAAGCCATTTCTGCACCCGGCCGGGCGGTAGGGTTGCAAGGGTGAGAGGCTGATCCTCTGGGACAGAGACGGCCGGTTGCATCATCGGAGCGACTCTTGGCAGTCACTGGACTGCAAGGCACGAAAGTTCAAACGGCTTCGCCATTCCCACGGTTCCTGCGACCGTGCGAGCGCCAGTGACGAACGCTCATGATTCGGGTTTTCCCGACTAAGCTGGGATAAGTATATTTGGTTTGAACGTGGATATCGACGTCTGGTCCGGGGGTCAAACTCGGAAGTCCGGAGGTGCAATGGAGAGGTCCGCTTTGTCACCCGCGTAAGCAGACATGGTCAGATCGGTTGATCAGGTCCGCTTCGTGAAGGTCGCCATCGAAGCCCGCGCGTTCGAGCAAGCTTGCTTTGAGGACTCACCAGGTCAACGCCGGTGGCCTGCATGAAGTAAGGGAGGCTGCCATGTGGGCAGCCTCTTTCTACCTTGATGCCATTCCACCCGCCGCCTGCTCACGTCATGGGGATTCATCCCAAAGTGGAGACGAGACGACAAGGCTCACGCCCACTCGGGCTCACGTGTGGGTTTCCGATCGAACTTGAACTTCCATTGTGCGGTCTCGGCGTTCGTGGCGCAGCGCTCGAGCCAGCGAGCCACGAGGAAATCAACCCGCGCGGCAAATCGCAGTCGAGCCGCTGCCAGCACAAGCCTCGCATCCAGGTTCTGATCGGATGTTCTCTTGACGTCTTTGCGGGCGTTCATCTTGCCCTCCTGCCGGTGCGGCGGAGGGAGCGACCCTGCGCCGAGACTTACACTCTTGCTTTACGGATCAGCCCCGCTTCGAGCTGAAGATTCGGACCCCGTGTCATCACGGACATGCACGACCAATCGGCCGGCCGAGTAAGCGGCCGGACGCGGGCAGCAGTCGCTGCGAAGCGTGTGCGTGCGTTGCGCATGACGGTCCTCAAGAGTGCAGGCAATTTCACCCGCGACGAGAGCCATGATCTAAGCGCAGAGAAAGTCTAGCGCGTCAAATGTTTTGCGTTCACGAGGTGCGGAATTGTTGCATACCAGCAATTTTCGATCGCGGCCGTGGCCGGCTGGGTTCAAAAATTTCAGGTTGTGGTCAATTGGCGGAAGTGGCGGTTTACTTCGCCATGTCCGGTCTGGCGACCGAGCAGGCACCTATCGAAGGGTCGGCATGCCGGCACAGCTTCGCTATCTTCGAAGCGATGGAGACATGAGAGCCGTTGCAGATCAACTGTTTAACGAATCCACCGCGGTCACGGCCGCCTAAGGCCAGGCTCGACGCCACGACGCAAATCACCTATTTCAAAGCCTGGAATACTAAGGCCGTGCACGTGCGCTCAAGGCGGCTATCGGTCAGCATCATGGACATGTCCGCTTCAGCGCTCGAAGGCGGACATCACGGACGTCATGTCCGCTCCGGGGTCAATTGCGTCACTTTTGGCCCGTTCGCCGGATGTCGGCTTATCCTCTGACAGCGGCGGAATAGCAGACATCCCCCAACGGCTGTTTGAGGCCATTAGCGGAAATCGCGCTTATTCGATCATCTCGTCAACAGGGGTGAGGGTCATTCGGGCAGCCCTGCTTGCCGCAATCCTTCTTCATATCGCGCGACGTCCTCAGCACGTCGATAAGGGCCAAGCATCTCCTTGAAATTGGAAAGGCACAGCGTGGGGTTCAGTTCGCGCAGCCGAGCCACCGCCTTGTGCGCTTGCTCCGGCCGCCCGGCCATTGCGTTGCTTGCAGCGGTGATACGTAATCCAGGTTGATAGTCCGGACTGCACTGCAATGCCATGGCCGCCCATGATGCCGCTTCGTCGTAGCGGTCCAGGAAGAAATGTGCATACGCGGTCCCGGCTCTCATTGCCATCAGCCACGGATCAAGTGGGCTCAGGCGCAGGGCACGCGCGAAGCGCTCGATCGCCGTTTCCGGCTCGCCGAGCCAGATTTGTACCCAGCCGCCGAAATTCCATGCCTCGGCCAAATTGGAATTAAGCGCAAGCGCGCGATCGACTAAGCCGGCGCCTACTCCGAGATCCCGAACAACAAACGCTAACGCATTCCCGCCAGCGGCGAGCGCGATCGCGTCATCCTTGCCCAACTCAACCGCCCGTTGGGTGAGCCGCTTCACTTCGGCAATCGCGTTCGCTGGATCTGAAATCCAGCCATTGATCTTGGCAATGACGTAGCAAAAGGCTGCACGACCGTAAGCGGAGGCAAATTCCGGGTCGAACTCGATCGCGCGGTTGAACAGGCGCAGTGCCTCTTCGTTCGCTTGCCGGTTACCAAATTGATGAAGCCGGGCCAGACCGCGCAAATAGAGGGCGTAGGCGTCGAGACTCTCGGTCGGCTTGCGCTTGGCGCGCTCGATCTCGGCTTTCACGACCGCAGGCGCGATCGCCCCGACGACGCTCTCAGTCACCTGGTCCTGAAGATCGAAGATGTCGCCGAGCCCGCCATCAAACCGATCGGCCCAAAGATGTGCTCCAGTAGCGGTATCGACCAGTTGTCCCGTGATGCGCACTCGGTTTGCCGCCTTGCGAACGCTCCCTTCCAACACGTAGCGCACCCCAAGCTCGCGCCCCACCTGCTTCACGTCGACGGCGGCCCCCTTGTAGGTGAAGCTGGAGTTTCGGGCGATGACAAATAGCGCCTTGAAACGGGACAGCGCCGTGATGATGTCCTCGGCCATTCCATCGGCAAAGTATTCCTGTTCCGGATCGCCGCTCATGTTTTGAAATGGGAGCACGGCGATGGACGGCTTGTCGGGGGGCGGAAGAACTTGCGGCTGGCTCACAGCCGAACCTGATTTTGCCGCGGACGGGATTTGACCAGGCAGTCGCACCCGCCACGCCGGCACAGGTTCAGCAATATTCTTGAGGGACTGATGTCCCATATCGTCCCAAGCAATCTCGACCTTGCCTCGGACCTGCCGATAGGCATCATCGGACATGCAGACCCCGCCAGGTTCGGCGATGCCTTCAAGGCGGGCAGCAATGTTTACGCCATCACCGAAGATGTCGTTATCGTCGAAAATGACGTCACCGACGTGAATGCCGATCCGGAAATCGATCCTCTGATCCGGCGCCACAGCATCATTCTGTTCGGCCATGCTGCGCTGGACTTCGACCGCACAGCGCACCGCGTCGACGGCGCTGACAAACTCGATCAGCATGCCGTCACCCGTCGTCTTGACGATGCGGCCTCGATGGGAGCCTATGGCGGGGTCAACGATGGCCTTCCTGACGGACTTTAGCCGGGCCAGCGTACCTTCTTCGTCATCTCCCATCAGCCGACTATATCCCGCGATGTCCGCCGCAAGAATAGCCGCCAGTCGCCGTTCCACGCGCTCTTCGCTCAAGACGCACCTCGGCTGGGAAATCAAGTGACTACTAGCACAAAAATATGCCGATGTCCGATTGCCCAATCTCCGAGTTGGGTCTTGGCTGTGTGAAAACGAAGACGCCAATCGCGAGGGAAGAAATCATTCGTCCGAGAACGTCTTGGCCGCTCAACGCGCAAGCGGATTCAACTTAGAGTTCGAGCTGAACTATATCACTCTTCGTCCGGTTTCGGTCTTTGAGTTCTTACACGGCCAGGGGTCAGTACCGGCAATCGGAGGTAGCCGCGCCTTCGTCGGAGAATTTCCGCAGCTAAGAAATGGATCGTCGCGGATGCAATCGGGGACATTGCAGATGCAAACCGAAGCCGTTTGCATATGACGGAATCAGCAAGACCTTAAGTTTCTGCGGCACGCGCGAAGCAATAATGTGAAGTTCCGCGTCACTCAATTCCTCAATGGGAGCGTCATGTCGATCGATAACCTGCGCGGGCTTTCCGTTTAGGCGATCGGCAAGTTCGCGCCGTCCTGGCGAACCAACCTAGACTAGCTTTCAGGAGGCATCTTCGTTGCCGCCCCGACGTTCGGCACACGATCTCCGCTCAAGCCGCAAATCCTGAGGTATGCCTTGCTTTCACCTCGGCCCATCACCGGGCGCGGCGGGTTCGTTTTCGAAACAGGCCCATTCTAGGAACTGTCTCCATATTGGCCGAACAGGCGATCGTAAAGTTAATGGCGACGTTTGCACAAAATCTAATTTGAGGTGAGCAGATCTGGGGCGCCCTGAGGTGCTTTGCCTGTCTTAGGACCTCTGGATTTCCGTCGAGGCACAGTCGCCTTCTCTCTGAATACTACACGGCGAATATGGGGCACCTCATCGTCTTTAGCTTCGAAGAAAAGACCGGTTTGCTCCGGCGCGTCCTCCCTACCGAGTGCTCTAGCTTATCCAGTCGTTTGCCTAACCGATGCAATTTCCCCGGGGCTTTGAGCCGTTGCTCAAATCTGTATACGTCCTCGTTCGGTACACCGGCCTTTTTGATGAAGGGGCTACACACGTTCGCAGCGAATTCTGCACGAAACATCTGAGAACTGAAGAGCGAGCGAACAGCTTAGGAACAAAGACCACAAACCGAGTCGCAAACCCGGGACAAGCGTTCTGCCGTCGTTCTCCACGAGTAGTCCCTAAGCTATTGAAAAGCTTGGTGGGCGCACCAGGGCTCGAACCTGGGACCCGCTGATTAAGAGTCAGCTGCTCTACCAACTGAGCTATGCGCCCGGAACCGGTCCGGAATTGACCCTCGCGAGAGGGCCGTCGTTTAGCAAAGCGACCCCCGGATGTCCAGCAAACTGCAACGACTTTTCCCGTCTTTCGGCAGCCTCCCGACGCGCCAAAGGCCGCCAAATCCCGGCGGCCTTTCCGAGGCTTAGACGGGCGGCGGCAAACCGCCGTCAGAGCCGGCCTGATCGCTCGCCGTCCGAACCGCCATCGCGGTCGTAACGGTCGTGGTCGTAGCCGCGGCCTGGCCCGCGGTCGTCTCGGTCCCCGCGCTCGAAGCGATGGCGGCGCCAGCCTTCGGCTCCGAAACGGTGCTCCATGCGGGTAAGCACCATCAGCCGCCGCTTCTGGTTGTCGTCGAGCGTCTTGTAGAGCGGATCGGCGGCATCGGCGATCTTCTTCAATGCGGCCGCACTCGCGGCCATGTTGTCGGCGCGCTCGCGCAGCCGCGTCACCGGATCATCGGGCTTCTGCGCGTCGTCCGAATCCCTGTCCCTGCCCGCGGCCATCCGTGCATTGGCGCGATCGATCCGCATCTTGGCGAAGTCGCGCACCGCGGCTTCCACCGGCGGCCACAGCTTCTCCTGATCCGCGGTCAGCTTCAGCCCCGCGTGGACGGCGGCGATGCGCGCGTCGAGGAAGGCCGCCCTGTCCTCAGGGCTCATCCGCATCTGTCCCTGAAACCAGGGACGATGCTGGGCATAGACCACGGTCGAACCGGCGATTGCGAGTGCCGCAACGCCGGCGAGCAGAGCTTTCTTCATGCGAACCTCCTTTGAAGGTTGCAAGAAGATGGGCCCCCTTGCCTGCCCCTTCAACTTACGGATTTGACAGGGAGCTTACCTTACCAAGATGTAATCCGCACTCGCCATCAGCCGGAAACATTCTAGATCATTCCCAACAGCCGCGGCAGCCACAGCGAAATCTCAGGCACGTACGTCACGAGGCCGAGGAACACCAGCATTGCGCACAACCATGGTAGCACGGAAATCGTGATCTCGCTGATGCCCATCTTGGCGATGCTGCTCGCGATGTAGAGATTGAGGCCAACCGGCGGGTGGCACAGTCCGACTTCAGTGTTCACGATCATCAGGATGCCGAGATGCACCGGATGGATGCCGATCTTGGTGGCGAGCGGAAACAGGATCGGCGCCATGATGAGTAGAATCGACGACGGATCCATCACATTGCCGGCGAGCAGCAGGATGACGTTGACGACCAGCAGGAACATCCAGACCGAGAAATTCTTGTCGATGATCCAGGCCGCCATTTCCTGCGGAATCTGCTCATGCGTCATCAGGAACGAGAACAGCACCGCATTGGTGATGATGTAGAGCAGCATCGAGCTCATGCTCGCGGCCTGCAGCAGCACCTTTGGCACTTCCGACAGCTTCAATTCCTTGTAGACGAACACCGTGATGAAGAAGGCGTAGGTTGCCGCCACCGCGGCCGCTTCGGTCGGCGTGAAGACGCCGCCATAGATGCCGCCGAGCACGATGCCGATCAGAAGCAGACCCCAGATGCTTTCGCGAAACGCCTTGAACTGCTGGCCAAGTGTAGCCCTCGGCATTTTCGGATAGCCGTTGCGCAGCGCCACGACGAAGGTCACCGCGGCCAGCATCAGCGCGAGCAGGATGCCCGGCACGATGCCGGCCATGAACAGCGCGCCGATGGAGGTGTTGGTGGAGACGCCGTAGAGTACGAGGATGATCGAGGGCGGCACCAGGATGCCGAGCGCGCCCGAGGTCGAAATCACGCCGACGCCGAAGCGACGGGGATAGCCGTGCTCGACCATCGCCGGCATCATGATCGAGCCGATCGCGACCACGGTCGCAACGCTCGAACCCGAGATCGCCGCAAACATCGCGCAAGCGGCGACGCCCGCCAGGCCCAGGCCGCCCGGCAGATGGCCGACCAGCGAGGTCGTGAATGCAATCATGCGTCGCGCGACGCCGCCGCGGGTCAGGAACGTGCCGGCGAGGATGAAGAACGGGATCGCCATGATGCCGAAATTGTCGAGGCCCGAAAACAGCTTCAACCCGACGCTCTCGATCGGCACCTGCGTCATCGTGAACAGGAACGTCAGCACGGTGAGACCGAGCGAAATCGAGATCGGCATGCCCGTGAGCATCAGGGCAAACAGCAGTCCGAAGATCAGGGCGGCGCTCATCACGCTTCTCCGAGCGCGATCGGCGCGGTCTTGCTGGTTTCCACGCCCTCGACATGGGAGGCGTCATGGTGCGGCAGCTCGTCGGTCCACCAATAATTCCAGCACACCTGGAGGAAGCGGAAGCACATCAGGTAGGAGCCGAGCGGAATGCAGGCATAGACGATCCAGCTCGGAATTTCCAAGTCCGGCGACACCTGGTCGGTGTGCATCAGCTCGTAGACGAATTTGGCGCCCATGGTGCCGACGATGGCGGTGAACAGCGCACCGCCCAGCAGACCGAACAGAATCGTGCGCTTGCGCCAATAATCGTTGAGACGGTTGATCAGCACGTCGACGCCGACATGGATGCCGGCGCGCACGCCATAGGCGGCGCCAAACTTCGCCATCCAGATGAACATGTAGATGCACAGTTCCTGCGACCAGGCGAGGTTGATGCCGAACAGGTACGGGTAGAGGAACGGAACGTCCACCAGGAAGCGATGCACGACGGTGACGAAGGTGAGCAGCGTCGCACCGCCCATCAGGCTCGCGATGATGATTTCCTCAAGTCTGTCCAGAATTCGTAGCAGCATTGATATCCCCGTCATGGCCGCCCCCGGCCAGAGCGATGTCTCCTTCTCCGTCCCACGCGGAGAAGACTGGGGCGAGGAGTTCTCTGCGCGCGCACGATGGCTGATGCGCTCGCGGAGATTCCCCTCACCCAGGTCACATTTTGATGTGAGCCGATCTTACCCCCGCACGCGGAGCGCGCGGGGTGCACCAGCCTAGTTCATCGGGCCGCGGCCCGTCTCCTTCAGGAACTCGTCGATCAGGGGCTGACCGACGCGCGAGGCGACGTCCTTGTAGACCGGCATCATTGCCTTGCGCATCGCCTCGTCCTGCTCCGGCGTCAGCGTGACGACCTCGGTCTTGCCGGCCTTCTTGATCTCGGCGAGCGCGTCGTCGTTCTCCTTCGCGGACTGGCCGTTGCCGTATTCGGTCGCTTCCTTCATCGCCTTGGAGAGCTGGTCGCGGATGTCGCCGGGCAGGCCGTCCCAGAACTTCTTGTTCACGATCACAACATAGCCGATATAGCCGTGGTTGGTGACGGTGGCGTATTTCTGCACCTCATGCATTTTCTGGGTGTAGATGTTCGACCAGGTGTTTTCCTGACCATCCACCACGCCGGTCTGCAGCGCCTGATAGACTTCCGAGAACGCCATCACCTGCGGGATCGCGCCAAGCGCGCGGAACTGGGCTTCCAGCACCTTCGACGACTGGATACGGAATTTCAGACCCTTGTAGTCGGTGGGCGCAACCAGCTTCTTGTTCGCGGTCATTTGCTTGAAGCCATTGTCCCAATAGGCGAGGCCGGTCATGCCCTTGGAGTCCAGGAGCTTGAGCAGCCTGGCGCCGAGCGGACCATCGGTCACCTTGCGCAGGGTCTTCAGGTCGGGGAGGATGTAGGGCAGATCGAAGACTTCGAATTCCTTGATGCCGATCGGGCCGAACTTCGAGTTCGATGGCGCCAGCATCTGCACGGCGCCGAGCTGCAGCGCCTCGAGCTCTTCCTTGTCCTTGTAGAGGGTCGAGTTCGGGTAGACCTCGACCTTCACCTTGCCATCCGTGTACTTCTCGGCAAGTTCCTTGAACTTGTCGGCCGCCTTGCCCTTCGGCGTGTCGGAAGCCACCACATGGCTGAACTTGATCACGATCGGCGACTGCGCCGACGCCGGCCCAACAAAAGTCAGCGCCGCAATCGATGCGGCCGCCAAAATTAACTTACGCATGTTTCCTCCTGCGTATTGCGGAGCACGGTTTACCGGCCCCGGGACTTGTATACCAGCGGCACCATTACCGAGAAGCCGTGCCGAAAGCCATTGCCCCTTTAGCAGGGTCCAATGCTGCATCAAGCAGGTTCTGGCGCGCATCCTTGCTGCACTGCAAAAAGCAACATGGCGGCATTCGCGGATGAAATGTCTAACAGCGATGAGGATGTGCGTACGCCTTCTCGCGGCACGATACGCCCGAGCTTTTCATCTCCGCCCTCATGAGGAATGAGGGCGCAGGGAAAGCCGGGTGCCGATCGCACCCATGGGCCCCGTGCAACAAAAAGCACGGGGGTAGGACCACAGGTGTAACCGGAAACAGCCCGGCTTTCCCTGCGCGATGGTTTTACGGCTTACTTCGCGCTCTCCTCGGTGAGACCGGGCTTTGTTGCCACCGTCGCCCCAGAGAAGCGTGAGCTTCTGAAGGACTTAACACCAGCCACTGGGGCGTCAGGACCACACGACTTAATGTTTAGCCTGTTTTTCAACCTGTTGAAAATGCGAAAAGCGCCCGAAAATTAAGGGCTTTTTCGATTTCTCCTCGACCCGCGAAAGGCTCGCCCAAACCCGCTGGGCCCCGATAGGCCCTAGTTTCACACCCTGTGCGCTGGTGCGGTCTAGGCGGTATCTGTAGCCCTACGCACCCGCCACGCGTTGTACGGCCGCGCGTTGCTTCGCCGTCGCGGGCGAGCAATGCATCGGTTCACATCGAGGAGGTTGCAGATCATTGGAGATGATTTGAGCTTTGATAAGTCGGGCCGCATCACTGCGGCAAATCCTTGCAGAGCTTGATCACGATCATGACCGTCGAACTGACTGCTACCACCACCGGGCAGATAAACGGCAACTCTTCCAGCAGGCTGACAAGGGCCGTCCGGACGCGGATAGTTCTCTTCACATGCGCAAAGCGCCAGCCTGCTACACCCATCGGAGAACTCCGTTGGCCCCCAGCAGCGGCAGTCTGATTTTTCACGCGAAGGGCGTGCCCTGGCTATAGCCAATTCGGGTGTTCCCCAGATCAAGGTGAAGGAACCCTTTCAGCCCCGTAGCCCTGCGCTCCCGGCGCGCTGTGCGGCCTTCCTGCGGGCTTGGTGCGGCTGCCGCTGATGCCTGCCGCTGGTGCGAACGTCGGCGCGCTCGACGCTGGCGCTGTCGCCGAAGCTCGTGAGCGCGTGACGCTGGCCGGACCGTCGTCGTGCGGCGGAAGCCTCGCTGCCTCAACGTCTTGCAGCCGCGCGAGCGTGCCTGCGTAGGGTCGGAAATAATGAGATTGGACGCGGTTTGCGGGGTGGAGGGACCGTCTTCTAGTTGTGCTTTCGCGAACAGTTCGCAACGCAAGCATCATAGTTTGGGCGGCAACGCCTTGAGGCCACACAAGCTTCGATCCTATCGTGTGCGCTTGGTGATCCGTGTCCCTTGCTGTCTCCGCCGCAGACCATAACGCACATATTCCAACTACTATTGCATCCTTCAAGGCATTTCTCTTGCTCCTGAAAGGATGCGACGGCCGTCGTCGGCAAAAAGGCTAGAACGGCTACGATCAGAAGTCTCTCCATCGGCTAAATACCTAACCTGCGGCCCAAGGAAGAGCCGTCGACGAATATTGGAATGCTACCTTCCGCGGAGCCCGCAAAGGGCGGCCTCCAGCTCGTCCAGCAAGACGTCCTGGCCCAGCAGAACGCCGTTCTCGGAGACCGGCGCGAATTCGCTGAGACTGTCAACGCCTGCATCGAGAAGAAGCTGGCAGAAGAATAAGGCCGCCTCAGGCCAGAGCTAAGCAAGCAGCTTGGCGCGCCGATGGATTATCGAGATCAGCGGCCACGCGCGCGGCTTGACAGCATCTGAGCGCCGGATAGTCGGCACGCCGACTAAAAGGCCGCCGCCTCAATGTCTTGCACGATTTGGGCAGGCCACGGTCAGATGCAGGATGATCGCAAGGTACTGTGGAGGTCAGAGAAAAGCGCGGGGACCGCGCGACGGCCCGTATCGAGAATATCTGCTGCGAGAAAATCCGTGGTTGCAGTTACAGGGAAGGCAACACGCGCGTTCTCATAAATCGAGAATGCAGTGCGTCCTACTCGATGTCCGCTTTGCCCGGATGACGACCGGATTTTGCCGCGCAGGGAAAGGTCGCGAAGGGTCACTTTCGGAAGTGTTGGCACATTGACGCGATACCATTTCAGCACGATGATTGGACATCAAGACGGGTTACCGGACGGTGCGAAGGGGCGGCAGCCGAGCATCTAAGGATATTCCCCGATGATCTACGAGGCAGCGCGTCACGAAGCCCTCAATGGGTCAAGTTGGAACGAAGCGACTTCGCGCGAATACATTCAACGCATTGCAGCCGACGCCAGCGCAACATTTTCTCGCCGCGACCTATGGCCAACACATCCGCTGGAGGAAGCCCGTCCGGGCACTCGCTTTTATAGTCTCTACGTTGGCGCGGGTGGTGTCGTGTGGGCGCTCAACCACCTGAGGCGTATCGGGGCCATTGTCGATCATCCCGATTTTCTGGAAGTAATACCTGAATTAAGGGAGGCCAACCGCGCCAAGATCGAATGCGGACGGTGGCGCAGCCACGGCGCTGACGGCCTTCTGATCGGTGACGCTGGACTGCTTCTAGTTGCGGGCCGTTTGGCGGGGCTGAACACCGTCGCAGATCAATTGGGAGCCGCTGTTGATAATACCAAGGACAATCCGGTGCGAGAATTCATGTTCGGGTCTCCTGGGACAGCAACCCTATCACTCGCGCTGTTTGAGGAAACTGGTGATGTCATTTGGGCGTCGCGGTTCCTTCGCGATGTCAGGCTTCTGTGGGATCGGCTTGAAGCTTGCGAGGGCGCGGATTGCCTGATCTGGGAGCAAAATCTTCAAGGACATAAGGCGACACATCTAGGCGCAGTTCACGGCTTCGCGGGAAATGCCTTTCCTGCGTTGCGCGGCCAACATCTCTTGCCCGAGAACGAGCAAAAACAGTGGCTGGATTGCATTGTTCGCACGCTGCGAGCGACGGCAGTCCGCGAGGGGGAGTTGATCAATTGGCCGCAATCAGTTGGCAAACATCGACCGGGCCGCACCGCAATGCTAATGCAGCACTGTCATGGTGCGCCTGGCATTGTGAACACCATGGCCACATTTCCGAGCTCAGCCATTGACGATCTCTTGACTGCGGCTGGCGAGACGATCTGGCAAGCCGGCCCGCTGAAAAAAGGTAGCTGTATTTGTCACGGCACGGCTGGAAACGGCTTTGCGTTTCTCAAATTATTCAAGCGCACCGGAAGCGAGATGTGGCTGGATCGTGCCCGACAGTTCGCGGCCCACGCAATACGCCAGTGTGAGGTAGCAAAGCAACAGTATGGTCAGTACCGCTATACGTTGTGGACCGGCGATCTAGGGCTTGCGATCTTCCTCTCAAAATGTATTGAAGGCGACGATCTTTTTCCAACCGAAGACTTCTTCTAGCCAACATCCAATTTCTGCTGTGGATCATTCGCGACCGGGTTGGCCAGCGGCCAGTCCGGACATGGTCAGCTATGCCGCCGCAAGCGGAAGTAAGCTATCCTGCGGCGACGCAGCAGGAACCAACACGATGCCTGAGACCGTTATCGTTGATGACCCGCCCGCCGCCAAGGGGGCTGCCACCGTCAGCGCGTCGGCTTTGGCGGCGCAGCTTGATTGCAGCCGCGCGTACATCGGCAAGCTCGAAGGCGAAGGCGTGAACCAGCGGCAAGGTGACGGCTACCCGCTCGGCGAGAGCCGCGTTGCCTACCTCCGGTACTTGCGGCGTGAGTGCTCCCGAAACAGAAACGCGGCGCCGAAGCGCCGCGTTCTGCAACGATAGAATGAAGATCAGCTCGCGGCGGCCGCCGGGATGTCGCGCTGCCGCTTCATCACTATCTTGTTCAGCGCGCCGAGATAGGCTTTTGCGGAGGCCACCAGCGTGTCCGGATCGGCGGCGCGGGCGCTCATCGAACGGCCCTCATGCGCGAGACGCACGGTGACTTCCGCCTGTGCGTCGGTGCCCTCGGTCACTGCGTGAACCTGATAGAGCTCGAGCTTGGCCTCGTGCGGCACCAGGCGCTTGATGCAGTTGAACACCGCGTCCACCGGGCCGTTGCCTTCGGCTTCCTCGATTCGGATCTGGCCATCGACATCGAGCTTCATGGTCGCGCGCTGCGGGCCATGGGTACCGGCGATCACAGTCAACGAGGTCAATTTGATGCGGTCGTGGGCAGCAGCGATCTCCTCGTCGAGCAGCGCCTCGATATCCTCGTCGTAAATGTCCTTCTTGCGGTCGGCGAGCGCCTTCATCCGCGTGAAGGCGTCTTCGAGCTGATTGGGGCCGAGCTTGTAGCCCATCTCCTCCAGCTTGTGCACGAAGGCGTGGCGGCCGGAATGCTTGCCGAGCACCAGCGACGACTGTTTCAGGCCGACCACCTCGGGACGCATGATCTCGTAGGTCGAGGCGTCCTTGAGCACGCCGTCCTGATGGATTCCGCTCTCATGGGCGAACGCGTTCCGGCCGACGATCGCTTTATTGTATTGCACCGGGAACGAAGTCGCGGCCGACACCAGTTTGGACGCGCGGGTGAGCTGTGTGGTGTCGATCTTGTTCCAGTACGGAAACTTGTCGTTCCGCACATTGATCGCCATCACGATCTCTTCCAGCGCGGCGTTGCCGGCACGCTCGCCGATCCCGTTGATCGTACATTCGACCTGGCGGGCGCCGCCGACGATACCGGCCAGCGAGTTGGCGACCGCCATACCGAGATCATTGTGGCAGTGGACCGAGAACACCGCCTTGTCGGAGTTCGGCACGCGCTCGATCAGCGTCTTCATGAAGTGGGTGTATTCCTCCGGCACCGTATAGCCGACCGTGTCGGGGATGTTCACCGTGGTAGCGCCGGCCTTGATCACGGCTTCGACGATCCGGCAGAGATATTCCATCTCGCTGCGAGTGCCGTCCTCGGCCGACCACTCGACATCGTCGATCTGGTTGCGGGCGCGAGCGACCATGGCGACCGAGGTCTCGATCACTTCCTCCGGCGTCTTGTTCAGCTTGACGCGCATGTGCAGCGGCGAGGTCGCGATCACTGTGTGGACGCGGCCGCGTTTTGCGAACTTCACCGCCTCGGCGCAGCGGTCGATATCGGCCGGGTGGGCGCGAGACAGACCGGCAATGATCGAGTTCTTAGAGCGGCGGGCGATCTCGCTGACGGCCTGGAAGTCGCCTTCCGAGGTGATCGGGAAGCCGGCCTCGATGACATCGACGCCCATGTCATCCAGGAGCTCCGCGACCTCGAGCTTCTCCTCGAAGGTCATGGTGGCGCCGGGGCATTGCTCGCCGTCGCGCAACGTGGTGTCGAAAATGATGACGCGGTCCTTCTCGGACTTGTTGACGTGGGCCATTTCAAAAATTCCTTTTGGATGAGTCGCGCCGTCTGATGAGCGCTGAAGGGTTTCCAAGGTTCTCTCGCAACCCCTGAGTGCCCAGGCGCAAACGGCCCAGACGGCCCTCAGGGGCCGATAAGAAGCAGAAGCCCGCCAAGAAGGAGGGTGGGCATAGTCGCAGCCGGAATCGTAGGGGCAGCAGCCCCAGCCCGAACTCCGTATATTTGGCCGCGAATCAGCATTGCCAGACCCTTGAGGAGGCCAGATCCTCGGCCCAAACCATTGACGGTTGGTTGCCGTGACCTGCGTCCTGGCGCCCGTTCTAGACGAATATGGCAATCGGCTGCAACGGGGAAAGATGGACAGCTAGGCTGACGTAACAGGTGCGATTGTACCCATATGAGGAGCACCGGTGCGCTACGTGCGGTCCATGATTCTCTCGCTCCGGGGCCTACCGCCGCAAGTCGTTCTCCAACCCGAACTGCCTTCTTTGCAGCGAAGCCTCGCCCTACCCACTCGATCAAGCCGATAGAGGGCCGTCAGCACCGCCTGCGGACATCCGAAATCGCCTGGGCGTCATTCCGGTCCATCGTGCAAAAGCATGTGTGAACGAGCTTATCTCGCGGTAACCGACCAGCCACGCGACCTGTGAAATCGGCAATTCCTTGTCGTCGAGATATCCCTTTGCAAGGGCCGTTCGTTCTTGCTCAAGGACCTCTGAGAACGTTGCGCCCTCGGCGGAAAGCGACCGCGCCAATGTCCGGCGGCTCATGCCAAGGCGGCGCGCGACTTCGGACACATTGGCTTTGCCATGAGGAAGCAAATGCACAATCAAGTCCTCGACGCGAGAACGAACAGTGGCGCCTCGTGCCGACCTATCGCCGAGTGCCTGGTCCGCATAGCCAACCAACAGGTGATTGAGATGAACATCGGCACCGACAATCGGTAACGATGCGCTCGCAGCGGGGAACACCAACTCGTCGGTCGATGCGTTGAATTCGATGTCGCAGCCCAGAAACGATCTGAATTCGGGCGGTGTGCCCGGTCTGGAATGCCTGAGCTTGACTTGTAGCGGCGCCAATCGGGTCTCAGTGAGCTTGCGGCAGATGCGGACCATCGCGACCAGCCAGAATTCGATCTGATGGCGGTCTGATCCGCGATCAACGCCTACGTAGTTCAGCTCGATAGCGGTAGATCCATCCAGCCGAACGCGCAAACGAATGCCCTCGTTGACAATTGCGCCATACCGCTCCGCATTGCGGAGAGCATCCAATAGATGGTCCGATGAGGCCATGACGTAGTAGAGCAATCCAACTGCGCCGAGCTCAAATTTGTGAGCCAAGTGAAAGCCGAGGAAATCATCCGGCAATTCTTCAGCGGCGAGCCCCAGTAATCTGATCTGGGCGCTCACCTCGATCCTGCGGACGCGATCGTCAATCTCGTCGAGAGTCAAATCTGCCTTGGACAGCACGCCGGTCAAGTCCTTGCCGGCTTCGCGCAATTGGTCACATGCCAGCCGGGCTATTCCCCCTGTCGCGCTTGGTACTGAGCCAACGTTTCTGGTTTCGTCAGAATCCATGAGCTCTGTTACCTCGCAAGCGCTGCTCTGACCCCAACACCCAAGTAATTGGCATGCGATCACAAGACCTGATCGTGATCATCGAGTAGGAAACTCGCCGCTTGCGTCGACCACATTTGGTCGAAATCCAGCTTTTCCCGGCCCTCACCTCATTGACCTGGATCAACACGGTATTGTCATGCCCGGCCTCAACAAGATCGCGATGTTTATCGACGGCGCCAACTTGCAGGCGACGGCCAAGGCACTCGGCTTCGATATTGATTATAAACGCCTATTGAATGAATTCCACAATCGAGGAGCGCTTCTACGCGCCTCATACTATACCGCCGTTATCGAGGATGAGGAACACTCAACGATCCGACCGTTGATCGATTGGCTCGACTACAACGGATACACTGTTGTGACGAAGGCGGCGAAGGAGGTGTTCGATGCAAATGGTAACCGCAAGCTGAAGGGAAGCTTGCATATCGAACTTGCGGTGGATGCGCTCGAACTGGCGGGTCGTATCGACGAAATGGTGCTGTTTTCAGGTGACGGAACTTTCGGTACGCTTGTCGATGTGATGCAAAGGCGCGGCGTGCAGGTGCACGTGGTTTCCACGATCGCAACTCAACCGGCCATGATCGCCGATGAACTGCGGCGGAAGGCCGATCGCTTCACGGACTTGATTGCGCTAAGGACCTTGGTTGCGCGCTGCTAGCCGGTTTGCTCGAGCGCGGCGACGATGATCGGGCCGTTCAGGTTGCAATCGAACACGGTTGGAAGGCCGATGAGAAATCGATGCCGCCAACCCATCCAAGCAAGGTTGGCTTGGTCGACAATCATGGACCGGTCACATGCTCGCCGCCGAGCCGATCGCGCGGTTCAAGATGGAATCTTCAAAGCTGTCAGATTTGACCCGGAGAGGCAGGGCATCGGACGGGCTCGCAGCTTCGCCCGATGCTCCGATACTCATTCAAGCTCGAGAGACCGATACCGGCCGTTTTCGTCAATCGTCGTTCCCCAAATTTTATGCGACGCTTGGTGTTCGGCACGGCTGAAATTGAGGGGTGTCCCGACACCCAGATCGAGATTGTGCGTATTCTCAAGAACGTCGATCAGGCGTTCAGTATCGAGCTGCGAGCCCGTCCTTTTGAGTGCCTGGATCAGGACGTTGGCGGCGATATACCCTTCGAGCGACACGTAATCCGGCGCCTCGCCAGGAAAATACTTGGCGAGCGCATTCTTGTATTCGAGGACAGCGCTAGAATAGCCGCTAACCGCAGGTACCACCTGCGTGACGATGACGCCATTGGCAAAGCGCGGCCCAAGCAGCATCAATTCATCGGCAAGCGCGGTGCTGCCAACGAACGAGACGTTGGTGTAAATCATTGCAGGAAAAAGGTCCCGCGTCTTCTCGATGAACTTGGCGGCGGCCCGGTATGTTGCAACCATGACCACAGCTTTGATCGCGCCCTTCTGGGCCTTTAGCTGATTGACCGCCTGGTCGACGTCCACCGTATTCCGCTTGTAGTCGAGCCGAAGAATGGAGGCGTCGTTCAGGCCGAGCGAACGAAACGCCTTTGAGACGCCAGTAAATCCGGCATCACCATAGGAATCCTGCTGAGCGAATACGGCGATTTGTCGGGGCTGCAGGCGGCGCAGCTTTATCAAATAGCGGACGGCGGCGTGGGTCTCCTCCGCGTAGCCCGCGCGATAGTTGAACACATAGCGATCGGGAGGATCGTTGCGCAGAACATTCGCACCCGTGAACGCGCCGAAGAACAATGTCCGCCGCTGGAGTGTGTAGGGTATCGCAACGGCCGCGGTCGGCGTTCCCACATTTCCTATGAAGCCGAAGACCTGATCCTTCTCGTAGAGCTGCTTCATGGCGTCCACAGTCCGCGTCGGCTCATAACCGTCGTCCGCCGAGATCAGCCGGAGCATCCGGCTCTCCACGCCGCCCGCGTCGTTGGCTTGGTTGAAAGCGGTCTCGATCCCGAGTTTCATCTGCCGCCCGAGTTCCTTCGCCGGACCGGAAAACGGTGCCACCATCCCGAACCGGAGCTCGTTGGCGGTCACGCCGCGCGCAGTCGACGCGAGAGCCGCTTGCGGCATGGGTGCCGCGGGCGCCGTCGCGGCAGCGGCCGGCGTCGGCCCGATCGCGCCGATCACTGATGTCGGCTTCCCGGCAAGCGACTGTTCGAGCTCGGCAAGCTGGCGCTCCGCAGTCCCGCAATTGGTCCGGCCTGCCGTCAGGGCATAGCGGCCATCTGCGACATAGCGATCGAACAGCCGCGAAAGATCGTCGCGCTCGGCCTCGTTGGACGCGTTTGCCTTTATCACCGCCTGGAACTTGTCGACAATGGACTGAATCCGGGGGCGCGCGACGTCCGGGCACGCTAGCGCCGAACCAATGATCGGTCCGACGCGGCCCGCCAGGTCGCGCACGATGTTCAAATCATTGCTCGGTGCGGCGCCCGCGGCGGTCGCAAACAGAGCGCCGAGTGCAGCCGCTACCCAACGCAATCGCGAGCTCCGCACGAGCGCGACGCTGGATCCGATATCGCCTATCGTCGCTGCCTCGGCATATGCTATTTCAATCATTGAGATGTCTCGGCGGAACGGGCTTTTTGGCGCCATTGCATAAATTGCCGAAGCAGCTCTTCGGACTCTTCGGGCGTGACGGTCTGGCCGGCGCGTGGCTGTGGCTGCGTGGTTTTCGTCGACTGCATGGCCGCCGCAAAGGACGCGGCAACGCCCGACTCCAGGGGAGTCTGGACCCTCAGAACAAAGAACAGCGCCGCGACAGCCGAAACGCCAACCGCCACCGCCACAAACAACATCTTGCGCCCACTCCGATCGCGTCTCGGCATCGAGGGCTCGTTGATGACATCAGGCTCGAGCGGCCGACGCAACGATTGGTAGACCGCATTGTCGAGCGCGGTGTCGACTGGAGTGCGCCGCTCAGAGCGGGGGCTGTCTGGTTCGAACTGCAATTCGTCAAAAGTGGATAATGGCGACCTTGGCCTTTCGCGCAATCGGCGGGGTGCATAGTAAAGTGGATCGTGCGGGGCAGTTCGGTCTTGCTCACTCAAGGCACTCATACGCTACTCCTGTGATGCTCAGCCGTTGCGGATTGGTGTGCTCGCTGTCCTCAAGAAAAATTGAAAGCAAAGAGGGCGGCGACGGACGTTTCCGTCGTCTCGATCGAGCCGCAGCCATCGATCCGGAAGAATTTGAATCAAAGTGTCGGATGCCGATCCAACATCGCGGGATGCCATACGCATCTAACCGCGAAAGAATTCCAAACTTCACCGCCCCACCCGATCCCCGTTGCCCCAATTCCACATCCGTCCGCCTGCCCGCGGGTGGATATTCCGCGCAAACGCTGCGGAACTTTCACTCGGAGTGATGAAGTTAGCGCATTATTATTAAGTTCGAATTGAGGCGGAACCGAGTTAAGATTCGTCAGCCGACGGTTCTCTCGGGCTCTTAGGGACGGGATCGGGCTCCGAAATCCCGGCTTCCGCCGCCCGCTCGCAATCTGGCGGAGATAATGCAGACAAAGCCTTTTCGGCGGCAGTCAATGCTTCCCGAGCAGCATATCGACGATTTACTTGCACTACCTCTTCGCTGACGCCTTTGCCGCCGCGCTCCCCTTTCCCTCCGCCAGCAGCGCGTCACGGACGCGCTTGAATTCGCCCAGCTCGGCCTTGTCGACCTCGGGAAAATGCAGGTCGAGCTTGTCGAGTGCGCCCACGATGGTCGAGCCGATCACGACGCGGGCGAACCATTTGTGATCGGCGGGCACGACGTGCCACGGCGCCTCCCTGGTCGAGGTGTGACGGATCAGCTCCTGATAGGCGGCCTGGTATTTGTCCCATAGCTTGCGTTCGGCGATATCGGCCATCGAGAACTTCCAGTTCTTGGCGGGCTCCTCCAGGCGGTCGAGGAAGCGCTGGCGCTGCTCTTCCCTGGACACGTTGAGAAAGAACTTCAGGATCACCGTGCCCTGGCGCGAGAGGTAGCGCTCGATCGCGGAGACGTCCTCAAAGCGTTCGCGCCAGATATTTCTGGTCACCAGCCGCTTCGGGATCTTCTCCTTCGCCAGCACTTCCGGATGCACGCGCACGACGAGGCATTCCTCGTAATAGGAGCGGTTGAAGATGCCGATGCGCCCACGCTCAGGCAGCGCGATCATGGCGCGCCACATGAAGTCGTGATCGAGCTCGTGGGTCGAAGGCTGCTTGAAGGACCAGACCTCGCAGCCTTGCGGATTGACGCCCTCGAAAACGCTCTTGATCGCGGAGTCCTTGCCGGCGGCGTCCATGCCCTGGAAGATCAAAAGCAGCGACCAGCGATCCTGCGCGAAGAGCTTTTCCTGGAAGTCGTTCAACCGCTTGCGGTTGGCCTCGATGACCTTGCCGCCAGCGTCCTTGTCGAGGCCGCCCTTCTCGGCCGTCCGTTGCGATTTCAGGTGAAACTCTCCCGTGCCGTCGAAACGGAACGGCGCGACAAAGGGCTTCAGTTCATCGGCGAGCGGCTTTGATGGTTTCTTGCTCATGACCTCGGGACATCTTGGGTGGCGCTTTGATCCAGTCGATCACGCTACCAAGAATACCCTTGGGCAGGAAGATGATGAACAGCACCAGCAGCAGGCCATAGACGAGGTTGTCCCAGCCGACCGCCCTGGTGCCGAAGCCGATGCGCAGGATCTCGGCGAGCAGGATGGTGATGACGGCGCCGACGGTCGGGCCCAACGCGACATAGACGCCGCCAACGATGACCGCGAACACCATCTGCAAGGAAACGGCGATGCCGCTGACCGTGTCGGGCGAGATGAACATCTGGTACTGGCAATAGAGCGCGCCCGCGAGCGCGGTCATCAGCGCACTGATCAACGTGATCTTGAGCTTCTCGACAGTGACGTTGACGCCGGCCGCCGCCGCGGCGTCCTCGTCCTCCGAGATCGCCTCCATGGCATGGCGGCTCATGCTGCGGTCGATCCAGCGCCAGATCAGCAGCCCGACCAGCCAGACCGCGAGCGCGATCAGATACCAGGTGGTCTTGTCGTCGAACTGCAGCGCGTATAGCCCCTTGCCGCTCTGGGCGCGATGCGGCGTGTAACCGAGCGAACCACCGGTATAGTCGCGCGTCGCGGTGATGACCTGGAGCACGATTCCCGACAGCGCGAGCGTCACCAGAACGAAGTAATGGCCGGTGATGCGGAAGCGGAAGCAGGGATAGGCGACGATCAGCGCGAGCACGCCAGCGGTCACCATGCTGAGGGGAATGCCGATCCAGGGTGAGACCCCCAGATGATTCCACAGCAACGCGGTGACGTAGGCGCCGATGCCCATGAAGCCGCCATGGCCGAGCGAGACCAGACCGAAGCGACCCATGATCGACCACGAGGTGTAGGCGAACGACCAGATCAGGATCAAGACCAGGAGATGCAGATGGTAGGGATCGCGGTGCACGAAGGGCAGCGCGACCAGCACCGCCAGGGCCACGATCCAACCGGCGACTTGCCTGTTCACGACCGCCTCGCGAGCAGGCCCGCGGGCCGGATGAACATCATGACGATGAAGAAGGCGAAGGCCAGCACGTAGCCCCATTCGAGATCGGAGAACAGGCCGCCGAGCGAGATGATCTGCGCGAACACGAAGGCGGCGATGAAGCCGCCGATGAAATTGCCGAGTCCGCCGAGCACGCAGATCAGGAAGGTGATGGGACCGAACGACAGGCCGACGAACGGATGCACGTCATATTGCAGCACCAGCAGGCACGCGGCGAGACCGGCGAGCCCACCGCCGATCGCCGAAGTGATGAGGTAGATGCGTTTGGCGTCCACGCCCATCAGCGGCATGATCTGGCGGTCCTGCGCGATGGCGCGGATCGCCGTGCCGGTGTAGGTGCGCGTCATGAAGAAATAGATGCCGATCATGCCGATCAGCGCCGCCGCGAAGGACAATAGCCGCGCATAGCTGAAATTCATGTCGCCGATCGCGAGCACTGGCAGACGGATGCCGAGATTGCGGAAATCGATGCCGAAGGCGACGGTGGCAAAGCTCTGCAGGATGAACAGCACGCCGCCGGTCGCCAGCAGCTGGTTGATCGGCGGCGCGGTGAGCAGAGGCGCGATGACGAGGTAGTGCAGCGCCGCACCGAGAAGCGCGACCAGCAGGATGACGAGCGGCGCCGCCGCCCAGTACGGCAAATGGTAGTACTGCACGAGATAGTACATGCCGTACATGCCGATCATGACGAGCTCGGCGTAGCAGATCCAGGTGACGTCGATGACGCCGAAGATCAGGTTCAGGCCCAGAGCAAGCAGCGCCAGCACGCCGCCGAGCAGGATGCCGTTGATGACGGCCTCGAGCAGGTAGATGTCGAAGATGTCGAGGAAGGATTGCATTGCTTGCTCACACTCCCAGATACGCCTGCTTGATGGTGTCGCTGGCCGCGAGTTCGGCCGAAGTGCCGGCGGCGCGAATGGTGCCGGCCTCGAGCAGATAGGCGCGGTCGACCACGCGCAGCACCTGCTGCACGTTTTGCTCGACGATCAGGACCGTGAGCCCGCTGGCGCGGATGCGCTTGACGAGCTCGAACACCTGCTGCACCACGACCGGCGCGAGCCCCGCCGAGGGCTCGTCCAGCAAAAGAAGCTTCGGGTTCGACATCAGCGCGCGGCCGATCGCACACATCTGCTGCTCGCCGCCTGACATGGTGCCGGCCATCTGGTGGCGGCGTTCCTTCATGCGCGGGAACAGGTCGAACACGAAGTCCAGCCGCGCGGTGTATTGGGCGCGCGCGCCCGGCATATACGCGCCCATCTTCAGATTGTCTTCGACGGTGAGCCGCGGAAACAGCCGCCGGTTCTCCGGCACATGCGCAATGCCAAGGCTGACGATGCGATGCGCCGGCGTCTTCACGACGTCGGTGCCTTCCATCGAAATCGCGCCTTTGGTCGGACGGATCAGGCCGGAGATCACCCGCATCAGGGTGGTCTTGCCGGCGCCGTTCGGGCCGATCACGCCGACCGCCTCGCCCGCCCTGACCTCGAGGCTGACGCCGAACAGCGCCTGGAAGCTGCCATAGCCCGCGTCGATCGATTTCAATTCCAGCATGTCGGTCACGCCTCGATCCGGCGGCGCGCCTGCGCGGCGGCGGCGGCCGCGAGACTCGCATCGGCATCGGTGCCGAGATAGACCTCGATCACGCGGCGGTCGCCGGCGACATCGGCCGGCAGGCCCTCGGCGATCTTCTCGCCGTGATCGAGCACCATCACGCGGTCGACCACGCGCATCAGGACGCCCATGATGTGCTCGACCCAGATGATGGTGATGCCGAGCTCGTCGCGGATCTTGCGCAGCATGTCGGCGGCCTGGTCCATCTCCTTCTCGTCGAGGCCGCCGAGGCTTTCGTCGGCGAGCAGAAGCTTCGGCCCGGTGGCGAGCGCCTTGGCGAGCTCGAGCTTCTTCAAGCCCGCGGCGCCGAGGCCGTCGACGCCGGCGTTGCGGTCGGTGGGCAGTCCGACCATCCCAAGCGAACGCTCGGCCGCCTCCTCCGCCCTGGCGCGGCTGTGGCGGCCCTGGCCATAGAAGCCGGCCAGCACCACATTCTCGAAAATGCTCAGCCGACGGAACGGGCGCGGGATCTGAAAGGTGCGGCCGATGCCGCGGTTGATGATCCGGTGCGGCGCGAGCCCCGCGATCTGGTGACCATCGAACAGGATCGAGCCCGCGGTCGGCGGCAGCGTGCCTGACAGCATGTTGAAGATCGTGCTCTTGCCCGAGCCGTTGGGGCCGATCAGCCCGAGGATCTCGCCCTGCTCGACGCGGAACGACACGTTGTTGACGGCGCGAAAGCCGCCAAACCGCTTGACCAGACCCTCGACGGCGAGCACGGCGGCTCCTTTCGCAACGCGACCTATTTGTAGCTGTAGGTCGTGCCGGCCGGCAGCGGCAGCACGGTCTCACGCTGCATCTGGCTCTTCGGCCACACCACGTAGGATTTGTCGTCAATGTACTGCAACACTACCGGGAACGAGCGCTCGTTCTGGCCGGCCATCTGGGTGCCCTCGCTGTAGAACTTGACGCCAAAGCCCAGCATGGTGCCGCCTTCCGGAATGTCGGTGTCGAGCGCGGCCTTGCGCAGCGCGTCCGGATCGACGCCGCCATACTTCTTGATCGCGCGCGGCAGCACGTCGTCCATGAAGACGAACGCGTTGGAGGCGCCGATGCCGACATGAGCGGAGCGGATCGCGACCCCCGGCTTTAGCTTGTCGAACTCCTCGCCGACCATCTTGATGACAGGCGGCAGCTTCGTATCCATGGTCTTCTGGTTGGCGAGCCAGATCGAGATCGGATCGGTGTTGAAGAGATAACTCGCGTCGGTGCCGAGGCCCTCCTTGAGCTTCTCGTAGACGCCGTAGCCCGCGCCATGGCCGACGATGGCGCCGAATTTCAGCCCCTGCTCGCGCGCCTGGCGGAACAGCAACGTAATGTCCGGATTGTAGCCGGTGTGGAAGATCACGTCGGGCTTGGCGCGCTTGAGTTTCGTGACCAGCGCGGAGAGATCGGGCGCGGTCGCCGAATAGCCCTCCTTCAGCACGATGTTGAAGCCGGCCTTCTTCGCGCCGGCCTCATTGCCCTTGGCGACGTCGACGCCGTAGGCGCCGTCCTCGTGAATGATGGCGACGCGGAGATCCTTCGGCTCCTTGCCGAACTTGGACTGGGCCTGGTTGGCGATGAAGTCCATCGTCATCATGCCGAACTGGTCGCCGCTCGCCTGCGGACGGAACACGTATTTGTAGTTCTTGCCGTCGAACACCGCCGACGAGATGCAGGTGGTCATCCACATGAACTTCTTCAGTTGCTCGACACGGGCGGCCACCGGCACGCATTGCGCCGAGGAGAAGAAGCCCATCACCATGTCGACCTTTTCCTGCTCGAGCAGGCGTACCGATTCGTTGATGGCAATGTCGGGCTTGCTCTGCGCGTCGGCGTAGACAGCCTCGACCTTGTAGCCCTCGACACCGGTTTTGGCGTAGTGGTCGAGCATGATCTTGACGCCGGTGTATTGCAGCTCGGAGCCGCCGCCGGCGAGCGGGCCGGTGAGGTCGAAAATCACGCCGATCTTGATCTTCTTGTCCTGCGCCCGCGCGGTGGCCGCCATCCCCAGCGCTGCTGCCGCAACGGACAGCACGGCAACCCAGCGCGTAGCCTTCGTGACCCGCATGAATCCCTCCCCGACGATTGTGCACTGCATTTTTTTGCTTTTTGTGCCGCCTATCACAGGGGGAGCGGCCGAGGATGTCAAGCGTATTGGCTGCGTCCGCGCGGCGCAGGCTGATCAAAGCTTCAGCACAGCGTTGCGGGGATGCGGCGCTACACCGAAAGCTGGGTTTCGATGAACGCGGTGACGAAGCGCGGCATCGTGGCGGTGAAATCGGCGCGGCCGCGCACCAGATGGATCGCCGCGAGCTCGGGGTCCTGTTGCCGAGCGAGGTTGGCCTCGAGCCGCGCGCGCAGCGCCTCGCCCGGCATGTCGACGCGCAGTATGCGTATCATTGCGACCGCGGGTCCGGTATGGATGCAGTGCCAGTCCGCATCCGCGCGGCAATCCGCCGCCGTCAGCCCAGTCTCCTCCTCAAGCTCGCGCAGCACGCTGCCGGCGATATCGACCGTATCCCCCCTGATGTCGTCGAGGTCGGGCGTGCCCGACGGAAAGTAGATCCGCCCGGCATTCGAGGTGTGCTGGCCCATCTCGCCGAGCGCGAAGGCGCCGTCGCTTGCGAGCAGCGCGCCCATGCCGAAACCGTTGAAAACGTCCTTGTCGGGAAAGCCCCAGTCGCGCCATGCAAGGAAGCTTGCGAAATCGGTCTCGAAATAATTGGCGCTGAAGCGCCTATCGGCAAAGACCGGATCGCGCCCGAGCAGCACCCGCCCGTTCCACAGGCCGGATCGCGCGCGCCGCTGGGTGGCGAAATGCGCGTCGATCTCGGCGCGGCGCGCATCGGCGAACGGCCACGGCCGCCGCTGCACGGTCAGGTCAAGCGAGGTGACGCGATGAATGACGGGAGACTGCATGTCGCCGCACCACGGCGCACTATTTGGCGTTCATTCCGGTCGTTCTCTTGGCCTGGTCGACGAACCTGTTGGTGTAGGTCTTGGTCACGTCGATGCCTGCCTTCGCCACTTCAGGCGAACCCTCGCTGAACACCGCGAGCACGGCGTCGGCGCCCTTTGGGTCCATCTTGCCGGTCTCCGAATACATCGGGATCGTGTTCTTCAGCGCGGCGAGATAGAGATCCTTGTTCTTGCCGACGGTCTCGTCCGGCATCTTGGCCATGATCTCCTCGGGCGAATGCGAGTGGATCCACGACAGCGTGGCGACGATCGCATTGGTCAGCGCCTGCGTTTCCTTTTCGTGCCCCTTGACCCAGGCCGAAGTGGAATAGAGCGCCCCGCCGGGATATTCGCCGCCGAACACCGCGAGCGTGTCCTTCTGCGTGCGCGTGTCGCTCAGGATCTTCAGGTCGGGATGGCTGCCCTGCAGCACGGTGACGGAGGGATCGAGCATCACGGCGGCGTCGATCTGGCCCTGCTCCATCGCAGCGACCGACGTGGCGCCGAGGCCGACGCCGATCACGGAGGTGCCCGTCGGGTCGAGGCCGTTCTTCTTCAGGAGATACTTGAGGAAGAAATCGGTCGAGGAGCCGGGCGCACTGACCCCGACCTTCTTGCCGGCGAGATCCTTGATCGAATTGATCTCGCCGGTATGCTTGGGCGAGACCACCAGCACGAGGCCGGGGTAGCGGTCATAGACCACGAAGGATTGCAGCTCCTGCTTCTTGGCCGCGAGATTGACGCAATGGTCGAAATAGCCCGACACGACGTCGGCGCTGCCGCCGAGCACGGCCTTCAGCGCGTCCGAGCCGCCCTTGAGATCCACCAGTTCGACCGCGAGCCCGGCCTTCTCGTACTCGCCGAGCTGCTTGGCCAGCACCGTCGGCAGGTAGCACAGGCAGGCGCCGCCGCCGACCGCAATGGTGATCTTGCTTTGCGCCGCCGCAAGGCCCGTGGACAAGGTCAGCGCCAGCAGCGTTCCGGCCAGCCTGCCAAGCAGTTTGTTCATGACTTCCTCCGTTCGATTGGCCGGCAAGATAAAACAGCCCGCGGGCCTTGAGAAGGCGACTTTGGTGCCGAACAATGGCTGCCATGTCCGCCCCGTCACGATTATTCCATGCGCCTTGCACGATCTTTTCGTCGCATCCGCCCCGCTTTGCCGGCGCATAAGCTGGCCAATGCCGGTGGCGCGGCATAGCATCGTGCTCACAAAAAACGTCACGGGAGGTCTCCATGAACCGCATTGCCACTACGCTGTCGATTGCCACCGCCTTCGCCGCCGGTTGCGGCGTCACCCATCTGCTGCGGCCCGCGCTCGCCGCCGAGAACATCACCGCGCAAATCATCCACACCGGCGAGATGGAGGGCGACAAGCTCGGCAACGCCAACAATGTCGGCTTCCGCTCAAAAATGTTCGTCTCCGCCGACGGCGCCACCGTCTCGATCCAGGACGGCAACGTACCGAAGCACATGCACCCCAACACCAACGAGCTGCAATACATCCTCGAGGGCACCGGCACGATCTGGCTCGGCGACAAGGAGGTCACCGTGAAGCCGGGTGACCTCGTGGTGATCCCGAAGGGCACGCCGCATGGCGGCAGCAAACCGCAAGGACGAGCGCTGAAGGCGATCGCGATCAAGACGCCGCCGCAGGCGCCCGACGATACGAAGCTGCTGGACTAGAGGCGATCTCTCTGTCGTCATTGCGAGGAGCTTGCGACAAAATTGCAAAGCAATTTTGCGCTGAAGCGACGAAGCAATCCATATCTCCGCAAGCGCAGCCGTGGATTGCTTCGCTTCGCTCGCAATGGCGGGTACCTGGTCGCACCGCGGTCGCAATGGTGGAGACGCTTCGCATTGCCAGCCTACGAGATCTGGCGCGAGCGCTCCGGCACCAGCACGATCGCGGCGGCGGTCACTTCGAGGGCGATCGCGAGCAATAGCGCGGCCCCATAGTCGCCGCTCCAGCCGCGCACGAGGCCGATCAGACCGGGGCCGAGCGCGCCGATCGTTCCGCTGATCGCCGTGAACAGTCCCATCACGACGGTAAAGCTCGCGGCCTCGAACTCGCGATGAATGATCAGCGGCGGTAGCGTGATGAGGTTGCCGACGGAAAAGCCAAAGACGGCAGTCGCCGCCAGGACGATGCGAACATCATCCGTCTGCCAGATCGTCGATAGAGCCAGCGCCTGACTCGCAAGCGATGCCGCCGCCGCGATCCGCGGATCGAGCCGATCGGCGAACATGCCGAGGACAAGCCGCCCGGCAATCGCCATCGCCGTCATTACGCTGACGGCCAGCCCCGCGCGCACGGCGCCGATCTTTGGCTCCAGCATCGCGATCTGGTGCACGATGAAGCCGACCTGAGCCATCACGCCCAGCGCGAACGGGATCGCGATCGTCCAGAACGCCAGCCGGCGCACCACCTCCGCGCGCGAGATGGCATTGGGCGCGGTTCCTGCTTGCGGCCGGGACCGATCGTCGGTCCTGACATCGACCGGGCCGGCCGATGGCGGAGGGCCGATCCAGGCCAGGATGACGGGCACGAGTACAGCGAGCATGATCGCATCAGCGATCAGCATCGCCGTACGGAAGCCGACCTGCGCAACGAGCAGCACCAGGAGCGGCGTCACGATGACACCGCCCGAACTTGCGCCCAGGAACGCAAGGCTGATCGCCAGGCCGCGGCGTCGCGCGAACCAGGAGCCGACCACTGCGGAAATGACCACGGTGCCCATGCCGACCCAGCCGAGCGACATCAGCGCGAACACCGCATAGAGCATCCATGGCGATGTCGCGAATGCAAGCAGCGCCATCGACACGGCAAGACACGCCGTTCCCACAAGTACAAGGCGCTTCAAGCCAAGGCGCGCCACGATCTCGTCGGTGAAGATGACAATCACATTGCCGATCAGCAGCGAGAGCGTGCTGGCGCCCGAGATCAGCGAGGCCGGCCAGCCATTCAGCCGCTGCAGTTCGACCAGATAGACGCCCTGCCCGTACAGTGCGAAGCCGAAGATGGACAGTGCCAACAGGAAGCAGGCGAGCACGACACGCCAGCCGGCGTAGCGCGGTGACGTCTCCTCGTGCATAACCGACCCCGGTCCCGGCCGCTCGCGAACGGCCGGCATTACATGCACGCCCGACGGGCGAAACACGAGTCACGAATAATGGATCAACTGTTACACGCGCGTGGTGGTCTTACGGAAGACAGACCGTCTATCCGCTTCCAGTCCCGTTCGCCGTCATTGCGAGGCGCTCGCGACAAAATTGCAAAGCAATTTTGCGCTGAAGCGAAGAAGCCACCCATGCATCGTACTTATCGGCGAAGAATCGCGCGCGCCGTCTCGATACCATTGTCCAACGCCGCCTCGACCGTCCCCATGTCGGCTCCGCGATAAAGCGCCTCGCCGGCGAAGAAGATGATCCCGTCTGCCGGCTTCGCCAGCGTCAATTGCGCCGCGCGGGTGGCCGGCGTCGCGTAGGAGTAGGCGCCGCGCGCGAAAGGATCGTTTGCCCAGTTGATCGCCCGCGCCGCGACCATCCGCTCCGTCAATCGTCGCGGATCGAGTCCAAAAATCTTCGCGAGCGAGCCCAGCCCCGCTTCGATCAGCTCTTTCTCATCAAGCGCCGCCAGGCCGGCCGTTTTCGGCCCGCCGAACCAGCCGGTGAGCACGGGTTGCGGGTTCGGGTTTTGCGTCCACCAGACCGGAATCTGCTCCTCCGAAATCAGGAATGTCAGATCGGCGGCCTTCAACGGCGTCTCGATCCACCAACGCGTCTGGAAGCACAGCAGGATCTTGATGACGTTACCGAAGCCGATGTCCGCCACGGCCGCAGCCCTCACTCGCGCCGACGGCGGAAGGTCGATTTCGCTCAGCACCGGGATCGGCGCTGTCAGGATCGTGCAATCGGATTGATGAGAGCTGCCATCGGCGCAACGGATCACCGTCTGGCCGTCGACGATTTCGACGGCTTTCACGACCGAACCGAAACGTATGTCGGCACCATGGTTGCGACAGGCCTTTGCCAGGAATTCGATGAGCGCGCCGTAGCCGCCGGCCACGCGAGCTTGCGCGCTCCGCCCGCCATCCATCCATTCCTCGCGCAGGGCCGCCACGCTGATCTTCGCGGGATCGGCGGCGTCGTAGCCTTCGACCATCCGCTCGATTGTGCGTCGCATCTGCTCGTATCTGGGATGTGAAAAATGGGACGTCAGGAATTCCGCGAGAGACAAATCCACCTTCAGCTCGGCCAGGGCCCGTTGCAATTCGGATTCGTGAGGGTTCTGGCTCGCCCTTCGTGAGAATTTTCCGTCCTCGGCCGTCCATGATGTGCCCTGGATCGGTTGCAACGACAGTCCGGCCTCGCGCAGCAAGCCATGGGTGACGGGTGCCTTGCCATGGATGAACTCCGCGCCCCCCTCCGCCGGATATCCGAAGTCGGACACGGGGAGTGGATCAATGCGCCCGCCACAGCGGTCGCGCGCCTCCAGGATCGTGACATGCCTGCGCGCCCGCGCCAGCTCGCGCGCCGCCATCAGCCCTGCTGCGCCGCCACCCACAACGATGATGCGGTCCGGATTCGATCTGGTCATCTGGACGGCAGCCTATCGAGATGCCGCGGCATCCGCATTGGTGATCTTGTAGTGCAGCAGCAGTGCACCGCCACCGAGATCGCGAGTCCTCTCCAGCGTCATGGCCGTGATAGGCGCGCGCCGATCGGACGACTCTGTCTCCGCGGAATCGAAGACGTGCGGCGCTCCTCTGGCGCCGTCCACAGCCGGGCAGAGAATGAGGTAGAATTCGTCGATCAGACCCGCGCGAAGGAAATTTCCGTTTGCAACGCCTCCGCCCTCGACGAGCAGGCGCTTGATGCCGAGCTCGCGATTGAGGATGTCCAGCGTCAGCGCGAGATCAAGCTCGGATTTCCCGGCGAAGATATAGGACACACCTTCACTACGCAGGCCGGCCAGATGCGCGTCCGACACTGCTTCCGTGAGGACGACGACGATCGGATCTCCGCCGATATCCGAGCGGCCCCAGGCAATCTTGCCATGCGCATCGAGCACCACGCCGAACGCCTTGGCCTCGCGCCGCGCAAACCAGGGCTTGCGCGGGAATGTTTCCGTGGCGGAGGTCGGATAGGGCTTGCCCTTGGCAAACTCCTGTCCCGTGATGCGGCCGATCACCCAGGCGTCGCCAGCAATCTCATCATGGACCCGCTCGAACAGGTCGCCGGCGCCCTTGGGTCGCCAGCGGCTGGACCATGTCCGGCCGTCGAGACTTGACGCCATCAGGCAGACGACATGTGGTTTCATACTGACCTCTCTGAACGGTAAACAGCGTGGTGCGCGATCAATCCCTCGATTGCCCGCTGAGTTCCAGCCAAACGCCCCGGTCCCCGAACCCGTCAGACCAGAAGCCGACCACCGCGGAAATGATGACCGTTCCCATGCCGACCTGGCGGAGCGACATTAGTGCGCGCGCCAGCGCAACCATGGCGCGGTCGTGAATGCGCGCAGCGTCATCGACACGGCAGGCCATTTCCCACAGTCCCGGCCCTTCATGCACGCGCGACCGACGGAAGACGAGTCACGAATGATAAACCAAGTGTTATACGTCATATTGGCTGCCTTCGGCTCTCCTGATCAAGACCTCAACCGTAGCGCAAGATCCCGGGCACGAAATCCGGACGTAGCGCGACACCATCGACCTGCTCTGCATCGACATGAAGGAAAGCTGTCGGGGACATGGCGCCGCCAGTGGCATCGATTGCCGCAAAAAACCCGTCGCATCAAGCATTGTTGATTCCATGGAATCAGACCCGAAGCTCCAGCCTCTTGTTTTGGTCGGCGAACCGGAATTCACTTCACTCGGAAACGCTGGATGGGACTTATCGACTCCACGTACCAACGTAAACGCCGAGAGGGAATAGCGCGATAGCGAGGGCATCATGTTGAAGACTCGTATCACGGAGCAGTATGGATTGAAGATTCCATTCATCAACGCCGGCATGGCGTTCATCGCTACTGCGGCGCTGGCGCGGGCGGTGTGCGAGGCCGGCGGAATGGGGATGTTGGGCGCCGCCGCAATGCCACCGGACGTGCTGCAGGCGGCGATCCGCGATGTCAAGGCAGTCAAGCCAAAGTGCTTCGGCGTCGACATCATTGCCCGGTTCAGCGCAATCGAGCACATCGAGGTGTGCATCGCGGAGAAGGTCCCGGTTGTCGTGTTCTTTTGGGATGATGTTCCGGACGAGTGGCTGTCGCGCCTGAGGGCGGCCGGCAGTCACGTCTGGTTTCAGGTTGGCAGCGTGGCCGAAGCGGAAGCTGCTGTGCGATCTGGCGCGCAGGGAATCGTGGTGCAAGGCAACGAGGCCGGCGGCCACAACCGGGCGGTCGCGGCCACGTTCTCATTGCTTCCCGCAGTCATCGACGCAGTCCCGTCCGTGCCCGTCGTCGCCGCTGGCGGCATTGCCGATGGCCGGACCGTTGCTGCTGCGCTCGCACTCGGCGCCGAGGCCGTCTGGGTGGGAACGCGCCTGCTCGCGAGCTTCGAGGCCTATGCCCACCCGCAGTACAAGGAGCGCGTCCTCGCTGCCGGCGTCGAGGACACAGCGCGCCATCTGATCTTCGGGCCGGAATTTCCCGATGCTTCGACCCGCGGGTTGCGCAACCGCATCGTGCGGGAATGGGAGCGGCGCGACAATCCGCCGCCATACAGGGTGGTTTCGGAATCGGAGCTTCCGGTGATTGGTCAAGCCTGCATCTACGGGCAGGAAATTCCCATGAAACGGTTTTGTGGCTTTCCGCCAACCCCGGAATTCACCGGTGATTTCGACGAGATGAGCCTGCTGGCCGGCGAATCCGTCGGTCAGACCAGGCGACTGATGAGCGCGGCCGCCATTATCGATGAAATGATCAGCGGCGCCGAATCGGTGATCAGAAAGCGTTTCGGATCGATGGTCGTAGACTGACGGCCAGAGCGACGCGATCCGGCACGTGTCTTCCGTCATTCTTGGCAAGCGCCATCACTTCCGCTCGACGATTTAATCCCGGAGTGAGCGCCGCACTGCATCTGTTCGGCCATACGCCGGGCGAGGACGGCGACAGGAACGCCAGCCGCCTGGACAAGCGCAAGCACGCATCTGACCATCAGGCGCCAAATCGCTTCACCAGCTTTGAACCCTTAACGCTACCGATCTGCTGGTTGGTCAGGTCCCTGCCCATGCTCAGTCCCTTCGTCATGAGGTTGCTGCTGCGCTGCGCCGCCTGCTTCTCGTTGCTGTAGTCGATCTCGACATGGTCCAGACTCATCAGATGGCCGAGCTCATGGGCCCAGGCCCGTCCATTGGCGACGTCATTTCCATACCACTGGACGAAACTGGTCGGCTCGGGATCGCTGTCCTGGTACGAAGCTCCGCCCGCGGAGAGATTTTCAATCGGATTGACGAGGTAGATGTGGACGAAATCGTCCGGCTTATGCCGGAAGCTAAGAACATCCAGCACGCGCTGATCATTGTTGCGCACGCTCTTTGCCATGTCGAGCGGCTTGTCGATCACGCAATCCTTGATCACAAACGCAACCTTCGCCTTTGACCAGATCGTATTGACCACGTTCAGGGCCTTTTTGGCCGTATCGCAGCTCCACTTCTCCGCCTCCTTGGCGCCCTGCTCGGCAAACGGCGTGATGTAAACTTTCAGCGGAATGGGGGACATAAGTTCCTCCGAGGTTTGGAGATCTCCACGAAATCTCCGTTATCGTCCGCGAAATCCGCGCACTGACCTGTTGCGCCGAGGATACTACTACAAAGGACGGCGCCCTAAGGCTTCGGCATTCATGTGGATCCGCCCTAATCCCGCACAACCGCCGCCGGCCGCCAGACCAGGAGGCGCTTCTCCACCAATGTCACGACCATGTCGATCAATAAGACGAACGCCGACAGCACGAACATGCCGGCGAACACGCCGGCGACGTCGAACACGCCCTCGGCCTGCTGAATCAGGTAGCCGAGGCCGGCCGCGGCGCCGAGATATTCGCCGACCACGGCGCCGACCACCGCGAACCCGACCGAGGTGTGCAGCGAGGAGAACATCCAGGACAGCGCCGACGGCCAGTAGACGTGGCGCATCAATTGCCGCTCGCTCATGCCGAGCATGCGGCCGTTGTCGAGCACGGTGGTCGAGACTTCCTTGACGCCCTGGTAGACGTTGAAGAACACGATGAAGAACACCAGCGTGACGCCGAGCGCGACCTTGGACAGGATGCCGAGCCCGAACCACAGCGCAAAGATCGGCGCCAGCACCACGCGCGGCAGCGCGTTGACCATCTTCACATAGGGATCGAACACCGCGGCGACGCGCGGTTGACGCGCGAACCAGAAGCCGACCAGGACGCCGCCAGCCGAGCCGATCACGAAGGCAAGGATCGATTCCCACAGGGTGATCAGAAGGTGCTTCCAGATCACGCCGGTCGAGAACCATTTTATGATCTGGCTGAACACGTCGACCGGATTGGAAAAGAAGAACGGCGGCAGCAGCACCGTTCCAAACACCGGGACGGTGGCAAAGACCTGCCACAGCGCCAGCGCGACGACGGCGACCAATACTTGCAGAAACAGCAGCGTCACTCGCGACATCAGGCGGCCCCCGCCTGCGACGTCTGGGCATAGCCCTTCATCACCTCGTCCTTCAGCACGCCCCAGATCTCCCGGTGCAAGGCATGGAAATCCTTCTCCATGCGGATCTCGGATATGTCTCGTGGCCGCGGCAGCGCGATCCGCCAGTCGCCGATGATACGCGCGCCCGGACCGGCCGACATGATCACCACGCGATCGGCGAGCGCGATCGCTTCCTCGAGATCGTGGGTGACGAACAGCACCGCCTTGCGGTCGGCGGTCCACAACTCCAGGAGCAGATTGCCCATGATCTGTCGCGTCTGCGCGTCAAGCGGCCCGAACGGCTCGTCCATCAGCAGGATCTTCGGATCGCGGATCAGCACCTGCGCGAGCCCGACCCGCTTGCGCTGGCCGCCGGAGAGCATGTGCGGATAGCGGTTGGCGAACGCGCCGAGCCCGACCGAGGTCAGCCATTTCTGTGCGCGCTCCAGTGCCGCAGCCCGCGGCGTGCCCTTGATCTCGAGCCCGATCGCAACATTGTCGATCGCGGTCTTCCACGGAAACAATGCGTCAGCCTGAAACAGATAGCCGGCATCGCGGTTGAGACCCGCCAGCGGCTTGTCGAAGATCCGCACTGCGCCCGACACCGGCTTCAGCAGCCCGGCCGCGACGTTGAGCAGGGTAGACTTCCCGCAACCGGTAGGCCCGACGATGGCGACGAACTCGCCATGCGCCACCGACAGATTGGCCTTCTCGACGGCGGTATAGACCCGGCCATCCGCCAATCGAAACCCCACCGTCGCGTCGCCGAGCGCGACCGCTGTTGGCTGTGCCATCTCCACGCGCGTGTTCCCCTTTTGGTTCGCGGGATGGCTTAGCGGTTATGCGCGGCGAGTTCAACGCGGCGGGCCCGGTGCGGGAGGACGCGCTTGCCCTCCCGCGACCGGCGTTAGATTAGACGAGAAGCCCGTTGGTCGCGTGCGCGTAGGCCTGCCACTGCTGATCAAGCACGATGGTCTCGTGGCTGCCGTTGTTCTGGCTGATATCCAGCACCAGATCGTTGAGGCCGCCGCGATGGGCGGCGACATCGGCGGACCCCTTGATCAGGTCGGCAAGAGCCGCCATCGAATTCACCACCACGCCGGACCCCCCGCCCTCGCCGGTATCGAGCACCGTCGCGGGATGGGCGCCATTGGACGCGAAGGTGCCGGCCTCGTAGTCGTAGAACACCAGGCTGTCGCCCTTGGCGAAGTTGAGGTCGAACACGGTATCGGTCGCGCGCTGACCCGCGCTTTGGTCGGTGCCGTTGAAGCGGAACTGGTCGGCTCCGACGCCGGCGTACAACAGATCGCTGCCGCCACCGCCATTGAGCACGTCGGAATGCAGGCCGCCGATCAGCACGTCGTTGCCGCCCTTGCCGTCGAGGAAGCTGCCCACCGCGCTGAACAAATTCGCGATCAGCAGATTGCTGCCGCTGGTGCCCGGAACCAGATTGTCCGAGACCACGGTGACGCTGGTGCCGCCGTGACCGTCCGACGCAAGCTGGAAGTTCAGCCCGGAGGCGTAAGCATGCGAATCCAGTTGCAGCGAGATCGAGCCGGAGTTGCCACCGGTGATGGTGAGCACGTTATCGGCCGACAGCGTCGCATGCGTCGCCTTGCCAATGCCGGCAAGA
Organism: Bradyrhizobium lablabi; assembly: GCF_018131005.1. Taxonomy (GTDB): domain Bacteria; phylum Pseudomonadota; class Alphaproteobacteria; order Rhizobiales; family Xanthobacteraceae; genus Bradyrhizobium; species Bradyrhizobium lablabi_D. Next base: position 39,318 of record NZ_JAFCJK010000011.1, read on the forward strand.
TCGATAGTGTCGCCAACGGCAAAGCCTTCGATCGTGTTGGCAAGATGGCCGTGATCCAGCGCCGCCTTGTCGATGCGAAGCGTCTGCGCGCCGGCCTCGAAGGTGATGGCCCCGGTACCGGCCGCGCCCAGCGACGCGAGCTCAAGCGTGCCAGCATGCAGGCTCGTGCCGCCGCCATAGCTGTTCGACTGGGTCAACACGGTGGTGCCGCTGCCGGCTTGGTCGAACCCGCCCTCGCCTGAAATGACCGAGTTGAACACGAAGGTGTCGGAGTGGCTGACGCCCAGCACGCCGTTGTCGGCGATCGCACCGGTGAGGGAACCGGCCGCGCCGAGCGTCAGCCGCGCGCCTGCCTCGATCGTGATGCCGGATGCAAAGCTTTCGGCGTCGGCGACCGTCCAGTTGCCGCCCTGCACGTTAAGCACCTCGAAATTGGCGACATGCGCCAGCGTACCCGCGCCGGCGCCAAGCAGGTTAAACGTGTCGATGCCGTCGCCACCGTCGATCGCCGCCGTGAACACCGAGCCCGCATAGTCGTTCAGCGTGTCGTTGCCGCCACCCATGCCGATGCTGCCGTCGATCGTACCCTTGTTGGTGATGGTGTCGGCTAGGATATCGGTGATCGAGATCGCCTCGCCGTTGCCGCCGCGGATCAGGCCTTCGTTGTAGATCGTGGTCGCAGCGAAGGCGTTGCCGAGATTGCTGTCGTCAACGGTGATGGCGCGTTCGACGCTGTCGAGCGTGCCGTAATTGGTGATGCTGCCGCCACCGACCGTGACCGCTTCGACAAGAATGCCGTCGGTGTGGCCGGTCGCGGTGATGGTCCCGCGGTTGGTCAAGGCGATCAGACCGTCGACATCGATACCGTCGCCATCGCCGATGCCATCGGCATGGCCGGTGATGAAACCGGCATTGACGATGGTGGTCGTTGAGGTGCTGGCGGTATCGAGGTTGATGCCGGCGCCGGCGTCGCCGATGATGCTGCCGCCGAGGTCGTTGGTCACGGTCACCGGCTGGTCGCCGGTGATGCCGTGACGAGCACCCTCGATCAGGCCGCCATCGTGATTGTTGACAACCCCACCGGCATTGCCCTGGAAGTCGATGCCGTCATTGCCGGTGCTGCCCGGCGCGCTGTGGCTGAGAATGCGCCCGGAATTGTCGATCACCATGTTGACGCCGCCGCGGATCGCATCGGCGTCCGCCGCCTGGATCAGGCCGGTGGACCCATTGGTCAGATGGACCGTGCCGGTCGCCGACACCAGATCGGCGAAGTCGATCGCCTGCCCGTTGCTTGCACCCGTACCGGTCGACTGGATCGTTCCGGAATTGTCGAGCGTCACGACATAGGCCGCATTGAGCGGCAAGGTGCTCGCGGTGATGCGGACGGTATCAGCCTGCGACTGGATGACGCCGTGCTGCTGGTTGGTCAGCGTGAACGACGCGAGGTTGGCGAGGCTCGAGGTGTTGAGGTTGATGCCCCGGCTTGCGGACGCCGTGGCGTCGATCAGCCCGTCATTGGTGATCGTGGTGGTGCCCGCCCCCGGCCGGATCGCGTCGTCTCCGCTGGCTCCGATGACCGCGCCAGCATGATTGATGATGTTGATGACCGCGGTGGCCGAGGTGATCGATGCGAAGTCCAGCGCCTGGCCGCTGGCATGCGCGACGATGTTGTTGGAGGCGTCGAGCGCGCCGGAGACGATATAGCCGGAATTGTCGACCGCGATCGTCCCGTTCGAGACATTGGTGTTGACGCGGAATGCGTCGTTGCTCGACGCGACCAGCTTGGCGCCGGCTTCGTTGATCAGCCTGAAGCTGCCGGTCGAGAACGAACCCGACGTGTCGATGCCACGGGTGGCGGCACTGATGGTGCCGGCATTGTCAATGACGACGCCGGGGGTGGTCGACCCGCCGGTCCAGGTAATGTCAGTCGTAGCGGAGAGGACGCCGCCCGCCTCGATCGTGCCGGTATCGTTGCCGCCAACAGTCTGACCGGACGCGACCGTAGAACCGCTTGCCACGGTGAAAGTAGACATGCCCCCTCCAATGTGTCTGAAAATGACGCTGACCAGCGCCGGGAAATTCGCGAGTCGAGCCGCGACCGGTACCGGGTGTGCGTGACGGTGCGATGACGCGCGAGCGCCGACGCCTTGGATGCTAGCCCGGTTAATAACGCCGGTGGTGGGTCCGGCGCTTCACCGGGTCCTCTTTGCTGGTTGGATCGCGATCAGGTGGCGCTATTGGCGGTCGGCCGCGGGCTTGTCATCGTCTTCGCCCAAACAGCGGATGACGAAGGCCGGCGTGTCGCGCGGCAGGATTCGCGCCGCACGCGCCTTGAGGCGGCACTCCAGTTGCGCCATCAGACGGGCCTTGCGGTTCTCGCTCGGCAGCGAGGTCTGCCGCAAGCGACGCAACGTCATCGGCGAACCGTCCGACTCGAAGTTCAGTTCGTATCGCCTGCCGAGCAGATCGGTTGCGCCGCAGGATATGCTCGATATCTGCCGCGTCACAAAGCTTCCGACCTGGCGGCACGAGCCGGTCGACATCTCCACCAGCGGCACCGGCAGGCCGTCGACCCTCGGGCGGTCTCGGGATTTGAGCAGCATGCGGTCGACCGAGAGTTCGAAGAGATTGTCCCCGACCCGCTCGGCGTTCTCGCCGGAGAACGAGACGATGTGGCTGGTGTCGGCGGGGTCGTTGAGCACGACGGTGAACTCCGAACGGCCGCGCTGGTTGTGGAAGTAGGCGACCGCCCTGCACGTATAGCTGCGTCCGGCGATGTTGAGGTGGCTGCAGGTACCGGACATCAGTGCATAAAGGTCGACGTCGTAGACCGGCTCGGCAGCGGCGGACAGGGGCCAGCAGCCGAACGCGATTGCGAGCAGCCGTGCGGCGCAGGATGCGAGCGTGCGGGATCGACTGGTGACGCGATCGATGGGCGGGCGCATGGCCCAAGGTCGCCGATTTCGATCGACTGCGCAACAATTGACGCAGGGGTGAAGGCTCCGCCCCACAGCACGTGGATTGCGTGGATCTCCTCAGATCTGCGGTCCGGACAGCGTGACTTCGCGCTCGGCGCGAAACACATTGCTGTAGAGGTTCGCAATCCACTGTCGACCGCTCGCCGTCATGTTGAGGTAGCCGATCGCGCTCTGGATGTGTGGCGCCACCATGTTCCAGTAGAACTGGGGATAACGGTCGACGATATCGGCCGGCGAATCATAGCCGAGCTGGCGATTGATCCCGACCTCCTCGAACTCGTGATAGAGAGCATTGGCCTTCCTGATGTAGTTGGGATCGCCGAGTTGGCCGATGAAATCCGCCGCACGGACGATCGCCGCCTCATCATCATATTCCTGACCTTCATTCGCGGGGAAGCGCGTGCCCTCGATGTTGCGCGCGACCCGCTCGCGGTCGAGCGGGAGCACCTTCGCCAGCCGGTCCATAACGTAGAGCTTCGACCGATCGACATGGTAGGGCATCAGGCCAGCGTCCGACGAGCCGCGCGGCAATGCCACCTTCTTGCCGGTCGCGTCGATGACGTAGCCATCCGGACCGTCGCCCCTCAAGAGGCCGCGCACGTAACCGATGTCATGGGTCAGGCAGGCGATGATCGTATGCGTGTAGTCCTCGGCGGTGACATGGGTATGCAGCGCGCGGCCGCGGATGAGGTCGTGCCCCGCCAGCGTGACGAGCATCGTATGCTCGACGTTGTGGTAGAGCGCATCGCTGTTGCCGATGCATTCCAGCGCGATACGCGCGGCGGCCGGGAGGAGTTCCCCAAAGCGCGCCTGCTCAGCCCCGAACGTGCGATCCACATGCGCCGCGAGAAACTTCTCCAAGGCATTTGCTGCCAACTCAGGTAACGTCATCATCGCTGCTGCCCCGGCCCGTGCAACGCTCCTCGCCCGCCCTCAATCTTACGTCGTTGTGAAAACTATAGCGCATCTGTCGCCGGGCGGCTACGCGCCGCACGCCGCGGCCTCCTCGGCCGGCCGTATTTTTCCGGGATTGCTCACCGCGACGCCGATGGCGGTGATGATGGCACGAACCCTGCATGAGTGAGTCGTGTCAGACCGGGTATCCCCTACCAGCAAAGGCCGTCATGCTCGTTACTCTTGTCGCCATCCTCTGCAACGCCCAGCTCTGCATGGAGAAGGTCGTCACCACCAGCGATCAATCCGGCATTACCATGAACGCCTGCGCGGTGAACGGGCAAATCGGTATCGCCGACTGGCTCGCCAAGGGGCCATATCACGCCTGGAAACTGCAGCGCTACAAATGCGTCGTGGGCAAATACGTGCCCAAGAACCAGGTGTGACCCGTTCGCTGCCCGACCGGTGCAGGGTCGCGGCTTCGTGATTATCTGACACGGAACAGCCCGAGAACCGAGGCGGCGAACGCGCCTTTCGGCTCGAGTCAAGGTCCCATTTATGGGCTATCACTGTCGTTCATGATGGTGAGGCTTGAGGTTGCTCCGCGATGCCAGTAACGCCGCTGATCGCCTATGTGCATGTCGGCAAGAGTTTTGACGGCGGCCGCGTGGTGGCGGTCGACGATGTCTCGCTCGAAGTGGCCGAGGGCGAATTTGTGGCTGTCGTCGGCGGGTCGGGCTCGGGCAAGACCACGCTGCTCAGACTCGCCAACCGCCTGATCGAAGCCGACCGCGGCCGCATCGCGGTCGAGGGCGAAGATGTCAGCCGCATCGATCCGATCCTGCTCCGCCGACGCATCGGTTACGTCTTTCAGAGCGGCGGGCTGTTTCCGCACCTTTCCGTTGCCGCCAATATCGGCATCACGCCGAGCCTTTTGGGCTGGCCGCAGGCGGAGATCGCCAAACGGGTCGATGACTTGCTCGACCTCGTGCGGCTCGACCGCGCGCAATATCGCGAGCGCCTGCCGCACGAACTCTCCGGCGGACAGCGCCAGCGCGTCGGCGTGGCGCGCGCACTTGCCGCGAGGCCGCGCATCGTGCTGATGGACGAGCCGTTCGGCGCGCTCGATCCCCTCACCCGCGACGCGCTCGGCGAAGACTACCGCGCCCTGCACCGCGAGCTCGGCCTCACCACCGTCATGATCACTCATGACATGACGGAGGCAATCCTGCTCGCCGATCGCGTCGCGGTGATGCGCTCCGGCAGGCTGCTCGCTGAGGGCACGCCGGCCGAGCTTTCAACCAGCGCCGATGCTTACGTCGGCGAGCTCCTGCGCACGCCGCGGCGGCAGGCGGAGCGGCTCGGCGCGCTGCTGCCACGGGACGGCGCGGCATGAGCCTCTTCAACGATCCGCGCTGGACCGAGGCGCTCACGCATCTGCCGGATTACCTCGGCAACCACGTGCGTGTGAGCGTCGCCGCGCTGGCCCTCGGGCTTGCAGTCAGCCTGCCGCTTGCGATCGTTGCCCGCGACAAGCCGCTGTTGCGGGGGACGCTGCTTGGCCTTGCGAGCATCGTGCAGACGGTGCCGGGCCTCGCGCTGCTCGCGCTGTTCTATCCGCTCTTGCTGGCACTCGCCGCGTTGACGCTGAGCTGGTTCGGCGTCGGCTTTTCCGCCTTCGGCTTTCTGCCTGCGGTGCTGGCGCTCGCGCTCTATTCGATGCTGCCGGTGCTGCGCAATACCATCACCGGGCTGCTGGGCGTCGATGCCGCGATCGTGGAGGCGGCGCAGGGCGTCGGCATGACGCCGCGGCAATCGCTCTTCACCGTCGAGCTGCCGCTGGCGCTGCCTGTGATGATGGCGGGCATCCGCACTGCCGCGGTGTGGGTGATCGGCACCGCGACGCTGTCGACTCCGATCGGCCAGACCAGCCTCGGCAACTACATCTTTGCGGGGTTGCAGACCCAGAACTGGGTGTTCGTGCTGTTCGGGTGCATCGCCGCCGCCGTGCTCGCGCTCACCGTCGACCAGTTGCTGGCGCTGATCGAGAACGGCCTGCGCAACCGCAGCCGCGTCCGCGCCGCGCTCGGCGGGCTCGGCCTCGCCGCGCTGATCGCGGCCACGCTCGTGCCGTCCGCGCGCTCGCAATCGAGCTATGCCGTCGGCGCCAAGACCTTTACCGAGCAATATGTGCTGTCGTCGCTGATCGCGCAGCGGCTGCAGGCGGCGGGATTGTCCGCGACGATCCGCGCCGGGCTCGGCTCAAACGTGATCTTCGACGCGCTTGTCGCCGGCGATATCGATGTCTACGTCGACTATTCCGGTACGCTTTGGATCAACCAGTTCCACCACACCGACAACAAGCCCCGCACCGAACTGCTGGCCGATCTGAAGGCCACACTTGCGAAGCAGGACATCACGCTGTTCGGCGAACTCGGCTTCGAGAACGCCTATGCGCTGGTCATGACGCGCAAGCGCGCCGACGAGCTCGGCATCCGCTCGATCTCCGATCTCGCCGCCCGGGCGCCGAACATGTCGATCGCCGGCGACTACGAAATCTTCTCGCGGCCGGAATGGGCTGGGATCCAGAAGACCTACGGCCTGTCGTTCCGCTCGCAGCGGCAGATGCAGCCGGATTTCATGTATGCTGCGGTCGCCTCCGGTGAGGTCGACGTCATCGCCGGCTACACCAGCGACGGACTGATTGCGAAATACGACCTGGTGATGCTTCAGGACAACAAGCACGCCATTCCTCCCTATGATGCGGTGTTGCTGTTGTCGCCAAAACGCAAGGACGACCAGAAGTTGAAGGCCGCGTTGCAACCGCTCGCCGGCAAGATCGACATCGCGGCGATGCGCGAGGCGAATCTGCGCGCGTCGGGCAACGATGCGTCATCGTCCCCGGACGCGGTGGCGCGCTGGCTGTGGGACAAGGTCGGAGGAAAGTAGGATACGTCGCGATCATTGCGACCAGGGAGGCCGATGAAGCAATCCCCGGCTTACAGCCCCTTGATCATCCCGGCATCGATCAAGAGACGATTGAAGCGGCGGGCTTCGGCGCCATCCCTGCAAGCATAGAACAGGCCGTTGCAGCGCAGCATGATGGCCTTTTGCTCCTCGAATGACGGATCGAGCGGGATGCCCGCGGCCTCCTGGATCACCAGCGGCAGATAGGCCGCGTCGATCGTCTGCATGACCGTGGGACTCTTCACCGGCTCGAAATTGATGGCGTCGATCGCGTAATACGTCGCGTAATAGCGCGGGTCGTAGTCCATCAGCCGCTTGCCTATGCCGGCCTCGTCGAGCTCGGGGTCGAGCAGTTGCGGCGAGAATTCCGGCTGATGATCACCGTACCGCACGATCAGGAACGGCTGCGCCGGAAACCTTTTCTTGAGCGCCGCTACAAAGCCGGCATAGTCGTTGGCGCTCATCGTCTGCCGGCGCAGATACTCGTCGATCGACGACGCGTTGCCCGGCCTCTTCCAGGACGGCAGCAGGTCCGGCCGGAATTTCGTCTCCCACGGGAAATGGTTGGCGGCGAGATAGACGAAGGTGAACAGCGGCGAGACAGGCGTGTTGTGCTCCGCCATCAGGCGCAGCGCCTTGCCGTAGAAGAAGTCGTCAGGCTCCACATCCTTGGCGTGCAGATCATGCGCGTCATAGAAGTGCTGGATGCCGGTGGTGGCCTGGAAGCTGCGCGCGCTCATGAAGGCGCCGAACGCCGGATAGAGCGACAGCGTCGTATAACCGCAGCGGCGCAGCGCGAGCGGCAAGCCGCGTTCGACGCGGCCCGAGGCGATGCGGGTGACGAAATAGGCGAAACGGCCGAACGAGCGCGACGACAGGCCGGCCAGCACGTTGTACTCGGTGAACCAGCTCGGTCCGCCATTGCTCTCGGCGAGGAAGATCCGCTCCACCCCGTCATAGGACTTGAACTGGCTGCCGTAGCCCGGCGGCACCTTCACACCACGGGCCTGGCGAATGTCGAAGCTGGACTCGTCGTGGATCATGATAATGTTCGGCCGCCGGCCGGCAGGATGGCAGGCATCGACCAGCGGCAGCTTCAGCCGCTCGTTGCCCGTTGCATCCGATTCCATGAAGCCGTGGTTGACGAAGTCGGAGAGCGCGACGATGCCGGAGCGCGCGAATTTCGACAGGTAGCCGTCGTCATAATAGCCGCGCCAGGCCTCGTCCGGCCAGGTGAAGGCGTAGGCCGAAAGCGCCGCTGCGCAGGCAAGGCAGGCCGCGGCGGCCGGCAGGCGGCGAATGCGGAACGGATCCAGCCACCACAGCGCATACATCAGGGGCAGTGTGACGAGGCCGGCGCCGATGATCGACCAGCGCAAGTCGGGGAAGATCGTGAGCAGGAAGGTCGCGGTGTCGCGGTCGATCACCATCAGGTCGACGAAGTTCGCCGTCATCTGCACGACGTCGTGCTTGAATCGCGACAGCAGCACCAGCACCATGACCAGCGTCAGCGACAGCGCGCCCGACAGCGCCGGCCGCCGCAGCAGCGCGACGAAGAGAAAGTTGAGAATCCCCCAGGTGAGCAGGAAGCAGGTTCGCGATCCGAAATCAGTCTCGGTCCGCAGCATCAGGATCAGCGCGCCGAGATGCGGCGCTGCGACCGCCATCAACCGCCAGAGGCCAATGGCGCCCAGGCCGCCGCTCAGCGCGGTGACCGAGGAATTCTGATTTGGCGCGGGCGCCATGGGTGAGACGCAATACAACCCGGCGCAATACGGGGGCCTTGGCTGGCAACGGCCAGGAGGCGCACGGCACAGCCGGAGCCCGCGACGTGTCACAAAAACGTAATCGAATCGTCATGAACGCGCAATGAATTACCGGCTCCTGCGGCAAGAGGGCATGGGTTGGCGGATCGATTTTGTTGTCGCTGCCGCTTCTTTGGGCGCCTCCGAGATCGGCCGAACGCCTCGAAGGCACAAATCGTCGCGCATTGGGGCCAATTGCATTGGCGTGCATGGGGTCCCGGTAACCATGATTGGTGGCTTCCCGTTAAGGATGCGCTGCACCCGTCATTCTACGGGCTTGCGGCTTAACGCAGGCGTAAGGCGGGCGCTGCATCCTGCGCGTGGGTGTCATTCAACAAACAACAGGCTGCCCCTCATGGTGCAACAGCCGGCGTATTCCATCATTGCCGAGCTCGAAGATGCTGTCCGCGAAGGATCCGCCGCGAAGCGCGTGCAGACGCTGCGGCGGGTGACCGACCTGTTCCTGAACGACGGCGACCGCCTCAGCGAGGAACAGGTCAAGGTCTTCGACGACGTGCTTTGCCTCCTGATCGCGCGCGTCGAGTCGCGGGCCCGCGCCGAGCTCAGCAAGCGCCTTGCGCCGCTCGACTATGCTCCGTTCGAGGTGATCCAATATCTCGCCTGGGACGATGACATCTCGGTCGCCGGCGATGTGTTGACCCATTCGAGCCGGCTCAGCGCCGAAGCCCTGGTCGAGATTGCCAGCACCAAGGGACAGGACCATCTGTTCGCGATCGCAGCGAGAGACAATCTGCCCGAATCCGTCACCGATGTGATCATCGATCGCGGCCAGGACAAGGTGGTCCGCCGACTTGCCAAGAACGCGAGCGCGCGCTTCTCCGACGAAGGGTATTCCAACATCGTCGCCCGCGCCGAGGGCGACGATGAACTGGTCGAAATCCTCGGACTGCGGATCGATCTTCCGGTCAAGCTCTTGCGCGAGCTGCTGCGCCGAGCCAAGGACGCGGTGCGCGCCCGCCTGCTCGCGATCGCGCCGCCGGCCGTGCGCGAGGAGATACAGAAGGTGCTCAACGACATCGCCAGCGAGGGCAACGGCGCCCCGCGCCGCAACTACGGCGTCGCCGAAGAACTCGTCAAGCTGATGAAGCAACTGAACGAGCTCGACGATGCGGCGGTCTTCAAGTTCGCCGAAGCCAACAAGTTCGACGAGGTCACGGTTGCGCTCGCTGTCCTCAACGACATGCCGATCGCCGTCATCGAGCGGCTGATGCTCGGTCACCGCTCCGACCTGATCCTGATCCCCTGCCGCTCCGCGCGGCTCAACTGGCCTACGGTCGAGACCATCCTGCGCAAGCGGCCACTGCCGCACCCGCTCGACGAGGCGACGCTGGAGGTCGCGCAACGGGATTACCGCCGGCTCTCGCTGCAGACGGCGCAGCGCACCCTGCGGTTCTGGCAGCTGCACAACCGGATCGAGAAGCAGCCGACGGCGGTCGAATAGCCGATCCGGCGTTTCGCACCGTCGCAGACGAAATGGGGGGCAACGCGTCGCGGCGCCGCTGCCCGCCATAAAACACCATGCTCGCAACGGTGGGCACGCTGGCGCATTGCCCACCTACGAGTCCAGTCTTAGTTCTTGCTCTTGTCGACCAGCGCGCCCTTCTTGATCCAGGGCATCATGTCGCGGAGCTTGGCGCCGACCTCCTCGATCGGATGCTGGGCGAGCTTGGCGCGCGTCGCCTTGAACGAGGTCTGGTTGACCTTGTTCTCCAGCATCCAGTCGCGAGCGAACTTGCCGGACTGGATGTCGTTGAGCACGCGCTTCATCTCCTTCTTGGTTTCGTCGGTGACGATGCGCGGGCCGGTGACGTACTCACCGTATTCGGCGGTGTTGGAGATCGAGTAGTTCATGTTGGCGATGCCGCCTTCATAGATCAGATCGACGATCAACTTCACCTCGTGCAGGCACTCGAAATAAGCCATCTCGGGTGCGTAGCCGGCCTCGACCAGCGTTTCGTAGCCGCCCTTGATCAGCTCGACCAGGCCGCCGCAGAGCACCACCTGTTCGCCGAACAGATCGGTCTCGCATTCTTCCTTGAACGTGGTCTCGATGATGCCGGCGCGGCCGCCGCCGATCGCCGAGGCGTAGCTCAAGCCGAGGTCATGTGCGTTGCCCGAGACGTCCTTGGCGATCGCGATCAGGCAGGGCACGCCGCCGCCGCGCTGATACTCCGAACGCACGGTGTGGCCGGGGCCCTTCGGTGCGATCATCAGCACGTCGAGGTCGGCGCGCGGATCGAGCAGGTTGAAGTGCACGTTGAGGCCGTGCGCGAACACCAGTGCCGCGCCCTTCTTCATGTTGTCGTGAAGGTGCTCGCGATAGATGTCGCCCTGCAGTTCGTCCGGGGTCAGCATCATGACGAGGTCGGCCCATTTGGCGGCCTCGGCGACCTCGAGCACCTTGAAGCCGGCGGCCTCTGCCTTCTTGGCCGAGGCCGAGCCCTTGCGCAGCGCAATCGCGACCTCCTTGACGCCCGAGTCCTTCAGATTGAGCGCATGAGCATGACCCTGGCTGCCATAGCCGACGATGGCGACCTTCTTGCCCTTGATCAGGTTCAGGTCAGCATCGCGATCGTAGTAAACTCTCATCGTGGTTCCTCGTTTCAATGGGGGCCAAATCGGCCGATGGATCAGGCATTCAGTGCGGACAAAGCCGCCGGGCGCCCGCAAATTTCCGGCGTTGTCTAGAGCATTTTCCGCCTCAGGGGAAACCCTCATCTCGCATGGCGCAGTGCGGCATCATGCGTCCATGAAGACCGGGTAGAGCGAGGCCAGAAGCAGGATCGCCATCACCACGTTGAACGCCTTGATCGCCCGCGGCGAGGTCAGGATCGGCCGCAGCGCGGTGCCGAACAATGCCCATGCGGTGCAGGACAAGGTGCCCAGGATCAGGCTCAAACTGATCTGGATCGCGATGTTCCAGGGGAAGGCTGCAATCGCCGCATAGGCGGTGATGGTGCCGATCACCATCACCCAGCCCTTGGCGTTGATCCACTGGAACATGGCGGCGCCCCAGAAGGTCATGGGGCCGCGGCCGGGAGTTGTTTCCTTCCGGTCGGCGTTCGGCGGCTCCGCCATCGCGATCGCGGCAGCGAGATAGACCAGATAGGCCACGCCCGCATATTTGAGGATGGTCTGCAGCACCGGATAGGCGATGAAGACAGTGCCGAGCCCGACGCCGACCGCGCCGATCATGAAGGCAAAGCCAACCGTGATGCCGGCGATATGAGGGACGGTGCGGCGGAAGCCGTAGGTCAGGCCCGACGACAGCAGCATGATGTTGTTCGGACCAGGCGTGAAGAACATCACCACGGCGAACACGACGAAAGCCAGCATCAATGAATGCGACATGTGCCCTCACCCGACCTTCGGCATGGTTTTCGGCCGCTTCGACAACAGCATCACGGCAATGCCGCCAATGACGGTGATCATGCCGGCGAGGCGCAGCGACCCGAACCTCTCGCCGAACACGATGCTCGACGCCGCTGAGCCGACGAACGGCACCAGCAGCGCAAACGGCACCACCTGCGCCGCCGGATAGTCCCGCAACAGCCGTCCCCACAGCCAGTAGGCGATGCTGGTCGAGACGGCGCCGACGAACAGCATGGAGACGATGCCGGTCGGCGACATCTGCGACAGCGACTGCCACACCGGCTTCGCTCCAAGGGTGAGCAGCGACAGAACGAGCAACGGGACCGCTGAGCAAAGGCAAAGCCACGCGAACAGATCGAACATCGGCGCACCTTGCGCCGGCCGCAGCAGCAGGTTCCCGATCGCGAACGAGACCGGCGAGATCATCAGGATGGCAAAGGCCGTGATGCTGAAGTCATAGCCCACCGTGCCGCAGATCATCAGAAGTCCGATCGCGGCAATAGCGATGCCGGCCGACTGCATTCGCGAAGGCAATTCGCCGAACAGGAGCGCGGCAAGACCGATGGTGAACAGAGCCTGGCTCTGCACGATCACGCTGGTAAGGCCAACCGGCACGCCATGCGCAATTGCAATCGACTGCGCCAGGAACTGGCCCAGAAACAGCGTGAAGCTGATGGCGATCAGCAGCGGCCAGGACACCTGTCTCGGCTTGCGCAGAATCAGGCACGGCAGGGCCGCAATGGCGAAACGCAAGGCGGTCATCAATTCGGGCGGCAGTTCGTCGAGCGCGAGCCGGCTCGCAACGAACGCAAGTCCCCAGATCGCTGCGACCATGACCGCGATGCAGACGTCGGCCGGCTTCATTGTCCTGGCTCTTCGTTGGCGTGGCTCTTCGTTTCCGGCTCGGTTCTTGCTGAGCATGATCCTGTCGACATCAGTCGCCGCGGATCGCGCTGTCTTGTTGTTCTAGCCCTTCGGCTTGCGCAGGAGATAGGTGCCGTGAAGCGGGGCGTGATAATCGGCCGAGACCAGCGTGAAGCCGACCTCGGTCAGCATGCGCTCCATCACCCAGCCGAAAGTGGAGTATTCGTCACGCATGTGGGTCATCACGCTTTCGCGCTCGAAATCGTGATTCTTGATCGAGAAGTCGGCCCAGCCCTCGACGTCGCGCTCGACGCCGTCGGGCATGCTGACGAACACCATGTCGCGCAGATAGAAGTTCGCACCCGGCTTCAGCGCGTTGAAGATCCGCGACATCGCCACCGCCTTCCAGAAGTCTGGCAGATGGTGCAGCGTGAATTCGCTGACGATGAGGTCATAGGAGTTCGGCTGGTAGGCGAAGCTGAGCAGGCCCGCCGGCTGTGTGCGGATGCGCGCCTTGCGGTCGCGGGCGTAGATGTCGGCGAGCCCGAGCATTGCCGGCGAAATGTCTATTGCGTCGACCTCGGCGCCCATCAGCGCCGCCTCGGTCGCGAGCACGCCGTTGCCGCAGCCGATGTCGGCGACCCGCCAACCCGGCTTGACCCCCAGCATGGTCAACGCGTGGCGGGCGCGGAGATCGCTGTCGTCGTGATTGTCATAGATCGAAGCGACCGCGGTATCGAGACCGACCTGCCGCCGTTGCGTATAGTACCAGTCGCGCGCCAACATGATTCACATCCCTTCCGGCCCGCGCCCAATCGCGGCCACCCCAGTTCGTGAGACTTCGACCAGGCCGAGCGGACGCATCAGGTCGATGAATTGATTGATCTTGGCAGAATTGCCCGTGATCTCGAACACAAAGCTCTCGGTCGTAGCATCGATCACCCGCGCCCGGAACGCGTCCGCCAGCCGGAGCGCCTCGACGCGGTTGTCGCCGCCGCCCTTCACCTTGACCATCGCCAGCTCCCGTTCGATCGAGCGGCCGGTCAACGTCATGTCGACCACGCGGTAGACCGGGATCATACGGTCGAGCTGGTTCTTGATCTGCTGAATCACCATCGGCGTGCCCGTGGTAACGATGGTGATGCGCGAGAGATGTTTCTGGCTCTCGGTCTCCGACACCGTGAGACTATCGATGTTGTAGCCGCGGCCGGAGAACAGCCCGATCACACGGGCGAGCACGCCGGGCTCGTTCTGCACGAGCACGGATAGCGTATGCGTCTCGGTCGGATCCTGGCGCTCTTCCAGGAAGTAGGCGGATGCGGGCTGGTTCATTGTCGTCCCCTCTAATCGTCACGCCACCGCCCGTTGGGCGGATGGTGCGTCCGTCCCGACCCAACGGCGGAACAGATCGAAATCGATGTTGCCGCCGCTCAGGATCAGGCCGACGCGCTTGCCGGCGAGACTTGCTTTTTCCTGCAGCGCGGCCGCGAGCGGCGCGGCGCCTGCACCCTCGGCCAGATTGTGCGTGTCGGTCCAGAGCACGCGGATCGCGGAGGCGATCTCGTCGTCGGTGACCTGGACGACGCGCGAGGCGCCCTTCAGAATGATCGCGAGGGCCTCCGCGTCCGGGTTGCGGGTTGCCATGCCGTCGGCCAACGTGCTGCTGCTGTCGGTGTTCACCACGGTACGCGCGGCAAACGACAGCGCGTAGGACGGCGCCTCGGTCGACTGCACACCCACGATCTCCGTCTTCAGACCGAGCAGGTCACGCGCCATGATGCAGCCGCAGATGCCCGAGCCCTGCCCGATCGGCACGTAGAGCACGTCGAGGTCCGGCGCGCTCCTGAAGAGCTCGAGCGCGTAGGTCGCAACGCCCAGTACGAGATCCGGATGGAAAGACGGCACCATGTGGAGACCCGCAAACTGTGCGCGCCGCTCCGCCTCTTCCCGCGCCGCCTGGAAATCCTCGCCATGCTCGACCAGCTCGGCGCCGAATGCGCGCATCGCGCGGTTCTTCTCGACCGAATTGCCCCGCGGCACGTAGATCACCGCGGGCACGCCATGGCGGCTCGCAGCAAAGGCAAGGCTCTGGCCGTGGTTGCCGCGCGTCGCCGAGATGATCCCTGGCACATCCGGCCGCCCGCGCTTCAATCGCTCCAGATAAACCAGTCCACCACGCACCTTGAAGGCGCCGGTCGGCGTGTGGTTTTCATGCTTGACCACAACGCGGGTGCCGAGCCGCTCGGCCAGCAGCGGCCAGGCATGCGCCGGCGTCGGCGGCACCGCCTGGCCCACGATCTCGTGGGCGCGTTCGAGCTGTTCGAGGTCAAACATCTGCCCCTCTCACCTCACACCAGCGCCTTGCCGCCGGCGAAGGCGGTTGCGGTAGCCTCGTTGGTCGCCTCTTCCGGCAGCAGCATTTCGTTGTGCGCCTTGCCCGAGGGGATCATCGGGAAGCAGTTTTCGAGCGCCGCGACACGGCAATCGAACAGCACCGGGCGCTTGACCGAGATCATCTCCCTGATCGCGCCGTCGAGATCGGACGGCTTCGTCGCCTGCAGGCCGACGCAGCCGTAGGCATCGGCGAGCTTGACGAAGTCAGGCAGCGCCTCCGAATAGGAATGCGACAGGCGATTGCCGTGCAGAAGCTGCTGCCACTGCCGCACCATGCCCATGTACTGGTTATTCAGGATGAAGATCTTGATCGGCAGTTCGAACTGGACTGCCGTCGACATCTCCTGGATCGTCATCTGCACCGAGGCGTCGCCGGCGATGTCGATCACGAGGCTGTCGGGGTGCGCAACCTGCACGCCGAGCGCCGCCGGCAGGCCATAGCCCATCGTACCGAGACCGCCGGAGGTCATCCAGCGGTGCGGTTCCTCGAAGCCGAAGAACTGCGCGGCCCACATCTGGTGCTGGCCGACTTCGGTCGTGATGTAGGTGTCCCTGCCGCGGGTCAACTCGAACAGGCGCTGGATTGCGTATTGCGGCAGGATGACATCGTTGTTCTTCCTGTAGGCCAGCGAGTTGCGCGCGCGCCATTGCGCGATCTGCTGCCACCAGGCCCTGATGTCGGGCTTCTTCGCCTCCGCCTTGAACACCTGGAGGAGGTCGCCGATCACGTTGCCGGCGTCGCCGATGATCGGCACGTCGACGCGGATGTTCTTGTTGATCGAAGATGGATCGATATCGATGTGGATTTTTTTCGAGCCCGGCGAGAACGCGTCGGTGCGGCCGGTGATGCGGTCGTCGAACCGCGCGCCGACGCACAGCATGACGTCGCAATCATGCATCGTCATGTTGGCTTCGTAGGTGCCGTGCATGCCGAGCATGCCGAGCCAGTTCGGGCCCGAGGCCGGATAGGCGCCCAATCCCATCAGGGTCGACGTGATCGGAAAGCCCGTCGCCTCCACCAGTTCGCGCAGTAGCTTCGACGCTTCCGGGCCGGAATTGATGACGCCGCCGCCGGTGTAGATCACCGGGCGCTTCGCAGATGCGAGCATCGCGGCCGCCTTGCGGATCAGCGTGGCGTCGCCCTTCACGCGCGGCGTGTAGGAGACGTGAACGTCCGATTTGCGCGGCGGATGGTATGCGCCCGTCGCGAACTGCACGTCCTTCGGAACGTCGACCACGACGGGACCCGGGCGGCCGGTGGTTGCGACGTAGAAGGCTTCGTGCAGCACCTTGGCAAGGTCGTTGACGTTACGCACCAGCCAGTTGTGCTTGGTGGAGGGCCGCGTGATGCCGACCGTGTCGCATTCCTGGAACGCATCATTGCCGATCAGATGCGTCGGCACCTGGCCGGTGATGCAGACGAGCGGGATCGAATCCATCAGCGCGTCGGTCAGGGGTGTCACCATGTTGGTGGCGCCGGGACCTGACGTCACGAGCACCACGCCCGGCCTGCCGGTCGAGCGCGCATAACCCTCCGCGGCGTGGCCGGCGCCCTGCTCGTGGCGCACCAGGATGTGCTCGACCTCGCTCTGCTGGAAGATCTCGTCATAGATCGGAAGCACCGCGCCGCCGGGATACCCGAAAATGTGCTGCACGCCGTGATCGATGAGCGCGCGTACGATCATCGCGGCGCCGGTCATCTGATTTGGGTCGTGGCTCTTATCGGTCATGGCTCGCTCCGAATGCGCTGGTTTTTGCGCGGCTTCTCTTGGTTTCTTGCAGTTCTGGTTCGGGAAATAAAAAAGGGCCCCAGAGGCCCCATGCACACCGCCTGAATTTGGATGGCCGCTAGCCATCCCCGGCGGTGCGCCTGGGTACGACGGCGATAAGGAGTTTGGTAATAATGTTACGCATGAGGCGGCTCAGACTTCCCGAAGGTTGCGCGAAACATAACGGCCAAAGCCCGAATGTCAAGGCAAGGCAGCGATTTTCTCGATATTTGTAGCTTAACGGGGTTTCCGTCGCCCGGCGAGCGGTTTTGCGCCTGCAACAGCGCATGGCAGGTTAGCTCGTTACCCCACAAACCACGGCGTCGCCGCCTCGGGCGCGACCCAGGCGAATTCCGGCAGCTGGTGGCGGAACCAGGTGAACTGCCGCTTGGCGTAGTGACGGGTATCGGCCCGGCCGATCTCGGCGGCCTCCCCCCGGCTGATCTCGCCCTTCAGATGCCGCATCAGGGCCGGCACGCCATGGGCCTTCATGGCAGGCAGTAGCGGGTCGAGCTTCCGGGCCGCCAGAGCCTCGACCTCCTCCAGCGCGCCAGCGGCAAGCATCGCGTCGAACCGCGCGTCGATCCGGGCGTAGAGCTCATCTCGCTGCGGCGCGAGAAACAGCGCGGAAAATTCGCCCGGCGGCAGCAGCGGCGGCAGGCCGTCGCGATGCCAGTCGGGCAACGGACGGCCGGTGGCCTCCACCACTTCGAGCGCGCGCGCGATGCGGGTGCGGTCGCGCGGCTTCAGGCGCTCGGCCGACACCGGATCACGCTGCGCGAGCTCGGCATGCAGTGCCTCGACGCCGTCCTGCTCCAGCCGCGCGCGCACGCCCTCGCGCACCGCGGCAGGGATCGGCGGCACGGCCGACAGTCCGCGCGTGAGCGCCTTGAAGTAGAGGCCGGAGCCGCCGATGAAGATCGGCTGGCGGCCTTGGGTACGCGCGTCAGCGAGCGCCTTTGCGGCATCGGCGATCCAGGCGCCGGCCGAGAAATTCACGCTCGCATCGACATGACCGTAGAGGCGGTGCGGAACCAGAGCCTCCTCATTTTCGGTCGGGCGCGCGGTGATGATCCGTAGATCGCGATAGACCTGCATCGAGTCGGTGTTGATCACAACCCCGCCGGTTCGCTGCGCAAGCCCGAGCGCCAGGGCCGACTTGCCGCTGGCGGTCGGCCCTGCGATAAGCACAGCCTTGTCCAACGACCCCGAATTCGCCCGCATGTCCCTCGTCGCAACGCTCATTTGCAATCCCGCCAGCCCAGCGCTCGACTCTACCATTGTCGACGGCGCACGCGCCGCCCTGCCTTCGCCCGGCCCGGCGCGGTGGCTGTTCAACGAGGTGGCGGTCGATATTCCCTTTGAAAGCCGCGACGAAATCAAGACGATCGAAACCCGCCTGCGCCAGGCGCGCGGCGATCTGCCGATCGATGTTGTCGTGCAGCCTCAGGCGGCCCGGCGCAAGAAGCTTTTTCTGGCCGACATGGATTCCACCATGATCGGCCAGGAGTGCATCGACGAGCTCGCCGACTATGCTGGGCTGAAGCAGAAGGTCGCCGCGATCACCGAGCGCGCGATGCGCGGCGAGATCGAGTTCGAGTCGGCGCTGCGCGAGCGCGTGGCCCTGCTCAAGGGCATGCCGGTCAGCGTGGTCGACGAGGTGCTGGAGAAGCGCATCACGCCGACGCCGGGCGGCCGGGCGCTGGTCATGACCATGCGCGCCCACGGCGCTTATACCTGTCTGATCTCCGGCGGCTTCGCGCTGTTCAGCAACGTCGTTGCGGCCAGGATCGGCTTCCAGGAGAACCGCGCCAACCAGCTGAGGATCGAGGACGGCAAGCTGACCGGCGACGTCGTCGAGCCTATCCTCGGCCGGGCGACCAAGCTCGCCACGTTGGTCGAGTTGATGGAATCCTTCGACCTCGACGATATCGATACGCTGGTCATAGGCGACGGCGCCAATGACCTCGGCATGATCGAGGCCGCCGGACTCGGCGTCGCCTATCACGCCAAGCCCGCAGTGGCGGCGGCCGCCGCGGCGCGGATCGACCATAGCGACCTGACCGCGCTGCTCTATGCGCAGGGCTATCGGCGGGATGAGTTCGTGGAGGGGTGACTTGAGACGCCGTTTCGGCCTTCGCCGGGACGACGCATCACTCTTCTACTGGACGCTCAGCGCCACGAAACGCAGCTCACCTTCTCCATTGGAAACAAGCAGTAGCACCGACTTCTTGCCGTCCTTCTTGAGCTGGTCGACGCGCTTCTTGATGTCGGCGGCGCTGGCGACGGCCTCCTGCGCCACCTCGACGATCACGTCGCCGGCCGACAGCCGCTTCTCGGCGGCATCGGAGCCGCCGTCGACGCCGGTGACGATCACGCCCTTCACGCTGTCCTTGATCTTGTACTTGGTGCGCAGGTCCTTGCTCAGCGACGCCAGATCGAGGCCGAGCGCCTTCTGCGTCACCGGTTTCTCGGCCGGCTCATCCTTTGGCTTGGCGTTGACCTGCTGAACCTTGTCATTGTCCTCA
Organism: Bradyrhizobium lablabi; assembly: GCF_018131005.1. Taxonomy (GTDB): domain Bacteria; phylum Pseudomonadota; class Alphaproteobacteria; order Rhizobiales; family Xanthobacteraceae; genus Bradyrhizobium; species Bradyrhizobium lablabi_D. The sequence goes on from NZ_JAFCJK010000011.1 coordinate 58,910, forward strand.
AGGCGGCCGAGCGTGACCTTGCGCGTCTCCTCCGCGCCTTTACGAATGACGACGACCTCGACCTCCTTGCCGACCGCGGTGTCGGCAACGACGCGCGACAGATCCTTGGGGTCCTTTACGTCCCTGCCGTCGAACTTCACGACGACGTCTCCGGGCTCGATGCCGGCGGGCTTGGCCGGCCCCTTGTCGTCGACGCCGGCCACCAGCGCGCCGCGCGGCGGCTTGATGTTGAGGCTTTCGGCGATCTCATCGGTCACCTGCTGGATGCGCACGCCGAGCCAGCCACGGCGCAGTTCGCCGAACTTCTGTAACTGATCGACGACGCCTGCCACCGTCTTGGACGGCACGGCAAAGCCGAGCCCGATCGAGCCGCCGGTCGGCGAGATGATCAAGGTATTGACGCCGATCACCTCGCCATCGAGGTTGAATAGCGGACCGCCGGAATTGCCACGGTTGATGGCGGCGTCGGTCTGGATGTAGCTGTCATACGGGCCCTGGCTGATGTCGCGGTTCTTGGCCGAGACAATGCCCGCGGTGACCGTGCCGCCAAGGCTGAACGGGTTGCCGATCGCAACCACCCAGTCGCCGAGACGGATCTTGTCGCTGTCCCCGAACTTCACCGCTACAAGCGGCTTCGGCGGCTTGAATTTCAGCACCGCAAGGTCGGTCTTCTTGTCGACGCCGACCAACTCGGCCCTGACTTTTGTGCCATCATTGAGAATGACGTTGATCTCGTCGGCATCGGCAATGACGTGGTTATTGGTGACGACGATGCCGGACGTATCGACGATGAAGCCCGAGCCGAGCGAGTTGGTCTTGCGCGGCTGGAACTCGCCGCTCTTGTCGCCACCTTTGTCGCCACCCTTGCTGCCACCGGGTCCACGGCGGTTCTTGAAGAAGTCGTCGAAGAACTCCTCGAATGGCGAGCCCGGCGGCAATTGCGGCATCGCGCCGCCACCTTTGGCTTCCACCGTCTGCGATGTCGAGATGTTGACGACGGCGTCGATCACCTTCTCGGCGATGTCGGCGATGCCTTCGGGACCGCGCGCGAACGTCGGCGCCGAGCCCAGCACGCTCGCCGCAACGATCGAGATCGCGGCTCCCATCAAACGGAGGCGACGGCCCAAGGAACAGCCCAAGGCTGGTCTGGCAGCGGTCATATCAGCTTTTCTCCAGGCGAACGGATGAAAATCGTTAGCGGTACAGTGCGCCCGAACGGGCTCACGGCGCAAGCATTTCAGCCGGACATTTCGGCGAAAAACCGGTCGCGAAAAGTTCACGATCGCGTCCTTCCCGGCACGCTTTCTGCGCCGGAACCGGTCAAGGTCAGCGCCGCACCAGCCAGATCAACACGAGGCCGGCGATCGCCGAGCCGATGCCGACTGCACGCAGGATATTGTCGGGCGTCGCCAGCGCGCTTTTCATCGCCCGCCGCATCCAGGCCGGACTCGCCGCGAACATAACACCTTCAATCACGAACAGGATTCCCACACCGATGAGGAAGTCGGCGAACGCTATGGACCTCATCGGATGGCAGCCTCCCGCTTGCTTTTTCTTCTTGATTGATGGCGGCAACGCGTTGTTCCGCGTCGCCGCCATACGTCAACTTTAAGGCTTCGGCGCGGCGGCTGCCTCGGGCCGCTTACCGCTCGGATTGCCGAAATATCTGAAGAAGTCGGAGTCCGGCCGCAACAGGAAGCGCGTATCGCTCGAGCGCAGGCCGCTTTCATAGGCCGACATCGAACGATAGAAGGAGAAGAAGTCCTGGTCCTTGCCGTAGGCCTCGGCAAACAGGCGGTTGCGTTCGGCATCGCCAGCACCGCGGATCTGCTCGGAGGACGAGTTGGCCTCCGCGACGATCACCGTTGCCTCGCGATCCGCCCGGGAGCGGATCTCCTGCGCCTTCTGGCTGCCCTGGGCGCGGAATTCGGCGGCCTCGCGCTGTCGTTCGGTCTTCATACGGTCGTAGACGGCCTGGCTGTTCTGCTCCGGCAGATCGGCGCGGCGGATACGCACGTCGACGACCTCGATACCGTAACGGTCAGCTTCCCGGTCGAGTTGGCTGCGGATACGTGCCATCAGCGCTTCCCGTTCGTCGCGCACGATCTGGATAAAGGTCGCCTCGCCAAGCACGCGGCGCAGCGCAGCGTTGAGCAGCGTCGTCAACTGGATGTTGGCCGCCTGGATCGAGCCGACGCTCTGATAGAAGCGCAGCGCATTCTTGATGCGGTAGCGCGCAAAGGCGTCGACCACCAGTCGTCGCTGGTCGAAGGCAATCACTTCCTGCGAAGGGTTTTCCAGGTCGAGAATACGCTTGTCGATCGAGATCACGCTGTCAATGAAGGGCGCCTTGAAGTTCAGACCGGGCTCGGTCACGACACGGACGGGCTCGCCGAGCCGCACCACGAGCACCTGCTCGGTCTGCTGCACGGTGAACGTCGAGCTGTAGGCAACGATGACCAGAGCAAATAGGACGATCAGGGCGGCAATGCCGGTGACGGGGGACCTCATCGCGTAGCCCCCTGCTGCTGGCCGGTCGTGGCCGGCGCCGCCGGGCGCCGCGGTGTAAGCTCCCCGAGAGGCAGATAGGGCACGATGTTCTGGCCCTGGCCGCCGTCATAGACGAGCTTCTCGGAGCCGCCGAGCACGCGCTCCATGGTTTCCAGATAGATGCGTTCGCGCGTCACGTCGGGCGCCTTCTTGTATTCGTCATAGACCTTCAGGAAGCGCGCGCTCTGGCCCTTGGCCTCGGCAACCGCCTGCTCCTTGTAGCCTTCGGCCGCCTGCACGATCTGCGCGCCCCTGCCGCGCGCCTCGGGTATGACGCGATTGGCGTAGGTCTGTGCTTCGTTCTGGAGGCGCTGCAAATCCGCTTGCGCCGCCTGGACGTCGCGGAAAGCGTCGATTACCTGCGCCGGAGGATCGACCTTCTGCATCTGTACCTGGGTCACCTGGATGCCCGCGCCGTAGCTGTCCAGCGTCTTCTGCATCAGCTCCTGCACGGTGGATTCGGTCATGGTGCGGGCGCCGGTCAGGATCGGTTGGATTTCCGAGCGGCCGATCACCTCGCGCATCGCGCTCTCGGCAACCGCCTTCACGGTGCCCTCGGGGTTCTGGATATTGAAGAGGTAGTTGCCGACGCCGTCGGGCTTGATGCGCCACAACACGGTGAAGTCGACATCCACGATGTTCTCGTCGCCGGTCAGCATCAGGCTTTCCTCGGGCACGTCGCGCATGGTGCGGCCGCGCCTTGCCGGATCGTCGATCAGCGTCATGCCGATCGAAATTGTCGACACGCGCAGCGCCTTCGGCAGCAGCACGGTCTCGATCGGATACGGCAGGTGGTAGTTCAAGCCGGGCTGCACGGTACGCACGTGCTTGCCGAAGCGCAGCACGACGCCGAGTTCTTCCGATTGCACGCGGAAGAAGCCGGACAAGCCCCAGATCGCCAGCGCGCCGATCAGCACCAGCGCGATGCCCATGCCGCTGAAATGTCCGCCGGGCAACCACTGCTGCAGCCGGTCCTGGCCGCGACGCAGAAGGTCTTCAAGGTCCGGCGGCCTCGGCCCGACTGATTGCGGACCTGTGCCCCATGGTCCTTTCGGACCCGAACCCCACGGCCCCCCACCTTGATTCTTCCACGGCATCAAATGTTCTCCTCGCAAGTCCGGACCAGGATGCCCGGACTCCAATGTCCGGCCCGGTTATAGGGGACTGCCGGGGCCCTTACAACGCGGGCTTCCTGGCCGGACGAGCTATGCGCCGCGCCATATTTGTCAATGCTCACATTGGTTAACGTTTGGCGCGCCGACGATATGTCACATAGGAGAAGTCGGCTTTGTCGTCCGGACCGGCCGGATTCCGCACGCGCGCGACCTCTTCCCATTCCTTCGCATCGATTGCGGCAAAGCGTGTCTCGCCGTCAGGGCTGGCATGAACTTCGGTGATTTCGAGCCGATCGGCCACGCCCATCCACTGGGCATAGATCTCGGCGCCGCCGATGACGGCAATCTCAGTGGCGAAACGCCGCAGCGCGTCACCATACGCGACTGCGCGCGCACTTTCGAACGACGTCGTCACGATCGCGCCGCGGGCCCGGTAGTTCGGATCGCGCGTCACGACGATATTGGTCCGCCCCGGCAGCGGCCGGCGCAGGGATTCGAAGGTCTTGCGTCCCATCACCACCGGCTTGTTCAGCGTGATGGCCTTGAAGTGCTGCACGTCCGACTTCAGCCGCCAGGGAATTGTATTGTCGCGGCCGATCACGCCGTTCTCGGCGACCGCGACGACGAGCACGATTTCCATCACCGCGCTCCTTCTGCAAGCACCGCGAGCGCCGGACCCGAGACGCGGCAAATCGTCCATTCGTCCATCAGTTCGGCACCGAGCGATTTATAGAATGCGATCGACGGCGCGTTCCAGTCGAGCACCGCCCATTGCAGGCGCGACCAGCCATTGGCGACGCACTCTCTTGCCAGATGGACGAGCAGCGCCTTGCCGATGCCGTTGCCGCGCAGCGGCGGACGCACGAAGAGGTCTTCGAGGTAGATGCCATGGCGGCCGGCGAAGGTGGAGAAGTTGACGAACCAGACCGTGAAGCCAGCCGGCTCGCCGTTCCATTCGGCGATGTCGCAGTAAAGCCGCGGGTTCTCGCCGAACAGCGCGTCGGCGATATCAGCCTCGCTGGCCTGAACCTCGTGCAACAGCTTCTCGTAGTCGGCGAGTTCGCGGACCAGCGAAAACACCAGTCCGGCCTCATCGGACCGAGCGCGGCGGATGGCGAGAGACATCAGTCGCTCACACCGCGACCTCGGCCTTGATATGCGGGTGCGGATCGTAGCCTTCGAGTTTGAAATCTTCGTAGCGGAACCCGAAAATGTCTTTCACGTCGGGATTGATCGCCATCGTCGGCAGCGGCCGCGTCGGCCGCGTCAATTGCAGGCGCGCCTGCTCGAGATGGTTCGAATAGAGGTGCGCATCTCCGAGCGAATGCACGAAGTCGCCAGGCTTCAGGCCCGTCACCTGCGCGACCATCATTGTGAGCAGCGCATACGAGGCAATGTTGAAGGGCACGCCGAGGAACACGTCGCCGGAGCGCTGATAGAGCTGGCACGACAATTTGCCGTTCGCGACATAGAATTGGAACAGGCAGTGGCATGGCGGCAGCGCCATCTTGTCGACCTCGGCGGGATTCCAGGCGCTGACGATCAGCCGCCGCGAATCCGGGTTGCGCTTGATCATCTCGATCACGTTCGCGATCTGGTCGATGCTGCGCCCGTCCGGCGCGGGCCAGGAGCGCCATTGCGAGCCGTAGACCGGGCCGAGATCGCCATTGGCGTCGGCCCATTCGTCCCAGATCGTGACGCCGTTGTCGTTGAGGTATTTGATGTTGGTGTCGCCGGCCAGGAACCACAAAAGCTCATGCACGATCGCCTTCAGCGGCAGCCGCTTGGTGGTCAACATCGGAAAGCCGGCCGACAGGTTGAAGCGCATCTGGTGACCGAAGATCGACAACGTGCCGGTGCCGGTGCGGTCATGCTTCTCCGCGCCGTCGGCAAGAATGCGTTCGAGCAGATCGTGATATTGATTCATGGCGTCGTTTCGGTCCCTTCGGGAAACGGCGAATTTAGCGGCCGACGCCGCCGGTCGACACGCCGATTCGGCGCTGCGCACCGATTATACCCCGAAAAATGATCACGGAATCGCAAACGGCAAGGGGGGCGGAACCGACGTTCCGCCCCCTATCTACTTGAGCGCGCCGGCTAACTTGCTGGCTTGAGCACCGGCGTCCACTTCGCGATCTCGCTCTTTACGAGGGTCGCGAGCGCCTCGGGCGTGCGGGCGGAGACAGGCGGAATCACGCTGCCGAGTTCGAGCAGGCGCTTGCGGACGGCCTCGTCGTCGAGCGCCTTGACCGTGGCCGCATTCAACGTCGCGATAATCGCGGGCGACGTTCCCTTCGGTGCGAAGATTGCGTTCCACGCCTGGGCCTGGAATGCGGGCAGGCCGGCTTCGGTCGTGGTCGGCACGTTGGGCAGCGACGGGTTGCGCTCCGGCGTCGCGATCGCATAGGCCTTGATGGTGCCGGCGTTGATCTGCGGAACCGCGTTGACGATCTGGTCGCACATGTAATCGACCTGCCCCGCGACCAGCGCGTTCATCGCGGGGCCCGTGCCGTTGAAGGGCACGCCGACCGGCTTGATTCCGAGGATCGAGTTGAGCAGCTCGCACGACACGTGGGAGACCGAGCCGACGCCGGCATGCGCGGCGTTGACCTTCTCGGCGTTGGCTTTCACATAGGCCACGAATTCCTTCAGATCCTTCGGCGGAAAGTCCTTGCGCGCGAGGATCAGGATCGGCGTGCCCGCGAGCAGAGCGATCGGCTCGAAGTCCTTTTCCGGATGGTAGGCGAGCTTGGGATAGAGCGGCACGGAGGCGGCGTGGGTGCCCATATGCCCGGTAATCAATGTATAGCCGTCATTGACGGCGCGCGCCGCGCGCGTCGTCGCGGTGGTGCCGCCGGCGCCGACCACGTTCTCGATGATGATGCTCTGCCCCAGCGTCTGCGCCATATGCGCAGTGACGATGCGCGAAATGACGTCGGTCGGACCTCCGGCCGCGAACGGTACGATCATGGTGATGCTTCGCGTCGGGTAGTTTTGCGCCGATGCCGGTGCGGCAAGGGCGCACAACGCGGCAAGGCATGCGCCCGCGAGCGAGCGAATGGAGGTCATCTCGAATCTCCCCGGGACCTTCAAGTAAAAATGCCGGCCAACCGGCCGGCATTTTTGTTTCACGAGACGACACCGGGTGTCGATTCGACTTCGGGATGCGGCGCGCCGACGCAGGCAGGCACGAGATCAGCTCTCGGACTCCGTAAACACCTCGTCGCGTTTGGCACGCAGGCTCGGCAACACCGCAAGCACCAACAGACCGGCCGCGATGGCCAGCAGCACCGCTGACAGCGGACGCGTGACAAACACGCTCCAGTCACCGCGCGAGATCAAGAGCGCACGGCGCAGGTTCTCCTCCATCAGCGGGCCCAGCACCATGCCGAGCAGGAGCGGTGCGGGCTCGAAATCATGCTTGATCAGCCAGTAGCCGACGAGGCCGAACACACCCGCCAGGATGACGTCGACCGGCGCATTGTTCACCGAGTAGATGCCGATCGCGCAGAAGATCACGATCGAGGGGAACATCAGACGGTACGGCACGCGCAGCAGGCGGACCCAGATGCCGACCAGCGGCAGGTTGATGATGATCAGCATCAAATTGCCGATCCACATCGAGGCGATCATGCCCCAGACGAGATCGGGCTGTTTCTGCATGACTTGCGGACCGGGCACAATGCCGTGAATTGTCATCGCGCCTACCATCAGCGCCATCACCGCGTTAGGTGGGATGCCGAGCGTGAGCAGGGGAATGAAGGAGGTCTGCGCCGCGGCGTTGTTGGCGCTCTCCGGCGCCGCCACTCCCTCGATCGCGCCACGGCCGAACCGCGACGGATTTTTCGCAATCTTCTTCTCCAGCGTATAGGCCGCGAACGACGCGATTACGGCGCCGCCGCCCGGCAGGATGCCGAGAATCGAACCGAGCACCGTTCCGCGGCCGATCGCGGGCGCGGAGTCGATCAGATCCTTTCGTGTCGGCATCAGGCCGGTGATCTTCTGCTGGACGAGATTACGGTTCATCTCCGCGCCGAAGTCGAGGTTGCGGATAATTTCGGCGAAGCCGAACACGCCCATCGCCACGGTCGCAAAGCCGAGGCCGTCGGCGAGTTCCGGGATATTGAAGGCCATCCGGGACGCGCCGGTCTCGATGTCGGAGCCGACCATCGAGAGCAACAGCCCGAGCACGATCATCGCGATCGCCTTCAGCACCGACCCCTTCGCCAACACCACAGCAAAGATCAGGCCGAGCACCATCAGCGAGAAATATTCGGCGGGGCCGAAGGCGAGCGCGAGCTTCGTCAGCGGTGCACCGAGCACGGCGATCAGCACGGTTGCGACGCAGCCGGCGAAGAACGAACCGATCGCCGCGATCGCCAGCGCCGGACCGGCGCGCCCCTGCTTGGCCATCTGATGGCCGTCAAGCGCAGTCACCACCGAGGTCGCTTCGCCCGGAATATTGACCAGGATCGATGTGGTCGAGCCGCCATACTGAGCGCCGTAATAGATGCCGGCGAGCATGATCAACGCGCCGACCGGCGGCAGGCCGAACGTGATCGGCAGCAGCATTGCGACGGTTGCGATGGTGCCGATGCCGGGCAGCACGCCGACCAGCGTGCCGACCAGCGCGCCGATCAGGCACATCAGTAAGTTGATCGGCGAGAACGCGACTCCGAAACCGTGGGCGAGATTGGCAAAAAGATCCATCGCGCCCTCACTGGATCAGGAAACGCGGGAACATCGGCATCGGAAGTCCCAAAATGTAAGGAAACAGGATCGCGCAGCCGAGCGTCAGGCAGGCGCCGACGATGATAGTCTCGATCCATTTCGTTTCATACGAACCGACGGCTGCGATCAGGAAGCTCGAAAATGCGGTGACGATGAGCCCAAGCGGCCGGATCGCCAGCGCGAAAAAGACGATCGCTGCCGCCACGAACAGCGGCCCCCGCCAGGAATAGTGGGAGAGACCCGCCCCATCGGTGAGAAGCCCCGTCAAGGCGATGCCGGCACCCAGCGCCACCAGCAGCACGCCGAACATGCGCGGGGCAGTTCCGGCGCCGAAGGAGAAACCGTGCATCCCCTGCAGATCGCTGGATGCCCAAAGCGCAAACAGCGCCACCGCCATCAGCACGATGCCGCCGATATAGTCCTGCGGCGCCCTGATCTTGACGAAAAGCGTCAGGATCGCAATCGCAAACAGCGGATAGGAATAGATCAGCGCCAGAAGCGAATCCGGCGACAGCGCCGTCTTCGCAACGATGCTTGGAAACGCGAGCAGGAGGGCCATGGCATGCGCCGCCAGCGCCGACAGTGGCGTGCGGCCAGCCCCCAGTCCGACGACCGTTCCCAACGACCACACCAGCTCGAAAATCTGCGGCGCCACCGCCAGCACGACAATTCCGAGCGCGACCGACGTATTACGCGTCGTTGATGCGTCAGGCGTCGTTGATGCGGTGTGGCCCATCGTATCGGCCATGCACGTCTCCTCCGTGACCCGCTGCCGCGGCTGTTTCCTCTCTCGGCTGGAATTAGGTCCCGCCCTGCCCTTGCCTAGCGATATTCGTCAGACAACGCCAGCAAAACCCAAGACGCCCCCGGCGAGCAACAGCCAAAAAGGATTTATCCTTGTCGCAGAGGCAAGCGCTGCCGCGACAACGGTGATCAGAGCCGCGATCCAACTTTGGTCTGATGTCCGCGCCAGGATGAGGCCACTCGCCGCCATCAGGCCGATCGACAGAGGAACAAGGGCCGCCTGGATGATCGCCGGCCAGCGCGCACCGCGCGAGCGTTCCAGAAAGCGGCTCACATAATAGGCCAGCAGCGCGGTCGGGCCGCACATCGCAACGGTTGCCGCCAATGCACCAGCGACGCCTGCAACGGAATAGCCGATCAATGTCACGATCAGCACGTTCGGTCCCGGCGAGAGCTGCGAGATCGCGAACACGTCGGCGAACTGCTTGTCGGTCATCCAGTGATGCACGTCGACCGCGACGCGGTGCATTTCCGGAATCGCCGAATTGGCTCCTCCGACCGCAAACAGCGACATCAGGCCGAACGTCCAGACCAGCGTCGCGATCGGATTGGGATTTGCTGTCATGCCTTGCCTTTGCGGCGCACGCCAATGGTGATCGCAAGGCTGAGCGGGATCGCGACCAGGAGCACGATCTGCAGCGGCCACCGAATCAGCCCGATCGCGACGAACACCGCCGCCAGGATGACGAGGCCAACGAGATCGCGCCGCTTGACGAGCGGCATCATCATCTTGAAGACGACCGCGATCAAAAGTCCGACCGCCGCGCAGGCGACGCCGGCGAGCGTGCGGCGAAGAGCATCGATCTCGCCATAGTGCGCGTAGAGCCCGGCCAGGACGGTCGCGATCACCATGGGTGGACCGACCAGCCCGGCGAAGGCCGCGAGACCGCCGGCAATGCCGCGGAAGCGCGAGCCGAACACAAACGACAGGTTCACGATGTTCGGACCCGGCAGGAAATGGCAGAGCGCGAAGGTCTCGTTGAACTCCTCCGCCGTCATCCAGCGGTGCTGCTCGACGATGCCGCGGCGCGCCCAGACCAGCACCCCGCCAAACCCCGCGAGCGACATCTTGGCGAACGCCACGAACAGTTCGAACAGTCCGGGCTGCGGTGGTGGATTGGGTGTGGGGGTGTCCGGCGCCGGAGCGGCAACCGGCTGCGAATCCGGAGGCATGGATGATATCTAGACTGGCGGCGGCACACCGGCCAACCCAAATCGGCAGGTTTCACGGTCAAATGAGCGCGGAATTGGCTCTATTTTTCTCAATCCTTGGCGCCTATATTGGAGATGCCGGTTCGCCGGCTATGGAAATAAATGACCGTCGCAATAAACCATTCGGACCCGGGGGCGGTACCCGGCGCCTCCACCAAAACCCATCGGCTTCAGGTGGTTTTCGGCGGGGGCGAAATAGGATCGACGAGGGCGTAAAGGGCGCGTTTTTTCTCGGTATGGTTCCGCCGATATCGGGCCAATGCAATAGTTGCCAACGACAACTTTGCTCCGGTTGCTCAGGCTGCGTAACGCAGTTTGAAAGACCATCTTGAAGTCCTAGCGGGTTAAGCTCCGCTAGGCGGGGTTCGGAGGCACCTGGCAACAGAAGCCTCCACTTCATTGCAGATCGGGCATTTTCGCCTGCGTTTGTGGTTCCCCCTGCTGATTTCCGGTCCCCAACAGGGTACCATGGCCCAAAAGGAGGCGAGTCGGACGGCGGCGGCGCCGACCAGCCGGCAAGGTTTCGAGAACAACAGGATGACCCATGGCGACCGATCACATCCGATATGACGTGCTGGCGCGCGACGCGCTGCGCGGGGTGCTGCGTCGGGTCCTCGCCGACGCGGCCGAGCACGGCCTGCCAGGCGAACACCATTTCTACATCACCTTCCTGTCGACCGCCGAGGGCGTGAAACTCTCCCCGCGGCTGCTTGCGCAGTATCCGGAGGAGATGACGATCATCCTGCAGCACCAGTTCTGGGACCTCGTGGTGACGGAGGACCGGTTCGAGGTCGGATTGTCGTTCGGCGGCATTCCGGAGCGGCTGACCGTGCCGTTCGCCGCGGTGACGCGCTTCCTCGATCCATCCGCGCCGTTCGACCTGCAATTCGACGCCTCCGATGCCGTGGCCGAAGAACCTCCGGCCAAGCTCCCGGCTGCGGCACCGGCCGCCTCTCTGCCTGCGCCGCCGGCCGCGACCGAGGTCATGGAAGAGCCGGCGAAGCCCGGCGAAGGTGCCGAGGTGGTTCGGCTCGATCGTTTCCGCAAGAAATAATCTAAGCGCAGAGTAATCCTCGACCCTGTAGGATGCCGCTTGCGAAGATCGGGATGACGCTTGTCGTTCCGATCGATTTTCTGTGTGAGCATGCTCCTGGCGGTGGCGGTTTGCGTCTGCCGCGAGGAAGAACCGGTCGTCACATCTCCGGATCATGCTCTCGCGAAGCAAGCGGACAACATTCATGGCTCGATCAGCAACACCTTCCAAGACGACGACCCGCAGCGAGACCGACAGCTTCGGCCCGATCGATGTGCCCGCCGACCGTTACTGGGGCGCGCAGACCGAACGCTCGCGGCAGAACTTCAAGATCGGTCATGACCGGATGCCGATCCCAATCATCCACGCACTTGGCATCGTCAAGCTCGCGGCAGCCTTGACCAATCGCGAGCTCGGCCTGCTCGACGCGCGCCGCGCCGGCGCCATTGTTCGCGCCGCCAAGGAAGTGATCGAGGGCAAGCTCGACGATCACTTTCCGCTGGTGGTGTGGCAGACCGGGTCCGGCACGCAGACCAATATGAACCTCAACGAGGTGATCGCCAATCGCGCCAACCAGATGCTCGGCGGCGAGCTCGGCGCAAAGAAGCCGATTCATCCGAACGACCACGTCAACATGAGTCAGTCGTCGAACGATTCATTCCCGACCGCGATGCACATCGCGGCGGCGCAACATGTCATTGCCGATCTGATCCCTGCGCTCAGCGAGTTGCATCGCGAGCTGCGCAAAAAGGAAAAGGCGTTCGCAGGTATCGTCAAGATCGGGCGCACGCACACCCAGGACGCAACTCCCCTGACGCTCGGCCAGGAGTTCTCGGGCTACGCCGCGCAGGTCGAGAGCGGCATCGCGCGGCTGCACACCGCCGTGAAGGACCTGTTCCCGCTGGCGCAAGGCGGCACCGCCGTCGGCACCGGCCTCAACTCGAAACCGAAATTCGCCAGGACCTTTGCCAAGCACGTCGCCAAGATCACCAAGCTGCCCTTCACGAGTGCTGCGAACAAATTCGAGGCGCTGGCCTCGAATGACGCCTACGTGTTCACGCATGGCGCGATCAATTCGGTAGCAACCGGCCTGTTCAAGATCGCCAACGATATCCGTTTCCTCGGCTCGGGCCCGCGCTCGGGTCTCGGCGAATTGATCCTGCCCGAGAACGAGCCGGGCTCGTCTATCATGCCAGGCAAGGTCAACCCGACCCAATGCGAGGCGCTGACGATGGTGTGCTGCAAGGTGTTCGGCAATGAGACCTCAATCACACTTGCCGGCAGCCAGGGACATTTCGAGCTGAACGTGTACAAGCCGGTTTTGGCATACTGTATGATGAATTCCATTCGACTGCTGTCCGACGTGGCCCGCTCATTCACGGAGCATTGCGTTGTCGGAATACGCGCAGACGAAAAGCGCATCGGCGAGTTGATGCAGCGTTCGCTGATGCTGGTGACGGCGCTCGCACCGAAGATCGGCTACGACAATGCTGCAAAAGTCGCCAAGGCAGCGCATGCACGCGGAACAACGCTAAAAGAAGAGGCATTGCGGCTTGGTTTTGTGTCTGAAGATGAATTTGATCGGCTGGTGCAGCCGGACAAAATGACACACCCGAACTGAATGATTGACGCGCAGACCGGGGAATTACGGGCACTCGCGCGCGAATTGATTGTGGACGATAACGCCCAAAGAATGAGAGAAGTCATATATTCGCTATCAGCTCTGCGTCTGCGCATGCTAGAGCGACCAGACGCATTGTTTTCGCAGAGCGAAATTGATTTTTTGGTGCTATCACTAAGCGTCGAACGAGGATTTTTGATGAACATTGAGCTTGGCGCGCAGCGTCGCTACTCCTGCTTTCGTCATTACTCTTGCTTTCGTCACATTGTGTCCCCAAGTCGTGTGAGCGGATGATGAGGACGAGCATGGGGGACGTGGTCAACCTGAAACGTTTCAAGAAACGCACCGAGCGCGAGCAGGCGGCAAAGCAAGCCGGGACCAATCGTGCGCGTTTTGGTCGTACAAAGTCCGAACGGGCGCGCGATGAGTTGGCCATCGAACGTTCCAATCGCCTGCTTGATCAGCATCACATCGATGGCGGAGAGACATCATGAAATCCCCCGTCGTCAAACGTTCGATCGTCGTCGCTGGCCACAAGACCAGCGTCAGCCTCGAAGAGGCGTTCTGGAACGGCATGAAGGAGATCTCCGGTCTCCGGAACATGACGCTTTCGGAACTGGTCGGCGAGATCGACAGCAACCGCCAGCAGGGCAACCTCTCCTCGGCGATCCGACTCTTCGTGCTCGACTATTTCCGCTCACGCGCAGCTCCCGCGGTGCCGGAAGCAAGGCCGCAGCAGGTGGATACGCGGCAGCAGGCGTGACGCTTGATCCGGAAGACCGTGAGATGTTTTCCGGGACGATCATGCTCAAGCAACCAGGCAAAGCGCGACGATGGTCCCTCCCGATCTCGTCGTTCTTTGTCGACTGGCTCTGCTGAATCATTTTCGCGCTTGAGAGCGTGCGCGTGACGCCTCGCGAAGGCATCGCCGGGCGCCGCCTTCAATGTCGCAATGATGCTTTCCCAATCATGCCTCAATTCTGCACTGCCGGCCGAGCCGGCGGATTGGCGACCTGCGGCGCGAGCGACAGCGGCGGACGCGGCTTCGGCCTGGGCATTCCGGGCAACGGTTTGACCTCGATCGGAGGCGGCAATGGAGCGACTTGGGGCTGGCTTGCGACCGGCGCTGGCGTCGCAACCGCGGGCGCCGTGGCAACCGGCGGCACGATCGGCGGACGCGGCGCCACGATCTTCGACTTCTGAGGCGCACGACGCGGATCGCGGCCGGACTTCGCCGCTTCGGAGGGCGGAAACGCCGCCGAACCGGAATCCGGCGCCTCCGCCGCAGGCTCGGTCGCGTGCGGAATCGCCGCCGGCATCGGTTCAGGTGGCGGCGGTGGCTCACCACGTTCGATCGCGTCCAGCCGGCGCGTTTCACGATCGATCGCACGCACCGCGAGCCAGGACGACAATGCGGTGATATCAATGCTGCGCGTCAGCCCATCCGGCGTGCCGACCGCGAGCAACTGAATCTCCGGGCGACTGCTGGTTGTGCCGACAAGCGTCGAGGCCAGCGCGGCACGAATGTCGACCTGGTCCGCCGGAATATCGTAGCCGCCGGACACGATGGCGTTGGCACCGATCGCGGCGAGCGTGGTCGCGGCGACGCGGATGCGGCCGTCACGGATGTTGAATGGAATTTGCGCTGACGCGATCGACAATGTGCCGGCTGCGAGCACGGGCTCGATGATCTGCTTCAGCCGCGTATCGTCGCTCGCCTGTCCGGAATCGCTGGCGCGTATCGCAACGTCGAAGACGCGCGGGTCGAGCCCCGCGAACTTGGCCGATTCGAGCGTCACGGTGCCGCTGCCAGACAGCGCGCCGGTGAGGGCCGAGGCGCTGCGGCCCTGGCTCATGAGCGTCATCTGCATCGACGCGCGGCCCTTGGGCATCGCGAGATTGCGGTAGCGCAGCGCCGAACCATCGACGCCTCCGAGCTGGACGTTCGCGTTCAGCGTGACGCCGTTGGCGCTTTGCCGCGCGTCGATGGTGGCGCTCGCCTCGCCGCCGCCAATCTTGCCCTTGATGCCCTCAAACGTCAGCGATTGACCGTCGGCCCTGACGATGCCGCTCACCGGCTGCAGTTCCGCTCCGCCCGGCAACAAGCCGTGCAGGGCCTCGAACGCGACCCTGCCGCGCCAGCCCTTGGTCAATCCCGCGCCGAGCGGCTCGGTTCCATCATGTCCTGCGGCGCCGATTGCGGTCGCAAAGATCGGCGCGAGCGTGATCTGGTCGAGACCGATTTCGCCCTCGATGGCCTTTTCGTCGGCGAGAGTCAGCGCAAGGTGCCCGCGCAGCCGCGAGCCAGCGACGATGCTATCCAGATCGCCGAAGGTCAGTCTGTCACCCGCCAGTGTCACCCGCGACGACAGTCGGATGTTTCCTCCCTGGTCGGACGATTTCAGATCCAGCAACGGGCTGATGTCGGCGCTGCGGACGCGGAGACTGACGCTCGATTTGGCATCCTTCGCCCACGGCTCCGCGGACCCCTCGGCATCAGCATCAAGCCCGGCGCCCCACAACCGGGCCTTCAGTCGCAGCGGCGCGCCCCAGGCGCCGTTCACCGTGGCCTCGAACTGCGCCGGGCCGGTGCCGGCGGCAACCATCTGGTCGAGACCCAGCAATGCCAGCACAATGCGCCCCTGCTCCGCCGAGATTTTCGCTACGCCACCAATCTCACTATGGCTGAGCGCATCGATATCGAAGCCGCTAATTGCTGCCGCGGACAATGACCCTCCAATGCTCAGGCGGCCTTTGACCTGCGGCGCCTCGACGTCCAACACGGCCGTCGTAGCGATCCCGGGCGCCTTGCCTTGCAACAGACCAATGTCGAGCTTGGCGTGGGCCGGGCCCGGCGCGACCTTGAGTGCCTCAAGCCTCGAGGCAACCGACGGAGCAAAAGGCGAGACCGAAGTTGCGACCTGCGACAGTGATGCGGCTGTCACGTCAAGGAGCAGCCTCCCCGTGGAACTGGCGCGATCGAAATTGCCGCTGCCGTCCAGGGCAACCTTGTCGGACTGGCCGATCTTGATCCGGTCCAGCACGATCTCCTTTGGGCTGTAGCGGAACTTTGCAAACAGCGGGCGCATTTCCTGGCCCGCGGATATGGCGCGCCCAATGTCGAGCGAGAGCTGGGCTTCGTCGGGCCATTCGGCCTGCGGGCCGGCCAGCGAGCGGATGAAGGCGGCGGTCGCATCGAGATCGAGTCGCTCCGCCTTCACCTGCGCCTCGATCTTCGATCCGCTGGCCGCCTCACGGTGCGCAACCGCAACGCGGCCCTCAAGCGCACCGCCCTCGATCTCGGCCTTCATGGCGTCGATCGCAAAGCCGGCCGGAGACACCGTCACATCGCCGCGCAGCCGAAATGGCTTCTGACTCCGACGGGCGATGTCGCCGCGGCCCTGCAGCCAGCCCACTAGCGCATCCGGATCCGACGACTCGACATTGAGTGCCGTCCTGAAGCTGTCGGATGACCCGCCTTGCGCCGCGGCGCCGCTCATTGCGACGCGCGTCGTTCCCGGCGCGCGAAACTCCAGCCGTCGCACCGTCCATGACTTTGCATCCGAATAGAGTTCGGACGAGACGTCCTGCAGAGGACGACCGCCGAGCATCACCTGCTCGGTCGCAACCTCGATCTGCGCGGGAATCGGGCTTTCCGGCAGGCCCGAGAAAAACGCGCGCAGCGCCGGCAGCACGCGCGCCGGCTCCGCATTGCCATCCTTTCCGCTGTCCTTGGCGGCAAACCTATCGGCGTCGAGCTGGCGCGCCGACAGCGCGGCACGCAGCAGCGGCGCTGCGCCGAAGCGGATGTCGCCGGCGCCGGCAAGCTTCAGCGCCCGATCTTCGGCGCCATAGCTCACCTCGACCTGGTCGAGCCGCGCCGCCGAATAGTCGGTCTTCACCTTGGCTGCGATCCGCCACGGCGGTTCGTCTGCCCTGCCGCGCTGGCTCGGCGTTGCCGCCAGCGTCACCGCGCCCTCGAACCGCGGCGCGCGGGACTCGAAGCTCAGAATGCCCTCGAGATCGGCCGACAACGCGCGCCGCGCCGGATCGATGGTGAAATGCACGCGCGTTCCGTTGCCATCGGGGCCCTGCCCCGACGAGACGCGAAACGGATAGCGCGTGCCATCGAACATGAAATTGCCGTCGCCGCGGATCGCGCCGGCGAGCGAGCGGACATCGCCGCTGAAGACGATGTCATTCAGCTCGAGCGTGCCGCGGCTCGCCGCATCGTGCAGCGCGACGCGGCCGGTAAGATTGAGCCGGTCGATCGCGAGCGACGCCAGGTTGAAGGTGCCGCTCGTGGCCGGCCAGTCGATGCGCCCTTTCGGATCGAGCCGGAGATCGAGCGACACGCCGTTGAGGGTCAGTTCGGTGGCGCGCCATTCGCCGCGCATCAGCGAGCCCAAGCTGAATTCGACATCCAGTTTGTCGGCGCCGACTTTGCCGAGGTCGCTGGCGCCGCCGACGGTCACGGAGTTGAGCCGCAACGATGGGGCCGGCAACAGGCGCGCGTCGAGCTTGCCGCCAACGCGGACCGGCGCGCCGATGATCTTGGTCGCCTCCGCCTCGAATTGCGGCCTGAACTGGTTCCAGTCGACGAAATACGGACCGACCAGTGCGGCCGCCAGCGCAAGGATGAACGCAATCGCCAGGCCGAGCAGCGTCGTCTGCACGGTGTCTCCCTTTAAGCCCGCCCCGCGGGCAGCCTGCCTGTGGCGAGCCCGAGCCGGAGCCGCCCAATATATAGAGGCAAGTATGGCGAAGTCACAGCACCTTTGCTGCTGTGACTGGCAGGCCCGAAGGTGCCTCCGCTCAAGCCTGCGTGGGCACGGCCGATGCTGACCGGTCCGAAATGTGCCGGATCACCAGCGCGCGGGGAGCCGCTTCAGCCCGCGCAGCACAAAGGTCGGCCGCCATTCCGGATTTTCCGCGTCATCGAGCCGCAGGTCCGGAATCCGGCGCAACAGGGTCGAGATCGCGATCTCCGCCTCGATCCGCGCGAGCTGGGCGCCAAGGCAGAAATGGATGCCGCCGCCGAACGACAGTGGCTTCACGTTCGGCCGCGTGATGTCGAGCCGTTCGGGGCGATCAGGATAGACCGCCGGGTCGTGATTGGCCGAGCCGAGCAGGCACAGCACGGTCTCGCCCTTCGGAATGCGCTTGCCGCCGAGGTCCTCGATGTCCTCCAGCGCGACACGACCGGTGAGCTGCACCGAGGAGTCGTACCGCAGGAATTCCTCGATCGCGTTGGTGATCAGGCCGGGATTGGCCCTGAGCAGGGAGAGTTGGTCAGGATTGCGATGCAGCGCCAGGAGGCCGTTGCCAATCAGGTTCACGGTCGTCTCGTGGCCGGCGCCGAACAACAGGATGATGTTGGCCGTGAGCTCTTCGTTCGTAAGCTTGTGACCGTTCTCCTCGGCCTGCACCAGTTGCGTGGTGAGGTCGTCGCCGGGCTGCTTGCGCCGCAGCTCAAAGAGCTGATGGAAGTACATCGCCGCCATCGCGTTGCCGGCATTGCCCTGCTTGATCTCCTCGGGTGACAGCGGCACCGGATCGAGCAGGCGTCCACCGTCGCGCGAGCCGTTGTAGAACGCGTCGCGATGCTCCTCGGGGATGCCGAGCATGTCGCAGATGATCGTCACCGGCAGGCGGAACGCAAAATCCTCGATCAGGTCCATTCTGCCCTGCGGAATGATGCGTTCGAGTGTTTCGTCGACGACCTGCTGGATGCGCGGACGCATGTCCTCGACCCGGCGCGCGGTAAAGGCCTTCACCACGAGGCCCCTCAGGCGGGTGTGATCAGGCGGATCCTGCTGCAGCATCCAGTGGCTCATGCTGCGGAAGACCGGCTCTTCCATGATCTTCGGACCGTAGCGGCGGACGGTGCGGTCGACATAGTCCTTACCGAAGCGCTTGTCGCGCAAGACCAGACTCACTTCGGCGTGGCGGCTGGCGACGAAGGCGCCATGCGCGTTGACGTGCATCGGATCCGTGGTGCGCAACCGCTCGTAGTGCGGATAGGGGTTGCGGATGAACTCGGGTGCCAAGGGATTGAAAAGCGGTTCGCTGCTCGCCGCCTGAGCATGTTCGTTCATAGTAACCCTCGCTGGCCTGTTGCGCCGATGGGCAAATGGCGCGCGTTGCTGTCATCCTAGGGGCCGGGCGGCCGCTTTGCGCCATCCGGTTGGATCAATTTTGTTCGATCAATTTTGCAATTCGGTAACACAATACATTATTGTATCGAGTTGCATTTTGCCCTAAAATCGGGCGATGTCAAGGGTTCGAACCAGGCCGACTCGGGATGCCACTTGCGAAAAGCTGTTCGAGGCGGCGGCGCGGGTGTTCGAGGACCAGGGAATTGGCGGCGCAAGCATCGAGGCGATCGCGGCCGCGGCGGGCTTTACGCGCGGCGCTTTCTACTCGAACTTCAACAGCAAGGACGAACTGATCATCGCCATGCTCGAGGATCACGTCGAGCAATCGATCCGGCGCAATCTGGAACTGCTTGCGAAGCACCAGAACCTCGCAGATTTCCTCGAGGCCCTGCGGACCATGGACCGCAGCCGGCAGGATCCGCTCGGACGCTCGCCTCTCCTGCATATGGAGATGATCCTGTTCGTGGCGCGCGCCGAGAAGCGCAGGCCGGAACTCGCCAAACGCCTGCGCGCGCGGCGCAAGCTGATCACCGATATCGTCGAGACGACGCTGAGGAATGCCGGCAGGAGCGGCGCGCTCGATTCGGAATGGATCGGCGCAATCGTGCTCGCGCTCGACGACGGTTTCCGCCTGCATCGGCTGATCGACCCGGAGACCACGCCATCGGATAGTTTCCTCCGCGCGATTACCGACCTGCAGCGGGCGATCGGAGTTGCTCCCACCTGATCCGATTCATCCCGGGCTCTCGATCTTGTGCATCTGCCCGGCGACAGCGCGGACCTTGCCGGGCGAAGCCTGCCAGATCGCGATCGCCGACAACAGGCTTACGCCGATGCCAACGGTGAATGCGACCGTGTAGCTCTCCGAGAGATCGTAAAGCTGGCCGGTCGCCCAAGGTCCCGCAGCACCACCGGCCAGCGCTGCGAGCATGACGGTACCGAAGATGCTGCCGTAATGCTTGCCCTGGAAGATCTCCAGCACGACCGGTCCCATCACCGAAGTCAGGCCGTAACCGAGCGCGCCCTGCGTGAACACCATGAGATAGACGAGCGTCATGGTCGGCCAATATTTCAGCGCGACCAGCGCCGCAAAGCAGATGGCGAAGCCGACGCAGGAAATCGCCCAGACCCACTCGCGGCCGATACGATCTGACAAATGCCCGAGCCAGATCTGGCCGGGAATGCCAAGCAGGCTGACAACGCCGAGCGCCCAGACTCCGACGCTGGAGCTGAAGCCGATATCGAGCAGGAACTTGGTCTGGTGTACCTGAACCGCGTACCAGATATACAGGCCGCAGAAATATCCTACCGCGATCCACCAGAACCGGGCGGTGCGGAGCGCGCGCCGCAATGTCCAGTCCGTGCCGGCCCAGACGGGATCGACGATGTTCGATGCCGGCTTGGCCGAGGTCCCGGTCGGCGCGGCATCACCATCGGGTTGCAGGCCGATGTCCTCCGGGCGCTTGCGCAGCAGAACGTTGATCGGCGCGAGCACGACCAGCACCAGGATGCCCATCGCGGTGCAGGCGGTGCGCCAGCCGCTCTGCTCGATCATATGCTGCACCCACGGCAGCAGTGTCACCGAGCCGATGCCGACCCCGGCAAAGGCGAGCCCTATCGCAAAGCCTCGGCGACGGATGAACCAGTTCGGCAGGAACAGCGATTGACCGGAATAACCGAGGCAGACGCTGCCGGCGCCGACCAGCACGCCGATCGTGAGATAGAGATGCCAGGGCTGCGACGTCAGCGGCGCCAGCAGCAGCCCTCCTGCCATCAATGCGACGCCGACTTCCATTACCGCGCGTGGACCGTAGTGGTCCATCATCCGCCCGATCAGCGGGCTGACCGCGCCCGACACCACGAAGCCGAATGAGAACGCGCCGGCGGTGACACCGCGCTCCCAGCCGAACTCGCCGATGATCGGCGGATAGAACAGCGAGAACGCGGTGCGCGCATTGACTCCAATCGCCATAGTGACGAACGTCACCGCGATGACGATCCAGCCGTAGAAAAAGGGAAGCCGCATGGAAACCTTGTGGCAGACTTGAATTGCGCTGTCGATGCTCTGGATTTTTCAGGCACCCAAGGCGCGGCTTTCGTGACCGAAATAGGCGCGCTCGAGCCGGTGTGGCAGGTCGCCTTCGCAGGTCGGCGCCTCCAGCGCGATATTCCCTTGCACCAGAGCGTAGACCCGATCGGCGGCTGCCAGCGCCTTTTCCAGCAGTTGCTCGACCAGCAGCACCGCCGTGCCTTGCTGGCGCAAGCGGCCGATGACATTGAGGACGCGATCGACCAGTACCGGCGAGAGGCCAGCCGAGGGCTCATCCAGCATCAAGAGCCGCGGGCGACGAACCAGGCCTTGCGCTACCGTCAGCATCTGTTGTTGCCCACCCGATAGCGCGCCGCCACGCTCGTGACGCTTCTCGGCGATTTCAGGGAAGAACGCCAGCGCCTCCTCCACCCGCACGGCGCGCTC
The DNA here is from genome assembly GCF_018131005.1 of Bradyrhizobium lablabi. Taxonomy (GTDB): domain Bacteria; phylum Pseudomonadota; class Alphaproteobacteria; order Rhizobiales; family Xanthobacteraceae; genus Bradyrhizobium; species Bradyrhizobium lablabi_D. The sequence goes on from NZ_JAFCJK010000011.1 coordinate 80,610, forward strand.
GGCGCGCGGCAGGTCGTAGCCGGCGAGCAACAGGTTGTCCGTTACGGAAATCTGCGTGAAGACGCGATGTCCCTCGATGACATGCACGAGACCGGCCCGCGCCGCGTCGCGCGGCGTTGCGTTGGTCATGTCGCGGCCGTCGAAGCGCACATGCCCGGCGCTGACCGGCAACAGTCCCGACAGCGCGCGCAGCAGCGTGGTCTTTCCGGCGCCGTTGGGGCCGAGCAGCGCCACTACCTCGCCGGCCGCGATCGCAAGATCGATGCCATGCAGCACACGGATTTTGCCGTAGCCGGACTCCAGCTCTTTCACCGAGAGCAGAGGTTCAGCCGCCGAGGTAAGCACTGACGACCTCCTTGTGAACGCGGATTTCCGCCGGCGTGCCTGCCGCCAGCGTGCGGCCGAGATTGAGCACGGTGACCTGGTGGCAGATGTCGAAGATCAGGTCGGCGTGGTGTTCGACCAACAGCACGCCGGTGCCGCGGTCGCAGATCGCCATGATCAGCGAAGCAAGCCGCTCGATCTCGTCGTTGGAGAGGCCGGCCGCGGGCTCGTCAAGCAGCAGGAAATCCGGATCAAGCATCAACGCACGTGCGATCTCGATGAAACGCAGCTCGCTGTGCTGCAGGCGATCCGCGCGCACATCGGCCAGCGACTCCAACCCGACGACGCCAAGCAAGGCGCGGGCCTTGGCAGCGAGCATGCGCTCGTCCTCCCCGTTACGCGGAAGACTGAGCATCGCCTCGACGAAGGTCGCCCTGCCTTCGATCGAGCCGCCGATCATCACGTTCTGGAGCACCGAGGCTTCGCCGATCACGCGCGGCGTCTGGAAGGTGCGCGCGATGCCACAGGCGGCGCGGAGCACAGGCTGGCCTGCGCGCAATGCCTCGTCGCCCAATGTCATGCTGCCGGCCTTCGCGGCATAGTAGCCGGAGATGACGTTGAGCGTCGTGGTCTTGCCGCTGCCGTTCGGGCCGATCAGGCCGTGGATCTGGCCGGGCGCGACGTCGAGATCGAGCCCGTCGATCGCCTTCACATTGCCGAAGCTGAGCGCGATGCCGCGCAGCCTCAGCACCTTGCCGCCCTTGCGCTGACGCACGATGTCGGCGAGCGCGGCCGGGCGCGGCACGATCGCGCGGTTGCTGGCGAGCGGACGACGGTTGCGGAAATCCAGGAGCGATGCGATGCCGCCTGGTATCACCAGCACGATCACCAATAGCAGCACGGCGTAGAGGAAGGTTGACCAAGCTGCGAGCGGTGCGGCGATCTCCGGCAGGATGGTCAGGATGATGGTGCCGAGCATCGGACCCAGGATCGAGCCGCGGCCGCCGATCAGGATCGCGATGAAGAACAGCACGGACAGATCGAAGGTAAAGGCATCAGGCGTGATGTAGGTCTGCAGGGTCGCGAACAGCCCGCCGGCGATCGCGGCGAGCGCACCGGCGAACAGGAAGATCGCGATCAGCATTTTCGGCTTGGAGATGCCGGTCGCTTCCGCCGCGACCTCGGCGTCGCGCACCGCGATCAGGGCGCGGCCGAAGCGGCTGCGCGCGATGTTGGCGCTCATCCAGGTCGTCACGACGGCGAACGCGATGCAGAGCCCATAGAAGCCCCATGCCGTGTTGAACGGCGCCGGGAACTCCGGCCCGGCGATGCCGATGCCCCCGCCGGTGACGCTCTGCCACGCCAGCGCGATCTGGGTCACGATGGTCGCGAAACCCAGCGTCGACATCGCGAAATAGAAGGTGCGCAGCCGCAGCGCCGGCAGGCCGACGATGACGCCGAAAATCGCCCCGACGCAGCCCGCGATCGGCAACGCCACGAACACCGGCAGCGCCGGCGCCACATTGCCGGCAACCAGCACGCTCGTGGTATAGGCACCGAGCGTCAGCAGCGCGACATAGCCGATCGCGAGGTGGCCGGCGAAGCCGACGACCAGATTGAGGCCTGACACCAGCACCCAGTAGATCGCCATGCGGGTGCCGATCAACGCCCAATAATCGTTGCTGACGAACGGCAGCAGCAACGCCAGTACAAGAATCCCGAGGAACGGCGCGATGTGCGGCAAGGCGGTGCGCCATGCACCGCCTTCGACTTGAGCCGAAGTTGCGGTGACTGATGTCATCACACTCTCCGCGCGGTCGACGCGCCGAACAGGCCCTGCGGCGCCGCCAGCAGGACCACGATGAACAGCGTGAACACCGCGACCGAGGAGAAGATGCCGCCGACCAGGAAATTCGCCGCCTGCTGGAACAGCCCGAGCGCCAAACCACCAATGATGGCCCCGCGATTGTTGCCGAGGCCGCCCAGCGCCACCGGCACGAAGCCGTAGAAGTTCAACAGCGCGCCGTTGGCAAAGAATGCGAGCAACAACTGGCCGCCGGAGAATCCCGCGATGCCGCCGATCACGCCGGCCAGCGCATAGCTCGCGACCCGCAGGTTGCGCTCGGGCAGGCCGAGCGCGCGCGCGGCGAAATTGTCTTCCGCAATGGCAAGAAAGGCGCGACCGACCAGCGTGCGACGATAGAGATACTCGAGGCCGACGATGGTGATAGCGCAGGCCGCGACCGGCAGCCAGAACTTCTCATCCAGGATGCCCTCGCCGATCCCGACGATACGTGGAAACGGCTGCGGCTCGGTGCCCCATTTGATCGCAGCGACCTGCTGGATCATCAGCGCGACCGCAAGCGTCGACAGCACATAGAGGTGCTGATCGAGGCTCTTCAGCACCGGCCGCACCGCGACGAATTCGGTGATGATGCCGATGATGGCGCAGCAGAGCAGCGTCAGCAGGAAGCCGACGACAATGGGCAGACCCATCTTCAGCGTGAACATCGAGCCGAACACGCCGCCGAGCATGGCGAGTTGGCCGGCGGTGAAGCTCATCACCCGCGAGGTCGAGAACATCGTATTGTAGGTGACACCGACCAGCGCGTAGATCGCGCCCGCAGCGAGACCGGATGCAAGGATCGAGGCGAGCATCGGCTGCGCCCTCCTCCGGAGCTCAGGTATATCCCGGCGCCAATGCGAAGGTGCCGTTTTTGGCGGTGCTGGCCTCCGACATCACGATCTCCTCGGTCAAGTAGCCGTTGTGCTCGGTCGGCGAGAAGCGGTAGTTGCCGAAATAGCCGGGATAGCTCGACAGCGTATTCCAGTACTTGATGATGCCCGTGCTGTCGGTCGAGCCGCTTTCCGCGACCGCCTTGGCGATCAGCTCGATGCAGTCGATGCCGCCGGCGACCCACCACAACAGCGTATCGCTCAGCACGACGTTGGCCTTGGCAAGCCGCGCGACCAGATCCTCGCTCCTCTGTGGCAGCTTGCCAGCGCCGTCGTAGCTGCAACTCTTGTAGCCGATGGCGTAAACTTTCTTCCAGTTCTCCGGCTTGGCGACGAGACCGGCGAGCTCGCCCGACGCCATCGAGGGATGCCCGACGAAGGGCACATCCCAATTCATCGCAGCGCGGGTGTTGAACATGCGCGCCTCCATGCCGGTCGACACGCTCCAGACCACGATCGCCTCTGCACCGGCATTCTTGGCTCGCAGCATGTCCGGCGTCATGTCAGGCTGTGTCGAATCGACATTGGCCTGGTAGACCACCTCGGCGCCATCCTTCTTGAAGGCCGCGACCGACGCGCCGACGGCCGTGACGCCATAGCCGGTGGTGTCGCCGATGACCGCGACCTTCTTCACCTTGAGGATCTTGAGGCAATAGTTGCGCACCGCATCGTCCCACTGATTGTTCGACGGCGCGATACGGAACGCGTTGGGATATTTGGCTGGATCAATCAGGCTTTCGACGACACAGGGGTGAAGATCCGGCATCTTGGCGCGCGCCATGATCGGCGTCGTCGCCAGCGCCTCGCCCGAATTCAGCGGCCCCCAGATCGCGTGGACCTTGGCCTGGCTGATCAGCTCCTGCGTGGCGTTCACCGCCTTGGTCGGATCGCCCTGGGTGTCGCGCATCACGAGCTCGATCTTGCGGCCCTTCACCCCGCCGCTCCCATTGATGGCATCGACCGCGAAGTTCACGCCGCGATTGAAACCGACGGTCGGCGCCGAGCTCGGGCCGGTGATCGCCGCGAGACACCCGATCTTGATCGGTTCCGATTGCGCGATGGCGGGAGCCGGGAAGGAGAACGATGCGGCGCCCAGTGCGCCGGCGCTGCCCAATAAAACTTCACGGCGTGAAACGGCCATGTGATGCGCTCCCTGATGGCTTTACGGCGCCCGTCGCTGTCCGCGGGACGGCCGCTGGTTCATTTTCCGCGGCTCACGGACCGCAGTTTGAATTTGCGTCCCCAACTTTGGGCCGGATGCCAAGGGCTTGTCCAGCCCTATGGAGGAATTGAGCGTACGCGCGAAACTCATGCCTTCCGCCGCGTCCAATGGTCGGCATTGACCGCGCCAACCGGGACTTCGCCGGCGCTGATCCTTGCGACCTGGCGTACCGTCTCCGATGATTGGTGTTCGATCGCCTGCGGCGTCAGCCCGCCAATATGCGGCGTCGCGATCACGTTGGGCAATTTCGCAAGTTCGAGCGACGGCATCTGATCGGGCGCGCGGCCGACATCCATCGCCGCGCCCGCGATGCGATTCTCGCGCAGCGCGGCCGCCAGCGCGGCTTCATCGACGAGATTGCCGCGCGACAGGTTGATGAAGAACGCGTGCCTTTGCATCCGCGCCAGCGCGCCCTGCCCGATCAGGTTCTCGGTCTGCTCATTGGCAATCGCAAGGCAGACGACATAGTCGGCGCGCGCAAGCAGATCGTCGAGCGGCACATGCCGGATTGCGGCGTCATCGATCGTGACAAAGGGATCGGCGACCAGCACCTCCATGCCGAGCGCCTTTGCGATCCCGGCCAGATGACGGCCGATGCTGCCATACCCGATGATGCCGACACTGCTGCCGGCAAGCTGCCGGCCCATGACGACCTCGGGCATCGTGCCGGCGTGGTAGTCGGCGGTGGCCCGCGAGACGCCGCGCGACAGGTCGACCATGAAACCCAGCGCAAGCTCGGCAACGGACTGCACGAAGCCGGGGCTCGCCTGCGTCACCAGCACGCCCGCCGCGGACGCGGCCGCAACGTCGATATTGCGGATATCGACCGCGCAGCGCACGAAGGCGCGCAGCCTCGGCAGGCGACGAAAGATCTCGCCGGGCCCCTGCGTCATGCGATCGGCGACAATGATGTCGACGTCATCTGCAGCCTTCACCAGCGCGGCGGCATCGAGCGCCTCGTCGCCTTCATGCAGCCTCACGTCGGCAACCGCGCGCAGGCCATTAAAACTGCGCTCGCCATAATAGTCGCGCCGCATCTGCGGCGTATGCGCCAGCAACACCCTCACGGCGGAAGTCTCCTAGATCTCTTTGACTAAGCATGATCTTTTCGGAAAGCCGCTGCACGATTCTCCTGATCATGCTTCAGTAGCCGAGCGCATGCGGCAAGGCCGTGCTGATCACGGGCACAAAGGCGATCACCAGCAGGCACAGCAGCAGCAGGCCGAGATAGCCCATGATCGGCTTGATAGTCTGCTCGATCGGCACGTTGCCGATCAGGCAAGCGCCGTAGAGCCCAAGTCCGAGCGGCGGCGCGAACAGGCCGAGCCCCATCGAGATCACCAGCACGACCCCGAAGTGCAGCGGGTCGATTCCGAGCTTGACCGCGACCGGCAACAACAGCGGCCCGAAGATGATCAGCGCCGCGGCGCCTTCGAGCACCGAACCCATCACCACCAGAACGACGATCGACAGCAGCATGAACAGCCAGACACCGTGGCTGCCAGAAATCGACAGCATGAAATCACCCACCGTGTGCGGCACCTGCTGCAGCGTCAGGATGAAGGCAAGCGATTGCGCGGCCGCGACGATGAACAACACGAGACCCGAGCGCGTTGCCGATTGCACGAAGCAGTGCGCCAGGCTCTTCAAGCTCAACTCCCGAAACAGCAGGCTGCCGACGGCGATCGCATAGACCGCCGCAAAGGCCGAAATTTCGGTCGCGGTGGCAAAACCGCTCTTGAAGCCGAAGAAGATCATGAAGATCAGTCCGAACGACGCGATCGCGCCGGTCCACAGGCCGGACACGGCGGCGCGAGGCTCGGCTTCCTCGCCGGCCGTTGGGCGCTTGCCGAAGATGATCGACACCACGATCAGCGCGAGCGCCATCAGGCCGGCCGGCAGCATGCCGGCGACGAACAATCCGCCGATCGAGAGGTTGGCGACGAAACCGAGGATGATCAGGTTGATGCAGGGCGGAATGGTCTCCGCCATGACCGCGGACGCCGCGAGCAGCGCCACGGCGCCGCCCGGATTCTGCCGCGAACGGCGCGCTGCCGGGATCAGCACCGAGCCCACGGCGGCGACATCGGCCATCTTCGAGCCCGAGATGCCCGAGAACAGCACCATCGATGTCACCATCACGACGTTGAGCCCGCCGCGCATGCGCCCGACCGCGCGCTGCAACAGCTCGATCAGCCGCACCGACATGCCGTTGGCTTCCATGAGGTAGCCGACCAGGATGAAGAAGGGGATCGCGAGCAGCACGAAATTGTCGATGCCGCGCGCCATCTGCTGGGCGAAGATGACGCCCGGCAGCGTGCCCTCTACCCAGATGAAGATCAGTGCCGCCAGCGCCAGCGCGAAGCCGATCGGCAGTCCGCCGAACAGCGTCAGGAAGAAACCGACCAGCATCAACGTTTGCGAGGACGGAACGGACGCCGGCGCCAGGGCATCCCAGGCCAGATAGACGCCGACGACGATGCCCGTGGCGGCGATGCCCGCGATCATGTCGCGCAAGGGACGGCTGCAGAACAGCTCGAACGCGAAGATCGTCATGAACAGCGCGCCGACACCCATCGGATAGAAGGTCCACTCCAGCGGCAGTCCGGAGCCGGACGTCTGCCCGGTCGTCAGCCAGCCCATCCTGATGGCGTTGAACGCGACATAGCCGGCGACGATGGTGACAAGCAGCGCGCTGACCGAGTCGACAACGCGCCTGATGCCGGAGGGTAGCATATCGATGAAGAAGGCCACGCCGAGGTTCTCGCTGCGCGCCAGCGCGCTCGCTGCGCCGAAGAAGCTCGAGCCGACCATCAGCCCGCGGGCAACGTCGTCGGCCCATTCGACCGGCGCGTTGAACAGGAAGCGGGCCAGCACGGAGCCGCAAACGACCAGGAGATCGGCAGCGAGCAGTAGCGCTGCGATCGCGTCGCTGAGCGCAACCAGCGGTGCCGTGATGCGGTAGCCGCTGCTCGGCGCGACTGCGGCGACGGACATGACGCCGACCCTCAGGCCTGGGTCGCGCGGATCATGTCGACGACGGCCTTCGCCTCGGGCCGCGTCTTGATGAAATTGTCGGTCTGCGGCAGCACGCGCTTGCGGAACGCCTCCTTGTCGCATTCGACGACCGTGACGCCCTTCTCCGCCAGCGTCGTCAGCGCCTCTTTCTCCACCGCAAGCCCATGGGCGCGAGTGTCGGCTGCGGCCTTCTTCGCGGCATCGAGGAATCCCTCGCGCAGCTTCGGGTCCATGCGGTTGAAGGTCGTATCGCTGAAATAGATCGCGAGCGGCGAGAAGATGTGCTGCGTCAGCGCATAGTGCTTCGAAGTCTCGTAGAACTTGCTGGCAAGGATCGTCGGCGGATCGTGCTCCAGCCCGTCGAGCACGCCGGCCTGCAGCGCCGTGTAGATCTCGCCGAATGCCAGCGGCGTTGCCGCCGCGCCCATCAAGCGAAGGCACTCCGTGATGATCGGATTGGGCAAGGTGCGGATCTTCAGCCCGGCGAGATCCTCTGGCGTCTTCACCGGCTTCTTCGCCAGTACGCTGCGCGCGCCGAAATTGTAAGCCCAGGCGATGATGCGGATATTGGCGCCCTTGTGCAGGGCGTCCTCGATCGGCTTCGCCGCGCCGGCGTCGAATGCCTTGGTCTGCTGCTGGTAGCTCGTGAAGAGATAGCCGAGGTCGAACGTGCCGACCAGCGGCACGAGATTGGCCGAGATCGACGAGCCCGACACCATCAGGTCGATCACGCCGAGCTTCACCGAGTTGATGACGTCGATTTCCTGGCCGAGCTGGTTGTCGGGGAAGAAAGTGACGTCCACCTGCTCGCCGAGCCCGTTCGCCTTCAGGCTCTTGACCAGGTTGTCGTAGTAGACGCGGCCGTTGGCGTATTTGGGATCGTTGGGGAGCGACGACGAGCACCGCATCTTCATGGTCGCGGCCTGCGCGTTCCCGATGATCGCGGGCGTCGCGACGAGCCACGTGGTGGCGGCGACAGACGACTGCAAGACCACACGGCGGCTAACGCGCTTCGACGTCATGATGCTCCTCCCCGGGAACAGTCTGTTGTTGTCCGCCACTGCGTCGTGACGTTGCAGCTTACTTGTCATGATCTATGACAAAGCCAGTCCGGTTGTGCAAGTGCGCGCCTGCACCAGCACGAGCATCAAAGGAGCAGGGCGTCGCGCCGTTCCCTGCACCTCGTTGCGAGCGAACGGACGCGCCGTCCCAACCCGTCATTGCTTGCCACCGGGTCGCGCGAATGCGCGCCCGATGACAGGCTCCGCGACGCATTCCATCGCGCGGCGAACGCGGAACGATGGATTGCTTCGTCCCTTCAGCGCAAAGTTGTTTTGCAATTTTGTCGCGAGCTGGTCGCAATCTCGGGGATGGGTTCGAGTCCAATTGTCAGACAGCGGTGCGGATATGAGACCGCGATCTCGCAACGTGATTCGCCCGAGCTTTGAGTATCGTTTCGCGCCCTCTCATCAAGGAGGGCCCAGGGAAAGCCGGGTGCCGATTGCACCCATGGGCCCCGTGCAACAAAAGCACGGGGGGGCCGTTCCCCACGTTTTGGGGCGGGAACAAGGTATCGCCTGCGAAGTGCCGCCCGGATACCCTGATTCGTCCCGCGTGCTACATTCGGCCGGATGACAAACACCACGCCTAAGATGATCCTGCCAGCGCTGCTCGTGCTCGCGATGATGACCGACGCAGCCTCGGCACAGCAACGCACGTTCTACGACGCGAGCGGCAAGGTCGTCGGCCGGTCCGCGACCGACAGCCAAGGCACGGTGACGACCTACGACAGCCGTGGCAACGTCATCAGCCGCGAGACGACGACCGGCAATCAGATGACCATCTACGATGCGCGCGGTCGCAATGTCGGACGGTCCACCACGAACCGCTAAACAAGCTGTCATGTTGCCGTTGCAGACTGAGCACCCGTCGCCCGCCATTGTCCGCGACGTTGGACCGGCAATCCCGCTTGGATCGGCGTTGATGACGGTCGGCGCGATGGTTTGTCAAGACTAGGCCGTTCTGACCTAAACTAGACGGATCGCCGTAAAGTTTTTCAAAATCCGGACAGCGGTTGACCTCGGTTAACCGGCAATCGGAATTTGAGGATATCTGCCCCAAGAAAATCCGTGGTTGCAGTTACAGGGGGAAGCAACACGGCTGCCTAAGCAGAATTGCGCAGCTTGACAATAGACCGCCCTCTGCACTCGGCGGAAAGAAGTCCGGGTTTGACCCATTGAGAAACAAGCGCCCGCCGCGGCTTACAACAGACCCGGTGCCTTGTTGGGCGAGCAGAACGCCCCCCGGCCCTCATTCGATCAGCGTGTCGGCTCGTACCAGCAACGAGTTAGGGATGGTCAGGCCGAGCGCCTTCACAACAGGAAGGTTTATCACCATCTCCAGCTTGGTTGGAAACTCCACCGGTAGGTTGGCCGGCGGGACCCCGTGCAGGATTTTATCGACGAAATAGGCGGCGCGGGTAAAGCACGCGCGAAGGTCTACTCCATAACTGATCAACCCACCGCTTTCCACATGCTGGCGGTATCCGTAGATCGCTGGGATCCGGGCCGCCGCTATCAACGCAGCAATTCTTTTTCGCTCGCTTAGTAACATCGAGGTTTGCAATACGATGATCACGTCAATCCGCTGGCTGACCAGCGACTGTACAGCGTTGTCGAGATCGCCCGGCGTGTCGGCTTCCGCCGCGACTACTATAATCCCCATCTTCTGGCCGGCATCCCTTAGCTCCTGCAACTGAGGTGGCGCCTTCGGATCAACCAAGTTGGCTAGCACACCGATGCTGCCGGCGCTGGGCAAGAATTCCCGCGCGAACTCCAACTGCTTGGCCGGCAGTCCCGGTACATACGGCGATATCCCCGTGACGTTGCCTCCCGGTCGCGCCTCGCTTGCTATCAGTCCCAGATGCACGGCATCGCCGAGGGCTGGCGCGACAATCGGGATTGTCGCGGTCGCTTTTCTTGCCGCAACAGCAGGGCCACTACCAGGGGCAACGATAACGCTGGGGTTGAGACGGACTAGCTCGTCCGCAAGCATGGGGAGGCGCTCCACGTACCCGTCCGCGAACCGATGCGTGAAATCGAATTGTTTTCCCTCGACGTAGCCGAAATCGCGCATTCCTTCCAGGAAGGCTTCGACGAAAGTCCAGGAAGCAGTCCGCCCACCCCCTGAAACCCATCCGACAAGTGGTCGTGTCGTGCGCGGAGCCTGGCCAACCGAGGAATGCGGCCACGCCGTCGCTGCACAACAGAGAAGGGTAATGAATTCGCGCCGCCTCATGGAACTCTCCCTGGCGAATGCTAAATTCAATTTTATGATGCTACCATCGGTGGAAGCAGCTCTGCGTGCGACAAAAAGGAACACTTCGCCAAGGGCAAGAGGCGCTGCAGCGACCAAATTCGCGACAACGCAGCGAAATGACGTTGTGTGCCAAAGACATCTCTATTGGTCCGCTATGCCGCCAAAGCGGAAGCGAGCTATCCTGCGGCGACGCTGCAGGAGCCAACGCGATGTCTGAGCCGGTTGCCGTTGATCGTCCGCCCGTCGCCAAAGTGGTTCCGACTGTCAGTGCGTCTGCACTGGCGCTGCACCTCGATTGCAGCCGGACCTACATCGGCAAGCTCGAAGCGGAAGGCGTCTTCCAGCGGCAAGGTGACGGCTTCCCCCTCGACCAGAGCCGCGTTGCCTATCTGCGATGTTTGCGCCGTGAGAGGCGGCAGTCGCCGCGCGCAGAGGCCGACGCCGACCACGTTGCAGCGAAGGCAGCGCTCTTGCGCATCCAGACTCAGCACCCACTCGCGCGCATGCTCCTTGGGCAACTTCGGGAGATTGAAGCAGGGACGGCAGGTTTCCTGCACATAGTCCCGCACTGCCTCCGCCGCCCAGGTGTACAGGCCTGATACCGCGCGGCGCATATGGCGGGCATTGCTGGCCGAGGGTTTGCCGAACTTGCCGTCGATGAGCTCCGCAATGTCCTGCCGCGTCACGTCGCTACCGATCATCCTGCCAAGCTTCGGTTTGACGAAGCGCCGCAGATGGGAGGCGGTGTTCATCCAGCTCTCGATCCGGGGCTGATTTGCAATTCGGAAACAGAAATATTTTTCCCAAGGGGGCTGGACAGGTTTTGGCTGAGTTGCCCGACGCATTGCCTTGCCGGTTTCCGAGGCCTTCTGGACCGTCATCGCGACCGAACTACTTGGTTCGCGCCACCGTGGTGCCGTCCCAATCCTCACCGGTGGGGTTTGCAAGCTGATATTTGCAGCGCTCGATCATAAGCGTTGACGCGGCGTCTTCGCCACGAAGTTCCAATGTCTTCTCGAACGCGCCGATCGCGGCGGTGAAATCACCGGCGCGCCACGCGGCGAGGCCGGCTTCGTAGGACGTAACCCAGTTGGCCGGCGGCGCATGCTGGTCGGCCATCCCGAGCAGCTCATAGACTTGCAGACCGCCGGCGCGGCCGTAGACCGCAAGCCGGTCGAGTTCTCGGACGACAACCCAATCGCCGGCAAGACGCCGCGTCTCCGGACCGATGATGATGGTCGATCCGTAGATCTTGTTGATGCCTTCGAGGCGGCTTGCGATGTTCACGGCATCACCGATCACGGTGTAGTTCAGCCGCACCTCGGAACCGATATTGCCGACCAGCATGTCGCCGGAATTGATGCCGATCCGAATCCTGAGCGGCATGCCCCTGTCGTCGGTCAGGCTGGCCTCCGCAACCGCGCGCTGGCAGGCGAGCGCGGCGCGGCAGCAATCGACGGCGTGATCGGAATTGGCCGATGGCGCGCCCCAGAACGCCATCACGGCGTCGCCGATGAACTTGTCGATGGTGCCGCCCTCCTTCTGGATCTCACCGGAGACGAGGTCGAAATAGCGCGACAGCAGCGGGATGATCCGATCGCCGAGCCGCTCCGACAGGCTGGTGAAGCCGGCGAGGTCGATGAACATCACGCTCATCGGCCGCACCGCGCCGCCGAGCCGCGCTCCGTTGCCATCCATGACGAGCCGCCTGACGAGATCGGCCGGGATATATTTGCCGAATGCAGAAAGCCCGTGCGCCATATCGCCGATCGCGCTCGACAGATTTCCGATCTCGGCCAGGCGAGACGGGTGCCGCTCGACCTTGTCGAGGTCGAAACGCTCGACATGTTTGATCTCGCCAACCACCTTGATCAGGGGCGCGGCGATCAGGCGTTGCGCGAGCCAGGCCGACAGCAGCCCGGCCGCGACAATCAGCAGCGCGAGCCCGATCAGGAGGTTGCGGATCGTAGTCTGCACCGGCCCGAGGAATACGGATTCCGGCACCACAGTCACCAGTGACCAGCCGGGGAACGAGATCGGCGTCAGCACCGCCTCGTAGGCCTGGCCGTCCCGCCTCACCTGGGAACGGAAGACTTCGCCTTCGCCGGGATTATAGGCCTCGCCGGCCCGTTGCATCGCGGTGACCGCAATGGGAAGCAGCGGATGATTGGTCTTGAGCGCATTCAGTTCGTCGGCATCCGGGTCCGGCGTCGCGATCACGCCGCCGTCGCGATCGAGTAGAAAGGCTCCGGCGGATTTGCCGACCGTGAGCTGCGACAGGAAGTTCGAGACGCGGGTCAGTTCGATGATAATGGCGAGCACGCCGGCGCGCTTGCCGTCGACGTCGATCGGCACGGCCAATGCGGCGGCCAGCCGTTCGCCGCGCGGATGGGTGGTCAGCGTCGACCAATGCTCGTCATCGGCCGCGATCGCGTCACGAAACCACTGCTGGTCGGTGACGAGGTATTTGCTGTCCTCGACCTTGGTGTCCCTCAGCTTGATGTCGTTGCCGGCATAGTCGTACTGGTCGATGCGCAGCCTGCGGTCGGGCATCGTCATCGTGAGCATCTCGACGCCGGATTCGCCAAGCTTGTGGCCGGCAAAGAACGAGCCGTCCGGCCGCCCGAACGCGACCCAGGAAATGGTTGGTTGCGACTGCAACTGCGACAGGAACACGGATTCACGCTTCCGGACGTCGTCCGCGTCCAGCACTTTCTCGGTCAGCAGGGTCCGCACCGCCGTCATAGACGAGCGCGCTTCGGTCGTGATCGACTGCAGCTCGTCGCTGACGGCGGAGACGATCTGGTCATTGATCGTGTTGGCGAGCATGCGGCTCACCTGCTGCGCGGTACGCCACCACAGCAGATGCACGCCGACGGCGCTGACCACGATCGAGGTCAGCACCAGGGCGGAGATGGCGCTGCGAATGCCGATGCGCACGGATTTAAGTCCAGATTGGCCGTTGCTGCCCGTATTATGGACCATATCGGTGACTGTTTCGCCAGCGACTGGCTGGACCGGCGCCGCCAGGTGCCGACACGGGCCTGTGACGATAGTTGAAGTGGCAGGTGACGAAAGTTCTGGATTGTTTGCGGCGTAGACGCCAAGACAGGACCAACCACCCCGCTCCTCGAAGGTTTACTGATGCACGACGTCTCCATTCCCGCGGCCATGATTGCAGGTCTCGTCAGTTTCCTGTCGCCCTGCGTCCTGCCGCTGGTGCCCCCTTACCTGATCTATCTGACCGGCACGACCATCGAGCAGGTCAACCAGGGCGGGACGACGCAAGCCTCCAAGCGCGCGGTGATGACGGCAGCGCTGATGTTCGTGCTCGGTTTCTCAACCGTGTTCGTCGCGCTCGGCGCCAGCGCGTCCTTTGTCGGCGGGCTGGTGCGCGCCTGGTCGAGCGAGCTCGCGATCCTTGCCGGCATCATTATCATCATCATGGGCCTGCACTTCCTCGGTGTGACCCGGATCGGTCTCCTGATGCGCGAGGGACGTCTGACCGCGCCCAAGCCGGTCGGCCTGTGGGGTGCCTATGTCATGGGTCTCGCCTTCGCGTTCGGCTGGACGCCCTGCATCGGCCCGATCCTCGCCGCGATCCTCTCGATCGCGGCGGCGGAAGCGACCATGACCAAGGGCGCGGGCCTGCTTGCGGTCTATTCCGCCGGTCTCGGCATCCCCTTCCTGCTCGCGGCCTTCATGGTCAAGCAGTTCTCCTCGCTGTTTGGCCGGATGAAACGCCATCTCGACGGCGTCGAGCGTGTGATGGGCGTGCTGATGGTGATCACTGGAATCGGCTTCCTGACCGGCGCCGTGTCCAGCGTCAGCGTCTGGCTGCTGGAAACCTTCCCGGCACTGCAAAATATCGGCTAGCGCCCGTAACAAGCGGGTCAATCGCGGCGAAACTGCCAGGAGGCGGCCTTAGGCACCTGGCTGGCCCCTGCGATGCGCGTTCGATTTGAACGCCGGCGTCGTCGCGTGATGATTTTATCTGAGAGGGTTTGCCATGAAGCGCTTCGTCGACCTGCTGATTTTGCTGCCGGCACGCATCGCGTCATATTTTTCCTGGGCCGGGCCGCTGATCATGCGCGTCGTCGTCGGCTACACTTTCGTGCTGTCCGGTTGGGGCAAGCTCAACAATCTCGCGCTGGTCACCGAGAACTTCGTCGGCTGGGGCATTCCGTTTCCGAAGCTCCTCACCCCCTTTGTGTCCGGAGTCGAATTCTTCGGCGGGGCGATGCTGATCCTCGGCCTGTTCACCCGCATCCCCGCCGCGATGCTGGCGGTGGTGATGATTGTCGCGATCAAGGCGGCGAAATGGGGCGACGTCGATTCGCTGGAGACGCTGCTCGGATTCGAGGAAGCGACCTATTTCGCCGCCTTCACGTGGCTTGCGATCGCAGGCCCCGGCGCCGCTTCGCTGGATCGTCTGCTGGTCAGCGCATCAGGCCATTCGCAGAAGTCGACGTGAGGCGCTCGCTCACGTTTCCGTGACCGTAAGCCCGATGTCGGACGCGAGACTCATACCGGCACGCGCGGTCCACTGAGTGCTTGTGCGATGCAGCGAGCCGCTCGATGGCAAATTCGTCAAGGGCCGATCGCCTTGGAAGACCGGGGCCACCTTCAATTCGGTTCAAAAAAATCTGTCTGGTCACGTAACCAACGCCGGTTGTACATCGTAGCTGTTGCGGGGTGCAGCCTTCGGGCGGAATCATCGTGGCTTGCGGGCGGCGCACCTTCAATGTCCTTCCACAGGAGAGAGCCGATGAAGGTTACGACCAAATCCGGAGCCGCACTTGCCGCCGCCGCAGCCACCCTTTTCCTTGCTGGTGCCGCGGTGTCGACGCAATCCTACGCCGCGGGCGAAGGCAAATGCATCGGCGCCAACGCCTGCAAGGGGCAGAGCGCCTGTAAAGGCGGCAACCATGCCTGCAAGGGCCAGAACGCCTGCAAGGGTCAGGGCTTTTCGGCCATGACCAAGGACCAATGCACTGCCGCCAAGGGCAAATACGAGCCGGCCTAACCGCATCGGAGTTCAGGCGGGGCTCGGCGCAGTCCGGGTCCCGCCGACAGGATAGCTTCTGGAAGTCAGGCGCCGCTTCCCGGCGCCACCAGCGCGGAGATCTCATGAACGTCGCAAGCCGGTTGCCCGATACGTCGACGGCGCTTAGTGAGCGCGCGAGGCAGTCAGCAAAGCCGCCATTTCTCGGTTTCGGCCTCGGCCTGCGTGCGCAGCATTACGATGAAATCCTCCACGGCAATCCGCCGATCGACTGGTTCGAAGTGATCAGCGAGAACTACATGCTGCCGGGCGGCCAGCCGCCGCGCATCCTCGACAAGATCTGTGAGCGCTATCCCGTGGTGATGCACGGCGTCTCGCTGTCGATCGCCTCCACGGCGCCGCCGAATTTCGAATACCTGCAGGGCCTGAAAGATCTGGCGCAACGCGTCAAGCCCAAATGGGTCTCCGATCACCTGTGCTGGACCGGCGTGCACGGCAAGAACCTGCACGACCTGCTGCCGATCCCCTATACGCAGGAAGCACTCGACCACGTGGTCGACCGCGTGCAGCTCGTGCAGGACTTCCTCGGCCGCGCGATGGTGCTCGAGAACGTCTCTACTTATGTGCAGTTCAGCAATTCCGAGATGACGGAATGGGAATTTCTCTCCGAACTGTCGCGCCGCTCGGGCTGCTGGCTCTTGTTCGACATCAACAACGTCTATGTCAGCGCGTTCAATCATGGCTATGATCCGCTGACGTTCCTCAACGGCATTCCGGCGGATCGCGTGGTGCAATTCCATATGGCCGGTCACAGTCACATGGGCACCCATATCGTGGACACCCACGACCATCCCGTGTGCGAGGATGTCTGGGATCTCTATGTCGCTGCATTGAAGCGGTTCGGCCGCGTCTCGACGATGATCGAGCGTGACGACAACATCCCACCGCTCGACGAGCTGCTCGTCGAAGTTATCAGGACCCGCGAGATCGCCGAGAGGGTCCTGCCCGCGGGCACACCGGCGCGATGAGCGATTTCGCGCGGCAGCAGAGCGAATTTCAGCGCGCCATTCTGACCGGCGACGATGCAATCCTGTCGGAAATCCTCGACAGCCCCAGGGAAAAGCGGGAGACGCTGCTCGGCGTCTATCGCTATGCCTACGGCTCGCGTCTCGTCGAGGCGATGCGCAACGACCACGAGCTGCTGCATCTCTATCTCGGCGACAAGACCTTTGACGAGATGGGCCACGCCTATGTCAAGGCGCGGCCGTCAGAGCATCCGAACCTGCGATGGTTCTCGCAAGCGCTGCCGGATTTCCTGAAAGCGGCCGAGCCCTACAGCAGACATCCAGTACTGGCCGACCTTGCGGCGCTGGAAAAGGCGCTCAACGACGCCTTCGATGCCAGGGACGGCGACGTGCTGGCGCTTGCGGCGATGGCCCGCTTCGCGCCCGAGGCATGGACCGACCTCGCCTTCGAACCGCATCCGAGCGCACGGCGGATCGACCTTTCGACCAACGCCGCCGCGATCTGGATGGCATTGAAGAACGATGAGACGCCGCCCGAAGCGATGACACTGGCCGAGCCATGTCGTCTCCTGACCTGGCGGCAGGACACCACTCCGATGTTTCGCGAGCTGCCGACCGAGGAAGCGATGATGTGGGATGAAGCCGCGAACGGCATTCCGTTTGGCGTGCTCTGCGAAATGCTTGCGACCTATGACGATCCCGACGGTGCCGCCGCACGCGGCGCCGGCTATCTCCATGGCTGGATCGCGGCAGGATGTCTGACGGCCGCGTCTATCCGCGATTGAAGGCCCGAGACATGGACGCCGTCGCCAACAGCCGCTTCATCGAACGCCTCGGCGGCGCCTCCGGTCCGGCTCGGGACGCATTGCGATGATTTGGGTTTCGTCGATTCGCTCGATCGCCACGGCGACGCTTGTCGCCGCAATGCTGGCGAGCGCCGCCCTGCTCCATGCCAATGCGCAGTCCGAATTCATGCGCGGCGACCGCATGCCCTATGATGCTTTCGAGACGTTGCCGAAGACCGATCTCGAAATTGCCGGCGGCACCATTCATGTCGCATTCGCGCCGGGCGACATTGCCTTGCCGAGGGACAAGATCCTCGACTGGGTCAAGACGTCGGCCAAGGCGGTTGCGACCTACTATGGACGGTTTCCGGTCGATTCACTGAAGCTGCTGCTGGTGCCGGTGGATGGCCCCCGCGTTCGCGGCGGCACGACCTGGAGCTATCGCGGCGCCGCGATCCGCATATTGGTTGGTCGCGATTGCAGCGAAGCGGATCTCAGGCGAGACTGGGTGATGGTGCACGAGATGGTGCATCTCGCTTTGCCCGACCTCGACGATCGCTACGCCTGGCTCTCCGAGGGGCTCGCCGTCTACGTCGAGCCGATCGCGCGCGTCCAGGCCGGCGACCTTACCGCGCGGGAAATCTGGCAGGCGATGATGCGCGACATGCCCAAGGGCCTGCCGCAGCCCGGCGACCAGGGCCTGGACAATACCGGCACTTGGGGTCGGAAATACTGGGGCGGTGCGACGTTCGCCCTGCTTGCCGATATCGAGATCCGCAAGCGCACCGGCAACAGGCTTGGTCTGCAAGACGCCATGCGCGGCGTCATTGCCGCCGGCGGCAACCACGAGAAGGAGTGGTCGATCGAGCGCGTGCTGTCGACCGCCGACAAGGCCGTCGGCGTCGACGTGCTGACGCGCCTGCACAACGAGATGGGACCAAGGCCCGTGTCGCCCGATCTCGCCGCGCTCTGGCGCGAGCTCGGCCTGACGATGCAGGGCGAAAGCCTCGACTTCGACGACACGGCGCCATTGGCCGCAGTCCGCAAGGCGATCACCGAGGTGCGTCGCCGGTAGCAATTGCGCGGCAGTGACTCCGCTGGCTTTTGGCCGCGCGATATCGGAATATTTCCCGACCATCCTTGCAAGTCGCCAGGAGAGAGTCGAGACCGATGGCCCAGCAAGTTGCGAGACACGCCGGTTGGCCGATCTTTCGCTCGCTGGCCTCCTTCCGGCCGAGCGATCTGCCGGGCGACCTGATCGCAGGGCTGACGCTTGCGGCGATCGCGATCCCCGAGCAGATGGCTACCTCGCGGCTCGGCGGCTTCCCGCCGCAAATCGGCTTCTTCGCCTTCATCGGCGGATCGCTCGGCTTTGCCATGCTCGGCGCCAACCGCTTTCTGTCCTGTGGCGCCGACTCCACGATCACGCCGATCTTCGCCGGCGGACTGGCGCTGATGGCGACGAGCGGTTCGCCCGACTATCAGGCGCTTGCGATGGCGCTGGCGCTGATGGTCGGGGTGATCATGATCGCCGGCAGCGTGTTCCGGCTCGGCTGGATCGCCAACCTGCTGTCGACGCCGGTGACGGTCGGCTTCCTCGCCGGCATCTCCGTCCACATCCTGGTCTCGCAACTGCCGGGCGTGCTCGGCCTGCCGACGCCGAACGGGCCGACGCTCTACAAGGTCGGAGTCCTCGCCCGGGAGCTCGCGCAGACCAACCTCCATACGCTGGTCATCGGGCTTGGCGTGCTCGCCGTCGTCGCGGGCGCAGAAAAGATCAGCGCACGCATCCCCGGCGCGCTGATCGGCCTCGTCGCCGCGACGATTGCGGTCATCGCCGGCGATCTTGAAAGCAAGGGCGTCAAGGTGGTCGGCGCCGTTCCGGGCACGCTGCCGAGGCCCTCGTTTCCCGATATCGCGCCGGAGCAATGGGTCAAGCTGCTGCCGCTGGCGCTCCTGATCGCGATCGTCGTCATGGTGCAGACAGCGGCGACGACGCGCTCCTTCCGCTCCGACCCCGACAAGCCGGCCGACGTCGATCGCGATTTTCTTGGCGCCGGAGCCGGCAGCATCCTGTCTGGCCTGTTCGGGTCGTTTCCGGTCGATGCCAGTCCGCCGCGCACCGGCATCGTGTCGGAGACGGGCGGCCGCACCCAATTGGCCGGGCTGTTTGCCGCCGCGATCGTCCTTGCCCTGCTTGCCTTCGGCGCGACGCTGCTGCGGCAGGTGCCGGACGCCGCGCTTGGCGGTGTGCTGCTGTTCGTCGCGCTGCGCATCATCCGCGTAACGGAGATCGTCACCATCTTCCGGCAATCGTTCGGCGAGTTCCTGCTGGTCGTCGCTACGGCTGCCGCCATCATCGTACTGCCGATCGAGCAAGGCGTTGCCGTCGGGATCGTGTTGTCGCTGCTGCACGGCATCTGGACCACGACGCGAGGCGGGCTGATCGAGTTCGTTCGGGTGCCCGGCACCACGATCTGGTGGCCGGCAAGCCCGCGCCTGTCGGGCGAACACGCGACGGGAGTTGCCGTCTTCGGCCTGCAGGCGCCGCTGTCGTTCCTCAATGCCACAGGCTTCCAAAGCGATGTGCTCAAGGTCATTGGCGCATCGACACCGAAGCCGCGGCTTTTAGTGATCGAAGCGGGCGGTATGGTCGAAATCGATTTCACCGCCGCGCAGGCGTTACGAGACCTGTTCCGGGAGTGCCGGGACAACGGCGTGACGGTGGCCGTCGCACGACTGGAATCGACCCGCGCTCAGGCCGCATTCGAACGCTTCGATCTCTACGATGTGCTGCCGAGGGACCATGTGTTTCGCAGCGTCGACGAAGCCGTGCGCACGCTCGGCGCGCCCGCATGATCGCAGCGCGAAGGCTGACCGCCCTTCAGCGCCGGGTGCTCTTTCAAATTCATTCGTGAGTTCAGGCCGACCGCCTTGGACCGATC
This sequence comes from Bradyrhizobium lablabi, assembly GCF_018131005.1. Classification (GTDB taxonomy): domain Bacteria; phylum Pseudomonadota; class Alphaproteobacteria; order Rhizobiales; family Xanthobacteraceae; genus Bradyrhizobium; species Bradyrhizobium lablabi_D. The sequence goes on from NZ_JAFCJK010000011.1 coordinate 100,988, forward strand.
GCCTCGAACTGAGCCTTTTGCTCATCGCTGAGGGTGGCGTAGAAATCCTCGAGCGCCGCACGAACGTCCTTGACTGACTGCAGCATGGTGTCCAACCGCCTCGAGACGGCGTCAAGCCGCGCGGGCGGCGTCATCGTCTCGTTGGTCTGGCACGCCGCCTTGAGTTTCTGCGCTGCGTCGGCGCTGGTGTCCTGCAGCACTTGAAGAGCGCCGCGCTGTGTGGCGTTCAGTTGCAATCTGGCCTCGAGCTCTCCGGTCGGCCATTCCTGCACAGCCGACTGCGCAGCGCCACAGTTCTGGGCAACCGCCGCCGCGGGATTCCTTGCCGCGGATTCTTTGCGCTGGTTCTCGGCGAGCGCATTCAGCCGCGCCTTCTGCTCGTCGTCGAGCAGGCCATAGAATTTCTCTAGCGGCGGCTTCACCGTTCCGACCGCCGCGATCATCGCCTCGATCCGTTGCTGCATGGCGGCAAGGCGGTTCGGCGCGGTCAGCACCACCTGCAATGGGCATGCCGCACGAATGGTTTGCGCGGCGGCGAGCGAGGCGCTTCCGAGTTCGCTGAGCGCAGCGACCTGCGCTTCCGTCGGCTGCACGGCGTCCGCGATCTGATCAACCGGCAGGCCCGCAACCGAACGGCTGTCGTTGCCGCACATCTGCTCGATCCGGCCGCCGCGATATCGTCGGCCCGGCCGACGATCGGGCAGATAGCCGCTGAGGTCGTTATAGCCGTAAGGTCCGAAGATGCCGGCATAGATGTCCGGATAGCCGTAGCCCCAGAAGCCGATGTCGTCGCCCCAGATGGCGTAGTCATAGATGTCGTTGTAGGCGAAGGGCCAGAACAGCGGACCGACCCAGCCATAACCGCCGCCGGCATGCTGCCACCAGCCGTTTGCAGCCGCGCCGCCACGCCAGCCGGCGAGCGCCGCAGCGGTTGCGAACTGCGCGCGCGCCGCCGGATTGCTCAGCAAGCGGCCGTTGCGGAATGCGCCGCTGCGCGACAGCGAGTTGAAGGAATTGCGTGCGTTGCCGGATCTGATCGCGGCATTTCGAATCTGGCCGAAATTCGCGTGACCGCGCGATGCAAAGGAACGATGGCCGGAAAAGCCATAACGGAACGCGCGCGACCGCGCAAACCCGCCGTGATGCCCGCCGCCGAAATGATGTCCGCCGCCGAAATGCATGTGACCGAAGCCATGGCCGCCATGGCCACGGCCACCACCATGACCTCCGCCAAAGCCGCCGCCATGTCCATGGCCTCCTCCATGACCGCCGCCGTGGCCCCCGCCATGACCGCCGCCACCCTTGGCTATCGCAGCACCCGACAGCGCCACCGCAAGGACAATGATCGCAATTCCGATTGTCCGTCTGACCACGGCTTCCTCCCTGCGCAACGTGTCACACTGCGCCGTAAAGGAGACGCCATGCCAACGAAAAAGTTCCCCTCGCGAACGTTGCAACCCGGTCGGCGCGAGGAAACAGGATGCCTCAGGCCGCCGGAACGATCTTCCCGGGGTTGAAGATGTTCTGCGGATCGAGCGCGCGCTTCAGCGCCCGCATCGCGTCGAGCGCCTCCGGGCCGAGTTCTGCCTTAAGGTATTTCTGCTTGCCCTGGCCGATGCCGTGCTCGCCGGTGCAGGTGCCGCCCATGGATTGGGCGCGCTCGACCAGGCGGTGCATGAACTCTTCCCCGCGCGCCATCTCGTCCTTGTTGTCGATGTCGCAAACCAGCGAGCAGTGGAAATTGCCGTCGCCGACATGGCCGACGATCGGCGACAGCAGATCGAGCCGCGCCAAATCGTCCTCGGTCTCGGTGACGCAATCGGCGAGCCGCGAGATTGGCACGCAGACGTCGGTCGCGACCACACCTGCGCCCGGGCGCAGCGCCTTCACCGACCAATAGGCGTCGTGCCGTGCCTGCCAGAGCCTGGTGCGATCCTCCGGCTTGGTGGTCCAGGTGAACTCGCCGCCGCCGCACTCCGCGGCGATGTCCCGGAAATTCTTCGACTGCTCGGCGACCTCCACCTCGCTGCCGTGGAACTCAAGCAGCAGCAGCGGCGTCTCCGGGAGCGACAGTTTGGAATAGCTGTTGCAGGCCTTCACCTGCGCGGCATTGAGCAGCTCGATCCGCGCAACAGGGATGCCGGTCTGGATCGCCATGATTGTCGCCTGACAGGCGCCGCGCACGGTTTCGAACGAACAGGCCGCCGCGGCGATCGTCTCGGGAATGCCGCGCAGGCGGATCGTGAGTTCGGAGATGATTCCAAGCGTGCCCTCGGCACCGATGAAGAGGTGCGTCAGGTCGTAGCCGGCCGCGGACTTCTTGGCGCGCGTGCCGGTGGTGATGATCTCGCCGTCCCCGCGCACCACTTTCAGCGCCAGCACGTTCTCGCGCATGGTGCCGTAACGCACCGCGTTGGTGCCCGAGGCGCGCGTCGAGGTCATGCCGCCGAGGGATGCATCGGCGCCGGGATCGATCGGGAAGAACAGGCCCTGGTCGCGCAGGTGCTCGTTGAGGGCCTTGCGGGTCACGCCCGGCTGGATCACGCAGTCGAGGTCCTCTGCATGAACCGCCAGCACCTTATTCATGTCGCGCAGATCGATACACACGCCGCCCGCCGGCGCGTTGACCTGCCCTTCCAGCGAGGTTCCGGTGCCGAAGGCGATCACGGGCACGCGATGCTTGGCGCAAATCCGCACCACGTCCTGGATGTCGGGGGTTTCCTGCGCCATCACCACGGCGTCCGGCGGCTGGGTCGGCAGCCATGTCGTGGTATGGGCATGCTGCTCGCGTACCGCCTGCGACGTCACGAGCCTGTTGCCGAACCGCGCGGCCAGCGCTTCAATCGCACTCTTCAAAGCCTGCGGCTCCGGACGCGTTACATCGCTCGAATTCGTTGTCGCCACGTCAAACTTCCTCCCGACTTCAGCCGACCGTGGCAAAGGTTGTATAAGGGGTCAAGAGAGCTGCGGCTCAAACCTCACCGACAACATGGAGGGCCAATGACGACCGTGACTGCCGCCGGGGAGATACCGCTTCCGCCTGCCCCGTTCCGCTCCTCGGTGATGCAGATCGAGCCGCAATGGATCGACTATAACGGACATCTCAACATGGCCTATTACAACGTGATGTTCGACCGCGCCATCGACGAGATGTGGCTGCAGCTCGGCATCGGGCCTGCCTACATGAAGGAGCGACACTGCTCGACCTTCACCGCGGAATGCCACGTGCGCTATTTGCGAGAGATCCACCTTGGTGATCCCGTGCAGATTTCGGTCTATCTGCTCGGCACCGACGAAAAGCGGCTGCATACGTTCGAGGAGATGCGCCATGCGACCGAGGGCTGGCTCTCGGCGACCTCGGAAAATCTGTCGCTTCACATCGACATGCAGGCGCGAAAGGTTGCGCCATTTCCGCCTGAAATTCGCACCCGCGCCCAGGCGATTGCGGGCAGCCATGCGGCGATGCCGCGTCCCGAGGGCATCGGCCGTAACGTGGCGATGCCCTCGAAATAGACCGTCGGCTAAACCCGCGTGCGCCCCCGCGCCAGCCCGATCACCGCCGTTACCAGGAACAGGATGACGGCGATGAAGAAGATCGCCTTGGCGATTTCGATAGAGGCGCCCGCGATGCCGCCGAAGCCCAGAATGCCCGCGATCAGGGCGATGACTAAAAACGTGACGACCCAGCTCAGCATGATCAAACCTCTGTTTCGTTTCGCTCCCTCGCGCGCGAGCCGGCGCCCGGCGCGAGACTTGCGAGGACAATCCTGGGGAGGAACGCGGGTTCCTAACCGTGAAACCTGGAAATTTTTGCTGGTTTAGGGAACCAGATCGGCGAACGACCGGGAGCGACAGGCCGTGGACTGTCCCGACAGAACCTGTCAATACGGCCGATCAGGCCCTATATCGCCTTCAATCCCTGCTAAGAAGGCTCCCTTTCACCGTCCCGCGGTGCCATCGTGGGGCCGAGACGATTCGCGCATGACCGAGCCGAGCAAGCTGCCTCATCACGCCGTTCCCGACCACCAGCCCGCAGCTGGCGGAATCGCCGCGCGTGCACGGGCGGCGATGGGCGGACCGCAATATCTTGACGGCCTCAATCCCGAGCAACGCGAGGCGGTCGAGACACTCGAGGGCCCCGTTTTGGTGCTGGCCGGCGCCGGCACCGGCAAGACGCGGGTTTTGACCACGCGCATCGCACACATTCTGAGCCAGGGCCGCGCGCGGCCGCACGAGATCCTGTCGGTGACGTTCACCAACAAGGCGGCGCGCGAGATGAAGCTGCGTCTTGCCCAGATGCTGGGTCAGGCGGTCGAAGGCATGCCGTGGCTTGGCACCTTCCACTCGATCGGCGGCCGCATCCTGCGCATCCATGCCGAACTGGTGCAGCTCAAGTCCAATTTCACCGTACTCGACGTCGACGATCAGGTCCGGCTGCTCAAGCAGTTGCTGCAGGCCGAGAACATCGACGACAAGCGCTGGCCGGCGCGGATGCTGGCGGGCCTGATCGACGGCTGGAAGAACCGCGGCCTGACTCCGGCGCAGGTGCCGTCGGGCGAAGCGGCCTCCTTCGGCAACGGCAAGGGCGGCAAGATCTATGCGACCTACCAGGAGCGGCTGAAAATCCTCAACGCCGCGGATTTCGGCGACCTGTTGTTGGAGAATATCCGTCTGTTCCGCGAAAATCCTGACGTGCTCAGGCAGTACCAGAACCGCTTCAAGTTCATCCTGGTTGACGAATATCAGGACACCAACGTCGCACAGTATCTCTGGCTGCGGCTGCTGTCTCAGGCGCCTTCGCAGCAGGGCGAGCCGCTCTCGGCCATCATTCCGGGACCGATCGAGGATCCACGCAGAGAGGCGGCAGCGGCGCAAGTGGCGTTAGCGCCCCCCGCCTCGCGGCCCAAGAACATCTGCTGCGTCGGCGACGACGATCAATCGATCTATGGCTGGCGCGGTGCCGAGGTCGACAACATCCTGCGCTTCGAGCACGATTTTCCCGGCGCCAAGGTCATCCGCCTGGAGCGCAACTACCGCTCCACCGGCCACATCCTGGCCGCCGCCTCGCATCTGATCGCGCACAATGAAGGGCGGCTTGGCAAGACGCTGCGCACGGAGGATGTCGACGGCGAGAAGGTCACCGTCACCGGCTCCTGGGATTCCGAAGAGGAAGCGCGCGCGATCGGTGAGGAGATCGAGGACCTGCAGCGCGCGGGCGAGAACCTCAACGAGGTCGCCATTCTCGTGCGCGCCTCTTTCCAGATGCGCGAGTTCGAGGATCGCTTCGTCACGCTCGGCCTGCCCTATCGCGTGATCGGCGGCCCGCGCTTCTATGAGCGCGCCGAAATCCGCGACGCACTAGCGTACTTGCGCACGATCAATTCGCCCGCGGACGATCTCGCCTTTGAACGCATTATTAACGTACCGAAACGCGGACTTGGCGACGCCACGGTTCAGATGCTGCACGAACACGCGCGCAAGCGCCGCATCCCCTTGTTCGAGGCCGCGCGCGCCGTGGTCGAGACCGACGAACTGAAACCGAAGGCGCGCAGTTCCCTGCGCGATCTCGTGATGCAATTCGACCGCTGGCGCGCCCAGTCCGAGGTGACGTCACATACCGAGCTCGCCGAGATCGTGCTGGACGAGAGCGGCTATACCGAGATGTGGCAGAAGGACCGCTCCGCGGACGCTGCCGGACGGCTTGAGAACCTGAAGGAACTCGTGCGCTCGATGGAGGAGTTCGAGAACCTCCAGGGTTTCCTCGAACACATCTCGCTGGTGATGGACCGCGACGGCGAGACCGGCGACGATGCGGCGTCGCTGATGACGCTGCACTCGGCCAAGGGCCTCGAGTTCGACAACGTGTTCCTGCCCGGCTGGGAGGAAGGTTTGTTCCCGAGCCAGCGCACGCTCGACGAACAAGGCCGCGCAGGACTGGAGGAAGAACGCCGCCTCGCCCATGTCGGTCTGACCCGCGCCCGCCGCCGCGCAAAGATCTACTTCGCCACCAATCGGCGGATCCATGGCACCTGGTCGACCACGATCCCCTCGCGCTTCCTCGACGAGTTGCCGGCACACAATGTCGAGATCACGGAATCCAAGGGCGGCTCCGGCTGGGGCGGCGCCGGCGGCTATGGTCCCTCGCGTTTCGATAATGTCGAATCGTTCGGCTCGAGCTACGCGACGCCGGGCTGGCAGCGCGCCCAAGCCAATCGCAACCGCGGCGGTGGCGGTGGATTCGAGGAGCGGCAGTCCTCATTTTCAGGCTCGCGAAGCGATGCCTCTACCGGCGGCTTCGGACGCGCCAGGCGCGGCCCGATGATAATCGAGGGCGAACTGGTCGCGAAATCCACTGGTACGGTCTCGGAATTCTCGCTCGATGACCGTGTGTTTCACCAGAAATTCGGCTACGGCCATGTGGTGAAGATCGACGGCAACAAGCTCACCATCGCATTCGAAAAGGCCGGCGAGAAAAAGGTCGTCGACAGTTTTGTGGAGCGGGTGTGACAGAGCGGCCTTCTCTAATCGTAGCCCTTGACCATCGTTGAATTCATGGGTTCAGATGGGGTCATGGTCCGGGGAGGGTCTATCCTTTTTGCCATTGTGCTTGCCGCGCCGTCGCTGGCGGTTGCGGAGACGATAAGCTTTGGCGATTCCACGGCGCTGCTCGCCAAGAACTGCGGCGCGGAGATCGCCGCCAATTGCCGCGGCGTCAATCTTGACTCCAATCGCCTCAAGGAATGCCTTTCGCGCAATCAGGACGTCCTGACGCCACAGTGCAAATCCAGTTACCTCTCGACTTTCGATGCGATCCAGAAGCGGATCGCGGCCCGCGTCACGGTGGCCAATGCCTGCACCCGCGAGATTGTCAAACTGTGCGGCGGCTCGACAAAGGAGACCAGCAAATCTGTCCCCTGCCTCGTCACGGCAAAAGGCGTGAGCCGCAACTGCGCGCAGGCTATTCTTGATGCGGGGTATCAGTGATGCGCTCTTTTGCGCGAGACCTGCGCGACATCGGCGTGCTGGGCGCGCTGGCGCTGCTGGCCGCACCGCTGTCGCCGGCGCTCGCGCAGACGGCGATCACGCGCGACGACGTCATCGCCAAACTCAACCACTTCGAGACGCCGGCCGACATCGACGTTCCCGCGCTGCGCCAGCAGGTAGCCGAACGTTCGAAATCCCGCTCGAAGAATGAGCCGCCGCCCCAAAAGCGCCCGCCGATCGCACCTGATCTCGCCAACCTGCCTACCTTCAATGTCGACATCCAGTTCGACGTCGATACGCCGATCATCCTGCCGGCGTCCTATCAGACGGTCGGGCGCATCGCCGATGCCTTGACCCACGCGTCACTGTTGCCCTACACCTTCCTGATCGTCGGCCACATCGAATCGACCGGCAGGCGGGAGAACAACGCGCTGCTGAGCCAGCGCCGAGCCGACGCAGTCCGCGACATCCTGGTCAACACCTTCAAGATTTCCGCGAAACGTCTGCAGTCGGTCGGCCTCGGCGAGGAGCAACTGCTCGATCCCGCGCGGCCCAACGCGCCGGCCAACAATCAGCTCCAGATCATGACCGTCTCGAAACTGCCCGAGCAGAGCGAGCAGCCCGCGCACCCGGCGTCCAGCGCGTCGACAGCCAAGAAGCCGGCGAAAAAGCGTTGATCGACAGATGGCGTTGTCCGCACCAGACTGGACCATCCGGCCGTGCAAAGCGCATGAATATGCCGCGCTCGGCAAGCTGCTGGTTTCGGCCTACGCCGGACTGCCCGGCATGCCGACGCCGCAGCAACAGCCCGACTATTACGCCATGCTGGCCGATGTCGGCACGCGCGTCGCGCGGCCGTCGGTGACGGTGTTCGTCGCAACAGATGAAGCGGGACAACTGCTTGGCAGCATCGACTACATCGACGACATGACACATTACGGCTCCGGCGGCACCGCACCGACGATCGCGGATGCGGCCGGCTTGCGCCTGCTCGCCGTGAGCGACGTGGCCCGCGGCAGGGGCGTCGGAAAGGCACTCGTGCTCTTCTGTATCGAGCAGGCACGCCGCGCCGGCAAGGCACGCGTCGTGCTCCACACCACAAAGATGATGCGGGCCGCGTGGAAGATATATGAAGGGCTGGGCTTCGTCCGGTTTCCCGAGCTCGATTTTCAGCAGAGTGGCTTCGACGTATTCGGCTTTCAGTTGGACATCGCTCAACGCTAGGCTTCCTCGAATTTCCTGTTCTATCGGTCCGGCGTGACGCATTGCGAAACGCAGTTTGCGTTCCTATCTCGTGGGGACATTTTCCTCGCCCAGGTGCGCATGGAAGCGCCCTACCCTGCCTCCATACCTCACCGATCACCCAAGCCATGTCGCCGATCATTTCCGTCTCCAATCTTTCGAAGGTCTACGGCTCCGGCTTCAAGGCGCTGAACAACATCAATCTCGAGATCAGGCGCGGCGAGATTTTTGCACTGCTCGGCCCTAACGGCGCTGGCAAGACCACGCTAATCAGCATCGTCTGCGGCATCGCCAATCCGACTCACGGCGAGGTCGCGGTGGGCGGCCATGACATCATCAAGGACTATCGTGCGGCGCGATCCATGATCGGGCTGGTTCCGCAGGAACTGCATACCGACGCCTTCGAGACGGTGTGGGCCACCGTCAGCTTTAGCCGCGGCCTGTTCGGCAAATCGAAGAATCCCGCACATATCGAGAAGGTGCTGAAGGACTTGTCGCTGTGGGACAAGAAGGACAACAAGATCGTCACGCTGTCGGGCGGCATGAAGCGCCGCGTGATGATCGCGAAGGCACTGTCACACGAGCCTCAAGTGCTTTTCCTGGACGAGCCCACCGCGGGCGTCGACGTCGAACTGCGGAAGGGTATGTGGGAAGTCGTCCGCGCGTTGCAGGCCTCGGGCGTCACCATCATCCTGACCACGCACTACCTCGAAGAGGCTGAGGAGATGGCCGACCGCGTCGGTGTCATCAACAGGGGCGAGATCATCCTGGTCGAGGACAAGGCGACCTTGATGCAGAAACTCGGCAAGAAGCAACTCACGCTGCATCTTCACGACAGGATCGATACAATTCCGCCGGCGCTCGCCGCCTACAATCTGGAACTGTCCGGCGACGGCCGCGCGGTGACCTACGACTACGATACCAAGGGCGATCGCACCGGCATCACCAGCCTGCTCACCGACCTTCGAAATGCGGGTGTCAGGATTTCGGACCTCGACACCGAGCAGTCCTCGCTTGAGGACATCTTCGTCAGCCTGGTGCGGCAGGTTTGAAGTTCCTGTCAGCTTGCTGCCGCCCGTCACACGGACTTCAAAGCTCGAATGCCGAACCAGAATCATCAATTTCCAGCGCCGCTCCGATTTCTAAGCTCGCAGCGGAGGCCCCGCAAGCGCATGTGGGCTTCGAAATCGCAGTGCCGGTGAGGACGCCATGAACCTCCATGCCATCCGCGCGATCTATCTCTTCGAAATGGCGCGTACCTGGCGCACGCTGCTGCAAAGCATTGTCGCGCCCGTGGTATCGACCTCGCTGTATTTCGTGGTGTTCGGCGCCGCGATCGGCTCGCGCATCACGCAGGTGGACGGCGTGAGCTACGGCACGTTCATCGTGCCCGGGCTCGTGATGCTGTCGGTGCTGACCCAGAGCATCACCAACGCCTCGTTCGGCATCTACTTCCCGAAATTCGTCGGCACGATCTACGAGATCCTGTCGGCGCCGGTCTCCTATTTCGAGATTGTGATCGGCTATGTCGGCGCCGCAGCAACCAAGTCGATTATCCTCGGCCTGATCATCCTGGCGACCGCCGGGCTGTTCGTGCCGCTGCACATCGTCCATCCGGTGTGGATGATGACCTTCCTGGTGCTGACAGCGGTCACCTTCAGCCTGTTCGGCTTCATCATCGGCATCTGGGCCGACGGCTTCGAGAGGCTGCAGATGATCCCGATGCTGGTGGTGACCCCGTTGACCTTCCTCGGCGGCAGCTTCTATTCGGTGAACATGCTGCCGCCGACCTGGCACACCATCAGCCTGTTCAATCCCGTGGTCTACCTGATCTCCGGCTTCCGCTGGAGCTTCTATGAGATCGCCGACGTCAGCGTCGCGCTCAGTCTTGGCATGACGGTCGGCTTCCTCGTCATCTGCATGGTCATCGTGGCGCGGATCTTCAAAACCGGCTACCGGCTGAAAAACTGACGTTCCGCGATCCGGAGCGCCGCGACGCGGTCGACGTTCCTATCGATAGCAGTGGAAGTGGCCGTAGCCGTCATGGTAGCCGCGACAGCGGTGACCGCGATGCCAGCCGCGATCGGGAATACCGAACACGCCCTTAACCGCCCCCATGGCACCGCCGACGCCGGCGCCAACGGCCCCGCCGACCACGCCGCCGACCGGCCCGGCGATCCGGTTACCTTCATGAGCGCCCTCGTGCGCCCCGCGAACGATGCCCTGGGCATGGCTGGTATGGGGGATCGCAAGCAGCGCGAGGATGAGGCACGCGGCCGCAAACAGGAGCCACACGGAAAGGCCGGCGGAGACGGCCGCGGTCTTGACCTTGGGTTTTTTCATCTTGATTCCTTAAAACACGACGCATTGGCATCGCCAGGCGGGATTTTGAAACGCTCCTGCGGCCAAATCGTTGCACAAGCATGACCAATTCGAGTCGATTGCCGCGTCTCGCTCGCGCAAAAGTCAGCACGCGCCTTGATTGCGTACGCGGCCGCTGCCTTTTTTCGCACGGTGTCTCACATTCGCGTTTGAAGTGCGCGCCTCTGGAACTTCAGCCCAATTCCGGGCATAGTTATTACCGGGGGACGGAGAGCCGCGGCAGTGCAATCGGCCTGGAGGGCCAAAATTAAATGCGTACGTTCCTCATTGCTTTCACCGCCCTGACGCTCGCCACCGCGAGTGCCGCTCAGGCCAAGGTCGCAATCACCGTCGACAAGAACAATCAGGAGATGACCGTCGCGGTCGACGGCGTCGAACGCTATCACTGGCCGGTCTCGACCGGCATTCCGTCCTACGAGACGCCGAGCGGCTCCTTCCGTACTTTCCGGATGGAAGAGGACCACTTTTCCAAGGAATTCGACGACGCGCCGATGCCGCACTCGATCTTCTTCACCAAGATCGGCCATGCAATCCATGGCACCGATTCCGTGAGCAAGCTCGGCAGTCCGGCCTCGCATGGTTGCGTGCGGCTGTCGCGCGCCAATGCGGCCACGCTCTATGCGCTCGTGCAGGAGCAGGGCGTGCTCAGCACCACGGTCACTCTGAGCGGTTCGTCCCAGGTCGCGCTGGCGCGCAATCCGCGCCTGCGCAACGGCACCGCAGTCGCCCGCGGCACGCAGCAAGACGGCACCATCGGCGATCCCGTCGTGCTGACGCCGCAGCCGCGCGATTACCCGGCGCAGGCCCGCGTCAATGACGGCTACATCTATCCGGCGGATGGCAGTTCGACCGACCCGCGCTATCCCGCGCCTCGCATCGCCCGCCGCGTCTACGCCCAGCCGCAGCAGCAGTACTATTACGGCAACCAAGGTTACGCGCCGGCGCCGCAGGGCTACTACTACCAGCCGCGGCCCTATTATCAGCAGCAGCAGCCCGGCTATTATCAGTAGCAGCGCCATTTCGCCGTGCTACGGCAATCGCATGCCGCGCGCAGCGGCGGCCTACTGGTCGCCGTCGCGCAGGCGCCGATAGACCGCTCCCAGCACATTCGAATAATCGTCGGTCCAGACCCGCTGCTTCTCGTCGGCCTCGGTCTCGGCCCAGAAATCGGAAGACGCGAGTTTGCCGACATCGGCCTCCTCGCGGGCCGACACCACGACCGAGGTCGAGAAGATATACTCGTTGTCGCGGCCGGAATCCTCGCTGTAGACCCAACTTTTCATGTCGTTGGCATCGGCGATGCCGACGATGACGCTCGCGAGCTCGAGATGACGGTTGGAGACATGCATCACGACGGCGCCCTGCGGCGCCAGCTTCTGCTTGTAGATCGCCATCGCCTCCTCGGTCGCGAGATGGATCGGGATCGCGTCCGACGAATAGGCATCGATGATGATCAGATCGTAGATGCCGTCCGGCTCCCTGGCGAATGTCAGCCGCGCGTCGCCGATCACCGGCTTTAAATCCGGCTCGCAGCTCTGGATATAGGTGAAGTATTTCGGGTCGCGCGCGGTATCGACCATCGACTGGTCGATCTCGAAGAACTTCCACTGCTCGCCGGGCTCGGACGCGCAGGTCAACGTGCCCGAGCCGAGCCCGATCACGGCCACTTTCAGCGGCGCGCCCTTGCGCTCCCGCATCGCCGATATCGCCTGCCCGATGCCGCCGTCCTTGTGGTAGTAGGTGATCGGCTCGGGCCGTCCGGTGACCGGCGTGCCGTTGTCATTCTTGAACTTCTCTGCGCCGTGGATCGTGGTGCCGTGCATCAGCACGTGATACTGCCCGTTCGGCGTCACCACGATCTTGTGCACGCCGAAGAAGCTGCGCACCGTCTCGACGCGCCCCTCGTCGGACGGGTACGCGCGCAGCAGCACCAGCGCGACGACGACGGTCGCAAAGATCTTCCAACGGTTGGCGTTCAGCGCCAGCGCCAGCAGCGCCGAGAGCACGCCGACCGCACCGATCACCCACACCCGCCGGTCATCAACCCAGGAGAATGCCTTACCGACCGAATAGGCCGGCGCGATCAACGCGATCGCCAGCACTGCGAGCAACGGCCAGTACCAGGCGCTCCAGCGCGGCAGCCGCTCGGCGCCGCCGGGCGGACGGCATAGCGCCGCGAGCGCCAGCAGGATCGGATATTCCGCAACCCAGGAGAAGGTGAAGGGCGCGATCAGGCCCGCGAACAGGCCGCCGACCATGCCGCCGAACGACAGCGCGACGTAGAAGCCGGTAAGATATTTGGCAGCGGGGCGCGTTCGCGCCAGTTCGCCATGACAGGCCATCGCAATGACGAAAAAGCAAACCTGATGGCCGCCGAGCGTCAGCAGCAGGTTCTGTTCGCCGCCGACCGCGAGCAGGATGATCACGCCCGCGATCGCCAGCGGTTGCGCCAGCAGCATCCATTTGTGCGGCAGCAGCGGCCGCGACTGGAACACCAGCACCCAGGTCAGAAGATACAGCGAAAGCGGCAACACCCAGAGCAAGGGGGCGGCGGCGACGTCGGTCGAGATATGCGCGGTCACGGCGATGAGAAGGCCCGACGGCACCGCGGCGAGGAAAATCCAGCGCGCGCGCAACATCCATGACGGCGCTGGCGCGTCCGCGTCGTCAGCCGGCATGTTGAGCAGGCCCGCATTGGCCGGGGAGCGCAGCAACAGCGCAGCGCAGCCCGCGATCAGCACGATCAGGAGGCCATAGAAGCAGGTCCAGATCAGGTTCTGGCTGCGCAGCGTGAACATCGGCTCCAGGAGCACGGGATAGGACAGCAGCGCGAGGAAGCTGCCGATGTTCGAGGACGCGTAGAGGAAGTACGGGTCGGGCCCGTTGGGGTGCCCGGTGCGCACGAACCAGGCCTGCAGCAGCGGATTGTTGGCGGCGAGCGCGAAGAACGGCAGCCCGATCGATACCACGAACAAGCCGAGCAGCCAGAACGCATAGCCCGAGGTCGGCGGCTCGCCCCAGCCGCTTTTGATCGACAGCGGCAGCGTCAACAGCGCGACGACGAGCAGCACGAGATGCACCACGACCGGAACGAGGCGGCTGCGGAGCTTCATCAGGACATGCGCGTAGGCATAGCCGCCAAGCAGCAGCGATTGGAAGAACACCATCGCCACCGACCACACGGCCGGCGAGCCTCCGAGCCGCGGCAGCACCATCTTGGTGAACAGCGGCTGCACCGAGAACAGCAGCAATGCGCTCACGAAAATCGCAGCGGTGTACACAACCAGCACCAGCCGGTTTCGCGAGGCGGACGGCTCAGGCGTCATGAAGGCTCCGGCATGGACCCGGCGGGCGCCGGAGGCGGATGGTCCAGCGGCATCGCGCGGGAAAGTTGACTTGAGCATATGGCGGCAACACGGGCAAGGAATCGCGGTCATGCGGACTTGACGGGACGCCGATAGAGCGCGACAGCACGGTGTAATCACTGTTTCTTGAAGCGGACATGAACGAAACGGACGTTGTCATCATCGGCGCGGGGCACAACGGCCTCACCTGCGCGGCCTATCTCGCGATTGCCGGGCTGCGCGTGAGGGTCGTGGAACGCCGCAAGGTGGTGGGCGGGGCCGCCGTCACCGAAGAGTTCTGCCCGGGCTTCCGCAATTCGGTTGCCTCCTACACGGTGAGCCTGCTCAACCCGCAAATCATTTCTGACCTGAAACTTGCAAACCACGGCTTGAAGATCGTCGAGCGCCGCGCGCAGAATTTCCTTCCCTCCCCTGACGGCAACTATCTGCTGACGGGCGAAGGTCGCACCAGGGAGTCGGTCGCGAAACTCAGCCGTCGCGATGCCGCTGAAATCGAGCGCTTCTCGCGAGAGCTTGAGGCTATCGCCGACGTCTTGCGCCAGTTCGTGCTGCGCGCACCGCCGAACATCGTCGAAGGGTTCGGCATCGGCGCGATGAGCGGGGCCTTCAACGCGATCGGCACCGCCAACATCCTGCGGCGGTTGTCGCTGGAGCAGCGGCGCAATTTGCTCGACCTGTTCACCCGTTCGGCCGGCGACATGCTCGACGAGCGCTTCGAAAGCGATCTGGTGAAGGCGCTGTTCGGCTTCGACGCCATCGTCGGCAATTATGCGAGCCCCTACGCGGCCGGCTCGGCCTATGTGATGCTGCATCATGCCTTTGGCGAGGTGAACGGCAAGAAGGGCGTCTGGGGCCATGCCATCGGCGGCATGGGCGCAATCACGCAGGCGATGGCGCGCGCCGCGCGCGGCCACGGCGCCGAGATCGAGACTGAGGCCGGCGTGCGCGAGGTGATCGTCGAGAAGGATCGCGCCGCCGGCGTCATCCTCGACAATGGCGAGGCTATCCGCGCCACATACGTCGCCTCGAATGTCAATCCGAAGCTGCTCTACACACGCCTGGTGCCCGAGGACGCGCTGGCGCCGGAGTTTCTCACCCGTATCTCGCGCTGGCGCAACGGCTCGGGCACATTCCGGATGAACGTTGCGCTCGGCGCGCTGCCGTCGTTCGCGGCATTGCCCGGGGCTGGTGATCATCTCACCGCGGGCATTATCATTGCGCCCAGCCTCGGCTACATGGATCGCGCATGGCGCGATGCCCACGACCTCGGCTGGAGCCGTTCGCCCGTCGTCGAAGTGCTGATCCCCTCGACGCTCGACGACTCGCTAAGCCCGCCGGGCCAGCATGTCGCGAGCCTGTTCTGCCAGCATGTTGCCCCGCAATTGCCCGACGGCAAATCCTGGGACGACCACCGCGAGGAAGTCGCGGACCTCATGATCGCAACCGTCGATCGGTACGCGCCCGGTTTCGCCGCCAGCGTGATCGGCCGTCAGATCCTGTCGCCGCTCGATCTGGAGCGCCAGTTCGGCCTGCTCGGCGGCGACATCTTTCACGGCGCGCTAACCCTGAACCAACTCTTCTCGGCGCGCCCGATGCTCGGCCACGCCGACTACCGCGGGCCGCTCAGAGGTCTCTACCATTGCGGCTCCGGCGCCCACCCCGGGGGCGGCGTCACTGGCGCCCCCGGCCATAACGCGGCGCGCGCCATCCTGGCGGACCACCGCGCGCTGTTATCGCAGTGGAGAACAGGTGGATAGGCTGTGAACAACCGGTGGATGGAGCGTCAAACGCGCGCTCGCTGTCTGGCTGGTCTCTCAGTTTTAAGTTTAGCCGTCCGTTTGTGTCTTTCGGCCCGGGAACGTATCGGGCGGCGGGTTCTCTTTCAGAGCCTCGGCGGCGCGCTTCGCGGCCTCCCGTAACCGCTCTGTGTGCTTCTCGTCGATCGGCTTGTCAGATGACTTGTCGTCCATGCCTGCCTCCCTTGCGAAGAAGCTTACCCTGTCTGCGGGGATAACCAGCTCAAGCCTCGGTGGAGAGGCTGTGGACAAACTGTCGATTGGTCCCCCGACAAAGCGGTTGATATCCTGTTGATACCTTTGATAGCTCCCGGGTGCAAACGCGTTCAGCAAGCGGTTCGAGAACCGCTGTCACGTCCTCGCGCTTTACTTCTTCGACTACAGTTTCTGCCGCGTTCACAGGACGTTGGGCGCAATTCCTGCGACGCCTTCAGGATTGGTTGACCATATTCTGAGGATGGTAGACGCGTTGGAGCTGATCGATGCTCGCATCCCTCCTCGAGTTCGCGACCCTTACAAGAAGCGCGAAGGAGTTGAGAAATCACGCTGAGACACTGCGGCAAAGCTGTTGATATCCTGTCGATATGTCCCGGCTGCCCTGTGGACCGAGTGTCCGGGGCGCCATCCCGCGGAAGACCGTAATTTACGCAAAAAAACACCGGGCGACGGGATCGCCCGGTGCGCTGAGAACGCTGCCGCTGGTTCGGTTACTTCAGCGAGGTGCTGATCGTGCCGAACGTCCCGTTCAACGCGGTGCCGACGCCGTTCACCGCGGTGATGATCGCGATGGCGATGCCCGCCGCGATCAGGCCGTACTCGATGGCGGTAGCGCCGGATTCGTCCTGGAAAAACTTAACGACAAACGCCTTCATGTTAGTCCTGCCCCTTGTGCTTCGGTTTTTCTGGAACCAGGTGATGCTTGCAGGTTCCACGCCTGAGATAGCACGCCGGAACCTAAGGTTGCTTAAACGGGGAACCTATAAGTTCCCGCGATAATTGAATGAAATCAAAGTTGAAATTTTAGCAAAAGCTGCGCTACCGGCATTCGATGACCCCCTCCACGCACCGAGCTAGCATCACGCTGTCAGACGAATTGGCCGCCAAGCGTGCGGTCGACGCGCTCTCCGAGGCGTTTTTCGAGGAGGAGGCAGCGTTCGCGGCATTCGAGCGGCCGGACGGACGCTGGGATGTCGCCGTGCTTTTTGCCGAGGCGCCGGATCAGCAGCTGCTGCGCGAGCTGGTCGGGCAAGCCGCAGGACCAGATATCGCTGCGGCCATCGCCTTCGATACAATCGAGGCTAAAGATTGGGTTAAGGCCAGCCTGGAAGATCTCATCCCCGTCCCGGCCGGCCGCTTCATCGTCCATGGGCAGCACGACCGGCAACGGATACCGCCTAACAAGCTCGGCATCGAGATCGAGGCGGCGCTTGCCTTCGGCACCGGTCATCACGGCACCACGCGGGGCTGCCTGTTGCTGCTCGACCATGTGCTGAAGGCGCGCCGGCCGCGCCGCGTGCTCGATCTCGGCACCGGGACCGGCGTGCTGGCGATTGCCGCCGCGAGGGCGCGGCACGGCAAGGTGCTCGCCAGCGACATCGATCCGGCCTCAGTGCATGTCGCCAAGGAGAATGCGCGGCTGAACCTATCCGGACATCTTGTGGAGGTGATCCGCGCCACGGGCTTCGCAGCCCCGCAATTTGCCAAGGAAGGGCCGTTCGACCTCGTGCTCGCGAACATCCTCGCCAATCCGCTGCGGCAGCTGGCCGGGCCGATGGCGCGGCATCTTGCCCCCTCAGCGCTGGTGATCCTGTCGGGCCTGTTATCCCACCAGGCGCCGGCCGTCATCGCGGCCTATCGCGCGCGCGGGCTGGTGCCGCTGCGGCATTTGAAGATCGAGGGCTGGAGCAGCCTGCTGCTGCGCGCCGCGAAATGACCACCTCCGGCAGGCAGGGCGGCGACTGCACGCTCTGCTGGAAGGTCCAATTGGCCGAGCCGGCGCAATGGCGTCCAACCTGCGATCCAGACCTCAGTACTATTTGGGCGCCGGGTCACGGCGAATGATCTCGGCCTTGCTCTTCCTGAGCGCGCGCTTGGCGCGCGCTTCGACGAAGCGGCCCAGGATCTGGACGATGACACCGCGTTGCTTCTGTTCGATAGGGGCAACCGGACCACGGTGGACCGGCGGCGGCGAAATCTTTTCAAAGCTGAACGCAGGCATGGTGTATCTCCTCGCCGTTGAGTTGAGACACTCCTGGACTCCCTGTTCTTATTCGACGAACGGCTCGCCGGCGAAACCGTTCTTCCTGCGCTGACATTGCCCGCACGATTCAAGCATAAGTTATGCCAAACTGTGGTGATTCCGGCCGCATTGCGGAAAAGTGGCAACCGGCTGTCCGAAGAGATTATGCTCGACCGAAAGAGAGTGCCCAGGCGATGTTCGAAGCCCACTTCCAGACATTCGAAGACCCCGAAGGCGGGGTGGCGCTCGCCGCCCGCCTCAGCGCCTTCCGCGACGAGCTGGCGCGGCGCAAGCTGACGGGATTCGTGATTCCGCGAGCCGATCAGCAGCAGAACGAGTATGTCCCCCCGTCGGAGGAGCGGCTCGCCTGGCTGACCGGCTTCACCGGATCGGCGGGCCTGGCGATCGTGTTGCCGAAGCAGGCCGCGGTGTTTGTCGACGGCCGCTACACACTGCAGGCCGGCAAGCAAGTCGACCGCAAGGCCTGGGACGTCGAGCCTCTCGTTGATCCTCCGCCGGAGCAATGGCTGGCGCGGCACCTGACGGCCGGCGACCGCCTAGGGTTTGACCCGTGGCTGCACACTTCTGCGGCAGCGGAGCGGCTCGCGACCACCTGCGCCAAGGCCGGCGCTGAACTGGTCGCGGTCGACAGCAACCCGGTCGATTCGATCTGGACCGAACGTCCGGCACCGCCGCTCGGCCCCGTCACGATTCACGGCGTGCAACATTCCGGCGAGATCGAGGCCGAGAAGATCAAGCGTATCCGGCTCGAGATCAACAAGCTTGGCGTCGATGCGCTGGTCCTCTCCGACAGCCACGCGGTGGCCTGGACTTTCAACATCCGCGGTGCCGATGTGTCGCATACGCCGTTGCCGCTGTCCTACGCGCTGGTGCCGAAAGACGGCCGCCCGCTGGTGTTCATCGACCACCGCAAACTCTCCAACGCGACGCGTGACCATCTCGAACGATCCGCGGATGTCGAGGAGCCAGCGGCGCTGGCGCCGAAGCTGACCGAGCTTGCCCGGCGCGGCGCCTCGATCGCGCTCGACGGTGCGACCGCCGCGGACGCGCTCAGCCGCCTGATCAGTGGCGCCGGCGGCAAGCCGGTGCGCGGCAACGATCCGGTCAGCTTGCTGAAGGCAGTGAAGAACATCACCGAGATCGAGGGCACACGCACCGCGCACCAGCGCGACGCCGTGGCTCTGGCGCGCTTCCTCGCCTGGATCGATCGTGAGGCGCCGTCGGGCGGCCTCACCGAGATCGACACCGTCGAGGCGCTGGAGACATTTCGCCGCGACACCGGCGCGCTGAAGGACGTCTCGTTCCCGACCATCGCCGGCACCGGGCCGAACGGCGCCATCGTGCATTACCGCGTCACGCGCAAGAGTAATCGCCGGATCGAGCCCGGCGATCTCCTGCTAATCGATTCCGGCGCGCAATATGAGGACGGCACCACCGATGTGACCCGCACCATCGCGATCGGCCGGCCGACCGACGAGATGCGCGACCGCTTCACCCGCGTGCTGCGCGGCCATATCGCGATCGCGCGCGCGATCTTCCCCGACGGCACCACTGGCGCACAGCTCGACACGCTGGCGCGGCAATATCTCTGGCAGGCCGGCGTCGATTTCGAGCACGGCACCGGCCATGGCGTCGGCAGCTATCTCAGCGTGCACGAGGGGCCGGCGCGGATTTCAAAACTCGGCGCCACGCCGCTGAAGCGCGGCATGATTCTGTCCAACGAGCCCGGCTACTACAAGACGGACGCCTACGGCATCCGGATCGAGAATCTCGAACTGGTGATCGGTACCGACATCATTGGCGCGGAGAAGCCGGTGAACGCCTTCGAGACCCTGACGCTCGCGCCGATCGACCGCCGGCTGATCGAGGTCGGCATGCTCAGCGAGAGCGAGCTGAAGTGGCTCAACGACTACCACGCCCGCGTCAACCGCGAGGTCCGCCCGCATCTCGACGACAATGGAACGAAACTGTGGCTCGACGAGGCAACGGCGGTGCTGAAGTAATCCTCGATTGTTGTCCCCGCGAATGCGGGACCCAGTACGCCCCGCCTCTCGGTATCCCAACGTCCGCCTCTGGAATGCTCGACCACCCGCATTCGCGAGTGATGACGGAAGCTATTGCGCGAGACGAAATATCATCTGCGCCTCCTGAATTCGCATGGCCGCATGCCGAAACATCCGTATTCGGCCTGGACGGGATCGCTACAGTCCGATTCACAACACTGGATCGGACCTGAAATGCACGGCGTGATGGGCAGGCCGCCCGGCGCGGCGACGAATAACATCGCGACCTCGAAGATCATGCTGCTGATGCTGGTCGTGATGACGGGTGTGGCGCCGATCTCGCTCTACATGCTGGTTCCGGCGCTTCCTGTGCTTGCAACCACATTTGGCCGCGACATCTCGATCGCGCAGATGACGGTGTCGCTTTACATGGTCGGCATCGCCTGCTCGCAGCTCGTCATGGGCCCGTTGTCGGACAAGTTCGGCCGCCGCCCGGTTCTGCTCGCCGGGCTTGGCCTGATGGTTCTGGCGGGTGTGGGATCGGTTTTCGCGCAAACCCTGCCGCAGCTGATCGCCGCTCGCTTCGTCCAGGCGCTGGGCGGCGCCAGCGGCATGGTGATCAGCCGCGCCATCATCCGCGATCTGTATCCGCGCGAGCGCGTCGGCGCCATGATCAGCCTCGTCGTCGCCGCCTTGATGATCGCGCAGATGGTGAGCCCGCTGACTGGCGGCCTGCTGGAGACCGCATTCGGCTGGCGCGCCATCCTCTATCTGATTACCGGGGCGTCGCTCGCGATCACGATCTTCATCGCGCTGGCCTTGCCGGAGACCCGTCGCGATCGTGCCAAGAGCGGCGGCTTCCGTGGCGATATCGGCAAGCTCATCACCGACCGCGCCTTCGTCGGCTACATGCTGTGCCAGGTGCTGGCCTCGCAGATCATCTTCGCCTTCGCCGGCGGCGGTCCCTACATCGTGGTGACGCAGATGGGCCGCAGCAGTGCCGAATACGGTGCGTGGTTCGCGACCACGGGATTCGCGTACCTCGTCGGCAATCTCCTGTGCGTGCGATTCGCGCCACGACATTCGCTGGAGGGATTGATCTGGTTCGGCCTCGCGCTGCAACTCGGCGCCAGCCTGTCGAATCTGATCTGGAGTTTCGCCGGGCTGAACCAGGCCCCGCTCTGGCTGTTCGGCACCCAGATGATCGTGATGGTCGCGAACGCCTTCGTGATGGCCAATTCGGCCGCCGGTGCCATCAGCATCCGCCCCGAGGCCGCCGGCACCGCATCAGGGGCGATGGGCTTCCTGCAGCAGGGAATCGGGTCGCTGGTCTCGCAATCCGGTGCCTATCTCGGCGGCCACTCGACGACCACGCTGCCGCTGACGGCGGCGATCTTCGCGATCTCGATCGCCTGCGCCTGCACGATGATCTTCATCGTGCCGCGGCGGAACGTGGTGGTGAGCGAGAAGCTGATCGAGCAAGCCGAGGAGGACAGGCCCGGGGGTCATTGCGAGCGAAGCGAAGCAATCCATACCGCCGCAAGTTGAGACGTGGATTGCCTCGTCGCTTCTCTCCCTGCAATGACGAGCAGGCTCACTCCCCGATCAGCACTAGCCACTCATCCTCCGTCAGCACGGTCACGCCGTGCTTCTTGGCTTCGGCCAGCTTCGAGCCTGCGCCGGGACCCGCGACCACATAATCCGTCTTCTTTGACACAGAGCCCGCCGCCTTCGCACCCAGCCGCTCCGCTGTGGCCTTTGCCTCGTCTCGTGTCATCTTCTCCAGCGAGCCGGTGAACACCACCGTCTTGCCCGCGACCTTCGAATTGCTCTTCGGCTTCTCGGCATCGAGAATTTCGACCTCCCTGGTCAGCCGCTCCACGATCCCGCGATTATGGCTCTCTCCGAAATACGCGGCGACGCTCTTGATCACGGTGTCGCCGATCTGATCCAGTGCGTCCATCTCGGCGATCGCCTCTTCGTCATCCCTGGCGAGCTTGATCCCGGCATCGTGGAACGCCTGCCAGGACCCGTAGCCGCGGGCCAGCGCCAGCGCGGTCGTCTCACCGACGTGGCGCATGCCGAGCGCGTAGATGAAGCGCTCCAGCGCGATCCTGCGGCGGTCCTCGATCGCAGCAAAGAGATTCCGAACCGAGGTTTCGCCGTAGCCCTCGATCTCCTCCAGCTTGAGTTTCGCGTTGCGCTTGGGCAGCGTGAAGATGTCGGCCGGTTCCTTCACCCATCCCTCGTCGAAGAAATACTGCAGTTGTTTTTCGCCGAGACCGTCGATGTCGAAGGCGCGGCGGGACACGAACAGTTTGAGGTGCTCGATCTTCTGGAACGGACAGGCAAATTCGCCGCTGCAGCGGGCGCGCGATCCCTCCTCGCCGGTCGCGGTTTCCTCGCGCACGACGTCGGTGTGCAGCGGGCACGGACACTTCTTCGGGAAATGGAATTCCTTCGCGTCTTTCGGCCGCTTGGCGATCACGACGTCGACCACTTGCGGGATCACGTCGCCGGCGCGCTGGGTCACGACGGTGTCGCCGATCCTGATGTCGCGGCCCTCGCGCAGCACCTCGCCCTTGTTGCCGATGCCCTTGATATAGTCCTCATTGTGCAGCGTGACGTTCTGCACAATCACGCCGCCGACGCCGACCGGCTCGAGCTTGCCGACCGGCGTGAACGAGCCGGTACGTCCAACCTGAATCTCGATATCCCGCAGCACTGTCGTGGCGCGCTCGGCAGGGAATTTGTGCGCAATCGCCCATCGCGGCGTGCGCGACACGAAGCCCAGCCGGTCCTGCCAGTCGATGCGGTCGACCTTGTAGACGACGCCATCGATGTCATAGTCGAGCTCGGCGCGCTGCTCCTCGATCGTGCGATGGAATGCGATCAACTCCTCGATGGAGTGACAGAGCTTCGTCAGCGGATTGGTCTTGAACCCGCAACGCTCGAACCAGTGGATCATGCCGCTCTGCGTGTCCTCCGGCATCGCGCTCATTTGCCCCCACGCATAAGCGAAGAAACCGAGTGGACGGGAGGCGGTGATCGTCGGGTCTTTCTGCCGCAGCGAACCCGCGGCCGAATTGCGCGGATTGGCGAAGATGGTGTCGCCGGCGGCCTTCTGCCGCTCGTTCAGCGCGAGAAATGCCTTCTTGGTCATATAGACTTCGCCGCGCACCTCGCAGATGTCGGGCACGTTGCGCCCCTTCAGCCTTTGCGGCACATCCTCGAGCGTGCGAATATTGGCGGTGACATCCTCGCCTTCGGCGCCGTCGCCGCGTGTCGCGGCGGTGACGAGCTCGCCGCCTTCATAGCGCAGCGACATCGAGAGCCCGTCGATCTTCGGTTCGGCAGAGAAATCGATCCTGTCGTCAGGCAGCTTCAGGAAACGTGCGATGCGCCCGACGAAGTCTATGACGTCCGCTTCCGCGAAGGCGTTGTCGAGTGACAGCATCGGGACGGAGTGACGAACCTTCTTGAAGCGCCCCGACGGCGCCGCACCGACCTTCTGCGACGGCGAATCCGAGGCGACGAACTCAGGAAAGCGCTTCTCGATCGCGTTGTAGCGCTGGCGCAACGCGTCGTATTCGGCGTCCGTGATGCTGGGCGCGTCCTCCTGGTAATAGCGCTTGTCGTTCGCCTCGAGCTCCAGCGCGAGCCGTGTCAACTCGACCCTGGCCTGAGCCTTGGTGAGGCTTGCAACATCGACCCGCGCCTTCTTTGCCTTGGTGGCCATCATTGCGCGCCGCCGTTACGCCGCGCCGCGCAAGAGCCGCTCCGCCGCCGCCCTCGCCTCAGCGGTGATCTCGGCGCCGGCGAGCATGCGGGCGATTTCCTCGCGGCGGTGATCGGCGGCGAGCGCGTTGACGCGGGTAGCGACGCGCTTGCCCTTGTCGAGCGCATCCTTGGAAATCAGAAGATGCTGGCTGGCGCGCGCGGCGACCTGCGGTGCGTGTGTCACCGCCATGACCTGGACCTTGCCGGCGAGGCGCGACAGCCGCGAACCGATCGCGTCCGCCACCGCGCCACCGACACCGGTATCGATCTCGTCAAACACGAGCGTCGGCGCCGAGCCGCGATCGGCCAGCACGACCTTCAGCGCCAGCAGAAAGCGCGATAATTCGCCGCCGGACGCGACCTTCATCAGCGGTCCCGGTTTTGTTCCCGGATTGGTTTGGACCCAGAACTCGACACGGTCGAAGCCCTGTGGTCCCGGCGCCTTCGCGTCGCTCTCGACCTGCGTCATGAACTTGGCGCGTTCGAGCTTGAGCGGCGCGAGTTCGGCATTGACCGCCTTGTCGAGCTTCTCGGCCGACTTGATGCGCGCGGCCGACAGTTTGGCCGCGGCGGCGCCATAGCGCTTGTCGGCTTCGGCGGCGGCGGCTTCGAGCTTCTTCAGCTGATCGGCGCCGGCGTCGATCAGTGCGACATCGTTGGCGTATTGGGTCGCGAGCGCCGCTAGCCGGTCGACCGGCGTCGAATATTTGCGCGAGGCGGCGCGAAGCGCGAACAGCCGCTCCTCGATGCGTTCGAGCTCGGCCGGATCGAAATCGGTGGCGGCGAGCGCGGCATTGAGATGTTGGTCGGCCTCTTCCAGCGCGTTGATCGCGACGTCGATCGCCTTGACCGCGGGGTCGATCAGATGAGGAGCGTTGGCCGCGCGCCGCTCCAGGCGCCGCACCGCCGCCGATAGTGCCGGCACCGGCGAATGCGATCCGCCAATCGCCTCCTGCGCCTCGCGCAGATCAGTGGCGATCTTCTCGCCCTGCATCATGGTGGTGCGGCGGTCGGCGAGCTCGGTCTCCTCGCCATCCTTCGGCGCCAGCGCCTTCAGTTCCTGGGACGCATGGCGCAGATAATCCGCCTCGCGCGCCGCGCGTTCCATGCCGGCGCGATGCTCGTCGAGCGCGGTGGTTGCCGCCCGGCGGTCATCCCACAGCGCCTCCAGCGCCTCGACGTCCTTCTCCAGCCCGGCGAACGCGTCGAGCAGTTGGCGATGGGTAGACGCGTCGACCAGCGCGCGCTCGTCGTGCTGGCCGTGGATCTCGACCAGCGCGGCACCAACTGCTCTGAGCGTCTGCACGCTGATCGCCTGGTCGTTGATGAAGGCGCGGGTCCGGCCGTCGGAGAGCTGCACGCGGCGCAGGATCATCTCTTCGGTATCGTCGAGCCCGTTCTCGGCGAGTATCCTTGCCGCAGGATGTCCCTTCGGGACATCGAACATAGCGGTGACCTGTCCCTGCTCCGCGCCATGACGGACGAGGCCGGCATCGCCGCGGCCGCCAAGCGCCAGCGCAAATGCATCAAGCAGGATGGATTTGCCCGCACCGGTTTCGCCGGTGAGCACCGCCAAGCCACGGGAGAATTCGATATCAAGTCGTTCGATCAGGACGATGTCGCGGATCGACAGACGCGCCAGCATGCGAGGACAATTCCTAGCCGAGGCCTACCTTCTTGAAGGTCCTGCTGATCCAGGAACCCTGATTCTCGCTCGGCTCGAGACCGCCGGACTTTACTAAATTATAGGCGTCCTTGTACCAGCGGCTGTCAGGAAAATTGTGGCCGAGGACGGCCGCTGCGGTCTGCGCTTCGCCGTTGATGCCGATGGCCAGATAGGCCTCGGTGAGACGGTATAGCGCCTCCTCGACATGCCGTGTGGTCTGGTAACGCGTGACTACCGTCTTGAAGCGGTTGATCGCGGCAGTGAAGTCGCGCTTGTCCATGTAGTAACGGCCGACCGCCATTTCCTTGCCGGCGAGCTGATCGCGCGCGGCCTCCAGCTTGGACTTGGCCGAGGTCGCGTATTCCGAGGTCGGATATTTACGCACCACCTCTTCAAGCGCCGCGATCGCCTTCTCGGTGCGGCCCTGGTCGCGGGAGACGTCCGGGATCTGGTCGTAGTGCGACGCCGCGATCAGGTATTGCGCGTAGGCCGCGTCCGGGCTGCCGGGATGCAGTGTCACGTACCGGGTCGCGGCACCGATGCAGCTGTCATAGTCGCCGGCCTGATAAAAGGAATAGGCCGACATCAGCAGCGACTTGCGCGCCCAGTCCGAATAAGGATGCTGACGGTCGACTTCCTCGAACTTCTTCGATGCGGCCTTCGGATCCTTCTTCTGGTTCATCATGTACAAGCCCTCATTGTAGAGCTTGTCAGCGGGTTCCTCGACGAAGGTGTCATCCTTGGCCAGGAACTTGTCCCACAGCGCGCCGGTGCCGCAGCCGCTCAAGGGCAACGCAAGCGCAATCAGGCCCACCGCAAGACGCAGCGGGCGCGCGACCTGCTTCAGGCCGAAGACGTCAGAAAAATTGCGTGGATCGAGCCCCATGCGCTTTGCCGACATGAACAATAAAACCTGACGCCTTTGATGCGGTTAACGGCGGAGCCTGCTTCCATCCATGAACCGCGATCATGGACTCAATATCTCAAGACCATTGGCGGCGTGTCGTCCAACCGCTGGTCCCTTTGGCCGAAAAATGGTCGCTGACAAACCGGATACGCGGCCATTTCGCCCGGATTAAGGCGACCGGGCGTCCCCGTTACCGCCTGTGGATATTACGGAAATCGGGCCGCCGGAGCCGAACCGATCAGGACACGTCTGGACCGTAGGCAGGCGCAATCATGCCGCCCACCAAGCCGACGCCCGCTTCCACAGGGCCGCGAGCCGGCCGGCGTGCGGTCTCCGGTTCGACCACCTTCCAGGCGCTGCGATCGGCAAGAAGCGCCTTCAGCACCGCGTGGTTGACCTTGTGACCACCCCGAACCGAGCGATAGATGCCGAGCAGCGGCAGGCCTGCCAGCGTGAGGTCACCGATCACGTCCAACACCTTGTGGCGGGCACACTCGTCGCTGTAGCGCAAGCCCTCGGTGTTCAGAAGGCAGGTCTCATCGAAAACCACGGTATTTTCGAAGGAGGCGCCGAGCGCAAAGCCGGCGCCCCAGAGCCGCGCCACGTCGCTCATACAGCCGAAGGTCCGGGCTCGGGCGATCTCGCGGCGGAAGCTTTCGGGGGACAGATCGAAGGAGTAGCTCTGCCGGCCGATCACCGGATTGGTAAAGTCGATCTCGATTTCGGCGCGGAACCCGCCGGCGAACGGGCGCAGCTCGCCAAAGGAATCGCCGATTTGGACCTGCACCGGCTTTAGAATCTGAATGAAGCGGCGGACGGCGGGCTGAGTGACGATACCGGCCTGCTCGATGGCTGCCACGAAGGGCGCAGCGCTGCCGTCCATGATCGGAACTTCGGGCCCATCGACCTCGATTGTCGCGTTATCTATGCCCATGCCGCGCAATGCGGCGAGCACGTGCTCGGCTGTCGAGACCAACGGCCCTTCGCGGTCACCCAGCACCGTCGCAAATTCAGTAGCGATCACGGCGTCGACATTGGCCTGAATTTCGCGGTCGGCACCGTCGAGACCGGTGCGGATAAAAATAATACCTGCATCAACCGGTGCCGGCCCCAAGGTGAGGCTAACTGGAAGACCAGAATGAACACCGACGCCCGTCACGGTGGCTTGCGACCGAAGCGTTGTTTGGCGGCTGAATTTCATCCGATAATGCCCACTACCCGACTTCACTCAAAATCAAGTGGCCCATTTTCCCCCAAAGGCCGACTCACTTGAGCTCCCCAAGTCACGGCAGACCATAGTCACAGCCCCAAAGAGCGCCAACTCACGCTTCTTTACCGATTGTTACCCCATCTCTGCCGCATTAACGCCCGAGGCTAACCAAATTGCCGCTGCGCAGAAGGTGTCGTCGGCATCACCACCTGACCACGGGAATAGTAATTAATCATTTGGAATCAGCTTCTTAGTGGTCCAGCCACAATCGGCTGCGCCGCCGAAAGACAAGGCCCCGTCGGTTCCCGCCGGGGCCTTTTTGGTGATCAGCTTTGTAACAATCTTCAGTTCGCCTGCCGGCGCAGGAAGGCGGGGATATCAAGATGATCGTCGCCCTGTGGCGTCGGCGCAACAGGTGCCGGGCGCCCATGAGCGTCCAAACCTTGCGGTGCGGGACGCTTGGCATACTCAGATACCGGCGATTCGTTGGCGCCGATCTGCTGCGCCATGCTGCGCGCCGGTTTTCGCTCCGGCAGTGGCGGCATCGCAGGCATGGCGGGATTCGAGGCACGGGCCGCGATCGGCGGCTCGGTCTCGTCGTCGCGGCGGCCTAGGCCAACATTGGCCAGGCGCTGTAGCAGCGAGAGGCGGGTCTTCTGAGGATGCTCCTCCTCGGCGTCGCCGCGCGCCTGGCGGATCTCGGCCTGTGCCGGCATCGGAAGATCCTCGAACTTCGGCATCCGCGGGGCACGGACCGGCGAACGCTCGGCGGCCTGCGGAATGAAGGTCTCGGGCGGTGCCTGTTCGTGCTGATCGACCCTGGTGACGTCGTGATTCGGGAACAGGGTCGGCTTCTGCGCGATCGGGCGGACCGTGACGTCGCCATAGGCCCCTGGCTGCACCGGAGCCGGAGCGACCGGCTGCGTCGTACCCGGACCAACCGCGGCGGCGATGGCGGCAAGCGCGGCGCGCTCGACATTGTTGGTAGCCGCACGCTGATGGGGCGCAGCGGTCTGAGCCGGCGCGGCAATCGGACTGACAGTCACACCGGCCGGTGCATCCGGCCTCTGGGCGCGCTCGGCAAGACGCAGATTGTCGGCCCGCAGGCGCGCGGTCAGGTCGGCGAGCCGGCTTTCCGGCGAACCGCTGGACTGCGGGGCGGAACCCGCGACGTTACGGGCGATAGCGGCCTGCTCGATGCCGGTCGCGACCACCGAGACGCGGATAACGCCGTCGAGCGACTCGTCGAAGGTTGCGCCGACAATGATGTTGGCGTCGGGATCGACCTCCTCGCGGATGCGGGTCGCGGCCTCGTCGACCTCGAAGAGCGTCAGATCCTTGCCTCCGGTGATCGAGATCAAAAGACCCTTCGCACCCTTCATCGAGGAGTCGTCGATCAGCGGGTTGGCGATCGCAGCTTCAGCCGCAGTCAGCGCGCGCTTCTCGCCCGTGGCCTCGCCGGTGCCCATCATCGCCTTGCCCATCTCGCGCATCACGGCACGGACGTCGGCGAAGTCGAGGTTGATCAGGCCTTCCTTGACCATCAGGTCGGTGATGCAGGCGACGCCCGAATAAAGTACCTGGTCGGCCATCGCGAAGGCGTCGGCGAAGGTTGTCTTCTCATTCGCGACCCGGAACAGGTTCTGGTTCGGAATAATCAGCAGCGTGTCGACCACCTTATGCAGTTCGGCGATGCCGGACTCGGCAGTGCGCATTCGCCGCTGGCCTTCGAAGTGGAACGGCTTGGTCACCACGCCGACGGTGAGGATGCCCATATCGCGCGCGGCTTTAGCGATCACCGGCGCGGCGCCGGTGCCGGTGCCGCCGCCCATGCCGGCGGTGACAAACACCATGTTGGCGCCGGTCAAGTGGTCGCGCAGCTCGTCGATGACTTCCTGCGCGGCCGCAGCGCCGACATCAGGCTGCGAACCTGCACCGAGGCCTTGGGTGGCCTGGGTGCCCATCTGGATGATGCGCTGCGCCTTCGACATTGTCAGCGCCTGGGCGTCGGTGTTGGCGACGACGAAGTCGACGCCCTGCAACCCGGCGGTAATCATGTTGTTGACAGCGTTGCCGCCTGCGCCACCGACGCCGAAAACGGTGATCCGCGGTTTCAGCTCGCTGATGTCAGGGGGGGTCAGATTCAGTGTCATGGATGCCTCTCGATTACGCGCGCGTGGATTCGCCCCGGCCGGCGGCCGCGGGTGTTGGTGAACATCGTGTGAGCCGGGGTGCGGTCATCAGAAGCCCTCGCGTAGCCATCGTCCGACCTTTCCCAAGTAACCGTCAGTCCCTGTCCTGAGCTGCCGCGTACGCCGCGGTTCGACATGTTCAAGGTGAGCGTATTGCGGATAGACCAGGAGGCCCGTGGGCACCGCGAACGAGGCGCCCTTGGCCTCGCTGGGCAGCCGGCCGAAGCCAAGCGGGCGGCCGATGCGGACCGGCCGGTTGAGAACGCGGGTGGCGAGTTCGATGGTGCCGGTGAGCTGGGAGGCGCCGCCGCTCAACACAACGCGCGCCCTGGGCTCGGCCGCGAAGGGCGAATCCGCGAGGCGGTCCCGGACCATCTCAAAGACCTCCTCGGCGCGATGCCGCACAATGTTCGCAATCGTGGCTCGGGAAACGATCTGTGGTGTCTCCCGATCGTCGCCTGCACTCGGAACAGACATCAGCTCGCGCGCATCCGAGCCGCCGGTCAACACAGTGCCGTATAAAGTCTTGATTCGCTCGGCATCCGCAATGCATGCGCCGAGGCCGCGCGCAAGATCCATCGTGATGTGAAGGCCGCCGAGCGCAAAGCCCGACGCATGTACGAAGCGTCCGCCGGAATAGGTTGCGATGGTCGTCGATCCCGCCCCCATCTCGACGACGGCGGCGCCGATATCGGCTTCATCGTCGGTCAGCACGGATAGGCCCGCCACATACGGGCTCGCCGCCACGGCTTCGATGTTAAGGTGGCAGCGCTCGACCACCAGCATCAGGTTCTTGGCGACCGTGGCATCCGACGTCACCACGTTCATGTCGACGCCGAATTGCCGCGCCACCATGCCACGGGGATCACGGATGCCCTTGACGCCGTCGAGCGCGTAGCCGATGGGCAGCGCGTGCAAAACGGTGCGGCCCTCGCCGGTGGCGTGGCGCATGCCGGCCGAGGTCACGCGGCTGACATCATCCGGCGTCACCGAGCCGCCGTGGATATCGGCGGCCGCTTCAATGAGCTGGCCATGCAGCCGTCCGCCGGACACCGACAACAACACGGACTCGACGCGGACTTTCGCCATGCGCTCCGCCAGCGCCACGGCATGGCGCACGGCCTTTTCGCACTCAGCCAGATCGACCACGGCGCCGGCCTTGACGCCGCGCGACTGGATCTGGCTGTAGCCGATCAGCTCGACCGCGTGGCTGCGGCCGCGCAACGCCTCGCTCGGCGCCGTGGGCTTCAACCGCGCGATCATGCAGGCGATCTTGCTGGAGCCGACGTCGAGCGACGCCACCATCGCCGTGCGCTTCTGCGTCATCGGACGGGTCTTCGGGGTCAGGCTGCGGTCGAGGCCGGTCATGCGTCACCGGCCTTCTTTTTGGACTTCTTGTCCTTGAACAGCTCTTCGCGCGCCTTCGCTGCTTCCTCGGACAATTGCACTGTCAGGCGGTCGGGCAGGCGCATGTCGATGGCGACGATGTCGCGCGAGAACAGCCTGTCTTCCTTGTCGAACCTCGAGAGCGCGGCTAGCGCATTGCCGATGTCGTTCTCTGGCAGGCGGATATCGAGACCGTCCTTCAGGCGCAGGTTCCAGCGCCGTTCACCGACGAAGATCGCGGCCTTGGTCACCGAGCGCACCTGCGGATAGCGGTCGAGCAGCGCAAGGAAATCCTTCGCGCGGGTATCAGCGCCCTTGCCCACCACCAGCGGCAGATTGAGGAAGCGACGCGCGACATAGGGTTCCAGCACCGCACCATCCGCAGCGATGACAGAGAGGCGACCGTCCTGCTGCCACAGCGCGAACGCGGTGCGCTCGACGATGTCGATCTGCAGCCGGCCAGGGTAGAGTTTCAGGATCGTGGCGTCGGCGATCCAGGGATTGGCCTTGAGCCTGTCGCGCAAGGTCGCGGCGTCGAGGAACAGGAGCGAGGAGCGGCCGTTGACGCCGCCGATCGCCAGCACCTCGTCCTGGCTCAGCTGCTTGCGGCCGTTGATAGCGACGGTGGCGATGCGGAAGCCCGCCGCATTGGCCAGCGCGTTGCGGGTGTCGCTGAGTGCGGTGACGAACTCTTCGACATGGCCACCCTTGACGATGCCGAAACCGGTGCTGCCGAGCAGAATGGCGACAGTCGCAGCGATGCCTACGCGGCGCGGCAGATAGCGCTCGACCAGAACGACCAAGCGATTGGACGGCTCGCGATCGATCACGGGTTTCGTAGGGCGCCGCCGGCGGGCGAAAAACTCGCGCAGCAGCACGACCGCTCCGGTAGCGGCCGCCTTCAGGTCAGTTCGAGGCCCCAGCGATCGGGCGAGGCGTCCTACACCGTCCATTGCACGAACTCGTCACGTGTTACGCCCGCAAACCTTGCGGGTCCCGGCACAAATGACGGCTCGACGATACCGGTGGGATAGAGTGACCCCCTGTTCCCTGGTTGCGTTCCTCGAAGCGGAAATCCGCGACAGCTCACGCCCCGGCAGCCAAGCGCAACATGCGCCGCCAGCGTTAACCTTCGGACTTCCTGGTAAACAAAGGGTAAAACTGGGCCGCCTGATGCGTGTTTTGATCAGCCCCGTGAGTACTTTGCCGCGAATTCGTTAGCATTTTAGCAACAGGCGGGCTCGATTCGGGCGCGGCGGCCCGCGCCCTCCTTCCGGACCTACCTTTGCGTGCGGCGCCTTGCTATCTCGACCTGGTCACGCAGGAAATCGACGAAAGCGATGCCCTGCGCCTTCAAGGCTTTGGGGTACAGCGACGCTGCGGTCAGACCCGGCAGCGTGTTGGTCTCAAGATAAACCGGCCCGCCGGCCGACACGATGAAGTCGCTGCGGGAGTAGCCGCTGCACGACAGTGCGCGGTGCGCCCGCAGCGCATCGTCCATGATCGCAGCGCTGACCTCGGGGACGAAGCGTCCGGGACAGATCTCCTGGGTCGATTTCAGGAGATATTTCGCGGTGTAGTCGAAGCCCCCCTCCGCCGGCACGATCTCGATCGGCGGCAGCGCGAACACGGTGCCGTCCGACTGTTCGAGCACGCCGCAGGTCGCCTCCACGCCCGAGACAAAGGGCTCGATCAGATACTCTTCCGATCTGGCCGCATTGCGGACCGCGACGAGGTCCTGCTCCGCGTTGACGAAGATCAGGCCGTAGCTCGATCCGTCCTTTACGGGCTTCGCTATCAGCCTGCCGTGCTCGGCGAAGGCGACGTCGATTTGCTCGAGCGCGATGTCCTGCGGCGCGTTCACGCCGGCGATCGCGGCGAAGCGCTTGGCCGAGACCTTGTCGAAGGCGAGATGCGACGACGCCGAACCGGAGCCGGTGAAGGAGATGCCGCGCATCTCGCACATCGCCTGCAGTTCGCCGTTCTCGGCGCGGCCGCCATGCAGGCCGAGCACCAGCACCCGATCCTCCCCCTTGGCCTTGTCGAGCGCCTGGTCGATGCCGATGCCGCGATCGTCGGGCTTGAAGTCGACTTCGAACGGCCGCGCGTGATTGAGCAGTTTTTCGGAGGTGACTTCGTGGACGGTGTCGTCGAAGTCCCAGAACCAGAGGTCGGCCTCCGGCAGCGCGCGATGCAGCGCCTGCGCGCTCGCCACCGAGACCAGCCGCTCCTTGTTGGTGCCGCCGAACAGAATGGTCACCCGCATCAGGTTTTTCCGATCCCAACCCGCTTGATTTCCCAGTGTAGCTCGATTCCGGAATTTTGCTTCACCCGTTCACGCACCGTCTCGCCCAGGGTTTCGATGTCGTGCCCGGTGGCGGTGCCGATGTTGATGAGGAAATTGCAGTGCATCTCCGAGACCTGCGCGCCGCCCACCCGCAAGCCCCTGCAGCCGGCGGCATCGATCAGCTTCCAGGCGCTGTTGCCGGGCGGATTCTTGAAGGTCGAGCCGCCGGTCTTCTCACGGATCGGCTGCGCGGTCTCGCGATGGGCCTGAACCTCGTTCATGCGGGCGCGGATCGCGTCGGTGTGGTTGATGTTTCCGCGGAAGCGCGCCGAGGTGAAGATGATTGAAGGATCAACGCCGCTGTTGCGATAGACGAACTTCATGTCGGCATTGCCGAAGACATGCCTCGTACCGTCACGGCCGATGCCGGTCGCCTCGACGAGCACATCCTTGGTCTCGCCGCCATTGGCGCCGGCGTTCATGCGCAAGGCGCCACCGACGGTGCCAGGAATGCCGAAGAAGAATTCCATGCCGCCGAGATTGGCCGCGGCCGCCGTCTCCGCCACGCGCTTGTCGAGCGCCGCAGCGCCAGCGGTCACGACATCGCCCTCCGCGCTAATTTCGCCGAAGGCGCGCGGCGCGAGGCGGATCACCACACCCGGCATGCCGCCGTCTCGCACGATCAAATTGGAGCCGACGCCGACGACATAGACCGGCAGGTCCGTCGGCAGGCGCTTCAGGAAATAACTGAGATCCTCCTCGTCCGCCGGCGTGAACAACACCTGCGCGGGCCCTCCGACGCGAAACCAGGTCAGTTCCGCAAGCGACTGATTGGCGAGCAGCCGGCCCCGTAAGTCGGGCAGCGCGACTTTCAGGTCGGGCGTGATGTCGGGAAAAGCCACGCTCACCCCAACGCCTTCAATTCGCCGGGCAGCGCGTAGGCCCACTGCGTGATGTTGCCGGCGCCGAGACAGACGACGAGATCGCCGGGCTTGGCGAGGCCGTGAACGATCCCGGCGAGTTCGCCCGCATCCGGCAGCGGGATGACTTCGCGCTGGCCGTGCGCGCGTAAGCCCGTGACGAAATGATCGCGGTCGATACCCGGGATCGGCGTTTCGCCGGCAGCATAGACCTCTGCCACCACGACGGCATCAGCGTCCTTGAAGCAGGTGCAGAACTCCTCGAATAGCGACTGCAGGCGGGTGAAGCGGTGCGGCTGCACCACGGCAACGAT
Source organism: Bradyrhizobium lablabi (assembly GCF_018131005.1). Classification (GTDB taxonomy): domain Bacteria; phylum Pseudomonadota; class Alphaproteobacteria; order Rhizobiales; family Xanthobacteraceae; genus Bradyrhizobium; species Bradyrhizobium lablabi_D. The sequence continues at coordinate 135,682 of NZ_JAFCJK010000011.1, forward strand.
CTTGCCGTTAGTGGATTCCCTGGCAGCCTTTAGCACCGCCGCAATCTCGACGGGATGATGGCCGTAGTCATCGATCACGGTGACGCCATTCCATTCGCCGGTCCGGGTGAAGCGCCGCTTGACGCCACCGAAGCCGGCAAGCGCCTTGCGGATGACGTCGTCGGGGACGCCGAGCTCATGCGCGACTGCGATGGCCGCCGTTGCATTCGACGCGTTGTGGCGTCCGGGCATCGGCAGCATGATGTCTGCGATTTCATGCGTCGCGCTGCTCTTGCGATCGCGAATTGCGACCTTGAATTTCGATCCGCCACCCATCGGCGTCAGATCCATCAGCCGCACATCGGCTTGCGGATTCTGTCCATAGGTGATGATGCGGCGATCCTCGATTGTGCCGACCAGCGTCTCCACCACGGGATGGTCGGTGCACATCACAGCAAAGCCATAGAACGGAACGTTCTCGACGAAGCTGCGGAACGCATCCTGGATCGCCTCGAAAGTCTTGAAATGATCGAGATGCTCGGGGTCGATGTTGGTGACGATGACGACGTCGGACGGCAATTTGAGGAACGTGCCGTCGCTCTCGTCGGCTTCCACCACCATCCAGTCGCCGGCCCCGAGCCGTGCATTGGAGCTGTAGGCATTGATGATGCCGCCGTTGATCACGGTCGGATCGAGCCCGCCGGCGTCGAGCAGCGTCGCCACCATCGTAGTCGTGGTCGTCTTGCCATGAGTACCGGCGATCGCGACGCAGCTTTTGAGCCGCATCAACTCCGCCAGCATCTCGGCGCGGCGCACCACCGGAATGCGCTGCGCGCGCGCCGCCATCAATTCCGGATTGTCGCGCTTGATCGCGGTCGAGATCACGACGACATCGGCGCCGTCCACATTCTCGGCCTGGTGGCCGACCGAGATCTTCGCGCCGTTCTTGCGCAGCCGCTCGAGATTATAATTGTCCGAGGCGTCCGAGCCCTGCACGGTATAGCCGAGATTGATCAGCACCTCGGCGATGCCGCTCATGCCGATGCCGCCGATCCCGACGAAATGAATGGGCCCGATCTCGCGCGGCAGTCTCATGGTGTGTCTCGCGGTTGCTCCGTGATGCCCGAGCTTGTTTCGGGCACCCGACTTATGAAAGACGTGGATGGCCGGGACAAGCCCGGCCATGACGCCGAATCGCCAAAAATTCCTCGCGACGGCCTATATTCGGGCAACATTCATCACCAGATCGGCCAGCTGCTCCGCGGCATCGAGCCGGCCGACGCTGCGCGCGGCTTGCGCCATCGCGGTCAGTTTTGCCGGTTCGGCGGCAAGAGACGAGATTTCGACCGCCAGGCGGTCGGGTGTGAACTCGGTTTGCGCAATGCGCAGCGCGCCGCCGGACTGCAGCAACACACCGGCATTGGCGAACTGGTCCTGGTCGATCGCGCCCGGCAAGGGCACCAGGATCGAGGGCCGGCCGAGCGCGGCAAGCTCGGCGACGGTTCCGGCGCCGGCACGCGAAATCACGAGATGGCTCGACGCGAGCTTCGCCGGCAGGTCGTTGAAGAACGGCGCAAGCTCCGCGTTGATCTTGAGCCGATCATAAACCGCGCTCACCCGCGCCGTGTCCTCTTCGCGCACCTGCTGGGTGAGGATCAGGCGGCTCCACAGCGCAGGCTCGAGCTTCTCGATCGCGGGTGGAACGATGTCGCTCATCACCCGCGCGCCCTGGCTGCCGCCAACCACGAGCAGACGCAGCGGTCCGTTCACTTCAGGCGGAGCGTATTTCACCACCGCCGCAGCCAGGATCGCCGGACGCATCGGCGTGCCGACCATGGTCGTCTTGCTTGCAAGCGCGGGATCGCGATCGAGCACGCCGGGCAGCGCGGTTGCGATCGCATTGACGCGGCTGGAGAGAAAGCGGTTGGCGCGGCCAAGTACCGCGTTGGCGTCATGGATGATACCGGGCACGCCAAGCAGACGCGCGGCCATCAACGGCGGCAAGGTGGGATAGCCGCCGAAGCCGACCACCGCTGATGGTTTCAGCCGCCGCACCACGTTGACGGCCACCAACATGCCATAGCCAAGCATGATGCCTGTGCGCACGAGCGCGATCGGATTGCGGCTGCGTATGGTCTCGCTCGGCACCACGTCGATGTCGTCGCTGGAGAACAGACCGCCGCGATAGCGCAGCGCCCGCGCATCGGTCGCAAGCCGCACCCGCAGGCCGCGCCGGATCAACTCCACGCCGAGCGCCTCGGCCGGGAACAGATGACCGCCGGTCCCCCCGGCAGCCAATAGTATGAGAGGTGCATTCGCCATACGGGCCTTTTACACCGTCATTGCAAGCGAAGCGAAGCAATCCATCGAGCCGCATACGAAGGATGGATTGCTTCCGCCTTCGCTAAGGCCACCGTGGACTAGTCGTCGCTGCGCCCCTCGCAGCGACGGTAAGCACCGTCTTGCTTCAACCCTACGCGTAGGCGCCCGAGGCACTGGCGCCTTCCATCGATTCGATCTCGATGCGCGGCCGCTGCCGGGTCAGCGCCAGCATCATGCCGACGCCATAGGCGAGCGAGACGATCGAGGACCCACCATAGGAGATGAACGGCAGCGTCATGCCCTTCGCCGGGATCAATTGCAGGTTGACCGCCATGTTGATCGCGGCCTGCACGCCGAACAGGATGGCAAGCCCGGAGGCAGCGAACCGCGCGAACATGTCGTCGGTGGAATAAGCGCGGCTCAGGGTGCGGAGCACCACGAAGGCGAACAGCGCGACCAGCATCAGACACAGAATGATGCCGAACTCCTCGGCGGCGACCGCGAACACGAAATCGGTGTGGCTGTCCGGCAGGCTGCGCTTGGCAATCCCCTCGCCCGGCCCGAGGCCGAACCAGCCTCCGTTCCAGAACGCTTCCATCGCGGTGTCGACCTGGAAGGTGTCACCGGACGCCGGATTCATGAAGCGCTTGATGCGGCCGGCGACGTGCGGCACCAGCAGATAGGCACCGAACAGGCCGGCGCCTGCCGCGCCCGCGAGCCCGAGCACCCAGATCATCCGCATGCCCGCGATGAAGAACAGCGCACCCCATACCATCAGGATCAGCATCGTCTGGCCGAAGTCCGGCTCCATCACCAGGAGCGACACCAGCATCAATAGCAGCACCATCGCCATCGAGGTTGCGGGCATCTCCGGCCGTCTAGTGGATTCGGCGAACAGCCACGCCGCAATGATCACGAAGGCGGGCTTGGCGGATTCGGAGGCCTGAACATTGACGCCGATCAGCGTGATCCACCGCCGTGAGCCCTTGACCTCCGGCCCGACCAGCAGCGTCGCCACGATCAGCACGATGGAGAGCGCGAACACGACGAGCGCGGCACGACGGATCTGCCGCGGCGACATGAAGGACACCGCGACCAGCACCAAGAGCGACGGCGCCAGGAACATCACGTGCCTGGAAAAGAAGTGGAACGGATCCAGCCCAATGCGGGTCGCGACCGGCGGGCTCGCCGCCAGCGACAGAATGACGCCGCCCAGCATCAACGCGAGGATCGCCGCAAGCAGGGGCTTGTCGACGGTCCACCACCAGTCGGAAAACGGGGTGCGTTGGTCACGGGCGAGCATGGGCGTCCCCAGATGGCAGAGGCAATGTCCATTGGTGCCGCAGGATGGTTTCCAAGCGGTTAACGGTTTGTATAACTTTTGAGGAACGCGACCACTGAGACCGCGCTCGCGGCCATGGTCCCGGCGAAGGCCGTGGCCGTACCTCGCAGAGGGCGTCATTTTCCAGGTTACGGGGAGCGAGCCGGAACTGGCTGATATGTCGCCTGCAGGTTTGGCGCCAGTTGAGGTCCGGCCGATCCGGTGCGCCCATAGAGCCGTTGAAACAATATACTGATGATAAAACCGCTAAACGCAGCCTGCAACGACGCGAAAGCAGCTATCTGTAGATCCAGTATGCCAAACGTGGGCGAAAAAACGCTTGGCGAAAGGGTGGTCGCAATGACAGCAGCAGTTGCTTGCGCTGTAGCCTGTATCAACGCGAGTCCGACAGACACGCCGGACGACTTCATTGAACGATCAATATACAACCCGATGAAATAGCCAAGAATCGCTTGGTTCAGCGCATAAAGAAATGGTGCATATGTAAACTGGCCGCCCCGCAAGATCAGACTGAAAATCACGTTAAGCCAAACAGTCGCAAAGTAGGCGAACACAGCAAGCAAGAGATCTTCGGGCCTGTACTCTCCGTCATCAGTACGCCGCCACTTGCGTTTGCAATAGATGGACAGCCATATCACGATGGCATACGCGAACGTATAGATAACTGCATATCTGATGATATCGACTTTACTCGGCATCATGACGGGGTATTTGTCAAACAGTCCTGATAGGTAACCAATCAACACATACAGTCCGTTGAAGGCGAGCATAAGCACGAAGGTCGAAGCGCTAACCAGGCCGATTGTATTCCAATCGGATGGAGGCAGCCGATCCACAGTCGTGGAGAAACCCATCTCGCCGATTGCAGAATCGATGTCCTCGGGATCAAACTGCGTTGCAAAGACTGACAGCGCGACAACGAGGCACAACGTCTCGTAAACGGAGTCGCACCTCGCCTGTAACTCTTGGCGACGCTCGCTAAGTTCAAGCATCCCTTCAGCATCAGTATTTTCCGAGATGTACGCATCGATGTCCGATGCATCTTCGGGCACGATGCGTTCTTGAGTTCTCAGATAGCTGATGACCGCAGATCTTATGCTCTGCGATTGCTCCGTCAGAGCCCTGAAGTCCCGTTCCAGCGTTATCTTGAACTCCGTGAATCTCTCGCCCCTACGTGCTTGCAACAGGCTGCGCAGGCAAAGTATTTCGAACAACCGCTTTTCGAGTACTCCGGCTGCCTTGCCTTCGGCGACGCGGATAGTGTCCCGCATGTTCAGCATTGATTGAACTGCTCTCCTCACGTCGGGAGGAGGAGAAAATGAGCAATTGTAGAGCTTTTCACCCAGGTTCTTCGCGTCGTCTGGGATGTAAGCGCTCTTGTGCAAGTTCTCTAAAAGCCAAGCATCGATCTGCTTGATAATGGGAAATGAAGACAAAAGGCCGGTTAAAACAAAAAGCGCCAGGACGACACGATAGTGCAAGGGTTGGTCGGCCCAATTCGGCAGCTGGACTTTTCCGATCGTGGCGGCGTCTTCAATGACCGAGTGAGCGAACAGAAAAACAAGAAATACGACTTCAAGAATGAGCACATAACGATAGGCGTAATTGTTGTACCGCGCCCGGGTCGTCGTAAAAATAGGTGGCGTCAGCGTAATGAGCCGAAAAGGCTCACCGCTCGACAACTCCAGCGAATACTGTGGCGTGTTAAAGTGGCTCAGACCATAAAAGTACAGGACAGCCATCCCAACCGGAACCGTCCAGATATTTGCAAGAAATTTTCGACTCTCGTCAGAAACTAGAAGTGAAATTAGATCGTAGACTGACATGTCGAACCTCCACGAAGAGGGTTGAGCAACGATCCTTATCCCACTATTAGTTGTCAGCCCGATTGCGCGGTATATGAAATGGCTCACAGTCGGAGCCTTTCTTTTCGGATCGTTATCGGCGGACCTGGGAACTCGTCCAGAATCGATCGTCCTGAGAACCAACTCCGGATCGCTTTGTTTATCGATCATCCGAGCAAACGGTCGCCAGCGAACTCGGCGATACGTTGCTTGATCGGTTTGGCAAGTGCAGCCTGTCGTCTTACGCAGCTTCGTGCGGCGAATTTTCCCGACACTACGACCGCTGCGCAATCGATCCGCAGTCGCTAGCCCGCATGAGTGCGGATTGCGACGAATGTATTTACCGATGCTCGGCAAGCGAACGTGCCGAAGATAACGGCCAAGAATTTCGCAACCTGAAGCTTCAAACGTGAATCTCGAAAGAGTGATCTCCGAGTTCAGCAAATTCGTCTATAGACGGCCACATCGCTTCCGGCCAACCATTGCTTCGGAGGTCCGTGAGTTAAGCGACAGAAGGTACACGCTCGTGGATCAGCTAATTGCCTCCGCACTCACGAACGGCCGCATGCCTACCGGCAGGCCGGTACGTTCGCCGCGTCTACCCGCCTTCAGCTAACGCAAACACCGCTTGGCATGGTCACATACACGCGGCCCCTCCACGGTACTTCTTCTACGCGCGCTGTCGAGCGCTCTATCGTGGACGCATACGATGACGAAGCTTTTCATCGTTGCAGTAGCCGTCGAACAGCAAAGTCATTTGGGACATTGCGTTCTGGACACCGGTGGCGGTCTCGTAGCCATCGATCTTCGTTTAGTGGAGAATTGGAGTTCTTCCAGTACGTGAGCCCTGGCAATGCGTGAACCAACTCTCCGCGATCGATCCCACCAAGAAAAAGGAGACATAGATGACTGGCGCGCGATCAAAAGAAACTGGAGGCGAATGGCTGCAAACGAGGCCGGGTGAGCGTTGCCTGATACGGGTTTCCGCTGAGGAAACGAACGGCGCATACTCGATCGTCGAGATCGTCGCCAGTCCCGGAGATAGCACGCCCATGCACGTTCATCAGAACGAGGACGAGCACTTTGTTATCCTGGAGGGCACGGCACGCATTGCGTGCGGTGACAAGGTAGTTGACGCCCCGGCTGGGACATCCATGAGCCTTCCGCGGAATGTTCCTCACGCCTGGGGTAACCCTACGAAGTCGCCCATTCGCTTCGTGGTGACGACCACGCCGGGTGGTGTCGAAGAATCACTTCGCCTGATCGCGCGAGGTGATGTCGACATCATGGCTATCGCTGAGAAATTCAAAGTTCAGATTGTTGGCCCACTGTTGCTTTGAATACGAAATTCCGTGTCAACGCTCCGATTGGTTTGAGGGCGGAAGGAGACGCGGATCGGGCAGGTAACGCCAGCTTGGGCGTCATCAAGCTGGTGAAGAGAGCAAGAGGCGAAAGCACGTACGGCGGATTGACAGCGTAATCCGCCGTACGTGTTGGCTTCATACGATCGGCTTCACACCTGGCAGCGAATTGACGAGATCGCGAAACGCCGCGCCGCGGATTTCGAAGTTACGGTATTGGTCGAACGACGCGCAGGCCGGCGACAGCAGCACGACCGCTTCAGGGAGACCGGAGGCTTCCGCGTCGCGGGCGGCGCTGGCGACCGCGACGTCGAGCGTACCTGACATCTCATGCGGCACGCGCTCGCCGAGTGTTCCGGCAAATTCCTGCGCGGCCTCGCCGATCAGATATGCTTTGCGGATACGCGGGAAATAGCCGGTCAGACTGGTGATGCCGCCGGCCTTCGGCTTGCCGCCCGCGATCCAGAAGATGTCAGCGAACGATGACAGTGCATGCGCGGCCGCATCGGCATTGGTGCCCTTGGAATCGTTGACGAACAGCACGTTCCCGCGGCGACCGACCTGCTCCATGCGGTGCGCGAGGCCGGGAAAGCTGCGCAGGCCGTTCTGCAGCACGTCGGCGGAAATTCCCATCGCGAGCGCGCAGGCCGCGGCGCACGCGGCGTTCTGCGCGTTGTGCAGACCACGCAACGAGCCGATGCCACCCAGGCGCGCCACCTCGCGGCGCGCCGCGCCTTCCGCGCGCACGATGGTTTCGCGCTCGACATAGATTCCGTCGGGCAGCGGGTTCTTCACGGAGACGCGGACCACGCGCTTGCCCGACTGATCCAGCCGGTCGGCGATATTGCGGCACCAGATATCGTCGACGCCGACGATCGATGTACCGCCGTCCTGCACGCCGGCCACCAACCGCTCCTTCACCGCGGCGTAATTCACGAGCGTGCCATGGCGGTCGATATGGTCCTCGGTCACATTGAGCAGGATGCCAACCGACGGATCGAGCGACGGACAAAGGTCGATCTGGTAGGACGACATCTCGATCACATGTACCCGTCCCATCCGCGGCGGCTCCAGCGACAGGATCGCGGTGCCGATATTGCCGCCCATCTGGGCGTCGTAACCCGCGACATCAACCAGATGCGCGATCAACGCCGTTGTGGTCGACTTGCCGTTGGTGCCGGTGATTGCGACGAACGGGGCGTTCGGCGCGTGGCGCCGCCGCTCGCGGCAGAACAGCTCGATGTCGCCGATCACCTCGACGCCGGCCTCGCGCGCCTTGAGCACGCTCCAGTGCGGCGCCGGATGAGTGAGCGGCGCGCCGGGGGTGAGGATCAGCGCGGCGAAACCCGCCCACGAGACATTGCGCAGATCCGCGGTGATGAAGCCTGCTTGGGCTGCCTTTGCGACATTGTCGGCACTGTCGTCGGCGGCGATCACTTCGGCGCCGCCCGCCTTCAGCGCGTGGCAACTCGCAAGCCCGGAGCCGCCGAGGCCGAACACTGCGACCGTCTTGCCCGCGAATGAGGTAACGGGAATCATCGGCCTGCCGCTCAGCGCAGCTTGAGCGTGGAGAGGCCGGCGAGCGCCAGCATCACCGAGATGATCCAGAAGCGGATCACGATCTGCGGCTCGGTCCAGCCCTTCTGCTCGAAATGATGATGCAGCGGCGCCATGCGGAACACGCGCTTGCCGGTCAATTTGAACGACACCACCTGCACGATCACCGACACCGCTTCCAGCACGAACAGGCCGCCGATGACGGCGAGCACGATCTCGTGCTTCACCGCAACCGCAGTGGCGCCCAGCATGCCGCCGAGCGCGAGTGAACCGGTATCGCCCATGAAGATCGAGGCCGGCGGCGCATTGAACCAGAGGAAGCCGAGGCCGGCCCCGAGCACCGCGCCGCAGAGCACTGCGAGTTCGCCGGTGCCGGCAACATAGTTGATCTGCAAATAGTCGGAGAATACCGCGTTGCCGGTCAGGTACGAGATCATGCCGAAGCTTGCCGCCGCGATCATCACCGGTACGATGGCGAGACCATCGAGGCCGTCGGTGAGGTTCACCGCGTTGCCGGCGCCGACCATCACGAAGGCGCCGAAGACCACGAAGAACCAACCGAAATTGAACACGAGGTCCTTGAAGAAGGGAATTGCGAGCGAGGTCGAGGACACGTCGCGCCCGAGCCGCACCAGCGCGTAGCAGGCGCCGAGCGCGATCACCGCCTCGATCAACAACCGCAGCTTGCCGGCGAATCCGCCATGCGACTGTTTTGTGACCTTCAGATAATCGTCATAGAAGCCGACGAAGCCGAAGCCGAGTGTCACCGCCAGCACGATCCAGACATAGGGATTGATCGGGTTGGCCCACAGCAATGTCGATACGACAAGACCGGAGAGGATCATCAGCCCGCCCATCGTGGGCGTGCCCTTCTTGGATATGAGATGAGACTGCGGCCCATCGGTGCGGATCGGCTGGCCCTTGCCCTGCCGCAGTCTCAAATGGTCGATGATCCAGGGCCCGAACAGGAACACGAACAGTGCCCCCGTCACCATCGCGCCACCCGTGCGGAAGGTGATGTAGCGAAACACGTTCAGGCCGCTGCGGAACGCCGCGAAACCCGGTACGGTATTGGACAACTCGATCAAGTAGTAGAACATTCAAAAGCCCTATACCGCTTCTTCTTGCGCGGCTTTGCCGGGGAAGCGCCTTTCCAGCGCACTGACAATGACCTTCATCTTCGAGCCCAGCGATCCCTTCACCATGATCGCATCACCAGCGCGGACCGCGGCGACCGCCTGTGCTTCCAGCGCCGCCGAACTCTCCGCATAGCCTCCCCGCCTGCCGGCGGAAAGGGCGTCCCACAGATTCCGCATCAGCGGACCACAACAATATACGAGATCGATTCGGTTGGCCTTGATGGCCTCGGCGAGGCCGCGGTGCAACTGGGGACCGCTGGGCCCGAGCTCGAGCATGTCGCCGAGAATAGCGATGCGCCGGCCATGCGGCCCCACCTGAGCCTGACCGAGCACATTGAGGGCGGCCGCCATCGAGGCCGGGTTGGCGTTGTAGCTTTCGTCGATCAGCGTGGCCTCGCCATGACCGACCTCCAGCACGCGCCGCATGCCGCGCCCCGAGGGCGCCTCGAGCTGCGACAGCGACAGCGCCGCGCGCGTGATATCCGCGCCCAGCAGCGAGGCACCTGCGAGCACGGCGAGGGAATTCATCGCCATGTGACGGCCGGGCATGCCGATCTTGTAGGTGATGTCGTGGTTGAAGATGTCGGCATGCACCGCTGAACAGGTCGCGTGCAGCGACACGGCAAGCAACCGCGCGTCCGATTTCCTGTCCGCGCCGAACGACAGGATGCGGGAGATGCCGGCGTTCTTCGCCTGCTGCGCAAGCCGGGCATATTGCGCGTTGTCGCGGTTGAGCACAACGGCGCCGCCGGGCTCGACGCCGAGAAAGATTTCGGCCTTGGCGTCGGCGATCGCCTCGATGCCGGCGAAGAATTCCAGGTGCACCGGCTCGACCGTGGTGATGACGGCGACGTGCGGCCGCACCATCGTCACGAGCGGCGTGATCTCGCCGGCATGGTTCATGCCGATCTCGAACACCGCAAATCGCGCCGTCGCAGGGCAACGCGCCAGCGACAGCGGCACGCCCCAGTGATTGTTGAACGACGCCACCGAGGCATGGGTCTCGCCTTGCGCCGCGAGCACGCGCCGCAGCGCCTCCTTGGTCGAGGTCTTGCCGACTGATCCGGTCACCGCGATGATCCGGGCGCCGAGCCGCGCGCGCGAGGCATGTGCGAGCATGACGAGCCCGGCGAGCACGTCGTCAACGACCAGAAGCGGCGCGTCGGCGGGAAACTTGTGGCGCTGCGCCGCCTCGACGACCGCGAGCCCGGCGCCCGCCTTCAGCGCGGCCTCGACGAAGCCATGGCCGTCATGCACGTCGCCCTTGATCGCGAAATAGGCTTCTCCTGCTGCAATGGTGCGGCTGTCGATCGAGAGGCCGGTGACGCCTTCGGGCAGCGCGCCCTGTGTCGCGGCGCGCATCGCCTTTGCCATCGCATCCGACGTCCACAGCAATGCGTTCATGCGCCCCTCGTTGAAAGCGCGGCGGCAACCGCGTCGTGATCGCTAAACGGCAACGTTTTATCGCCGATGGTTTGCCCGACTTCATGGCCCTTGCCGGCGACCAGCAAGGCGTCGCCCGGCTGCAGGTCGGCGATACCGGCGCGGATCGCCGCGGCGCGATCGCCGATGTCGCGCGCCCCCTTGGCGGTCGCCAGGATCGCGGCGCGGATCGCCTCCGGCTTCTCGCCGCGCGGATTGTCGTCGGTGACGATGACCTGATCGGCGTTCTCGGCCGCGATCGCCCCCATGATCGGCCGCTTGCCCGCATCGCGGTCGCCGCCGGCGCCGAAGATGACGACGAGCTTGCGTTTGGCATAGGGTCGCAGTGCCTGCAGCGCCTTCGCAAGCGCATCGGGCTTGTGGGCGTAGTCGACAAAAATTGGCGCGCCATTGTGCTCGCCGACGCGCTCGAGTCGTCCCTTTGCGCCCTCGAGATGTTCGAGGCAGTCGAACACGTCGTTCGCGGCGCTGCCGGTGCCGATCGCAAGGCCAGCCGCGACCAGCGCGTTCTCGATCTGGAATTCGCCGACCAGCGGCAGCCTGATCGTCTGCCTGCGCCCACGATGCGCGATCACGACTTTCTGCGCAAAGCCTTCGATGGCGGCTTCGAGGAGGCCAATGCCCTCGCCTGCGCCATCGGCGTTGCGGCCGGTCGGGATGATACGAAGCTTGCGCGCGCGCGCCGCATCGATCACGGCTCGCGAGCAATCATGATCCGCCGAGATCACGGCGGCGCCGTCATCGGTGACGAGATCGCGGAACAGCCGCAGCTTCGCGTTGAAGTAATGCGCGACGTCGGGATGGTAGTCCATGTGATCGCGCGACAGATTGGTGAAGCCGCCCGCGGCGATCCGTACGCCGTCGAGGCGATACTGGTCGAGGCCGTGCGAGGAGGCCTCGAACGCCAGATGGGTGACGCCGTCACCTGTGATCTCGTCGAGCTGACGATGCAATGCGATCGGGTCGGGGGTGGTCAGCGAGCCGTAGACGGTGCGCTTGTCCGACACGAGGCCGATGGTGCCGATGCTCGCTGAAGGGTGACCGAGTCGCTGCCAGATCTGGCGCACGAACGCCGCGACCGAGGTCTTGCCGCTGGTGCCGGTCACCGCGGCAATGGTCTGCGGCTGCCGGGGATAGAATTTCGCGGCGGCGAGCGCCAGTGCGCGGCGCGCATTCGCCGTGATGACAAAGGGAACGCGGCTGCCGCGTTGCGGCAGATGATCGCTGGCAATGGCCACCGCACCCGCGGCGACCGCCGCGTCGATGAAGCGCGCGCCGTCGGTTCTGCTGCCCGCCAGCGCAAAGAACAGATCGCCCGGTTTCACCGTGCGGCTGTCGACCGCAAGTCCCGTGACCACGATGGCGTCCGCGCTCGGATCGATCGTGGCATCATCGCTGAAGAGGTCGCGAAGTTTCATGATCTTCCAGTCTGGCCGGCGCCGCCGCGCCTCTGGTTGTACGCCTTACTGGGTTGTCCTGGATGCCGCAAGAATAAGGCGGTCGGACGGCGGCAGGTCGAATCGCGGTTCGACCCCCAAAAGCGGCGCAATTCGGGCGATGACATTGCCGCCGGTCGGCACCGCGTTCCAGCCCGAAGTGATGAAACCGTGCGTTTCGGGCAACGCCTGTGGCTCATCCAGCATGACAAGAATCTGATACTTCGGATCGTCGGAAGGCATGATCGCGGTAAAGGAGTTGAGCACCCGCTTCTTGGCATACCGGCCATTGATGACTTTCTCGGAAGTGCCGGTCTTGCCGCCGACATAATAGCCCTTGACGTCGGCGGTCTTGGCGGTGCCGATCTCGGCATTGAGCCGCATCAGGTACCGCATCTTGTCGCTGGTCTCCTGCTTGACCACCCGCTTGGCCATCGCCGCCGCTTCTGCTTCGCTGCGCTTCAGGAACGTCGGTGGAATCAGGTAGCCGCCGTTCACCAGTGCGTTGATGCCCATCACCGCCTGCAGCGGCGCCACCGACAGGCCCTGGCCGAACGCCACGGTCACCGTGTTCAGTTCGCCCCAATGGCGCGGCACCAGAGGCGCGGCGCTCTCCGGCAACTCGGTGCGCAACCGCGTCAGCTGGCCCATTTTGGACAGGAACGCCTTGTGCGCCTCGACGCCCTGGCTGAGCGCGATCCGCGCGGCGCCGATATTGGACGAGTAGGTGAATACTTCCTTGGTGTTGATGAAGCGCCCGAGCGGGTGACTGTCATGGATGGTGAACTTGCCGTAGTGCAGGTTTCCGCGCGCATCCCACGACGAGTTCAGGCTGATTTTGCCGGAATCGAGCGCCATCGCCAGCGTGAATGCCTTGAACGTCGATCCCATTTCGTAGACGCCGGTGGTCAGGCGATTGATGCGGTCTGGGTCGTGGGCTTCCTTCGGATTATTGGGGTCGAAATCCGGGAGAGAGACCATCGCCACGATTTCGCCGGTCCTGACATTGGAGATAATGCCGGAGGCGGCCTTGGCCTTGAACTTCGCCTTGGCCTTGAGCAGTTCGTCGCGCAACGCGTGCTCGACGCGCAGGTCGATCGACAATTCGATCGGCTTCTGCAGCCGGTCGGTGGCGAAGCCTGCGCGGTGCAGGTCGGCCAGACCATTATTGTCCAGCCACTTCTCCATTCCGGCAATGCCCTGGTTGTCGATATTGACGAGGCCGATCAGATGGGCCACCTCGGCGCCGGTCGGATAGACGCGCTTGTTCTCGCGCAGGAAACCGATGCCGGGAATGCCGAGGCGATGGATGTCCTGCTGCTGCTTCGGCAAGATCTCTCGCTTCAGCCAGACAAAGCCCTTGCGCGACGACAGGCGGTCGCGCACCTCGCCGGTATCGAGATCGGGCAAGGTCGCGGTCAGGAGCTCGATCGCCTCGTCCTTGTCGATGATGCGGCGCGGCTCGCCGAACAGGCTCGGCGTCTTGACGTCGGTTGCGAGGATCTCGCCGTTGCGGTCGACGATGTCGGGCCGTGCGGTCGCGATGGCGTCCTGCGAGGCGGTGCGCCGCGCGCCATGGCTGTCGGCGCCGACCGCGAACAGCACAAGGCGCCCGGCAAGCACGGCGTAGACAGCGGTGAAGGCGAGGATCGCAAAGCCGACGCGGGCGCGCGCCTTCGCGGCACGATCGACATTGGGTCCGTACAGCAGGTTGCGGATCAGACGCCGACGCCAGGGTTCGGCCGGCTTGTTGGCGGGTGCCCGGTCGCTCATTGCTGATCTCCCGTCGCCTGCTCGGCGTCTGGCGCGGGTGGTTGCACCGAACCGGTTGCGGCATCGGGATCGGCCGCGGCCTCGATGGTGTCGATCATCGCGCCGATCGGGTCGCGCGCACCGGGCCGCGTGAAGTTCGGCGGCCGCTCGGGCAGGTTCTTCAGGGAATCATATTGGGTTGCATTGATCGGCTTGAGCGGCAGGTGCCGCTCGGCAAGCCCCTGCAGCCGCAGCGGCGCGTCGAGCCTGGCCCATTCAGCGCGCAAGGACGCGATCGCATCGCGCTGCTCGCGGATCTCGGCATTGAGTCGCAGCACGCGCTCGGTGCGCGCGGTCGATTCCATCTTGATGCGGTAGACATAGGCCGCCGCGAACACCAGCATGCCGATGACGAGGAAATGGAGGATGCGCATGTCAGCCTCCCCGCATCACGTCTGATAGCCGCGGCCATGACGCCGAGGCCACGGGTTTGTGCACGGCAGCCGCGGTGCGTTCTGCCGCGCGCAGTTTTGCCGACCGTGCACGCGGATTGGCCGCCACCTCGGCTTCGTCAGGAGTGACCGGGCGCTTGGTCAGGATTCGAAGGCTCGGCGCCGCCAGTGCGACCTCGGGCAAATGCCGCGATCCGCCGGCGGCCTTGCCGCGCTCGGCGAAGAAACTCTTGACGATGCGGTCTTCCAGCGAATGGAAGGACACCACCACGAGCCGCCCGCCTGGCTTTAGCACACGCTCGGCCGCGGCGAGCGCCAAGTGCAGCTCATCGAGCTCCTCGTTGACGAAGATGCGCAGCGCCTGGAACGTCCGCGTCGCCGGATGAATCTCGTTCGGCTTGGCGCGCACGACTTTCGCGACGATGTCGGCAAGCGCCTGCGTCGTCGTGATCGGGGTCTCCTTGCGCGCGGCGACGATGGCGCGGGCGACGCCGCGTGAATGACGCTCCTCGCCAAAAACATAGATGATGCTGGCGAGATCGGTCTCGGAGGCTTTCGCGACCACGTCGGCGGCAGTCGGGCCGCCCTGCCCCATCCGCATGTCGAGCGGGCCATTGTGGCGGAACGAAAAGCCGCGCTCGGACTGGTCCAGTTGCATCGAGGAGACGCCGACATCCATCACGACGCCGTCGGCAGCGTCGATGCCGCGCGCGGCGCAGATTTCGGCGAGTTCGGAAAAGCGGTCCTCGACCAGCGTCAGGCGGCCGTCGGAGCGGTCGACCAGATCAAAGCCGCCAAGAATTGCCCTCCGGTCGCGGTCGATGCCGATGACGCGGGTGCCGGCGACGTCGAGGATCAAGCGGCTGTAGCCGCCGGCGCCGAACGTGGCATCGACGTATGTGCCGCCTGCGCGCGGCGCGAGAAAGTCCACCGCCTCGCGGCCGAGCACCGAGATATGACGAGAGACAACAGCCATCATGCGCCGGCCCCGCACCGGGCCGCGCTCTCTAGATGGAATATGGACGCGCACGGGTCCATTGCGCCCGAGACTCCTGCGCCTTGCCTCGCCGTTCCGGTCAAAAAGCCGATTCGAGATCGCGCTGGTTCCCCTTGGCGGCTGCAAACCCTGATTTCCGACCGGAATTTGCTGGGTTCCCATGGGATTTCGCGCGAAAGCGGACCTCGGCCGCCCTTCCAAACCGGTTCGGCTCCTCTCCTCTCAGTAATGGCACTTAGCGTTAAGAAAGAGTTGATGATCCGTTACCGGAATCGGCTGCCTTTTAACCTTGCCGGAGCCTGGAGGGATGCCCTCGGCGCACAACCCGGGCAAAATGCCCCCGGGCCCGCCGGCGAAGCGATCGACCGCCGGCAGGTAAAGGAATGGTAAATGTCATTGGTTGATTTATGTGTGGTGCCGTTCTCCTGCCCGGTTTGGATGATCCGCTGTGCTTCGGTTCGTTCACGTCTGCAGGTCCCGACTCGAAGCGTCAACGTGCCCTTCCCATTCCCGGGGCCATTGCCGACATGAACACGTTCACTCCCGATTCCTCGATTGCGTCCGACGTGATCCCGTCCGCGAACTATGGAGAGCGCGCCGACGGTCGCCAGCCCGATATGATCGTGCTGCACTACACCGGCATGCCCGACGTGGAGGGTGCGATCGCGCAGCTTTGCACGGCGGGCACGGAGGTCTCGGCGCATTACGTCGTGCTCGAGGATGGCCGCATCCTGCAGTGCGTTCCCGAAAGCAAGCGCGCCTGGCATGCCGGCGTCTCCTGTTGGGCCGGCGAGGAAGATGTCAATTCCTGCTCGATCGGCATCGAGATCGTCAACCGCGGCCACGACTGGGGCTATCCCGATTTTCCACTGCGCCAGATCGCCGCTGTCATCGCGCTGTGCCGCGGCATCATGCTCCGCCGCAAGGTGCCCTCGCATCGCGTGCTCGGCCACTCCGACGTGGCGCCGGCGCGCAAGAAGGATCCCGGCGAGAAATTCCCCTGGCATTCGCTGGCCAATTCCGGGGTCGGCCACTGGGTCCAACCGGCGCCGATTGTGCCCGGCAACGCGCTGAAGTTAGGGGCGATCAGCGACGCCGTCACCGAGATGCAGACGGCGTTCGCGCGCTACGGATATAACATCCCGGTCCATGGCAAGTTTGACGGTCCGACGATGGATGCAGTCACCGCGTTTCAGCGCCACTTCCGCCCCGCGCGTGTCGACGGGATCGCCGACCAGTCCACCATGACGACGCTGCACGCACTGCTCGCCAGCCTGCCGCCGGATGCGGCAGCGCCGGTTGTGGCTTCGGCGAGATAGCGGGCGCCGCTCTCTTCAACGGGTGATTTGATCGGGCAGCGATCGGAGGTGTCGCGAACTTTTCCGTCCATCAAACTGCATGTTGATGAGTTCGCCGCACAAGCCCATCAGCCGTCACCGCAGGCATGCGATCCAGTTCGGCAATCCGGCGCTCAATCTGACTGATCACGCGCTTCGAGAAGGGCCCGAGATGCATGTACAGCGCCATCAGCATCACGATGTAACGCAGCGCGTTTGGATTGGTCTTGGCAACCTCGACGAAGGTCTTCCAAAACGGCTCGCGAACCTCCGGCAGGGCACGCATGACCTTGTGCACGCCCTCGATGCCGGCCAGCCTCTTACGCACGTCGCCATCCGGCAGGTCGCGGCGCCGATCCGACCGATCGAGCATCACGGCGAGCCGCGACAGCCGGGCCGCGTACGCCGTCGGGCTGAACACATGCCCGAGCACGGTCTTGTAATCTTCCAGGATGTCACGAAGCGGGCGTACGGTGTCAAAATTGCAACCGAGCGTGCATTGGTCGCCCGCATGCTCGACCTTCATGAGATCATGGCCCTCGTGCAGGCGACCCTCCGCGGCGAGCCGCCGCGTCAGCTGTGTGCCGGGCAGCGCATAGAGCAGGCCGACCATGCAGACCGGAATGCTCGCCTCGTCGATGAAGTCGATCATCGCCTGCCCCATCGAGACTTTCTCGGTATCGAACCCGACGATGAAACCCGCGGTGACGAACATGCCGTAGCTGTAGATCTTGTGAATGCACTCCGCGATGTTGCGCCTGGTGTTCTGCTTTTTCTTCATCTGCACCAGGGTCTCCGGATCCGGGCTCTCGATCCCGACGAAAATCCCAAAGAAGTTCGCGTCCTTCATTGCCTGCAACAGGTCGCTGTCATCAGCGATATTGATCGAGGCTTCGGTCGAGAACTCGAACGGATAGTCGCGTTCTTCCAGCCAGGCTTTGAGCCGCGGCAGCAACGTACGTAGGTTTCTCTTGTTGCCGATGAAATTGTCGTCGACGAAATCGACATGCCCGCGATAACCGTGATCGTAGAGCGCTTGCAGCTCGGCGAGAATTTGATCGTTGGTCTTGGTGCGCGGCACGCGACCATACAGCTCGATGATATCGCAGAACTCGCAGGTGAACGGGCAACCACGCGAATATTGCACGCCAATGAAGAGATACTGATCGAACTTGATCAGATCGTAGCGGGGCATCGGGCTTTGCGTGACGTCGATCTTGAATTTCTCGGCGATGAACACGCCCTTGCGCTCGCCGCGTTCCCATGCCGCGATGAATTGCTCCATGATTTGCTCGGCCTCGCCGATCACCTGGAAGTCCGCGTCCGCGTATAGATGCGGGCTGGAGGAGACGTCCGGCCCACCGACACATACCGGCTTGCCGTGCAGATGGGCGAGATCGATCAGGTAGAGAAAATCAGGCTGCTGGTTGAGCATACCGCCGATCATGACGAGATCGGCCCAGTTGAGGTCCGCGTCCGTCAAAGGCTCGGTGTTGCGGTTGACAAGACGAATGTCCCAATGCTTCGGCAGCATGGCGGCAACGGTGATCAGCCCGAGCGGCGCAGCCGGATACTTCGCGCCGACGAGTTCGCATGCTTCCGTATAGTTCCAGAATGAGTCCGTAATGAACTTCGGATAGATCATTAGGACACGGCAGGGACTCGTCATGTTGCTCCGGCCTGGACCTCGAGGGTCACGATGCCACGCAGCGTGTCGGGCCTCAAGGGGTCGATTCACTGGTTACAGATGATAAGTGCAGAAGTGGCGCAAGTATGCAACGCTCCGTTCGTGCTCCTGAAAATCGATGGCCGGTTGTCGGGCGATGTTTCGCATAAAGCCTGCTAGGTCGCTTGTTTGGCATGTTTGAGACGTCCCCCGATGTGCGCTGTTCTGTCGCGGTCGGAGCAGACGTCTCGAGGCATCGCATCCGGTTGGCGACTGCCTCGACGCGCTGCCTGAGGTTACTGCGATTTAACTGGCTGATCTTGGGGGGTCAGGCGATAGCTGCACGCGGCCGGCGCCCGCCGTGACGACTTCTACCGAGAGCGATGCCAGATATTGAAATCAACGAGGAGTGCCGCGCCCTGATTGCGGCCGAGTTCCCCTTTGAAGAGACCGGGCGGCGCCTGCCAAATGGCAACTGGCAGCTGCCGGTCGATGCGGAAACGTTGAAGTGCTTGCAGAAGGTGCGGCGGCCCGGCGAATCGATGTCGGACTGCATCATTCGCGCGATCATCATCGTCCTGCACCAGCGCGGCCTGCTATAGAGACAGAAACCCTGCTTTGCAGGTTGATCTGTTCCAACCATTGCATCGTTTGCAAGTGCAAGCCTGATGTCCGTCACCCCATCTCCGCGATCCGGCGCGCATAAAACCGGCGCAGCGGTTCCAACTGCGTCGCCGCACTCGCCGCCTGATACGCCTCGCGCGCATCCTCTCTGCGCGCGAGGCGGCGCAGCAGATCAGCGCGCACCGCCGGCAGGAGCTCGTATCCCTTCAACCCGCCGCGCGCCTCCAGCGCATCGAGCAGATCGAGCGCACGCGCCGGGCCGTCGACCATCGACACAGCGGCGGCGTGATTGAGCTCGATGACAGGTGATGGACTGATCCGCAGCAGCACCTCGTAGAGGCCCGCAATCTGCGGCCAGTCGGTGTCCTCGTAGCTGGGCGCGCGCGCATGCAGCGCGGCGATCGCGGCCTGCACTGCATAGGATTGCGGCCGGCCCGGAATCCGCAGCGCCTCCTCGACCAGTTCCAGCCCCTCGGCGATCTGCTGGACATCCCACAGCGAACGGTCCTGCTCCTCAAGGAGCACGATGTCGCCGCCCGCGGTCTGGCGGCCGGCGCGGCGCGCGTCATGCAGCAGCATCAGCGCCAGCAACCCCTTGATCTCGCCGCGCGAAGGCATCAGGCCGTCGATCAGGCGTGCCAGGCGGATCGCCTCGCGCGCCAGATCGGGCCGCATCAGGTCGTCGCCCGCGGTCGCGGCATAGCCCTCGGTGAAAACGAGATAGATGACCGCGAGCACACCGGAGAGCCGCGCCGCGAGCGCATTGCGTTCGGGCACTTCGTAGGGAATGCCGGCGAGCCTGATCTTCTGCTTGGCGCGCAACAGCCTCTGCGCCATCGCATCCTCGCTCACCAGGAAGGCGCGAGCGACCTGCGCGGTGGTGAGCCCGCACACCGTGCGCAGCGTCAGCGCAATCCGGACTTCCTCGGCAAAGGACGGATGGCAGCAGGTGAAGATCAGCCGCAGCATGTCATCGTCGAGCGTCGCATCGGCCGGTTCGGCAGACGACGACGCATCGAGCAGCAACTGATGCGTCAGTTCCTGCTGCTTGCCACGGAATGAGGCCACACGGCGCACGCGGTCGATCGCCTTGTTGCGGCCGACATTGACGAGCCAGGCACGCGGATTGGCAGGCAGCCCGCCGGCCGGCCACTTCTCAAGCGCGACGGCGAACGCGTCCTGCAGCGAGTCTTCGGCGAGATCGAAATCGCCGACGAGGCGGATCAGCGTGGCCAGCGCGCGCCCCACCTCGTCGCGGAATATCTTTTCGATCTCGTTCGGCGTCATCGGACCTGCCAGGCTTCATTCCGCAGCCGCGCCACGTGGCGCAGCCCGGAACGATGGTCCGGCATCAGTTGTTGTAGATCATGACCGGCCTGACCTCGATCGAGCCGGTCTTGGCGCCCGGAATTCGCGCGGCGATGCCAAGCGCAGTGTCGAGATCCTTGGCATCGATCAGGTAATAACCGCCGAGTTGTTCGCGCGTTTCCGCGAATGGGCCATCCGTCGTCAGAATCTTGCCGTCGCGGACCCGCACCGTGGTCGCGGTCGTGGTGGGCTGCAGCCCATCGCCGGCCTTGAAATGGCCGCTCTGGATGATGGCTTGGGTGAATGCGCCGTATTCCCCCGTCATTTTCTTACGGTCGTCCGCGGTCATACGGCCTAGCTCTGCTTCGCTACGATAGATCAACAGCAGGTACTGCATCTCAACAACTCCTTGTTCATCGGCTGGGTCACCGACACCCAGTCGAACCGGCGACAGGCGAAACGACATCGCCAGGATAATATTTTTTTGAGAACGCGGCAGAGCCCCGGCCGTCGCAAATGGTGATACTGATCCGGCGCATTTATATCTATAAATACGATAGTAACAGCCACAATTATTCGTTTGTCAAAATTATTGCCGTGCGTAGCTTTCATGTCGTGCGCATTCACGCCGGTCCTCACCGGCTTCAAAGGTGGCGCGCTGGAGGGATGAATGACGACCACGCTCGAGAGGCTCGATCCGTCTTCGCAATCGGTGCTGCCATTTCTCGACCGCGATCATACAATCGCCCGGCCCGGCTATAGCCGCTGGATGGTTCCACCGGCAGCGCTCTGCGTGCATTTGTGCATCGGACAAGCCTACGCCTTCAGCGTCTTCAACCTGCCGATGACGCGATTGCTCGGCATCACGCAATCGACGCCGGCGGACTGGAAACTCACCGATCTCGGCTGGATCTTCTCGATCGCCATGGTTTTCCTGGGCCTCTCCGCTGCCGTGTTCGGGCGCTGGGTCGAGGAAGGCGGCCCGCGCAAGGCGATGTTCACCGCCGGAGTGTGCTGGGCAGGTGCGTTCCTGATCTCGGCGCTCGGCGTCTACTTCCACAATCTCTGGATCATCTATCTCGGCTACGGCGTGATCGGCGGTTGCGCACTTGGAATTGGCTACATCTCTCCGGTCTCGACGCTGATGAAATGGTTTCCCGACCGGCCCGGCATGGCCACCGGCATGGCGATCATGGGGTTCGGCGGCGGCGCGCTGATCGCGTCTCCGCTGTCGGTCTGGCTGATGGGCAGGTTCGCGAGCGCCTCCGATGTCGGCGTGCTCTACACCTTCATCACGTTGGGTTGCATCTATTTCATCTTCATGATGGTCGGCTCAACGATCGTGCGCGTGCCGGCGCCAGGCTGGAAGCCGGAAGGCTATGTGCCGCCCGCGACGCCGCGCAAGCTGATGACGGCAAACGACGTGTTCGTCTACCAGGCGGTCAAGACGCCGCAGTTCTGGCTGATCTGGATCGTACTGTTCTGCAACACAACGGCAGGCATCGGCGTTCTCGGCCAGGCTTCGGCGATGAGCCAGGAGATGTTCCCCGGCCACATCACGGCGGTGGCCGCAGCGGGCCTCGTCGGGTTGATGAGCCTGTTCAACATGGGCGGCCGCTTCAGCTGGGCATCGCTGTCGGACCTGATCGGACGCAAGAACACTTATTTCGTTTACATGACACTCGGCTTCGCACTCTACATCACGGTGCCGTTCGCAGGCGCACGTGGCAACGTCGCCCTCTTCGTGATATGCTTCCTGATCATCGTCAGCATGTATGGCGGCGGCTTCTCCACCGTGCCGGCCTATCTGCGCGACATGTTCGGCACTCGCTATGTCGGCGCCATACACGGCATCCTGCTCACGGCGTGGTCCGCCGCCGGCGTCGCCGGGCCGGTGCTGATCAACTACATCCGGGAATACAACGTCACGCACGGCGTGCCGAAGGCGCAGGCCTACAACACCACCATGTACATCATGGCCGGCCTGCTCGTGATCGGCTTCATCGCCAATCTCTGTGTCAAGGCCGTCGACAAGCGCCATCACATGGCGCCCGAGCGCGAGGCCGAACTCGAACGCGCCGCCTAGTTCCATACCCAGGGAGGAACGATCATGAAGAGATTGCCAGAGGCCGAACGACCCTTCTCGCAGATGCTGCTGGGTTGGGCGAAGCGTCACCTCGCGCGCGTGCTTGCTTCGTTCAGTCCGGTCTACAAGGCGGACCGGATCGCGGCCGATGTCGCGGCGAGCGGTAACCCGTCCGGCACATGAGGCCATCATGCAGATCAACGAAATATCCCGCACCACCCCGCTCCAGCTCGCGCTGGCTTGGAGCTTTGCCGGTATCCCACTGCTTGCAGGCGTGATCCAGACACTCATCAACGCCATGAAGCTGTTTCAGTAAAGGCATCGGATGCAACGCGGCGCCGCATTTCTCTACGATTTGCGCCAGCTGTTGGCCGATGAAGGGCCGACAGTCGCGATCTTTGCGACAGTCGCGCTCGCGGCGCTGCTCGCCTTTGGCTTTGGCGCAACATTGGAGGTCGTGGCATCGATGCTGATCCTGGGCGTAGCGACCGCATTTGCGGAGACCCGAATGAGGGCGCGGAAATAGCGCGAACCCCAACCTCGCCGGTCCTGCCAAGCTCAGGACCGCGAGCTGACCTGCCCTTGCACCGCCAGTTGGCGTTTCAGCTCCCTGACTTCCTCGAACCGTTTCGTGACGTCGCGCATGACGGCTACCGTTCCTGCGACCTCGCCCTGCCCGTTTCGCAACATGACGATCGTGAATTCGACCGAAATCCGCCGGCCATCTTTGGTCAGGCTCGGCACCGACAACAGATCGCCTTGGCCGTAACGGCTGGCGCCCGTCTGCATGACATGGCGGTAGCCGGCCCAGTGCCGTGCGCGCAGGTTCTCGGGAATGATCAGATCAAGCGAACTCCCAACGGCTTCCGCGGACGCAAAACCGAAGATGCGCTCCGCGCCTGGATTCCAGAACGTGATGCTGCCGTCTCGATCGGTCGCGACGATCGCGTCCGACTCGCCGCCAAGCAGCGCGCTGCCAAGAATCTGACGAAGATCCATCGTGCTCCCCCGCTCGCTTGATCGCGCTGGTTTGGACCCGCAAGCCCGCAGTGACAAGCGGGAATTGGCGATGCAATCCATCGACAACGCCGATACGACGCTCAGACGTCACCGACGTTTGCGGACGCTCTTCTTGGTGACCGCCGGCGGTTCGGCATCTCGCCGCACCGGCGATATCGCGATGCGATGCATGAGCGCGACCGCGCTCGCGATATGCTCGTCCTGCCGGTCGGAGGGATAGACGACATAGGCCGGCAAGGTGAACACCGGCGCGCCCGCGACCGCGGACAGTCGCTTCGCCTTCAGCAACGGTTCCACGATCCGTCGGGCAAAAAATCCCGTTCCTCCGTTTTCGAGCAGATGCTGCAAGCCGAGCCAGCCGATGTTCGCGTTCAGCGCGGAGCCGGCGAAATTCGGGAACAGCGTGCTGTGACGCATGTAGAATTCCGGCCCCCAGTCGACATAGACATAGCCCGCTCCCGGTTCGGGCGGGCTCTTGGGATCGGTCGAGACCAGGATAAGCTGCTCGTCGAACAATTGCTCGACCTTGAGGCCGGGACGGCTTTGCGGCGTGTACATCACACCGATGTCGATACGTCCTTCCACAAGGCCCTGCATCAGTTCCGGCTCGAGCGCACTTTCGGCACGGATCGAGATGTCCGGATGGGTCGCCTGCATCAGCGGCAACCAATGCAGCAGATATTCCTCCCACAATCCGATGCGGCCGCCGACAACCAGCGTGCCGGTAAAGCCCTTCGGAATCCCGACATCTTGGCGTGCCTGCTCGACGGTGCGGACCAGCACCGACGCGTGACGCTGAAACTGGCGGCCAGCCGGCGTCAGCGTCGTGCCCGCCTTGTTGCGCACGAACAGCGTGCAGCCGAGTTGCTGCTCGAGCGTGTGGATGCGTGTGCTGACGGTCGACTGGCTAACGTGAAGGCGGTCCGCTGCGGTGATGAAGTTGCCGGCGCTCACCACGGTCAGGAAGGTGCGGGCCAGTTCGGTGTCCATGACGCGCAATCTCCTTGAATCGGCGAATTCGATATCAAATGCCGCTGCTTGGCGAATGTCAAAATCATGCACAGCCCGCGTTAACCATCCCTATCGCTTGACGCCGGCGCCCAAAGCCCCCATGCGTAAGCCCGTCAGTCGGCTGGACGGCCGCTCCCGCAAGCGCCGAAAGGCCGCGAGAGAGGAAAGTCCGGGCTCCATCGACATGCGGTGCCGGATAACATCCGGCGGGGGCAACCCCAGGGAAAGTGCCACAGAGAACGAACCGCTGCCTCCTCGGAGGAAGTAAGGGTGAAAAGGTGCGGTAAGAGCGCACCGCGTTTCCGGCAACGGAAACGGCATGGCAAACCACACCGGGAGCAAAACCGAATAGGGACGGCAACGCGGTCAGTTCGCGCGACGCGCGATAACACCGCAGGGCGATGTCAGGCTCGCCGTCCGGGTAGGTTGCTCGAGGCAAGGTGCGAACCTTGTCCCAGAGGAATGGCCGTCGCGCATCATTCGCAAGAATGGTGCCCTACAGAACCCGGCTTACAGGCCGGCTGATGCTCGATCCATGAGGGGCTCGGCGTAACCGCCGGGCCCCTCGCCATTTGGGGGTACCACGGTCGCAAGCGCTGTGACGATGGCGGCTGTTTTGGTAGATTGCCGAACCGGCGCCGCTCAATGAGGACAAAGGGCATGACCTATTTTGATCTCGGGCCGTACAGCCGCAAAGTCACGACATCGTCGCCCGACGCCCAGCTCTGGTTCGATCGCGGACTCAACTGGGTGTTCAACTTCAACCATGGCGAAGCGATCAAGTGCTTCCAGAAGGCGCTCCAGCACGATGGCGAATGCGCGATGGCGCATTGGGGCATCAGCTACGCCGCCGGTCCCAACTACAATTTGCCCTGGGTCCGCTATGACCCGCAGGGCCGGCAAATGGCGCTCGCCGCATCCTACGATGCCATGCAGCAGGCGCTCGCGCATGCAGGGAAAGCAAGTCCGGTCGAGCAGGCGATGATCCGCGCCCTGCCCGCGCGCTATCCGCAGCGCGAGGCGATCGAGGACATGGCGCCATGGGACAAGGCCTTCACGAGAGAGATGCGCCAGCTCTTCGCTTCCTTTCCCGATGACCTCGAGGTCCGGGCGGTGTTTGCCGAGTCGATCATGAACGAAACGCCGTGGCTGATGTGGGACCTGCCGTCCGGCAAGCCCGCGGAGGGCGCCGGCACCGAGGAATGCAGGGCGGTCCTTGAACAGGCCTTCGCGACAGTTCCGGCTGCGTGGAATCATCCGGGGCTGTTGCACCTCTATGTCCACCTGATGGAGATGTCGCCCTTCCCGGAGCGGGCGCTGCGGGCCGGCGACCGGTTGCGCGAGATCGTCCCCGACGGCGGTCACCTGATCCACATGCCGACGCATCTCGACGTGCTGTGCGGACAATACAACGACGTCCTGCTCTACAATCAGAAGGCGCTCGCGAGCGACCGCCGATTCCTCGCCTATTCCGACGATCCGGGCGTCTACCTGGTCTACGTCATCCACAACTTCCACTTCGCGATGTACGGCGCGATGTTCCTCGGCCAGTACAAGCCCGCCATCGCTGCCGCCGAGGAACTGATCGCGACGGTCCCCGAGCCGGTGTTGCGCATTCCATCGCCGCCGATGGCGGATTTCCTCGAGGGATATCTGACGATGAAGCAGCACGTTCTCGTGCGCTTCGGCAAATGGCGCGAGATCATCGAACAGAAGCTGCCGGAGGATCGCGACCTGTACTGCTCGGTGACCGCCATGATCCACTACGCCAAGGCGGTTGCGCATTCGGCGCTCGGCAATGTCGCCGAGGCCGAGGCCGAGAAGGAATTGTTCGCGGCGGCGAGAACCCGCGTGCCCGAAAGCCGACTCATCCACAACAACAGGGTCGTGAATCTGCTGCTCGTGGCGGACGCGATGCTGAACGGCGAATTGGAGTACCGCAAGGGCAATCACGACACCGCGTTCGCGCACCTGCGTCGATCGGTCGAGCTCTCAGACGCCCTGCCCTATGACGAGCCCTGGGGATGGATGCAGCCGCCCCGTCATGCGCTCGGCGCGCTACTCCTCGAGCAGGGACGCATCGAGGAGGCCGAGGCGGTGTACCGTTCCGATCTCGGTCTCGACGGCAAGCTGAGCCGGGCCTGCCAGCATCCCGACAATTTGTGGTCGCTCCATGGCTTGCACGAATGCCTGGTTCGTCGCGGAGAAAAAGTCGAGAGCGCTCTGATCAAGCAACGGCTCGATCTCGCGCAAGCGCGGACGGAGGTGCCGATACGGGCATCGTGCTTCTGTCGTCGGATCGAGCTGGCCGCATAGCCGTTGCCGCCGGCCAGCAAGATCCTTCCGCGCTGCCGCGCTCCGTGCTTGACGCGTACGGATCAAGCCCGGGAGAGCGCGTCAAGCTTGCCGCGAAGCTCATCGATCATAGGCTTCGCGACCGGGCCGACCCCCGGCGTGGCCAGCGCCTTCTCGCACATTTCATTGATCGTCGGCATTGCCGCGGCGATCAACTTGGCGAGTGCGCTTCTGCCTTCCGGGTTGAGCTTGCCGGCGAGTTGATTGACCTCGCTCAACTGATTGGTCGCCTCTTGCAGCTTGGGCAAGGCCGATTGCGCGCTCGCGGCATCCTTAATGCTTGGAAGCAGCGACTTCAGGCTGTCGACGGACGAGTTGACCCGGCCTGTCAAATTGCCAACGGTTATATCCGTTGGCGCAGCGCCAACCGTGGTCGTCGCCGGTTGAACCGGTGCCGAACGTGGCAGCTCGGCGACGGTTTCTCGCTGCGGACCCATTGCGTACCAGGCGAGGCCGGCCAGCACGGCCACGCCGAGGAGCCAGTAGGGCCACTGCGCCGTCGTTCCGCTCGCCCTCGCGGCTGCTTGACTGCCTGCGGCAGACATTCGCCCGGCGGCGGCCGAAGCCGTGGCTGCGCCGCTACGCAGACTCTCGCCAGCATCGTCGATGAGACCAGTCGCCGTCAGCCGATCGGCAATCCCTGACGGAATCGCCGCCGCGATCTGCCGCTTCTGCGAAGTGAGGAGAGATGCCAGTCCATTTGTATCCAGGCCCGCACTGCTGGCGTGCCGGCCCAGGGCGCCGAGCACCACCGGACCAAGCATGCTCAGCAAGGAATTGGCTGAGCTCTTGCTCACTCCCGAAGATTCACCAATCGCCTGTGACATCGTGTCGAGCGCACCACCTCCGAACAGCCCGGACAGCATGCGCGATCCGGTGCTCATGAGCGCATCTGCGCCTGAACCCTGCGTGAGACTCGCTAGCACGCCATCGAGGGATCCGGGCTGCTGCTGCGACAGCGTGTTCGTGAGTTGGCGCGCGCCGGTGGGAGTCGAAGCGACGTCAGCGACGCTCGCAAGCAGCGAAGGGACTGCGCCGGCAATCATCTTCTGCACGAGGTTGCTGTCAAGGCCGAGAGCCGCGGCGATCTTCGTAATCATGTCGGGGGTCAGTAGTTGCGTCACAAGCTGAACAAGGTTGGTAGCCATCGTGAGCTCCTTTGAAATCTTTCTAGGTTGAGTCTATGCGCCCCCCAGGGCCTTCAGATCGACGTTTCCAATCTCGATAATTCCTTTGCCGTGTCCACGATCATGTCGATCCGACGCTGCAGCTTCTGCTTCAGATCGGGGATGTTGACCTTGTCGGTGACCCGATAGGCGTTGCCGACACGTTCGACATATCCGTGCTTCACCATCTCCTGCAGGCGCCGCAACACTACTGCGCGCGGCAGCTTCAAGGCGTCGGCGATATTGGTCGGCCGCGCCGGCGAGCACATCACGGTTCGGAGAAACACATAGATGCCGATTGCGCGATAGGTCGCACTGTCGCTGTGAGAGCCGAATGACGTGCCGTAGTCGTCGTTCAGGCTCTGTATCAAGCCGAGATACAGGCGACACAAAAGCATTCGCTCGCGCCCGAGCTCGATGCGTTGCGGGGGCCGGACCTGCTCTACGAGCACGAAGTCGGAATGCGGGTCGTGGCCACCGCAGCTCTCGCTGCCCTGCGCTGACGGCCCATCATGGGCGGCATAAGATGTCATGGACGCTACTCCCACGCTGAAACGCATTTCGATCGTCGATCCTCATGCGGTGGATACCTGTGCTCATCCGCAGTCGGTGCGAAGACGCGCGGCGCTTCGTGCGGCAAGCGCTGGATAGCTCGTTCAGCTCGCGAGCTTGAGCACACTCGAAATTTCGTTCAGCGTCGCCTTTTCGGTTTCGCTTACGGCAACGCCTCCGATGCCGAGAAAACCACCTTCACCGGCGGCCTCCGCAACGCTCTGGCCGATCTGACGCAGCCAATTCTCGAATACCGCAGCATCACCCGGCGCCTTTGCGCCAAGAATCTTGTCGACCTTGCCAAGGATTTCGATGCAGGCGGCCTTCATTTCGCCAGGCTTCTTGCCGGCCAATGCCTGCTGCAAACGGCTGCTGGACATGCTGCGTCCACTGCTCGTTGCGAGCTCATCGACGACGGCCTTGACGAGCGGGTTGGCGCCCGCGTCCATCTTTGCCTTCGCGAGCATCTTGCCGCTCGCAAAACTCTCCTGGAGGAGACCGAAAAGCCCACTCGGCTCGGCCGCAGTTACAGCGAGCCCCGTTGCCATTACGCTTTCCAGCAGGGTCTGCCATTCGTCAGAGGTGAAGCTTGATTTGTCGGCCATGAGCATTCTCCTCGCTTGCTTCGACGAAATCTTCTCAGCGGAACGTAGAAAACTTGCTTCAAGGTGCGGGGGGGCTTCGCCTTTGTTGGGAGATGTACCTTCTATGCTATCACAAGCTGCGAATGCTCGCTACAGCAGTCAGGTACGGTCCCTGTAACGGCTTGGCCCGCGCTGTGGAACAGTCAGTCCGGTTGACCGAATTGCCCGATCCCGAAATTGGCGGCCGTCTTCACTCTTCGAAATGATCGAGACGTTTCCATTCCGATTGCCGTTGAACAACCGTGATTTGGATAGTACCTGCCGCCGGCGTCGTGTAAACGTCACGTCACATAACAGGGAATACGGGACAAGGATGACCGCGCCGACTTACGTGCTTCTGATTGTCGGCGCGCTCGCTGGCGGGTTCGTGGCCGGCCTCGCCGGCTTCGGCACTGCACTGATGGCTCTCGGCATCTGGCTTTACGTGCTGCCGCCGACGCTTGCGGTGCCGCTGGTGCTGATCTGTTCGGTGATCGCGCAGACCTCGACGCTCCCCTCGATCTGGAAGACCATCGATTTCCGCCTGGTCTGGCCATTCATCATCGGCGGCCTCGCCGGCGTCCCGATCGGCATCCTCCTGATCGCGCAAGCCGACCCGACCGTCTTCAAGCTGACCATCGGCGTCTTCCTGCTGGTGTTTCCGACCGCGCTGTATCTGCAGCGCAAGCCGATGGCGATCGGCTTCGGCGGCAAATGGGCCGACGGCGCGATCGGGTTTGCCGGAGGCATCCTCGGCGGCCTCGCCGGATTGTCCGGCCCGCTGCCGATCCTGTGGGCGAGCATACGCGGCTGGGGCAAGGAAGCGCGTCGCGGTATCTTCCAGACCTTCAACTTCACGATCCTTGCGAGCGCGCTGTGCGTGCAGATCGCAAGCGGCCTGGTCAAGCCCGAGATCGTCTGGCTGGTGGTCTGCGCTTTTCCGGGCACGCTGATCGGCGCCTGGATCGGCGCGCGCGTCTATCACGCGATGAGCGACCGGAATTTCTCCGACGTCGTGCTGGCGCTCCTGTTCCTGTCCGGCCTTGGGTTGCTGTGGAGCGGGATTGCTCCGAGCTAGCACGCGCATAGCCGCCATGTGCACCGCCTGAAGTGCTTGTCGGGTCGACAGCAAAGCCGCTAACCACGGCCGTCATGTCGGAGTCCTCATCCCGCGAACGTCTTGGCCTGCTGCTCGGTTTTGTCGGCATGGTGATCTTTGGCGGCACGCTGCCGGGAACGCGGCTTGCGGTCTCCGCGATTGATCCGTTTGCGCTGACCGCGATGCGAGCCGCGATCGCGGGCGTCTGTTCGGCGCTGGTGCTGGCCAGCTTGCGGCGTCCGCTGCCGCCGCGCTCGCTGTGGCCGCAACTGGCGCTGACCATGGTCTGTGTCGTCGCGCTGTTTCCGCTTCTGATGGCAAAGGGCATGCAGCGCGTCGATGCCTCGCATGGCGGCGTGGTGCTCGGCATCCTGCCGATCGCGACCGCGCTGGTCGCCGTCGTCGTCACCCACGAGCGCCCGCGTCCGCTGTTCTGGATCGCCTCGATCGCCGGCGCGGCATTGGTGATAGCCTTCGCGCTGCGCGACGGCGGCGGCACGCTATCGACGGGCGATCTGTTCCTGTTTGCGGCCGTTGCGGTATCGGCGATCGGCTACGCCTTCTCCGGCAAGCTCACCGCACACATGCCGGGCTGGGAGGTCATCAGTTGGGTGCTGGTGATCGCACTGCCGCTCTCGGTACCTGCGGCGGCGCTGACCATGCCGGCGGACCCGCTGCACATTCCGCTCAAGCCGCTGCTCGGCCTGTTCTATGTCGCGCTGTTCTCGCAATGGATCGGATTCTTCGCCTGGAACGCGGGCATGGCGATGGGCGGCATCGCGCGGGTGTCGCAGGTGCAGCTCTTGCAGCCCTTCATCACCTTCGCGCTTGCCGCCCTCTTCAACGGCGAAACGATCACATGGCAGATCGTGCTGTTCGCCGCCGCCGTGGTGGCGACGGTCGCGGTCTCTACGCGGACGCGTGCCCAGAAGGTGCTCGCCGCGCAGGCGCAGCTGCCGCCGGAGTGACCTCCTGTCCCGATGGTGCCAGGCGCCTGTCGAATTCACGGCGCAGCAGCCACAGGCTCAAGCCGGCCTGCAGCGTGGTCGTCGCGATCGACAGATACCAGACTTGTTCGATCCGGAAGCCGGGCAGCGTGGACAGCCAGATCGCCGGCAGCGAATAGGTGAGCACGCGCGATGCCGAGCTCAGCAGCACGGGCTTGGTATTGCCAAGGCCCTGGAACAGGCTGGAGCACGTGAAGACAACTCCCTGCGCCACGAGGTTCAGCGAAACAAAGTGCAGGAACTGCGCGGCAACCGCCATGGTCTCCCGATCGTTCGAGAAGCCGTCGAGCAACAGCCCGGGCTTCCATTGCGCCAGAATCGTGAAGCCGACCATCACGGCGGTGGCGATCAGAACGGCCTTGACGAAGGTCTCGCGCACGCGTGCGGCGTTCCCGGCGCCGAAATTCTGCCCCGCGATCGGACCCGCAGCGAGCGCAACCGCCAGCGCAGGCATCTGGATCAGGCCAAGCACTCGTGTCCCGATACCAAACCCCGCCTGTGCCGCGGCGCCGAAGTCGCGCAGCACATAATAGACCACGGCCATGAAGATGAAGATCATCACGAACTCGCCGCCGGCGGGCAGACCGACGTTGAGGATACGCTTCCACTGGTGAAGCTGCGGACGCCATTGCGCGGGATCGAACCCGACATAGCGCTCCAGCTTCCGAAAATACACGAGCAGCATCAGCGCGCCGATCAGGACCGCGATCGAGCTTGCAAGGCCGGCCCCGGCGACGCCAAACGCGCGGCCGGTCCCCCATCCCGCGATCAGGACCGGTGCCAGCGCGATGTTGATGATCACGGCAAGCGCCTGCACCAGCATGCTCGGCCGCACGATGCCAGTCGCGCGCAACGCACACGCCATCACCTGGGTCGCAAATTGCAGCGCCAGCGCCGGCATGAACCACAGCAGATAAAGGGTACCGGCCTCGACGGTGGCCTCGTCGGCTGCAACCGAGCGCATATAGGGCCGGGCCAGCGCGGATCCTGCGACCAGCGTCATCAACCCGCACAGCACCGACAGAACGATCGACTGGTTGAAGACGAGGTTGGCGTCGTGCCGGTCCTTGCGTCCCACGGCATGTGCGATCAGCGCGACCGTGCCGACGCCGAGCACCTGCATCAGCGCGTTGACGAGAAATCCGGCGTTGCCCGCCGCGGCCACGCCGGCGACAGCAGCCTCGCCCAGGTTCGAGACGAAATACAGATCGACCAGCTGGCAGATCATGATCGTGATCATGCCGACGACGATCGGGGGCGCCATGGTCAGGATGTGGCTCGCAATCGAGCCGTGCGTCAGGTCTTTCATTTTCGAAATCCATTCACATCAAATCCGGTCCCGGCGCGTGGCCGCCCGTCCGCCACGCCCCGCAAAATTCACTCGGCCGCGTCGACCCGGCTGAAGTCGGTCACCTGCCGCTCGAAGAGTGAGCGATAGGTGCCGCCGGGCCGCGTCGTGAGCGCGGTATGCGTACCCTGCTCGACGATCTTGCCGTGATCGAACACCAGGATCCGATCCATGCTGCGCACCGTCGACAGGCGATGCGCGATCACGATCGAGGTCCGGCCCTTCATCAACCGCTCCATCGCCTGCTGGATCAGCGCTTCCGATTCCGAATCGAGGCTCGAGGTCGCCTCGTCCAGGATCAGCACCGGGGCATCGGCCAGGAACGCGCGCGCCAGCGCCACGCGTTGGCGCTCGCCACCCGAGAGCTTGACGCCGCGCTCGCCCACCAGCGTGCCGTAGCCCTTGGGCAGCCGCATGATGAAGTCGTGCGCATTGGCGAGCCGCGCTGCCTGCTCGATCGCGGCCACGCCGGCGCCCGGCCGGCCATAGGCAATGTTCTCCGCCAGGGTGCGGTGGAACAGGATCGGCTCCTGCTGCACGATCGCGATCTGACTGCGCAGCGACTGCTGCGTCGCCTGCGCGATGTCCTGACCGTCGATCAGGATCTTGCCGCCCGAAACGTCGTAGAGCCGCTGCACCAGCTTGACGAAGGTCGTCTTGCCGGACCCGGAGCGTCCGACCAGGCCGACCCGCTCGCCGGCGCGGATGTCGATCGACAGGCCGTCATAGAGCGCCCGGCGATGACCACCGTAGTGGAACGTCACGTCGTCGAACACGATGCGGCCGCCCTGGATGTCGATCGGCTTGGCGTCGGCCGCGTCGACAATGCCGAGCGGCTCGCCATGGATCGCAACCAGCTCTTCCATGTCGTTGACCGAGCGCTGCAGGTTGTTGATGTGCATGCCGACGTCCCGCAGGTAGGCGTGAATGACGTAGTAGCTGGTCAGCACATAGGTGACGTCGCCCGGCGTGGCGCGGCCCGCGCTCCACAAGAGGATCGCGCCGCCGATCACCGACGCGCGGAAGCACAACAGCACGAGCAGTTGCGCGGCCGCGGTGTGGTTGTAGCGATACCAGGTCCGCCGCACCCGCCTGCCCCAGCGGCTGATGACGCCGGCGAGCCGCGTGTCCTCGCGCATCTCCGCGCCGAACGACTTCACCACCGCGTTGCAGGTCAACGCGTCCGCCAGCGTGCCTCCGATCCTGGTGTCCCATGCATTGGAGACGCGGGCGGCCGGCGCGATGTAGCGCACCGAGAACGCCGTCGTCATCGCGACATAGATCACCGAACCTACGGCGATCACGGCGCCGAGCTGCGGCCAATGCAGGCCGAGCAGGATCATCGAGCCGACCAACACCATCAGCGAAGGCAGAAGCGCCATCAGTATGGTGTCGTTCAGGAGATCGAGCGCCCACATGCCGCGCGTGACCTTGCGCACCGTCGAGCCGGCGAAGGAATTGGCGTGCCAATCCGTCGAGAAGCGCTGCACGCGCGTAAAAGCCTGCTGCGCCACGTCCGACATCGTCCTCAGCGTGAACGGCACGATCGCCTGCAGGCCGCATTGCCGCAGGATCACCGATAGCAGGCCGAGCGCGACAATGGCGGCGAACGCGATCATCGCTCCGTGACGCGCTGCCGGATCGAAAGCGCCCGAGGTCAGCGCGTCGACCAGATGGCCGGAATAGACCGGCATGAACAGGTCGGCGACGGTCGCCCCGAGAAATCCAGCGATCACCGCAGCCGCGCGGAGCGGCTGCTTGAGCCAGTGGCAGAACACGAATGGGATCACGATCCGGATCGCGGCGGGACGCTTGGTTGTTTCGGCGGCCATGGCACATTCCGGCCACGCGTTTGCAGCGCCGGCCGGCTCCGTCTGAAATCGACGCAGGGCGGACGGAATCCAGCCGCCTGCGTCGTCGTTGAAAACAATCGGTAACGTGTTGGGAAGTTTGGATGATCGGGTATCAGGCCCGATCAGAGCTGGTGCTCAATGCGCGGTGGCGTCCAGCGACATCGAACGCGGGCGCGCGATCTGCAAAAGCATCAAAATCATGCACATCTCCCCGGTTCGAGTGACAATAAGTTTCTTATAAAGACATCATGCGTGATTTGCAAGTTGACAAGCCCGTGAGCGCGTCACGCTGCGATCCAAACTGCGCAACTGTGGCCCTTATCACTCAATGGGCGTCGCCGCCGCCCGTGGCCATCGACGGCGGCTTGTTGACCAGCAGCACCAGGAGGCTGAGGCCGACATAAAATAGCGACAGCATGAAGAAGGCGTCGCCATAGCTCATCACGACGGCCTGGCGGTGCACGATCTGTGAGAGCTGCTTCATCGCCATGACAGCGGAATCGCCCATGCCCTGCAGGCGTTGGCTGAGCATGTTGAGGGTCTCGACCGCGGTCCCGTTGCCCCAGGTCACACGGTCATGCAGCCGCGAGATGTGCAGGTCGGTGCGGTCGTTAAGCACCTGGTTGATGACGGCAAGCCCGACCGCGCCGCCGAGATTGCGCATCAGGTTGAACAGACCCGAGGCGTTCTTCACGCGGTCCGGCGGCAGCGTGGCGAGCGCGATGTTGTTGGTCGGCACCATCGCGCACATCATGCCAATTCCGCGCAGGATTTGCGGCAACAGGAGCTCGTAGAAATCGTAGTCGCGCGTAATCCACGTCATCTGCCAGGAGCCGAGCGCGAAGGTGACCAGACCGAAGGCGATGATGTAGCGCAGATCGACCTTCAGCATCAGGCGCCCGACCACCGGCGCCATCAGGAACATGGTGATGCCGGAGACGAACATGGTCTCGCCGATCATCAGCGCGCTGTAGCCGCGCACTTCGGCGAGATAGCGCGGATACATATAGGTGAGGCCGTAGAGCCCGATGCCGATGCAGAATTGCAGCACGCAACCGACCGCGAAGTTGCGGTTGGTGAAGGCATAGAGATCGACGATCGGCTCCTCGGCGGTCAGCACGCGCCAGAAGAAGGCGATCGCCGAGACGAAGCCGATGCCGGCGCAGACCGCTACCGAGGTGTCCTGCAGCCATTCATATTGCGGGCCTTCCTCCAGCACGTATTCGAGCGAGCCGAGGAAGCCGGCCATGAAGATCAGGCCCCACCAGTCGAACCGTTCGAGCAGCGCGAAGTTGGGCTGGTCGAAATCGATCAGCGCCAGCACGCCGATGGTAATGATGATGCCGGGCACGACGTTGATGAAGAACAGCCAGTGCCACGACATCATGTCGGTGATGAAGCCGCCGACCGTTGGGCCGACAGTCGGCGCTAGCGTGGCGACGAGGCCGATGATCGGCGCGACGATGTGGAATTTGGTGCGTGGGAAGATCAAATAGGCGGAAGCAAACACCGTCGGGATCATGCCCGCGCCGAGGAACCCCTGGAGCGCGCGCCACAGGATCATCTGCTCGATCGACGAGGCGAAGCCGCAAAGCAGGCTCGCGAACGTGAAGCCGGACGCCGAGATCGCAAACAACAGCCGCGTGCCGAGCGCGCGCGACAGGAAGCCGGACAAGGGTATCGCGATCACCTCGGCGATCAGATAGGCGGTCTGCACCCACGACACTTCGGTCGAGCTCGCCGACAGGCCGGCCTGAATGTCAGTCAGCGACGCCGAGACGATCTGGATGTCCAGGATCGACATGAACATCCCGAACACCATGATGATGAATGCGAACAGCCGTTTCGGCTGGATACGCTCCGACGCCGGCGGCGCGGCGTTCATCATCGAGGCTGAAGCGGTGGTCGCGTTCGCCATGGTTCATCGTGCCATCAGCTTCAGATCGCCGATCCGAAGCATTGGAAATTCATTGTGGATGGGTCATCACCGGCGAGTCGAGGTCGGTGTCGTTGTCGGCATCGGCCGCGCCCTCGCGGGTGTCGACGGTGGTGTAGACCGACATGCCGGCGCGAAGCAGACCCTGCCTGGCGACGGCGCGGGGCACACGGATCCGTACCGGCAGACGCTGCACGATCTTGGTGAAGTTGCCGGTCGCATTGTCGGGCGGCAGCAGCGTGAACACCGAGCCTGCCGCCGGCGAGATGCTGTCGACAACGCCGGTGAACTTGCGGAAGCCGTAGGCGTCCACCTTGATCGTCACCCTCTGGCCCGGCCGGATGCGCTTGAGCTGGGTTTCCTTGTAGTTGGCGTCGATGAAGACGTCGTCGAGCGGCACGACATTGCCGAGCCGCTGACCCATGTTGATGAAGTCGCCGACATTGACCAGGCGGTTGGAGAAGGTGCCATCGACCGGCGCGCGCACCGAAGTGAAATCGAGGTCGCGCTCCGCCTTGGCAAGCTGGGTCTGCAACTCGGCGAGCTGAGCGCGGGCCTCGGCCTGCTGCGCCTTGGTCACCTCGACATTGTCCTTGGCGGCATCATAGGCGGCCTGCGCCGATTTCACCGCGGCAACGCCCTGGTCGCGGCCGGCCTCCGAGACTTCGAAGGTGGCGCGCGAGGCAAAGCCCTTGTTGCTCAGTTCCTGCTGGCGGTCGAAATCGAGACCGGCGCGCTTCAAGCCGGCTTCGGCGGATACGAGTTGCGCCTTGGCCTGCCCGACCGCACTCTCGAGCGCGACGATCTGGCGGCCGATGCGCTCGATCGTTGCCTGCTGGGTCGTGATCTTGGTGCGCGCGGCCTCGGCTGCGATGCGATAGTCGCCGTCGTCGATCCGGAAGACCACGTCGCCGGCATGCACCAGCGCGTTGTCGCCGGGGAAGATCGCGGCGACATGGCCCGAGACACGCGCGCCGAGCATCGTGTTGTTGGCGCGGACATAGGCGTCGTCGGTCGAAACGTAGAAGCGTCCCACCAGCAGATAGTAGGTCGCGTAGCCGGCGGCCGCGAGCGCCAGCAGGCCCACGACGCCCATCATCACGAATTTGCGCTTGCCGGATTTCGGCGCGGTCGCGGCCGGAGGCTCCGCCGGCTTGTCGGCTGCAGGCGCAGGCGCCGGCGCGGCGGGGGTTTCAGCGGGACGCCGCCTCGCCTCATCGGCGACGTGAGATCCGGCCTGTTCGCCCGCCCAGGCGGACGCGTCGCGCGCCGGCTCGCCCCCGGCCTCGGTACGGACGATGCGCGCGGCCTGATCTCTCGCTGCGGCCATCAATGGCCTCCCCAATACAACTACAAAAATCTCAATACGCGTGGCCGTAACCGGCCTCGCGGGGCAACTTCAACAAACACGATAGCATTGACTGAACGGTTCGGTCAATCTATGTTCCGTCGCGCGGATTTGTAATGCTTCGATTCCTGTTCCTTGCGTATTTGGGTTGAATTCCTCCCCAAGAGTCTAAGTCTATGGTTGCATCGCCCCAACATTCGCTCCACCTCGTCGCCGACGAGGATTCCACGAAGCGTCGCCAGATCCTTGACGGCGCCCGCAAGGTATTCTTGGACCTCGGCTTTGACGGCGCCAGCATGGGCGAGATCGCGCGTGCCGCCGGGGTCTCCAAGGGCACACTCTACGTCTATTTCCCCGACAAGTACGGGCTGTTCGAAGCCATCGTCGAGGAAGAGAAGATCGAGCAGTCCAGGACCGCCTTCAACTTCGACCCCGCGCGTGACGTCGACACCACCCTGCCCGAGTTCGGACGTGCCTATATCGCTCTGCTGTGCCGGCCCGGCGGCGGCTCGGCGATCCGTACCGTGATGGCGATTGCCGAGCGGATGCCGGAGGTCGGCAGCCGGTTCTACAACCACGTGATCGCGCACACCGTCGATCGCCTCGCGACCTATCTCGAGGCTCGCGCGAAGCTCGGCGAACTCGTGATCGACGATTACCAGCTTGCGGCCTGGCAATTCATGCAGATGTGCCAGGCGACGCTGTTCCAGGCGTTCATCTTCCAGGCCAAACCGTCGCCCTCGCCCGAACGGATCGCGACCGTGGTCGACAGCGCGACGCGGGTGTTCTTTGCGGCATATCGGCCGAAGGCCTGAATTCCCGTCATCGCGCTAGCCAAGCAATCGAGCCGACATCGCGTCGGTCGCTCGGGCGAAAGGAGAGCAACGCAAACTCGCTCGGCGCGATGCGGTAGCCCTGCTCCCTCGCGCTTGACTTTTCTCCATATTTCAATATTCGTTGAATTATGGAAAAAACGGAGGCCGTTGCGGCGCTGGGCGCGCTCGCCCAGGACAATCGGCTCGATGTGTTCCGGCTGCTCGTGCAGGCCGGTCCCGACGGGATGCCGGCCGGTGCCGTGGCCGAGGCGCTGGACGTCGCGCCCAACACGCTGACCTTCCACTTCGACCGGTTGCGTGCGGCCGGTCTTGTCACCGTGCGAAGAGATGGCCGTTCGATGATCTACACGGCGCAGTTCGAAACGATGAACGCCCTGCTCGGCTTCCTGACCGAGAACTGCTGCGGCGGTGCGCCCTGCACGGCCACTGTCGGATGCAAGCCCGCGCGCAAGCGCGCAAAGCTGCCAGCCTGAAAGGACATGCCATGAAGCGCCTCCACGTTCACGTCTCGGTCGAGGACATTACGAAATCGGTCGGATTCTATTCGGCGCTGTTCGCGGCGCAGCCATCCGTGCTGAAGCCAGACTACGCGAAATGGATGCTCGAAGATCCGCGGGTCAATTTCGCGATCTCGACTCGCGGCCGCGAGCCCGGCCTCGACCATCTCGGCATCCAGGTCGAGAACACCGGGGAACTGCACGAGGTCTATGCGCGGCTGCGCCAGGCGGGTGGCGACATCATTGAGCAGGGTGCTACGGCCTGCTGCTACGCCAAGTCGGAAAAATCCTGGATCGAGGATCCCGCGGGCATCGCCTGGGAAACGTTCCACACCACCGGCGAAAGCACGACCTATGGCGACGGTAGCGGCGAAAACCGCGCGCGCGTTGCGCACGAGAAGCAGAGCGCCTGCTGCGCACCGAAGCTCGAGGCCGAACCTGACGTGAAGACCTCGGCCTGCTGCTGACGGACGCGAGCAATGGACGTCATCATCTATCACAATCCGGATTGCGGTACGTCGCGCAACACGCTCGGACTGATCCGCAATGCCGGCATCGAGCCGCATGTCATCGAATATCTGAAGACGCCGCCATCGCGCACATTGCTTCGGCAATTGATCGAGCGGATGAGAATTTCGGTGCGTGCGTTGCTGCGCGAGAAGGGTACGCCGTATCAGGAGCTGCGACTTGAAAATCCGGACCTGACGGATGAAGATCTCCTGGATGCCATGATGGCGCACCCGATCCTGATCAACCGGCCGATCGTCGTGACGCCGCGCGGGGTGCGTCTGTGCCGACCATCGGAACAGGTCGTCGAACTGCTCCCGCCGCAGCGCGGCGACTTCGTCAAGGAAGACGGCGAGCGGATCGTTGCTTCGAACACTCAGGCGCACTGATGCCGTCGGCGGACCGGCGGATCGTCGCGGAATGGCTTGGCACGACATTCCTTCTTGCCGCCGTCGTCGGCTCCGGAATCATGGCGCACAAGCTGGCTGGCGGAAACGTCGCACTCGCGCTGCTCTGCAACACAATACCGACCGGCGCCATTCTCACTGTCCTCATCCTGATCTTCGGACCGATTTCGGGTGCCCATTTCAACCCTGCGGTCACGCTGGCATTTGCCTGTCGCGGTGAATCGCGCTGGACCACGGCGTGCGCCTACATTGTCGCGCAGATCGTCGGCGCCATTGCCGGCGTATGGCTTGCGCATCTGATGTTCGAACTTCCGATGTGGCAAATTTCGCTCACGCAGCGCACGGGCAGCGGTCAATGGCTTGCGGAATGCATCGCGACGTCAGGCTTGCTGCTGACGATCTTCGGATGCATCGCACGAAATCCGGCCGCGGTTCCCTACGCTGTTGGGCTCTACATTACGTCGGCCTATTGGTTCACCGCATCAACCTCGTTCGCCAATCCCGCGGTGACGATAGCGCGTGCCCTCTCCGACACGTTTGCCGGCATCGCGCCAAGCGGGGTCGGCGCGTTCATTGCAGCCCAGCTGCTTGGCGCTGCCGGCGCGACCGCGCTGTCCGGCTGGCTTTGGAAGGACGGCCGATCAGATCGCGGCGACGGCGACCTGCGGCCGACTGGAACGTCCTGACCTCCAGCGCTACGCTCGGCGCATGTGCGACTGACACGGCTGACCGTCATGACCGACCTCATCATCCGCCCGATGCGGCCCGACGAGATCCCACTCGCGGTGGATTGGGCCGCAGCCGAAGGTTGGAATCCGGGGCTTGCGGACGCCGCCTGCTTCGCCGCTGAAGACCCAAATGGCTTCTTGATCGGCGAACGCGCCGGCGCCGCTTCCGCAGTCATATCCTGCATCAACTACGGTTCGCGGTTCGCCTTTCTCGGCTTCTACATCGTATGCCCGGATTTGCGCGGTCGCGGCTATGGCCTGCAAATCTGGAACGCAGCGATCGCGCATGCGCATCGGCGCGTGGTCGGGCTCGATGGCGTGGTGGCGCAGCAGGAAAATTACCGGAAGTCCGGATTCAAGCTCGCCTACGCCAATGTGCGCTATGGCGGCTGGCTCTCTGCGCCGGATGCGACCAAGCCCGGCATCGCCGCACTCACCGACATCCCGATGGCAGTTATCGAGGCTGACGACGCGACGGTGTTTCCCGCGCCGCGGCCGGCATTTCTGCGCGCGTGGGTCAGCGCTCAAGGGCATACCGGACGAGCGCTGCTGCGTGACGGCCGGCTCGCCGGTTGGGGCGTGATCCGGCCATGCCGGAGCGGCCGCAAGATCGGCCCGCTGGTCGCCGACGACCGCCCCGCGGCCGAAGCCGTTCTGTCGGCATTGCTGGCAAGTGTGGGCAGCGGCGAAACGTTCCTCGATGTTCCTTCCATCAACCGCGACGCGGTTGCGCTCGCGCAAGACCTCGGTCTCTCGCCGGTGTTCGAGACCGCGCGCATGTACACCGGCGCGATTCCGCAGTTGCAGGTGCATCGTATCTTCGGCGTCACGACATTCGAGCTGGGCTAGAGCTGATCCGGGAAAACGTGTGGCGGTTTTCCCTTGTGACAAACGCGTGGCGTTTGCGGGAAGATCATACTCTAGCGTCAACAAGACATGACCACGAAGCCGCTCCTGTGAAGCAGCTCATAACGCGATCAATCGTGAAAGAGTATACCTACAGTCGAGCGGCAAAGGCCGGTTCTGCGTATTGCCGTCGCTTACCATGGAACAGGCGACGCTGCGCCCTGCCCGCAAGCGCGATAGAGGGCGCAGAGTCCTGCGTTACTTTGCTGCCGCATTCGCCTCCGACAGCAGAACATTGCGCGTGGGCTGGGCCTGCTCCACGTCCTCGGGCAGTCCCGCGAAGCGCCGCAGCGCCCGCGCCATCTTTACGCGGCCGCTGACGCCGGTGATGATGACGTCGACCATAGTGAAGGACATATGCAAGTGACCGGGCGCCTTGAGCTGCTCGACCGGCACGCCGGCTTTTGCCAGCGCATCGCCATAGGCAATCCCCTCGTCGCGCAGCGGATCGAATTCACAGGTCGCCACGAACGCCGGCGGCAGGCCTTCGAGCTTGCCACGCAGCGGTGAGGCGCGCGGATCGGTGCGATCGGCGGGCGAACAGTACAGGTCCCAGAACCAGTACACCTGCCCGCGTGTCACGAAGTAGTCCG
Organism: Bradyrhizobium lablabi; assembly: GCF_018131005.1. Taxonomy (GTDB): domain Bacteria; phylum Pseudomonadota; class Alphaproteobacteria; order Rhizobiales; family Xanthobacteraceae; genus Bradyrhizobium; species Bradyrhizobium lablabi_D. Next base: position 178,119 of record NZ_JAFCJK010000011.1, read on the forward strand.
TCGCATTCTCCACATACGATGGACGGTCAAAAGTGCAGTCGGTCACTGGGGTGACCAGCAACTGACCTGCGATGGCCGGCCCGCCGCGATCGCGAGCGAGCTGACAGGTGACGGCCGCGACATTGCCGCCGGCGCTCCAGCCGGCGACCAGCACCGGTCCTGCTCTGCCGCCGAGTTCGGTTGCGTGTTCGGAGATCCACCGCGTCGCCGCATAGCCGTCCTCCGCGGCCGCCGGGAAGCGATGCTCGGGCGCATGGCGGTAGCCGACGCTGATGATGATCATGTCGGCGCGGCGGCAGATGTCCCGGCAGAACGGATCATCGGACTGTTCGTCGCCGAACACCCAGCCGCCGCCGTGGAAGTAGACCACGATCGGATGCGGTCCCGGCGTCGCCGGCCGATAGAGCATGTACGGTAACGGACCGGCGGCCCCCTGCAGCATGCCGCCGCAGACCTCACCGACCGGACGGCCCGCGGGGCGGCTCTTGTTGAGCTGGTTGAGGAAGGCACGCGCCCCCTGCGCGCCCAACGTCTCGACGGGCGGCGGCTTCAACCCGGCGAGCATGTTCGACACCAGACGCACATCCGGCTGCAGGCGGACGATTTGGCCGTCATTGCATTGTGCGGCGACGTTGGGACCCGTGAGATTGAAGCCGAGCATGCCACGGCTCACCACCTCGTTGCAGATGCCGCGGTAATGGCCGACACCGCCGGTATAGGGCATCACGCCTCGCGGCTTGCCGGAAACATTGCCGCCCGTGTACCAGCTGTTGGCGAACCGATGCAGCGTCAACATCGCGCAGTCGGCCATGTGGCGCCCCCAGCCCGCCTGCGCCGCTTCGGTCGCTTCCATGGTCGTGAAGCCCGCGTCGCGCGATGCAGCCAACTGGTCGACCACCCAGTCGACATGTTGCTCGATCGAGACGACCATATTCGACAGCACAGACGGACTGCCGGGACCGGTGATCAAGAACAAATTGGGGAAGCCCGCGACCGTGAGCCCAAGATAGGTCTGCGGTCCATTCGCCCAGACGCTGGACAGCGATTTGCCCCCGCGCCCCGCGATCGGATGCACCGCCAGGATCGCGCCGGTCATCGCGTCGAAGCCGGTGGCGAACACGATCACGTCGACGTCGACGCTGCGCTTGTCCGTAATGATGCCGGTCTCGGTGATCGCCTTGATCGGCTCCTGGCGCAGGTTCACCAGGCTGACGTTGGGACGGTTGTAGGTCGCATAGTAATCCGTATCGAGACAGGGACGCTTGGCTCCGAACGGATGATCGTACGGGGTCAGCGCCGCAGCGGTGTCGGGGTCCTTCACGATGCCGCGGATCTTCTCGCGGACCAGCTCGCAGACCAGCGCATTGCCGTCGACGTCGACGGCCTGGTCGGCCCAGAGCTGGCTCAGGATGTGAATGAGGTCGCCGGCGGCCCACGCCTTCTCGAAACGCTCGCGGCGCTCGGCGTCGCTCAGCTGCCAGCTCACCACCGTCGTCTGCGGATACGGCACGCCCCCCGTCGACCAGCGCGCCTGTTCGCGATAAGCGGCGCGGTCGCGTTCGAAGAACGCCCTGCGATCCTCCGGTACCGGACCGTTATGAGCGGGCAGCGCGAAATTGGGCGTGCGCTGGAACACGGTGAGCTGCGCGGCCTGATCAGCGATCAGCGGGATGGACTGGATGCCCGACGATCCCGTGCCGACCACGGCGACGCGCTTTCCCTTGAAGTCGACGCCCTCATGCGGCCAGCGGCCGGTGAAGTAGATCTTTCCTTTGAAGTCCTTGGCGCCGTCGATCTCCGGCAGATTCGGCGCCGACACGCAGCCGGTCGCCATGATGTAGTAACGGCAGGACACTGGCGCGCCGTTCTCGGTCGCAAGCTGCCAACGCTCGCTCGCATCATCCCATATCGCAGCCTTCACATTGGTGCCAAACCGGATGTCGCGGCGGAGATCGTAACGGTCGGCGACGAAGCCGAGATAGCGCAGGATTTCCGGCTGGGTCGCGTATTTCTCCGACCAGGTCCAAGCCGTTTCGAGCTCGGGATCGAACGAATAGCTGTAGTCGATGGTCTGGATGTCGCAGCGCGCGCCGGGATAACGGTTCCAGTACCAGGTGCCGCCAACGTCGCCGGCCTCGTCGAGCACAACGACCGCAAAGCCGGCCTTGCGCAGCCGGTACAGCAGATAGAGGCCAGCAAAGCCGGCACCCACGACCGCGACATCTACCTGCTGTGGTGTTGTGCTGCCCTTCGATTGCGAAGCACGTGTCGCGACTGCTGCGTTTGGCATTCGATTCCTTAACCGTCCATTTTTGTCGGAAGGCTAGTCGGGCATGCTCGGTTCGTCACATCACAAATTCAAATCCCATCATCACAAAATCAATGCCGATGGCAGCCGAGGTTCGGCGCAGGACAGTTCGCGTAACAGTCTGCACCGGCGTCTCGAGAGATAGGCTACTGAAAGTAACAAGAGCGAGGATCATTCAATCGGGTTGCTCACCGCGGTCCTTCGATCGAACACGCGGCAACGCTGCATGTTCTCGCGATTAGAAGAGGGCACAGTCGGCCTCGGTCGCAGATGCAACGATCAGCGCGTCATGGAATGAAAGGTCGACGATCCCGGACGATCGAAAGGGCTGCGGCGTGCCCTTGAGCGTGCGCAGCCAAATCGCATCGAACTACAATCCGAGTTTGCTCTACGCATACTCGCTTCCGGTTCAATCATCGCCGAGCTTCCGGTCGGCGACATTGGCAAATTCGTTCAGTAGCTGGACGCTCAATGGACGCCGCCACAGATCGTGAGAGGCGCTCCATGGCTTGATCCCCTCGCGAGCCCGTTGCGGAATGATAGATCGCGCAAACCGCTTATGCCCGCGGCGCAGCCTTGAGGACCTCGGACACCGCCTCGACCAGTTGATCCGGCGAGAACGGCTTCTGCAGCAGCACGCTGTTCGGCACGCCCCTGGTCGGCCACTCATTGCCACCGCCGCCCGTGATGTAGACCACCGGGAACGACGGATCGACCTCGCGCGCGCCACGCGCCACCCGCCAGCCGTCGAGCCGACCGAGCAGGCGGATGTCGACCACCAGCGCGCTGTATTTGGTCTGAAAGGCCTTCAGCAGCGTCAGTGCCTCCTCGCCGGAGCCCGCGATCGCCGGCTCATAACCGCCATCCCTCAAGGCATCCTCCACCATGGACTGGAGATCGCGGTCGTCTTCGATCACGAGAATTATAGGCAAGTCCTGCAATAGCATCCCCTTGCAAATCAGCCGGGCAGCCGGGTCCAACCAATATAGGCGTAGAAAATGGCCACGGTTTGTACGTGACGCGCACAATCCACGCCAGCGCCCCGCGCCCTATTCGTCCTCGAACTCGTCCTCTTCGTCGACCCCGGCCTTGCGCCGCGGACCGGACGGCCTCCCGCCGCCAAGCGAACCTGTGACATAAGGCTCGCGCGATGCATAGGGGTTGCGCGCGGAGGCCCGCCCGGCGACTTCCTCGCCAGAGACGGCGGCGGGCTGGCAAATGACACGGCGGCTGGCACGCCGCATCAGGTCTACGTGGATGTGGTCATAATGGTAGACGTTGGAGCCCGGCGCCAGCACGGTGTTGAACTGCTGGCAGGCGGCGCCCTGAATATCGCGCAGGAAACCTTGCTCCTCCGGCATGCCCCTCCAGCCCTGCTTCACGGTGATGCGCCGGCCGTCGGCGAGCGTGAAGGCGGCAATATCGAGTGCATTGCCAAAGGCATGCTCGGAGATATGCGCATGCGGATTGCCGTTCATGCCGCGGCAGGAATAGGCGGAGATCTGCCTGATCTCGACCACGCGCGCGCCAAACCAGCGCTGCGCCGCTGGCTGCACGGAATCCGCGAGCCAGCGTTCGAGCGCCGAGACGATCGGGCAGGCCAGCGTTGCAGTCGGTTTCACCGCGACCGGGCCAACCGTCATCACCGGATTGCCGTTCGACGGGCCAAGCCGCGGCAGGGGCGCCGCCCCGGGCTGCTGCGGCTGCGAATACGGCGCGGGTGAATAAGGCGCTGCGGCGCGGTCGCGGGGCGACGTGCCTGGCAGCCCCGGATAGTAGGACGAGCCGTCTTTCGGCCCCGGTACGCCGTCGGCCGGCAGGTCGATCTCATCCTCCTGCGTCGCGACACCCGGCGGGGCCAGCGAGATCGGCCCGTTCGGCCGCGCGCCGTAGCTCTGCTGACCCGCCGCTTGACCGGAATAAGGTGCCTGCGCCGGTGGCGGATTTGGCTGCTGATTGATCGGCCAGCGCGGCTGATTTCCGATCGGGGCCGGCGGACGCAGATCGGTGTCGGCAAATCCGTAGATCTCGTTGCCTTCCCCGATCGCTGCAACCTTGAGTGGGAATTCTGCGCCGCACACTCCGGGACCGGAGATCGGTTCGACGCGGACAAGCTCGGGACCCTCCTTGACCGCGCCGGACTTGAGACATGCGGCTTCCGCCTCGGCCCGCCACGGCTCACGTTCGGCGGTCTGAAACAGACCGCGACCACATCCAGCCAGCGAAACAAGGACAAGGGAGCCGACGAGATACAAACGAACTCCACGCGCCATGCGCGCACGTTCGACGAATTTATTTAAAGACTCTTCAACGCATTGATTTCACGTCTCTTTAACCATATGCCGGAACCGGCGCCGTGGTGAAGGGAGGCGGATGGACAGTAGCGCTGCCTTTTACGGCAAGGAACCCCTTGCTAACTTTAGTGTTAATAACGGTACCGTTGTGAACCAAAGGAGCTTCTCAATGGATTTCGCGAGTCCTCTGCTGAGCAAGCTGAGCATTGTGGCCGCGTACATCGCACTCGCCTTCGTAGGCGCCATCATCCTCGGCGTTTTCTAGGCATCACCAACAGACCCGAATTTCGCGCCCGGCGGCGGCCCCCGCCGGGCGCGTTGCGTTTGAACCTCTCTCACGTCATTGCAAGCGCAGCCAAGCGATCCATGCTTTGAGCGCGTGCGGCGCCATCGATTGCTTCCGCCTTCGCTGAAGCATCATGAGAAGTCCGTAGCGGTTTCCCTCGCGACAAACGCGTAGCGGTTGCGCTCATCTCATCGTGCTCCTAGCCGCCCGGAGGCGTGTAGGCCTCCCTGACCTTGATCGCTTTCTGGCGCACCTGCACAATCTCGTCCTGTGTGAACAAGCGCGTCAACGTCACGTTGGAAAGGGTGCCGGCAGCCACGACGACCCCGCTGATGGCGGGCGCCATGTTCGGGTCCGGCACGTCGATAATCATCAGGACACCCGGCCCATTGGCTGCCGTGCTGTACATCGAAATCAATTTGCCGCCTGCTGCCTCAACGACCTTTTTGGCCGCCTCGTAGCGGCTGACCGTCGGATTTTCCATGATGCTATTGAGAGCGCGCGGCGTGTATTGACCGGTGAAACAGAAATGCATGGCAATTCCTCCATTCGTAAGTGTTTGCAATGATCAATGCGCCGTGCCGTGAGCTCGGCAAGGCGATTCCAAATCAAGAGCAGTTCAGACGATATAAAGAGGACTACAGGCCCGCCGTGGGCAGCGACGCCGCCGGTCAATCTCCAGAACTTCGGCACATCTGGGAGCGGCTCTCTAAGCAGACTACATCAATCGCATGATATGTGAAGGGTTCATCTCTCATCAGCGGCGGCAGCGGCCATTTCAAGTGAAATTGTCTTCGTCATCCCTCACAAGCGCGGCTGATGGATTCTCATGACGAGCTGAACACGCACGACGTGTCGCTGGTCGGCAAGGCGGCGCTTGATCGTTGCGGCCTGTCATGACAACACGGTCGTCCCGTTCATTCGGCATTCAGCCTGACGCGGCTCAAGTGCCGCTTCATTCGTCTAGTGCTCCCCAGGATTTCGTGGTGATGCGGCGCAGGCCTTGTTTCGCATTTCTGCTGTGTGCGGCCTTCATGACCGGCTGGTTAGCGGACGCCATGGCCGCGCCGGAGCCGACGCAGTTCGCACAGGCGCAGCCCGCGCCCACGCAGACGCCCGCCGCGACAACGCCGGCACCAGCAACGTCCGTACCTGCGCAGGCAACGCCGTCACCGAGTCCGCAGGCAGCCGCAGCAGAGCCAATCGGCAACGTTGCGACGCTGACCGGCTCCGCGACGGTAACGCGCCACAGCGCGACGACGACGCTGCAGATCCGTGACGACATCTACTCCGACGACGAGGTCACCACCGCGGCGAGTTCGACTCTCGGCATCACCTTCAACGATGCCACCACCTTCAATCTGAAGGCCAACGCCAGGATCAAGATCGACAGTTATGTCTATGAAGAGGGCGGCAGGCAGAACAGCGCGCTGTTCGACGTTGCCAAAGGGACTGTCGCCTTCGTCGCCGCCTCCGTCGCCAAGACCGGCAACATGCGGATCTCGACGCCGACCGCAACGCTCGGCATTCGCGGCACCACCGGCCTCGTCGAAGTTCCGGAAGGCGCGACCACCAGCAGCACCAATGTCGGCATCAAACTCTATCCCGACGCCGACGGACGGGTCGGGCGCATCGAGGTCAGCGACCGCAGCGGCAGTTCGCTCGGAGTGCTGACTCGCGGCGCGAGCGGTTTTGCGATTCGTCCCGGCATCGGCGGCGTGCGTTTCGCCGCGGTGCCGCTGACGATCACGCCGCAGCAAATCGCGCGCGACCAGGGCTTTGTACGCCAGTTGCACAGCGCACAGACAGTCGGACGGCAGGTCGTCACCGAGCAGCGCGACTTCCGCCGCGCCAATCCGGACTTCCGTCGCACCAATCCGGGTGCGCCCTATCCGAACCGCGGCCAGCCGGTGCAGCCGAACCAGCTGCGGCAGAACCAAACGCCGGGCCAGAACCGCAACGCGCCGCAACAGCCGGGCCAGCCGAACCGTCCGGGCCAGCCGCAGCAGCAACAGCCGAATCGCCCTGGTCAACAGCAACCCGGCGTACCCGGCCGGCAAGGCGCGCAGCAACCGGCCGGTGCACCGCAACAGGGTGCGCCACAGCGCCCGCTGACCGGCCAGCCGGGCGGAGCGCAACCATCGCCGCGCCAAGGCAACACCCAACCGGGCGGCGCGCGGCCGCCTGTCGCTCCACAGCAAGGCGCGATCCCGCCGACGATTCCGCCGCAAGGCCAGCCGCGGCCACCGGCCATTCGGCAAGCCGTGCCCGGCGGAGTGCCGCCCGGGCTGCAACGGCCCGGATTGCAGGGCCGGCCCGGCTTAATGCAGCGACGGCCGCAGCCCGCTCCGAGGGGCGCGAGGCCGCCGCCAGGGGACAGGCAGCGATGATGTGGTTTGACGGCGTCAGGCCGCGCGGCGCAGCCAGTCCCGCACGCGCTGAATGAGGTTCTTTCGCGCGGCATGCTCCCGCGTCGTGCCGACCGGCTTGATCGCGACGGCACATGATGGCGGCTCCGCGGGCGCGGCCGGATCGACGACCTGATCCGTTGCGACGACATCGAACGCACCCGCGCCGATGTGGTCCGGCGCCATGGCCGGTGCATCGGCATCCGATTGCGCCGCCAGTGGCGTCTCCGCCACCGGCGTTCCCTCGACAACGGGCGGCGCCACGGGACGGCGGCTGCGCGGCTTCCCGGCGGCCACGGCCCGTGCCTGCGCATGGCGCGCGCTCATGGCGAGTGCCGCGGCCTGTAGCGCGATCGGGCCGACATTTTCCAGGAACGCACGTTCATAGCTGCGCGACAGGCGCTCAATGGCGTCCTCGAGCGGCAGCCAGTCGACCGCCTTGATGTCGTTCATCAACTGCCGCACCGGTTGGTCGCCGGCATCCATGCGCCAGTAGTGGACGATCTTGGAGCGGCCGCCGGACTCATAGACCAGCGTGCCAAGGAATTCGTGCACATCGACGGCGTGGCCGGTCTCTTCCAGCACCTCGCGCTCAGCGGCGGCGCGCGGCGTCTCGCCCCCGTCGAGCTTGCCCTTGGGCAGCACCCATTCATTGCGCTTGCGCAGACGCACGACAGCAAAGCGCGGCGGCGCCTCTCGCCGCAGCACAATGCCTCCCGCCGCAAGAACAGGCGTCCGTGCCATCTCGTGTGCACCAGGTTTGCGATTTGGAATTGTCTCGGACGATCCCGAACATATAAAGACGCCCGATGGAAAAAGCGAGGTCAGCAGCGTTTCGGTTCGGTTTGAATCGGAGCCGAAGCTCGAGACGCTTTATTTTGACGCACCTTCTTCACGCGAACCGGCACTCGCTTCGCTTGAAAACGCTGTGAGCGGTTTTCGCAGCAGCGGCTCGCCGCATTTGATCCGCGATCCATCCGCGACATTGTCGCAGAACTCGAAATGATCCGGCGCCAGCACGATGATGGTCGAGCCGTGCTCGAACCAGCCAAGCTCGTCGCCCTTGCGCACATGGGCCTCGCAAGCGAAGTCGACGGGTCCCCTCGTCTTCGCATTGAGTGTGACGTCGAGGAAGTGCAGACGGATGCTCGCCACCAGGATGGCGGCGACCGGCACCAGCGTCAGCGCCTCGCCGCCCGATAGCTTCGCGCGCAGCACGGCGCGCTCGTTCTTGCAGAACAGCCGCTCGATCCGCTTCAGCGCGATCGGATTGACGTTCCAGACGTCGCCATGGATGAAGGTGACCTTGTCGATGGTGAGGTCCGCGGGTGCGTGGAAGCGGTGATACATGCTCGAGGTTAGCCGCAACGTCACGAAGCGGCCGTTCCGGTGCTGCTCGACAAGGGCGGGATCGCCGAGCAAATCGAGCAGCGAATAGGGCGCGCCCTTGACCTGGAACAACTCTGCGTCCTGAATCCGGCCGTGCGCGCCGATGATCGCATCCGACGGACTCGTGATCACGGACGGATCGGGATCGGCCGGGCGCAGGCCGGGCTTGAGCTCGCGGGTAAAGCAGTCATGCAGGCTCTTGAACTCGGTCTTCTTCGCCTCGGTGAGATCGAGGTCCGAAAACAGCCGCCAGCAGGCGATCGAGGCGTCGCGCACCAGCGGGATCTCGACCTTGGAGAACCAGCCCATGAAACGGGTCAGCGCGGCCCGCGGAATCCGGTTCGTCAGCAGGAAATTAAGGTTCTCCTGCTGCGTGAATGCCGAGATCAGGCCCTTCACTGTCATGAATCTGTTAGCTGGTGACGCTAGCGCTTCTGTCATGGATTCGCCCCTTCCGATTCTCTCGCTGTCCGTCGCCGCGCTTGCCGGCGCCGCCGCAGCCTTCCCCAAAGTCAAAGCCCGGCTTGCCCTGTCGCGCGCAAAACACCGCTCGCTGACCGGGCATTCCAAGATGTCCAAGATGGTGGCGCGGCTGGTCCCGCATTACGAATTCGATATCGACGAATTCTTCCGCTCCGACGACGCCCCGGCCGAGGTCGCGCTGCAGCGCCAGGACGGTTTCTTCCGGCTCGCCGGCATCTACCAGGACCGCTTCCCCAAGGGACGGGCGCTCACGAGCGAGGTATCGGAGCGCATTTCGGACCTGCAGTTCACCGAAGCCTACCGCGTGCCGTTCCAGTACAGCCGTCTGGTGCGCGAGAATCTCAGCACCTCGGCGTTCATGCAGGCCTCGAAAGGCGTCACCGTCACCGACATCGACGGCAACGTGTTCCATGACCTGACCGGCTCCTACGGCGTCAATATCTTCGGCAACGATTTCTACAAGGAGTGCATTGCCGAGGCCGAGAAGCGCGCGCATGCGCTGGGGCCCGTGCTCGGTCCCTACCACCCGATCATTGCCGACAACGTCAAGCGGCTCTGCGGGATCTCCGGGCTCGACGAGGTCTCGTTCCACATGTCCGGCACCGAGGCCGTCATGCAGGCGGTGCGGCTTGCCCGCTACCACACTCGCCGCAGCCATCTGGTGCGCTTCGCGGGCGCCTATCACGGCTGGTGGGGCGACGTGCAGCCCGGCGTCGGCAATCCGGTCTCGCCGCACGAGACCTACACGCTCGCCGACATGTCCGAGAAAACGCTGCACGTGCTGCGGACGCGCCGCGACATCGCCTGTGTGCTGGTAAACCCGCTCCAGGCGCTGCATCCGAACTCGAACGCGCCGGGCGATTCGGCGCTGGTCGACAGCTCCCGCTCCGGCCGGTACGACCGCGCCGCCTACACGGAATGGCTGAACAAACTGCGCGAGGTTTGCAACCAACGCGGCATCGTGCTGATTCTCGACGAGGTATTCGTCGGCTTCCGCCTCGCCGCCGGCGGAGCGCAGGAATATTTCGGCGTCAAGGCCGACATGGTGACCTATGGCAAGAGCCTCGCCGGAGGCCTGCCGATCGGCGTCGTTTGCGGCCGCAAGGAGTTGATGCGGCGCTTCCGTGACGACCGTCCCGCCGACATCTGCTTTGCGCGCGGCACCTTCAACTCGCATCCCTACGTCATGACGGCGATGGACGAGTTCCTGAGCCGGCTTGCCAGCCCGAACTTCCGTTCCATCTACAACGGCCTCGACGAGACCTGGAACGGCCGCGCCAAGTCGCTCAACGATCGCCTCGCCGCGCAGGACCTGCCGGTCCGCGTCGCCAATCTCTCGTCGATCTGGATGGTGCATTACACCGAGCCGTCCCGCTACAACTGGATGCTGCAATACTACCTGCGGGCCGAGGGACTTGCCTTGAGCTGGGTCGGCACCGGCCGCCTGATCTTCACGCTGAACTACACCGACGCCGACTTCGCCGAGGTCGCCGACCGCTTCGTCGCCGCTTGCGAAAAGATGCGGCGCGACGGCTGGTGGTGGCACAAGCCCGGACTGACCAACAAGAACATCAAGCGGCGGATCCTGAAGGAGATGGTCGCGGTGAAGTTCAGGCGCTGAGGCCAGCCATCGCCCATGTGCTCCCTCGCCCCGCTCTTGCCGGGAGACGGCTTCGGTGAGGGGCTTTCTCCGCGAAGTCAGTGACAGACGGATTCGCGGAGAGTCCCCCTCACCCGGATAGCATCTCACGACGCGACATAGCCGAAGCTTCGCTTCGTCGTTCTCCAGAACGGCCGCCAGAGGCGGCCTGCGCATCTCTCCGCATGCGGGGCGAGGCAAAGCGAGCGCGCAACGTGAAGCCATTTTACTGTGGTGCCCAAGACGTGGATGCCCGGGACAAGCCCGGGCATGACGAGAGTCAACGAATAATCCTGGTATCGGCGCATCGCGCTCAGGCGTGCTTCTCTTCCAGTTCGCCGACGAGATGCAGGCCGGGGTCGATCAGTTCGCCCTTCATCAGGAACAGCGGCGCCTTGTGATAGAGCTTCAGGTCGTTGAAGGGATCGGTGATGATCTTGGTCATCCAGACGAGGCCCGTCTCGACGTCGCGGATGAAGAAAAGGTGGACGGTGCGGAACAGCAGGCCGCCGATGCCGACCGCGAGCCAGATCTTGGCCACCTGGCGGGTGAAGTCGGCGAACGTCGCCCACGGCTTGAACAGGCCGAACAGGGTCGGGTCGAAGTACAGCACCATCGGCGACAGCGCCCATATCGCCATCAGCACCACCTTGCGCTGCAGGTTGTAGCCGACCTTGATCTCTTCCTTGTGCTCGTGGGTCGCCTCGTTGACGTGGTCGTAGCCCTTCGGCTCGAAGAAGAAGTGACCGGCCTGGCGCGAAGTCATCGAGACCAGCCAGCCGACCAGCGCCGACACCACAGGATCGAAGAACAGCATGACATAGGCGAACAGGAAGCTCAGCGCGCTGACGAAGTGCAGGCTCTGGTTGATCCGGCTGTGGTGATAGTAGCGGTGGTCATCCCAACGCTGGGTACGCAGCTCTTGCAGGAAATTCTGGATCATTGGTTCCCCCAACATCTTTCGGGACAGGGTTACAGGGATTCGATGTAGCCCGTGTGACATCATCATAATGACATGTGACAAAGCGGGGCGACGCCGTGACGCAACTTGGGACCCCTCATCCTGCGGAGCCTGCGCAAACAAGCGTCTCGAAGGATGAGGCTGCAGCGAGGCCTTATGGTTGCGGACGACGCCGGGCGCCTCCTCAATCATGAGACCCGGAAAGTTCAGGCCGCCCGGGCGACCTCGGCCTTGCGGAAACGGACCAGCGAGAAGTGGCCGAGCGGCGGGATCAGGCGGCGCTCCGCCAGCTCCATGCCACGCGCCCCGGCAAGCCACCTGGTGTAGCGCGACCAGGCGAATTCGGCCGTCCTGAAGCCCAGCGGACGCACAACCGGCTGCAGCCTCTGCTCGATGAAGCGGCGCATGCCGGCGTCCGCGCTGACGCGGGTCAGAATGATCAGTTCGCCGCCCGGACGCACCACGCGGGCGAATTCGTCGAGCGCGGCTTCCGGATTCGGAACCGCGGTCACGACATACTGCGCCATCACTACGTCGAACGAGTTGTCGGGGAATTCGAGTTTCTCGGCGTCCATCACCGCGAGCCCCTCGACATTCTTCAGGCCATGCTCGGCGACGCGCTTCTTGGCCTTCTCTAGCATCGCTTCCGAGATGTCGGTGCCGAAGATGCGCACGTGCTGACCATAGAGCGGCAGCGAGATGCCGGTGCCGACGCCGACTTCGAGCACGCGCCCGCCGATCTTGTTGGTGGCCTGGATCGCGGCCTGGCGTCCCTTGCTGAACACGCCGCCGAATACAAGATCGTAGATCGGCGCCCAACGGTCATAGGCCTGTTCGACCGTTTCGCGGTCGAAGTCCAGGGAGCGGTTGGCGTCCAGCTTCATGATATTTGCCATAGATGAGGTCTCTCGTCTCTCGTTCGATTTGGTTGCTCGATCATGATGCAATCATTCGAATCGCATCATGATCTCGTCTCTCGCTGTTTGAGCATGATCTTCTTCGGAAGACCGCTACACACTTTCCTGATCATGCTCTAGTTCGGCACGGCAGTGCGGCGATCGACGCGGCGGGCGGGCCGCGGCGCGCGGCTCGGCTGCAACGCGGCCAGATTGCCGATGAACTGGCGCGCACTGTTTTCCCAGGAACGCTCCAGCGCGAAGTTGCGGCACGTCGCACGCGACATCGTCAGCGCGCGCAGGCAGGCGCTGCGCAGGTCGCTGTCAATCGCCCCGATCGGATGATCCGCGATCACGTCCTTCGGGCCGGTGACCGGGAATGCCGCGACCGGCGTGCCGCAGGCCAGCGCCTCGAGCTGCACCACGCCGAAGGTGTCGGTGAGGCTCGGAAACACGAAGACGTCAGCGGCCGCGAGATGCGAAGTCAGGTCCTGGCCCTTCTTCTCGCCGAGGAAAACCGCATCGGGATATTTCTGTTGCAGCGCCGGTTTCTGCGGGCCATCGCCGACCACGACCTTTGATCCCGGCAGATCGAGCGACAGGAAGGCGTCGAGATTCTTCTCCACCGCGACGCGGCCCATCGTCATGAAGATCGGCCGCGGCAGATCGAGCGAGGCCGGTGCGTCCGGATTGAAAAGTTGCGTGTCGACGCCGCGGGTCCAGAAGCCGAGCCTGCGGAAGCCGCGATCGGAGAGCTCCTGCCGCAGCGACTCGGTCGCGACCATCGTCATCGACGCCGCGGCGTGGAAATGGCGCAGCACGGCGTAACCGACGCTGTCGGGAATTCCGGTGCGCACCGAGACGTATTCCGGGAAGCGCGTGGTATAGGACGTCGTGAAAGCGAGCTTGTTGCGGCGACAGTAGCCGCGCACGGCCCACCCGATCGGGCCTTCGGTGGCGATGTGGATCGCCTCCGGCGCGGCCTCTTCGATCCTGCGCGCGATCTCGCGGCGATTCGGCAGCGCGACGCGCAGGCCCGGATAGGTCGGCATGCCGACCGAAGGAAAGCCGTCGGGCGTCAAGAAGTTGATGTCGGCGCCGAGTGTCGCGGCGCTGCGCGCAAGCGAGGTCAGTGTCCGGACCACGCCGTTGACTTGCGGATGCCAGGCATCGGTCGCAACGAGTATGCGCATCGCAGGAGATCCAAATCGTTAATGCGATTCTGCTCCCACGACGTTCTGACATGGATGTTTCAAACGTATGACGTCATCGAAATGTAAGGTTCTTTTTCACCACGCTTTGGCTGATTTTCGTGTAACGTGACAGTGAGATGTCAGAGCAGAGCGAAAATCGCCGCGCGACCGTCCGCAGGCTCAGGCGACGAAACTCGTCGCTCCTGATTCTTGCGGCCGGCATCTTTCTGTTCGGCGTCGCCGCCGGCACGCTCTATTACGTCCTGCGTCCGGTGACGTTGCGGATCGCGGTCGGTCCGCCCGGCAGCGACGATGTGAAGCTGGTGCAGGCGTTCGCCCAAGCCTTTGCCCACGACGGCAGTTCGGTTCGCCTGGCGCCGGTCACGACCCAGGGCGCCGCCGAAAGCATCGCGCTGTTCGCCGAGAACAAGACCGACCTCGCGGTCGCGCGCGGCGATCTCAATCTGCCCGCCAGCGCCGAGTCGATTGCGATCCTGCGCAAGAACGTCGTGGTGCTGTGGACGGCTTCGGGCGCGAGGCCGAGGGGCGCGAAGCGGCAAGCGGGACCGAGGATCAAGAGCATTGACGACCTCGCCGGCCGCAAGATCGGCGTCATCGGCCGCACGCAGGCCAACGTGACGCTGCTCCACGTGATCCTGACCGAGTCGGGCGTCAATCCGGACAAGGTCGCGGTCAGCCAGTTCGCCACCGACCGGATCGCCGATCTCGCACGTGACCCCTCGCTCGATGCCTACATGAGCGTCGGGCCGCTCGACAGCAAGATCACCACCGATGCGATCGCGGCGACCGCCGCCGCGCGTGGCGAACCGAGGTTCCTGCCGATCGAGGTTTCGGAGGCTATCGCGCAGAAACATCCGCTCTACGAGTCCGAGGAGATTGCCGGCAGCATCTTCTCGTCGTCGCCGGCTCGCCCCGAGGACAAGGTCGAGACCGTCAGCGTCAACCACCTGATCATCGCGCAACACGCGCTGCCCGAGGCGACCGTCGGCGCGCTGGTCCGGCAATTGTTCGCGGTGCGGCTGCAGGTCGCGCGCGAGGTGCCGGGCGCGGCCAAGATCGAAAAGCCCGACACCGACAAGGACGCCGCGCTGCCCGCGCACCAGGGCGCCGCTGCCTATATCGACGGCACCGAGCGCACCTTCCTGGAGAAGTACTCCGACTACATCTGGGGTGTGGTCCTCCTGCTCTCCGGGCTCGGATCGGCGGGCGCCTGGCTGCGTCATTACTTCAAGCGCGACGAGCGCGAGCAATACATTACCCATCGCGACAATCTCCTCAAGCTGATTGCGAAGGTACGCGGCGCGACGACGGCGGAGGAGCTCGCAGCGATGCAGGCAGACGCGGACAATCTCTTGCGCGAGGCGCTCGACTGCTACGACGACGGCGCGATCGAGGAAGGCGATCTCTCCGTGATCGGGCTGACGCTCGATCAATTCCACCACGCGGTGGCCGACCGCCGCGTCGTGATCGGCGGCGCCGCGACGGGCCTGCCGCGGATGCGCGCGTAACAAGGCCGCATACGTCGCGCTCGCGCCGAGTGCACCGAGAGCAATGCGCACCGAGAGCAATGTTTATGTTGCAGCTCGACGGCGCATCGCCATGTTGGGTGTGAGCGCGACGCTTCGCGCAACAACATCACCATTGCACGCCCTTGGCTCACAGCTTCCAGCGAGGCCGGATCGACCGGCCGCGACGATATCGACGCGGGGTGTGTCCGTGACCGCATCCGTGGCGACTGCACGAGCGCCTCGACCAGCGCACGCTCCGACGCACCGCACACCCCGCCGTTAACGACGCGCACGAAACACGCACGAAACAATCCTTAAAGCCACGAAACCATTTTGGCGGTTTCGTGCAAACATCCTGAAACGCCTGATCTGTACTCCTTCGATCCAACGACGCGCCAAAACGGCGCGCAGGGCGCAAAATAACAGGGGTCGAAAATGTTGAATTCCATCAAGCTGAACTCGCGTCTCGCTGCCGCCGCCTTCGGCGCGCTGGCGATTGGTGCCGTTGCCTTTTCCGCTTCGGCCACGGCGGCTCCGCTGCCGATCTTCCCGTTCATCATGACGCCGCCGACCCAGGCCGCACCGCCGCCAGTTCAGTCGATGCCGCAGGTCCAGGACGAGGACCGCGCCGCCGCCCTGCCGGCCCGCCTAAGGCGCCAGGTCGTCAACTACCCGACCCGCGAGGCCCCGGGCACCATCATCATCGATACCCCGAATACTTATCTTTATCTCGTGCTCGGTAACGGCCAGGCCATGCGCTACGGCATTGGCGTCGGCCGCGAGGGTTTTACCTGGTCGGGCACCCAGACCATCACCAGGAAGGCGGAATGGCCGGATTGGACGCCGCCGCCGGAAATGATCGCTCGCCAGCCCTATTTGCCGCGTCAGATGGCCGGTGGCCCCGGTAACCCGCTCGGCGCCCGCGCAATGTATCTCGGTGGCACCATTTACCGCATCCACGGCACCAACGCGCCGGAGACGATCGGAACCCGTGTCTCCTCGGGCTGCCTGCGGCTCACCAATGCGGACGTCACCGACCTCTATTCGCGGGTCAATGTTGGAACCAAGGTGATCGTGCTGCCGATGACCGACCGCCGCGCAGACCTCGGTACGGCGATCCGCTAACCTCATATATTCGTATAGAGACAGCGGCTCCGGCATCGCCGGGGCCGTTGTCGCGTTCACGATCGTTAACTCTGCCGTGTCAATGACGGCACGAGCCATCTTATGCCGCCGATGCAGCTTGATCCGGCCATACTGGCGCCGCCATCGGCGGGCCTGTACAAGTCGCCTGATTCATTTCATCCGGGGGAGTGATGCGTCTGCCGATGCATCCAAAAACGATACTGATCGGGGTATCGGTGGTGGCGGTCTCGTTCCTGGTCAGCCTGAAGGCCATGGACTGGCTGGCGCCGCGGGCTACGGTGCCGCCACCGCCGCTCGCGCAATTGCCGCCACTGTCGCCGGCGCCGCGCACCTCGACTGTCGTGGCACAGGTCGCGGTGACGCTGTCCGCAATCCGCGATGCTGCGGAGCGTAGCGCGCCGAAGCAATTCAGCGGCAAGGCCGACAATCCGGTGTCGCAGATCCTGCAGAACGCCGACATCGGCTGGACCGCATCGCGCGGCCCGATTGCGGTCAGCGGCGGCCAGGACGTGCTGACGCTGACGACGCCGATCGGCGGAACGCTCAACGTCACCGGCTCGCTCTCGGCCAAGGCGACCGGCGCGGTTGGCGATGCGCTCGGCAGTCTGCTCGGCGGCAACGTCGCCAAGCAGATCGGCGCCGTCAACATCAAGCAGATCAATGCCAACGCCGAGATCAAGGGCAACGTCACCGTGACCTCGCGGCCGAAGCTTGGCGCCTCCTGGCGGATCGAGCCCAACCTGCAGGCGCAGGTCGGCCTCGGCGACACCAGCCTGTCGGCCTCAGGCGTGCGCCTCAGCGTGCCGGCGCAGGTCAAGCCGGTGATCGACAAGCAGCTCGCCGATCAACTCGCCGCCGTGCAGCAGAAATTGCACAACGACCCGAGCTTCGAGAACAACGCACGTGCGCAATGGGCCAAGGCCTGCCGCTCGATCCCGCTGCAGGGCACCGGCGGGACCTCGTCATTGCCGGCGCTTTGGCTGGAACTGCGGCCGACCCGAGCCATCGCGGCTCAGCCGAAGGTCGACGCCTCGGCGGTGATCATGGCGCTGGGCATCGAGGCCGAAACCCGCATCACCGAAAGCGAGACCAAGCCCACCTGCCCGTTTCCTGAAAAGCTCTCGATCGTGCCGCCGATGTCCGGCGGGGTCGCGATCGGCATGCCGGTCGACATGTCCTTCACCTCGCTGACCCAGCTGATCGAGGCGCAGCTCAAGAACAAGACCTTTCCCGAGGACGGTTCCGGGCCCGTCGACGTCACCGTCAAGCGTGCAAGCGTCGCCGCCTCCGGCGACCGCCTCCTGATCTCCCTCCTGGTCCGTGCCCAGGAAAAGAAGAGTTTCTTCGGCCTCGGCGCCGAGGCGACCGTCCATATCTGGGGCCGCCCGCGACTCGACCAGGCGCAGCAGACGCTACGGCTGACCGATGTCGAGCTCGCCGTCGAATCCGAGGCCGCGTTCGGCCTGCTCGGCGCCGCCGCGCGCGCGGTGATCCCGCGGCTGCAGCAGACACTCGCCGACAAGCTGATCGTCGACCTGAAGCCGTTCGCAAGCAACGCGCAACACAAGATTGCGGCTGCGATCGCCGACCTGCAGAAGAACGAGGAAGGCATCCGCGTCGCCGCCGAGGTCACCAGCATCCGCCTCGCCGGCATCGACTTCGATTCAAAGACGTTGCGGGTGATCGTCGAAACCGAAGGGACGATCAACGCCACCCTGACCACACTGCCCGCGTTCTGAGGCTCCCGTTTCCGCGCCCCGCAAGCGAGTTCGGTTGCTCAACCTGCCCGCTTTTCGGTCAGTCCGCAGTTCCCGTATTGCCTTTCAGCTTTGCGGCGCGTCGCCAGGCGGATAGAACAGCCGGCGTGAAACGAAGCCCTCAACACACGACGGGGAGAAGAAACGATGAAATCACTTTTGGCCGCAGCAGCCGCCGGTGTCGCACTTGCCGCATTCAGCGGCGCGGCCCATGCCCAGATTTCCGACGATGTCGTCAAGATCGGCGTGCTCACCGACATGTCGAGCCTCTACGCCGACGCGACCGGAAAGGGCTCGCTTGCTGCGGTGGAGATGGCGGTCTCCGATTACGGCGGCAAGGTGAAGGGCAAGCCGGTCGAAGTCGTCGCCGCCGATCACCAGAACAAGCCCGACGTCGGCATCAATATCGCGCGCAACTGGTATGACAACGAGAAGGTCGATGCGATCTTCGACGTGCCGACCTCCTCGGTTGCGCTGCCGATCTCGGCGCTGACGCGCGAGAAGAACAAGATCAACATCAATTCCGGCGGCGGCTCGTCCGACATCACTGGCATCGCCTGCTCGCCCAACACGGTTCACTGGACCTACGACACCTATGCGCTGTCGAACGTCGCCGGCAAGGCGATGGTCAAGCGCGGCGAGGACACCTGGTTCTTCGTCACCGCCGACTACGCCTTCGGCATGGCGTTGCAGCGCGACGCTGCCAACGTCGTCAAGGAGAGCGGAGGCAAAGTGCTCGGCGAGGTGCGCCATCCCCTGAACTCGTCGGATTTCTCGTCCTTCCTGCTGCAGGCGCAGGCCTCCAAGGCCAAGGTCGTGGCGTTGGCAAACGCCGGCGGCGACACCACCAACGCGTTGAAGCAGGCGTCAGAATTCGGCCTGACGCAGGGCGGCCAGAAGATGATTGCGCTGTTGCAGGAGATCACCGACACGCACTCGCTCGGCATCAAGGCAACCGAAGGCCTGATCGTCACCGATGCCTTCTATTGGGACATGAACGACGAGACCCGCGCGTTCTCGAAGCGCTTCTACGACAAGGTCGGCCACATGCCGACCATGATCCAGGCCGGCCTCTACTCGGCGACCATGCACTATCTGAAGGCGATCGAGGCAATCGGCAGCGACGAAGCGCCGAAGGTGATGGCGCAGATGCGCGCGACCCCGATCAACGATTTCTTCGCCAAGAACGGCAAGATCCGCATCGATGGCCGCATGGTCCACGATATGTATCTGTTCGAGGTAAAGAAGCCCTCGGAATCGAAGGGCGAGTGGGACCTCTACAAGCTCCTCGCCGCCGTCCCCGGCGACGAGGCATTCCGGCCACTCGACAAGGGCGGCTGCCCGCTCGTGACGCACTGACCTCGGCTCTCTCCCCCGCTGTCGCGGGGCGAGAGCAATGTCACGCACGATTTGTGGGTAATGTTACCGGGGGTGCCCTGCCGGGGGTCAGCTCATCTCGCGTGACGTGGGTCCAAACAATGATCCACGTCCGCCGTGAGTTTACCGGCCGGCATGCCTGTTGCGGTGGTGGTAGGGGTGCGGCGCCTCGACGGCATCAAGGCCGGATTCGCGCCTCTGAATGGCCTGCAGGACCGCCGGCGGCTGCAACACCAAAGCCGCCGCGCGGGTCGGCGCACCGTTATTGAGCACGTCGCGGTAGGGATACATGGCCTGATAGGCAGCCGGTTCCGAAATCGCAGCTTGTGCGAACACCGACGTTGCCGTGATCGCCGAGAAGGCTGCGGCTAGGGCGACAGTCCTGATCAGACTCCTGTTCTTGAGGGTAGTCATCGTAACTCTCCTTCGCTATTACTTCGCATACGATCAACTCGTGTACGATATATAAAATCATTCGTAAGCGAATTTCAAGCCTTCCGATTCGATCGGATACGATATATATGGATGCGAGACTTCACTTATTCGTGCGAGGAGGGACGTTTATGGCAGCCGATCTTGGTTCCATGACCATTCCGGGAGGGAATCCCGAGGAGCCGCCGCAGGCGAACGCGAGCGATCGTCGCTTGGCCGATTATCTCTGCTTTGCGATCTATACGGCCAACCTGGCCTACGGACGCGCGTACAAGCAGGGCCTCGACCGGCTCGGCCTCACCTATCCGCAATGGATTGCGATCGTGTCCCTTGCGGAGAAGGACGGCCAAACGGTCAGCGAGCTCGGCAGAAAGCTGTTTCTGGAATCGAACACCCTGACGCCGATGCTGAAGAAGCTCGAGGCGATGGGCTATTTGCTCCGGCGGCGGGATCCCGCAGACGAACGGCAGGTGCGTGTCAACCTCACCGACGCTGGCCGGCAACTATGCGAGCAGGGCCTGCAGTCAATGTTGGCGAAACCGCACGGACTGCGGCCGGAGGAAGTGTTGAAATTGCAGAAGGGCGTCGTTGAACTCCGCGACAATCTGATCAAGGCGACGGAAGGATAAAGTCGCGAAGACGCACACCCAAAAACAAAACGCGCCCGGCAATCGACGGACGCGTTCGCATTTCAGGCCAAGCGATGCACATCATTCGGTCGAGTATTTGAACTCGGGCATCGCCTTCAACTCATCCTTGGTCGCGTTGAAGACCGCGTGGTCGGGATACCAGGGGTTCGCCTTCGACGTCGCCGCCGGGGCGGCTCCCGTGGTGGTCGTCGACGTCTTGTTGCTGCTTCCGGTATTCGATGCGCCCGTGTAGGCAACAGGCTCGGCGACGAGCTTCACCTTGTCGAGCGGCACGGCGACCAGATGCTCGCCGACGCCGAGGAAGCCGCCGACACCGATCACCACGGCCTTGATGGCGCCGCTCTTGTCCATCAGCAGATCGTTGATCGAGCCGACGCTCTCGTTCTTGTCGTTGTAAACGCTGAGACCGACGACCTTCGAGGCCCGCCAATTCCCCTGGTAGGACGTCGACGACGCACTCGTCGTCGCAGGCGCCATCTCGGCCTTGTCACTTTTATCCGTCGGCGTCTGCGCGAACGCGGCGGTCGCAAGCAGCGCGGAGCCGGCCACGCCGGCGATGATGTATCTCGCTAACATTATGGGCTCTCCTCAGTTTGCAAAATCGATGCTGGAAGAACCCGTCACGTCAGCAACCGTTCCTACGGAACTTGCGGTCAAAAGCCGCCCCAATAGGGCGGCACGCCGTAGTAGCGGTGCAGCTCGAGCTCGCGTGAGCGATCGCCCCAATCGAAATCCTTGTCGGCCCGGAACGATGGAGCGCGCTTCAACTCGTCGTCGTCGATGTCGAGCTCATAAGCCTCGAACTTCGGATTGTAGTGCAGGCGGCCCCACGGCAATGGAATGAGATTGCTCCCGATGCCGAGGAAACCGCCGAAGCTGAGCACCGCGTAGGACACCTTGCCGGAAGCCTTGTCGATCATCAGCCGTTCGATGTGACCGATCATGTCGCCATTGGGCCGCCGCACCGCCGTGCCCTCGACGCGATCGCTTGCAATGAGTTGGTGCGGTCTGGCCATGGCCTCGACTGCCATCTTACCCTCCACGCCTGAACAGAATGAGTCCCAGGAACCAACGCGTCACCAAGAGGCGGGTTCCTGAGAGATACGGCAGCTACCCTTCCCTATTGGAACCGTTGGCTGGGACGATTATCAGCGTGTCGTCGACCGCAGGTACCTCACACGAGGATCGCGCCAGCCTGATCCGGCAAGGCCTTTTCGCCGCGCGCCCGACCTGTTAACCCAGCTTTCAGGGCGAGATTTTTGCAGAAACACACTGAAACAAAATTCCTGAGCGGTTTCCCCGAATCTCGGACAAAAAGTCGGTATGACCCAGGCGATGCCCAACATCCTCGTCGTGGAGGACGATCGCGAGACGCGAGCCCTCATCGCAAGATATCTGCGCACCAATTCCTGCAACGTCACCACCGCATCCGACGGCCATGAGATGGCACGCGCGATGGCCGACCACAGGGTCGATCTCCTGATCCTCGACGTCATGCTGCCCGGCGAGGACGGCCTCAGCCTGTGCCGCAAGGTGCGCGCGGAATCGCAGACGCCGATCATCATGCTGACCGCGCGCGGCGAGGACGTCGACCGCATTCTCGGCCTCGAGATGGGCGCCGATGATTATTTGGCAAAGCCGTTCAACCCGCGCGAACTGCTGGCGCGGATCAACGCCGTGCTGCGCCGGCAGGCGGCCGCCCGCAACGCCAGCGCGATCGAGGGCGCGACCGTGCTGAACTTCCTCGGCTGGCGCATCGACATCCGCCTGCGCGAGCTGCGCAACCCCGAGGGCGCGCGCGTCGCCATGACCAGCGCCGAATTCGATCTCCTGCGCGCCTTCTGCGAGCGGCCCGGCCGCGTGCTATCGCGCGACAGCCTGCTCGATCTCACGCAAGGGCGGAGCTCCGGCTCTTTCGAGCGCTCGATCGACGTGCTGGTGAGCCGCATCCGCCGCAAGATCGAGCCCGATCCGCAGGAAGCCACCATGATCAAGACAGTGCGCTCCGGCGGTTACATGTTCACCCCGAGGGTGGAGGCGGTTGCCGCCACGAGCAGCTGATCATGAGATTCCTGCGCGCGTTGAGTCTGCGGGGCATCGGCGCACAGATCGCGGCGCTGATGGTCGTGTCAATGGTGGCGCTGCACCTGATCATCACTGCGAGCTTCCTGATCCATCGGCCGGACCAGCCCGAGCCGCCGGATCGCTGGCACACTCAGCTTGCCGCCGCCGCGCAACTGCTCGGCACTGCGCCGGCGGCCGAGCGGCCGCGGCTGATCGGGGACATCGCGCGCGCATTTCCGCAGCTTGCGCTTGCTACGTTGCCCGCCGAGGTCCAGCCCCTGAGCGAGCCAAAGACGCCGAACCTGCACGCGCTGCGGCGGCTCGGCGCCGGCTATCAAGTCTTCCTGCTGCCGCGCGACGGAGAGTCCGCGCCGCGCGAGGGCGAGATCCGCCGCGTCGTCATCCGCCTGCCCGACGGCGCGATGATCGCAGCCAACCTGACGCCGGACCCCTACTTGCGGCCGTTCTGGAGCGGGCCGTGGATGATGACGGTGCTGTTTGCGATCATCAGCGTCACCGTGCTCGGGTTATGGGCCGCGTGGGCGCTGACTGCGCCGCTGTCCTCCTTCGTGAAGGCCGCGGAGACGTTCAGCCTCACCGGCACGGCCGCCCCGCTGTCCGAGCGCGGCCCGGAGGAGATCCGCTCCCTCGCAAGAGCGCTCAACCGCATGCGCGAGCGCATCACCATGCTGATCGACGACCGCACCAAGATGCTGGCCGCGATCAGCCATGATATGCGCACCCCGATCACGCGGATGCGGCTGCGCGCGGAGTTCATCGAGGACGAGACCCATCGCGGCCGCATGATGCGCGACCTCGATCAGATGCGCTCGATGCTGGACTCGGTGCTGTCTTTCCTGCGCCACGACCGCCAGCTCGAGGAAATGACGCTGGTCGACATCGCCAGCACGCTGCAGCTTGTCACCGACCAGTTCGCCGACATGGGCCACAAGGTCTGCTACGAGGGCCCGCAGCGCGCAATGGCCACCGCGCGGCCCGGCGACCTGCATCGCAGCATCACCAATCTGGTGGAGAATGCCGTTCGCTTCGGCGGCCAGACCACGGTCCGTCTAGACGTCAAGGCAGACAGGTTCGTCATTGACATCGAGGACGACGGTCCAGGAATCTCGGACGTGCACAAGGCCAATGTGCTCGAGCCGTTCGTGCGCGGCGACCGCGCGCGCAACATGGACGAGGCCGAGGGTTTTGGCCTCGGCCTGTCGATCGCCAATACCATCGTGCTCGCGCATGGCGGCATGCTTTCGCTGCATGATCGGCAACCGCACGGCCTCGTCGCCCGTATCGAGCTGCCGGTGCGTCAGGAGGCGCGAAAATCCGCGGCGTGATCGGGGCGCTGCGTTATGCTGCGAGCGGCTGCCGCAGTTCTTCCACTTCGTAGATCGCGATGGCTTCGAAGCGATAGTTGCAGGCGCGGCACGTCCACAGATAGGACGTGCGTCCCTCGCTGTGCTCCACCCACTCCGGACGCGGGATTGGCTTGCCACACTGCGCGCAGGGATTTTCGCGAGGCATAAAGGTGTTGTCCTGACGAGCCATGGCGCATCTCCCTTATGAGTTTTTGCTTCTTGATGCTTTGAATGGACAGATGTGCTGACTGAAAGCGTGCCCACTGTCTTGATGCATCCTAAACCTTTCGTGAGTCGTTTGCACGACAATCGTGTGTCAAGATCGATTCAGAAAAGTCTAACTATTTTTGCACGTGACACGCTGGCTCGCCGCGCGCGCACCGCAAAAACGATGGACCCGTCCCGCCGACATTGCGGAAGTCTCGCCACATTCCTGCCCGCTCGTCGTATCAATGAGGAGCCTGAGAAAAAAGGAACGCGCACCTTATCGTCCCGAGCGAAAACAAAAATGAAAGATCTTCAGAACCTTGCATGGCTCGCCGCAGCGATGGTGCTGGTGCTTTCCCCTGCCGCGCAGGCGCAGCAGCGCGCGCAATATGAAGCGATGGTGGCGGCGCACGCGAACGCGAACCTCGTTCCGGAGGAGTTGGTGCATCGCGTCATCGTGCGCGAGAGCAAGTATCATCCGCAATTGATCGGGCGCGGCGGCACCATCGGGCTGATGCAGATCAAGCTCGCCACCGCCCGCGGCCTCGGCTACTCCGGCACAGCGGAGGGCCTGCGCGACCCCGAGACCAATCTGAAATATGGCGTGCAGTATCTGGCCGGCGCTTATCGCGCCGCCAACGGCGATCCCAATCGAGCCGTGCGCTATTTCGCGGGCGGCTATTACTATGTCGCAAAGCGGCAGCGGGTCGAGCACCTCAGGGGCGCGCGGCATGTCGGCGCGATTGCGCCGCCGCAGTTCGCGGGGCAGGAGCAGCAGGCGGCCGTAGCCACAGAGATGAAGCGGGAACAACCGGCGAACTAGGTTGTCGCGAGGGAAAACCGCTGCGAACTTTTCCGGGTCATGCTCTGGCCGCCGTTGTACTGGATTCGGCGCGCGCTCGCGCAACGCTGCCGCATAAAGCCGGGATCCATCCTTACGACGGGCGCCGTCAGCAGCGCTGCGCTGCGTCCACGGCACGGGAGCCATACGCCGGTTCCTGGCATAACGCGTTGACACGCCCGCCCAATGCCCTACATTAACACCGTTCCGAGGGGTGCTCCGAGGAGGAGCTGAGATACCGCACGCTTGGACCCAGCCAGTTGGCGATCAGTCCGAGACCGCGGTGACCCTTTGAACCTGATCCGGGTCATGCCGGCGAAGGGACAGGGATGTACCAGACGTCAGAACCGCGGGGGGAATCCTCCGTCTCCATCATCGGCGCAGGCATAGCCGGTGCCTGGCATGCGCTGTTGTTCGCGCAGGCCGGACACGCAGTCACCCTGCATGAGCGCAGTGACGCCACGATGACGGAATCCGCGAGCCATTGGGCCGGCGGCATGCTCGCGCCATGGTGCGAGGCGGAGGCATCCGAACCCGTGATCTCCAGGCTCGGCATTCGCTCGCTCGATCTGTGGCGGCAGCATTTTCCGCAAACTCCGTTCAACGGCTCGCTCGTGGTGGCCCATGCCCGCGACCGCGCCGATTTCGAGCGTTTCGCGCGTCTCACCAGCGGCCATCGCCGGTTGGATGCGCGGGCGCTGAGCGAGCTCGAACCGTCGCTCGAGGGTCGTTTCCGCGATGGCCTCTTCTATCCCGACGAGGGCCATGTCGAGCCGCGCCGCGTGCTGCCGCAAATTCATGCCGCGATCGCAAGAGCCGGCGGCGCCATCATGTTCAACAGCGCTGCCGAGGCTGACGATCTCGACGGCATCGTGATCGATTGCCGCGGCCTTTTCGCGCGCGACCGCGAGCCATCGTTGCGCGGCGTCAAGGGCGAGATGATCGTGATCGAGACCGCGGAGGTCGAGCTGTCGCGCCCTGTGCGGCTGATCCATCCACGCTGGCCGCTCTACGTGATCCCGCGCGGCGATGGCAGGTTCATGCTGGGCGCGACCTCGATCGAGGCCGAGGATCGCGGCGTCAGCGTGCGCTCGGCGCTGGAACTGCTTGGCGCGGCCTATGCCGTGCATCCCGCATTTGCGGAGGCGCGCATCGTCGAATTCGGCTCAGGTCTGCGCCCCGCCTTCCCGGACAATCTGCCGCGGATTGCGATCGACAGGGACCATATCCGCGTCAATGGACTCTACCGTCACGGCTTTCTGCTCGCGCCCGCGCTCGCCGAACTGACGCTTGCCTATGTGGCGCGCGGCGAAATCGACAATGAGGTGGTGCAATGCGCGTGATCGTCAATGGCGAGCAGCGGGAGATCAGCGCCTCGCGCGTCGACGCGCTGTTGACCGAGCTCGAGTATGAGGGCAGCCATTTCGCGATCGCGCTGAACTACGACGTGGTGCCGAAGAGCCGCTGGGCCGAGACGCATCTGCAGGCCGGCGACGAAATCGAGATCATCACGCCGCGGCAGGGAGGATGATGTGAACAGAACCGTCGCCGCGTCCCTTCTTCACCTCGCCCCGCTTGCGGGGAGAGGTCGATCGCATCGCAGGATGCGATCGGGTGAGGGGGTACCGGTATCGAGGCGTACGTACGTGCGGAGCGAGCCCCTCACCCCAACCCTCTCCCCGCAAGAGCGGGGAGAGGGAGCAGACCGCCACATGCGGAGACATTAATGGTCACCTTCTACGGCAAATCCTTCGCCTCCCGCCTGCTGATCGGCACGGCGCTCTATCCCTCGCCGGCGGTCATGCAGGCCGCGATCCGCGCCTCTGGCGCCGGCATCGTCACCGTGTCGCTGCGGCGCGAGGCGGCCGGCGGCAAGACCGGAGATGCATTCTGGTCGCTGATCCGCGAGCTCGGCGTCACCGTGCTGCCGAACACGGCCGGCTGCCGCAGCGTGCGCGAGGCGGTGACGACGGCGAAGCTCGCGCGCGAACTGTTCGGCACCTCCTGGATCAAGCTCGAGGTGATCGCCGACAACGACACGCTGCAGCCCGACGTGGTCGGCCTCGTCGAAGCCGCAACGATCCTGATCAAGGACGGCTTCGAGGTGTTCCCTTATTGCACCGAGGACCTTTCGGTCGCGACGCGCCTGGTCGAAACGGGGTGCAAGGTGGTGATGCCCTGGGCCGCGCCGATCGGCAGCGCCAAAGGCATCATCAACCGCGACGCGCTGAAGCTTTTGCGCGACCGCCTGCCCGACATCACGCTGGTGGTCGATGCCGGCATTGGCGCGCCCTCGCATGCGGCCGAAGCGCTGGAGCTCGGCTACGACGCCGTGCTGCTCAACACCGCGGTGGCGAAGGCCGCCGATCCGGTCGCGATGGC
Source organism: Bradyrhizobium lablabi (assembly GCF_018131005.1). Lineage (GTDB taxonomy): Bacteria > Pseudomonadota > Alphaproteobacteria > Rhizobiales > Xanthobacteraceae > Bradyrhizobium > Bradyrhizobium lablabi_D. Next base: position 205,728 of record NZ_JAFCJK010000011.1, read on the forward strand.
AAATGCCTTCCGCCTCGGCGTCGAGGCCGGCCGCACCGCCCATGAGGCCGGGCTGATGGAAGCCCGCGACTTCGCCTCCCCCTCAACCCCTGTCCTCGGGACTCCGTTCTGGCATGCCGTATCCTGATCGCCACGCGTATCCTGATCGATTCTATCCTGTGGTCGACAGCGTCGCCTGGGTCGAACGGCTCACGAAACTCGGCGTTGGCACCATTCAATTGCGCGCCAAGGATCTCGACGACGGAGAGGCATTGCAGATCGTCACCGACGCGCTCGCGATTACCAAGGGCACACCGACAAAACTCGTCGTCAACGATTATTGGCGGGCGGCGATCGTCGCCGGCGCCGAGCACCTGCATCTCGGCCAGGAAGACCTCGCCGATGCCGATCTCGCCGAGATCCGTAAGGCGCGGCTGACGCTCGGCATCTCCACCCATGACGACGCCGAGCTTGCGACCGCGCTTGCCGCGAAACCCGACTACGTCGCGCTCGGCCCGATCTTCTTCACCACGCTGAAGTCGATGCGGTTTGCGCCGCAGGGCATTCCGAAGATCACCGAATGGAAACAGCGCATCGGCGACATCCCGCTGGTTGCGATCGGCGGCATCAAGTTCGAGCACGCGGCCGAGATCTTCGCCGCCGGCGCCGACTCGATCGCCGTCGTCAGCGACGTCACCCAGAACGCCGACCCCGACGCGCGGGTGCGGCAGTGGCTTGGCCAGGACGCCAGAGCCGCCTAACCAGGAATTTAAACGGAGGACACGTTATGAATATTCGCTCCAATCCGGACAGCACCCGTCCCGCCGTCACAACCGGCGCACTCCCCGCCTCGCGCAAGATTTTTGCAACGCCCGAGGCAGCGCCCGACCTCCGTGTGCCCCTGCGCGAGATCGGGCTCTCCGAAGGGGCCGGCGAGCCGAACCTGCCGGTCTACGACACGTCAGGCCCCTACACTGATCCCTCCGTGACGATCGACGTCAATGCCGGCCTGCCGCGCAACCGTCTCGCCTGGGTCAAGCAGCGCGGCGGCGTCGAGGAATATGAGGGCCGCACCATCAAGCCGGAGGATAACGGCAATGTCGGCGCCGCGCATGCCGCGAAGGCATTCACCGCGCACCACACGCCGCTGCGCGGCCTCGACGGCCACAAGATCACCCAGCTCGAATTCGCCCGCGCCGGCATCATCACCAAGGAGATGATCTACGTCGCCGAGCGCGAGAACCTCGGTCGCAAAGCACAGCTCGAGCGCGCCGAAGCAGCGCTTGCCGACGGCGAGAGCTTCGGCGCTTCCGTGCCGGCCTTCATCACGCCGGAGTTCGTGCGTTCCGAGATCGCGCGGGGACGGGCCATCATCCCCTCCAACATCAACCACGCCGAGCTCGAGCCGATGATCATCGGCCGCAACTTCCTGACCAAGATCAACGCCAATATCGGTAACTCGGCCGTGACCTCCTCGGTGGAAGAGGAAGTCGACAAGATGGTGTGGGCGATCCGCTGGGGCGCCGACACCGTCATGGACCTCTCGACGGGTCGCAACATCCACACCACTCGCGAATGGATCCTGCGCAACTCGCCGGTGCCGATCGGCACCGTGCCGATCTACCAGGCGCTCGAGAAATGCGACGGCGATCCCGTCAAGCTGACCTGGGAGCTGTACAAGGACACGCTGATCGAACAGTGCGAACAGGGCGTCGACTACTTCACGATCCACGCCGGCGTGCGCCTGCCCTACATCCACCTCACCGCCAACCGCGTCACCGGCATCGTCTCGCGCGGCGGCTCGATCATGGCAAAGTGGTGCCTCGCGCATCACAAGGAGAGTTTTCTGTACACGCACTTCGAAGAGATTTGCGATCTGATGCGGAAATACGATGTTTCATTCTCGCTCGGCGACGGCCTGCGGCCAGGATCGATCGCCGACGCCAATGACCGCGCGCAATTTGCCGAACTGGAGACGCTCGGCGAATTGACAAAGATCGCGTGGGACAAGGGCTGCCAGGTCATGATCGAGGGCCCCGGCCACGTGCCGATGCACAAGATCAAGATCAACATGGACAAGCAGCTCAAGGAGTGCGGCGAGGCGCCGTTCTATACGCTTGGGCCGCTGACGACGGACATCGCGCCGGGCTATGACCACATCACCTCCGGGATCGGTGCGGCGATGATCGGCTGGTTCGGCTGCGCCATGCTCTGCTACGTGACGCCCAAGGAGCATCTCGGCCTGCCCGATCGCAACGACGTCAAGACCGGCGTCATCACCTACAAGATCGCCGCCCACGCCTCCGATCTCGCCAAGGGCCACCCCGCGGCGCAACTGCGCGACGACGCGCTGTCGCGCGCGAGGTTCGACTTCCGCTGGGAAGATCAGTTCAACCTCGGCCTCGATCCCGATACCGCAAAGAACTTCCACGACGAGACGCTGCCAAAGGAAGCCCACAAGGTCGCGCATTTCTGCTCGATGTGCGGCCCGAAATTCTGCTCGATGAAGATAACCCAGGACGTGCGGGACTACGCGGCGACGCTGAACGACCCGACCGGCGTCGGAATGTCGGTGTCAGGTACGATCGAGGACGGCATGGCGCAGATGAGCGCTAAGTTCAGGGAGATGGGGTCTAACGTGTATCTCGATGCAGAGAAGGTGAAGGAGAGCAATCGGGTGTTGTGAGGTAGCACCACTCTCCATTGTCATGCCCGGTTTTGACCCGGGCATCCGCATCCACGCGATAGCAAAGGCCGGTCGGAAGTCCGGCCTTTTTGCTGCGAAGTCTTTGCCCTACTAGCGGTTCAGCAGCGGACATCGCGCGAGGTCCGAGCCGAGAGCCCAAGGATTGTAGGGTGGGTTAGCGAAGCGTAACCCACCGAGCCTTCGGCAGACAATGGTGGGTTACGCCTTCGGCTAACCCACCCTACGACTGCTCGATAATCTGGACGTGCGGGATTACGTGGCGGCGCTCAACGACAAGGGCATGGCGCAGATGAACGCCAAGTTCAAGAAGGCCGACATGCCCGACCTGCTGGCAAGCACCCAGGATGAAGCGTTGGGACAGCGACGCTGCCGAATTACCTCGCTTGCGCCCCTACGAGTTTCGGCGTTGAGTCCACGAGCGCAAGCGGGGCGCCGCTTAGTCCGATCAAACTCGAACAATCCTTCCGTTCTCATCGCGCGATGCGGACAGAACGCGGTACGCCCTTAGCGGATCGGAAGTGGCCGAGCGCGCGGCATGATGCGCGCACTTAACTAAGGGAGGAGAACGATGAGCAGTTGGCTTAGTGAACGTGAGCAGCGCCTCGTTGCCGGTGCCGAAGCAGCATCGGCTGCTACGCCGATCCCTACCCAGATCGTATCAAACGGCGAGTATCTACCGCCTCCGCAGAGCGCCATTCAGAAGCAGGTTGAAACGCGTATCAACGAACTCGCCGATGCCAACGGCAAACGGCTCGGCCTGAGCCGGCGGCAGTTCTTGCACACCAGCTGCGGCATGGCCGCGGCGTTTCTCGCAATGAACGATATCTACGGTAACGTTTTCCAGGTCGCGCCGGCCGAGGCCCGCGAACCCGAGTTGATGCTTGCCCGGTCGCAAAATCTCGCGGACCAGTTCATCTTTGACGTGCAGACCCACTTCGTCCGCGACGAGTTCGATCATAAGGAGCTGTTGGGACTGGCGCAGTTTGCGAGTGACCACTGGAATCCGAAGATGAAGGAGGAAGGCGTCTCGTCGCTCGCCCGCTACAAGTTCCAGAATTACGTCAAGGAGATTTACTACGACAGCGACACCCATATGGCTCTCTTGAGTGGCGCGCCGTTTGACGATCCGAGCTGGTGGCTGCTATCCAACGAACAGATCGTCAAGGCGCGTGAACTCATCAACGACTTTGCTGGCTCCCGGCGCCTGCTGGCGCACAGCGTCATAACGCCCAAACAGCCCGGCTGGATGGAGGAGGTTGACAAGGCAATCGAGGTCTACAAACCGGATTCCTGGAAGTCCTACACGATCGGCGATCCGCTGGCGCCCTCCAAGTTCCCCTGGCGCCTCGACGACGAGCAAGTGATGTATCCGTTCTACGAGAAGGCGGTGAAGGCGGGCATCAACACGCTGTGCATCCACAAGGGACTGCTGCCGCCCGATTATGAGAAATCGTTTGCCGGCGTGTGGGAATACGCAACCGCTTGGGACATCGGAAAGGCGGCCAAGGATTGGCCGCAGATGAACTTCGTGATCTATCACTCTGCACTGCGGGCGTTCCTCGAGTTGCCGGACAAGGCGTGGGCGGATTTCGAACAAACCGGCCGCATCCAGTGGGCCTCGGATCTTGCGGAAATCCCGCAGAAATTCGGCGTCACCAATGTCTATGCCGAGTTGGGCACGTCATTTGCCAACTCGGCGGTCGCGCATCCGAAGTTCTGCGCCGCTCTTGTCGGCACGCTGATCAAGGGCATGGGGGTGGATCATGTCATGTGGGGCACCGACTCGGTTTGGTATGGCTCACCGCAGTGGCAGATCGAGGCGCTGCGCCGGCTTGAAATCCCGGAGGACATGCAGAAAAAATACGGATTTGCACCGCTCGGCGACGCCAACAGCACCGTCAAGCAGCAGATCTTCTCCGGTAATGCGACCAGGTTCTACAAGATCAAGCTGAGGGCCGCTGACAACAAGATGCCAGCCTTTTCCGAAGATCGCCTCGCGGCGCTCAAAAATGAATACACACTGGCGGCCAAGGAACCCTCCAACCTGCGCTACGGGTACGTTCGTGCCGCATAGAGCGTGATCGGTGAAGTGTGAGGCGGTTTTACCTCGCGACAAACGCGGAGCGCTTGCGCGGAGACATGCTCAAACAAAGCCAAAGCGCGATGATGATTCATGCAGATCGCATCGCGCTTTAGCGCCGAACGCGACAGCTCTCGCTTCATGAGCCCCGCCCGAGGACAGCGCCAGTGCTCGCCGGCCGCGGTCGGTTCCACCTACTGCGGCCAATCTGTGTAGACCACGATCACAAGCATGATCAAAGAGCCGGCCGCGACCACCGTCGCGCAGATCACCGCCCACTCTTCGAGCGCGGCGACAATGGCCGCCCGCCCGATCATGTTTCTCTTCTGCGCGAAGCGCCAACCCGCCACACCCATTCGGAAACTCCGTTTCCCACCAGCAGCGTCGGCTTGACTCTATCAACGCAAAGCGCTCGCAGGCTATCTGTCAATTCGGGTGGCACCAGCCTCGCCAATGGCGGAGACGATCCTGTTCATCGATTCAGCGTCGCGCGTCAGGAAACGTCTACGCCGGCGGTTAACCCTGTTTGCAAACGGCCTGCACGCAGGTCTGGATGTTACGTGAGCCGCCGCCAAGTTGCCTTATTAGATCGCAGAATTTTCGCCGACACTATCAGGTCGGAGCAGCATCATGCTGAGAATGGTGTTGGTGGGCCTCCTCATCCCATTGGGTGTAGGATTACTAGCGGCAATGGAACTCAGAACTCCGCGGCCTACCGTGGCAGCGGTCGTCCAGCCCCATGCCGAAACGACCGTAGGCATTTCCGATTCACATGATGCGTTGGCGAAGGGTGATCGACTGGAGATTGCCGCTGCGAGCAACGAAAAGGCAGCGCAGCCATCTGTAGGCGACGAACGCATTTCTCCGTCGGAAGGCCAGAGTATCGGTCCTTCGGAGCCCCCGAGGGTGATCAACCACCATCGGCACCATCCCAAATCAAGGAAGGTTGGCGCTGTCCTTCCCAAGCCGAAGCCAAAGGAAGCCGATATCAAGCGAACTACCATTTCCGAGCGTTCGAGGGCTGCAAGCGACACCGAGCCCTGTCGACTGAGCGCATTTGGTGGTTTGCGTAAGGCTTTGAACTCAATCGACTGCGAGATCTGATTCAGCGGGGCATCCTGAGTTTGCCTTTGTCATTGCCGCGGCTGACACGCCATGAAGGCGCACTGGCAAACACCCGGCTGATGCTTCGTATCAAGGTGATGGATCGTAGGGTGGGTTAGCGAAGCGTAACCCACCGAGCCCTCGCGCAAACAGTGGTGGGTTACGCCTTCGGCTAACCCACCCTACGACTGGCAATTCGTTCTCCTATCCGCAGACCGGTGTAAGTATCGATTATGCGCCGCCCATGATAGAAGAGAGTCCATTGGTCGCATTGAAGATGCCCGACAACGCCCCTCATCGCCTCCCCGACCAACTCCGCGCCGACCTCCGTCTCGTCTTCGTCGGCACCGCCGCCAGCACGCGCTCGGCCGCCGTCGGGCACTACTACGCCCATCCCGGCAATCGCTTCTGGCGAGCGCTGCATGAGGCAGGGATCGCGCCGCGGTGTTATCAGCCAAGCGAGTTCACAGCCCTGCTTGAGCTCGGCATCGGCTTCACCGATCTCTCCAAGTCCGGCGCCGGGATGGATCACCAGATCGCCACGCAATCCTTCGATGTCGCGGGCTTCCGCGCGAAGATCGAGACGCATCGTCCGCGGACCATAGCCTTCACCAGCAAGAAGGCGGCGAGCCTGTTCTACCGCAAGCCGACCAGCGCGATTTCGCTCGGCAGGCAGCCATCGATGAGCGGCTTTCCCGAGGTTTTCGTGCTATGCTCGCCATCAGGCGCGGCGTCCGGACATTGGACGTTGCAGCCGTGGCGCGATCTGGCGGATTGGATCAACGGGCGGACAATGCCCGCCGATATGTGTTAACGTGTAGAGAGTTCGCAGTTCGTAGGGTGGGTAGCGAAGCGTAACCCACCGGGCCTTCGCGACAACGATGGTGGGTTACGCCTTCGGCCTTCGCTCGCAGAGCTACCGCGCGCGCAGTCGGCGAACCCACCCTACAACCTAGTTCACCCTGCGACTGACTCGAGACGCGAATGGCTATGTTTCCGATCGACTGGGAGAAAACACCGAGCATCGATCGGCTTTCGGATGTGGCTCCATACTCGCACATCGAAATCGAAGACTATCTTTTTCGATGTCATTACCACCTGATGCTTGGCGAAGAGCCGACCGCGTTTGATATTGGCGGCCCGCACGCGCGGAGACAGGACGCGCAAAGGCGGTATTGGTTGTTCGAGGCGCGTGACAGGACGACACAACGGCAATGGTTCGTTGTTGTCGGGACGGGACGAAGCCCGTTTGATCCGTCCGAAAGCATGAAGCGATGGATGTACGCCAGGACGAATGACGACGGCCTGTCACCCGATCAGTTTCTGGACGAAGAGTACCGCGAACAATTGGCGGCGGATGCCCTGTCGCGTTGAGTGGCCCGGTCCACGTCGCAGTTTAGCTTTGTCATTGCCTCGGCAGGCGCGCTATGATGGTGCACTGGCAAACGCCCGGCTGATGCTTCGCATCAAGATGATTGCACCGCAACGAGCCTGCCGCCATGCATAACCTGACGCCACTCTCCGGACTTCTCGGCGGCGCGCTGATCGGGCTTGGCGCAGCGGCGCTGATGCTGCTCACCGGGCGGCTGGCCGGCGTCAGCGGCATTCTGGGCGGGTTGCTGCGGGCCGCGCCGTCCGATCGCGACTGGCGGATCGCGTTCGTCGCGGGGCTGATCGCGGCGCCGCTGATTGCGGCGCTGTTCGGCGCGCCGCTGCCGCGGCCCGTGATGACGTCGAGCCTCGCGATTGTCGCGATCGGCGGCCTGCTGGTCGGCTTCGGCAGCCGGATGGGCAATGGCTGCACCTCCGGCCATGGAGTCTGCGGCTTCGCGCGGCTGTCGGCGCGCTCGATCGCGGCGACAATGATCTTCATGCTGACGGCGTTCGCAACGGTTGCGATCGTGCGTCACGGATTTGGAGGCTAGCGCGATGGCCGTTGTCGCGAGCTTCATCTGCGGACTGATCTTCGGCGCGGGGCTGCTGATCTCGGGCATGACCGATCCGCAGAAGGTGCTCGGCTTCCTCGACCTGTTTGGCGCGTGGGATGCGACGCTGGCCTTCGTGATGGCGGGAGCGGTCGCCGTGGCGGCTGCCGGCTTTGCCGTCGCGCGCGGCCGCGCCGCGCCGGTGTTGGCGACGAAGTTTTCGTGGCCGGATCGCCGCGACATCGATACCCCGTTGGTTGCAGGCTCGGTGTTGTTCGGCATTGGCTGGGGTCTCGTCGGCATCTGCCCGGGACCTGCGCTGGTCAACCTGGCAGGGCTCAGCCTGCCGATCATCGTATTCGTCGTTGCGATGATCCTCGGCATGATCGGCTACGAACTCTGGCGCCGCCGGCCTGTCGCCGCACACGCAATCGAAGCTCCCGCAATTCCATCTCGTGCCGACGGGTGACCCATGACCTCGATCAAGCACTTTCCTCCGCCGCCCGGCGTCAAGGCGCCGCCGCTGTCCTTCGGCGCCCGCGTCGGCGACCTGCTGTTCATCTCGGGCATTCCCGGCTTCGACGCCAATGGCGGGCTGCCCGACGGCTTCGAGGCGCAGTTCGCCAATGTCGTCGTCAACATCAAGCGGGTGCTGACCGAGGCGGGCGGAACGCTCCACGATCTCGTCAAGGTCAATGTGCTGCTGACGCGCGCCTCCGACGTCGCGACGATGAACGCGCTCTATGCCGGCGCGTTCGGTCCGCCGCCCTACCCCGCGCGCACCACCTGCGTCGTGGTGGCGCTGCCCAATCCGCAGATGCTGATCGAGATCGAGGGCGTGGCAGCGTTGAAGGAGTGACGTCGTCGGTTCGAAGGCTTGTAGGGTGGGTTAGCGAAGCGTAACCCACCAGCCATCTCGCGAGCGATCGGTGGGTTACGCCTTCCGCCTTCGCTCGCACAGCTACGGCGCACGCGGTCGGCTAACCCACACTACGGAGCTACTAGGAACCAACGCCATCTCCTACCGCATCGTGATCGCAAGCCCGCTCAGATCCGCATTCGCCATCAACCCCACCTGGTGCCCGGTGAGCTCGAGGACCGCGCCCTTCTGGTTGGTCAGCACGATCGCGCGGGCGCCGCGGCCGATCGCAAGGCCAGCGCCGGCCGCGCCGTAGACGCCCGCGACATCGGAGGGATGGTTGATGTTGCTGACGCGGCCGCGCAGCACGGTCTTGGAGCCGCCGAACACCAGACCATAGTCAAGCCCGCCGGTGGAGAGCGGATAAGTCCGCCCGCGGAAGGTCAGCGTGCCGCCGCCACCCGAGCCGCCGATGATCCATCCGGCCTTGTAGATCGTGAGCGTCACGAATCCGCTGTCGGCATGGGCAGCGGATGAAAACGCGGCGCCGACGAAAGCCGTCAGCGCGACCAGCGCGGTACGAAGGGCGGATGACAAGCGCATAGATGGGTCTCCCGAAAAATTTGCATGCGTCGCGATTCGGCAACGAATCGCGCGTGATCCTTGAGTCTAGCTCGCACATCCTGCGGCGCAATTTGTCGCGGGCGCGGCCTCGACGACGCGCGCAATCGCGAAGCTTTGAAGTCGGGCGCGTTGAACCAGTCTTCGGGAATGCAATACTCAATTCATGTTCGGCTTCCCGGCCCTCCGCTCCAGGGCTCCCCTGCGGAGCACGTTTCTTCCAACCGGAGATTTCCAGATGCGTCGCCTCACATTTGCCTGTGCCGCCATTGCCGTCACGCTGTCAGCGCTTGCCGCTGCGAGCCCGGCCAGCGCCGCACCCTTTCATCTGATCCGCTGGCAAGGCAACGGTCTATGCCAGATCTGGGACCAGGGCATCCCGAGCGCGCCGTGGCCGGCGGATTATACCGTCGTCAGCATGGAGTTGCCGACCTTCGAAGCCGCCTATGCCTTCAAGACCGGCCTTCTGGCCAACGGCACCTGTTCGTCATGAGCGGCGTGCAAAGGGTCGACTGATCACGTAGAGTGGGCTTCGCGCGAGCCCACTCTTTTGCGTTGATCACATGCTGACGCTCTATTCCTATCCGACACTGTTCGGCGTCGCCGACAACAACGGTTACGGCCTGAAGGTGTTTGCCTTCCTGAAACTCGCCGGCGTGCCGTTCCGCCATGAGCACATCTTCGATGCCTCGAAGGCGCCGCGCGGCCAGCTTCCCTACATCGTCGACGGCGACGATACGGTCGGCGACAGCGAGACCATTCTCGCCTATCTGACCAAGAAATACCGCCTTACGATCGACAGCGCGCTGACGCCCGAGCAACGCACGCAGAACCTTTTGATCACCCGAATGCTCGACGACCTCTACTGGGTGATGTCGTATTCGCGCTGGAAGGACGAGCGCTACTGGCGCCTGTTCGGCGATGCGCTCAAGCGCGAGCACCCGGCGCTCACCGACGAGGGCCTGCTCAAGGCCAGGGAGTTCAACGCCCAGCGCTACTACTACCAGGGCATCGGCCGCTTCGATCCCGACGCCGCGATGGCGCGCGGGCTCGCCGATCTCGGCGCGATCGCGGCGCTGATCCCGCAGCAGGGCTATGTGCATGGCGACACGCCCAGTGGCATCGATGCCGGCATCTACGGCTTCATCGCCAACATCTATTTCTACGACATCGATACGCCGCTGAAGCAGTTCGTGGTCGCCCACGACAACATCGTGCGGCACTGCCGCGCCATCCATGCGGCGGTGACATCGTGATGCACGCAGAGCATCGCTGGCCTGCGTGGACAATGAACGCCATCTGATACAGGCTGGCGTCTCCACCGGAACAACAAAAGGAAACGCCATGGCCCTTCTCGACAGCCACATCGCGGTCATCACCGGCGCGGGCTCCGGCATCGGACGGGCGATCGCGGCAGGTTATGCAAAAGAGGGCGCCCGCGTGGTGCTGCTCGACATGAACGGCGATGCGGCAGCGGACGCCGCGAATGAGATCCGCGGTGCCGGCGGCAAGGCGGAGAGCTTCACACTCGATGTGACAAAGCGCGAGGATTGCGTCGCAATGGCGAAGCGGGTGGCGGACAAGGTCGGGCCGGTCTCGATCCTCGTCAACAATGCCGGCATCGCGCGCCGCAACGGCATGCTCGGCGCCGACGAGGCCGTGATCAAGGACTGGGAGGACGTCATAGCGATCAACCTGACCGGCGTGTTCAACGTGACGCATGCGTTCCTCGGCGCCTTGCGCGCGAGCAAGGGTCGCATCGTCAATATCGGCTCGATCCAGTCGTTCGTGCATGTGCGCACGCCGAGCTCGCCGGCCTACACCGCCTCCAAGCACGGCGTGCTCGGTTTCACCCGCGCACTCGCCGCCGAACTCGGCAAAGAGGGCGTGCGCGTCAACGCGATCGGCCCGGGCTTCATCGAGACGCCGCTCAACGCCACTGCGCGCGCCAACAACCCGGAGCTGGCGAAGACCTTCATTGCGCACACGCCGCTCGGCCGCGCCGGCAAGGCGGAGGACATCGTCGGCCCCGCGGTGTTCCTCGCCTCCGACCTGTCCGCCTATGTCACTGGGTCGATCGTGATGGTGGATGGCGGCTATCGGGCGGTGTGACGGCCAAGGCCGGCCGCAATCATGGCGATTTCAGGATTTTCCCCATCGCGGCAAGCATTTGGCCTCGCGTTAAGGGCTTGTTAACCAAATCCGCCCACCGTCGACATGGGCTTGGGGGAGTTGGTTCTCGATGTTTCCGCTTCAGCGTTGAGGCGGGCGTTGATCGGGAGGTGTCATGTCCTACGCGTCCACCCTGCCCGCGCCGCAAGCTTTGCTGCCGTCGCTGGCCCCAAATGAAATCGTACCATTGTTGATTGGCGCCACCGTCGGCGAAATCGAACGAGAGCTCGTGCTGCAGACGCTTGCGCGCTGCAACGGCAACCGCACCCGTGCCGCGCGCGTGCTCGGACTTTCGGTCCGTACCCTGCGCAACAAGATCCGCGAATACTCGGCCGACGGCGTCGAGGTGCCGCCACATTGCGACTAGGCCGCGACGTCGCGGCGGCTCAGATCGGCAGGTCGATCGCAAGCTGCCGCCAGCGCGACAGCAGCGAGTTGCCGGCAGGCTCGGGATAGCTGGCGAAGGTCACCGGCACTGTGGCGGCCTGTCGCAGCATGCCCGCGACACGCGTGGTCGCGTAGTCCCAATAGGCGCGCCGGCCATCCGGGTCCGCCGCGACCAGCGATTTCGCGAGAATCTCGACATAGAGCGTCTCGACCGCCGTGCGCCACAGTACGCCGGCGCCCGACACGCCCGTGGCCGCGCCGGCGCGCGGATGCCACATGAGCCAGTAGTCCTCTTCCGCGCCCGCCCACACCGACGGCGGCAATGCGGGATCGAGGCATGGAGAGCGGCACAGCATCGGCTGCTTCGTGCGTACGTCGACGAAGAAGGCATGGTCAAGCTTTCGATACCAGCTCACGCGAAGAAATTTTCGGATCTCGACCTGATCGTTTGCGGTCATCCGCCGCTCACCGCCCCGCTCGAGATCGCCGATGATCGCCTCCAGCCTGTCGCGATCGAAGTATTCGACTTCCAACACCACGCCGATGTTGTGCGGAAACAACTCATCCAGCATGCCGACCATTTCGAGATAGAACGCACGCGCCAGGCTGCCGCCTCGCCACTTCGTCTGCACGCCGACATTATTGCAGTAGAGGAGACGGCTTGCGTGATCATAGGTGAAGAAGCCCAACCCGATCGCGCGCTCTGCGGCGCGCAGGATGAAACAGCGTGAATCCAGCCTGTAGGACACGGCCTCGCCGTTGACGGTGAAGCAGCGCCGCTTGCCGACGTCGTCCGACAACACCCAACGCACGATATCGTCGCCACTGTCGCGTTCGTTCGGCGGAAACAACTCTTCATAAAGATCGAGAACGCCGCTGCCGCGAAACGCGGTCTCGTCCGGTACGTCGTGCCGCGTCACCACGATGTCGAGCGGCGGGACCAATTCAGGCCTACAGAGGGCGTGACCGCGCACGCGCGACACATGCTGCTCCCTGCCCGTCAAGAACCGCACGTCGCTCTCCCTCGCGCCGAATCTCCTGCGCAATTATGACTGTTGATCGAGTGCACAGGCGCGGGCCCAAGAATTGAAGCCGTCATCCAACCTCTGATACAAGCGGCTGCCATTTGACGGAGCATAGCATTGGTTGACGACACAACTTCTCGCCTGGGACGATCGGGGCCGCGTGGCCGTCAGGGCGAGCCGGGCCGTCCAGGTCCGCAGGGACATCCGGGCCGGCCGGGGCCGGAGGGCGCCCGCGGCAAGCCGGGACCGCAAGGTAAGCCCGGTTCGCAAGGCAAGGCAGGACCGCAAGGCAAGCCTGGCGCGCAGGGAAAAGCAGGTCCGCAAGGCCAGCGTGGCGAGGCCGGCCCGCGGGGGCCTCAGGGACAATCCGGTCCGCGCGGCGAGGCCGGCCCGCCCGGCCAATTGCCGTCGATCGACCAGGTGATGCCGTGGCTGCACATGATCTTCGACGCCTGGGAAGATTACAAACGCTCCAAGGAGCGCGAAGCGGCGGAGCAAGCCGAGCAAGAGGCAGTCGAGCGCGCAGCCGCCGAGGCGATCGCCAATGACGTCGATATCGGCGATTTCGACGAAGATGACGACGACGATCACAAGAAGAAGAAAAAGCGCCGCCGCAAGGACAAGAAGGACAAGAAGTGACGGCCCTTCTCGGCTCGTGGGTCATTCTCCTTCACGTGCGCATCTGAGCGGTGATCACCATCACATGGTGTATTGATGCTGATGTAGCGAAAAGGCTGGTGTCATGGCGGAGCTCCAGAGCGCGGATGACCAGGCATCCTGACCGGCGTCGTACTGCCCTACCGTGAGCCGCGTCACTGTGGCCGTCGCGCGCCGACTCAGCCAAACCGAAGCCGCGAACGCTCCCTCGCCCTTTCCGCCTCCACCTCGCGGTCACGCACCGGCGCCGACGTCTGCAACGAAGTCAATAGCTTTCGCGCTGCATCGGAGACCTCGGCGACCGCGCGGTCGAAGGCGGCCTCATTGGCCTGCGACGGCTTGTTGAAACCGGACAGCTTGCGGACGAATTGCAGCGCCGAGGCCTGGATCTCGTCCTCAGTGGCAGGTGGCTCGAAATTGAACAAGGTCTTGATGTTACGGCACATGAAAGCTCTCCGTGCGCTGCCGTGGCGGGGCAGCTCCCCCAAAGGACGATCCGCTGCTGCAAAATACGACATCGTGGTCTATCCTGACACCCTGATCGTTTCGGCGGAGCGAGGTTCCCGATGAGCCACGTGACCTACAAGATCGTCCAGCATGACGGCGGCTGGGCCTACACCGTGAACGGTGTGTTTTCTGAACCGTTTGCGACCCATGCAGCAGCCCTCGCTGCGGCGCGGCGTGCCGCCACCGAGCAGCGCGTGCCCGGACGCACCGAGGCGATCCAGTACGAGACCGCAGATGGAAAATGGCTGACTGAGACCGCCGCCGGCAATGACCGTCCGGACACCAACGTCGAGGACGGAAGCTGAACTATTCCCCGCGTCCGCCACGCAGCATGTGAAATTTTCCCGTTGGCGTCGCCATGCGCAGCCCTCGGCGCATGCTTCCTGCCATGCTAGATTCATCGCAATGAGGCCCCGGCAAGGCGGCCCATGCCATGGGAGAACACGCATGCAGATCTTTCGCGCGGCGCTTGTAGCCGCTCTCGTCTCGATGTCGGCAACGGCAATGGCAGCAGATTATCCCGCGCCGAAGGACGGCGAGTGGATCGCGAAAGATTTCAAATTCCACACCGGCGAGACGATGCCGGAACTGCGGTTGCACTACACAACGCTCGGCGCACCAACCGGGCAGCCGGTGCTGGTATTGCACGGCTCTGGCGGCTCGGCCGCAAGCATGCTGACACCGACCTTCGCGGGGGAATTGTTCGGACCAGGCCAGCCCCTCGACGCGTCGAAATATTACATCATCGTCCCCGACGGCATCGGACACGGCAAATCGTCGAAACCGTCGGACGCGATGCGGACGGGTTTTCCGAAATACGATTACAACGATATGGTCGATGCGCAGTACCGGCTCGTCACCGAAGGCCTCGGCATCAAGCATCTTCGGCTTGTGATCGGCAATTCGATGGGAGGCATGCATACCTGGATCTGGGGCGTGCGCTATCCGCAGATGATGGATGCGCTGGTGCCAATGGCCTCGCAGCCGACCGCGATGGCGGCGCGCAACTGGATGCTGCGGCGGATGATGCTGGACACCATCCGCAACGATCCCGACTACAACAGCGGCAACTACACCAGCCAGCCGCGGATGATGAAATACGCCATCGCTGCCTATCGTTTCGCGAGCGCCGGCGGCACGCTCGGCTACCAGACGCTGACGCCGACCGCCGCGCAGGCCGACAAGATGGTGGACGAACAGCTGGCGCTGCCGGTTACTGCCGATGCTAACGACTACATCTATCAATGGGAGGCCTCGCACGACTACGATCCCTCCGCCGGCTTGGAGAAGATCGAGGCGACGCTGCTTGCGATCAACGCCGCTGATGACGAGCGCAACCCGCCGGAGACCGGTGTCACCGAAGCTGCGGTCAAGCGGATCAAGAACGGCAAGATCTATCTGATCCCCGCCAGCACTGAGACGCG
This sequence comes from Bradyrhizobium lablabi, assembly GCF_018131005.1. Taxonomy (GTDB): domain Bacteria; phylum Pseudomonadota; class Alphaproteobacteria; order Rhizobiales; family Xanthobacteraceae; genus Bradyrhizobium; species Bradyrhizobium lablabi_D. The sequence goes on from NZ_JAFCJK010000011.1 coordinate 221,175, forward strand.
CGGCCATCTCACCACCGGCAACGCGAGGTTCTACACGAAGCAGTTGCAGGAGCTCTTGCAGAGCGCACCGCAGCGGACGATGTAGGCCGCGATCGAGCCCGCGCGATGCCGCGAGAAGCTCGATCGCTCCGGGCCTGCCCGAGGCGGTCGACGACGTGCATCGGGGAGTGCCGGCGGATCGGTTTAGATGACATCGAGATGACGACGGCGGTGCTCGATGCTAATCTGGGCGCAACGGAGAGATGCCGCAACTGACCGGAGAACTGCATTGACCGATCTTGCCGCTTCGGATCTCGCCACGATCTATCCACAACCGACCGCGCGCGTCATCGCCAAGGCGCGCCCGGAGATCGATGCTCACGCCAGAAAATTCATCGAGATGTCGCCGTTCTGCGTGCTGGCGACCTCGGGCTCGGACGGTAGCGTCGACGCCTCGCCGCGCGGCGGCACGCCGGGCTTCGTCTGCGTCGCCGGGCCGAACGAGCTCTTGATGCCGGATCGCTCCGGCAACAACCGCATCGACAGCTTTCGCAACATCGTGGAAGGGACGGGCTTGCTGCAACTGATCTTCTTCGTCCCCGGCATCGACGAGACGCTACGCATCGGCGGCAGAGGCCGCCTGTCGGCCGATCCGGATCTGCTTGGATCGATGATCGAGTTCGGCAAGCCGCCGCGCGCGGTGCTGCGCATCGAGGTCAAGGAAGCCTATTTCCACTGCGGCAAGGCGCTGATGCGCTCGAGGCTGTGGGCGGCGGATACCCGCGTCGAGCGCAAGGTATTCCCAAGCATCAGCCAGGTGATCCATGACCAGACCACGCTCGGCGAGCCGGAGAGCCAGGAGGTCGTCTACGAGCGCTACAAGACGCAGCTATGACGCGACATGGTGTCGCCTCGTGCCGTTTTGAGACAACGGCGCCTTGTTAACATTACTTCTTAACCAATAATTAATTATGAGTTTGCGGGCGTGGCGAGGCCCTGTTTAGCGTTCGTTGGAAAGCTTCGTAACCGAGTTGGTGCGTGTCATGGCGTATAGAATGCATTGGGCGCTCCTAGCGTCCGTCAGCGTTGCAGCGTTGATACTTGCTTCGTCGAGCGACCTATTCGCGAGATCCGGAAGTGTAGTAGCGCGCGGCGGGTTCACCTCGCCGCATTCCGCCGTCCGTCATCACGGACGCAACCTTGGCATCTTCTGGCCGTCGCTAAGCGGAGACGATTACGGCGGGTACAACGCGCCGCTCGCCGAAGTTCCGCCGGCGGCGGTATCAAACGACATCAACTACACGTACAAATATGACGTCCCGTGGGACTGGGCGCATCGCTATCCTCCGGCGGTGGCCCCTTCCGATCGGCCGTATGTGTCGAGCTGCCCCACCGAGACGGTAACGGTCCCCGGTCGCGGGGGCGTAGAGCAGACTGTCAACGTCATCCGCTGCTACTGACCGACCCCGAAACGCAGGGATGCGGCCGAGAATCAAGAAAGCCGCCCCGTGGGCGGCCTTTTTCGTTCCGCGGTAGAGCGTCCGGCGACAGCGGCCCGGGGCCTTAATCTTCGTGCTGCAGATGCCCGACGTGCTTTTGGGTGTAGAGTTCAAGACCGATCCGATTGATCAGATCAAGCTGGGTCTCGAGGAAGTCGATGTGATGTTCCTCGTCCTTCATCAGCGACTCGAACAGGTCGCGGCTGACATAGTCCTTGACGCCATGGCAGTAGGTCGCCGCCTCCTGGTACAGCGCGCGCGCGGCGACTTCGGATGCGAGATCGCACTCGATGATTTCCTGGACGTTCTGGCCGATCCGCAACGGATCAAGCACCTGCATGTTCGGAAAGCCATCGAGGAACAGGATCCGGTCGGTGAACTTGTCGGCATGCTCCATCTCTTCGATGGATTCCTTGCGCCAGACCTTGGCCATCTCGAGCAGGCCCCAATTGTTCAGGACCCGGTAGTGCAGCCAGTACTGGTTGATGGCGGTCAGTTCGCTGCGCAGCCCCTTGTTCAGATAATCGATGACCTTCGGGTCGCCTTGCATGATCCACTCCACCTGTCGTGCCAAATCGGCCGGAATTCTAATTTAGAATGTTTCTAAGTCAGATTCCGGGCAAGAGCAACACTCCGCGAAAGCTAACGCGTGGACAAATGGAAGCGGGTGGTCTTGGGCTGATCAGTAGGCCGCGAGCCCGAATTCGGCGGGCTGGGCGTCTTCGTTGGCCGGTTGGGGATGGCTGTGCGGACATCCGCTGCAGCAGGCCTTGGCGCACGGCCCCAGCGCCTCGTCGATGATCGCCTTGATGGTTCGCGCACAGCGACCGCACTCGGCATTGCAGCCGAGGCAGCCATACACCTGCTTGGCATTTCGTGTCAGGGACCCGCCGCCATTTACGGCGGTCCGGACATCGTGGTCGCTCAGGACGTTACAGGAACAGACGATCATCAGAGAAGGCAGATCCAACGGTGATGCTGCCACATGATCTATTGAACGGCCCGACGGGATGCAAAAGGAAAAAGCGCTTTTTGAAGCAATTCCAAACTGATGCGCGATCCAAATTGGAATGAGTCTAAACTGTCGCTTCGGGAAACGAGATCGCCGCTTCCAAAGGCATTGACTTCAATCGCCACCGCCTCCGCCCCCGTCGCCACCGCCCCCACCGCAATCACTGCCCGAGCTGTCGCCGCTGCAATTGCACGCAATATCGGAATTTGAGCTGCCGCCGAACCAGCCAAAGCTCCAGCTGTCGCCGCTTGAAGTATCGTTGGTGGAGCCGCTTGTCCCCGCAGTCCCGGCGCTACTGCGCCGCACCCGGTGCCGTCCGTTCGCCATCATCAGGGCGTAGACCGCCAGCGACACCGCACCCACTGCGATCAAGAAGGCTGTCATTCCGTGCCTCGATGGGTTCCACTTTTGTGCATCGCATGATCGTGAGGGCCTTGCGGGCATTGGTCGCTAATCGAGGCGGCGCCGTTCATTGATCATTCAACCGAAATATGGAACCTTTGCTAAGACAGATCGCTTGCTGTCCCCGCTCCTGCGAGAAAGGTGAAGCTATGAAGAAAACATTGCTGGCGCTCTGCGCCGCCGCCACCCTAGGGGTCTCGGCCGTAGCGGTGCCCGCTCCGGCCCAGGCGCAACGCGGAGTCGCCGCTGGCGTCGCTGCGGGCTTGATCGGTGGCGCCATCGTCGGCGGCGCGATCGCATCGCAGAACGGCTATTATTATGGACCCGGCTACGCGCCGGGACCGGCCTACGTCGCCGAGCCCGGCTACGGCCCGCCCCCCGGCTGCTACTTGCAGCGCCAGCGATTCTGGGACGGCTATGGCTGGCGCGTTCGCAGCGTCAGGGTCTGCGACTGATTCCGTTCATCTCGATTAAATCGCACCAGATGTCCCGGGAAATCCACTGGTTTCCGGGACGTCTGCTTTGTATGGCGTGAAAAAACCGCTTTTCTGGCTGATTGAGCCTTCCACGTTTACGTTTCGTTGACTGTTCTGCGCTGTTTAGCGAGACAGCAGTCAAAGACCAGCGTGCGAATCATCTCAAACCCGGCGCCAGGCCACGGCGCCACCACCCTCCAGGAGAGCCAAAGAAATGAAGAAGACTTTAGCTGCCCTTGTCGCCGTCGCCACGATTGCCGGTTCGCTGGTCGTCGCGCCGCCTGCCAAGGCCGGAGACGGTGCAGTCGCCGCCGGCGTTGCCGGCGGCCTGATCGGCGGTGCCTTGCTCGGCGGCGCGATCGCAGCCAGCCGTCCGGCCCCGGTCTACGTCGCTCCAGCGCCCGCCTACGTCGAAGGGCCGCCGTGCCACTGGACCCGCGAACGCTTCTGGGATGGGTATGGCTGGCGTTTCCGTCGCATCCAGGTTTGCGACTGATCCACCGACGCGCCTTCCGCGCTCTGCTTTGCGAACCCGGCCTTCGCGGCCGGGTTTTTGTTTGCTCGGGGATGCGTTTTTGGATCCTCAAAATCGGGCTTGAGCAGAAACAACCCGTCCCGCATCAGCGTCCGCCTTGATCTCAAGCCGCTTTAGCGCGCCGCGCTCATCGCGCGCAGCACCGCATCGCTCGGCCAGCAATCGACCTTCAGGCCCGCTGACTTCTGATAGGCGCCGAGTGCCGCGCGAGTCAGCATGCCCGCCTTGCCGTCGAGCTTGTCCTTGTAGACGCCGATCCGCGTCAGATGCCGCTGCATGGCCTCGACATCGGCGGAACGCAGTTGCTTCGACGCCGACCATGGCGTCGCGAACGGCAGCGGGCTGGTCATGCGGTCGCTGAGATGGCCAACAAACAGCACGTAGAGGTCGGAGAAATTGTACTCCTTGATCACGAAATAATTTTTCGTGGTCAGGAACGCCGGACCATAGACGCCCTCCGGCTGCAGCAGCGATGCGGGCTGCGCCTGTTCCGATGCGCTGAGCTTCTGCCCGCGCACCGGAACAAAGCCGCCGCGCAACCACTCACCGATCGGCTTCGTGACTTCCGGCACGCCCAACGTGCAATCGACATTGCCGGGTGCGCGGACCTCGTAGGCCCAGCGCAGCCCGGGTTGCCAGCCCTTGTTCACGAGTTGCTGCGCGGCGGAGGCGAGCGCGTCCGGCACCGAGTGCCAGATGTCGACGCGGCCGTCACCGTCGAGATCGACGCCGTGCTTGTAATATTCAGAGGGCAGGAACTGCGTGTATCCGGTCGCGCCGGCCCAGGACGAGGTCATCGCTTTGCGCGTCACCACGCCATCGCTAAGAATTTTCAAAGCAAGGATGAATTCGGTGCGGTACTGATCCTTGCGGCGCCCGACATAGGCCTGGGTGGCTACAACGCGCAGCGTATCGTAGGGCAGCGCATAGCGGCCGTAATCGGTTTCGCGGCCCCATATCGCGAGCACGACGGTAGCCGGCACGCCGAACCGCTTCTCGATCTCGTCGAGCGCCGCGCGATATTTCTGCAGGAGCCTCTGCCCCTCTGCGGCGAGGCGCGCGATCGAGGCATCCTTGATGTAATCGGCCGGCACCTGCACGAATTCGGCCTGCGCCGGCGCGCCGGTCTTTGGCCGTCCCGGCAGGATCAAATCGGGCAGCTTGTAGTCGGGCTCGAGCCCGCGCGTCTCGCGATCGAAGGTCTCGCGCGAGACGCCGGCGGCCTGCGCCTCCGGCCAGAGCGAGGCGATGAACTGCGTGAAAGCGGCGTCGGCGGCGCGGACTGGCGACGCGATCGGCCACGAGAGAAGCAGAAATCCGAAGGCGAGCGCGCGGAGAAATGCCAAAGCCAAGAACCTGTTCACTCAGCGGTCCAATGTGCGAGCCACCCGGCATGCACCCCGTGCGGTGAGCCTTATCACGGCACCGGATCGCTGTGAACCTAGCTCCGCCGGCCCGGCGATCAATGCGCGGCCTGCTGCTTCGCTCCCTCGATCGAGGCATTCGACAGCTTGTCGACGACAGCAATGCCGATCGCCGACAGGATGAAGACGCAGTGGATGATGGTCTGCCACATCACACCTGTCTCGGTGTAACCCGTCTTGCCCGACGCCAACGCGCCGGCCTCGATGAAGGTGCGCAACAGATGGATCGAGGAAATGCCGATGATCGCCATCGCCAGCTTGATCTTGAGAACGCTGGCGTTGACGTGGCTGAGCCATTCCGGCTCGTCCGGATGACCATGCAGGTTGAGGCGCGAGACGAAGGTCTCGTAGCCGCCGACGATCACCATCACGAGCAGGTTCGAGATCATCACGACGTCGATCAGGCCGAGAACCGCCAGCATGATCTGCTGTTCGCTGAAGTCGAAGGAATGCGCGAACAGGTGCCACAGTTCCTTGATGAACAAAACGACGTAGACGCCCTGGGCGATGATGAGGCCGACATAGAGCGGCAATTGCAGCCAGCGCGATCCGAAGATCAGCATCGGAACCGGACGCAGCGGCCGGCTCTTCCTGGAGACGGGCGCGTCGGTAATGGCAGACATGATGGACAGCTCGCGGAATTTGATTGCGGAGCGCTCTATCTACGCAATCTCACGCGCTTGAAAAGCGACAACTGGCCGCAGATCGTGCCGCGATGCTGTCAAAGAGACACGCGATCGCGCGACATCTTGTCCCGCGATCGCCACGGGTCGGTCTGGCTATCGCGTCAGCTTCTTGTACTTCACGCGATGCGGAATAATGCTGTCCTGGCCGAGCCGGCGCATCTTGTCCTTTTCGTAATCCTGGAAGTTGCCCTCGAACCATTCGACATGGCTGTCGCCCTCGAAGGCGAGGATATGGGTCGCGATGCGGTCGAGGAACCAGCGATCGTGGCTGATGATGACGGCGCAGCCGGCAAAATCCTCCAGCGCCTCTTCGAGCGCACGCAACGTGTCGACGTCGAGATCGTTGGTCGGCTCGTCGAGCAGCAGCACGTTGGCGCCTGACTTCAGCATCTTGGCGAGGTGCACGCGGTTGCGCTCGCCGCCGGACAGCGCGCCGACCTTCTTCTGCTGGTCGGCACCCTTGAAGTTGAACGCTGAGCAATAGCCGCGCGAATTGACTTCCTTCTTGCCGAGCAGGATCAATTCATTGCCGCCCGAAATCTCCTCCCACACGGTCTTGTTGCCCTCCAGCGCATCGCGCGACTGGTCGACGTAGCCGAGATGCACGGTCTCGCCGACCGTGATCGTGCCCTTGTCCGGCTGCTCCTGCTTGGTGATCATCTTGAACAGCGTGGTCTTGCCGGCACCGTTCGCGCCGATCACGCCGACGATGCCGCCCGGCGGCAGCTTGAAGGTGAGATCGTCGATCAAGAGGCGGTCGCCAAAGCCTTTGCTGAGCCCTTCAAAATCGACGACGTTGGCGCCGAGCCGTTCGGCGACGGGAATGATGATCTGCGCGGCTTGGGTCTGTTTCTCGCTCGCCTTCTTGAGCAGTTCCTCGTAGCGCTGGTAGCGCGCTTTCGACTTGGCCTGGCGTGCCTTCGGAGAGGAGGCGACCCATTCCTGCTCCCGCGCGAGCGTCTTCTGGTGTGCGGTGTCCTCGCGGCCCTCCTGCTCGAGTCGCTTCTGCTTCTGCACCAGCCAGGACGAGTAGTTGCCCTCGTAGGGAATGCCGCGGCCACGGTCGAGTTCGAGGATCCACCCCGTCACGTTGTCGAGGAAGTAGCGGTCGTGAGTGACGATCAGGATCGCACCGGGATATTGTCGCAGATGGCCTTCCAGCCACGACACGGATTCCGCGTCGAGATGGTTGGTCGGCTCGTCGAGCAGCAAAAGCTCGGGCTGGTCGAGCAACAGCCGGCACAGCGCGACGCGGCGGCGCTCACCGCCCGAAAGCTTCGTCACATCGGCGTCGTCAGGCGGGCAGCGCAGCGCGTCCATCGCCTGGTCGACCTTGCTGTCGAGATCCCACAGGCCCTGGGCCTCGATCTCGTCCTGCAATTTGGTCATCTCATCGGCGGTCTCATCCGAGTAGTTGACTGCCAATTCATTGTAGCGATCGAGGATCGCCTTCTGCTTGGCTACACCCTGCATGACGTTTTCGCGAACCGTGAGCTTGGCATCGAGCTGCGGTTCCTGCTCGAGATAGCCAACGCGGGCGCCCTCGGCGACCCACGCCTCACCGGTGTATTCCTTGTCGAGGCCGGCCATGATCTTGAGCAGGGTCGACTTGCCCGAGCCGTTGACGCCGAGCACGCCGATCTTGGCGTCCGGGTAGAAGCTCAGATGGATGTTATCGAGCACCTTGCGGGTCGGATACGCCTTGGTCAGACCCTGCATGAAATAGACGAACTGGCGAGCCATTCGCGGTCCCTGGAATTGATCCGGATGTGAGGAAATTTTGCTGCCGCCGATGTAGCCGCCGGCCCCCGAAAGCGCAACCGGAGGCGGGCGTTTTCCATCCGTTCACCACGGATGAATACGGGTTCGACACCATGTGTGCGCCGGATCACGACAATTGAAACCATCTTTTAATAAATCAGGCCAAAACTCGTTCTCAGGCGCCAAAATCGGCGTTTTTCGCGGCAGAACCGCGATCGGAAAGCAGAGGCCGCGTCATGGCTACCATCACTTCGGCATCTCTCCCGCGCCCGGCGGTCAGAAGCGAGGCAAAGCCTTTCGCCGAACTACGTGCCTTCTGGCGCGCGTTCATCGCCAAGGCGTTCAACCCCTACCGGCCGGAACTCTATTACATGCGCGGTCCGGGCCCGGCCTGGCGCGCCAAGCACCCGGCCCGTTCGAAGTGACCTTCCCGGACATTTGAGTTCAGCCGGCCTGCCGGTGCGCTTGCGCACCCACCGATTGCGCGCAACCATGGCGCTCCTCCGACGGCCCGCTTCGCGCCGTCCTCCTCGCCACAATGGATTTTCCAATGACGCGGCTGCGCTGTGCAATTCTCGACGACTATTTTCAAATCGCTCTCTCGGTGGCCGACTGGCCCAGGATCAAGGACCGCGTCGACGTCACCGTGTTCGACCAGCCGTTCGCGGGTGAAGCTGACGCCGCTGCGAAGCTGAAGGATTTCGAAATCGTCTGCGCGATGCGCGAGCGCACCGCGTTTCCGCGCACGCTGTTCGACGCACTGCCCAAGCTGAAGCTCTTGATCACGTCGGGGATGCGCAATGCCGCAATCGATACGGAGGCCGCGAAGGACCGTAAGGTCGTGCTGTGCGGCACGCAATATAGCCGCGACCCCACCGCAGCGCTCACCATCGGGCTGATCCTGGAACTGACCCGCGGCATTGGCCGCGAGAACGCGCGGATGCATGCCGGCGAGCCCTGGCAGACCTTTGCTGGCACGGAGATCGAGGGCAAGACCCTTGGCGTGATCGGCCTTGGCAAGCTCGGCAGCAAGGTCGCCGGCATCGCCAAGGCGCTCGGCATGAATGTCATCGCCTGGAGCCCCAATCTCACGCCCGAGAAGTGCAAGGAGGTCGGCGTCGGCTATGCCAGCAAGGAGGAGTTGTTCTCGACCGCCGATATCGTCACCATTCACGTCGTGCTGGGCCCGCGCTCGCGCGGACTGGTAGGTGCCGCGGACCTCGCGCGGATGAAGCCGTCAGCCTATCTCGTCAACAGCGCGCGCGGACCAATCGTCGACGAGGACGCGCTGCTCGAAGCGCTCAAGCAGAAGAAGATCGCGGGCGCCGGCATCGACGTGTTCTCGGTCGAGCCGCTGCCGGTCGACCATCCGTTCCGCAAGCTCGACAACCTCGTGCTGACGCCGCATCTCGGTTATGCGACGCGCGAAGGCTTACAAACGCATTACGGGCAGATGGTCGAGTGCATCGACGCCTTCACCAAAGGCGGCGAACCGCCACGCCGCCTGGCCTGAGGCCGCGCCGCGACCAGCCAAGAAAAAAGGCGCGCCCTCGCGCGCCTTTTTTACGAACTTTCGTGATCCGCCGAAAGCGCGATGAGATGATGATGAACCATCATCGCGCTTTAGCCTATTGTTTGTGCATGATCTTCTCGGAAAACCGCTACACACTTTTCCGGATCATGCCTAGCGAACCGTGACCGGCGCGGGCAGCGGCTGGACCACTGTCGGCTGCGTTCCGGGGAGGGGCCCGACTTGCGCCTGGGTCGCGGCCGGCGCTCCGGCAGCGGGTCCGCCCGGTGGCGGCGCCGCCGATGCGGTGGCGGTGGCCGGCGATGCGCCACCCGGCAGCACAACCACGCGGGTGCCAACCTTGGCGCGCTCGAACAGGTCGGAGACGTCTTCGTTCAGCATGCCGATGCAGCCAGACGAGACGAACTTGCCGATGGTCGACGGCTGGTTGGTGCCGTGGATACGGTACACGGTCGAGCCGAGATACATCGCGCGCGCCCCGAGCGGATTGCCGGGACCGCCCGCCATGAAACGCGGCAGATACGGTTGACGCTCGATCATTTCCGCCGGCGGATGCCAATCCGGCCACTCGGCCTTGCGGGTGATCTTCTGCACACCGGTCCACGTGAAGCCGTCGCGGCCAACGCGGACGCCGTAGCGAATCGCCCGGCCGCCGCCGAGGATGTAATAGAGGTAAGTGTTCGGCGTATCGACGACGATGGTTCCGGCCGGCTCCTTGGTCGGGAACGCGACTTCCTGGCGACGCAGATTTGGCGGCAATTGCGCAGGCCCGGCTTCCGGCTGCTCATCCGGCGGTAGGGCCGCAATCTGCACCGGCCTGCCGTCGGCACCGACCGGCGGCTGCTGCTGCGGCACCGCACCGGTCACGCCCGAGACGCCTGCTGCTCCGATCGCTCCCGGCGGACGCAGAGCGCCCCGATCATCGCCACCCGGATTGACCGGATAAACGACGCCCGCTGCCGGCACGCCGTTGTCACGATTGGCCCCTTGCAGAGCGCTCGGCGGCTGGTCGGCATAAATCACCTGCGGCGGGCCCGCGGGCCGGCCATAGCGGGGATCATCGGGCGACATTACGGGTCCCATCGGCGCACCGCGGTCCGAATAGACCGGGCCGTTCATCGGGCGGCCATAGCGCGGATCGTCAGGGGACATCACAGGGCCAGTCGGTGCACGGTCGGTGTAGACCGGTGCGTTCATGGGGCGACCGTAGCGCGGATCGTTGGGAGACAGCACCGGGCCGGGCGGCGGCAGCGCAGCCGAATTCTGCGGCGCGTCGTCATCGTCTAAGCCATCGAAATCGGGCATGCTGCCCTGCGGATACGGCTGTGGCGCGGCCGAATAGACTTGCGGAGCCGGATAACCCTGCTGCGCATGCACAAGCGAGGTTCCCGCCGCGCCAAGTGCTGCGGCAGCACAAATCGTCAGAATGCGGTTGATCATCATCGCTTTTGTATAGTCCCCAAGCCACACCGGACCGTTAACGGCCAGATGACGGAAGATAGCGGCGCATTCAAGACAAATCGGCGAAATCCGGCCGAATCCGGACATATATTGTGATCGCAAGCGCGTCCTGCGGCAAAGATGTCTCACGGCCTGAGAAAATTAATCCGTGGAACCAGGCGATCAAGGCTTATGCATTTTGTAGCAAACAGTCGCCAAGCATTTGCGATATCGTCAAATCAACCGATTCGCTGCCCGGCGAAACCGGCCCGTGTGGTCACCGCGTTCCTATTCGGCATCAAGACTTCCCTCAGAAGGGGGAACCCGCGCCCATGCTCCCCGGCCTTCGTTTTCTGCTCGCCGCGATCGTGCTGGCGACGTCGATTCTGGTGTTTGGGTTGGGCGCAGCGGCGCTGCTGCGCGCAGCTCATGAAGAATTCGCCAACGTTCCGGCCCGCTGGGCGCCCTCCGAGCCGCAGTTCGTGCAGCAGGTCGAGCCGCCTCCGACGCTCGCCATGCTGAGCATTGAACCTCCGCCATCGGAGAGACCTCCCGAGCCCCTGGTCGCGGAGCCGCCTCCGGAGGCGCCCGAGGCAGCGGCGCCGGCTGAAGTCGAACAACTCGCCGCCGTGAAAGCCGACGAGGCGCGGACAATTGGACCGATCGAGGCGGACGTCCCGGCTGACGAGACTGCACCGGCACGCGAGGGCAGTTCCGCGGTGCCCGCGCCGGTCGAGGCCGAGATTCGCGCCGCCCCCGATGACGCGGACAAGGTTGCCGCCATTGCCGACTCGCCGCCGGCGACGGTTGAGCCCGCAGCGGCAGAAGTTGCATCGTTGCAGGTGGTCGAACCGGCGCTGCCACAGCTTTCGCCGGAAGCGAGCCAGGCGGCGACCCGAATTGCGACGCTTGGCGGCCCGGAGGTGACGGTCGCAAGATCGGCACCCGCGAAGGCGACCAACGCCAAGCCGGATCGCAGCCTCGCCGACAAGCGAGCGCGGCGCGCGAGGGAACTGCGCCGCATCGCGCAGGCTCAGGCGGCGCAACAGGCCGCGCTTCAGCAGCAACCCGTCGATCTGTTCGGCCAGCCGATCAACGCGCCGGCCACCACCAGGCGATAACGCCTTCCTCAAGCGGGCCCCGTCGCGATCGGCGGACCGCCCGCCTGTCCCCATTCCGACCACGAGCCGTCATAGAGCGAGGTGTCGGTGACGCCGAGCCGGTAAAGCGCAAGCGTCAGGACGCCGGCCGAAACGCCAGAGCCACAACTCGTCACGATCGGCGCATCGGTCTTCACGCCGGCGCCACTGAACGCCTGGCGCAGATCGTCGTGCGGCTTCATTGCGCCGGTAGCGGCATCAAACAGGTTGTTGTAGGGCACATTGCGGGCGCCCGGGATGTGGCCCGAGCGAATGCCCGGCCGCGGCTCGGCAGCGCGCCCCTCGAAGCGATCGGCGGCGCGCGCATCGATCACCTGCTCGGCACGGCTTTCGACGTTGGCAATCATCTGCTCGATGCTGCGCACGCGGCGCGGGTCAAAGGTCGCCTTGAACGTCGCAGGCTTTGGCTTTACCTCGCCACTCTCGACTGGCCGTCCCTCGGCGCGCCACTTCTTCAGGCCGCCATTGAGGACGCGGACATTGCGGTGGCCATAGGAAAGAAACATCCACCAGGCGCGCGGCGCGGCCACCCAGCCGCCGGCATCGTAGACGACAACCGTGTCGGCATTGCCGATGCCGAGCGCGCCGACATCGCGGCCAAATTGCTCTGCGCTCGGAAACATGTGCGGCAGCGGATTGGAATGATCTGATACGGCGTCGACGTCGAAAAACACGGCGCCCGGAAGATGCGCGGCAAGATAGTCGTCCTTCGGCAGCGGCAGCACGCCCGGCATCTTGAATGTCGCGTCGAGGATCTTCACATCGGCCTCGCCAAGATGCGCGGCAAGCCATTCAGTGGAGACGAGAGGATCATCGGTGGTGGTCATCTTGAGCAACCTTTTAGGCCGTTATTGCCGGGCTGATCCGGCAATCCGTCAGATCATGGACACGCCGGCCGAGCCGCGCGTGGCGCGTCCTAGCCTTTCTTCGGCTCCCATTTCTCGATCGGCCCGCCAGCCTCGCGCCAGGCTGCGAAGCCGCCGCCCATATGGGCAACCGGCTTCAGGCCCATGTCCTGCGCGGTCTTCGCGGCGAGCGCCGAGCGCATGCCGCCGGCACAGTGGAAAATGAACTTCTTGTCTTCCTGGAAGATCGGCTTGGCGTAGGGGCTTTTCGGGTCGATCCAGAATTCCAGCATGCCGCGGGTGCAGGAGAATGCGCCGGGAATTTTGCCGTCGCGCTCGATCTCCCGGGGATCCCTGATATCGACGATCACGACGTCGTCCTTGCCGATCAGCGTGATTGCGTCGGCCGCGCTGATCGTCTCGATCTCGGCGTTGGCCTCGTCGATCAGCGCCTTGATGCCACGGTGAATAGTCTGGGACATGGGCTTCTCCCTCGCTTGTACCAGGCCGTGATTCCGGGACGGTCCAAAGGACGAGACCCGGAATTACGGCAGCAGAATTACCGTACCAGTTCCCGCATGGCGTGCTCCAGACCCTCGATCGTGATCGGGTACATGCGCTCGGAGAAGATGCGGCGGATGATGGTGGTCGATTCCGAATAATCCCAGTGCTTCTGCGCCACCGGATTGAGCCAGATCGTATGCGGATAGGTGCGGACGATACGATCGAGCCAGACCGAGCCGGCCTCCTCGTTGACATGCTCCACCGAGCCGCCGGGCACCATGATCTCGTAAGGGCTCATCGACGCGTCGCCAACGAACACGACCTTGTAGTCGTGCGGGTATTTGTGCAGCACGTCCCAGGTCGGCGTACGATCGGTGAAGCGTCGCTTGTTCTGCTTCCAGACACCTTCGTAAAGGCAGTTGTGGAAGTAGAAATATTCCATGTGCTTGAATTCGCTCTTGGCGGCCGAGAACAATTCCTCGACCTGCTCGATGTGGGAATCCATCGAGCCGCCGATGTCGAAGAACACCAGCACCTTGACCGCATTGCGCCGCTCCGGACGCATATGCACGTCGAGATAGCCGTGGTTGGCGGTCTCCTTGATCGTGGTGTCGAGATCAAGCTCGTCGGGCGCACCGGTGCGCGCGAACTTGCGCAGCCGCCGGAGCGCGACCTTGATGTTGCGGATACCGAGCTCGACATTGCCGTCTAGATCCTTGAACTCGCGCTTGTCCCAGACCTTCACGGCGCGATTGTTGCGGTTCTTCTCCTGCCCGATCCGGACGCCTTCGGGGTTGTACCCATGGGCGCCGAATGGCGAGGTTCCCGCGGTGCCGATCCACTTGTTGCCGCCCTGGTGGCGGCCCTTTTGTTCCTCGAGGCGCTTCTTGAGGGTCTCCATGAGCTTGTCCCAGCCCATGGCCTCAATCTGCTTCTTCTCTTCCTCGGTGAGATACTTCTCGGCGAGCTTCTTGAGCCACTCCTCGGGGATCTCCGCCTTGCCCATGGCGTCGAGCAGGTTCTCGAGCCCCTTGAACACGGTGCCGAAAACGCGGTCGAACTTGTCGAGATTGCGTTCGTCCTTCACCAGTGCGGCGCGAGACAGGTAATAGAAGTTCTCGACCGTCTGTTCGGCGAGATTGGCGTCGAGCGCTTCCATCAGCGTCAGATACTCCCGTAGCGTCACGGGCACCTGAGCGTCGCGCAGCGATGTGAAGAACTGCAGGAACATATTTAGTTAAATCGCCCGCCGGGACGGTGCCGTCAAGGGCTCCTGGCCTCCTCCTGCCGGCGGATCAGCCATTCACTTTCACTTAACCACCCGGGCCACCTTCGGCCTGCCGGGCCGAAACGTGACGTTAAGATGGAGTGTTGATCACTGGACGCCATACAACGCCAGTGGACCCGACCGAGTTGCCTCGCGTTCCCACCAAGCTGCCGAACCCGTTCTCGCCAGTGGCGATCGTCGCTGCGGTGGTGATGGTCATGACCGCCTGCCTGCTGGGGCTCGTCGTGTGGAAGGTACTCGATGCTCGCTCCATGGCGCTTGCGCAAGGCGAGCGTGACATCCGCAATCTTGCCCATTCGCTGGCCGAGCACGCATCCCACTCGATCCAGGCCGCCGATGTCGCCATGGCCGGCATGGTCGACCTGTTGAAGTACCAACGGCCGCGCGAGGATCGCTTCAACCTCTATCTGCGCAACACGGTCGCAACGCTGCCGCAGATCAGGGAGATCGGCGTCCTGAACAGCGAGGGCAACTGGATCTACTCCTCGCTCGACCAGACACCGCTCCACAACAATGCCGACCGCGCCTATTTCACCGGGCATCGCGATTCCACCGATCCGCTGCTGCACATCAGCCCCCCGCTGCGCTCGCGACTGACCGGACGGGCGACGATCATCCTGTCCCGGCGCATCAGCAACCAGGACGGCAGCTTCGGCGGCGTCCTGGTTGCGGCGATCGATGCGACGTATTTCGACAATTTCTACAAGGCCTTCAAATTTGGCCGGCATGCCGGGATTTCCCTGCTGCGCAACGACGGCACCGTGCTCGCGCACTGGCCCGACGGAAAATGGAACAAGGACCTGTCGACCGCCTTCAAGGTTCGGATCGGCGAAGCGCCGAGCGGCTATGCGAGGACAGTCTCGCCGTTCGACGGTTACACGAAGTATCTCGGCTATGAGACCGCCTCGCTCTATCCAATCGTGGTCACCGTCGCGTTGCCAGAGGAGGATGTGCTTGCCGCCTGGCACGAGGGCCTGCGTTACGATGCCGTCGCGGCCGTCGTCGTGATGGGGACCGTCGTGCTGCTCGCGGTGATGCTGTCGGCGCAATTTCGCAGGCGTGCAAGGATCGAGGCGGCGCTCCGCGAGCGCGAGGCGGGCTATCGCATGCTTGCAGACAACATCGCCGACGTTGTCATCCGGCTGGATCGGGGCGGCAAATTCCTGTTCGTCTCGCAGTCGGTCGAAGCCATCCTTGGCCGCAAGCCCGACGACCTGCTCGGCAAGTCGTGCTTCGACTTCGTGCATCCCGACAGCCGCGCCGAGCTAGCCAAGGCGAGTTCCGAGCTGACGGACTGGACGACGACCAAGACCGTTGCGTTCAAGACCTTTCGTGCCGACGGGTCCGAGGTCTGGGTCGAGATCAACTTCAAGCTTGCCGGCGCCGCTGAAGATCACCAGGGCATCGAGGTCGTTGGCGTGCTGCGCGACGTGACCGAACGGCGCAAGATGGAAGACGAACTCAATGCACTGAACGTGCGCCTCGCCGAGCTTGCCACGACCGACGGCCTGACCAGGCTCGCCAACCGGCGGAGTTTCGACAATGCGCTGCCGCGCGAGTTCCGCGACCGCGAGCAGATCTCGGTCATCATGCTCGACATCGACCATTTCAAGGGCTTCAACGACAGCCGCGGGCATCAGGCCGGCGACGAATGTTTGCGGCGCGTGGCGCGCGTGATTGCGGATGCCACGGAAAACACTTCCGCGCTGGCAGCGCGCTATGGCGGCGAGGAATTCGCCATCATCCTGCCCGGTGTTGACGAACAGGATGCACTCAAGGTCGCGGAAGCGATCCGCCTTACCATCCGCTCGCTCGCGATCGCCAACCCGGCCTCGCATCGTGGCGTGGTCTCGATCAGCCTCGGCATCGCCAGCCGCTCGGCCGCGACCGCTGATGAAGCTGCGCTGGTCGGCGCGGCCGATGGTGCGCTCTACGAGGCGAAACGCTCGGGACGCAATTGCGCCGTCCTCGCCTCGACGCTGGCCTCCGGCAATCATTCCGTAGGGCGGAAACAATACGCCTGACGTCCCATGCGCGGGCCGCCGCCCAGGGTACCGCTGCGCTGCGGAATCCGAGCTAGACCGCCTCACTTTTTCAACTAGAATTGCGCCTGACAGGAGATCGGGCAGGACGTTTGAATGGGGATCATCGCGGCATTGGTGATCGGTGCGATCGCCGGCTGGCTGGCCGGACAGATCGTCCGCGGCGCGGGCTTCGGCCTGCTCGGGAACATCGTGGTTGGCATCGTTGGCGCGTTGGTGGCAGGCTGGCTGTTGCCGCAGCTTGGCGTCAGCCTCGGGAGCGGCACCATCCGCGATATCGTCAATGCCACCATCGGCGCGGTGATCGTGTTGGTCATCCTGTCGCTGATCAGACGCGCGTGACCGGGACAATTCCGCTCTCGACGGCCGCTGTTCCAGCGGTCGTTTCATGTTGAGGCCAAGGTGGCCGACGAACGAGACAAGGCAAAGGGATAGATGAAATTCACGGGTACCAAGGACTACGTCGCCACCGATGACCTCAAGGTCGCTGTCAACGCCGCCATCGTGCTCGAGCGCCCGCTGCTGGTGAAGGGCGAGCCCGGCACCGGCAAGACCGTGCTGGCCGAGGAAGTCGCGAAGGCGCTCAATGCGCCACTGCTTACCTGGCACATCAAGTCCACCACCAAGGCGCAGCAGGGTCTCTACGAATACGACGCCGTGTCGCGCCTGCGCGACAGCCAGCTCGGCGACAGCCGCGTGTCCGACATCAAGAACTACATCAAGCGCGGCAAGCTGTGGGACGCGTTCACCAACCAGGAGCGCCCCGTGCTCCTGATCGACGAGATCGACAAAGCCGACATCGAATTTCCCAACGACCTGCTGCTCGAGCTCGATCGCATGGAGTTCCACGTCTACGAAACCGGCGAGAACATCAAGGCGAAGCTGCGTCCGATCGTAATGATCACCTCGAACAACGAGAAGGAGCTGCCAGACGCCTTCCTGCGCCGCTGCTTCTTCCACTACATCAAGTTTCCCGATGCCGACACGATGAGCAAGATCGTCGACGTGCACTTTCCCGGCATCAAGAAGCGGCTCGTCGAAGAGGCGCTGCGCATCTTCTTCGAGGTGCGTGAGGTGCCGGGCCTGAAGAAGAAGCCGTCGACTTCCGAACTGCTCGACTGGCTCAAGCTGCTCTTGAACGAGGACATTACGCCGGAGATGCTCAGGGAGCGCGATCCGCGCAAGTTGATCCCGCCGCTGCACGGCGCACTCTTGAAGAACGAGCAGGACGTGCACTTGTTCGAGCGGCTCGCCTTCCTCAGCCGCCGCGAAGTCTGATTCCGACATCCGCTCACGCCGGGCCCTTGGCTCCGGCGTTTTGCGTCCGTACCGCAAACAACAAGACGACCAGGGAACATGAACGTCCAAACCCAAATCCGCGCTGCCGAACCCGTCACAACAGAACATTTCGACGTCCTGATCGCGGGCGCCGGCATTTCCGGCGTCGGCTCGGCCTACCACCTGGCGACGCAATGCCCAGGCACCAGCTTCGTGGTGCTTGAGACGCAGAAGACGTTCGGCGGCACCTGGTCCACGCACCGCTATCCCGGCATCCGCTCCGACAGCGACCTGCACACCTTCGGCTATCGCTTCAAGCCGTGGACCAGCGCGCCGATCGCGACCGCGGCGGAGATCCTGAAATACATGGGTGAGGTGATCGAGGAGAACGACCTCGCCCGCCACATCCGCTATCGCCACACCATCACGTCGGCGAAGTGGTCGAACGAGGCCAATCTCTGGACCATCGACGCGACGCGGCTCGACACCGGCGAGAAGCTTCGCTTCACCGCCAACTTCTTCTGGATGTGCCAGGGCTATTATCGCCACGCCGAGGGCTATACGCCCGAGTGGACGGACATGGCCAGGTTCAAGGGCCGGATCGTGCATCCGCAGAAATGGCCTGATGATCTCGATTACGCCGGCAAGCGCATCATCGTGATCGGCTCCGGCGCAACTGCCGCGACGTTGATCCCGGCGATGGCCAAGGATGCCGGCCACGTCGTCATGCTGCAGCGCTCGCCGACCTTTTTTCGCACCGGCCGCAACGCGATCGAGATCACCGAGGAACTGCGCAAACTGCAGGTCGACGAGGCCTGGATCCACGAGATCACACGCCGCAAGATCCTGTTCGAGCAGGACGCCTTCACGCGCAAGACCTTCGCCGAGCCCGAGGCCGCCAAGAAGGACCTCCTGTCCGCCGTCGAGGCCTATCTCGGCAAGGACTACGACATCGCGACCCACTTCACGCCGCGCTACCGGCCGTGGCGGCAGAGGATTGCTTTCATTCCGGACGGCGATTTGTTCCAGGGCATCAGGTCCGGCAAGGCGTCGGTCGTGACCGACGAGATCGAGCGCTTCACCGAGAAGGGCATCCTGCTCAAATCCGGCAACGAGCTCGAGGCCGATATCATCGTCACCGCGACCGGCTTCAATCTTTGCGCCAACGGCGACATCGATTTCGAGATCGACGGCAAGCCGCTCGATTTCGCCGACACGGTGACCTATCGCGGCATGATGTTCACGGGCGTGCCGAACCTCGTCTGGGTGTTCGGCTATTTCCGCGCCAGTTGGACGCTGCGCGTCGACCTTGTCGCCGACTTCGTCTGTCGCCTGCTCAATCACATGAAGGCGGCAGGTGCGAAAAAGGTGACGCCCACGCTGCGGCCGGAAGACCACAACATGCCGCTGTTGCCGTGGATCGATGCGGAGAACTTCAATCCCGGCTACATGATGCGCGGCATGCATCTGCTGCCGAAGCGCGGCGACAAGCCGGAATGGCAGCACAACCAGGACTACTGGACCGAAAAGGACGAATTCCCGGCGATCGACCTCGAGGACAAGGCGTTCGTCTACGGCTGAACTCCTTTGCTTGACCCGTCACCCTGAGGTGCTCGCGAAGCGAGCCTCGAAGGGTGCACGGCCCGAGTGGGGCCGTCGTGCTTCGAGACGGCCGCTTTTGCGGCCTCCTCAGCATGACGGGGATAGATAGTGCGCGCTGATCGACGACGATCATCGCGCATACCAACCACACCCTCACGCATATTCTTCCAGCTTCGCCGACGCCGGCGCGGCCTTGCCGCGGATCATGTCGGAGGCCTTGTCGGCGATCATCAGCGTGGACGCGTTGAGATTCGCCGAAATCATCCGCGGCATGATCGAGGCGTCGATCACGCGAAGTCCTTGCATCCCGCGCACGCGAAGCTGATCGTCGACCACGGCCCACGGCGCGTCGGCCGGCCCCATCCGGCAGGTGCAACCAGGATGGAACGTCGTCGTCCCGCGCTGGGTCGCGGCGGCGAGGAATTCGTCATCGCTTTGCACGTTCGGCCCCGGAAAATCCTCGTAGGCGTAATACGGCTTGAGCGGCTCGGAGCCGAGCAGACGTCGAGCGAGCTTCATGCCGGCGACGACGACGCGACGGTCGATCTCTTCGGCGAGATAGTTGGTCTGGATGATCGGCGGCGCAAACGGATCGGCCGAGCGGATGCGGACATAGCCGCGGCTCTCCGGACGCTGCTGCCATGAGGCGACAGTCATGCCGGGCTCGTCCTCGAGCTGGCCCTGCACACCCTCCTTGTAGCTCGCCGGCGTGAAGGTGAGCTGCAGATCCGAGCTCTCGGTGGTCTCGCCGGAGTGCCAGAAGCAGTAAACCATGGTCGGCGACAGCGACAACAGGCCGCGCCGTGTCGTCGCCCATTTCAACGCCTCGATCCAGAGGCTGAGGCCGCGACGAAGCTCGTTGATGGTCCTGATATCCTTCACCCGCGCCACCGAGCGCGGTGCGTAGTGATCCTGCAGACCCTCGCCGACGCCCGGCAGCGCGTGACGCACCTCGATGCCGTGCGACTTCAAGAGGTCGGGCGAACCGACGCCCGAGAGTTGCAGCACCTGCGGCGAGTTGTAGGCGCCGCCGGACAGGATGACCTCCTTGTTGGCGCGCACTTCGACCGGCTCACCGCCCTTTCCTCCCCTGAGGTAGCGAACGCCGACCGCGCACTTGCCCTCGAAGATGATGTTGGTGACATGCGCATGCGTACGCACATTGACATTCGGTCGCTTGCGTGCCGGATGCAGGAACGCAGTCGCCGCGCTGACACGCAGTCCATTCTGGATGGTGCGCTGGCAATAGGAGACGCCTTCCTGGATCTTGCCGTTGTAGTCAGGGTTGCGTGGAATGCCCAGGCTGACGGCGCCCTCCATGAAGGCTTCGCAGAGCGGATCCTGCCAGTCCATCGTGGTCACGGTGAGATTGCCGTCGCGGCCGCGATATGTGTCGTCGCCCTCACCGATCCGCCGCTCCATCCGCCGGAAATAGGGCAGCACGTCGGGATAGCCCCAGCCGCGATTGCCAAGCTGCGCCCAGGTGTCGAAATCCTGGCGCTGGCCGCGATTGTAGATGTGGCCGTTGATCGACGACGAGCCGCCGAGCGTCTTGCCGCGCGGCGCATAGATGCTGCGCCCGCCGGTCCATGGGCCCACCTCCTGCTGATAGGCCCAGTTCACGCTCTTCATGTGAAAGGTCTTGATGAAGCCGGCGGGCAGATGGATGTAGGGATGCCAGTCGCTCGGCCCCGCCTCCAGCACGCAGACCGTGGTCGCGGCGTCTTCGCTCAGGCGATTGGCGAGCACGCTTCCTGCGGAGCCCGCGCCGATAATCAGATAATCGAATCTATCCATCATTGTCTTGCGCGGAGTTGACCGTCACCGCGCCTTTTCGTTGAGTTGATAATTGAGGTGAGCCTTCACCGTCGGCCATTCGCCGGCGATGATGCTGTAAACCACGGTGTCACGCAACGTACCGTTCGGCGCGATCTGGTGGTTGCGCAGGATACCGTCCTGCCTTGCACCCAGGCGCTCGATGCCGCGCCGGCTCTGCTGATTGAAAAAATGCGTGCGGAACTCGACCGCGATGCAGTCGAGCGTCTCGAAGGCGTGGCCGAGCAGCAGCAGTTTGCACTGCGTGTTGACCGCGCTGCGCTGCACCCGCCTTGCGTACCAGGTCGAACCGATCTCGACGCGACGGTTCGGCGTATCGACATTCATGTACGTGGTCATGCCTGCAATCGTGCCCGATGCATCGAACACGGTGAACGGCAACATTGAGCCCGCCGCTTGCAGGCCGAGCCGACGGTCGATCTCCTTGCCCATGTTCTCCGGCTGCGGGATGAAAGTGTACCAGAGCTTCCAGAGCTCGCCGTCCTTCACGGCCTCGATCAGCCCGTCGCGATGATCGTGCGACAGCGGCTCGAGCCGCGCATGCGCGCCACGAAGGGTGACCGGTTCAAGCCAGGGCATTCCTACGTCCTTTCCGTCGCTGCGAGGAGCTCGCGACAAAATTGCAGGGCAATTTTGCGCTGAAGCGACGAAGCAACCCATTCGCTTCGTACCCGTGGCTGCATGGATTGCTTCGCGTCGCTCGCAATGACATTCCTATATCACTTGTTCAAAAAGTTCAGCGGCAGTCCCGGCCGCGGCCAGTCCATCGCGATCAACTCGCCCTTGCCTGACAGCGTGATATAGGCGGTCTTGAGCTCGGGGCCACCGAAGGCGATGTTGGTGGTGACGCGGTCGCCGGTCGGCACTTGCTCGACCACGGTGCCGTCCGGCGCGATCACCGAGATGCAGCCCGAGACCAGGGTCGCCACGCAGATGTTGCCATTCGCTTCCACCGCGAGCGAGTCGAACATCTGGTAGCCGCCAAGGCCGGCAATCGGCTTGCCGCGCTCGCCACGATAGATCACGTCGCGCGGCTTGATCGTGCCCGGCTCGGAAACTTCATAGGCCCACAGCCGAGCCGTCGGAGTTTCGGCGATATAGACGGTCTTCTCGTCCGGGGAGAGTCCGATGCCGTTTGCCGGCAACACGCCGTGCACCGCCTCGACGATCTCGGTCATCCCGGGCTTGACGTAGTAGAATGCGCCGACATCCATGTCGCGGGTGCGGCGCTTGCCGAGGTCGGAGAACCACAGGCCGCCATGCTTGTCGAACACGAGATCGTTCGGCCCGCGCAGCGCTTGCTCGTCGCATTTGCTGACGACGGTCTCGACCTTGCCGGACTGCAGGTCGACGCGCTGGATCGAACCGCCAAGATAGTCCTCCGGCTGCGGCCCCGGCATGATCATGGTCTTGGTCGGGATCCAGGAGAAGCCGCCATTGTTGCAGACATACATCTTGCCGTCGGGACCGAGCGCTGCCCCGTTCGGGCCGCCCGGCATCTTCGCAACGATTTCCTTGCGTCCGTCTGGATAAACGCGGGTCAGGCGCTGGCCGCGGATTTCCACCAGCACGATCGAGCCGTCAGGCATGACGACCGGCCCCTCGGGAAATTCCAGATCGGTAGCGAGAACACGGATATTGGCCATGGCATCCTCCCGGCTCATTGGCTGCAGGCGGATCGCTGAGGCCCCGCACGCGCAACATGTTGTTTCGCCTGTTATGACAAAGTCGATCTGGCTTGCCAAGCAACCTCACAAAGACGATTGCGCAACGCTGCCCGGCGCCGGTGAGGGGCGGCTGACACCTTGTCGATGGTACAGGCGGCCCCATCCGCCGTCATTGCGAGGAGCTCGCGACAAAATTGCAAAGCGATTTTGCGCTGAGGCGACGAATCAATCCATCTTTCCGCGAGCGTAGAGAGATGGATTGCTTCCGCCTTCGCCAAGGCTATGGCGGACAAGTCGCTCCGCTCGCAATTGTGCAAGACATACATCCGCATTCTCGCGGCGCGTTGCGTCCGAGGTTTGCGTCACGTTCGACCCTCGTGAAGCAATGAGGGCGCAGGGAAAGCCGGGTGCCGATTGCACCCATGGGCCCGGTGCAACAAAAAGCACCGGGGGTAGGACCACAGGTGTAACCGGAAACAACCCGGCTTTCCCTGCGCGATGGTTTTACGGTGTCCTTCGTGCTCTTCTCGGTGAGACCAGCTTTGTTGTCACCGTCGTCAGTGAGAAGTTTGCTTCTCACGAACTTAACACCTGCATCGGGGCGTCAGAACCACACGACTTCGCCGTCCGCCTTGGCACGTTCGCCTCGTGTGCCGCAGCGTCCACCGCATCTCAACCCAACACTCGTGACGATGGCGAAGCGCCCCTCAATCGG
>NZ_JAFCJK010000012.1 GCF_018131005.1 Bradyrhizobium lablabi
GCACCCATGGGCCCGGTGCAACAAAAAGCACCGGGGGTAGGACCACAGGTGTAACCGGAAACAACCCGGCTTTCCCTGCGCGATGGTTTTACGGTGTCCTTCGTACTCTTCCCGGTGAGACCAGCTTTGTTGTCACCGTCATCCGTGAGCAGCTTGCCGCTCGCGAACTTGACACCTGCATCGGGGCGTCGGAACCACACGACTTCGCCGTCCGCCTCTCGCGTGCTCGTCAGTCACGCAATCAGCGTCCACCGCATCTCGACCCAACGCTCGTGACGATCGCGAAGCGCCCCTCGATCGGGTGAGACGAACGGATCATTACACTGATTTGCATTTCTGAAAAACAGAAATATTATTTGCTCGGAGGCTTGCGCCGTCGGGCAACTCACGGTTATCGGCGCGTCGGGCCGGCCACTTCCGCCGCAGTTCAACGAACGAAGGCGGATGGCGCAATCCACCATTCCGCTCGCGCCTCAGGCGGCTGACTGCGCTGCGCCGGGCCGCGTACGAAGGGCCAAAAGTCACGGCCTCACTCGATTGTGGCGTTGGCACGAGAGAGCAGCGTGGGTGCGATTTCGACACCCAGCGTTTTTGCAGTCTTGAGATTGACGATCAACTCGAACTCAGTCGGCTGCTCAACGGGCACATCAGCGACATTGGCACCCCGCAACAGATTCGCGACCTGACGGGCGCATTGACGAAAAACGACGCTGAGACGGGGACCATATGCAATCAAGCCGCCGGCCTCGGCCTCTTCAGGCCATTGCAGAATGGCGGGCAGCCGATGCAGGTCGAAGCGGTTGCGGATCAGAAAACGGAATTCGCCGCCCAGATGGGGCGACGCCAAGACATTGACCGCGTCGACCGGTGTCGCCTTCATGGCATCGATCGCCCGGATGACTTCGTCCTCAGACCGCGCCGCAAACGGAACGATCTCGATGCTGAATGATCGGGCAGCACTTTCGAGAGCGTCGATATTTCGTATTGGCTCGTGATCGGCAAAGATGGCTATCCGTCGGGCTCCGGGGAGCGCCTCATGCAACAGCTCCAATCGCTTGACATCGAGCTGGAATGCAAAAATGGCGACACCAGTCGTGTTACCATCGGGATGAGCCATGGAGGCGACGAGCTTGCTGCCGAGCAAGTCATCTGCAAGCGCAACGATAGGAATGCGTTGAGTTGCTTTCTGCGCAGCACGCGTTGCATCGGGTCCGGTCACCATCAGGACATCCGGCCGCGCTTTGGTCAGCTCAACGGCGACCTTCTCGTAAGAAGCAGGGGCCACGCCAAGTCCGCGGGTATCAACTTCAAGATTGCGGCCTTCCACAAATCCGGCTTGGCCAAGTTCATCGAGGAAGATTTGCCACCCCGGCGCTGCAATGATTGCAATGCGATACTGCCGCCCGGTCTGTTGTGCAGGGGCGGCATGTGGCCACGCCGCCGCCCCGCCGCCGAGAAGCGCTAAGAACTCACGCCGCCTCATGTTCGACCCCCCAAGGTCAGGAGACGCATCATAGCGACGCCGAGCCGAGTTGACGGAGGCTCGGTCGCTCGAGATCATTACTTTCGCAGAATTTTGTCCATTGCCTTTCCACGAGCTAACTCGTCGATCAGCTTATCCAGGTAGCGAATTTCCTGCATGGTTCGCTCCTTGATATCCTCCACTCGGACGCCACAAACCACGCCCTTGATCTGGGCTCGCGAAGGATTGATTTTAGGAGCCTTCGCAAAGAAGGTCTCAAAGTCGGTTTGCTTTTCCAGCTGCGTCTCCAACTCCTTCTGACCGTAACCAGTCAACCAGTGGATTATCTGATCAACCTCCGCCTTTGTGCGTCCCTTTTTCTCCGCCTTCGCTATGTAGAGTGGATAGACGCTTGCGAAGCTTGTTGTATAGATTCGATGCGTTGCCATTGAAGCGATCCGCGCTTGCCCTCGTTGTGGCCATTTTCTCGTTAGTCTGCTGAGACAATTTTAGCACGGCGGCGGCGCTCGTGTCCGATTCGGTCAAACTGAGAAGTCTGGGAGGCTGAACCGGGAAGTCGGCTTTGCCCTCCACAACGGACATTGTCAGCCAAGCCTGTCAGGTCCGAGTAGGGCCAGGAACGGACATTGTGGACGCCAACTCCATTTCGCATGTCGCCAAATCTCATTCGCCGAACACCCGCGGCTCCAGCTGCGCCGCGGCGTTCAGCGGGAGATTTTCTGTCGAACGACCTAGGGCAATGCGGTAACTGCCCCCAGCAATGCGCCATCGGCCCGCCACGCCATCAAACTGCGCGAGCAATCGCGGCTCGGCCGTGATGGTGATGCTGCGTGACACGCCCGGGGCAAGCTCGACCCGCTCGAAGCCGAGCAGGCGCATGCGTTTCCTATCTGGCGCATCGGTCAGGTAAACTTGCGGCACGTCCGCGCCCGCGATCTTGCCCGTGTTGGTAACCGTGAACGTTGCCGTAACGGTCTCGCCGCCGCTGACCTTCAGGTCGCTGTAGGAGAAAGTGGTGTAGCTCAATCCATGGCCGAAGGCGTAGAGCGGCTTGATGTTCTTCTGCGCGTACCAGCGATAGCCGACCTCCGCGCCCTCGTCATAGCGGACGGTCGTTGGCGTGCCCCACGGCGTGCCAAGACCGGAAAGCTCCGGCCTCGGCGTCTGCGCGAGGCTTGCCGGGAATGTGATCGGCAGGCGGCCCGACGGGTTCACCCTGCCCGCGAGGATCTCTGCAATCGCCTGGCCGCCGGCCTGCCCCGGATACCAGGCCTGCACAATCGCCTTCACCTTGTCGCACCACGGCATCGAGACCGGATTGCCGGTCTCCAGCACGACGATGGTGTTTGGATTGGCCGACGCGACCGCGTCGATCACCGCGTCCTGCCCCCACGGCAAGCTCAGGTCCGGCAGATCGAAGCCTTCGCCCTCGACGCGAATGCCGAAAGCGATCACGACGTCCGAGCGCTTCGCCGTCAACGCGGCTTCTGCCGGCGTGTAGCCGGGGTCGAAATCGATCTCCGCCTGCGGCAGGGCGTTCTTCAACGCATCGAGCGGAGACGGCGGGAACAGGAAAAGATTGCGGAGGCCGCCCATGATGCCCGCGCCGCCGATCTTGATGACGCCTGCAAAGCCACCCACCGGGCTGACTGCGCCGGAACCCGTGCCGCTGATCACGCCTTGCTGCACATAGCCGCCGATCACGGCGATCTTCAACGGCCTGTCGGTTGCGAGCGGCAGCGCGCCGTCGTTCTTCAGGAGCACGATGCCCTGGCGGGCGATCTCAAGCGCGATTTCGTTGTGCCTCGTCATATCCACCGCAGGCGCCGGGCCCCACTTGTCGATGCCTACGGCGTACACCGAGCGCAGGATGCGGCGCACCATGTCCGAGAGCCGCTCCTTCGGGAACTTGCCGTCGCTGTAGGCCGCCTTGAGCCTGTCGGTAAATGCTTCGGCGCCCCATTGCTTCACATCCAGCTGGATGCCGGATTCCTGATCCAGTCCCCTGAACGCGTAGTCCCAGTCCGGCACCGCGCCCCAGTCCGACATCACGTAGCCCTTGTAGCCCCACGCGCCTTTGAGCACGTCGTTGAGTAGGTGCGGATCACCACTGGCATAGACGCCGTTGATCTTGTTGTAACCGCTCATGATCGAGCCGGGCTGCGACCGTTCGATGGCGATCTGGAAGGCGAGCAGGTCGGATTCGCGATGTGCCGCCGGATCGATGATCGCGTCCAGCCAATGGCGGTTGGTCTCGTTGCAGTTGAGCGTGTAGTGCTTGAGCGTCGAGATGACGCTCTGACTCTGGATGCCGTTGACAGCCTCCGCGCCCATCACTGCGCTCACCCACGGATCCTCGGAATAATATTCGTAGTTGCGACCGTTACGCACATCGCGAGCGAGATTCATTCCGCCCGCCAGCATGATGTTGAAGCCGCGTATGCGCGCTTCACGCGCGATTGCCACGCCACCCTTGCGTGCGAGCTGCGGATTGAAACTCGAACCGACGAGGATGGACGCAGGGAAGGCCGTGGCACCCTTGTCATCGGGCCGGTAACCGGGATTGGTGACGCCCATGCTGGCGTCGCTCGACTGGAGTGCCGGGATACCCAACCGAGGGATGCCGGATGTATAGCCCGCGCTTACGTTCTTTACATCCGCGGGGATGCGCGGATCGCGCGGGACGATGGAAGCCGGACCGAGGAGGCTGATGATGAGCGAGAACCGCTCGTCGTCGGTCAACTTCTGCTCGGTGTCCCGCGCCCGCTCGTCGGGCGTTGTGAGCGTGGTCATGGACACATCTCCTGACAAGGAGGCGCTATAACCTGGGCGGCAGTCGCTGCATGAGTTTGCGGCCCATCGGTCACAGCTTATACCAGTCGACCTCCGCGGCTGCACGATCTGCAATCGGTAGTGAGGTCAGCTTGGGGCAATCGCGTCAGTTTTGGCCCGTTCGCCGGATGTCACCTTATCCTCTGACAGCGGCGGAATAGCAGGACATCTCCAAGGGTTGTTTGGGGCCAATAGGTGACATTCAAGCGCCAATTAGTGACATTCGCCTAAATGTCTTTTGTCAGCCACGAGGAGTGCCCTTGATATCGCCGATGGGATGGGAGGCACTCGGGCAGTGGGGTGAAGACGTAGCTCGCATCGAACCACTCGCCGGCGGGGTCGCCAACGACGTGTGGAGCGTGCGCATTCAAGGACACCTCGCGGTCGGTCGTCTCGGTGCGAGGAGCGACGCTGATCTCGCCTGGGAGACCGAGCTCCTCCAACACCTCGACCGTGAAGGTCTGACCGTGCCGGTGCCGATCCCGACGACAGACGGCCGGCTGTTCGCGGACGGTCTGGTGGTGATGACATACGTGGAGGGCGGCCCGCCAGAGACGGAGGCCGACTGGCGTCGCGTGGCCGACATGCTCCGCCGGCTGCATCGGTTGACGGTGGGGTGGCCGCAGCGTCCGGGCTGGCGATCGTCGACCGACCTCCTGCACACCGAGACCGGGACGAAGATCGACCTCGGCGCAATGCCGCCAGAGGGCGTTGCTCGATGCCGAGCCGCGTGGGCGCGGCTTGTCGGACGTCAGACCTGCGTCGTCCACGGCGACCCCAACCCGCGCAACATCCGCATGACCGCAGATCGGGTCGCGCTGATCGACTGGGACGAATCGCATGTTGACGTCCCCGATCTCGACCTGGTGCTGCCCCACAACGCCGCCGGTCTCGATGGCGGCGCGCATGACATCGCCGCGCAAGCATCGGCCGCATGGGAGGCCGCCGTCTGCTGGGACGACGCATACGCAATCAAGCGGCTTGCCCAAGTTCGAGCGGTCTGAGCAGCGGCAGGGCTCTACGACCGCTATGGGTCAAGTGAGAAGTCCGGATGCTCAACCGGGAGGTCGGCTTTGCCCTCAACAACGGACATTGTCAGCGAAGCCTGTCAGATCCTGGCAGGCCCACAAGCCGACTTCTCGCAACGAAAAGGGCCGCTCGAAGGCGGCCCTCGCGCATAAGGTAAGCATCACTTCAATTTATAGGTACCAGTCTGGTGATTGCAGTCTTGAAACGTTCCCTCTTTGATGACTGGGAAAGGTCCCAATGGTTGTACCGTGGCGCTCACGACCATGCCGTCGTACTTCCCGGTTCCCGCAACTGACTCTCTGGTTACCTTTCCCTCTGCAGTTGAGAAGTACGAAAGTCGCTTATCGCCGTCCCGGTCAATAGACTCACAGACGGTGGTGCCGGTATTCTTCCCGCCAAGAGAGGCATTCATCCCTACGCACCGGAATGTATCCTTGTCGAAAATCCCGCCCGGAGGATTGCTGCGAATAGAGCCCGTGTGCTCATAGCTTCGCGCGGTGTGAGTCTTGGAAAACGAGATGGTGCTACTCGTGCCCGACCAGCATGCAGTGTAGTCGAAGTTGCCTTCCTTTGGGAGTTCGGCGGCGAAAACAGACGGGGCAAATGCAAAGATGATCAAGGCTATGGCATACCTGCATGCGCTTTCCATAGTACCCTCCGTTTGCAATATGAGCACGAACGATCCCAACGCGAACGCGAATGGATCTCGGCCGCCCAATGATGGCATCCTCAACCTTCTGTAGAAATGACAACCTCACGCACATAGGGTGCGACAATTCGGCCCCGTCAGCGACTTTCTGGCTGAGTGAGCTCTCGCGTAAAATATCCGGTCCAGGTCATTTTTCGACTGATTCAGCAGCGGTTGCCGGCGACGGAGGCGCGCTCTCTACTCCACGCCGGCTTCCCTCGGCGTGAACTCGTAGACCGATGAGCAGAACTCGCAGGTCACGACGACCTTGCCGTCCTTGACCATGTCGACGCGGTCCTTCGGCGCAAAGCTCTTCAGCATCGCGGAGACCGCGTCGCGGGAGCAGGAGCACTGCGCCCGCAGCGATTGCGGGCTGAAGACGCGCACGCCGCGCTCGTGAAACAGGCGGTACAATAGCCGCTCGCCGGAGAGGTCAGGATCGATCAATTCGACATCCTCGACGGTCGAGATCAGCGACTGTCCTTCGACCCAGGCATCGTCGTCAGGCACACTATGCGCGACCGTGCCCTCCGGCGCGTCGCCGGGATGCAGATCGGCCTGCTTGGCGCGCTCCGGCGCCTTCGGCAGAAACTGCAGCAGGATGCCCCCGGCGCGCCAGTGATGCTTGCCGCCCTCGCCGACGCGCATCTCCTCGCCGACGGCAAGGCGCACGCGGGTCGGGATTTGCTCCGAGCGCAGGAAATATTCGTGGGCGGCCTCTTCGAGGCCCCCGCCGTCGAGCGCGACCAGTCCCTGATAGCGGCTCATGTCAGAACCCTGATCGATGGTCATGGCGAGATGACCCTTGCCGAGCAGTTCGCCCGAGGTCTGGCCCTCCCTGAGGCGCGCCGCGTCGTAGCGCGCGTAGGCGCGCAACCGGTCGGGCGCCTGGAAGTCGACGATCAAGAGCGAGACCGGGCCATCAGTCCGCGTCTGCAAAATGAAGCGCCCATCGAACTTCACGGATGAGCCGAGCAGCGTCGTCAGCACGATGGCTTCGCCGAGCAGCTTGCCAACCGGCGGCGGATAATCGTGCTTGTGCAGGACCTCGTCGAGCGCGGGGCCGAGCCGGGTCAGTCGTCCGCGCAAATCGAGCGCGCCGACCTCGAAGGCGAGCACCGCGTCGTCAACCGGAACGGCCGATGGCGCGCGGATCGGCGCTTCGGGCGTGATTTTGATGTCGGGGGATTGTTGAACCATGGCGCTCTATCTGGGGTTTCGGACCGAAAAACGAAAGGGGTGCTGTCCCGTCCCCGCGAACGCGGAGAGGCGGGCAGACACGCGAAATGCAACACTTCTGCAAAGGCCACCGCGCCTTGCGGCGCGAAGCCGGGACGACCGCGATTCGATTCTAGGCTACCGCGTCAAAGCACCAGGCCAAAATGCCCTTCTGCGCGTGCAGGCGGTTTTCGGCCTCGTCGAACACGACCGATTGCGGGCCGTCGATGACTTCGTCGGTAACCTCCTCGCCGCGATGCGCCGGCAGGCAGTGCATGAACAGCGCATCGGGCCTGGCCAGCGACAGCAACTTGGCATTGACCTGATACGGCCGCAGCACGTTGTGGCGATGCTCGCCCTCCTTGTCGCCCATCGATACCCAGGTGTCGGTGACAACGCAGTCGGCGCCGCGCACCGCGGCCTCGGGATCGGTGCCGAGCACGATCGGAGCTCCCGTCGCCTTGATCCAGTCACGCATCGCCTTTTTCGGCGCGAGTTCCGGCGGCGTCGCGATGTTGAGCTTGAACTTGAAGCGCTCGGCAGCATGCGCCCACGAGGCCAGCACGTTGTTGTCGTCGCCGGTCCAGGCGACCGTCTTGCCCTCGATCGACCCGCGGTACTCCTCATAGGTCATCAGATCGGCCATCACCTGACAGGGATGCGAACGCCGGGTCAGCCCGTTGATCACGGGAACGGTGGCATGCGCGGCGAGCTCGAGCAGCGCATCGTGATTGAGGATGCGGATCATGATCGCATCGACGTAGCGAGACAGCACGCGCGCGGTGTCGGCAATGGTCTCGCCGCGGCCGAGCTGCATCTCGGCACCGGTCAGCATGATCGATTCACCGCCGAGCTGACGCATGCCGACGTCGAAGGACACCCGCGTGCGGGTCGACGGGCGCTCGAAGATCATCGCCAGCGTCTTGCCCTCGAGCGGCTTCTTGCCCTTTTCATGCGCCTTCAGCTTCGCCTTCATGGCGGCGCTGGCCGAGAGCATGTTGCGCAGCTCGGCGAGCGGCAGTTCGTTGATGTCGAGAAAGTGACGGACGGGCTTGCTCATCACCCCGCCGCCTTCTTCGGCTGCGCTGCCGACAGCGCGGCGCAGGCGCGCTCGAGGCTTGCGATCGACTGGTCGATCTCGGCCTCGGTGACGATCAGGGGCGCCAGGAACCGCACGACGTTGTCGCCGGCGCCGACGGTGAGCAGCTTCTGCTCGCGCAACGCGGTGACGAGATCGCCCGAGGGCACCACGGCCTTGACGCCGATCAGGAGCCCCTCGCCGCGGACCTCCGACAGCAGCGACGGATAGCGATCGACGACCGAGGCAAGCTTCTGCTTGAGCAGCAGCGACATCTTCTGCACATGTTCGAAGAAGCCAGGCTTCAGCATGACATCCAGCACCGCATTGGCGGCCGCGACCGCGAGCGGATTGCCGCCGAAGGTCGAGCCGTGCGAGCCCGGCGCCATGCCGGCCGCGGCATCCGCCGTCGCGAGCACCGCGCCGATCGGAAATCCGCCGCCGAGCGCCTTGGCGAGCGACATGACGTCTGGCGTCACGCCGAGGCGCTTGTAGGCGAAGAGGTCGCCGGTGCGGCCCATGCCGGTCTGCACCTCGTCGAATGCGAGCAGGAGGCCGTGCTCGTCGCAGAGCTGGCGCAACGCCTTGAAGAAGGAGTGCGGCGCCGAGCGCACGCCGCCCTCGCCCTGCACCGGCTCGATCAGAATGCCGGCGGTGTGCGGTCCGATCGCCTTCTTCACGGCCTCGATGTCGCCATGCGGCACCTGGTCGAAGCCGTCCATCGGCGGGCCGAAACCTTCGAGATATTTGGCCGAGCCGGTGGCGGCGAGGGTCGCCAGCGTGCGGCCGTGGAAGGCGCCTTCGAAGGTGATGATGCGATAACGCTCGCCGCGGCCCTTGGAGAATTGATGATGGCGGACGAGCTTGATCACGCCCTCCATCGCTTCCGCGCCGGAATTGCAGAAGAAGACGAAGTCGGCAAAGCTCTGCTCGCACAGTCGCGCGGCAAGCGCTTCGCCGTCCGGGCTCTTGAACAGGTTCGACATGTGCCAGAGCTTTGTCGCCTGGTCCTGGATCGCCTTGACCAGATGCGGATGTGCATGCCCGAGCGCGTTCACGGCGACGCCCGACGTGAAATCGAGATAGCGTTCGCCGTTGGTCGATATCAGCCAGGCGCCCTCACCGCGCTCGAAACCGAGATCAACCCTGGCAAAGACAGGAAGCAGATGCGACGTGGCGCTGTTGGTCATGGCAATCACTGACGGTTTGCGGCCGGCGATTGCCGTATGCATTGACGCAGGCGCGGCAACGGCCAGCTTCGGAAAACAAAACGTGCCGCCTTTTCGGGCGGCACGTACGCAACATTCTATGCCGCGGCCGGTAAGTGTCAATCGCCACGGAGCAGCCATCGTCCGATGGCAGAGCACACGCAATCCGTGGCGGAGCGGTGGAAAACCCTTAATTACAATGCATAAGTGTGGGAACATGTGGACGCGCAGCTCCGGACTCTTGCGCCCGAGTCACGCCATATTGTAGCCTTTGGGCTGTCGGGTACGACATCTCGTGCGGCGGTACTAAACCCTCTAAGTAGCCTTTGGTTAAGCGTAAACGTTCGGGCGCATTGCTGCGCCCGGCGAGGGCTAAGGGATTCTGACCGCAGGGATTTTGGAGATTGCGGTGCCGCCCCGATGACCGGCCGGTGCAACGCGAAGGGATGAATGCGATGACGGTATTGACCTGGTCCGACGATCGCGTCGAGCAACTGAAGAAGCTCTGGGAGGCCGGCCTGTCGGCCAGCCAGATCGCGGCGGAACTCGGCAATGTGACGCGCAACGCCGTGATCGGCAAGGTGCACCGGCTCGGGCTGTCCGGCCGCGCCAAGGCCCCGGCGGCGGCTGCGCCGCGGCAGCGCAAGCCCCGCCCCGCCCAGCACATGATGCGGGTGGCGCGCCCAATCTCGCGCGGCAATACGGCGCTTGCGCACGCCTTTGAGGTCGAGCTCGAGCCGGATCCGATCGCTTTTGACAATGTCGTGCCGATGAGCCAGCGGCTGTCACTGCTCGAACTCAACGAGGCCACCTGCCACTGGCCGGTCGGCGATCCATCGAGTCCGGAATTCTTCTTCTGCGGCGGCAAGGCGCTCAGCGGCCTGCCCTACTGCGCGCATCACTCACGCATTGCCTACCAGCCGGCGGCCGATCGCCGCCGTCCGTCGGCAAAGCCGGCCCAGGGCAAGTAAATAGGGCAA
Organism: Bradyrhizobium lablabi; assembly: GCF_018131005.1. Taxonomy (GTDB): domain Bacteria; phylum Pseudomonadota; class Alphaproteobacteria; order Rhizobiales; family Xanthobacteraceae; genus Bradyrhizobium; species Bradyrhizobium lablabi_D. The sequence goes on from NZ_JAFCJK010000012.1 coordinate 10,517, forward strand.
CTAAATCCGGCTGCATCGACGGCGTTGTCCCGGCGAAAGCCGGGACCGCACAGATCCCTATCGCCATTCCGAGGAGCGTAAGCGGCGAAGCAGTCGATTGCTGCGCTTGGTGGCGCGATGAATTGCCCCGACGTATCTTCTCCGGCCGCGCGCCCTACGTCGGCTCGGCCTTGGCAAAACGATCGTCGAGCGCATAGCCGGCACCGCGCACGGTGCGGATCGGATCCTGCTCGCGGCCAGGATTGAGCAGCTTGCGCAGGCGGCCGATATGCACGTCGACGGTGCGCTCATCGATGTAGATGTCGCGGCCCCAGACGCTGTCGAGCAGTTGCTCGCGGCTGAACACGCGGCCGGGATGCTCCAGGAAGAATTCCAGCAGGCGATACTCGGTCGGGCCGAGATCGATCGGGCGGCCCGAGCGCGCCACGCGGCGCTTTTCGCGGTCGAGTTCGATATCGCCATAGGTCAGCACGGTCGCGAGCCGCTCGGGACTCGCACGCCGCAACAGGCCCTTCACGCGCGCCAGCAGTTCGGGCACCGAGAACGGCTTCACGATGTAGTCATCGGCGCCCGTGGCAAGGCCACGCACCCGCTCGCTCTCCTCGCCGCGCGCCGTCAGCATGATGATCGGAAGCTGCTTGGTCTCGGGACGAGCCCGCAGGCGGCGACACAGTTCGATGCCGGAGAGTCCGGGCAGCATCCAGTCGAGCACCACGAGATCGGGAACGCGCTCTTTCAACCTCGTGTCTGCGTCGTCGCCGCGACTCACTGTTTCGACGTCGTAGCCTTCCGCGTCTAGGTTGTAGCGCAACAAAGTGGTCAGCGCCTCTTCGTCTTCGACTACAAGAATGCGTGCGCTCATCGGTCTAAGATCTCTCTTTGTTTTGGCGAGTTGTCCTGACGCGAACGAAAACGCTCATTTGCTTTTGAGCATGATCCCATCGGAAAACCGGTTTCCACTTTTCCGGATCATGCCCTAGTTACCCGGAACCGTCGTTGCAAACGTGGTCATGTCGCCCTTCGGGCGCTTGTCCGTCATCTGCTGTCCCTCGATCATGTAGAATACCGTTTCCGCGATGTTTGTCGCGTGGTCGCCGATCCGCTCGATGTTCTTGGCACAGAACATCAGGTGAATACAGAACGAGATGTTGCGCGGGTCTTCCATCATGTACGTAAGTAACTCACGAAACAGCGAGGTGCAGATGGCGTCGACCTCCTCGTCGCCCTTCCAGACGTTCATCGCGGCCGGCAGGTCGTGTGCGGCATAGGCGTCGAGCACCGACTTGACCTGCGACAGCACGAGATCGGTCATGTGCTCGAGGCCGCGGATCAGCTTCAGCGGCTGGAAATCGCTCTCGAGTGCGGCGACGCGCTTGCCCATGTTCTTGGCGAGGTCGCCGATCCGCTCGAGGTCGGTAGCGACCCGCATCGCGCCGACGATCTCGCGCAGGTCGATGGCCATCGGCTGGCGACGCGCGATGGTGAGCACCGCGCGCTCCTCGATGGTACGCTGGAGGTTGTCGATCTCGACGTCTGAGGCGACGACGCGCTTGCCGAGCGCGACGTCGCGGCGGATCAGCGCGTCGACGGATTCGGTGATCATGCGCTCGACGAGGCCGCCCATCTCGGCGACCAGGCGCGTGAGTTCCTGCAGATCGCTGTCGAATGCCTTGGCCGTATGTTCAGAAGCCATCGCTTGTCTCCATCAATCATGATCCCTGAGGGTCACGATCTCATGTCCCCGTTTCAGCATGGTCTCACTCGGAAGGGTGGTTTCCACTTTTCCGGAGTATGCTCTAGCCGAACCGCCCGGTGATGTAGTCCTGGGTGCGCCGATCACCGGGCGAGGTGAATATCTTGTTGGTGTCGTCGAACTCGATCAATTCGCCGAGATACATGAAGGCGGTCTTGTCGGAGACGCGGGCCGCCTGCTGCATGTTATGGGTGACGATCGCGATCGTGTAATCCTCGGACAATTCCTGGATCAGTTCCTCGACCTTGGCGGTCGAAATCGGGTCGAGCGCCGAGCACGGCTCGTCGAACAGGATCACCTCGGGCCGCACCGCCACGGTGCGCGCGATGCAGAGACGCTGCTGCTGGCCGCCGGAGAGCGACAGGCCGGACGCATTCAGCTTGTCCTTGACCTCGTTCCACAGTGCGCCGCCGCGCAGCGCCTTCTCGACGCGGTCGTCCATCTCGGACTTCGAGATCTTCTCGTAGAGACGGATGCCGAAGGCGATGTTCTCGTAGATCGTCATCGGGAACGGCGTCGGCTTCTGGAACACCATGCCAACCCGCGCGCGCAGGAGGTTGAGGTCGAGCTTGGGATCGAGGATGTTGGTCTGGTCCAGCATGAGCTGGCCGACGGCGCGCTGACCCGGATAAAGGTCATACATCCGGTTGAAGATGCGCAGCAGGGTCGACTTGCCGCAGCCGGACGGGCCGATGAACGCCGTGACGCGGTTGGTGCCGAGCGTCAGGTTGATGTTCTTCAGCGCATGGTGCTCGCCATAATAGAAGTTGAGGTTGCGCGCCGTGACCTTCGGCGGCGCCTCCGGCAGCGGGGCATGTGCAACGTGGCTCGGGGTACTCGTCGAAACGGAGAGGTCGGTCATTTTGCTGCCCTTTCGGCACCAAGGATGCGCGCGCCGATATTCAACGCAAGCACGGTGAAAGTGATGAGCAAGGCGCCGCTCCACGCCAGTTCTTTCCAGTAGGCGTAGGGGCTTTGCACGAAATTGTTGATGGTCACCGGCAGGTTCGCCATCGTTCTGGTCAGGCTCAGGCTGAAGAACTGGTTCGAGAGCGCGGTGAACAGGAGCGGCGCGGTTTCGCCGGCGACGCGCGCGGTCGCCAGCAATACGCCGGTGATCAGGCCGCTTCGCGCGGCGCGATAGGCGATCCGCTTGATCACCAGCGAACGCGGCAGGCCGAGCGCGGACGCCGCCTCGCGCAGCGGATTGGGCACCAGCAGCAGCATGTCCTCGGTGGTGCGGAGCACAACCGGGATCACGATGACGGCGAGCGCGAGACAGCCGGCGATCGCCGAGAAGCCGCGCATCGGCACCACGACCGCGCCGTAGATGAACAGACCGATGATGATCGAGGGCGCGCTGAGCAGGATGTCGTTGATGAAGCGGATCACCGCCGTGAGCCGGTCATGCTTGCCGTATTCGGCGAGATAGGTGCCGGCGAACAGGCCGAGCGGCGCGCCGATCCCGACCCCGATCACCGTCATGATGACCGAGCCGACAATGGCGTTCAGCAGGCCGCCTTCGGTCGAGCCCGGGGGCGGCGTATTCTGGGTGAAGAGCTGTACGCTCATGCCGGCGAGGCCGTTGTAGAGCAGCGTCATCAGGATCAGCGCAAGCCAGGTGACGCCGAAAGCCGCCGCGCCGAAGCAGAGCACGCGGATGATGATGTCGTTGCGGCGGCGGGATCTGTAGATCGGATTCATGGCGTCACTTCCCCGCTTTCTTTTCCAGCCGCAGCAGCATCAGCCGTGCCGCGGCGAGCACGAAGAAGGTCAGCACGAACAGGAGCAGGCCGAGCAGGATCAGGCCCGACTGGTGCAAACCGTCGCTTTCGGCGAATTCGGAGGCGATCGCGGCCGAGATCGTGGTGCCGGGCGCGAAGATCGAGGACGAGATGCGGAACGAGTTGCCGATGATGAAGGTCACCGCCATGGTCTCGCCCAGGGCACGGCCGAGCGCCAGCATGATGCCGCCGATGACACCGACGCGGGTGTAGGGGATCACGACGCTGCGCACCACTTCCCAGGTGGTGCAGCCCATGCCGTAGGCGGCCTCCTTCAGCACGGGCGGCACGGTCTTGAAGACGTCGACCGAGATCGCGGTGATGAATGGCAGCACCATGATCGCGAGGATCAGTGCGGCGTTGAACAGGCTGAGATAGGACGGCGGTCCCGCGAACACCGCGCCCAGCAGTGGCACGCCGTCGAAGATCTTGATCATCAACGGCTGGAAGGTGTTGGCGAGGAACGGGCCCAGCACGAAGAAACCCCACATGCCGTAAATGATCGAGGGGATGCCGGCGAGCAGTTCGACCGCGATGCCGATCGGGCGGCGCAGCCATTGCGGGCAGAGTTCGGTGAGGAAGACGGCGATGCCGATCCCGACCGGAATGGCGATCAGCATCGCGATGAACGACGTGATCAGCGTGCCGTAGACCGGCCCGAGCGCGCCGAGCACCGGCGGATCGGCTGAAGGCGCCCAGCGCTGGGTCCACAGGAAGGCGAAGCCATATTCCTTCATCGCCGGCCAGGCGCCGACGATCAGCGACAGGATGATGCCGCCGAGGATCAGAAGAACCGAAATCGCCGAAATCCGGGTGATCCAATAGAAGGTGGCATCGCCGAGCTTGAAGGCGCTGAGGGCCTTGGCGCGATCATACGGTCCGGCGGCTTCCATCACATCGCTCTGAACAGCCATGTCTGCCACGCCAATCCCCTCTGTACTCTTGTTTGAGCTACGCAAACCGCCATGCCCCCGAGGCGATCGTCGCTGACATTGCCGGCGCCATTTCCTGACGCACCCTCGTCGCGCGTGAGGCCTGGAATCCATGGCTCCTGTGAGGATATGGGTTCCGCGCCGATCGCCAGACCCGCGCCGCCGTGGCGGCGCAGGCATCGTTCGAAACGCTTTGGCTTAGCTCTTGATCTCGGCCGACCAGGTCTTCTCGATCATCTTGACGACCGAATCGGGCATCGGGATGTAGTCGAGCTCTTCAGCCATCTTGTCGCCCTTCTCGAAGGCGTACTTGAAGAACTTGATCGCTTCCTGCGAGGCCGCCTTGTCGGTCGCATCCTTGTGCATCAGGATGAAGGTCGCCGCGGTGATCGGCCAGGAGGCCTCGCCGGGCTGGTCGGTGAGGATCACGTAGTAGCCGGGAGCCTTGGACCAATCGGCGTTCGACGCGGCCGCCTGGAAAGCGGCGATGGTCGGCTGCACGGTTTTGCCGGCCTTGTTGACCAGCGCGGCGTAGGTCAGCTTGTTCTGCTTGGCGTAGGCATATTCGACATAGCCGATCGCATTCTTGGTCTGGCTGATGTTGCCGGCAACGCCCTCGTTGCCCTTCGCGCCGACGCCGACCGGCCATTCGACCGCGGTGCCGGAGCCGACCTTGGACTTCCAGTCGGCGTTCGACTTGGCGAGATAGTCGGTGAAGTTGAAGGTGGTGCCCGATCCATCCGAACGGCGCACAACGGTGATCGCGTCAGCCGGCAATGTCAGCTTCGGATTGAGCTTGGCGATCGCCGGATCGTTCCACTTGGTGATCTTGCCGAGATAGATGTTGCCGAGCACTTCGCCCGAGAGCACGAGTTCACCCGGCTTGACGCCCTCGATGTTCACGACCGGAACGATCGCGCCCATCACCATCGGCCACTGGACGAGGCCATCCTTTTCGAGCTGTTCGTGCTTGAGCGGCGCGTCGGTGGCGCCAAAGGTCACGGTCTTGGCCTGGATCTGCTTGATTCCGGCGCCCGAACCGATCGATTGATAATTCAGACCATTGCCGGTGTCTTTCTTATAGGCGTCCGCCCATTTCGAGTAGATCGGGAATGGGAAGGTCGCGCCCGCGCCGGTAATATCGGCAGCGAAGGCCGACGTCGAGGCGGCGACCAGGCCGGCAGCGACGATTGTCTTGATGAAATTCATGGGTGGTCTCCATCTTGTGAGCGAAGCGCCGATTGCGCCCGATTGCGCTCACGCCGGTCCATCTAGGAGCGGTCGATGCCCGTTTTACGAAGGTTAAATGACAGTTGGATGACAGGTACAAGCGATTGAAAACGCTCAGATTTGCGCCAGCACCGGGGCCTTCGTCTGAGGAAAACAGGCGGTAAAGGTGGCGCCGTTCCCGGGCACGCTTTCGATCAGAAGTCGCCCGCGATGACGGTTAAGAATATGTTTCACCAAGGATAATCCCAGGCCGGTTCCACCCTGGTTCCGGCTGTCGCCGACATCCACGCGGTAAAAGCGCTCGGTCAACCGCGGCAGATGTTCCGGCGCAATGCCGGGGCCGAAATCGCGAACCATGACCCGGATTTCCGGGGAACCTTCGCCCGAACTGGCCCTGCTCAGCGACACTATGACGCGGCCACCGGAGGCGCCGTATTTAAGCCCGTTCTCGATCAGGTTTTCGAACAACCGCAAAAGTTCCTCGCGGTCGCCGGCGATCGGAACCGGCGTCCCGGGCAGGTCGAGCTCGATCTCGACCTGCCGCTCCCGCGCCAACGCCTCGAGCCCATCGACGACCTGACGGATGATTGGCACGATGTCGATCGAAGTGTCCGGGCGGACGTGAGCCGACAACTCGACCCGCGACAGCGACAACAGGTCGTCGATCAGCCGCGCCATGCGGGTGGCCTGGGTATGCATGATGCCAAGGAAGCGCTCGCGCGCCCGGGTGTCGTCCTTCGCCGGCCCCTGCAGCGTGTCAATGAATCCGGAGAGCGCGGCAAGCGGCGTGCGCAGCTCGTGGCTCGCATTGGCAACGAAATCGGCGCGCATTTCCTCGACGCGCCGCAACGGGGTCAGGTCGTGGAAGGTCATCAGCATGCATTTGTCGGTGCCGCCGAACAGGCTCGGCACCGGCACTGGCGTGATGACCAGTTCCATCCAGCGATCGACGGGAACGTGGTCGGTGTAGGTGGCCCGGCGCGGTTCGGAGGTCGCGATCGCCTCACGCAGCGCGGTGATGATCTCCGGCGACCGCAGGGCAAATTGAGCCAGCTCGTTCTTGCGCAGCGCCGGCGCAAGCTGCGCCGCTGCAGCGTTGAGATGAATGACGCGGCCGGCGCGATCCAGCAGCACAGCCGGGTCTGGCATGCCGGCGACGACCGCGCTGACGGCTGCGGTCTCGACCGGATTGACGCCGCGGACATCCTCACGCGAGGTCGCCGCATGGTGCAGCCGCCACGGCACCAGCGCTGCGGCCGCGATGCAGGTGAACACCGCGCAGGCGCGCATCAGCGACAACTCGCCAAGCGCTACGACCACACTGAGCGCCAAGGCGGCGGCCAGCAGGATCAGCGCGGCGTGCCGCAGCCGCTCGGTCCAAGGCGAGAAAAAATAGGAAGGCGAGTCGTCAATTGCCATTGCGGCGGCTTTCTACCCGTCGGTTCGCCCAGTGCTGCTTCAGGCTGGGGTCCCGATGCCCCCACCCTCAAACGCATCCGGCTGCCGCGTCAGACGCTGGAGTCGCCACGCTTGCGGACGAAAACTGCTTCATGGTGCGGCGCAGCGTGCGGCCCCGAATCAGCCTGCGGCAGCCTTTTGAATCGGGCGCCGACGATAACCTCTCGAAACGTCAACAAGATTACAGATATGACAAAGGGCACAATATAGTAGAGCAACCGGAACAACAGCATGCCCCCGAGCAGATCCTCGCGGTCCATCTGCCAGAGGCCGACCAGCATCGCGGCATCGAACACCCCGAGGCCGCCGGGCGAATGGCTGGCGAAGCCGAGCAGGGTCGCCGACACGAAAATGACGGCCACCACCACAAAGCCGAGATTGGGCTCGTCAGGCACCAGCACGTACATGGCGAGCGCACAGAAGGCGAGGTCGACGATGCCGATCATGATCTGCAGCAGGGTCAGCGGCCCGCCGGGCAGCGTCACCGTCCACGGGCCACGGCCAACGACCCGCGGCTGGGTCCAAACCCAGACGACATAGGCGACCAGCACGACGATGATCGCGAACGCCAGGCCCCGATTGAGCCAGGGTGGCAGTTGATCGATGCTGGCGGCGGCCTCCGGATGGTAGGCGATGCCCAGACCGAGCACCGCGGCGTTGCCGAGCCAAAATGTGAGGCCGGCAAGAAAGCAGATCTTGGCGACATCGATCGCGTTCAGACCCCAGGCCGAATAGATGCGATAGCGCACCGCGCCGCCGGTGAAGACGCTGGCGCCGACGTTGTGGCCAATCGAGTAGGATGTGAAGGCCGCGAGCGCGTTGATGCGATAGGGCACATGGGAGTGGCCGATCGTGCGCACGGCGAACAGGTCATAGAAGGTCAGGGTGAAATAGCCGGCAGTGACGAACAACGCCGCGAGCGCGATCTGGCGCGGCTCGGTGCTCTTGATCGCCTCGATCACCTCATTGGAATCGATGCCGCGCAGCATGTGGTAGAGCACATAGCAAGCGGTCCCGATCACGGCGATGCTGATGACAACGCCCAGCTTATGCAGGGCCTGCTTCTGGCGCAGAAACGCGATCGCCCTGCGTATTGCTTCCCGCATCTAGACCTCGAGTTGCGATCCCGCGACGGCGGCTCCCGGGCGAACCCCGCCGACGCTCCGCTGTTTCCTGCCCCAATTAGCGCGTTTTGAGCCGAAGTGGAATTCGACGAATGACAATAAAATGCGCTTCTTCAAGATATTAGGGATGATTCATGACACCGGATGCACAAATTTAACCATTTTCCCGACGCCGCGGCGAGCTTTTGTCGCGGCCCCGCGGCACAACGCCGTTATGACACGTCAAACACGGCTCACAGATTATCATTTTGGGCAGATTTCGCAGCCCTGGCCGCAAGCGTGCTGCGGGTGACCACCCAGTCGCGCAACCAGGAGCCGATGGCGCAACCACAGAGATAAAGCGCAAACATCACCAGGAACAGGTCGAGCCAGTAGCCGAAGCGGCCGGGAACGATCCGGGTGAACGAGGCGGCGACCAGCGCCGCGGCCAGCAGCGCCAGCCACCGCATCCACGCCTTCGAGACGGCCTGCGCGCGATGCACCACGGCGATCCAGCCCATACCGAAGCCGAGCAACGCCGCCGTCAGCAGCCAGCCCCAGAAGAAAGTCGCAAGCGCGGCCATCGTCACTTCACCACGAATTCGATACGGCGGTTCTGCGCCTTGCCGTCTTCGGTGTCGTTGCCCGCCAGCGGCTGCGTGCTGCCATAGCCGACTGGCAGGAAGCGGCTGGCGGGCAGACCGGCGCGGACCAGATAATCCATCACCGCCTGCGCGCGCTTTTCCGACAGCGTCTGGTTGGCGGCTTCGTCGCCGTCGCCGTCGGTGTGACCTGCAATCTCGATGTTGACCGTGGGGCAACGCATGGCGGTCTCGATCAGGCGATCGAGCAGGCCTGCCGAATCGGAGACGATGTCGGCCCTGCCCGATTCAAAGCGGATCCGGCCTTTCGACAGCAGTTCGGCGAACAATTGCTGGCAGACCGTCGCATCCACCGGCGCCGACGCCGGCTTGACCGAAATCTCGGCCTTGTATTGCCAGCCTTGCGGAAAATCCCTGCCGAGCCCACCGCGGATTTGGTTGGCGGCGGCGTCGTGGAGCGCATCGCCCGACAGCTTCACCTCGCGATCGGACACCACGAGCGTGCCGGTCGACAGCCGCGACAGCGCGCCGAGCGCGGGCACCACCGCGGCGGCAAAGCCGGAGGGCGCGCCGATGCTGGCCTTGAGATTGTCGACGACCTTCTCGCTGAAGAACTTGCGGCCGGCTGCGGCAACGACGGCGGCGTGCACGTTGTTGTCGGGAACGTAGCCGGTGAGCGTCAGCGTCAGCGCGACCGGGTCCTTGTAGGCCTGGAACACGTAAGGCGGAGCCCTGATGTCGTTGACAGCCACCGAATAGCCCTCCGGAAGATTCTTCAGCGCCGCCGCGATCGCTTCGCGACCACCGAGCTCGCGCGCCATGCCGGAGAGATTCACCTTGGTGTCGGTCAGCGTGATCCTGCCGTCCTTCAGCTTGCCGATCTGGTCGAGCAGGAGCGCCGTCGCGCTGTCGAAGCGCAGCGGCGCGCCGCGGGCAAGCCCCATCTGGTCAACGACCTCGACGCCGCCGAGATTGGCCTTCGCCGCCTCCATCAGCTTGCTCCTGCTCGACGGTAAAGGCGAATTGCCACCGAGCGTCACGCGCACGACATCGCGCTCCGCCGACCACACGAACGGCTTGGCCTCTGGAACAAGGCGGGTCTCGTCGTTGACAAGCCGCACGCCCGGCACCGCCTCGACCGATGCCACGGCGCTGACGCGGCCATCCTCCGAGAACGCGTTGGCCGCAAAAGTCACGTCGCGACCGTCGACGCTGATACGACGTTTGTCGAGTACAGTATCCTTGAGCGCCGCATTAGAACGCGCGGCAAGATCACCCTCGACCGTTGCCGTGCTCGTCCAGGCCGCGATACCCCAAAAGATGACCAGCGGAATCACGCCGGGCCACCATTTGCTGCTCCACTTGAAAAGTCCGTGCATTCAGGGTCCCGCGGCTCCGGAACCAGAGAGAAAACAAACCCTTGGCTGACTGTCAAACCCGAAATCGCGTTGCATGGCAGGGGCACCATGTCGGACCGGGATAACAGTTTCTTCAACGGTTTTTCGCTAGGTTCAGGCAGGAATGCAAACTGGCCGGCCCGTGCTCTCATGAAACAGCTTCGTAACACCGTGATCCGCGCCGGGCTGGAAGCGCTGTACTTCTCGGGCGCGCACGTCCTGTTGCGGCCGATCTTCGCGGGTGTCGGCGCGATCTTCATGCTGCACCACGTCCGCCCGCGGCGCGATGACGCATTCCAGCCGAATCACCACCTCGAAGTCGAGCCGGACTTCCTGCGCGCGATGCTCGCGCATCTCCGCACCCTTGATGTCGACATCATCAGCATGGACGAAGCGCATCAGCGTCTCGCCGAGCGGAATTTCTCGCAGCGCTTTGCCTGCTTCACTTTCGACGACGGCTATCGCGACAACCGGGACTTCGCGCTGCCGGTCATGCGCGAGTTCGACGCGCCGATGACCGTCTATGTCGCGAGCGACTTCGCCGAGGGCTCCGGCCGGCTGTGGTGGATCGCCCTGGAGCGGGTCGTTGCCGCGGCGTCGGCGATCGAGGTTGCGCTCGACGGGAACATGACGCGTCTCGACACCTCGACGGCGCAGGCCAAGCAAGCGGCGTTCGACCGGATGCACGACTGGCTGCGCTCGCTGCCCACCGAACCCGACATGCAGCGCGAAATCTCCGCGCTGTGCGTCCGTCACGGCGTCGATGAGAGCACGATCGCGCGCGAACTCTGCCTGTCATGGGACGAGTTGAAGCGCTTTGCCGACGACCCGCTGGTCGCGATCGGCGCGCATACCATCACCCATTGCAATCTCGCCCGGCAGACCGAAGCGAGTGTCTCGTTCGAACTGGCGACAAGCCGCGCGCGCATCGAAGCCGCGCTGCAGCAGCCGGCATTGCATCTTGCCTATCCCTACGGCGACAAGATCGCCGCCGGTCCGCGCGAATTTGCGCTGGCGAAAACATTTGGCTTCAAGACTGCGGTAACGACGCGGCCGGGCATGCTGTTTCCGGAAAGCGGCGACCATCTGACCGCGTTGCAGCGCGTCTCGCTCAACGGCAATTATCAGGATGAGCGCATCCTGCCGGTGCTCACCTCCGGGACCGCGACCGCGGTGTGGAACGGCTTTCGCCGCATCGACGCGGCGTGACGCCGATCACGTCCCTGCGCCCCAATCGACCCATCAGCTTTCTTGACTCGATCCGTCCTCGCGCCCAGAACCACAGGCAATGCAACGGAGGAAGACATGTTCAAGGATCTGTTCTCTCTCAAGGGCCGGGTCGCGCTGGTGACCGGCGGCTCTCGCGGTATCGGCAAAATGATCGCGGCCGGGTTCCTCGCCCAGGGCGCGGCAAAGGTCTACATCACCGCGCGCAAGGCCGGGCCGTGTGAAGCCACCGCCCAGGAGCTTTCGGCGGAATACGACGGCGAATGCATTGCCCTGCCGATCGACATTTCGACGGTCGCAGGCTGCGAGATGCTCGCTGGCGAGATCATCAAGCGCGAGCCGAAACTCGATATCCTCGTCAACAATGCCGGCGCGGCATGGGGCGCCGATTTCGACGAATTCCCGGAGAGCGGCTGGGACAAGGTGATGAACCTCAACGTCAAGTCGATCTTCTTCCTGACGAAGGCGTTGGCGAAACCGTTGCGCGCGGCCGCAACGCACCAACGGCCGGCCAAGGTGATCAACATCGCCTCGATCGACGGCATCTTCGTCAATCCGATGGAAACCTATTCGTATGCCGCCAGCAAGGCCGCGGTCATTCATCTGACGCGGCGCATGGCCACCCGGCTGATCAAGGACAACATCAACGTCACCGGCATTGCGCCGGGGGCGTTCAAGTCGGACATGAACCGCGCCGCGCGCGACCACGCCGACGAAGTGGCAAAGCGCGTTCCGGCACAGCGGGTAGGCACCGAGGAGGATATGGCTGGCGTCGCGATCTATCTCGCCTCGCGAGCCGGCGACTATGTCGTCGGCGCGACCATCGCAGTCGACGGCGGCGTCGTCTACGCGACTGCGGGGCTGGAGATCGCGGGGTAAGCACCGCACTTCGGCAAAAATAAGGGGCGAGCCGGGACCTTCCGCGCTCACCCCCGCCCTTTCCGTGAGGAGAGGAACCGTTAGCTGATGGTCAGCTCTCGATCCTCACATATTCGAAGTCGCCGGGCTTGTTGTCGATGCCGACCTTGGGCGGCGAGATCCAGGATGCAAACTGGCCGGGCTCGGTTACCGGCTTCATCAGCGAGGCGATGAAGTCGCCATCCGCGGTCGACGGCAGCCAGTCGTTCCTGCGCTTCGCCCAGGTGGCGTCGTCGATCAAGAGGCCGTCGGGCGTCGCATGGACGTCCTTGAACTCCCCGATCTGGCGGTGGAAGGCCGTGTTCGGCACCGCGAGCTTGTAGTCATAGCCGGCGGTCGAGATCACCTTGTTCCAGCGCAACATGCCCTTGACGCAGTCCTGCGTGTAGTCATCGCGCAGCCGCATATTGAGCGCGGTCAGCGCCGGCTCGTCGACCATCTTGATCTGGCCATCGACCAGCTTCATCACCGGGTAGGTCGAGTTCTTGAGCTGATGATCGTCCTCGATCGCGGTTTCCTTGTAGCGCCCCTTGATGCCGGCATTGAAGGCGTTGGCCGCGTTGGTCGAAACCTCCGATCCGAACAGGTCGAGCGACAGCGAATAGTGCAGGTTCAGCTTCTTCTGGATGGTCGGCAGGTCGATCACCCCGAGCGCCCGGACTTTCGCGATGTCGTTCGGATCGGTGATGCCGGCTTCGCGCATCGCATCGCAGGTGCGTTGCACGACGCGCGTGATACCAGTCTCGCCGACGAACATGTGGTGGGCTTCCTCCGTCAGCATGAAGCGACAGGTGCGCGACAGCGGATCGAAGCCCGACTGCGCCAGCGAATGCAGCTGCATCTTGCCGTCGCGGTCGGTGAAGTAGGTGAACATGAAGAAGGACAGCCAGTCCGGCGTGGCCTCGTTGAACGCGCCGAGCATGCGCGGGCTGTCGGCATCACCGGAGCGGCGGCGGAGCAATTCGTCCGCCTCCTCACGCCCGTCGCGGCCGAAATATTTCTGCAAGAGGTAGACCATCGCCCAGAGGTGGCGGCCTTCCTCGACATTGACCTGGAACAGATTGCGCATGTCGTAGAGCGAGGGCGCGGTCTTGCCGAGATGGCGCTGCTGCTCCACCGACGCCGGCTCGGTGTCGCCCTGGATCACGATCAGGCGGCGCAGCACTGCGCGGTGCTCGCCGGGGACTTCCTGCCAGGCCGGCTTGCCGTAATTTTCACCAAACGGGATGACGCGGTTCTCTTCCTGCGGCGCCAACAGGATGCCCCAGCGATATTCCGGCATCCGCACATAATCGAACTTGGCCCAGCCGCGCGGATCAACCGAATAGGCGGTGCGCAGATACACCAGCGATTCCTGGAAACCATCCGGGCCCATGTCGCTCCACCAATCCATGTAGCCGGGGTGCCAGCCCTCCAGCGCCTTGAGCACCTGGCGGTCCTCGGCCAGATTCACGTTGTTCGGAATCTTGGTCGAGTAATCGACGTTCATGATGTTGACGTTCATTGGGAGCTCTCCCGCGTGAGGTGTTTGGCGAATAGTGAATGGCGAGTAGCGAATGGAGAAGGGTCGGCTATTCGCCACTCCCTATTCGCTATTCGCTCCCCTAAACTCTCGTCATATCGAATTGCGCCTTCTGGCCGGTGCCGTAGCGGCGCAGCGCACCCTCCTCACCGACCGCATTCGGCCGCTGGAAGATCCAGTTCTGCCACGCCGTGAGGCGGGCGAAGATCTTCGATTCCATCGTCTCCGGACCGACGAAGCGCAAATTCGCTTCCATGCCAGTGAGGCCGTCGGGCGAGAACGAGGTGCGCTCCTCGAGAAACACCCGTACCTCGTCGTCCCAGTCGATATCGTCGAGCGCGAAGGTGACGAGGCCGAACTCCTCGGCCTGCTCCGCATCGAGCGCCTTGCCGATCGATTCTCGCGCGCGCTCCAGATCCGACGGATCGGCCTGGAAGCGCGACTGCAACCGCGTCAGGCCATGGCTCATCGGATAGGGTCCGAAATTCATCGCGGTCAGTTCGATCGTCGGCGGGGCGCGGTTGTCTCCCTGCTTCTGGCCGATCAGCATGTAGGAGCGGTCGGCGGCGAACACGAGTTCGGCGAGCGTGCCGACGAAGCAGGAGCCGGGCTCGACCAGCGTCACCAGCGTGCGGGAGGTGACGTCGATGCGCTTGAGCACGCGCTTCCAGTAGTGCCTGATCTCGTTGACCAGCCAGTGCGCCTTGTTGGCCTCGAGGAACGTGTCATAGGCGACGACGTTGGCGCGGTCACCGTGGCTCTTGAACACCAGCATGGCGATCTCGAGCTCGTTGATGCGCAGATGCAGGATCGCATCGTCGAGCTCGCGCGCGACCTGCAGCGGCCAGAACGATGCGCCCTGCGCCATCAGGCCGGCGGTGTCGGCCGGCGGCGCCGCTTCCGGCGCCTTGATCGAAATGGTGGCGATGCGCGCGGCGCGATCGATATCGACACCGACAAAGCCATAGCGGATCGCGCCGTCGTCGATGATCCGCTTCAGCGGCGTCAACGTGACACCCGGGCCTGCGCCGTTGCGGGTCGATTTGGCGGAGAACTCCCTGACGCGGTCGGCAAGCCTGCCTTCGAGCTTGCTGTTCGGCGCGATCTCGTCGACCAGGCGCCACTGCACCGCGCGCTTGCCCTTGATGCCTTCCTCGATGGTGCAGAAGAAATCAGCGTGGTCGCGGCGCACCTTCCGCTTGTCGACGACGCGGGTCAGCCCGCCGGTGCCCGGCAACACCGCAAGCAGCGGCACCTCCGGCAGCGCGACAGCCGCCGCGCCGTCGTCGGCAAGGATGATGTGATCGGTCGCAAGCGCAAGCTCATAGCCGCCGCCGGCCGCCGTGCCGTTGACGACGGTGATGAAGCGCTGGCCGGAATTCTCCGAGGAATCTTCCAACCCATTGCGGGTCTCGTTGGTGAATTTGCAGAAGTTGACCTTGTGGGCGTGGGTCGATCCCGCGAGCATGCGGATATTGGCGCCGGCGCAGAACACCCGGTTCTTGCCCGAGCGCATCACCACGACCTTCACTTCGGGATGCTCGAAGCGCAGCCGCTGCACGGCGTCCGCAAGCTCGATATCGACGCCGAGGTCATAGGAGTTCAGCTTGAGCTGATAGCCTTCGAACAGGCCGGCATTCTCGTCGACGTCCATGGTGAGCGTCGCGACATCGCCCTGCACGTCCAGCTTCCAGTGCCGGTAGCGCGACGGATCGGTTTGGAAGTCGATGTATTTCGCCCCGCCTGCGAGGACGCGATCGTCGCCAGCCATTGGGCCACCCTTCAATACTGCCTGTTGTACTATGCACAATAGTGCATGTTTTTGATCTGGTCTAGTTCAAAACGCGATAACATGCATTTTGTTGCATGTTTCCGAATTCGTTCGCCAGGCCAATGGCCTAGCACCGGCTCGCGGGTCAGGCGGCCAGCGTCTGATCGTCCCGTAGCGCGGCCTCGGCGAATTCGGTGATCGCGGCCAGCGTCGCAGCCGAAGCCTCGCGATGCGGCGAATGGCCGGCGCCGTCGATGACGGCGACATCGACAGGGCAATAGCACTCCTCCCTGGCGATCTCGACCTGGCGCATCGTGCCGTACTGATCGTCGACGCCCTGTACGATCAGGACAGGCACGCGGATATAGGCGAGATAGTCGGAGATATCCCAATCGCGGAAATTCGGATCAAGCCAGGCGCCGTTCCAGCCGTAGAAGGCGTTGTCGACATCGTTGTGCCAGCGCGCGAGTTTCTCTTTCAAATTCGTCGTCTCATACGCCGTCTTGACCTCGGCGATCGACTTCACCGAAATGTCCTCGACGACGAAATGCGGCGCGATCAGCGTGATCCCCTGCAGGCGGTGATCCTGACGCGAGCCGGCGTAGATCGCGGCGATCGAGGCGCCATCGGAATGGCCGACGAGCAGGCCGCGGCGGAAGCCGATCTGATCCAGCAGCTTTGGCAGCACCTCCAGGGCCTCGACATGCATGTAATCGAGCGGGCGCGGCAAATTGACCGGCGTCGACGCGCCATAGCCTGCGCGCGAGTAGACGAACACGCCGGCACCGGTCGCAGCTTGCAGTCTCTCCGGGAAATCGCCCCACAGTCCGACCGAGCCGAGGCCCTCATGCAGCATCACGATGGTTGGCGCAGATTCGGGCGACGGACCGATCATGCGATATTCAAGGTCGGAGCCGTCGATGCGCAGCAGGCCGGAGGGTGCGAAAATCATGTTCTGCTCTTCGGTTCTCGTCATGCCCGGGCTTGACCCGGCCATGACGGCTAGTGTTCGCGCAACTTGAACCGCTGGATTTTTCCCGTTGCCGTCTTCGGCAGGCTGTCGACGACATCGATCCAGCGCGGATATTTCCACGGGCCGATCTTCTGCTTGACGTGCTCCTTCAACGCCTCATGCAGGCCCACGGCCTCGGTATCGGCGCGCAGCACCACGAACGCTTTCGGCTTCAGCAGGCCCTCGGGGTCGGCCTCGGGCACGACGGCGGCTTCCAGCACCGCGGGATGCGTGATCAGAGCGCTCTCGACCTCGAACGGCGAGACCCAGATGCCTGAGACCTTGAACATATCGTCCGAACGGCCGCAGAAGGTGTAACGTCCATCGGCGTCGCGGGTATATTTGTCACCGGTGCGTGTCCACGAACCTTCGAAGGTCGTGCGGCTCTTGCTGCGCTGATTCCAATAACCCTCGCCGGCCGACGGCGCATCGACCAGCAATTCGCCGACCTCGCCATCGGCGACCTCGGCGCCGGTCTCGTTGACCAGCCGCACCTTGTAGCCGGGCACCGGGCGGCCGGACGATCCGTATTTGATATCGCCTGGCGCATTCGACAGGAAGATATGCAACAACTCGGTCGAGCCGACGCCGTCGAGGATGTCGACCCCGAAGCGCGACCTCCAGGCATTGCCGACCGATTCCGGCAGCGCTTCGCCCGCCGAGGTGCAGATGCGCAGGCGATTGCCGCCACGCTGCGCCTTCAGCGCCTCGTCGTTCAGCATTGCCGCAAACAGCGTCGGCACGCCGAAGAAGATGCTCGGATTGTATCTGTTGATCAGCGCGAACATTGTCGCCGGCGTCGGGCGCTCCGGGTTCAGCACCGTGGTGGCGCCGACCGACATCGTGAACGTCAAGGCGTTGCCGAGGCCATAGGCGAAAAACAGCTTTGCCGCCGACAACCCGACATCGTCCTCGCGGATGCCGAGCACCTGCTTTGCGTAAGTCTCCGCGGTCGCGGCGAGGCTGGAATGCAGATGACGCACGCCCTTGGGCATGCCGGTCGAGCCCGATGAATAGAGCCAGAAGGCCGGCTCATCAGCATGCGTTGCCGCAGTAGCAAAACTGTCGCTCTCGCCGGCGATCTCATCGGCGAGCCTCTTGTGTCCATGCGCGTCCTTGCCGGAGACCACGACGTGCTCGAGATCCGGCAGGCGACCGATGATGTCTTTCACGACCGGCAACAGTGCCTCGGACACGAACAGCACACGGGCGCGGCAGTCCGCCAGCACATAGGCATATTGGTCGGCCGTCAGCAGCGTGTTCAACGGCACCGGCACCACGCCGGCACGGATCGCGCCCAGGAAGACGATCGGAAAGTCGACCGTATCGAGCATGATCATGGCGACCCGCTCTTCGCGACGAACGCCGAGCCGGCGCAGCATGTTGCCGAGCCGGCGCGTCTGCTGCTGCAACTCGCCATAGGTGAGTTCTGACACGGTGTCGTCGAAGACGACCTTGCCGCCGCGGCCCTCGTCGACGTTGCGGTCGAGCAGCCAGGTCACTGCATTGTAAATCATGCCCCGTTCCTCGGACTCACGCGCGTCACGACGCCTTCTCCCCACTTTTAAGAATTATAATTCATACAAAGCCACTGCGTTGGCTTGCTGTCAATCCTCATCGGCACTATGTTTCCTGAAACCGCGTCGCACAGGGATCATGAGCTCAGACAACGATCCGGAATCCGGCTTTCTCGAGCAGCTCGGCCAGCGCGTGCGCACCATGCGGGCACTCCGCGGCATGTCGCGAAAAGTACTCGCGAAGGTCTCCGGCATTTCCGAACGTTACATCGCCCAGCTCGAGAGCGGCAAAGGCAATGTCTCGATCGTGCTGCTGCGCCGCGTCGCAGGCGCGATGGGCGCGCATCTCGAGGATCTCATCCCCTCGAGTGAGCCGGCGCCCGACTGGGCCGTGATCCGCGATCTCCTGCGCAAGGCGACGCCGAACCAGATTGCGCAGGCCAAGGACATCCTCGCCGGCGGCGCATCCGCACCGCGCCGCGCCTCATTCTCCGGCATCGCGTTGATCGGGCTGCGCGGCGCCGGCAAATCGACGCTCGGCAGGATGCTGGCAAAGAAAATCGGCTGGAGCTTTGTCGAGCTCAACAAGGAGATCGAGACGCAGAACGGCCTTTCGGTCGCCGAGATCATCGCGCTCTATGGCCAGGAAGGCTTCCGCCGCATGGAGCAGGTCGCGCTGACGCAACTGCTGGCGCGGAAGGAATTGATGGTGCTCGCGACCGGCGGCGGCATCGTCTCCGAGCCGCTGACGTTCGATTTGATCCTCTCGTCGTTCTACACGATCTGGCTGAAGGCCGAACCCGAAGAGCACATGGCCCGCGTCCGCCGCCAGGGTGACCTGCGCCCGATGGCCGACGACCGCTCCGCGATGGCCGAACTGCGCAACATCCTGGTCAGCCGCGAACCGCTTTACGCGCGCGCCTCAGCCGTGGTGGATACCGCCGGGCTCTCGGTCGACGCCGCCGCCGCGCGCCTGATCGACTCGGTGCGGCCCGTGCTGCAGAACGAGGCCCGCTCGTTCGGACTGCGCAGCGTGGCCTTGTAATCCACACCTCACGCGATCTACAGCAGGCGGCTCTTCGCGTCCTCGGCCCCCTCACGCAACAACGGCAGGAAACGCTCGATCAGCTCGCTCGCCGGCACGCGATCGACATGCGCACCCATGTTGATGGCGGCGACGATGGTTCCATCATAGCGGCGCACCGGCACCGAGATCGAACGGAAATGAGGTTCGGCCTCGCGGTCGACAAGCGAATAGCCCTGTTCGCGATCGGCGATGATGGCAGCGAGCAGCCGTTTTGGATCGGTCAGGGTCTGCGGCGTCAGGGCTTCGCGACGCATCGCCTCTAGCCGCGCCGCGAGCTCGTCGTCCTGAAGCCGGCCGAGCATGGCGCGGCCGACCGAGGTGCAGAACGCCGGCAGCCGGTAGCCGATGTCGAGGCCGGCGGAGAACACCCGCGTCGGACTGCCGCGTGCGACAAACACCACCTCATCGCCATCAAGCAATGCGAGCGAGCTGATCTCCTGCGCCGATGTCGCGATGCGGTCGAGCACCGGCTGCAGCACCGAGACCACCTGGTTCGACCGCAGATAGGATCCGGCAAGTGTCAACACATGCGGCGTCAGCGTGAACAGCTTGCCGTCGGTAGATACAAAACCTCCATGTGCGAGCGTGAAGAGGATGCGCCGCGCAGTGGCACGCGGCAGATCGGCGGCGCGTGCCAGATCGCTCAGCGTCGCAGGACCGGTGACGGCGCCAAACACTTGCAGGAGACGCAGGCCACGGTCGAGGCTCTCGACGAAATCGGTGGCGCGCTCGTCCTGATCGGTCCGCTTCAGCTTTGGCATCGGTCCCGGCTTTGAACGGTTCAAAAATTTGGACTTGCCGTCCCGACCACACATGGCATAATTCGCCCATTCGTTCAATAGGCGAACAAATCCGACGGGAGACGCCGCCATGATGAGCCAGGACCAGAACGATCTGATCACCCGCACCGGCCGCAAGGACCCGTGCGGAAAGCTGATGCGGATGTACTGGCAACCGGCGGCGCTGGTGGATGAGTTGCAGGGCGCGCGCCCGGTGCGGCCAGTGAGACTGCTCGGCGAGAACCTCGTGCTGTTTCGCGGCGAGGATGGCCGCTACGGGCTGATCGATCGCCACTGCGCGCATCGCGGCGCCGATCTCGCCTTCGGCCGGCTCGAGAATGGCGGCCTGCGCTGCGCCTTCCATGGCTGGCTGTTCGATACGACCGGCCAATGCGTTGAGACGCCGGCGGAGCCGGCCGGCTCGCAGCTCTGCAAGGGTATCAGGCAGCGCGCCTATCCCGTGGTCGAAAAGAGCGGCATCCTCTGGGCTTATCTTGGCGAGGGCGAGCCGCCGGCATTCCCGGAAATCGACTGCTTCGTCGCGCCCGAAAGCCACACCTTCGCATTCAAGGGCCACATGAACTGCAACTGGCTGCAGGCGCTCGAGGTCGGCATCGACCCGGCGCATGCATCCTATTTGCACCGGTTCTTCGAGGACGAGGATACCTCCGCGGCCTATGGCAAGCAGTTTCGTGGCGCGTCCGCCGGCAGCGACATGCCGATGACCAGGATCCTGCGCGAATATGATCGCCCCATCATCAATGTCGAGCACACCGAATATGGCCTGCGGCTCATTGCGCTCCGCGAGCTGGACGAGGAACGCACACATGTGCGCGTGACCAACCAGCTGTTCCCGCACGGCTTCGTCATCCCGATGTCGACGGAGATGACGATCACGCAGTGGCACGTGCCAATCGACGACGAGAATTGCTACTGGTACGCGATCTTCACCAGCTACACGGCCCCGGTCGACAAGAAGAAGATGCGCGACCAGCGGCTCGAGCTCTATGAGCTGCCCGACTACAAGTCGCGCAAGAACAAGACCAACGATTACGGCTTCGATCCGCACGAGCAGGCGACCGCGACCTACACCGGCATGGGTACCGATATCAACGTCCACGACCAGTGGGCGGTGGAATCGATGGGCCCGATCCAGGATCGCACCAACGAGCATCTCGGCCAGAGCGACAAGGCGATCGTGCAGTATCGTCGCCTGCTGCGGCAGGAAATCGAGAAGGTCGCCGGCGGCGAACAGCCGATGCTGTTCCTCGATGATGCCACCGCGCGCAGCATTCAGGGTCCGGCGACGATGGACGGCATCGGGCCCACCCAAGGCTGGGAGCTCTACTGGATGGAAGTCGATGTCAAGCGCCGCCGCGGCGCGCCATGGGCCGCGCCTGTGCCGCGGGAGATCGCAGGCAAGGTAACCCACCTGACGGCGGCGGAGTGATGATGGTTTCAGTGGGCCAGCACCGCATCTTGCCTCACCTCGCCCCGCTTGCGGGGAGAGGTCGGATCGCATCGCAAGATGCGATCCGGGTGAGGGGGTACAGGTCTATCGACAAATCGAGCCGGCGGAGAGAGCCCCTCACCCCTACCCTCTCCCCGCGAGGAGCGGGGAGAGGGAGAAGTGAAGGAGTGACGCCTTGAGTTTCGTCGAGCGTCACGGCCTGTGGTCGGATGAGCAGAAGGAGGCGGCGAGCCGCCTTCGCAGCGTCGTCGAGGAGAGGAATCTCGAAGTCATCCGGCTGTCGTTTCCGGACCAGCACGGCATTCTGCGCGGCAAGACGCTGATCGCAACTGAGGCGGTGCGTTCGCTCGAGAGCGGCTGCTCCATCACCACGACGATGCTGGCGAAGGACACCTCGCACAAGACGGTGTTCCCGGTATTCACCGCCGGCGGTGGCTTCGGCATGAAGGAGATGGAGGGCGCGGCCGACGTGCTGATGGTTGCCGATCCCGCCACGTTCCGCGTGCTGCCTTGGGCGCCGAACACCGGCTGGCTGCTCTGCGATCTGCATTTCAACGACGGTCGGCCAGTGCCGTTCGCAACGCGTAATCTTTACCGCAAGGTGCTCGATCAGCTCGGAAGCCGCGGTTACGATTTCGTCGCGGGGCTGGAGGTCGAATTCCATCTGTTCAAGCTCGACGACGCATACATGGCGCCGGAGGATGCGGGGCAGCCCGGACGTCCGCCCGCGGTCAGCCTGCTGTCGCACGGCTACCAGTATCTGACCGAGCAGCGCTACGACCTGATGGAGCCGGCGCTGGAAATCATTCGCCGCGACATCATCGCGCTCGGCCTGCCGCTCCGCTCGGTCGAGGTCGAGTTCGGCCCGAGCCAGTGCGAGTTCACTTTCCAGCCGACGGCAGGTGTTGCGCCCGCCGACACCATGGTGCTGTTCCGCTCGGCGGTGAAGCAGATCGCGCGCCGCCACGGCTATCACGCGACCTTCATGTGCCGGCCGAAGCTGCCGAACGTGTTCGCAAGCGGCTGGCACCTCCACCAGTCGCTGGTGTCGCGCGCGAGCGGCGAGAACGCGTTCATGGCGAAGGAGACCGCCGAGCCGCTGAGTCCGCTCGGACGCGCCTACCTCGCCGGCCTCATCGCGCATGCGCGGGCCTCGACTGTATTCACGACGCCGACCATCAACGGCTACAAGCGCTACCGATCCTATTCGCTGGCGCCGGACCGCGCGATCTGGGGGCGCGACAATCGCGGCGTCATGATCCGCGTGCTCGGTGGCGCGGGCGATGCCGCGACGCGGCTGGAGAACAGGATCGGCGAGCCGGCGGCGAACCCCTATCTCTACATGGCCTCGCAGATCCTCTCCGGCCTCGACGGCATCGACCGCAAGCTGGATCCGGGTCCGTCGGCGGATACGCCCTACGAGACCAAGGCGGCGCTCCTGCCGAAATCGCTGCGCGAGGCGGTGTTTGCGCTCGACGACGATCCGTTCTTCCGCGGGGCGTTCGGGGCAGAGTTCGTGGACTATTACGTCCACATCAAGAACGCCGAGATCGAGCGGTTTCAGGCTGAAGTGTCGGACTGGGAACACCGCGAATATTTCGAGATGTTTTGAAATCAGGTCCAGCTCCAACCGGCCGACAACAGGATCGCCGCGGTCAGCGTCACGGTGCTGAGAAGTGTGCTTGCGATCAGCATCGTGCCGATCTGGGCCGACGCCACGCCATAACGGACCGCGAACAGGACACCGAACGCACCTGACGGCACCGCCATCAGCATGACCGCGACACGCGCCTCCGCGCCGTCGAGCAGCGGCAGCGCCAGGAGTGCGGTCAGCAGCGGCTGAAGCACGTTCTTCATCGCGACCGTCCAGGCGACATTCGCAGAGAGTTTTACGGGCTGCGCCGATAGCACGAGGCCGGTGAGGAACAGGGCGGTGCCTGATGCGCCCTGCCCGACCAGGATCAGCGTGCTCTCGACGAGCGGCGGCGGCGAAAACCCCGCCAGTGAGCACAACAGTCCCAACACCGGCGCGATGACGATCGGCTGGAGCAGAGCTTTCTTCATGACCGAAAGGACATTCGCGCTCTTGCCGTCAGCGGATTCGAGCAGCAGCAGCGACAGCGGCGTCACCACGATGGCGGCAATCGCGACCGCAACAGCGACGGAGATCGAGGCGGATCTGGAGAACAGCGCTGCGACGATCGGAAGACCCGCGGAGCCGACATTTGGGCCCGACGCCGTCAGCGCAATCAGCGCGCTTTCGCGCCGGTCACGGCCGAACCACAATCGCTCCACGAAATACGTCACGCCATACGCCACCAGCATCGCACCCGACAGCACCAGCGCAAGGGTGGCCTGATCGAGCATGGCCTTGCGAGAAGCCTGCGCCATCGCGGTGAACAATGCAGCCGGCAGTGCGAAATCCATCACCAGCGCATTGAGCGAGCCGATATTTCGATTGTCGAAATCCCTGGTGTGGCCGGCGCAATAGCCGAGCGCCATCACGAGAAACACGGGCGCCAGCGACGCCAAGATGGTCATGGTCTGGGTCATGGTTCGCCATCCTTGCCGGGGCCTTAGCGACAGCCCCGGCCCCTGGAGATTTCTACGTCGTCAAGCAGCGACGCCGGTTGCCGTCGCGCTCTCCCCAACCGGCATGCCGGGGTAGAAGCTCGCAAGCCAATGGACGATCGCATGACGAGCAACCGCCGAATTTCCGAGCTGGCAATGCTGCTCCGCTCCCTCGCGCGCGGTGAATATCCGCGTTGTCACGGACCGGGCGCAAACGAGCTCGCGCATGGTCCGATGCACCCAGCCGACATTGAACAGATGATCCTGCTCGCCTTCAGTCAGCAGGATATCCTGCTTGACGTTGTGCAGGATTCCGTCGAGCGAGTGCTTCGCGATCGCTGTGAGGAAATCATATGGCGTCTTGGTGCCGGTGATATGCATTCCCTGGACAACACACCATTCGAATACCGAGCTCGGCAGGCGCTCTTCGGCGACCAGCGCCTCGGTCCCCTTGCGGTCGCCCGCCTTGAACAGCGAGATCAGTTGCTGTGCCTTGCCGGGCCGCATTTGCTTGAGCGTCATATCGAGACCCGAATACGATGTGGGCATCGAGACGATGTGCTTGATGCGGGACTCGAAGGCGGCCGCACGGATCGACATGTAGCCGCCGCAGGAGGCGCCGAGCCAGTCCACGGCATCGAGCCCGAAATAATCGATCGCCGCCTTGGCCGGCTTCTCCCACGCATGATCCAGATAGATTCCCTGCCGCAGGGCGCCGCCCTGGCCGGGCCCGTCGAAGGCGATGACGGTCACTCCAAGATCGGTCATAGGGAGGAGAAAGTTGTAGAACTCCTCGACAAAGGAATCGTATCCGCCGGTGAAGATGAGCGTGCTGCGCTCCTTGCCTCTCGCCTGCAGCCTGAAACCCGGCAGATGCCCGCCGGGATATGGAATGGCGATGCGCTCGTAACCGGCGACACCTTTCATGCCGAGAGCCCAGCTTCGAGCGAAGTCGTCGTAGAGGCCGTTGCGCACGTCGCCGGCCGGCAAATAGAACTCGGCGCCGTGATAATAGGAGGCGGCGTCCAGGTATCGCTTCTCGGCTTCCGCTTTTTTGGCAACCTCGAGCCAGACCGTGTACCAGGAATCATAGTCCTTGATGCGTGGCGCGATGGCGCTGAGCTCCTTGAGGCGCGCTGGTGACGTCCCGTCAAGCAGCGGCCGGTTGAACGTGTAATTCATCCCCGGGTCGGGCAACATATGGATAAAGGGCATGGTGTTCGCTCCGTTGATTGGGATTTAGTCGCGGGCCGAACAATTGACCCAAGCCGGCGTTGATGCCATATCAATTCGGGCACCGTTCTATTGCCGAAAATGCAACAGCTACGGCGAGGTCGATCCGATGGATTTCACGGCCCTTCGCTATTTCAGCGCCACCGCCCACGCCCAATCGATTCGCGCCGCGTCCGACCGGCTGCATGTCTCGCCGTCGGCAATCAGCCGCCAGATCGCCAAGCTCGAACACGAATTGCGTGCGCCGATTTTCGACCGGCGCGCGCAGGGCATGAAGCTAACTGCGGCAGGCGAAATCCTGCTGTCGAAGATCGACGGCGTGATGCGCGAATTCTCGCGCGTCAAATCCCACATCGCGGCGCTGCAGGACCTGCAGGCGGGCAACGTCGACATCTACTGCTTCCAGACCGCGATCGAGAGTTTCGTCGCGCCGGTGCTGAACCGCTTCAACGCGCAATATCCCGACGTGACCTTCAACATCAGGATGAGCAGCACCGACGAGGCGATGGAGGCGCTGATCGCGGGCACAGCGGAAATCGGCCTCGTTCTCAACGCCCCCGCGCGCGACGCCATCACGCGGCTGGAAGTCTTCCGCGACAAGATGGTCGCGGCATTTTCACCTGCGCATCCCCTTGCCGGACGCAAGGTCATATCGCTGGCGGAGCTCAAGGAGTTTCCGTTCGCCTTGACCGAGCCATCATTCGGCCTCCGCCAGCAGATGGACAGGGTCTTCGCCAGGCACGGATTCGTGCCGAAGCCGTTTTGCGTGACCAACTCACTGGCGCTGGTGAAGGAAGTGGCGGCCATCGGCAGGCAATGCACGCTGCTGCCGCGCTTCGCCGTCGAGCGGGAATCGGCCAGCGGATCGCTCATGACTGTGCCGGTGCGCGAGTTTGCGTCGGAATCCCTGGTATTCTGCATCTGCTCACGCAGCGACCGCTCGCTATCGCCGGCGGCCAAAGTGTTCATGGACACAGTGGTCGATTATTGCCGCCGATATCGCCGTTGAGATATCCTCGAACGATCAGGCACCGGACCTGACCAATCACCGGGAAATGCGCTGCCGGCGAGCCGTTGCTGTCCGGCTGCCAGAGGGCGAGAGCGCCATGCTCCGACGCCGGAAGTTCCTGCAGTTCGGCGCGGCCGCGATCGCGGCTACCGCAAGCCCCGCGCTCGCGACCGCCGCCTATCCGGCCCGGCCCGTATATCTGATCGTCGGTTTCTCGGCCGGCGGCAATACCGACCTCGTGGCGCGCATCCTCGCCCAATGGCTCTGGCAAAAATTCGGCCAGCCCTTCGTCGTCGAGAACCGCACGGGTGCGGCGACCAACCTCGCCACCGAGCAGGTGATACGCGCGCCCCCCGACGGCCACACTCTGCTCGTCGCTTCGGCGGCGAACGCCATCAACGCCACGCTGTTCCGCAATCTCAAATTCAACTTCATCCGCGACACCGAACCCGTCGCAGCCATCGCCAGCGCGCCCCTGGTGATGTGTGTCCACCCCTCATTTCCTCCGGCATCCGTCGCGGCGTTCATCGAATACGCCAAATCGAAGCCGAATGGACTGAACTTTGGCTCGAGCGGCGTGGGGAGCCCTCCGCATGTCGCAACCGAATTGTTCAAGAGGATGGCCGGCGTCACCATGCAGCACGTTCCCTATCGTGGCGATGCGGAGGCGATCAGCGACCTGATCGGCGGACGTGTGCAGGTCTACTTTGCGACCCTGCCCGGCTCGATGGAATTCATTCGCGCCCGCGCGCTGCGCGCACTTGCAGTGACGGCAACAGAGCGCTCGTCGGCGCTGCCCGAAGTCGCGGCCATGGCCGAATTCTTGCCCGGCTACGACGCCTCCATCTGGAACGGCATCAGCGCGCCGAAGGGCACACCGGAGCAGATCGTCGCCGCGCTCAACCGCTGCATCAACGAAGGGCTCGCCGACCCGAAAGTGAGCGCGCGCCTCGCAGAGCTCGGGGCGAAAACACGGCCCGGCACGCCAGGCGACTATGCAAGACTGGTCGCTGGCGAAACCGACAAATGGGGCGCGATTGTCAGATCGACCGGCTCATACATCGAATGATCGTAATCGGCATCAAATCCCCAGATACCGGTGCTGCAGGCCCGGCTCTGCAACCAGCTGCTCGCTCGTTCCGCTCCACACCGTTCTGCCGCGCTCGATGATGTAGTGGCGGTCGGCGATGCGGGCCAAATTCTCGACGTTCTTGTCGATGACGAGCACCGATTGCCCCTGCCCTTTCAGCATCGACAGGCAGCTCCAGATCTCGTCGCGGATCAGTGGCGCAAGTCCTTCGGTGGCTTCATCGAGGATCAGAAGCTTCGGATTGGTCATCAGCGCGCGGCCGATCGCGAGCATCTGCTGTTCGCCGCCGGAGAGTGTTACGCCCATGTTACCGCTGCGCTCGGCCAATCGCGGAAAGAGCGCATGGATCTTGTCGAGCGTCCAGGGATCGCGGCTGCCCTGCCGGTTGCCTGAGGCCGCGACGAGATTCTCTCGCACCGTCAGGTTAGGAAAGATCTGGCGGCCTTCGGGCACCAGGCCGATGCCGAGTTTTGCAATCTTGTAGGACGGCAGGCCCCGCACCTGCTCTCCCGCAAAGCGGATGGCGCCGCCGCGCGCAGGCGTCAGGCCCATGATCGAGCGAACGGTCGTGGTCTTGCCCATGCCGTTGCGGCCCATCAGCGCGACCATCTCGCCGGACTTGATCGACAGCGAGAGGCCGAACAGCACCTGACTGAGGCCATAACAGGTTTCGATCGCGTCGACCTCAAGCAGAGTCTCGGCCACTTTGGTGTCAGCCATGGCGGGTCACCGCGTGCTGTTCGCCGAGATAGGCGCGCTTGACCTCGTCGTGCTTGCGGATGGCATCCGGCGCGTCGCAGGCGATGACGCGGCCATAGACCAGGACCGTGATACGGTCGGCGAGCGCGAACACCGCCTCCATGTCGTGCTCGACCAGCACGATGGTCACTTCCTTGCGCAGCTCCTTCAATAGCGCGACCATCCGCGCCGACTCGGTGATGCCGAGGCCAGCCATCGGCTCATCCAGCAGCAGGAGCTGCGGCCTGGTTGCGAGCGCGACCGCAAGCTCGAGCTCGCGCTGCTCGCCATGGCTCAGTTCCGAGACCACCACATTGGCGCGTGCGCCGAGGCCGACGCGCTCCAGCGCTGCGCGCGCGGCATCCCGCAGGTGCTTCTCCTTGCGCGCATTGCCCCAGAAGCGGAAGGAGTGGCCGTCATGCGCCTGCGCCGCGAGCGCGACATTGTCGATCGCCGAAAAATCCTTGAGCAGCGAGGTGATCTGGAACGAGCGCGCCAGCCCGAGCCGGCTCCGCTTGTAGGAAGGCAGTCCCGTGACATCGCGCCCGGCGAAGCGGATGGTGCCGGAATTCGGTGTCAGTTGACCGGTGAGCTGGCTGATCAGCGTGGTCTTGCCGGCGCCGTTGGGGCCGATGATGGCGTGCAACTCGCCCGGCACGACTTCCATCGAGAGGTTGTCGGTGGCGGTGATGCCGCCGAAGCGGCGGACCAGGTTTTCGACGCGGAGCAAGGGATCAGCCAGGGAATCAGTCACGGCTTATCCTCCCGAGCAGGCCCATGATGCCGCCGCGCGCGAACAGCACGATCAACAGCAACAGCGGGCCCATGATCAGCGCCCAATATTCAGTGAATTGCGACAGCAGCTCTTCCAGCACGAGATAGACGATGGCGCCCATGACAGGCCCGAACAGCGAGCCCATGCCGCCGAGAATCACCATCACCATGAGATCGCCGGAGCGGGTCCAGTACATCACCGCCGGGCTGATGAAGTCGGTGTTGTTGGCAAGCAGGGCGCCCGCCAGGCCGCAGATCGTGCCCGCGATGACAAAGCACGCCAGACGGTAGCGATTGGCGTGGAAGCCGATCGCCTGCATGCGCTGCTCGTTGGAGCGCACGCCCTGCACGACAAGGCCGAAGCGCGAATTGACGATCCGCCAGATCAGGTAAAGGCCGCCGAACAGGCAGGCGAGGCACAGGTAGTAGAACTGCGTGCGGTTCGAGAGATTGATCAGGCCGGCGAAATCGCTGCGCTTGTAGATGGTCAGGCCATCGTCCCCGCCATAGCGCGACAGGCCGGAAGCGACGTAATAGGCCATCTGCGCAAAGGCGAGCGTGATCATGATGAAGTAGACGCCGCGGGTGCGCAGCGAGAGCGCACCGATGACAAGGGCAAACAAGGCGGACACCGCGAGCGCGACCGGCCATTGGATGAAGCCGGAGCCGGTGCCTTCGGCTGCGAGGATGCCGACCGCGTAACCGCCGATGCCGAGATAGGCGGCATGGCCGAAGCTCATCATGCCGCCATAGCCCATGATCAGGTTCAGGCTCGCGGCCGCCAGCGCGAAGATCACGATGCGGGTGAAGAGCGTCAGGATGAAAATGTTGCCTGATACCGCCGAATAGACCGGCAGCAGGAGGAGACCGGCGCAGAGCACCACCGCGACGGCGTTGGAGACGTTGAGCTTGGGCGTCATCGTTTGGCGGCCGGAAACAGCCCCTCCGGGCGCACCACGAGGACGATGGCCATCAAGAGATAGATCAGCATCGAGGACAGCGCGGGTGCAGCGGTCGAGGCCGCCGCCCCGCTCAGCACCTTGCGCAGCAGATCGGGCAGGAAGGCGCGGCCGAGCGTGTCGATCATGCCGACGAAGATCGCCGCCAGGAACGCGCCGCGAATCGAACCGATGCCGCCGATCACGATGATGACGAAGGCGAGAATCAGGATGTTCTCGCCCATCCCGATCTGCACGGTCAGGATCGGCGCCTGCATCAGCCCGGCAAGGCCGGCGAGCGCGGCGCCAAGACCGAACACGAGCGTGAACAGCAGCTTGATGTTGATGCCGAGCGCGCCGATCATCTCGCGGTTCGAGGCGCCGGCGCGGATCAGCATGCCGACGCGCGTGCGCATCACGACGACATAGAGCAGCGCGGCGACCGCCAGCGCAACCGCGATGATCAACAGACGATAGGCCGGATAGAATACGCCCGGAATGATCTGCACCGGAACCGTGAGCCAGGCCGGCAGCGGCAGCGCAAGCCCGGCCGGCCCCCAGATCAACCGCACGGCATCGTTGAAGAACAGAATCAGGCCGAAGGTTGCCAGAACCTGGTCGAGATGATCGCGGCCGTAAAGATGCCTGAGCGCGACGAATTCAAGCGCGATCCCGAGCAGCAGCGTGGCGCCGAGCGCCATCAGCGCGCCGAGCACGAAATTGCCGGTCCAGGCCACGAAGGTCGCCGCGAAATAGGCGCCCATCATGTAGAGCGAGCCGTGCGCCAGGTTGACGAAATCCATGATGCCGAACACCAGCGTCAGGCCTGCGGCCAGCAGGAACAGCAGCAGGCCGAATTGCAGGCCATTCAGGAGTTGTTCGACGACAAGGAACATCGTGAGGTTACACCCGCCTTAAACAAAACAGCGGCAGCGCTGATGCGCCGCCGCTTATTCTTATTGGGAGCGTGATCGCCAATCAGAAAACCCGACTTCTTGGCAGACCATGCGCCGGCAGAAGGATCACTTCATCGGGCACTTGTCGTGGAAGCGGTCCTGGTCGTCCTTCACAATGGTTGCGACCGTCTTCAGCGCGAGCTGGCCGTCGGCGTCCTTGACCACGTCCTGCAGATAGAAGTTCTGGATCGGGATGTGGTTGTTGCCGTATCTGAACGGGCCACGCACCGATTTGAAGTTCACCTTCTGCATCTCGGCCTTCATCTCGTCCTTTTTCGAGGTATCGCCCTTCACGGCGACGACGGCGCTGTTGATCAGGTTTGCGGCATCGTAGGACTGCGCGCCATAGAAGGTCGGACGCAGTCCGGGATATTTCTTGCGGTAATCCGCGACGAACTTCTTGTTCTCCTCGTTCGGCAGATCGTTGACCCATTGCTGTGCGCCGGGAACGCCGAGCGCGTTGTCCTTTTGCAGCGGCAGCGACAATTCGTCGATCGTGAACGCAGTGTAGAGCGGGATCTGCTGCTTGATGCCGGCCTGCGCATACTGGTTCAGGAACTGGACGCCCGCGGCACCGGGATAGAACACGAAGATCGACTCGGCCTTGGAATTCTTCGCCTTGGTGAGCTCGGCGGAGAAGTCGAGCTGGCTCGGCCACACCGTGTATTCCTCGCCGACCACCTCGCCCTTGAAGGTGCTCTTGACGCCGGCGAGCATGTCCTTGCCGGCGGCGTAGTTGGGGCCGATCAGGAACACCGACTTGACGCCCTTCTGGTTCATGTAGGTGCCGACCGCCTGCGGAGTCTGGTCGTTCTGCCACGAGGTCGAGAACACGTAAGGAGAGCACAGTTCGCCGGCGAGCTGCGACGGACCGGCATTGGCTGAGATCAGGAAGGTCTTCGAGTCGACCGCGGTCTTGAGCGAGGCGAGCAGCACGTTCGACCAGATGTAGCCGACGATGAAATCGACCTTGTCCGATTGCACAAGCTTTTCGGTCTTCTGCTTGCCCACATCCGGTTTCTGCTGATCGTCTTCGTAGATCACCTCCACCGGCTTGCCGCCCATCTTGCGGCCGAGATGGTCGAGCGCGAGCTCGAAGGAATTGCGCATGTCGTTGCCGATCACGGCGGTAGGGCCGCTGAAGGTCGAGACAAAGCCGATCTTGATGGTGTCAGCCGCCGTCGCCGGCTGCGCCAGCGCCAGGGCCATGGCGCCTGCCAGCCAAAATGCCTTTTTCATATTCACTCCCCTCCTCAACCAGACGAACGTCCCATCAGCCCGTTGACCGGACCGGGGGCTGCGCTTGGCGCGCCATTCTCGGTGCATTGTTTTGTGCGCGAAATCGCAAGTCCGCAGCAAGCATGAACCGACGGCGCTCATTTAGAACCTTCGGCGCATACCGCAGCACCCTGCACCATAATTCGCCGGGCTCGGACATGGCAAGAAATATAATGCCGGTTGCTTGGGCAACGATTGTCGCAGGCAGCCGCGTCCAAAATGGGCCTGCTCCGTTACGGGTCGCGCGAATGCGCGCCCCAGCCCCATGATGGCACCACATTGCAGCAGGAACGGACACTGCCTTGCGCAGGGCTTCACAATGTCGACGCGCCGGCGAGTATGACGGCGCGTTCATCGTTGATACTTCGCTACTTGCTGAACACCTTACCCAGAAATTCGACGACATCCTTGCGGGCGGCATTGGTCGCATCAGCATTGTAGGCGACCGTGACGCCGCGCTCGATACAGGAGTCGTTGAAACTGGCGGGCTGGCCCGTATCGCTATTGATGATCACGCCCTGCGGCTTCTCCTCAAAGCGGCATTTGCGCCAAGTCTGCGCTTGCGGGAGCTGTACAGTCCCCGGAATCTTCGGATTGTCGAAAGCATGATAGGCGCCTGGATATTCAATGAGCTCCACATTGGCGCCAGCCTTTTTCAACCGTGCCACGTAATCGCGGCATGGGCCGATCGGCACCCAGTCATCCGCGATGCCGTGATAGAGCCGGATCGGCTTCTCGCTTACTTTCTCGTCGCCGATCATCTCGGTATTGCAGGGAGTGTAGAAACCGATATAGGCGGCAAAGCTTGCGCCCTCAGGGGCGTAAGCGCTCTGGAAACGGTTCATGCTCGCGTAAAGCGAGGGTATGGCCCCCTTCGAGAAACCCATGACAGCAATCTTGTCCGGATCGATGCGCGGATGCCTCGCGAGCACGGCAAGCGCGGCAAAGGCGTCGTTCATCATCGTGTAAGATGAAAGCTGCGCCTGATCGGCAATGGTATTCGCAATTCCACGGCCCGTGAAACTGTCGGCGACAAATGTGGCGAAACCGGCGTTGTTTAACTCGTCCACCCACATGCCGGAATTGAAGCCGATTCCGCCCGAGCCGTGCACGAGGACGACGGCTGGCAGCCGGTCGGTTCCGGGCTTCGGTATGCGCAACTCGCCCGCGATCATCGCGGGCTTGCCATCTTTTTTGCCGAGCAGGAAATCAGCCGTGCCGAGGGTGACCGTCTGCACCGGATAGACCTCAGTGCGGAAGATGCCCTGTGCCCGCGCGGACTCCAACGGGAAGACGACGACAGAGCCAGCGATCGTGAACAAGCAAATAAGTGTGCGGGCGAATGACGCGTTCATGAATTCCTCCCTCGTTATCCAACCAGAAAATGTAGCTCCTCTTGAATGTCCCAATTTTCGGTGGCGACCTCGTACGCGCGGGCCGGCCGGCCGAAACGTCACTTATTCAGGTAATCCCGCTTTGCGGAGACCCTCAATCAATCGCTTCGCATTTGCTGAGCCGCCGCGGGCAATATACGTCGAAATGGTGAATGAGGGATCGTGCTCAAGTACACGCGCCGCCGCGTCGTGTGCCTCGGCGTTACGTCCGAGATGGGCGAAGGCGGACGCGAAACAGCGGTAGACGGGCGCAAAAGTGGGGCTCTGACGGCGCGCTTTCTTTGCTTCGACGATGGCCTCGTCAAAGCGACCAAGCTCAATAAGCGCCAGCGCCATCCCGACAAAAGACCGGTGCAGTATCGGGTCCACCGGGCTCATGCGAATGGCCTGTTGAAAGCTTCGGATCGCTTCTTCGGGGAAACCTGAATTTCTATAGATCCATCCCCTTGCGTTCCATGCTTCAAATGAATTTGCGTTGAGAGCGACAGCCCGATCGACCATTTCGATCTCGGTTTCAGTATCGCCAATCGCAAAGGATGAGACAACGGCGGCAAATGCTAACGTTTCCGGATCGCTGTCGTCGATGCTCAAAGCAAGGCGAACAAGCCGGACCGCTTCCTTGCGATCGAATTGGGGATCGATCGTATAGCCCAGATTAACATTGAGCTGGTGACAGATACCCGCCAAGGCCGCCGCCAAAGCGAAGTGGGGGTCCAGTTCCAGTGCGCGATGGGCAAGCGTTATTGCCTCAGCCAATCCTTCGCGCGTCGTGAGATAGTCCTTCTGCAGTGCCCGCAAGTAAAACTCGTATGCGGTCAGGTTCTCCGGCCGCCGGCGCGCCGCCATTGCGATTTCAGTCTTAAGAAGTTTAGGCTCGATTGCGGAGACGACAGCCACGGTTAGCTCGTCCTGAAGAGCAAAGATGTCGGTCGAATCGCGCTCGAATCTGTCCGCCCATATGTGCGAACCTGTCATCGCATCAATCAATTGTCCTGCTATACGAATTTTCCCGGACGACTTGCGCACCGAGCCCTCAAGTACGTAGCGCACGCCAAGCCGGCGACCGACTTCCTTGATATCGACAGGTCTACCCTTGAAAGTGAAACTCGAATTCCGGGCGATGACGAACAGCCATTTGAACCGCGAAAGAGCCGTGGTGATTTCGTCGACCATCCCGTCCGCGAAATATTCCTGCTCGGGATCGCCGCTCATGTTCTGAAACGGCAAAACGGCGATCGAGGGCCTGTCCGGAAGCGTGAGTTCGGGGCTTGAGGATTCAATGCGGTCGACCATGGCGAGCTGGGTGCGTGGCTGCCCGCCTTCGTGCACCGCGCCGACGAATCGAACACCCTTGCGCGGCAATGTTTTGATAAGGCGCTGCTCCTCGCCAGAATCGCCCAGGACACTTCGGGCGGCATTCAGTCGTGTCGTCAGCGCCGCATCGGACATGATGCGCCCTTTCCAGATTGCTTTCACGAGGTCGTCCTTGCTGACGACTCGCTCCCTGTTTCGGATCAGGTATTCGAGCAGATCAAAAACCTGCGGCGGCGTGGGGACCACATCGGATTCGCGATGCAGCTCCCGCCGCTCGGTGTCGAGAGCGTAATCCTCGAAGAAATAGCGCACGATACCATTCTCCGCGGTTGCCGCACCGGCCGCCCGAGGTCAACCTCGGCGCCGTTCGGACCACAAAGAATATGCCGCCGGAGAGAAAAATGTAAATCGCGGCGAAGCGCAATGTCCGCCACCTGTCGGCATCTCGCGGGTATGGTTGGATACATAGTTTTCAACCATTCAGCCGATGCACGCGGCATGTCATAGTTGTAGCCGCACGCCGAGAGATCCAGCGATTGCCTCCTCAGCATCCGCATCACTCGTTGCGGTAACCCCGTTCCTGCAGCACCCAGCTGTTGCCGTCCGGGTCCGAGAAATCGGCGAAGCTGGCGTAGTCCCTGCGCGCGGAGTCGAGCCCGGGTGCGAAACTCCCGTCCCAGGCATCAATGGGTGTCTTGTGCCTGATTTCGCCGACTTTGACGCCCCGTTCGAGCAGGCGGCTCCGCGCGGCCTTGAGATCGGTCACGACGAGATAGGCGTTACGAAGCGACCCGGCGGGCGCGTCGGTGAGCCCGCGGCCGATCTGGATCGAGCAGCTCGAGCCCGGCGGAGTGAGCTGAACGACTCGGAACGCGTCATTCGGTGAATAGTCGACGTCGAGGGTGAAGCCGACCTTGTCGACATAGAACCGCAACGCTCGATCGACATCGCTCACCGGCAAGGTGATCACCTCGACCGAGAGCTCCACCGCACCTGTGCGGGCTGTGTCCATCGTTCTGACCCTCCACTTGCGACCGGACCACCCGGAAGCGAAACTTGATATGCTTCAGTCGGACATCCGATCCCGGCCGGGATTCACAAATCGATGACGACATCACGAAGCGGTTGCGAGCAGCAGACAAGAACGTTGCCGTCGGCGGGCTTGTCGAGCGGTGGCGGCTCATAGGCGACCTCGCCGGAAACCAGACCGCTCTCACAATTGTGGCAGACGCCGGTTCGGCACGACCAGCGGACCGGGACATCGCACGCCTCGGCGAGCTCCAGAATGCTTTGGTAGGCGGCCGGATTCCAATGCGCGGCAATGCCGCTTCGCGCAAATGACACCAGCGGACCGGTGTTGGCGTCATCCATGAGCGGATGGGGCGCTCGCGTCGGTGCGCCGATGACGCCAGACGTGCGCGGCTCGCTGCCGTTGAAAATTTCGACGTGAATCCGCTCCGGCGCCATGTCCATGGCTGCGAGCGTCTGTTTCATGTCGGCCATGAAGCGGGCCGGGCCGCAAAGGTAGACATCCGCCTCTCGCGGCAGCCCGACCTCGTCGAGCACCGATCTCGACAAGCGACCCGGCGCGTCGAAATCCTCCCCCATCCTGTCGCCAGCGCCCGGCCTGCTGTAGCAGACGTAACTTCGGCCACGGCTGAGCGCTGACATGAGGCGTTGGACTTCGGCGCCAAACGGATGATGCTGCCGGTCGCGAGCCGTGTGCAACCACAATACCTGTCGCGCCGAGCGGGCTTCAGCCAGCGCGTGCAGCATCGCAAGAACAGGCGTCGCGCCGATTCCCGCGCTGAGCAGCACCACCGGCCGCTCTCCGGAGTGCAGAATGAAGCTTCCGCGCGGCGAGCTTGCGTCGAGACTATCGCCTGGACGGACATGCTCTCGCAGGTAGTTACCAGCCGCTCCATTCGGTTCGATCTTCACGCTGATCCGGTAGCGCTCCGTAGACGGAGGACCGGAAAGCGAGTAGCTGCGGAAGAGTGGCGGGCCACCGTCATTCCGCCGAAGACGCAGGACCAGGTACTGACCAGGCAGAGCCTGAGGCAGCGGCTGACCGTCCGGATGCCGCATCGACAGGGAGAGGACATCTGCGGACTCCTGATCGATTGCCGCCACCGCGAGCGGCTGAAACCCCGGTGCAGCCGGATGTGCAGCCGCTGCCGGCGCAAGGCCCGCATTGCCGCTGCCCGCGGCGGACGTTTCACTCTGCATCAGCGCCTCAAACGACGCGCGCCACCCGGGTGAAAGTGCCTCGATCCGCAAAGCGCGCTCCAATCGATCACGGGCATGATTGGGCAAGTACAGCAGGGCGTTGACCTCTGCGACAGTCATTCGCTCGCTCGCTTCTCCCACCTTCACGATTTCGTCGCCGGCCCCCACCTCGCCTTCCTGCAGGACGCGGAAGTAGAACCCCGGACGTCCGCTGGATGTCAGCAACGCCGGCATCCGCGGCTCGTTCAACCGAATGCCGACGCGATAGCAGGTCACGCGAGGTTGCGTGACCTCGAACACGGCGCTGCCGATTCGATAACGGTCGCCGATGCAAACGGCATCGTCGGGCAATCCTTCGATCGTAAGATTCTCGCCGAACTGTCCGTGGACGAAGTCGGACCTGTTCAGCCGCTCCTGCCAGTAGCGATATGATTCGATCTGGTAGACGAAGGCGGCCCGCTGCTCACCCCCGTGGCCGCCCAGGTCGCCCTGACCGTCTCCGTCGAGATTCAACCGGCCAACCCGACAGCGGCCGCGCACCGGATCTTTCCAGATCGCGGTATGCACCGTGCGCCCCTTCCACGCGACATCGCGCGGAAGTCCGACGTTCACCGACAGTAGTCGAGCCATGCCTCGCTCCTTGGACGGAGACCGGAAGTCTGGGCTGGAGCGTGACGAGTTATCTTCGAATCATCAACTGGCTCCGGCTTCCTGTTGGCGCATGAGGTTTCGCAGAGCCACCGTACCTGCTTCCGGGTCATGTTCGAGCCGCTGGCGGCCGGTGCGCGCCGGCCGGCGGGCGCTCACTCATGGATCACCTCGGCGACGTCAAGGTTGCGATCAGGGCCGTGGGGAACCACTGCCTGGCCCGGTTCGAGACGAAGCTGCGTGCCATCGAGATGAACCGAAACGACGTCCGGTTCGAACGACACCAGGTTCGAGATGCGACCGACCTCGGGATAGGCGTCGGGATACGACCATGCCGCCTGCCGCGCGTCATCGATCGAGTAGTAACTGCAGAGTCCCTTATATGGACAGAAGGTTTGCAGCTTCACCGGCGTAAGCGCGGACTCGTCGATGTCGGCACGCGGAACGTACCAGCGCGGCGCGAAGCCGGACTCGTAGAGGACCAGCGGCCGCTTGGTATCGGCGATGATGCGGTCACGATGGCGGACGACGAGGTTGCGGGAGGCCTGGCGAATGTCGATGCGGTGGTAGGGATCGGCGGCATGACCCACGATTCGCTCGTCCTCCTCGTAGAAGGCGTCCATGGCCCGCCAGGCGAACGCGACGCGTCCCTGCAGTTCGCTCGCATGGGCAGGCAGAGCGGTGTGCTGCCATGCCCCGCGCGGCGCGATGTGCTGCTCGTCGGCCCGCACGCTATACCAGGACGTGAGCCCGAAATCGGAGTGTTGCGTAGTCTGCTCGGCGCGTTCCAGGACCTGCGGAGAAATGTCGGTCTCCGGAAAGTAGGCGACCGGATAGCGGCCCGGCTCGAAGAGCAGGAGAACGCGCTCGCTATCGGCGATCCAGCGTCCTCCGAAGCGCACGCGCATGCGCCGGCGCAACCGTTCGACGTACAGCAGCCTCTTCGGCAGCGGTTCGGCCACGAGGAACCGGCCGTTTGCTCCCGACGAGAGCGGGCCTTGTTGCCAGGATAGTCCCATGCTCTCCCTCCATAGTTTTGACGCCTGCGAAAGCAAAC
The DNA here is from genome assembly GCF_018131005.1 of Bradyrhizobium lablabi. Classification (GTDB taxonomy): domain Bacteria; phylum Pseudomonadota; class Alphaproteobacteria; order Rhizobiales; family Xanthobacteraceae; genus Bradyrhizobium; species Bradyrhizobium lablabi_D. Next base: position 49,309 of record NZ_JAFCJK010000012.1, read on the forward strand.
TCCGGCATCGCCTGGATCAGCGCAAAGCCTTCATCCAGCCGGCGACGGCCCGGCCGATCTCGTCCGGCGAATCTTCCTGGACGAAATGGATCCCCGCCACTGTCTTCTCGGTCAGAGCCGGCCAGCTGCGGACGAGATTGACCAGCGTATCATTGTCAAGGATCGCGCCTGGCTCAGCCTTCAGGAACAGCTTCGGCACATTGCTCGTCCCCAGCCAGTCCGCGTAGGCAGCCGCGATCGCAGAAACGTCGGGGGGCTCGCCGTCGATGGGTATCTGCCGGGGCCAGGTCAGCGTCGGCCGTCGTCCCTCGCCGGGTTCGGCAAATGGCCGTCGGTACTCGGCCATCTCCTCGTCGGAGAGCTCACGCAGGATGGCGTTCGGGAGGATCTCTTCAATGAAATAGTTGTTCTGCAGGACCATCGTCTCGCCGGCCTGCGAACGCAGTGCCTCCAGGGCTGGGCGCATTCCCATCTTGTCCCAATGGTCCTGGCCCTGCGGCGCCACGATCGCCTCCATGAAAGCGATACCCTTCACAGCCTTGCGATGGCGGTTGGCCCAGTCGAAGCCGAGGGCCGAGCCCCAGTCATGGATGACGAGAGTGACTCGCTCGCGCACGTCCAGGGACTCGAGCAGGGCGTCGAGGTAGCGGCGGTGCTCCACGAAGCGATACGAGTTGGGACCACTGTCAGGCAGCTTGTCGGAGTCGCCCATGCCGATCAGGTCCGGGGCGATGCAGCGGCCCAGCGGCTCCAGGTGCGGCAGCACGTTGCGCCAGAGATACGACGAGGTGGGATTGCCGTGCAGCAGCACGATGGGGTCGCCCTTTCCCACATCCACATACGCCATCTCGCGGCCCAGCACTCGCCGCCGCTGCTTCTTGTAGGGAAATGCTGCTGAGATCACGTTCGCTGCTCCTTGCCTATGATTGGGCGCAGCGACACTGTGAGTGGCGATGCCACATCCGGCGCCGTGCCGGACTCGCCGCGCTGTCCAGCGCGCTCTTACGCGGAGCTTGCACTATTCGCTTGCCTGCCCTTGATGCAGATTGCCCAAATTTGCTTGACTTGGGCGGGCGAGCGCTGCGGCCCCGACGGCGGTGGAGCGGTGCGCAGAGCACATCCGGCCATCAAGTATTGGCATGTTCATGCTCCATGGCGAACCACTTTAAATGACGATTATCATATAATGCAGCGTCCTGATTTGGGGGGTGCGGCAGTGGTTACGAAAACGATATTTTGCGATATTATTGATTACGAAATGGGATCAAAAGCATGCTGGATTTCGAGTTGCTGCGAGCCTTTGTGGCCGTCGCCGATTGCGGCGGTTTCCATCGCGCGGCCGAGCGGCTCAATTTGACGCAGTCGACCATCAGCCAGCAGATCAAGCGGCTCGAGCTCGAGACCAAGCGCCCCTTGTTTCGACGCACGACACGAAGCGTCGCGCTGACCGACGATGGGGAAATGCTGCTCGGTGACGCGCGTCGCCTGCTGCAACTGGAGGAAGCGGCGCGCCATCGCCTTGCGGCACCGCGCCTGTCCGGCACCGTACGCCTGGGCGTCGTCGAGGAGGTCGCTGGCGGCTCACTGCCATCGGCGCTCGGCCGCTTCGCGACGATCCATCCCGGCGTGAAACTCGAGGTGCAGGTCGGCATCAGCGCCGGATTGATCGAACTGCTCAACGCGGGGAGGCTTGATGTCGTGTTTGCCAAACGTCCGCTGGGAACGTCGAAGGGGCGGCTGGTGTGGCGCGAAGCGCTGGTCTGGGTAGCGGCCGACACGTTCGATCTCGTTCCTGGCGTCGCGCTCCCGCTGGCGCTGTATCGTGAGCAGTCCGTGTCGCGCGAGGCGGCGCTCACCGCGCTCCGCAATAGCGAACTTGCTTGGGAGATCGTCTACACGAGCCCGAGTTTGACCGGCGTGCGAGCGGCGGCGCTCGCGGGTCTCGCCGTCACGCCGCTTCCGGCGAGCGCGGTCGTCGCGGGCTTGCGAATCCTGGGGCTGAAAGAGGGGCTGCCGCGTCTTCCTGACCTCGAGTTCGCGATCTACGAAAGGACCCGGCCCGAAAAGGCCGCAGTGGCGCTCGCCGCAGCCCTGCTGACCCTCGCCCGATCGCCGGCACGCCCGACGATTTGAGAAGGCTCTGTGCTCGAATCCGTTCGCACGGCAGCGTCGTGGTGACTCCACAGGAAACAACCAACCGCTTTGGACATCGCCGCGCAGGAACCTGCTGACGCCGTCACGATCACGTCATAGTTTTCTTTGTTCTGCGCTTGGCGAAACTCACCGACGTGTGAACGTCGTCTTGACCTGAATCAACCCATCCCCGTGGTCCCGACTGCCACCTCTCGCCGGGGGCGAACGACACCAGATCCGGGAGTTTGCGATGATCAGGAAAATAGCCGTTGCAGCGACTGCGGTTCTCATAGCAGCGTCACCTCTCGCCCATGCAGCAGAAACGTCTTCCACTGTCGGAATGCGGCATCCCAGCGCCGCCGACCTGAAGGCCTTGACGGATGCGCGTGTCGGCGTGATCAAGGCCGCCTTGCAGTTGACGCCCGACCAGGAAAAATACTGGCCTGCCATAGAGGAAGCCATCCGGACGAGAGCGAAGAATCAACAAGCCCGGTGGGAACGGATAGCGGAACTGCGCGATAGCGGTCCGATGGAAGCCGTTCGTGAACGCAATCCTGTCGAACGCATGCAACGTCGAGCGGAGATGCTGAGTCAGCGTGCGACCGACCTCAAGAAGCTCGCCGACGCGTGGGAACCGCTCTACAAAACGCTGAGCCCGGATCAGAAGGAGAGGATGGCCTTCGCGACATATGTGGCCATGCGTGGGATACGAGACGCCATCATCGAACGTCGTATCCAATCCGACGATGACGACGACTGAGCATTTTCGGCCTCTGATCGAATCAGAACCGAAGCTCTGGATTCTTGTTTAGACGTGTTGTCTTCACGCGAACCGGCATCCACTTCGCTTGAAAACGCTGTAAGGCCGAGAAGAAGCGCGCCTTCGATGCGGTCACGCACATCGACCTCATCACAATCCGAAGAACGCAGTGCCGGTGAATCGAACAAAGCCCCGGCGTCGAGCCGGGGCGACGGCGGAGCAAGCTTGTGACGTCCACTTCGGGAGCAAGCGTCGGAGCCAACCGGTGCGGTTGCAGTCGATTGCTCAGGGAGTGCCCAGACCGGCGTCCCATCCCCTCATGAGCACCTCCGCATGACCGGAGACGTCGGGGCCGGTGCCAGGCAAATCGAAGGTCATCTTGGTAAAGTTCAGCGCCAGGCTCTCCGTGGGTCCGTCGGACGGGCCGGCTCCCGATTGATAACTGGAGATGAGAGCGTTCTGGAGCGTGATGGTGAGGTAGGTCGGCCTGTTTCCGCCTGGTTTCACGAAATCGATCTGGATGGTGACCCCTTCGCCGTACAATGATTGGCGGAACAATGCGGTCGATGCTGAATCCATCGATTTCGTGATCACGATCTCCGACACGGCAGGCGCGGACGCCACGCGGCTGTTTGCGATGGATCTGGTTTGGCCGAGCTGAGCGCTCGCCAGTTCGATCCATTTTTCATGCCCTTTCGCGGTGGCGTCTCCCTTGATGACAGGCTGGCCGTTCCTGGTGATCCTCATGTAGATCGGCATCGCAAATCTCCTTGCCGCGGTTCGGACCGACATCCATCCCGCGAATCGGATGACATGCTTGGAGCCGAGCTTTAGACGGGCTTGGTTTTTTCTGGAGATTTGCCGTCCACCAGGCACTCCGCACCGTCGATGACATAGGCCGCGTGGCGAAAATCCCTGATGGCGGCGACCTTGTCGGCGGACCAGTCGAGCACGATGAAATATGTCGCCGGCGCGTTCGGCTTTCCCGGATCGAACACCAGGATGGCCGGACGTCCGTCCACCTGTCCCGGCACCAGATGCCAGTCGCTGACCCGCGCATAATTGCCGAAATAGGTCGAGACCTCGGCCTTGCCGTTCAACCTCTTCCGGTTGACGAGCTCGAGCCTGATGTCATCGGCGATCATGGCACGGATGGCGTCGAAATCGCGGGCGTTGAAATGGCTGACATAGGCGTTGAGGCGAATGCGCTCGGCCTCCGACAGACCCGGCCGTGGCGCATCGTCAACCTCCCCGGCGAACACCCGCAATTGCGTGCGTCCGCGATGCAGCGCGGCCTTCACGGCGGGCAGGCTGAAATCCATGATATCGCAGACCTCCCGCAGCGAACAGCCGAGCACGTCCATCAGGATCACGCTGGCGCGCTGCGCTACCGGCAGCCGCATGAAGGTGCGCAAGCCGGTTGCCGCGATCTGGCGCCTTTCCACATCATCGAGATGATCGGCAATCATCTCCACCTCCTCTGCCGAATGCAGCGCCTCCTGCCGGTTACGACGGCGCAGGAAATCCAGCGCGGCGTTGTGCGCGATGCGGAACAGCCAGCCCTCAGGATTGACGATGGGCGCAGCCGATGGCAGCGCCTCCATCGCCTTGATCAATGCATCCTGCAGCACGTCCTCGCCGTCGATGACTGAGCCAACCATGCGCGCGCAATAGCGATGCAGCCTCGGCCGCATCGCCGCCAGCAGCGCATCGATGTCGACCACAGCCGGCGGGTCAGGGAGTGACGTCATTGCTCCTCGCTCGATTCGTTCACGACTCCTCCAGCATACGATAGTTGCCGACGATCCTGGCCCCGCGAGCCAGAGGCGGCTCGGCGCAGCGATCACGAATTCCGTCCTGGAACGTCTGGAACGACGCAAGCTTCGGAATCGGACTCGCGCCGTCATCGGCCGCGACCTCGACAAGATGGATGAAGGTGTCGTCCTCGAGCCGGAGCGTCAGATAGCGCACGCCGTCCGGCCTCGCCGCCTTCAGTTCCGCAAACACCGCCGAAACCAGTTCGGCATTCCTGTCGGCCATCTCCGGCTTCGCCTTGTATCTGATCAGGGTCCGTCTCATCATGCGCTCCTTTGGGAATATGAGGTCGCTCCCAAGGACGTTTGGCGCGGGCCAAAGGATGCGGTCTCGCCAATAAAATTTGGCCGCCTGGATCCTGTCGTCCCAATCGTGTCGTCCCGCGGACAGTGCGAGATTTTTGTTTAATACGCGTTGCCTATCAACCAATGGCAATCGCCGCTTGGACGTCGCGTGCGAATGCACACATAATGGTGGACGGGGACATGTGAGCCGGAGCCATCTGTTATGACGCAAGCACCCACCAAGCCTCACCGTGTGGTGATCGTCGGCGCCGGCTTCGGCGGACTGGAAGCGGCCTTCGGACTTTCGGGCGCGCCGGTCGAGATCACCCTGATCGACCGCCGCAACCACCATCTGTTCCAGCCGCTGCTCTACCAGGTCGCGACCGCCTCGCTCGCGACCAGCGAGATCGCCTGGCCCATCCGCTATCTGCTGCGCGACCGTCACGATGTGACGACGTTGTTCGCCAATGTCGGCGGCGTCGACGCCGCGGGCAAGCGCGTGCTGCTCGACGACGGCGACAGCATTCCCTATGACACGCTGATCCTCGCCACCGGCGCGCGCCATGCCTATTTCGGCCATGACGAATGGGAGCCGTTCGCGCCCGGGCTGAAGACGCTGGAAGACGCGACGACGCTGCGGCGGCGCATTCTCGTCGCCTTCGAGCGCGCCGAGCGCGAGACCGATCCCGAGAAGCGCGCGGCGTTGTTGACCTTCGTCATCATCGGCGCCGGGCCGACCGGCGTCGAGATGGCCGGCACCATCGCCGATCTCGCCAAGGACACGCTGCCCTACGACTTCCGCCATATCGATACCCGCAAGGCTCGCGTGGTGCTGATCGAGGCCGGCCCGCGCGTGCTCGCGGGCTTTCCCGACGATCTCTCGGCCTATGCGCAGCGCTCGCTGGAAAGCCTCGGCGTCGAGGTGATGCTGGGTGAGCCCGTCACCGAATGCTCTGCCGAAGGCGTGGTCTATGGCGGCAAGCGGCTGGAGGCGCGCACCATCGTCTGGGCGGCCGGCGTGCGTGCCTCGCGAGCCGCCGAATGGCTGAACGCGCCGGCCGATCGCGCCTACCGCCTGCAGGTCGAGCCCGATCTGGCCGTGCCCGGCCATCCCGACATTTTCGCGATCGGCGACACCGTCACCATCAACGGCCCCGACGGCAAGCCGGTGCCTGGCATCGCGCCGGCCGCGAAGCAGGAGGGGCGCTATGTCGCCGCGCTGATCAAGGCGCGGCTCAACGGCAAGACGCTGCCGCCGTTCCGTTACAAGCATGCCGGCAGCCTTGCGCAGATCGGCAAGCGGCTCGCGGTGATCGACTTCGGCAAGATCAAGCTGCGCGGCACCATCGCTTGGTGGCTGTGGGGCATCGCGCACATCTACTTCCTGATCGGCCTGCGCAACCGCCTCAGCGTCGCGCTCAACTGGCTCTGGATCCACGCCCGCGACCAACGCCCGGCGCGGCTGATCACACAGGGCAGCAGCAAAGTGGCGCCGTAGTCTCTCACGGGGCCGCGCCTGCGCCGTCACTTGAGGCCAGCGGCGCACATCGTCCCGACCAATCCCGCATTCTGCAAGGTGCTCGGACATATCGATCCCGTCGACCCCAAGGCGCCGCCGATCAAGTTCGAGGTGAACCTGCCGGCCGAGTGGAACGGCCGCTCGCTGCAATATGGCGGCGGCGGTTGCCTTCTCGTGCCACGCGTTCGGTTCGCCTCCCGCAAGTGAAAATGGCGCGCAGAAACTTCACAGCTGGCGGAAAGCCGCCTCAACCCATCACCTGGTGGGGCGATTGGCCGAACGCAGCTTTAAAGGCGCGGCTGAAATGCGATACGTCGCTGAAGCCAAAGCTGAGCGCCACATCGGTGACGTGATTGAACCGGCGTTCGGCGAGCGCCGTGTAACTGCCAGCGAGACGTTGCTGCCAAAGCCAGCGGATCGGCGTTGTCCCTTCGCCGACAAACAGGCGATTGAGCGTGCGCGGCGCCATGTTGTGCGCCTTGGCGATCGTGTCGAGGTCGAGCTCCGAGTCATGGAGATTGGCCAGGATGTACGACTTGACCCGCGCAAGCCGTTCATGCCCGTGCCCTGGCGCATTGTCCGTCAGTTCGCTTTCGAGCGTTGTCGCGAAGATGTCCAGCGCCGACGCGCCAAGTCGTATCGCGGCCGGCCCGGTCCCGTCATCCAGACGTGCCAGCTGGCGGATGAACGATCCCGCCAGCGCTCCGACCTTCGATTCGCAGCCGATCCGCCGGGCCGTCAGGCGATGCGCATCAGGCAGACGCGACACCAGCAGCGGTCGCGGAATCGACACCATGATCGAACGCGCGCGCGGCGCGAATTCGAGTGTGAACGGCTGCGATTGGTCATGCAGAACCAGGTCGCCGCGACGCATATGCGCTTCGCGCCCGCTCTGGGTAAAGGTGACCTCGCCGCGAAGTGTGAGCCACAGCATGAAATAGTCGCGCGGGTCCCTGCGGACGTCGCTCGGACTGCGGATCACCCGGATACGCTCGACCGCGGGCGTCGACGACCAGATGTCGTTGATCACCAGCGAACCGAAATTCCGGATCGATATCGACGCCTGAAATTCCTCGTTGGCGACAGGACGACATTCCGTCAGCGAAAATTCGCGGCAGGTGACGTGATGCCAGCGGTCAAAGCTGTCACCCGGCTCGACGAGGACTGCGCGACTGGGAACCTGCACTGGACCATGCTCCCGCTCAACCCGGCACGCGGATATTCTGCGTCTGCTCCCCGGTTCTGGCAAGCAGAGTCCATAGACTGGCAATCACAGCCAAGAACGCCCGTCGCAGCCGGTGTAGAGTAGGCCTCGTTTTACGAGGGGAGATCACAATGCCCTACCAATGCGACGTCATTGATCCGGCCAGGACTGTCATGGTGGTCGTGGACATGCAGAACGACTTCGTCGCCGACGGCGCGAAGCTGCGTTCGGCACAGGCCGCCGCCATGGTGCCCCGGCTGGCCCAGACCCTGAAGACCTGCCGCGAAAAGGGCATCCGCGTCATCTATACCGCGCATGTGCATCGCCGCGATGGCAGCGACATGGGTCTCTATGACGATCTCTATTCGCCGATCGCCGACCGGTCGTCCCTGGTCGACGGCACGCCCGGCGTGGAGATCTTCAAGGACCTGGCGCCCGCGCCGGGTGAGCACGTCATCAAGAAGCACCGATACAGCGCGTTCTTTGCCACCGACCTCGACCTCATCCTCCGCGAATGGGGCATCACGACTGTCGTGATCTCGGGGACAACAACCGAGAACTGCTGCCACGCAACGGCACGGGATGCGATGTTTCACAACTACAGGGTCGTTTTTCTTTCCGATGCGACCGGAACATTCGACTATCCCGACGTCGGACAGGGCGCCATGCCGGCCGAGGAGGTGCATCGCGCCACCCTCACGATCCTGGCCTTCTCAACAGCGCATGTCATGACGGCTGCTGAATTCGTGGCCCGTGTGAAGGCGGCCGATGGGACAGTCAATCCGAAGGCGGCGTAGATTGGCGCGAATTGCGTCTCTCTTGCTTCCTGAAATTCTACCCCCTCTCCCCGTTCTTGCGGGGAGAGGGTCGGGGTGAGGGGCTCCATCCACGAGCGCGACTCGTGGAGAGCCCACTCACCCGGATCGCATCTCCGATGCGATCCGGCCTCTCGCCGCGGGCGGGGCGAGGCGAAGGGAGATCGCGACAATAGCTGTGGTCACTTCACCAACGAACACCCGCCGTCCGCGAGTGGGCGGAACGCCTGGTCGGCCGGGATGGTCGCGATCTGCTTGTAGTAGTCGTAAGGGTACTTCGACTCCTCCGGCTTCTTCACCTCGAACAGGTACATCGGATGGATGACGCGGCCGTCCTGGCGGATCGTGACATCGCCGAACAGCTTGTCCTTGCCCTTGAAGGTCTTCATCTGCGGCACGACGAGCTTGGCATCGTCGCTGCCGGTGGCGGCGACGGCGTTGAGATAGGCAAGCGTGGAGGCGTAGACGCCGGCCTGGTTGCCGCTCGGCATCTTGCCGTTCATCCCGGGGCGCGCGGCGAAGCGCTTGGCAAATGCGCGGGTGTCGTCGTCCATGTCCCAGTAGAAGGCTTCGAGCAGTTGCAGACCCTGCGCCACCTTCAGCCCCATGCCGTGGATGTCGTTGACGAACAGGAGGAACGCCACCATGGTCTGGCCGCCCTGCTGGATGCCGAATTCGGACGCCTGCTTCACCGCATTGATGGTGTCGCCGCCGGCATTGGCAAGCCCGATCACCTTCGCCTTGGAATTCTGCGCCTGCAGCAGGAAGGAGGCAAAGTCGGAGGTGCCGAGCGGATGCTTGCTGGAGCCCAGCACCTTGCCGCCGTGCTTCTCGATATAGTTCGTCGCCTCGGCTTCGATGCCCTTGCCGAGCGCGTAGTCGACCGTCACGAAGTACCAATCCTTGCCGCCACGCTGCATCATCGCGGCCGCGGTGGTGTTGCCGGTCGCCCAGGCATCGTTGACCCATTGAATGGTGTTCGGCGAGCAGGCCTTGCCGGTGAGATCGGAGCTCGCGGTCGAAGACGCCAGGAACGTCATCCTTGAGTCGCGCAGGATGTTGTTGATGGCAAGCCCAACGGCCGAGTTCGGTACGTCGACGATGGCATCGACGCCCTCGACGTCGAGCCATTTGCGCGCGATCGCGGATCCCACGTCGGCCTTGTTCTGGTGATCGGCATAGACGATCTCGACCTTGATCCCCTTGCCGCCGCCGTTGAAATCCTCGGCCGCCATGCGCGCGGCCTCCACCGAGCCCATGCCGTTGGTGTCCTGGAAGATGCCGGAGATGTCGTTGAGCACGCCGACACGCACCACCTCGCCGGAAATTTCCGCGTGCGCCATCCCGGCGCATGACAACGCCAGCGCCACACCAATCGCAAGACCCTTCATCGTATCCTCCATATTGTCATTGAACGCCGGTTGAAGCCGGCAATGATTGGATCAGACCTGACGTTCGGGCAGCCGCAGCACAAGGCCGTCGAACTCGCCCGACAGCTTGATCTGGCAGGACAGCCGGCTGTTGGCGCGGCGCTCGGCGGCAGTACCGTCGAGCAGCGCGTCCTCGCCGTCCTCCATCGCGGGCAGGCGCTCGAGCCAGGCTTCGTCGACATAGACATGGCAGGTCGCGCACATTGCGTTGCCGCCGCATTCGGCCAGAATGCCGTCGAGTCCGGAACGGGTCGCGGCCAGCATCGCACTTTCGCCTTCGCTTGCTTCCACACGCTCACTCTGCCCGTTGGAATGGATGAACGTAATGGCAGGCATCGATATCCTCGTCAGGCCGGCGTGATGGTGACGGGCAGGCTGTCAAGCCCGCGCAGCGTGTTGTTGAAGCGGCGCTTCGGCTCACCGGTGATTTCGATTGTCGCGATACGGCGTGCCAGCGCCGAGAGCATCACCTCGCCTTCGAGGCGCGCGACGAGCTGACCGACGCACATGTGGATGCCCGAGCCGAAGCCGACATGGCCCGAGGTGCGGCGGGTGATGTCGTAGCTGTCGGGCTGGTCCCAGCGCCGCGGATCGCGGTTGGCGGCGGCGAGGAACATCAGCACCTTCTCGCCTTCGGGAATGCGCGCGCCGCTGAGCTCGACCTCGCGCGTGGTGGTGCGAAAGAAGGTCTGCACCGGGCTCTCGAACCGCACCGCTTCCTCGAAGGCGTTGCGTGCAAGCGTCGGATCGCCGCGCAGTTTTGCGAACTGGTCGGGGAAGCGCGCGAGGCAATAGACCGCGGCGCCGATGCCGTTCACGGTCGTATCCAGCCCCGCCGACAGCAGTGAGCGCACCAGCAGCGGCGCCTCGGCAGCAGTGATCTCACCCTCGTCGACACGGGCGTGGATGCAGGCGCCGAAGCCGCCGGGGGTGAGGTTCTCGCGCTGGCACTGCTCGGAGATATAGGCCTGATGCGGCGCCGAACGCTCGATCGCTTCCTGCCGCAACACGTTTGGCGGGCCGAACGCGTTGAACACCAGGCTGGCATAAGGAAGCAGGTGCTCGCGGCCCTCGGGCTTCAGCCCGAGAGCATCCGGGAAGATCGACAGCGGATAGGCCTCGGCGAGGTCCTCGATCGCGTCAAAGCTGCGCTTCTCCAAAAGCGCATCGACCCGCGCTTCGGCGGCGGCGGCAAAGCGGTCGCGGACCTGCTTCATCACGGTCGGCGACAGCACCCGGCTGAGCACCGCGCGGGTGCGGCTATGCGCCGGCGGATCGGCTTCCAGGATCAGGCTCGGCGGCCGCCACGGTTTCTCCCGGGCGAAATCGCTCAAGCCCACGCCACGGCTGGAGCAGAAGGTCGCGGGATCGTTCAAAACCGCATAGACCTCGGCATAGCGCGCCACGCCGTAGACATTCCAGGTGTCGAGATAGACCACCGGGCCAGCCTCGCGCAGCGCCTCATGGGTCGGGAACGGATCGGCGAAAAAATCCATTGCGAAGGGATCGACGCGGAGATGCGGGACGCCGTTGCCGGCATACGCGGAGGAAGCTGTCGCAGTCATCAGGACCTCCCGAAGTTTGATCTTGTCAAGATATGCCGCATGTCTATTGCTCGTTGACCGTTTCGCGGCGATGATTTGAGCAATGAGCAGTCAGCCCCTCCCCCGGAAGCCACGCCGGCCAAGACCTGTCGAGCCCGCAGAGGCCGCCGATGGCCCGCTGCTCGACCTCAACCGCTACGTTCCGGCCTTTATCACCTTCATCGCCAACAAGCTGTCGAACAGCGCGACCGCCTATTATCAGAAGAATTTCGGCGTCAATGTCACCGAATGGCGGATCATGTCGCTGCTCGCGATCGAGCCCGGCATTCCGGCCTCGCGCATCTGCCACGTGATCGGCTTCGACAAGGGGCCGGTGAGCCGCAACCTCGCAATGCTGCAGAGGCGCGGGCTGGTGACGATCCGCATCGCGCCCGACGACGGCCGCACCCATTCGATCGCGCTGACCGCGCGCGGCCGCGCCGTCCACGACAAGGTGATCGTCGCGGCGCTGGAGCGCGAGCGGCGGCTCCTGTCCTGTCTGAAGAAGGACGAGCGCGAGGTGCTGGTCGACCTGCTGCGGCGGCTGCACGAGAATCTCGGCGCCGTGACCAGGCAAAGCACGACCTGACCGCACGGCTGCGCGCCCGCAATCCTTCGATCCGGCGGCAATCCCGGAATTTGCAACATGGTTCCGTGCTGTCAGCGCAGTGCTGCGCAACGCCTGCTCCTCCCGGGGGTGATAGGCGACCGTTGACCGGCTCGTCTTTCGAGCGGAAATTCGCACAGCTTAGTTGCCTTGGCAACTAAAAATCACGGGCTGCCGGGCGGCAAATCGAAGCGCCCCGGAACCGGGACGACCGAGTCGCCAAGCGGAGGCGATGTCGATTGAATCGGCTCATCTCCGTCGGCAGGGTCGCTCACCTCTCCGGTTTGCAGGAGCGGCCGGCAAACCCAGCGCTATCTTACCCGGCGCAAGCGATCGGCTCGGGCGACGCGTCATCCTCCAGCACGGTGACTGCCGCAGCGCGGCGGATCAGCACGGCGCGCTGGTTGATGTAGCCCTTGTCGGTGATCTCGCCGCCGTCGACGGAGGCGGGTTCGGCGAGCAGCAGCGCACGCGTGGCGTGGCCGGAGGAATGCGGACCCACCGTCTTCAACTTCGCCAGGCCTGACGCGATCGCGGACCGGACCGCCGGATGGCCGATCACGTCCTTGACGTCGGCGCTCTCGGACAAATCAGCCATCGCGCGGCAGGCGGCGAGGTTCGGGAACACCAGGAAGCGCACGTCGTCGCGGCCATGGCCCGACACGACGATGTCCTGCGCCACTGGCGCGAGCGCCGCGATGCCGGCGACACGCAGCGTGCCGACGCTGACCCAGGTGCCGGAATTGAGCTTGAAATCCTCCGCAACCCGGCCGTCGAAGAACAGGCCGAGCTCGGGACGATCAGGATCGGCGAAGGTGACGGCGTCGCCGATCCGGTAGAAGCCCTCCTCGTCGAAGGCCTGCGCGGTCAGCTCCGGCGCCTTCCAGTAACCCGGCGTGACATTCGGCCCGCGCACCCGCACCTCGAGCTTGTCGCCTGATGAAACGAGCTTGAGCTCGGTGCCGGGAATCGGCACGCCGATATTGCCGGAACGCCTCGCCAGGAAATGGCAATCGGTCGCAAGCGGGGAGGTTTCGGTCGAGCCCCAGGCCGATACCATCGGCAAGCGCCGGCCGACGGTCTCGAGCGACAATTCCTCCAGCGCATCCCACAGGTTCTGCGGCAGCGCCGCGCCGGCGTAGAAGGCGAACTTCACGCCGCCGAAGAATTTGCGGCGCAACTCTTCATCCGTGCGCAGCGCCGCGATCAGCATGTCAAAACCGCGCGGCACATTGAAATAGATCGACGGCACCACGCTGCGCAAATTCGCAAGCGACGTCGCGAACAGGCCCGGGGCGGGTTTGCCGCCGTCGATATAGAGCGTGCCGCCGTTGCGCAGCACCAGGTTGAAATTGTGGTTGGCGCCGAAGGTGTGGCTCCAGGGCAGCCAATCCAGGATTACAAGGTGATCCGCGATCACAGGGTGATCCGGGATCACGGGGTGATCCGGGATCGCGAGATCGCCGTTGTCAGCTTCCAGGAAGGTCCAGGTCTGCGCCTTGGCCTGCTGGCTCGAAGTCAGCATGCGCTGGGTGTTGATCACGGCCTTGGGCGTGCCTGTTGACCCCGAGGTGAACAGGAATTTTGCGATCGTATCCGGCGTCACCGCGGCAAAGGCCATTGCGACGTCGGGCGATTCTGGCGTCGCCGTGATGCTGCGGAACGGCAGCGCATCGGCATCGTCCGCATTGCCGCTGACGATTGTCGCCTGATGCAGCGGCCTGATCGCGGCGAGCGCCGCCGCGAAGGGTCTTGTGCCCGTGACATAGATCGCGCCGGGCGCGAGCAGGCGGATCATGCTCTTCAGCTTGTCGAAATCCTTCGACATCAGCGAATAGGCCGGCGAGATCGCGGCCGAGGGCACGGCGACATGCTGGGCGGCAAGCGCGAATAACGCGTGATCGACGCTGTTGTCGGAGAGGATCACGAGCGGCCGCTCGGCGCTCAGTCCCTGCGCAAGAATCCAGGACGCGGTCGCGCGCACGGTTCTCAGTGCATCGCGATAGGTCACGGCGCTCCAGGGCGCTTCGGCATGGGCGCGCTCACCGAGGAAAATCCGGTCCGGCGCCTGCCGCGCCCAATGCTCCAGCCAATCGCCGACACAACGGGCGCCTTGCTTCAGTGGCGTGGTCGAGCGGATCAGGATGCTGCCGTCTGCACGGCGATCGGCAACGATTGCGGGCGTCGCGAACAAGTTTTGCGGATCGTCGCCGCTGGCGGTCATTATGGCTTCCTCCACGCACGTCTTTTGTCGGGGCCCGGTTCCTTTGCCCATCATGTTGCGGAGGCCAATCGTTGTCGACGCAGTATTCTATTGACCCGATCGTGCTCGCCTAAAGAATAGGCAAATGCATCGCACCGGGCGAGCCGCCGACCGCGCACGCGCCACCATCCTTTCCTTAAACGGCTGAAATCATGTAGTAATCTATCGCCCAGCAGGAACCGGGCAGATGTACACAATGGCACATCGCTTGCTTCGATCTGGCCAAGATTCCCTTCGTGCAAGGTGGCTCAGCCTTGCCGTTCAACGGACGGGGCAAAACCATTGACCGAAACTGTTGCCGCGATCGTCGCCGCGCATCGCGCCGGCACCGCGACGCCGGCGCAAACCGTGGCGCGCAGCTATCAGCGCATCCGCGAGCACAATGATCCCGCGATCTTTATCGGTCTGCGGGAGGAGAAGGACGCGCTCGCGGAAGCCGAGCGCCTCGCGGCCAGGGATCCAGGCAAGCTGCCGCTCCATGGCGTGCCTGTTGCGGTGAAGGACAATATCGACGTGCAGGGCCTTCCGACCACCGCCGCCTGCCCGGCCTTCAGCTACAAGCCGCTGCATGATGCGACGGCAGTGGCAAGACTGCGCGCGGCGGGCGCCATCATCATCGGCAAGACCAATCTCGACCAGTTCGCCACCGGCCTCGTCGGCGTCCGCTCGCCCTACGGCATTCCGAAGAATCCGGTTCGCGACGACCTCGTTCCCGGCGGATCGAGTTCAGGTTCGGCGGTCGCGGTCTCGGCCGGCCTCGTGCCGCTCGCACTCGGCACCGACACCGCCGGCAGCGGCCGCGTGCCCGCGATGCTCAACAACATCGTCGGGCTGAAGCCGAGCCTCGGGCTGATCTCGACCGCGGGAGTCGTGCCGGCGTGCCGCACGCTCGACTGCGTCTCGGTGTTCTCGCTCACTGTCGACGACGCAATGGCCGCGCTTGCCGCGATGGCCGGGCCCGACAGCGCCGACCCGTTCTCGCGCAACCGGCCGCTTGCGGGCATGACTGCGTTCCCGGCGAAGCTAAAGCTCGGCATTCCCAGGAATGGACAATTGATCTTCTTCGGCGACCGCCATGCGGAGAAGGCTTACGGCGAGGCGCTGGAGCGCTGGCGGACACTTGGCGCCGATCTCGTCGAGTTCGACCTCGAGCCGTTCTACGAGACGGCGCGGCTGCTCTATGAGGGCCCGTGGGTTGCCGAGCGCTATCTCGTGATCCGCGACCTCCTGGCATCTTCGCCCGATGCGATCCATCCGGTGACACGCGAGATCACCGCCGCCGGATCGCGGCTCACTGCCGCCGAGACCTTCTCGGCGCTCTATCGATTGCAGGCGCTGCGCGGTGTCGCAGAGTGCGCCTTCGCCACACTCGACGCGATCGTGCTGCCGACCGCGCCAACGGTCTATTCGACGGCGCAGGTGCTCGCCAATCCGATCGAGCTCAACTCCCGGCTCGGCACCTACACCAATTTCGTCAACCTGCTCGATCTCTGCGGCCTGGCGCTGCCGGCGGCAATGCGCGCGGACGGCGCGCCATTCGGCATCACGTTGCTGGCGCCCGCCGGCCGCGACGCCACGCTCGCCAGTATCGGCCGCGTGTTTCATGCCGATACCGGAATGCCCGTCGGAGCCAAGTCGCTGCCGCAGCCGCCGCTTGCCGCGATGCCGGCAGCGGTCCGCGACGGGATCCCGATCGCCGTGGTCGGTGCGCATCTCTCCGGCATGGCACTGAATGGCGAACTGAAGGCGCTCGACGCGCGCCTCGTTGAAGAGACCGCCACCGCGCCGGACTACAGGCTCTATGCGCTCGACACCATGCCGCCCAAGCCCGGCATGCTGCGCGTCGAGGCCGGCAAGGGCACATCGATCAAGCTCGAACTGTGGGCGATGTCGCCGGCCGCATTCGGGAAATTCGTCGCCGCGATCCCGCCCCCGCTGTCGATCGGCACGATCCGCCTCGCCGACGGCCGCGAGGCGAAGGGATTCATCGTGGAGCCCGCCGCGATCGACGGGGCGAAGGATATTTCGGCCTATGGCGGCTGGCGGGCGTTCATGGCGGAGAAGACCGCGGTGTAACCGCAGCGGCGGTGCGCTCCCTCGCCCCGTTCTTCACGGGGAGAGGGCGGGGTGAGGGGCTCCCTCGGCGAGCAATGTGCGTGGATAGTTCTGTGCCGCCTCACCCGGCGCCTCGCGCCGACCTCTCCCCGCAAGCGGCCGCAAGCGGGGCGAGGTAAAAAGAGCTACACCGACACCGCGTAGATCTCATATTCTCCGCGCACCATCTCGATATGGGCGCGCATCGCAGCCGCCGCGCCGGCCTTGTCGCCGCGCATGATCGCGACGACGACACGATCGTGCTCGGCGTGAGATTTCGCGAGACGTCCGAGATTGCGGAACTGGGCGCGACGGAACGGCTGCACACGGACGCGGGTCGCCATCGTGATCTCGGCGATATAGGCATTCTGCGATCCGGCGTAGATCGCGTTGTGGAAGCGCTCGTTGACCTCGTGGAAGCGATCGGGATTGCCGGTGTAGCTCAACACGCGCAGCTCCTCGTGGATCGCTTCCAGCATGCGGCGTTCCGCCGGCGCCATTCGCTCGGCGGCAAGCCCGGCGCACAGCGCCTCCAGTTCGGCCATCGCCTCGAACATGCCGGTCAGCCGCTCCAGCGACGGCCGCGCCACAATCGCGCCGCGATGCGCCCGGGCATCGATCAGGCCGCTCGCCGCAAGCTGACGCAGAGCCTCCCGCACCGGCGTTCGCGACACGCTGAAGCGGCGCGCGATGTCGGTCTCGTCGAGTGTGGCCCCCGGCGCCAGCGTGCCGCGCACGATCTCGTCGGCGAGCTGCAGCCTGAGTTCCTCGGCGCGGGTGATCCTGTCCCCGGGCGCCGCGCGACGATCGACGCGTCGAACCGCGACCGCAAACCCGGTACCCGGGGGTTGCGGTGCTCGCGCCGGAAGATCGTCCACGCTCATGCCTCGAGCATCCTTTTCACGCACTCTCGTCACGCAATCTTGGGCTCGTCGATGACGCTGACATGGGCGGCGACGATTCTCCACCCCTCGGGACAGCGTACCCACGTCTGCATCTGCCGCCCCACCTTGTCCGGCGTGGATTCCCGATAGAACAGCGTCGAGGCAACAGCGGTGTCGCGGCCATAGGTCGTGATCACGGTCCGCTCGATCTTGCGCATCAATCCGGCCGGCGAGCGCGCGGCACGGAACGCCATGATCTCGTCATAGCCATAGAGGTTCTCGCCGATGCCATAGCGCAGCGTCCGCTTGTCGCTACGGAACAGCTCGTCAAGCACGGCGACGTCGTTCGTAACAAGCGCCTTTTCATAGCGCTCGAACTGCGCGGTGACCTCGGCGAGCACATCGGGAAGATCGATCTCCATGTCCTAAAGTCCTCTCGGCGCGGGCGCCGCCGCAACGCCCATCTGTTCCAGTGCGAAGGCGACCCGCAGCGCAATGTCCTCGCGCCATGGCGCGGATATCACCTGCACGCCGATCGGCATCGGCTGAAGCGGCACCGGCACGGCCGCGACGGGAAGACCGACGAAGGAGATCGGCTGGGTGTGAATGCCGATATTGGGCCGCAGCGGAAGCTCGACGCCATCCAGCTCGAGTGTCTGCTGCCCGAGCTTCGGCGCGGTGCAGGGCGTTGCCGGCGCCAGGATCACGTCGACCGACCTGAACAGCTCAAGTACCTTGGCGCGATACCAGCGGCGGAATTTTTGTGCCTTGTCGACGTAAGGCGCCGGGATCATGGCGCCGGCGATCAGGCGGTCGCGCACCGCGGGATCGAAATCGCCCGCACGCTTGCGCAGGCGATCGAGATGCAGCGAGGCGCCCTCGGTCGTGGTGATGATGAAGGCCGCGGCGCGGGCACGCGCGGCTTCGGGAAGCTCCACCATCCGAGTGGCGCCCAGCGCCTTGGCCACCCGTGCGACGGCCTCAAGCGCTTCCGGGAAAGCGTTCTTCTGGAAATAGCCGCCGGCGATCGCGACGCGCAGCCCGCCAATCCCCTCCGCCAGCGACGGCAGGCACGGCTCGACCGGCCGCGTGGTGCACGCCGCGTCATCGGCGTCCGGCCCCTGCATGGCGTCATAGGCGAGCGCGAGGTCCTTCACACTGCGCGCGAACGGGCCAAGATGGTCGAAGCTCGCGACGAACGGGTAGGACCGGGCGCGCGACAGCCGGCCATAGGTCGGCTTCAGACCGAAGATACCGCAGAACGACGACGGCACGCGGATCGAGCCATTGGTGTCCGAGCCGAGCGCGATCGGGACCAACGCGCCGCCAACCGCACTGCCTGAGCCGCCCGAGGAGCCGCCGGTCATCCGCGTCGGATCGTGCGGATTCCGCGACGGGCCGTCATGCACGTTCTCGCCGGTGAAGTCGTAGGCGTATTCACCCATGTTGAGCGCGCCGACCAGCACGGCCCCGGCCGCTTCCATCCGCTCGACCAGCGCGGCGTCACGCGGCGCCAGCGGCAAGTCGCGATTGATCCTGGAGCCTGCGCGGGTCGGGAGACCCGCGACGTCGAACAGATTCTTCACCGCGAACGGCACGCCGGCGAGCGGCCCGGCCGGCTTGCCGGCCGCGATAGCGGCGTCGATCGCCTTCGCCCGGGCGCGGGCCCGATCGGCGGTGACGTCGGTGAAGGAATTGAGGATCTTGTCATGCGCTGCGATCCGCGCCAGCGATGTCTCGACAGCCTCAAATGCCGTCAGCCTGCGGCCTGATACGGCCTTTGCAATCCCGCCCGCGGTGAGCCCGTCGATCTTGTCGGACATCGCGGGTCTCAGGCCGAATAGATGCCGGCCGGCTCAGTCTCGTCCGGCAGCGGAAATTCGTCGACCAGCCGCGCCAGCCTGAGCGACACTTCGAGATTTGCCCGCACTGCGGGGCGCCACGCGTCCTCCACCGGCAACGCCATCGCGCTCGCGACGGCGTCGATGTAGTCGTCGAGATGATCGGCCATTTCGCTCCCGTTCAAGTTTCTCAAGAGACCGGCAACGGCGGATGCGGTATCGCGGTCAACAGCTCCTTTGTATAGGCATCCTGCGGATTGCCCAAGACCTGTTCGGACGAGCCCTGCTCCACGATGCTGCCGCTGCGCATCACGATGACGCGGTCGCACAACAGCCGCACCACATTGAGGTCGTGGGAGACGAACAGGTAGCTCATGCCCAGCGACTGCTTGAGGTCCTGCAGCAGATTGAGCACGACCGCCTGCACGGAGACGTCGAGCGCTGCGGTCGGTTCATCGAGAACGACGAGTTTGGGATGCAGCGCGATCGCGCGGGCGATGCCGACGCGGGCCTTCTGGCCGCCGGAAAGCTGGTGCGGGAAACGATCGAGCAGGTTGACCGGCAGGCCGACGAGACGCGCCAGCTCCTCGCAGCGGGCGCGCAGCGCGTCGCGCCCCCTGATATCGCCGAGCTGCATGATCGGGTCGGCGATCGCGCGCGCCGCGGTGAAGCGCGGGTTGAGGCTGTCGGTCGGATCCTGGAACACCATCTGGATGCGGCTGCGCTGCGGCAGCCGCGCAAAGGCGTGCGGCACGATGGCGCCGATGTCCTCACCCTCGAACACGATGCGACCGGAGGTCTGCTCGAGCAGCCGCATTACCATCATCGACGTCGTCGATTTCCCGCAGCCGGACTCGCCGACCAAGCCGACACTTTCGCCACGGCCGATCTGAAAACTGATGCCGTCGACCGCGCGGAATATCTCTTCCTCCACCGGCGGCTTGCGGCCGAACAATTTGCCGAGCACGGCGGAGGCGCCCTGGCGGGGGTATTCCTTGACGAGCTTTTCGACGAAGAGGAGGGGCTGTTCGCTCGCACTATCCCTCCCCCTCTCCCCGTTCTTCACGAGGAGAGGGTTGGGGTGAGGGGCTGCATCCGCGGGCACGGAGCTTGGAGAGTTTCCCTCACCCGCAGCGCCGCGCGCGTCGGCCTCTCCCCGCACGCGGGGAGAGGCAAGAGTCTCCTCCTCCGGCAACAGATCGCGCAACGACACGCCGAGCCGTGGCGTCGCGCGCATCAGCTTCCTGGTGTAAGCGTGTTCGGGTTTGGCGAAGATGTCGGCAGACTTCGCGGTCTCGACCACACGGCCCTTCTCCATCACCACGACGCGGTCGCAATAGGCCGCGGCGAGGCCGAGATCGTGGGTGATCAGGATCGTCGACATCGATCGGCGCTTTGTCAGTTCGACGATCAGGTCCATCACCGCCTTCTGGGTGGTGACGTCGAGGCCTGTGGTCGGCTCGTCGGCGATCAAGAGCTGAGGATTGCAGGCGAGCGCGAGCGCGATGACGACGCGCTGGCACATGCCGCCGGAGAGTTCAAAGGGATAGGCGTGGTAGCGCTCCCGGGGGCGGGCGATCTTGACCTGCTCGAGCGCCTCGATCGCCTTTTCGCCGCGATCGGTGACGGGTGCCTGCTGCACATGCTGGCGCAGTACGTCCTCGATCTGGTCGCCCACTTTGCGGATCGGATTGAGCGCCGCGCGCGGATTCTGGAAAATCATCGAGATTTCGCGGCCGCGCAGGTCGCGCATCTGGCTTTCGGTCGCGGCCTCGACGTCGATGCCGGAGAACATCACCGAGCCCTCGGCGATCCGCCCGGCGCGGTCGAGGATCCGCATCACGGCATAGGAAGTCACCGACTTGCCGGAGCCGGACTCGCCGACAATGCCGACGGTCTCGCCCTTGCCGACGGAGATGTCGACGTGCCGCACCGCCTTGACGATGCCGCGGCGGGTGGTGAATTCGACCGTAAGGTTCTGGACGTCGAGCAGCGGCCGGGCGGTCATTGCCGCTTACTCCGCTTGTTCACTGCGCCCCTTCTCCCCGTTCTTACGGGGAGAAGGTTGGGATGAGGGGCCTCTATCAACAGACTCAGGAGATCGTGGAGTTCGCGGAAACTCCCCCTCACCCGGCCCGCTAACGCGGTCCGGCCTCTCCCCGCAAGCGGAGCGAGACGAAGCAGGCCGCGGAGCAGGTTGGAAATCACCATCACGTCCTCCGCTGCGGATCGACGATATCGCGCAGGCCGTCGCCGAGCAAATTGAAGCAGAACACGGCGATCATCAGCGCGAGGCCGGGAAACAGCGCGATCCACCATTCGCCGGACACCATGAAGCCCGCGCCTTCGGCGACCATGATGCCCCACTCGGCGGTCGGCGGACGGACGCCGAGGCCGATGAAGGAGAGGCCCGCGGCATTGAGGATCGCGTAACCCATGGTCAGCGACATCTGCACGATCATGATCGGCATGATGTTGGGCAGGATGTGCACCAGCAGTATGCGGTATTCGCCGTTGCCGGAGAGGCGGGCCGCCTGCACGAAACCGGCATTGCGGCGAACATTCGCCTCCGCGCGTGCGACGCGCGCATAAAGCGGAAAGTTCACGATCGCGGTGGCGATGATGATGTTCTGCACGGTGTTGCCGAGCGCAGCGACGATGCCCATCGCCAGCACGAACAGCGGAAAGGCCATGATGGTGTCGGCGATGCGCCCAACGATACGGTCGGTCCGGCCGCCGAAATAGCCGGCGGCGATGCCAGCGAGACCGCCCATCAGGAACACCAGCACGACGGAGGCCACCGCGATGAAGGTATCGAGCCTGGTCGCCACGATGACGCGGCTGAAGATGTCGCGGCCGAGCTGATCGGTGCCGAACCAGTGCGCCGCTGACGGCGGCTTCAGCGCCGCAGCGGTGTCCGAGGCCAGCGGGTCGTAGGGCACGAGATACGGACCGAACAACGCGGCACACAGGATCAGGAGCAGCAGCGCGAAGGCAAGGCCGGTGACCTTGTTTTCGCTGAGCACGTAGCGCGCGTGCTCGAAGATTGCGGTCATGCCGGAGGTCCGCGCAGGAGCGACGGGTTCGATCACGGGCGCAACGCTACTCATGCTTCGACCTTTTGTTTGAGCATGATCTGATCGGAAAACCGGTTCCCACCTTTCCGGATCATGCCCTACCCTTCCAGCCTGACCCGTGGATCGATCACGCCATAGAGAATGTCGATCAGGAGATTGAGCAGCACGTACATGACCGCCATGGTCAGCACGAAGCCCTGCACGGGCGCGAAGTCGGACGCGATCAGAGCCTCCACCGCGTAGGAGCCGATGCCGGGCCACGCGAACACCTTCTCGACCAGCACGTTGGCCCCGAGCAGGAACGAGAACACCATGCTGAGCGTGGTGATGACCGGCAGCATCGCGTTGCGGAAGGCGTAGGTGACGATCACCTTGCCCGGCGACAGGCCGCTGGCGCGCGCGGTGCGGACAAAGTCGGAGGCCAGCACCGCCAGCATCGAGGCGCGTGTCATGCGCGCGATCGGCGCCAGCGAAAAGATCGCAAGCGTCGCCGCCGGCAAAATGAGCTGGCTGAGCGCCGAGCGGAAGGCCTCGACATCGCGCGCGAGCAGGGTGTCGACCAGGTAAAAGCCGGTCACGGTCGATGGCGCGCTGTAGAACACGTCGAGCCGCCCGAGCGGCGCCGGCGACCAGCCGAGCCGGAAATAGAAGATATAGACCAGCACGAGGCCGGTGAAGAACACCGGCAGTGAGACACCCGCCGTCGTCGTCACACGGCAGAGATGGTCGATCCACGATCCCGGCCGGGTCGCCGCGAGTACGCCGAGCGGTATCGCAATCGCGACTGACACCAACAGGCCCAACAGCGTCAGCTCGGCGGAGGCCGGCAGGCGGTTGCGCAGCTCGGTCGCGACCGGTTGCCCTGTCGTCAGCGACGTGCCGAAGTCGCCATGGGCGAGATCGTTGGTGTAACGGAAGAACTGCTCGATCAGCGGCTTGTCGAAGCCGAGCTTTTTCCTGATCTGCTCGACGGCTTCCTTGGTTGCTGCGGGGCCCGCGAAATACGCCGCCGGATCACCCGGCAGCGCTCGCGTCAGCAGAAAGGTGACGATCACGACGCCGATCAGGCTCGGGACCGCAAACATCAGCCGCTTGCCGATCATGGGCAGCATGGGGCTCGCTCCGCTCGCGCGAATGGCGAAGAGCAAATGGCGAATGGACCCAGGTGGCTCCCAATCACTATTCGCTGCTCCCTATTCGCTATTCGCCAGGCCACTATTCGCTACTCGCCATTCCGCATTCGCTTCCCTCACCCCTTCGCCATCGCGCGGTAGTCGAGGCGCCGGTGGAACCAGTATTCGTAGCCGGTGACGTTCTTCTGCATCGCGACGTTGACGAAGGGCTGGTAGAGCGGGATGCGAGGCATGTCGGCAAAGGCGAGATCGACAAAGCCCTTCACGTCGGCGTCGTAGGCCGCCGTGTCGCCGGTCGCAGCCGCGTTGCGCGCGCCGTCGATCAGCTTGTCCATCTCCGGCGACTTGTAGCTCATGGTGTTGAAGACGGAATTGTTGCCGTGGTAGCACCAATAGAAGAAGTATTCGGGGTAATCGAGCCAGCCCGAAAATACGTTGGTGTAGAGCGGCATCTCCTTCTTGTTCAGTTCGGTGCGCCAGTTGGCGCCCGGCACCTTGTTGATCGTGGTCTTGATGCCGAGTTGCGCGAGGGATTCCTGCACCAGCACGCAGAGCGGCTCGTTGACCCCGGCGAAATTGAGATCGAATGAGATGGTGGTCTCGAAGCCGTTGGCGTAGCCGGCCTCGGCAAGCAGGGCCTTCGCCTTGTCCAGGTCGGTGACATATTTGGTCGGTTGCGGCCAGGCGACTTCGGTCGGCTTGTCCCGGGCCGCGCCGAACATCGGATTGGCGAGGCCGAACAGCACCGCATCCATGATCTTCTGGTACGGCATCGCATAGGCCATGGCCTGCCGCACCTTCGGATTGTCGAATGGGGGCTTGGTCACGTTCATGCCGATGTACTGGATGCCGTTGGAGAACGGGAGCGACACCACGTTGAGCTTGCCGTTCGCCTTCATCTCCTGGAAATCCTTGAACGGCAGCTCGTAGGAGATGTCAGCGTCGCCGCGCTCTAGCAATGCGCGGCGGTTGCCGGCCTGCGGCACCATGCGCCAGATCACGCGCTTGATTTTCGGCATCGGACCGCAGACCCACTCATCATTGCGCTCCATGATGACTTCGGTGCCCGCGGTCCACTTCGTCACCTTGTAGGCGCCGGAGCCGGCGGTCTGCTGTTTCGTAAATTCGAGACCCCACGGGTCCTTTTCGCTGGCGTTCTTCTTCACAAGCTCGGAGTTGACGACGCAGGGCACGATCACGGCAAGATCGGGAAGCGTCAGCCTGTCCTTTTTCAGGAAGTCGACGCGGACGGTGCGGTCATCGACGATGACAAACTGCTCGGGCTTTGTCAGCGAGCCCGCGCTCATCTGAAAGGTCGGGAAGCCGCCGACGGACACGGCGCGGTCGAGCGACCATTTGACGTCCTTCGCCGTAACCGGCGTGCCGTCGTGGAATTTGGCATTCTTCCTGAGCCTGAAGGTGACCGACATCTCGCCTATGTCCATGTCCTCGGCAAGCTCCCCCTTGAATTTGTCGCGGTCGTAATAGGGCACTCCAGTCGGGCCGCTCTTCATCTCGTGGCTGATCAGGCGGTCATAGCAATTCCACGACACCTCATAGCCGGGCACGTTGGTGCCGACGCCGTGGATATCGAGATTGTTGGGGCCACCTTCGGAGACGATCAAAAGCGTCTCCGAGCGCGCATCGGCTTTCGCCGGCGACCAGATCGCAGGTGCGGTCGGCGCCAGCGCGCCCGCCGCAAGCCCGGACACGGATTTGAGGAAGTCGCGACGCTTCATGTGATGCTCCAAAGGCCGGTGGTCGGCCTTCGGAGGAATTCGCAAGGTTCGTGCCAGACCTTAACGAACGCTGAATTTGGTCATCAAGCACATGATTCCATATTGGAAATTTCCATTTGGCGCCGAGCGGATCGGTCGGCCGGCGGAAAGGCTCATTGCATACAAAGCCGCGCACATGCCTATTGAAGGTGCAATTGTGTCCGTTGCCGCGTGAGTGGACGATTGAGAAAGCCGCCCTGCTGGCGCTCAGGGGTCGCTGCGTGCGGGCGGCATGGCGCAACCCAGAACAAAAGCGGACGCCGGTCGCGCGGAGGCCGACCGGCACAGGTTCAAATTCCCTGATGCGACCTCGATCCGGGCTTATTTAGAACCGGCCTCCGCCGTGGTGACCGCCATCATCATCGTGGTCGTGATGATCGTCATGACCATGATCGTCATGGCCATGGTCGTCATGGTCGCCGTGATCATGGTCGCCGTCATGGTCATGCGGATCCCGGGCATGATCGAAGTCGAACATGTCAAAGAGATCGCCGATCGCCGGCATATTCACTGGCACCCACAGATTCTCCCGATCCATGACCGGATTCGGCAGGTTGTCGCGGCTTCGATTCGAGATCTTGCCGAGATGCCAGTTGCGTTCGATGAACTTCAACACCGACGCCTGGTCGTTATAGGAATGCACCACGTGCCCGCCCGTGGAGTAGGGCGAGACGATCAGCATCGGCATACGCGGGCCGTCGCCGAAGAAGTCGAGCGGCTGAATAACACCGCTGTCATAGAGGCCGCCGCTCTCGTCGCAGGAGATAATGATCGCGGTCTCGGCGAAAAGCTTCGGATTGGCTTTGGTGCGGTCGACGATGTTCTGGATGAACTCCTCAAAAAGGCTGACCTTGCCGCTGCCGGGATGACCCTGAAGCGCACCGTCCGGCTTGACGAACGCGACCGCGGGCAAATTGCCGCTCGCAATGTCCTCGAAGAGATTGTCGGCGACGTCCTTGAGATGCGCGGACCGGCTGCTGGCATCGGCCATGACCGATTTCGAGTATTGAAACGGATTGCAAGGGTCGCAATAGCCGGCACTCAGCACCTGGTTGAAGATATCCGTGGCGCCCTTGGCGACGGCGACAGCGGAGGTGTAGCCTCCGGCATACCACGCCCACGGAATTTTCTTGTCGCTCAACTCGTCGCCGATATGCCGCTGCGTCAGCGGAGCCATCGTCGTCGCTGA
Organism: Bradyrhizobium lablabi; assembly: GCF_018131005.1. Classification (GTDB taxonomy): domain Bacteria; phylum Pseudomonadota; class Alphaproteobacteria; order Rhizobiales; family Xanthobacteraceae; genus Bradyrhizobium; species Bradyrhizobium lablabi_D. The sequence goes on from NZ_JAFCJK010000012.1 coordinate 75,718, forward strand.
GACCGGCGCGAGCGTGCCCGCAGCGGTGTACGGAGGATCGGCGTCGCGCGTGGCGTAATAGGCATTCGGCGCGCAGTTCGGGCTTGCGTAATAGTGAAGCGACGCGAGATAGGAGTGAATCTCGGCAACCCCGGGCTGATTGGGATCGCTGCAGTTAACCCATGTTCCGGTCGACTTATAGGTGTTGACGGTGCCGGCAACGGGATCCGGATTCATGATGCTGCCCGGCGGGACCAGCGGATGGCCGTTACCGTCGCTAAAGAAGGCGTTGTCGCCGTACGCGAGTCCGATCGCGCCGGTCACCGATCCACCCATGATCGACTGGTGGAAGTTGTCGGAGAGTGTGTACCGATCGGCGAGCGCCTTGAAGATCGGTGCATCGCCGGTGCTCATGTTGAAGAATGCCATGTCCTGACCACCATCGGTCGGCGTCTGGGTCGGCAACGTGCCGAAAGTCGTGGCCACGAACGGATAAAGGTCGTGCAGGCATCCGGTCGGATTCTCCCGGGTCGCATTTTTCATGCTGCAATCGTTCTGTTGCCACATCTGGAACAACTGATGGATCGTGTCACCCTCATAGGCATCATAAGGCAACGTAGGTCCGGTCTGCTGGAACGGCCCAGCAGGCAGCCGCGTCACTCCGGGAATGCGGGTATCGGCGCCGTTCTTCGGGATTGACCCGGTGCCGCCCGTGGTCAACGTGATCTGGTCCCGGAGCGGCAGATCCGGATCACCCTGCGGGAATGTCGCGGTCGGTTTGCCGTTGGCATCCACGATGCCGAACTCGAGGCCAACGCCTTCGGGCTGCGCGGACGAGATGGTGGGCACCGGCAGGAACGTATAAGCGGTCTTGGCCAGCGGGCTAAGAGAGAACCGGCCAGCGTTCGATGTCACCTGGTACTGCCGTCCCTTCGCAAAATTCTTGCCCGGGGTTCCGTCCGCCTTGACGATGCCTTGCGACAACAGATTCCAGATTTTCTGCCCGTTCTTCGGCTGGTAGGTGGCGTATAGATTCTCGAAGCTGCGGTTTTCGCCGATGATATAGATGATGTGCTTGATCGGCGTTGCGGTCGGAATTTCCTCCGGGTTGACCGGCCTTGATCCTGGCTGTGTCGCCGTCGCCGCAAGCGCGCTAGTGCCTGCATCGTGTGGAATCAACACGGCGGCTCCCAGGCCCATCAGGGCTGTCATGGAAACGCCGGCGATCGCCTTGAGCCGGCTTTTTCGACGAGTAGGGGCTTGCGAGAACATGATGCCTTTCCTTCTGAAGCGGAAGAACGGCGGCGACCATAAGTCGCGCTCCGCAACAGAACGGTGTCGCATTTGCAACGAGGGACGAATGGCGACTAACGTTGCTGTGTGAAATTTGCGCGATGCGATCACAAATCGCACGATGGCGACGGAGCGCGGCTTATCAACGATCTATCGTCGCGCGCACACGCTTCGATGAAGCGAGATCGACCATTACTTGTCAGGCTGTTTATTCGATTCGAGCCGACGTCGTAGAGCGGCGTAATGAGCGTCGCGGACAGCCGGATTGAACAGCGACCATGGTTCGGCGTTACCGACGATGATTGGAACCCCGACCGTCATAAACCGATTGTAGGTTTTATATTCGCCGGCCGCGTCGTTGTATTTTCCATCGGTTGCGTCGCTGCCTAGGCGCCCCAGTATCCGAACGACCTCCTTGAGTGCGCGGCGCGCGAGATCGCGCTGTTTCTCACCGCCCGATGCGACGGGATCCCCCTGGGCCGGAATGCGCTCCGCCAAATCGCTCAGATCGCCGCCGACCGCATTGACCGCGAGGGAAATAATGTCATTGTCATGGGCCGGAATAGCCGTAGCCAACACGCTTGCGAAATCGGCAATGTCCCGCAATTGGGCCAGCGCGCCGTTACTTTCGTAGGCCTGCACGCCGTCGCCGACGGCCTTCAGATATGCGACCAGGTCCGCTTGATCCTGGACCGAAAGCCCAAGCCCGAATTCGCGATCGAAGTGGCTCACCACCTGATCGAACGTATCGAAACGACCGTCGTGGAAGTAAGGCGCGTTGAAATCGGCGTTCAACAGCGTCGGCGTCTTGTAGAGACCGCCGGACCCGACATTGTGCTGCCTGTGGTCAACGAATCCGCCGGACGGAATGTGGCAACCCGCGCAGCTAAGGCTCGCGTCATGCGGAAAAGGTTTATTGAACAGTGCTTCTCCGCGCCGTTCAGCGCTGGCCTCGCTATTCAATTTGCCGTCCGGCCCGAGACTGGGATTGGGTAGAAAGTCGATGTCCTGGATATAGGCGACCAAAGCATCGAGCACCGCGGGAGAGGGATCCGGACCGGCAAATTCGTCCACGATCACGGTGCGGACGAAATCGCGCAGTGATGCCGTCCGCCCGTCGGAGCCATAGGGCGCGAGGTAGCGCGCGCCGCGCAAGCTCGGAATCCGCACCGGATCGAGCACGAGGTTATCGGCTTTCGGATTGAACAGGGGGCCCGAAGTGTCAAAATTGCCGGGCCGGCTCGACGTTCCGGGAATGAAGAGCTTCGGATTCGAAGCCCCGTTGACATGACAACTGCCGCAACTGATTCCCGCCTGCCGCGCCGCGCCGCCGAGGATTGCAGGCGTATTGAACGCCATGTTTCCGAGGTTGACCAGATACGGCTTGCGGCCTCCGATCGCTTCGGAATGAAACACTTCGCGCGGCTGGTCGAGCGCGTCATCATTCAATTCCGTTCCGGCCGGAAGCGTCGTTGGCGCGTCCCCGACAGGAGAGGCGACCGTGCGTTGAACGGCCAAAGCCATTGCAAGGCCCACTGCAACAGACAGAACCACTCGACCGACCACCGCACCCCCTCAATTTTCCAAACGTCGAACCGAGCGAGCCTTCGAGCTGAAATCCCGGAGTTGAAATCCCGCCTGCCGCTCGACGCTTTGGGATATCGCGCAACACTCCCGACCGAGATCAAAGCGTCCATATGGGTCGCCTGTCCTCACCAAGGCGCCACTGCTCTATCCAACGTCAGGATTGCCGTTTCGTGACAGCTTGATGCATGACGTTCACTTTTCATCGTGCGTACATCACGCTTAAATGTCTTCAATGCCGTCAGCTCTCGATGTTGCATGGCGGCTTGTGTCGATCGCCGAATTCCTGCAATCGAATCGATCAACCGATCTCCGGCCGTCAATCCGGCCACAGCAATTGCGCCAGATCGGACAGGTTGGCGGCTTTATCCTGCCAGCCCGCGATGCAGATGTGGCGAAGCGGATCCGAGGCGCGATGCAGCAGCATCAGCGCCATCAGCCTGCGCTTCAACGCGAAGGTCATGTCCGCGCGCGAATAGCCAAAGCCCTCGAACAGGCTGCGGACGCGGCGCGGATGGCCAGCGGCCATGAAGGCGCTGGGACCGAGCAGGTCGTATTCGCACCAGCCGGTCTGCACGTCGCCGAAGTCAAACAGTCCGCCGACATGCCATTTGCCGCCGCGGCACATGAGCATGAAGTTCTCTGGAATGTATTCGCCGATCAGGATCACCGGCGGCGCATCCATCGGGATCAGCGCCGCGGCATCGCGCAGGAGATCGTCGAGCCCGTCGAGGAATTTCTGCGGCAATCCCAGGCGCTCATGCCGTGCGCGGCATTGCGCGATCTGCCCGCGCAGGAAGGCGTCCCAGCGCGGTTCGATCGCAAGCAGTGCGCCTGGCGGCACGTGCTGCACATCCGCGATCACGGCACCGATTTCGGCAAGCACGCGCTCCCTCTCGCCTTCCGGCAGCAAGGGCCAGGCGTCCGAGCCGAGCACCCCGGAAAGACGGGTGATGACGAGATACGGCCAACCGTCGCGCTCGCCTTCCGCGACGATGTCGGGAATCGGAATGCCGAGCCGCCCGCGCAATTCAGTCAGCGCGCCGCGCTCGGAGAAGAATTGCGGGCGCAGACATGGCGGGAAGATCTTCAGGATCAGATCGTCGCCGAGCCCCACGACGAGATTGGTGCCGGTCGCAAAAACATGCGGCGCGTCGCAGGACAGCCCGTGGCCATGCGCGATATCGTGCGCAACGCTCAGCCAGCGCGCGGTGTCGCCGCGCCAGGCGCGGAAGGCTTCGTAATCGGGGAGTGATGGAAGGCGCGCGATCATCTGTCCGGTGGTCGCGCCGATTGCCGCGCCATTGGATCGCTTTTGCCATAGCCGAGGCTTCGGCTGAAAGGTTGTCGCTTCGATCCTCGCGATGACGAAAGAGAGGAGATCATGCGCACTACTGATCCGGGTTGGCGCGCTCGAACTGGCGCAGCAGGCGGTTGCTGCGCTCGACGGCCATGTCGAGCGCAGCCTGCGCGGAGCGCTTGCCGGCAAAGGCCTGCTCGAGTTCCTCCTCGATCACGCCACGGATCAGCACGAACGAACCCAGGCGGATACCTTTCGAATTGTCGGTCGGCGGCTTCAGCGTGATCTGCTCGATCGAGATCTCGGCGCCGGGGTTGCGATCATAGAAGCCTTGCGCACGGCTGAGATCGAATGCGGCTTTGGTGACCGGCAGATAACCGGTGTTCTGATGCCAGGCGGCCTGCACCTCCGGCCGCGACAGATAGGCAAAGAACTTGGCCACGCCGGCATATTCGGCGAGCGGACGGTCGCGCAGCACCCACAGCGTGGCGCCGCCGATAATGCTGTTCTGCGGCGCACCCTCGGCGTCGGGATAATAAGGCATCATGCCGTAGCCAACCTCGAAGTGCGAATTGGCCTTGATGTCGGCACGAGTGCCCGAGGAACCGATGAAGATCCCGCACTCGCCCTTCTGGAAGCGCGGCTCGGCCGCCTGGCCGCGGCCGCTATAGTCATATACTTTCGTCGTCTGCCATTCCGCGAGCTGTGCGATATGGCGCACGACAAGTGGATTGTTGAAGATCAGCTGTGCGTCGAGCCCGCCAAAGCCGTTGGACTTGGTTGCGATCGGCAGATTGTGGAAGGCGGAGAAGTTCTCGACATTGATCCAGGACGGCCAGGAGGTCGTCAGCCCGCACGGCGCGCCGGCCGCGCGCAGCCTCTTGGCCGCGTCGCCGACTTCGGGCCAGGTCTTCGGCGGCGCGTTCGGATCGAGGCCGGCAGCGCGGAACATGTCCTTGTTGTAGTAGAGAATCGGCGTCGAGGCGTTGAACGGAAACGACAGCATGTTGCCGGCAGTATCGGCGTAATAACCGGCCACCGCGGGCAGATAGGCAGACGGCGTAAGCGCCTCCGACTGATCCCGCATCAGCTCGAACACCGGATAGATCGCGCCGCGCGCCGCCATCATGGTCGCAGTCGCGATCTCGTTGACTTGCACGATCGCGGGCTGGCTGCGCGATCGAAACGCGAAGATCGCGGCGGTGACGGTCTCGGTGTAGTTCCCCTTGTAGGCGGGCACGATCCGGTAGTCGGATTGCGAGGCGTTGAAATCGGCAGCAAGCTTTTCGACCTGCCTGCCGAGTTCGCCGGACATCGCATGCCACCACATGATCTCGGTCGTGGCGCGCGCCGGCGACGCGAGGAGAAGCGCCGCGGCGGCGACAAGTTGCAGGATTTTCGAACCGAACTTCACGACGACTCGTTCCCACCTGGCGACATGCCGTCATAAGGCGGCACAACGGCGGTTGCAATCGCCTCCCCTCGGTTGCACTGCGCAAATTAACGATTTGGCCAATGGGCGAACCATCCGGCTTCTGCTAAAAGCCATCCCCGCCCGCTAAGAATGTGTTGAACCTTTTCCTCCCGTCCTGGACTCAATCACAAGGGGATTTGCTGCCTGTGTACCGCCGCGCCGGACTTTCGCGGATCGTAACGCTTGTCGTCGCGCTGTTGTGTTCGGCGGGTTCGACGATCACTTTTGCGCGCGAATTCCGGTCTGCCGATAACCGGAACAAGGGTGATCCGACCGTTCAGGCGCAGCGCCTCAGGGGCCACCTGGTTGCGGGCCGGCTGCAAATCCAGCCCTTCCACTCGCGCCGGCTTGGCGAGGCGAAGGCGGCGCTGGATCAGACGACGCTGGAACCAACCTTGACCAGCACGATCGATCCCAGCCGCATCAATGTGGGCAGCGAAACCCCGGCCGGCATCCATGCCGAGGCCAAACGCGATATTGCGATCACCGCCCCCCGGTCGAACGCATCCGCAACGTGGAGTGACTGAATCTTGGGAGTGCCCCAACACGATGGACATGCAGGATGGCCGCAGGGCCTCGCGGCCCGCGGCCGCTTCCGCATCGTCCAATGGCTGCGGGCGGTTCCGATCCGATGGCGCATCCTGTCGATCGCGCTACTCAACTCCGCGGTCGTGATCGTGCTCGTCGCGCTGATCTGGAACGGCTCCAAGGTGCTCAGCTCGGCATGGGACGACGTCCGTCAGGTACGGGAGTCCGACAAGATTCTCGCCAAGCTCGAAAGCGAGACCAGCCGGCTGCAGAACCTGATTCATCGTTACATCAACCAGCCGAGCCCCGACCTGTTCGCCGAGATCCTGCTATTGCGCGAGGCCGTGCTCGGCACGCTGACGACACGCGCTTCGACCGACCCGATGCTGTCAGATTCGGTCGAGAAGCTCGAGCGCGTCACCAGCCGTTTCCTCGACGGCTTCGGCGAGTTGCGCACCGTGCAGGCGACCATCGCCAAGACCTATGACGAGCAGGTATTGGCCCCGACCAGAGACATGGCCGGGCTCTATTCGGTTATCGAGGGCGCGACCGGCCATCGCGACGCCTTGATCTGGCCCGCGCTCGGCAAGTCCCGCGAGGCCTTCACCTCGCTGCTCGTCGCCGCCAACGCCTATTACCTGTCGCTCGCCTCGGCATCAGCCGAGGAGGCTCGCCGCAACACCGACACGATCGAGAAGACCATCCCGATCATGGCCGATCAGGCCGAGAACGACCTGCAGCGCATGGCGCTGGAGCGGCTCAAGACCAAGACAGCGGAGCTGCGCGCCGGGCTCGCCAAGCTGAGCGAGCAGCTCGCCAACCGCACCGACCTTCTGCGCAACACCATCGACGCGAGCCAGGCCGATGCGATCGGCGCGATCGACGACCTGTCGGTCAAGATGCGCCAGCGCGAGCAGAAGGCGCAGGAGACGTTCGACAAGACCCTGTCCGACATTTCGCGCCGGGTGTTGTCAATCGCCGTGATCTTCCTCGGCATCATCATGTCCGCAGGCGTCCTGATCGCGCTGTCGATCCGGCTGCCGCTGGCGCAGATCATGGCGTCGATGCGCGCCATCACCACCGGCGATTACGACCGCGCGGTGCAGGGCACCACCGCCAAGGACGAGGTCGGCGCGATGGCGCGCGCGGTCGAGGTGTTTCGCGAGAACGCGATCGCCAAGCGCGAGACCGAGGACGAGTTGCGCGCGTCGAAAGAAAGGGCCGAGAGCGCGCTGCTCGAGCTCAACACCGCGCAGCAGAACCTGATCGACGCCGAACGCCTCGCAGCGCTCGGCGGCCTGGTTGCCGGCGTCGCCCATGAGGTGAACAACCCGATCGGCATCAGCCTGACGGTGGCCTCCAGCTTTGCCCGCCGCGCCGACATGTTCGCAAACGAATTGAAGAGCGAGCCGCTGCGCCGCTCCAAGCTCGACGAGTTCGTCCGAACCTCGCGCGACGCAGCGCAGCAGCTCGTCGCCAACCTGCAGCGCGCGGGCGAGCTGATCCAGTCGTTCAAGCAGGTCGCCGTCGATCGCTCGCACGCGGAGCGGCGGCAGTTCAACCTCAGCGAGTCCACCGACCAGATCGTCGCGAGCCTGCGCCCGGTGTTGAAGAAGGCCGCCATTGGGTTGTCGGTCGACGTGCCCGAAGGCCTCATGATCGACGGTTACCCGGGTGCCTATGGGCAGATCTTAACCAATCTTTTCCTCAACGCCGTCAATCATGCCTTCTCGGGCGGCCGTTCCGGCACGATTACGATCGCGGCGCGGGCGCGCGGCGCCGACGACATCGAGATCATTTTCGCCGACGACGGCGCCGGAATGACGCCGGACGTGCAGCGGCAGGCATTCGACCCGTTCTTTACGACGCGCCGCAACGAAGGTGGTACAGGCCTCGGCCTGCACATCGTCTATAATCTGGTTACCCAACAGCTCGGCGGACGCATGATGCTGGAGTCAAGGGTAGGACAAGGCACCACATTTCGCATTATCATGCCGAGGATCGCCAAGGGTCAGCCCACGATCACTGACGCAGCAGCCGACGGAACCAGTCAATGGCCGAACAGGACGATGTCCTCCACCTGATCGACGATACCGAGAGCGCTCCGGAGGATTCGTCGGCGCGGAAATGGAAGATCGCCGTCATCGATGACGATCACGCGGTGCACGAAGGCACCCGCTTCGCGCTCAGCGACTACAATCTGAACGGCGCGACGCTGGAAATCCTCTCGGCATATTCCGCGGCCGAAGGTCGCACGCTGATGCGGGACAACCCCGACATCGCGGCCGTCCTGCTCGACGTCATCATGGAGACCGACGTCGCCGGTCTCGACCTCGTCGAATACATCCGCAACGAGATCAGGAACGAGACCGTTCGCATCATCCTGCGCACCGGCCAGCCGGGACAGGCGCCGGAACGGCGCGTCATCGTCCAGTACGACATCAACGACTACAAGGCGAAGACCGAGCTCACCGCCGACAAGCTGTTCACCTCGCTGACCGCGGCGCTGCGCAGCTACCAGCAGCTCGAGCGGATGGTGCAGACGAGGCGCGGGCTCGAGATCATCATCGACGCCGCCTCGACGCTCTACGACTTCAAGTCGATGCAGCGGCTCGCCGAAGGCGTGCTGACCCAGCTCGCCTCGCTGCTCAACGTCGATTGCGCCGGCATCCTGGTGCTGCGCGACAATGGCAACGCTGCTGCTGCGGATTTCTCGGTGCTGGCCTGCTCCGGTTGCTACAGCCGCTTCATCGGCACCACCTCCTCGAGATCGCTCGATCAGGACCTGCGGGAGATGGTGGAGGCGGCCTTCCACCGCCGCAAGAACGAGTTCGCCGACCATCGCAGCGTGCTCTATTTGCGCACCGGCAGCGGCCGCGAGGTCGTGGTGCTGCTGCAGGCCGAGCGCCCGCTCTCCGACACCGACCGCGCGCTGGTCGAGATCTTCTCGAGCCGCCTGTCGATCGCATTCGACAATGTGATCCTCTACCAGCAGCTTCACGAGGCCAACACCCAGCTCGAGGACCGCGTCGCCCAGCGCACCCGCGCGCTGATGCAGGCCAACCGGAGGCTGTCGGCGCAGTGGCTGCGGCTGCAGCGCGCCAACGGCTTCAAGAACGAGATTCTCGGCACCGTCGCGCACGACCTGAAAAACCCGCTCGGGGTGATCCTCGGCCGTACCGAGATGCTGACCGAATTGATCAGCGCCGGGTCGTCGAAGGAGAACGTCACCGCGCAGGTCGAGCATATCAGGGACGCTACCAAGCGGTTGACCTTGATGGTCGACCACCTGATCTCGGATGCGATGGCCGATGCCTTCGACATCACCATCCGCCGCGAGCCGGTCGACGTGGCGGCGCTCGTCAACGAGGTGACGGAGGCCAACCTGCCGATGGCGGTCAACAAGCAGCAGAGCATCTCGGTATCGGCGCCTCCCAACTTCGTGACCATGTGCGATGCCGACCGAATCCGGGAGGCGATCGACAATCTGGTCTCGAATGCCATCAAATACTCGCCAATCGGCGGCAAGATCACGGTCACGGTCCGACATGAGGGCGACCAAACCGTGATCCGCATCGCCGACCAGGGCCAAGGCCTGTCGCCAGAGGACCTCGGGCGGCTGTTCGGCCGATTCCAGCGGTTGTCCGCCAAGCCGACCGCGGGCGAAAGCTCGACCGGCCTCGGCCTTTCGATCGTCAAACGCATTATTGACATGCATGGCGGCCATGTAACCGCGGAAAGCACGGGACCCGGACAGGGGTCGACCTTTACGGTTAAACTGCCGGCGGCAGAGACATCATGACCCAGAATCCGCACATCTTCATTGTCGACGACGAGGCGCCGGCCCGAGAAATGGTCGGTGATTACCTCAAGATGCACGGCTTCGGTGTGACGCTGTGCGATGGCGGCAAGAGCCTGCGCAAGGAGATCGAGACCGGCGTGCCCGATCTCGTGGTGCTCGACCTCAACATGCCCGAGGAAGACGGCCTGTCGATCATCCGTGACCTCAAGAGCCGGATCAACGTTCCCGTCATCATGCTGACAGCCACTGCCAGTCCAATCGACCGGGTGGTCGGGCTCGAACTCGGCGCCGATGACTATGTCGCCAAGCCATGCGAACTGCGTGAGCTGATGGCGCGCATCCGCTCGGTGCTGCGGCGGAGCACGCCCGTGAGGGCAGCGGCTCCCGAGCCCGCCAGCGCGAAGAGTGAAAAGGAACAACTGGTGCGATTCGGCACCAAATGGCTCGATCTCGAAGCTCAAGCCCTGCGCGACGACGAGGGCAACGAGCACCCGCTGACCGCATCGGAGTTCGGCCTCCTGAAGGTGTTCGCGGCGAACCCGAAGCGCGTTTTGTCGCGCGAGCGGCTCCTGGAACTCGCCAATGCACGCGACGCGGAGGCCTTCGATCGCGCGGTAGATCTGCGTATCATGCGCATCCGCCGCAAGATCGAGCTCGACCCGACCAAGCCCGCGGTGATCCGCACGATCCGGGGCGGTGGCTACCTGTTCTCGCCGACCGGCGACAAGGCATAGGGGCCCTGGACGTCGTCCCGGCAAAGGCCGGGACGACGATTCAATTGTGCGGCACGCCCGGAATCCACATCACTCAGGCTGTCAATCCGCGCAAAAATCCTTAGATTTCGGCCATGCCGAAAACAGCCTCCAAAGCCCCCGCCAAATCAGCTTCGAAGACCGCTCCCAACCCCGTCGCCGCCAAGGCCACGGCGGAGGGCGATCATGTGTTCCTGGTCGACGGCTCCTCTTACATCTTCCGCGCCTATCACGCGCTGCCGCCGCTGAACCGCAAGTCCGACGGGCTGCAGGTGAACGCCGTGCTCGGCTTCTGCAATATGCTGTGGAAGCTCTTGCGCGAAATGCCCGAGGACCACCGGCCGACGCATCTGGCAATCGTGTTCGACAAATCGGAGATCACCTTCCGCAACAAGCTCTATCCCGACTACAAGGCGCACCGGCCGCCGGCCCCCGACGATCTGATTCCGCAATTCGCGCTGATCCGCGAGGCGGTGCGGGCTTTCGACCTGCCTTGCCTTGAGCAGATCGGCTTCGAGGCCGACGACCTGATCGCGACCTATGCGAGGCAGGCGACCGAGCGCGGCGCGACCACGACGATCGTATCGTCGGACAAGGACCTGATGCAGCTCGTCTCCGACAAGGTCGTCATGTACGACACCATGAAGGACCGGCGTATCGGCAGGTCGGAGGTGATCGAGAAATTCGGCGTGCCGCCGGAGAAGGTGGTCGAGGTGCAGGCGCTCGCCGGCGACTCCACCGACAACGTGCCCGGCGTGCCCGGCATCGGCATCAAGACCGCGGCGCAGCTTATCATCGAATATGGCGATCTGGACCAGCTGCTGTTCCGCGCCGGCGAGATCAAGCAGCCGAAGCGCCGCGAGGCGCTGCTCGAGAACGCCGAGAAAGCGCGCATCTCTCGCCAGCTGGTGCTGCTCGACGACAAGGTCGATCTCGAAGTGCCGCTCGACGACCTCGCGGTGCACGAGCCCGATGCGCGCAAGCTGATCGCATTCCTCAAGGCGATGGAGTTCTCCACCCTCACCCGCCGCATCGCCGAGTATGCGCAGCTCGATCCCGCCAATATCGACGCCGACCCAGGCAACAAGAGTGGCGCCAGCGTGTTCTCGCCGTTGCCGCCATCGGACGTTAAGCCCGCACCCGGACCGGGGCAGAATGGGGCAGCGCCGGCGCCTTCAGCAAAAGAGCGCGCCAAGCCGAGCGGCGCGAGGGACGACAAGGCTTCGAGCCTGAAGGGCACGCCGGCCTTGCTCGTCGAGACCCGCGGTGAGGCGATGCGGAAGCTGCCGTTCGACCGCGGCAAGTATCAGGCGATCCGCAGCCTCGATGCGCTGAAGGCGTGGACCGCGCGCGTGCCCGATGTCGGCCATTTCGCGGTCGAGGCGATGTCCGACTCGATCGACCCGATGCAGGCGGAGATGTCCGGCATCGCGCTGGCGCTCGCGCCCGGCGACGCCTGCTATGTCCCGCTCTGCCACCGGCAGCCTGGTGGCGGCGCGGGCCTGTTCGATGCCGGACTCGCACCCGACCAGATCAAGGCGTCGGACGCGCTCGACGCGATGAAGCCGCTGTTGGAATCCGCAGGCATCTTGAAGATCGGCTTCAACGTCAAATTCGCGGCGGTGATGCTGGCGCAGCACGGCATCACGCTCCGCAACACCGACGACGCGCAACTGATGTCGTACGCGCTCGATGCCGGCCGCGGTTCGCACGCGCTGGAACAGCTCGCCGAGCGCTGGCTCGGCCATGCCATGATCGCCTATGGCGGCCTGATCGGCAGCGGCAAGGGCAAGCTCACCTTCGACCAGGTCGCGATCGAGAAGGCGACGGAATATTCGGCCGAGAGCGCGGATGCGACACTGCGGCTGTGGCGCATCCTGAAGCCGCGGCTGGTCGCCGACCGCATGGCGACCGTCTACGAGACGCTGGAACGGCCGCTGATCTCTGTGCTGGCGCGGATGGAGCGGCGAGGCATTTCGATCGACCGCCAGGTCCTGTCGCGGCTGTCGGGCGATTTCGCCCAGACCGCAGCGCGGGTCGAGGCCGAGATCCAGGACATCGCCGGCGAGCCGGTCAATGTCGGCAGCCCGAAGCAGATCGGCGACATCATCTTCGGCAAGATGGGGCTGCCCGGCGGCACCAAGACCAAGACCGGCGCATGGTCGACGACGGCGCAGGTGCTGGACGACCTCGCCGAGCAGGGTCACGAATTCCCGAAGAGGATCCTGGAGTGGCGGCAGGTCTCTAAGCTGAAATCGACCTACACCGACGCGCTGCCGAACTATGTCCATCCGCAGACCCATCGCGTCCACACCACCTACGCGCTGGCCGCGACGACGACGGGCCGCCTGTCGTCGAACGAACCGAACCTCCAGAACATTCCTGTTCGTACCGAGGACGGCCGCAAGATCCGCCGCGCCTTCATTGCGACACCGGGCCACAAGCTGGTGTCGGCGGACTATTCTCAGATTGAATTGCGGTTGCTCGCGGAAATCGCCGACGTGCCGGTGCTACGGCAGGCCTTCCGCGAGGGGCTGGACATTCACGCGATGACCGCCTCCGAAATGTTCGGCGTGCCGATCAAGGACATGCCGAGCGAGGTGCGCCGCCGCGCCAAGGCAATCAACTTCGGCATCATCTACGGCATTTCGGCCTTCGGGCTAGCCAACCAGCTCGGCATCGCCCGCGAGGAAGCTTCGGCCTACATCAGGAAATATTTTGAGCGCTTCCCGGGCATCCGCGCGTACATGGACGAGACCAAGGATTTTTGCCGGCGCAACGGCTATGTCACGACGCTGTTCGGCCGCAAATGCTACTATCCCGAAATCAAGGCCTCGAACGCCTCGGTCCGCGCCTTCAACGAGCGTGCCGCGATCAACGCGCGGTTGCAAGGCACCGCGGCCGACATCATCCGCCGCGCCATGACCCGGATGGAGGACGCGCTAGCGGAGAAGAAGCTGTCGGCGCAGATGCTGCTGCAGGTGCATGACGAGCTGATCTTCGAGGTGCCCGAAAGCGAGGTCGCGGCGACGCTCCCGGTGGTGCAGAAGGTGATGCAGGACGCGCCCTTCCCGGCCGTGCTCCTGTCGCTGCCGCTGCAGGTCGACGCGCGGGCAGCGAACAATTGGGACGAGGCACATTGAAGCGCGGCGCGCTTCGATCGGTTGCCTGGTCGTCGGGTGGGGCCCTTGACTGACGTCCATCCGCTGCTTGCCTTTGCATTGACCGCGCTCGTCATCGAGATCACGCCCGGCCCCAACATGACCTACCTCGCTGCGCTGTCGCTCTCGAGCGGCATGCGCACCGGCTTCGCCGCAGTCGGCGGTATCGCGCTCGGCCTGATGACCTACGGGGTGGTCGCGGCATTCGGGTTGGCGGCGGTGATCGACAATTCGCCGCTGCTCTACGGCCTGCTGCGCTGGGGCGGCGTGCTTTTTCTTCTGTGGCTCGCATGGGACACCTGGTCGGGCCAGACCGACGGCTCGTCCAAGGGGAGCAGCGAGAACGAGCGGCCGTGGCCCGCCTTCCGCCGCGGCCTGATCACCAACCTGCTCAATCCCAAGGCTGCGGTCTTCTACGTCGCCGTGCTGCCCGAATTCGTTCGCCCCGAGGCAGGGTCCGTCGCGTCGCAGACGCTGGTGCTGAGCCTGCTCTATGTCGCAATCGCAACGCTGATCCATGCGGTGATCGTCATGCTGGCCGGCGCGATACAGTCGACCATCGACGTCGCAAACAACCGCCGGGCCGTCCGCGGGGCATTTGCCCTCGCGCTGGTCGGCATCGCGTTCTGGTTTGCAGTCACGACCGGCCAGCCGCGATAATTGCTCCGAGAACAATTCCGGCATGGCCCCGCGGCAGACGACACGCTAGAAGCGTGCATCCCCCTCGCGAGTCCTCCTTGATGCCCCACACATCCGCGTTGCTCGGCTTTGCGCTCGTCTCCTTCGGCATGGTGCTGACGCCGGGTCCGAACATGATCTATCTGATCTCGCGCTCGATCACACAAGGCCCCGAGGCAGGCATCGTCTCGCTCGGCGGCGTGGCTCTGGGCTTCGTGTTCTACATGCTATGCGCCGCGTTCGGCATCACCGCGCTGTTGTTCGCGGTCCCTTTCGCCTATGACGCGCTGCGCTTTGCCGGCGCGGCCTATCTGCTCTGGCTCGCGTGGCAGGCGTTGAAGCCGGGCGGCCGCTCGCCGTTTCAGGTGAAGCAGCTCAAGGTCGATGGGCCGCGGAAACTGTTTGCGATGGGCTTCGTCACCAATCTGCTCAATCCAAAGATCGCGATGCTCTATCTCGCACTGCTGCCGCAGTTCATCGATCCGACCGGCAGCGTGCTGTCGCAGTCGCTCATGCTCGGCTCGATCCAGATCGCGATCAGCGTCAGCGTGAACGCCATGATCGCGCTCGCCGCGGGCTCGATCGCGCTGTTCCTCGGCACGCGGCCGACCTGGCTCCTGATACAGCGCTGGCTGATGGGTGCCGTGCTCACCGGACTTGCGGTGAGGATGGCATTCGAGGCGAGACGGGCGTAGTCGCTGTCTTGCCCCGCGAAAGCGGAGCATCCAGTACCCCGAGGCATTTCCGTCAACAACAAGCGTCACGGCGTACTGGATCACCCGACTTCGCGGGTGATGCGGCCGCTTCAATCCAGCTTCGCCTCCATGCCGCGCTGGGTGGCGGGGCGGGCCATCAGCGCATCGTACCAACGCTTGACGTTGGGAAAGTCAGCCAAATCCACCTTGTGACGCGGATGGCGCCAGGCCCAACCGAGGATGGCGAAATCGGCAACCGACAGCGCCCCCGCGACAAACTCGTGCTTGGCGAGCCGCTTGTTCAGGACATCGTAGAGCCGCCGCGTCTCGGCCATGTAGCGCTTCAGGCCATAGGCGCGATCCTGCTCGTTTTCGAGCGCGATGAAATGATGCACCTGGCCCGGCATCGGGCCGAAGCCGCCCATCTGCCACATCAACCACTCATAGACCGGAATGCGGTCGGCAAGGGATTTCGGCAGGAACTTGCCGGTCTTCTCGCCGAGATAGAGCAGGATCGCACCGGACTCGAAGATGCTGACGCGTTGGCCGCCGGGGCCGTCGGGATCGACGATCGCAGGGATCTTGTTGTTCGGGCTGAGCTCGAGGAACGCGGGCGCCATCTGCTCGCCCTTGGTGATGTTCACCGGAATCGCCTTGTAGGGCAGGCCCATTTCCTCCAGCGCCACCGAAATCTTGCGGCCGTTCGGCGTGTTCCACGTGTAGAGTTCGATGGTCATTTCCGCTTCCTTCCCAAGCATTTGGCACTTGATTAGGCGGAACTCGCTTGCCGCACAAGCCGCGCTTTCCGCAAGCGCCTCTTCTTGAAACTCGGCGCGAGCGCTGTTGACGGCGAGATTTCCGCGCTGGAATGTGCCTGGCGGCGCCGATAGATTGCCGCCCGCGTTTAGACCCCACAGGGAAAAAGCCTTGTCCAAATCAGCCTCCCGTGCCCGCCTCGCCGAGATCATCCGCAAACGTTCGTTCGGCCGCGGCGAGATCACGCTGGCCTCGGGCCGCAAGAGCGATTTCTATTTCAACCTGAAGCCGACGATGCTCGACCCCGAAGGCGCGGCGCTGCTCGCCGAGCTCACCTATGAGGCACTGAAGGACGACAAGCTCGATTTCGTTGGTGGCCTCGAGATGGGCGCGGTGCCGCTTGCGGGCGCAATCGCGCAGCTCTCCTGGCTGAAGGGGCACCCGATTGCGGCGTTCTTCGTGCGCAAGAAGCCGAAGGAGCACGGCGCGCGACTCGCAGTAGAGGGACTTGCCAAGGGTGAGACATTGCAGGGCAAGCGCATCGTGATCGTCGAGGATGTCACCACCACCGGCGGCTCGGCGATGAAGGCGGTGGAAGCAGTGCGCGAAGCCGGCGGCGAGATCGCGCTGGTCTTCACCATGGTCGACCGCGAGGAAGGCGCAACGGAAGCTTTCGCCGAAGCCGGGCTGCCGTTCCGCTCGCTGTACAAGGCAGGCGAGTTTCTCAAGGGATGAGGCTCTCATTCCCCCCGCGCCCGAAGGTCCTGACTTCTTTCGCGTAGTTCCACGCGCAATCAATCGCTCGTTTACCATCCCGCGTTATGGTGAATCCGGCCGGAACACCTGTCGTCCCGGTGCGTGAATTGTTGGAGTGAGCGTTGCGTACAGAGTTGAGTAATCTGCGGATGCGGCGCCGCGTGGTGCTTGCCGCCACAACATTCGCGGGCTCCATCGCATTGCTGCCCGCCCCCGTTTCGGCCGAAGGGCTGTTCGACTTCTTCTTCGGCGGCGCGCAGAAGCAGCAATCGCGCCACGCGCCGCCACAGGCCAATTTCTTCGCCGATCCGTTCGGCCTCAATCAGCAGCAACCGCAGGCCTCCGCGCCCGCGCCGCGCTTGGCCGGCTCCGGCCCGGCCTTCTGCGTGCGCAGTTGCGACGGAAAATACTTCCCGTTGACGATGCGCGGCAACGCGACGCCAGTGCAACTCTGCCAGGCGTTCTGCCCGGCGAGCACCACCAAGGTCTACTATGGCAGCCACATCGACAGCGCGTCGTCGAGCGGCGGCGAGCGCTACGCCGATAGTGAAAATGCTTTCGCCTACCGCAAGGCGCTGCGCGCCGACTGCACCTGCAACGGCCGCGATCCCGCCGGCCTGGCGCCGGTCGATCTCGCGCTCGACGCTTCGCTGCGTGCCGGCGACGTCATCGCCACCACCGACGGCCTCGTCGCCTATACCGGCATTCGCGTCGGCAACGACCAGTCGTTCGACTTCACGCCGATCGCCTCTTATCCCGGGCTGACGGCAGCGATCCGCGCCCGGCTGGGCGAAATGAAGGTCGCGCCCGTCACCGCCGAAATGGCCAGCGATGCCCCGCTGCCGGAAACAATCCGCGACGTCGCGCCCGCTCAGACCGTGGTGCCGAAGTCAACTGCGCCGAAACCGGCGACGCGCGCCGAAGCGAATTAATTCACCGCCCGACGATCACGCCGATCACGTTCGGCGCGGCGAGATATTTGTCCTCGATCGCCGCGCGGGCGGCGGCGCGATTCTCGGGCGTGAGAATCCCGCGCTTCTCGGCGAGGATCATCCAGCAATAGCCCCACCAGTCCGTCAGCATGCCATGATCGTCGACGAGGTCGTAGCCCTGCTCGGCTGCGAAGATCCGCGCGTGCGCTTCGTCGAGCGTATCGAGCCAGGCATGATCCTGCGGCGAAAACAGTTCGTCGCTGAAATCATCCGTGGTGTAGCCCCAGATCGACATGCAGACCGCATTGAACTCGCGATCAATCTGATCGTCGTCGACCCAGCGGCGCCGCGAAGCCTGATGCAGCCGCGACAGCGAGCGCGCAAAATCGGCAATGCGGGTCAGGGCGAATTGATCGAAGGCGATGGTGGACATGTAGTCCTCGCTGAGACTGGTAGACCATAGATGTTGTGTGGCAGTCATGCCGAATCACAATGATATATCAAAGACTTGCTAAGGTGTTCTTAATTTGTTCCGGCAGAGGTGGTGCGATCGGGATTTGGATCCGAGGTATCCCAGGTTGTGGTAAGGTCCATAATTCGTTCTCGCGCCGGAGAGGGTCATGTGGGAACTTGAAGCGCTGGCGATCTACCTGACACCGTTCCTGATCATCGGAATTGCCATCAGGTTCCTGATGAAACGCTATGGCGTTGATCTTGCCGATGTCCAAAAGCAAGCTGGAACGAACCGCGAGCCGCGCAGGGTTTTTCTTTTGGGCGGCTGGCGCTCCGAAGAGTAGGGCCACCTCAGTTGGCGGTCCCTTTCATTGGCCCTTTGGCTTCCAGGAAGCCCCGCTCGTCACGAGCGTAATGTCTAACGGCTTATCCGACGGGACTTGTATCGCTCATGTCATTGGGAAGTGACATTCAAATCTGAGACCACGACCGGAGTGAAGCGCGTAGCATGGTGCATCGTCAGCTATGACGGTGTGCGTCGCAGCGGTCACGCGGGCGCTCCGCGACGGACGAATAATTCCCGTGGAGGATGATCGATGGTGAACTCCACAAAGGGCTTGGAGACCGGCCGCCCAAAGCAAAACGGGCCGCTGAGTGATGTCAGCGGCCCGCGATAATAATTGCTTCGGGATGAAATCTGCCCTGCCCCATGCTCGGCATGTCGCTTACGTAAAGAAGTCGTTAGGCTTTGGGAATCCGTATCACCACGGTGTTCCCGCCGTTGAGTTGTGACAGGCATCGCGCAAAGTAGGCCAGCAGCACGAAGGCAGTTGTGAGGGAGAAGCCGCAAGGCCCAGCAGGGGAGCTCAATTCTGTGCTGGCCGAGATCTGCGCCAAGCCAGGCTTTTGCAATCGCCTCACCTCCGCCGAGTTGCTCCCGTCCGCCACAGCCATTGAGCGCGGAGCAGTTCGCGCGCTGTCCCTGCTACGCCAAATATCAAACGTGCGGCACCCGCTCTCACATCGCCGAGAGCAGCCTGTCGCCGCAGGCGCTCGCATAGAATTTACCGGCGCATTGGCGCTTGATCGCGGCGCAGCGGGCGACGGGGGAAGCGCTTTGCGCGACGGTGAAGCCGCAAGTCAGGCCGTCGGCGCTGCGACCGGTCTTGCCGGTTGCGAAGGCGGCGCTGGTTGCGGTGATGCAGACCATGAGCAATGCTGCGGCTGCAATCTCAATCATCAATCTCATCACGCTTCCTCCGCCAAACCGTCACAAAAATCCCGGCTTTCGCTGGCGATCCTGACACCAATGATTTCGGGCCGAAAGCCCCGAAATCGGCCCGGTCCTTGCATAAAGAAATCATATCAGCGCAGTGCACGACGATGCTTGCGGTGGTTTCGATCGCAGTGCAACCCGAGTATATTTGGCGTGGCAAACTGCAGGGATTGGCGCGTTGCAAGAACAATCGATGCCCGGAAACCATCCGACACTCAATCAGCCGGTCGACGAACTGGCGCTGACCGAAATCAAGGGCGCGATCCTCGCCAAGCTCAGGCTTGCGATCGGCAAGGACGCCGCAATGGCGACCAAGCAGGACTGGTACAAGGCCGCGGCGCTGGCGCTGCGCGACCGTATCGTCCATCGCTGGCTGACAGCCGAGAAGGAGAGCTACGATGCCGGCGCCAAGCGCGTCTATTATCTTTCGCTCGAATTCCTGATCGGCCGCCTGTTCACCGACGCGCTGAACAATATGGGTCTGATGCCGGTGTTCGAGGCCGCGCTCGGCGACCTGGGCGTCGACCTCACCGAGCTGAGCAGATGCGAGCCCGACGCGGCGCTAGGCAATGGCGGCCTCGGACGTCTCGCCGCCTGCTTCATGGAGAGCATGGCGACCCTTGCTATCCCGGCGATCGGTTACGGCATCCGCTACGATTTCGGGCTGTTTCGCCAGATCATCAACCATGGCTGGCAGCAGGAATATCCCGACGAATGGCTCGGCTGCGGCAATCCCTGGGAATTCCAGCGCCCGGAAGTGGTCTACCATGTGCATTTCGGCGGCCATGTCGAACATGTCGACGACCGTGGCCGCGATTGCGCCACCTGGCATCCTGCAGAAGCCGTGGAAGCGATGGCCTACGACACGCCGATCGTCGGCTGGCGCGGCCAGCACGTCAACGCGCTGCGCCTGTGGTCGGCGCATGCGCCCGATCCGCTCAAGCTCGACGTCTTCAACACCGGCGATTACGTCTCGGCCAGCGCCGAGCAGGCGCGCGCGGAAGCGATCTGCAAATTCCTCTATCCGAACGACGAGAGCGCCGCCGGCCGCGAGCTGCGGCTGCGCCAGGAATATTTTTTCGTCTCGGCCTCGCTGCAGGATCTCGTGAAGCGGCATCTCGCCGCCGACGGGCAGTTGCGCAGCCTTGCGCAGAAGGCCGCCGTGCAGCTCAACGATACCCATCCGAGCCTCGCGGTCGCGGAGTTGATGCGGCTCCTCGTCGACGTGCACAATTTCCGTTGGGATGAGGCGTGGAAGATCACCGTCGCGACGCTGTCCTACACCAACCATACGCTGCTGCCGGAGGCGCTAGAGACCTGGCCCGTCGAGCTGTTCGAGCGGCTGCTGCCGCGGCACCTCGAGATCATCTATCGCATCAATGTGCAGCATCTGGCGCTCGCCGAGGAGCGCTTTCCCGGCGACATCGAATATCGCGCCTCGGTGTCGCTGATCGATGAGAAGAGCGGCCGCCGCGTGCGGATGGGCCAGCTCGCCTTCGTCGGTTCGCATCGCATCAACGGCGTCTCGGCGATGCACTCCGATCTGATGAGGGAGACCGTGTTCCACGACCTTCATCATCTTTATCCGTTGCGCATCACCAACAAGACCAACGGCATCACCTTCCGCCGCTGGCTGATGCTGGCCAATCCCCGGTTGACCCAGCTGTTGCGCGAGAGCTGCGGCGAGGCCGTTCTCGACGACTTCTCGCTGCTTAGCCGCATCGAGGATCATTGCAGCGACAACGTGTTCCAGAAGCGCTTCCGCGACGTCAAGCACCACAACAAGCTCGCGCTGGCGCGGCTGATCGCCGAGCGCAACGGCGTCAAGGTCGATCCGTCGGCGCTGTTCGACGTGCAGATCAAGCGCATCCACGAATACAAGCGGCAGCTGCTCAACATCCTGGAGACGATCGCGCTCTACCACGCAATGAAGGACGAGCCGCAGCGCGACTGGGTGCCGCGCGTGAAGATCTTCGCCGGGAAGGCTGCGGCGAGCTACCGCTACGCCAAGCTGATCATCAAGCTGATCAACGACGTCGCCGAGGTCGTCAACAACGATACCGCACTCGGCGGAAGGCTGAAGGTCGCCTTCCTCGCCGATTACAATGTCAGCCTGGCCGAGGTGATCATCCCGGCCGCCGACCTCTCCGAACAGATCTCGACCGCAGGCATGGAAGCTTCCGGCACAGGTAACATGAAGCTCGCACTCAACGGCGCGCTGACGATCGGCACGCTGGACGGCGCCAATATCGAAATCCGCGACAATGTCGGGCCTGAGAACATCGCGATCTTCGGCATGGAAGCCGGCGACGTGATGGTCCGCCGCAAGCAAGGGCTCGACGCCAGCGACGTGATCGGCAAATCGCCGCGCCTGGAGCGCGCGATCCGCAGCATCGAGAGCGGCGAATTCTCGCCCGGCGAACCCGCCCGCTTCGCTTCGGTCGGACACGCACTGCGCTATCTCGACCACTACATGGTCTCGGCCGACTTCAATTCCTATTATGAGGCGCAACGCGGCATCGATGCCCGCTGGCAGGTGATACCGGCCTGGACGCGCGCCTCAATCCTCAATGTCGCACGCATGGCGTGGTTCTCTTCCGATCGCACCATCCGCGAATATGCCGAGGATATCTGGCACGTGCCGGTGCATCCGTCCGCGCCGCCGCTGGTCGGCGTCCGGCGCGAGGCCAAGGGGTAATCCCGGGAGACGGAGATCGATTACCTTCGGCATCATTGAACTCGCTGCACGCACGGCATACTGATATCGCCTCGCATATCGTCATTGCGAGCGTAGCGAAGCAATCCATCGCTCCACATATGCGAATGGATGGATTGCTTCGTCGCTTCAGCGCAAAATTGCCTTGCAATTTTGTCGCGAGCTCCTCGCAATGACGCTGACGAAAGATTTTCAACCAAGGACCTTCATGCTCACTAAGGCGCCGCACCTTTTCGACGAAGCCACCGCTGTGACCGCCGGCGACAGCCGCTGGCAGGGACGAACAAGCCCCGACTACTGGGCCTTTGTCGGCCCGTTCGGCGGCTGCACCGCGGCGACGATCCTGCGCGCATTGATCGACCATCCGCAGCGCGCCGGCGATCCGCTGGCGCTCACGGTGAATTACTGCGCGCCGGTCGCGGAAGGGGCGTTCGACCTCGACGTCCGCCTGGTGAAGGCCAACCGCTCGAGCCAGCACTGGTGCGTGGAGATGACGCAAGGCGGCGGCGATGTCGCAACGCTTGCGACCGCCGTGTTCGCCGAGCGGCGGCGGTCATGGTCGCACCAGCCGGTCGAATTCCCCGGCGCGACGCCGTTCGGGCAGACCCTTCCCTATCCGAGCCTCGCGATGTCCTGGGTCAAGCAATATGACTTCCGCTTCGTCGAAGGAGAGCCGAAACTCAAGGGCGGACCAACGAATCCGCCGTCGAGCGCATATTCAAAGATGTGGATCTCCGACCGGGTGCCACGCAAGGTGGATGCACTTTCATTGATGTCGATGTCGGACGCGTTCTTCGGCCGTATTTTCCATGCGAGACGCGAGATGGTGCCGTTCGGGACCGTCTCGCTCACCACCTACTTCCACGTCGATGCCGCCGACCTTGCCGCCGAAGATACCACCCGCCTGCTCGCCGCTGCCGACGCCCGGATTTTCCACAAGAGTTACGGCGACCAGCACGGCGAATTGTGGTCTCCGTCCGGCCGCCTGCTCGCAACTACGACGCAAATCGCCTATTTCAAGGCGTGAGCGGGAAGGCGTAGGTTGGGCGAAGGCGTGACAATGCCATGCCCGCGCCGAACCCCGGAACGCGATCCGCATGGTGGGCGCTTCGCTTGCCCGCCCTACGAGGCCATGGCGCATGTCCGAAATTCACGCTTCAAAACCCCAACGCATCGCGCTGCTCGGCGCGCCCATCGAGATCGGGGCCGCGCAGGCCGGCACGCTGATGGGACCGGCGGCGCTGCGCACCGCAGGCATCGCCCGCGTACTGGAACAGCTCGGCTTTGCCGTCGACGACCATGGCGACCTCGCGATCCCAGAGGTGACGGCCGACGGGCCGGTGCCCGCCAATGCCAAATTCTATGACGAGGTGAAGACCTGGATCCGCTGCTTGAGCGAACGCTCGTTCTCGCTCGCGAGTTCCGGCGCGATCCCGATCTTCATGGGCGGCGACCACTCGCTGTCGATGGGATCGGTCAACGGCGTCGCGCGCTACTGGCGCGACAAGGGCCGGCCGCTGTTCGTGCTGTGGCTCGACGCGCATGCCGATTACAACACGCCGTCGACCACCATCACAGGCAACATGCACGGCATGTCGGCGGCGTTTCTGTGCGGCGAGGGAGGGCTCGACGACCTGCTCGGCACTTCGCCGCGCGCCTCGATCACGCCCGATCAACTCGACCTTTTCGGCATCCGCTCGATTGATCCTCTGGAGAAGGAGCTGGTCCGCGAACGGCGCGTCGCGATCGCCGACATGCGCGCGATCGACGAGTTCGGCGTCGCCGTGCTGATCCGCCGCGTGATCGAGCGCGTGCGAGCGAAGAACGGCGTGCTGCATGTCTCCTTCGACGTCGACTTCCTCGATCCCGCGGTCGCCCCCGGCGTCGGCACCACGGTGCCGGGCGGCGCGACCTATCGGGAGGCGCATCTGATCATGGAATTGCTGCACGATTCCGGATTGGTTCGGTCAATCGACATCGTCGAGCTCAACCCGTTCCTCGACGAACGCGGCCGCACCGCGCGCGTCGCGGTCGAACTGCTCGGCAGCCTGTTCGGCCTGCAGATCATCGACCGCCAGACACCGAGCAACGCGGTGCTGCCGGATTGAGCCTTGAACGACCTCGCAAAACTATCAGACCCGTCATCCTGAGGCGCTCGCGCAGCGAGCCTCGAAGGATGCGCAGCAGCGCCAGTGCCCGTCGCCCTTCGAGACGCGCGCAAGTGAGCGCTCCTCAGGGTGACGGATCGAGAGATGCGCACGCCCGCTCACGTATCCTGCGTCGCATTGCCGGCGACCAGCGTGGTGTTGCCGGTGGCGGGATCACTGACGACGTTGCGCACCTGCGCGCTGCCCTGTCCGGTGAGAACGAACTTGGTGTCGCCGATCCGGAACGAATTGTCCTTGATCAGCACCTGCTGGTACTGCGTGGTCGAGCCGCTCTGGTATTTCACCTGCGCGCGAAACCCGTTCACATTGGAAATGCTGAACTGGAATTTCTGGCCGTCGGAATAGGTACCGTCCCAGGTGCCCTGATAGCTTGCGGGATCGACGTTGACGTAAGGCGTGTTTGACGGGGTGTTCAGCGATGCCGAGGCGTAAGAGTTCTGCAGGATGCTCATAATGTCGCCCATCGTTCCGCTCCGCATCTGGAAATCCGATGCGCCAGTTACGAGCGAGCGCGGTTAACGTGAGCTTGCCCGCCTTGTCGGGATGTTGCCAGGGCGGCAGCCAGACATGATCTGCAACAGAAAAGGCGGCCCGAAGGCCGCCTTTCGCGTCTCGACATCATCCTGCGCGGATTATTCCGCCGCCAGCTTCGCTTCCGGCGCGGCGGCGCGGACTTCGGCATCGACCTGCGATTCGAACTTGGCGAAGTTCTTCTGGAACATGCCGACCAGCGCACGCGCCGTTTTGTCGAACTCGGCCTTGTCCGCCCAGGTCTTGATGGGATCGAGGATATGCGGCTCGACGCCCGGCAGAGAGGTCGGCACAGCGAAGCCGAAATACTTGTCGGTGCGGAAATCGGCATTGCGCAAGCTGCCGTTCAACGCCGCCGTGAGCAGGGTGCGCGTCACCTTGATCGGCATGCGGCGCCCGGTGCCATACTTGCCGCCGGTCCAGCCGGTGTTGACAAGCCAGCAATCGACATCGTGCTTGGCGATCAGCTCGCGCAGCATGTTGCCATACACCGAAGGATCGCGCGGCAGGAACGGCGAGCCGAAGCAGGTGGAGAACTCGGGCTGCGGCTCGTTGCCGAGGCCGCGCTCGGTGCCCGCAACCTTCGCCGTGTAGCCGGACAGGAAGTGATACATCGCTTGCGCCGGCGTCAGCTTGGCGATCGGCGGCATCACGCCGAAAGCGTCGGCGGCGAGCATCACCACATTCTTCGGATGACCGGCGCGGCCAGTGCGCGAGGCATTCGGAATGAAATCCAGCGGATAGGCCGAGCGGGTGTTTTCGGTCTTCGAGCCATCGTCGAAATCGGGCGCGCGGGTGTTGGCGTCGAGCACGACGTTTTCCAGCACGGCGCCGAAGCGCTTGCTGGCTGCGTAGATTTCCGGCTCCGCCTCGGCGGAGAGCTTGATGCACTTGGCGTAGCAGCCGCCCTCGAAATTGAAGATGCCGTCGGGGCACCAGCCATGCTCGTCATCGCCGATCAGGGTGCGCTTCGGATCGGCCGAGAGCGTGGTCTTGCCGGTGCCGGACAGGCCGAAGAAGATCGCGCTGTCGTCGTCGGGGCCGACATTGGCCGAGCAGTGCATCGGCAGTACGCCCTTCTCGGGCAGGTAATAGTTCAGTGTGGTGAAGACACTCTTCTTCATCTCGCCGGCATAATAAGACCCGCCGATCAGGACGATCTTGCGGGCGAAATCGATGGCGACGACGTTCTCGGAGCGCACGCCGTGACGTTTCGGATCGGCGCGGAAGCTCGGCAGATCGATGATGGTAAGCTCCGGCACGAAGCTCGCAAGCTCCGACACCTCAGGACGGATCAGGAGCGTGCGGATGAACAGCGAGTGCCAGGCGAGTTCGGTGAAGACGCGCGTCTTGATGCGATGGGATATATTGGCGCCGCCGTAGAGATCCTGCGCGAACAGCGTCATGCCTTCGGCATGCTTGAGGAAGTCGGCATAGAGCGTCGCGAACTGCTCCGACGTGATCGACTGGTTGCCGGCCCACCACATGCTCTTGTCGGTCAGCCCGTCGCGGACCGTGAACTTGTCCTTCGGACTGCGCCCGGTGAATTCACCGGTATCCGCGCAGAGCGCACCATCGGCCGACAGCACGGCTTCGCCATTGCGCAGCGAGTGCTCGTAGAGCTGAGGCGCACCGTAATTCCAGTGAACACCCTTGAGATTTCTTAAGCCGAATTTGTCGGCACCAAAGGCACCGTTATGCACGCCCGTTTCCTGCACGAAAAACCTCCTCGAACCCGCGTATCCTGTTCGCGCGCATGTCGCCAAGCGCGCTCCCGTCGCGGTGACCGCCTGAATATAGCCTCCCGGCTTGGGCCCGGCGACCTAATAGTAAGGAACGCCGGGCTTGCCAAGCTAGTCGACCGAGTTTTGGTTTATTCCAAGGCAGGCACGCCGGCCGTCGCAAATACCCGCCGCAGCGCGGCAGCCCTTGGTTTTGCGGCCGCTTTCCGGTTGTTTTCCCACGAGACGCGCGACCTTCGGCCGCTGGCCGCTCCGCTCCATGACGCTGCGATGCACAAATAGTGACATTTAGCGGGCCTTGCCCTCGCCGCTCAAAGCAAACGGCGCCCAGAATGCCGGGTATGCATTTTGCGGCGACGGCGCATCGTTGAGATAGGCCGGCATGACTTGGCGCAGCGCCTCGGAGCGGCCAAGCTTTGGGTCCGCTTTCAGGCGGTTGAATGTCGACGTCGTCAGCCGCGTTGCGGCTTCCGAGTCCACCGGACAATGCGACACCAGAAGCGCCCGTACACCCGCGTAGAAGCGTCGCGTGAGGCCCGACGGCACTTCGGCGCCAAGCTTGTCGCTGGCTATGACATTGCACGCAGATGACACCACCAATCGGCGTTGAGATTCAACTGCGCGACCTCGCTCGAGATCAGCAGGCCGCCGTCAAGGTCCAACGGCTGTCCTGAAATGCTCGACGCGAGCGAAGGTTCCGCAACTCCTTTCACATAGTCGTCCTCGAGACTGTTCGCCGGCATCGCGCGCCCCAGATGAATTCGGATGCAGCGGCGCCGCGCGTCGGCGGCAAAGTACACTTCGAGTCGACGGCATCGCAGGTGATCGCGAACACAAGCTTTCTTTTCTCCGCGATCGCAAGCGGCATAATCGACCCCACAGTAGCGGATCGCCCTTGGCGTCATTGGCAGGGCATCCACAGCATGGCGCCGAGGTCACTGGCCGGCTCACGGACGCCTCACTCCTCGCGGCCTCGACGATCGCCCAAGCACTGCGGCTATGCGGCATGTTGCCTCGCTGCGCTGCCATGATCGCGCCGGCGGCGGCAGCCGTTGAAAGCCGGCGGCTGCATCCTCGCCTGGATTATGCCTCGGCGGCTGAATCCCTGGTGCGCGCTTCGCCGGCGAGACGGACCAGCATCTCGCGCAACTCCGCGCCGTTCGTAACCCTCTCCGGGAAATCGAGCCGCAACGTCTTGCCACCGGCCTGCATGTCCATGCCGTCGGGATCGCAGCCGACGCAAGCCCAGTCCGCGCTCTCCGCGCCGAGCAGGCGCGTGGCGTAGAGGTTCATGGCGTCGCGGTGATCCTCGTTCATGTGCGCGACAGCGCCCGGCTCGGCCTTCATGAGGGAGGCCGCATCGCCGATCTCGGTGAGGAATTGCGCGGGCCTGAGGTCGACGATGCGGCCGAACCCAGCGACCAGATGGGCACCGGCAGGACGGATCCGGAAGAAGGAAAAATCCTTAAATTCTACAAAGGCTTCCGCCGAAGGATGGGCGTTGACGTAGCGCCGGTGCAGGAGGTCGCGACCATCGTCGGTAGCTTCCTCGGCCCGTCCCGCCAGCATGATTCGGGCACCCTCCAGCGGATCGCCCTCGACGCGTTCGTCGAGCATCAGCGACACCCGGCTGTCTGCCAGGATGTTCCTTGTGTGCAACGCCAGCCGAGAAATCAGCAGGATCGGCGAGCCGTCCGGATGGCTGGCCAAATTGACGAGGGAACAATACGGATCGCCATTGCCGGCCATGAGCGTGGCAAGCGCTCCCTGGCGGCTGCGGCGGAGCAGCGAGCGGGCAAGTCTGGCGGGATCGAAATCAGGGGTCGGTTGCATGGTCCAATCGCTATTGTACTGCAAAACCGGCCCTTTCTGATCAAAAAAGGGCCTTTCCTCAGTGTGTCAGGGTGCTATATGGGGGACGGAACGCAGGGGCCGCAGAGGCGGTCTTGCGGAACTCGGTCACACTTCAGCCCAGCTTGCATTGCTCGCTGACCGCGTTCAGAGCCCTTTACACGGCGCGTCGTCGAAAATGCCCGCCGTTTAAGCCACTCTCATTGTGAAAGCAGCTCATGCCCACAATCGCCCTGGTCGATGACGACCGCAACATTCTCACTTCCGTCTCGATCGCGCTCGAAGCCGAAGGCTATCGCATCATGACCTACACGGACGGTGCGTCGGCGCTGGACGGCTTCCGAACCTCGCCGCCCGATCTTGCGATCCTTGACATCAAGATGCCGCGCATGGACGGCATGGAGACGCTGCGGCGGCTGCGCCAGAAGTCCGACCTGCCGGTGATTTTCCTCACCTCGAAGGACGAAGAGATCGACGAACTGTTCGGCCTGAAGATGGGGGCCGACGATTTCATTCGCAAACCGTTCTCCCAGCGCCTGCTGGTCGAACGCGTCAAGGCCGTGCTCCGCCGCGGCCAGCCCAAGGATCCGACCGCGCCGCCGAAGGAGCCGGACGCACGCGCGCTCGATCGCGGCCTGCTGCGGATGGACCCCGAGCGCCACACCTGCACCTGGAAGAACGAGCCGGTGACGCTGACGGTGACCGAATTCCTGATCCTGCAGGCGCTGGCGACGCGGCCCGGCGTCGTGAAGAGCCGCAACGCGTTGATGGACGCGGCTTATGACGATCAGGTCTATGTCGATGACCGCACCATCGACAGCCACATCAAGCGACTGCGCAAGAAGTTCAAGGTGGTCGACGACGAGTTCGAGATGATCGAAACGCTGTACGGCGTCGGCTACCGTTTCAAAGAAGCTTGATCCGCACTTACCGGACATGGCGCGCGTGGCCAGCACAGACGGCAGCGTTTTCGAACGGAGCGGCTGGCGGTTCGCTTGAGGAAAGCGCGTCAAACAAAAATGATCGCAGCCCGGCTCTGATTGAAGCAGAATTGGGCTGCAACACGGGGCGATCGCCTGCATCGCGGGACACATCCAAACCAACCGGCAGTTTTGCCAGTGCTTGATCGAGCGCAGCCTGAGCTAGGATTGAACACCGAGGAAGCCGTACAGCTCCTCGAACATGAAGTCGTGGCCGACGACCCGGCACAGGAGAGAGGCTGGCGCCGTCCGATCGGCTGGCTGCGTCGCGCCGGCCAGTTTTTCTTTGCCCTCTCGTTCTCGAGCCTGACGCGCCGCATCGTCTCGCTCAACCTCGCCGGCCTCGTCGCGCTGGTCGCAAGCATCCTCTACCTCTCGCAGTTCCGTGCCGGCCTGATCGAGGCGCGCACACAGAGTCTGCTCGTCTATGCCGAGATCATCTCGGAGGCGATCGCGGCTTCGGCCACCGTCGAAGGCAATACCATCACCATCGATCCCGACCGGTTGCTCGACCTGAAGCCCGGCGAGAGCTTTGGCGCGCCCGATGAGTCCGCCGACTTCCCGATCAACCCCGAGCGCGTCGCGCCGGTGCTGCGCCGCCTGATCGCGCCGACCAAGACACGCGCGCGCATCTTCGACCGTGATGGCGGGCTGATCCTCGACAGCCGCAATCTTTTCGCGCGTGGCGACGTGCTGCGCTTCGAGCTGCCGCCGCCATCGGAAAAGCCTTCGTTCTTCGAGAAGACCAAGGCGGCGATCAAGACCTGGTTTAACCGTGGCGACCTGCCGGTCTATCGCGAGCTCGGGCCCGAGGGCGGCAGGGGTTATCCCGAGGTCGCCCAATCGCTCGACGGCGTGAAGAGCAGCATGGTGCGTGTCACCGAACGCGGCGCCGTCGTCGTGTCGGTCGCGGTTCCCGTGCAGCATTTCCGCGCCGTGCGCGGAGCGCTGATGCTGACCACCCAGGGCGACGACATCGACCAGATGGTGACGGCCGAGCGCCTCGCCATTCTGAAGGTCGGCGGCGTCGCTTCAGCCGTGATGATCGTGCTGTCGCTGCTGCTGGCGAGCACCATCGCCGGCCCCGTGCGGCGGCTTGCAGACGGCGCCGAACGCGTCCGCCGCCGTATCCAGACCCGCGTCGAGATTCCCGACTTCACCGGGCGCCGCGACGAGATTGGCCATCTCTCCGGCGCGCTGCGCGACATGACCAACGCGCTCTACAGTCGCATCGAAGCCATCGAGATGTTCGCCGCCGACGTCGCCCACGAGCTCAAGAACCCGCTGACCTCGCTGCGCTCTGCGGTCGAAACGATGCCGCTTGCGCGGAACGAGAACAGCCGCGCGCGGCTCCTCGCCGTGATCGAGCACGACGTCAAGCGGCTCGACCGCCTGATCTCCGACATCTCGGACGCAAGCCGTCTCGACGCCGAATTGCAGCGGCAGGACATGGCGCCGGTCGATTTGCGCCGGCTGTTGACGACGCTGACCGGCGTCGCCAACGAAACGCGGCTCGGCCACGACGTCGCGGTCGAGGCTCGCTTCGAGGGCCGCGGCCCGACCGACACGTTCTCCGTGCCCGGCCACGATTCACGCCTCGGCCAGGTGATCTCGAATCTGCTGTCGAACGCGCAGTCGTTCTCCAAGCCCGGCGACAGGGTGCGCATCGTCTGCCGCCGTGTGCGCAGCGAGGTCGAGATCGTCGTCGACGATGACGGCCCCGGCATCGGCGAGGATGCGCTGGAGCGTATCTTCGAGCGCTTCTACACCGACCGGCCGCACCAGGGCTTCGGCCAGAACTCCGGCCTCGGACTCTCGATCTCGAAACAGATCATCGAGGCGCATAGCGGGCGGATCTGGGCGGAGAACCGGCCGGGTCCCGTGGATGAAGACGGAGAGCCCACGGTGGCCGGCGCCCGCTTCGTCGTCAGGCTGCCGACGCCATGATCGGCAATCCAAGCGTGCATGCGTCCGCCGTTCTGGTCGGCGATCGCGCGGTGCTGATCCGCGGACCGTCCGGCTCCGGCAAGTCGCGTCTGGCCTTCGATCTGGTTCTTGCCGGACGAGCGGGATACCTCCCGAAGGCCATTTTGGTGGGTGACGACCGTGTCCATCTTGACACAGCCGGCGAACAATTGTGGGTCCGCCCGGCGCCGGAACTGGCCGGGTTGCTCGAGATCCGTGGCCTCGGAATCCGCCATTGCGCCTTCACCACGGAGGCTGTGGTCGGGCTTGTGGTCGACCTGGCCGCCGGCGATGCAGAGCGGCTGCCGCCGCCAGAGGCGCTCCAATGCCGAGTTTACGGTGTTTTGCTACCGCGAATCCCTGTTGGCGTCGGCTTTGAGCCCCTGCCGCTGGTTGTCGCGGCGCTGACGACAACTGAAAGTTCATGTCCCCGTAACATTATGGCTAATTGTGCGAAGGACATTAGTAACCATATGCCCTCCACTATCGCGTCCGATTTGGTCGGCGCAGCCTCCCATCTCTATCGCCAGGAACCGGGAGACTAGCCAAGATGTCCTCTTGCGCGGGACCTCTGGATGGTCAAAGTGGCGCGTTCGTGCGGTGCACCAAGGAGCGCCCGCGAGGAGTTTCCGATGATTGGTCTAGTGCTGGTGACCCATGGGCGCCTTGCCGACGAGTTCAGAGCGGCGCTTGAACACGTAATGGGTCCGCAGAAACAAATTGAAGCAGTTACGATCGGTGCCGAAGACGATGCCGATCTCTGTCGAAGCGACATCATCGAAGCGGTGAATCGCGTCGATAGCGGAGACGGCGTCGCCATCCTCACCGACATGTTCGGTGGTACGCCGTCGAACCTTGCGATCTCCTGCATGAGCCGCCCGAAGGTGGAAGTGCTCGCAGGCATCAATCTTCCCATGCTGGTCAAGCTAGCCAAGGTTCGCGAGGAGCGCTCGTT
Source organism: Bradyrhizobium lablabi (assembly GCF_018131005.1). GTDB lineage: Bacteria > Pseudomonadota > Alphaproteobacteria > Rhizobiales > Xanthobacteraceae > Bradyrhizobium > Bradyrhizobium lablabi_D. Next base: position 108,045 of record NZ_JAFCJK010000012.1, read on the forward strand.
GCCCGATGCGATCGCGATGGCCCAGGAAGCCGGCCGCAAATACGTCACCATCGCCAGCCGCGTCCTCGCAGGCAAATGAGCGACGAGACCTCGGGTGCAAACGAAGTCGGTCCGAGGGTGCCTGCTGGCGCTATTTCCCGCGAGCTGATGATCGTCAACAAGCGCGGCCTGCACGCGCGGGCGTCGGCCAAATTCGTGCAGATGGTCGAGCGTTTCAACGCCGAGGTCTGGGTCACGCGCGGCAGCGAGACCGTCGGCGGAACCTCGATCATGGGCCTGATGATGCTCGCCGCCGGCCCCGGAACGTCGGTCGTGGTTTCCGCGGCAGGCCCCGAAGCGCAGGCCGCGCTCGATGCCATCGCCGAACTCGTCGCGAGCAAGTTCAACGAAGAAGGCACCTAGAGCATGATCCGCAAGAGTGTGTCGCGATTTTCTCTCGCGACAGACGCATGCCGTTTGCGCGGAGATCATGCTCAAGCAAAGAGATGAGATCATGATCGGTTCTGATTGAATCAGTACCGAGGCCTGGATTCTCGGCTTGACGCGTTTTCTTCAGGCGAACCGGCGGCCAGTTCGCTCAAGAACGCTAAAGCGCGAACACGGGGCTACTTCGCCGGCGGCACCAGATAGACTTTCCAGGCGGTCGACGGGCCGGGATGGCCGTGGAAGAAACGCTGAGTGTTCACCACCAGCGGCTCGGCATCCTTGGCGTGCTCCGCCATCCAGGCCTCACACGGCTTCAGAAAGATCGGATCGGTCGTGTCGCAGATGCCGATGAAGCCAAGCCGCTTGGCTTCGTCAAGCGAGGTCAATCCCGACGACCAGGCCTCTCCGGGCGTGATCGCCGCCGGATGATCGGGGCTGTAGAACGTCATCGGTTCGCTGATGTCGGTGCGGGCGGCGACGACCGCCCAGCGCGAATGGAATTTGTTCTGCCAGGTCGCGGTCAGTTCGCGCGCAAGCTCCGAACGCGCGGCATAGGTCGAGCCGCCGTTGTGGCTCGACGCCACTTCCTGAACGGCGATGCTGGGCGCGGCGAACAGCGTCACGATCGTGGCGACGAACCAGATCGCGGTAATCGCAAGCAGCGCCTTGCGCGGAATTCGCAAGCGAGGGATCGCGACCACCGCCAGCGGCACCAGGAAGAACAGCGGGATGCCCCAATCGGTCTTGATGTAGACCATGAACGCCAGCGCGCCCAGTGGCGGCCCGACCGCAACGATGAGCTGGATGACCCAGATGTTGAACGCCTGCGCTCGGTTGACGCCCGGATTCGGCCTACTCGACCAGATGCGTGAAAGCCCGGCCGATCGCCGCCACGGCGGCGCGCTCAGCGACAGGGCCAGCAGGCCGAGCAGCACAGGCGCGGCGAGCAGCGCGAGATTGTGCCCGATATAGCCGATCACGAGCTGGACGTTGAGCGCGCGGCTCGACAGCGCGTAGACGTCACCGGCATAGGTGAAGGGCAGGAAATCAACCTCCTCGAGCCAGACCAGATGCGGGACCATCGCCACGGCCACCGTAGCGATTGCAACCCACGGCGCTGGCGAGCGCAGGAACTGCAGCCGCTGCGGATGAAGCAGCGCGGTGAGGCCGATGGCGCCGATTACGGTCACCACCCAATATTTGGTCATCAGCGCGAGCGCGCCGGCAAAGCCGAGCCACAGGCCGGATTTCACGCTGCGCTTCTCGAACGCGTTGAGATAGGCCAGCACCAGGAGCGGCAACGGCACGAGCTGGGCCAGGTCGGCGTTGAACTTGAAGCCCTTGAAATTGAAGATCGGGTAGAGCGCGAGCATCACCACCACGAAGAAGGCGCGGCGCCGGTCCACGACCCGCAGCGCGATCCGCCAACAGACCACGAGCGCAAAGCCTGTGGTCGCCATCGCGAGCGCGTAGGACGACCAGTTGGTTACAGGGAAGATCCTGAACCAGACGCCGGCGATCCATCCTGACAGCGGCGGATGCTTGCCGTAGCCGAGCAGGAAGCGCTGTCCCCATGCATAGGCTTCAGCGACGTCCATGTGAACGTCCTGCGCGGCCTTGAGCTTGACCAGGATCAGCGTCCACAGCACTGCGTGGACCAGCGCGAAGCCGACCACGAGCCACACGCCGGCCCTTGGATCTGTCGCCCGCGAGGCCAGCCAGGCCGCCATCCGGCGAATGGTGAGCCTGCGCCTTGCGCGCGATGCGGCGGGTAAATAGGAGGCGGTCGACATGGTCTGTGCGTAGCGCGTTTTTGATGCCAGTGAAATCAGCTTGGCGTGAAGAAACACCCTTGAAATACAGCAATATGGTTGCCGCTTCGAGGTGCGGATGCTATCCCGCGCCCCATGACGACCGCCCCGATTTCCAACATCCGCAACTTCGCCATCGTCGCCCATATCGACCATGGCAAATCGACATTGGCCGACCGCCTGATCCAGATGACGGGCGGGCTGTCGGATCGCGAAATGGCGGGCAAGGAACAGGTGCTCGATTCGATGGATATCGAGCGCGAGCGCGGCATTACCATCAAGGCGCAGACCGTCCGGCTGAACTACCGCGCCAAGGACGGCAAGGACTACATCTTCAACCTCATGGACACGCCCGGCCATGTCGACTTCGCCTACGAGGTCTCGCGGTCGCTGGCGGCCTGCGAGGGTTCCCTGCTCGTGGTCGACGCGAGCCAGGGCGTCGAGGCGCAGACGCTTGCCAACGTCTACCAGGCGCTCGACAACAACCACGAAATCGTTCCGGTCCTGAACAAGGTCGACCTGCCGGCCGCCGAGCCCGAGAAGGTGAAGCAGCAGATCGAGGACGTGATCGGCATCGATGCCTCCGATGCCGTGATGATCTCGGCCAAGACCGGGCTGGGCGTGCCCGAGGTGCTGGAAGCCATCGTCACCCGCCTTCCGCCGCCGAAGGGTGACCGTGATGCGACCCTGAAGGCGCTGTTGGTCGACAGCTGGTACGACGTCTATCTCGGCGTGGTGGTGCTGATTCGCGTGGTCGACGGCGTGATGAAAAAAGGCCAGCGTATTCGCATGATGGGTACGGGAGCGGCCTACGACATCGAGCGCGTCGGCTTCTTCACGCCAAAGATGGAGCAGATCGACGAGCTCGGTCCCGGCGAGATCGGATTCATCACCGCGGCGATCAAGGAAGTGGCCGACACCCGCGTCGGCGACACCATCACCGACGACAGGAAGCCGATCAGCGAGATGCTGCCGGGCTTCAAGCCGGCGATCCCGGTCGTGTTCTGCGGCCTGTTCCCGGTCGACGCCAACGACTTCGAGACACTGCGCGCCGCGATGGGCAAGCTGCGGCTCAACGATGCGAGCTTCTCCTTCGAGATGGAGACCTCCGCGGCGCTGGGCTTTGGCTTCCGCTGCGGCTTCCTCGGCCTGCTGCATCTCGAGATCATTCAGGAGCGGCTGTCGCGCGAGTTCGACCTCAATCTGATCGCGACCGCGCCTAGCGTGATCTACAAGATGCATTTGACGGACGGCCAGGAGATCGAGATCCACAATCCCGTCGACATGCCCGACGTGGTCAAGATCGCCGAGATCGACGAGCCCTGGATCGAGGCCACGATCCTCACCCCCGACGAATATCTCGGCAGCGTGCTGAAGCTGTGCCAGGACCGCCGCGGTGCGCAAAAGGAGCTCACTTACGTCGGCTCCCGCGCGATGGTGAAATACGATTTGCCGCTCAACGAGGTGGTGTTCGATTTCTACGACCGCCTGAAGTCGGTCTCCAAGGGTTACGCCTCGTTCGATTATCATCTCACCGATTACAAGCCGGCCGATCTCGTGAAGATGCAGATCCTCGTCAACGGCGAGCCGGTCGACGCGCTTTCGATGCTGGTGCATCGCACCCGTGCCGAAGGCCGCGGCCGCGCCATGGTCGAAAAGATGAAAGAGCTGATCCCGCCGCACATGTTCCAGATCCCGATCCAGGCGGCGATCGGCGGCAAGGTGATCGCCCGCGAGACGGTGCGCGCGCTGCGCAAGGACGTGACCGCGAAGTGCTATGGCGGCGACATCACCCGCAAGCGAAAGCTTCTCGAGAAGCAGAAGGAAGGCAAGAAGAAGATGCGGCAGTTCGGCAAGGTCGACATTCCGCAGGAAGCCTTCATTGCCGCGTTGAAGGTGGACAGTTGAGGCGTCGCCGCGGGCGCGCTTGATGTCCATGGTTTTCCCAGCAACAAAACGTGCCACGATTTCAATCGCCATTGCACATCGTGAAAACTAAGCTGCAGTCATGTTGCGAATCGTGTTCCTCTCGACCGTAATTCTCCTGTTGGTGCAGCCGGACCTGAGCTCGGCCGCTTCAGCGAAAAAGCGGCATGTCGCCCGCTGGCATGGCTACGGCTTCCTGCCCGGCTACCGGCAGCCGCCCAACGAAACCATTCCGGTGTTTGGTCCGCGTGGCGCCGCCCGCGGCCTGCCGGACTATTCGCCACGCTACTGGTATGGCGACGACCTCTATTATTTCGGCCAGCCCGGATTCTACCGCGGGCGCTACAATGGCGGCAGCTTCGGTCCGTGCTGGAGCTGGACGCCGATCGGGCGGGCCTGGCATTGCGGTTAGGCTAGCCGCGGCGCTTCCTGGCTGCCTTCTTCGCGGGCGCCTTCCGCGCTGAGCTCTTGGCGGCTTTCTTTGGTGCTTTCTTCGCCGCCTTGCCGGACTTCTTCTTCGCCGTCCTGGTACCCCCAGCCTTCTGCTCCGCGTTGTCGGCATCGTGGCTATTGGCGACGTCGTCGAGATAGGTATCGGTCTTGTCGACGTCGAATTGCGACCACATGATGAGATGGTCGGACATCTGGTATGTCCGCCACTCCTTGAAGCTCCTGGCGTTGGTCGCCTTGAACGGTTTCGCATAGCGCTTTTCGTCATTGTACACGTAGTCGTAAAAATCGAACACGCCCGCCTGGCGGTTGATCAGCCCTTCGGTGCGCTTGAAGAAGGCGATCTGGTCGTAGAACTTGTCCTTGGTGACGTTTGAGCCGGGCACCTTCTGCAACTGATCCGGGATGACGAAGCCGCTCTTCACGAGTTCCTGAAACGTCTTGTCGCTGTGCTTGGCGATGTTGAAATCGCCGAGCAGCACCAGGTTCTCGGGCGAGTAGGAGACGCGCTTGTCGGTGTTGATGTAGTCCTTGGCTTTCTTGGCCAGGACGCCCGCAGTCGCCTCGATTTCTCCCACACGCCGCCGGTCCTCGTCGCCCTTCCCGTAATAGATGTGGACGGTGCAAAGGTTGAACTTGGCCCATCCCGCCTGAAATCCGCAGATGAATGGCGTACGAGCGATCTGCGCGACGATCTTGGATTCCTTCGGAGGCAGCACGATCTCGCCGGCAAGCCCGGTGAACGAAACCTGGTTCTTGTCGAACAGGAACGCGAGCCGTTCAGCATTGCCGCCCTGCGCATAGCTCACATCGGTGAAGATGACGTCCCAATGCGGCCCTAACAGCCGCATCACCCTGCGCAACTCGTCGAGATTCCGGCGAACCTCCTGCACCGCTACCAGATCGAAATGATTGATGCATTCCGCGATGAAGAAACGGGCGTCCTGCATACGCTCGCCGTATTTGGTGCCGCCGAACTCGCGAATATTCCAGGTCGCAAGCAGCAGCCTGCCCGCGCCCTTGGTGGGAATCTTGTTGGAGAGGCCTGCTCGCAAATCCTTCAAGCCGCTGGTGATCCTGAGAACCTCGGTTTTCTCGGCCCGACGTAATGGCGTGTAGTCCATGATCGCTCCTAGACAGGAACTCGCGTAATCAGTTTCGAAAATCAAACAAGCAGGTTGGATTTTGATAATAAAGCTACCTGAGCGTGCGGCCAATTGAACTGCGACATCTTGTTGCGTATCGCCCAGCGGTCGGGAAGCGCCGATCGCGACTTGCGCTGCTCCGCACGGCGTGCGGCGCGAGGTCCGCGAATCGAGTGAGCGACCTTGCCCACGGCCGGCAGATGAGCCACCATCCCGCTCGCGCGAGCCAGCAACATCAACCGCGCGTCCGAGGAAACGCATGAGCAAGACCACTCGGTTCGATTATGGCTGGGTCGTCGTCGGCGCGGGGGCACTGATGACGTGCGTCGGCTTCGGCACGATGCTTTCGCTGGCCGTATTCCTGCAGCCGATTTCGGAAGCGATGGGTTGGTCGCGCGCGGGCGTATCGGCGGCGGCGACGCTGAATTTCCTGTGCATGGGTTTTGCAGCGTTCCTTTGGGGCACGCTGTCCGACCGGTTCGGCACGCGCATGGTGGTGCTTGCGGGCAGCCTGCTGCTCGGTCTTGGCCTTGTGACCGCGAGTCAGGCCGCGAGCCTGTGGCAGTTCCAGCTTTACTTTGGCGCGCTGATCGGCGTTGCCGCCGGCAGCTTCTATGCGCCGATGATGGCGCTTGCGAGCGCGTGGATCGACAGGCATCGCAGCCTCGCCGTGGCATTGGTCTCCGCCGGTATGGGCGTGTCGCCACTGACGGTCGCACCGTCGGCAAGCTGGCTGATCACGGCCTATGACTGGCGCACCGCGATGCTCGTGATCGGCATCGCGGCGTGGGCATTGTTGATCCCGGCCTGCTTCCTGGTGCGCCCGGCACCGCAAGGAACGAACGTCGCGGGCGCGACCGCCGCCGGCGCGCCGGAAACCGAATGGACCGTTGCGCAGGCGCTGCGCACACCGCAATTCATCACGCTCGCGGCGGCGCATTTCGCCTGCTGCGCGGCGCATTCCGGCCCGATCTTCCACATGGTGTCTTACGCCATGATCTGCGGCATCGCGCCGTTGACCGCGGTCACGGTCTATAGCCTTGCCGGCTTCTCCGGGCTCGGCGGCCGTCTCCTGCTCGGCGCGCTGGCGGATCGTCTCGGCGCCAAGCCGGTGCTGGTGGGCGGTCTATTCGTGCAGGCGCTGTGCATCGCGACCTATCTTGTCGTGGCGCAGCTTGGCGAGTTTTACGCGCTGTCGATCGTATTCGGCCTCGCCTATGGCGGCGTGATGCCGCTCTATGCCGTGCTGGTGCGCGAGTTCTTCGGCGCGCGCATCATGGGCACCGTGTTCGGCGCGGTGTCGGCCTTTGCGAGCCTCGGCATGGCGCTCGGTCCGTGGGCCGGAGGCCTCGTGTTCGACATCTCCCACGGATACACGTGGCTGCATGCCGGTTCCTTTGCCATCGGCCTTGCCGCGGTCGCAGTGGCGCTGAGTTTTCCATCGAAACGCCAGCAATCGCTCGATCTTGGCCGCGCGGCCGCCTGACGCGGTTTGCAAGCTTGCGCGCAAGGTGGATGGCTGATCTGCAACGGCGGTATCCCACCTTGCCCTCCCTTCCCGGATAGGCCACCATCCCCCGCCCGCACAACAACAACGTGAAATGGGCAAAGGAAACGCATGAACAGGCCTGAGGCTTTCAATCTCGTCGAACGGGCGCGCGCGCTACAGCCCCTCATCATCAGCGAAGCTGACGAGATTGAACGGACGCGGCGGCTGACGCCGGCCGTCACCTCGGCGCTGGTCGAAAACGGGCTTTATCGCGCGCTGCTGCCGCGCAGCTTTGGCGGCGCCGAGGCGCCACTCGACATATTCATGCAGATGCAGGAGGAGATCGCCAAGGCCGACGCCTCGACTGCCTGGTGCCTCGGCCAGTGCAGCGTCTGCGCCATGACCGCGGCCTATCTTGCGCCGGAGGCCGCCAACGAGATCTTCAACTCGCCGCCCGGCATTCTGGCCTGGGGCGCAATCGCGCATGAGGTTCGCGCCGAGCCTGGCGGTTACCGTGCGAGCGCGCGCTGGGATTTCGCATCCGGCTCGCGGCAGGCGAGTTGGCTCGGCGCCCATGTCCGCGTCGTCGAGGCCGACGGCACGCCGCGCAAGAAGCCGGATGGCTCGCCGGAAATTCGCACCATCCTGTTCCCGGTGACATCGGCCACGATGCACGACGTCTGGGACGTGATCGGGCTGAAGGGCACCGGGACGGATTCCTACTCGGTCGAGAACCTCTTCATACCGGAGACGTTCGCGGCGCTGCGCGACGACCCCGCAGCATTGTGCGAGTCAGGACCGCTCTACAAGCTCTCAACCAACATGGTGTTCAGCATGGGCTTTGCCGCGACCTCGCTCGGCGTCGCGCGTGCCACGCTGGATGCAGTCACGGAGCTTGCGCGCGGCAAGACGCCCCAGGGGCTCAAGGCAATGCGCGACAACAATGCCGTGCAGGGCCTGATCGGCCGCACCGAGGCCAGCCTGCGCGCCGCGCGGGCCTACCTTTACAGCACGGCGAACGACGTCTGGAGCAACCTGTCGCGCGGCGATTCCCTCACCGAGGCCGATCGCGTGGCGATCCGCATCGCCTCGACCTGGACCATTCACCAGTCGGCCTCGGTGGTTGACACCGCCTATCACATGGCAGGCGCGACCGCGGTATTCGCGAAGAATCCCTTTGAACGACGGTTCCGTGACATGCACGCGATCGCACAACAGATCCAGGCGCGCGACACGCAGTATGAAGACGCCGGCAAGGCGATCCTTTCGGCTGATCTGAGCGCGCCGCCATCGGCGCGATAGAGTTTGCCATGCAATCGAACCGGAGCTGCCCTGCGTCAGCAGACCAATCTGCGGGCCGGCATGTCCGGTGTTGTTAAGCATTTTCTGCAATTTTCGGAGAAAGCCGCTCGTGGAGTTCTCCGTTTACCATGCTCAAGACCAGATCGATCGCCGCCCGCCTGATCCTCGCCATTTCACTAACCGTCGCGGCCGCCTGTGCCGTCCTCGGCGGCTTCTCGGTCGCCCAGCAGCGCGAACTGACGCGGCTCGCGCTCGATCAGCAGCTCAAGCTGCAATATGACAGTGTGACCGCCGCGATCGACTATGAGGGGCGCACGGCGCTGGCGGTCTCCGCCGCGATCGCCGCGCTGCCGCCGGTCGGCGACGCCGTCGCCAAGGGCGATCGCGACGGCCTCGGCGCGCTGCTCAGCGGGACCATGGAGTCGGTGAAGGCCCAGGGAATTCCACTGATTACGTTCTGGCAGCCGCCCGCAATCGCCTTTTACCGCGCCCACGCCCCGAAGGTCTTCGGCGAGGACGCCTCCGCGCGACGCACCACCGTGGTGGAATCGCTGAAGAGCGGCAAGCCGATCGTCGGCGTCGAACCCGGCCGCGAGGCGCTCTCGATCTTCGGCATGACGCCGATCATGCGTGACGGCAAGAGCATCGCCAATGTCGATGTCGGCGCGGCCTTCGGCAGGGAATTCGTCGAGCGCGCCAAGAAACGCTTCGGCATCGACCTCGCGGTGCACTCGTTCGACGGTAAGGCCTTCAGGCGGCTGTCATCGACCTATGGTGACGGCGAACTCGTCACGGCGGATGAACTCAGGGGCGTGATCGACGGCCCTCCGTTGCGCCGTGACACCGAACTCAACGGTCATCCGAGTGCGGTCTATGTCGGACAGATCAAGAACTATGCGGGGCAGCCGGTCGGCGTGCTCGAGATCATCAAGGACACGACCGAATATGAGGCGGCGGCAGCAAGCGCGCAGCGCCACCTCATCCTCGGCACCGCGGTGATCCTCGCGCTCGCGGTGCTGCTCGCCTTCCTGCTCGGCCGCGGCCTGTCGCGGCCGCTGGCCGCGATCACGGCGGTGATGAACCGCCTCTCCGCCGGCGACACCAGCATCACGATTCCCGGCAGCGATCGCCGTGACGAGCTCGGCACCATGGCCAAGGCGGTCGACGTGTTCCGCCGCAGCATGATCGAGGCGGGTAGCCTGCGCACCGCGCAGGAAGCGGACAAGGCGAAGGCCGAAGCCGAGAAGCAGGCGCTGCAGCGGCAGATGGCCGACCGCTTCGAGGCCGACGTCAACGGCATGGTCGCCGCGGTCGCCCGCGCGACGCAGGACATGGAGCGCGCCGCCGGCGACATCACCGCGAGCGTCAACGGTACCTCCGTGGAGGCTGCGGCCGCGGCCGCCGCCTCCGAACAGGCCTCGACCAGCGTCAGCACGGTTGCCGCCGCAACCGAGGAGCTCGCCTCCTCGGTGTCCGAGATCGGCCGGCAGGTCACGCATTCGAGCCGGGTCGCGGACAACGCCGTGGTCAAGGCACAGGAGACCACCCAGATGGTCGAAAGCCTCGCCTCCGCGGCCGAGAAGATCGGCGACGTCCTGCGCCTGATCAGCGAAATCGCGAGCCAGACCAACCTTCTGGCGCTCAATGCCACGATCGAGGCGGCGCGTGCCGGCGAGGCCGGCCGCGGCTTCGCCGTGGTCGCCGCCGAGGTGAAGGGACTTGCGAGCCAGACCGCGAAGGCGACCGAGGAGATCGCGGGACACGTCTCCGCGATCCAGACGGCGACCGGCGATTGCGTCATCGCGATCGGCGGCATCAGCGATACGATCCGCGAGATCAGCGGAATCGCGACCACGATCGCGGCCGCCGTCGAGGAACAGGATTCAGCGACGCGCGAGATCGCGCGCAGCGTGCAGCAGGCCTCCGCCGGCACCAGCCAGGTGTCGAACAACGTCGCCGGCGCGAGCCGCGCCGCGGACCAATCCCGCGCGCTGGCAGGCAACGTCCTGGCCGTTTCCGGCGAGCTTGGCCAGCAGGCAAGCGCCTTGATGCAGAGCGTGGATACCTTCCTCGCCGGGCTGCGCAACGCGGCTTAGAGGTGGAAATCAGCCTTCCGAAAAGGTCAAGCCTAATCGATGAGATCATGATGCGTTTCTGTAGAGTCGCATCATGATGTAGGTCACGGCGCGTGGGTCAGTCTGTGCGGGCTTTCGCCTGACCAGCGGTTGGCCTATCTTCCCTCCTGCCCTCGCGGAGTCCGCCATGCCCCAGCAGGCAAGACGCAGCAATGTGACAGGAACGAGCAACCTGGAGCGCGGAGAGGCGTTCTTCGGAGCCTATCCCGCGCCGGTCAAGGCCAAGCTGCTCGCACTGCGCCGTCTCATCTTCGACACCGCGAAAGCGACCAAGGGCGTAGGCGCCCTCGAGGAGACGCTGAAATGGGGACAGCCGAGCTACCTCACGCCGGAAACGGGAAGCGGCAGCACCATCCGGATCGATCAGGTGAAGCCGGCCACGGACCAATACGCGCTCTACTTTCATTGCCAGACCAATCTGGTCGAGACGTTTCGCGAGCTGTATCCCGAGCTGAGCTACAGCGGTAACCGCGCGATCCTGCTCAAGGTCGCCGACAGGCTCCCCGAGGCCGAGTTGCGCCACTGCGTGGCGCTGGCGCTGACCTATCACTTAAGGAAGCCGAAGGCGGGTCGCGCGACGTAACCTACGCCGCGTCCGCCGCCCCGCCGCGCTGCGCCCTCAGCAGGCTGACAACGTCGGCATTCGGCCGCGCGCGGCTGAACAGGAAGCCCTGGGCCTCATGGCAGCCTTCGGTGCGCAGACAGCTCAATTCGGCCTCGGTCTCGACGCCTTCAGCGGTGATCGTCACGCCAAGGCCGATGCCGAGGCTGATGATCGAACGGACGATCGCCTGGGCATCGCGGTTGGAGCCGAGGTCGCGCACGAAGGACCGATCGATCTTGATCTTGTCGAACGGAAAGCTGCGGAGGTAGCTCAGGCTCGAATAGCCAGTGCCGAAGTCGTCCATCGAGATGTGCACACCGAGAGCGCGCAGCGCGTGCAGCGTGGCCAGCACCTTGCTGCTCTTCTCCAGCAGCAGCGTCTCGGTGATCTCGAGCTCGAGCCGCCGCGGCGGCAGGCCGGATTGCTTCAACGCGTCGGTGACGAGCGTCAGCAAATTGCCGGCGCGGAATTGCAGCGGCGAGAGATTGACCGCAACGCGAACGTCGTCCGGCCACTGTGCCGCGTCCAGACAGGCGCAGCGCAGCATCAGTCCGCCAAGCGGGTTGATGAGGCCGGTTTCTTCGGCGACCGGAATGAACTCACCGGGCGAGATCATGCCGCGCTCCGGATGCAGCCAGCGCACCAGGGCCTCAAACCCGGTAATGTGGCCGCTCGTGAGATCGACCAGCGGCTGGTAGTACGGCCGGAGGTCCTCATTATGGATCGCATCACGCAGATCGACCTCGATCTTGCGGCGGCTCTGGGCGCGTGCGTCCATCTCCGCCTCGAAGAACGAGAAGGTGCCACGGAACTCGCTCTTGGCGCGCGACAGCGCCATATCGGCGCTCTTCAAGAGCTTCTCCGAATCCTCGCCGTCGCCGGGCGACATCGCAATTCCGATGCTGGCGCCGATCGTTACCGAATGGCCGTCGAGCAGATAGGGCTCGCCGATCACCTCGAGGATGCGCTTGGCGAGCAGCGCGGCGTCCTCGGGCCGTGCGATCCCGCATTGCACGATCGTGAACTCGTCGGAGTTGAGGCGGGCCAGCGCGTCGTCCTCGCGCAAGGTCGAGCGCAACCGCTTTGCAACGTGGCGCAGCAACTTATCGCCGACGCCATGGCCGAGCGTGTCGTTGACCGCCTTGAAACTGTCGAGCCCGAGCATCAGCACCGCGACCTTGTCCAAGCTGCGGCGCGTGTGCAGCAGCATCTCGTCCATCCTCTGGCGCAACAGATTTCGGTTCGGCAACCCGGTCAGACCGTCATGCTGGGCCATGAAGGCAAGCCGCGCCTCGGCTCGTTTGCGCTCGGTCATGTCCATCAAAGCGAGCATCATCGCCGGCTGATTGCCATACATCAACTGGCGCGAATAGATCGCGAGATCGATCAGCGTTCCGTCGGCGCGCACATGCTTCCAGGTCCGCGCCGCCTGCTCGTCGCTGCTGCGCCCGGCGGCCCATGGCAGTTCCGTATCGAACGCCTGCAGGCTCTTGATCGTCAGCCTCTCGAAATCGGCGCGGACGTAGCCGTAATGGGCGATTGCCGCATCGTTGACGCCGAGGATGCGCTCCCCGTCGAGCGCGCACAGAATCATCGGCACCGGGTTGCCGTCGAACAAAAGGCGGAACGACGCCTCGCGTTGCTTCAATTCGGTGATGTCGACCCGGAGCCCGACGATGCCGCCATCCGAGGTCAGCCGCTCTTCGATCAGAATGACGCGGCCGTCCGCCAGCGTCTGCTCATGCCGTTCGCCTGGCTGATAAAGCTTCTTGAGCCGTTCGGCGATCCATTCCTCCTCGCGGCCCTTGGCCTCGGGATAGTCGCCGCGCTCGACGCCGATCCGGATGGTGTCCTGCAGGCGCGCGCCGTGCTCGAACAGATCGGAACTGCGCTTGTAGATTTCTGCGTATTTCTTGTTCCAGAGGATGTAGCGGCCGTCGGCATCCAGGAACACGATGCCCTGCGGCAGGATATCGATTGCTTCGCGGAGTCTCTCATGGGACTTGCGGGCCTCCGCAATCGCCGCCTCGGCCTCGGCGCGCCGGCGTACCATTTCGCCAATCGCACCAGCGGCTCGGCGCGAATCGCTTGCCAGTTTCGGCACGGCCTTGGCCGACTGGCCCGGACGACGGGACTCGGCGGCCCGCTTCGGTTGCTTGATTTTCTTTGGCCGTATTGCCGGCATCGCACGCCTCACGCGCATTTTCAGTTTGGCGGTACTTCTGCGATAAGTGTCTGAAAAATTAGTGTCTATTGCCGTCCGCCCGGACCGGGCGATGACCTGTCGGCTGCCCGATTAAGAGGCGCCTCTCCGCGCGGCGCGAGGCTCTGACGCGGTCCGCGCGACATCCATCGCACATTCGCACGGCAGACGCATCGCGGCATGGTGAGAATTCCGTAAACATGCGCGTGCTTGCACAATGAATGCGCGGATGAAGCGCCTCACGCACCAAAATTCGTCAGCGAACAATGGGGTTATGGTGCGGTTAACGACACGACCCGTTTCGGGGTGCCTTCTAATTCGTGATCGCGCGGCACCCCAACGTGAGCAAGCAGGCGCGGGTCGAGTCCAGGCTGTGGGCGATCAACCGATTGCCATTGATGTGCGGCCCGTGCCCGGGAAATCCATGCTAGGCTCGTGTGGACAGAGTGATCCGATGACACCCCGCCTGCTTCTGATCCCGCTTCTCGCAATCGTCTTCGTCGCCAGCGCGGCATCCGCGCGGGCGCAGGACAAGGGCTCGCTCAATCCCAAGCCGCTGCCGCCGCTCGCCAACCCGCACGATCCGAAGATCGCAGCCAAGGAGTTGTTCGCGCGCAAGGTGCTGCCGGCGGCGATGCCGACGCGTTCGATCGGCTCCTATGCCAAGGGCTGTCTCGCCGGCGCCGAGCAGATGCCGCTCAACGGCGAGACCTGGCAGGTGATGCGGCTGTCGCGCAATCGCTATTGGGGCCATCCAAACATGATCGCGCTCTTGAAGCGGCTCGCCGCCAAGGCGCGCAAGGATGCAGGCTGGCCGGGCATCCTGGTCGGCGACATCGGCCAGCCGCGCGGCGGACCAGCGCTGAGCGGCCATGCCAGTCACCAGATAGGGCTCGATGCCGACATCTGGCTGACACCGATGCCGGATCGCAGATTGTCGCGCGAAGAACGCGAGGAGACGTCGGCAGTGATGATGGTACGTGACGACCGGCTCGATATCGATCCAAAAGTCTTCACGCCGAGTCATGTTCTCGTCATCAGAGACGCGGCACAGGAGCCGGCCGTGCAACGCATCTTCGTCAACGCCGCGATCAAGAAGGCGCTGTGCCGTGAAGCCACGGGCGACCGCAGCTGGCTGTCAAAGATCAGGCCGTGGTGGGGCCATGACTACCACTTCCACATCCGCATGCGCTGCCCTGTGGGCAGCCCAGAATGCGAGGGGCAACGGTCGCAGTCGGAGGACGAAGGCTGCAAACCGGACGATCTTGCCTACTGGTTCAAGGATTCGGTGCTGCACCCGAAGCCCCCGCCGAAGCCGCCGAAACCGCGTCCGCCGATGACGCTCGCGCAGATGCCAGCCGCCTGCAAAACCGTGCTGAACGCGCCAGACGCTAGGCCGTAACATCGTCGGGCCGCTATCCACGCCTTATCGGAATTGCTAGGGTACGGATCGTAGCGCCGTCAGCGCTACTTCCCGGGAACGATGATCTCCCGACACTTCAACTTAACGTCACATCTGCGCGAACAATTGCGCAGCAATGCAACAATTGCGAGGAGCCGTCATGCGCATCAGTGCACGTAACCAGATCAAGGGCACCGTCGTCGAGGTGAAGAAGGGCGCGACCACTTCTCACGTTCGCGTCGATATCGGCGGCAATGTGATGACATCGGCGATCACCAACGAGGCAGTTGACGACCTCGGTATCAAAGTGGGCGGCAAGGTCATCGTCGTCGTCAAGGCGTCGGACGTAATGATCGCGGTGGACTAAGTGCGCAAACCGCTTCTCACCGCGTTGCTGCTGCTCGGTGCCGTCCCCGCCTTCGCCGCGGAAGAACCGAGCGGCTGCGACAAGTTCAAATGGCCGATCGATCGCGAGCGCGCGGCGCTCACCGCGCCCGATCGCGCCAGGCTTGCATCGGGGAGCGAGCAGGCGGCGTTGCCGGCAACGGGCATCACGCTGGCGCTAGCTGCGCCGGCGGATGCCAAATTGCCGACGCCGCCTGAGCGCGCGCCGAAGGACGGCACCTTTGCCGGCTTCACCAGCTTCAAGACAGCGCCGAAGGCCGGGCTCTATACTGTCAGCCTGTCCGCCGGCGCCTGGGTCGATATGGTGCAGGGCGGACACTTCCTTAGGCCCAAGGCTTTCAGCGGCGCGACCGATTGCGACGGTATCCGCAAGACAATGAAATATGAGCTCTCCGCGAGCCCATTCGTGCTGCAGATCAGCGGCACCAGGGAAAATTCGATCTCAATCGCAATCCTGCCGACAGAGTAAAGGAGTCCGTTGGACAAACGGCCGCCTTTACCCGGCCGACCAGCCTGATATTGTTGGGCTATCGCGATATCCCTGACGACCGTAAGTCCTCCGGGGAGCTGCGGAACAGCGCTTCCGTCCGTCGCATTCCTGACTCACCAACGCCTGACTCGCGTGGCCATTTGCGCGCGAGCTCGCACGGAGCGCTTCGCATGTCACGCATTGCCGGACTTTTCGCTGCTTTCGTCATCCTGCTGGGCGCGACGCACTCGCCTGCGGCCGCAGAAGACAAGACCCTCACCGTGTTCGCCGCCGCCTCGATGAAGAACGCGCTCGACGACATCAACGCAGCCTATACCGCCAAGACAGGTGTCAAGGTCAGCGCCAGCTATGCCGCAAGCTCCGCGCTTGCGAAACAGATCGAGCAGGGCGCGCCGGCCGACGTGTTCGTCTCCGCCGACACCGACTGGATGGACTATGCGATCAAGCAGAAGACCATCAACGAGCCGACACGGGTCAATCTGCTCGGCAACAGCATCGTGCTGATCGCGCCAAAGGATTCCAAAATCGACAACGTCACGATCGCCCAGGGCTTCGATCTCGCAAAGCTCGCCGGAGACGGCAAGATCGCCACCGGCGACGTCAAGTCGGTGCCGGTAGGCAAATACGCCAAAGCGGCGCTGGAGAAACTCGGCGCGTGGCAGGCGGCCGAGCCGAAATTCGCGATGGCCGAAAGCGTGCGTGCGGCGCTGACATTGGTGGCGCGCGGCGAGGCCGCGCTCGGCATCGTCTATTCGACCGATGCCAAGGTCGAGCCCGGCGTCAAGGTCGTCGGTACTTTTCCCGCCGATTCGCATCCCGCGATCATCTACCCGGTCGCCGCGACCACGACGGCGAAGCCGGAGACCGCCGAATATCTCGCCTTCCTGCGCTCGACGGCGGCGAAGACGATCCTGGAGAAATACGGCTTCAAGTTCCTGATCAGCCCGACGACCTGAAGCAGAAGTGTTTGAGATTTCGCCGACCGAATGGACGGCGATCCTGCTCTCGCTGCGGGTCGCCATCATCGCAACGCTGGTGGCTACCCCGTTCGGGATTGCGCTTGCCTGGGCGCTGGCGCGCCACGATTTCTGGGGCAAATCGGTGCTCGATGCTGCGGTTCATCTGCCGCTCGTTCTGCCGCCGGTGGTCACCGGCTATCTTCTATTGCTGACGTTCGGCCGCCGCGGGCTCGTCGGCGGCTTTCTCGCCGATTATCTCGGCATCGTCTTCGCGTTTCGCTGGACTGGCGCCGCGCTCGCCTGCGGCGTGATGTCGTTTCCGCTGCTGGTGCGGCCGATCCGGCTCTCGATCGAGGCGATCGACCGGCGCCTGGAGCAGGCAGCCGAGACGCTGGGGGCCGCGCCATGGCGCGTGTTTTTCACGGTCACGCTGCCGCTGGCGCTCCCGGGCGTGCTCGCCGGCATGGTGCTCGGTTTCGCCAAGGCGATCGGCGAGTTTGGCGCGACCATCACCTTCGTCTCCAACATTCCCGGCGAAACCCAGACCATTTCTTCCGCGATCTATTCGCTGATCCAGACGCCTGATGGCGACGCGGCAGCGGGACGGCTCGTCATCATCTCCGTCATCATCGCAATGGGGGCGCTGATCGGCTCCGAGTGGTTCGCGCGCCGCGCGACGCAGCGCCTGCACGGGAACTGACCATGCTGCGCGTCGATGTCAAAAAGCAGCTCGGTGAATTCCAACTATCGGCCTCCTTCACGAGCCAAGGCCGCGTCACCGGCCTGTTCGGAGCCTCAGGCTCCGGCAAGACCTCGCTCATCAACACGATTGCCGGGTTGCTGCGCCCCGACCGCGGCACCATCGAGATCGACGGCGAGACCGTCGACGACACCGCGGCCGGCATCCACATCCCGACCTTTCGCCGCCGCATCGGCTATGTCTTCCAGGACGCCCGGCTGTTCCCTCATCTCGACGTCCGGCAGAACCTCGACTACGGCCGCCGCATGAACGGCCTTGTCGACGATCCCGCGCAGCGCAGGCGCATCGTCGAGCTGCTCGACATCGGCAACCTGCTCGACCGCCGTCCGGGCAAACTGTCCGGCGGCGAACGCCAGCGGGTCGCGCTCGGCCGCGCGCTGTTGGCCAGGCCACGGCTGCTGCTGCTTGATGAGCCCCTTGGCGCGCTCGACGAGGGACGCAAGCTGGAGATCCTGCCTTATCTGGTGCGGCTGCGGGATGAGGCCGGTATCCCGATGGTCTATGTCAGCCATGATGCAGCCGAGCTCCGCCAGCTCGCTACCCAGATCGTGATGCTCCGCCGCGGCGAAGTCACCGCATTCGGCGGCGTGAAGGTGCTGACGGCGACGCCGTAGCTAACGGTTTTCCGCGCAAGCTGGCATAAGATGGTCTAGCTTGTTGGCTAGGGCCCAATCATATCGGGCGCAACCGGGAAGGCGGGTTTTTGCGGAATACTGGCTGGATATTGTTGCTGGTCGGCCTGCTGCTTTGCGCGACGATCGCGTGGGCCGCGCTCGGATTCCTGTTGATGGGTATCGGCTTGATCGTGCTGCAGATGCCCCCGCGGAGCCGGGGACCGGCAGATCCCGCGGTGGCGGTGGCGGCGGAGCTCGGCCTTCCCGCCCTCGAAGTCGGACTACAGCCCCCGACCATCGGGCCTGTAGCCCCACGCGAGGCTGCGCCCTCGCTGCAGCGGCGCCGGCTCGACCGACCGGCGAACCGCGGCGATGCCTCCTACGACAGGGAGGCCTGGCGCGTGCTCGTCGCGAGCGATCCCGATCTCGAGCAAGTCGTGGCGGTCCTCGCCGATTACGGGCCGCAATATGTGGATGAGCTCGCGACCAGTTATCTGGCGGCCCCCGACAAGAGCCGTCTCGCTGATGTGGTCGAGGCGATCGTGGCAAGGGCGCGCGGGAGCCAGCCGCCCCCACTTCCAACTCCGCCCGGGCCGCCGCCGCCGGTTCTCCGGCCAGGGCCGCAGGCGGTCACTGCCTCCGAAGACAAACGGCCAGACCGTTTGTCGCGCGCGCCGGCAAAGCGGACGGACGATCTCGAAGCGTCGGTGATTGCCGCCTTCGAAGAGGCATCTGCCAAGGCCGCCGCGAGGCGCGTCGTTTCGGAAAACAGGGCCGAAACCGCCCGGCCCGCGGCCCCGACCCGGCGGGAGCCTGCTCTTGGCAGCATCCCCAAGGGCCAGTCGCCGCCGGACAACGCACCGACCGGCGAGCCTGATGCGTCGCTGATCGCAGCGCTGGCGGAGATATCCGGCGAGAAGGCGCCCGAAAACCCCGAGCCGCCCAAGCCGGCCTCCGACGCAAAGGAGGCGGCGAGCGGGCCGGTCGACAAAAGCCTGACCGACTTGATCAGCAAATTCGCCCCGGATTCGAACTTCCTGCGAAAGCAGTAAGCCGCCGCCACATTAAACGCCCGCCACCGACGCCCAGATATCCGCAAGCTTACGCCTCAAGGCCTGCGCGCGCGTCGCCGGCGCAACCTGCTCCTCCTCTTCCGGCAAGCGGAGGCCGACGACGTTGACGCGCCCGCCGCCGATATTGCGCGCCACTAGCACAATCGAGTCGAGCGCGAGCTCGGCACCTTGCTTCGGCGCGCGGTCGAGATTGATGTCGAAGTAATCGGCCAGCGTCAGCTTGGCCTGGTGCTCGTCGACCTTGACCCCGTAGATCTCGGCGAGTTCGCCGAGCGTGTGCTCGCCCGAGACCATGAAGTCGCCGAGCAGATGCGGATCGGGGGCGGTCGACGGCGCCATGTCGACGAAGAAACGGTCGAGCGATTCGGCACGTTCCGGCGGCGCCAGCAGATAGAGATAGTCGCCGGGCGCGATCGGATCGGCCTCGGCCGGCGTCAGGATCCGCTCGTCGCGGATCACGAGCGTCGGCTTCGACCAGGACGGGATCAGCCCGCGCCGGAAATACAGGCTCTTCGGCCGCACCGGATAGCCGACGAGCTGCTGTTCGAGCTGGCCGGGCAGGTCGAGTTCGACGCGCCGCGGACCGCGTTCGGCGCGCGGCAGCGCGACATGCAGCCGCCGTGCCGCCGGCGCCAGCGTCCAGCCTTGCAACAGCAGCGAGATGATGACGACGACGAAAGCGACGTCGAAGTAGAGATAGGCCTTGGACAGGCCGACCAGCATCGGGATCGAGGCGAGAAAGATCGCGACCGCACCCCGCAGGCCGGTCCAGGCAATGAAGACCTTTTCCCGCCAATTGAACTTGAACGGCGCAAGACAGATCAGCACCGCCAGCGGCCTCGCGATCAGCATCAGCGCAAACGCCACCAGCACCGCGCCGCTGGCGCTTGCGAGCAGGCGATGCGGCGATACCAGAAGGCCGAGCAGGACGAACATCACGATCTGCGCAAGCCAGGTCGCGGCGTCGAGGAAGGTCACGACGGAATTGTGCGCGCGGGTCGGCCGGTTGCCGATAATGATGCCGGCGAGATATACGGCGAGAAATCCCGATGCATGCGCCATCTGCGAGCCGCCAAATATCACCAAGGCGGCCGTGGTGACGAACGGCGCATGCAGCCCCTGCGGCAGCGCGACATAGTTCATCGCCAGCACCACCAGCCGGCCGCCGATCACCCCGATGATGGCGCCGAGTACGGCCTCGCGGATGAATTCCGCCCCGATATGCGACGCCGAGCTTCCGCCGATCGAGATGAACTCGACCAGCATCAAGGTGAGGAAGATCGCGAACGGATCGTTGGTGCCGGATTCCGCCTCCAGCGTGGCACCGACGCGAGGACGCAGCCTCAGCCCCTGGGTGTGCACCAGCAGGAACACCGCGGCAGCGTCGGTCGAGGCAACCACCGCGCCCACCAGGAGCGACTCGGTCCAGTTGAGGTCCAGCGCATATCTGGCGACCGGCGCGGTGATCAGGGCGGTCAAAAGCACGCCGACGGTCGCAAGCACCATCGACGGCGCGAGCACGGTGCGGATGCTGTGAAAGCGTGTCTTCAATCCGCCGTCGAACAGGATCAGCGCCAGCGCCACCGAGCCGACGAGGTAGGTGGTTCGCACGTCGTCGAACTGCAGTTGGCCCGGCCCGGAATCGCCGGCCAACATGCCGATCAGCAAGAACACCAGCAGCAAGGGAGCGCCGAAGCGCAGGGCCAACAGGCTCGACAGGATCCCGGCCATCACCAGAACCGCGCCGAGCAGGATCGCTATACTGACCGAGTCGAGAGAAGCCATGCGCCTTCAAAGGGGTGTCAAATGCTTGGAATTGCATCCTTATCGTCGCCACACTTGGACGCCAACCGATTTCTGGTCGTCGCGGCAATCTGCCCTTCGTTACGGCCTTACGCCGCCTCGACCGTGTCGTATCGATGGTCGCACGCGCGCCTTTGTGGGATTCTGCCGGGCCTTCGAATCACACTCACCTGACCTGCGCTTCAATTGAGATTTTCCCGATGGATATGAAGGACGTTCTGGAATCGATCCAAATGGCGGCGCGCTCGGTCGGCGCCGAGATCGCCTCCCCTTGGTTCTACCTTCAGTTCGGCATCATGCTCGTGGGCGCCGGGGTCGCCTACGCGGCCGACGCCGCCATTCACGCGCGGGTCGACATGACATCGCTGGCGATGCGCTGGCCGCTGCCGCTGCGGCACTTCGCGCGCGTCATGGTGGCGAGCGCCTCGACAGCCATATTCGCGGTGCTGATGGTGATCTCGCGCGTCATCATGTGGCACACGACCTGGCCGAGCCGCAGCTACCTGCTCGCCGTCGCCGCCAAGCTGGCGCTGGCGTGGCTGGTCATCCGCCTCGTAACTTCGGTGATCCAGAACGCCTTCATCGTCCGCCTGGTGTCGCTGGCGGCCTGGGTGGTCGCGGCGCTTAGCATCATCGGCGAACTCGATTGGGCCGCCGAGACACTGGACTCCTACGCGATCGTGGTCGGCGGCCTGCGGCTGACGCCGCTCTTGCTGATCAAGGCCGGCGCGCTGCTGATCGTGGCGCTCTGGCTCACCAACATTGCCAGCAATTTCGTCGAGAGCCGCATCAACCGCGCCACCGACCTGACGCCGTCGATCCAGGTGCTGCTGGTCAAGATCATCCGCATCGGGTTGATGGTGGTCGCGATCACGATCGCGCTTGGCGCGGTCGGCATCAACCTGTCCGCGCTCGCGGTGTTCTCCGGTGCGGTCGGCGTCGGCATCGGTATCGGACTGCAGAAGATTGTCGCCAACTTCATCTCCGGCATTATCCTCCTGGCCGACAAATCGGTGAAACCCGGCGACCTCGTGACCATCGGCGACAGCCAGGGCCGCATCAGCGCGATGAAGACCCGCTACATCTCGGTCGCCGCCGGCGACGGCCGCGAGTTCCTGATCCCGAACGAGGACCTGGTCACGCAGAAGGTCACCAACTGGACCTATACCGACAAGAACACGCTGGTGAAGATCGCCTTCGCCACCAACTACGACGCCGATCCGCGCCTCGTCTGCAAGCTCGCGATCGAGACCGCCGCGGCGCACCCGCGCGCGACCAAGGGCAAGCCGCCGAATTGCATCCTGACCGAATTCGCCGAGGCCGGCATGAAGTTCTCGTTAACCTTCTGGATCTCCGACCCCGACGGTATGGACAATGTGAAGAGCGACGTGATGCTGGCGCTCTGGGAGGCGTTCAAGAGCCAGAGCATCCGAGTACCCTATCCGGTGCGGGAACTCCGCATCCGTGGCGGCGCATTGCCGATCGAGAGCGTCGTTGAGGTTTCCGGTGGAAATTAAGCGTTCGGGTATCGTTCCCATGCTCGGCCTTGGCTTGCGCGGGCGGCCGCGATCATTAAATTAAGGTCCTCCAACCAGCCCATTTGCACCGAACCGCCCCGCCCATGAGCTATATCGAAGCCACCGATACATCACTGCGCAAGACCGGACAGATCAAATTGCACGGGCAGAGCGGCTTTGCCGGTATGCGCAAGGCAGGGAGCCTGGTGTCGAAGTGCCTCGACGAGCTGACCGACATCGTCAAGCCGGGCGTCCCGACCTCGACGATCGACGAGTTCGTCCGCAACTTCGCCTTCAGCCACGGCGCCTATCCGGCGACACTGATGTATCGCGGATATCGCTACTCGACCTGCACCTCCATTAATCACGTGGTCTGCCACGGCATGCCCGGCGACCGCCCGCTCAAGGAAGGCGACATCGTCAACATCGACGTCACCTTCATCGTCGACGGCTGGTATGGCGACTCCAGCCGCATGTATGCGATCGGCGCAATCGCGCGCAAGGCCGAACGGCTGATCGAAGTGACCTACGAGGCGATGATGCGCGGCATCGCCGCCGTGCGGCCCGGCGCCACCACCGGCGATATCGGCCACGCCATCCAGAGCTATGTCGAGCCGCAGGGCATGAGCGTGGTGCGCGACTTCTGCGGCCACGGCCTGGGGCGGCTGTTCCACGACGAGCCGAACATCATCCATATCGGCCGCCCCGGCGAGGGCGTGCCGCTCAGGCCCGGCATGTTCTTCACCATCGAACCGATGATCAATCTCGGCAAGCCGCACGTGAAGATCCTCTCCGACGGCTGGACCGCGGTGACCCGCGACCGCTCGCTGTCGGCCCAATTCGAGCATTCGGTCGGCGTCACCGCGGATGGCGTCGAGATCTTCACGCTGTCGGCGCTCCATGGCGAGAAGCCCTGGGTAGCGGTGTAACAAGCCGCGGCGCGATCAATAGTCGCTCCGCGTGCGCTCGACGATCTCCTCGGGCGTGTGGTTTTCTCCGATCGACATCGCGCAGATGCGCGAGATGTGGGTGTAGGGCAAGCCGGTCTCATCGGCCCAGGCGTTGAACTGTGCCTGCACTTTCGCGAGATCCCGTTTCGACTTGACTTCCTCGGCGATGTCGAGGCCGGCATCGCGCAGGCAGGCAACCACGTCGCGCGAGGTGACGAAGCCGTCCCACCCCATAAAGCGCAGCAGCATCTGCCCGGTGTTGCCGCCGAGCCGGCTGCCGCGCTTGGCGAGCAAGTCCAACAGTCCGACCTCCTCGGAGGACGGCCACGCCGCGAGGAATTTGCCAAAACTGCCGTGCTCGCGCGCGATCTCCTGCACGAAACGGCCATTGTCACGTACCGACATGATCTTGGCGCCGTTGCGGACTATCCTGGTGTCGCTGGTCAGCTTCTCCCAATATTCGTCCGGCTTGAACGCAAGCTTGGCAGGCTGAAAGCCAAGGAAGGCCTCCTCGAAGCCCGGCCATTTCGCATCTATCACGCTCCAGGCAAAGCCCGCGCAAAATACGCGTCTGGTCATTTCGGCAAGCACTCGGTCGTCGCCCAGCTTGGCCAGCGCCTTCGCGCCCGCGACCGGCCGTAACAGCTTCTCCAGCGCCTTCGGCCCGCCCTTGCGCTTCTCGGCGCGGGCACGGATCGCTTTGAACGGGGTCACATGAAACACCTTTCTCGATGCCATCAACAAATGCCAGAAGCAGGGAGGAACGGTAATTCGGCTGTCCGGCCAAGGCAAACCGCTATGGCCTACCGATGCGCCATCATCCGCTCTTGCAAAACCCGCCGGGCACGGCATGGTTGCACTTGATGCCCGCCGAAACCCGCGACAGCAAGGACGATGCCGACGAAACGCCGCATTATCACGGCCATCGCGAGCGGCTGCGCGAGCGCTTCTATGTCGCCGGCGCCGAGGCGCTGAGCGACTATGAGCTTTTGGAGATGGCGCTGTTTGCCGCCATCCCGCGCCGCGACACCAAGCCGCTCGCCAAGGCGCTGCTCAAGAGATTCGGCTCCTTCGCCGAAGTCGTGCATGCGCCCGTGGCGCGGCTGCGCGAGGTCGAGGGTATCAAGGACGCCTCGATCAATCAGCTTAAGTTGATCGCGGCGGCGGCCGGGCGGATCGCCAAGGGCGAGATCCGGCGCAGCGTTGCCTTGTCGTCATGGAACGATGTGATCGACTATTGCCGATCCGGCATGGCATTCGCCGACAAGGAGCAGTTCCGCCTCTTGTTCCTCGACAAGCGCAACCAGTTGATCGCCGACGAGGTGCAGCAGACCGGCACCGTCGACCACACCCCGGTCTATCCGCGCGAGGTGATCAAGCGCGCCCTCGAACTGTCGGCCACCGCGTTGATCCTGGTACACAACCATCCGAGCGGCGACCCGACACCGTCGCAGGCCGACATCCAGATGACAAAGGCGATCGCCGAGATAGCGAAACCACTCGGGATCGCCGTGCACGATCACATCATCGTGGGCAAGACTGGCCATGCGAGCCTTAAGGGGATGCGGCTGATCTGAGACTTCGCCGTGGTCCAGCCGGCAAGTCGTTTCGCTCCCGGTGCGCGGGGCGAAGCGAATGGCACCGATCAGGAGAACTCGTTCCAGCTCAGCCGGCGGGCGTCGATGTCGCCGAGCGACACCGCATCGCGGATGTCACGCACGCTGTGGAAGCCATTGCGCAGATAGAGCAGCGGATCGACGGCCGTCGCCGCGCGGACGTGGCGGACTTCGCCGATGAAGACCGAATGGGTCCTGGTCTCCAGCTCCTGCGCCAACGCGCAGTCGAACGCGGCCACCGCATCTTCCAGCACCGGCGCGCCGCTCGCGCCTGTGGTCCATCGCCCTAACGCGAAGCGATCGTCACCGTTGACGCCTTTCTGGCCGCTGAAGGTAAGCGCGAGCAGCGCATGCTCCTCGCTCAGGAAGTTGATGACGAAATGGCGCTCCTCGCGAATACGCGCATGCGCGCTCGCGTTACGGTTGACGCAGACGAGCAGCGACGGGGGATTGTCGGAAAGCGAGCAGGCCGAACTCACCGTCAGTCCGGTCCGCTGTCCGGACTGGGCGCCAACCGTCACCAATGCAACGGCGCCCGCGCATTGGCGCATAGCCTGCTTGAAACTCTGTGCATCGACCGTCATTCCGATCTCCGTGCCGACAATTCGCGCTCCCAAGATAATCGGCAAGAGGCACGAGGCAAGCCCCGCACCCTCGGCCAATGGACGAGTTCAAGCACGTCCGCAGCCTCAGGGACGAGAATTGACTGGCGAGAGAGAGAGCCGCGCCGCCGCGGGCGCCCCGGCCGGCGCGACTACCCCGCCGCGCGGCGAGGCATCGTATTCGAGTCCGGCTCGGCGGGCGCCGGAATCTGCATCAGAATGGTCTGGCTTGCGGACGCGACCTCGATCCCGTTTTCCTGGAAGCGCCGCTTCATGCGGCGGTTGAACTCGCGTTGCACCGGCCAGCGGCCGCCATCGGTACAGCGGATCTGGCCGACGATCGTCACCATCGAGCCGTCAACCTTGTCGACACCCCAGAGTTCGAGATCGCCCCGGATCAGCGCGCGATATTCCGCCTCGCGGCGCATTTCGGCGACGATGTCCTTGAGGATCTCACCAGCACGGTCGGTGTCGGCCTTGTAGGCCACGTTGACGCTGACGGACGCGTTGCCGACGCCGCGGCTAGCATTGGTGATTGTCGTCACCGCGCTGAAGGGCACGACATGCACCGAGCCGTCGCCGGCACGAAGCCGCATGGTGCGGATCGAGACGTTCTCGACCGTCCCCGTCAGGCCCGACACCGTGACACTGTCGCCGACCTGCACGGTATTCTCCAGGAGCAGGAACAGCCCGGTGATGAGGTCTTGCACCAGCTTCTGCGAGCCAAAGCCGATCGCAATGCCGACGATACCGGCGCCGGCCAGCAGCGGCGCGACGTTGACGCCGATCTCGCTCAGCGCGGTCAGGCCGACCACGGTGACGATCAGGCAGAACAGCGCCGTGCGCAACATCGGCTGGAAGGTGCGCAGCCGCGCGGCGCGGGCAAAATGCCCCTCCCGGGAAAGCGTGTTGATCTGGCGGTCCATCAGCGCGTTCGCGACTTCCCAGATCGCCGCCGCGACCAGTGCTGCAATACCGATTGTCACCACCGCCGAGATCAACCGGCTGCCAATCTGGCCGCCATAGAACCAGACGATGGCGTCGACGCCCCAAACTTCCAGCAGCGCGACGAAGCCGATGAAGGCGATCACCGACGAGACGATCCTGCGCAGCAGCGGCAGATAGCGGTTGGCACGCGCTTCCAGCCCCGGGAAACGCTGTAAGATATCAGGACCGATACGGAAGCCGCGGTCGATCAGACTCAACACCACGATCGTGATGACGCGCGTGACCAAGAGCACCGCGAGGGTACCGACGAAATATTGCAGCAGCAGCGAATAGCCGTTGCGGATGTTGAGAGCCCACACCCCCCATAGCGCGAGATCGAGCGCGATCGCAAGAACATGCCACAGGCCGGCGATGCGGTTTCGGATCCTTGCAGCGACACCGACGCGATCTGCCGGCGCGCGTATCGCGTCGGCGACCTGGCGGCGGCACTGCAGGATGATGACGACAACGAAGAGATGCACGATCAGCATCACCAACCGCAACAGCGCCCCGTATCCGGCGCGATGCAGGCCGAGCAGCAACGCGACATTGGCAAAGGCGATGCCGGAGACCCCAACGGCGACGATGCGCCGTGCCCATATCTCGATATAGGCCGCGGTCTCGCCGCGCATGCGGAACAGGCCGAACGGTCCGGTCAGCGCCCGCACGGCGCAGATCATCACGCGCGACAGCGCATAGGCGTTGACGATCGCGAGGATCACGAGCCTCACGGTCGGTTGATCGCCGATCTCGGTGCCGAGCACCATTGTGGCGACGCCGACGAACGCAATGACCGGCAACAGCTCGAGCACAAGCCGACCGAGCACAAAGGGCAGCCGGATCAGCGATTGCCAGACCCGCGCCAGGCTGAGCCGCCGGCGATGCAGTTCGGGCTCGGGGGTGACGTCGGTCACCGAGGATGGCGGGCCGGCGATGGCAAGCGCCTGCACCGGCGCACGCGCGGTTTGCGGCAGGCGCGATTCAAGCAGCGCGACCGGCCGCTTGATGACGCGGAACACCACCCACTCGGCCGCGAGCGCGCATCCGAACACCAGCGCCAGCTTCCAGGCGATATCGAGCAGCTGACGATAGGCCGACGGGTCATTCGCGGTGCGCACGAACCAGTAATAGAACGCCGGGAAATGCGTCAGCGTCCGCGCCACGTCGGTGACCTCGCGCGAGATCTCGCCGACCTCTTCGGACACCATGAGCAGGAGCTGTGCGCCGAGACTGTCGGCGGTGAGGGGAATCGCGGATTGCGGTTCCGGCTTTGGCTGCGGTGAGGCAGTGGCGATGGCGCGCAAGGTCTCGATGATTTGCGCGCGCTTCTTTTCATCCTGCAGCGTATCGAGCGCCTGCCTCGCCTGATCAGGCGTCAGAGCATCGGCGGCCTTGGCCTGTGGAGGCGATTGCGGGACGCGTGGCTGGGCGACGGCAGGAGAGATGAACAGCGCGAGGGCGAACAGGATCGCTTGCGACAGTCTGTACGACACGATGGCCTCTTTCAAAAAACAATTGCGCGACGGCAAGCCCGGGAACCAGGGTTGCCTTCGCGCTCGCTTCATGTCGAATTTTCTTTTTCGCCCCGATGATGTGTCAGAAGTTTGCCGCTGCGGCGGCGTTCTCTTGGCATTTCCGGAGGCCCGCCGGTCATACAGATGTCGCAAGCAAACCTGCGCGAACCGATTTCGATCTTCGTAGCGTCCCTCGGTGACGGACGGCACTCGAGCGCAACATCGTCGCAAGAGCCCTCTAGTCGCGGCAATTCAGCAAAAGCACCCTCGGCTCGCATGGGCTAGGGTACAATCCTCAGTGCTCCTCCCGCTCCCCTCGCGGGCCACTCTGGCCGGTCGACAAGCGACCGGCCAGTTCTTTTTTTCGGCATCCCGTCATCGGTGCCTCGGGGTAATTTTGAAGCGCTAGGATTGCAGCCTGATGGTTGTCGCGAGTGCGTCTCCACGCCGCGCTTGCAAATGCGCTTCCGGCGAGAACACAGCAAAGAAAGACGCCGGAAAATCATGAAGCGATGTTGATTGAAGCTTCCAAGGTCCATCGCAGACCGGCCCGGTCGCATCACCGGGGCGCGACCGGACAAGGTTGGATCGCCATCACGCCTTGGATGCTATTCGGCCGCGAGTGCTTTGTACTCTGGGGCCTCGTGCAGGACGATCCCCGACAGCGGATCGAACTGACCGACCCACGGTTCCCGCCGGAGCACCGCTCTGGTGTCAGCGTAACCGGCTTCCCAACGGTGCCTGATGCCGGTCGAGCTGAAGTCGACGTCCTTTGTGTAGTCGTCGTGCGCGAGTTGGGGGGCGAGCAGCTGAACGATGTGCATCCGGGTCTGGCAGGCATAGCTCAACATTTCCCTGACCTCGGGCTTGCCGAGCTCAGACGGCGGCAGGTACGCAGCAAGCTCGTTGATGACATGCCGCAGCCGGTGCGTCTGCTCATGGTGCGTGATCTGGCTCGCAACCCGGCTGGAATATTGAACGTCTTTGTGGCGGTTGAGCACTTCGGCCATGGTGGTCGGCTCGGCGCCCACCGGATTCCAGAGGTGGACGGTGAAGATGAGCGAGTCCTTGCGCGGGTTGTCGTCGAGCACGACCTCAGTCGGGGTGTTGGAGAGAATGCCACCGTCCCAATAGAGCTCACCATCGACGCGTACCGGCGGAAATGCCGGCGGCAGCGCGCCGGAAGCCATAATGTGCTTCACGTCGAGCCGACAGTGGCGGCTGTCAAAATATGTCATCTGGCTGGTGCGAACGTGCGCGGCTCCGACCGTCAAGCGTGGCGTCCCCTGATTGATGAGATCGAAGTCGACAAGCTCTCCCAACGTCTTCTCAAGCGGCGCGGTCGTATAGAAACCCGCCTGGTCGGCACCGAGCGGGAAGCCTTCCCCAAAATGGGCCAACGGATTCGGCGTGAAAAAGCAGGATATGCCGCGGGCAAGCGTCGTCCAGTAGGACCATTTGCGGTCGAAACCCGGAAACAGGCTCTGAAGGTACGTCGGATAGGTGCTCTGGACCCTGCTCCAGAATTCCTTGAGGCGCGGCAGTCGATCCTGCGGCGCGTTTCCGGCGATGAGGCTGGCGTTGATCGCGCCGATGGACGTTCCGACAATCCAGTCCGGTTCAATGCCCGCTTCCTGGAGCGCCTGGTATACGCCGACCTGATAGGATCCCAGCGCACCTCCTCCCTGCAGCACCAGCACGATCTGGCCGGGCAATCCCTTGAACGCGCCGCGCGACAAATCCGAAGCGCTGCAAGATTTCGTAGCTGGTTGCATTTGGGGCCTCCTGTTTGCCCTTGCTCAAATTTGCCCGTCGCATCCGATCCAATGTCCCGACGAGGCGCTGTCAATCATCACCGATGGCACGTGCGGCACCATCTATCACAGCCAAGTAAGACGCAACCAGCAGCATATCGAGACGTCGTGTGGTTATGATTACGAGACTTGCGCTGCCGTCATTGCATCTTCGCGCAGGAGATAAATGGGGATGCCTCCTACGAACTTGCCAGCGTTCGACGCCATGATGAGACGAACGAGCAGTTCTTCGAGACCGGCCGGCCTTCAGTGATTTCTACCGGGCCGTATGTTGGCGCCTACCGGAGTTGCTCATCCCGAGCCTCACGAAAAAGGAGTGTCGCCATGTCTCGCACCTCGATCACGAAAAATTTGATCGGCTTGACCGTCGCAGGCTTCGTCTCGATTGCCCTGCTGTCTCCTGCAAATGCGTCCTATCAGCAGAGCGGCACCATCGACCAGTCGGCCCGAGCGACCTCGGATCAGGCCGGTGCAGGGCGCACCAATTCTGAGAATCAGGCGATCGCACTGACCTCGCAACTGCCCTGGCTTGCTCCGGTCGGTCATCGGCAGCCGCGCGAGGCCGATGTGCCCCAGGAAGACAAGTTGAGTGCATGGGAGCGCGAGCAGCAGAAGCTCGACGAAGAACTGGACCGCAAGCTGATCATTTGCCGCGGATGTTGATCGGATGCACAGCGGCCACACATGCGGGGCATATGATTGCAAATCATCGCCCGGCGCAGCGGGCGCCGGGACGGGTCTTCAACCAACACAAACGGTCCAAAGCGCGATGAGCATCATCATCGCGCTTTAGCTTTTGTCGAGCACGATCCGGCACGAAGGCTTGGCGCGTGTAGCAGGCAAAAGCCCTCTACATCTCTTCAGATCATGCTTCAGGCGACATCTCGGCGCGATCGTTTCCGCGCCGCCAAGGGGATGGGCTGCTGCCCTTCCGACCGCCGCTCGCGAGGCGAAGCCGATTCAGCCGTGTCCAGCAGCTTGATGTCAGCGGGGACCGCAGGGCCTTCCATCATGCCCTGCGCCGACACGCCCTGGGTTTTGCGCCACTGCGCCGGAGTGATGCCCACGTGGCTCTTGAAGGCACGCTGGAAGGCCGCCTCTGATTGATATCCGACCGCCTCCGCCACTGCGCCGGTGGAGGTCGACGACCGCTTGAGTTCGTTTGCCGCCAGCGTCATCCGGATGCCGGTCAGGAGATCGGCGGCAGAACGCCCGAGCTTCTCCTGGAATTGGCGAGCCAGGGTTGCCCGCGACATGTTGCAAAGGCGAGCGAGCTCCGGCAGCGACCATGCGCGTTCAGGTTCATTGAACATGGCGGCCACCGCGGGCGCGAGGCGCGGATGTCCCGCCAACGCAAGCAGACCGCGCGGCGCATCGTTGGTCTCGCTGGCGAGCCGCAGCACAAGCGCAAACATCGCCGTTGAGAGCGCATTCAGCATCGCCCGGCCGCCGAGATGGTCGTCTGCGCTTTCGCCGCGCATCAGCGAGACGAGGCCGGCCAGCTGAGTGCCGGTGTCCTTTTGCCCGGCGCCCGCGCCGGCATGCACGACAAGCCGCGGCGGCAGGTAGCTGCGCAGCAGCCGGTCGTGCGGAGGAGCGATCGAGAAATGCCCGCACAACAGATCGAGCCGTTCGTCCGATCCCATATTTTCGCTGATCGTGAAGTTGAGGGACGCGCGGTCGCGCGCCGGCAGCGGCGAAGCTCCGCTGCCGTCGTGCATGACGTGACGCGGATTGCCGGGGAGCAAAAGAATGTCGCCGGCCGTCAATCGCAGCGGCCGGCCGCCCGCCGGATTCTCGAGCACCGCAGAACCGGCAAGCAGGACATGGTACGGGATTTCGTCCGACTTGCCCGGTCCCTGGTCGATGCGCCAGGGCGCGCCATAGCTGCAACGCAGGTCAAGCCGCCCGCGTACCGGCATCATTTCGAACATTCGGCTGAGCCAATCCATGGCGACCCTATTAGAGTAGATCAGCGTGAGACGAAACAACATATACTTGAGATAAACCGACATTTAAAACATATCTCGAACTTCATATCGATACTCCGCATCGTTCACCTGCCAACGAAGGAGTATCACAATGTCTCGTCTTTCAGTCCCGAATCTCGAAGCCGATACCGGTCCCTCCGGTCAGATCTATGCTCAGATCAAGAAAGTCATCGGCAGCGTTCCGAACACTTTTACGGCAATTGCCGCCCACGGTCCCGCCGCGCTGAAATCGGTTCTTGCCGCTGACGCCGTTCTCGCATCGGGCAGCCTGACAAAGCGCGATCAGGAGACGATCAAGCTCGTCGTGAGCGAAGCAGCGGGCTGTGACTACTGCGTTGCAGCCCACGGTCATCTCGCCAAGCTTGCCGGGCTCAAGCCGGAAGTGGTGAAGCAGATCCACGACGGCCAGTCCAGCGGTGATGCCAAGCGCGATGCGCTTGTCAGCTTCGTCCGCAAGCTCGCGAAGACCAGCGGCACCATCAGCGACGCCGATTTCGCCGCCATCAAGGCCGCCGGCTACACCGACACGCAGTTGGTGGAAATCAGCCTGGCATTCGCAACCACCGCTTTCACCAACGTGTTCAACCGCATCAATGACACAGAGGTCGACTTCCCCGCGGTCGCGTAAGGCGACCGCGCGTCGAACCTTGAAATGAAAGGATCACGATCATGACAACGACCACTTACACCACGCAAAACCCGATCGTCCGCGCCCTTGAGGCGTCCGGCCTGCTCGCAGACGATCTCGACTATCATGTCGTCCGCGCGTCGATGGTGATCATGTTCTTCTTCTTCGGCTACCAGAAGTGGTTTCCGTATGAGTTCGAGCGGCTGGACCCCTTCATCAGCAACGGACCTCTGATCTGGTGGCTCTATCCGCTGTTCGGCCACGCCGGCGCGAGCTATTTCCTGGGCGTCTCAGAGTGGACGTTCGGGACTCTGCTGCTCGCGGGCTTCTGGGACAAGCGGCTCGGCATTCTCGGCGCCCTCGGCTCGACCGGCACCTTCTTCGCAACGGTCACGATCATTCCGTTCATGCCGGAAGGCTGGGACGTCGCCGCGGGAGGCTTTCCTGCCATGACCGGCAACGTGCCCTTCCTGATGAAGGACGTGGTCCTGCTGGCCGTGTCGTTCTACCTGCTGAGGCAGGACGTGGTTCGGCTGATCGGCCGGTAAGACCTCGGTTTTATCACAGAACACGACAACTCGCCGGCGAGCGTGAAGCTCGCCGGCGAGTTGCTTTATGCGCGCACGAATCGCAACTCGAACGGATCGCCCTCTCGCGTTATTGTCTAGCGCACAGGTGCCAACAAGGCGCCGCATCACGTCAAGTTTACTGAAGCCGGATTGAATGGCTGGCATTGATGCGCTCATGTTCCTCAATCGGTTATCGGACCCGGTTCCGATCAGGGACGATCACTCGTCTGAAGGCAAAGCCAGGATCGCGTGATAGACTATCGGCAGCAGATCGGAGCGGCGATGATTGGTCGCGCCGCCGCGGGATAACTTGTCAAGTTCCCAAAATCCGGTTACACGTTTTGCTGCGTGCGAAATTCAGCACGGAGTGACTGCCTGCCCGGCCGCGTTTCGGGTTTACCGGCACTCGCAAGAAGTTAGCTGCAACTGCATT
The DNA here is from genome assembly GCF_018131005.1 of Bradyrhizobium lablabi. Classification (GTDB taxonomy): domain Bacteria; phylum Pseudomonadota; class Alphaproteobacteria; order Rhizobiales; family Xanthobacteraceae; genus Bradyrhizobium; species Bradyrhizobium lablabi_D. The sequence goes on from NZ_JAFCJK010000012.1 coordinate 141,663, forward strand.
TGCCGTTGGCCGACGGCGCTCCAAGAGGGCCTCGGTGTCAATGCAGGATCGATATCCTGCAGGCTCGATCGGGTTGAGAGAAGTCTCGCAATGAGGCTCGATGACGAACCGCACGAACTGGAGCTGATCGCCCGCGCATTTCAGACGATATCGAGGGAGACCAGCTATCAAGGCCTCGCCAGGGCGCTCCTCGAACAGGCGCTGAGCCATTCGAAGGCCGAACGCGGCGGAGTGTTGCTGGCTGCCGGACGCGAGCTGCTCGACGCGGCGGACGGACGCTCTTCCGGCGAGAAGGCGGAGCTTTTCGTGTCGACTCCTCCGGGTGCGGAATTTCAAATGCCGTCAGATCTCAGCGAAAGGGTCCTGGGTCAGCGCGAAACGATCCTGCGCCAGACTGGAGGCGGGTTTTCGGCGATGGTCGATCCGCTGGCTCCTCCGGCGCGAGAAATCACTCAACTGCTCGTCCCCCTGGTGCATCAAGAGCGAACCATCGGCGTGCTCTACCTCGAGTCCTCGCCGGAGTGCGCAACCTTCACGCCAAAGTGCGTTTGGGTGATGTCCATGTTCGCTTCGCAGGCGGCAGTTTCGTTTGAATCCGTCCGCCTGTTCGAGGCCCTCCACGAAACCAACACGTGGATGATCAGGGGCCAGGAGATCGGCCAGATGGGCAGCTATCGGTGGAATACAAGAACGCTGCTCTCGCGCGGCTCACGCGAGGTCTACCGGATTCTCGATCTCGATCAGGTCAATCCGGTGCCCTTCCAAACGTTTCGGGATCGAGTGCACCCGGACGATCTCCCGGGATTGGAGCGAGCGCTCGAGCAGGCGCTGAGCACGCGATCTCCATTTGGTCACGAGTACCGCGTCGTGCACAGGAACGGCACGATCCGCCACGTGTTGGCGGTTGGACAGTTCGATGTGGGGCCTACCGGCGATCTCGAACTTGAGGGCATTATCACTGACGTTACGGCGCAGAAGGCAGCCGAACAAGCGCTGGCCGATACCCGGGCCGAACTTGGGCGAGCAGCGAGTCTGGCATCGCTCGGCGAAATCGCAGGATCCATTATTCACGAAATCAACCAGCCCTTGACAGGCATCCTCTTGAGCGCCGAGGCCTGCCTGCAATGGCTCGGGCAGGATCCGGCAAGGCTAGGCGAGGCTATCAAATCGGCCGACCGCATCATCAAGCAGGGCTGCCGGGCGGATAATGTGATCACAGCTCTGAAATCCCTGGTGCGGCATACGCAGCTAAAGCTCGCTCCGGTGGATATCAACGAGGCCATCGAGGAGGTTCTGCTGCTGTCGAAAAGAGAGATGGAGCTTGGCGGCGTTACCCTCCGCACCGATCTCGATCGCGCGGCGCCCAAGGTCGAGGCCGATCGCGTTCAGCTTCAGCAGGTGATCCTGAACCTCGCCCGCAATGCCATCGAGGCGATGGCTGATATCAGGGTCCGAGCTCGCGTTCTCACAGCCAGTTCGGCGGCCGCGAGCGACCACGTGTCCGTCAAGATCGCCGATACTGGCGTCGGCATAGATACTGCGACGCGAGACCGCATCTTTGACGCGATGTGCACCACGAAGAAGGATGGTCTCGGCCTCGGTCTCTCGATCTGCCGCAAGATCATCGCTGTCCATGGAGGCCGTCTATGGGTGGAGGAAAATACGATGCCCGGCACGACATTCACATTCATGCTGCCGATCCGCCAGCGCGTGCAGATGTCAGTGAGAAATTGAGCATGTCGTCCGCGGCGTTCGTTCACATCGTTGATGACGATCTGGCGGTCCGGGAATCCCTCGGCGACCTGCTTCGCTCCGTGGACTATGAAGTGGCGTTGTACGGATCGGCGGCCGAGTTTCTGAAGGTCGAGCTGCCCGACGCACCCGCCTGTCTGGTGCTGGATGTTCGTTTACCCGGCACGAGCGGGCTGGAGTTGCAGGAGTATCTGAAGAGCGTCGATGTGTACCTGCCTGTCATCCTGATGACGGGCTTCGGCGACATTCCCATGTCGGTGAGAGGGATGAAATTGGGCGCGATCGACTTCCTCACCAAGCCCATACGCGATCAGGATTTGATCGACGCGGTGGCGACCGCGATAAAGATCGACCAGGAGCGGCGCCAGGACATGGCGCAAGTTGCAGTCCTGCGGGAGAAGTATGAACTGCTGACCGCGCGAGAGCGGCAAGTCATGGCTCTGGTCGCATCCGGGCTCATGAACAAGCAGATCGCAAACGAGCTTGCGATCAGCGAAGTCACGGTCAAGATGCACCGTGGCAGCCTCATGCGAAAGCTTGGCGCGAGGTCCGTGGCGATGCTGACGAGGATGGCGGAGACCCTCGAGATCGAACCGTAAGAACGTGGCTCTCGCTCGACAGGCGCTCTCGATGCAACCCTGCAAATAGTGTTCCCATACCAAGGTATGGGCCGGGGCATCACAACCGAGATATTGTTAATACGCTCGGACGAAAGCATGTTTCCCCTGCGTATTGTGTGCCGTTCGGCACAGAGGGCTTTCAAACCCTTGGGGAAGCAAGGTCATGCATATCTGCTCGCTGCCGTTTGACCGCTGCTTCCGCCTGCAGAGGCCGGACCCCGCTGGCGTGCTTTGCCTTCACGGGAAGCAATTTGACGCGAGTTACTTACCCGGCTGCGTCGAGAGGAGTGTCGTCTGATGGATACTCCACGCCAGAATGCCACCGTTGCCCGAGCACCGCTAGCAATCAGCGATGCCGGTCAACGGCGGTCATCGGGGCGTAGCAGAATGGACGCATTCGGCGCGGCGACCAGCGTTCGACTTTTCAAAATCGCACGAACTTTCTCAATTAGAACGATCAACAGAACATATTTGCCGGAGGTCGTGTCGAACTAATCGGCTCGTCGCCGGGGCACCGTTAGCCTCGGGCCAAGGCAGCATCGATGGCTTCAGTCCGAATAACTGCGAACGCCCACGAGAAATGCAGAATAGGGATACAACGATGACAACGTGCCCACCTAGTTCAACCCAGGGCGGAGTGATGCAGCGAGACAGCGGCCGGTTTTCTGCAGGTTTGGCACTGGCTCGATCGTTGCCCCCTTCGGATCCACTGCCTTCGCTGGCCGGCAGTCTGTCCAATGCGACCGTTCAAATCGCACCTTCCACGCAGGTCAAGCGTCTTGGCACCGGTTTGCATTGGTGGTTCTCCGAAAGCATCCATGTTCCGACCGGGACCAAGATCGAATTTCGTTTCCAGGGTCCGAAGCATTTACTCGTGCTGTACAATGAAGGCGTGCGCCGGAGCGGCGAGACCACGATCAACGGTGTCCACTCATCAAAGCTCCGCAGTCTGGTGCATAAACTCACCTTTGTGCCCGCAGGATGTGCCTATCGCGAATCGCAGGAGACCGCAGCTTCGACCAGAGTGACTTTCCTCTACCTCGACGCTGCCGTGCTCCACAATTCAGATGATGATGACAGCGCCTTGTCGCCTCGAATGTATTTCGAGGATTCACTTGTTTGGGAAACAGCTTCCAAATTGAAGAACACGATCGAGAGCGGTCATGCGAGATGTCTTCCTTACCTGCAGGCGCTCTCCGGCGTGCTCGCTCATGAACTGGCACGCGTAAAGAGCGATGCGGCTCCCGAGCCGACAGTCAATCGCGGCGGTCTTGCCAGTTGGCAGAAGCGCGCCGTCGCCGACTACATCGAAGACAATCTGGGAAAGCAGGTTTGCCTTCTCACCCTCTCCGACTTGGCGCGTCTCAGCCTGCATCACTTCTGCCGGGCCTTCAAACAGTCGTTCGGAATTCCACCGCACCAATACCAGGTACAGCGACGAATGGAGCTCGCCAAGCTGCTGCTGGCCGATCAGAGAACTTCCGTAACGGACATTGCGTTGAGCCTTGGCTATGCCCAGACGAGCTCATTCAGCACCGCTTTCCGAAAGACCACCGGGTGGACGCCTACGGTCTATCGACGAGAATTCAAGTAGTTCGGACGACCAGAGACGACCTTCCCAGGCCTCGGATGCGATCGGCTCGCGCGCCAAGACCAAGGGAAGGCACAGGGGCTGGAACATCATAACGATGTGATGGAGCGACCGATGCGCGCAATCGTCCTGGAGAAGTTCGGCGGTCTCGACAGCCTTGTCATCAAAGAGATTCCGGAGCCAGAACCCAAGGCCGGGCACGTCGTCATTCAGGTCAAGGCGTTCGGAATCAATCACGCCGAGCTGCATATGCGTCGCGGCGAGTGGGCGGAAGCAGCCCCGGTCAGCGGCATCGAATGCGTCGGCATCGTCAAGTCGTGCCCAGGCGGAGAGTTTCCAGTTGGCGCGAAAGTGGCCGCCCTCATGGGGGGATTGGGCCGCACGATCAACGGAAGCTATGCCGAGTATACCCGCGCGCCCGCATCCAACGTCGCGTTGATCGAGGCGGATCTTCCCTGGGCCGAACTCGCGGCAATTCCCGAGACCTACGCAACCGCCTGGACGTGTCTATTCCGCAATCTGGCGATTGAGAAGGGACAGCTGCTCGTCATCCGTGGTGCAACATCGTCGTTTGGACAGGCCGCGCTCAAGATGGCCGTGAACGCGGAGGCCCGTGTGATCGCCACAACACGCAGCCGCGATCGCTTTGGCATGCTGGAAAAGCTGGGCGCAGAGCGCTGCGAGATGGAACGGCGGGACCTGTCGGCGCATATCGCGGAAGCAAAGAAGATAGACGCGGTGCTCGATCTCGTGGGCAACACCGTCATGCTGGACTCGCTCGCCATGCTCCGCCGTGGAGGCCGTTCATGTCTCGCTGGATGGCTTGGCGGACTCGACCCAATTCCGGACTTCAATCCGCTGCTGCAAATGTCGAGCGGCGTCTATCTGACGTTCTTCGGGAGCTTTGTGTTCGGAACGCCTGGATTCCCGCTTTCCGATGTGCCTCTTCAGAAGATCGCCGCGGACGCCGCGGCTGGCCGTCTCAATGTCAAGCCAACGCGGGTATTCCGCTTTGAGGAGATACGCGAGGCCCACCGCGTGATGGAGGCCAACGAGGCACGAGGCAAGATGGTCGTGGTCCACGATTAGAGTGCGTCCGCGCACATCGCCGAGAGCCGCGCCTTCAGCTGACGATGGAGCGATTTTCGCGGAAGCAGACCAGGCGGGCTCACTTTTTCAGCAGACGGGCACGATGCACATGGCAGACGGCCGGGAACAATGAAGCGCGGGAATCCCGAGGCGGCCGTTGGATGACGGAATCCCGCGAAGCGAATCGCCCGCACTGTCGTCTTTACCTGCGGGCGCGCAGGACTCGTTCGCGATGAGCGGCCTGTTTGGCCCTGTTGCCGCAAACAGCCATGGAACACCAACGACGATGATGTCCACGTGTTCGATCGAGGAAAATGATCGTACACTGAGGGCCTTCACAGGCCTTCACATGCTGGAACTCTTCTTCGCATACGAGTTGCGCCATCGCCTTGGCAATTGGCAATAGCAGGGTATCGGGCGATCGCCATCGACGCTGACGCTTCCAGACCAGGCCGTGAACCAGTGGAACTACGTGACCGTTCCTCTCCTCCGGCCTTTTCCGCCCCCCGTCGCGCGAGACGACTTGGCCAAATTCCTCGTCCCTCGCAAGAACACGATTGAGCGGCTCCAGTTCCTGGAGAGCTTTGGGCTTCAGCGACTTGCCCTTGTGCGCTTTCACGAACTGGCGAAACCACTCGCGCAGCTTACGCGCCTGCGCGGCAACCGCATCAAATTCGCCGGGGACGGCCGTCTTGCGCAGCTCAGCTACGACCTCGGGAGGAACGAAGCGCGCTTCCAGCAGCCACGCGATGAAATCCTCGCCCGATCCTATCCATTCGACCTCGACATCGAGAGGAATTGCTTTTGAATTCAAAAAATCCAGGCCCGGAGAATCCGCAACAAAAAGCGGCGCGGGACGCTGATCAGCCATGGCAATCACCCCTGCAACTCTTCTGACCAAAGTAACCGGCCAAACCGGTTTTTGACAAGTTAATAACTAAACAATAACCGGCGAGGTTGCATGCGCGGACCTCGGTACCGGTGATGGTCGGAGCCTTGGAAACGGAGAGACAATTGGTTGCTGGCGCAAGCATCCCCCGCGCTTGGCTGATGCGCGATTCGCACAGGGGCAACCGATGAGAGTCAGCCAGCAGACCGGGAGAATTCAATCGGCAATCCAGGCCTCCGTGAAGGCGACCAAGGAACACCACGGCACCATCGGGGGCTGACGGAAGTCTCGTCGACAATTGCCACCGTCAACGCCCCTTGCGCGGCTCGATGCGTGGCCGCGCTATTCTCGTCACCGTCTATCGTTCGACTTGATGTTGGCGGCGAACAGAGCTGTTTGGGTCCTGTTTTCGAAGCCCAGCTTGCGCATGATTGCCGTAGTCTGTGCCTTGACGACAGCCAGCGACACCCCGAGGGACCGAGCCATCTCCGCATTGCTCGCCCCCTCGGCAAGCAGCGCGAGCACCTTGAGCTGGCGATCGGAAAGCCGGCGCAGCTTGGCGAGGTCCGCGGGATTCTGCTGAGCAGTCCCTGATCGAGCATTGTCGCGCAGGGAGAATTCGTGGCTTATTGAGCGATGCACGACCTCGGCGAGAGCTTCTCGCATCTGCTCGATGATATCCCAAGAGACGTTGGGGGTCGAAATCCCCTGCGACAGAGAAGACACGTCGAAATGAAAGATCGCGCTTCGACCCTGCACATCCGGAACGGGAAGGGCCGCCATCATGATGCATTTGCGCCGACCGTCCGCGCCTTGAATGTGAACAAGGGCCGCGAAGAACGGCGCTTCGCGCGCCAGGACCTTCTTCAGTCCCCGATACAGAACCACGGACTCCAGATCGGGTGAGAGCCAATATTTGAGAATATTGCCGCGCCGGTCAGGGTACCCCGGCGGAAGAGCATTACATGTCGCTGCGAATGTCCAACCCTCGCTGACTTCGAGAATTCGTCCTTCGTGATCGACCAGACAGGCACCTATTGTGGTAGCCCGCAGCAACGAATCCACGTAGCTCAATTCACGTTACCTTTGGCTTATCGGGCCGCAGTCGGTCCGCGCTCGCCCGCGCAAAGCCTCTTCCGCGAATGCGGGGTGGCTCAAACCAGGTAAACCGACGTTCAGGCTCTGTTACAGATTACGACGCGCCGTCAACGACACACCAGCATTCCCGCAGCAGAGTCACGAGAGACGGCGCGGCCACACGAACGATTGCGCCGTGGCCGCGAACGTCGCGGGGATGAAAAGCCGACCGCTACCGACATATGTCCCGGCCTCTGCGGCTAGCTTGAGATATTGATTCGATTTGCGTGTTATGCGCGTCCGCGATTGCTTCGGATTTTTCTGTTTTGACGCATTTGTCGACAGATACGGGGCCGCGGCTCAACTGGCGGCCAAACGGTTCGGACGAAGCGGAAGCGTGAATGCGAACGTCGCGCCGTGCGCCGGGCTGTCCTCCACCCATAGCTGCCCTCCATGCACTGTGATGATCTTGCGACAAATCGACAACCCCAGGCCCAGGCCGCCTGCCTTGGTGGTGTAGAGCGCGTCGAAGAGACGCCTCTTGCCGTCTTCATCGAAGCCGACGCCGGTGTCGCTGATCCTTACGCAGACGTGATCACCGGCCTCGATCGAGGAAACAGTCAAAATGCGGGCCCGGCCATCGACGGAGTTCATCGCTTCGATTGCATTTCGCACCAGGTTGAGCAGCACCTGTTGGATCTGGACCTTGTCAGCTTTGACCATGGGCAGGGTTTGGTCGAGCTTGCTGCGTAGCGCAACCGCAGATTGCTCAAGATCGCGCTTCAGGAGGACGAATATCTCCTCGATGGCTTCGTTTATCTGGACGTCGGTCAGTCGGAACTGGGCCTCCCGCACCAGGGTTCTGAGGCCGGCGACGATGTCGCTCGCCCGATGCACCTGCTCGATCACGCGTGACACTGATCTGCTCGCCTCCGCCAGTCCTTCCGGACTCCGCGAGAGCCAGCGAACGCAAGCCTCCGCACTCGTGATGATGCCGGTCAGCGGCTGATTTATCTCGTGGATGATCGAGCCCGCAAGTTCGCCGACGGATGCCAGGCGAACCGCTCGCGCAAGTTCATTGCGCGCGTCCAACAGTGCCCGTTCGGCGGCTTTTCGCTCGGTGACATCAGTGACGATTCCGTCCATCTCCATGTCGCCGGTCGGGCTGATGGCGAACCGTCCCACAGCGACCACATTCACCGTCGTACGATCCCGTTGCACGACCCTGTATTCATGATGGAAGGGAGACTTCGTCCTGACCGCCTGCATGAGCGCGCGAAGGACGCCGGCAATGTCGTCCGCGTGCACCCGGCTTGTGAACACGTCGAACGGCACCGGGTTCACATCCCTGTCTATATCGAAGATGCGGTAGCATTCGCGCGACGCGCGGGTGAGCTGGGTGCGCGTGTTCCACCGGTAGCTGCCCATCCGACCGATCTGCTGACCCTTGATCATCCACAGATTGGTCTCGCGAAGAGCCTCGATCAGCTGTGCAGACTCGAAGGAAATTGCGGCCTGCGACGCCAGCATGGACAAGACCGAGATGCACCCCGACGTGAACCTTTCCTGGTCTCCATCCGATTCCAGATACAGCACCCCGATTGTCCGCTCTTGATGGATCAGAGGCACACATAGCTGGACCACGTGCCCATCGAACGAGCGTTCCGCCGTATCGATCATTGCGGACCTGGCAGAGATATCCTGCCTGACGACAATCTCTTGTCGCGTGAGCACCTTCTCACTGATTTCGGCCGACAATTGAAAGTCGCCGACCGGGGGTTCGGACGCAAAGAACCTCGCCTTTTCACGCGGGAAGCTTGCGTCGGCCTTGGCGAGCAGCTCACCTTCTTCGCTCAGCAGCACCGCACCGCGCGACGCCCCCGAATGGTTGAGTGAGGCCTTCAATAGCGCCTTGGCCAATCCTTCGAAGCTGATTTCCTTGGATATTCCCTGCAGCGCCCTGGAAATCGATTCAATCTCTGTGGTGTTTTTGTCGAGGATCATCGCAAGACGTTCCCATCGATATTACCACCGGCCGAGCAGATTTTTGGCGACTTGCAGCCAAGCTCATTCGCTGCTCCCGGACCCCGCGTGGACGGTCGACGGCGGAGCGCGCCACACCGTCCGTCGACCTTGATAACCTGACTACCGACTTTATCAAGTTACTTCGTCGAAGATCATCATTACAGGTTCACCAGGCTCAGTCGCGCAAATTTTGGAGCGGCGCACTTGTCGATTTGCAGGCCTCCGGCGCGGTTGAGCAGTCGCAAGATTTCATAGCCTGATCGAATATCTTGTTCATTACCCTTCCGACCCGTGGGTCGTGATGTGAACGAAGCGACCGCTTGGTAGTTGACCCAACCGCAATCGAGCGCACCGGGCAATTGTAACGGCCTCAGCACTTTCGACGAAGGGCCTGCAACGACTACGGCGGCGCCGCCGCGAGCGCCTCCGACAGGGTATGGAAAGGTTGGCCGACCGCAGCCGGCACTCGTTGACCTGCCACTCGGCCGGGTGGGAAGCCGCGCCGGTCGCCGGATTCACACAGCGTCCCCCGCCCCGCGTCGTCCGGGCCAGAACGGGAGTCGATGGGGCTCACGAAGGTCATCGCGACCGCACGATGGCGCGGTCGTCTTGGTTCAGGGCGAAGCACCCCACATGCCAAACGGCCAAGGCTATGAAAAGTTTCTCCGCCGTGCCGTGGATCGGTCTACCATCACGAGCAAGCGGCAGACGATTCCAGCCGGATCGAACTCCATACTCACCTTTGCCGCGGGTATCGCTTTGGAGAGCATACGCAAGCCGAAGCCTTGCCTCTTCGGCTCTCTCACCAGCGGGCCCCCGCGCTCACGCCACTGCACAGCAAGCACCTCACTATCAGCCGCGGGGAGCAGGTCCCAGAAGACTTCGACAACGCCGGATGCGGACATCAGGGCGCCGTGCTTGCAAGCGTTCGTGGCGAGTTCGTAGAAGATCATGTTAAGAGCCAGCGCAAGTCGCGGCTGGAGGATGATGTTGGGACCGGCGAGAAGAATGCGATCTCGCGAGAAGGCCGCGTGCGGCTTGAGCGTTCGCTCGAGCAGCCTCTCAATGGAGATGCCCTCTTGCGCGCGCTCGATCACGCCGTGTGCATCCGACAGGATTGCAATCCGCTCGGTGAGAGCGACGCGGTAGTCATCCGCGGTCCCCCCCTGTGTGTTGTTCACGAGACATTGGACGACGCTTAGCAGGTTCAGTATCCGATGCCGAAACTCCTTGACGAGAAGGTCGAGCGGCTCGTCGCAACCGGAAACCGATATGTCGTCAGACAGAATAGTGGCTCCATTCTGGAAGCCGTTGAAGCTTTGTCTCATAGGTTTACCCGGGTTCGATCGGTTAGCAGCCGCGGCAGATGATCAGCCTTTTGTCAAAGGACTTCGACTGCACCTTCTGTATCTCGTCGAAGTCGGTGATTTGCCGTTGGACTTCTTTCACCTCCCTCGAATTCGGCGCGAAGCCGCTGCCTCGCGGTTGTACGCGGACCGGAGCCGTCGGGTTTGAGTCTTCTGTCGGCGACGGTAAAGGAGGATCGGCCATCGCGGATAGCGGGCTGAAAATTAAGGGGAGCAAGAGTGCGGCCCGTGCCAGCGGACGAATAACGGATTCTCGGAGCATTGTCGTAGATCCTTTCCAGACGGAGAGGCTCCGTCGGGCTCGAAGCAAGAGGCTGGAGCTAGCGCCCGACGAAAGCCGATTGCGTGGCATCGACAAGGCGCGTCCACCATCGATCGGCCGGCTGCGACGCCGCGGCATAGACCTCCCAGGCGCGCGAGCGAACAGCACTGTCGGAATGATAGCGTTCGCGCGCTGGATGACGTGCGATAGCCGGTTGCATGGTCAAGACAAGGCCGCGCGCCGCAAGTGCAGCTCGCAGGCTCGCGAATATGACAGGCATTTGCGACCTCGTTATTGGCTGACGAAGCCTGTGAATTCTGCGCGGTTTTCTCGCAAGCCGCTACTTCTGGCTTGTTGCGCTTAAGGTGATCTTGCCAAATTGGCCGAACGCTCGGGGGCGCAACTACGTCAGCGTGCTCGCCGACTCCCGCCAGTTCTTTCATCGCCGCGTGGAAGAAAGCGGATTCGACTTGCCGAACGCTTCGGTGCTCGGCGGCTGCTCGGCAGTGACGACAGACAAGTCTTGAACGCTTCTCTGACGGAGCATGCCGCCGCAAGGACCACGGAGAAGGATTTTCATTCCGATCGGCTCATTCCGCGACGGGTCGAGCCTTCCGCCGGCAGAAGGGCGCGTTCATCTTTTGGAGCATTGGGGGCTGTCCTCGCACCGATCGCCGTGGGTTGGCGCCGGCACTAGACGCGGCTCCTCTCGACGCATTCGAGCAGAGAACTTGTCTCGAATGGCTTGCGCAGAAGGCAAAATGCTCCCGCCGAGACCGCATCGTCATCCAGTTGCTTGTCAGGCAAAGCCGTGATGAGCACTACCGGCGTCGTGACGCCGAGTTCATGGAGCTTGCGAACGAGGTTGAGTCCCCCCATTCCGGGCATATGAACATCGGCAATGATGCAGTCCACATTCAACAAATGGCTCGATCCCAGAAACATCTCCGCGGAGGCAAAGGGTTCGGAGAGGTAGCCGACCGAGCGCATGAGATCCACGAGTGACGAGCAAAGTGCCTCGTCGTCATCGATGATCGCTACAAATGGACTGTTCACCGCGCGGAACCCTACGAAATGCTCGAATTCATCACGGCGCCGGGAGGTCAAGCAGGTATACCCGCCACTGCTCGAGTGCGACCGCCACGTGAGTTTCGAGGTCTTGTTGAATGAAGGCGAGCAGACTTTCATAGCTAGCTGGAGAACGTCCCACAGTGCGCTTCGGTCGCAACAATGCGGGATGTCATTATGCGTTTACGCATATGCCCCTACAATCTCTCGGTTGTGATACCTAATCCTATACCTTGGTATGGGGTGTTCGATCGAGCGATTGCCGATGACCCGACGCCGAGAAACATTCAGACATCATCGGCGTTCAAGGGTTTGGCGATAGGCCCGGAAATTCGCGCGGCATCGGCCCGAACAGACGGTTGCTCGCCTATCCAGGCGAACAAGCGCGACATACGTGCTCGCCAGTCGCACCCGTCCCTGGCTGCGTTCGAGCGCTATCCATCATTCCCAAAAATGGGGATTCCGCTCGCCGAGATGAGGTCCGATCCTGACAGGTGCGACCGTGACGGCAAGGCCCGTCGCTTCGTTCGTCTCGACAGCAACACCGCACATCGTCGCAACGCCCGCGGCTGGCGTGAAACGACCGGATGACATGCCGGTCGCGAACCGATTAATCGGCTCCCGCTTATCCATGCCAACGACCGAATCGTAGTCGCCGGTCATTCCCGCGTCCGTCATGTAAGCGGTACCGCGCGGCAGAACGCGGCAATCTGCGCTCGGTGTGTGGGTGTGCGTGCCGACGACGAGACTGGCCCGACCATCGCAGAAATGTCCCATTGCCTGCTTTTCGCCGGTCGCCTCGCAATGGAAGTCGAGAACGGCCGCATCGACGTCTCGTGCCAAACGCCGCTCTTCGAGGATACGGGAAATGGTGCCGAACGGATCGTCTGCGGGCTCCATGAACAGCCGGCCCAACGCATTGATAACGAGCACGCGCTTTAGCTTTGCGGTTTGGACCTCCACCAGCCCTGCACCCGGCGTACCCGGCACATAATTGATGGGGCGGATGAGACGGGGTTCATTCTGAATCAGTTCGAGAGCCTCTTTGCGGTTCCACGAGTGGTTGCCAAGGGTCACGACGTCGGCCCCCGCGTTTCTGATCGCGCGATAGGAATCGAAGGTTATCCCGAAGCCGGCTTCGGCGGAGTTTTCACCATTCACGATGGTGACATCCACTCGCCAGCGCGAGAGGAGCGGCGGAAGAAGCGATGACAGCGCGGCCAGACCCGCCGCGCCCACAACGTCGCCGATGAATAGGATCCGCACCTTGCGCCGCCTCCAACCTTTGAGCAGGTCGTTTCCTGCAACGACCTGTTCGAGTGAGAACGCAGACGCCAAAAGCGGCAGGAACTCGCCGGCGAGCCGCCTACTTCACAGTCGCGGAGAGAAAGGCCCTGATGACCGTGCTGATCTCGGCACCATGGGTCTCAAGTGCGAAATGCCCGGTATCGAAGAAGTGCACCTCGGCCTTCGGCATGTCGCGCTTGAACGCTTCGGCTCCCGCCGGCAGAAAGAATGGATCGTTCCTGCCCCAGACGGCGAGGAACGGCGGCTGATGGGTCCGGAAGTATTCCTGGAACTTCGGATACAGGGCGACGTTGCTCTTGTAGTCTCCGAAGAGGTCGAGTTGAACTTCGTCGGCGCCGGCCCGAGCCAGGTAATGGTTATCCAGTGAATATCCGTCCGGCGAGATTGCAGTGATGTCAGAGACGCCATGGGTGTACTGCCAGATTGTCGTTTCCGGCTTGAGAAATGCGCGCAAGGCTTCGCGATTCTGCGCCGACCCATCGCTCCAATAGCCTCGGATCGGATTCCAGCCTTCGCTGAGCCCCTCCTCGTACGCATTTCCGTTTTGTGAAATGATCGCCGTAATCCGCTCAGGACGTCGTACGGCAAGCCTGAATCCCGTCGGCGCGCCATAGTCGAACACGTAGACGGCGAACCTCGTCAAAGCCAGCACTTCGGTGAACCTATCGATGCGATCGGCGATCGCATCGAACGTGTATTTGAAATCGCTGCGCGACGGCATGGCCGACTGACCGAAACCGGGAAGATCTGGCGCGATCAGACGGAACCGATCGGAGAGCCTCGGGATCAAGTCACGAAACATGTGACCCGAGGTGGGGAAGCCATGAAGCAAAAGCAGCACGGGGGCATCCCTCGGGCCCGCCTCGCGGTAGAAGATCCTCAGTCCGTCCACATCGGCGCTGTCAAATCGCACCCTTCCCATGGCAAGCTCCATCCAGCGGTAAAGAGGGTATAACCGGTAACTGTCGCTATATCGGGTTATGCAACGACACCACGATTGTCAACCTGGCCAGGGCCGTACGCCTGCGAAGCACCGGAAACGTCGGGACCGAGGCCGGCCGACACCTGATGGGGGTACGCCACACTCACTCCGCGGCGGTCTCGAACTGATCCTGTAGCCGATACCCGACCCCGGACTCGGCGACGAGAAGGCGAGGATTGTGAGGATCCGTCTCTATCTTCTGGCGCAGCTTTCGAACGAGGACACGGAGATATTGGATGTTCTTCTGGTTGCCGGTCCAGATCTCCTTGAGCAACTGATCATGCGTGACAATGAACCCGACATGCGTCGCAAGGATGTGGAGTAAGCGGTATTCCTTCCGTGTGAGCTTGATCCTGCTCCGGTTGAGCGTCACCGTCCGGGTCATGATATCGACCGAGAGGGGGCCGGTCACGACGATGGAATCCTCGGTTGTCGGCTTGACGTAGCGCCGCAGCACGGCCGCGCTGCGCGCGAGCAGTTCGGCCATACCGAACGGTTTGACCAAGTAATCGTCGGCGCCGTCCTGAAGAAACTTCACCTTCTCCGCTTCGCTCGACACGACCGAGAGGATGATGATCGGAACGTTGGACCAGGATCGGATGCGCTCGAGGAACTCCCGGCCATGCAGGTCCGGCAAGTCCGGATCAAGAATGATCAGATCCAGCGTATTGAAGGTAGCGACCTTCAAGGCGTCAGCCGCGTTATCGGCCTGAAGCACCAGATATCCTTCGAGTTCGAAGCCGGCGCGCAGAAACCGCCGTGTGTTCGGCTCGTCGTCCACAAGCAGCACCATGTTGGCAGATCTATTCATCTTCCAGAGCCATCGTGTTCGCCCATTTTGCCGTCCGAGCAAAATCCGGCCGGCGGCCCGCGACGCACTTACGCACTTCGATCGCTGTGCTACGTATATTTTGCCATTTGACATTCGCAATGCGCTCCATTGCGGAAACGGCATCGCGGCCCAAGATGTAAGCAAGACTTCCCCAACGACAGCAAAATAGCTCAAGGCCTCGCAAGCGATCCGGCGCGGTGGCGGGCCAGACAGCGGGCCTCACGCAGTTGCTGCGGCGCGGAAGCGGCCATCGCCGACGCATCGGCTCGGGCAATTGCTGTGGCCTCGCAAGTGGATTCCTGCAACGCTCCGGCACCTTGGCCCGACTCTGCGATGGCGCCGCTCACTTTCAGAGCGGCTCATTGATGCCGTCACTATGCCGGAGCCCGCCGGTCCGTCTCGTTTCTTTATGCCGCTTCACGTACATTGCGGGCACTGTCGTCCACGTCTGCTTCTCAAGTGAGATAGTGTCATGTCGCCCCGCTTCAGATGCGATGGCCCTTCTATCGCATGGGCGGCCGATCCAGTGCGCGTAGATCGTTACGCCAGACACTGATCCCCCGCTTCCCGGGATTTTTGAACTCAGCATCAGCAGGCAGGCTTCGCGACCGCGACCCGCCACGTTCAAGACCCGGGCGCGACTTGCGCGAGATACCTGACGGACGGCCAGCCGTCCCAGCCCGCGTCGGGCCAACGATAGTTCGTCCAAAATGGTGCCATCATGATTTCTCCCCGATCCATCCCCCCAGGCGATCGAATCATCGATCCGATGATCGCGCTTGCGAAGTGCTCCGCGCAGCACCGAATCGTCGTCGCCGGCTCCAAGGCCGTTGAGCTGATGTTTGACCTGCATCGCCGCGGCTTTGCGCGAGCCGCGGCGACGGCGAATTGCGGGCGGGCGGCCGGCCAGTATGACGTCGCCCTGGTCGATTGGCGGCGCCGCCCGTTCAGGACTCTCGAGCCGACGCTTGATTGGCTGGTGAAGTTCTTGGATCAAGCCGGCGTACTGGTCGTCTGGGTCGAACCACAAAAGGCCAGCGCCACCGAAGCACTTCGTCTCTCGCTCGAAAAGCGCGGCTTTATCATCGAGTCGGGGACCGTCAATGAATGCGGCTGCGCCGTCTCGGCGCGCCGGCGCGAACACAATCCGCTTCGCAAGGCCGCGTAACCCGCCCCGACCTCCGAACACAGGCGGCGATGGCCGCCTGTGTCGGCTCGCGTAAGCCGGCAGACGGTTGCGCTGGGCCCTCGGGACCTCGGAAGTCAACCGGATCGCCGCCCGCGGGGCAGCTCGCGCACAGGACAAAGTCATGGAAAAAGCCGGAGACGGCCTCGGCACCAACGCGCGCCAAATCGCAAGATCACAAACGCGTATGCCGGCGGCGATACTCGTCGGCGTGCAGACTCAGGGCGTCGATGACGTTGCCCATGCCGCAAGTCTTGCGGAGCTGGGCCGCCTGGTTAAGACACTCGGGTTCGAGGTTGTCGGCACGATAACGCAGAAGCGGGACGAAATCGACGGCGCGACGGTGCTGGGCAAGGGGCGGCTCGAGGAGCTCGCCGCGATGACCGGCGGGACGGGCGTCGTCGGATCGACGGCACGGGTCCGGAAGTCCAAGGCCCGCGAGCGGTTCGAAGAAACCGATGGACGCGAGCCGAGTGCCGGAGCAATCAAGCCTGACCTGCCGACGCCGGAATACGTGATCGTCGATCACGACATCTCGCCAAGCCAGGCGCGCAATATCGAACGCGCAACCGGCGCGCAGGTCCTGGATCGGACGGGAGTGATTGTGGAGATTTTCCATCGTCACGCACACAGCCGTGAGGCGAAATTGCAGGTCGAGATGGCGCGCTTAAAGTACATCGCGCCGCGCCTGCGCGAATCGTCCGCGGGCGGCGAGCGGCGGCAGGGCTACGGCGCGGGCGAATCCGATCTCGAACTCGAACGACGAAAGATTCGAGACCGTCTCGCCGAGCTGAGGGAGCAGCTGGAGGCAATCGGGCGGGATAGCGACCAACGCCGGACTGCGCGTCGCGATCAGCTTCGGGTCGCGCTGGTCGGATATACAAACGTCGGGAAGTCGTCGCTCATGCAGGCGCTCACGGCCAGCGAGGTCCTGGTCGCGGACAAGCTGTTCGCGACCCTCGATACAACAGTACGCGCTCTGCAGCCGGAAACCAAGCCGCGCATCCTCGTCTCCGACACCGTCGGATTCATAAAAAAGCTACCGCATGATCTCGTGGCATCGTTCCGCTCCACGCTCGCCGAAGCACTGGAAGCGTCGTTGCTGCTGTTCGTCGTTGATGCGTCCGATCCGGCATACCAATCGCAGCTCGAAGTGACCCGCAACGTGCTACACGAGATCGGCGCGGAAATAGTGCCGTCGCGCTTGCTCCTCAACAAGATCGATCGCTTGAACGAGGCCGATCGCGTCGCGCTTCGCGCGAGGCACCCCGACGCAATTCTCCTGTCCGCGAGGTCTGCCGCGGACATAGCGGCGCTGCGCGAGACAATCATCGCCTTCTTCGAGGTGGCGATGGTGGAGGAGGAATTCGTGGTGCCGTATGCGAAACAGTCGCTGCTCAGTGACGTGTATGAGCACGTGCACGTGCTTTCCGAGAACTACGACACAATTGGCCGGATCATGAGGGTGCGCGGCACGCCGGCCGCAATCGCGCGGCTACGACGAACGCTGTTCGGTTCGTGAGGTTCTCTTAGGTTGGACAGGTCCGATCGATGGCCAGATCCAGCGCCGCGGAGTTGGAATCCAGATTTTCGATTGACGTGGCGACTTGCCGGCTGCGCGCTATGAGCAAGAGATGCGTGGCGCGGTCCATGAACTCCGTGTTCGTCGCATACGCTCTCTCAAGCCGATCGAGCTCATCAGCGATTTGACTCTCGGCTGCTTGCGACGGATTCCATCGCGCATCCGGCATGAATCGACCGTGGAACAGGTCGAGACCCCGCAAATCCTCGATGTCGAAATTCCGGGCGAAATGGTTTCGCAATTCGTCTGCTGTAAACAGATGAAAGCCGAATGCCATATGCCGACCATCACTGAGGTCGATTTCGCAGCGGTCGTTGGTGTGATCATGCTTCAGGCGGCGCACGTTCTCCAGCGATTCCACAAAAGCCGTTGGCGTGCTGCCGATCGAACGCACGGTCGTGATAAAATGGCCAGACGTGACGCGCGCGATTTCTCCAGAGATATCGGTCAGCCTTTCAACAGGCAGGTGGCTGAGAGCGCTGTACAGGCAAAGGGTGATATCGACGGAGGCATCCGGCTCCGGCAACCGGTCCGCAAGGTCGGCGACGTCGAATGTGACGTTCACTTCAGAAAGGCTTGCAGCTGCGGTCAAACGAGCCCGCTGGATCTGAGCTTCCGCAATGTCAAATCCGCGCGCAGTAATGCTGCTAAAGCCGAGGGCGCGTGCGCGCAGAATCAGTCGCCGTAGCCACGTGCCCGGTCCGCAACCCGCATCGAGGAACCTGACCGATCTCTTTCCGGAGGCCCGCAGGTCCGCCAGCTTTGTTTCCAATACGGCCCAAACGTGCCGATCCGCGTACGCATGCATTCCGCCGAAGGCGAATAGCTGCGAAGGGTCGCCATCGGCGTAGGAGGCGTAGTCGTCGCCGGCCTGGTTGTAGATGTCGGCGACATTAGCCGGCGTCTCGTCGTCGCGTGCCAGGACCGAATGAGCGATTCCGGGCGAGCCGGTCACACCTGACGCCCATTTCCGTGTCGGGATCGAATCCTGATCGACCATACGAAGCGGTCTATTTGGTCGCGCGCGGCTTTCCGCGTTCCGGCAGTTCGCCATTGGTGCAGAATTGCTCTCTGATTTGGGGGCTCAGCGCTGCCTTCGCTGCAAGTCGGGTCGAGGCAATTATGTCTGGCAGATATCGCATGAACTATTTTCAGGTTTCGCCGCCACGGCGAGCTGAGCTCGGCAACCGCTGATAACTGCATCATGCGCGAGAGGTGATAGGAAATCGAGGCGGATGGTGGCCCCGCTTCATAGGCGCGATATAGCCACAAGGCTGCCCTTTGGACCGTCGTCAGCGAGTCTCACGAAAAATCGACCAACCTTATAGGTGATCGATTCCACTCATACACCTTTAGACTGCACAGCCGCCCCACGGGCTCGCGCCACCCCCGGCTGCGACGCGGCATCAAGATCGCTTGAAGGGCATTCGCGCGGATCTGGACACCAAACCAACAAGTTGTTGTAAGGCATTGTTCGGAGGGGTACGCTGATCCATTCAGTTTGGACAGGCATTTAGCGCCCTACCGGCCAGGCTCCGGAGTACGGTAGGATGAGCACGTCCCCTCGAGTCTCCATCAGCGGAGACACCAGCCTCGCCCCCTGGGAGGACGGCGAACGTGCGTTCCGCCGCGAGCGACGCCTCAACGCGGACGGCCATCTCATCGACGTTCTGATGGTGACGCTCACGCGGGAGCATCCGTCCTCCACAAGCCGCGATCGACTTGCTCATGAATACGCGTTGAAAGATGAGTTGGAGGGCGATTGGGCCGTGCGGCCGCTGGCGCTGATCCGCGAACGCGGTCGTACCGTCTTGATGCTCGAAGATCCTGCCGGCGAGCCACTCGACCGCCTGCTCGGCGCGCCGATGGAATTGGGACGCTTCTTGCGCCTCGCGACCGGCATTGCTGCAGCCCTTATCCGAATGCACCGGCGCGGCCTCGTTCATAAGGACCTAAAGCCGGCAAATATCGTGGTGAACCCTGCCGGCGAAGTCCGCTTTACAGGATTCGGTATCGCTTCGCGCCTTTCACGCGAGCGGCAAGCGTTTGAGCCGCCCGAAACACTCGCTGGTACGCTCGCCTATATGGCTCCCGAACAAACCGGACGCATGAATCGTTCAATCGATTCTCGCAGCGACTTGTACGCACTCGGCGTCACGCTGTACCAGATGCTCACGGGCACGCTGCCGTTCACAGCGGCCGGTCCCATGGAATGGGTGCATTGCCACGTCGCGAGACAGGTGAAACCTCCTGCCGAACGAATTGCAGGAGTGCCGGACATCGTCTCGGCGATTGTCATGAAGCTGCTCGCGAAGACGCCCGAAGAACGCTATCAGACCGCGGCCGGTCTCAGGCGTGATCTTCAGCGCTGCCTTGCGGCGTGGGAAGCTCGAGGCCGGATTGAGCACTTTGGCATCGGCAAGTCCGACATGCCGGATCGTCTGCTCATTCCGGAGAAACTATACGGACGAGAGCGCGAAATTGACAGCTTGCTCACTTCGTTCGCTCGCATTGGCGGCAGCGGCATGCCGGAGCTGGTCCTGATCTCCGGACCTTCCGGTATCGGCAAATCAGCCCTGGTTCAGGAGTTGCATACCGCCCTGGTCCCGAGCGGCGGGTTTTTTGCCTCCGGCAAGTTCGATCAACTTCGCCGCGACATTCCCTATGCGACGCTTGCCCAGGCCTTTCAGAGTCTGATCCGGCATCTTCTCGCGAAGAGCGACGCGGATCTGGCACCCTGGCGCGACGCCCTGCGCGAAGCGCTGGACCCGCTCGGTCAGCTCATGGTCGATCTCGTTCCCGAACTGAGGCTGATCATCGGTGATCAACCGCCGGTCCCGGAGGCCTCGCCTCAGGACGCGCAACGGCGTTTTCAACTTGTCGTTCGGCGCTTCATCGGTGTCTTCGCCCAGCCGAGCCATCCTCTCGCGCTCTTTGTCGATGACTTGCAATGGCTCGACGTAGCCACGTGGGAGATGCTCGAGGAGCTGTTGACCCGTTCCGATCTGCGACACTTGTTGCTGGTCGGCGCTTACCGTCACGATGAGATCGACGGGGAGCATCCGCTGAAGCGAAAGCTCGAGACAATCCGTCATGCCAGCGCATCAATACGGGAAATCAGCCTGGGGCCCCTTGCCCTTGATGGCGCCGAGCAGCTCACGGCGGATACGCTTCACTGCGAGCCGGCCCAAGCCGCGCCGCTGGCGCAGTTGATGCAGGAGAAGACAGGCGGCAATCCGTTTTTTCTGATCCAGTTTCTGCGCGCGCTTGCCGAAGAGAAGCTGCTCACGTTCGAT
Source organism: Bradyrhizobium lablabi (assembly GCF_018131005.1). Taxonomy (GTDB): domain Bacteria; phylum Pseudomonadota; class Alphaproteobacteria; order Rhizobiales; family Xanthobacteraceae; genus Bradyrhizobium; species Bradyrhizobium lablabi_D. The sequence goes on from NZ_JAFCJK010000012.1 coordinate 162,589, forward strand.
CATCAGAAAGCTTCGTGGAGCTGGGACCTCGCGCGCATCCATGCCAAAGGTTATACCGAGAACGTTGTAGACCTTATGGTTGGCAAGCTCGGTGGTTTACCCGGCGAGGCACGGCAGGCTCTGGTGGGGCTGGCTTGTCTTGGTAGCAGCGCAGCGCCGACGACGCTCGCGCGCGCGCTCGGAACCTCGGAGAAGCAGGTCCATGCGGATCTCAGAGGGGCGGTTCGTCTCCAGCTGATCGAGTTGGTGGACGGCTGCTACAGATTCGTGCACGACCGCGTTCACGAGGCCGCATACACGCTGCAGCCGGACGAAGACAAGCCCGCCCTGCATCTTCGCATTGGCACGGCATTGGCGGCGCACGTGGTGCCCGACGAGACCAGCGAGACGGTCTACCTCGTCGCCGGCCAGCTCAATCGTGGCATCGCCGCCACTACGAGCGAGGCGGAACGCCGGCAAATCATTGCCATCAATCTTTCGGCTGGCCGGCGCGCCCGCAACGCTGCGGCCTACAGTGCGGCCATCGCCTATCTTGAGGTTGCGCGAAAGCTACTTGGAGACGAAGCGCATCCTCACTGCAGCGAGACGGCCTTCGCCGTCGCCCTGTTGCGCGCCGAGTGCGAGTTCCTGGTCGGGCATCTGGATAATGCGGATGCGCAGTTGCTGCTGCTGTCGCAGAGTTGTCCGAACGTTCACGCCAGCTCGGAGGTGACCAGGCTTCGGTCCAAATTGTATTCGGTGCAGGGCCAGCTCACGCGCGCCGTTGCCGTCGGTCTCGAGTTTCTCCGTTTGGTCGGGATCGACTGGCGCCCTCACCCGACGGATCCAGAAGTGGATGAGGAAGGCAGTCGCCTGCGTATGTTGGCCGAGCAACTATCCGACGACCAGCTTCACGCAATACCACCGGCAACCGATCCCGACCATCGTGCAACAATGGCGGTCATCGCTGACCTCGTTACACCTGCTCTCCTCACCGACCTCAACCTGTCCCACCTCGTGATCATGGGATCGGCACGATTGACGCTTCAGCATGGGACCAGCGAGAGCTCCTGCTATCCGCTGGCATGTACATTCAGCGTTCTCTACAACCGCTATGCAGACCCGAAACTCGGATTGCGTTTGGCGCAATTTGGAGTTTCTCTCGCCAACAGGCAGCCGCAACTGGCTTTCAGTGGACGGACGATCGCCGTATTCGGCTACTATGTAACGCCTTGGGTACAGCCGCTCCGGTCGGGCTTGCCCTTCGTTCGCCGTGGCCGGGACATCGTGTCGGCAACCGGCGACCTGGCTTGGGTCGCATGGTTGCATTGGACAGCGACGTCGATTCGTCTCTTCTGTGGCGACCCGCTTCATGAGGTTTACAAGGATACGGAACAGGGGGTCGCGTTCGCCGAGGACGCGGGTTTCGAGTTGCCGGCCGCAAATTCTTCGACGCAAAGAGATTTGGCTCTTAGCCTGATTGGCCGCGACAAGGAGAGCAGCTTCGGAGTGCCCGGCCCGACGGAGCGTCATCCCCTGGAAGCGTCCTGCCCGCAGACCGCCTGCCTGCACTACGTCACCCAAATGCAGGCCCACGTGGTCGCCGGGCACTACGGCACCGCTCTCGAATTCGCCGCGCGGGCAGACAGGCTCTTCCGCAGCGTACGGGCCTATCTGGAACTTGTAGAATACCGCTTCTATGCGGCGCTTGCCCACGCTGCCGCGTGTGATACGTCGCCACCTGACCGACACGAGCTGCACGCAGGCAGCCTGCGTCAACATCACCACGAACTCACCATTCGGTGTGCACGGGTGCCTGCAAATTTCGGCGATCGATTGACGCTGCTTGCCGCGGAGATCGCCCGCATCGAAGGACGCACACTGGACGCGGAGCGACTATACGAAGAGGCGATTACACTGGCGCGGGACGCCGGATTTGTTCAGATCGAGGCGATCGCCGCGGAGTGTGCGGCCCGCTTCTACGAGGCGCGCGGCATTCGCACCGCAGCCCTCTCTTATCTGGCGAATGCAAGCGATTGCTACCTGCGGTGGGGTGCCGGCGCCAAGGTGCGGCAACTCGAAGAGCTTTACCCCCACCTCCGCGAAAGAGAATTTGCGCCGAGCGCAATGCGTACGATCGGAGCACCCGTCGAACAATTGGACCTCGCAACAGTGCTTAAGGTTTCGGAGGCCGTTTCCGGCGAGATCGTGCTGGAAAAGCTTATTGAGACACTGTTGCGCACTGCCATCGAGCATGCCGGCGCAGACCGCGGACTACTGCTTTTGCCGCGAGGATCCGAGCTGCGGGTTCACGCCGAAGCGACTATCGGCAGTGCATCAGTGAGGATCGATCTCTGCGACCTGCCGATCTCGACAGCGGAATTGCCGGAATCGCTGGTTCTCTACACTGCGCGCACGCAGGAAAGCGTCATCCTCGGCGATATATCGGAGCGTGGCACTTTTTCCGGCGACCAGTATATGCGCCGCAAACGCACCCGGTCGGCCCTGTGTCTGCCGCTCATCAAGCAAGGCAAGACGGTCGCCGTGTTATATCTCGAAAACAGCCTCGCTGCAGGGGTGTTCACCCCCGCCCGCATCGCCATTCTGAAGTTTCTCGCCTCCGAGGCCGCCACATCGATCGAAAATGCTCGCCTGTATCGAGAGATATCAGAACGAGAATCGCGGATCCGTCGGCTGGTCGACGCCAACATCATCGGAATCTGCATCTTCAATCGGAGCGGCGATATTGTTGACGCGAATTGCTCGTTCCTCGAGACCCTTGGATACAATCAGGAGGATCTCTCCGCGGGCCAGCTACGCTGGAACGACTTGACGCCGCCGGAGTGGCGAGACCGCACCTCACGTGCCCAGACAGAAATGGAGAAGACTGGAGCCGCGAAACCGTTCGAGAAGGAGTTGTTCCGCAAGGACGGCGAGCGCGTGCCGGTCCTGGTCGGCGCGGCCGCCTTCGACGAAGACCGAGACCAGGGTGTTGTTTTCGTATTGGACCTGAGCGAACGTCGACGTGCGGAAGTCGAGGTCCGCGAGAGCGAACGTCGGTATCGCGAGGTCCAGATGGAGCTCGCCCATGCAAACCGTGTTGCGGTGATGGGGCAGCTCACGGCATCCATTGCCCATGAAGTCAACCAGCCGAACACCGCGGTCGTCGCCAGCGTGCAAGCAGCGCTACGCTGGCTGGATCGCCGGCCCCCGGAGCTCGAGCAGGTTCGTGGAGCGCTGGCCCGGGTCGAGCAGAACGCCATTCGGGCAAGCGAGGTCATCGGGCGGATTCGCGATATCATCAAGAAGGCGCCGCCCAAAAAGGATCGTATCGCGATCAACCGCGTCATCCGCGAGGTGGTCGAGCTCACCCAGGCTGAGGCAGCGAGGCACAATGTCTTGGTGCAAACGTCGTTTGCGGCAGACTTGCCGGAAGTCATTGGCGACCGGGTCGAATTGCAACAAGTCGCGGTCAATCTGATCGTCAATGCGATCGAGGCGATGAGCGGAACGACTGAGCGAGCGCGCGAGCTCGTGATCCGCACCACGCAGGCAGATCGCGATGGCGTTCTTGTCGCGATGATGGATTCAGGCCCGGGTTTGCCGCCGACAACCTTCGAGCGCCTGTTCGACCCTTTCTACACGACCAAGCCGGGCGGCATAGGGGTCGGACTGTCGATATGCCGTTCGATCATCGCCGCACATGGCGGTCGATTGTGGGCCAGCGCGAACGTGCCCCACGGAGCCGTCTTCCAGTTTACCTTGCCCACTGAAGGCGAAAGGTCCGGCAACTGAAGCGCACTCGCACCGGCGCGCCGCAACCGGCGATAGAGTCGATGCCCTGAACTCTCCTGCCGATAAGAAGATTCAGAGCTGCCCCTGCGACGTTTTGTCCTCGGCCCTGCGCGATGGCTCTCAGGTCACCTCTCTGTAACAGAGCCATGCAACACCTCCGACCGTTAAATAAGGATCAAAATTGATCCAGCAACTGGTATGGGGCATCAATGAAATTCATGTTGAGGGCAGCTGTCGCAGTGGCAGCTCTGAAGTTTGCTTGTTCTCCCGCTGCAGCTCTTGTCATAGGCAATGCCGATAGCAGCAACGGTATTCCCTTCGGAAATAATGTCGGCGGCTATTACTATCAACAGATCTACAATTCGAGCAGCTTCAGCTCCTCGATCAACATCAACGAAATCACATTCTATAACTCGCTGTTTCCTGGCGGCACTGCGCGGACCGGCACGTTTGACATCTATCTTTCATACGTTCCGAACACGACCAACATCAGCACGTTCGATACCGGCGCCTTTGCTTTTCCGGACGCAACCTTCACTAACGTGTTCAGCGGAAGCGCACCGGCCGTTTCAGATGGCCGGCTGGACTTCAACCTTTCAACGTCATTCAATTACGATCCGACGAAGGGCTACCTGATGCTGACGGTCAGGGAGTTTGGCCTGTCCAACGGCAACACTCTCTATCTGGACAGCGACAGCAACGTTGGAACGACCAATTCGCGCTTCTCGGCCTATCCGTACGAATGGAACCAGGGTCTTGTGACCGGATTCAACGACAGCGTTGCGGCGGTGCCGGAGCCCTCCACCTGGGCCATGCTGATCCTCGGCTTTGCCGGCATCGGCTTTATCGCGCATAGCCGTCGTAACGCGCTCAGGATGGCCTGATCCAGCTCATGAGAGTCGCACAGGGACCGCCTTCGGGCGGTCTCATCCTTTTAGGAATTCGTTTCCCTCGCAGGAGACTTCATCTGCGAGGGTCTCCTATACCGCCCCACGCTTTTCCGGATCGTGCTTCTAAGGCGGGTTCGAACCTGCAAACAGCCGGCCAAGTTTTGTGGGGATCAGAAAAGACGTATTCGCGGCGTAGGCGCGATATTCAGGAAAAGCCCGCTTCAGAATCGCTTCTTCGTTGACCATTCGCCGCCATTGAACCAGCACAATCGCAACGGCGATGAGCACGGCAGGCGGCGAAAGCACCTGCAGCGTCACACCGATCAAGGCTACTCCCTCACAGAGGTATAGCGGATGCCGGACGATTCGATAGGGCCCTTCTGTCACCAGGCGCCTTGCCTCGGCCAGTATGCTGAAGGATTTGCCCAACCAGCGGAGCACCACGAAAGAAAGCGAGGTGCCTACCAGGATCAACGTCGTGGACAGAGCCGACCAGATAGGGCCGAGCTCCGCCCTCGGAAGAAAAGCAAGCGCTATGCTCAAGAACGTGCCTAGCAAGGCCGAGAGCCGCGGCTCGATACCCTTCGACTTCCGTATTGGGACCAGCCGAGTAATGGCTGTCAGCGCAACCAAGCCCAGGAACAGGACGTTAGCAATGCTCGCCGCGATCACCAGAAGCTTGTTGACGCTGTCGAGTGGCAGCAGATGAGGAAGGCTGGCGGCGCCGATAAGGGCAAAGCCGCCATAAACGACGACGATTGCTGCTCTGGAAGCCCAATCCAGCCAAAGATTGGCGCGGCAATCGGCCATGCTGTCCTTGCCCGTTGCCTGAGCGAGCTTTACGTCAGCCATGGTACTGATATCTCGCGGTGCCCGCGTAGGGTACCTTAGGGCGGCTCCATCAGGCCAATAGAATACAGAAGTGGTGTTCTCTTCAAGAGACAGGCCGGTCCGTGGTTAGCCTTGGAGCAAAGGCTGGCACAAGTCCGGGCTGCAGCGGGCAAGGCGGCGGCCCCGGCTCTGGCGGGGAGGCCGTAGAGTTTGGCACTTGCGGCGGTTGCCCATCGCCGACTTCGATCGTGAACTACCGCACACACTTGTTCATTCCCAAGTGGTACACAGGACAGGTGTCGACAATCGGCGCGGCAATGGGAACCGCTTCTGTTATGCCGGCCGGTGTGCTATAAGCGGCCATAAACAGTCGTACCGTCATGAATTTGTATGGATTTATGAAATTGCGCCGATTGTTGCTCTTTGCCGCCGCGCTGCTGCTGCTCTGCCAGCCGGCTTGGGCCGGGAATCGTGTGGCGCTCGTCATTGGCAATTCCACTTACAAGAACGCAGCGCTTCTCCTGAATCCGGCCAATGACGCTGCAATCGTCGATGCGACACTGAAGAACGCGGGATTCGATGTGGTCGAAACCCATCTCGATCTCGAGGCGGCCGACATGCGGCGCACACTTCGCGATTTCGCCGACCGGGTTCGCGACGCTGATGTCGCCGTAGTCTATTACGCAGGTCATGGCATTGAGCTGGAAGGTTCGAATTACCTGATCCCGACGGATGCCAGGCTTGAGCGCGATACGGACGTCTACGACGAGGCGCTTTCGCTCGATCGCGTTCTGTTGGCTATTGAACCGGCAAAACAGCTGCGACTTGTGATCGTCGATGCGTGCCGCAACAATCCTTTCGCCGAGAAGATGAAGCGAACGGTCGGCTCGCGGGCGATGAGTCGGGGCCTCGCCAGAATAGAGCCGGCAACATCAAACACCTTGGTCGCCTACGCCGCCAAGGCTGGCTCGACGGCATCTGACGGCAACAGCAAGAACAGTCCCTATGCTACCGCACTGGTCAAATATATTGCCACTCCGGGCCTGGACTTGCGCAGGGTATTTGGCTTCGTCCGCGACGACGTCATGAAAGCCACCGGCAATCGGCAGGAACCGTATGTCTACGGGACGCTTGGCGGCGAAGATGTGCCGCTGGTGCCGGCCAAGGAAACGGCCTCCAAGGAAACGGCTTCGAAGGAAGTGGCTTCCAAGGAAACGGCCTCATCGGCGGTGGCGCGGGCCGACATCCGGCACGATTACGAACTCGCGCTGCAGATCGGCAACAAGGATGCATTGAACTTCTTCCTCGCCCAGTATCCGGACGGCTACTACGCAAATCTGGCCAAACTTCAGCTCGCCAAAATTGCCGCCGAAGAGACGCGCGTCGCTGCGACCGAGAAAGCGCGCCTGGCCCAGCAGGAGCAGGAGCGGCTCGCCAACGAGGGCGCTCAACAGACAAAGCTCGCCAAGGCGGCCTCGGAGCTGAAAGCTGCCGAAGAAGCTCGTGTCGCCGCCGAGAAGGCCAAGGAAGCCGCGCAAGAACAAGCCGCTCAGGCCGAGCAGAGGCGTGTCGCGATCGAAAGTGCTGCTGCCGCGAAAAACGTCGCACCAGTTGCGCCAGAAAGGCAGCAGGAGACGAAAGCGGACACAAAAACCGCCGCGCTGCCCGATCCGCAAGCACCAGCGCCGCCATCGCAGGCCGAACTTGCAAGATCGATCCAGACCGAGTTACGCCGGGTTGGCTGCTTCACTGGATCGATCAATGGGGAATGGAATGCGGAGTCACGGCGTTCGCTGGAGCTGTTCAACCAGCACGCCGGCTCCAAATTCGATGTGAGACTCGCAAGCGTCGATGCGCTCGATGGGATCAAGCTCAAGTCGTCGCGGGTTTGTCCGCTGATTTGCAAATCCGGTTTCAAACGTGACGGCGATCGCTGCAGCAAGATTACTTGCGCCGCGGGTTCGTTCCTCAACGACGACAATGAATGTGAGAAGCGGAAGGTGCGTCAAGCACCCCCCGTCCGACAGGCTCCGTCCGCAAGGCACGAGCGCAGGGAACCTCCTCCGGCGAGGCCCAACGCCGAGGCCAGTGCGGGCGGCGGCAGGCGGGAAATCGGAATGCCATTCATTTTCTTCATGCCCTGAAGCTTTTTGCGATCGCCTTGGAATTCGCCAGCCTCAAGCCGGCGGATTGCTGCCGACTTATCCTGTTGAAGTCGTTTAATAAAATGGCGCGCACCGTTCGGACAACGCTGGCAGCTCTCATTGTAGTTGAAATATCTGGTTTAGACACCATTCTAACTCACGTTCCAGCGCCAACTGCCCGCCATCAAAGGCCTTGTTGTCTTGCCAAACCCACGCGATTTTCACACGCCGCAGTCGTCCTACACAAAGGAAGACCTGCTCAAATCAAGCGAAGGAGGCTATTTCGGCCCAGGCAACGCACAGTTGCCGGCACCGCCCATGCTGATGATGGACCGCATCACAGAGATCAGCATGGACGGCGGCGAATACGGAAAGGGCCATATCGTCGGCGAGTTGGACATTGCGCCGAGCCTTTGGTTCTTTCAGTGCCATTTCTCAGGCGACCCGGTGATGCCGGGATGTCTGGGCTTGGACGCCATGTGGCAGATGGTCGGCTATTGGCTTGGCTGGTCGGGCTCGCCGGGCAAAGGCCGCGCAGTCGGCGTTGGCGAGGTGAAGTTCAGAGGGCACATCACGCCAGACGTCAGACGCGTGCGCTATCAGGTTGACATGCGCCAGGTGAGGCGCGGCAAACTGGTTCTAGGAATTGCAGACGGCCGCGTGCTCGCCGATGACTCATGCGTCTACGTCGCCAGAGATATGAGGGTCGGCCTGATCGTGCCTTCGACCTGAACTGTCGTCCGAGTCCCAGAAGTTCAGGCGGTTGAACGAACCATCTCGTCGCCGTTGGCCGTCGAACAACGTCCGACAATCTTAGAGCGCCGACCGCGTCATCGGCCGCCGCCGCTTCGACACCGGGCATTGAAAGGCGCACGAGCGCACCGCCTTCCCGACGTGTCGTGTACCGATCAACGTCAGGCGACCGCCGTCATCCTGCCATCCGCCTCGCCGCTCGTGAACAGCAGCCGCCTCCGAATGGCTTCCTCGACAAGCGCCAGTGTCTGCCTTGCTTCGCGAGCCTCGTCTTCGGCGGCCTGAGCACGACGCTCGATCGCCGTCAGCGCTTCCTGCTGAGCTTCGAAGCGCTTCTGGGCCTCTTCCAGAGCCCTGGTAGCGTCCTTCAGCTTGCGTTCGGTGTTGGCGATAAGCTCGCGTTGTGCCCGCTCGGCGGCCTCCACGCGCAGCTCTGTGTCGCGAGCTTTCGCTTCGATGCTGCGGAACACCTCCGCCGCCTGATAGACGAGATCGAGAGCCTGAACACCTGTGTTGGGTGAAGGCAACCGTGGAAGTCCAAAGACATTCTCGGCATTCGATGCCCTGAAACCGCGATGCGCCATGCAAATCAGCCCCGCCGCGAATAAACAATGGAGCACAGGATGGGGCGTTATGGTAAATGCGCAGTTAAGAGGCGACTGGTTTGAGCATCTCGCTTCCTGACAAGTGCCACTCATTCTGCCTGCTGGCGACGAAGCAAACGGGGTTCCTGGAGCACGCCTTCGCTCGCCCGGCGATCGCGAGACGTTTTTTTGGGCACAAAGTCGGCTTACAGGAAGCCATGGCAGATCCGCCTCGGTGCTCCACCGTGGTGCTCTCCCGGCAAAAAAAGGCGGCTCGAAAAAAGCCCGCGTGACGAAGCACTTCTTCACCGCCCCGAACCGATGGCGGAGCGGGAGGGCTTCGCACCCTCGTTCCACATCCGTTGGCGCATCCGAGGTCCGCTACCGTTGCGGGGCGGGAACTTTGCCGAACATCACCGTTGAGCAACGAACTCAATCTCGGCACCAATCACTGACAAGCGTGATGCGATCACTCGGCCGCCGCGACCACATGGCATTGCTGCGGCAATCCAAGACGCTCCGATACCTCAACAGCGCTTTAGCGAGCGCATCGATCAATGCGTCATCATGATGGAACGTTGGCTTGATGCGCAGCCCTTCGGTGCCGCGAGGGACGGTCAGGTAGTCGATCGGCTGGACATAGATGCCGTGCTCGGCGAGCAGGAGATCGCTCGCTTCCTTGCACTTCTCCGGATCGCCCACCATGACAGGCACAAATGTGCGTCTCGCTGGGCACGGCGTGCCCGCTGCCATCCGGCGCTGTCGCCCCGTCAAGCGTGAAAGGGCGGCCGGTCCTCGGGGAAAGGACCGGCCGCAGTGAGCCGCGGCGACGGGAGGGGCGCCGGGGCCAAGCACTTGCGAAACTGTCGGCGTTCGCCGAGGCAACAGGAAAGAGCGTCGCGCGGATGAAGAAATGCAAATCTCGGCAAATCCTGGCGAATGCGTATGCCGGTGCGCCGCCCCCATTTGTTATGAGAGCGACCTAAGAGACGGCAACCTCGCTGTCGTCTATCGATACATCGTCAATGGGGCTTACCGAGCACGAACGTGAAGGGCACAACGAAGAGCTCGTCGCCCTGATCGTCATTGACATGCAGGACCCAGTCACGCCAATCGTCGAGGCTACGCTCGCTGGTGAAGGATTGCACGACGCGGGCCGCGTGATCGCGCGCCTCAACAAGATCATCCACCAGAGCGCCGCGATGATCGACGAAAACTTTCTTCGTGTTGGAGCAGTGGAAGTAGACCTGGGTCATATTCAGCCTCCTTCAAATGGGCGGGTAGTGGCGAGCCTTCAGCGCTACTGCTGTCCTCGACGTCGCGGCACGAAAGCCGGAAGCGGTGATGCTCTGAAGATTTGAAACCACATCCAGGTGGTCATGAGAGGAAGCAGGATCACAGCGGACCTCGTGAGTTGGCATTCGACGTGGATTTTGAGGCTCAACCGCCGCACTTCGTAGCCAACAGATCGTTGACGGCGTTGATGACGGAATCGAGAGCAGCGAGAACCCCCGCGCCATCGACGCGCTGGGCAGCCATCTGCCGCAACGTCACCGACTCATAGAAAGAGGCGGCGTAGGCGCGACAGGTCTTCTCCTTAGAGACGGCACTGGCTGATTCGCCTTGTACTGCCGCCCGGCGCGTGCAGAATTCCTTCTTTGAGGTGCATTCAGCCGCAACCGCGGAAATCGTGGATACATTGATCACGGCAGAAGCGATGAGAACAGCGATTCTCCTCACGAGCGAACTCCATGCAGCGAGTGGTTGCGAGGAGAGTTACAGTTCGGCTGATCGACCTTCCATTGTGCGAAGGACGTTTCTTGTAGCGCTGTAGTTGCGCCGCATAAGCCTTGGCTTAGATGAACGAGGAGCTTTCAAATCGAAGGCGACAACCACGCCTGGACACCGGAAGACGGATTGAGATCATCACTGATGCAGTCAGCCTGCAGCTTGCGCATACTGACCAACTGCATTCACACGCCCGACAACGGAACTCAAGATGGATCGGGAATGCAGCCCGGCCACGCCGTGGCTTCGCAGATCAATCCGAAGACGCTCGTCTCGAGTTCGATGCGGACGCTTTGCAGGAATGCTCGGTTCTCGTCGTGCTGCCGTCCCGGATCATAAGAAGACGGTCGCAGCGGTATTCCTCCCTGCTATGGAAACTATACATGCCGGCTATTGGCAAAGTCCGTCCCGCGCTGCGATCAATGGGTAGCATTGTCGCAGATCTCATCGAGTAGAGCCCGGCGCAACTTCAGCCCGAATCCGATGACGTCAGCACACCGACGAGGACGCGCTATCTCCCCGAGTATGCCGCTTTGGGCAACTTGATCCCACCGAAGAATTTCAAGGGGTGGGTACTCGTCGGCTCGCCGCTCTCTCCCAAGGCGCTCAAGAGGCATCCATGGCTTTCACGTTAAAGATCAACGGCACACCCCATGAGGTCGATGTCGACGGCGACGCCCCGCTGCTGTGGGTGCTGCGCGATGTGCTTGGCATGACCGGCACCAAGTTCGGTTGCGGCCAGGCGCTGTGCGGCGCCTGCACCGTGCATGTCGACGGCCAAGCGGTCCGCTCCTGCCAGACAACGGTCGACAGCGTTGGCGACAGCGCGGTCACCACGATCGAGGCGATCGGCCAGGTCCCGCAGGGCGCGGCCTTGCAGAAGGCGTGGCTGGAGCTGGAGGTGGTGCAGTGCGGCTACTGCCAGTCCGGGCAGATCATGTCGGCAGCGGCTCTGCTAAAGGACACGCCGAAGCCGAGCGATAACGACATCGATGCGGCCATGTCGGGCAATGTCTGCCGATGCGGCACCTATCACCGCATCCGCGCTGCGATCAAGCACGCTGCGGGAGTTTGAGATTCATGGGTGAGCTTATTCTGAAAGATCAGGTCGCGGGCCAAACAGCGATGTCGCGGCGTGCCTTTCTACAGGGCACAGGTCTGCTGCTTGGCTTTGCGTTGACCGGTGCGACCATGGAGTCCGTCTTTGCGGCGCCTGCATCGCAGGTGGTCGAAAGCGAGATCACGGGCACTTTCGCGCCGAACGGATTCATACGGATCGATCCAAGCGGCGCCGTGACCCTGGTCATTCCGATGATCGAGATGGGACAGGGGGTTTACACGTCGCTCTCGATGCTTCTTGCTGAAGAACTGGAAGTGAAGCTTGACCAGATTCAGGTTCAGCATGCGCCGCCCAATCATGCACTTTACGCCAACGCGATCATAGGCATTCAGAATACAGGTGGTTCCGCATCTGTCCGCGCCTTCTGGATACCGCTGCGGCAGGCGGGGGCGGTAGGTCGCAATCTCCTGATTGCGGCAGCCGCAAAGCGCTGGAATGTCGATCCAGCGACTTGCCGCGCCAAGGATGGCGTCGTGTTCGATGCGTCAGGCTCGAAGCATCTGAGCTACGGCGAACTTGCGAAGGCCGCTGCGAAATTACCTGTGCCGCCTGCGGCAAACGTCAAACTAAAGGATCCGAAGGATTTCACCCTGATCGGCACGCGTGCGAAGCGCGTGGACTCGGCAATAAAGGTCGATGGGCGCGCGCTCTACGGCATCGATACGCGACTGCCGAGCATGAAGGTTGCAGCGGTTGCTATTTCGCCCGTGCTCGGTGGCAAAGCGAAAACGGTGGACGAGAAGGCCGCGCTGGCAGTGAAGGGCGTCCGGCAGGTGGTGAATATCGATGAAGCTGTCGCCGTGGTGGCCGATCACATGGGTGCGGCGAAGAAGGGACTCGAAGCCGCCGCCATTACGTGGGACGACGGGCCGAATGGCAAGGTCAGCAACGCCGATATCGTCAAGCAATTGGAGGAGGAATCCAAAAAGCCGGGCGCGGTTGCCCGCAATGTCGGTGACGTGGCGAAGGCACTTGCGGAGGCAGCGCAACGGGTTGACGCCATCTATCAGGTGCCTTTCCTGGCCCATGCGGCCATGGAGCCGATGAACTGTACCGTTCATCTGCGGAAGGATCATTGCGACATTTGGGTCGGGACACAGGCGCCTACGATCACGCAGTCTCAGGTGGCCGAACTCACCGGCCTGCCAATGGATGCGATCAAGATTCACAATCATCTGATTGGCGGCGGCTTCGGCCGAAGACTGGAAGCCGATGGGACGATCCTCGCCGTCAAGATCGCCAAGCACGTTGACGGCCCGGTGAAAGTGATCTGGAGCCGCGAGGAAGACATCCGGCACGATATGTATCGGCCGTACTATCTGGATCGGTTGTCGGCCGGACTTGATGCGGCCGGCAAGCCGGTTGCCTGGACACATCGGATCGCCGGCTCCTCAGTCATGGCTCGCTATTATCCCCCTTACGTCAAGGACGGATTGGACCCCGATGCCGTAGAAGCGGCGGCCGAGCCGCCCTATGCACTGCCCAATATCCATGTCGACTTTGTCCGGGTCGAGCCCCCTGGTGTCCGGACGTCCTGGTGGCGCGGTGTCGGACCAACTCACAATGTTTTTGTGGTCGAAAGCTTCATGGATGAGCTCGCGCATGCCGCTAAGCAGGATCCCTTCGCTTATCGGAAGGGATTGCTTGGCCATAATCCGCGAGCGCTTGCTGTTCTGTCGCTTGCTGCGGAAAAGGCAGGGTGGGGATCACCCGTTCCCGCGCGGCATGGCCGCGGGATTTCGGTACAATTCGCATATGGAAGCTACACGTCGCAGGTCGCCGAGGTCGAAGTGGCGGTCGATGGCTCCGTCAAAGTCAAGCGGATCGTCTGTGCGATCGATTGCGGCATGTACGTCAATCCCGATACGATCGAAGCACAGGTTCAGGGTGGAACGCTTTTCGGGCTGACCGCCGCGCTCCATGGCTCGATCACCTTCAAGGATGGACGCGTCGAGCAAAGCAATTTCGACACCTATCTGCCGATGCGTATCGACGAGGTTCCGGTGGTGGAGACGCACTTGATCAAGAACGCAGAGGCTCCGGGCGGCGTTGGTGAAGCTCCGACAGCCATTGTCAGTGCTGCAGTGACCAATGCGATCTTCGCCGCGACCGGAAAGCGCGTGCGCAGCCTGCCGATCGATGCAAATTCGCTGAAGTCGTCGTCTTAGTTCTTGCCCGTCATCACGCGCGCATCGCAGCGCGCACGGGATGACGGTCCGGGACTAGAGCCTCCGAGCATAACGACATGGGCGCGTTCGCGTTCTCCGCTCGGAAGAAGTCACACCTCAGAAGGGCCGTCTCGGGTTGCAAACCCGATCCGCTTCGAAGCTGTCATGTGGGCTTCCTGGGCAGGGGCCGGCAACCCAATTACGGCCTGGTCCGTTCCAGGTCCTAATTTTGTCTAATGGCAAGAGACGAAATTGAGTGGTACGAAGGAACCTGGCGACGCCCTCGCTGATCCTCGGAGAAACATGCTTCGGAGCACAATCGGCTCCGGTAGCCAGGCAGTAAGGGGCCACCACAGTCATGCACACTTCGAAAACGATTCCAACGCAGGCTCTCGTCGGGCAGAACGTTTCGCCGCCCGCGACCTCCACTGTCAAACTGTCTACAACAGACCTCAACAACTTGATGCAGGCGCTCGACATCAATGTCATCGCGCTGACTGAGCTTGTGTTGCCGCGCGGCCATCGAGTCGAATTTGGAATGATTGACGTACCCGGGATCCACTACAACTTGAGTGGCGTGGGACGCATGTCTATCAACGGCGGACCAGAGATACCGTTGAGACCTCATTTGCTCATCATCGTGCCGCCAAACACTCCGCTTACGATCGAGGTTGCCGGTGGAAGTGGCCGACCGAAGCTCGTTACGAGAGACTGCTGGTCTCATCAGGACGGCATCCTCCGCGTCGCAGTGCCAAACGAGCAACCCGAAATCGTTCAGATATGCGGCTTTTTTAACGCCTCCTTTGGTCAGTCTGTGAAGCTGTTCGGAGAGCTCCGCGAACCTGTGATCGAGCAGTTCGAGCCAGCGGACAAGATCGATCTGAAGCTTCGCGAGGCCATGGACGAGCTGCTACTGCAAGAGGTGGGCGTTGGAGCCATGACGGCGTCTCTGCTCAAGCAAATCATTGTCTCGTTGGTGCGACGGTCCCTCAGGTCATCGCAGCGGTGGACTGAGCGATTTTCGATACTTGCTGACAGGCAGGTCACTCGTGCTTTTGCAGATATGGTGGCGCGGCCAGGAGCAGCCCATTCAGTTCAAAGCTTGGCACACAGTGCAGGATTGAGTCGTTCGGCGTTCATGGCGCGATTCTCGAACATCTTTGGACAATCCCCGATGGTCATCTTGCGAGACCTGAGAATGCGCCAGGCTGCGATCGATTTGACGACAACGACGATGTCGATCGACGTCGTTGCTCTTAATGCGGGGTACGGGAGCCGCTCAAGTTTTGTGCGAGCTTTTCGAAAGGCGTACAATCGGGATCCTAGCGACTATCGGCGGATAGCCAAGGATGGCAAGGCCCAAAAGGATATCTGAGAACGAGGTACGATCCTGAAGAAAGAAGTGGACCGCCCCCTGCGTACCGAGGCCATCATCCACGCGAGCTAGTCACATGCACTTCGTTGACGGTGCTTCCGAGGGCTACGGCTGCGCCGCAGCCAACTTGAAGCGAGATGTTGCAAGTGGAACGAATTTTGCGGGAGCGTAGGCAGCAGTCGAGCTTCGCGGGGTCGCCTCCCGCGCCGCCGGCGGGCGTGGGCCGGAGACCGCGGCCATCGCTGTCGCCGGCTTGCGTCAGAACTCCCTAGGGCCGCTTCAGATCCTCGACCAGCATCGCCGCGGCGTGGCGCGCAAGCGCCTGGGTCGGGGCGTTGGTATTGCCGCTGGTGATGTTCGGCATGATCGAGGCGTCGATCACCCGGAGACCGTCAACCCCGCGGACCCTGAGCCTTGCATCGACCACCGAGCGCGCATCCTGGCCCATTCGGCACGTGCCGACCGGATGCCACATCGTCGTCACGACACGCTTCACCCATTCGCCGATCTCCGCGTCCGACTGGATGTGGGGGCCGGGATCCATCTCCTCCTCGATCACCGTCGCCAACGACTCCTGGGCCATGACCTTGCGGATCGCGCGCACTGATTCCACCGCGGCCCTCAAGTCTTCCTCCTCGCCGATGAAGTTCGGGTTGATCAGGGGCATCGACGTCGGGTCGCTGTCGGCCAACCGCACCCAGCCACGGCTCTTGGGCTGAAGGACCACGAGTTCGAAGGTGATGCCCGAGCGGTCGCCCGCCGGGCCGAGTTGCTCGGTCAAGACGATAGGAGCGTGATAGCATTGGATCGTGGGTTCGGCGGTGAAATCGGACGGATTCCAGTGTGTTACCGTCTCGATGCCATTGCCCGACGCCGGGCCATCCTTGGTGACGAGATAACGCAGGCCCGCCTTCACGCTGCCGAGGCCTTGCGCGGCAGCCTGATAGCCGAGATCGCCCTTTACATAGACACGAACCGGTACCATCGGGTGGTCATGGAGATTTTCGCCCACTTCCGGAGAATCGACGATCACCGCGATGCCGTGCTGGCGCAGCTGCTCTGCTGGCCCGATGCCAGAGTGCATGAGGATCGTCGGGCTGTGGACGGTGCCAGCCGACAGCACAACCTCGTCGGCCGCGATCCTCTCCAGGCTCTTGTCCATGAACTCAACGCCGACAGCCCGCTTGTTCTCGACGAGGATACGAACGACGGCTTTGCCGGTGAGAACGGTTACGCGCCCCGAGGTCAGGTGCGGACGCAGATAAGCGTCGACCGCGCTGCACCGACGCTGATCTCCGACCGTCGACTGCACCGGCGAGACGCCGATCTGGCTTTTACCGTTATAGTCGGGATTATAAGGAATCCCATATTCCTGGAATGCCTTGAGGCAATATTGGTTCAGCTTATTGATGCCCTTGGGCAGCTGGACCGCCAGACCACCATCTATGCCGTGATATTCGTCGTGGAAGGTGTCGTTGTCTTCCTGCGCCATGAAGACGGGAAGCAGATCTTCATACGACCATTTGCCAGTGTCGCCGACCGTGTCCTGCCACGCGGCGAAGTCGCGTATCTGACCACGGACGTAGCACATCGCGTTGATTGAGGAGCCGCCGCCGAGCACCTTGCCTGAGCGATATGCTCGCTTGGTGCCGTGCTGGGGAACCGTCTCATATTTCCAGACATGCCGGTCGTGGGCCAACAGTTTGGCGAAGCCTGCCGGAATGTGGATGAATGGATCGCGATCCATGTCGCCCGCTTCGATCAGCGCGATCGACGCATCGGTGTGTTCGGCCAGATAACTCGCAACGACGCAGCCGGCCGCGCCCGCGCCAACAATGACAATGTCATACCTCTCCTGGGACATCAGTGTCTTTCTCTTTCGCACCATTTTTATCGTTCAATCAACGCCCGTAGCCGGCACCTCGCTATCGCGGCGCCTGATCCAGAGATTGATCGGACCCTGCTTTTGGAGAGTGACCTTGCAACGCCGGCGCAGGAAATCACCTCTCGCCATGAAGTCCCGGCGCCGCCTTTAACCCGCTGTGCGCGTGTCCAATCCCGAACGCGTCGCGACTGGCTCCTCAGGCGCGTTAAAAACTGACGTCGTGAGCAGCACAGCGGCAGCGAGGACCCAGTAGTACCAGGCGTCGATCCCAACGAATTTGAAGGCAAACGGTGCGATAACAAACACCACCCCGACGGCGCGATCGACCCAAAGATGCAGCCAGTAGGGGATGATCCGAAGGAGACCGGTGGGATGGTCGGTCACGGCGGCCAAGAGCAGCGCGGCGACACCGGCAACGACCGAAAGCCACATTGCGACCGGTCCGCTCTGGCCGAGTTTCAGCACGAACGGCGCCGCGATCAGGACGATCGCCACCGGATAATCGATCAGGTAGGCGTGGATAGATTTGGTGATGAAGCGGAACGACATCGCTAACTCCTTCGCGATTGGTTGCTTGAGCGGGTCCTTGTGACGCGGACGTGCCGCCATTCAACAGGACAATCACGCCGTCCTATGCTGGCAAACATTCCACACAACTGTCACAGGTCAGCCCGTTTGGATGCACAGAAAGGATATGCCGGCACGCCAACCATTAGAAATGCCGGGTCGTTATGATTTCCATTCACTCGCCCAGCGCCATCGCCGCATCCCACGGCAGAGAAAGCGCGCGGCGGTCAACTCTCGGAGACTGGCCGATCGAGGCGCTTGTCGGGGTGACGGAGATAGTGTTCCGGCTTCATCGCGCATCGGCGTCACCGCAACTCACTCCGCCGCGGCCGCCATCGTCTGGGTCGGCTTGCCCTCATTCCTGCCTTCCGCGAGGTTGCGCACCACCACATAGAAGATCGGCGTGAAGATCAGGCCGAACAGCGTGACACCGAGCATGCCGAAGAACACGGCGACGCCGACCGCCTGGCGCATTTCCGATCCGGAGCCGGTGGAGATGACGAGCGGCAGCACGCCGAGGATGAAGGCGAACGAGGTCATCAGGATCGGCCGTAGCCGCAGCCTGCACGCGTCGATCACGGCCTCCAGCCGCGGCTTGCCCTCATTTTCGATGTCCCGCGCGAACTCGACGATCAAGATCGCGTTCTTGGCCGCCAATCCTACCAGCACAATGAAGCCGATCTGGGTCAGGATATCGACGTCCTGATGCATGATGCGCACACCGACGGTCGCGGCGAGCAGGCACATCGGTACGATCAGGATAACGGAGAACGGCAAGCTCCAGCTCCCGTACTGCGCGGCCAGAACCAGATAGACGAACAGCACGCAGATCGGGAACACGAAGAGGCCGGCATTTGCGCCATTGACCTGCTGATAGGACAGGTCGGTCCAGTCATAGGAGAAGCCGCTCGGCAGCGTCTCGTCAGCGAGCTTCTTCATGGCGTTGATCGCGGTGGCCGAACTCACGCCCGGCAACGCTTCGCCCTGTAGCTCAGCGGCCGGATAGAGATTGTAACGCGCCACGCGGTCGGGGCCCGAGACGTCCTTGAAATCGACGACGCCGCCGAGCATCACCATGTCGCCATTGGCGTTGCGGGTCCGCAGCCGCGCAAGATCAGGGCGCTCCTTCCGGAACGGCAGGTCGGCCTGTGCGGTGACGTGATAGGTGCGGCCGAACAGATTGAAGTCGTTGACATAGGTCGAGCCGAAATAGGTCTGGATCGTATCGGTAATACCCTGGATCGGCACGCCGAGCTTCTGCGCCTTGACTTGATCGATGTCGACGAAGACCTGCGGCGTGTTGGCCGAGAAAGGCGAGAACACGGTAGGGGCGAGGAGCAGTGGCGACTTGCGCGCCGCTGCGACGAGTTCGTCTGTGGCGGCCGCAAGCAGCTCAGGGCCCCGGCCCTGCCGGTCCTGGATGCGCATAGTAAAGCCACCGCCGGTCCCGATGCCGGGTATGGGCGGCGGCGGAATCACGATGATGAACGCGCCTTCGATCGCAGACAGCCGCTTGCGCAGATCTGCCGTGATCACCTGGGCGTTCAGCCCCTTCTTGAGGCGCAGTTCGGGCTCTTCGAACACTGGAAACAGCGCCGCGGAATTACTCGCCTGCGTCCGGGTCGCCCCCGACAGGCCTGCAAAGACGGCAATATGCGAGATTCCGGGCGTCTCGAGCGCAATGCTCTCGATCCTGCGAACGATCTCGGTGGTGCGCGCCAGCGAGGCCGCGCCCGGCAGCTGCGCGGATATGATCACGTAGCCACGATCCTGCGCCGGAATGTAGCCTTGCGGCGTGGTGGCAAGCAGCCAGCCGGCACTGCCGATCAACACCAGGTAGAGCAGGAGCATCACAACCCGATGCCGGATCACGAAGCCGGCGACGCCCGCATAGCTGTTGGACAGCCAGTCAAAGCTGCGATTGAACAGGCCGGTGAACCATTCCCAGCCGCGCCCGATCAGATTCCAGGCGGCAGGCTTCCGCTTCTCCTCGTGCGGAACGAGAATCTGCGAAGCCAGCGCCGGCGACAAGGTCAGTGAGCAGAAGCAGGAGATCGCGGTCGCGACCGCGATCGTCACCGCAAATTGCTGGAAGAACTGCCCGGTGATGCCACCGAGAAATGCGGTCGGCACGAACACCGCGCACAAAACAAGCGCGATCGAGACCAACGCGCCGCCGACTTCCTCCATCGTCTTCAGCGCCGCATCGCGCCGGCTCATGCCTTGCTCGAGGTGCCGCTCGACGTTCTCGACCACGACAATGGCATCGTCGACCACGATACCAACCGCGAGCACGAGGCCGAACAGCGTGAGATTATTGATGCCATAACCGAGCGCGGCCATCGCGGCAAACGTGCCGACCAGCGAAACCGGGATCGCCACGATCGGAATGATCGCCGGTCGCCAGCCCTGCAGGAACACCAGCACCACGATGACAACCAGGGCCATCGCTTCATAGATGGTCTTGATCAGCTCGCTTATGGACTGCTGGATGAACTCGGTAGGGTTGTAGCCGATGTCGTAGTCGAGTCCTTTCGGGAAGCTCGCCTTCAACTTGACCATCGTGTCCTTGATGCCCTTTGCGGTCGCAAGCGCATTCGACCCGGGACGCTGGGTCACCAGCATCGCGACCGCGGTCTTCCGCAGCTCGAAGCTGTTCGTGGAATAATCGAGCGCGCCGAGTTCGATCCGCGCGACGTCGTGCAGCCGCACGATGCGGCCGTCCTGGCCCGACTTGACGACGATGTTTTCGAACTGGGCTGGATCCTTCAGCCGTCCGGTGAAGGTCAGGTTCGGCTGGAAGGCGCGGTCGGCGATCGGCGGACTTGCGAGCTGGCCGCCGGTGATCTGCAGATTCTGGGCGCGGATCGCGGCGACGACATCGCTCGCGGTCATGCCGAGATTCGAAATCTTGTCGGGATCGAGCCACAGCCGCATCGAATAATCGCGCGCGCCGAAGATCTGGATGTCGCCGATGCCGTCGAGCCGCAAAAGCTGGTCGCGGACCTGCAGCAGCGCGTAGTTGGAGATATAGAGTTGGTCGAGGCTATCGTCCGCCGACAGCATGAACACGACCATCAGGATGTCCGGCGAGTTCTTCTTGGTGACGACGCCGTTGCGCTGCACCTCTTCCGGCAATTGCGGTTGCGCGATCGCGACGCGGTTCTGCACCAGCACCTGCGCCTTGTCGAGATCGGTGCCGAGCTTGAAGGTGATGGTGATGGTGAGCTGGCCATTCGAGGTCGCCTGGCTGTACATGTACAGCATGTCCTCGACGCCGTTGATCTGCTGCTCGATCGGAGCCGCGACGGTGTCGGAGATGGTCTGCGCGGAAGCGCCCGGATACTGCGCGGTCACCACCACGGTCGGCGGAACCACCTCCGGATATTCGGCGACTGGCAGCGTTCGGTAGGCGAGCGCGCCCACGATCAGGAGCACGATCGACAGCACCATCGCCAGGATGGGCTTATTGATGGAAAGGCGTCCGAGATTCATGACTTCTTGCCGCCGATCTCGCCCTTGTGCGGGCTCACCTTGGCGCCGACGCGGGCGCGCTGGATGCCATCGATGATGATGCGATCCTCCGGCTTCAGGCCTGTGCGGATCACGCGCAAGCCTTCGTCCAGCGGCCCGAGTTCGACCGCGCGCGCTTGCACGGTGTTGTCGTCCTTGACCACGAACACGATCCTGCGCGACTGGTCGGTCGCGATCGCAGTATCCGGCAGCAGCAGCGCCTCATAGGGCGAAGAGCCGATCAGCCGCACGCGTGCGAACTGGCCCGGCAGGATGGAAAGATCGTGGTTGTCGATCACCGCGCGGCTGCGCAGCGTCCCGGTCGAGGTATCGAGCTGGTTGTCGAGGAAGTCCATGTGCCCTTCATGCGAGGGCTTGGTCTCGCCAGTCAGCGCCACCTGCACCGGATTGGGCGTATCGCGCGAGCTTGGCCGCTTGCCCTCGAACCACAGCTTGTTGTTCTTGAGGTAGGTCGCTTCGTCTACGTCGAAATAGATGTAGATCGGATCGAGCGAGACGATGGTGGTAAGCAATGTCGAGGCGCCGTTGTCGCTGCCGCTGACGAGGTTTCCGACACTGACGAGATGCCGGCTGACGCGGCCCGTGATCGGCGCGACCACGTGGGTGAACTCGACATTGAGCTGGGCCGCCTTAAGTGCTCCTTCCGCGATAGTCTCGGCGGCACGCGCGGCCTGCATTGCCTGGCGGCGCTGGTCGACGACCTGTTCGGAGACCGCGCTGGTCTGGACAAGCTTCAGGCCGCGATCGAGCTCGCGCCTGGCAAGCTCGGTCTTTGCCCGGGCGTCGGCAAGCTGTCCATTGGCCTGCTCGGCCACTGCCTCGAACGGCCGCGGGTCGATGATGTAAAGCAGATCGCCGGCATGCACGATGTCGCCGTCCTTGAACTCGATCTTGGTGACATAGCCGCCGACGCGGGCACGGACCTGGACTTCTTCAACCGCCTCGAAGCGGCCGGTGAACTCGTCCCAGTCGGTGACGGTCCGTTTGACCGGTTGGGCCACCGTCACCGGCGGCGGAGGCGCGGCCGCCTGCGATTGCCCTTTCGCCTGGCAGCCGGCGAGCGCGAGCGCGAACAGCATACCAATCGGTGCGCCGTCGCATCGTGCAAGGCGGCGAAGCAAACCGCAATCGAGCCGGGTCGCCGGAGCCCGACGCACCGTTCTGTTAGTCGTACTCACTTCCGTCTCCCAAGGACCCCGAACGCTGCAATTGAATTGGACAGATCGACACAGTTGCCGTCGGCCGGTCTCGATACAGGCTGCAGCATCACTCGCACCGCTGTTCCGACGCCGACCTCGGGCTTTCGATCGCGGAACGGCACGTTCGGCACGACGATGTTTTGGAGAATGACCTTGCAACGCCGGCGAGGGAAATCACCTCTCGCCATGGAGTCGATAAAGGGTCGTTATTGCCGGTCGTCGCGCGGCGTGATGCCGTCGCGAGGAACGCCACGAGCCGCACGGCACTCGAAGCCGACGTTCTTATTCTGCAGAGACTTCCAAGCCGCGTTCAGCCGCCAAATCGGCAATCAAGCTATCGCGGCTCGCCGCTGACGTCACGGAGCATTTCTATCGGTTATGGACATGATAGCTTTACCCGAATGGTCGCCGAATTTAATTATCAAACGCACGGGCTGGGTGCGCATGCGGCGCTGATATGTCGAACGAATTCCAATATCGCCGCCAATGGCAGAGTTTCATGCCACATCGATCAAGACCGAAGGTATGGCAGTTAGCGACGCACGCTTCACATGACACGCTCAACACAATGGAAGGACGCTCTATGACGCCACAGGACAAGGCATCCAAGCTGCGAGAAGTTTTCGTCACGAGCGACCTCACCGATCATGGCGCGCTGGTTGGTCATGTCGAGGCATCCCAGTTTCCTATCGGCGGTCCAGATGGAGGCGGGCACGTATCCCCCGGTCCCAATCCCTACGACCTTCTTAGCGCATCTCTCGCTGCATGCACCGCTATGACTGTTCGTTTTCATGCCCGACGCCGAAAACTTCCGTTGGAGCGGGTACAAGTCGGCGTCAGCTTCCACCACGGCGCCCAGGGCGGAAGAGATTCGTTCGAGCGCACTCTCGTGCTGGAGGGAGAACTCGACGCGCAACAGCGCGCAACCTTGCTGGAGGCCGCAAACCTCTGCCCCGTTGGCGAGATTCTCGGCATTAGTGCGGATATTCACTCACGCCCGGACGCCACTACTTCCGACCACAACGCGAGCACTCACGCCAGCTACGAGGATGATCTGGCTGAACTCCAGATCCCGTATATCGATCCGGATTGAGTGTTTCTTGTGCCGTCGATCACTGCACCGGGACACGGCGGCATGCCGTGCCCGCGGGGTCTCAAGTTCCTAAACCCGTGACTCTGGATGTCCCTGAGTGCCCAGAAATCGGGCGGGCATTCGCTCCGGTTCACTGCTGCGTTTGACGCGCTTTGATTTTTGCGGGCCGCGTCGATGGCATCGATTCCATAGCCACAGGTCATTGGACCATCGAGTTTCACGGTCGTATTTTCGACGGTCTGCAAGTGAATTCAGAAGATGACGACATACCACACACAAGGAGGTGGATGATGAAGGCAATCGTCGTGACGGACCAGGCGGCAGGAACGGCCGGGATGAAGCTGGTGAAGCGGCCCGAGCCGCAGGCGGCGATAAACGACGTCATCGTCCAGGTTCATGCGTCGGGATTCGTTCCAACTGAGCTGGAATGGCCCTCGACCTGGACCGATCGCCTCGACCGTGATCGAACACCGTCGATCCCCGGGCACGAGCTGGCCGGAGTGGTCACCGCTCTCGGATACGGCACGACGGGGCTGTCGGTGGGACAGCGAGTGTTCGGCCTCGCCGACTGGTATCGCGACGGCACGCTGGCCGACTATGTAGCCATGGAGGCACGCAACCTCGCGCCACTGCCGGGCGAGGTCGACTTCACGGTGGGCGCGAGCCTGCCAATCTCGGGCCTGACTGCGTGGCAGGGACTGTTGGTGCACGGCCGCCTTCGGGCGGGGCAGAGCGTCCTCGCGCACGGCGCGGCCGGCGCAGTCGGGTCGATGGTGACGCAACTCGCACGATTGGCCGGCGCCTACGTCATCGGCACCGGACGTGCCGCCGATCGTCAGAAGGCGCTCGACTTCGGCGCGCAGGAGTTCGTCGACCTCGACAACGACGTCCTCAATGACGTCGGAGGAGTCGATCTGGTGTTCGATGTCATCGGCGGTGACATCGGGAAGCGTTCTGCGCGCCTGATTCGATCCGGAGGAACACTGGTGTCCATCGTCGGGCCGCCCGAGGCGCGGCCGGCCGACGGCCTCGCGGTCGACTTCGTTGTTGAGTCCGATCGTGCCCAACTGGGTGAGATCGTCCAGCGGGTGCGGGATGGACGACTGCAGACGAACATCGGCAACGTCGCGTCCCTCGATGATGCCGTCGCTGCTTTCAATCCGACCAAGCGGATCAGCGGGAAGACGATCATCCGCATTCGTCCGTGAACGACACCCGCCTTCGACGCACGCGGCCGGCTGCGTCCTATCAGACGCCGGGGGCAACCTGGGAAGCTGCCCACGGCCCCTGGCGCGAGACGTCGAACGGGCTCGATCCCTGCAGCATTTCAGCAAAGACAGCGAAAGCACTCGTGAATCTCGACCTATCGCTTCGCATGGCAATCACGACGACTAACGGAATCACCATGACCAACGCCGTAATCGAATGTATCCTGAGCCGCACCTCCGCTAAGTACTACGACACTGCCGCCACCTTGAGCGACGACCAAATCCGCGAGCTGGTACGAATCGGCACCACCGCGCCGACATCCTTCCACTTGCAGAACTGGCGCTTCATCGCCGTACGCACGCCTGAAGCCAAGGCTCGGCTACGTCCGATCGCCTGGAATCAGCCCGCGATCACCGAAGCGGCCGTTACCTTCATCGTCTGCGGTCAGTTGGCCGACTCCAGCGTAATACCACACCGCCTGGCACCGCTTGTGAAAGCGGGCATCATGCCGGCAGAGATGGTGCCGGATTGGGAGATTCCCGCACGCGATCTGTATATGGAGTACCCGCAGCGCCAGCGCGACGAAGCGGTACGCAGCGCTACCTTCGGCGCAGCGGCAATGATTTATGCGGCCCGCTCGCTAGGCCTGGGTTCGACGCCGATGATCGGTTTCGATGCCGAAGCAGTGCACCGCGAGTTCGGACTGGCTGAGGACGAAGTGCCGGTCATGCTGTTGTCCGTGGGGCCCGAGCGTCCGGGAAACTGGGCGCAGAAGCCGCGCCTGCCGGTAGCCGATGTGTTGGAACTCGTATGATTTTTAGTAAGACCAGTGAATTGCGGAGACTACGATGCCAAGAAGTGCAGTCCTAAAGTCGGAACAGGTGCCGGCCGATTCGAAACCGACGCTCGATACATTCACCAAGAACATCGGGTTTACCCCAAAAATGATGGCGACCTTCGCGCAGAGCCCGATAGCGTTCAACTCATGGGCGGCCCTGTTCGGCTCCTTGAGCAAGGCGCTCGACGTGAAGACGCGTGACAGCATCGGCCTCGCTGTCTCCGAAGTGAATGGCTGCAACTACTGTCTGACGGTTCACAGCTTTACAGCCGAGCATATGGCCAAGCTGCCGGCACATGAAATCATTCTTGCTCGAAAGGGACATGCCGGCGACCCGAAGCGGGACGCCGCCGTCCAGTTTGCGCGCAAAGTAATCGAGAGCCGCGGCAAGGTCAGTGACGCCGATCTGAAAGCCGTCCGCGATGCCGGCTACACGGATGCGAACGTCATGGAGATCATCGCGCTGGTGGCCATGTACTCCCTGACGAACTTTTTCAATAACGTGTTCGATCCTGAGAAGGACTTTCCCGCGGTTGCGCCCGCTGGCTCGATCTGAACTCGATCGGGTCGCGTCGACCAGCGGGCGAAATAACGAATACCTCAAACTTCTCACTCAGGAAGCCGAGCGATGGCTGCGTCTCGGGCAAAATGCATTTTCAACCGAGTCGATGCTGTCATTTACGTGATGGATATTTTCGCTTTCGGTGACACGGCGGATGACGGCCGCCGTAGACTCGCGGCCGATATCATCCCCGCGCATTGTCGCCTGGCGCAGCAAGTATGTTACTTGACGGGCGTCGTCAGCGGATTGTCGTTGTGGTCGAGGACGAAGACAGCGAGCAGCTTTGCCGGCTCGACTTTGCTCGCGTTGCGGCTGATCGAATGGGTCGCGCCCGGCGGTTCCGACCAGCCCTCGCCTGCATGATAGATGCGTGTCTCGCCGTCATTCACCTTCGACTCGATAGCGCCCGAAATCACATAGGCGTAGATGAAAGCCGACTTCGCGTGCGTGTGAGGCACGGAGGCCGCGCCGGGCGCGTAATCGACTTCCAAGGCGATCAGAGACTTGCCAGGGATATTGGGAATGGCCGCCTCGAATTTCTTCGTGACGGTTTGCGCTTCGCTATCATGGGCGTGGATGGGGCCAGCCATCGAGAAGGCGGTGCAGGTGGCGGCGATAATGGTTCGGATCTTCATGAGCTTTCTCCTTCTGCCTATAGGTTGGTCTTCGTTCTCATTGTTTCTCTCGACCTTGCCGGCCCGGTTCGATAATGAACGCCGCGAGCGTGGCGAGAGGGCTACGGCCATCGCCATGTAGAATCCCGAGAACGGCTGGGGACCGCCCCCCTGCAGGACGCCGCTGAACACGGCGATGGCGAAGAACGACCCGGCGCGCGAGACCGCACTGTTGAGGCCAGACGCGGTACCGGCGCGATCGCCGGCCGAACCGGCGGCGGAGCTGAGCGCGAGAAAGGCCGGGTCGTGGCTTTCGCCGATCAGCGAATGAAAATCGGATGATCGAGCGTCACTTTCTCTCTCCTAGACTTGTCGGCGCATATGAAGGGCCGAGACGTATTCCCGAGACTCTTCCTGTGGGCGCCTCTGGCCTTAGGCCTTAGCCGCTACGTTGACGGCCGCTCAGAGAGGGCCGTCATACTCGCCACGCGCCGGATAATCCTTGAAGATGGCGAAGTCGATCGCCTGAAGCAATTCCGAGAACAGCGGACGTGCGAACGGCATCGTTTGAACCGCGCCGTAGTACAAAGTGCCGTCCGGACGGACGAGGAATACGCCTGGCTCCGAAAATAACGGCGGCTCCTCGACGTTGATCGACGACTTTCCGCACGACGCCGAAATATATAGTCCCCATTGACGCGCAACCGTCAGCGGCAACGAATGTCCAAATCGCAGGCTGGCGCCGACCTTGCTCGCCATTTCCTGAGCGCGCTCGGGAACGTCAGAGCTGACGGCGATGACCTTTGTGCCACGACGCTCATATTCAGGGATCAGCGCTTCCAGGTCGCGCAGATACTTGAGACAGACCGGACAATGGAGCCCGCGATAAAAGGATATCAACGTAAATCGCTCCGGCGCGTCGGCAGCGAGGTCAAAGTCGCCATGAGCAAGGGTCGGCACGCGCAGTTCTGGAACCGGTCGACGAGGTAGCAGCATTCTCTTCTCCACAGCATGTTCCAGCGAAAGCCCGTTCGACATCTCATGCCCGCGGCCATGGGTCACGCAATTGAGTAATATTCGTCCCAGGTTGCCTACTCGATGAAACCTGCGACAGTGGTGCCCCTTGATCGCAGCGCGGGGCGAAACTTACCAATAGCCGGTATGTATAGTTTCCATAGCAGCGGCGAATACTGCTGCGACGGTCCTCTTTGCCATTCGTAAATCAAGGCAAGTTGCGTAGGCCGCGTCGGCATCGCCGCCGTGCGGCGAGGCAATAACGATCGTCTATCGACTCTATGGCGAGAGGTGATTTCCCTCGCCGGGGGTTCGACCGCCACGGTGTGAGACCGCTGTCAGAAGTACCTACAGCCCAAAACGAGACTGCGAATGACCCCTCCTACAGACAAGAGACGACGAGTCTGCCGTCACGAGGTGCAGCCGTTTGTAGGGCGATGCGGCCGCGGCGTTATCGATGCAGAACCCTGCCCGCGGGAGCTCGGGCGGGAAGCGCCGCTCCGGTGCCGGCGCATGGTGCTCACGGCCTGTGTGCTCGCATCCTCGATGGCGTTCATCGATGGGACAGCGCTGCCCGTTGCGTTACCGAGATTGCGCGCTGATTTCGGAGCGGACCTCGCCTCCGTTCAATGGGTTCTCAACGGCTATATGCTGGCGCTCGCCTCGCTGACATTGATCGGCGGCGCGCTCGCGGACGTTTATGGCAAGGCGCGCATGCTCGGGCTCGGTTGCGTCCTGTTCGGTCTGGCGTCCGCGGCTTGCGCGCTGGCGCCTTCGCCCGCCTGGCTGATCGCTGCCCGCGTCGCGCAGGGCGCGGCCGCCGCGATCGTCACCCCTGCCAGCCTCGCCCTGATCGGGGCCACCTATCCGCGCGCCGAGCGGAACCGGGCGATTGGCGTATGGGCCGCGGCATCGGCTCTCACCACCGCCGGAGGTCCTGTCCTGGGCGGCTGGCTCACCGAGACCTTTGGCTGGCCTTCCGTGTTCTGGATCAACCCGCCTCTCGCACTCGTAGCAGTGGGAGTCCTGCTGGTCTTCGCGCCGAAAGACGGCCGCATCCAGCGCAGGTTCGACGTGATTGGCGCCGCGATCCTCGCTTTGGCTATCGGTGCGCTCGCCTGGGCGCTCAGCCAGATCGGCCCCAGCGAAGCTCAGGCCGCCGCGGATAATCCAGCCCGGCCGGTCACAGTGCTCATGATCGTCACCGCGCTAGGCATTGTCGGGCTCGCCGTCTACGCCTTCTGGGAGCTCAGAAGCGAGCACCCGATGACGCCGCCTCGGCTGGTGGAGAACCGCGCCTTCCTCGGGCTGAACGTCGCGACACTGATGGTCTATGCGGGGGTTTCGATCATGTTCTTTCTGCTACCCTTTGATCTCGTCGATCGCCGCGGCCTGTCGTCGACCGACGCCGGGCTGGCATTCCTGCCCTTCACGCTCGGCGTGGGGCTCTTGTCGAATGTCTTCGGCGCGTTGGCGGACAAGATCGGCGCGCGGGTCATGCTCATAGCGGGACCGGCAGGTGCGGCACTCGCCTATCTCTTGATGGCGCTCGGCCGGAAAGAATCCCTGATGCTCGGCGTGATCGGACCCATGACCCTGCTGGGCCTGTCCTTCGCTGTGCTCGTGGCGCCGCTCACCGCGTCGGTCATGTCGAGTGTGGATCAGGCCGACGAAGGGCTCGCCTCCGGCATCAACAATGCGGCGAGCCGGATTGCACAGCTTGCCGGGGTGGCACTGGCCGCCGGTGTCGCATCTTTCGCGTCCGGCTACGAAGTCGGCCTCGCCGTAGCCGCTGCGACCTCGATCGGCGGCGCCTTTACAGCCTCGTTGACCCTGACACCGGACGCGGCGAAAGCGGGCGGCTCGCGAGGGGCTTAGACTGCAGCAGCGAGCACATAGCGCGCAGATATCGCCACACAACCTTCGACGAGGTACTGACGTCCCGCGTATGGACGCTATCTGAACCGAGCGCCGCTCGCAGCGGCTCCGCTCTGATACCCGCGTGAAGTGCAACCTGCACGATGAACGAACCAAGCTCGCCATCACAAACTGCGCATCGCACCACTCCGCCATGTCCAAAGTGATTTCGTGGCGCGAGACTGAGTAGCGACTTAAGCCGCTTCCATCTAGCTTTCGGCCGCAACCGGTAAGTAGAGCTTTATGCATGTGCCCTGTTGCGGGGTGCTGTGAACTTCGATGTGGCCGTGCGCCCGATCAACAAAATGGCGTATCATCGGAAGTCCAAGCCCTGTTCCGACACCTGGTGGCTTCGTCGTAAAGAACGGTTCGAATACCTTTTCCAGGACGTCTGAGGTAATGCCGGATCCGGAATCAGTGACACATAGGGAAACATACTCTTGGCCATCGTCGCCTTTGGGCGAGTAAGTGTTGCCGGTCTCGATTGTAATGATACCTCCCTTGGGCATGGCGTCTCGGCTGTTTATCACAAGGTTTATGATCGCGCATTCGAGCAGGTGAGAATCACATCGGATCCGAGTTACCGAATCCGATAAAGCCAGGCGTAGCGCAATTCCTTCTCCGGCGATGCAGCGCAGCAGATCACTCATTGAAAGGAGGGCATCGTTAAGTTGAAATAGACTGTCTGATTGATGAGGCGTTTTACGCGCAGCGGTCATAAGACGATGCGCGAGCTTGCCCGCGCTATCTAATGACCGTTCGGCAACTTCTATGAGAGAACCGAGGTCGGACGTGCGCCCCGCGGCAACGCGCACGCGTATCAGGCTGAGGACGCTGGCCATGCACTGCAATCTATTATTAAAGTCGTGAGCAACCCCGCTCGCGAGTAGATCTATCATATGCATGTCGTTGTCTCGGCGAAACGTCTCATGGAACTGTAATTCGCGCCTCCAGCCTCGAAGTCCGCTTCGCCTTGCGGCGCGCCAATGACCTTTTGCAACTCGCTCACTATCTGCGTCCCCTAAACTTGCCTTCCCGTCTTGAAGGCCTCGGCCCGTGCCGCGCAGCGCGTCCGCCTCTCACGAGTAGTCACCGCCGCTCTGCTGACTGAGGTTGCCGAGGTAGTCGCGCTTCCCGATCTTCGCTCCGAGGCGCCGAAGGATCGCGTGCGCAATCGAGATGTGGAAGAAGAAGTCGGGCAACACCAGGTGCCGGATGTAGTCGTCGCCGCCGAACCACCCGCGCACGATAGGCGGCGTCAGCTCGTATGTGTGGGACTGCGCGCCGGAAATCTCGTCCGGCTGCACGTTTTGCAGGAAGCCGCGCGTCTCGAGGAGCCGCCCCTTCAACGCCGGGTACATCATGAGGGTGTTGTGGGGTGCTGGCGCGTCGCGCTGCATCAGCTTCGCCATGTGCGCCTCGACCTTGTTGCAGCTTACGGAGAACTGTCCTCCGAAAGTGAGCATATTGGGCGCGAGCCGCTCGCCAAGAATCCTCCCAGGCTGAAACGCCTTGGTTCGTTCGAGTGCCTGGGCGTGGTCGAGATAGTCGTCCATTACGTTCAGTCCATGCACCATGACGGGGACTGTGATGTCATAGACCGAGAAGGACACGCCGACCTCCATACGCCCTTTGTAGTCTGAACGTTGATTCGGACCCGATAGGTCGACAATCGAAACGAATAGTCACAATAAGTCCTTCCATCTTATGCCTTGCCACACCAGCTTGCCGGGCTCGACAGTAGCCTCCGCGAAACAGCAGCAAGAGGAGAGCGCCTACTCATGCGGCCGCCTAGCGGCGCAGCACGGGATATCCGTTCACGTAAATCCAATCGGTGTCTTTGGCGGGCACGTGGCACCCCTGGCAATCGGAATGGTAGTCGGTCGAGGTGGTCTTGAGCGGTTTGTCCGCGTCGAACCACGACCATCCCCACCCGTCGCCCCACAACGGGTTGCCGGGGTGCGTTCCCTTGCTGTCTCTCACCATGACGAACCAGCCCTTGAGCTCGTCGGCGTGGCTTACTGTGCCGGTGGTCATCGCGTTCGTCGAGGTCGCGAAGACCTCCTTCACCAGAACGGCGCCGTCCGGGAAGTGCCCCGTCTTCCGGTAGGCGTCGATCGCCCCCGGAGATGCGTAGACGGAGTGCATTTCCTTCGAGCCTTCGCCGCTGTCGGCGGCAATCGCCCAACTTCCGAGCGCTTGGTAGAGGGTTCGGTAGTCTGCCGGCACGCGCAGGTGCCCGGCGGCGTCCACCACGTTCGCGGTCGGGTCGGCCGGAGCCGCTCCGCGGATCTGAGCGATCGCCGCCACGGTGCCGGCGACCAGCGAGACGGCGACGGCCAGGCCGACAGTCTTCGATAATTTCATGGGGTCTCCTTTTCTGTCCGCGCGCGGCGCGGTGACTCGGCGCTACGGCTTCAATCACTGTTTCAATTGAGGAGCCGACCGCGTGTGCTCGGCGGCCTGGCAGACCCAAAGATCGGATGCAGCCGACCAAATTAGAAATTCCCTTTGGACATGCATTCTATAGGCGTGAGGTATTGTCGTCCAAAAGCGCGTGCGCGCCTGCGTCCCGTTCGTCCGCGATCAGCCGTCGAGGAGTGCACCGTACTCGGGGTGCCGCGCGGCGTAGGCGGACATGAAGGGGCACTTCGCGATTACTCTTTTCCCGTCGCGTCGCAACGTTTCGAAAACGCCATGCGCCAGCCTCGATCCGTACCCTAGGCCGGATAGCTCTTGTGGCACCTCCGTGTGCAGCAGGGCGACGCGACCGTCCTCAACCTTGTAATAGGCGACTGCGAGCGCACCGTCGGCGAGGGGCATTTCAAACCGGCTCATTGCAGGATTGTCCCGGATGTCGTTTTCCACCTTCTGCCACCCTCCCTAGGACGTGGAAGCGGCCTGGCGCAGCGAGGCCAGGATTTGCGCCGGCTCCTCCCGTATCGTGAAGTCGGGCTCGACGAACGCGCTGCGGATCCGGCCTTCCGCGTCGATCACGTAGGTCGCGGGAATGGGCAACATCCAGACCGGCGACCCATGCCGCGCGCCGAAGTCGAAGCCGAGCCCGGAATAGTGCGCTTTGGTCTCGTCGGGCACCCGGAACACCACGCCATACGACATGGCAACGCGGTAGTCGACGTCGGAGAGCACGTTCAGGTCCAAGCCCAGGCTCTGCTTTAGCTGCCGCGGGAAGTTTCTCGTCTCGGGCGTCACGACTGCGAGGGTCGCGCCGACGCTCTCGAACTCATCCTTCGCGGCCTGGAGAGCGCAAAGCTCGGCGGTGCAGAACGGACACCAGCCGCCTCGGAAGAAACTCAGGACGAGGGGTCCGTCACGGCGCAGCTGTTCGGAGGAGTGGAGACGGCCGTCGGCGTCCGGCAGGAGGAAGTCCGGCGCGTCGTCTCCGACCTTCAACGCGTGCGATGCCACGTCTGTATCGCGGAGCCAGCCCACGAGGTGATTGTATGACTCCCAGTCCGCAGCGGTAAACGTCGTCAACAGTTCGGCGCGAGTCCGGGCGAGTGTCTTGTCGGTCTGGCTTGGCATGGGTGGGGAGTTGTCAGGCTGCGGATCGATTGGCTGGAAGCGGTTGGCCGCCGGCGCGCTTGTCGTGGTCATGCGGGCGCCCTCGCCGGTCGGGGCCTTCGAACGACCAGTCGCGAAGCCGCGCGACCTTGACGAAAGCGTCCAGCGCCGGCGAGTAGCGGCGCCCCTGCACAGCCAGTAGCCGCACCTCCCGCGAAACCAGGTCGCCTTCGAGCGGAATGGTCTTGAGGGTCGGAAGGCGCGGCATGTGCTCGGGAGCGAGCATCACGCCGAAGCCAGCCGCGGCCATGTGCTGCAGGTGCAAGTCGTGGCCGCTGCAGTGCCCGAGGCGGGGCGGTTCCTCGGAGAAATACGACCGCTGGATCTTCGGGGCGACGTCGCATTCGCCGCGTTCCAGCAGGACGGTCTCGCGGAGGTCATCGATGCCGATCGAGGGACGGTTTGCGAGCCGGTGCGTCGGCGCGAGAACCACGACGTAGCGCTCCTCGAACAACGACCAATCGTCGATGCGGGCAGGTATGTCCTGCACGTCCCCGACCATTGCTGCATTGATCTCCCCCTCAAGCAAGAGGTCGACGAGCTTCTCCGCTGCGCCCTCGCGCAGCTCGACCTGAAGTCCGGGGACGAACTTTGCGATCTCCGCGATCGGATCGAGGACGAGCGATGCCGAGATGGAGGGGGCGAGGCCGATCTTCAGTGGCGCGACCTCCTTGCGTCGGAACTCCCGGGCCCTGCGTTGCACCGCCTCTGCCGAGGCCAGTGTGCGGTCCAGCATCGGAAGGACTTCCTTTCCAAGGTCGGTGAGCTGCGTGAGCTGGCGCTCGCGGTAGATTAACTGGCCGCCGAGCTCCTCCTCGAGCTTCTGCACGCCCTTGGTCAGGGCAGGCTGCGTGACATTGCAGTGCTCTGCCGCGCGGGTGAAGTTGAGCGTGGACGCGACGGCGAGGAAGTAGCGAACTTGATGAAGCTCCATGGGTTGTTCTGTTCTCCGTCAAGTTGCTGCTGGTCATACCGACGAGCCTTGCGTCGTCCCGTCCGGACTCGGGCGCTCGTGGTCGTTCACCAAGAGGGGGGAAGGCGGAAGGCGACCTCGGTGACTGTCGACGGCCGCATGTTGATGGCTTGGGGCGCTGCGGTCGATTGCGCGGAGGTACTGTGAGGTTCGCTTGTCGCTGCCTGCGCTAAGCGATCGCTTAGGAGTGAGGGCGCAATCCCCGCGCCCTGAATCCGTTAGCCGGATGGGCACCTAAGGGAGGGAATCAGCGGCGCAGCAAAATACGTAGACGCAATTTGCGCGCAGGTGGCGCCCTCGCACGAAAACACTGAGGACATGCCTTTCGGGCTCAGAAGTTTTGCGGCTGCTGTAGTCTTATATTGAGAAGGTCCGCCATCCGACTGAGTTCGGGAAGTGAACGTGCCTTCATCTTCCGCATCAGGTTCACGCGATGCACCTTCACCGTGGATTCGGAAATGCCGATATCGTTGGCAATCTGTTTATTCAGGCGACCGGCCAGGACGCCGAGCATGATTTCACGCTCGCGGGAACTGAGCATGTCGAAACGCTCCTTGAGCGCAGCCAATGCCCTATCACTCTCTCGACGGGCACGATCGCGGGCGAGGCCGGCCTCGATGGCGTCAAGCAGATCCTGATCACGGAATGGCTTTGTAAGGAACTCTATCGCACCGCCCTTCATCGCTTGCACGGTCATCGGCACGTCAGCGTGCGCTGTGATGAAGATGATCGGAACTTGCCTGTTTGTGGCGGCAAGTTCGCTCTGAAGCTCGAGACCGCTTCGCCCCGGCATTCTTACGTCGAGCACCAGGCAAGTAGGACCGTCCGGCGGATCCGCTTTGAGAAAATCGGGAACGGACGAAAATTGTCGGGCATGTAAGCCGACTGTCCGCAACAGCCGCGCGACCGAGTCGCGAAACTCGGGATCGTCATCGATAACCAAGACACTGGGATTTGCCTCACCCATTCCCGGTATCCTGCGTTTGGGGAAGCGCATTTTTCCGTATTCCGGCATCATCCTACGCACAATCCGTCGAGATGAACAGAATCTTTTGCCCAAGCGGATAGCCGGAGGCCTAAGCCATCGCTTAGGGACGCCGACATTGCGTTATTAGGGAATGTCCCTGACACTACGTTGCATGCAGCGCGAGGCGTTGCCTCGCCGGCCGGCGGAGGGGCCTGGAAGCCGCAATGTTGAACCGTACACTGATATCCATCGTCGACGATGATCAGCCCTATCGTGACTCAATCCGAAAACTAATAATGTTGCTGGGCTACACTGTCGAAGCGTTTCCGTCGGCGGCCGATTTCCTGGCATCCCGCGTCGTGCCTGAAACCGCCTGCTTGGTCACCGACGTTAACATGCCCGGAATGACCGGAGTCGAACTGCACAGGCATTTGGTCGATGCAGGGTACGCGATCCCGACGATCCTCGTTACCGCCTACCCCGATGAGATCGTCAGGGATCAGGCTCTAAAGGACGGGGTTGTTTGCTACCTCAGCAAGCCAGTGGACGACGACCATCTCGAGCGATGCCTGCGTTCGGCTCTGCAGCCGGGTGCGCCGATTGAAGACAATTCATGAGTCGTTGTCCGCCGGCAGGGTAAATTGAAACACGGCGCCGCGAGGTTCGTTCGCTTCCGCCCACAACTTGCCCCCATGTGCGTGGATGATGGAGCGGCATATCGACAACCCCATCCCGGTTCCACCGGACTTCGTGGTGTAGAAGGCGTCGAAGACTCGATCGAGATGCTTCGCATCAATACCCGGCCCCGAATCGCGTACGGCTACGAGGGCGCCTGTCTGATCTTCCTCGGTGCTGATCAACAACTCTCTTGCCCCTTCCTCAACCGAGCCCATTGCTTCAGCCGCGTTCAGAATCAAGTTCAGCAAGACCTGTTGCAGCTGAACGCAATCCCCCATAACCGGAAGCAGTCCATCTGCAAGCCGAGTTTGGACCGAAACGCCATTCCTGTGGATCGCGCTTTGCGCCAGTACAATGACTTCGTCGGTAGCCGAATTGAGATCAAAACGCTCCTTTCGCGGAGGCGCCTTCTTGATGTGATCACGCATCCGTCCGACGATATCCCTGGCTCGGTCCGTGTCCCTGACAACGCAAGCGAGCGCTTCCCTGGTCTCATCCAGATTTGGCGGATTCATTTCCAAAAAGCGCGTCCCTGCACGGGCGTTGTTACGAGCGGTAGCGATCGGATGCAGAATTTCGTGAGACAGCGAGGCGGCCAATTCTCCCATCATGCTCACGCGGTTCATGTGGGCGAAATCCAACTCGAGCTGGCGCAGCTTTTCACGTTCGTCCTGTGCCCGCCTTCGTTCCGTCACATCGACGGTTGTGGTGATAACCTCACTCACCGTGCCCTGGGGGGAAAACACATGATAGCTGGTTCCTTCGACCCATTTGATTGTTCCATCAGGCAGGAGCAGTCTGAACTCGGCCATGAAATCTCTTTTCTGGCGCACAGCTTCCTGAACCGCTCCCCACACACTGTCGCGGTCCTCTGGGTGGATGCGTTCCCACATACTTTGTCGACTTGGAAGGCCCTGCAGCGGATCAAATCCCCAGATCCTGTAACTCCCGTCCGACCAATAGAGGTAACGCTTCGTTTTCGCGTTGTAGATCCAATTGCCGGTGCGGCTGAGTCTCTGTGCCTGGCTAAGCGCTTCCTCGACGCGCTTGCGCTCTGTCAAATCGAGCACGAATGCAAGGCCCTCGTCGCCTCCTTCTTTGAACAGAGCCGCGCCGATAAGCACAGGAACGCGGCTGCCGTCTTTCCTGATATACTCCTTCTCGAACGGCTGAACTGTCCCGGTTGAGTTCAGTTCTGCCAAAGTCAGTACGTCGCGCTCGCGCCATTCGGGCGGGGACAACTCGGTCCAGCGCACGCGGCCCGAAACCAAGTCCTCACGCTCATATCCTAAGATACGTAGAAACGCGTCATTGGCTTCAAGAATTCGACCTTCGCGGTCGGCAATGAGGATCCCAATGATGTTGGCGTCGACCAGACGCCTAATCTTACCTTCCCGATCCGCGAGGTCGTCATAAAGCCGCGAATTTTCGAGCGAGATTGCCGCCTGCGACGCAAGCACCTTCAACACTGTGACGCGGTCCGGTGTGAAAACGTGGGCCGCCAGGTTGTTTTCGAGGTAGAGTACACCGGCCAGTCTGCCCTGTTTGAGCAGCGGCAGGCAGAGAATTGAACGGGCGTGATGCTGATGAATGTACTTGTCGGCAGAAAACGGGTTCGCGGCTGCGGCATCGTGGAGAAGAACGCTCTCTTTCGTCCGGATCACGTAGTGTAGGATGGACTCCGGCAGATCTGCAGCGGTTACACTTGCTTGTCGCTGACCGACGGTCACCGTATTATTGCCGGTCGTGACTTCCGCCTCAATCCGATACCCATCACCTACCGCAAGGATCAACAGGCCTCGCCCCGCACCCGCGTGCTCAACCGCTGTGCGCATTAGCGTGTCGATGAGTTTTTCTAGAACGATCTCGCCCGACACGGCTTGCGAGACTTTGATAACAGTAGCTAGATCCAATTGTTCGACGGGTGCCCCGATCGTGCTTGTGGGGCCGGCAACCGGCTTTTCCTCCCTGAGGTGCGGATACAACTCGTCGAGTTGGCGTACCTTGCCGTCGGCTCCCCAACGGACGTATGCAGACCGCGCGTCCTGCAGATAGGCATGCGCAATCTTCTTGAACCCGCGTCCGGCATAAAAGCGTGCGGCGACTTCGTTGGCGAGCGCCTCGTTGTGGACCAAGCCGTTTGCCTGTGCCGAACGAATAGCTTGTTCGTAAAGATTCATGGCATCGAACGCACGGCCATCAATCCGGGCAATCTCCGCACCAACTAGCGCTGCGCGGTTCTCGAAGTTTTCCGCACAGTGTTCCGCCCACATTTCGAGTTGTTTGTGGTGGGCCACAAGAGCCTCAAAATGTTGCTGCCTCTCCTCGGAAGGTGCGCGATGGTATGACGCCGCATGAGCAAGCGCATCATAGAAGCTGAACTCCGCCGTTTCGAACATTGACGGTGATGTCCACAGCAGCCGTTGCGCCCTCCCTGAGGCCTCGAGGGCGCCCGCGTTGTCGCCAGCAAAGAAACGCGCCTGCATCTTGCGGATCCAGTACAAGCCCTCGGCCAGCGCCAAAGCTGGGTTATTCAAACCGTGTTCGAAGAGATGCTCATCGAAGCCCTCTTCGCCAAATGAGCCAAATGTCGGCGTCAAGCCGCGGAGAGTCCGAATCAATCCGAGTTGGGTTCGGACGCGGTCAATGGCGAGACGGAACTGGATCTTCAGCGCAAAGGTGAGACCACGCTCGGCTTCGCGTTGCACCTCATCAAGCGGATCGCCCGCCGCGAGACGGTTTGTGTTCAAGTGGGCGTAGCAGGACGCCTCCCAATTGAGATCGCCGCTTTGGTTTGCGGTTTCGAGCGCGCGGCGCACCAGATCGCGGCCACTCCGGATATGTCTCGTCCAAGGAATCACCCCACTCCCAAAGTTGAGAAAAATCCTGGT
>NZ_JAFCJK010000013.1 GCF_018131005.1 Bradyrhizobium lablabi
ACTCTGTTCGTGTTTCAACACTCACTGTGTCTCAACACAGTAGAGGCTCGCAGAGCGGCGCTACTGGATGATGTCGACGCGGTTACCGACGTCACGATGAAAGTCTTTGTCGCTACGGCTGCAATCAATCGGCGCGGGCCAACTACACGTCAGCGTGACATGAGCTTCCGCCGAGCGATGGCCGGCCCTTGCTCGTACGAAGGCAAAGGATGAAGGAGTAAAAAGGCGTGAGGCCCGTTGCTCTGAATGTCTGACGATTGAATCGGTAATTCATGCCCGCGGCAATCGCGCCGGACGGTGCTCACAGCACCTCCAGCACGAGTTCCATCGTCATCAGAACCGGATTGTCGCCACGCACCAGCTTCCCTTCCGCGATGCCGCCGAGATAGTCGACCAGCGCGACGTCGAGATCCGCCTGCGGCCAGCCGTCGGCATCGGTTGCGATGCCGCCCGTCGTGACCGCAAGCTCGGTCGCGAACGGCACCACGCTGCGTCCGTCGGTGAAGACGGCGCCGATGGTCGAGCCGACGCCGCCATGCAGCCGGGCGCGGAGGATGCCGCGCTGACGGCAGAAGCCCTCGAGCGCGCAGGCGAAATCCTGGTTCGGCCGCAGCCTCAGCGCAAAAGCGCGGCTCGTTGATCTTGCGCCGGTGAGCGGGCGAGCGACCGGGCCGAACAGCCTGAACCCGGTCTCGCTATCGGGCTCGGCCAGGAATGCCGCGCCGTCGATCCCGAAGGCATCAACCTCGAACGGCTCGGCAACGACCGTCTCCTCCGGCAGCATGTGTCCGCCATTGAAGCGGCCATCGGCCTCGGTCCACAGGCCATGGCAATGGAAGAACGGCGCATCGTCGCGCATCCCGAGCGTCAGCGCCGCGAGCCTGAGATGCGTCACGCCCTCGGGGCGGAATGTGTCGCTGTAGAAGGCCGCGTTGGCGCCATCCCTGGACAGCGCCGGCATCACATAGGCGAAAGGCCCGAGCGCTCCGCCCTTCGCATTCAGCACGCCGCCGGCAAAGCCCTCCGCCGCAAATCCACGCCTGACAGATTCGAGCAGCGGAATGCCCGCCTCCAGCATGAATGAGAAGGCACGGCCGCGCGCTTCGACCCATTGAATGCGCTCGGCGACAGGCACGCCGGGTTGGGCGATGCTGCGCATCGTCCTACGAGCCGGCCGACTTGGCGATGAGCTCGAGCAGCCCGCGTGCCTCGAGCTCTTCGCGGATCAACCGCTTCGGCACCTTGCCGTAGCCGGACTTCGGCAACGCCTCCCAGAAGAAGAAGCGCTTCGGCATCTTGTAGCGCGGCACCTTTGGCGCGAGATACGCAGCAAGCTCGGCTTCATCCACGGCGCTCGCACCCTCACGCGCGACACAGATCGCGACGCCGATCTCGCCCCAGAAGGGATCGGGCACGCCGAGGACGGCGACCTCGCCCACCGCGGGATGCGTCAAAATCTTCTCCTCGATCTCGCGCGGATAGATGTTGGAGCCGCCGGAGATGTACATGTCGGACGCGCGGCCGGTGATGTAGACGAACCCCTGCTCGTCCACGTGGCCGAGATCGCCGGTGCGGAACCAGCCGTCGCGAAACGCCTTCGCGTTGGCCTCGGCATTGTCGTAGTAGCCCGCGAACACCCCCGGGCCGATCACGCAGATCTCGCCGGTCTCGAACGGCTTCAACTCGCGCCCGTCATCCGCCTGGATCGAGACCTGCATTCCGGTGCGCTCGAAGCCGCAGGTGCCGATCCGCGCATGCGGGCCGTCCTCGGGATCGTGCAAGCCGGGAGGCAGCACGGTGATGTTGCCGGTCACCTCGCCGAGCCCGAAATACTGCACCAGCACGCCGCCGAGCTTGTTCAGCGCCGCCTTCTGATCCTCGCGATACATCGGCGCGCCCGCATAGATGATGTAACGGAGCGAGGAATGATCGTGCCGGTCGGCGGCGGGATGCTCGACCATCATCTTCAGGATCGTCGGCACGGTGAACATGTTGCTGACGCGGTGCTTCTCGATCAGGCGGAAGGCTTCCGCGATGTCGAACTTTTCCGACGGCAGCAGGATGGTCGGCACGCCGCGCGCGGTCTGCACGAGCTGATGCACGCCGGCGCCATGCGACAGCGGCGCGACCACGAGCGAGGCGTCCTCCTCCGTGGTGCCGGGCATCAGGTCGGCGAGATGATTGGTCACCACGAAGGCCATCTGGCCGTGGGTCAGCACCGCGGCCTTGGAGCGGCCGGTAGTGCCGGAGGTGAAGAAGAACCAGCAGGGATCGTCGTACTCGACCGCGGCATTCTCGACATTCGCACCGGAATGCCTGGCGATGGCGTCGCTGACCGTCGCCTCGCCAAACGTGCCGGCTTCGCCGATCCGCCAGATGAATTCGAGCGCGGGATTGGCCGCGGCTTTCGCGTGGTCGGGGTAATCGCCGTGGCACAGAAATGCCCTGGCGCCGGAAGCAGCGGCGAGATAGGCGACCTCATCCGGCATCAGGCGGAAATTGGTCGGCACCCAGACCGCGCCGAGCCGGAAGGCTGCGAACATCGACCAGAACATCTCGTCGCAATTCCTGGAATGGACCAGGATGCGGTCGCCCTTGGCGATACCGCGCGCGGCGAGCGCCGCCGCCAGCGCCGAGACGTTCTGGTCGATGTGACGCCACGACCAGCTCTTCTCGCCCCAGAGGAAACCGGGACGGTCGCCATGACGGCGGGCATTCTGGGTCACGAGATAAGCGAGGTTCATGACCCGGCGCGAGATCCGCGACAGGCCGCCGCGCGGTACCGCGATGGTGGCCGCCCCGCTCATCGCCGCCCCGCCAGTACGCGCAACACAACAGGCAAGGTCAGGACGGTCATCAGGGGTTTCCTCGGTCAGAACCGGGCGACTTCACGCGCCGCAAATTGGATCGTCGTCCCCGGTTTATCGCCAAGCCGCAGGTTTCGGCAAGACCGGCAAGGTCCTGCTTCAGTTCGGCATTTTGAGGTCGAACGCACAGCATCAAATCAGCCCCGCATTGGCAATTGCGGGACCGACCGGACTATCGCCGGCCGCTGCGCGACGACCTAAGCGGCGGCCGTGCCGACGCGTCCGGTTGGCGTGGCCGAGTGCGCGCTATTGCGGATGGTTGGCCAGTTCCTGCTCGCTCAGGTTCCAGTCCTGCCAGAGCTGGAGCGCACCCACGATCGCGACCAAGGCGCCGAGGGTGGC
Organism: Bradyrhizobium lablabi; assembly: GCF_018131005.1. Lineage (GTDB taxonomy): Bacteria > Pseudomonadota > Alphaproteobacteria > Rhizobiales > Xanthobacteraceae > Bradyrhizobium > Bradyrhizobium lablabi_D. Next base: position 3,210 of record NZ_JAFCJK010000013.1, read on the forward strand.
ATGCCAAATCTGCAGCATCTGGTCGCCGGCATAGCCGAAGATGAAGGGCGACGCGATCAGCCAGAGTCCAAGCAGAATGCTCGCAACCTCCTCCCAGCGATGCAGGGCGACATATTCGAGCTGGGCGAGACCCAGCACCAGCATGCCGACCACGAAGCTGTTCAGGATCAGGTGGCTGCGCTCGACATCAACGACGTCGCTTGCCTGCATGGGGAACCAGGGCGAGACCATGATCAGCACGCCGAGCAGCATGCCGAACCAGTCCTCCCAGGGACGGTGGATGTTGAAGAAGCGAATGCCCGACATGATAGACCTCCTTCCGAAAAGAGGCATACGTCAGCGGCCGTCGATCACGACACTCCTTATCAAACGACCGTTCGGCCGCCGTTGAAGGCGTATGTCTGATCTCAAGCCTAATCGAACCGTGTCGGCTTGCAAGAGCCTGCAGATGGGCTGTGGTGCGGCGATGGCGCCGGGGCGGCCATTTCTATCGCGTTGCACTGGTCGCGCCTTTGCATGAAACGGCTCACGCGCTTACATCAATGCCAGTAAATCAACCGGGATTTTGCGATGGCCGACGTCCGCGACAACAAGGCGCAAAGGCGCTTCGAGCTCGATACCGGGGGCGGCATCGCCTTTGCGAATTACCGGTTGACGCCGTCGGCGGTGATCATCACCCATACGGAGACACCGCATGCCCTGCGGGGCCGCGGTATCGCGTCGAAACTGGTGAAGGGCGCGCTGGATCTGATCCGCGCCGACGGCCAGAAGGTGGTCGCCGGCTGCGGCTTCGTGGTCGATTACCTGCACAAGCACCCGGAATACGCGGATCTTGTGGGCTGACGCGGCCCGTCAGACGATCCGGATCGACATGTCAGGCAGGCCGTCGAGCTTGCAGAGCAGGACGTCGCCCTTGACAACCGGGCCGACATTCTCCGGCGTGCCCGAATAGATGATATCGCCGGCCTTCAGCTCGAAAGCCTCGGACAATTTTGCGATCTGCTCGGCAACGCTCCAGATCATGTTCTGCAGGTCCGAACTCTGCTTAACCGTGCCGTTGACCGCGAGCGAGATGGCGCCCTTGGTGAAGTGGCCGGTTTTGCCCGCGGGGTGAATCGGCCCGATGACCGCGGCATGGTCAAAACTCTTGCCGATCTCCCACGGCTTCTTCTCGGCGGCCATGCCGTTCTGCAGGTCGCGCCGGGTCATATCGAGGCCGAGCGCGTAGCCATAGACATGATCGAGCGCCTTCTCCGCGGGGATGTTGGTGCCGCCGGATTTCAACGCCGCCACCAGCTCGACCTCGTGGTGGTAGTTCTTGGTCAGCGACGGATACGGATGGTCCGCGACCGTGCCGACAGCGACATTCTGGATCGCGTCGGTCGGCTTCTGGAAAAAGAACGGCGGCTCACGGGTCGGATCAGCGCCACGCTCGATCGCATGCGCCGCATAGTTGCGGCCGATGCAGTAGATGCGCCGGACCTGGAAGACCTCTGCCTCGCCGACGATCGGGATCGTCGTCGCCGGCACTGCAAAGATCGCCTTCGGCGCGGCTTGCGCCTCGGCCGGCACGGATTGCGCGGCGGCGCCAGCGAGCGCGAGGGCACCGGTCGTCAATACCGTCCGGCGATCAAGTTCAGTCTTCATGGGCATTCTCCTTGTTGTTCGTTGATTCATGAGAAAGGGCCCGCGGTCGCGCGGGCCCTGTTTGCTTCTGCTGCAATCGCGTCAGTGCTTGATTTCGGGCGGCAGCTTGCCGCCATTGGCGGCGAGCTTCGCCATCACCTGCTTATGCAACCAGATGTTCATGCTGGCGGAATCGTTGGTATCGCCGGTGTAGCCGAGCTCCTTGGCGAGCTCCTTGCGCGCACCGAGGCTCGAATCGATATCGAGTGCTTTCATCAGGTCGACGATGGAGGTACGCCACTCCAGCTTCTCCTTCTTCGCGGCGACCGCCTTGTCGAGGATGGGAGCCACATCGACGGTCTGCGCCGCGGCGGGCGCTGCGGCAGCTGTGGCAGAAGCTGTCGCAGCCGGAGATGACGATGCGCCGGGCGATCCGCCGGCCGGAGCCGCGCTCGTGGCCGCTCCACCAGCCGATGCGGCGCTCGCGCTGCTGCCGAAGATCGAGCTCATGATTTTTCCGAAAATGCTCATCGTTCGCTCCCAAGGGACTTTTGATGGTTTACGGTTCATGCGGTGCTGGTGGACCGGAGCACCTGACCGGGGTCGCCGAGCAACTTTACCGCCCCCTCCATACATTGCCAATGCGACATTCACTGAAGCGTGAAAGTGCTTTTGTCCGGGTTTGGGAGTAGCTTGACGGAGTACAGCTCGCGACATGGCCAGTTCCCTGCTCTGTCTTTCGCGTCTGGCCGGCTCGTGATCGCTTCGAGAAGCGGCACGTTAGCGCCCGTGCGTCGGGCGCAGAAAGCGGCCGTGCAGAGAGGGAGACAACGACCATGGCTACCCAAGGCAATGTCACATCCGTGACGCAGAGCGAACAGGCCGCCGCATCTGCGCCCGTGATTCGCACCATCGGCCTATCCAACTTGCATCGGGCGCTCCAACTCGGCTGGGAAGACTTCAAGGCGGTGCCGAGCCACGCCATCATCCTGTGCGCGATCTATCCCGTGCTCGGCCTCGTGCTCGCGCGCACGGTGCACGGCTATTCCGTGCTGCCCCTGCTGTTTCCGTTGGCCGCGGGCTTCGCCCTGCTCGGCCCGTTTGCCGCGATCGGCCTCTATGAGCTGAGCCGCCGCCGCGAGAATGGCGAACAAGCCTCCGCCTGGGATGCGATGGACGTGTTCCGGTCACCCTCGTTCGGCGCCATGCTCGGGGTCGGCACGTTGCTGTTTGCCCTGTTCGTCACCTGGATTGCGACTGCCCAGGCGATCTATACAGCCGCCTTCGGTTACCAGACCGCGGCGAACATTCCGGATTTCGCCGAGCGGGTCCTGACCACCCCGGAAGGTTGGTGGTTGATCGTGGTCGGCTGCGGAGTTGGCTTCCTGTTCGCGCTGGTGGCGCTGTGCATCAGCGTGATCGCCTTTCCGATGATGCTGGATCGTCAGGCCACCGCCGGCGAGGCCATGGTGACATCACTGCGCGTCGTCGCGAGGAATCCAGTCACGATGGCGGCGTGGGGCCTCATCGTCGCGGCGCTGCTTGTGCTTGGAACGATCCCGTTCTTCCTCGGTCTTGCCATCGTGGTCCCGCTGCTCGGTCACGCCACATGGCATCTGTACCGCGAAGCGATCGTGAAGGACCCGAATGCGCACCCAGTGATCCCCGCGCCCCGCGCACGCAAACCCGCTGCGGACTTTCCGGCGAATCTGTTTCCCTGGCGGCGAAGCGGCAGCGAGTGAGCCTAGGGACGAGCGCTCTTGAATATGCAGCCCCACCGCCGGCCAAGCCTCGGCCGGCGGTTTCCTTTGCCCGATACGGCGCCGGCGGTCTGACGGATATAGGATGGTGCGGCACCGGAATGGCCAACCGACCGGCCGACCATCAGCCTTGTTTTAGCCGCTGTTGCCCCGAACATTTATTCCAGGTTCCCGACCGACGTTGATGAGATCGCCGACCCCGGAGTGAACGGCCAGATGATTCCGCGCTTCTCCCCTCGGACGCTCGCAATTGGCTTATGGCTGCTGAGTTCGGCAGCGGGGTTTGCCGCCCCCTGCGGCACGAGCCCGTTCGACACGTGGCTTGATGATTTCAAGAAGGAAGCTGCCGCCAAGGGAATCTCCAATAACGCGATCCAGACCGGACTCGCCGGCGTCACCCCCGACAAGGCCATTCTGTCGCGCGACCATTCGCAGCAGGTCTTCAACCAGACCTTCGAACAGTTCTCAGGACGGATGGTGCCGCCGCGACTAAGCCGCGGCTCCAACATGCTGAAGCAATACGGCTCGGTGCTGTCGCGCATCGAGCAGGCCTATGGCGTGCCCGGCGAGGTGCTCGTGGCGATCTGGGGCCTGGAAACCGATTTCGGAGCCAACACTGGCAAGTTTCCAACCATTCGATCACTGGCGACGCTCGCCTATGATTGCCGTCGCTCCGAGATGTTCAAGGCCGAGATGATGGACGCGCTGCGCATCATCGAACGCGGCGACCTCGCGCCACAGGAGATGCGCGGCGCCTGGGCCGGCGAGATCGGCCAGACCCAGTTCATGCCGTCTTCCTACATCAAATTCGCCGTCGACTTCGATGGCAACGGCAAGCGCGATCTGTTACGCAGCGTGCCCGACGTGCTCGCCTCCACGGCGAACTTCCTGGCGAGCTATGGCTGGAAGCGCGGCAAGGAGTGGGAGCCCGGCAGCGCGAATTTTGCTGTCATCCAGCAGTGGAACAAGAGCGAAGTCTACGCCAGGACCATCGGCTACTTCGCCACGCAACTTGCGCACGCACCCTAAGAATATCAAAGGGCCGATCGCCCCGGGCGACCGGCCCCTATTATTATAGTGCCTAATTCGACTTACTTCGCAGCGCCGGCCTGCATCGCCTTGCCGAGATGCATGCTGCACACACCCATCTTGCCGTTAAGCATCGCGTCCTGGGCCGCAGCGATTTCTTTCTGGGCCATCCATTTCCCGTCACTGTCAGCCATGCCCTCGATCATGGACTCGGTCTTTTCCAGATTGGCGCCACTGCAGCCCGCGCTCACCTTGGCGGCCTCGGCGGGGACGACGGCGTAAGCGACGGCAGCCATCGCGGCCGCTCCAATCAATGCTTTTATCATGGGATTTTTCCATCTTCTGATTTTGAACAGAAACCAGCGTCATTGCGGAATCTGCCGTACAATTATTCGCTATTCCCGCAGCGGCCTGAATGAACTTCGCGCGATGTGTTACGCGCACCATGCAAGCCCGCATGCGTTGCGTCGCTTTTTCATTACACGTTGGTAAGAGAACGCAGCGTGCCGCTGGATGCATTCGCACTGTGGCGCAGGCAGCATTGCCTCGTGGTTGTATTGATAGAAATACCCGCGCCACGGAGTTGACCGTCGTTCGACGCCGATTCGCGAACGAGGATCCGGGTCCCAACGCCTGATTGCGATCGAATGAGCGCCGATGCTTGCGCGCGGCAACGGTTACCATCGCAAACGATGTGACGGTCTGTGAGCACGGCCGAAGCCGGGCAACGCATCACAATAAGATGAGCGAAACTTCACTTCTAGAGGGCCGGCCGCATGCAATTCATGCATTTTACCTTCGTCTGCCTCGGCCACTAGCTCGCCTTGCGGCTTATCCTTGATTTACGGTTCCAGACTACCATTTAGCTGATTGCAAGGGACGGTAAATGTAGACTTTACTGGTGGTTAAGCAGTCAGTTGAACTGACTTATCGGCTTCCGCTGCCCCTGCTCGACAAAGTGCGAACGGTTAATCGGCCCTTACTCTGGCTATGCATTTTCCGTCTAGCTGCATCGCAGCATTGTAACTTCCGCACTGCATCAAGTGATCTATATTCATTTCAACGATGCTGCTTTCCGAAAAGCTGAATCGGAACTACTAGGAGACTACCAATGCTGCTCTCGCTCATCCGCATGATCCAGGCCTTCCGGGACTACCAGCGCAATGTCAGCGAACTGTCCCAGCTCAGCGATCGCGAACTGGCCGATATCGGCCTTGATCGCTCGGACATTCCGCGCGTTGCAGCCGGCACCTATAACGGCTGATCGTCGGCCATCTGATGAACGGACAACGCCCGCTCATGAGCGGGCGTTGTCGTATCCAGTTCAGTTTCAGATGCGCGCAGGATGAAAACGCGCTAACGCTGCGCGATGACTTCTCCCCATTCCGCCTCTCAACCGGTCCACATCGTGGGCGCGGGGCTCGCCGGCTCGGAAGCCGCCTGGCAGGTCGCCAATTCGGGCGTCCGGGTGGTTTTGCATGAGATGCGCCCGGTCCGGATGACCGAGGCGCACCGGACCGAAGGATGCGCCGAACTGGTTTGCTCCAACTCGTTCCGCTCCGATGATGCCGCCAACAATGCCGTGGGCCTGCTGCACGCCGAAATGCGCCGTCTGGGTTCGCTGATCATGCGTTCGGCGGATGCCAACCAGGTGCCCGCCGGCGGCGCGCTGGCAGTCGACCGCGACGGTTTCTCGGCTGCCGTCACCAAGGCACTGAATGACCATCCGCTGATCGAGATCAGTCGCGAGGAGGTCGCCGGCCTGCCGCCCGCCGATTGGAGCAACGTGATCGTCGCGACGGGCCCCCTCACCTCGGCACCGCTGGCGGAGGCGATCCGGAAACTGACCGATGAGAGCGCGCTGGCGTTCTTCGACGCGATTGCGCCGATCGTGCACAAGGATTCCATCGACATGTCGGTGGCGTGGTTTCAGTCGCGCTACGACAAGGTCGGGCCGGGCGGCTCCGGCGCCGACTACATCAACTGTCCGATGACGAAGGAACAGTATGACGGCTTCGTCGCGGACCTGCTTGGCGGTGAAAAGGTCGACTTCAAGGAGTGGGAGACCAACACGCCTTATTTCGACGGCTGCCTGCCGGTCGAGGTGATGGCCGAGCGCGGGCAGGAGACGCTGCGCCATGGGCCGATGAAGCCGGTTGGTCTGACCAACCCGCGTAATCCCACCGTAAAGCCCTATGCGGTCGTGCAACTGCGACAGGACAACAGGCTCGGCACGCTCTACAACATCGTCGGTTTCCAAACCAAGCTGAAGCACGGTGCACAGCAGCGCGTGTTCCGCACCATTCCCGGCCTCGAGAGGGCGGAATTCGCCCGTCTCGGCGGCCTGCATCGCAACACCTTCCTGAACTCGCCAAAGCTGCTCGACGGCCAATTGCGCCTGCGTGCCGAGCCGCGCCTGCGTTTCGCCGGGCAGATGACGGGCTGCGAGGGCTATGTTGAATCGGCAAGCGTCGGGCTGATCGCGGGGCTTTGCGCCGCTGCCGATGCGCGCGGGCTGTCGCTGACGCCGCCGCCGTCGAGCACGGCATTCGGCGCCCTGCTCGGCCATATCACCGGCGGCCACATCGAGACGATCGAGGCGGGACCGCGCTCATTCCAGCCGATGAATATCAATTTCGGCCTGTTCCCGCCGCTCGCCAATCCTCCGACGAAGAAGCCGGATGGCTCGCGGCTGCGCGGCAACGAGAAGACCGTCGCCAAGAAGCAGGCGATCAGCGCCCGGGCGCTCGCCGATCTGGATCGCTGGATCGCCGATCACCTGCGCGTTGCAGCCGCGGCCTGAACACCATGAGCTTGCCGAAAGACGACGCTGCCACACTCTCGGCGCGATGGAGCCAGGGCGTCCTGCTCAAGCGGGACGTGTTTTCAACCGTCGAGCGCGGCCGCTTCCGCGCCGACAATGGCGAGGTTGACGGCGTGTTGCGCCGGCTCGACCAGGTGCCGTTTTGGTCGTTTGGGCTGGCGCTGCATCTGTTTGCGCGTGAGCGCCGCGCGCTAGCGTTGGCGCGTGACCTCGATGTCGGCCCAAGGCTGTTATGGGCCGGCAGGCGCGCGCTGGTGCGCGGCTTCATCGACGGCGTGGCGCTGCATCTGGCCAAGCCGCATGGCGACGTCGCCTATTTCCGTTCCGCGAAGGCGGCGCTGCACAGGCTGCACCGCGCCGGCATCTGCCACAACGATCTCGCCAAAGAGCAGAACTGGCTCGTCGGCCGCGACGGTCGGGCCTATCTGACCGATTTCCAGCTCGCCGCCTGCTTCAAGACCCGGAGCCGGCTGTTCCGCATCGCGGCCTACGAGGACCTGCGGCACCTGTTGAAGCACAAGCGCAGCTACGCGCCGGAGGCGCTGACACCGAGGGAGCGCAAGGTGATCGCCACGAAATCGGCGTTCGCGAGCGTCTGGCTCAAGACCGGCAAGAAGCTCTACCAGGCGATCACGCGCGGCATCTTCAATTTCACCGACCGCGAAGGCGGCGGCCGGCGGCTCGTCAACGACGCGCCTGTGCTGATCGACCTGATCCGGAAAAACCCCGGTGTGCGCGATACCGCGATCGTCGCCTTTGCCGACCGCCGCGTCGGCGTCGGCCTGTACGCCTTTGTCGAAGCGGATCAGGCCGCGCTCGAGAAGACGCTGCGGAACGAACTCGCCGCGGCGGGGGGCATCAAGCCGCCCGAGCATATTCAGGTCGTGCACGCGTTGCCGCGCGACACAGCGGGCAAGCCGCGCACCGAAATCCTTCAGCTCGTCGCCATGAATCAGATCGACCTGATCGAACCAATGATGCGGAGCGACGCCGATCGCGAATTCCTCAAGGATATTCTCGAACAGCGCAAGAATCTGCGCGACCGCTTCAACTTCGAAGTGGCCGAGATGGACAAGCTTGCCCGCTAGGCAATGTCCGTTCTGATCGAATCGGGACACACCTCTGGGCCCTCGACAAATGCGCCTCGACGCCGCACTCTCGCGCGAGGGATCGCTCAAAGGGACACTTTTGATGCCACTCGCGCGTGGCCGTATCGGGGGATATGATTCCGAACGGATGGCGTTCGGATTCACCATGCTGAACGGCGACCAGGAAATCGAATGCCAGATCAGCGACGCTGCAATGGATGAATTGGCCGGCACGCGGGGAACGCCGAGCATGGCACGTCAGGCCCAGTTCGTCGCGCTGCGCGATGCCGTCGAGAAGATCGCCTCCGACCTCCATGACGGCGGCTCCATGGTCAAGGGCGCGACGATCCGGATCTTCACGAAGCACATCGCCAAACGAGGCTAACCACCGAACTCCCGCCTGCGGGAGGCTTGCCAAAGCGTCCATAGAATGCGCAGGCGAGATGCTGCTTTCGGATGGAAGGGATCGTTGTCCGCCCTCGCCATCAGGTTCAGTTCGCGCCGGACCTGGGCAAGCGGCAGGAAGATCGGCCGCACCTCCGGCGGTGTTTCGGCAAGCAGCGCAAGTGCCGCTTCGAGATTCCCCTGCGCCTCACCCACGAGCTGATCGAAAGCCGCGCGGACGTTAGGTGTTTGCTTGCCGGCAAAGATCTCTTCCTTGCTGCTGCCGTGCTGCTGGAGCAGTTGCAGGGGCAGGAAGAGTTGCTGCCGGGAGGCGTTCCGCGGCAAATTGGCGAGCACCTGCGCCATCCCCTGGGCAAGCCCGGCGTGGCGCGCGAGATGGTCGATCTCCTGCGATGACTGCACCACCACGCGCGCGGCAAGCGCGAATAGCGCGGAGGCAGTGTCGTTGAGGTAGCCCTCGAGCGCGGCGAGCGTCGGCATCGGGTCGTTGTAGAGATCGAACTGATGTTCCTCGATCAGGCGCGACAGCGGCTCGACCGGCAGGCGGCAGGTGCGGATCGTGCGCAACAGCTCGGCCGCGACCGGATTGCCCTCGCCGCCGCCATGTCCGGCGCCGGCCAGCATGTCGGTCCACCATTGCAGCCGCACCTCGCCGGGCAGCGGCTGGCTGACCACCTCGTGCACGCGCGAGATCTCGACGTTGAAGGCGTAGATCGCGAGCAGCGCGCGGCGCTCCGGCTCGGGCATGAACAGGGTCGACGCGTAGCGGACGAAATCATGTGTGCGCACCAGCTCGGCGCAGAAGGCCGCGCCGTCCTTCGGCGTGCCGTCCGTGCTCATGGCACCGCGATCAGTGCTGCCGCCACGCGCCGCCGCTCGCCCAGCATGATGTTGTAGGTGCGGATCGCGGGGCCTGTCTGCATGGCATCGAGCACCACCCGCACCGCGCGCAAGGCCTCGCGCAGGGCTTTTGGCGGCACCCACACCTCCGTCCCGGTGCCGATGATCAGCGTGTCGATCGCGTTCGCGGCCGCAAAGACCCGCGCCAGCGAATATTCGTCGATCTCTTCCGGTTTCGCTACTGGCCAGGCCCAGATCGCATCCGGCAGGCACAACAGCGAGCCGCGATGCGACATATCGGCGAACGCGAAGCCCCCCTTGCCGTAGGCTTCGATCGGCGCCGACCTCGGAAGATGCGGAGCGTCCGAGGACCTGGACATGTTCGACTACTTCTTGGCTGCTGCGTCCGGCTTCTTTCCCGGCGTATCCGATGTGTCGGCTCGCGTGGTGCCGACCCCGAGATAGATCAGGATCGGCGCCGCGATGAAGATCGAGGTGTAGGTGCCGACCAGCACGACGCCGAACATCATCACCGCGGTGAAGCTGTGGATGGCGTGCCCGCCGAACAAGAGCAACGCGAGCAGCGCCAGCGTCACCGTGACATGGGTGATGATCGAGCGTGACAACGTCGAATTGATCGATTCATTCAAGAGCTGCGGCATCGGCATTTTCTTGTAGCGGCGCAGCATCTCGCGGATACGGTCGTAAATGACGACGGTGTCGTTGAGCGAATAGCCGAGAATCGTCAGAAGCGCCGCGATGCTGGTCAGGTCGAAATCCACCTGCGAGATCGACATAAAGCCGATGGTCAGCACAATGTCATGCACGTTGGCGATCATGGCGCCGAGCGCGAACTGCCACTCGAAGCGGAACCAGAGATAGATCAGGATCGACAGGATCGCGAGCATCAGGCCGAGCATGCCGAAGGCGAGAAGCTCGCCTGAGACGCGCGGACCGACCACCTCGACGCGGCGATAGTCTACGGAATCGCCGAGCGCACCCCGCACCTTCTGCACGGCATCCTGTTGCGCCTTGTCCCCGCCGGGCTGCTCGGCGACGCGGATCAGCACGTCGGCCGGCCCGCCGAACTGCTGGAGCTGGACTTCGCCAAGCCCGAGATTGCCGAGCGTCGCGCGCATCGACGCGATGTCGGCGTTGCCCGATTTCGCCTGCACCTCGAGCAGCGTGCCGCCCTTGAAGTCGATGCCGAAATTCAGGCCGTGGGTGAAGAACAGCGTGATGGCGAACATCGACAGCAGCGCCGAGATCGGGAAGCTGATGCGGCGGAAGCGCGTGAAGTCGAAATGCGTGTCGTCGGGAACGATGCGCAGCGACGGCAGGATGCCGAGCGCCGCGACCACGGTCAGCACGGCGATCAGAATGCCAAGGCCAATGAGAACGTAATGGGTCACAATGGGCCTCTCAGATCGGCACGCTCTGCGGCCGCTTCCAGCGCACCCACCCGGCGACGATCAGTCGCGTCAAGGTGAAGGCGGTGAAAACCGTGGTGATGATGCCGATACCGAGCGTCACGGCAAAGCCGCGCACCGGCCCGGTGCCGATATAGAACAGCACCGCGGCAGCGATGAAGGTGGTGATGTTGGAGTCGAGGATGGTCGCCAGCGCCCGCTTGAAGCCGGCATCGATCGCCGAGATCGCGTTGCGCCCGCCGCGCAATTCCTCGCGGATGCGTTCGTAGATCAGCACGTTGGAGTCGACTGCGATGCCGACTGTGAGCACGATGCCGGCTATGCCGGGCAGCGTCAGCGTGGCGTTGAGCAGCGACAGCAGGCCGAAGATCATGGCGACGTTGATGGCGACCGCAATGTTGGCGAACACTCCGAACAGGCGATAGGTCAGCAGCATGAACACGATGACCAGGATCGAGCCGACATAGGCGGCAAGCTCGCCCTTCTCGATCGAGTCCTGACCGAGGCCCGGACCGACCGTGCGCTCCTCGACGACGGTGAGCGGCGCCGGCAGCGCGCCGGCGCGCAGCAGAATCGCGAGGTCGTTGGCGGCCTGCACGGTGAAACTGCCCGAGATCTGGCCGGAGCCGCCGGTGATCGGCTCGCGGATCACGGGCGCCGAGATCACCTTGTTGTCAAGCACGATCGCAAACGGCAGCCCGACATTCTCAGTGGTCGCTTGCGCGAATTTGCGCGCGCCCGACGTGTTGAAGCGGAAGCTGACAATCGGCTCGCCGGTGCGCTGGTCGAAGCCGGGCTGGGCGTCGGTCAGGTCTCCACCGGAGACCAACACCTGTTTCTTGACCACATACGGGACTGGCGGCGGCGACGAACTCATCAGCACTTCGGATTCGGGAGGCACCCGGCCCTGCTGGGCCTGATCCGGCGGCACCGAGGTGTCCACCATGCGGAATTCCATCTTGGCGGTCTTGCCGAGCAGCTCCTTCAGCCGCGTCGGGTCCTGCAGTCCCGGCACTTGCACGAGGATGCGGTCCGATCCCTGGCGCTGGATCACCGGCTCGACCGTGCCGAGTTCGTTGACGCGCCGTTCGACGATCTGGATCGACTGCTCGATGGTCTTGCGCATGCGGTCGAGCATCGCCGCCTGGGGGATGGTAAGGCGCATCAGCCCGCCGCCGGCATCCGCCACCTCGAGGTCGCGTTGACCGCCCGATCCCATCAGGCCGCCGATCGGTTGCGCCAGCTCACGCAGTTTGGACAGCGCGGCCGGAAAATCGGCTTCCTTGGTGATGCGCACCTCGACGGCCTCGTTGCGCACGACCAGCCCGGTATAGGCGATCTTGGCGTCGCGCAGCACACGCCGTACATCGTCGCGAACGAGGTCGAGCTTCTCCTTCTTCACATAGTTGGAATCGACCTCGAGCAGCAGGTAGGAGCCGCCCTGCAGGTCAAGGCCGAGTACGATGCGGCGCTGCGCCCAGGTGGGCCAGGTCTTGACTTGCGCCTCGGGGAAGAAGTTCGGCACCGCGAACAGGCACACGATCAGCGCCGTCAGGATAATCCCCAGCGCCTTCCACCGCGTGAAATACAACATCGAGCTGACCTATCAGATTCCAAAAAGGCGCCGCGGCGATCAGCTCGCGGACGCTTCGTCCTTGGCGTCGCCCTTCGCCGGTTCACCCTTGGCGCGCACGCCGGAAATCATCTGCCGCATCTGCCGGACGCGAACGCCGTCGGAGATCTCGAACTCGATCTGGTCGTCGTCGACCACCTTGGTGACCTTGCCGACGAGGCCGCCCGAGGTCACCACCGTGTCGCCGCGCCGGATGTTCTTCACCAGATCGGCATGATCGCGCACCTTCTTCTGCTGCGGGCGCAGGATCAGGAAATACATGATGACGAAGATCAGCGCGAACGGCAGCAGCGACATCAACATACTGCTGGCATCGCCGCCGGCTCCAGCAGCCTGGGCAAACGCAGGAGTAATCAGCATTCGGACAATCCTCGGGTAAGACGGGAAAGAACCGGCTGCGCCCTCAAGTGGTCCCTTGGGCGATATGGCGGTCCGGGCAAATTCGCGCGGACTATAGCGGCCGCGGTCCCAATTGCAACGTTGCCCGGCCTCTCATTTAGGCCGCTTGCGGGAGCCGCCAAGGCCCGATAAGGCTGCGCCGTCAGGAACTGGAAAAATGCCGAAAAAAGCCAAGAAAACAACCAGCAAGGCCGCGTTCAAGGCGATCGCCAGAACGTCTGCAAATGCCGCGACAAAACGCCCGGCAAGGGAGCTCGACGGCGCGACCGCTGAGCGGATCGCCACGGCGCTGGAGGTCATTGCTGGCCACCTCGCAGCGGCCGCCCCGTCCCCCGATGCCGCCGAGTCGTTTGGCTTGGCCGATGCGTTCGTCTGGCATCCGGATGGCCGTCTCTCAGCCGTCCCGCGCGTCAGCCGCGTCGAGATCGGCCTGCTCAAGGGCGTCGACCGGATGCGCGACATCCTGATCGAGAACACCGAACGCTTTGCCAATGGCCTGCCCGCCAACAATGCCCTGCTCTGGGGCGCGCGCGGGATGGGCAAGTCCTCGCTGGTGAAGGCCGCGCATGCCAGCATCAACCGCGATCGCAAGCCGGCCGAGCGGTTGAAGCTGATCGAGATACATCGCGAGGACATCGAGAGCCTGCCGGCCCTGATGGAGCTTTTGCGCGGCGCGCCGTTCCGCTTCATCGTGTTCTGCGATGACCTCTCCTTCGACGGCAACGACGCCTCCTACAAGTCACTGAAAGCGGTGCTTGAGGGCGGCATCGAGGGACGCCCCGATAACGTCATCCTCTACGCGACATCGAACCGGCGGCACCTGCTCGCGCGCGAGATGATCGAAAACGAGCGCTCGACCGCGATCAATCCCGGTGAAGCGGTAGAGGAGAAGGTCTCGCTGTCCGATCGCTTCGGCCTGTGGCTCGGTTTCCACCGCTGCAGCCAGGACGAATACCTGGCGATGGTGAGGGGCTATTGCGACCATTTCGGCATCAAGATCGCCGATGACGAGCTCGAGCGCGAGGCGCTGGAATGGTCCACCACTCGCGGCTCCCGCTCCGGCCGCGTCGCCTGGCAGTTCACCCAGGAACTGGCGGGACGGCTCGGCGTGCGGCTGAGCGGGATGTAGCGTAACCTGCGCCGCCGTGCCGCTGTCATCTTCCGCACGAAGGCGGAAGATCCGGCACGTCGCGGTGCTCCGGTTCAAACCAACGTCTCGGGGTGCCGGGTCGTCCGGGTAAGCCGAACGGCGGCGGTCTTGTGGTCACGCGCCGTTGAGGAACTGCAGCGGATCGACCGCCGACGAGCCCTTGCGGATCTCGAAGTGGAGCTGTGGTGATCCGACCTCGCCTGATTGCCCCGACTTGGCGATTACCTGACCGCGCCTGATCGTGTCTCCGCGCTTCACCAGCAGCTCGCTCGCATGGGCGTAGGCGGTAACGTAGCCGTTGGAGTGGCGGACCAGGACCAGATTGCCATACCCCTTCAACTCGTTGCCGGAATACGCGACGACGCCGTCCTCGGCGGCCTTGATCGGTGTCCCCTCGGGCACCGCCACGTTGATGCCGTCATTGGCCTTGCCGTTGGTCTTCGCGCCATAGCTCGTGATGACCTTGCCACGCACCGGCCAGCGGAAGGTAGGCAGTGCGCCGGTGGCCTCGCTGGACTTCACCGCCGGCGTTTCAGCGGCCGCCGGCAGATCCTCGATACTGGCGGTCGGCTGGACCAGCCGCGCGCTCTGCTGCGGCTGGGCGTTCGCGACAACCTTTGGAGCCGGCATCGCCGGCGCGGCCACGGGGGCCGGTGCAACCGGCGCAGCAGCTGCGGTTTTGGCGCCGGGGACGATCAGCTTCATGCCGAGGCTGAGCTTGGCCGACTGGTCGAGATTGTTGGCTCTGGCGAGTTCGGCCACGGAGACGTGATGCTGATGCGCGATGCTGCGCAGCGTGTCGCCGCGATTGACGAAGTGGACGGTGGCCGGACCGGCCGCCACGGCAACCGGCTTGCCGGCTGGCGCCACCGGCGCGGGTGCCGCAGCCGTCGCTGTCGGCCGCGGAATAATCAGCTGCTGTCCGGGCGACAGCGCGCGCGGACCCTTGTAGCGGTTGGCCCGCAGGATTTCGGCGGTCGTGACATTGTAGCGCTTGGCCAGCACTTCCAGCGTATCGCTGGTACCCACGATGATGGTGGTGCTGCTGCTGCCGTGCGCCGCTGCGACCGAACGCGGAACCGTGCCGGTGGATTCAAGCTGAGGGCGTGCCGGGGGTGGCGCGTAGGACGCAACCCCACGGCCGCCTCCGGACACGCCCTTTCCGGACACCGGATAGGATTGCGGCGCCGAGACCGGCGGCGGCAGCGGCTGTGACTGATAAGACTGCTGCGGAGGCGGCGACTGCGGCCGCGTATATTGCGGCTGCTCGCGACGCTCGACCGGCTGCGCCGGCACGCTGCTCGTCGGCTGCGGATCAAACGCGAACGGATTCTGCGAGTAGGAACTTTGCGAGAAGCGCGACGACATGTCGGCGCTGCAGCCGGCAAAAGCGGCGGACATCAGCGCCAGCACCGCGATCTGCGGCACGCGACGCGAGCGAAGCAACTCGACGATACCTGACATGGTTACTCACTCGTACGCAACTAACGATCACTTTGAGTAAACACGCGCCGAGTAAATAACCGCTTAACCCTTGGAATAAGATGTTGGCCGCAAGCGGCAATCCGCTGACCTAGAGTTCGCGGGCAATGCCGGGCAACGCCGGCACAAAGCGCACATCGACCAGATCCTTGCGGTCGAATCCGGCCTCCGTTCTGACCATGCGAACCAGCGTCTGGGTGCCGTGATGCGGTCCGACGGGGGCAATCAACACGCCGCCGGGCTCGAGCCGCTGCAGGAGCTTGTCCGGGATCTGCTCCATCGCTGCGGTCACGATGATGCGGTCGAAGTCCCCTGCGCCGGCCGGCATGTCGTAACCGTCCCCGAGCAGAACCTCGATATTGTAATAGCCGAGCGTTTCAAGCCGCTTGCGGGCGGTGTCGGCCAGTGTCCGGTACCGCTCGACGGTCAGCACATGCTGGCACAGGCGGGACAGGATCGCAGCCTGGTAGCCGGATCCGGTGCCGATCTCGAGTGCGCGGTGCTGCTTCTGGAGCTGGAGCTGCTCGGTCATGTAGGCGACCACGAAGGGCTGGCTGATGGTCTGGCCGCAAGCGATGGCAAGCGCACTGTCGCGATAGGCCTCGGTGCGGTCGCGCGCCTCGACGAAGACGTCGCGCGGCACCTCTTCCATGGCCCGCAGCACGGCCCGGTCGCTGATCCCCCGCCGCCGCAGGGTGAGCTGAAACATCATTTTCTCGGGCGGAGTTTGAGTCACGGCGATGCTTTCGTCGGCGTCCTTGGGCAGTAGCGCAGGATTTCCGGACAGCTTCATGCCATTTGAAATCGAAACGCCGCGTTAAGGGAAAATTTCCCCAGAAAATTGTTCCCAGAGCGGAACAAGGGCGCCCGCTTTCGCATTTAGCGACCGCCATCCTCCCATATGATCGGCAATGGCGCGCGATCAACGGCCCTGAGCTTGAATGGCGGCCACCGCGTTGCGACGCCGCTCGCCGGTCAGTCAAGAAGACCCATATTGACCTGGCGGCGGATCGCGGAAGACGTCTCGCTGTATCCGAAATTGCGGCAATCCCTCCAAGGTTTGCGTTGCACGGCCTGACGTTATTTGCGAGCCTTGATTTTTGACGGGCAAGGATTTGATCATGACTGCGACACGGCCGGCGGGCTGTTCTGTATTCCTCGTGGAGGACGAGGTCATGATCCGCATGATGGTCGCCGATATGCTGGAGGAACTCGGCCACAGCGTGGCGGCCGAGGCCGGCGAGATCGGCGAGGCGGTCAAGCTCGCGCAATCCACCGATTTCGACCTCGCAATCCTCGACGTCAACGTCAACGGCAAGGTCATCACCCCGGTCGCCGAACTGATCAACGCGCGCAACCGCCCCTTCATTTTCGCAACCGGTTACGGCTCCTCGGGCCTGCCGCCGGAATATCGCGACCGCCCAGCGCTGCAGAAGCCGTTCCAGCTCGAAACGCTGGCCCAGGTGATCACAAGCGCAATGAAGGAAGGGCCGGCCTGAAGCGGTTTCGAGCGAAGCGGTGCGGGTTCGCGTAAGGAAAACGAGTCAAAATCTGGAGCTTCGGTTCGGTTCTGATTGAATCAGAACCGAAGCGATCACGCTTGGGCCGGCATCACTTCAGCGCCGCATCCAGCGTTTGCGAAAACGCCTCATCGGTGCGGTCAAGGCGCAGCGGCGTCACCGAGACATAGCGTGCGGCGAGCGCAGCGAGATCGGTGCCTTCCGCTGGCGTATCCATCATCGCGGCGCGCTCGAAGCCAATCCAGAAATACGGATTGCCGCGTCCGTCATGGCGGCGATCGACCTTCAGGAAGCCGAGATTGCGCTTGCCCTGCCGCGTGACGCGGATGCCCACGACGTCATCAGGCATGCAGGACGGGAAGTTGACGTTGACGACGGTATTCCTGGGAATGCCGGCCTCGAGGACCTTGCGCACGATGTCCGGTCCAAATTTCAGCGCCGTCTCCCATAACGGCTTCTCGCGCGTGTCCGCGCTGAACTCCTGCGACAGCGCAAACGACGGCAATCCAAGAATGGTGCCTTCCAGCGCGCCGGCGATGGTGCCGGAATACACGACGTCCTCTGCGACGTTGCGGCCCTTGTTGACGCCGCTCAGCACGAGATCCGGCAGCTTGTCGCCCAGAATATAACGCGCCCCCATGATGACGCAGTCGGTCGGCGTGCCGCGCACCGCGAAATGTCGCGGACCGACCTCGCGCAGCCGCAGCGGGTCGTTCAGCGACAGCGAATGCGAGACACCGGACTGATCAAGCTCCGGCGCGACGATCCAGACGTCGTCCGACAATGCCCGCGCGATCTGCTCGACGATCTCCAGTCCCGGAGCGTGGATGCCGTCATCATTGGTGCAGAGAATTCGCATCCGTCAAATTGCCCTTTGATTGCAAAGCCGACGTCTTAGCCGGCTAGGACCGCGGAGGCAAACCCGGCAAATTCCTGTGCCAGCGTGTCAGTTTGGCGCGCCACGGATGGACAAATCGGGCGCTGCCCGCGATCTTGCCATTGAATGCCGGCGAAAACGGCTTGCCCTGCGCCACCGGAACCGGCGTCCGCTTCAACTTCGCGAGGAGTTCATCAGCGGTGGGTGTGGATGGCGGCGGCGGCGCAACCGCGGCGGTCTCTGGCCCCGCTCCAGGCGCCGCCTTGGCAAACCGCGCCCGCGCCACGTCGAGCGCCTTGTCGAAATCCGGCTTGTTCAGCCACACCTTGGCATGCATCGTCGGGACCAGGTCCGTTTCCCACAGGCGCGCTATCTCGATGTCGAAGTCGCCCTTCAGCCTCTGATCGATCAATTGCAGCCCGTGCCCCGTGACGGCCCATTGGCGCCCAAGCCAGTGGATGTCACGGTGCAGTGCCATTGCGCGAACTCCTTACATGCCGTGATCGATGACCTTGAGGCCGCCCATATAGGACTGCAAGACATCGGGGACCGCGATCGAGCCGTCCTGCTGCTGATAGGTTTCCATCACAGCGATCAGCGCCCGACCGACCGCCGTGCCCGAACCGTTCAGTGTGTGCACGAAGCGCGGCTTGCCGTCTGGTCCACGATAGCGCGCATCCATGCGGCGGGCCTGGAAGTCGCCGCACACCGAGCAGCTCGAGATCTCGCGATAAGCGCCGCCATCGCCCTGCCCCGGCATCCACACCTCGATGTCGTAGGTCTTCTGCGCGGAGAATCCCATGTCGCCGGCGCACAGCGTCATCACGCGGTAATGAAGGTCGAGACGGCGTAATACTTCTTCCGCGCAGGCCAGCATGCGCTCGAGCTCGTCCTTGCTGGTCTCCGGTGTTGTGATTGACACCAGTTCGACCTTTGTAAATTGATGCTGGCGGATCATGCCGCGCGTGTCGCGCCCGGCGGCACCCGCCTCGGCGCGGAAGCATGGCGTCAGCGCCGTGAGCCGCATTGGCAGTTCTTTTTCGTCGACAATGGATTCGCGCACGAGATTGGTCAGCGAGACTTCGGCTGTCGGGATGAGGCCGAGGCGCTCGCTGCGCAAATCCGCATCGGCCGCTGCAAGTAACTCGCCCTTGATCGCCCAGAACTGATCGTCCTCGAACTTCGGCAATTGCCCGGTGCCGTACATCACGGCGTCGCGCACCAGAAGCGGCGGATTGATCTCGATGTAGCCGTGCTCACCCGTGTGCAGATCGAGCATGAACTGGCCAATCGCGCGCTCGAGCCGCGCCAGGCCTTTCTTGAGCACGACGAAGCGCGCGCCGGACAGTTTCGCTGCCGCCTCGAAATCCATGTCGCCGAGCGCGGTGCCGAGATCGTCATGCAGCTTCGGCACAAAACCGTAGTCGCGCTGCTTGCCGAAGACGTGATGCTGGACATTGGCATGCTCATCGGCGCCATCGGGCACTTCATCAAGCGGCAGATTTGGGATCGCGGACAGTTGCTTCGCGAGTTCCTCGTCAGCGGACCTGGCTGCCAGCTCAAGCTCCGGCATCGTGGTCTTGAGTTCGGCCACCTCGGCCATCAGTTTGGCTGCGCGCGCCTCGTCCTTGGCCTTCTTGGCGTCGCCGATCTCCTTGGACGCCGCATTGCGCCGAGCCTGCGCCTGCTCCGACGCCAGGATCGCGGCGCGGCGCTTCTCGTCAATCGCGAGCAGCGAAGGCGACAACGGACCAAGCCCGCGGCGCCTCAGGCCGCCGTCAAAGGCCGACGGGTTTTCGCGGATGGCTTTGATGTCGTGCATTGGGGGTCGGTCCTGGCAGCTACGCGTCGACCATCAAACGTCATGCCGACGGCCAACGTCCCAACTACCACACCGGTCCTCGCCCGCGAAAGCGGGCGATCCGGTATTCCGGAGACATCAGTGACAAAATCGGAAGGCCGCAGGGTACCGGATACCCAAGCCTTCGCGGGGCCTGACACCGGATGTGTGACGTCCTACTCGGCCGGATTGGTCGCCGACGGGGCCCCGGACGAGGCGTTCGCAGCCTTCTTTTCCACGATCTGCACGGCGAAGATGGCGCCCTCATAGAGTGCGAGCAGCGGAATCGCGAGCGAGGCCTGGCTCAGCACGTCGGGCGGCGTCAGTACGGCCGCGATGACGAAGGCGATGACGATGAAATAGCGCCGTTTCTCCCGCAGCATTTTCGACGTGACGATGCCGATCCTGCCAAGGAGCGTCAGGATCACCGGAAGCTGGAACGCGATCCCGAACGCGAAGATCAGGGACATCATCAGCGAGAGATATTCGCCGACCTTAGGCAGGAGGGCGATCTGCGCGGTCTCCGCGCCGCCGGCCTGTTGCATGCCGAGCGAGAAGCGGATCAGCATCGGCAGCACGACGAAATAGACCAGCATCGCGCCAAGCACAAAAAACACTGGCGTCGCCACAAGGTAAGGCAGAAAGGCGTTGCGTTCATGCCGGTAAAGGCCGGGCGCGACGAATTTGTAGATCTGGGTCGCGACGATCGGAAACGAGATGAACGCGGCGCCGAACAGCGCGAGTTTGAGCTGGGTGATGAAATATTCCAGCAGCGCCGTGTAGATGAACTTCGAATTCTCCGGCCCCGCCACCCAGACGAATGGCCAGACGAGGACGTTGTAAATCTGCTTGGCGAAGATGAAGCAGAAGATGAAGGCCACGCCGAAACCGAGCAGCGCCTTGATCAGCCGCGAACGCAGCTCGATCAAATGATCCATCAAGGGGGCCTTGCTGGCCTCGATGTCTTCGGCGCTCATGACGCTCTCGCGTCCTTGATCACGTCGGGGTGCGCTGGCGTCACGTCCTCGGGCCCAGGATGCGGCTGCACCTCGCTGGTAATCGCAAGCGGCTCGCTGGCTGCCGCGTGGGTCTCGGCCTCGACGAAGGTCTCCGGCACAGGTGCGGCCGGCGTCGTCGGCACCACCGCCGCATCGTCTGCCGACGTCGCCGGCGCATCGATCGCCGATGCCACCTGCGCATCCGCGGGCTTCTCGATCTGCAGCGCGTCGCTGACGTCCTTCTGCAGCGAGGTCATGATGTTGCCGCTGGCAAGCCCCGTGGCGGCGTCCTTGACTTCGTCAAAGCTCTTCTTGAGATCGGCCATCTCGGCCTCGCGCATGGCCTCCTGGAACTGGCCCTGGAATTCGGCGGCCATCTTGCGGGCTTTGCCCATCCATTGCCCGACCATGCGCAGCACGCCCGGCAGTTCCTTCGGGCCGATGGCGATCAGCGCGACGACCGCGATGACAACCAGTTCACTCCACCCGATATCGAACATGAATTCTTCCGCCTCAGCGCGCCACTGACGCCCCAATTCGTCCTGACATAAGTTGGGGCCGCCGGCGTCTTTTCTCAACCGGCATAGCGCTTTCGAGCGACGGCGTCACCGGTTCGCGCAAAAGAAAAACGTCGAAATAACCGTCAATACAAGGACCTTAGACGGCCTTGCTGCCGACATCGGACCGCGCGGCCGTCGGCGTCGCATTGTGGTCAATGGCCTTGGCAGGTTCGGGCTTGTCCGCAGCCTTGTCGTCGTCCTGCATGCCCTTCTTGAACGCCTTGATGCCCTGGGCCACGTCGCCCATCAGGTCCGAAATCTTGCCGCGCCCGAACAGCAGCAGGACCACTGCGATCACGACGATCCAGTGCCAAATGCTAAGTGAACCCATCCTGCAACCCTCCAGAAATGGCCGGCTCACCGGCCTGAACTTCCACGAAAAGTAGGCCCGCGGGGTGTCAAAAACAAGGACTTCGGCCGCGGCAAATCGCTGTCGCGGCTACGCAATATTGCTACCGTTAACCGGGAATATCCGGGCTATTCGCCCTTCTCCTCGCTGCCCGCATCGTCACCGCTTCCGGCATCGCTTGTCCTGGGCTCGAGTTCGGCTCCAGGCGCGAGCAGCAGTTCCAACGTATCGCCGGGCTCGAGCGGCTCCTCATCCTCCCTGAGCGCCGCATCATCAGATGGCGAGGGAACGCTGAAGCCGGTCGGCAGGCGCGAGTCGAGAAGACCGGTGCCCTTGAGCTCCTCGAGCCCCGGCAGATCTCCGAGCGCTTCCAGGCTGAACTGCGACAGGAACCCGTCCGTCGTTCCGAAAGTCAGCGGACGGCCCGGTGTCTTGCGGCGGCCGCGCGGGCGGATCCAGCCGGTCTCCAGCAGCACATCAAGCGTACCCTTTGATGTGACCACGCCGCGGATCTCCTCGATCTCGGCGCGTGTCACCGGCTGGTGATAGGCGATGATCGCGAGCACTTCGATCGCCGCTCGCGACAGCCGCCGCGTCTCGGTGCTCTCGCGCGTCATCAGCCACGACAGATCGCCGGCGGTGCGGAATGTCCACTTGTTGGCGACGCGCACCAGGTTGACGCCGCGCGGCGCGTATTCCGCCTGCAGTTGCGCTAACGCTGCCTTGACGTCGACGCCGTCGGGCATCCGCTTTGCGAGCGTCGCCTGATCGACCGGTTCGGCCGAGGCGAACAGCAGCGCTTCCAGCAGCCGCAACTCTTCGGGACGCGCCATCGGATCCGCCGGAGCAACCTCCTCGGCCTCTTCTATGCGCTTTTCCGCCAAGCTTGCCATGGCTTGCTCTCCTTCTTCCACTTACTCAACCGACAGGTCCGGCGCAGCCATCGCGGCTTGCGGCGGACGCTTCCGGAAATAGATCGGCGCGAACGCCTGCTTCTGATTGATTTCCATCTCGCCTTCGCGAACCAATTCGAGGGCTGCGGCAAAGCTCGACGCGAAGACCGTCGCCTTCTGCGAGGGGTCGGCGACGTAGTTCATCAGATACTCGTCAAGGCAGCTCCAGTCCTCGGCGATGCCGACGAGGCGCTCCAGCGAGGCGCGCGCCTCCGCAAGCGACCACACTGTTCGCTTGGCGAGATGCACCGAGGCCAGGACGCGCTGCTGGCGTTGCGCGGCATAGGCCGACAGCAGGTCGTACAGCGTTGCGGTGAATCTCGGGTGCCTGATCTCGGCGATCGTCTCCGGATTGCCGCGGGGAAAGATATCGCGCTGGAACTGCGGCCGGTTCATCAGGCGGTTCGCCGCCTCGCGGATCGCTTCCAGGCGGCGTAGCCGATTGGCAAGCGCCGTCGCCATCTCCTCCGCGCTGGGCCCTTCCGCGCTCGGCGGCTCCGGCAGCAAGAGCCGCGACTTCAGGAACGCAAGCCACGCCGCCATCACGAGATAGTCGGCGGCAAGCTCGAGGCGGATCTTGCGCGCGGCCTCGATGAACGAGAGGTATTGGTCGGCAAGCGCAAGGATCGAGATCTTTGCCAGATCCACCTTCTGCTGACGCGCCAGCGTCAACAGCAGGTCGAGCGGACCTTCATAACCCTCGACGTCGACCACCAGCGCCGGCTCGCCTTCCGCGACCTCAACCTCCGCCGGACGTCCCGTTTCAAACGATAGAATCTCAGCGGTCATGCCGTTCCGATCCGATCCATCAACGCGTCCAGCTCTGCCCGCGCCGCCTGCCGGTCCAGCGGCTCCGGCTGCTTCCGCGCCGCCAGCGCCTGATTGGCGCGCTCCAGCGCCTTGCCAGTGAGCTCCGGCGCCTCCCGGGCGACCGCGCGCATTTCGTCGATGTTGCCGTTGCAGTGCAGGATGATGTCACAACCGGCGCTGACGATGGCCTGAGCCCGCTCCGCCATCGATCCGGCCAACGCATTCATCGACACATCATCACTCATCAACAAACCTTGGAACCCGATCGCGCCGCGAATCACCTGTTCAATGATTGTCGCAGAAGTCGTCGCCGGTTGGGCGGGGTCGAGCGCGCTAAACACAACATGTGCGGTCATCGCCATCGGCAGATTCGCGAGCGGCCGGAACGCGGCGAAATCGGTCCGTTCCAGCTCGGATTTCGCGGCATCGACCGTGGGAAGCCGGAAATGGCTGTCCGCCGTGGCCCTTCCGTGACCGGGTACGTGTTTGAGAACCGGCAGCACACCGCCCTGTTCCAGCCCGTCGGTGACCGCCCGGGCAATCGCCGCGACCTTGTCCGGCTCGGTTCCATAGGCACGATTACCGATCACAGCGTCGGCACCTGCGACCGGAACATCGGCCAACGGCAGGCAGTCGACCGTGATCCCGAGATCGATCAAATCGGCCGCGATCAGACGGGAGCTCAGCCGCGCCGCCGTCAGGCCGAGATTCCGATCGATGTCGTAGAGCGCTCCGAAGCTCGCGCCCGGCGGATAGACCGGCCAGTGGGGCGGACCAAGCCGCTGCACCCGCCCACCCTCCTGGTCGATCAGGATCGGCGCATCCGCCTGCCCCGCCGCCTTCCGCAACTGTTCGGCAAGAGCAGCAACTTGCGCCGGCGCCTCAATGTTGCGCTTGAACAAGATGAAGCCCCATGGCCGCTCAGCGCGGATGAAGTCGCGTTCAGCGTCGCTGAGGACCGGTCCGGATACGCCAGTGATGAATGCGCGGTTCGTCATCCGGCCGATTAGGCCGCATAGGGCTCACGGGTCAAGGAAACGGCCATTAATTTCTTTGGATGAGGCACTGCGGTCCGCCGGCGGCCTTGAGGCTGCTGCACACCTGCGTCGCTTCTTCCACGGAATTGAACGGACCGGCAAAGGCGCGATAGACGATCCCCTTGCCCTTGTCGCTCAGGTCGACGCGCTTCACCACTGAAGCCTGCGAGCCGAGCACGTTGCCGTACTTGCCCTGCAGGGCCCGGTACGACGCCTGCGCATCGGCCTCGGTCCTCTGTGAGGACACCTGGACGAGATAGCCTCCGCCGCTCGTGGCGGCGGCCGGCGCGGGCGCCGTCGATGCCACCCGGGTCGGAAGCGCTGCCGGGGCCTGCTCGGGCTGTCCGCCGGGAGCAATCGACAGCGGCGTGTTCGCACTTGCATTGGCCGAGGCAGGGTTGCCGTGCGCAGCCGGCGGTTTGGCGGCCGTCGCGCTCGCCGGTAGCTTGGCCGTGGTCGGCGGCGCGGCGGCGTCAGACGCATCACCCTTCACGGACAAGGTACGGATCTTGCGCGGCTCGCCGTTCGCGAGCGTGCCATTGGCTGGCGGCGTAACAGGAGGGGGCGCAGCCGTCGCTACGCTTGCGATCGACGGCGGGTTAGCATTGGCGTTAAGGGGCGGAAAAACGACGCGCGGTCCGCCCGCCTTCGCGTTGACGTCGACAGGCGTTTCCTCGCGCGACACGATCTTTTCCATGCCGTCGCCTGAGGCCAAGCGGTCTGGCGTCTTGGCCGGCGCATCAGTCTGCGCTGGCATCACCTTGGTCGGCGTATTGTCGGCCCTGATGATCGGCGGCTCGCCGGTGCGAGGCGACCCGACATAGGTGCGGTAGGCGAATGCCGCTCCGGTCCCGACCACCGCAAGCCCCAGCACCGCGGCAACGGTGATCAAGCCGCTCGTGCGCCTGCGTGGCTCGGGCTCTTCCTCATAGCCCTGATAGGCGTAGGGATCGTCCGGATAGGCCGGGTCGCGCTGCAGATCCTGCTCGCCGCCTTCCAGCTGCCCATACAGCGCATCGTCATAATGCGACGGGTCGCTGTGATGGCCGTTGTCGTGGAACGGCAGATCTTCCTCGCGAAAGTCCGGCTCGGGCGCGGGTTGTGCCGGTTGGGCTGCATAACGGTGCAACGGGTGGACGGGGCTCGGCTGGTAGGCCTGCTGGGGCTCTTCGTAATCATGCTTGAGCGGCGGCGGAGCCGGTTCATGGCGCGCGCGCTGCATCCATTGCGGCGGACCCGCCGGCGCAGGCGCAGCGTCCTCTTCCTCGTCCTCCGCCAGCGGCTGGTACGGCTGCGGCCGGATATTGGCGCGCGACTGCAGCGGCTGCGGAGCAAGCGCCGCCTTGGTGGCGGAGCCGAACGGATCGCTCTGGCCGATCAGCCGGGCCAGTTCGGCGAGCGGGTCGCTCTCGGCCTTGCCGGCCGCATCGGAATACGATCCGCGATCGTAATCGTCGGCGGCGGGAAAAGGTCGGTTCTGATATCGATCAGCCATAGTGATCATGTATCCCCTACGGGACAGCGCCAAATCGCCAGTACGGACTGGTACGAACGAATTGGCACCTGCCAGATACCCCTCACAAACCCCCATTTGTGAGGGCCAATGCCCCTGCCTACCGCATCTCGGTCGGGGCGTGGACGCCTAGCACAGCTAAGCCCGATGCCAGAACCGAGACAACGCCCTGAACCATTGCCAGCCGCGCCTTCGTGAGTTCTGCATCATTATTGATAATGAAGCGTAAATAGGGCAAATCGCGCCCTTTGGTCCAAAGCGCGTGGAATTCACTGGCCAAATCATACAGATAAAAAGCGATTCGGTGCGGTTCATGTGCGATGGCGGCCGCCTCAATCATCCGGGGAAAAAGCGCCAGGCGCTTGAGGAGATCGAGTTCTGCCGGGTCGATCAGCCGTTCCACGGCGGCGTTCCGCAGATAGGCCAGCCGGGCGCCATCCGCCTCGGGCAGGTCCGGAACCGCCTCCTCCCGCGCATTGCGGAAGATCGAGTGGCCGCGGGCATGCCCGTACTGGACGTAGAATACGGCATTGTCCTTGGACTGCTCGATCACCTTGGCGAGGTCGAAATCGAGCACCGCGTCGTTCTTGCGAAACAACATCATGAACCGCACGGCGTCCGAGCCGACCTCGTCGACGACCTCGCGCAGCGTGACGAACTCGCCTGATCGTTTCGACATCTTCACCGGCTCGCCGTCACGCAACAGCCTGACGAGTTGCACGATCTTGACGTCGAGCGTCGCCTTGCCTGCGGTGACCGCCTTCACCGCCGCCTGCATCCGCTTGATGTAGCCGCCGTGATCGGCTCCGAACACGTCGATCAGATTGGCAAAGCCGCGGTCGAACTTGTTCTTGTGATTGGCGATGTCGGAGGCGAAGTAAGTATAACTGCCGTCCGACTTGATCAGCGGGCGGTCGACATCGTCGCCGTAAGCCGTGGCGCGGAACAGCGACTGCTCGCGGTCCTCGTAATCCTCCACCGGCTTGCCCTTCGGCGGCGGCAGGCGTCCCTCGTAGATGTCGCCCTTCGCGCGCAGAAAGTCGATGGTCTCGGCGACCTTGTTGTTGCCCGATGCGATCAGCGACCGTTCGGAGAAGAACACGTCGTGATGGATGTTGAGCGCGGCGAGATCGCCCTTGATCATCTCCATCATCATGGTGATCGCCCTGTCGCGCACGATCGGCAGCCACTCGGCCTCCGACATGCCGCGCAGCTTGTCGCCGAATTCGTTCGCCAGCGCCTCTCCGACCGGCTTCAGGTAGTCTCCGGGATACAAGCCTTCCGGGATCGCTCCGATGTCTTCCCCGAGCGCCTCGCGATAACGCAGGAACGCCGAACGCGCGAGCACGTCGACCTGGGCGCCGGCGTCGTTGATGTAGTATTCGCGGCAGACGTCGAAGCCTGCGAATTGCAGCAAGCTGCAAAGCGCGTCGCCGAACACGGCACCGCGGCAGTGGCCGACATGCATCGGCCCGGTCGGGTTGGCCGAAACATACTCGACATTGACCTTCTCGGCCTTGCCGATGCCGCTCTGCCCGTAGGTCGCGCCCGCGGCGAGCACGGCGCACAGAGCGTCGGCCCAGACCTCCGGCTTCAGCGCAAGATTGATGAAGCCCGGTCCCGCGACATCGACAGAGTCCACCAGAGCGTCGGCGCGCAGCCGGTCTGCGATCTTGTCGGCGAGTTCACGCGGCTTTGCCTTGGCATCCTTGGCGAGCACCATAGCGGCATTGGTCGCCATGTCGCCATGGCTCGCGTCGCGCGGCGGCTCGACCACAACGCGGGACAAATCGATGCCGGCGGGCCAGTTGTCCTCGGCTGCGATCGCCGCACAAATGGCGTGCACGCGCGCCAGGACGTCGGCGAAAAGATGCGGTGAAGCTGAATTGTCGGCCATGGCCGCCGCCTAACGCAAATCCGGGGTCGAGTCAAAAAGCCTTTGGTGCTCGATCAGGGCGAAACGATCGGTCATCCCTGCGATGAAATTGCCGATCCGCCGGCTCCGCGCGCCCTCGGTCTCGCGCTCGGTCCCCTCGATCCATTCGGCGGGCAGGTCGCCCGGCGATTGCCGGTAGCGCTCGAAGAGGTTCCGCACGACCTGTTCCGCATCCCCCATGATCTCCATCACGCGGGGGTGTCGGTACATCCGGCGGTACAGGAACGCCTTGATTGCCGCCTCCTCGCCGGCCACGTCAGCAGGAAACGCGATCAGCGGCGCGTGGTGACGGCGCACGTCATGGGCCGATTGCGGCTTGGCCGCGGCGAGCCGATTGCTCGCCTCCGAAAACACCGCGCTGATGAAATGGGAGATGAGCTCGCGCACCAGTTCGGCGCCTCGCCTCACCTCGTCAAGCCCGGGATAGTGGCGGTCGATGTCGCCGATGATCTCCGATGTCAGCGGCATCTCCTTGAGGTCGTCGACAACGAACAGTCCGGCGCGCAGACCATCGTCGATATCGTGGGCGTCATAAGCGATGTCGTCGGCGAAGGCCGCGACCTGCGCCTCCAGCGAGGCGTAGCTCCAGAGCTCGAGATCGTGGATTGCGTTGTAGTCGGCGATCCCGACCGGAACGCCGCCTTCGAGATAGCGCGCGATGGGCGCTCCGCTGTGCTCGGTCAGTGGACCGTTGTGCTTGACGATGCCTTCGAGAGACTCCCAGGTCAGGTTCAGCCCGCCGAATTCGGGATAGCGGTGCTCCAGCGAGGTCACGACCCGCAGCGTCTGCGCATTGTGATCGAAGCCGCCGCAGTCCTTCAGGCATGCGTCGAGGGCTCGCTCCCCCGCATGCCCGAACGGCGGATGGCCGAGATCATGTGCCAGCGCCAATGTCTCGGTCAGGTCCTCGTCGAGCCCGAGCTGCCGGGCCAGCGCGCGGGCGATCTGGGCGACCTCGAGCGAATGGGTCAGCCTGGTGCGGTAGTGGTCACCCTCGTGGAAGATGAAGACCTGGGTCTTGTGCTTCAGGCGGCGGAACGCCGTGGAATGGATCACCCGGTCGCAGTCGCGCCGGAAGGGGCTGCGGGTCTTGCTCGGAGGCTCGGCGAACAGCCGACCCCTGCTGCGGTCGGGATCGCAGGCATATTTCGCGCGGGGGGCAGCCATTCCGACCGACACGGTATTTTAGTCCTTATCCATTTGATTCCATGGGCCGACGCACTTAACTATGGCGGGTGCGGGATACCAAATGAATTGGGTATGACGCGCGGGGCGTGATCCGTGATCGGCTTCATGCTCAAGTCAAGGCCTTGGAGACCTTTGCGATGACCGCCGCTGTCACCATTACCCCGCGGGCCGCCCGCCGCATCGGGCAGATCCTTCAAAACGAGGGGGACGGCGCCAAGTTGCGCATCTCAGTCGAGGGCGGTGGCTGCTCCGGGTTTCAGTATAAATTCGACGTCGAACGCAACCAGGCCGATGACGACCTCGTGATCGAGCGGGACAACGCGGTGGTGCTGGTCGACCCAGCCTCGGTCCCGTTCCTCGCCGGCTCGGAGGTCGATTTTGTCGATGATCTGATCGGCGCCTCGTTCCGTGTCGTCAACCCGAACGCCACTGCCTCTTGCGGCTGCGGCACCAGTTTCTCGATCTGAGCCGGATCAACGCGCCGCGAACATCGTGCGGGCGTTGCGGTACGCAATCCTTGCAGCAATATCCGGCGGCAACTGGTCGAGCCAGGCGCGGTAGCCTGCCATGATCTCGCTGTAGCTCGCCCAGCGCTCGGGAATCCAGGTGTCCGAGCCGAGCAGGAATCGATCGGGATATCGCTCGAACAGCGCGCGCCACTCCGCCGTCAGCGCGCCGGCCCCGTCCACGATACCGCTTCGATAGGACAGTTCGCCCCAGAGCTTCGGATATTTCGACAGCATCGCTGCGACGCTCTCGGTCGCGAGCCCGAATCCGGTGTGCGCCCAGATGATCCGCGCGCGCGGATTGTGACGCATCAGGATATCGACGGCTTCGGCGTCGGAATGGGCGTGCAAATAGAGATCGTTGGCAACGGCGAAGTCGACCACCTTCTTCACCCATTCGCTCTCGGCCGCCTTGCCGGAGAGGTGGAATTCACCGATGCCGCGGTAATAGCCGCGCTTGAATTCGTCCTTGACGAGATCGAAGATCGTGGGGTCGTTGAACCAGGTCTGGATGTCCGGCCGGACCCGGTATGGCCGGATGAACGGCACCACCTGCAGACCCTCCGCCTTCGCGTCTACCAGCACATGCGTCCCGGTATTGGGGCGGCTGGTCGCCAGAATGCCGGTGACGCGATTCCTCTTGAGCAGCGCGAGCACCTCGTCCGGCTGATAGAACGGCTTCGGCTCCCAATTGTAGTGCAGATGCGCATCAAAGATCTCGATCGGCTCACCGGCGTAAGCCGTGAACGATGCGACCATCGCCAGGGCAAGGACGCATCCGGCGCGAGTCACACTGCGAAACATCGTCATTCCGCGGCGGCCACTTGCGGCCGCTCGACGTCGCCGCCGGTCTCGAGCTGCGGCTCGAGCTTGCGCCGCAGCCTGCGGTCGATACGGTCGAGATAGATGTAGATCACGGGCGTGATGAACAGCGTCAGCAGTTGCGATACGCAGAGGCCGCCGACCACGGCAACGCCGAGCGGCTGACGCAGTTCGGCGCCGGCGCCCGCGCCGAGCGCGATTGGCAACGTGCCGAAGATCGCCGCGAAAGTCGTCATCATGATCGGCCGGAAGCGGAGCAGTGCGGCCTCGCGGATCGCGTGCTCGGCACTCAAGCCGACCCGGCGGCGCTCCAGCGCGAAGTCGACCATCATGATGGCGTTCTTCTTGACGATGCCGACCAGCATCACGATGCCGATCATCGCGATGACCGACAGCTCCATACCGAACAGCATCAGCGTCAGGATCGCGCCGATGCCGGCCGACGGCAGTCCGGAGATGATGGTGATCGGGTGGATGAAGCTCTCGTAGAGGATGCCGAGGATCACGAAGGCTGCGAACACCGCGGCGAGGATCAGCACGCCCTGCCCGCGCAGCGAATCCTGAAATACCTGCGCGGTCCCCGAAAAGCCCGTCGAGATCGTCGCCGGCAGGTTCGACTTCTGCTCGAGCTCGGTGACCTGGTCGACCGCGTAGCCCAGCGAGTAGCCCGGCGCGAGGTTGAAAGAGATCGTCACCGCCGGCTGCTGGCCCTGGTGATTGATCTGCAGCGGACCGACCGACGGCACGAGCTTCGCCACCGCGTCCAGCGGGATGGTCTGGCCGTTTCCGGTTTTCATGTAGAGCTTGGAGAGATCGGACGGGTCGACGCGGAACTGCGGCTGCGCCTCCAGAATGATCTGGTAGTCATTCGACGGCATGTAGATGGTGCCGATCTGCCGCGAGCCGAAGGCGTTGTAGAGCTGGTTGCGAACCTGGTCGACGGTGACGCCATAGACCGCCGCCTTCTCGCGGTCGATGTCGACCGTCATCTGCGGGTTCTTGATGTAGAGGTCGGTGGTGACGTCGAGCAGGCCCGGAATTTTCTCGATCTTGTCGCGCATCTCCGGCGCCAGGCGGTAGAGCGCTTCGGTATCGCCGCTCTGCATCACATACTGGTACTGGCTCTTGGAGATGCGGCCGCCGATATTGAGGTTCTGAATGCTCTGGAAGAACGCCTGCATGCCCGGAATCTGGCGAGCCTTGGCGCGCAGCCGGCCAACGACGACGGCCGCGCTGTCGCGGCTCTTCTGCGGCTTCAGCGCGATGAACAGGCGGCCGTAATTCGCGGTCGGGTTCGGGCCGCCGGAACCCACGGTGGAGTTGATGTAGTCGATCGCCGGATCGGTCTTCAGCACGTCGACCAGCGCCTGCTGGCGCACCTTCATGGCCTCGAAGGAGGTATCGGTCGCGGCTTCGGTCACGCCGATCAGGAAGCCAGTGTCTTCCTGGGGGAAGAAGCCCTTCGGCACGATCGCGTAGAGATAGATGGTGCCGCCGAGCGTTGCGAGCGTCACCGCGAGCATCAAGGCCTTCTTGGCCAGCACCCAGTCGAGCGCCCATTCATATGCGCGCAGCCAGGATTCGAACATCCGCTCAAAGACGCGGAGCACGATATTCGGCCGCTTGCTTGCATCATGGACGCGCAACACGCGGGCACACAGCATCGGCGTCAGCGTCAACGACACGAAGCCGGAGACGATGATCGCGACCGAAATCGTCACGGCGAATTCACGGAACACGCGGCCGACGATGCCGCCCATCAGCAGCACCGGGATGAACACGGCGATCAGCGAGAAGGTGATCGAGATGATGGTGAAGCCGATTTCCCGGGCGCCCTTCAGCGCCGCCTCATACGGCTTCATGCCGTGCTCGATATGGCGGACGATGTTCTCGAGCATGACGATGGCGTCGTCGACCACGAAGCCGACCGAGAGTGTGAGCGCCAGCAGCGTCATGTTGTTGATGGAATAGTCCAGCGCGTACATCGCCGCGCAGGTGCCGAACAGCGAGATCGGCACCGCGAGTGCCGGGATGAACGTCGCCGAAGCCGAGCGCAGGAACAGGAAGATCACCAGGATCACCAGCGCGACCGCGATCAGCAGAGTCTCCTCGACGTCGCTAACGGCCTGCCGGACCGAGATCGAGCGATCCATCATGACCCGCATGGTCACCGACGGGGGGATTGCCGCGCGCAGCGTCGGCAGTTTTGCCAGCACGGAGTCGACCACGGCGACGGTATTGGCGTCCGGCTGCTTCTGGATCGCGAGCACGATGGCGCGCTCGTCGTTCATCCAGGTTGCAATCTTGTCGTTCTCGACGCTGTCATAGACCTTGGCGATCTCGTCCAGCCGGACCGGCGAGCCGTTGCGCCAGGCGACGTAGATGTGGCGGTAGTCGGCCGCCTTGTCCATCTGGCCGGAGGCCTGCAACGCCACGTCCTGCTTCGGACCGTTCAGCGTACCGACCGGGGTCGAGGAATTGGCGCGCGAGACCGCGGCGCGGATGTCTTCCATCGAGACCCCGCGCGCGGCCGCCGCCTCGGGATCGGCCTGGACGCGGATGGCGAACTTTTGCGCGCCGTAGATCAGCACCTGCGCGACGCCTGGAAGCTGCGACAGCGCCTGCCCGATCGTGATGTCGCCATACTCGTTAACCGCCGACAGCGGCAGGGTCGCCGAACTCAGGGCCACGAACAGCACCGGGAAATCCGCCGGATTCACTTTGCGGAAGCTCGGCGGGATCGTCATTTCGATCGGCAGGCGGCGCTGCGCGATGGTCAGCGCGGTCTGCACGTCGAGCGCGGCGGCGTCGATGTTGCGGTTGAGGTCGAACTGGATGGTGATGACGCTCGTACCCTGCGAGGAATTCGAGGACATCGAGGAGATGCCGGCGATCGTCGAGAGCTGGCGCTCGATGATGCCGGCGACCGAGGCCGCCATCGTATCGGCACTGGCGCCCGGCAGGGTCGCGGTTACGGCGATGGTCGGAAAGTCCACCCTCGGCAGCGCGGAGACCGGCAGCAGGCGGAAGCCAAACACGCCGAATGCGATGATCGACGCCGTAATCAGCGTCGTCATCACCGGGCGGCGGATGCAGAGCTCGGAGAGCGTCATGGCTCTAAGCTCCGGCCTTCTTCGCGCGCGGCTCGACGCGCGTGCCGTCCGACAGCAGGAGCTGGCCGTCGACGACGACGCTTTCGTCGCCCGACAATCCCTCTGAGATCACCGAATTGCCCTGGGAGGTGCGATCGACCTTGACCGGCCGCACCTTGGCGACGCCGTCCGTGACGACGAAAACGAAATTGCCGTTCTGGCTGCGCTGGACCGCGACCGTTGGAACCACGACCGAGTCCTCGCTACGGATGATCAGCTTGGTCTGCACGATCGTGCCCGGCCACAGCGTTTCGCTGGCGTTGTTCATGACGCCGCGCACAGTAACCATGCCAGTGGTCGCATCGACGGTGTTTTCAACCATGGCGACCTTGCCGTCTTCGGAGCGCTGGTGGCCCGGAATGGTGGCGATCACCCTTGAAGCGCCCTTGCCCATGGCTTCGCGCAGGTCGACCAGCGCGCGCTGGGGAATGGCAAAGGTGACGTAGACCGGCGCCATCTGGTTGATGACGGCGAGCGGCTGGGTGTCGGCGGGGCGCACGAAGTTCCCGACCTTGACATTGGCGGCGCTGATCCGGCCCGCGAACGGTGCGCGGATGACTGTGTAGCTCTTCTGGACGCGCAGATTGTCCAGCGCCGACTGGTCGGCCTTGATGGTGCCGATCAGGATGTCGGACTGGGTCTTGGCGTTGTCGACGTTGACCTGGGTGGTCGCGCCCTTGCCGACGAGATCGCTGTAGCGACGCAGGTCGCGTTGCGCGCCTTCGAGCTGTGCACGGTCCCTGGCGAGGACGCCCTCCGCCTGCTCGATCTGGGCGTCGATCTGGCGCGCGTCGAGCATGAACAGGAGGTCACCCTCGTTGACCTTGGCGCCGTCTTCGAAATGAACGGAGACGATGGTCGTCTCCAACCGCGACTTCAGCGCGACGCTGGAGATCGGCGTCACCATCCCGATGGCATCGACATCGACGGGCACTGACTTCCGTTCCGCCTTGGCGAGTTCAACGGAAACGAGACGAGGCCGCTGTGGCCCCTGTGCAGTGGCGGTGCCGCCCATCCATGACAATCGGGTGTAAGCCGCCCCGGCCGCAATGCCGAGCACGGCAACAATCAAAACCAAAGTACGTCTTTTTTTCATAGTTTTTCACGTCCGTCGCCCATGCAGACCGGGACGGCTCGTCACTCCCCCTTTGACGCGATTGTTGCGCCTTATTTCTAGAGGGTTAGCACAGGCTGACCGCACATGGTATGCCACCTAAGTGAAATTGTGCGGCTACCATCCGGATCATTTGCATGCGCATCGCTACGTGGAACGTCAATTCGATCCGGCAACGGCTCGAACCGCTGCTGAGCTGGCTTAAAGAATGCTCCCCCGACATCGTCTGCCTGCAGGAGACCAAATGCGTCGACGACGCCTTTCCGCGGTTTGAACTCGAAGCGCTAGGCTACAACGTGGCCACGCACGGCCAGAAGACCTTCAACGGCGTAGCGCTGCTCTCCAAGTTGCCATTCGACGAGACCAAGTCGGGGCTCGCCGGCGACGACGAGGATGCCCATGCACGTTTCCTGGAGGGCGTCGTCACGCTGAAGCAAGGCGTAATGCGGGTCGCCTGCCTTTATCTGCCCAACGGCAACCCGCCGAATACGGACAAATATCCATATAAACTCAAGTGGATGTCCCGGCTTGTTGAGTACTCAAGAGAACGGCTTAGGGCCGAGGAGCCGCTGGTTCTGGCCGGCGACTTCAACGTCATCCCCGCCGCCCGGGATGTCTACAATCCCCAAGGCTGGATCGACGATGCGCTGTTCCGTCCGGCCACCCGGGAGGCCTTCCAATCGCTGCTCGGCCTTGGCCTCACCGACGCCTTGCGCGCGGTCAATGACGAGCCCGGTCAGTACACGTTCTGGGATTACCAAGCCGGTGCCTGGCAGAAGAACTGGGGCCTCCGGATCGACCATCTGCTGATGTCGCCGCAGGCGACCGACCGCCTGATGAGCGTCGGGATCGACAGCTATGTCCGCGGTTGGGAAAAGCCTTCCGACCACGTCCCGGTCTGGGCCGACCTCGATTTCGAGACTGCGTGAGCTGTCGCCCCCAATAGCGCTTCAAGCGGAGTGGATACCGGTTCGCGTGAAGAAAACGCGCCAGAACAAGACCCCAGAGCTTCGGTTCTGATTCAATCAGAACCGATAACCCCCTAGTCTCGGCGGCCCTGCACCCAGTGCTCGAGCATCTGCAGCGCTGTCGCCCGATCGTCGTCGGAGGCCTTGGCAAAGGCGCGGTTGTAGCTTTCCTTGATCCAGGTCTCGTCAGCTGCAGCGCTGTCGCGCGCTAGTGTCAGCCACATCAGGCCGCGCGCCCGCTGCGGCGGCAGGCGGTCGCCGTTGAACAGCATCTGGCCGAGCAGCGCCTGGGCCTGATGCTGGCCCTTCTGGGCGGCGAGGCCGAGCCAGCGCGCGCCATAGCGGAAATCGTCCCGCGAAGCGTCAGGCGTCTTTAAATACAGCCTGGCAAGGTCGTATTGGGCGTCTGCATTCCCGAAATAGGAAGCGGCATAAGAGAACATCTCCCGCGCGCGCTCGGTGTCTGGCTTCACCTTGGAGTTCGGGATGCCACTCAGATAGTACCGGCCGAGCGCAACGAACGCGTTGGCCACGACCGAGGCCTGCGGCGCCGTGGGGTTATCCTCGGCATGCGCATTGGCGATGCGGCTGAAATATTCGAACGCCCGCAGGTCATCCTGGGCGACACCGTCACCGTCGGCGTACATCTTGCCGAGCTTCCACTGCGCCACCGGGTGACCGCCCTCGGCGGCGTATTGCAGCGAGGTCAGGGAGTTGGGCGAGGTCGCCACGGGTGCGACAGGTGCTGCAACCGCCCGCTTCAGGGGCACAGCCGCACCCGGCTGGGGCGAAACAACGGGAAGAGTTGCTGCATCCTGCGGATTGAGCGGGGCTCCGTCGAATCCGAATCCGGGGCCCGCCATCGGGATGGCCCCTAACGCAAACGCCAATATCGTACGCCTAAACGTCCGCATAACACTGCTTCTCGTGCGCGCCACCCGGATGGGTGACAGCGCCATCCACCGCCGGCCCCACTTGCTCGGCATATTTCCACAGCGCACCAGTCGTGTGGTTTGTCGCGCGAGGGGCCCATTTGGTCTTACGATTTGCGAGCTCGGCATCGCTCAATTTTACGTTAAGAGATCCGGCCTCGGCGTCGATCTCGATGATGTCGCCGTCCTGCAACAGTCCGATCGGTCCGCCGACCGCCGCTTCCGGCCCGATATGGCCGATGCAGAAGCCCCGGGTGGCGCCGGAAAACCGGCCATCTGTGATCAGGGCGACCTTGCCGCCCATGCCCTGCCCGGTCAGCGCCGCCGTGGTCGCCAGCATTTCCCGCATGCCGGGGCCGCCCTTCGGGCCCTCATAGCGGATGACGATGACTTCGCCTTCCTTGTAGGTGCGCTTCTGAACGGCCTCGAAGGCGTCTTCCTCGCGGTCGAAGCAACGGGCCGGGCCCGTAAACTTCAGATTGGACATTCCCGCGACCTTCACGATCGCACCCTCCGGAGCGAGATTACCCTTTAGCCCGACAACGCCACCTGTCACGGTGATCGGCTTGTCGGCGGGCCGCACCACGTCCTGGTGCGAATTCCATTTCACGCTTTTGAGGTTTTCGGCGATCGTCCGGCCCGTGACGGTTAAGCAATCCCCGTGCAGGTGGCCATTATCGAGCAGCGTCTTCATCAGCAGCGGAATGCCACCAACCTCGAACATGTCTTTGGCAACATAACGGCCACCCGGCTTCAAATCCGCGACGTAAGGAGTCTTTTTGAAGATTTCGGCAACGTCGAACAGGTTGAACTTGATGCCGCACTCGTGCGCGATCGCCGGCAAGTGCAATGCAGCATTGGTCGAGCCCCCGGAGGCCGCCACCACGGCCGCTGCATTCTCCAAGGCCTTGCGGGTAACGATATCCCGCGGACGGATGTTCTTGGCGATCAGCTCCATTACCTGCTCGCCTGCGGCA
This sequence comes from Bradyrhizobium lablabi, assembly GCF_018131005.1. Taxonomy (GTDB): domain Bacteria; phylum Pseudomonadota; class Alphaproteobacteria; order Rhizobiales; family Xanthobacteraceae; genus Bradyrhizobium; species Bradyrhizobium lablabi_D. Next base: position 40,928 of record NZ_JAFCJK010000013.1, read on the forward strand.
GCGCAGAAGGAGTCGCGGATCTCGTAAGGCGCAGGCGCCCCGGCAGAATACGGGAGCGCGAGCCCGATGGCTTCCGAGACGGTCGCCATGGTGTTGGCGGTGAACTGGGCGCCGCAGGCGCCGGCCGAGGGGCACGCTACCCGCTCAATCTCGTCGAGATCGGCATCCGACATCGCCCCGACCGAATGCTTGCCCACCGCCTCGAACATGTCCTGCACCGTGACCGGCTGACCGCGGAAGCTGCCCGGCAGGATCGAGCCGCCATAGATGAAAATCGAGGGCACGTTGAGACGGACCATGGCCATCATCATGCCCGGCAGCGACTTGTCGCAGCCGGCGAGCCCCACGAGGGCGTCATAGGCGTGACCGCGCACGGTCAACTCGACTGAGTCGGCGATGCATTCGCGCGACGGCAGCGAGGAGCGCATGCCGTCATGGCCCATGGCGATGCCATCGGTGACCGTGATGGTGCAAAATTCGCGCGGCGTGCCGCCGGCAGCGGCAACCCCCTTCTTCACCGCCTGCGCCTGACGCATCAGCGAGATGTTGCAGGGCGCGGCTTCGTTCCAGCATGAAGCAACGCCGACAAAGGGTTGATGAATCTGGGCTGTTGTCAGCCCCATGGCGTAAAGATAGGAGCGATGCGGCGCGCGTTCGGGCCCCTCCGTCACGTGACGGCTCGGCAACCTGCCTTTGATGTTCGTCTTGGCGTCCATCGCGCACCTGTTTGCCAGCCCGTCTTCTTAGAACGCCGGAACATCAAAAATCTTCCGTCGTCGTGACGCTTTGGCGTATCAACCTTATGGAACATGATCTCATAGAAGGGTGTGGCCAAAAAGCGGCGCGTGGCCCCTCCGGCTGTGGCCAAGGTCAAATGTTTCACGAAGTGTGGCTGCGACGCAACGACCGTGGCTGTGATGCAACCATCTATTACTAAGTCTTATTAAATTCACCGGCGATTAGATCGCACTCAGAATGCGCTCTTGGCGGTTGAATAGGCAGGTTCCGCAGGGATTGCCTCGGTCACGGATAGCCATCGCCTGGCGTTTCAACGCGCACCACATCAATACGCGACACGGACTTGCCCTTCCGCAACTCCTCATAGGACGTCGCCGCGCTCAGGCAGAACAGCGTCCGCCTGTCCGCGCCACCCAGCGCACAGGCGAGCGCGCGGCGGCCAGGGACAGCGATGCGCCCGCACTCCTCGCCGTCGCGACCGATCCGGATGAAGGCGTCACTGGTGAAGGATGCGACCCAAACCGCGCCGTCGCGATCGAGGCAGATGCCGTCGGGATCGGTCATGCGGCCGAACCGCCCGCGCAAGCGCAGACCGCCGTCAGGAGCGATGTCGTACTCGGCAAGGCACGCGCCATCCATTTCGGCAACGACGAGCCGGCTGTGATCGGAGCATACCGCCATGCCGTTGGGAAAGCGCAATCCTGCGGCGACAATGCGCGTGGTGCCGTCGGGCATCACGAGGATGATGCGGCCAACAGCGCCGCGGCTATCCGGCGGCGGCAGATCGAAGCCGAGATCGCCGACATAGGCACGCCCCTGCCCGTCGATGATCATGTCATCGATCGTACCGGTGGCGATCGCTGAGAGATCTGCATAGAGCGAGAGTCTTCCGCCCGCGAATCTCAGGAGGCGCTTTCTGAACATCGTCAGCACGACGATGTCGCCGTTCGGCAGCACGCCGAGACCGCACGGCGTGTCGTCGGTGATAACGGCATGCTCCCGCAGATCGCCCGATGGGCTGATGCTGAGCAGCCTCTTCGCCATGCAGTCAACAAACCACAGCCGGCCGTCGTGCCAGCGCGGGCCTTCGAAATAACGACCGCCATCGAGGATGGTTTTCGGTTGCGCCTCATTAGCCTCATTCATCGTGTCGGCGTCCTTCACTCTCACACTGTGGACTTGAACATTGCGGAACCCGTCAGCAAAGTTCCATTGCTCGGGAGTTCCATTTCCGCGGCGTTTTCCTCGCGTTGTTGCCCAAGCGCGACAGTTGTGAATCAACAATGTGGTAGCGTGCGGTTGCTCAAGCCGCATGTATTGCGATCTTGGTTTGTGCTGATGGTTTTCGCAGGGGGACCATGGAATGAACCGTTGCTTGCGTCCACTGACGTATGTCGCCGCTTTGGCTGCGCTCGCCCTCTTCTCGATGGATGCGACCGCAAAGCCGAGTCACCAGCATCAAGCCAAGAAGAGCCACGGCGCCGGCAAGAAAGCGCACGATGCCAAGAAGGAGACGCGCCATCAGCGCGACGCCAAGGCGACCGGCAAGCACCGGAACGCCAAGCGCGGCGCCGAGGAGCGGAAATCAGCGAAATCCACGAAGCCGTCCGTGCCGGAACAGGCGAACGCGCCACAACTCACGGGCGATCTCGCCACGGTCAAGGACGCGATCCTCGCTGCGCGCAGGGGCAAGATCGGCGAGGCCACCGAAATCCAGGCCAGGATCGCGGACACCGCCGGACAGAAGCTCGTCGAGTGGTACATCCTGCGCCACTCCGAGTCGGACGCGAACTTCAGCCGCTACGCGGCCTTCATTGCCGCCAACCCGGACTGGCCGAGTCTGACGCTGTTGCGGCGGCGGGCGGAGGCGCGGCTGTGGCAGGAGCGTAGCGGCGCCGCCAAGGTGCACGCCTTCACCGCCGACCGGCCGATCAGCGCCAAGGGCAAGTTCGCGCTGGCGCGCGTGCTGCTCGCCGAGGACGACCGCGACGGCGCTGCGCGGCTTGTGCGCGAGGCTTGGCGTTCGGAGGAATTGTCCGATCGCATCGAAGCCGACGCCTACGACGCGTTCCGCGATCTGCTCACACGCGACGACCATCGCGCGCGGATGGACAGACGCATCGGAGCGAAGGATCTCGCCGGCGCCCGCCGCGCGGCGCAACGGCTTGGCAGCGACGAGCTTGCGATTGTGAAGGCCTGCGCGGCGGTTCGCGGGCAGTCGAAGGCGCAGGATGCGCTCGATAATGTCCCGACAGAAGCACGCGGCGATCTCGGCTACACCCTCTGCCGTATCCAGTTTCTGCTCGCGCAGAACAAGATCGACGACGCGGCCCGCGTGACGATCGCGGCGGCACCCGAGACCATGGCGCAGCAGGACACCGACCAATGGTGGCGCGAACGGCGCACGCTGGCGCGGAAGCTGCTCGATCAGGACAAGTTCCAGACCGCCTATGACGTGATCCGCCCCGCCGCGCCGCCGGACAACCCATACTACCGCTCCGATCTGCACTTCATGAGCGGCTGGATCGCGCTGCGCTATCTCGACGACGCCAGGACCGCGGCGACGCATTTCGCGCGGATCGACGAAGGCCAGATCAATCCAACCGTGCTGTCGCGCGCAGCCTATTGGCGCGGACGGGCCGTCGAGGCACTCGGCAACACCGCGGCGGTGCGGGCCGACTACGAGGCCGCCGCGCGTTATCCGACCGCCTATTATGGCCAGCTCGCGCGCGCCAAGCTCGGCATCGACAAGATCGAGCTCCGCGCCCCGACCACGCTTTCGCCGATCACCCTCGCCTCGGCCGATGCCACGCCGTCAGCAGTGGACGAGCGCGTGCGCGCCGCGGAGATCCTGTATGACATCGGCGAGCGCGATGTCGTGCTTTATTTCGCCACCGATCTCGCCGAACAGACGTCGGACGTTGCCGTGCTCGAAGCGCTCGGCGAGCTGACCTTCCGCCGCAACGACGCGCGCACCATGCTGCAGATCGGCAAGACCGCGCTCTCGCGCGGGCTGGCGCTCGACCATTACGCATTCCCGACCATCGGCATTCCCCGGCACACCCCGATCGCGCCCGATATCGGGCGCAGCATGACCTATTCGGTGGCGCGGACCGAAAGCGCGTTCGACCAGCGCGACAAGTCGCCCGCCAACGCGGTCGGCTTGATGCAGGTGACACCGGAAGCCGGACGCGACACTGCAAAGAGGTTCAAGGTCAGCTACGACTGGGACCGCATGGTGAGCGACCCGATTTACAATACACAGATGGGCGCCGCCGAACTGAGCGCGTTGCTCGCGGAATATCGCGGCAACCTGATCATGACGTTTGCCGGCTACAACGCCGGGCGCGGCCGCGTGCGTGACTGGGTCAAGGCTTACGGCGATCCGCGCGATCCCAAGGTCGATCCCGTCGATTGGGTGGAGCGGATCCCGCTGTCCGAGACGCGCAACTACGTCCAGCGCGTGATGGAGAATTTACAAGTCTACCGCGCGCGGTTCGACGACGAAGGCGCGTCGGTCGCGGCGAAGGCCGGCGAGCAGAGGGTGACAAAGGAGACCAACGCGTCGCCGGCAACGGCCGGGGCGCAGTGAGTTAGCCTCAATCCACCTTCACATTCGCCGCCTTGATCAGCGGCCACCATTTTGCGATCTCGGCCTTCTGCCAGGCGCCGAGCGCCTGCGGCGTGAGCTGGTCCTGCGGCGGCATCTCCAGGCCGAGATTTTCGAACTGCTTCCTCACATCGGGATCGTTCAGCGCCTCGACGGCGGCGGCGTTGAGCTTCGCCACGATCTCCTTCGGCGTGCCCTTCGGCACCCAGAGGCCTGACCATAGCGTCATGTGGAATCCAGGCAGGCCGGCTTCGTCAACGGTCGGGATGTCGGGGGCGTTCTGCACCCGCTTGGAATCGGTAACGGCGTAAGCGCGGATGGTGCCGGCGCGAACCTGGTTGATGGAGTTCGACGTCTGGTCCACGATGATGTCGATTTGCCCGGCGACGAGGTCGTTCAGCGCCGGTCCGGTGCCGCGATACGGCACATATTGCAGCTTGATGCCGGAGACGCTCTCGAAATAGAGGCCGGCGATGTGGCTGCCGCTGCCGGCTCCCGCAGTGCCTGCGGTCGGCGGCGAAGGCCGCGACTTCAGCCACTCCAGCAGCTCCTTGAGCGACTTTGCCGGCACGGCGTTCTTGCTGACGATGATCATCGGGTTGCTCGGCAGCAGCAGCACCGGCGTGAGATCATCGACCAGATCGTAGCCAAGCTTGTAAATCGCGCCGTTCGCGACATGGGTGCCGAGATGGCCGAAGCTGAGCGTGTAGCCGTCAGGCGCCGAGCGCACCGCGCGGCCGACGCCGATCGAGCCGCCCGCTCCCGTCACGTTCTCGATCAGCAGAACTTCCCCGAGCGACCGCTTCATGCGCTCGGCAAGGATGCGCGCCATCGCATCCGATGGGCCGCCGGCGGAGAACGGAACGATAATGGTGATGGGACGCGAAGGATAGGTCTCTGCACGAGCTGCCACACCGGTCAGCACGAGCATCGCCAGGACAACAACAGCCAATTTCCGCATCACACTCTCCTGACCCCTCTCACCATCGTCATTGCGCGGGCGCCCGCGAACGACCGCTAAAACTGTCCGAAGTCGATCGGCTTGTGGCGATCGAGCGTCCGGGTAACCGGCGGCAACGGATATTTGAGGCCGGTAGCGCAATTGAACAGCATCACGCGATCAGTTTTCGTGACGCGGCCGTCGGCGAGACTCTGCTTGTAGGCGGCATAGGTCGCAGCGCCCTCCGGGCACAGCAGCAGGCCCTCCTCGCGGGCAACCTCGTTGAGCGCGGCCGAAATCTTGTCATCGTCCACCGCGATGGCAAATCCCTTGCTCTCGCGCACAGCGCGAAGAATCAGGAAATCGCCGATCGCCTGCGGCACACGGATGCCGGAAGCGATGGTGTGGGCGTCCTCCCAACGCGTCGCATGTTCCGTGCCGGCCTCATAGGCGCGCACCATCGGCGCGCAGCCTGACGCCTGCACCGCGACCATTCGCGGGCGCTTGCTTCCGATGAAGCCGATCTTCTCGAGCTCGTCAAAAGCCTTCCACATGCCGATCAGTCCGGTGCCGCCGCCGGTCGGATAGAAGATCACGTCGGGCACGTCCCAGCCGAGCTGTTCGGCGAGTTCCAGTCCCATCGTCTTCTTGCCCTCGATCCGGTAGGGCTCCTTCAGGGTGGACGTATCGAACCAGCCGACCTTGGCCTTGCCCTCGCCGACGATCTTGCCGCAATCATCGATCAGGCCGTTGACGCGGTAGACCGTCGCGCCCTGGAGCTCGATCTCGCTGACGTTGACTTCCGGCGTATCGGCCGGGCAGAAGATCGTGGTCTTGATGCCGCAGGCGGTAGCGTAGGCCGCGAGCGCGGCGCCGGCATTGCCGTTGGTGGGCATCGCCATGTGCTTGATGCCGAGCGCCTTGCCCATCGACACCGCCATCACGAGGCCGCGCGCCTTGAACGAACCGGTCGGCAACCGCCCCTCGTCCTTCACGATGATCTCACCGCCGCCGAGCCTGGCGCCAAGCTTCGGCAGCCGGATCAGCGGTGTCGTCACCTCGCCGAGGCTCACGATATCCTTGCATTTGCGCACCGGCAGGAGTTCGCGATACCGCCACATGTCGGCGGGCCGCCCGGCCAGCGAATCCTTGGTCAGCGCCTTCTTCACGCCGGCGAGGTCGTAGCGCACCAGCAGCGGCTTGCCGGCCTTGGAGAGGTTGTGGACCTGGTCGGCCGGATAACGGTCGCCCTCCATCGCGCATTCCAGATGGGTGACGAAAGTCGGCCGTTCGATGGTGAGGTTGTCGCTGTCTTTCACGGTGTACTCTTTCTTGCTTTTCATTTTCACCAGTATGAGACCCGTCACCCTGAGGAGGCGGCAAGGCGGCCGTCTCGAAGGGCGACAGGCCCCGCTGCTCGATCCCGGCCGTGCATCCTTCGAGGCTCCCGCGCCGCGAGCGCCCCAGATGACGGAACGGAGTCAGATATTCAACACACGCCCATAGGCGTCGAGCACGGCTTCCTTCATCATCTCCGATAGGGTCGGATGCGGGAAGATCGTATGCATCAGCTCTTCCTCCGTGGTCTCCAGGTTCATGGCGACCACGTAACCCTGGATCAGCTCGGTGACCTCCGCGCCAATCATATGCGCGCCGAGAAGCTGCCCCGTCTTCTTGTCGAAGACCACCTTCACCAGGCCCTGGTCCTCGCCGAGAGCAATCGCCTTGCCATTGCCGACGAAGGGAAAGCGGCCGACGCGGATCTCCCGGCCATTCTCTTTCGCCTTCGCCTCGGTAAGCCCGACGGAAGCAACCTGCGGGTTGCAATAGGTGCAGCCCGGAATCAGATTCTTGTCCGTGGCATGCGGATGCAGGCCCTTGATCGCCTCGATGCAGACCACGCCCTCGTGCTCGGCCTTGTGCGCAAGCATCGGCGGACCGGCGACGTCGCCGATCGCATAGATGCCGGGGACGTTGGTCTTGCCGTAGCCGTCGATCACGATGCAACCGCGATCGGTCTTCACGCCGAGCTTTTCCAGGCCGAGATTCTCGATATTGCCGACCACGCCGACCGCCGAGATCACCCGCTCGAACTCGACCGTCTGCGGCTTGTCCTTGCCGTCGTCGATGGTCGCGACCACGCTGTCAGCCTTCTTGTCGAGCTTCATCACCTTGGTCGAAGTGAGAATCTTGATACCCATCTTCTCGAAGCGCTTGCGGGCGAGGCCGGCGATCTCGGCATCCTCGACGGGGAGGATCTGCGGCAGCACCTCGACGACGGTGACATCGGCGCCCATGGTGTGGAAAAAGGAGGCGAACTCGATACCGATCGCTCCCGAGCCGACCACCAGCAGCGACTTCGGCATCCGCTCCGGCACCATCGCCTCGAAATAGGTCCACACCAGCTTCTTGTCCGGCTCGAGCCCCGGCAGCACGCGCGGCCGCGCGCCGGTCGCGACGATGATGTGCTTGGCCTGATAGGTGCCCTCGCCGCTCGCGCCCTTCGGCCCCTCGACCGAGGATTTCTTCACCGTGATCTTGCCGGGCGCGTCGATTGTGGCATCGCCCCAGATCACCGTGACCTTGTTCTTCTTCATCAGGAAGCCGACGCCGTCGTTGAGGCGTTTCGACACCCCGCGCGAGCGCTGCACCACGGCCTTGGCGTCGTAGCCGACCTTTTCGGCGGACAGGCCATAGTCCTTGGCGTGCTGCATGTAGTGGTAGATCTCGGCCGAGCGCAACAGCGCCTTGGTCGGGATGCAGCCCCAGTTCAGGCAGATGCCGCCGAGATAGGCCTTCTCGACGATCGCGGTCTTGAAGCCGAGTTGGGCCGAGCGGATCGCCGTGACATAGCCGCCGGGACCGGAGCCGATGATGATGACGTCGAAGGATGTATCGGCCATGGCGGCTCCCGTTCAACCTAACTCATTGCGCCGCGGGCGCGGCGTCTTGCGATAAACGACCGGACCAGCCATTCGAGCAGCGCGACCACGGCCATGATGGCCAATGCGGTCAGCACGATCGGCCGGGCGATGTTCCGTGCCAGCTGCTCGCCGGCAAAGAACGCGGAATACAGAAAATCGAGCCCGACCGGATTGAGCACCAGCGCGGCCGACAGCACCAGCGAGATCCAGGGCCAGCGGGTTCGGACATGCAACGTTGCCCCCTTCGCCAGCGTCTCAGACCATCATCATCACGGGGTTCTCGATCAGCCGCTTGAACGCCCCGATCAGTTCGGCGCCGAGCGCGCCGTCGATCGCGCGGTGATCGCAGGACAAGGTCACGCTCATCATGTGCGCGATCTCGATCTTGCCGCCGCGCACCACAGGGCGCTCCTCGGAGGTGCCGACCGCGAGGATCGTGGCATGAGGCGGATTGATCACGGCGGTAAAGTGGCTGATGCCGTACATCCCGAGATTGGACACCGCCGTGGTGCCGCCCTGGTACTCTTCCGGCTTGAGCTTGCGGGCGCGGGCGCGGGCGGCAAAATCCTTCATCTCGTTGGAGATGGCCGACAGCGTCTTGGTCTCCGCCCTGCGAATGATCGGCGTGATGAGACCGCCCGGCATGGCAACTGCGACGCCGACGTCGGAATGCTTGTGCTTGAGCATGCCGCCCTCGGTCCAGCTCACATTGCAGTCCGGAATGTTCTGCAGCGCGACCGCCATCGCCTTGATGACGAAATCGTTGACCGAGATCTTGTAGAGCGGCTTCTTCTCCTTGTCCTTTGGCGCGGCGGCGTTGATCTCCTCGCGCGCGGCGAGCAGCTTGCCGATGTCGCAGTCGATGGTGAGGTAGAAATGCGGCACGCTCTGCACCGACGCGGTCAGGCGCTGGGCGATAGTGCGGCGCATGCCGTCATGCGGCACGACCTCGTAGGAGCCTTCCTCGAACAGCGCCAGGATCTGCTTGTCCGACATCGACGGCGCGATGCTCGGCCCGGCCGCGGGTGCGGCAGCCGGTGCTTTCAGGCCCCCCTTGCCGGACTTCGCACTCTCGACGTCGCGGGCGACGACGCGGCCATGCGGACCGGTGCCGGTGATGCGCGCCAGATCGATGCTGGCCTCTTTCGCCAGACGCCGCGCCAGCGGTGACGAGAAGATCCGGGCGTGGCCATTGGCCCGCGCCGCCGGCGCGGCAGCGGCCAGAGGTGCAGGCGGAGGTGCGGCGGCGGGCTTGGCCGGAGGCGCAGGTGCGGCGGCCGGCGCCGGTGCAGCCGCCGGCTTCGCTGCCTCGGCGGGCTTTGTCGCGGGCGCAGCGCCTGCGCTGGCTGCCGCCTTCACATCCTCGCCATCGCCGGCCATGACGGCGATGACATCGTTGACGGCGACGTCCTGTGTGCCCTCGGGCACCAGGATCTTCGCGATCGTGCCTTCGTCGACCGCCTCGACCTCCATCGTCGCCTTGTCAGTCTCGATTTCCGCGATGACGTCGCCGGACTTGACCGCGTCGCCTTCCTTCTTGAGCCACCTGGCGAGGTTGCCCTTTTCCATCGTCGGGGACAGCGCGGGCATGAGAATGTTGATCGGCATCGTCAGTGACCTTTTTGCGACCGCGGCATGGTCTTGCCCATGTCTGTCGGCCGGGCGATTTCGGCTTCGAACATTTCGACGATGCGCGCAAGCGCCTCGTCCTCGGTGTATTCGCTTTCGCGCGAATAGGCGCGCGCGGCATGGCGAGCGATATCGACGAGCATCAGCCCCCACATGTCCGGGTCCTCGAAAGCGCGCTGGAACGCGATCGACAGGCCGCCATCGACGACGAAAGCGCGCAGCACCTCGATCGCATCGTCGCGACCTATCACGTCGGGCGGCAGCGGCTGCTCCTTGGGACCGGCCATGGGCTCTACCGATAGGACACGGCCTTGGCGGCCGCGACCACCTCGGCAACCGATGGCAAGGCGAGCTTTTCGAGATTGGCGGCATAGGGCATCGGCACGTCCTTGCCGGAGACCCGTGTGACCGGCGCATCGAGATAATCGAAGGCATGCTCCATGATCCGCGCGGCGATCTCGGCGCCGACACCGCTCTGCTGCCAGCCCTCCTCGACCGTGACCGCACGGCCGGTCTTCTTCACCGACGCGACAATCGTCTCGGTGTCCATCGGACGGATGGTGCGCAGATCGATCACCTCGGCCTCGATGCCTTCCTTGGCAAGTTCGTCGGCGGCCTTCAACGCATAGCTCATGCCCATCGCCCACGAGACGATCGTGACATCCTTGCCCGCGCGTGCCACCCGCGCCTTGCCGATCGGCACCACGAAATCGTCGAGCTTCGGTACCTCACCGCTATGGCCGTACAGCACCTCGTTCTCGAGGAAGATCACCGGATTGGGATCACGGATCGCGGCCTTCAGCAGGCCCTTGTAGTCGGCCGCGGAATACGGCGCGATCACCTTCAGGCCCGGGACCTGCGAATACCATGCAGCATAATCCTGGCTGTGCTGGGCGGCGACGCGCGCGGCGGCACCGTTCGGACCGCGAAACACGATCGAGCAGCCCATCTGGCCGCCGGACATATAGAGTGTCTTGGCGGCCGAGTTGATGATCTGGTCCATCGCCTGCATGGCGAAATTCCAGGTCATGAACTCGACGATCGGCTTCAGCCCCGCCATGGCCGCGCCGATGCCGACGCCGGCGAAGCCGTGCTCGGTGATCGGCGTGTCGATGACGCGCCGCGCGCCGAATTCCTGCAGCAAGCCCTGGCTCACCTTGTAGGCGCCCTGATATTCCGCGACCTCTTCACCCATGATGAAGACATCGGGGTCACGCCGCATCTCCTCGGCCATCGCGTCGCGCAAGGCCTCGCGAATGGTCTGCGTGACCATCTCGGTGCCGGCGGGCACTTCGGGATCGGGCGCCGCGGCGACGACGGGGGCGGCCGGTGCAGGCGCCGCGGGTTTGGGCGCGGGCGCTTCGGCCTTTGCCTCGGCGGGCGCCGCCTCGGCCTTCGCCGGCGCAGGCGCCTTGGCGAGGTCGGCGGCGCTTTCGCCATCGGCAAGGATGGTGGCGATCGGCGTGTTCACCGCCACGTCAGCGGTCCCTTCCGGAATCAGGATCCTGCCGAGCGTGCCTTCGTCGGTCGCCTCGACTTCCATCGTCGCCTTGTCGGTCTCGATCTCGGCGATCACATCGCCGGATTTGATGGTCTCGCCTTCCTTTTTCAGCCATTTGGCGAGGTTGCCCTTCTCCATGGTGGGCGACAGCGCGGGCATCAGCACTTGAATGGGCATATCGGCTCCCGAAAATCGCTCTTGAAGTTTCTTCTGAGCGGCGGTGGGTCAGCGGTAGATGTCGGCATAGAGCTCCGACGGATCGGGCTCGGGATCGTGCTGGGCGAAGTCGGCAGCGGCGTTGACGATGTCGCGCACCTCGGCGTCCATCGCCTTCAGCTCCTGCTCACTCACTTTTGCCGCGAGCAGGCGGTTGCGGACCTGTTCGATCGGATCCTGGTCGTGGCGGACCTTCTCGACTTCCTCGCGGGTGCGGTACTTCGCGGGGTCGGACATCGAGTGGCCGCGGTAGCGATAGGTCTGCATTTCCAGGATGAAGGGCCCCTTGCCGGCACGGCACCAGGCGGTGGCCTCGTCGGCCGCGGCCTTCACGGCGCGGACATCCATACCGTCAACCTGCTTGCCCGGAATGTTGAAGGAGACGCCGCGCTTGGAAAAATCCTGCTGCGCGGAAGCGCGCGACACCGAGGTGCCCATGGCGTAGCGGTTGTTCTCGATGACGTAGATCACCGGCAGCTTCCACAGCTCGGCCATGTTGAAGCTCTCGTAGACCTGTCCCTGGTTGGCGGCGCCGTCGCCGAAATAGGTCACGCTGACGAAATCGTTACCGCGATAGCGGTTGGCGAAGGCAAGGCCGGTGCCGAGCGACACCTGCGCGCCAACGATACCGTGACCGCCGAAGAAGTTCTTTTCCATGCTGAACATGTGCATGGAGCCGCCCTTGCCCTTGGAGTAGCCGCCGCGGCGCCCGGTAAGCTCGGCCATCACGCCCTTGGCGTCCATGCCGCAGGCCAGCATGTGGCCGTGATCGCGGTAGCCGGTTATGACCTCGTCGCCCGGCTTCAAGGCCATCTGCATGCCGACGACGACGGCCTCCTGTCCGATATAGAGATGGCAGAAGCCGCCGATTGCGCCCATGCCGTAGAGTTGTCCGGCCTTCTCTTCAAAGCGCCGGATCAAGAGCATGTCACGCAGCGCCTTGAGTTCCTGTTCCCTGGTGAATTCGGGGGGAGAGCTCGCCTCCTGCCCTGATTCTTTCGCGACGCTTTTCTTGGGTGCGGCCATGACAATTCCGGATGAGAGGAGCCAATGAACCCTCTCTAGCCCAACTCAAATCGCCTTTAAAGGATTGCATTCGCGGGACGGACTATTGCTATGCCGCACTGCAACGCGGCGCGACATTTTTGTGATGGAGCGCGACACATTTTGAAATTTGAAGACGCGTCAATTCGCCTTGTTGATCCGGACCAGATCACGCGGGCTGGCGTAGTCGAGCTGGAAGCGCGCGCGTTCGTCCAGCATGTCCGGATCAACGCGGTCGGACCGCAACAACGACACGCGCTGCTCTCCTTCGGCCCGCTCCTGTTTCAGCCGCGCCAGCTCCGACGTCAGAGCGACGATTTCCTGGTCGAGCTCCTGACGCGCGTTCAGACCGTATTTGCCGGTATACGCATTGACCCCGAAATAGCTGACCATGAGGGCGGCTATCGTATAGAGGGCGAGCCCTGTCAGGATCGACTTGAGTCGTGTGCGGGAAACCATGGCCGACACCATGGGGCGGCCTGGTTAATGGACTCCTAATCCAAAGCATGGTGCGAAAGGGCGCGCAGCGTTTGCGGGGATCATGCTCAAACAAAGAGAGAGATCATGATGCGATCCACATAATCGCATCATGATCTAAAGGCTCCTGGCCTCGCCTATTTGTTGTGCGCCTCGACATGAGCCGCGAACGCAGCAATGTACTGCTGCAACACGGTCTTCAGCGCCTCCTTGGTGAGCTCTCCCTTGTCGTCGAAAGCGTCACCGACACCATTCAAGTAGATTTCCGGCTGCTGCAGGATAGGACCCGCGATGCCCGGAAGGATGTTCTGCAGGTGCTTGGCGGCGCTGACGCCGCCGAGCGGCCCCGGCGAGCTGGAGACGATGCCGGTCGGCTTGCCGTTGAACGAGCTCTTGCCGTAGGGACGCGAGGCGACATCGATCGCGTTCTTCAGCACGCCCGGAATCGAACGGTTGTATTCGGGAGTGACGAACAGCACGCCGTTCGACTTCTGAATCTTCTCGCGGAAGGCGAGCCAGTCCGCCGGCGGCGCCGCTTCGAGGTCCTGATTGAAGAAGGAAATCTCGTGCAGCGTGGTGACGTCGAGCCTCAGCGAGGTCGGCGCAAGCTTGGCGATTGCCCTGGCGACCTTGAGCGAGAAGCTCTCCTTGCGCAGGCTGCCGACGATTGTGACGATGCTGTGAGCCATGGGATTGCCTCGGAGTCTTCGTTGTGAAACTGGATTCTGTCCCTTTCAGCTACCGGCCCAGCAATAAAGATGCAAGTGCATGAACAGTGCAAATTTGTAAATCCACCATTTGCAGATTTGATGGATGGCGCCGTGACAGGCCGTCCCTCGCGGGACGGCCGTTCACAGACTCGTCATCATTCCTTGTTCGGGTTGATGAGGAATTTCTCGCCGGTCGAGCGCTTGGAATAGACGGCCATGTTTTCGAGCTGTAGCGCTTCCTGCAGCGACACCACCCTGGTGTAATGGCTCGCGAAAGTGGTCTTCAACTCCGCCACCACACGCTGGCGCAGCTTGGCGCCTGCTTCCGGGCCGATCTTCATCAGGAACGGAAACAGCAGCCAGCCGCCGACACCCCAGGCCATGCCGAAGCCGCGCGGCAGTTCGATCGCGCGGTTGTCGAGGCTGCCATAGACATAGACCTGCTTGTGCACGCTCGAGCCGTAGCGGCTGTAAGCCTTGGCGGTCTTGTTGATCGCGGCCTCCATTGCCACCAGGATCTGGCCCGCGAGCTTGCCGCCGCCGATCGCATCGAAAGCGATTGTCGCTCCCGTCTCCACCAGCGCATTGGTAAGGTGATCCATGAAACCAGGCGCGGTGGAATCGACGACATGCTTGGCACCGATCCCATGCAGAATGTCGGCCTGCTCCTTGCTGCGCACGACGTTGACGAGCCCGATGCCGTCCTTGAGACAGATCTTGTTGAGCATCTGGCCGAGATTGGACGCCGCCGCGGTGTGCACCAGCGCCTTGTGGCCTTCGCGCCGCATGGTCTCGGTCATGCCGAGCGCCGTGAGCGGATTGACGAAGCAGGATGCCCCTTCAGCCGGCTTGGTGCCATCCGGCAGCGGCAGGCACTCATTGACCCGCAGCGTACGATACTGCGCATACATCGCGCCGCCGATCATCGCGACGGTCTTGCCCATCAGTGTCTTCGCGGCATCGGACGAACCGGTCTTGATCACGACGCCTGCGCCTTCATTGCCGACGGGCATCGACTCGTCGAGCCGCGCGGCCATCGCACCCATCGCAGCCTCTGGCACCTTGGCGGTGACGACGGGCAGTTCGCGGGTGCCCGAGACCTTCGCGGTCGACAAATCGGCGGGACCGGCCAGAAGCCCGAGGTCGGACGGATTGATCGGCGTCGCCTCGACGCGGACCACGACCTCATTGGGCTCGGGCTCGGGTGTCGGGACGTTGACCAGCGAAATTTCGAGCTCGCCGCTCTTCTTGATCAGCGAACGCAGTTGCAAGCCGCTCTTGCCGTCGCTCATTGCATGTCCTCCCTGAACTTCCATGTACCGCCTGGGCCCCGGATGCCCTGCGGGGGGAGCCTGGGCCGCGTTTGGCGCATGTCGATATGCGCCGGGCCGGCAATGATGTCCAGTCGCTGACGATTTCAGGAAGGAGCGCGACCTTGACGCGTCGCGGCTTGCGCAACGAGGTCCACCTGTTGCATGAGCCGAACGGCCGGAAACCGGAGAAGCGTCCGTCGCCGGCGACGTCTGCCACGTCGCCAGCCCCGCTGCCCCGATGACGTCTCAGGCAAGCGCCTTCAGCGCCGCCTTCCCGGCATATTTCGCCTGCGTGCCAAGCTGCTGCTCGATCCGCAGCAGCTGATTGTACTTGGCGGTGCGGTCCGAGCGCGCCAGCGAGCCGGTCTTGATCTGACCGCAATTGGTGGCGACCGCGAGGTCGGCGATGGTGGAGTCTTCCGTCTCGCCGGAGCGGTGTGACATCACGGACGTATAGCCATATTTGTGCGCCAGCTCGACGGCGGCGAGGGTCTCGGTCAGCGTGCCGATCTGGTTGACCTTGATCAGGATCGAGTTGCCGCGGCCGTTCTTGATGCCGTCGGCGAGCCGCGTGACGTTGGTGACGAAGAGGTCGTCTCCCACGAGCTGGCACTTCTTGCCGATCAGGTCGGTCAGTTCCTTCCAGCCTTCCATGTCGTCTTCGGACATGCCGTCCTCGATGGTGACGATCGGATAGCGCGCGACGAGGTCGGCGAGATACTTCGCCTGCTCCGACCGCGAGCGGGTCTTGTGCTCACCGCCGTAGACGTAAGAGCCCTCCTTGAAGAATTCGGTCGAGGCACAATCGAGCCCGAGCATCACGTCGCTGCCCGCGGTGTAGCCTGCCTTGCCGATCGCGTTCATGATGAAATCGAGCGCGGCATCGGCCGTCGGCAGGTTCGGCGCGAACCCGCCCTCGTCGCCGACATTGGTGTTGTGGCCGGCCTTCTTCAGCTCGCCGCGCAGCGTGTGGAAGATTTCCGAACCGCAGCGCAACGCCTCGGCGAAGGTGTTGGCGCCGACCGGCAGGATCATGAACTCCTGGAAGTCGATCGGATTGTCGGCATGCACGCCGCCGTTGATGATGTTCATCATCGGCACCGGCAGCGTCCGCGCCGAGGTGCCACCGACATAGCGATAGAGCGGCATGTCGTGGGCCTCTGCCGCCGCCTTGGCGCAGGCAAGCGAGACGCCGAGAATGGCATTGGCGCCAAGCCGGCTCTTGTTCGGCGTGCCGTCGAGTTCGATCATGACCTGGTCGATCGCGACCTGATCCTCGACGGCCTGGTCGCTCAGTGCCTCGAAGATCTCGCCGTTGACGGAGGCAACCGCCTTCTGCACCCCCTTGCCGAGATAGCGCGCCTTGTCGCCGTCGCGCAGTTCAACCGCCTCATGCGCACCGGTCGAGGCCCCGGACGGCACCGCTGCGCGGCCGATCGAACCGTCCTCGAGCACCACATCGACCTCGACGGTCGGATTTCCGCGGCTATCGAGGATTTCGCGGCCGATGATGTCGATGATTGCGGTCATGACGTACTCTTTCTCGAGAGGGTGGGCTTGATGCGCCGCGTCATACACGGCGCGCAAGCAAATGTGAACGGCTCGGCTCGCCCGCGGGTCTGACGCGGCAATGTGGTGGGTTTATGCTGTTTGGAGATTACCTTCGCGTGCTGGCCCACCGCTTCACAATGCCGAGGTAACGCGATGAATCGCCGCCAGTTTCTCGCCTCCGCAACGGCCGCAATTTTGACCACCAGCGCAGGCGCGCGGGCCGCCTCGCCCCAGGACGGTCCGTTCCGGACGAAATATTTCAACCTCGACACCGGGACCGGCCCGCACGATGTTACGGCCGCTCCCGACGGTGCTGTCTGGTTCACCGGCCAACGCAACGGCGCGCTCGGACGGCTGGACCCGCGTGACGGCTCATTCAAGCTGGTCGCTCTCGGCAAGGGCGCCGCGCCTCACGGCGTCACGATCGGACCCGACGGCGCACCGTGGGTGACGGAGGGCGGGCAGAATGCCATCGCCCGGGTCGACCCTGGCGATCACAAGGTTACGCTGTTCCGACTGCCCGGGAAGGCCGCCTATGCCAATCTCAACACCGGCGTGTTCGACAAGCGCGGGGTCTATTGGTTCACTGGCCAATCCGGCTTCTACGGCCGGCTCGATCCGAAGTCCGGCGACATCGAGGTGTTCGAGGCGCCCCGCGGCGTCGGGCCTTATGGGATCACGGTCACGCCGAAGGGCGACATCTGGTACGCCTCGCTCGCCGGTAGCCATATCGCGCGGATCGATCTTGCGACCGGCAAGGCCAACGTGATTGAGCCGCCGACACCGAACCAGGGCGCGCGGCGGGTCTGGTCGGATTCCAAAGGGCGGATCTGGGTCAGCGAGTGGAACAGCGGCAACGTCTCGGTGCACGACCCCGCGGACGGATCGTGGAAAGCCTGGAAGCTGCCCGGCAGGAGCCCACGCACCTACGCGGTCTTCGTCGACGACAAGGACAAGGTCTGGCTCACCGATTTCTCGGCCAACGCGATTGTGCGCTTCGATCCCGCAAGTGAAACGTTCAACGCGTTTCCGAGCGACCGCACGGGCGCCAATGTGCGCCAGCTCGACGGCAGGCGCGGTGAGGTCTGGGGCTGCGAGTCCGGCCAGGACCGCCTGGTCCTGATCCAGACAGCGGAGCCTGCCTGACGTTTGCTGGCACGCAGGCAGTTGACGAAAGGGCCCGCTTGCGTCCATTTCGGCCTCCGGAAAGATGAGGCCCATGGCGAAAAAACCCCTGCAACTCGGCCGCGCCGTTGAATGGCCGGACAGCCCGGAAAAGGCGGTACTCGACCGCGTCCCCAATCCGCAGGCAGGCACCGACTATCTGGTGCGTTTCGCCATCCCGGAATTCACCTCGATCTGTCCGGTGACCGGCCAGCCGGATTTTGCGCATCTGGTGATCGACTATGTGCCCGGCCGCTGGCTGCTCGAATCCAAATCGCTGAAACTCTACACCGCGAGTTTTCGCAATCACGGCGCGTTCCACGAGGATTGCACCGTGATGATCGGCAAGCGCATCGCGGCCGAGATCAAGCCGAAATGGCTGCGCATCGGCGGCTACTGGTACCCGCGCGGCGGCATCCCGATCGACGTGTTCTTCCAGACCGGCCGTCTGCCGAAAGGCGTGTGGGTGCCGGATCAGGGCGTCGAGCCCTATCGCGGGCGGGGCTAGCCTCAAGGCTTGACGTCCGGCCGGGCCGCAGCATCGGCCGGAAGCTGCTGTTTCAGGAATTTTGCACAGACGAAGCCGAGCACCACCATGATCGCTGCAGCAGCGATGAGGGTGGGCGTCTTGCCGGCGTGCTGCAGGCCGAAGCCATAAACGATCGGACCGACGGTCTGGCCCATGAAGAAGAAGAATGAGTGCAGCGACAGCGCGGTGGCGCGCGCTTCAACGGAGAGTTCGCTGGCGAACACCTGCAGACAGCCGTGGATCATGTAAAATCCCCAACCCATCAGGAGCAGGCTGAGCGTCTGCAGCTTCCAGCCAAGCCCGAAGGCGACGACGCCGAGCTGCATGCCAACCAACGTCGTGCCCGCGATCATCATGCCCCTCACCCCGAGCCACGGCAGGAAGCGCGACACGGTCAGCGTGTAGAGCAGGCCGCCGACCGCGAAGCCGGCGATCACGATGCCGGCGATCGAGAGCGAGGTCTCGCCGAGTTCGAACAGGAACGAGGCGATGAAGGGAAATAGCCCGAGCACGCAGCAGCCTTCGATGAAGACGGCGGAATAGCAGATACGTGCATTCGGGTTGGCCAGGATGGTGCGATATCCCGCCTTGAGCGCAGTGAAGCTCGTCCTCGGCGGACGCCTCAGCGCCGCGCCGCGAAACCCCGCCGCCACCGCAATCGCCACGATAATGACGAGCCCGCCAAGCACGGCGAGCACGCCGCGCCAGCCGAGCAGATCGCCGATCAGACCCGAGGCGGTCGCGCCGAGCAGATTCCCGCTCATCGATCCCGCGAGCGTCCGCCCGATCGCGAGCTGCCGCTTGTCGGGGCCGACGAGATCGCTGGTCAGCGACAGCGCCACCGGAAATACGCCGCCCGAGCCGATGCCGGCCAGCACCCGCGTCACGAACAGCATCGGAAACGACGTCGAGAGCGCGCCGAGGACGTTGGCGGCGCCGAGCAGCACGAGGCAGATGGTCATCAACCGCGCCTTGCCGAACAGGTCGGCGGCTGCGCCGATCGCCGGCTGGACCACGGCAAAGGTGAAGGCGAACACCGCGGCAAAGCTCGCGGCGGTCGCGATGCTGACGCCGAAATCATCGGCGACGTGCGGCAGCACAGGATCGAGCGCGCGCACCGACAGGCTCGCCGCGAAGGTCGCCAGCGTGATGATGTTGAGGGCGGGCGGCATCCCGCTCTTGGCCGTCACGGCAGCAAAGGCTCCATCAGGACGTTGCCTTGGCGAGCGCGTCGAAAGCCGTCAGCCGCTTGATGAGAGATTCGAAATCGCGGAGCGGCACCATGTTCGGACCATCCGAGGGCGCGTGATCGGGATCGGGATGGGTCTCGATGAAGACGCCGGCGACGCCGACCGCAACCGCCGCGCGCGCCAGCACCGGCACGAATTCGCGCTCGCCACCGGACGACGTCCCCTTGCCGCCCGGCTGCTGCACCGAATGGGTGGCGTCGAAGATAACGGGCGCGCCGGTGGTGCGCGCCAGGATCGGCAGCGCACGCATGTCCGAGACCAGTGTGTTGTAGCCGAACGACGCGCCGCGCTCGGTGACCAGCACGTTGGCGTTGCCTGCGCCGGTGATTTTCGCAACCACGTTCGCCATGTCCCAGGGCGCCAGGAATTGTCCCTTCTTGACGTTGACGACCTTGCCGGTCGCCGCCGCTGCCAGCAGCAGATCGGTCTGCCGGCACAGGAAGGCCGGAATCTGCAGCACGTCGACGGCCTGCGCCAGTTCGGCGCACTGGGCAGGCTCGTGCACATCGGTGAGCACGGGCAGGCCGAGCGAGGAGCGGATCTCGGCAAAGATCGGCAGCGCCTGCGCCAAGCCGATCCCGCGCGCTGCCGACGCGCTGGTGCGGTTGGCCTTGTCGAACGAGGTCTTGTAGACCAGCCCGATCCTCAGGCGAGTGGCGATCTCCTTCAGCGCGGAGGCCACTTCCAGCGCGTGCGCACGACTCTCGAGCTGGCACGGCCCGGCGATGATCGAGATCGGCAAATCATTGCCGAACCTGACCGGACCAACGGTTACAATCGGTGCTGCAGAGGTCTTCGTCGTCACTGGGCTTCCCTTGCAATTCGCGCGGACCATGCCGGTCCGCGCCGTCAGGATCAACCCCGTCGGGCCCTGAATATCAGGGTTGCAACGACCTCACTTTACTGAGGAAAACGCAGTCGGGGCCAGCAATTGATTGGTGACGTTGGCGACGATCTGGCCGTCCTCCTCGCTCTTCGCACGCGCGGCGAGCCAATCCGGATCGCCCATGAATGCGGTCCATTTCTTCTCGCGTTCGGCGAGCGATTCCCAGGCGAGCAGATAGGTCAGTTCCTGGTTGGAATCGCCGACCAGCGTGGTGAAGAACCCGGCCTGACGGATGCCGTGCTTGTCCCACAGCTTGAGCGTGACGGTCTCGAAGCGCTTCAGCAGCGCCGGTAGCCGGCCCGGCAGGCAACGATAGACGCGGCTCTCGTAAATCATTGGCGATCCCTCCTGATGGTTGAGCGGGAGGTTATAGCGAGCGCATCAGTCACTGTCTTGAGGGGTGACAACATGGCACCCTGCTCGTCCGCGCGATGCTCAACGCGTCGTCCGCTGCGGTCTAGACCAAGCGCGACTGCACCACCGCGGCCTGAATAAAGGACGCGAACAGTGGATGCGGCTCGAAGGGACGCGATTTCAGCTCGGGATGGAATTGCACGCCGATGAACCAGGGATGATCCTCATATTCGACGATCTCCGGCAACACGCCGTCCGGCGAAAGCCCTGAGAAGCGCAGGCCGTGCTGCTCGAGGCGGTCCTTGTAGGCGGTGTTGACCTCGTAGCGGTGGCGGTGACGTTCGGAGATTTCGGTGGCGCCGCCATAGACCCGCGAAACACGGCTGCCGCGCTTGAGCGTTGCGGGATAGGCGCCGAGCCGCATCGTGCCGCCGAGATCGCTGTTCCGCGCGCGCTTCTCCAGTTCGTTGCCGCGCAGCCATTCGGTCATCAGGCCGACCAGGGGCTCCTCGGTCGGGCCGAACTCGGTCGAGTTGGCGTCTTCGATGCCGACCAGATTGCGCGCGGCCTCGATCACGGCCATCTGCATGCCGAAGCAGATGCCGAAATAGGGCACGTCGCGCTCACGCGCGAACTGTGCCGCCCTGATCTTTCCTTCCGCTCCGCGCTGGCCAAAGCCGCCGGGCACCAGGATGCCGTTGACGTGCTCGAGGAACGGCGCCGGGTCCTCGTTCTCGAACACCTCGCTCTCGATCCAGTCGAGATTGACCTTCACCTTGTTGGCGATGCCACCATGCGAGAGCGCCTCGATCAGCGACTTGTAGGCGTCCTTCATGCCGGTGTACTTGCCGACGACAGCAATGGTCACCGCGCCTTCGGGGTTGCGGATGCGCTCATTGATGACGTTCCAGCTCTGCAACGCCGGCGGAATCTTCGGCTGAATGCCGAATGCGGCCAGCACTTCGTCGTCGAGGCCGGCGGCGTGATAGGCCTCGGGGACCGCGTAGATGTTGTCAACGTCGCGCGCCTCGATCACGGCGCTTTCGCGCACGTTACAGAACAGGCCGAGCTTGCGCCGCTCCTCCTTCGGGATTTCGCGATCGGTGCGGCAGAGCAGAATATCCGGCTGGATGCCGATCGAGCGCAGCTCCTTCACCGAGTGCTGGGTCGGTTTTGTCTTGAGCTCGCCGGCGCTTGGAATGTAGGGCAAAAGCGTCAGGTGAATGTAGACCGCGTGATCGCGCGGCAGCTCGTTCTTGAGCTGGCGGATCGCCTCGAAGAACGGCAGGCCCTCGATGTCGCCGACAGTGCCGCCGATCTCGACGAGCACGAAATCGAACTCGTCATTGCCATCAAGCACGAATTCCTTGATCGCATTGGTGACGTGCGGGACCACCTGGATGGTAGCGCCGAGATAATCGCCGCGGCGCTCCTTGCTGATGATGTCCTGGTAGATGCGCCCGGTGGTGATGTTGTCGGCCTTGGTGGCCGGCCGTCCGGTGAAGCGCTCGTAATGGCCGAGATCGAGATCGGTCTCGGCGCCGTCGTCGGTCACGAACACTTCGCCGTGCTGGTACGGCGACATCGTTCCGGGATCGAGGTTGAGATAGGGATCGAGCTTGCGGAGACGGACCTTGTACCCGCGAGCCTGCAGCAGCGCGCCGAGTGCCGCCGAAGCCAGACCCTTTCCGAGCGAAGACACCACGCCGCCGGTGATGAATATGTACCGCGCCATGGGACTTAACCTTTAATCCGACTTCCGCGATTCGCAAAACGAATCGCCTGCTCCCGGCAGCCAATCCGCCGGGCTGTGAATCATGCCAAATCTAAGAGCAATTTCAGAGCATTGATGGGGATTTCTGATGCAGGATGCCAGAGCCTCATCCTGCATGGCCACCCTGCTTTATTGCGAGCGCGGGGCCTGCGGGGCGGCCGGGGCCGGCTGGCCCTGCTGCTCGTCGGCCTTCTTCAGCGAATCCAGGACGCCGCCGGAGGTCGGCGGGCTGATCGGAGCGGCACCGCCGGCCGGCTGGGACTGCCCTGGCGCGCCGATGCCGATGAGCGACTTCGGCTTGCGGTCGTAGCCCGCGTACCAGGACATGAACAGGCTGGTCAGGAAGAAGCCGACGGCAAGGACCGCCGTCGTCCGCGTCAACAGGTTCGCGGTCCCGCGGCTCGACATGAAGCCCGCGCCGCCCCCCATGCCGAGGCCCCCGCCCTCGGACTTCTGCAGCAGCACCGAGCCGATCAGAACGACGACGATCATGAGGTGAATAACGATGACGACAGTCAGCATCTCGAATCGAACCTTCCGTCACAGGCCAACGGCGCCGGTTCCGGCAGCCCATCGAACTCGCGTGTTTTCCTGAAGTTGCGCGGTGTTACACGATCAGGTCGGCCATGGCCACCCTCAAAACGTCGCGGAATGGCGCCACCACTTGCCGTCTCACAGGCTAGCTAGGGACATCCTGCCGCTATCGCAAGGAAATCGGCCGCTTTCAGGCTGGCGCCGCCGACCAATGCGCCATTGACGTTGGCGACCCCCATCAGCTCGGCAGCATTCGATGGCTTGACCGAACCGCCATAGAGGATGCGGATCCTGTCGCCCTCTTCCTTGAAGCGATCAGTGAGCACACCTCGGATAAACCGATGAACTTCCTCGACATCCCCGGTGGTCGGAGTCAAACCGGTGCCGATTGCCCAGACCGGTTCATAGGCCACCACCAGATTGGTGGAGGTCGCTCCGTCGGGCAGCGATCCGGCAAGCTGGGTCTTGCAGATATCGAGGGTCTTGCCGGAATCGCGCTGCTGGCGGGTCTCGCCGATGCAAACGATCGCGGTCAGGCCCGCGCGCCAGGCGGCCTCCGCCTTCTGCCGGACCAGCGCATCGCTCTCGCCGTGATCGGCACGCCGCTCCGAATGGCCGACAATGATCGCCGTGGCACCGAGATCCCGGAACATCTCCGCGGCAAGATCGCCGGTATGGGCACCCGATGGCTTGGGATGGCAATCCTGCGCGCCGACCGCGACCATTCCGTCCCGCGCCATTCCGGCGAAGGCCGCCACCAGCGTTGCCGGCGGACAAACCAGAAGGTCGGCTTTCCCGGAGAGCGCGCCGGCGCCCCCCAGCATGGCCTCGAATTCGCCTGTGGAGGATTTCAGGCCGTTCATCTTCCAGTTGCCGGCAATCAACGGCCGGATGGCGTCGCTCATGTCAAAATTCCCATTGCTCAAATCTGTCCCTGCGCTAGCAGAGGCGGGTTGCAACTTCCAGAGAACCGACCCGCCACTGCCACGCGGTGATTAGCCGCTTCAATCCATCGGTGCGAGCGAGGTTGCGGGGGAACGGCGGCCACTTTATGATGGGTTTTCAATTCGGTGATGCCCTGTTGCGAGGCTTAAGCTTCGCCTTCGGCACGACCCGGTTCCCCTCCTGAAAAACAAGTTGGACCCATGCTTCGAGGAATGCGGAAAGCCTCATCAAACTGGCTCGGCAAGGCGATTATGGCCACGGTGATGGGCGTTTTGATCGTCAGTTTCGGAATCTGGGGCATTGCGGACATTTTCAGGGGCTTCGGTCAATCGACGCTGGCGAAGGTCGGCAGCACTGAGATTTCGGCCGAGCAGTTCCGCCAAATCTATACCGATCGCCTGCAGCAGATCGGCCGCCAGTTCGGCCGTCCCCTGAGCCCCGAGCAGGCCCGCAACTTCGGGATCGACCGGCAGGTGCTGCAGCAAACGCTCGCCGAAGCCGCTCTTGATGAGGAAGCCCGCCGCATGGGCCTCGGCCAGTCCGAGGCCGAGACGCTTCGCATCATCTACAACGATCCGAACTTCAAGGGCCTCAACGGCCAGTTCGACCCGCAGCGCTTTGCCGCGATGATCCGCAACGTTGGCTATACCGAGCCACGCTACATCGCCGAGCAGCGCCGTGTCGGTTTGCGGCGGCAGATCGCCGGCACGATCCAGTCCGGGCTCGAACCGCCGAAAACGATGATCGAGGCGTTGACACGTTTTCAGAACGAACAGCGCTCAATGGAATACATCAAGCTCGACGCGGCGCAGGCCGGCGCCATTGATCCGCCATCGCCCGAGGCGCTCGCCGCCTATTTCGAGGACCACAAGGTCCAATTCCGCGCGCCCGAATACCGCAAGATTTCCTTCGTCGCGATCACGCCGGACGAAGTCGGCAAATGGGAGACTGTCTCCGACGACGATGCGAGGAAAGTCTTCGAGCAGCGACGCAGTCAGCTTGGCGCGCCGGAAAGGCGCGAGGTGTCGCAGATTGTGTTCCCTAACGCCGACGAGGCGAGTGCGGCGCGCAGCCGTATCACCTCGGGCACTTCGTTCGACGACATCGCCAAGGAACGCAACCTCAACCTCGCCGACGTCAATCTCGGCATGGTCGCGAAGTCGGCTATCCTGGATCCTGCGGTCGCCGGCGCAGCGTTTACGCTGCCCACGGGCGAAATCAGCGAACCTGTGCAGGGCCGCTTCGGTGTCGCGCTCGTCAAGGTCGGCAAGATCGAGCCGGGCACGACGCCGACCTATGAGAGCCTGGCTCCCGAGATCAAGCGGCAGATCGCCACCGAGCGCGCTCGCGCGAAGGTGTCCGAATTGCACAACAAGATGGAAGACGAACGCGGCGGCGGCGCCAGCGTGGTCGAGGCCGCACAGAAGCTCGGCCTCACCCCGGTCACGATAGATGCGATCGACCGGTCCGGGCGTCTGCCGAATGGTCAGCTCGCGCCCGAGATCCCGCAGGGGCTCGACGTTGCGTCGCAGGCCTTCAGCAGCGACGTCGGCGTCGACAATGACCCGATCCAGTTCAACGGCGGCTATGTCTGGTACGACGTTCTCGGCATCACGCCGTCGCGCGAGCGCAATCTCGACGAAGTCCGCGACCAGGTCGAGGCGAAATGGCGCGAGGACCAGATCTCGACCAAGCTCCGCGCCAAGGCGACCGAGATCGTCCAGAAGCTCAACGATGGCGGCAAGCTTGCCGACGTAGCCGCCGCGGTCGGGGCAAAGGTCGAGACCGCCGTCAACTTCCGCCGCGACGCATCGCCGGCCGGGGTGCCGGCTGCCGCCGTCAGCGCCGCCTTCCGCACCGCCAAGGACGGCGTCGGGCAGACGCCAGCAGCGGGCGGCAGCGAATGGATCGTATTCCGCGTAACGGACGTGACGGTGCCGCCTGTCGACCTCGCCTCCAACGAGGTGAAGCAGATCAAGGAGACGCTGCAGCGCTCGCTCAGCGACGAGCAGTTCGGACAATATGTCACGAAAATCGAATCCGTCATCGGGATGAGTATCAACCAGGCCGCCTTTGCACAGGTGACAGGCGCGAATAATTGAGCATGATCCGGACAAGGGGGCACCGGTTTCCTCGCGACAGGCGCCCGGCGTTTGCGCGAAGGGCACGCTCCAACGAGAAACCTGGACCAGTACGCGAATGGACGACCTGAAATCGATCATTGGAAAAGTCGCCACCGGCGCCACCTTGACGCGCGACGAGGCGGCATCCGCCTTCGACGCCATGATGTCGGGCGAGGCCACGCCATCGCAGATGGGGGGTCTTTTGATGGCGCTGCGGGTGCGCGGCGAAACCGTCGACGAGATCACCGGCGCGGTGTCGGCGATGCGCAGCAAGATGCTGCGCGTCAAGGCGCCGCCGGAGGCGGTCGATATCGTCGGCACCGGCGGCGACGGCTCGGGCTCGGTCAACGTCTCGACCTGCGCGGCCTTCATCGTCGCGGGCACAGGCGTGCCGGTCGCGAAGCACGGCAACCGCGCGCTGTCCTCGCGCTCGGGCGCGGCCGACGTGCTGGCCTCGCTGGGGGTCAAGATCGATTTGTCGCCGGAGCGCGTCGGCCGCTGCGTGTCGGAGGCCGGCATCGGCTTCATGTTCGCGCCTGCCCATCACCCGGCGATGAAGAATGTCGGTCCGACCCGGGTCGAGCTCGCGACCCGCACGATCTTCAACCTGCTCGGCCCGCTGTCGAACCCGGCCGGCGTCAGGCGGCAGATGGTCGGGGTGTTCTCGCGGCAATGGGTGCAGCCGCTCGCGCAGGTGTTGAAAAACCTCGGCGCGGAATCGGTCTGGGTGGTGCACGGCTCGGATGGGCTCGACGAGATCACCCTCACCGGCCCGACCTTCGTCGCCGCGCTGGAGAACGGCGAGATCGGGACGTTCGAGGTGAAGCCGGAAGACGCCGGCCTCGGCCGCGTCGCCGGCGAGGCGCTGAAGGGCGGCGACGCCGACGCCAATGCGGTCGCGCTGCAAAGCGTGCTGAACGGCAAGCCGAGCGCCTACCGGGACGTCGCGCTGTTCAATGCCGCCGCGGCGCTCGTTGTCGCCGGACGCGTCCGCGAGCTGAAGGAAGGCGTCGCGCTGGGCATCCAGTCGCTCGACAGCGGTGCGGCCGCCTTGCGGCTGCAGCGCCTCGTCGCGGTCTCGAACAGTTGAAGCATGGTCCAGAAAACTGTGAACCGGCTTTCGCAAAGATCATGCTCTCATGGAGATCATGCTCTAACGGAGACGCAGCGATGTCGGACATCCTGACCAAGATCGAGGCCTATAAGCGCGAGGAGATCGCCGCCGCCAAGCGTGCGCATCCGCTCTCCGAGATCGAGGCGCGCGCCAGGGCGGCCGCTCCGCCGCGCGGTTTCGTGCGCGCGATCCGCGCCAAGCACGACCGCGGCGATTACGCCCTGATCGCCGAGATCAAGAAGGCCTCTCCGTCAAAGGGGTTGATCCGCGCCGATTTCGACCCGCCGGCGCTCGCGAAGGCCTATGAGGCCGGCGGAGCGGCCTGCCTGTCGGTACTGACCGATACGCCCTCATTCCAGGGCCATCTCGACTTCCTGGTCGCGGCCCGCGCAGCGACGGGTCTGCCGGCGCTGCGCAAGGACTTCATGTTCGACACCTACCAGGTCGTCGAGGCCCGCGCCCACGGCGCCGACTGCATCCTGATCATCATGGCCGCGCTCGACGACGCCGCCGCCAAGGACATCGAGGATGCCGCCCTCGCGCACGGCATGGACGTGCTGATCGAGATCCACAATCGCGCCGAGCTCGACCGGGCGCTGAGACTTCGCTCGCCGATGATCGGCGTCAACAACCGCAACCTGCGCACCTTCGAAACCACGCTTGCGACCAGCGAGGCGCTGGCGCCGCTGATCCCGAGGGACCGGCTGATGGTCGGCGAGAGCGGCATCTTCACGCCGGACGATCTTGCCCGCCTCGAGCGCGTCGGCATGTCGACCTTCCTGGTCGGCGAGAGCCTGATGCGGCAGGCCGACGTCACCGGGGCGACCCGCGCGCTGCTGACACGGGTTGCGCCGCGGGCCACCGGAACTGGCTGACGCTATGGCGCGGCGGCCCGCCAAGGCGAAATCATCAGGGGCAGTTGGCACCCTCACCCATATCGACGCCAGGGGCGAGGCGCGGATGGTCGACGTGTCGGCCAAGCCCGCGACGGAACGGACCGCGGTCGCCGAGGGCCGCGTCGTGATGAGCAAGGCGACGCTCGCGCTGATCGAGTCGGGTCGGGCGAAGAAGGGCGACGTGCTCGCCACCGCGCGGATCGCCGGCATCATGGCGGCGAAGCGGACCTCGGAATTGATCCCGCTGTGTCATCCGCTCGCGCTCACCAAGGTCACGGTCGACATCGAGACCGATCGCGCGTTGCCCGGCTGCATCGTCCGCGCCGACGTAAGCGTGACGGGGCCGACCGGCGTCGAGATGGAAGCGCTGACCGCCGTATCGGTCGCGTGCCTGACGATCTACGATATGATCAAGGCCGTCGAGCGCGGTGTGCGCATCGAGGGGATCCATCTCGTCGAGAAAATCGGCGGCAAGTCAGGGCACTATCGCGCGAGCGAGTGATCGCCGCGCGCCTCGGCCCACCCGGTCACTTCAGCGACGTGCTGATCGTGTTGAAGTTGGTGGTCATCCTGCTTCCTACGCCCTGCACCGTCGTGATGATCGCGATGGCGATGCCGGCTGCGATCAGCCCGTATTCGATCGCGGTGGCTGCGGTCTCGTCGGCGCAAAACTCCTGCAGCAGCTTGTTCATTTGACACTCACAGGTTCTGAACTCGGTGCAACGATACAGGCAACGGCGTGCCCAGGGTGACAGTACGCATAGCCATAGGCTTAGATCGTAAAAGGTTTCTTGCGGCGGCTTGGCACTCGACAAGCCCTGCCGGGCGACGTGCCGACGCGGCAAACTTTGCGGTACCGCACGAGAAACTTTATCTATTGATTTTGAAGACCGCGCGTAGAGCCATGATGTAACTGCGTTTTCGTGGCATGGCGCTTTGCCGGACCTTGGCGCAGCCATTTGCCTGGATACACGTTGCCGTGGTTGAGACGCACCCCGCGATAACCGTTTGTTAACTAGCCTTGCTAACGGCAACTCCACCTCGCTTCGCTACCCATCGCGGCAGGCCGGAGGTGCGCGCAACCTGCTTCCGGGGAAGTGCCTGGAAGTGATCTGGTGCCATGAGTTCGAACGGTTCTGCCACGTTCACATCTGTTTTCCGCAGCGGTCCGATCCGCTGGCTGATCCTCGGCGGCGCACTGCTGATGGTCGCACTTGCGATCGGCGCGACGCTGATGGCCGGCAACTTCCGCGAGCGCGCCCTGCACAACAGGGAGCGCGAGCTGGAAAACACCGTGCTGCTGCTCGCGCGGCATTTCGATCAGCAGCTCGAGGATTTCGAGGTGGTCCAGAAGGACCTGATCGCGTTCATGCGCGACACCGGGATCGCGACCGCTGAGAACTACAAGCGGCGAATGTCGACAGCGGATATCCACGACATGCTCAAGTCCAAGATGGAGGCACTGTCCTATGTCGGCGGCATGAACGTGTTCGACGCCGACGGCATGCTGATCAACAGCTCGGCGATATGGCCGCTGCCACGAGTCACCATCGCTGACCGCACTTATTTCCGCCTCTTCAAGGCAAGCCCCTATTCGCCCGAGATGCTGGTCGAGCCGGTATTCAGCCGCGTCACCGGCAACTGGACCACGGTGATCGCCCGCAAGGTCACGGGGCCGAACGGCGAGTTCCTTGGCGTGGTCGCTCGCGGCGTCGAGCCGGCCAGTTTCGAGAAATTCTTCGCAACCGTCGCGCTCGGCGAAGGCGCCGCGATCTCGATGCATCATCGCGACGGCACCCTGCTCGCGCGCTTCCCCCATGTCGAGGAGTTGATCGGCAAGAACTTCCGTGCCGGCCCGCCCAGCCAGCAGCAGGTGTTCGAACTGCCGCAAAGCACGTCGCGGCTGACCAGCCCGATCGACGGCAAGGACCGCCTGGTGTCGTCGCGAGCGCTCGCAAAATTCCCGATGGTGGTCGTGGCAACGACGACCACGGCCGCAGCGCTGGCCGACTGGCACGAGCAGATCAACATCCTGATCGCGGTGACCGTCGCGGCTGGGCTCGCGATCGCGCTCCTGATCACGCTCGTGGTTCGAAAACTCATGCAGCAGCACCGGGCGGAACAGGAGCGAGTGACGCTGGAGAAGCTGCGGCTCGATACCGCCGTCAACAACATGACACAGGGTCTGCTGCTGTTCGACGCCTCGCAGCGCCTGGTGATCTGCAACAAGCGCTATATCGAGATGTATGAGCTGTCGGCCGACGTGATCAAGCCCGGCTGCAGCTTCCACGACGTCATCGAGCATCGCCGGGAGACCGGCTCGTTCACCGGCGATGTCGACAGGTACGCCAACCACGTGCTGCGCGACATCGGCATTCGCAACGTGATGGTAATCGCAACGCCCGACGGGCGCTCGGTCCAGGTCGTCAACGAACCGCTTGCCGACGGCGGCTGGGTTGCGACCCACGAGGACATCACCGAACGCCGCCGCACCGAGGAGCGCATCACCCACCTCGCCCATTACGACGCGCTGACCGACCTGCCGAACCGCACCCTGTTCCATGAGCAGATCAAGCGCGAGCTGCCGCATGTCACGCCGGAAAGTCAGCTTGCGGTGCTCTATATCGACATCGACGAGTTCAAGGGCGTCAACGACTCGCTCGGCCACATGGTCGGCGACGAACTGCTCAAATCCGTTGCCCTGAGCCTCGGCAACTGCGTGCGCGACGACGATTTCGTGGCGCGTCTCGGCGGCGACGAATTCGCGATCGTCCAAACCGGGGTGAAGAGCACCGACGAGGTGGTCGACCTCGCGGTCCGCATCCACGAGGCGATCCGCGCGCCCTACCAGTGTCTCGGCCATCAGGTCTCGACCGACGCCAGCATCGGCATCTCGCTTGCCCCGCAGGACGGGACCGATCTCGACCAGATCCTCAAGAATGCCGATCTCGCGATGTAT
Source organism: Bradyrhizobium lablabi (assembly GCF_018131005.1). GTDB lineage: Bacteria > Pseudomonadota > Alphaproteobacteria > Rhizobiales > Xanthobacteraceae > Bradyrhizobium > Bradyrhizobium lablabi_D. The sequence goes on from NZ_JAFCJK010000013.1 coordinate 72,109, forward strand.
GCGGCGAAAGCGGCCGGCCGCCGCACCTGGCGTTTCTTTGAGGCCGCGATGGATGCGGATGCCCGCGCACGGCGCGAGCTCGAGATGGAATTGCGGCAGGCGATCGCCGCGCGCCGCGGCCTGGAAGTATATTACCAGCCCTGTCTCGGCCTGCGGACCAACGAGATCAACGGCTGCGAGGCGCTGGTGCGCTGGCGTCATCCCGAGCGCGGCATGATCTCCCCGGCCGATTTCGTTCCGATCGCCGAGGAAACCGGGCTGATCAACCAGCTTGGCGAATGGGTGTTGACGACGGCCTGCATGGAAGCCGCGAACTGGCCGGACCACGTCAACCTCGCGGTCAACGTTTCGCCGGTGCAGTTCAAGAGCGGCACGCTGGCGTTAAAGGTGATCGCGGCGCTGGCGGCGTCCGGTCTGGCCGCGCACCGGCTCGAGCTCGAGATCACCGAAGCCGTGCTGATCCGCGACGATGAGGCTGCGCTCTCGATCCTGCATCAATTGCGCGCGATCGGGGTGCGGATCGCGCTCGACGACTTCGGCACCGGCTATTCCTCGCTGAGCTATCTGAAGCGTTTCCCGTTCGACAAGATCAAGATCGATCGCTGCTTCATCGCCGACGTCGCGGAGCCGCGGGGATCGGCCGGCATCGTGCAGGCAGTCGTCAACATCGCCGCAGAGCGGAACATGACCACGACGGCGGAAGGCGTGGAGACGGCGGAGCAGCAGCAGACGCTGCGCGAGCTTGGCTGCTCGGAGATGCAGGGTTATCTGTTCAGCGCGCCGAAGCCCGCCGCCGAGATCAGGCAATTGCTGGCCGCGCATCGGCGAGCACCGCTCGCCACCGGTACCGGCCGCGTGCGCCCGCGCAAGCCGGTCGCCGGCACGGCGTAAGCCTCCCCGACGCGTCACAACAATCGTCAGGTCCGGCCGGTCTTGACCGGCGCAGTCTCCGGCAAGAGGCTCATGGCCACGACCCCGACGATCGCCGCGAGCAGAAGATACCAGGACGGGGCCAGCGGATCGCCCGAGACGTGCAGCAGCCAGGTCACGACCAGCTGCGCCGTGCCGCCAAATATTGCGATCGCGACCGCGTAGATCGTGGCGAACACGCCACCGCGAATGTTCTGCGGCAGCGCTTCGGTGAAGCTCGCATAGAACGCCGTGAACGGCAGCGATCCGATCAGCGACAACAGGCCGAAACCGAGCAGCAGCGACGGCGCGCCGGGAGCATGGACGATCCACAGAAAGGCCGGATAGGTCAGCACCAGCCTGACGAGCTGCGGCCAGACCATGACCGGCTTGCGCCCGAAGCGATCGGCGAGCCAGCCGCCGAACAGCGTGCCTCCGATCTGCAGGGCGTTGCTCACCAGCGAGACGGTGAAAGCCAGCGACGGCGACACATGCAGCGTGTTCTTGGCATAGGTCGTCATGTACTGCGTCACATAGGTCGATATCGTGCCGCTTGCCACGATCATCAGCGCCAGCGCGATGACGCGGATATGCCGCCGTGCCAGCGTGAAGTGATTTGAACGCTCGGCGCCCGCGGCAGCCGTGTCACCGTGCTCAATGGTTTCCGGCAGCGTCCGGCGCATCCAGAACCCGAACGGCAGGCAGACCGCGCCGATCAGGAATGCGACGCGCCAGCCATAGGCTTCGAGCGCCTCGGGCGCCATCGTCGCGCTCAGGGCGACGCCGACCAACGCGCCGGCGGCTGCCGCGATCCCCTGGCTGGCCGGCTGCCACGCCACCACCAGCGCCCTGTGCTTCGGAGGGGCAATCTCGATGAGGTAGGCCGTGGTCGGGCCCACCTCGCCGCCCAGCGCAAATCCCTGCACCATGCGCGCCGCGATCACGAGGATCGGCGCCGCCACGCCAATCGCGGCATAGGACGGCGTGAGCGCGATGGTCAGGATGGCGATTCCCATCAGCGCAAAGCTCAACAGCATCGCCGGTCGCCGGCCGACGCGGTCGGAATAGATGCCGAGCACGATGCCCCCGATCGGTCGCGTCACAAAGCCGGCACCGAAGGTCGCAAGCGACAGCATCAGGCTGCCATATGCGCTGTGAACGGGGAAAAAGGCGCGCCCGATCTCGATCGCGAAGAAGCTGTAGGTGATGAAATCGTAGAACTCCAGCATGTTGCCGATGGTTGCGGCAAATGCTGCGCGTTTCACATTGAACTCTGTCTTGCCTGCAAATCCCGGCAACATTCTCGATTCCCAAACACCCGTTTCGGCCAACTATTGTTGGTCCGGCCGCTTTCAACAAGGCATGGGACGGCGTTTTGCATTCACGATCTCCGTGAACTGCGCTTCGGAGATCACGCGCACCTCGGTTTGAAGCACGATCGCTTGATCTGCCAATGTCACCGCCGAACTCAAGCTGCTCGCCGAGAAATGCGAACCGCATGGCGACGCTGGAAAGCACGAACGCGTCTTCGCTGGCGTAGTTGGCGCGAGACGTGACCGGCCCGCGGACGGGCCGATCAAACCATGATCAACCGACCCTAGTTCGGAATCGGGCGCTTCGGCGCCGTCTTGACATCGGCGTTCTTCGCGTCGGCGTTGACGCTGACGCCGCGGAGCTGGTTGAAGGCCGCGATCAGCGCCTTGTCGCTCTTCTCATCGGGCGGGACATAGGACTGCGAGCCGGTCTGCTCGGCACCCTCGGCCGCGAGATGTCCGCGCATCTTGGCCTCGCTCATGATTTCAGAGCGGGTCTTGAACTCGTCGGGCACGTCCTGCAGCACCTCGATATCGGGCTTGACGCCGAGCGCCTGGATCGAATGGCCCGAGGGCGTGAAATAGCGCGCGGTCGTCAGCGCCAGCGCGCCGTTGCCGGGTCCGAGCGGAATGATGGTCTGCACCGAGCCCTTGCCGAACGAACGCGTGCCGATCAGCGTTGCGCGCTTGTGATCGTGCAGCGCGCCGGCCACGATCTCGGACGCCGAAGCCGATCCGCCGTTGATCAGCACCACGAGCGGCTTGCCCTTGGTCATGTCGCCGCCGCGCGCGGTAAAGCGCTGGGTTTCCTCCGCCGTGCGGCCACGGGTCGAGACCACCTCGCCGCGCTGCATCAGCGTGCTCGTCACCGAGACCGCCTGGTCGAGCAGGCCGCCGGGGTTGTTGCGGAGATCGATGACATAGCCCGCAAGCTTGTCTTGCGGGATCTGCTTGGAGATCTCCGTGATTGCCTTGCGCAGGCCGTCGGTGGTCTGCTCGTTGAACGAGGTGATGCGGATATAGCCGATGTCACCGCCTTCGGTGTGGTAGCGCACCGGGCGGACGCGGATGATCTCGCGGGTGATCGCGAGCTCGATCGGCTTGTCGGCGTCCTTGCGGATGATCTTGAGCCGGATCGCGCTGTTGGGAGCACCCTTCATCTTGTTGACCGCCTGATCGAGCGTCATGCCCTGGATCGCCTCGTCGTCGATCGCGGTGATGACGTCACCGGACATGATGCCGGCGCGCGAGGCCGGCGTGTCGTCGATTGGCGCCACCACCTTGATAAGGCCATCCTCCATCGTGACCTCGATGCCCAATCCGCCGAACTCGCCGTGCGTGGTCTCCTGCATGTCGGCCCAGCTCTTCTCGTTCATGTAACGGGAATGCGGGTCCAGCGAGGAGATCATGCCGTTGATCGCGCCCTCGACGAGCTTGGCGTCGTTGGGTTTCTCGACATAGTCGGTCCGGACGCGTTCGAACACGTCGCCGAACAGGTTGAGTTGCGAATAGGTGTCGGAGCGCGCGGCCGCCTTGGCGGCGGCGAGGAGATGTGCTCCCCCTTGCGGCGCGGTGACAAGAATTGTGAGACACGCACCCGCGACCGTACCAAGGAAGAAACTCATATTCTTGCGCATTATCGGCGATCCCTTCGCTATGGCCGGCAATTGTCTCGTAACAAATCGACCGCCCCACCCAACGCGGGCCAGAACACACCGGCTTTTTGGTCGGATCAAGGCCGTCAGCCACCGGTCCATTACGGTTCGTTCAGGGTGTGGCTCCCAGGACTAGCCCGCCCGTGATGAAAAGCTGGGCATTTCAGCCTGCCGAAGCCTCTGAAAATACTCATCGCTTCCGCCTCTCAAGACGCCTTCCGGTCTCATTTCAGCCCGTTCCGCCAGATCGAACGGCCATGTATCGAAGCACGCTTTCCTCTCGCGCCGATAGCCGAACTGCGGCGGGACATGACGGAATGCGCCCTCCATGCCGGGCCTCAGCGCTGCGTCTCCATCGGCAGTTCGGATTGTCGAGGATTTCACGGCGCTGCGCGATCAAATCTGCTTGTTCGTCGCGCTGGGTCTGCTCGGCCCGGTTGCCGTGGATAATTGCAGACCGTTGAGTTACGCCCGCAACACATTACCCGCGTAGCGGGAATAATTTTGTCATGTGGCCGACTTAGGTTCACCGCGGCAATCAGCAACCACAATGGAAGTCACAACGTGGATCATCCGCAACGTCGTAAAGCTCCCGTAAGACCGCAGAAGGTCCTCGCCGGCCTGCTGCTCAAAGCCTCCGCGGTGGCGGCGATCAGTCTGGGGTTCGTCTCATCGAGCGCCTCGTTTGGTGGCAACAAAGTCGAGGTCGTCGTCTTCGGCGACAGTCTCCTGGATGCCGGTACATATTCGCCGGTCGCCAAAGCGAAGTTTGGCGGCGGTCGCTCCACAACAAATCCGGGCCTCAATTTCACCCAACTGGTCGCTCGCTCTTATGGCGATGAACTGACGCCCGCATTCGTTGGCGGCTTCGGCCTGCCTCTCGTTCCAACCGGCGGCAGGAACTACGCGCAAGGAGGCTCGCGCGTGACGATGCAGCCCGGCAGCGATCATGCCGCGGCAGGATCATCGCATGCAGACTTCGCATTGGCGACGACGATACCGGTGAAGGATCAGGTGGCCGAATTCCTCAAGGCTCATGAACGGTTCAGTCCAGACCAGCTGATCATCATCAATGGCGGAGCAAACGACATCTTCCTTCAATTGGCCGCGGCCCAGGCGGCCGGCACTGAACAGGCCCAGCAGGATGCGGTCAAAGCCATCGGCCAGTCCGCTCTCGACCTGGCCGACATTGTCGGCACGATCGTCAAAAGCGGCGCGACGCATGTCGTGGTGTTCAACATGCCCGATATCGGAAAGACTCCGATGGGAGTTGCCAGCGTGGATCGAGGTCGGTCGCTCACGCAGATTTCCCAATCGTTCAATTTGGCGCTGACGGGCGCGCTGGGTCGGCAGGATCTTGGCGAAAAGGTTCTCCTGCTAGATTCCTTCTCGTTCCTCGACGACATGGTTGCCAACTACCAACAGCATGGGTTTCAAGTATCGAATACCGGGTTCGCCTGTAATCTATCGGCTCAGGTCACAAAAGCCACCAACTTGCACTTGGACCATCCATCGGTATTCGGTCAGTCGCTGTTCTGTTCGCCGCAGACTTATGTGAGCAAGGGAGCCGATGAGACCTTCATGTTTGCGGACGCGCTGCACCCGACGACGCACCTGAATGCCCTCCTTGCGGAGTTCGTGGAACAGCAGATTGACAGGCAGAACTGGAAATTGCCGAGGCACGCCGCGCGGGAAAGCGATAGCCGGAACTCTCCCTTATAGGCTCATCGAGCAAGGTGAGGCAGAACTCGCTGAGGCCATCCCAGCAGTTGGCCATCTTCGCAAATCTATTGGTGCGAAGCCATCGCGTGGCCGGTAAGGCCACGCGGCCTGCCACGAGGAGGCGCGGATCGGTCGACTATCCCAGCGAATCTTCCCGATTTCGCCTCAGGATCTTGAGCGTCAGCAGAACGGCGCCGAGCACAAGAAACAGTACGCCGACAGTGATTGTACTCGTGGACTCGAAACTCACCCCGACCGCGGTCAGCAGGCATCCGATGATGATGGAGACCAGGCCGCCAAGCTTCTTTACCAGGAAGAGATGTCCGTCACTCGTTTGCGCCACCATGATACGCCTCGCCTTTCAGATGATGCCCCCATGAGATTCACGCCCCATGTCTGCAAATTCTCGCCCAGTCTCGGCTCGCACGCGTTGGGCACGATAGTACGCCCGGCCCGAAATGTTGCAATCTGTCTCTGATAAGGCTTCCAGGACCTCATGTCGTACGCGTCGTTTTAATCAATTGAAAACTGTTGCGAAGCACTCGGCCCGGTGCCCGAGGTTGAAGGCTTGCTCGAAACAATGTGGCGAATAGCACGTCCCACCTCATCGGATGGCTGGGTAGCAAATTTCCGACCCGGTTGTGATTAGACCCGCCCAAAGCCGAGGCGCTGATTTGTTGACGCGCGGCCCGTTCTCGAACAAAGTCGTCTGGAGCTGAGTCCTTTCGACAGAGTGGTGCCATGGCGTCACGATCGGTCGTCGATGAACGAGAGCCGGCTTACGTCTCGACCGGCCATCTACCCGGTCCGGAGATCGTGCAGTCGCTGGTGGATGACGCCCATCAGCGTTTCAAGTCAGACACTGACGGTACCAATTCACAGGTTTACCCGGCGCTCGCACGAGTCCCCGCGGAATTGTTCGGCGTCTGTGTCGTCGGAACGAACGGGCGCGTCTACGGCGCGGGCGACGTCGACTACGAATTCTCCATCATGAGCGTCTCGAAGCCGTTCCTGTTTGCGTTGATCTGCGAGGCGCTGGGACCTGCCGAGGCGCGCGAGAAGCTGGGCGCCAACGCGACCGGACTTCCGTTCAACTCGCTCGCCGCAATCGAGAATGGGAACGGACTCACCAATCCGATGGTGAATGCCGGCGCGATCGCGACGACAAGCCTTGCGCCCGGAGCTTCAGCCGAGGCGCAGTGGCAATTCATCCACGATGGGTTATCGCGCTTCGCCGGCCGTAAGCTCCTGCTCAACGAGGAGGTGTATACGTCAGCATCACAGACCAATTTTCGCAACCGCAGCATCGCGCGACTGCTGGAGAGCTATGAGCGGATCTACTGCGACGCCAAGCAGGCCACCGATCTCTACACGCGGCAATGTTCGTTGAATGTGAGCGCCAGCGATCTGGCAGTGATGGGCGCGACGCTGGCCGACGGCGGAGTGAACCCGGTGACCAGGCAACGCGTGGTCGATGCGGCCGTATGCCACTACGCGCTGGCCGTGATGGTCACTGCCGGACTGTACGAGACATCGGGCGACTGGCTGTACGACATAGGCCTGCCCGGAAAAAGCGGCATCGGCGGCGGTATCGTCGCGGTATCCCCTGGAAAGGGCGGTTTCGGCACCTTCAGTCCGCCGCTGGATGCCGCCGGAAACAGCGTGAGAGGACAGCTCGCCGCGAAGTTTCTATCGCAACGACTGGGCATGGATCTGTTCGTGTCGCAACCAGAAGAATGAAGCAACAGGGATCGGCGCCCCGGCTGATCACGCGAGTCGAGGAGATTGGAGGACGGCATGACCACGGAAACAATCTCGGTCGAAGACATCCACCGGGAGGAACGCGCGTCATGGGTTCCCATGATCGCGATTGCGCTCGGTCAAATGATCATGTCGTACAACGTTGCGTCGCTGCCGGTCGCCCTGGGAGGAATGGTGGAAAGCTTCGGAGTGCCTCCGACCACGGTAGCGACCGGAATCGTGGCCTACTCGATGCTGGTGGCCGGATTTGTCATGCTTGGAGCGAAACTTGCCCAGCGCTTCGGGGCGGTGCGGGTTTTCCGCGCTGCGGTCGTCGTCTTCTTTGTGTCCCAGATCGCGATGACGTTCAGCCCTACGGCCACCGTCATGATCTCCGCGCAGGCACTCTGCGGGGCCGCGGGCGCAGTGATCGTGCCTTCGCTTGTCGCCCTGATCGCCGAGAACTATGCCGGACGCCAGCAGGCCACTGCGGTTGGTGCGCTGGGGTCGGCGCGCGCCGCTGCCGGAGTGCTGGCATTCATCATCGGCGGAGTGCTCGGAACCAACATTGGCTGGCGGCCGGCATTCGCGATCCTGATCGCTGCTTCGGCGATCGTCTTCCTCCTGAGCTTCCGCCTGAAGCCCGATCACGGCCGCGCCGATGTTCAGATCGATCTGGTCGGCGTCGCGCTCGCGGCAAGTGCGATCATTCTCATCAGTTTCGGCTTCAACAATCTGAACAGATGGGGACTGGCGGTAGCGACCCCCAACGCCCCGTTCGACCTGTTGGGTCTTTCGCCGGCGCCCGTCATGATCGTCCTCGGCATTGTGCTCGGCCAGGCGTTCTTGATGTGGACACATCGGCAACAGGCCGCGGGGAAGACACCGCTGCTTGCCTTGGAGGTGATCGACTCGCCGGAGGAGCGATGTGCGGTCTTTGCGTTGTTCGCGGTGGTCGCGCTGGAGGCCGCTCTGAACTTCACAGTGCCGCTTTACATCCAGATTGTGCAGGGACGCACGCCGATCGCCACAGCGATCGCGATGATGCCGTTCAACCTTACTGTCTTCTTTGCGGCGATGTTGATCGTCAATGTCTACAGCAGGCTGACGCCGCGGCAGATCGGACGCCTCGGCTTTACGCTCTGCACCATCGCACTGGTATGGCTGGCGTTCGTAGTGCGCAACGACTGGAGCGAGATTCCCGTTCTCTTTGGGCTCGTCCTGTTCGGTATCGGCCAGGGGTCTCTGGTGACCTTGCTGTTCAACGTTCTGGTGACGGCCTCGCCCAAGGCCCTGGCGGGGGACGTCGGGTCGCTCCGCGGAACGACGCAAAACCTCGCGGCCGCGGTCGGCACTGCGGTGGCTGGAGCTCTTCTTGTCGGTCTCTTGAGCACGATCGCCCTGGGCAGGATCACGGCCAGTCCGCTCCTGACGAAAGAGCTGCAAAGTCAGCTTGATCTCGACAACATCACCTTCGTCAGCAATGACCGGCTGCGCAGCGCGCTCGAGGGTACCAACGCTACGCCGCAGCAGGTCGAGGAAGCCGTTCAAGTCAACACCGAGGCGCGCCTGCGGGCGCTCAAGATCGGACTGCTGATCATGGCGGGACTGGCTCTGATCGCGATCATTCCGGCCGGGCGGCTGCCGAATTACCGACCGGGAGAAATCCCGGCGGATGAAATGGCGAACAAGCCATGAAGTTGAGGAGCATGACATGACGACCTATGACAGCAGTTCAGCGACGCGGCTCGGCGGCCCGCCAACACCTCCCCTGTGGGTCTGCGTCCTGCTAGGACTCGTCATGATCGGCGCAGGCCTTCTGGTTTTGGGTGATGTCGCGCTCTTCACGGTGATCAGCACGATCTTCATCGGCTGGACAGCCATCGTCGCCGGCGGCTTCGAGATCGTGCACGCTTTCTGGACCAAGGGATGGGGCGGTTTTGTGTGGCAACTCCTCCTCGGCGCTCTCTACCTGGCGCTCGGAATCGTCCTGCTGAGCCAGCCGGTGACCGGTGCGCTGATCCTGACCTATGTTCTTGGTCTGCTGCTGCTGCTGTCCGGGATCGTCCGCATCCTGATCGGCGTCAGTCATTGGCAGACCGGCTGGGTCATACTGATTTCCGGGATATTCGGCACCCTGGCGGGTCTCGTCATCCTGACCGGATTTCCGGCAACGGGTCTGTGGGTGCTCGGCTTGCTGCTGGGCATCGATCTGCTGTCTCACGGCATCGGATGGCTGACCTATGCGTGGCTGCCGACAGCCAAGGCGGCGTAGCTTTCCCTAACCAGCCGGGATCAGATCGGACTGCCTCCTCCACAGCGAGATCGATGGGAATTCCGCACCCGCGCGTCATCGGCGGAGATCGAATATGTCAGATTTGAAGAAGCTGGGAGCAGTCTTCAGAATTCTCGTACTGCTCGCGTTGATCGGACTGAGCCTTGAGGCTTTGTCCCCTGCTCGGGCTCAGCAGGGTTCGGCTGTGCTGTTCCGGAACGTCCGCATCTTTAACGGGAAGGACAGTGCGATCTCCGCACCCACAAATGTCCTGGTCCGGAACAACAAGATCGAGAAGATCTCGACCGCGGCGATCACGGCAGACGCCGAGGTGATCAACGGCGGCGAGCGCGTGCTGATGCCCGGGCTGATCGACGCACATTGGCATGCGATGCTGGTGCGTCCGACGCCGGTGGCCGCCATCTCGGGAGACGTCGGCTACCTCAATCTTCTCGCAGCCGCGGAGGCCACGGCCACGCTGATGCGCGGCTTCACTACCATTCGCGACATGGGCGGGCCGACCTTCGGCCTCAAGCGTGCCATCGATGACGGCCTCGTCGCCGGACCTCGCATCTATCCGTCCGGTGCGATCATCACCATTACTGGCGGCCATGGCGATTTCCGGCAACTCTCGGACCTGCCGAGAACGATCGGCGGCATGCTCAGCCGCATGGAGAAAATCGGGGGCAGCATGGTCGCGGACAGTCCGGACGAGGTCCGCGTTCGCGCGCGTGAGCAACTCATGCAAGGGGCGACGCAGGTCAAGCTCACCGCGGGCGGCGGGGTCGCGTCGCCATTCAGTCCGCTCGACGTATCCACATTCACCGAGCCCGAGTTACGCGCGGCCGTCGAAGCCGCCGAGAACTGGGGCACCTACGTCGCTACCCACGCCTATACGTCGGTTGCGATCCGGCGGTCGATCGCGGCCGGGGTCAAATGCATCGAGCATGGGCACTTGATGGACGAGGACACGGCCCGCCTGATGGCCGAAAAGGGAATCTGGTTGAGCACGCAGCCTTTCCTCGACGCGGCCGCCGCAAGTGCTCTGGGGCCCTCGGAGCAAGACAAGATGCGGCAAGTGGTCAGCGGGACCGACCGTGTCTACGCCCTGGCGAAGAAATACGGAATCAAGACCGCGTTCGGCACCGACGTTCTGTTCTCGCAGGCGCTGGCTGAGCAGCAGGGCGCCATGCTGGCGAGCCTGACGCGCTGGTATAGTCCAGCCGAAGCGCTGAGAATGGCGACATCGACGAATGCCGAGCTATTGAGCCTGTCCGGTCTCCGAAATCCCTATCCCGGCAAGCTCGGCGTGGTGGAGGAAGGTGCGCTGGCTGACCTCTTGCTGGTCGATGGCAATCCCACCGACAATATCAAGCTCGTCGAGAATCCGGCCAAGAATTTCCTCGTGATCATGAAGGACGGAAAGATCTACAAGAACCTTTTGGTCGGAGACCGAAAGGGCTAAACAAGCGCGTCCGCCCGATCAACCCAGTGTTGATAAACAAGAGGCGTGCAACAGGGGGGCTTCAATGCATCGAAAGACCGCCGAAATTGCTTTCACCGTGGGTGTCACGATCGGTGCATTGGCCGGGACCGCGAGCGCGCAGAACCGGCCAGGAAGCGCTGCCATCGACGCGAGCTTGAGCGGCGCGGTCGAGCGCAAGGACGTGCCGGGTGTGGTCGCGCTGATCTGCGATCGCGAGCACGTGCTTTATCGGGGCGCATTCGGCGTGGCCGATGTAGCGACCGGCCGCCCGCTCGAGGCCGACGCACTGTTTCGCATCGCCTCGATGACCAAGCCGATCACGTCGGCGGCGCTGATGCAGCTCGTCGAGCAGGGCCGGCTCGGTCTCGATGACCCCGCTGAGAAATATCTGCCGGAGCTTGCCGGACTTCAGGTCTTTGAATCATTCGACGCGGCGACGGGAGCCTATCGGCTCCGCCCGGCATCAAGGCCGGCGACTGTCAGACACTTTCTGACGCATACGTCCGGATTGGCCTATCCGTTCACCAGCGCGATATGGCGCGATTTCAAGCCGCGCGCCGGCGAAACCTATCCGTTCGGCGGACCGCTGTTGTTCGATCCGGGCGAACGCTGGCATTACAGCACCAGCACCGATGTGGTCGGACGGCTGGTCGAGGTCGTGTCTGGCGAGAGGCTCGAGAACTATTTCCGCGAACACATCTTTGCCCCGCTCAAGATGGACGACACCTCCTACAACGTGCCGGAAGCAAAGGGACCGCGCCTCGTGGCGCAGCAGCAGCGCGCAGGCGAGCGCATGGACGGCGCCGTCGAGCTGCAAAAGCCGCAGCCCGGGCTCACCATAGCGGCGCCGATCGGCGGCGGCGGCCTCGCCTCGACCGCTGATGATTACGGGCGCTTCATGCGTATGTTGCTCAATGGCGGCGCGCTTGACGGCGTGCCCGTGCTCAAGGCCGAGACGGTCGCGCTGATGGAGCAGAACCAGATCGGCGCGATCTCGGTGCCGGCGCTCAAGAGCGCGCTGCCGCGCAGCGCCGATTTCACGTTCATCGCTGACGGCCGGGACAAATGGGGGCTCGGCTTCCTCATCACGACCGATCAGGTCCCCGGCAAGCGTTCCCCGGGCAGCCTGAGCTGGGGCGGCATCAACAACACGTTCTTCTGGATCGACCCCACGCGCGGCATCGCCGGCGTGATCATGATGCAGTACCTCCCGTTCGCCGACCCCAAGGCGCTCACCGTCTACGACGCATTCGAACGCGGCGCCTATCAGTTCGTGAACGCCGAGCGGTAGGCGATCACTGATTTGCCCGACGTGGCAAGCGCTGCCACGAAAAATATTTCACTTCCGTCGTCGGGCAAATCAGTTGTTCAATTCCGCCCATCTCACCCGATCGAGGGGCGCTTCGCGATCGTCACGAACGTTGCGGTGAGATGCGGTGGACGCCGAGCGCGCAACTGACGAGTGCGCGAGAGGCGGACGGCGAAGTCGTGTGGTTCTGACGCCCCAGTGGCAGGTGTCAAGTTCTTAAGAAGCTCACGCTCCTCAGGGATGACGGTGACAACAAAGCCTGGTCTCACCGGGAAGAACACGTATAAGCCGTAAAACCATCGCGCAGGGAATGCCGGATTGCCTCCGCTGAACCTGTATGCTCGTGTGCGCTTCCTTCTACAATCAGCACACGAGACCGCGGGTGCAGCGCGCACCCGGCATTCCCTGCGCCCTCCACTTCGGGAGAGGGTGGAAAGAGACTTAAAGCTCGGGCAGATCGTGCCGCGAGAATGTGAGCGCATGTCCTCTCGTTCCGTCATGCCCCGCGAGGGCGGGGCAACCGGTACGCCGCGGCCTTTCGGCTCTCGCGCTGACGTCTCCGGAATACTGGATCACCCGCTTTCGTGGGTGATGACACCGCGAAAGGCTGATTGAAACGTGAATCCGAACTCTTCACCCCGTCATTGCCGCAACAATGAGACTGCTGTCGCCCGCTCGATCCGCCCCTCTCGAACGCATTGCCGCCCGCCCCGGATTTTCGTACACCCTTCGCGCAATGACCTCCTCCCTCGCCCCCAACTCCGTCGACGTGCTGTTGTTCGATCTCGGCCGCGTCGTGCTGGATATCAGCTTCGACAATGTCATGGCGATCTGGGCCGGCCACGCCGGTTGCGCGCCTGCTGACCTCATGGGACGCTTCGTCATCGACGACAGCTTCAGGCATCACGAGACCGGCAGGATCGACGACGCGGCGTTCTTTGCGAACCTGCGCCGCTCGCTCGGGATCGAGCTGACGGACGCACAGTTCCTCGAAGGCTGGAACGCCCTGATCGCGGGCGAAATACCCGGCATCGCGGCCCTGCTCGCGAGCGCCGCGAAACGGATGCCGATCTATGCCTTCTCCAATACCAATCCCGCCCATATCGAACACTTCTCGGTTGCCTATGCCGACGTGCTCGGACACTTCCGCGAGATTTTCCTGTCTTCTGCGATCGGCTTGAGAAAACCCGATGCCGAGGCCTATGATCACGTGGTCAAAGCGATCGGCGCGCCGGCGTCGCGTATCCTGTTCTTCGACGACTCGGTCGCCAACATCGAGGGCGCGCGGGCGCGCGGCCTTCGTGCCATCCACGTGACATCGACGGATGACGTGGCGAGGGCACTGAGCGCACTTGAGATTCCGACAGGCTAGAGCATGATCCGGACCCGGAGGGCGGCGTTAGCGCAAAGTGGACACCGGTTTTCCCACGCGACAAGCGCGTAGCGTTTGGCGCGGAGATCATGCTCAAACAAAAAGAGTTCTGCCCGTGGCCTTGATGCCGGTTGCCGATGCCCTCTCCGCCATTCTCGCCGGCGCCGACCCGCTGCCCGAAGAGAATGTTGCGCTCGACGCCGCCTGGCACCGCACGCTTGCGCGCGACATCGCGGCGCGCCGCACCCAGCCGCCGCAGGCGATGTCGGCGATGGACGGTTACGCCGTCCGCGCGGCCGACGCATCCGATCTTTCGGCCCGCCTCAAGGTGATCGGCGAAGTCGCGGCCGGCCGGCCATTCGAGCGGACGGTCGGCGCCGGCGAGGCGGTCAGGATCTTCACCGGCGGCGTGGTCCCCGCTGGAGCCGACGCCGTGATCATCCAGGAGAACACGCGGGCCGACGGCGAGCACATCACCATTACCGAAACCGCCGCCAAGGGACGGCATATCCGCGTCGCCGGCGTCGATTTCCGTGAGGGCGATATCCTGCTCGCCGGAGGCAGCCGCCTCTCCGACCGCGCGCTCTCGCTCGCCGCCGCCATGAACTATCCGGAATTGCCGGTGCGCCGCAGGCCAAAGGTCGCGGTCCTCGCGACTGGCGACGAACTGGTGATGCCGGGATCGGTCCCGGGGCCCGGCCAGATCGTCTACTCCAATGGCTATGCCCTGCGCGCGCTGGCGCGCGCCGAGGGTGCCGAGACCGTCGATCTCGGGGTCGCCGCCGACACTGTGGCGGCCACCTCGGCTGGCATCCGCCGGGCGCACGAGGTCGGCGCCGACATCCTGATCACCACGGGTGGCGCATCTGTCGGCGACCACGATCTGGTCAAGCAGTCGCTGGAGGCCGAGGGCGTCAGGATCGCGTTCTGGCGGATCGCGATGCGGCCGGGCAAGCCGATGATGCATGGGCGGCTCGGCGGAATGCGGGTGATCGGCCTGCCCGGCAATCCGGTGTCATCCTATGTCTGCGGCTTCCTGTTCCTGGTGCCGTTGATTCGGGCACTGAGCGGCCGCAAGGCGATTCATCATGTCCGCGAAAGCGCCCTGCTCGGCCGCGATCTCGCAGCCAACGACCAGCGCGAAGACTATCTGCGGGCGCAGCTCGATGAGCGCGAGGACGGCACGCTGATCGCGACCCCCGTCACCCACCAGGACAGCTCGCTGTTGGGGAATCTCGCTGCGGCGCGGGCACTTGTGATCCGTCCGCCGTTCGCGCCCGCGGCCGAGAAAGGCGCCGCCTGCGAAATCCTGTCGCTGCCGGAATGAAGCGCGCGGCTGCGTTTCATCGGCTATGCTCACCCATGTTCACCGGAAATTAAGTGGTTGCGGAACACATATCGAACATATAGTGTCCGTTCATGATTTGTTTCGAGACCTAGTGTCACCGGCCAGGAGCGCAATGCTCCTCAAGGTCAGGCTTCCTGAATCTTGGATCGAACGACGCCATCAACCGGGGGAATACGCGAGATGCTTACGCGCAAACAGTACGAACTTCTGCGTTTCATCAATGAACGTCTGAAGGAAGCCGGCGTGCCGCCCTCTTTCGACGAGATGAAGGATGCGCTCGATCTGCGCTCGAAATCCGGTATCCACCGCCTCATCACCGCGCTCGAGGAGCGCGGCTTCATCCGTCGCCTGCCCAACCGTGCCCGTGCCATCGAGGTGATCAAGCTTCCCGAGCTCTCGGCAGGCGGCGGCAATGGCCGGCGTGGCTTCACCCCGAGCGTGATCGAGGGCACGCTTGGCAGGCGCAGCAGCACGCCGCCGACCGCCGAGGATGACGGCAACCGCCCCGTCGCCGTCCCCGTGATGGGCCGGATCGCGGCCGGCACGCCGATCGAGGCGCTGCAGACCCGCAGCCACACCATCAGCGTGCCGCCGGATATGCTCGGCTCCGGCGAGCACTATGCGCTGGAGGTGCGCGGCGACTCCATGGTCGATGCCGGGATCCTCGACGGCGATGTGGCATTGATCCAACGCAACGATACCGCCAACACGGGCGATATCGTGGTCGCGCTGATCGACGAGGAGGAAGCGACGTTGAAGCGCTTCCGCCGCCGCGGCGCATCGATTGCGCTCGAACCGGCCAACACGGCCTATGAAGTGCGCATCCTGCCCCCGAACCGGGTGCGCATCCAGGGCAAGCTGATCGCGCTCTATCGCAAATACTGACTTTGACGCGGGGCTTGGGTGTCTCACTTGGCGCCGGACTCGAGCGCAGAGTCGCAATGCACATCGGTGCGATGGAACGCGCGGCGCGCGGCGCCGTTGCTTTGTGGACTGCGCCCGTGTGGCTGCCCACCGGTGCGCCCGGATACCTTCCTGGGCACTGTAGCGCGTTTGTGATCGGAGAGCGGCGCGGCCAGTCGTACAATCGCCCATAAAAGAGGAAAAACTCGTCTGCTGTCGTCCACTCTGGTAGAGGCCCGCGCCTCAGGGAGAGGCAAGGGTCGCTATCTCGAACCGAGGAGCTATCCGATGTGTGACTATAGTCTGCACGCCGTGCAGTCGCGTCCCGCCATAGTTGGAGAGACGCTGATCACCACGACATTCCGCGGCACCTCGACCCGCGGTTTTGCGTCGGAGAACGATCCGACCGTGGCGGTTTGCATGCTGCCCGGCACCGAGCTCGCTTTCGCCGAAAACGTCCGCTACGACAGCCGCTGGATCTGGACCAAGACGATCGGCTATCGCGTCGGCGTGTTCAATGAGGTCGAGCCCGACGTTCCGGACCGCCATCATGATGCGGTCGAATTCCCCGACGGCAGCCATGTGCTCGTGACCCAGCTCCGCGAGGGACAGCGGGTGACCGTGCTGCAACTTCCCGCCGTTCATCCGGCCGTCGAGCACAAGCCCAAGGTCGCGGAAACGAGGCCGTCCGCATTCGCATCGCTGTTTTTGGGTTGAGAGCATCGTAGCTGCAGGCTTGGCCTTGCCCGGCCCCGCGGCGCGTGACCTGAACGATTTCAATGCCCCCGGGACCACTGGTTCCGGGGCCATTTGGCGAATTGCGTTCAGCGGTGCCTTGGCGCATCATCGCCCGCGGATGGGGGCGTGATCGGTGGTCGACAAGGTCACATGGCAACGGGCTGGACGCGTCACCGAGCCGGGCCGCTACATGTTCCGGTTCGGCTGGCTCACGGTCACGGCCGATGACCTGAATATCTGGCAGCAATATCCGGAAGCGGCCTTCACCCTCGTCAGGCGGCCCGACGCCGGCTCCGATGAATACCATCTCGGCGCCTTCGAGCTGCCGCCCCACTCTTCGTCGGGGTGACCGCTAGTCGTCCCCCTGTAGGTCGGCTTGTGCCGGCGTCGTATCGACCGCCGGCCCCGACGCGTCGCTGCGCGCGCGCAACAGCGGCTCCGGCTCGCCGTCCCCAGGCGCCGCCGGCGACCACGGCCGATCGATCCCACCCGGCTTGACCGCCTCAAAATGGAAGGCGCCGCCGACGCGGCGCAGTGTGAGAGCGCCGTGACGCCGCAGCCGCTCGGCATCGATCACGGCGGCGACGCACCCGGGCGGCACGGGCCGCGCGGTCACGATCAGCGCCGCCCGCTTGCAATCATCGGCAAGCGCCTCGGGCCGCGTCGCCAGGGCGACGAAGCCGCCGCCCCCGACCTGCGTGACGCAGCCGGTCCCGTCGCACGAGACGCCATCCGCGAGCGAAGGATCGGTCGCCGTGCGCGCGTCCGCGTCCGCTGCCAGCCACTCCTTGACCAGGAAGGCATCCTTGGCGGTTCGCATCAGGTGCAGCCGCCCGTCGCCGCCGCGCACGGCAACGTTGCGGCCGTCGGCGGAGACCATGACATCCGGCTGCGGTGCCCTCACGGCCCAGACCAGCGCCACCGCCAGCATGGCTGCGCCCGACCAGCGCAGCGGCGAACGCAACAGCCCAAACAGGATGATGCCCGCGCTCGCGACGATCAGCGGGCCGATCCCGAACGCCCCGATACGGCCGACCGCGCCGGGCAGGCCCGCGACCCATTGCGTGACCACGATCATCCAGTCGATGCCGGCGCCCATGACCGCCCAAAACACGCCGTCGAAGCCGAAGGGCATGGCGACAAGCCCCAACAGCCCGGCCGGCATCACCAGCGCCGAAACCACCGGCATCGCGGCGAGGTTGGCAAGCAGCCCATAGGGCGTGATGCGGTGAAAGTGGAACGCGGCATAGGGCGTCGTCGCAAGTCCTGCCACCAGCGACGCCAGCACCAGCATGGCGATCTCGCGGCCGCCCCACAGTGCGACGCGCGCGGTCGCCGAATGATCGGGAGACGCCAGCAGGCTCGGCATCCCGACCTGCACCAGCGCGACCAGCCCGAGGGTCGCCGCGAACGACATCTGGAAGCTTGGATGCACCAGCGCTTCGGGTGCGATCGCCAGCACAATCAGCGCGGCCACGGCCAACGTGCGGAACGTGATCGCACGGCGATCGACGATGACTGCGATCAGCACCACGGCCGTCATCAAAAACGACCGCTGGGTTGCGACCTCCGCGCCCGACAGCAGCAGATAGAATGCGGCGGCGACGAGCGCGGCCGCGGCCGACCACTTCTTGATCGGACGGCCGACGGTCAGCACCGGAAACAGCGCGAGCAGCGCGCGCACCGCGAAGAAGACGACGCCGGCGACAACAGCCATGTGATAGCCGGAGATCGACAGAACATGGCCAAGCCCGGAGATGAACATCGCGTCGTTGACAGGTTCGGAGATCGCATCGCGCCGGCCGGTGAGCAGCGCGGTCGCGATTGCGCGTCTGTCGCCGTCGAGCGTCGTGCGGATGCGCGCGTCGATCGCGTCCCTCAGCCCCTGCATGAAGGCCGCGTAGCGCAGCGCCAGGCCGCCGCTCGCGGGCGGCTCCTTCGTCCTGATCGACCCCATCACAAAGCCGGAGGCACCGATGCCCTGGAAATAGAGATCGCGGCCGAAATCGTAGGAGCCGGGACGCTGCGGCCCAAGCGGCGGCAACAGCCGCGCCTTCAACTCGACATAGCTGCCGACCGCCGGCGCAGTGCCCTTCCTGACCGACAGGCGCACGCGCTCCAGCCTGATCGTGTCGCGCTGGCTCTCCAACGTGACCACCCGCAGCACGAAGCGGTCAGTCCTCTCGCGAATATCGCGCGTCTCCACAAAGCCGGTGAGTGATGCCGAAAAGATCGGCCGCGCCAGCACACCATGCGCCACGCGCGCGGTCTTCCAACTCGCGGTCGCAAAGCCCGCCGCCAAGGCCGCCACCATGATGATGACGGGAAAGACCTTCTGCCGCCGCAGCAGCAACGCCAGCACGCAAAGCACAATGGCGACCGGCGCTGCGACAGACAGCACCGGCTCATGGTCGGCGGCGAAGTAGAATGCGATGCCGCTGCCGAAGGCCACTGGCACCCAGGGCAGCAGGCGCCCGGGGCCCGCCTCGGCGCGAGCCCATTGCCGCAACGTTTCGACGAACGACGGCCAAACGCTGACCCGCACCGGCACGTAGCCGCCGGCAGGTGCGACCGCGCGTGGCGGCCACGTCCCCGCATAGCCGCGTTTGCCGCCCGGCGTCGTGCCCTGCTCCGCCATCTCTCGCTTTGCGATCCCTGTCGGGGCGCAAAACTACCGGAAGGTGTAACCTCACCGCTAGCGGAACGGATGCAGAATGCCGATCAACAAGGTCGGCCGCCAGACCCAACGGCCCCTCCGCTGCCACATGCCGACCGCAGTTCTCGCCTGCGTCAAACCGATCGAGCCGAAAGTCTCATTAGGTACCAATCCCATTGGGATTAAACTGCCGGCACCGCCACCTCTTCGGGACCGCCGCAAGAGGCGGTTGACGGCTCGCGGCACTGAAGGCCGCTGGAGCTCCTCTCTGGTGGACCAAGACTCCCCAGAGACCAGGCGTTGCGGACGACCTCGCAATTCTCGCCTGCAACGCCACGCACCACGCGTCCTCCGCGAGCGAGCAGATCGCTGAAAAAAAGCGAGGAGTAGCGTTTGAATTGATAGGAGCAGCACATGGCAATTCAAGTACCGAGCGATTTTCGTCGCGTGATTGTCGCTGCGTCGGTGGGAAACATCATCGAATGGTATGACTTCTACATCTTTGGCAGCCTGGCCGCAGTCCTGTCGGTCAAGTTCTTTGAGCAGTCCCACCCCGTTGCAGCGCTGCTGAGCACGATCGCGCTGTTCACCGCGGGCTTTTTGATCCGCCCACTGGGAGCATTCCTGTTCGGATGGATGGGCGACCGGGTCGGCCGCAAATATACTTTCCTCATCACGCTGACCGGCATGGGACTGGGAACGGGCGCGATCGGACTGATCCCGACCTACCAGTCGATCGGCCTCACCGCCGCATTCATTCTGTTCGGTCTGCGCATGATCCAGGGCCTCTGCCTGGGCGGCGAGTATGGCGGCGCCATCACCTATGTCGCCGAGCATGTGCCCGACGACAGGCGCGGCTACTATACCGGCTGGCTGCAGACCTCTCCTACTCTCGGCATCGTGGTGTCGCTGGCCGTCATCATCCTTACTCGGACCTGGTTCGGTAACGAGGCCTTCAATCAATGGGCGTGGCGCGTTCCGTTCCTGCTATCGTTCCTCTTGGTGGCGATTGCCATCTACATCCGGCTTCAGTTGCAGGAGACGCCGATCTTCCAAGAGATCAAGGCCCGCGGGCAGATGACCATGAACCCGTGGAAGGAAGCTTTCCTGAGTTCGAATATCAAATACATCCTGATCGCGACCGTGGTCCTGATCGGACAGGGCGTGGTCTGGTACAGCGGCCAGTTCTGGGCACTGTACTTCCTGCAGCAGGTTTCGAAGGTGGACGCGGTAACCTCGGCCTACATCGTGGGAGCAGCACTGCTGATCGCAACTCCGAGCCTGATCTTCTTTGGCTGGCTGTCGGATCACATCGGCCGCAAGTCCGTGATCCTGGGAGGCATGCTGCTCGCCGCCATCACCTACTATCCGCTGTATCTGTGGCTCGGCTCGGTCACGCACCCCGGAAACATCAATTATCCGGTCGCGGTGTTCATCATCTTCATCCTCGTCTGCTACGTCGGGATGGTGTACGGGCCGGTCGGCGCGTTCCTGGCGGAGTTCTTCCCGGGAAGGATCAGATACACGTCAGTATCGGTGCCGTATCACATCGGCAACGGGTGGGGTGGCGGACTGGTGCCGTTCATCACCTCGGCGGCTTTCGCGGCCACCGGCAGCATCGGCTACGCGCTGATCTACCCGATTGTCGTGCCCGCCGTGTGCTTCGTACTTGCCGTCTTCCTGATGCCGGAGACTCGCAGAACCAGAATCTGGGAGCAAATTGAGGCGAGAACCGCCGCGTGAGGAATACCCCGCCGCAGGCGGTCGCCCCTGCGGCCCCGGTTGTGATCCATTTCGGCAAGAGCGGGACAATGCTTCTGTGACGTCGCCCCGCTCTGCCTTTCGCGTGATCCTTTGGAAAACGCGGGTATCAGGAGTACTCACACCAATCGTCGCTTCTCCGACCGCCAGCGAATGACGGTCGGGCCAATACCGCTGTCAGCTTCACTTCTCAGCCAGCCCGGTGATGCCAATGATCGTGCCACCAGGTGGCGAAATCACGATCCGTCAGCAGTTCCCAGCCAGCGAGCAGGATCACCACGATGCCGGCCAGCACGCTACTTGTAGTGACCGGTCCCTGGTCGTAGCCGAACGTCCAAGGTGCCAGCACCAGAGCCAACCCCATCAGCATCTCACCCCATTCCTCCAGATAGGACGGAATGATGAATGCCTCGACGGCAAACAGCACGACGCTCAATCCAAGCACGACGGAGATCCAGAGAGCCGCCCCGGAGAAGCCCAGGACAAACGGCGACGCGACCAGCCAGACGCCTACCAACAGGCTGGCAGCGTCCTGCCAGTGTTGAATGCGCATAATGCTCACCTCCCTCTTCCGGGGATATGGTGCCGGAGGGACGATAAAGCACTTGTCCGGCCTGCGATGTGTTGCCGCTGCTGATCCGCAAGCCCACGACAATCCGGACCGCCCAACACCCGAAATGTGCCCTCGATGGTCTACGAGCTTGGTCCCATCTCCAGATGCAGCGTGATGCCCGGCCGCGCGCTCTGCCCACGCACTCTCGCTGACTACAAAGGCTGCGCTGGCGCCTCGTGCCCGTGCAATGGCTAGATCAGCCGCGTCTGCGACGACACGTGATGGCAGACGATCTTCCAGTCGCCGTCCTCGCGCGCGATCACCCAGGTGATCTTCAAAGACAGAGGCGGCGCATTGTCTTCAAGGAAGAAGGACGCGATGCCCGCCATGTTGACCAGATCGGCATTCACCCGCTCGGTCCTGACCTCGCTGAACTGGACGCGTGGCGCGCTCCAGCGCGGCAGGCCGCTGAAATAGGCTTTGACGCCGTCGCGGCCACGAAAGAGCGTCGGGTTCGAGCCGAAGAAGAATGCGCTTTTCGAATAAAGCGCCGCCAGCGCGGCCGCGTCGAGAGTGCTGAAGCCCGCCGACCATTTTTCCATAATGGCGGAAGCGATGTCGTCGGTTTCGCTTGGCATCCGTCGCCCCGTTTTGACTGCGGCCTAGCTCTTCCCGCCGACTTCCTTGGCAAAGGTGTCGCGCAAGCCGATGGTGCGGTTGAACACCAGCCTCTCCGCGGTCGAGTCGGGATCGCGCACGAAATAGCCCTGCCGCTCGAACTGCATCGCCTCGGTCGAATTGATCTCGGCGATTGCGGGCTCGACCCGTGCGTCGGTCAGCACCTCAAGCGATTGCGGATTGAGGTCGGCGACGAAATTGCCGGCATCCGGATTGGGCGTCGCGAACAGCTGGTTGTAGATGCGGATCTCCGCAGGCCTCGATTGCGCCGCCGGCAGCCAGTGCATCGTCGCCTTCACCTTGCGGCCGTCGGGCGCGTTGCCGCCCTTGGTCAAGGGGTCATAGCTGCATCGCAGCTCGACGATCTCGCCGGAGGCATCCTTGATGACACCCGTGCATTTGATGAAGTAGGCGTAGCGAAGCCGTACCTCGTTGCCAGGCGAGAGACGGAAGAATTTCTTCGGCGGGTTCTCCATGAAATCGTCGCGCTCAATAAAGAGCTCGCGGCCGAAGGCGATCCTCCGGGTGCCGGCATCCGGGTTGTCAGGATGGTTGATCGCCTCGATCTCCTCGACCTGCCCCTCCGGGTAGTTCTCGATCACGACCTTGAGCGGCCGCAGCACCGCCATGCGCCGCAGGGCCGTGCGGTTCAACTCCTCGCGGATGAAGAATTCGAGCATGCCGACATCGACCACGCTGTTGGCCTTGGCCACGCCGACGCGCTTGATGAATTCGCGCACCGCCGCCGGCGGCACGCCGCGCCGCTTCAGCCCTGCGATCGTCGGCATGCGCGGATCGTCCCAGCCCGAGACGTGGCCGTCGCGCACGAGCTGGGTTAGCACGCGCTTCGACAGCAGCGTGTAGGTCAAATTGAGCCGCGCGAACTCATACTGGTGCGGCGTCGACGGCACCGGCAGCTTTTCGAGCAGCCAGTCATAGAGCGGCCGGTGATCCTCGAACTCCAGCGTGCAAATCGAATGCGTGATGCCTTCGATCGCGTCCGACTGGCCGTGAGCGTAATCATAGCTCGGATAGATCGACCATTTGTCGCCGGTGCGCGGATGGTGGGCGTGCAGGATACGGTAAAGCACGGGATCGCGCATGTTGATGTTGCCGGCGGCCATGTCGATCTTGGCGCGTAGCACGCGGGTGCCATTCGGAAATTCGCCTGCCTTCATGCGGCGGAACAGATCGAGGTTTTCCTCCACGGAGCGATCGCGAAACGGCGAGTTCTTGCCCGGCTCGGTCAGCGTGCCGCGCGCGGCACGGATCTCAGCCTGCGACTGGTCGTCGACATAGGCACAGCCGGCCTTGATCAGGCTTTCGGCCCACTCGTAGAGACGCTCGAAATAGTCGGAGGCGTAATAGAGGTGGGTTCCCCAATCGTAGCCCAGCCAGTGCACGTCGGCCTGGATGGAGTCGATATACTCCTGCTCCTCCCTCGTCGGGTTGGTATCGTCGAAACGCAGGTGGCAGCGCCCGGCGAATTCCTCCGCGATGCCGAAATTCAGCGCAATCGACTTGGCATGGCCGATGTGCAGGTAACCGTTCGGCTCCGGCGGGAAGCGCGTCACGATCTGGCCGTACTTGTGGGAAGAGAGGTCGGCCTGGACGATGTCACGAATGAAGTCGCGCCCTGCCTCTGCCGTCGCTGTGTCAGTCGTCATCAAGGGTTTCCTGAAGGTTCTAGCGGACCTTCTGCCAAATTCGCGCCGTCAGGCCAAGCCCTGTGGCCGCAGCAGTCATAGTCCGGCCACCCGGGCGCGCACCCGCTCAAGAAACGCCTGCCGCGACATGGGCGTAGAGCGGTCCATGTCGTAGTGCGCGAGGTAGAATGACCGGACGGCCGGGCCGCACATCGGCTTCAATGCACGGAACAGCACCTTGCGGCCGGGATCCTGCATCACGATGCGGGTCAGCCACCACGGCGATCCATAGCTTGTCACCACCCCGAAAAGGCGAATGTTGGTCAAGAACGGCTTGATGCGGGCGCCGGCCAGATCGTGGACGAAAGCGGTTCCCGGCGCCCAAACACGGTCGAAATAGCCCTTGATCGTGGCCGGCATCGAAAACCACCAGTGCGGGAAGCAGAAGATAATGCCGTCCGCCCGCCGCAGGTCGGCGACGAGGCGCGCCACCCCCTCCTCGGCATAAGGCCCCTGGTAGTAGCTGCGACGCTCCGCCTCGGTCATGACCGGAGAGAACCCTTCACGGTCGAGGTCGGTCGCGATCACCTGATGCCGGCGTGCGAGCGTGTCGACGATGGTCCGGAACAGTGCGTGATTGTAGCTGTCCTGAAGCGGATGGCTATGAACGACCTGGATTAGCATTGGCACAATCTCCCGAGCGTGTGATACACGGTCGCGCTCTTCCCAACCGGTTTGCTCACCCTCGAATGACCGACTCGTCCATCGTCACCCGCTTCGCCCCCTCGCCGACCGGGTTCCTCCATATCGGAGGTGCCCGCACCGCGCTATTCAACTGGCTGTACGCCAGGAAGCGCGGCGGCAAGATGCTGCTTAGAATCGAGGACACCGACCGCGAGCGCTCGACCAGGGAAGCCATCGATGCGATTCTGGACGGACTGAAGTGGCTCGAACTCGATTGGGACGGCGACGTCATCTACCAATATAGTCGCGCCGCCCGCCATCGCGAGGTCGCCGAGAGCCTGCTCGCGGCAGGACGGGCCTATCGCTGTTATGCGACACCCGAGGAGCTCGCCGCGATGCGCGAGAAGGCGCGCGCCGAGGGCCGGACCCGCCTCTATGACGGAATGTGGCGCGATCGCGATTCCGCCGCCGCGCCCGCCGGCATGAAACCGACCATCCGTCTCAAGGCGCCGCTGACCGGCGAGACCGTGATCGAGGATCAGGTTCAGGGCCGCGTGGTGTGGCAGAACGAGAACCTCGACGATCTCGTGCTGCTGCGCAGCGACGGCACCCCGACCTACATGCTCGCGGTCGTCGTCGACGATCACGATATGGGCGTCACCCATGTGATCCGCGGCGACGACCACCTGATCAACGCGGCGCGCCAAAAGCAGATCTACGAAGCGTTGGATTGGAACATTCCAAACATGTCTCACATCCCGCTGATCCACGGTCCCGACGGCTCGAAGCTATCGAAGCGCCATGGCGCGCTCGGCGTCGACGCCTATCGCGCCATGGGTTATCTGCCCGCCGCAATGCGCAACTACCTGGTACGGCTTGGCTGGAGCCATGGCGACCAGGAGATCTTCTCGACCGAGGAGATGATCGATGCCTTCGATCTGCCGGCGATCGGACGCTCGGCGGCGCGGTTCGATTTTGCCAAGCTCGAGAACCTCAACGGCCACTACATCCGCCACAGCGACGATCAATCCCTCGTGATCCAGTTCGAGAATGTGCTCGACTACGTCCCAGAGGGCGCGACGCTCAAGGCCAAGCTCAACGACACCACGCGCGCACAACTGCTGCGGGCGATGCCGAACCTGAAGGAGCGCGCCAAGACGCTGATCGAGCTGATCGGCGGCGCCTATTTCATCTTCGCCGACCGCCCGCTCGAACTCGACCCAAAGGCAGCCGCGCTGCTGACACCGGAAACGCGCGCGCTGATCGGCAGGCTGCGCACAGCGCTCGAAGCGGTGAATGACTGGAATGCGGAAACCACTGAAACCGCCATGCGGAATTTCGCCGAGCAGAACAATTTGAAGCTCGGTGCCGTCGCGCAGCCGCTGCGGGTAGCGTTGACAGGACGCACAACGTCGCCGGGCATTTTCGACGTTCTGGCCGTGCTGGGGCGTCAGGAATGCCTTGCCCGCCTCGCCGACCAGGCGACGCCATAATCGTGGACGACCCATCCCAGGGTCTACCTTGCAGCGCACATTGCAATCGGCTAGGCATCACCCAATGTCTTCTAGACACGCCGCCCCACCATGCGCCGGCAGCCGGCCAAGGTCGGTTTTCGCAACGAATTCATCGGGGATTTCACGATGGACGCAAAATCCAGCAGCAAGACAGCCACGCTCACCATCGGCAACAAGACGTATGATTTCCCGATCCTGAGCGGCACGATCGGACCAGACGTCATCGACATCGGCAAGCTCTACGGCCAGGCCGGGGTGTTCACCTACGATCCCGGCTTCACCTCGACCGGCAGCTGCCAGTCCAAGATCACCTACATCGACGGCGACGCCGGCGTCCTCGAGTATCGCGGCTACCCGATTGAGCAACTCGCCGAGCACGGCGACTTCCTGGAGACTTGTTACCTCCTGCTTTACGGGGAGCTTCCGACGCCGGCGCAGAAGAAGGACTTCGACTACCGAGTTACGCACCACACCATGGTGCATGAGCAGATGGCTCGCTTCTTCCAGGGGTTCCGCCGCGACGCCCATCCGATGGCGATCATGGTGGCGGCCGTCGGCGCGCTCGCCGCGTTCTATCACGACTCGACCGACATCAACGATCCGCAGCAGCGGATGATCGCCTCGATGCGGATGATCGCCAAGATCCCGACGCTGGCCGCGATGGCCTACAAGTACACGGTCGGCCAGCCCTTCATCTATCCGAAGAACTCGCTTTCCTTTGCCGCGAACTTCCTCAACATGTGCTTCGCCGTGCCTTGCGAGGACTACAAGATCAATCCGGTGCTTGCCGACGCGCTCGACAAGATCTTCATCCTGCATGCCGATCACGAGCAGAACGCCTCGACCTCAACGGTACGCATCGCCGGCTCATCTGGCGCCAATCCGTTCGCTTGCATCGCGGCCGGCATCGCCTGCCTGTGGGGCCCGGCGCATGGCGGCGCCAACGAGGCCGCACTTAATATGCTCTACGGCATCGGCAAGGTCGAAAACATTCCGGACTTCATCGCCAAGGTGAAAGATAAGAACAGCGAAGTACGCCTGATGGGCTTCGGCCATCGCGTCTACAAGAACTACGATCCGCGCGCCAAGATCATGCAAAAGATGTGTCACGCCGTGCTCAAGGAGACCGGTCACGGCGACGATCCGATGCTGAAAGTCGCAATGGAGCTGGAAAAGATCGCGCTCAACGACCCGTACTTTATCGAGCGTAAGCTGTACCCGAACGTCGACTTCTACTCGGGCATCACGCTGAAGGCGATGGGCTTCCCGGTCTCGATGTTCACCGTGCTGTTCGCGGTTGCCCGCTGCGTCGGCTGGATCAGCCAGTGGAGCGAGATGATCGAGGATCCGCAGCAGAAGATCGGCCGTCCGCGCCAGCTCTACACCGGCGTCGGCCGCCGCGACTACATTCAGATCGACAATCGCAAATAACAGGCGGACGCGGCCGACGAACCAACCGATCTCGCCCCAGGATCAGACATCTTTGGGCGAGATTTTTTGTGGCGCCTGCTCGATCTGGCTCACGCGGGAGGGAGCCCACATCCTGACAGGAAGCCGCGTGTGCGGAGATATGGCCTATCAGGTTGACGCCGATCCAGTTCCCGTCGTCCATTGCCATTGCGCCAGCTGCCGGAAGGCCCATGGGCCCACAAACGCGAATTGACTAACCGGAGCGCCGGCCGATGGTCGACAGCACGATGTCGGCAGCGCGGACACTCGGCGGCTGACTGCCGGTGGACATCTTCGCATCCAGTGTCGCGAACGCTTCGAGCTGCCGCCGCCGCTCGGGCGTATCCGCCAGCACCTTGCCGAGCGCCTGTGCGAGATTATCTGGCGTACAGCCCTCCTGCAGGAATTCCGGAATCACCTCCCCGCCGATCACGAGATTGGCGAGGATCACCGACTGCAACTTGACCGCCCGACGCAGAATGAAAGCCTCGATCGGCGCCATCCGATAGGCGGTCACCATGGGTACGCCGGCAAGCGCTAGCTCCAGCGTCACGGTGCCGGACTTGGCGAGCGCCGCGCGCGCGATCCGGAATGCGGCGCGCTTTTCGGCCTCGCCGAGCACGATCCGCGGTTGCACCGGCCAAGCCTTGACGCCCTCACGGACAGCCACCTCCAGATGCGGCATGGTCGGCAGAACCGGCTCGAAGGCTGCGCCATCCCTTTGCAGGCGACCAAGGGCGTCGCCGAACACCGTTATATGGTGCCGCACCTCGCTACGCCGGCTTCCTGGCAACACCAGCAGCACGGGCCGCGCCCCCTCACGCAGCTTGCGTTCGTCCTCGTTGGGTCGAAGCGTCCCGAGTTGCTCGGTGAGAGGATGGCCGACATAGCTGCAGGGTGGGCCGTGCAAGCGCTGATATGCCTCGGGCTCGAACGGCAGCAGCGCCAGCACGTGATCGATATAGCGCAGCATGGCGCGGGCGCGGCCCGGCCGCCAGGCCCAGACGGAGGGCGAAACGTAATCGACGATCGGTATTTGCGGGTTGCGCCGGCGGACGTTGCGTGCCACGCGATGGGTGAAGTCGGGACTGTCGATGATGACGAGCACGTCGGGTTTTGCATCGATGACCGCGTCCGCCGTCTCGCGGATCAGCCGCAGGATTTTCGGCAACTGCTTCACGACCGAAGCAAGGCCGATGATTGAGAGCTCCTCGATCGGAAACCGCGATGCGAGGCCCTCGTGCACCATGGCGCGGCCGCCGACGCCTTCGAAACGAACCGAGTCGCCCAGGCGCTGGCGCAAGACCTTCATCAGCTCGGCGCCGAGCTGGTCGCCTGATTCCTCGGTAGCGATCAGAAATATCTTCCGCTCCGTCGTGCCATTCGGAGGAAACATCGTCACGCGGGCAGGCCCTGGATGAACAGGCCGGCCCTGTCGGCCGCCTCGATCATGCCCTGCGAGTCGGCCGCGATCGTGTTGCCGGCGACCACCGCGATGCCGGCGAGCCCGGCCTTCGCCGCACTCTCGACCGTGCGCGGCCCGATGGTCGGCAGATCATAGCGCAGATCCTGCCCGCGCTTCGGGGCCTTGACCAGCACGCCGCGGCCGGCGGCGGCGCGGATCCGGCGGTCGGCGCGCAGCCGCGCGACGCGCGCAAGCAAGCCGTCGGTGCCTTCGATATCCTCGACTGCCACGACGTGCCGATCGATCACGACAGCGGCCTGGCCGATATCGAACGGACCAAGCGCCTCTAGCACGCCGCGTCCCCGCGCGATGTCGGCAAGCGCGCCGCCGTCGGGCATTGCGCGTGTGACGGTGCCCTCCGGCATCAGGAGATCGGGAGCAACGTCCTTGATTCCAATCAAGCGGAACCCCTGCTGCTCGAAGATGCGGCCGACGCTCGATAGCAAGTGATCGTCGCCGCCGCGAAATGCGCGCACGACCTGGCCCAGCACACGCAGCGTGCCCCAGTCTATCCGAATCTCCGAAAGCGCCGGACGGATCAGCGTGCCGATGAAGACCAGGTCGCGGCAGCCCTCTTCGCGGAACAGCCGCGTCGCACGCCCGGCCTGGCCGACTGAGATCCAGCGATGACGAAAGCGCTCTACGCGCGCAGGATCGCATGCGCCGCGCAACGCGAACAACACCGGCGTGATGCCGCGCGCGACCAGCGAGTCCGCCACCGCAAATGGCATCGCGCCGCCGCCGGCGATCACACCGACAGGTGAGGAGATCGAAGGCGCCGGTGACGTCATGCTGGGACCATCCCGCGCTCACCGTGTGTTGGCGGGAAGGCAGAGCGCGCGGTGCCTGCCGCCTTCGATGAAGGCGAGGATTTCCGCGATCGCGGGATCCTCGCCGGCAAGCGGCTGCACGGCGGTCAGACGCTCTGCGAAGACGCCGGGACCAAGGAACAACTTTTGATAGAACCCGCGCACCGTCGCGAGGCGCTGCCTGGTGAACTGGCGGCGCCTCATGCCCACGACGTTCAGACCTTCGAGGACGGCACGATGACCGTTAGCCAGCCCGAACGGGATCACGTCGCCCCGCACGCCGCAGACACCGCCGATCATGACCTGCGGGCCGATACGCGTGAACTGGTGTACCGCGGACAGGCCGCCGATATAGACAAAGTCGCCGATCTCGCAATGTCCCCCGAGAGTCGCGGAGGTGGCGAAGATCACGCTGTTGCCGACCGTGCAGTCATGACCGACATGGCTGTTGTTCATAAAGTAGCCGCGATCGCCCACACGGGTTATGCCGCCGCCTTTGACGGTGCCGACATTCATTGTGACGCCTTCGCGGATCATACAGCCGGAGCCAATTTCAAGGCGCGTCGGCTCGCCCCGATAGCTGAGGTCCTGCGGCGGCCCGCCAAGCGCCGCAAACGGCGAGATGACACAGCCCGCGCCAATTCTAGTATGGCCGATGATCGTGACATGGGCGATCAACTTGCAGTCGTCGCCGATCACGACGTCGGGGCCGATGACGCAGTACGGGCCGATCTGCGTGCCCGCGCCGATCACGGCGCCATCTGCAATCCGCGCAGTAGGATCGATTATGCTCATGGAGGAACGGTCCGGAATTCGTTAATGGCGCCGAGTGCGCTAAATCGTCGGGTTTTCCGGTGGTTAGCCCGACTTTGCCTGATCTGTCCAGTGACGTAGCAGATCATCCAAGTCTTTGAAATTGCTTGGCTCGGCGTATAGGCCGCAGGCCGATCAAAATACCGCCAGTTCCTCTGAATCAGAGCGGACCACAAAGAATGTAGGACGTCCCCTTAGGGCGAACTTGATCAGCTCGAGCGTCCGCCGACGCTTATGGCTGCGCCGCCTGGGAGAGGCCGCGGCCGTTCGATGCCGGGGCTACTGCTACGACAATCTGACGTGCGATAAGCGGTCGACGTGGAGGCAACGCGAGGTTGTGGTTGTCGCGAGACTTCAGTCAGAAATTCTTCCGGCGATGGAAACGATCAATCTCGCCGGTTCTGGCTTACAATGACCAACGCAATACCTGCGTCATTGCGCGCGATGTCGAAGGGTTACCGAATGAAGATACTCGCGCGACGGCCCGCCCTGTTGCGGCGGCGATATAGCCCTAGCCTTGCCCTTTGGCCCCCAGCATGACATACAAAAAGCTTAGATCTACGGGGGATATACGGCATGCAAGCTGCCAATCTGGCGATGCTCGCGCGCAGAGTGTTTGATCGGTTCGGACTCGATATTGCTCGTCAGGATGCTCCCTTTTTAGAGCCTGAGTTTCGCGAATATTCGGCCATTTGCGCCCCATACACGATGGTTTCGCGCGAACGGCTATATGCGCAGTTCCAGGCGGTCAAATACGTCTCTGAACACGCTATTGCCGGGGATATCGTCGAGTGTGGCGTATGGCGCGGCGGCGTATCCATGCTAGGGGCCCTGGCCCTGCTGGCGCGCGCCGACACCACGCGCCAAATTTGGCTCTATGATACCTTCGCCGGCATGGCCGAACCTGGCGCTGAAGACGTGTCCCCTTGGGACGGAAACAACGCAATGCGTCTATGGACGAAAAACCGAACGATGGAGCATAACGACTGGTGTTATGCCTCGATCGATGAAGTCAGGCGCAACTTGCTGTCGACCCGCTACCCGGAGGATAGGCTTACATTTGTCAAGGGCGACGTCGCCGAGACCCTGTACGAACAGGTTCCTGACAAGATCGCGGTGCTGCGGCTCGACACCGATTGGTACGCCTCGACGAAAATCGAGCTCGAAGTCCTGTTCCCGCGCCTTGCCAAGGGTGGCGTATTACTGGTGGATGATTATGGCGCATGGTCCGGCTGCAAGAAGGCTGTGGACGAATACATGGCCGCGCACAAGATTCCGCTAATGTTGCATCGGACCGATTACACGGGTCGCAGCGCAATCAAACTAACCGACTAGTTTCGCGAGCCCACGCCCTTACCAGCTAGAGCCCTTTTCGTTCCGATGGAATCGGAATGGGGCTCTAGATTCTTGTTTTGACGCGTTTTCTTCACGCGAACCGGTTTCCACTTCGCTCGAAAACGCTCTAGGGAAGGCGTGGCTTGGCCATGTTCGACGACCAGTACGCGGACCTGCCTCCAGGTAACTCCCGACGGCAATTTCAGGTGATGCTGCACGGAAGGTCATGGACTTTCCGTCACTGCCGACGATCGCTGGATGAATTTCCCTTCGTCGCATATCATAGACCGCCTGTTGCGATGAACGGATGCACCCAACCATGGTCCGGGCCGCCGCGCTTATCTTCAGCCTGCTAGCCGCACCGATCAGCCCGGAGAGGATTGCCGTCGGGAGCGGCAACGCCGTGGATCTGGCAACGTACGAATGCCGCGACATCGATCGCACCACCATCGTCCAGCGCGTCTGTTACGACTCCGCGCAACGCGCCCTGCTGGTCGCCGTCAGAGGCACCTACCAGCAGTATTGCGGCGTACCCATGGAGACGTTCGATGCGTTGATGCACGCGCCGTCCATGGGATTGTTCGTGAACCGTGTGCTGCGGATCGCGGGCGCGGACGGCCGGTACGCCTGTCGCACGTAGCCGCCGCTGCGCCTCAGTCAGTCAGCATCGCGCCGACATCCGCCTCGGCGACGATCTGCCCGTTGACCTTGGCGTCGCCGTGAAACCACCACATCGTCTTGCGGCGGCCGGTCCGGCGCATGTGGTACTCGATGGTGTCACCGGGCAGCACGGGCTTGCGGAATTTGCATTTGTCGATGGTGAGGAAATACACCGCGCGCGGCTTCTCGGTGCCCTCGACCGACTTGATGCCGATCACGCCTGCGGTCTGCGCCATCGCCTCGATCATCATCACGCCGGGATAGACCGGCCGTTCCGGGAAATGCCCGAGGAAGGGGGGCTCGTTGAAGGTCACGTTCTTGATGCCGATGCCGCTGTAGTCGGTACGGATGTTGATGACCCGGTCGATCAACAACATCGGATAGCGGTGCGGCAGCGTCTTCAGAATATCATTGATATCCACGAGTTCGAACTTGACCGGTGCCTCCTCCATCACTCCTGCCTCTCACCCTTCGCTTCGGCGGCATTGTCGCGCACCAAGCGCTCGACCGCGACGATCTCCCTGAACCACTGCTTGATCGGCTTGGCGATGTTCCCGCCCCAACGGCCGTTTGGCGGGATGTCGTCCTTGACCGCGCTCATCGCCGCGAGCTGGGCGCCATCCCCGATCGTGAGGTGGTTGTTGATGCCGGCTTTGGCGCCGAGCGAAACATTGTCCCCGATCGTCAGGCTGCCCGCGAGCCCGATCTGCGCGGCGAGCAAGCAGTGCCTACCGATAGTCACATTGTGGCCGATCTGGACCTGATTGTCGATTTTTGTGCCTTCGCCGATCACAGTGTCGCGCAGTGACCCGCGGTCGATGGTGGATCCTGCACCCACCTCGACATCGTTCTGGATCAGCACGCGGCCGGTCTGCGGCACCTTGATATGCCCTTCCCGTGCGAAGAAGATGAAACCGTAGCCGTCCTGCCCGATGTTGCAGCCGGGATGGATCAGCACATTGTCGCCGATCAGCGCGTACTGGATTGTCGTCTTGGCGCCGACATTGCAGTCCCGGCCGATCTTGACGTCGGCGCCGATCACGGCGCCCGCGCCAATCACGGTACCCGCGCCGATCTCGACACGCGGACCGATCACCACAAGCGGATCGACGATCACGCCGTCCTCAAGCTGCGCAGTAGGATCGATGATCGCGGACGGCGCGACGCCGTCGGTATCGAACCAGGACTGCGGCCGCAACGCATCGGCGTGCCACTCGCGGGCGACCTGGACGAAAGCATGGAACGGCTTGGCCGCCCGGAGCACGGCCACACCCATCGGCACCTGCGCTTCGAAGCGCTGGCTGACCAGGCACGCGCCGGCCCTGGTGGCCGCGAGCTGGTCGGAGTATTTGAGGTTGTCGAAGAAAGTGAGGTGCATCGGACCGGCCTCGTCGAGCGAAGCCAGCCCTCGGATCACCTGATCTCCCCTGGATGGGTCAACCAATTGCGCCTTCGTCAGCGCGGCGATCTCGGCCAGCGTCGACGAAGGAGGTCTCTTGAAGAATATCGGCTGCGCCATTCCACCCGTCACGGTCCGGAGAACGGACGCTCTTAGAACGTCGTTCCGCCGCCAAACCTGAACTCCTGCACGCGGTCGTACCTACCTTTGGTCAGGGGCACCGCATAGTCGAAGCGCAGCGGACCGAACGGCGACTGCCAGATCAGGCCGACACCGACCGAAGTGCGAACGACCTTGCTGTCATCAAATTGCAGTCCGAGGCAAGTTCCCGGGGAAGCCGGGTTCTGCGTGGGCGGGATACAGCCGGGCACGTTGACCTCCCCGGTTGCCGCCCACGACGTCGGACCCTTGTAGTCGTAGAGGCCGCCGGCGTCGGCATAGACCGCGCCCTTGAGGCCAACTTCCTTGGGCAGGAACCAGAACGGCATCTGCAGTTCCGCCGACAGGCCCCAGTACTTGGTGCCGCCGATCGCGTCCTGTGTGCCGTAGGGATTGATGTCACGCGGACCGATGCCATTCGGCGCAAAACCGCGGACCAGGTTCGGACCCATCTGGAAATGATCGAGCATGCGCAACTCGGTGTTTCCGAACTGGTTCAGTATACCGCCCTGGGCGTGGATCACGCCGACGATGTCGGAGACGATCGGGGTGTAATACTTCGCGTCCATCGCGGACTTGATGTAGCTGACGTCGCCGCCGACGCCGGCGAAGTCCTGCTTGAAATCGATTATGAGGCCGTCGGTCGGGTTCTTGTTGTTG
This sequence comes from Bradyrhizobium lablabi, assembly GCF_018131005.1. Taxonomy (GTDB): domain Bacteria; phylum Pseudomonadota; class Alphaproteobacteria; order Rhizobiales; family Xanthobacteraceae; genus Bradyrhizobium; species Bradyrhizobium lablabi_D. Next base: position 107,120 of record NZ_JAFCJK010000013.1, read on the forward strand.
TCGAGCGTGTTGTAATTCAACGAGTAGCCGAGCGCCGAGGTCAGCGTCTTGCCGCCCGCGAGTTCCTTGCGGACCGGCAGCGAAGCTTCGCCGTCATTGTAGCACCAGAGGCCCTGTCCACCCGTATCGGTGGCGGACTGGCCTCCTGCTGTTGCCGTGCCTCCGGCGGGAATTCCGTTCAGGTTCGCATAGGCCGGCGACGGATTGAACGCCAGCAAGCCGTTGAACGGGTTGTTGTTACAGTTGGCGAGCGTCGACGGCAGCGTGATTTCCTGCTGATAGATCGAGTAGCGCAACTGCAGCGACAGGTCTTCGCGGAGGCTGAAACCGAGCCGCGGGCTGAAACCCAGCGTATTGGTGCCGTACGAGATGAAGCTGTTGGAAAGCTGCTGGCGCTGATACAGGTCGAGCCCGAGCGCGATGCGGTAGTCGAGCAGATAAGGCTCGACAAACGACAGCGAATATCCGCGTGCATACTGGCCGTAGGTCACCGACGCCTTCGCGAACAGACCCCGCCCGAGCAGATTGCGCTCGGAGACACTGACTTCGGCGAGTGCACCGTCGCTCGTCGAATAGCCGCCCGAGACCGAGAAGTCGCCGGTCGATTTTTCCTCGAGGTCGACGATCAGGATGACGCGATCGCTTGAGGATCCCGGCTCGGTGACGATCTTGACGCTCTTGAAGAAGTCGAGGTTCTTCAACCGCCGCTCGGCGCGATCGACCAGCGCGCGGTTATAGGCGTCGCCTTCGGAGAGATCGAACTCGCGGCGAATCACGTAGTCACGCGTGCGGGTGTTGCCGCGGATATTGATGCGCTCAATATAAGTGCGAGGTCCCTCGTCCACGGCGAAGGTGATCGAGACTGTGTGATTCTCGAAATTGCGGTCGCCGCGCGGCCGCACCACCGCGAAGGCGTAGCCCCGCCGCGACGCCTCAATCTGCATTTCCTCGACCGACTTCTCCAGCGCCTCGGCGTTGTAGAGCGAGCCGACGTTGACGCGCGAGAACGAACTCAGCGAATTCGGGTCGAGGGTTGCGATCGTGGACTGATAGTTAACCGAGGCGACGCGGTACTGCTGGCCTTCCTCGATCTTGAACGTGACCAGAAAACCCTTCTTCTCGGGGTCATATTCGGTCAGCGCGGCCACAACCTGGACGTCGGCGTAGCCGTTCTTGAGATAAAAGCGGCGCAGCAGATCGCGGTCGGCCTCGACGCGGTCCGGATCGTAGACGTCGTTACCGCCGAGGAAGCTCAGGATGTTCGATTCGCGCGTCTTGATGACGTCGCGCAAGCGATAGGACGAATAGGCAACGTTGCCGACGAATTCAATCGAGCGGACGCCGGTCTTCACGCCTTCCGTGATTTCGAAAATCAGGTCGACCCGATTGTTCGGCTGCTCGATGATCTGCGGGTTTACCCGCACGTCGTAGCGGCCCGAACGGCGGTAGATCTCGGCGATACGCTGGGCATCCGACTGAACCATCGGGCGCGAAAAGGTGCCGCGGGGCTTGGACTGGATTTCCGACGTGAGCTGCTCGTCCTTGACCTTCTTGTTGCCCTCAAAGGCGATGCGGCCGATCACCGGATTCTCGACCACGACCACGACCAGTCGGCCACCCCGCTGATCGATGCGGACGTCCTGGAACAGGCCGGTCTCGATCAGCGCCTTCAGGCCGTCATCGATTTGAGCCTGGCTCAGCCGGCCGCCCGGGCCAGCACGGAAATAGGAGCGAATCGTCTCGACTTCGACACGCCGATTCCCCTCGACGACGATCGAATCGACGGTCTGCGCGACCGCCGGCACAGAGGTGGACACGGCCGCCAAGGTGGCAACCACCGGCACGGCGAACATGACCAAGGTGGCGAACAAGCCCCCCCTCACTCGCATTCCAAAAATCATGCGCTGCGCGCCCTTATTATTCCCCGCCGAACCATACCCCTCTACGGATCGACAGAATCCCAACCTCATTGACCAGCTTGTAGCCAATTTTGCCTTGTGGGCAAACGTTCTGCCGCCGGGCAATTCCATTTTCGGTCCAAGACGTTGCCTATCCGCAACGCCACAAAAAAGCCTCCTTCAGGACGCCGCCAAATGCAGAATGTCGTTGTAGGTCGCAAACACCATCAGCATCAGTACCAAACCCAGTCCGATTCGGTATCCCATCTCCTGTGCCCGCTCCGACAAGGGACGGCCCCGGACGGCTTCGACCGCGTAGAATAGAAGGTGGCCGCCATCCAGCAATGGAACCGGGAACAGGTTCAGAAGACCGATCGAGATTGAGAGTACCGCAGCTAGGTGAATCAAAGCTGCCACGCCGATGGTGGCAACCTGCCCCGAGATCTGCGCGATGCGTAGCGGTCCGCCGACCTGGTCGGCGGCCTCCCGACCCGTGAAGATGCCGCCGATATAGGCGAACGTCCGGTCAATCACGAACCAGGTCTCCTTGACCCCGAGCCAGAGCGCGGTCGCGGGATCCACCCGTTCCGTGACGGCGTCGCCAGGCGCGGTCGCCCGGGTGATCCCCAGTACACCAAGGCGGTGGGGATTGCCGAAGGGATCCTTCACCTCGCGCAATTCCGGCGTGCCGCGAAGCTGAACGGTCGAATCGCCGCGCTTAACCGTGAAAGTCAGGGTATCGCCGGCGTGAACGCTGACGACGCGCTGCATGTCGGAAAAGCTGCCGATCGGGCTGCCATCGATTGCGGTTACGACGTCCCCGATCTGGAACCCGGCAGCCGCAGCCGCGCTGTTGGCCTCGATCTTGTCGACACGAGCGGTGGTGCTCGGCTTGCCGAAGAAGGTGAACAGGCAGGTGAAGATCACGATCGCCAGGATGAAGTTCGCAATCGGACCCGCAGCGACGATAGCGGCACGCTGACCGACAGTCTTGTGATGGAAACTGCCCTTGCGCTCCTCCGCCGTCATCGCGGCGAGCGTCTCCACCGATGGCGTCGAAGCTTCGGAGTCGTCGCCGAAGAACCTTACGTAACCGCCGAGCGGGATCGCGGAGATCTTCCAGCGCGTACCTTGGCGGTCGTTGAAGCCGACGAGTTCCGGGCCAAAACCGAGCGAGAAGGTCAACACTTTTACACCGGCCCAGCGCGCGACCAGGAAGTGGCCGAGCTCGTGGAAGAAAACCACGATCGTCAGAACGAACAGGAAGGGTACGATGTAGCCGATCAGGCCATGGCTCAACGCATTGAAACTATGAAGAAAAAACTCGGGCATCGGATTTCCCTCGACATGAGCCAAAGGCTCCGCCCCCAACGGTCTAGGATGCCTTTAAGGCAATTTGAGGCAACAGGGCGGCAGCCGTATTTCGTGCTTTATGGTCAACGGAAATCGCATCATCCGCCGACCCCAGCGGTGCCAGATTCCCGGACCGAATCCAATCATTCATGGTCGCTTCGACGAGACGGGCGATCGCGCCGAACTTGATCTTGCCGGCGATGAAAGCGGCTACCGCCACTTCGTTGGCGGCGTTGTACACCGTGGTCGCGCCCTGCCCGGTCCGCAGCGCGTCGTAGGCGAGCCGCAGTCCCGGGAAGCGTTCGAAGTCAGGCGCTTCGAAGGTGAGTTGGCCGATCTTGGCCAGATCGAGCCTCGCCGACGGGCCGACAATGCGGTCGGGCCAGCCGAGACAGTGGGCGATCGGAATCCGCATGTCGGGAGCGCCGAGCTGCGCCATCACCGAACGGTCCGAGAACTCGACCATGCCGTGAATGATCGATTGCGGATGCACCAACACGTCGATCTCGTCGGGAGTGAGCGCGAACAGGTAAGAAGCCTCGATCACCTCGAGCCCCTTGTTCATCATCGATGCTGAATCGATGGTGATCTTCTGGCCCATGCTCCAGTTCGGATGTTTCAGCGCCTGTTCGAGCGTCGCCTGCTCGATGTCCGCGGCGGCCCAGGTGCGGAACGGCCCGCCTGAGGCGGTAATGATCACCCGCACCAGCTCCTCGCGGTTGCCGCAACCGAGCGCCTGGAACAGCGCATTATGTTCGGAGTCAGCCGGCAGGATGCAGGCGCCCGCCTGCGATGCGCGCTGCATGAAGAAATCGCCGGCGCAGACCAGGCACTCCTTGTTGGCGAGCGCGACGGATGCTCCACGATCGACTGCCGCAAGCGCAGGCTTCAGCCCGGCCGCGCCACTGACCGCCGCCATCACCCATTCCGCCGGGCGTGCGGCCGCCTCGATGATCGCGCTTTCACCCGCTCCGCATTCGATCCGCGCGCCTGCGAGCGCATCCTTCAACTCGGAGAGCCGAGCCGGATCCGCAACGGCGGCAAACCGCGCGCCGAATTCCTTCGCGAGCTTGGCAAGTCCCTGCGCGTTGCTGTTCGCGGTCAGCGCCTCGACGCGGTAGCGGTCGCGCGCACCGCGCAGCAGGTCCATAGTGCTGTCACCGATCGAGCCGGTGGCACCCAGGACGGTCACGGTCCGCACGTCGGCCGCCGCGGCCTTGCTATTACGCAATGGAACTGCGCTCATCTCTTCACCAAACCATAAGACCGCGTCCGACGCTATCGGCGCCGCCGCGAAGAAAGCCGAAAATTGCCGCCACAATGACGGCTGCGACAAATCCGTCCAGGCGGTCCAATAGCCCGCCATGGCCGGGAATGATGTGACTTGAATCCTTCACGCCGAACCGACGCTTCACCGCGGATTCGAAGAGATCGCCAAGCTGCGAAACCACCGACAGCAGCGCGCCGAGCAGCAACAGCGGTCCGGTTCTGCCAATATCGACGACAGCAAAGCCCGCGGCGACGAGCAGGCTCGCAACGAAGCCCCCGATGGCGCCGGCCCACGTCTTCTTCGGACTGACGCGCACCCACAACTTGGGTCCGCCGATGCCGCGGCCGGCGAAATAGCCGCCGATGTCGGTGACCCAGACGATGAGGAACACGAACATCAGCGCGGCAAAGCCCTTGGCCGCATCGAGCCGCACCAGCACCGAAGCGATTTCGGCGGCCGCCGCATAAAGTAGTCCCGCCGTCGCCCAACCCCGCCGCTCGCGTGAAATCAGCGCGAGCACAACCACGCCGATGGCGAGAACGACCAGCGCCGCATCGACGCGTCCGGCCATCAGGCAGAGGCCGGTGAGCAGAAGCGCGGCGGTGCCGGTTGTCACGGCGCGCTGCTCCCGCGCTAGACCTGCGATGATCAGCCATTCCACGAAGATGCCAATCACCGCCAGCGTCACGAGCGCGACCCAGGCGATGCCGCCGGCATAGGCCACGGCAATTGCGAGCGGCGCCATCACCAATGCGGCGACGACGCGCAACAGGAGATTGCGTGACCCTTGCTCGCTCGATGCCGCGGGCGCGGCGTCGTCCTCGGTCACGACCCGGTTTTCGCAGCAAGACCGCCGAAGCGGCGCTCGCGCCTGCCATATTCGGCAATCGCGCTTTCCAGCGCCGCCTTGTCGAAGTCCGGCCAGTGGATCGGCACGAACACGAGTTCGCTGTAGGCGGCCTGCCACATCAGGAAATTCGACAGGCGCTGCTCGCCGCTGGTGCGGATGATCAGATCGGGATCGGGAATATCGGGCGCATCAAGATATTGCCCCAGCGTATCAGCGTCGATGGAATCGGCGGTGCGCCTGCCTTCGGCCACCTCGCGGGCAAGCCGCCGCGCCGCGGAGGCGATTTCCGCCCGCGAGCCGTAATTGAACGCGACGACAAGGTTGAGCTTGGTGTTGTTACTGGTCAGTTCCTCGGCCTCGCTGAGCAGCGCGCAGATCTCGGGATCCAGGCCGTCGCGCTCGCCGATCACGCGCACTCTTACGCCGTCACGATGCAGCGTCGCCAGATCATTGCGGATGAAGCGGCGCAGCAAACCAAACAGATCGCCGATCTCGGTCGCGGGCCGCGACCAGTTCTCCGAGCTGAAGGAAAATATGGTCAGATAGAGCACGCCAAGTTCATGGGCCGCACGCACGACGCGGCGCAGTGCCTCGACGCCGCGGCGGTGCCCCTCCGCACGCGGCAGGCCCCGTGCGGCGGCCCAACGGCCGTTCCCGTCCATGATGATCGCCACATGCAACGGACCGCCCGATCGATCCGAGCCATCGGTTGCGGGGGCGGCGGCGTTCGGCATCAGTTCGTTCCCGTGGCGCCTTTCAAGCGAGGTGGTACCGGTTCGCACGAAAAAACGCGTCAAAACCAAAGCCGCCTCAGACCGTCAGGATTTCCTTTTCCTTGGCGGCGAGCAGCTGGTCGATTTCGGAGATCACTCCGTCAGTCGCCTTCTGAACCTCGGCGGACAAGCGCTCCTGATCGTCCTCGGAAATCTCGTGATTCTTCTCGAGCTTCTTGACGATATCGAGTCCGTCGCGGCGCACGTGTCGCACGGCGACCTTCGCAGCTTCGGTGTATTTGTGTGCGACCTTCACGAGCTCCTTGCGGCGCTCCTGGTTGAGCTCCGGAATGCGCAGGCGCAGCACCTGCCCCTCGGTCGCCGGCGACAGACCCAAATTGGAATCAACGATCGCCTTCTCGACGGCCTTTACCATCGACTTGTCCCAAACCTGCACAGAGAGGAGCCGCGGCTCGGGCACGCTGATGGTCGCGACCTGGTTGAGCGGCATGTGCGAGCCGTAAGCCTCGACCTGCACCGGCTCAAGCATCGACGCCGCGGCGCGGCCGGTCCGCAGACCGCCAAGTTCATGCTTGAGCGACTGCGCGGCGCCCTGCATGCGGCGTTTCAATTCGTTGATGTCAAAACCAGGCGTGGCCATGACGCTCTCCTTTCTCAAGAAACCGGTTGCCGACGCCGTCAGGCGTCCCATCAGCCAGCGACGACCGTACCGTGTCCGGCCCCGCGCAGAATCGCACCGATCGAACCAGGCTCCGCAATCGAGAATACGATGATAGGCAGCGACGTCTCGCGGGCAAGCGCGAAAGCAGTCGCATCCATGACCTTGTAGCCGCCCTCGATCGCCTGCGAATGCGTCAGCCGATCGAAACGCTTGGCCTTCGGGTCCTTTTTTGGATCGGCGCTGTAGACGCCGTCGACATTTGTGGCTTTCAGCACCGCCTGCGCGCCGATTTCCGCCGCGCGCAACACCGCGGTCGTATCGGTCGTAAAGAACGGATTGCCGGTTCCTCCGCCCAGCAGGATGATGCGTCCCTCGGCAAGATATTTGTGCGCTGCACTGCGGGTGAACAGCTCGGATATCTCCGGCATCACGAAGGCTGACAGCGTCCGCGCCGGCGTCCCCTTGCGCTCAATGGCAGCCTCCAGCGCGAGGCAGTTCATCATGGTGGCGAGCATGCCCATGGTGTCGCCGGTCGGCCGGGACACGCCGCGCGAGGACACTTCCACGCCGCGGACGATGTTGCCGCCGCCGATCACGACCGCAACCTCGATGCCGAGTTTGCGTGCCGCGATCAGATCATCGGCGATGCGGTCGACGGTTGGCTGATCGATACCGAAGGTCTGAGAACCGGCCAGATATTCGCCGGACAGCTTGACCACCACGCGACGATAGACCGGCTCAGCCATGATGCGATCGATTCCTTATCCCGCGCAGGCAAGCTTCCGGTGCGACTGCACCGGAAGCTGGATGTCAGCGGTTACTTCTTGCCGCTGGCAGCTGCGACTTCGGCGGCGAAATCGCTCTCCTGCTTCTCAATTCCTTCGCCGAGAGCATAGTTCACAAAGCCCGAGATCTTGATCGGGGCGCCAACCTTACCCTCAGCTTCCTTCACCGCCTGGGCAACGGACTTGCCGCTGTCATGGATAAAGGCCTGATCCAAAAGGCAGACCTCCTTGTAGTAGGTCTTCAGGCCGGAATCGACGATCTTTTCGATCACGTTCTCCGGTTTGCCCTGCTGGCGGTACTTGTCGGCCAGCACGTCCTTCTCGCGCTTCACGGTCTGCGGATCGAGGCCGCTCGGGTCGAGCGCCAGCGGCTTCGCCGCCGCCACGTGCATGGCAAGCTGGCGGCCGAGGGCCGCAAGCTCGTCGGCCTTGCCGGCGGACTCCAGCGCCACGATCACGCCGATCTTGCCCGCGCCGTCGATCACGGCGTTGTGGACATAGCTCGACACCACGCCCTCGTTCACCGCAAGCGAGGCGGCGCGACGCAGTGTCATGTTCTCACCAATCGTCGCGATCGCGTCCGATATCGCGGTCTCGACGGTAACGTCGCCGACCTTTGCGGCCTTGATCTTCTCGACGTCGGCGCCGTTATGCAGAGCGACCTGGGAGATCATCTTGACCAGGCCCTGAAACTGCTCGTTGCGTGCGACGAAGTCGGTCTCCGAATTGACCTCGACCACCACGCCCTTGGTGCCTGAAGTCAGTGCGCCGATCAGGCCTTCAGCTGCGACACGGCCGGCCTTCTTCGCAGCCTTGGAGAGACCCTTCTTGCGCAACCAATCCTGCGCGGCCTGCATGTCGCCGTTGTTTTCGGTCAACGCCGCTTTGCAATCCATCATGCCCGCGCCGGTCGACTCGCGGAGATCCTTGACCATCGCTGCTGTGATCGTTGCCATCGTTCAATGCCCTTCTTGCCTGTAGAGAAACCGCGGCGCCTGATGGCGCCGCCGGTCAGCGACAGGGAAATCGTTGTTCTTGGAATAGCAGTAGCGGCCGGACGCGACCGGCCGCGCCGCTTACCGTTATTCAGCTTCGGCGAGCGTCTTGGCCTGGGCAACCCAGGCGTCGGCGCGGCTCGGAAGACCGACTTCTTCGCCGATCTTGTGCGCGGTGTCGTGATTGAGCTCGGCAAGCTGCCAGTAGTGGAAGATGCCAAGGTCGTTGAGCTTCTTCTCGATCGCACCGGACACGCCGGTGAGTTTCTTGAGGTTGTCGGCGGTACCGCGGGGACCGGCCAGACCCTGGAAGCCGGAAGGCGCCGCCGATGGCACGTCTTCCTGCACCGGTTCGGCGGACGCGCCGATATCGATCCCGGATTCGCCCTGCGCACGCGAGATGCCGTCGATGGCCGCTCGGGCGACGAGATCGCAGTACAGCGAGATCGCGCGTCCGGCGTCGTCATTGCCCGGCACCACATAGGTGATGCCCTTGGGATCCGAATTGGTGTCGACGATCGCGGCAACGGGAATGTTGAGCCGCTGCGCCTCCTGGATCGCGATGTCTTCCTTGTTGGTGTCGATCACAAAGATCATGTCGGGCAGACCGCCCATGTCCTTGATGCCGCCCAGCGAACGGTCGAGCTTGTCGCGCTCGCGCTGCAGCGTCAGCCGCTCCTTCTTGGTGTAGGAGCTGGCCTCGCCGGACGACAGCACGTCGTCGAGATGACGCAGCCGCTTGATCGAGCCGGAAATCGTCTTCCAGTTGGTCAGCGTGCCACCGAGCCAGCGCGAGTTGACGAAGTACTGCGCCGAGCGCTTGGCGGCCTCGGCGACGCCGTCCTGCGCCTGCCGCTTGGTGCCGACGAACAGGATGCGGCCGCCCTTGGCGACCGTGTCGCTGACCGCCTGCAGCGCGCGGTGCATCATCGGCACGGTCTGCGCGAGATCGATGATGTGGATGTTGTTGCGGGCGCCGAAGATGAAGTCCGCCATCTTCGGGTTCCAGCGGTGGGACTGGTGGCCAAAGTGAACGCCAGCTTCCAAGAGCTGACGCATATTGAATTCGGGCAGCGCCATAGGTTTAGTTCTCCGGTTGGTTCCTCCGGAAACGTGTGAGCAAACGAGCCTTATTGGCCCGGTTGCCACCGGACGGCCTTTGAGAGCCATGTTTCCGTGTGAGATGGCGCGCTATATAGCGCGATTTCCGCCAGAAGCAAGGAAATAAGGCCGGTTTGGAAGCTCTCACCGCCCCCGTAATCGTTCTTAAGCGGGCCGGAAAATGCCCTTCTGTCGCCAATAGGCCCGCGTCGGACCTAAAAGGTCCGGATCGACCGTCGCGCTACGCCTATCACCAGGGTAATGCGCCGCGCTATTGGGCGAGTTTCAGTTCGGCGATCGTTATTCGCGCTGAATCTTCCTCCAGCGGGAAGAAGTCGAGCGGTCCAGGATTGCTGTTGTTCGAAGTGATTGCGGCGCCCACGAGCAGGCCGGCAACGCCACCCGCAACCGACATCCCGTTCAGGACCTTGGCGCGCTCGCTCGGCCTTGCGAGGAAGAAATAGGTGCGGCCGGATTGGGCGGAAATGTCGACTTGGCTTGTACCCGGGAACGTGGCCGCGGTCGCTGAAATTTGGTGCTGTCCGGGCGGACGGTCGACATAGACGTAGGTCCCGGTCTTGAGTTCTGCCATCGGTCCACCGTCAAGCCGGATGTCCCACCCCGGATCAGTAATGCCGGCGTATCCCTTCTCGCGAAGCACGACGATCCGCGACTTTCCCGAGCCGGGCGATCCAACCTTCTGCACCATCGCGGAGTAATCCAACCCATGTCGTTCGGTCTCGCATCCGCACAGCAGTACGGCCACGACCAACGCAAACACACCTCGCCAAAACATGACGCCCCAAAGCCCCCAATTTGCCCGGGACGAGCATAGTGACGAGTACAGCAAGGTTGCAATAGTGCTTACGATGCAGTCGCTTCGGGTCTTTACAGCGTCTGCACGTCGACCACGCCTGCGACCGCCTTGATCGCGCCGGCGATCTGCGGGGAGACCTTGTAGCGGCCGGGCAGCTTCATCTCGACCTCGGTTTCGAGGTCGAGCATCATCACCAGCGAAACATCGCCGTCGGCACCGCCGGCCGGCGTGGCCGCAGGGACCGGCTTCACGGCCGGCGCCTTTACCGCACTAGCCGCTGGGGGCTCGGACATGTTGAGCCGGCGCGCGATCGAGTCGAGTGGCCTGGTGTCGCGCACGAAGATGCGCAGGCCCCGCTGTGTCTTCGCCGCGGCGTGATCGAGCGGCTCGGCGTGCAGCACCCTCGCCCGCACGTCCTCGCCCTGCAGTTCGGCGCCAAGTTGCAGCAGCACGGCCGCGCCCGGCTCGAGCACGTCGCGGTATTGCGCGAGCCCCTCGGAGAACAGCACCGCCTCGAAATGGCCGGTCGGATCCGACAGGCCCATGATGCCCATCTTGTTGCCGGTCTTGGTGCGCCGCTCCATGCGCGACACCACCGTCGCCGCCACCTTGCCCGCGGTGGCGCCGGTTTTGACGGCGCGCGAAAACTCCGCCCATGTCTGCACGCGCAGCCGCCTCAAGGCGGTGGCATAGTCATCGAGCGGATGACCGGACAGGAAGAAGCCGATCGCATCATATTCGCGCCTGAGGCGGTCGGCCGGCAGCCAGGGCTCGACCTGCGGCAGCACGATTGTCGGGGCGTCGGCGGCGCCGCCGAACATGTCGTTCTGCCCCGAGGTTGCGGCCTCGTGGCTGCGCTGGCAGGCGGCCAGGACCGCATCTGCTCCGCCGAACACACGCGCGCGGTTGGGTTCGAGCGTGTCAAAGGCGCCCGCGGCCGCGAGGCTCTCGATGATGCGCTTGTTGATCGAGCGCGGGCTCACCCGCGCGGCGAAATCGGCGAGCGAGGTGAATGCGCCCTTCTTGCGCTCCTCCACGATCTGCTCGACGGCTTGCAGGCCGACGCCCTTCAGCGCGGCGAGCGCGTAGTAGATGGTCTTCTCGCCGACCTCGAAGGTCGCGCCGGACCTGTTGATGTTGGGCGCCTCGACCTTGATGCCGAGCCGCTGGGCCTCGGAGCGAAATTCGGACAGCTTGTCGGTGTTGTTGAGGTCGAGCGTCATCGACGCCGCGAGAAACTCCACCGGGTAATGCGCCTTCATGTAGGCGGTGTGGTACGACACCAGCGCATAGGCCGCCGCGTGGCTCTTGTTGAAGCCGTAGTCGGCGAACTTCGCGAGCAGCTCGAAGATCGTCTCCGCTTGCGCCTTCGGCACGCTGTTCTTCACCGCGCCAGCGACGAAGATCTCGCGCTGCTTCTCCATCTCGGCGCGGATCTTCTTGCCCATGGCGCGGCGGAGCAAGTCGGCCTGGCCGAGCGTATAGCCGGCCATCTGCTGCGCGATCTGCATCACCTGCTCCTGGTAGATGATGACGCCGAACGTCTCCTTGAGAATCGGCTCCAGAATCGGATGCAGGTATTCCGGCTCCTCGTCGCCGTGCTTGCGCGCGCAGTACGTCGGGATGTTCGCCATCGGACCCGGACGATACAGCGCAACCAGCGCGATGATGTCCTCGAAGCGGTCGGGCCGCATGTCGATCAGCGCACGGCGCATGCCCTGACTTTCCACCTGGAACACGCCGACCACGTCTCCGCGCGCCAGCATCTGGTAGCTCGCCGCGTCATCGATCGCGAGCGTCGCGAGATCGACATGGACGTTGCGCTGCCTTAGCAATTTCACCGCGACGTCGAGCACGGTCAGCGTCTTCAGCCCCAGGAAGTCGAACTTCACGAGGCCCGCGGGCTCGACCCACTTCATGTTGAACTGCGTGACCGGCATGTCCGATTTCGGATCGCGGTAGAGCGGCACCAACTCGCTGAGGGGGCGGTCGCCGATCACGATGCCGGCGGCGTGGGTCGAGGCATGCCGGGTCAGGCCTTCGAGACGCTGCGCGATATCGAAGGCGCGCGCCACCACGGGATCCTCGTCGCGGAACGCCTGCAGCTTCGGCTCGCCCTCGATCGCCTGCGCCAACGTCACGGGCGCGGCGGGATTCTGCGGCACCAGCTTTGTCAGCTTGTCGACTTGCCCGTAAGGCATCTGCAGCACGCGGCCGACGTCGCGCAGCACGCCGCGCGCCTGCAACGTACCGAAGGTGATGATCTGCGCCACCTGGTCGCGGCCGTAGCGATCCTGCACGTACTGAATCACTTCGCCGCGGCGATCCTGACAGAAGTCGATGTCGAAGTCCGGCATCGACACGCGCTCCGGATTGAGGAAGCGCTCGAACAGCAGGCCAAAGCGGATCGGATCGAGGTCGGTGATGGTCAGCGCGTAGGCGACCAGTGAACCCGCGCCCGAGCCGCGGCCCGGGCCGACCGGAATGTCGTGGGACTTGGCCCATTTGATGAAGTCGGAGACGATCAGGAAGTAGCCCGCATAGTTCATGCGGTTGATGACGTCGATTTCGAAAGCGAGACGCTTCTGATAGTCCTCTTCGGTGTTGCCCGGCGACAGGCCGTGGACCCTGATGCGCCGCGCGAGCCCCTCTTCGGCCTGCCGCTTCAGCTCGCCCGCTTCCTCCGCCGCGGCATCGGAGCCTGAGCCGGCGCCGACAGTGAAGCGCGGCAGGATCGGCTTTTGCGTCTTTGGGCGGAACGAGCAGCGCTCGGCGATCTCGATGGTCGAAGCGAGGGCCTCCGGAATGTCGGCGAACAACACCGCCATTTCCGCACGCGTCTTGAAGCGGTGATCCGGCGTGAGCTGCTCACGGCCGGTCTCGGCAACCAAGTGACCGCCGGCGATGCACAAAAGCGCATCGTGCGATTCGTAATCGTCGCTGGTCGCAAAATACGGCTCGTTGGTTGCGACCAGCGGCAGGCCCTTGCCGTAGGCGAGATCGATCAGCCCGCCCTCGGTGCGACGCTCTGTCTCTACGCCGTGACGCTGCAGTTCGACATAGAGGCGGTCTCCGAACACGCTCGCCAGGCGATCGCACCGCGTGGCCGCCAGTGCCGCCTGATCGGCGCCAAGCGCCAGCGCGATCGGCCCGTCGGGCCCGCCGGTCAGCGCAATCAAGTCCTCGGCATCGTCGGTGAGCCAGTCGAACTTGATGTGCGGCGTCTGGTTGACGGGCGTTTCCAGGAACGCCCGCGAATTCAGCCGCATCAGGCTGCGGTAGCCACGCTCCCGCGCCGCCAGCAGCACGATCCGTGCCGGTCCCGCCGCCAGCACGCTCCGCGTGCTGGGATCAACGTCGCCGAATTCCACCGCGAGCTCGCAGCCGACGATCGGCTGGATGCCGTAGCCCGCCATCTTGTCTGAGAATTCCAGCGCACCGAACATGTTGTCGGTGTCTGTGAGCGCCAGCGCTGGCTGGCGGTCAGCTTTTGCAAGTTCGCCGAGCTTGGCGATCTTGATCGAGCCTTTCAGCAGCGAATAGGCCGAATGGACATGAAGGTGAACGAATCCGGCATTCGACATGGCCGCTCAAAGGATCCTTGCTTCAGGGACGGAGCGAACGCCGGCCCTGAAAGCACCGATGCCTCAGGCCCGACTCGCCTCGCGATGGTGGGGCCGGAGGCGCGCAGAGTCCACGCGCAACGCAGCATCGCCGTCACTCCTCCGGATTTTCCCCAAGGGCGGACTATGCCCCTGCCTCCGCCGGAACATTTCAGAACTGGGTGATCAATTGGGCCCAAACCGCGATCATGCCGACGAACAGCGTGATCGACGCCAGAGCCGCCGCTTCCTCCACGAAAATCTTCAACATGGCCGCCTCCCGGACTGGAACGTATGGAGAACATTGTTCTCTTTTCGTTCCGAGAGTCAAGCAGACCCACCAGCCAACCCGCGCAATGGTTAACCGGCGGGCCAACGAAAAAAAGCCCCGGGCCTGAGGCCCGGGGCTATCGCTGCCGCTGTTTTGACTAGTCGAGCGATCAGTACCTTGCGAGGGTCGGACCGCTGAACCGATAGTTCAAGCGCGCGGTCACGAGATCGGTGTCGCCCCCCGAACTGAAGCCGGTCGTGGCGAAGCCGGCCGGAGAGATGAAGGTCACGCCATGACGATCCTCGAAGATGTGATCGTATTCGATGCCGAGCGACCAGTTCGGAGCGAAGCCAAATTCGAGGCCAGCGCCAACAGTGCCGCCCCAACGGGTGTCGAAGCCGGACTCGGACACCAGCGCGCCAGCCGTGACGAACTGATAGTTGCGGTCGGTGACCGCGGCACCACCCTTCACGTAGAACAGGGCGTTGTTCCAGGCGTAACCGATCTGGCCGGTGAAGAGGCCGAAGGCGTCCGTCTTGGAGCGGACAACGTTGCCCGGAGCGAACGCGTTTCCGGAGTTGCCCGAGAAGTCAGCCCAGTTGCCCTGAGCTTCGAGACCGAACACCCAGCCGCCGGTCTGCCAGCGATAGCCGATCTGACCACCGACCGTGCCGCCGTCCGCATCGTGGCTGCCGAACGAGGCACCAGTCGGATCGAAGATACGGTTATCGTGGCTCTGTCCCCAGCCGCCGTTGATACCGATGTAAAAGCCGCTCCAGTTATACACCGTGGCAATCACCGGCGGAGCCTTGGTGTAAGGACGAGCCGCGAGATCCGCCGCGAACGTCGGCGCAGTCGTGCCGAGCGCGATCAGACTGGCCGTAGCAAACAAAACCTTCTTCATTCTTTTTCCCATTCCAACTTCACAGTGGCCCCCAAGGCCTCCTGTCAGGCTCATACCAGCCCGCGACAGAATTGCTGTAGCTTCACAGCAACAATTGACCCAAATGACCCTCCCGAAAACGTGAGATCATGTTGCGTTACAAGCACTACTTGTTTCGGCCTTATGCTATGACGCAAAGTCTCCACATTTCGGAAGGCGCGAGATTGAGTTGACGGGAAGTTGCTTGTCCGGTTTGGATTGCGACACTTCCACGGCTCGCAAATGCATGAAGGACCGCTTATGCGCAAATTTGTTCTCGCTGCAGCGTGGGTGAGCGCGTTTGCAGCGCTCACTGCAGTTCCCGCGCAGGCTATCGGCGTAAGATATCCCTTCTGCATCCAGGGTGATGAATATCCCGGGTTCAGCGCCTGCTATTTCGAGACCTATGAGCAGTGCCAGGCCACCGCCTCGGGACGCCGCCTGTACTGTCTCCAGAATCCCTTTTATGCCGGTGACAATGATCGGCGCTCCTATCTCAACGTTCCTCCGCGCGCGCGCCGCGAGGGCAATTTCTTCGAGCTGTTCATCCACTGAGGCCGACGCGGAACCACGGCCGGGGAGCAAGGGTTGACGCACACCGGCGTGGATGCGGCCGCTTCGCCGTTAGATTGGCCGTGACGACACGCGACCGGTCTCTTCGACGGGAGATTCCTTTGATGCGCATCGTGCTTCTGGCCGCACTTGCTCTGGGTGCCGATGCGGTTCAGCTGGCACATGCACAAACGTTCGACCCGAACCATCCCGTATGCATGCATATCTTTCGATGGGGCGGCGAGGATTATGACTGCAGCTACGCATCGCTCGCACAATGCCAGTTTTCCGCCGCCGGCCGGGGAGCAATGTGCGTGATCAATCCGTATCGCGCCAATGCCTATGCCGAGCCTCAGCCGCGCTCCGCGCGACGTGGTCAAGCGTATTGAGAGCTAATCCAGTTCGACGACCTGTCCATTCGCAAGCGAGACCCGGCGGTCCATCCGCGCCGCCAGATCCATGTTGTGGGTTGCGATCAGCATCGCGACCCGCGTCGCCTTCACGAGTTGCATCAGCGCATTGAAGACGTGGTCGGCAGTGCCCGGATCGAGGTTGCCGGTCGGCTCGTCCGCAAGCAGCGCCCGTGGCGCATTGGCGACCGCGCGCGCGATTGCCACGCGCTGCTGCTCGCCGCCGGACAGTTCCGCCGGTCGATGGGTGATGCGGTCGCCGAGCCCGAGATAGGCCAGGATCTCGGTCGCGCGCTTTATCGTTTCGGAGCGCTTGAGACCTCGAATCATCTGCGGCAACATGACGTTCTCGAGAGCGGAGAATTCCGGCAGCAGCCGGTGCGACTGATAAACGAACCCAATGTCGGTGCGGCGGATATGCGTCCGGTCGATGTCGGACAGTTGTGAGGTCGGCGTGCCCGCGACATAGACCTCGCCCTCGTCGGGACTTTCCAGCAAGCCCGCAATGTGCAAGAGCGTCGACTTGCCCGAGCCCGACGGCGCCACCAGCGCCACCGACTGCCCAGGCCACAGCGCTAGCTTGGCGCCGTTGAGGATCGTCAGCGTCGCTTCGCCCTGCCTGTACTCCCGCTTGATCTCGTGGAGATAGATAACCGGCACATCGTCCGCCCCCTGCGCCATGTGCGCCTCACTCGTATCGGAGCGCGTCGACCGGATCGAGGCGCGCGGCGCGCCACGATGGGTAGAGCGTCGCCAGGAAGGACAGCGTCAACGCCATGATGACCACCGCAAGCGTCTCGCCGAAATCGACCTCCGCAGGCAGCTTCGAGAGAAAGTAAAGCTCGGGCGAAAACAATTCCGTGTTGGTGAGCCAGGACAGGAATTGTCGTATCGATTCGATGTTCAGGCAGATCAGCATGCCGACGAAGAAACCGGTCAGCGTGCCGACCACGCCGATTGAGGCGCCGGTGATCAGGAAGATGCGCATGATCGAGCCCTGCGAGGCCCCCATGGTGCGCAGGATCGCGATGTCCTGCCCCTTGTCCTTCACCAGCATGATCAGTCCGGAGACGATATTGAGAGCCGCGACCAGCACGATCATGGTCAGGATCAGGAACATCACATTGCGTTCGACCTGCAGCGCGTTGAAGAAGGTCGAGTTGCGCTGCCGCCAGTCGACCAGGAACACCGGTCGCCCCGCAGCCTCGGTCACGGCCTTGGCAAATGCGGTGATCCTGTCGGGGTTGGTGGTGAACACCTCGATCGAGGAGACGTCGTTGTTGCGGTTGAAATAGGCCTGCGCCTCGGCGAGAGGCATGAACACAAAGGTCGAATCATATTCGGACATGCCGATTTCAAACACCGCGGCGATCTTGTAGGGCTTGATGCGCGGCGTGGTGCCCATCGGCGTCACGGCGCCCTTGGGGGCGACCAGCGTGATGCTGTCGCCAGCATGCAGCGAGAGCTGGTCGGCGAGCCTGCGGCCGATCGCAACGCCCTGCCCCTCATCGAACCCCTCGAGCGAGCCCTGCTTGATGTTCTTGGCGATCGAGGTGAGATTGTTGAGATCGTCGGCGCGGATGCCACGAATGAACACGCCCGCCGCGTTGAACGGCGACGAGCCGAGCCCCTGTCCGTCCACGACGGGCGCGGCCAGCCGAATGCCCTGCACTTGGCTAATCCGGTCGGCGACGTCCTTCCAGTCGGTCAGCGGCGATTCCAGGGGCTGCACCAACAGGTGTCCGTTGAGACCCAGGATCTTGTCCAGGAGTTCCTTGCGAAAGCCGTTCATCACGGCCATCACCACGATCAGCGTGGCAACGCCAAGCATGATGCCCAGGAACGAAAAGCCAGCGATGACTGAAATGAACCCTTCCTTGCGTCGCGCGCGCAAGTAGCGTCCGGACAGCAGCCATTCGAATGGCGCAAAAGGCGGGGTACGGACTGGCTCTTTCATGGTCTCATCCATCTGTCGATAATCCCATGATTCGGGCCAAATGTGGCCGGATTACCCGGCGCGCGAGCGCGTGGTGAATCAACTTTAACCCGCGAGTTTCGTAACCACGTCGGCCGGACTCATATTCTCGCGAGAGCCGTCGCTACGACGTTTCACCTCGACGTTGCCTTCCGCGAGCCCCTTGGGTCCAACGAGAATCTGCCAGGGAATGCCAATCAGGTCGGCCGCGGCGAACTTCGCGCCAGCGCGTTGATCGGTGTCGTCATAGAGCACGTCGACGCCCTTTGCTAAGAGTTCGCGATAGAGTTGCTCGCAGGCACCATCGACCGCGGTATCGCCCTGCTTGAGGTTGAGGATTGCTGCGCGGAATGGCGCGACCGCCTCGGGCCATTTGATGCCGGCATCGTCGTGACAGGCCTCGATGATGGCACCCACCAGACGCGACACGCCGACACCGTAAGAGCCGCCATGGATCGGCACCTCGACGCCGTCGGGGCCCGCAACCAGCGCCTTCATGCTGTCGGAATATTTGGTGCCGAAATAAAAGATCTGGCCGACCTCGATGCCGCGGGTGTGCACCCGTTTGTCCGCAGGCACTTCGCTGTCGAAGCGCGCGGCATCGTGGACGTCCTCGGTCGCGGCATAAACCGATGTCCATTGCTTGATGATCGGCGTCAGATCGCCGTCATAGTCGACGTCCTCCGCCGGTACGGGCAGTTCCAACACATCGCGATTGATGTAGACGCCGGATTCGCCAGTCTCCGCAAGTACAATGAATTCGTGGCTGAGATCGCCGCCGATCGGGCCGGTCTCCGCACGCATTGGGATCGCGTTCAGGCCCATCCGCGCGAACGTGCGCAGGTAGGCGACGAACATCTTGTTGTAGGCGCGTCGTGCGCCGGCCTCGTCGAGGTCGAACGAATACGCGTCCTTCATCAGGAATTCGCGGCCGCGCATCACGCCGAAACGCGGGCGCTGCTCATCGCGGAACTTCCACTGGATGTGGTAGAGGTTGAGCGGCAGGTTCTTGTAGGACTTGATGTATGAGCGGAAGATCTCAGTGATCATCTCCTCATTGGTCGGCCCGTACAGAAGCTCGCGCTTGTGGCGATCGGTTATGCGCAGCATCTCGGGGCCATAGGCGTCATAGCGGCCACTTTCGCGCCAGAGATCGGCGAGCTGCAGCGTCGGCATCAGCAGTTCCAGTGCGCCGGCGCGGTCCTGCTCCTCGCGCACGATCTGCTCGATCTTCTTCAAGACCCGGAATCCGAGCGGCAGCCAGGCATAGATGCCGGCCGCCTCCTGCCGGATCATGCCTGCGCGCAGCATCAACCTATGCGAGACAATCTCCGCCTCTTTCGGGTTCTCTTTCAGGATGGGCAGGAAAAACCGCGACAATCGCATGGTGTTACTCGAGGAATCAGGGGAGCGTGGGAAGAACTGCAGTGAAACCGGATCACATGCGAAAACACAAGGCCGCCTGAGGCGAAAAACCCGCGAAATCAGGCGATTTTCGGCTATCTGAGCCCATTGCGGGCGGCCCGGTACAGGCAGCTCCCTGGCCGGCCTCGGAGCTGTCTCCCGGCGCGACGTGGTCCGCTGCCGTATTCTCAGGGTTAGGCCTTACATCTTCTTCATGTCCATGTGGCCCGAGCGAGCGCCGGCGCCTGGGCCCTGGGCGCCCACGCCTTGCACGTCGAGCGAGACCGTGACCTTGCCGGCCTTCTCGAATTCGAGCGTCACAGGCACCTTCTCGCCCTGCTTGAGCTGCCCTTTCAGGTCGAACATCATCAGGTGATAGCCGCCGGGGGCGAGTTTCACTGTCTTGCCGGGCTCGATGGCCAGGCCCTTGTCCAATGGGCGCATCTTCATCACGCCGTCGTTCATCGCCATTTCGTGGATCTCGACCCTGCCCGCGATCTCGCCGCTGCCGCCGACGAGCCGGTCGGGCACCGCGCCCTTGTTCTCGATCGTGAGATAGCCGCCGGCGATCTTCGCACCATTCGGTGTAGCGCGGCTCCAGGCCTGCGTGATCACCAGATCACCGGCTTTGATCTCCTCGGCACGCGCGGAGGTGAAGGCGAGAGTTGCGGCGAACCCGGCGAGAGCAAAGATGCGGGAAAAGCGTGTCATGTCGTCATGCTCCGTATACGAGTGGCTCGTTATCGGGTCGCCGCGACCTGCGCGTCGGACCATTTCTGCAAATCGGCGATCTCGGCCGATCCCTCGATCGTCGTCACCGTTCCGTCGCGGGCGATCAGCATGGTGCGCGGGATATCGCCTTGCCAGGCAGGGTCAATCTCAAATCTCAGCCGGTCGGCAAAGCCGTCGCTGAAAAACCAGTTCTCGGCCGATGCGAGCCCGGCGCGATCCAACATCGACCGCGTCGCCGCGGGCAAGTTCGGAACCAGGTCGGCGCTGATCGTGACCATATCAATCCCCGGATGATCCTTCATGAACTGGCCGAGTTGCGGCAGCTCGATCTTGCACGGACCGCAGGTCACGCCCCAGAAATGCACCAGGGTGGGATGGCCCGCATGCGAGCGCAACACCTGCTGCCAGCTGCCGCGTTCGAACGGTCTCAGCGCGCCCTCCTCAGAAGCCAGCCCGGATGGCAGTGACGTCAGGAGCATGAGCGCGGCGAGCAGGTAACGTTTCATGGTTCGGCCTCGATCGCTTGAAAATGGTAGCCGTCGGCCTTCGTCATCCAGGATAGGTAGGTTTGCCGTCCGTCCGAGACGAGCAGCGGATGGTCGGAGGCATCGTTGGTATCGGCGATCGCCCGCGGCTTCGACCAGGTCGCGCCGTCGTCATGTGATGTCATCAGGTTGACCGACGTCTTCGTCCCGTCGAATTCCTTCCAGACCATCGCAAGTCCGTCGGGCCCGGCGATGATCTGAGGCCGCGAGGGGCCCCGGTTCACCTGTCCGACCGGGAGCGGATCGGTGAATGTTTTGCCGCCGTCGCGCGACTGGGCGTAGAAGAGCCCCTTGCGCGCCTTGCCGTTGGTGTACCACGTCACATGATAGGTCCCTTCGGGCGAAATCGTCAGGCTTGGACCATGATGCGGGCAGGCTGCGATCTGCCAATCATCGCGGCTGACGCGATGCACCTCGCCGGGCGAACCGAGGTCGGCGAAAGTGACGATCGCATGATCGCGCACGCCGCCTTCGAAGATGTTCCTGAATGCGACCACCGGGTGACCGTTGCCGTCGAAGGCCAGCCCGAGACGGCAGCATTCGCAGGTATTGTCGGCCACGATCCGTGCGTCGGAATAGGTCTCGCCGCCATCTCTTGACGTCGCAAAGAACAGGGCGGCACCGTCGTACGTCTGGCCGTTCTGCTGCGCTGGCGCGCGGTTGCGCTTGTCGAGCCAGGCCGCGAACACGGTGCCGGCGGGATCGAAACCGATTGCCTCGAACCGCTGGCTTGCATTGTTCGCGGTGATTGGCTTCGGCGGAGCGAAGCTCCGCCCACCGTCGGTCGAGCGCGTGATCAGCACCTGGCCGTTGAACGCCTTGTCCCTGAAGATCGAAAACGCCAGTGCGATCCCGCCTCTCGCGTCAACCGCGATCTTCGGCCGCGCATCCGGCCCCCAATCGAGATCGAGCTGCGGCTCGGTGACTTGAACCGACGTGGAAAAGCTTTTTCCCTGGTCCTTTGAGCTCGCGACTGATATCCGGCCCCCCGCCATCCAGGCGAGCCACAACGTTCCGTCCGGACCGAAGGCGGGGGTCACTTTCGTCGCGCAGCGCAGGAGCGCTTCTTCGCAGGCGGCTTCGGACGTGTGCTGATGGCTCATCTGCGCGGCGGCAAGGCCCGGCAAGGCGGCAAGTACGGTTGCGGTCAAAGCCGTCCGAAGCGCAAGTCTGGCGAATGTCATCGATGCGCTCCTCATTTGAAGGCGAGCTTCATGCCGGCGACAAAGGCGCGCGGCGACCCGGCATAGATCGAGCCCGTGCTGTTCGCCAGTACGCTCGCGGGATTTTGAACGCCAGCGGCGGTGACGCTGTCCGCGATATTGTTCGCGGACGCCACATAGGTCTTGTCGAAGACATTGCGCACCTCAAAGAACATCGTGAGCTGCCGGAAATAATCCGACACCAGGTCGGTCTTGTAGTGGAGATTGAGGTTGACGATCTCATAGCCGGGCGCCTTCAGGAAGTTGGCGTTGTCCATGTAGAAGGAGTCCTTCCACACCAGCTCGACAAAACCGCCAAGGCCGGTCAGTGGACCGTGAAGCTGGTCATAACCCAACCGCGCCGTCAGCTCATTCGGCGATATGCCGGGAATCTTGTTGCCGGCCCGGTTGAAAGTGAATCCGCTGATGCTTTCGATGTAATCGGTATAGACCTCATCGAGATAGGTGTAGGCTGCCGTGAACTGCCACCCCTCATAGAATTGCCAAAGGGCGGCAAGTTCGAAGCCGCGGTGTTCCGAACGCGGCGCGTTGAAGGTGTAAGTGACGCCGTTGATGGGCGTCGCCTGCGTGACCAATTCGTTGTTGAAGAACTCATAGAACGCCGTCGCGCTCAGCTTCACGGCCTTGTTCGGAGTCCAGTCGGCACCGAGATCATAGCCCAGATTGGTCTGCGTCTTGAGCGCGGTGTTGTTGCCCGGAAGGCCGCTGGGAAGGACGAAGAGATTGCTGACCTGCGGAGTGCCGTAGCCAGTCGCCACGCGCGCGTGCCACTGCCACTCATTATCGGGCTTATAGACCAGGGCAAATTCCGGCGCGGTGTTGATGAACTGCGGCGCGGCTGCAGTGACGGTCGGGACGACGACTGACGGATTGTTCACGACCGGATACCCAATGGCAGTATTGACGCCGTTCAAGGTGGTCGTTTCCCAACCGATGCCCGCAACGGCAGTCAGCGACGGAATGAGCTTCAATTCCTCCCGCGCGCGGACGCCGTAGTTGGTCGTCGACTGGAACTGTCTACTCTGCAGCAGGCCGAGCGTAGCGTTGCCTCCCGGCTTCACGTTGACCGTATCGCTGGTCGTCGTGAGCGTGTTGTACCAGCCTCCGAAGAAGGTCGTGGAATCCATCCCGAGCAGCTCGCCGCGCTTTGTCACGTCGCTCATGAAGTTGTACGACGGGAAATCGCCGATCGCGCTGGTCGCACCCGTGGGCTGGTTGATGTTGCGGTCGTCGAAGACGAACTGATTGCGCCAGGTGGTCGTGTTGTCGAAATCGTGCTCCCAGCGGCCGCCAACGATGGTCCGGCGGTCGTTGCGCCCGAAGCCCGCGACGATCGCTGTTTGCGATGTCCTCGCGCCGTTGAATCCATTAATGAACAGCGACTGCGTTCCGCAGCCGAGCGTAGCCGGCACATCGCAGCCGGACTGGAATGGGTTCTGGTTGAACTGATTGAGCGACAGCCTGACCGGCAGGCGCGTAGACAGATCGTTGTTGATCAGCTTGACCGTGAAGCGGTCGTCCGGCGTTGCCCGTAAGGTGGCGAGGAAGTTCACCGTCTGGGTATTGAACCAGCTGTTCTGGATGTAGCCATCGCCGCGTACATCGCTTGCGAACAGCGAAGCCTCGAAATTGCCGACCTTCTGCCCGGCAGTCAGGTAGTTGTTGAGATAGCCGAAGCTTCCGCCCTCGGTGCCGTATTCGGCGCCGTTGATGGTTCCACCGGGCCTCATCCGAAAATTGAGCGCGCCGCCGGTTGCGTAATTGCCGTACAGTGCCGACGAGGGCCCTCGGATCACATCGATGGCGCCGTAAGCATGCGGGTCGATCAGGTCACTGCGCGACAGGCCATCAGGCTGGGTGACCGGGAAGCCGTCATCGAAGATCACCATATTACGGATGCCGAAGCCGTTCCGCGCATTCGATCCCCGAATCGAAATCCCGAAATCGCGGGGCCCGTTACCCTGCTTGATGGATATCCCGGGACTGTCGCGCAGCACGTCGGCGACCGAAAACGCGGGCCTGTCTTCATACTGACTTCGATCGATGGTCGTTGTCGTTTGACCGTCCGGTGCCCGGTCGAGGCCGCTGCGCGCTGCCGCCGGCGTTTCACCCTGCGACGCGACGGCAGTTGGGGCTGCCGGCGCAGCCGGTTTCGGCGGCCGGCGGGCGGTGACCGCGCGAGCCCTCGGCTTTGGCCCGACCGGTTTAGCCCGGACGGCCTGTGGCGCATCGACGGTCACAGGCGGCAGCGCAGTGCTCGGGGATTGGGCACTAGTCCCGGATGGAATCGCTGACAGCGCTGCGCCCAACATGAGCACGCTGACAGCTCCAAGCGGGTGATGGCGAAACATCGAGATGTTCCCGACACCGGCCGTTCGGCCGGTCTGCTCAATGGCATTCACCGGCGCCTTACGCGCCGGTCGCGGCAATGGCGTCAGGAGATGAACGGTGGCGCGCGCGCCCGGGCATGTGAGCAGGCGTGGGAGCGGTCGAGATCCGGCGCAAAATTGTGCCAAACGACAGGGCTCGTCGAGCGATCGACCGCGCTCGACGTTGATGTTTGCGGGCTGTCGACCGGCACGCCGGTCTGCAGCACGCTGCATGCGGAGCAGCAGCCGTCATGGGCGCGGTGGCCGGACTGGTCATCCTGCCCGGCTCCAGCCGTTCCGCTCCCATGGCAGATGGTGGCGGCCGCAAGCGGGTCCGACGCGGCAAGGCTCGCCGCCCAGCATGCACCGATCGGTGCAAAAATCTGCACCAACAGGGCAACCAGGAATACGGGCAGAAACTTCTTCAGCCGCCGGCGCATCGCAGATCCATCCAAGGGGGAACTAACCACCATGGAGGCCGGAAGTCGAGATTGGACTCCCGCCTATCTTTTTCCGCCCGATGGGAATAGCTGGCGGGCACAGGTGTGACGCTGCCCGACGCAAAAGAAAGCGCCGTATCCCCTTACCCATAGCGGGATTTCAAGACCGATCTGCAACCGCCAGTCGCAATATCCTAATCATTTCGCAAATTGCTCGTTATTTGAACAATCGTTGCTGAAAATGATGACAAGGCGAAAAAGATGGTCTACGAATTCGGGCTCAGGCCAGCCGCAAGGCTTCAGTCTGGTGGTCCAAGTCTCGGGAGGAGCCCGACGCGCACAAGCAGCGTCACCCCATCAATCAACACCAAATCGAATTTTTGGGGTAAATCAGGGTCGACACAATTTTTGGAGCAGGGCTAGACGCCCTGCTCTTTTTTTGTGTGCTGATCGCGATCAACAATGACATCATCATCGAATGCTATCGCGCACAGCTTCGAACTCGCCGCAGAACGCTGCGACGACCTAACGGTGCGCGTCTATCGACGCCTGTTTCGCGAACACCCGGAGGCGCAGGCGATGTTTCGTACCGAAGGCAGTGCGCCTGTGCAGGGTTCGATGCTGTCGCTGACGATCGAGGCAATTCTTGATTTCGCCGGTGAACGCAACGGACATTTCCGCCTGATCGAATGCGAGGTGTCGTCGCACGACGCGTACGGAACGCCGCGCGATCTGTTCATCGCCTTCTTCGGCGTGATCAAGGACACCTTGTGCGAGTTGCTGGACGACGCGTGGTCCCCGGAGATCGATGCTGCGTGGCACAAGCTGTTGCGCGATATCGAAGCCATCGTGTTGCAGCACGCGACGTAGTCGTGTCGCAGAGACCGTGAAGCCGTAGCGCGCCGGTTCCGATTGTGACACACTCCCTTTGTCCGTGGCGCGTGCAACTGACGCCGACGGCCAGAAAAACGAACGAGGGAGCAAGCAACGATGCCAGGGATGGACGAATCGCCGAAGACAAGACGTGACCTGTTGCAAATGGCTGCGGCCGGCGGAGCGGCGGCGGCGCTGTTCGGCGGAATGGGCGTGAACCCCGCCCTCGCCGCGGAGATGGGCCGCTCCGAGAAGCCGCTCAAGGCCGCATTCTCCAACGCCGGACTGCAGGCGACGTGGTGCGCGCAGGGCAAGCAGGCGGCGGAGTTCTGGGGCAAGCTCTTCAACGTCGACGTCACCTGGTTCGACGGTCAGCTCGACGCCGTCAAGCAGCGTGCCGCGATCGACAACATGGCGTCGCAGAAATGGGATTTCGTCGCGATCCAGGCGTTCGGGATCGGCACGCTGACCCAGCCGGTGCAGAAGATGATCGACGCCGGTACGCCGGTCATAGACATGGACACGCTGATCGCGCCGCTCGACCAGATCAACGTGCACTCCTTCCTCGCTCCCGACAACGAATTCATGGGCGCCTCGGTGACACAGGCCCTCTGCAACGCGATGGGCGGCAAGGGCAAGATCATCATGACCCAGGGCGCGCTCGGCCACACCGGCGCGCAGGGCCGCGCCAAGGGCTTCAACACGGTGGTGAAGCAGTTTCCGAATATCGAGGTGCTTGACACCCAACCCGCCGATTGGGATGTCTCGAAGACCGCGCGCCTCTGGGAAACCTATCTGACCAAATACCCGCAGATCGACGCCGCCTTCTTCCACAATGACGACATGGCGCTCGCCGCCTACAACATCATGAAAGCGCGCAACCGCACCAACATCCTGATCGGTGGCGTCGACGCGATGCCGCCGGCGATCCAGGCGGTGAGCGAAGGCCGCATGTTTGCGACCGTCCGCAACCCATCCTGCCGCATCCATGGCGGCGCCATCGTGGCCGGCGTCGCGGCCGTGGTCGGCGGCGAGAAGAGCGGCCAGGGCATTCCGAAGAGCGTGGTGACCGACGGCCCCGTCGTGACCAAGGCCAACGCCGCCGGCATGCAGTGGATGGAGGATCATTTCCTGATCTGAGCGCCCACCAATGTCGCAGGGACGCTCCCCGATCCTCGAGTTGAACCAGATCACGAAGGCCTTCGGCGGTGTCGAAGCCCTTCGTGGGGTCGACTTCGCGCTCTATGCCGGCGAGATCCACGGTCTCGTCGGCGAGAACGGCGCGGGAAAAAGCACGCTGATGAAGATCATCGCCGGCGTGCATCCGGAATTCTCCGGCCGCTTCATGCTGGATGGCAAGGAGACGCGCTTCCGCTCGACCCGCGACGCCCACGCGGCCGGCATCGCCATGGTTCATCAGGAACTGAGCGTCGCGCCCGACCTCACGGTGGCTGAGAATGTCTTCCTCGGTAACCAGCCGACCAACCGCCTCGGCCTCGTGCAATGGCGGCGGATGGCGCGCGACGCCGGCGAGCAGCTTGGCCGTTTCGGCATCGACGTCGACCCGATGAGCAGGCTCGGCGACCTGCCGATCGGGCTGCAGCAACTGATCGAGATCGCGCGCGTGCTGTTCTCCGGCGCCCGCATCGTCATTCTGGACGAGCCGACCTCCGCGCTTTCCCCGCCCGAGGTTGAGCGGCTGTTTGCGACGCTGCGCCGGTTGCGCGACGAGGGCACCGGGATCGTTTTCATCTCGCATTTCATCGAGGACATCCTGCGTGTCTCCGACACCGTCACAGTATTCCGTAACGGACGGAAGGTCGCCGAAACAGCAGCGGCCGAAACCACCAAAGGCGCGCTGATCGAGGCCATGATTGGACGCGGCGGCGACGCGCTGGAGCACAGCTATACGGATGATCTCCAGCTCGCGCCGTCGAACGGCGGCAGGGTCGTCCTGAAGGTCGATCAGCTCTCGCTCGGCCGGAGCCTGCGCGACGTCTCGTTCGAGGCACGCTCCGGCGAGGTGTTGGGCATCTATGGTTTCATGGGCTGCGGGCAGCAGGAATTGTCGAGAATCCTGTTCGGCAAGCTGAGACCGGATGGCGGGACGATTGTGGTGGACGGCCGGGCAAGAAAATTGCGAAGCACCGCCGCCGCGCGGCGTGCGGGCGTCGCACTGGTGCCCGAGAGCCGGCGCGACATGCTGTTCCACCAGGAGCCGGTCTACAAGAACATCTCGATCAGCGTGCTCGAGCGAATCTCCGCCCTGCTTCTTAAGCCCGCCCGCGAGCGCGCCATTGCCATGCGGCAAGTCGAGCAGCTCCAGATCAGGCCGCCGGTCGTTGGCCTGGACCTTGGCATGCTCTCCGGCGGCAATCAGCAGAAGGTCGCGCTCGCCAAATGGCTGACCTATCCGCCGCGCCTCCTGGTGCTGTGCGAACCGACGCGCGGCATGGACGTTGGCGCCAAGAACGACGTGATCAACATCGTCCGCGATCTCCGCGCAAAAGGACTGGCTATCATCGTGCTGTCGACGGAACCGGAGACGGTGCTGTCGCTGGCTGACAGGATCCTGGTGCTGAAGCGCGGCGCGGTGGTGCGGGAATTCGCCAACGAGGCGGTGAGCAAGGACCGCCTGCTGGAGGCGGCGTGATGGAGGTGCATGATGGCAAGCAGTGACAGCGCGACCGCCCCGGCACCCCGCCTGCGCGGGTTCGGCGCCTTCCTGCGCTCGCAGATGCGCAACATCGCGCCGTTCCTGACGCTGATCGTTCTCAGCGCTTTCTTCGCCATCGCGAGCCCATCATTTGCGACGCTCGACAACGTCGGCAACATCCTGACCCAGGTGTCGGTGACCGGCATTATCGCCGTTGGCCTCACCTTCGTGATCCTGTGCGCCGAGATCGACCTCTCGGTCGCCTCGATCGCCAATGTCACCGGCATCGCGGTGGCCTATTTCACGTTGCAGGAATCCTACGTGAATATCGCCAACGTCCCGATGCCCGGCTGGGCCGCGATCCTGCTCGCGCTGGCGCTTTGTGCGCTGCTCGGTCTCGTCAATGCGTTAGGGCTGACCGTGATCGGCATCCCCTCCTTCATCATGACGCTCGCGATGATGCAGATCGCTGCCGGCATCTCGGCGCTGCTGGTGCGCGGGCAGATCGCCTACAAGGTGCCGCCACTGATCTCGACGCTCGGCTCCGGTGCGATCGGCGGCGTCCCCTGGATCGTCATCGTGGCCGCCGTGATGCTGCTCGGTGGACACCTGGTGCTGACTTATACGCGGTTCGGCCGCTACATCTACATGGTCGGTGGAAACCGTGAGGCCGCGGAATTTTCCGGGCTCAACGTCAAGCTGATCCTCGGCAGCGTCATGGTGATCTCGGCGGTGTGCTCCGGCATCGGCGGCATGCTCGGCGTGGCTCATTTCGGCAGCGCCCAGCAGAATGAGTTCGACACCTACCTCCTGGATTCCATTGCTGCCGTCGTCGTCGGCGGTACCAGCCTGTTCGGCGGCCGCGGCGGCATCGGCAACACCATCGTCGGCCTGTTCGTGCTTGGCGTGCTGAACAACGGCCTCGACCACGTCAATATCGACAGCTTCCTGAAGATCTTGATCCGCGGCCTGATCCTGCTCGCCGCGCTGATCATCAACGTCTATGCCCAGCGGTTGCGAGAGCGGACCACCGACTGATTATCCTGCAAAGTCGGGCTGCCAGTTGCGGACCTCCCGCGCCGCCTTGGTGACGGCACCGATCGTCGTGAACGAGGGCGCCTCCAGCATCATCGTGCGCGCGAGTTTGAGGCTACGCGCCTCGCTGATCGCCCGCCGCTTCTCGTCGGCGATCCACTCGAAATCGATATTGTGCGCAAGACCGAGGATGCGGCGGATGATCTTGGCCGCGGAGAATCCGACGGTGTCCTGGAAAAGCCGCGCCATGTAGGCCTGCCGCTCCGCTTCCAGCCGCGCCGCGCCGGCTTCGCCCGAGAACAGCGACTGCGGATAGCCATCGCCCTTGGCTTCGCTGCGCCATAGCGCGAGGAACTTGCGCGAAAACTCGCTCCAGACGCCCTCGATCGTTTCCAGCATCCAGGCTTCGAACGACGCACGCTCGCCGGGCGAGCGCTCGTGTCCGGTCGAGGCCAGATAGGCCATGATGAGATTGCCGATAACGGCGCCGATATCGAAGCCCATCGGGCCATAGAACGCGAATTCGGGATCGATCACCCGGCTCTCGCGATCGGTGACCATGATCGAGCCGGTGTGCAGATCGCCATGGATCAACGCCTCCGGGCTTGCCATGAATTTCAGCTTGAGCCTGGAGATCGCGACGTGCAGGTCGAGGTCCTCGCGGAACGCGGCGGCCGTGGCGTCGAGGTAAGGCACGGTCCAGCGGTTCTGCTCGGCGACGCGATAGGGATCGGTGAAGATCAGGTCCTCGGTGATCTTGCACAGCGCATGGTTGCCGGCGAACGCCGCGAGCCCCTGCTTCTTCTCCGCGGCCGTCAGCGCGAGATCGGACGAGAAGAACAGCGTCTGTGCGAGAAAGGTGGAGATGTCATCGACAAAACGCGGATAACGGGTTCCCGCGATCAGCCCCTTGCGCATGATGATGTGAGGCTCGAGCAGTTCCATCGCAGTCAACGCCAGCGGACCATCGTGATGCAGCACTGCAGGCACCAGCTTCGGTGCGAGACGTGCCTGGTGCACCAAAGCCAGATGCTCGTAATGGGCCCGCGACAGCGGCAGCGGCCAACTTTCCCCGACCAGACGAACATAGGGCAACGCCTGCTTCACAGCGATGCCACCGTGACTGCCCTTCACGAGGAACACGAGATTGAGATTGCCGTCGCCGACCTCGCTGATCGACCAGTCCGTCGGCGACCCACCGAGTTGCGCAACAATTGGCGGCAGTCCCGCGAGATAGTCGCGTAGATCGGTCTCACGCAGAATTCGATATTTGCGCTGGGAGGGATCTTGCTCCTGCGATGTCATTGGGCCCGCACTCCTCCATTGCCGCGGGGGCGAGGTCCGTCCTCACTCCCGTTCCAGGAAACTCGAGCCGATCTCGGCCTTTCTCTTGATCGGATCATAATCGCAATAGACGCTGTCAGCGACCAGCGTGTAGCTCGCGACGATCGTGTCCTTGTTGAGCTTGACCGAGTTGAGCCCGATCACCGCAGTCTGCTTGCCGCCGTTCCACTTGAACGGGGTCGTGCTGTGCGCGGCCTCGCAGGCCGCGACCGCGTCAGCGAAGACGGAGCTTTCGACGAAGGCCTGAACGGTTCGCAGCCGCGTCAGCGTCTTCCAGGTGAAATAGAACGAGGCGGCAATGCCGGCTACAAGCAGCACGAAAGCGACGATCGCGATTCTCTGGAATTTCATTCATCTCCCCTACGGCCATTGGTGGCCCAGATCATGATGCTATTAGTCGAATCGCATCATGGTCTCATCTCTTTGTTCGAGCATGATCTTTTTCGGAAAACCGCTACCACCATGCCGGATCATGCTCTAGAACGGCGTCCCCATCAGCTTCGACAGCCGCTCGATATTGAGATAGCCGGCGTAGTAGGCCCACATTCCCATCGCAAACAACACTGCCGAGAGGATCGTGGTCCACAAAAGCTTATGGCCCATCCGAGCCAGGATTGGAGCACCGGGGTCGGTGCCAGGCGCGCCGCCACCTTCCTCGTGCTGGCTGCGCACGCCGAACGGCAGCGTCAGAAACAGCACGAGCCACCACAGCACGAAGTAGATCGCGAACGCGGTGGAGATCTGGTACGCCATGCCTTAGGCCTGCTCGATCTCGACCAGCGCGCCGGAAAAATCCTTGGGATGGAAGAACAACACCGGCTTGCCGTGCGCGCCGATCTTGGGCTCGCCGTCGCCGAGCACCCGGGCGCCGTCGGCGACCAGCCGATCGCGCGCCGCGATGATGTCAGGCACGTCGTAGCAGACATGGTGGATGCCGCCGTCGGCATTGCGCTCGACGAATTTCGCGATCGGCGAGCCTTCGCCGAGCGGTTCGATGAATTCGATCTTGGTGTTGGGCAGCGTTACGAACACGGTGACGACGCCGTGCTCGGGCAGCGGCACGGCGTCGGAAATCTCGGCATTGAACGCGGTACCGTAGATCTTTGCGGCCTTCTTGGCGTCCTTGACCGCGATCGCGACGTGATTGAGCCGGCCCAGCATGTCTCTCTCCCTCGTAGTTGTGCGCGCTCGTCGCGAGGCGGCTTGCAGGACACGCCTCAGACCGTCAGGACGTGCACGAGGCAGATCGGCTTTTTGCCCCACTGCTCGTTCAGCATCGCCCGCACGGCGCGGCGCACCGATTCCGCGAGCGCATCAGGATCGCGGCGTCGCGCGCGCGGCAGGCCCTCAATCGTCGATACGACCACATCGAACACGATCTCATCGATCATTTCGCCCGCGGTATTCTTCTCCGGCACGCCGACGAGATCAACCTCGGGATCGTCGGCGAGCTCGCCCTGCTCGGTCATGGCGATGGCGACGAAGGCGCAGCCGGCAAAGCCCATCCGCCGCCGCTCCACCACCGCGCGCGACTTGGCGTCCTCGAGGATAGTTCCGTCCTTGTACAGCCGGCCCGCGGGCAGCTCATCGATAATGCCGGGCTCGCCGGGGCCGAGCTTGACCAGGTCGCCATTGCGGCACGTCAACACCTTCGCGACGCCAGCTGCGCGCGCCAGCTTGGCGTGCTCGGCAAGGTGCAATGCTTCGCCGTGCACGGGTATCAAGACCTGAGGCCGCACCCAGGAGATGATGTCGCGCAGTTCGTCGCGACGCGGATGACCGGAAACATGCACAAGGTGGTCGCGGTCAGTGATCACCTCCACGCCCTGCGTAACCAACCCGTTGATGATCGCGCCAACCGCTTTCTCGTTGCCGGGAATGGTCCGCGAGGAGAAGATCACGGTGTCGCCCTTGTTCAGCGTCACCTGCGGATGGTCGTCGTTGGCGATCCGCGCCAGCGCCGCCCGCGGCTCACCCTGGCTGCCGGTGCACAGCGCCAACACCTTATCCGGCGGGAAATGGCCGTAGAGGTCAGTGCCGCGGAAGTTCTGCACGCCGTTGAGGTAGCCGCATTCACGCGCCACCTGAACCACACGCTCCATTGCGCGACCGACCACGACCACCTCGCGATCGGCGGCCTTCGCTGCGTCGGCAACCGCCTTCATCCGCGCGACGTTCGAGGCGAAGGTCGTGACCGCCACCCGCCCCTTTGCGCCCTTCACGAGCTCAGCGATGGTCTTGGCGACCTCGGCTTCCGACGGCGATCGGCCCTCGCGCACCGCATTGGTGGAATCGCCGACCAGCGCCAGCACCCCGGCATCGCCAAGTTCACGCAGGCGCCGCTCGTCGGTCGGGGGGCCGATGACCGGGGTCGGATCGATCTTCCAGTCTCCGGTGTGCAACACCGTCCCGACCTCGGTCTTGATCGCCAGCGCATGGGACTCCGGTATCGAGTGCGCCACCGGGATGAACTCGACGTTAAACGGGCCGATGTCGACCCGCCCGCCGGACGGGATCACGGTGACGGGGATTCTCGGCGGGTCGCGCTCGGCCGCACATTTGGCCTCGAACAGCGCCGCGCTGAACTGGGTTGCGTAAATCGGGCACTGCAGCTTCGGCCAGAGTTCGATGATGGCGCCGAAGTGGTCCTCATGGGCGTGTGTCAGCACCAGGCCCATCAGGTTGTTGCGCTCCTTCTCCAGGAAGCGGATGTCGGGCATCATCAGGTCAATGCCCGGCAGATGCTCCTCGTCGCCGAAGGACACGCCGAGATCGACCGCAAGCCAGGCACGCTGGTGGCGGTTGCCGAGACCATAGATCGACAGGTTCATGCCGATCTCGCCGACACCGCCGAGCGGCGCAAAAGTCAGTTCGTCCGGCCGCGCCATCAGGTTGCCCCCACCGAGGCGGCGGTGCCAAAATAGACCTCGCCGGCGGCGACAGCCAGGCGCCTACCGTCAGCGGTGCGGACGATCAGACAGCCGGTCTCATCAATCGTATCGAAGATGCCTTCCAGAGGTTCGCCTCCAGTTTGAACCGCGACCTTATCCCCGAGGCCCGCGGCGCGGTCCAGCCAGAGCCGACGGATCTCGGCAAAGCCCCGCCCCTTGTCCCATATGCCCCGGAATTCTACCCAGGCTTCCGAGAGTTCGGCAAACAGCTCCTCGGCGCCGATCTGGACGCCGAGGGCATTGAGCGACACAGCCGGCGTCTGCGTGCCCTCGGGCGCCGCCACCACATTGGTGCCGATCCCGACCACGACAGCGAGGTCGCCACCGGTCGCCTCAGCCTCCAGCAGGATGCCGGACAGCTTCTTGCCGTTTGCCAGCACGTCATTGGGCCATTTCAGGGCGTATTGCGGGCTATCCGGGCCGAGACGCAACGCGGCCTCGATGCTCACCTTGCGAAGCGCCGCCTCGAGCGACAGCCCCGCGGCAAAGCCGAGCGTTGCCGCGACCGCGGGCTGGACGCCCATCACCTCGAGAACACTGCTGGCGAGATTGCCGCGCGGCGCGATCCAGGCCCGCTGGCGCCGGCCCCTCCCCGCCGTCTGCTCTGGAGTCACAAACCACATCGGCCCGCGCTCGCCGTCGCGGGCGCGCAGCAACGCCTCCGCGTTGGTCGAGCCGATCCGGTCGAAGACGGCGAGCCGATAGCCCGCCGACACGGCTCGCGGCCCGAGCGCGAACGTCATTTTGAGGTCTTGCGCATGATCATCTCCGAAAACCGGCCCCCAACCATCCGGGATCACACGCGCTAGAACAGCGACTTCGCCGCCGCCGTGGCGACGCCTACGACGGGTCCCGCGAAGAGCGCGAAGAGAATATTGAACAACCCCGCAACGGCCAGCACTGCGCGAAGTTCAAAGCGCATCGGGTCGACCCGGCCGGCCGGTTCGTCGAAATACATCGTCTTGATGATGGAGAGATAGTAGTAGGCCCCCACTACGCTGGTCAGCACGCCGATGACGGCGAGCGTGAACAGATTGGCCTTGATCGCCGCGACGAAGACGTACCATTTGGCGAAGAAACCCGCGAGCGGCGGGATGCCGGCGAGCGAGAACAGCAGCATCGCAAAGAAGAAGGCAAGCACCGGATTAGTGCGGGAGAGACCGGCGAAATCGCTGATCTGCTCCACCGCCCGGCCGTTGCGCTTCATCGCGAGAATGATGGAAAAAGAGCCGAGCGTCATCGCGACATAGATCGCGATGTAGACCAGCACGCCCTGCGCGCCCTCGACCGTGCCAGCGGCAAGGCCGACGAGCGCAAAGCCCATATGGCCGATCGAAGAGTAGGCCATCAGGCGCTTGATGTTGCTCTGCCCGATCGCCGCGAACGAGCCCAGCGCCATCGAGGCGATCGCCACGAACACCAGGATTTGCTGCCATTGGGTGACGATCCCGGGAAACGCGGTCAGCGTCGCGCGGGTGAACACGGCCATGGCCGCGACCTTCGGCGCGGACGCGAAGAAGGCGGTCACCGGCGTCGGCGCGCCCTCATAGACATCGGGTGTCCACATGTGGAACGGCACCGCCGAGACCTTGAAGCAGAGGCCAGCGAGCAAAAACACCAGGCCGAACACGATGCCGACGCTACCGGTGGTCGCGGCCGCGGCAATGCCGGCGAAGCTGACGGTACCCGTGAAGCCGTAGATCAGCGATGCACCGTAGAGCAACATGCCCGACGACAGGGCGCCAAGGACGAAATACTTCAGGCCCGCCTCGGTCGACTTCGCGTTGTCCCGCTGGCTCGCCGCCACGACATAGAGTGCAAGACTCATCAGCTCGAGGCCGAGGTAGAGCATGATCAGGTCGCCGGCCGAGATCAGCACCATCATGCCGAGGGTCGACAGCAGCACCAGGATCGCAAACTCGAAAATCCGTCGCGACGGATCGGACAGGAATTCCGTCGCCAGGATCAGCGTGGCCGCCGAGCCGATCAGTGCCAGGATTTTCAGGAAGCGGGCGAAATCGTCGACAATGAAGCTGCCGCCGAAGGTGACGAGCTTGCCGGCCGGCAGCGTGAGCTCCAGCACGCCGGTCAGGACCAGCAGCAGCACCGCCAGCGCGGTGACGAGTCGCGTCGTTCCCTGCCCGCGATAGGCTCCGATCATCAACAGCACCATGGCGCCGACCGCGAGCACCAGCTCGGGCAGCACCGGCTGCAACTGATAACCTGCACTGGAAAAACTCATGGCTAGCGCCTTATTGAATCAGCGCCGCTGCCTTCACGGCAGTCACGGCGGTATTGTAATTGTTGACGAGTTGCTGGACTGAGGCAGCCGACATATCGAGCACCGGCTTCGGATAGACACCGAACAGGATGGTCAGCGCGATCAACGGAAACAGTGTCAGGCATTCGCGCAAGGTGAGGTCCTTGATGCTCATGAGCGACGGCTTGACCAGCGCACCGAAGACCACTTTGCGGTAAAGCCACAGGGCATAGCATGCCGACAGGATCACGCCCGTTGTCGCGAAAAACGCCGTCGGCAGCGAGACCTTGAAGGTGCCGAGCAACGTCATGAACTCGCCGATGAAGCCGGATGTTCCGGGAAGACCCACGTTGGCCATGGTGAAGATCATGAACGTCATCGCATAGAGCGGCATGCGGTTCACCAGGCCGCCATAGGTGGCGATCTCGCGGGAATGCATGCGGTCGTAGACGACGCCGACGCAAAGAAACAACGCGCCGGAGACGATGCCGTGCGAGACCATCTGGAACATGCCGCCGGCAACGCCCTGCGTCGTCACCGCGAAGATGCCCATGGTGACGAAGCCCATATGCGCGACCGACGAGTATGCGATCAGCTTCTTCATGTCCTCCTGCATCATCGCCACCAGCGAGGTGTAGATGATGGCGATGACGGAGAGCGTGAACACGAACGGCGCAAAGTCGTGCGAGGCGAGCGGGAACATCGGCAGCGAGAAGCGCAGGAAGCCGTAACCTCCCATCTTCAGGAGGATCGCGGCCAGAATCACGGAGCCCGCGGTCGGCGCCTCGACATGGGCGTCCGGCAGCCACGTGTGGACCGGCCACATCGGCATCTTCACGGCGAAGGAAGCAAAGAACGCCAGCCAAGCCCAGGTCTGCATGCCGCGCGGCACCGCCGTGTGCATCAGCGTCGGGATGTCGGTGGTGCCGGCGTTCCAATACAGCGCCATGATGGCAAGCAGCATCAAGACCGAGCCGAGCAGCGTGTAGAGGAAGAACTTGAAAGAAGCATAGACCCGGCGCGGACCACCCCAGACGCCGATGATCAGGAACATCGGGATCAGGCCGCCTTCGAAGAACAGGTAGAACAGCACGAGATCGAGCGCCGAGAAGGTGCCGACCATGAGCGTTTCCAGAATCAGGAACGCCATCATGTATTCGCCGACCCTGCTCGTGATCGCCCTCCAGCTTGCGATGATGCAGAGCGGCATGATCGCCGTCGTCAGGATCAGGAGCGGCAGCGAGATGCCGTCGACCCCCATGTGATAGGTGATGCCGGTCGCAAGCCAGGACGCCTTCTCGACGAACTGGAACTCGGTCTGCGCCGGATCGAAACGCGCGACCAGGATCAGCGAGACCGCGAAGGTAATCAGTGTGGTCCACAACGCGATCCAGCGCGCGGTGCGGTTCGCCGCCTCATCGCCGCCCCGCGCGAGCAGGTAAACCAGTATCGCACCGACGGCCGGCAGGAAGGTGACGACGGATAGGATAGGCCAGGTTGTCATTACTGGCCTCCCAAGCCGAACATGAACCAGGTAATCAATCCGGCAACCCCGATCAGCATCGCGAACGCGTAGTGATAGAGGTAGCCGGTCTGCAGTTTCACGACGTTGCGCGTGACGTCGAGCACGCGTGCCGAGACACCGTCGGGACCGAAGCCGTCGATGATGAAGCCGTCGCCCTTTTTCCAGAGCTGGTAGCCGATCCACTTGGCCGGACGCACGAAGATCAGTTCATACAGCTCGTCAAAGTACCATTTGTTGAGCAGGAACTGATACAGCATCGGCTGCTGGTTCGCGAGTTCGACCGGCAGATACGGCCTGCGGATGTAGAACATGTAGGCAATGAACAGGCCGATCACCATCATGACCGTAGGCAGCGGCACCAGCCAGCCCGGCATGTGCTCCATGTCCTCGAGGATGTGCGGGTTCATCTTCACGGAATCGCGGAAGAACTCCTCCACGCCGTGAGGGCTGGCGAACAGTTCCTTGAACGGGAAGCCGGCAAGGATCGAACCCGCGGCGAGCACGCCGATCGGGACCAGCATCCACATCGGGCTTTCATGCGCCGCCTCGTAATGCTCCTGGTCGTGCGGTTCGCCGAAGAAGGTCTTGAAGATCAGACGCCAGGAATAGAACGAGGTCAGCCCGGCGGCCCCGACCGTCAGCAGATAGGCATAGGTCGCGAACGGATTATGCGCCGCATAGGCCGACTCGATGATCGCATCCTTGGAGAAGTAGCCCGCGAACAGCGGGAAGCCGGTCAGCGCCAGCGTGCCGACACACATTACGGCGAAGGTGTACGGGATCTTGCGCCAGAGGCCGCCCATGTTGCGGATGTCCTGCTCGTGATGCATGGCGTAGATCACCGAACCCGAGCCGAGGAATAGCAGCGCCTTGAAGAAGGCGTGCGTGAACAGGTGGAACATGCCGACCGAATAGGCCCCCGCGCCCATCGCCACGAACATGTAGCCGAGCTGCGAACAGGTCGAGTACGCGATGATGCGCTTGATGTCGTTCTGCACCAGACCGACGGTCGCCGCGAAGAACGCCGTGGTCGCGCCAAAGAACATCACCACCGCCTGCGCGGTTGGCGACAGGTCGAACAGCGGCGACAGCCGCGCTACCATGAAGACGCCGGCGGTAACCATGGTCGCGGCGTGGATCAGCGCCGATACCGGGGTCGGGCCCTCCATCGCGTCCGGCAACCAGGTGTGCAGCAGAAACTGCGCCGACTTGCCCATCGCGCCCATGAACAGCAGGCAGCAGGTCAGCGTCAGCGCATCGGCCTGCCAGCCGAAGAAGTTGATGGTCTTGCCAGTCAGCCCGGGTGCGGCGCGAAAGATCGTCTCGAAATCGGTCGAGCCGATCAGCATGAAGATCGCGAAGATGCCGAGCGCGAAGCCGAAATCGCCGACGCGGTTGACCACGAAGGCCTTGATCGCCGCGGCGTTTGCCGAGGGCTTCTGGTACCAGAAGCCGATCAGGAGGTAGCTCGCGAGACCAACGCCCTCCCAGCCGAAGAAGAGCTGTACGAGATTGTCGGCCGTGACCAGCATCAGCATCGCGAAGGTGAACAGGCTGAGATAACCGAAGAAGCGCGGCCGGTACGGGTCCTCGTCCATATAGCCGATCGAGTAGAGGTGGACGAGGGAGGATACCGTGTTGACCACGACCAGCATCACCGCCGTCAGCGTATCGACGCGCAGCGCCCAGAACACCTGCAGGTCTCCAGAGGTGATCCAGGGCAGTATCTGGATGCTGGCATCCTGGTGCATGAAGCCGACCTGGACCAGGGTGAACCAGGACAGCGCCGCAGACACGAACAGCAAGCCGGTGGTGATCAGCTCGGCCGCACGCGAGCCCGCCGCCGGCGGCTCGGAGACGTGGTGGTCGTCATGGCCATGATCGTCGTGGCCGTGATCGTCATGAGCGGCGGAGGCATGGGCATCGCCATGCGCATCGTCGTGATGTTCGACGGTATCGCCGCTCGGGCATCGCGCATGCGCGCCGACCAGCGAGATAATCCCCGCAAGAATGGCGCCCAGCAGAGGCAGGAAAACGATTGCCTGAACCATTAACGTGTCCTCTCGCGCATGATCTTGCCGGAAAACCGGCCTCCACTTTTCCGGATCATGCGCTGCCTAGCCCTTCATCAGATTGACGTCTTCAACCGCGATCGAACCGCGGTTGCGGAAATACACCACCAGCACAGCGAGGCCGATCGCGGCCTCGGCCGCAGCCACCGTCAGCACCAGCAACGCGAACACCTGACCGACGATGTCGCCCAGGAAGGTCGAGAATGCCACAAGATTGATGTTGACCGAGAGCAGGATCAGCTCGATCGACATCAGGATGATGATGATGTTTTTGCGGTTGAGAAATATGCCGAGGATCCCAAGCGTGAACAGGATCGCGCCGACCGCGAGATAGTGCCCGAGCCCGATCGTCATTTCACCCACTCCGCCGCATCGGCGTCCTGCAGCCCCTGCCCCGACGCCACCTTGCGCAATGCCATCGCCATGTCGGGCGTGCGCGCGTTCTGCACGTTGATGTCCTGTCGCTTGACGCTCGGCTTGTGGCGCAGTGTCAGCACGATCGCGCCGATCATGGCGACCAGAAGCACCACGCCCGCGATCTGGAAGTAATGGATGTACTTCGTGTAGAGCACGAGGCCGAGCGCCTCGGTGTTGCTCACATTTGCCGGGATCGCGGCCGTGATCGTCTTGGCGACCTGCGGGTTGATGACCCAGGCACCGACCACGAGCAGCAGTTCGAACATGAAAATACCGCCGATCACGATGCCGATCGGCAGGTACTGGATGAAGCCCTCGCGCAACTCGACGAAATCGACGTCGAGCATCATGATTACGAACAGGAACAGGACCGCGACGGCGCCGACATAGACCACGATCAGTATCATGCCGAGGAACTCTGCGCCCATCAGGATGAACAGGCCCGAGGCGTTGACGAACGCCAGGATCAAATACAGCACGGAGTGCACGGGATTGCGCGAGACAATCACCATGACCGCTGACGCCACGCAAACGGCAGCAAACAGATAGAAGAACAGCGCCGGAAGCATCATTCGCTCACCTCACCTATACGGCGCGTCGAGTTCGATCGACTTTGCGATCTCGCGCTCCCAGCGGTCGCCGTTGGCGAGCAATTTCGCCTTGTCATAATAGAGTTCCTCGCGGGTCTCGGTCGCGAACTCGAAGTTCGGGCCCTCGACGATGGCATCGACCGGACAGGCTTCCTGGCACAGGCCGCAATAGATGCACTTCACCATGTCGATGTCGTAGCGCACGGTGCGGCGGGTGCCGTCGTTGCGGCGCGGACCCGCCTCGATCGTGATCGCCTGCGCCGGGCAGATCGCCTCGCACAGTTTGCAGGCGATGCAGCGCTCTTCGCCGTTTGGATAGCGCCGCAGCGCGTGTTCACCGCGGAAGCGCGGCGAGATCGCACCCTTCTCGAAGGGATAGTTCAGCGTCGGCTTCGGCTTGAAGAAATAGCGCATGGCGAGGAAGAACGCCGAGACGAATTCCGACAAGAGAAGCGAGCGGGCCGTTGCGTTGACGTTGACACTCATGATGGCCTCACTTCGGCGCGATGCCGGCAAACTGCAGCACGCCGGCCACGATCACCACCATCGCAAGCGACAGCGGCAGGAACACTTTCCAGCCGAGCCGCATCAGTTGATCGTAGCGGTAGCGCGGCACGATCGCCTTCGCCATCGCGAACAGGAAGAACATGAAGAACAGTTTCAGTGCGAACCAGACGATGCCGGGAACCCAGGTAAAGGGCGGCAGCGCCACCGGCGGCAGCCAGCCGCCCAGGAACAGAATGGTCGCCATCGCGCACATCGTGGTGATCGCGACGTACTCGCCGAGCATGAAGAGCAGGTACGGCGTCGAACCATACTCGACCATAAAGCCCGCGACGAGTTCGGACTCCGCTTCGACCAGGTCGAACGGCGGACGGTTGGTCTCGGCCAGCGCCGAAACGTAGAACACCACGGCCATCGGGAACAGCGGCCACACATACCAATTCAGAATGGTAAGCTGCGGCAAGCCGATCAGGCTGGCGAGCCCGCGCGTGTTCTGCGCCTCCACCACGGCCGAGAGGTTCAGCGAGCCGGCGCAGAGCAGCACTGTGATGATCACGAAGCCGATCGAGACCTCGTAGGACACCATCTGCGCCGCCGAGCGGAGCGCCGCCAGGAACGGGTATTTCGAGTTCGACGACCAGCCGGCCATGATGATGCCATAGATCGACAGCGACGAGATCGCGAAGATGTAGAGCACGCCGACATTGATGTCTGATATCACCCAGCCGAGATCCATCGGGATCACGGCCCAGGCAGCGAGCGCCAGCACGCAAGACACCAGCGGCGCCAGCAGGAACACGCCCTTGTTGGAGCCGGACGGGATGACCGGCTCTTTCAGCACGAACTTCAAGAGGTCGGCAAAGGATTGCAGCAACCCAAACGGGCCGACCACGTTGGGGCCGCGGCGGATCTGCACCGCCGCCCAGATCTTGCGGTCGGCGAGCAGGATGTAGGCGATCGCGACCAGGAGCACGACGAGCAGCAACACGCTCTCCGCGACCATGATGATCAGCGGCCAGAGGAACCCGGTCCAGAACGAGCTTGCGAAGAATTCAGCCATCAGATCACGCTCACTCCGCTGCCGTCAGCATTCGGCCCGACGCCAGCCGCGAGCATTCCGCCATCACGGCGGACGCCCGTGCGATCGGGTTGGTCAGGTAGAAATCCTCGACCGTCGGCTTGAACGCCGCCTTGTCGATACTGCCGCCCTTGCCCGCCAGCGCCTTGACCTCGTCGGCGTTGCCGGCCTCGATCTGGTCGAGACGCATCAGATGCGGGTGGGCCTTGAACATCGCCTGGCGTAGCGCCTGCATGGAATCGTAAGGCAGCTTCTTGCCAAGTACGTCGGACAGTGCGCGGATGATCGCCCAGTCCTCGCGGGCCTCTCCGGGCGGGAACGCGGCGCGGTTGGCCATCTGCACCCGGCCCTCCGTGTTGACGTAGATGCCGGACTTCTCGGTATAGGCCGCGCCGGGCAGGATGACGTCGGCCCGATGCGCGCCACGGTCGCCATGGGTGCCGATATAGACGACGAAGGTGCCATCCGGCGCCTTGATTTCGTCGGCGCCGAGCAGGAACAGCAAATCGAGCGTGCCGAAGGTCGTCATCTGCGCTGTGGTCAGGCTGCCGCCGGAGGCTGAAAAGCCGAGATCGAGGGCACCGGCGCGTGACGCCGTGTCCTGCAGCACCGCAAATCCGTTCCAGCCCTCCTTCAGCGCGCCGACATCGACGGCAAGCTTCGCCGCTTGCGCCAGCACCGCGGCTCCGTCATGCCGCGTATAAGCCCCCGCGCCGACCAGGACGATCGGGTGCTTGGCGTTTTTCAGCACATCGGCGAACGAGTGCTTGCCGGCGGCGAGATCGGCCAGCGTGTCGGTCCCCGCGCCAAGGTATTCGTGATCATAGGTGAAGTCGGCCTTGGATCCGATCATCCCGACCTTGAGCCCGCCGGCGCGCCAGCGCTTGCGGATGCGCGCGTTGAGCACGGCGGCTTCCTTGCGCGGGTGCGAGCCGATGATCAGCAGCGCATCGGCTTGGTCGATACCGGCAATGGTCGGGTTGAAGATGTAGGAGCCGCGGCCGGCCTTGGCGTCAAACGCATCGCCGCCCTGCACCGCCAGATTGGCCGAACCGAACTTCGCCAGCAATTCCTTCAGCGCGAACATCTCTTCCACCGCGGCGAGATCGCCGGCAATGGCCCCGATCCGCTTGCCGTCGCTGCGGCCGGCCTTTGCGGCGATCGCGGCAAACGCGCCCTGCCACGTCGTCGGCTTCAGCTGGCCGTTCTCGCGCACATAGGGCCGGTCCAGCCGCTGCGTGCGCAGGCCGTCGACGATGTGGCGGGTTTTGTCGGAGATCCATTCCTCGTTCACGGTCTCGTTGATGCGCGGCAGGATGCGCATCACCTCGCGGCCGCGGGTGTCGACGCGGATCGCCGAGCCGACACCGTCCATGACGTCGACTGACTGGGTCTTGCCGAGTTCCCAGGGCCGCGCCGCGAACGCATAGGGCTTCGAGGTCAGCGCGCCGACCGGACAGATGTCGACGAGGTTGCCCTGCAGCTCCGAGGTCAGCGCCGACTCGAGGTACGTCGTGATCTCCATGTCTTCGCCGCGGCCGGTCGCGCCCATTTCAGGTGCGCCGCAGATCTCGGCGGAGAAGCGGACGCAGCGCGTGCACTGGATGCAGCGGTTCATCGAGGTCTTGACCAGCGCGCCAAGATACTTGTCCTCAACGGCGCGCTTGTTCTCGGCGAAACGGCTGGTATCGACGCCGTAGCCCATCGCCTGGTCCTGCAGGTCGCACTCACCGCCCTGGTCGCAGATCGGGCAGTCCAGTGGATGGTTGATCAGCAGGAACTCCATCACGCCTTCGCGTGCCTTCTTCACCATCGGCGAACGGGTCGAGATTTCCGGCGGTTCGCCCTTCGGG
Source organism: Bradyrhizobium lablabi (assembly GCF_018131005.1). Lineage (GTDB taxonomy): Bacteria > Pseudomonadota > Alphaproteobacteria > Rhizobiales > Xanthobacteraceae > Bradyrhizobium > Bradyrhizobium lablabi_D. The sequence goes on from NZ_JAFCJK010000013.1 coordinate 151,187, forward strand.
CCCGGACGGCAGTCGCGCACGGCCCAGGCGCAGCTAGCGACCGGCTTCGGGCCGCCCTTCACCTCGACAAGGCACATCCGGCAATTGCCGGCGATCGACAGCCGCTCGTGGTAGCAGAAGCGCGGAATCTCGGCGCCGACCGCCTCGCACGCCTGCAACAGCGTGTATTCCGGCGGCACATCGATCTCTTTGCCATCGATGATGATCTTGGTCATGTCTGTCTCAAGTCTTTCCGAGCTTGCAGTCGGGCGGTGTAACGCTGGCGGTCTTCATGGATGTCTTGACCCATTGCTGAGTCTCCGCGCCGTAGGTCGCGAGATAAGCGGGCTGCGCCTGCTCCTTCTCGCAGAGGAAGGCCAAATGCGGCTTCAGATCGTAGTCACAGGACGCCAACCACTCGCGCTTGTCCCTGAATGCGGCGATCGTTTCCTCGCAGGCATAGAGGAAGTATGAGACAAAACTCTCATACTGGACACGCTCTTCGCGGTTACCCACCTTGATGGCCTCGTAGTCGGGCTGCGCGAACTTCGGATTCCTGAAAGCGAGCTCGGTGTAACCGAGAAACGCCGTGCGCGCGCTCGTGGCGCGGTTGCCGGCGCGGATTTCGTTGATCTGCAGCAGGATTGCAACAAAGCCGAGCAGCGCCACGGTCGCCTGCGCCATCTGCGCAAGCGTCCCGTATTTCTGCCACCAGACGACCTGTTGCGTCATCGCCGCCATCACTCCGCAGCCACCATGTTGACGGGATCGCGGACTCCGACATCGTCGATATCGGCCTTGTGCGAATACTGGTCGATGCGTTCCTCGATCTCGTGACGGAAATGCGCGATCAGACCCTGGATCGGCCAGGCGGCTGCGTCGCCGAGCGCGCAGATGGTGTGACCCTCGACCTGCTTGGTCACTTCGAGCAACATGTCGATCTCGCGCTTGTGGGCGCGACCCTCGGCCATCCGGGTCAACACCCGCCACATCCAGCCCGTGCCCTCGCGGCACGGCGTGCACTGGCCGCAGCTCTCGTGCTTGTAGAAATAGGAGATGCGGGCGATCGCCCGGATCAGGTCGGTCGATTTGTCCATCACGATCACGGCGGCGGTGCCGAGGCCCGAGCGCAGCTTGCTCAGGGAGTCGAAGTCCATTGGTGTGTCGATGATCTGCTCGGCCGGAACCATCCGCACCGACGAACCTCCGGGGATAACCGCCTTCAGATTGCTCCAACCGCCGCGGATGCCGCCGCAATGCTTGTCGATCAATTCGCGGAACGGAATCCCCATCGCTTCTTCGACGTTGCAGGGCCGTTCGACGTGACCGGAGATGCAGAAGAGCTTTGTGCCGACATTGTTGGGTCGGCCGATGCCGGCGAACCAGGCTGCGCCGCGGCGCAGAATGTCGGGGGCGACTGCGATCGACTCGACGTTGTTCACGGTGGTCGGGCAGCCATAGAGACCGACATTCGCCGGGAACGGCGGCTTCAGCCGCGGCTGGCCCTTCTTGCCTTCGAGGCTTTCGAGCAGCGCGGTCTCCTCGCCGCAGATATAGGCCCCGGCGCCGTGGGCGACATAGAGGTCGAACGGCCAGCCGTTGACGTTGTCCTTGCCGATCAGCTTGGCGTCGTAGGCCTGGTCGATCGCGGCCTGCAGGCGCTCGCGCTCGCGGATGAACTCGCCGCGGACATAGACGTAGCAGGCATGCGCGCCCATCGCGAAGCTCGCGAGCAGGCAGCCCTCGACGAGGAGATGCGGATCATGCCGCATGATCTCGCGGTCCTTGCAGGTTCCGGGCTCTGACTCGTCGGCGTTGACGACGAGATAGCTTGGCCGCCCGTCGGTCGATTGCTTCGGCATGAACGACCATTTCAGGCCGGTCGGGAATCCCGCCCCGCCCCGACCGCGCAGGCCGGACGCCTTCATCTCGTTGATGACCCAGTCGCGGCCCTTGTCGATAATCCCCTTGGTGCCGTCCCAGGCGCCGCGGCGGCGCGCGCCCTCGAGGCCCCAATCGTGGAGGCCGTAGAGGTTCTTGAAGATGCGATCCTTGTCGTCGAGCATTCTTAAGACTTTCCGAACATCAACGATTGGCTTGGGCGTAAGCGAGCCCGGCGGCGCAGCCGCCAAACACCACGGCCCACAACAGGCTGGATTCCAGCGAGGCGTTCAGCCCGTAGCGCTGCAACAGGAAGATGAAGCCGGCAGCGGCCAGCGTATGCAGGGCGATGTAGCGCCAGTTCCTCATCGTGCCGACCCTCCCCGTCCCGTTTGCTTGCATCTGCGGGTCGCGCATCAGGTGGTCTCCTTCAGCGTGGTCGGCCCGCCCACCGGCGCGGAGAACTGACGGTCGATCTGCGGACCGGGCCTCGGCGGATTTCCGGCGGCGAAACCGTCCAGCACCTTGCCAAAGCTCTCCTTGGTCAGATCCTCATACGTGTCCTTCCAGATCAGAACCATCGGTGCGTTCACGCAGGCGCCGAGGCACTCGACCTCCTCCCAGGAGAAGTTGCCGTCCTTCGACGGATGGAAGGGCTCGTGATGGATGCGATGCTGGCACACCTCGATCAGGTCGGCGGCGCCGCGCAGCCGGCACGGCGTGGTGCCACACACCTGCACATGGGCTTTTTTGCCGACCGGCGAGAGTTGGAACATCGTGTAGAAGGTTGCGATTTCAAGCATGCGGATGTGCGGCATCTCGAGCAGGTCGGCAACGGCGCGGATCGCTGCTTCCGAGACCCACCCCTCATGCTGCTCCTGCACGCGCCACAGGATCGCGATCGCAGCCGACGCCTGTCGGCCAGGCGGATATTTCGCAATTTCCTTCTTGGCCCAGGCGAGGGTTTCGTCCGTGAACGTGAAGCTCGCGGGCTGCAATTCCTTCGGGGCAAGGCGGCGGACGGACATCGTTCAGTCTCTCATTGCACGCGGCGTGCGGCCCTCGCATTCAGCGCTTGAATCCGGTCTTGCCAGAAAGCGCTGCTCGTGCCGAACACGTTGTAGCCGATGTGGGTGGAAACCTTGATGCGATCGAGAATCGAAAGCTCGTTCACGGTCTCAAGGCGATTGGTAGAGGGATCGTAGACGATCAGTGCCAGCGGCGTCTCTTCGAGGATGTAGCGCGACACGGTGTGCGCGCGATCGCTGCCGTGCTCCTCGCAGAGCAGCACGCTGTCGGCTTCCATCAACCGCCGGCCGCCCTTCATGGCCTCGATCTCGACACCCTCGACGTCGAGCTTGACAAGGTATTTGCCGCGGGCCGCGATTTTGCCGTCATCGATCAGATTGTCGAGGGCGATCACAGGAACTTCCTCGCCGCTCGCCTGATCGCCGGCGATGCTGAAGGCCTCGTGCTTGGTGCCCGACAGACGCGCGGTGCCGCGGCCGGCGCCGATCGCACATTTGACGGTCTCGAAACGGTTGCCGTTGACGCGCGCATTGTTGGCGAGCTTCGAATAGTTCTGTCCCGCCGGCTCGATCGCGATCGCGCGATGCGCGCCGAACGGCTTGCTCGAGACCAGCACCGACCAGTAACCGTAATTGGCGCCGCAATCGATCAGCGTGTAGTCGACGTCGGCGGAGTCCGCGAACAGCAGTTCCAACTCGTCCTCATAATTGTAGGAACGGTTGAGTAGCTTGCTCCAGTAGCCGTCGCCGTAAGGAAACTCGAACAGCGCATCCGGATTGAGCTTGATGGCGATATTGCGTTCGGGCAGCGTCTTGCGCAGCAGATTGGCGCAGGCGATGTAGCCCATATGCGAGAAATGCGACGAGATCTTCGATCCCGTCATCAGCGCAAACGCAGCCGTCCGTTCCCACAGATTGGCTCCTTCGAGAGCCCCTGAGGCGCGGTCAAACTGGATTGGCGCCTGCGCCATCACCGATCGACCTCTCCGAACACGATGTCGAGCGAGCCCAGAATGGCGGAAACGTCAGCGAGCAGATGGCCCTTGCAGATGTGATCCATCGCCTGCAGGTGCGCGAATCCTGGTGCGCGGATCTTGCACTTGTAGGGCTTGTTGGTGCCGTCGGCGACGAGATAGACGCCGAATTCGCCCTTTGGCGCTTCGACGGCGGCGTAGACCTCGCCGGCCGGCACGCGCACGCCTTCGGTGTAGAGCTTGAAGTGATGGATGAGCGCCTCCATCGAGCGCTTCATCTCGCCGCGACGGGGCGGCGCGATCTTGTTGTCTTCGACGACCACCGGCCCCTGCCCGTCGGGTGCCTTCAGTTTCTGGATGCACTGCTTCATGATGCGCACCGACTGGCGCATCTCTTCCATGCGGATCAGATAGCGGTCGTAGCAGTCGCCGTTCTTGCCGATCGGGATGTCAAAATCTATCTCGGCGTAGCATTCATACGGCTGCGCCTTGCGCAGGTCCCATGCCGCGCCCGAACCGCGCACCATCACGCCCGAAAAGCCCCACTCCCAGGCTTCCTTGAGCGGCACCACGCCGATATCGACGTTGCGCTGCTTGAAGATGCGGTTGCCGGTGAGCAGAGTATCCAGGTCGTTTACGACCTGCAGGAACGGGTCGCACCATGCCTCGATGTCGTCGATCAGCTTGGGCGGCAGGTCCTGGTGCACACCGCCGATGCGGAAATAGGCCGCATGCATGCGCGAGCCGGAAGCGCGCTCGTAGAACACCATCAGCTTTTCGCGCTCTTCAAAGCCCCACAGCGGCGGGGTCAGCGCGCCGACGTCCATCGCCTGTGTGGTGACATTGAGCAGATGGGACAGGATGCGGCCGATCTCACAATAGAGCACCCGGATCAACTGGCCGCGGCGCGGCACGGTGATGCCGAGCAGCTTTTCGGCCGCGAGGCAGAACGCGTGCTCCTGGTTCATCGGCGCGACGTAATCGAGCCGGTCGAAATACGGGATCGCCTGAAGGTAGGTCTTGTGCTCGATCAGCTTTTCGGTGCCGCGGTGAAGCAGTCCGATATGGGGGTCGACGCGGGCGACGACCTCACCGTCCAGTTCCAGCACCAGGCGCAACACGCCGTGCGCGGCCGGGTGCTGCGGCCCGAAATTGATCGTGAAGTTACGAAGGTTTTGCGGTTGCTCGTTCATGATACAGCTCCCGCTGCCGAGCGAATAGCGAATGGCGAATAGCGAATAGCGACCGTCATTTCGTGGACTTGTCCTGCAGGGAACGTATCAGCGCACGCAGCATTTTGCCCAAGCTTTCGCACTGCGCGAGAATCGGCTGCGATTGCAAGGAGGGCGAGATCCCCACCCTCTCCGCCAATAGCAAATGGGTTTCCAATTCCTTCAGCGAGCCTTGCGATATGCGAAGCGACTGCACGAAACTGCCGGTATTTTCGCGTCCATGCCCCTCCGCGACGTTGGCAGGAATCGACGCTGCGGCGCGCCTGATCTGCGAGGTCAAGCCGAACAGCTCTTCGCGAGGAAATCGGCGCGTCAACTGATAACAGGACTCGGTCAAGGTCATGGCTTCCTGCCATACCTTCAGGTCCCGGTACGAATTGATCGACTGTTCGCTCAATCATCATCCCTATTCGCCACTCACCATTCGCTATTCGCTATTTCGCCTTTTCATCCCCGGGCAGCGGATAATCCGCCCCTTCCCACGGCGAGAGGAAATCGAACTTGCGGAATTCCTGGTTGAGACGGACCGGCTCATAGAGCACTCGCTTCTCCTGGTCGTCGTAGCGGACCTCGACAAAGCCGGTGAGCGGAAAATCCTTGCGCAGCGGGTGGCCGTCGAAGCCGTAGTCGGTCAAGAGCCGCCGCATGTCCGGATGGCCCGTGAAGATCACGCCATAGAGATCATAGGCCTCGCGCTCGAACCAGTCGGCGCCGGGGAAAACGCCGATGATCGATGGCACCTGCGTGCTCTCGTCGGCTTCGGCACGCAGGCGGATGCGCGTGTTCAAGGTCGGTGACAGCAGATGATAGACGACGTCGAAGCGCTTCTCGCGGCCGGGATAGTCGACCGCGGTCACGTCGGTGAAATTGACGAAGCGGCAGCCCGGGTCGTCGCGCAGGAACTTGACGACGTCCACGATCCTTTCCGCATCGACATCGATGGTCAGTTGGTTGAACGCGACCGAGTGCGCGGTGGCGGCGCCCGAAAGCGCGCTCACGATCGTCTGCCCAAGGGCGTCGAGCTTGCCGTCGTCCATGACGTAAAACCTTAGCGTTCGATGGTGCCGATGCGGCGGATCTTCTTCTGCAGCAGCAGCACGCCGTAGAGCAGCGCTTCCGCGGTAGGCGGGCAGCCCGGCACGTAGATGTCGATCGGCACAATACGATCGCAGCCGCGCACCACCGAGTAGGAGTAGTGATAATAGCCCCCGCCATTGGCGCAGGAGCCCATCGAGATGACGTAACGTGGCTCCGGCATCTGGTCATAGACCTTGCGCAACGCCGGCGCCATCTTGTTGGTCAGGGTCCCCGCCACGATCATCACATCGGACTGCCGGGGCGAGGCGCGCGGCGCGAAGCCGAAGCGCTCGACGTCGTAGCGCGGCATCGACACCTGCATCATTTCGACCGCGCAGCAGGCGAGACCGAAAGTCATCCACATCAGCGAGCCGGTACGCGCCCAGGTGATGAGGTCGTCAGCGGCGGCGACGAAGAAACCCTTGTCCGAGAGTTCGTGGTTGACCTCGAGGAAAAACGGATCATTGGCGCCGACCGGCTTGCCGGTCGACGGATCGAGAATGCCCTTCGGAGCCTGCGCGATCGCCGGCTGCGAGGATGCGGCGGTGGGGCTCAATCCCATTCAAGCGCGCCTTTCTTCCATTCGTAAGCAAACCCGACCGTCAGCACGGCCAGGAACACCATCATCGACCAGAACCCGGTCGCTCCGAGCTTTCCGAACGCCACGGCCCAGGGGAACAGGAAGGCCACTTCGAGGTCGAAGATGATGAAGAGGATCGCCACGAGATAGAAGCGAACGTCGAACTTCATGCGGGCGTCGTCAAAAGCGTTGAATCCGCATTCATAGGCGGACAGCTTTTCCGGGTCCGGTTGCTGAAACGCGACCAGGAACGGCGCGATCAGGAGCGCCAGACCGATCAGGCTCGCGACCCCGATAAAGACCACAAGTGGAAGGTAATTCTGCAGGATGCCGGTCATCGGCGAGGCCTTCTTGCTGCGGTTTCGGACGTGCCGCAGATTCGATGATTGGAATTATTCTTGAGGCTTAGCGCAGCGCAACAGGGGGCGCAAGACAAGCTATTTTGACGCTTTGCCGCCTCTTTCGCAGACTCCCCGCCGGTGCTGTGGCGCGTTCATGCCCCCGTCAAGGTCACGCCGCGGTCATGGTGTGGTGCCCGGCCTTGCCCTCATGTCAGCTCCGTCCCTTATCCGCGGGCGGCATTTTGCAGTCCGGGGTCGCCGGTCCGGCGGTCGCCATTGCCCGAATAAGAACGCCATAATTCTGCGAGCTGAGCTCTTCCAGCGGATGCCGGTTCGGTTGCGCACTGTGCGCCGGTCACAATGGCGTCATGGGGCAGCAAGCCCGAAATCACGGAAACCACCGTCTCGGTTATCCCGCGGGTTGTCGCCGTGGCGCAGCTTCGGCGCGACGAGGTTCGCGAGCCGCCCCTTCAAATCAGCAGGCTTCCGCCGATGCGGATCGGCGGAAGCCGGCTGAGGAAGACGACCAGACCGAATTGCGACACGACGCCGACCGGCAAGCTCTTGCGCAACCCGTCGAGATCCAAGCAGGCACGCCGGTGACCGATATCCCCAGAAAAGTGCCCACCCGTGGTAAGGATCCAATCCTCGTCGGCAACCGGCAATGCCGGTGCACGGTCGTGGTGACCTACGCTCGCGCGGGCGGACGGCGCAGAACGCGCGCGTCAACTCTCCATGAAGGCGAGCATGTCAGACAGCAGGCGCTCGCTGTGTGTCAGCGTGAGCGCGTGGGGTGCGCCCTCGTATATGGTGAGCTTGCTGCCCTTGATCAGCTTTGCGGTCTTGGTGCCGGTCAGCGCTAGCGGCGCGCTGGCATCCTTGTCGCCTTGCACGATCAGCGTCGGGAGATCGAACCCGCCCGCCGCCGCGCGAAGATCGGCGAAGGCGGTCGTCTTGCGACACGCGAGCGCCACCGGCAGCGGTACGCTCAGGATCATCTCCCTGATCCAGGCGCGCGTGATCTCCGGCGTGTCGTGCATGAAAAACGGCGGCTCGTTTGCGGCAATCCATTTCGGGAAGTCGCGCGCGATGGCCTCGTTGTCGGCGTCGATCGCAGCCTTGGGGATCGCATCCGGGTTGTCTTCGGTCCTCACCAGGAATGGCGTGGTCGGCGCGACCAGCACCAGCTTCGCAATGCGATCCGATCCGAAGCGCGCGAGATAGTTGACTGCCTCGATCGACCCCATCGAATAGGCCACGAGGATCACGTCGCGAAGATCGCGTTGTTCGATCACCGAGGCGACATCGTCGGTCAGCGTGTCCAGATCGTACCCCGTGGCCGGCATACCGGACCGGCCGTGCCCGCGCCGGTCCGGCGCAATGCAACGATAACCCTTGGCGTCGAGCGCAACGATATAGCTGCCCCAGACGGTCGCATCGAAGGTCCATGCCGACAGGAACAGCACCGGCCGGCCCGAGCCCCAGTCCTGCACGAACAGCCTCGTTCCGTCCTTGGCGGTCGCATGGAGCGGACGCCCCCGCGAATGCGTGACGGTTTGCGCGGCGGCCGGCGATGCCGCCGCAAGTGCAGTGCCAAGCAACGTCGCTTCGAGAACGGTTCGACGATCCATTCGCGCATCTCCCTTGCGGATCGGCGGCATCGAGGCGCCGACAGGCCGATCATCGCCATCGGGGATGGCGTGCGCGATTACGCGAGAAGTAAAGCTACGCGATGCCAGGGGTCATCTTCAGGCTTCGGGGCCTGTGCGGCGACCGCGGTCAGGCGGATTGTGAGCGGATGGGCTTCCGGAGCGTTGACGCCGAGCCTGAAAACAAACTCGGCGGCTGCACCCACCATGGTGCCGGCACCCGGCCAAATAAGCTCCTCCGGCCTTAACTCATTGTTTTCAATACCATTTTCCAACGCGCTTCCCGAACATGGGCCTCAACAGCCCGTGTTGCAACCGCGGCGAAACCAAACCGGCGGACGAATGAAACCATTTTGGGGAACTCATGAAACGATCCGGAAACAGATCGGCCTTACGAGTATCGCCAACAGACGGCGCAAAGACGCCCGGAGGCGATTATGAACCACTCGATCCATTCAGCGGACCGTGCGACTCATCGCAAGATCGTGATCGTGGCCCTCGTGGCCGGCATCGCGATTGCGGGTTTGGGTATTTCGGCCCGGAGGAATGCGGATTTTAGCCAGACCGCCCAGACCAACCACGTCGTCAAGGCCGGCAAGCCTGTTGCCATCACGTCGTCGGAGACGTCGACCGTCCGTTAAGTCCGTACAGGTTCTTCTTAGCCAAAACGGCCGCCTTCGGGCGGCTTTTTGTTGCCTGGAGCCGGATCGCCGTATTGAAACAACTGTCTCATTCCGGCGCATTGCCGCTGAATTCACTCCGCGGCACCGTTGACTGTGCTGTGCCTGGGTGAAGCGTCGGCGTTGCCGGCGACGCCCGAAACCTCGTCCGCCCCTCTTCCAGCCGCGGCCGTTAACCGCGTTGCCGGGGTTTCGCCGCAACTTCACGCGTGCCAGCCACCGCGGCACGATCGCTGCCCTCCAAACGCATCTTTCACCGTATCCGACCCGATGCGGCACAGATGGAGTTTGGAGGATCGCAATGTCCGTCACCAATCACGCGCAGCCGACCGCGGGTATCGCCGACTACATCGCGATCGCCCGGCCCGACCACTGGATCAAGCACGTGCTGATCATCCCCGGCATCGCCTTTGCGATGATCATGTCGCAGACAGGGCCGATCGACGTCACCACGCTTTCCCAGCGACTGATCACCTGCCTGTTCGTGGCGATGGCCCTGTCGTCAGCCAACTACACCATCAACGAATGGCTCGACGCGCCCTTCGACGCCATGCATCCGACCAAGCACGCGCGCCCGGCGGTGCAAACCGTGATGTCGCCGACCATCGTCTTTGCGCAGTACATCCTCCTGACCACCGTCGGCGTCTGGGCGGCCAATCGGCTCGGCTACGCCTTCGCGACCACAGCGACCGTATTTGCGGCGTTCGGCGTGATCTATAATGTGCGCCCGATCCGCGCCAAGGACCGCGCCTTCCTCGACGTCATCGTCGAGTCCCTCAATAATCCGCTGCGCTTCCTGTTCGGCTGGTTCGCGGTGGTGCCGAGCATCGCCCCGCCGGCGTCGATCCTGCTCGCCTATTGGTTCGGCGGCGCCTTCCTGATGGCCGCCAAGCGCGTTTCGGAGCATCGCGCAATCGTCGAGGCCGGCGGCACCGCCAACCTTGCCGCCTATCGCCCCTCCTTCGCCGTCTATACCCATTCAAGCCTGGTCACGAGCTGCCTCGTCTACGCCCAGGGCTTTGCGTTCATGATGGCCATCTTCCTGCTGAAATATCGCATCGAATATCTCGTCGTCATTCCGCTGCTAATCGCGCTGTTCGCTTCCTATATGCGGCTCGCGTTGACGCCGGACTCCGCCGCGGCTCGGCCGGAAGAACTGATGCGCCAGCCTGCGATACTGATCGCGGCCGGTATCACCATGGCGCTGTTCGGCGTGCTCACCTTCGTCGACCTGCCCGGGCTGAACAGCCTGACCAGCTCCGACCTGATTCATCTCAGCGGGATCCGTTGAGATGTCGATCGCATCCTCGTTCCAAATCCCGAAGGCCAATACCGGCGCCGTCGCGGCAGCCCTGCTGTTCGCAGCGCTGCTGATACTGCTGGATGGCCCGATTTGGCTGGTGAAGCTCGTGCCCACCCAGGACGGGCCGGTGCATCTCGCGCAGGCCGACCTGATTGCCCGCTTCGGCTGGGGCGGCGCCCTGCAGGAGCCCGCAGCGTCGTTCTATCAGTGGAATCCGCGCATCGAGCCGAATTCGGCGATCTACCTGCTGCTCGCAGGTCTGATCCGGCTCACCGGCGATGCGCTCTTCGCCAACAGCCTGTTCTTGAGCCTCTACGGCCTGCTCTGGATCGTCGCTGCCTACGCCATCAGCCGCGCGGAGAGCCGCCGGCCGCTGCTGCCGATGCTGCTGTTGCTGCCGATCGCATTCGGCGTCTTCATCCATTGGGGGTTCTACAATTTCGCGCTCGGCGTGCCCCTGTTCCTGTTGTTCGCGAGCTTCTGGCGCAGCCTGAACGGACGGCGCGATGTGCTCGCCTTCGTCGCGACGGCGCTGTTGCTCGGCGCGCTCTATCTCACCCACATCACCTCGGTCGTTGCGGCCTGCTTGCTGCTTGCTGCCAACGGCGTCGCGCGCGCAACAGATACGCTCGAGCGCGCCGGGCCGAAAGCGGCCTCGCGGCGGCTCCTGACCGACGGCGCGTGGTCTGCGGCTGCGGCGCTGCCGATCCTGCTGTTGATCTCAAGCTTCCTGCTCACCTACCAGAACATTCCCGGCGAGACGGCCAGCGCCGAAGGCGGCATGACGCAGATCATTCGCCGCATCATGGCGGCGACCTACCTCTTTACCTTCACCTGGTGGGAGGTGGTCGCGCTCGCGCCGCTCATCGGCGCACTCGCGGTCGCAGGCTTGGCGGCGTTGCGGCGCCCCCGTTCGGGCGATCTGCTATGGCCGGTCTTCTTCGTCCTCATCGTGCTGCTCTCGCTGCTCAATCTCAAGACCGGCTCGGCGCTGCTCTCGGAACGGCTTGCGCCCTATAGCGGGATTGCAATCGTGTTGACGATCGCAAGCCGGCAGCCGGCGCAGGCGCTGGTGCGCGTGCTCTGTCTTGCAGCGCTGTCCGGCCTGGTCGGCCAGACCGCGGTCCGCGCCATCGCCTACCGGAGCTGGGCTCCGACGCTCGAAAGCGAGCTTGGGGCCGGGCGCGACAATCCCGGGCAAAGCTTTGCGAGCGCCGACCTGATCGCGCAGCGCGACAGCCGGCTGTTCGCCTGGCGTATCCGCCCGACGCTGCATGCCGCGCAGACGGCGGCGCTCGCGGGCCACGGCGTCGGCCTGTCATCGCCGCTGCCGTCGACACGCTACTTTGGTTACTTCCCGCTGCAATATGTCGAGGCGCGCGACTTCATGCGCGCCACGCCGGACTGGCAGGACGCGCCCGATGCGGCGTCCGTCGCCAAATTCCGCGCCATCAATCGCGGCGCACCGCAGGTCTTGATCGTCTCGGCCTCGGATGAGAACGGCACCGCGATTGCGAGCCGGCTCGGCTATGGCGACTGCAAGACCGCCGGGACCGGCGCTCGCGAGATCAACGTGTGCAGGGTATCAACCCAATTGAGCGCCGCGCATGACTGAGCTCGCCATCGACATCGATTCCTCCGACAGAGCGCGCGGGCGTCCCCCCGGCAACGCGGCCCCCCTGTTTGGCCTGCCCAGGACGATGCCGCTGGTGCTCGACCTCGATGGCACGCTGATCCGGGGTGACTTGCTCTACAAGAGCTTCTTCTCGATCCTGCGTCGCAATCCGCTGGTCGCAGTCTCCTGCGCCGGCTGGCTCGTGCGCGGCCGTGCCGCGCTGAAGCGCCAGCTCGCGCTACGCAACCACATCGACTGGAGCACAATCGCGTTCCATCAGGATGTCGTGGCGGTGGCAGAGCGCGAGAAGGCAGCAGGCCGCCGCGTGGTGCTGGCGACCGCAGCCGACGCAATGCTCGCTAGCCAGGTTGCGGCGCTGTTTCCCTGCATCGACCAGGTGTTCGCCTCCGACGGCGAGCACAACCTCAAGGGCTCGAACAAGGCCGACCTTCTGCGCCGGGCCTTCCCGCAGGGCTTCATCTATGCCGGTGACAGCAAGTCCGATCTCGCGGTCTGGGCGCAGGCGGCCGGGGTCATGACGGTCAATGCGCGCGCCTCAGTGCGCAACGCGGCTCGAGCCCTGGGAAAACCGGCGCTGCATCTGCCGGGCCGCGTCGGCTGACCTGAAGCCTTAACAAGGTTCTAACGCGGCCATTCGATTGCGAATTACTGCACGACTTCAGTTTTAAAAATTGTTCCCTAGGGTTGCGGCAACAGGACGTAGGCCAAAATGAATTTGCAGCAGCCAACAGTGAGGACCGGCTTCAAGATCGTCTGCACCGATTGCGGCAATCTGTCGATCAAGCCGACCGATCCGGCCCATGCGTCCGACGACACCGTCATCGAATGCCGGCGCTGCAGCGCGGTGCGTGGCACGATGGCCGACCTCCAGGTGCTCGCGCGCCGCGGCCGGGATCTCTTCGAGTTCTAGCCTCGCCGCTTCAACATGCAGTCAAGGTCGAATGCCGCCATGCCTACCGACATCCCGATGGACACCGTCTGGTCCATCCTCGAGGCCGCCAACGAATTGGGAGACGCCGGCACCGTGGACGCCTGCCGCCGCGTTATCGATGCAAATTTGTGCGGCGGAACTCCCGGCCGATCCGATCTCAACGCGATCGCGGCATTCTTTGCGTAGGACGAACGTGTAGCGGGCCGCGAACTGACCGACAAATTACGACAGCAGTGCTGATCGGCTTTCACCTGCAGACACCGATAGGCTGCTTCCGGTCGAGATCGCTCGTCCGGCAGTGCTCCATGCCAGTCCGGGTCAGAGATTCCTCTTTCTTCCTTTGATCAACCGCCGAGCAAGAGGAGCAATCATGAAAATTGCGCGAAGCTTCTCTTGGAGAAGCTCCGCAAATTAAGGAAGTGAACGAACAACGATTTAGGAGAGGCTTTGCCTCCCCTGCCTTGGGAGGATCAGGCGAACAAGATGGCCAAGACGGCGGAGCGGAACCAGAAGCTCCATGAAATCTACAAGCCGGTGAATGTGATCAGCCGAGGCTCCAGCCTCCCGTTTTGACGCGTTCGCTACGCGAACCGGCATCCATTTCGCTCGAAAACGCTTTTCGCTCGGAAAGGAGGCGCGGGTCCGCAGATTTCGGGGTTTTTTCGTCCCTCTTTCGTTACTTGCTCCGCTTCTCCATGGCTTGTGGATCGAACTGCCAAGCTGCACGCTTGAGCCCGAACGGCATCCTTGCGAGAACCAGGAGTTCCGCCATGCACAGTTTCTCCCGGCGCACTGCCCTGCGCCTCGGCCTTCTCGTCGCGTTTCCGGTGGCGATGCCACTCCCCTCTCTCGCGACGGAATTGCCGCTTGCCATCCAGGGCTACGACCCGGTGGCTTATTTCACCGACGGCAGGCCTACCCGCGGAATGCCCGATTTCGAGTATCAATGGGATGAACACACCTATCGGTTCGCGAGCGCGCATCACCGTGAGCTCTTCAAGGCTGATTCGGTCCGGTATGCTCCGCAATTCGGCAATTACTGCGCCATGGCGCTGGCGCTCGGCAAGATCGTCACGGCCGATCCGGAAAACTGGTTGATCAGCGACAACAAGCTTTACGTGTTCGGCTCGCCCGCGCCGAAGGGACCTGAGCTTTTCCAGAAGGATGCGACCGGAAATATCGCCAAAGCCAACCAGAACAGATCGATCCTTCCCAAGGACACAAACTAGACGATGATGCGATAGGATCACATCGCATCATGATCTCATGTCTATGTTTGAGCGTTTGTCGCGAGCGAAAAACCAAGACACGCTCTTCCGGACTATGCCCTAGCGCGGAGCCGTTTGCTCCACGACCAAGCCCGCCTTGCGCATTCCATCGCGAAGATGGTCGAGATCGTCCGCGCGCAGGAATTTGGTTCCAAATTCCTTCGCATCAAAGGTGGGATCCAAGCGACGAATCATCGTCACTATGCGGCCGGCATCTTCCGAATGACCGAGCTCGCCGTGGGCGGCCGCAAGAACGACCCGGCTGAAATTTGCAGCCGATGTTTTGCTGAGGTTTCGCTCGCCCTGCTCGATTGCAGGACCGTAGCGTCCTTTCAAATAGTAGGCGAGACTAAGGGCAAAGCGATCGCTCGGATTGAGCTCTGGATCAATTCGCTGGGCAAACTCCAGCGCGGCAATCGCAGCGTCGGTCTGTCCTGACCAAAGGAGGATATTGCCGCGGCCTGCAATTGCGCCGGCGTCGCTGGGATTGATCTCGATGGCCCGGTCCATCTCTGTCCGGGCTTGATCATACCGCTGATAGAAAATGTGGATGCGACCAAGCACGACGCGGGCTCGCACATCGGCGTCATCGAGGCTAAGTGCCTTATTCGCCACCTCCTCCGCGCGCGCAAGGAATTCGGCGGGGGTCTCGGCCCAACCCATCGATGTCGCGATGAAAAAGGTCTCGGCCAATGACGAATAGGCAGCGGCGTAATCCGGATCGGTCTCGATCGCACGTCTGAGAAGCTCGCGTGCCTGCACGATGTTGCCGCGGTCGGGGTGTTGCAGTGCCGGTCTCGCGCGCAGCACATAGTCATAGGCCTCGAGACTGCCCGTCGGCTTGGTGGAGATCCGGCTCAACTCCACTTGGGCCACGCGGCTGGCCGTCGTCCCCGCGATCCGGGTTGCAATCGCATCCTGCAGGGCGAAGACATCGGACAGAGCCTCATCGAACCTTGCAGACCACAACACCTGGCCGTTTGCATCGACGAGCTGTGTGTTTGCCTGGACTCGGTTGCCGTTCTGACGGACATTTCCTTCAACCTGGTAGCGCACGCCAAGTTTGCGAGCGATTGCACCGGGACTTTCCGGCCTTGTCTTGTAAGGAAACACGGCGTTCCATGACATCACCGTCAGCCCTCGGAACCGGCCTAGCGCGTGGATGATGTCCTGCGTCAACCCGTCGGCAAAATAGTCCCGGGACGCACCGGCGTTCTGATTGAGGAGGGGCAGAATGGCGATGCTGGGCTTTCCTCCCGTCTCCGCCGCTTTCAGAGATTGGTTATCCGGCTTCAGATCCTGTCCAAAACGATCGTTCAGGAAGACCGTTGCAGAGATGAGGGCGGCAAGCCCAAATCCTAGCGACAGCGCCCTGCGCCATCCCACTCCGGATAATGTGGTCGGTGCTTTCTGACCGCTGAGCATCTCGCTCATCGAAGCATCGCCTGGGCCACTGGACGACACGACGGACACGATCGGTTCAAACCGATAACCCCGCCGGGGTATCGTCTTGATCAGCCTCTGACCGTCGTCAGCAAGTGCACGCCGCAATTCACCGATACTCTGGACCAACACATCGTCGGTGACGGCGATGTTCGGCCACACCGCCGCGAACAGATCCTCCTTCGATACAAGGCGTCCCGAATTTTCGACGAGGACACGCAGCACGGCGAAAGTCTTCGGTCGCAGAACGATCTCGCTTTCGCCGAGAAACAGACAACCCCGCTCCATATCCAGAACGTAGCGATCGAATCCCAAGCGGTTTGCCGAGGGTGCCGGGTGGTCATGCTCGCTCGGCGTCATCGCACGGTCCCGTCCAAAGACACCTGATAAAGCTGTCTCTGCATGGAGCATCCAGAGGTCATCAGGAATCTATCAGTGGGCCGGCCGCAGTCCAGTTGGAACGGCCGCCGCGGGTCGGACTTGCCGAACTGATCGCGGACGCCCGGAATAGTCAGTTCTCGACGGTCGACAACCGCTCTCACGCTTTCAAAGGCGCGTAGGGGCTTCCGTCGCGCGCCGGCGAGGTGAAGAAGCGGAGAAGGTCGAACAACATGCGGCCCAATGCATCACGCTGCCGCTCCTTGCGCGCCTACCGAAATCGGGAATCTGAGTTAAGCCATTGAAATGATGGCGCGAGAGACGGGACTCGAACCCGCGGCCTCCGCCGTGACAGGGCGGCGCTCTAACCAACTGAGCTACTCCCGCGGATGCCGATCACAGGACTGATCCGCGTAGCACCGAGGGCATAAAGGCCCGCATCCCGTTAGTCAAGGACGTTGCGGATCGTCGCGGAAGACCGCTATTTTTGTGACGTCGATGCGAATTATGGCCTGTTTTCAGGCGAAACAGCGTAGTCAGCAAAGCCCCGAATCAAATAAGGCCTGATATGTCTTGGTTTCCTGACGCCCGCTCGGCGCGGAGCCTGTCAAAATCGGCGGTTTCAGGACTCTCCTGGACGCGCCTTTCGCACGCGAACTGGCATGCCCATCGCGCGCGAAGGCGACCATCCCAGCCATTCAGCAACGAGGAGGGCCACACATGGCGAAGAAAGCAGCGACCCCGGCGACGATCACCCTGAAGCATCTGGCGGCGGCCATCGCCGAGGACCAGGAACTGTCCAAGAAGCAGGCCGAGGCGATCCTGACGGACATGGTCACCCGGATAACGAAGCACCTGAAGAAGGGCGAGCGCATCCGCATTGTCGGCCTCGGCATCCTCCAGGTGCGCAAGCGCGCCGCCCGTATGGGCCGCAACCCCGCCACGGGCGAGCAGATTCACATCAAGGCCAGCAAGAAGGTCGCCTTCCGCGCCGCCAAGGAGCTCAAGGAAGCCGTCTAATCCCGGCTTCTTGCCTCGATGAAGCGTCATTCCGGCCAGCGACGCAGCCCCGGAATGACGCTTTTCTGTTATAGAGCCTGCCTGTCGCAATTCCTCACCCGCGCGGTTTTTCATGCTGGCACCGGCTCTCGACTTCAAACACACAGTGACCGAGCGCTTCCTGCGCTACGTCGTGATCGACACCCAGTCCGATCCCGAGTCGCCCACCTGCCCGTCCACCGAGAAGCAGAAGAACCTTGGCCGCCTGCTGGTCACCGAATTGCAGGCGATCGGGATATCGGATGCCCATCTCGATGAGCACGGCTATGTGTACGCGACGATCCCGGCCAATTCCGACAAGAAGGTGCCGGTGATCTGCTTCTGCTCGCACATGGACACCTCGCCCGACTGCACCGGCAAGGACGTGAAGCCGCAGATCGTGAAGAACTATCGCGGAGGCGACATCGTGCTGCCGGCCGATCCCTCCCAGGTCATCCGTGCCGCCGAGCACGCCGCGCTGGCCGACCAGATCGGCAATGACATCATCACGACCGACGGCACCACGCTGCTCGGCGCCGACAACAAGGCCGGCCTCGCCGAGATCATGGATGCGGCGCATTTTCTGATCAGCAATCCGCAAGTGAAGCACGGTACCATCAAGATCCTGTTCACTCCGGACGAAGAAATCGGGCGCGGGGTCGACAAGGTCGACCTGAAGAAGCTTGGCGCCGACTTCGGCTACACGATGGACGGCGAAAGCGCGGGCCATATCGAAGACGAGACGTTCTCCGCCGATGGCGCCAGCGTGATCATCGAAGGCGTCTCCACCCATCCGGGCTTTGCCAAGGGCAAGATGGAGCACGCGATCAAGATTGCCGCGGCCATCGTCGATCGTCTGCCGAAAAACACCTGCTCGCCCGAGACCACCGAGGGAAAGGAAGGCTTCCTGCACCCGGTCGCAATCTCGGGTGCCCTGGAGAAGGCGCGGATCGAGTTCATCGTGCGCGACTTCACCGACGACGGATTGAAGCGGAAGGAAGCCCTGCTCGAGGACATCGTGAAGGATGTCATGAAGGCCTATCCGCGCTCGACCTACCGCATGGAGGTCAAGCAGCAATACCGCAACATGAAGCAGGTCATCGACCGCCATCCCGAGATCGTCCGCTACGCGATCGAGGCGATCAAGCGTACCGGCCTGACGCCGGTAAAGACGTCAATCCGCGGCGGCACCGACGGCTCGCGGTTGTCCTTCATGGGCCTGCCCTGCCCCAACATCTTCGCCGGCGAGCACGCCTTTCACTCGCGCCTCGAATGGGTGAGCCGGCAGGACATGGAAAAGGCGGTGCAGACCATCGTGCATCTCGCGATGATCTGGGAAGAGCGGGCTTAAAGCATGATCCGCAGCCTCAAGCCCTCGCGGTGACGATCCAGATCGAGGCCGGCAGCAGCACAGAATCCCCCTTTGTGAACGGCGTCAGCGCCTCACGCATCGACTGGACGGCGGCGGCCCGCACATCGGCGGGATGGCCCTCCAGCGCGCGGCTCGCGGGGCCGATCTCGAGCGCTCCCTGGATTGCGGCGTCAAGCCCGCGTCCGGTCGCGACGTCAAGCGTGAGCGGCACCGGCTCCATCACGACGCCGGAAAATCCGGCCCCGCCAAGGATCCGCCGCACCCGCTCCTCCGAGGCGAAGGCGAACGGACCGGGGTCTTCAGGCCCCATCTGCGGCAATTTCGGCACGTGTTTGTAGACCGCCTGCAACGGCGCCATGAAGAACGGATTTTCGCGCGGCTCCCGCCAGCATGCAAAGGCGAGCCGCGCGCCCGGCCGCAGCGCCTTCCGCAGGTTGGTGAAGGACAGCACCGGATCGGCAAAGAACATCACGCCGAAGCGCGAAGCCAGCAGGTCGAAGCTTGCGGGATCGAAGGGATAGACGGTGGCATCGGCCAACGCGAAATCGACCTGCAATCCCGGCGGACGACTGGCGCGCGCCCGCCTCAGCATCGGCTCGGAAACGTCGACACCGAACACATGACCATTGGGGGCCACCTTCGCGGCAAAAGCAAAGCTCGATGCTCCGCTACCGCAACCGACGTCAACGATCCGCTCACCCGGCGTTGGTGCGGCGCGATCGACCAGGATGTCGAGCACCGGCCGCAGGATGATGTCCTGCGCCGCCTGCCGATCGGCCCAGCGTTGGCCGCCGGGCCCGTTCCAATAGGCGATCTGGTCGGCATTGCGTTCATGGCCCTGCGAGGCGTTCATCGAAATCCCTGTATCCGGGCTCTAGCGTTTGCGAGCGAATTGGATGCCGGTTCGCGCGAAGAAGACGCGTTCAAGCGAGAATCCACGGCTTCGGTTCTGACTCAATCAGAACCGATAATGCTCTAGTTTGCGGCGCCGCCGCTCTTGGTCTTGGATGACTGCTTCATTGTCGGCTTGGCCGGCGGTGTGGCCGCCTTTTTCGTCGCGTCGTCGCTGCGGGCGATCCCCCACGGATCGGCCGGCTTTTGGTCCGGCACATTGCCGAGCGAACGCTGGTAAGCGCGCTCGGCCTGCCGCTCCTGGGCCTTCTCCGCCGGCGTCTTGTCCTTGTCCTCCTCGCCATACTGCGGAACATGGCCCTGCGCCAAGGCAGTTCCGGCGATCAGGGCCATCATCACGGCCACCACGATTTTGCGCATTCTAAGAGCTCCCGGTTCCGCGGCGAGCATATCATTGCACCGCCTGCGGTACCAATGCCGTGCCGCGTGTCGCTGATATGACGATGGTCGAAGTTCGGGCGTCAGCAGGTCTCTCTGGTCGCTGCCCGCAGCATCGGCATTACCTCGTAGACGAATCCGGCATTGGCCTTCACGGCAGGATCGTTGGCGATGATCTCCTGCGGATCGAGATCGTCTGGCAGTTGAAGCACACCGAGCCCCCAGACCCCCGCCGGATCGGCCACCGGGCCGAACACCAGCGCGCGCCCCGCCCGCAGAAGTTCACCGCAATAGGCGACATGCGCCTGCATGATCCCGGCCTCCTGCGGCGTCATGTCCTGCGGGAAGGTCTTGCGCGGGCCGGTCAGCTTGCAGACGAAGTATTTCATCGCAAAGGAACTCCATGCGTCTGCAGAAGTCGCAGACCGGCACCATATCGCGTCCGGCCTGAAAGGAAAGCAGCCCGCGTGTGCGCGCTTCGGGCGCCGCGGTCTCTGTAGACGCGGTTGTACGCGCAGTGATGAGATCATCATGCGATTCGACTTGATCCCACCGTTGGGCAGAACGTTGGTGCGTCGAAGGCGGTCGACCACGGCATATGATATTGACGTTGGCTTGCCGTGATGTGCGGGACGTGGATCAAGTTGTGTTCGAGCCGGTGGCTGTCGAACGTCTCGCCGCAGGCGCAGCGCATCAGCGAGTTCGGCGTCTGGCTCGGCAATTTCTCGCCGCGCTCCCACATCGCGTTTCTCCGCGCCGTCCAGTCGCGCTGATCGCGCCACGCCTGGAAGTCGGCTCCGGTGCGCTTCGGCAAACGGGCGCGCCATGCCGCCCCAAACGACGCGCGGGCCGCCTCGAACGACGGTGCCGTGCCGCCGCGGTGTTCGCCTGGGTTCGAGCCTGGATAGAAGCCGCACGACCATTGCCAGACCTCGGCCCCGCCGGGCGAACGCCAGGCTGTGCGCAACCACGCCGCAAGGACAGGAAACCGGAGGTGTGTTACAGGCGACGATCGGCGACCTTGCATCCGCTCGCGACGCCCGAGGACAGCATCATGCCGCTCTCATCGGAACTGTTCACAAAGGAAGGTCCGGGCAAAAAGCGTCTAGCCGACTGCGCCGTGAATCATCAGTTCAATATCTTTAAGGACAAGAAGCCGAATTTTCCCGGCACGGAGGACGCGGTCGGGCGAATCCAGACCGCGCTGCGGTCGCTGGGTTTCACCATCTCCGATGCGGCCGGCGTTTACGGAGAGTCGACGGCGAAGGCGGTGTTCGCTTTCAAGAGCGCTCATCGTCCCAAGCCGATCCTCGGCCCCGGCCAGACAGTTCCAGACCGTGTCGTCGGCATCCAGACCATCGCTGCACTCGACAAGGCAATGGTCGGAAAAGGCGAGAATCCCGATCCGACGCCTCCCGGTCCGACGCCTCCCCCTCCTACGCCTCCCCGTCCGACGCCTCCCGGTCCGAAGCCCCCTCCTCCGACGCCTCCCCGTCCGACGCCTCCGCCGCCCGCGCCCAAACCGACGGACCGCAACTGGAAGTTCAGCCTCAAACTACAGACGAATCCGGATAGCATATTTAGCTTCACGCTAGAGCTGACCGATCCCGACGGCAACAGCGAAACCTTTCTCACTTCTAAACCTGTGAAGTTTACAAATACCTTGGGTACGCCAGTCAACTGCATCCAGGTTGGAAACCTGAAGTTCTCGAACGAGGTTTTCCTCGACGATATTCCCGGCTTCCTCGCCGGTGTGGCGCTCAAGCCTGGCGACCGCGCGGCGGTTCTCACCGGCACGCTGGCCGTCTCCGACTCGAAAGACATCAATTCCTTGGCGCCCATCACCGGCGCAGCTCAGGGACAGCCGAACGCAGGCGGCGTCTTTTTCGTGGTTTCCGTGCTAGAACGGTTGGCGTTCTAGCGGTCCGCGACGCGCCGGCCGTTACGCGCCGCCGGGCGGCCGCGCTTTGGCCTGGGCAATCCTGGGCCGGAGCATCGGCCGGAGCTCGACGCCCGAGACCGGCGGCAGATCGTCGGGCCGCCAGTAGCGAACGCCATCGACCAGGCATTCGATCAAGGGCATGCTGATGCGCATGTGACGGACCTGGTTCGCGGTCGTCAGATACGGAAGCACGATGACCATGTGCGGCTGCATGGAGCGGCGCCGTGGTCCCGGCCGCGGAATCGGTCAACTGGCGCTCGATCGGGCGGGTCGAAATGGTAGGCGGTGACGGGATCGAACCGCCGACATCTTCGGTGTAAACGAAGCGCTCTACCGCTGAGCTAACCGCCCTTACGCCGTCTCTTTAGCCTTGCCCGCACCCGCGGTGCAAGATCGCAAAATCCTAAAACGCGGTGAGATTAGGCTGAATCATCATCGCGCTTTAGGTCCTTGTTTGAGCATGATCTCCGCGCAAACGCTGCGCGTTTGTCGCGAGGGAAAACCGCTACGCACTTTTTCGGATCATGCTCTAATCGGTCGGCCGCCCCGGTAAATCCCTGAGATCGCTGATCCATGGCGCCGCCGAGCGGCACCAGATCTGGCGCCTCGGCGGCAATTGGTCGCGCTGGCGGATGCTGCCCCAGCGAATTCCCCAATCCCCGGGACCGCCCTCCTCGCCGCTCGTAAACAGCGGGGAACCGCAATTGCCGCAGAAATGCTGGAAGCGGGTTCGGCCGTTGTCGCCCTTTTTCCCGTAGACCTTCGGCGCCTGTCCGGTCAGGCGCACCTGGTCGGCGGCGCAGATCACGGTCACCCTATAGGGCGATCCGGTCAGCGTCTGGCAATCCGTGCAATGGCAGATCGACACACGCTCGGGATCGATCTCGGCCTGAAAGGTCACGCACCCGCAATGGCACTGACCGTTAATCTGCATCCGCGCTCCTTCGTACTCGAAAGGCTCGAGGCCACCAGCAAAAACGGCGCCCGAAGGCGCCGTTCTATCACTTTCATCAAACGTTGGCTCAGTGCGCCGTCAGACCGCCGGCCGCTTCATCCGAAGCGTCGGGCTTGACGTCGACCTTGGTGTCCTCTTCCCAGACGATCGGCGTGGGCACGCGCGTCAACGCTTTCGCGACGACCTCGTCCAGCCGCGAGACCGGGATGATGTCCATGCCGCCCTTGATCGCATCGGAAATCTCCGTGAGATCCTTGGCGTTGTCCTCCGGGATCAGCACCGTCTTGATGCCGCCACGCGCGGCAGCGAGCAGCTTCTCCTTCAGACCGCCGATCGGCAGCACGCGGCCGCGCAGCGTGATCTCGCCGGTCATCGCGACATCGTGGCGAACCGGGATACCGGTCATGACCGAGATGATCGCTGTGGCCATTGCGACGCCCGCAGACGGACCGTCCTTCGGAGTTGCGCCCTCCGGCACATGGACGTGGATGTCGCGGCGGTCGAACAGCGGCGGCTCGATGCCATAGGTGATCGCGCGCGAGCGGACGTAGGACGCCGCCGCCGAGATCGACTCCTTCATCACGTCGCGCAGATTGCCCGTGACCGTCATCCTGCCCTTGCCGGGCATCATGACGCCTTCGATCGTCAGAAGCTCGCCGCCGACATCGGTCCAGGCAAGACCCGTAACGATGCCGACCTGGTCATCGCTCTCGATCTCACCGAAGCGGTACTTCGGAACCCCGAGGAACTCCTCGATGTTCTTCTCGGTGACCCTGACCGACTTCTTCTTGGAAATCATCAGCTCCTTCACCGCCTTGCGGGCAAGTGTGGAGAGCTCACGTTCCAGATTGCGCACGCCCGCTTCACGGGTGTAGCGGCGGATCATCAACAGGAGCGCATCGTCGTCGATCGACCATTCCTTCGAGTCCAGGCCATGCTTGGAGAGCGCGCTCGGGATCAGGTGCTTGCGCGCGATCTCGACCTTCTCGTTCTCGGTGTAGCCAGCGATCCTGATGATCTCCATGCGGTCCATCAGCGGTCCGGGAATATTCAGCGTATTCGCGGTCGTGATGAACATCACGTTGGACAGGTCGTAATCGACCTCCAGGTAATGGTCGTTGAACGTCGAGTTCTGCTCGGGGTCCAGAACCTCAAGCAGCGCCGACGACGGATCGCCGCGGAAATCGGCGCCCATCTTGTCGATCTCGTCCAGCAGAAACAGCGGATTCGAGGTCTTCGCCTTGCGCATCGACTGGATGATCTTGCCGGGCATCGAGCCGATATAGGTGCGGCGGTGACCGCGGATCTCGGCCTCATCGCGCACGCCGCCGAGCGACACTCGCACGAACTCGCGTCCCGTGGCCTTGGCGATCGACTTGCCGAGCGAGGTCTTGCCGACACCGGGAGGTCCGACCAGGCACAAAATCGGCCCGGTCAGCTTGTTGGCGCGTGACTGTACGGCGAGATACTCGACGATGCGGTCCTTGACCTTCTCGAGCCCGTAATGATCGGAGTCCAGCACCGCCTGCGCGGCCTCCAGGTCCTTTTTGACCTTGGATCGCTTGCCCCACGGAATCGACAGCAGCCAGTCCAGATAGTTGCGCACGACCGTTGCTTCCGCGGACATCGGCGACATCTGGCGCAGCTTCTTCAGCTCATGCTGCGCCTTCTCTCGCGCCTCCTTGGACAGCTTGGTCTTGGAGATCTTCTCCTCCAGGTCGGCCAGCTCGTCGCGACCCTCGTCGTCGCCGAGCTCCTTCTGGATCGCCTTCATCTGCTCGTTCAGGTAATACTCGCGCTGGGTCTTCTCCATCTGGCGCTTGACGCGCGAACGGATGCGCTTCTCGACCTGCAGCACCGAGATTTCGCTCTCCATCAGGCCCAGCACCTTCTCCAGGCGCTGCGTGACGGACAACGTCTCCAGGATCGCTTGCCGATCGGCGATCTTCACCGCGAGATGCGAGGCGACGGTATCCCCGAGCTTGGCGAAATCGGTGATCGCCTGAACCACGCCGACGACTTCGGCGGAGATCTTCTTGTTCAGCTTCACATAGCTCTCGAAGTCGGACACGACCGAACGCGCCAGCGCCTCGGCTTCAACCGAATTGGCGTCGGTGTCGGCGAGCGCGACCGCGGTCGCCTCGTAATATTCAGTCCGGTCGGAATACTTCTCGACGCGCGCGCGCTCGAGCCCTTCGACCAGCACCTTCACGGTGCCGTCGGGCAATTTCAGGAGCTGCAACACGCTCGCAAGCGTACCGGTCTCGTAAATCGCTTCGGGGGCCGGATCATCATCGGACGCGTTCTTCTGCGTCGCGAGCATGATCAGCGCGTCGTTCTTCATCACCTCTTCGAGCGCGCGGATCGATTTCTCGCGGCCGACGAACAGAGGCACGATCATGTGCGGAAAGACGACAATGTCGCGGAGCGGCAGCACCGGATAGGAGTGGCTTTCGCCGTGAACGATCGTTGGCCGGGGTTTGGAAGTCGTCATGGCGTATTCCTTTTGTTTTGCCCCCTTGCACACGGCCCGCCCGCTCACGCAACCGCCACAAGGTGCCTTATTGATCCAAAAACAGCGAGTCAAAATCGACTGCTTCTTCGGATCGTGAAGCAACGAATCTCAACGCATGAGCACCGTCACCGATAGCATTAGGTGGCTATCGGGCACAGGGGAGTCAAGTACGGAGAAATGCCCGTAAATTCGAGCTAACAAGCGGTCGCCGCTATGTCGCGGCGGCCGCCTAAACGCGGCGGCAGCCGTGCATTTTTGGCAGATCAATGCGAGCGCTTAGGCGCTCGCGCTGCTCTCGACGGCGCGGTCGGAACGATCCGCGTAGATGTAGAGCGGACGGGCCGTTCCCTCCACCACTTCACGCGAGATCACGACTTCCTCGACGCCTTCCAGGCCCGGGAGGTCGAACATGGTCTCGAGCAGGATGCTCTCCAGGATCGAACGCAGCCCGCGTGCGCCGGTCTTGCGCTCGATCGCCTTGCGGGCAACCGCGCCAAGCGCCTCGTCGGCGAATGTCAGCTCGATGCTCTCCATCTCGAACAGGCGCTGGTACTGCTTCACCAGGGCGTTCTTCGGATCGGTAAGAATCTTCTTCAGCGAGGCCTCATCCAGGTCTTCCAGCGTGGCAACAACCGGAAGACGGCCGACGAATTCCGGGATCAGGCCGTATTTGAGCAAGTCCTCCGGCTCGACGTGGCGGAAAATCTCGCCGGTACGTCGATCCTCCGGCGCCAGCACCTGCGCGGCGAAACCGATCGAGGTCGAACGGCCGCGTGCCGAAATGATCTTCTCGAGGCCAGAGAAGGCGCCGCCGCAGATGAACAGTATATTGGTGGTGTCGACCTGCAGGAACTCCTGCTGCGGATGCTTGCGGCCGCCCTGCGGCGGAACCGAAGCCACCGTGCCCTCCATGATCTTCAACAGCGCCTGCTGCACGCCCTCGCCCGACACGTCACGGGTGATCGAGGGATTGTCCGACTTGCGGCTGATCTTGTCGATTTCGTCGATGTAGACGATGCCGCGCTGCGCGCGCTCGACATTGTAGTCGGCCGCCTGCAACAGCTTCAGGATGATGTTCTCGACGTCCTCGCCGACGTAACCGGCTTCGGTCAGCGTCGTCGCGTCAGCCATGGTGAAGGGAACGTCCAGGATGCGGGCGAGCGTCTGCGCGAGCAGCGTCTTGCCGGAGCCCGTCGGACCGATCAGAAGGATGTTCGACTTCGCGAGTTCGACGTCATTGTGCTTGGTCTGGTGATTGAGCCGCTTGTAGTGATTGTGCACGGCGACCGACAGCACTTTCTTGGCGTGGCTCTGGCCGATCACGTAGTCGTCCAGCACCTTGCAGATTTCTTTCGGCGTCGGGATGCCGTCGCGCGACTTCACCAGCGAGGACTTGTTCTCCTCGCGAATGATGTCCATGCAGAGTTCAACGCATTCGTCGCAGATGAAGACGGTCGGTCCTGCAATCAGCTTGCGGACTTCGTGCTGGCTCTTGCCGCAGAACGAGCAGTATAGCGTGTTCTTGGAGTCGCTCGTGCCGACCTTACTCATTCATTATCTCCGTCCGCCGTTCGATCCCGCTTGCCAGATCGACCCATTCCGGCACCAAACCGGAGCTTATGGGTAGATAGAGCAAATTCCGTACCAAAAAAGACCCTGCGCAATTCAGACCGCGCGAATCACGGTCTATTCGAATCTCCCGCAACCATAGCCGTCACGGCCATAGCCAACCATGCTGGCACCCGACTATCAAGAATTCGCTAATCGGGCCGCAAGCTCAACACCGTGACAATACCGTGATTTCCGGCGTTCGCACGTGGAATACGCCACAAAATCCATGGATCGTTGCGGGTTTGCCACGGAGCTGATGAGCACGAAAGCG
Source organism: Bradyrhizobium lablabi (assembly GCF_018131005.1). Taxonomy (GTDB): domain Bacteria; phylum Pseudomonadota; class Alphaproteobacteria; order Rhizobiales; family Xanthobacteraceae; genus Bradyrhizobium; species Bradyrhizobium lablabi_D. Next base: position 178,561 of record NZ_JAFCJK010000013.1, read on the forward strand.
GAACCTTTCCACCAGTGCCAGGGTGTGGGCAGACAAGCCGGCGAGCCTCCCCCTACCGGATCTGTGAGGCGCCGGTGCCGAAATCACACCGACGCCCGGGGAAAGCACTTACGACCTACGCGGCCTTCGCCGCGGTGGGGTCCTCGGGGCGCTTGTCGATGACCTTGTCGACGAGACCGAACGCCTTGGCGTCCTCCGCGGTCAGGAACTTGTCGCGCTCAAGCGCATCCTCGATCGACTTGTAAGTCTGGCCGGTGTGCTTCACGTAGATTTCGTTGAGGCGCTTCTTCAGATTCAGGATTTCCTGCGCGTGCAGCATGATGTCCGTGGCCTGACCCTGGAAGCCGCCCGAAGGCTGGTGAACCATGATGCGCGAATTCGGCAGAGTGAAGCGCATGTCCTTCTCACCGGCCGCCAGCAGCAGCGAACCCATCGAGGCCGCCTGCCCGGTGCATAGCGTGGACACCGGCGGGCGAATGAATTGCATGGTGTCGTAGATCGCGAGGCCCGACGTCACCACGCCGCCCGGCGAGTTGATGTACATCGAGATTTCCTTCTTCGGATTCTCGGCCTCGAGGAACAGGAGCTGCGCGACGATCAGCGTCGACATGCCGTCTTCCACCGGACCTGTCACGAAGATGATGCGCTCCTTGAGCAGCCGCGAGAAAATGTCGTAGGCGCGTTCACCGCGATTGGTCTGCTCGACGACCATCGGGACGAGGTTCATGTAGGTTTCAACGGGATCGCGCATGAGACAACCCATGGGTTAGGAGTGATGCAGAGAAATTGGCTTAACCCAGATATAGGCCAATTTCCTGGCAACAAGGCCGGCACTAGCCAGTTGGGCAGGTGCAAGTTCAAACTGATTCGACGAAAGCCGCCTAGCGACGGGATACCGCCGCCCTGGCGCTTTCTCGGTTCATTATTAACGCGAGGTGCCGCGACTACGCGGCAGTTTTCTCGCCGTCTTCATCCTTGAATAGCTCATCCTTGGTGACCTTCTTCTCGGTCACGTTGGCAAGTTCGAGGATGAAGTCGACCACCTTGTCCTCATAGATCGGTGCGCGAAGCTGGGCCAGCGCCTGGGCATTGTTGCGGTAGTAATCCCAAATTTCCTTCTCGCGGCCCGGCATCTGGCGGGCGCGCTCGATCACGGCGCGGCCGACCTCGTCGTCGGTCACGGTAATCTTGTTCTTCTCGCCGATCTCCGAGAGCACAAGGCCGAGACGGACACGGCGGTCCGCGATCTTCTGGTACTCGTCCTTGGCAGCCTCTTCCGTGGTGTTCTCGTCGGCGAAGGTCTTGCCGGATGAATCCATCTCCGCCTTGATCGAATTCCACATCAGGTTGAACTCTTCGGCGACCAGCGAAGGCGGCGCCTCGAACTTGTGGCTCTCGTCGAGACGGTCGAGCAGCGCTCGCTTGACACGCTGACGCGTTGCGCCGGCGAACTCGGCCGTCAACCGCTCGCGCGCGGCTTCCTTGAGCTTGTCGAGCGACTCCAGGCCAAGCGTCTTGGCGAAATCGTCGTCGATGTTGACCTCGCCAGGCGCCTCGATATTCGTCGCGGTGGTCTCGAACTCGGCCGGCTTCCCCGCGAGCTTGTCGTTGAGATAGTTGGTCGGAAAGTTCACCTTCAGCGTGCGGGTCTCGCCGGAACCGATACCGATGAGCTGCTCCTCGAAGCCAGGAATGAACTGGCCGGTACCGATCGCGACCTGGATGCCCTCGCCGGTGCCGCCTTCAAAAGCCTCGCCGTTGATCGTGCCCTTGAAGTTGATGGTGACGCGATCGCCGGTCTCGGCCTTTGCGCCCTCCGCCTTTGCGTTGTACGGGCGGCTGCCGTCGGCGATGCGCTTGATGGCGTCGTCGACGTCGGCCTCGGACACCTCGACCACAGGTTTCTCGACCGAGAAGGTCTTGAAGTCGGCGAGCTGAATCTGCGGCACAACCTCGATCGCGACCGTATAGGTCAGGTCGGTCTTGCCCGAAAGCAACTCCTCGACCTCCTTCTGCTCCGTCGGCATGGTGATCTTCGGCTCGGTCGCGAGGCGGAAGCCGCGATCGGTGAATATCTGGGTGTTGGTGTCGCGGATGGTCTGGTCGATGGTCTCGGCCATCACAGAGCGACCATAGACCTTCTTCAGATGCGACACCGGCACCTTGCCGGGACGGAAGCCGTTGAGGCGGACCTTGTCCTTGAGATCGACCAGCTTGGCGTCGGCCTTGGCATCGAGATCGGTTGCCGGGACGCTGACCTTAAATTCGTGCTTCAGTCCCTCGTTGAGGGTTTCGGTGACCTGCATGGTGTCAATCTTCTTCCGCTTTTGCCGCGGCCCGATCGGCCGAGACGGTGTTCAGTCAAGTCGACGCGCGGCCAACAGCCGAACGCCGGTGGGTTTGGCTAACCCCGCCCCGCCAGGCGAAGGTTCTCCAGAGGATCATGCAAACGCTGCAAGCGCTTGGTGCGGGCGGAGGGACTCGAACCCCCACAACTTTCGTCACTGGAACCTAAATCCAGCGCGTCTACCAGTTCCGCCACGCCCGCGTGAAAAGCATCCAATCCGGCCGCGATGCCGCGGGCGGCCGGGCTTATAACATGCGCCTGCCGGTTCGCAGCAAAAAAATGGCGGCTTTTGTCGCTGCCTGCGACGTGTCGCGGCTGGACAGATGCACGAGAAAATGGTCCGCATCGGCCCGATGGCAAGCCCCGAATTTCCTCTCGACCGACGTGCGTTTTTGACCGGGCTGGGCGCCGCGTCACTTTGCCCTGCGCTCCCTGCCTCGGTGATGGCGCAGACCCGCATTGCGCTCACGCTCCAGACCCGGGCAGAACGAATCTCGCTGCGTCCAGACCAAGCTGACGCATCGGTCTGGTCGATCGGCGGCCCCGAACTCAGGTTCAAGCGGGGCGACATGCTCGATGTCAGTCTCGCCAACGGCGAACCCGGGCCGGTCGCGCTGAGCTGGCGGGGAATCGACGGCGGGGCAGCCGCCGAGCCGCTGGCCTCCCGGCCGCCGCTTGCCGCCGGCGCCACGGAGACGTTCGCCCTTCACTTGCGGCATGCCGGTACCTTCCTGTGCGATGCCGGACTGCTCGGGGACGGGGGCGCCCGGCCGTCGCGCGGCCGGGCCCTCATCGCGGCCGAAAGCTCTCCGATTTCAGTCGATCGCGACGAAGTCTTGCTGATCGAGGAGTGGCGGCTCAAATCTGATGGGAGCGCCTTGGCGCCCGGACTTGATCCGGAAAACTCCAAGCTATTCCATACCATTAACGGAAAGACTTCGCTCGACATATCGGCCCGGGTCAACGATCGCCTGAGGCTCCGCTTCATCAATGCCGGCCACCGAACTGTGGTGGCGGTCAAGATCGAAAACCTCGAACTCCGCGTCATGGCCATTGACGGCCAGCCGGCCGAGCCGTTCCCGGCGCGCAACGGCGCGCTGGTGCTGCCGCCGGGAGGCCGGACGGATATCTTCGTCGACGTCACCGGCGCGGCCGGAACGTCCTCATCGATCCTGCTGCATGACGGCAAGGAAGCGCGCTCGATCGGGCGACTGATTGTCACGGACGCCCAACCGACCCGGTCCACGCCGCAGCGCCCGGCCCCGCCGCTCCCTTCCAACGGCTTGCCGACGCAACTCGATTTGAAGAGCGCACAGCGGTTCGAGCTTCCCCTCGCGGGCCTGCAGGCCGGTTGGGTCGCGCCAACAAAATTGTCTACGACGGACCCGCTCGCCTTTCGCGCCGGCCGGACCGTCGTACTGGCGCTGACCAATCCTGGCGCGCGCCCGAACGTGTTCCACCTGCACGGCCATCATTTCCGCCTGCTCGACCGGCTCGACGACGGCTGGAAGCCGTTCTGGCTCGACACGCTCGCAATCGAGCCGGGCCAAACGCAGCGCATCGCGTTCCTCGCCGAACACGCCGGGCGTTATTTGATCGAGTCCGTCGCCACGGACTGGGCGGCGCCGCGCCTCCTACGGTGGTACAGTGTCGCATAACAACAAGAGGAAAAGCCCATGAGCCAGACGGTTGCAGCGATCCGTGGAGTTAAGGCGCGAAGCGTCGTGGTGCCGCTCAAGCGTCCCGTGAAGAACGCATTCGGCGTGATCGATTCCGGGCCGCTGGTCCTGATCGACGTTGAGACCGATCAGGGCGTTACCGGGCGTACCTATATCTTTGGCTACAGCAAGCTCACACTAAAACCTCTTGTCTATCTGATCGAGGAGATCGGGCGCGAGCTGGTCGGCAAGCCGGTCGCGCCTTTCGAATTGATGAAGGCGATGGACGCCAGGTTTCGCTTGCTTGGCTGGCAAGGCCTCGTCGGAATGGCGGTTTCTGGCCTCGACATGGCCTATTGGGACGTGCTCGGCCAGCTCGCTGGTCGGCCATTGGCCGAGTTGCTCGGTGGCTCCGTAAAGCCGATCAAGGCCTACGACAGCTACGGCGCGGTCGATCCGACCGCCGACGAGCGCGCGCTGCGTCGTTCGCTCGACCAGGGATTCAAGGGCATCAAGATCAAGGGCGGTGATGGCGATCTGGCCAATGACGAGCGCGTCGTGAAGGGCGTGCGTGCCCTGCTCGGTCCCGACATCGCGCTGATGATTGACTTCAACCAATCGCTCGATCCGGCAGAAGCCACGCGCCGCATCGCGCGGCTCGCGCCCTACGACCTGCACTGGATCGAGGAGCCGGTGCCGCAGGAAAGCCTCTCCGGTCACGCCAAGGTCCGCGAGACCTCCCCCACGCCGATCCAGGCCGGCGAGAACTGGTGGTTCCCGCGCGGCTTCGCCGAGGCGATCGCGGCCGGCGCGAGCGACTTCATCATGCCCGACGTGATGAAAGTCGGCGGTGTCACCGGCTGGCTCCAGGTCGCAGGCCAGGCCGATGCCGCCTCGATCCCGATGTCGAGCCATCTGTTCGCGGAAGTCAGTGCGCATCTGCTGGCGGTGACGCCGACCGCGCACTGGCTCGAATTTCTCGATTTTGCAGGCGCGATCCTGGCAAAACCCACCGAGATCGCCGATGGCGCAGTGACCGCCCGCGGTCCTGGGCTCGGCATCGAATGGAACGAGACTGCGGTCGCGAAATATCAGGTGAGCTGAACTAGAGCCCTTTTCGTTCCGATGGAATCGGAATGGGGCTCTAGATTCTTGTTTTGACGCGTTTTCTTCACGCGAACCGGTTTCCACTTCGCTCGAAAACGCTCTA
>NZ_JAFCJK010000014.1 GCF_018131005.1 Bradyrhizobium lablabi
GAGAAATCGCTGGTGCCGCTGGGTGAAGCGCGCCTCGGCCGCATCGGCCTCGACGAATGGCTCCGCAGGTCAAAGGCAGGAGCTTGATCCATTACGATAGAGCTCTAGTCACGTGCCTCATCCAGCGCCGCAAGCCGTTCGGCTTCGGCGATGTCGTCCACGGTGTTGGCATTGAAGAAAGGATCGAGCGGCGTGGCTGGCCACGTCACGGTGGCGAGCTTGTAGCGGGCAGTCCAGCGGTCGATCTTTCTCACGTCTTCGACGACGAGCGCGTGACGCAACTCGTCTCGCAGTGCGACGCTCCATAGTCCAATCACCGGGTGCGACTGTCCATCGGAGGCGGCGACCGCAAGCTGGGCGTCCTGTGCGGCGAGCGCCTCATAAAGCCGCGCAACCAGGTCGCGCGGCAGAAACGGGCAGTCGGCGGCAGCGCTCAAGACCAGCGTCACGCCTGGCCGGTTCGCGGCGACCCAGTCGAGCGCGGCGAGAATGCCGGCCAGCGGCCCCGGGAAATCGGCAACGCCATCTGCGATCACGGGAAGTCCGAATGCGGCGAAGCGCGCCGGATCGCCATTGGCGTTGAGAATGAGCCCGTCGCACTGCGGCTTCAGCCGCCTGATCACCCGCTCCAGAATAGTGTGGCCGGCTATCATGCGCATCGGCTTGTCGCCGCCGCCCATGCGCCGTGCGAGGCCGCCCGCCAGGAGGACGCCGGGGATCTCTGGCGCGCCTCTTGGCGCCGGTTCAATCGTCACGCGCTTCACCCTTGCGCTTGTGGCGGGCCGATTCTTCCTCGACATAGTCGAGGCTTTGGTCGAACACGATACGCTCTTGTCCCGACAACGCGATGAAGCGCTTTCCGCGCGTGCGGCCGACGAGGGTCAGCCCGACCTGCCGCGCCAGCTCGACGCCCCAGGCGGTGAAGCCGGAGCGTGAAACGAGAATCGGAATCCCCATCCGCACCGTCTTGATCACCATCTCCGAGGTGAGCCGACCCGTGGTGTAGAGGACCTTGTCGGCGGGATCGACGCCGTGGCGGTAGAGCCAGCCCGCGATCTTGTCGACCGCGTTGTGCCGGCCGACATCCTCGGTGTAGCAGACCGGCGTGCCCTCCTTGCACAGCACGCAGCCATGGATCGCCCCGGCTTCGAGGTAGAGCGAGGGCATGGTGTTGATCGCGTGGGTCATCTGATAGAGCCACGAGGTGCGCAGCTCGGCCTTCGGCAAGGCGACGCTTTCGACCGCTTCAAGCAAATCGCCGAAGGCGGTGCCTTGCGCGCAGCCTGACGTCTGCGTCCGCCTCTTCAGCTTCTGCTCGAAATTGGTGTGGTGCTCGGTGCGCACGACCACCACCTGCAGGTCGTCGTGATATTCGACCTCGGTGACAACGTCGTCATATTTCAGCATGTTCTGGTTCAAGAGATAGCCAAGCGCCAGATACTCCGGATAGTCGCCGATCGTCATCATGGTGACGATCTCCTGCGCATTGAGGTAGAGCGTCAGTGGCCGCTCGACCGGCACCTTGATCTCGACGGCGGTGCCGGTCTGGTCGGTGCCCTGCACGCGCTCGGTCAGACGCGGGTCGTCCGGGTTGGGGACGATCAGGGGGACGGGCGCTTTCTCGATCTTCATCATGTTGGTCAGGCTAGCATGACAGGGGCCGCCAGCCGATATAAGCATGTTGGTAGCCAAGTGAAACAAGGGTTTAAGCTTCTCGCCAGTGCGAGGAGCAAAGCGGCCAAGCAATGCATAATGGTCTATGGGACAGTTGGGCTGCTTCGTGGAGCCTGTCAGCGGGCGCGCGTTCGCGACCCGGTGGTTCGCAATGATGGTGGAGCGGGTTCCAGTGCGGAGAACGGATAGAATGAAAGTGATTGGCCTCGCGGGATGGAGCGGTGCCGGCAAGACCACCTTGCTCTCGCGGGTGATCCCGGATCTCCTCGGCCGGGGCTTGCGCGTCTCCGTAATCAAGCACGCCCATCACGAATTCGATGTCGACGTGCCGGGCAAGGATTCCTGGGTGCACCGGCAGTCGGGCGCGACCGAGGTGCTGGTGTCCTCGACGCGGCGCTGGGCATTGATGCACGAACTCCGTGGTGCAAACGAACCGCGATTGCCGGAACTGCTGGCCAAGATGGCGCCGGTCGATCTTGTCGTGGTCGAAGGCTTCAAACGCGAGCCGCTCAACAAGATCGAGGTACATCGCGCTGCCAATGGCAAGCCGCTGCTGTTTCCCAATGATCCGCGGGTGGTCGGGATCGCAAGCGACGTCGCGGTTGAAACCGCGCTGCCTGTGGTCCATCTCGATGATATCGAAGAGGTCGCCGCACTGATGCTGCGGTCCGCGATACCGGTCGACGACGTGCTGGCAACCGCTTCTGCCGAGAACTGACGAGGCGAGATGGCGCAACTGTCCGACGATTGCTTTGCCTTTGGCGGACCGATGATGTCGGTGGACGAGGCGGTGCGCGTGATCGCCGACCGCGTCGCCCGGATCGCCGATGTTGAAACCATTGCGCTGGCCGCTGCCGATGGCCGCATTCTTGCCGGTGATGTCGCTGCGCCGTTGCCGCTGCCGCCCTTCACCAATTCCGCGGTGGATGGCTATGCGGTTGCAAGCAGCGATATTCCGAAAACGGACGCGCGGGCATTTCCATTGTCCGGCCGCGTGCAGGCCGGCGCATCGGCGCAGACGGCGATCAGGGGCGGCGAGGCGATGCGCATCTTCACGGGCGCGCCGATGCCCGAAGGCGCCGACACCGTGTTCATGCAGGAGGACGTAAGCCTCGAGGACGGCAAGGTCGTGCTGCCGGCAGGACTGAAGCCCGGCGCCAATGTGCGGCCGGCGGGCGAGGACGTTCCGCTCGGGCACGTGGCGCTAAAAGCCGGTCAGCGCTTGCGGCCGCAGGATGTCGCGCTCGCAGCGGCGTTCGGCCTGACCGAGCTTGCCGTCGTCAGGCGGCTCCGCGTTGCCGTGTTTTCCACCGGCGACGAACTCGTGTCGCCGGGCGGGCACCGCGCCTCGCCGCAACTATTCGACTCCAACCGCTTCATGCTGATGGCGATGCTGCGTCGGCTCGGTTGCGATGTCAGCGATCTTGGGATCCTGCGCGACGAGCGCGCCGCGCTTGCATCGGCGCTGCGGAGTGTCGCGGGCGCACATGATCTGATCCTCACCACGGGTGGCGTCTCGACCGGTGAGGAGGATCACGTCAAAGCCGGCGTCGAAGCGGTCGGCAAGCTCGTGCTGTGGCGGATGGCGATCAAGCCGGGGCGCCCGGTCGCAATGGGTGTCATCAACGGCACGCCGTTCATCGGCCTGCCGGGAAATCCGGTGGCAAGCTTCGTCACCTTCGTCCATGTGGTCCGCCCGACCGTGCTGGCGCTGATGGGCGCGCGGCAAGAGCCGCTGGTTCCGATGCCGGTGCGCGCAGCCTTCGCCTACAAGAAGAAGATCGCCCGCCGCGAATATGTCCGCGTCAACCTGCGCAAGGGTCATGACGGTGCGCTCGAGGCGGTCAAATTCCCGCGCGAAGGCGCTGGCTTATTGTCGTCGCTGGTCGATACCGACGGGTTGGTCGAGCTGAGCGAACAGGTGACGCTGGTCGAACCCGGCCAGTCTGTCGGCTTCCTGTCCTATGCAAGCCTGATGTGAAGACGGTGTCTTTCGTTGACGATGCGAGGCTGCTTCGCCATGTTCGGACCATGACCACAACAAAGCTCGATCTCACCGGATTGAAATGCCCGTTGCCGGCATTGAAGACGCGCAAGGCGCTCAAGAGCGTAACGCCGGGAGATTTCCTGGAAGTACATTGCAGCGATCCGTTGTCGGTGATCGATATCCCGAATCTCATTCGGGAGACCGGTGACAAAGTTGAGATCACGGAACGCAACGATGTCCGCATCGTGTTTCTGATCGAAAAGGTAAATGGGTCGATAGATAAATCAAATGATGCGTCGCCGCGCGTTGGCTCGTAGCGGTTGATTCCTACCATTTGCCTATCGACACCGGTTTCGCCTTGCGCCAATTACTATGCTCCGCCAGGTCGCGGAGGTGGAGTGGTGCCTGATCGATAAAGGCGCGCGGGGGGTGGCTTAAGGGCAAGCGCACTTTCCGAATCGCTCTGCGCGGTTGCGGCATATCCGGTCGCGTCGGGGGTTAAATTCCAGATTGCGCATGGTGGTCCCGGCGCATGCAAGGAATTGTGCGGAACGGCAACGTGACAGTTGCTCCGCATAGGGGTTGGACGGGATCAGGACAGCAGACTCGCTGAAGGCAATGGCGGTTGCAGGGGAGGGTTTTCAATGACGACGATGAGTAGCGCCGGAAGCGTATCGGCGGCAGGCGCAGGTTTCCTCGACAAGGAACGGACAATCGCCGCTGCGGGCTTCAACCGCTGGCTGGTGCCGCCCGCCGCGCTATGCATCCACCTTTGCATCGGCATGGCCTATGGTTTCTCCGTATTCTGGCTGCCGCTCTCGCGCGCGATCGGATTGACCGCGCCGAAGGCGTGTCCCGACATTTCGCTGGTCCAGGAGCTATTCACCACCACGTGCGACTGGAAGGTCGCGAGCCTGGGGTGGATGTACACCCTGTTCTTCGTCGTGCTCGGCGTCTCCGCGGCGGTCTGGGGTGGCTGGCTCGAGAAGGTCGGGCCGCGTAAGGCAGGCTTCGTCGCCGCGCTTTGCTGGTGCGGCGGTCTCGTGCTCGGCGCGATCGGTATCATCACGCATCAACTCTGGCTGATGTGGCTCGGCTCCGGCGTGATCGGCGGCGTCGGTCTTGGCCTCGGCTATATCTCGCCGGTGTCCACGTTGGTGAAATGGTTTCCTGACCGCCGCGGCATGGCGACCGGCATGGCGATCATGGGCTTTGGCGGCGGCGCGATGATCGGCGCGCCGTTGGCAGACAAGCTGATGACCTTCTTCAAGACGCCGACATCGGTCGGCGTCTGGGAGACCTTCCTCACCATGGGCGCCATCTATTTCGTGTTCATGATGATCGGCGCCTTCCGTTATCGCGTTCCGCCGAGCGGGTGGCAGCCCGAGGGCTGGACGCCGCCGGCGAAATCCAATGCGATGATCTCGAGCAAGAACGTCCATCTCGACAATGCGCACAAGACTCCGCAATTCTGGCTGATCTGGTGGGTGCTCTGCTTGAACGTGTCGGCCGGCATTGGCGTGATCGGCATGGCCTCGCCGATGTTGCAGGAGATCTTCGCCGGCAAGCTGATCGGCCTGCCCAATGTCGGGTTCAACGCGCTCGATGCCACGCAGAAGGCGCAGATCGCGGCGATCGCCGCCGGCTTTGCCGGACTGCTGTCGCTGTTCAACATCGGCGGCCGCTTCTTCTGGGCGTCGCTGTCGGACAAGATCGGCCGCAAGAACACCTACTACACGTTCTTCGTGCTTGGCATCGTGCTGTACGCGCTGGCGCCGACCTTCGCTGCGATGGGCTCGAAGCTCCTCTTCGTGCTCGGCTTCGGCATCATCCTGTCGATGTATGGCGGCGGCTTCGCTACCGTTCCCGCCTATCTCGCCGACATGTTCGGGACCCAGTTCGTCGGCGCCATCCATGGACGGCTGCTCACCGCATGGTCGACCGCCGGCATCATTGGCCCCGTGGTGGTGAACTATCTTCGTGAGTTCCAACTCGCTGCTGGCGTGCCGCGCGACCAGCTTTACAACACGACGATGTACATTCTGTGCGGCATGCTGGTTGCCGGCTTCATCTGCAACTACTTGATCAAGCCGGTCGATCCGAAATGGCATATGAGCGATGCCGAAGTGGCGAAGCTGCAGGAGGCAACGGCGACCGCCGGTGCTGGGCCGACCGGATCGTTCGGAATCGGCAAGGGCAGCCTGGACGGCAAGGCCGCGCTGTTTTGGTTGTTCGTCGGCGTTCCGCTGGCCTGGGGCGTGTACATGACGCTGCTTAGCGCGGCGAAGATCTTCTGACGCATCTCGGCGCGCGCGGGAGGTTTTTGGTCCCGCGCGCGCTCGTTACTTCGTTTGATAATTCAGTGATTAGGGAATTTTTCCATGCTCCGTAACGGAATTTGTCTCGCCGCAATACTGCTTCTCGCCGGCACGCTGCATACGGCATCGGCCCAGACTGCTGCGCCGGGCGCGCCCGCACCCGCGTCAACCGACGCCAAGCCGTCGAGGATGAAGCTGACCATGCAGAAGCTGAAGGAGATGAAGACCCAGTGGAGCGCCAACAAGCCCAAGCTGAAGGGGTGCCGTGCCGAGGTGAAATCCAAGGGGCTAATCGGCGACGACCGCTGGTTCTACATCCAGGACTGCATGAGCAAGACTTGAGAACCAAGCGTACCAGACAGCGTTGAAATCGGGGGCGTGACAGCCATGGCTGCATGCCCCCATCGCTTTTTGGAACCCTTCAAAATTGAGTTGGCATCTGGCATGCCAGTCGCTAGAGTGCTGATATGGCAGCAAGAATGAGACGCCCCTCATGACGACGCATGACGTGCAGCAGGTCCGCAGCTTCGAGCATCCCGGCGCGGGGCGGAAGCGGGCCAAGGCGACCCCCAAAGGCCGCCAAGTCGATCCGACCGCTGCCCACGAGATCGAGCAGTTGCTCGGCGTCCGGCCGCGGCAGCGCGACATGCTGATCGAATATCTGCACCTGATCCAGGACAAATATCACCAGATCTCGGCGGCGCATCTCGCAGCCCTTGCCGACGAGATGAAGCTGGCGTTCGCCGAGGTGTTCGAGACCGCGACCTTCTACGCGCATTTCGATGTGGTGAAGGAAGGTGAGCCCGACGTCGCGCCACTCACCATTCGCGTCTGCGACTCTCTCACTTGCGCGATGCTTGGCGGGCAAGAGTTGATGCATGCGCTGCAGAGCACCGCCGGCCCCGGCATCCGCGTGGTGCGCGCGCCCTGCGTCGGTCGTTGCGACACGGCGCCTGCGGCTGAGGTCGGCCACAATTTCATCGATCACGCCGCCGTCGAGCAAGTGCTCGCGGCTGTCAAGGCAGGCGATACCCACGCCCATTTGCCCAAATATGCCGATTACGCCGCCTATGTTGCCGATGGCGGCTACAGGCTGCTCAATCGCCTGCGTTCGGGCGAACTGGCAAAAGAGGATCTCCTGAAGGCGCTGGATGACGCGAGCCTGCGCGGACTCGGCGGCGCCGGCTTCCCGACGGGGCGCAAATGGCGCGCGGTGCTGGGCGAGCCCGGTCCGCGGCTGATGGCGATCAATGGCGACGAAGGCGAGCCGGGCACGTTCAAGGACCGCGTCTATCTCGAAACCGATCCGCATCGTTTCATCGAGGGCATGCTGATCGGCGCGCATGTCGTCGAAGCATCCGACGTCTACATCTATATCCGCGACGAATATCCGGCCGCGCGCGAGATCCTTGCGCGCGAGATCGCCAAGCTTCCTGCCGATGGCCCGAGGCTGCACATGCGCCGCGGCGCCGGCGCCTACATCTGCGGCGAGGAGTCCTCCCTGCTCGAGAGCATCGAGGGAAAGCGCGGACTGCCGCGGCACAAGCCGCCCTATCCGTTCCAGGTCGGCCTGTTCGGCCTGCCGACGCTGATCAACAATATCGAGACGCTGTGGTGGGTGCGCGACATCGTGGAGAAGGGCGCCGACTGGTGGAAGAGCCACGGCCGCAATGAGCGGCACGGCCTGCGCAGCTTCTCGGTGTCCGGACGGGTGAAGAATCCTGGCATGAAGCTCGCGCCTGCCGGCATCACCGTGCGCGAACTGGTCGACGAATATTGCGGCGGCATGGCCGAGGGCCACACCTTCCATGCCTATCTGCCCGGCGGCGCGTCCGGTGGCATCCTGCCGGCCACGATGGATAACATCCCGCTCGATTTCGGTACGCTGGAGAAATACGGCTGCTTCATCGGCTCGGCCGCGATCGTAATCCTGTCGCAACAGGACAGCGTGAAGGGCGCCGCATTGAACCTGATGCGCTTCTTCGAGGACGAGAGCTGCGGCCAGTGCACACCGTGCCGCGCCGGCACGCAGAAGGCGGCGCAACTGATGGAACGGCCGGTCTGGGATCGCGCGCTGCTCGACGAACTGAGCCAGGCGATGCGCGATGCATCGATCTGCGGCCTCGGGCAGGCCGCCTCGAATCCGCTGACATCAGTCATTAAATACTTCCCCGACGAGTTCAAGGAAGCTGCTGAATGACCAAGATCACGTTCGAACTCGACGGCAAGCAGGTTGAAGCCAGTCCCGGAGAGACCATCTGGCAGGTTGCGAAGCGCCAGGGTCACGAGATCCCACATCTCTGCTATTCGCCGGCGCCGGACTACAGGCCCGACGGCAATTGCCGCGCCTGCATGGTCGAGATCGAAGGCGAGCGGGTGCTGGCGGCGTCCTGCAAGCGCACGCCGAGCGTCGGCATGAAGGTCAAGACCGAGAGCGCGCGAGCGCTCGCGGCGCAGAAGATGGTGATGGAGCTTCTGGTCGCCGACCAGCCGGCGCGCGAGACCTCGCACGATCCCGACTCGAAATTCTGGCACTGGGCGGAGAAAACCGGCGTCACCGAGAGCCGCTTCCCGGCGGGAGAGCGCTGGACGACCGACGCCAGCCATCCGGCAATGCGCGTCAACCTCGACGCCTGCATCCAGTGTGGTCTGTGCGTGCGGGCGTGCCGGGAGGTCCAGGTCAACGACGTCATCGGCATGGCGTATCGCAATCACGGCGCCAAGATCGTGTTCGACTTCGATGATCCGATGGGCGAGTCCACCTGCGTCGCCTGCGGCGAGTGCGTGCAGGCCTGCCCGACCGGCGCGCTGATGCCGGCGGTTATGCTTGACGACAAGCAGACCCGCGTCACCTATCCCGACAGGAAGGTGGATTCGCTCTGTCCGTATTGCGGCGTCGGCTGCCAGGTCACCTATCAGGTCAAGGACGAGAAGGTGATCTACGCGGAAGGGCGCGACGGCCCGGCCAACCACAACCGCCTCTGCGTCAAGGGCCGCTTCGGCTTCGACTATATCCATCATCCCAATCGCCTGACCAAGCCGCTGGTCCGGCTGCCCAACGTGAAGAAGGACGCCAACGACCAGGTCGATCCGGCCAATCCCTACACGCATTTCCGTGAAGCGACGTGGGAAGAGGCGCTGGATATTGCGGCCCGCGGGCTCGTGAAGATACGCGACGAGAAGGGCGTGAAGGCACTCGCCGGCTTCGGCTCGGCCAAGGGCTCCAACGAGGAGGCCTATCTGTTCCAGAAGCTGGTGCGCACCGGCTTCGGCTCCAACAATGTCGATCACTGCACGCGGCTGTGCCACGCCTCGTCGGTGGCGGCGCTGTTCGAAGGGCTGAGCTCGGGTGCGGTGTCGGCGCCATTTTCCGCGGCCGAGGATGCCGAAGTCATCTGGGTCATCGGCGCCAACCCGACCGTCAATCATCCCGTCGCCGCCACCTTCATCAAGAACGCGGCCAAGCGCGGCGCCAAGCTGATCGTGATGGACCCACGCAAGCAGACGCTGTCGCGTCATGCCACCAAGCATCTGGCGTTCAAGCCCGGAAGTGACGTCGCGATGCTGAACGCGATGATCAATACGATCATCACCGAGGGCCTGACCGACGAACAATACATCGCCGGTTACACCGAAGGCTTCGACGAGTTGAAGGAGAAGATCAAGGAGTTTACGCCGGAGAAAATGGCGCCGATCTGCGGTATTCCGGCCGAGACCCTGCGCGAAGTGGCGCGAATGTATGCGCGCGCAAAGTCCTCGATCATTTTCTGGGGAATGGGCATCAGCCAGCATGTTCACGGTACCGACAATGCCCGCTGCTTGATCGCGCTCGCGCTGATCACCGGCCAGGTCGGCCGTCCCGGCACCGGCCTGCATCCGCTGCGCGGCCAGAACAACGTGCAGGGCGCATCCGACGCCGGCCTGATTCCGATGTTCTTCCCCGACTATCAGCCGGTCGGCCGCGCCGACATGCGAGGCAATTTCGAGAAGCTGTGGGGCCAGGAGCTCGATCCCGTGCGCGGGTTGACCGTGGTCGAGATCATGAATGCGATCCACGCCGGTGAGATCAAGGGCATGTATATCGAGGGCGAGAACCCCGCGATGTCAGATCCCGATCTCCAGCATGCGCGCGAGGCGCTCGCCATGCTCGACCATCTCGTGGTGCAGGACCTCTTCGTTACCGAGACGGCGTTCCACGCCGACGTGATCCTGCCGGCCTCGGCCTTTGCGGAAAAGTCCGGCTCCTTCACCAACACGGACCGCCGCGTGCAATTGGCGCGCGAGGTGATCCGGCCGCCGGGTGACGCCAGGCAGGATCTTTGGATCATCCAGGAGATCGGCAAGCGCATGGGCCTGCCGTGGAATTATTCGGGGCCGGCCGATGTCTTCACGGAGATGGCACAACTGATGCCATCGTTGAAGAACATCACCTGGGAGCGCCTGGTGCGCGAGGGCGCCGTCACCTATCCGGTCGACGGTCCCGACAAGCCCGGCAACGAGATCATTTTCACCACCGGTTTCCCGACCGAGAGCGGTCGCGGCAAGATCGTGCCGGCCAAGGTCATCCCGCCGGATGAACTGCCGGACACTGAATATCCGATGGTGCTCTCCACGGGGCGCGTGCTGGAGCACTGGCACACCGGCTCGATGACACGCCGCTCCAACGTACTCGACCAGATTGAGCCGGAAGCGGTCGCCTTCATGTCGCCAAAGGACATGCGGAAGAAGAACCTCTGGCCGGGCGATTTCATCCGCCTCGAGACACGCCGCGGCGCCGTCGAGGTCAAGGTGCGCTCCGACCGCGACGTGCCGGAGAACATGGTGTTCATGCCGTTCTGCTATGCCGAGGCGGCCGCGAACCTCCTGACCAATCCGGCGCTCGATCCGTTCGGCAAGATCCCGGAATTCAAGTTCTGCGCCGTGCGCGCCGAGAAGGCCGAGTTCCGTTCGGCGGCGGAGTAATCGGCAAGGACAAGCGCCGGGCTCTACTTGTGCGCACTACAGCCAGCCGACGCGGCGGAATCGCCAGAACAATGTCGCGCAGATGGTGAGGATCATGCCGATCACGGCGAAGTAGCCATATTCCCATTGCAACTCCGGCATGTTCTTGAAGTTCATGCCGTAGATCCCGGCAATCGCGGTGGGAACGGCCACGATCGCAAGCCATGATGCGAGCTTCTTGGAGATCGCTGTCTCCTGGAACTGTCCGACCAGAAGGCTCGCTTCAAATGCGAATGCCAGGACCTCGCGAAGCGAGTCGATCTGTTCCTGGACCGTGCGGACGTGGTCGGTGACGTCGCGGAAGAGTGGACGGATGGCGGGACGCACCATCGGCAAATTGACATGCTCGAGGCGGCGGCAAACCTCCACAAGCGGACCGACTGCGTTTCGTAGCCGCAGCAGGTCGCGGCGCAGCATATACAGCCGCTCGATTTGCTGCCGCGTCATGGCGCTCGCCAGCACCTGCTGCTCCATCGCTTCGACCTCCTCCTGGATCGTCTCGAGCACTGGCGCGTAGTTGTCGACGATGAAGTCGAGGATGGCATAGAGGACGTAGTCCTCGCCGCGGGCAAGCGCGCGAGGGCAACTCTCGCAGCGTTCGCGGACCGGCGCATACGACGTCGACGCACCGTGCCGGACCGACACGATGTATCCCTCGCCGACGAACAGATGCGTCTCGCCAAATGCAATGCTGTCGCCATTGAGCTGCGCGGTGCGCGCCACGATGAACAGCGCATCGCCATACTGCTCGATCTTCGGCCGCTGATGTGCGTGGCCGGCGTCCTCGATCGCGAGATCATGCAGCTCGAACTGGCGCTGCACGCGGCCGAGCAAAGTCATGTCAGGCTCATGCAGGCCGATCCACACCACGTGACCGGGCTTGCGGCGCCAGCTTGCTGCTTCGTCAATGGTGATGTTGGCGACACGTCGCCCATCGACGTAGACGCCGGCCGCGACGACGGCGTCGGATAAGGGTTCAGAGGTGGCGGCGGCTGGTGATGGGATATTCATTGTCTCCCCCCTCCACTTTCCGGCGTCGCGTCCGACCCGCGGCGATGCTTCCTGCAAAGGCTGGTACCCGATGGCTGGTCGTCAACGCGATCGGCGCGCAGCATGTTCCGAGAGCGGGCGACGACCGAGATGGTCTGAGGCAAGGCAGCTGCGGACGCTCATACGAATCCGATCGGTCCTTATGCCTTTTCTATGCGGGGTGACGGCTAACCCTCTCGAATTCCTACTTCGATCTCCGCATCTTCCCTGAAGTGGCGCGTCGTTGCGCCACCATTGGGACGAGCGAACATGGCCTTGCTCTTTCAACACGACGTTCGGCCGCGCGGGTCGGCACGCTCCAGCCGTCTTTGCCTGCCGCGGATTATTCGCAAGCTCGGCGCTGCCTTCAGGGTGATGCACCGCGCCATCGCTGCCGCGAAGGTTCAACGGCTGCGCAGCGAGTTGTTGCTGCACCGCGGCCAGGAGGACTGGGAGCGCGAGGTCCACGCCGGTCTTCTCGGTCAGGACGCCAGCAGATATCCGCGCCAGCCTGTCGTGCTCGGCGAGAAATGGGACTACTGACGTGAGCCCGCGTTCATCGATTGACATCACCGTTCTGCTCCGGGTCGCCGCAAGTTCGTTACTCAAATGGCTTGGCCGGCTCGGCAACGAGCCGGTCAGAGCCTATCGGCCCGAGGCGCACTACATGCGCGGTCGCGGACCGGCCTGGCGGGCCAAGCATCATCGGCACTAGCGAGGTATTCGTCGGCAAGGTCGGCGATCACACGCGCGAGCTCGGTCTTGGCAGGAGCGTCCAGAGGTGCGATCGGCAGCCGCGTCGCCGGATCGATGAAGCCGAGCAGGGACAGTGCGAATTTGAGAGCCGCGGGATGCTCGCGCTCGAGCAGGGCCGCCATCGGCGTCAGCCGCTGGTGCAGATCCCGAGCCGCCTGCAATCGTCCTTGCTTGAAGCAAGCGTGGATGGCGATGCAAAGGTCGGGTGCGACGTTCGACAAGGTCGAGACGCAGCCATGGCCGCCGGCGGCGAGATAGGCGAGCAACGTCGTGTCGTCGCCCGACAGCAAGCTGAAAGAAGAGGGCAGGCGAGACCGCAGACGTGACACGCGCCCGATGGCTCCCGTGGAGTCACGCAGTCCGACGAACGACTCCGAGCTCGCGAGTTCGGCGACCGAGTCGTCGGGCAGGCTCCGCACTGACCGCGACGGAATGTCGTGCAGGATGATCGGGAGCCCGGTGGATCGTGCGATTGCGCGGAAATGCGCCACCATGCCCGCCGGCATCGGGTTGTTGTAGTAGGGCACGACCGAGATGGCGGCATCCGCGCCCGCCGCCTCCGCTGCTTGCGTGAACGTGATGGCACGATCCGTCGCATTGGATCCTGCACCCGCGATCACGCGTGCGCGACCGCGCGCGACGCGGACGGCAGTCCGCACCAGGGCCTCGCGCTCGGACGGTGTCAGCGTCGACGTTTCACCCGCGGTCTCGCCGACGATGATGGCGGTGACGCCCGCGGCGATCTGGCGTTCGCAGATTCGAGTGAATGCGGCGAGATCGATGTCGCCATGCCGGTCGAACGGCGTTGGCATATCGGGAATGTATCCCGCCAGCCAGGTTGCTGGATCAGCAACGTGTGCCATCGGATCTACGCGACGTGGCTCGCGGGGAAGTGCGCCTTGCGCGCGGCGAAGGAGGCATTGCCGCACATGTCAAGCTCGATTTCGCGCGACAGCTCGACGATCGTTTCGGGGTGTTGGCCGTTTTCGAACAGCGCGTATTTGACGGCTTGGGCGCGGTTGACAAAGAGGCCGCCGAAGAGGCCGTTCTTTTCCTGGGCGACCCACTGGCCGCAGCGGTTCTTACCGATAAAGACGATAGAAGACGGTGTGCTACACGAGGGAGGTTCGACGAGTTTCACGTTGGTCAGTCCTTCAAGTTCAAGTTACCAGCTCAATGTCGTCCGTAACGAGTATGAAATCGAGCGGAAGCGACCGCCGACTTCATAGGAGCGGCATAGGATTGCAGGGTCGGTTTCAGAAATTGTGGACGATCCCGGTCGCGAGGGCGCATAGCGCGACATACGCGGTCATCTCGTCCCAGTGATTGAGGTAGGTTGCGAATGGCGGTTCGCGCCTGGCGGCGGCAACCACTGCGCAGAGCAGCGCTGACATCCACAATAGCGCGACAAGGCTGCGACCGAAGCCGATGCTGGCGAAAGCGGCGAAACTGGCCATGACGGCAAGCCGCAGTCCGAATCGAATCAGTACCTTTGCCGACTGCATGCCCTGCGGCAGGTCTTTCGTGCCCATCAGCTGAAATTATCGCTGCACAACGGTTCGCAGAGCGAACTGGCGCTTCGGCGGACCGGCGGTACGCTGGGGCGGCTCGCCGGCGCGCTCATTCGCTGCGCTTCGACAAAGGCACTGAGGATCGCGAGCGCAAGGTCCGCGTGACGGGTTTCGATCGATTCGTCGAGCCAGTCAGGCAGGAGACGGTCGCGCGATAATGCGCAGTACCATTCGCCATCGTCATAGACGAGGCGACGGACCTGCCATTGGGGAAGCTCCAGGTCGATCAGGGCCAGCGCGGCATCGGTCCAGGCGCCCGAATGGATCAGGCGCTCGACACGGGCGGTCTTGCCACCTTGCCCGAGCGAGGGAAAGCGCCGGCAGGTCTGGCGAATGATGTCGGCCATGAACTCGGCCGTGAGCGCATAGGCGTCGCGAATCCGGTCACTGAGTTCGGCCGTGCGGTCCTCTGAAAGCAGCGACATGACGTCATCTCGTATCGATTTGCGGCCAAGCACGTTGGCCACGCGTCCAAGATGATCGGGCCGCCATTTGAAAACGAGATGAGGCAGGGGGCGGAGATATAGGGATCCCATAAAGGCTAGTGCCGGACGACCATGCCCACCCGCCTTTGGTTGTGAAAGCAAGCCGATGCCTCGCCGTGCGAGATGACAGGTGTCTGTGAGTGTCCATGATGCGTCCGTGATGTGAAACCCGGCCTTTCGCCGGGATGACATCGGAGAGACTCTTATAGGATTCCTATAACGTACTTATTTGGCCCATCTCGAAAACCTATGCCCCGGGTGGCACTTCACCACAATCCGCCGCGGGACCGCCTACCGCTTTTCCGCGGCCACCACGCATAGGAGTTTCTCATGCTGGACATTCTGATGGCGACGCTGGCGATCGGCTTCTTCGCGGCCGGGATCGGATACGCCTACGCTTGCGAACGGCTTTGAGGAGGCGGCGATGATCTTCGACTATTCACTCGCCGGTCTCGTCTCGCTCGGCCTGCTGTTCTACCTGACTTACGCATTGCTGCGGCCCGAGCGCTTCTAGGCCCGCGATGCTCGACCTCTGCAAGATACTTATCGCGGACGCGGTGCTGAGTGTCCTGCTGCTCGGCATGCTGATGTCGCTGCTGCGCTTTGCACCCATTCGAAAGGTTTGACGCAATGACCGTCATCGGCTGGATTCAGATTCTTCTTTTCTGCGCGATCGTGGTCGCGCTGGTCAAACCGCTCGGCTGGTACATGACCCGCGTGTTCAGCGGCGAGCGCACCTTCCTCTCCCCCGTGCTGCGCCCGATCGAGCGCGGCATCTACTGGATCGGCGGCGTCGACGAGCGGCGCGAGCAGCACTGGCTGACCTATACGGTCGCCATGCTGCTCTTCCATGTCGGTGGCTTCTTCATCATTTACGGCTTGATGCGGCTGCAGGCGCTGCTGCCGTTCAATCCGGCCGGACAATCCGCGGTCGCCGAGGATCTGTCTTTCAATACCGCGATCTCCTTCATCACCAACACCAACTGGCAGAATTACGGCGGCGAAAGCACGCTGTCCTACCTCGTCCAGATGCTTGGATTGACCCACCAGAACTTCCTGTCGGCCGCGACCGGCATCGCGCTGGCGGTGGCGCTGATCCGCGGCTTTGCGCGTTCCTCGGTGCGCACCATCGGCAATTTCTGGGTCGACGTCACGCGCAGCACGCTCTACGTGCTGCTGCCGATCTGCGTGGTGTATGCGCTGTTCCTGGTGTCGCAGGGCATGCCGCAGACGCTCGGCGCCTATGTCGATGCGACCACGCTGGAGGGCGGCAAGCAGACCATCGCGCTCGGGCCGGTGGCCTCGCAGGTTGCGATCAAGATGCTCGGCACCAATGGCGGCGGCTTCTTCAATGCCAACGCCGCGCATCCCTTCGAGAACCCCACCGCGTTGTCGAATCTCGTGCAGATGATTTCGATCTTCGCGATCGGGGCGGCAATGACGAACGTGTTCGGCCGCATGGTCGGCAATGAGCGTCAGGGCTGGGCCATCCTCGCCGTGATGGGCGTGCTGTTCATCGCGGGCGTCACCGTCACCTACTGGGCCGAAGCCAACGGCACCTCGACCCTGGAGGCGTTCGGTCTGACTGGCGGCAACATGGAGGGCAAGGAGGTCCGCTTCGGCATCGTTGCATCTTCGTTGTTCGCCGTCGTCACCACCGCCGCTTCCTGCGGCGCGGTCAATGCCATGCACGACAGCTTCACGGCGCTCGGTGGCATGATCCCGTTGATCAACATGCAGCTTGGCGAAGTCATTGTCGGCGGCGTCGGTGCCGGGCTCTACGGCATGCTGCTGTTCGTCGTGCTGGCGATCTTCGTTGCCGGCCTGATGGTCGGCCGCACGCCGGAATATGTCGGCAAGAAGATCGAGGCGCGCGAGGTCAAGATGGCGATGCTCGCGATCCTGGTGCTGCCGCTGATGTATCTCGGCTGGACCGCGGTCGCGGTGGTGCTGCCGTCCGCGGTCGCGTCGATGGCCAATTCCGGCCCGCATGGCTTCACCGAGGTGCTCTATGCCTTTACCTCGGCGACCGGCAACAACGGCTCGGCGTTCGCAGGGCTTACCGGCAACACCTTCTTCTACAATCTGACGCTCGCCTCTTCGATGTTCGTCGGCCGTTTCTTCATGATCGTGCCGGCGATGGCGATCGCAGGCTCGCTCGCGGGGAAGAAGTCGATTCCGCCGTCGGCCGGCACGTTCCCGACCACCGGGGGCCTGTTCGTCGGTCTCGTGGTCGGCGTGATCCTGATCATCGGTGGCCTCACCTTCTTCCCGGCGCTGGCGCTTGGGCCGATCGTCGAGCACCTCGCGATGAACGTTAACACCCTGTTCTGATCGAACTTGACTGGAGTGACATCCATGGAAACCATGAAACTGCAGAAGCAGGTGACAGCGTCGACCATGCTCGACCCGAAGATCCTGGGGCCGGCGATCTCCTCGGCCTTCGTCAAGCTCGATCCGCGACTGATGGTGAAGAACCCGGTCATGTTCGTGGTCGAGATCGTGGCGGCGCTGACCACGGTGATCTTCGTGCGCGACCTTATCAACGGCAGCGGCAGCCTCGGCTTCACGTTCCAGATCATCTTGTGGCTCTGGTTCACGGTGCTGTTCGCCAATTTCGCTGAAGCCGTTGCCGAGGGCCGCGGCAAGGCGCAGGCGGAATCGCTGAAGAAGACCCGCACCGAGAGCCAGGCCAAGCTGCTCACCGGCACGGACAAGACCTATCGCATGGTGCCCGGCACCGCGCTCAAGGTCGGCGATATCGTGCTGGTCGAAGCGGGCGACAACATTCCGTCCGATGGCGAGGTGATCGAAGGCGTCGCCTCGGTCAACGAAGCGGCCATTACCGGCGAATCCGCGCCCGTGATCCGCGAATCCGGTGGCGACCGTTCGGCGGTGACCGGCGGCACGCAGGTGCTGTCCGACTGGATCCGCGTCCGCATCACCGCCGCGCAGGGCTCGACCTTCATCGATCGCATGATCAGGCTGGTCGAGGGCGCCGAGCGGCAGAAGACGCCGAACGAGATCGCGCTGAACATCCTGCTCGCAGGACTGACCATCATTTTCGTGTTCGCGACCGTGACGATCCCGAGCTACGCAGCCTATGCCGGTGGCTCGATCTCTGTCGTGGTGCTGGTGGCGCTGTTCGTGACGCTGATCCCGACCACGATCGGCGCGCTGTTGTCGGCGATCGGCATCGCCGGCATGGACCGCCTGGTGCGCTTCAACGTGCTCGCGATGTCCGGCCGCGCGGTGGAAGCGGCCGGTGACGTCGATACGCTGCTGCTCGACAAGACCGGCACCATCACGCTCGGCAACCGCCAGGCGACGGAGTTCCGCCCCGTCCGCGGCGTCACCGAACAGGAACTGGCCGACGCGGCACAGCTGGCGTCGCTCGCTGACGAGACCCCGGAGGGACGTTCGATCGTGGTTCTGGCCAAGGAGAAGTACGGCATTCGCGGTCGCGACATGAAGGAACTCGCTGCGACCTTCGTTCCCTTCACCGCGCAGACCCGCATGAGCGGCATCGATACCGGCTCGTCCTCTGTCCGCAAGGGCGCGGTGGACGCGATCCTGAACTATGTCGACGGCGGCGGGCAGCGTGCCATCGCCTCGGGCAACACCGTCCGCTCGCTGCACTCGGCGGTCAGCGCCGAGGCGCGCGAGATACAGACCATCGCCGACGAGATCTCCAAGGCCGGCGGCACGCCGCTTGCGGTAGCCAAGGACGGCAAGTTGCTCGGCGTCGTGCACCTCAAGGACATCGTCAAGGGTGGCATCCGCGAGCGCTTTGCGGAACTGCGTCGCATGGGCATCCGCACGGTGATGATCACAGGCGACAACCCGATGACGGCGGCAGCGATCGCGGCTGAGGCCGGCGTCGACGACTTCCTCGCGCAGGCAACGCCTGAGGACAAGCTCAAGCTGATCCGCGACGAGCAGTCCAAGGGCAAGCTGGTCGCGATGTGCGGCGATGGCACCAACGACGCGCCCGCGCTGGCGCAGGCGGACGTCGGCGTCGCCATGAACACCGGCACGCAGGCCGCGCGCGAAGCCGGCAACATGGTCGACCTCGACTCCAACCCGACCAAGCTGATCGAGGTGGTCGAGATCGGCAAGCAGCTGTTGATGACCCGCGGCGCATTGACGACGTTCTCGATTGCCAACGACGTCGCCAAGTACTTCGCGATCATCCCAGCGATGTTCCTCGCGTTCTATCCGCAACTCGGGGTGCTTAATATCATGCACCTGGCGAGCCCGCAGAGCGCGATCCTGTCGGCGATTATCTTCAACGCGCTGATCATCATCGCGCTGATCCCCTTGGCGCTGAAGGGCGTCAAGTACCGCGCGGTCGGTGCCGGTGCGCTGCTCCGTCGCAACCTGATGATCTACGGCGTCGGCGGCATCATCATTCCCTTCATCAGCATCAAGGCGATCGACCTCGTCGTCGCCGCCATGGGCCTGGCATAGCACAACGGTCATTGCGAGGAGCGAAGCGACGAAGCAATCCATCTCTCCCGCGACACTCATGGATTGCTTCGCTTCGCTCGCAATGACGAAATAGTCTTAGGAGATACATCATGCTTCGCGAAATTCGTCCCGCCATCATCGTCCTGGTCGTGCTGACCGCGATCACGGGCCTCGCCTATCCGCTCGCCATCACGGGGATCGCCGGCGTCATCTTCCCGAACCAGGCGAAGGGTAGCCTGATCGAGAAGGACGGCAAGGTGGTCGGCTCCGCCCTGATCGGGCAGGAGTTCAAGGAGGATAAATACTTCCATGGCCGGCCGTCCGCGACGCTCGCGCCCGATCCGAACGACTCGAGCAAGACGGTATCGTCGCCCTATAACGCGGCCAATTCCGGCGGCTCCAATCTCGGTCCGACCAGCAAGGCGCTGAACGACCGGATCAAGGAGGATGTCGAGAAGCTGAAGACCGAGAACCCGTCGGCGTCGGTGCCGATCGATCTCGTCACGACCTCCGGCAGCGGGCTCGATCCGGACATCTCTCCTGACGCCGCGCTCTTCCAGGTACCGCGAGTCGCCAAGGCACGGAACATGTCCGAGGACGCGGTTCGCCAGCTCGTGACGCGGAATACGCAGGGCCGGTTCGCCGGCATCCTGGGCGAGCCGCGCGTTAACGTTCTTGCGCTCAACCTGGCGCTGGATGGGGCGAGCGCGAATTAGGGGAGTAGGCTGCACCTGCCGGGATGACTATATTGCCTTATGGCCAATCAGCGCCGCGACCTTGAGAAACGACCTTCACCAGATGCGCTGCTCGAGGCCGCGCGTCGCGAGACCGATCGTTCGGGGCGGCTGAAGATCTTCATCGGCGCCGCTCCCGGCGTCGGCAAGACCTACGAAATGCTGCAAAGCGCGCACGCCCGCCTCAAGGCGGGCGTCGACGTCGTGGTCGGCATCGTCGAAACCCACGGGCGGGCGGAGACCGAGGCACTTCTGAAAGGCCTCGAGGTGATCCCGCGGAAACGGCTGATCTACCGCGACCAGACGCTTGAGGAGATGGACCTCGACGCCCTGATCGTGAGGCGTCCGCAGCTCGCACTGGTGGACGAGCTTGCCCATACCAATGCGCCGGGCAGCCGGCATCCCAAGCGTTATCTCGATGTCGAGGAGCTGCTGTCGCAAGGCATCGACGTCTACACCGCGATCAATATCCAGCATATCGAAAGCCTGAACGATGTGGTCGCGCAGATCACCCATGTGCGGGTCCGCGAGACCGTGCCGGACTCGGTGATCGATCGCGCCGACGCCATCGAGCTGATTGACCTCACGCCAGACGACCTGATCCAGCGGCTGAAGGAGGGCAAGGTCTACGTCTCCAAGCAAGCCGAACGGGCGCTGGAGCATTATTTCTCGCCGGGCAATCTGACGGCGCTGCGCGAGCTCGCGCTGCGGCGCACCGCCGAGCGGGTGGACGAGCAGCTGCTTACCCATATGCAGGCCAACGCGATCGCCGGTCCCTGGGCGGCCGGCGAGCGCATCCTGGTATGTCTGAGTGAAGATCCGCGCGCGGCCGGCCTCGTTCGCTACACCAAGCGCCTGTCCGACCGGCTGCATGCACCGTGGACCGCCATCAGCATCGAAACCCGCCGCAGCCTGCAACTCTCGGACGAGCAGCGCGACCGCCTCGCCGACACGATGCGGCTTGCCGAGGCGCTCGGCGGTGAGGCGCTGACCATTCCCGGCGTCGGGCGCCGCATCGCTGACGACATCATCAACTTCGCCCAGGCCAACAACGTCACGCAGATCATCATCGGCAAATCGACGCGCTCGCGCTGGTTCGAGCTGACGCGCGGCTCGGTCGTGCATGAACTGGTACGCCGCGCCGGCAATATCAGCGTCAACGTGATCGCCGGTGACGAGCAGCCGGTGGGCAAGGCGCCGGTGCAGACGGCCCGGCGGCCGGAGCCATTCAATCCGCGGCCCTATTTGATGTCGCTGCTATTGACCGCGATCGGACTCGGCGCGGCTGTGCTGATCCGTCCTGTCTTCGGCGTCGAGAACGTCGACCTGATGTTCCTCACCGCGGTCGTCGGGACCGCGGTGCGGTACGGGCTGTGGCCGTCGCTGCTCGCAAGCGTCGCCGCCTCGCTGTGCTACAATTTCTTCTTCCTGCCGCCGGTCTACACATTCACCATCACCGACCCGACCAACATCGCGGCGTTCTTCTTCTTCATGCTGATCGCGCTGCTTGTCTCCAACGTCGCGGCGCGCGTGCGCACGCAGGCGGACACCGCGATCGTGCGGGTGCGCACCACCGAGTCGCTTTATGCCTTCAGCCGCAAGCTCGCGGGCACCGCCACGCTCGACGACGTGCTGTGGGCGACCGCTTATCAGACCGCGCTGATGCTGAAGGTGCGCGTGGTGCTGCTGCTGCCGGAAGATGGCGTGCTGACCGTCAAGGCGGGCTACCCGCCGGAGGACGAGCTCGACCAGGCCGACCTCGCGGCGGCGAACTGGGCCTGGGGGAATGACCGCCCGGCGGGCCGCGGCTCCGATACCCTGCCGGGCGCCAAACGATTGTTCCTGCCGATGCGCACCGGCCGTGGCCCGATCGGGGTGATCGGCATCGACGACGACCGGACCGGGCCGCTGCTGACGCCCGACCAGCGCCGGCTCCTGGATGCGCTGGTCGACCAGGGCGCGCTCGCGATCGAACGCGTGCTGTTGGTCGAGGACATGGACCGCGTCAAGCGCACGGTCGAGTCGGATCGCCTGCGTGGCGCGCTGCTCACCTCGATTTCGCACGACCTCAAGACGCCGCTCGCCTCCGTGCTCGGCGCTGCCTCGACCTTGCGCGACCTCGGGTCTGATCTCTCCGACGCGCAGAAGCACGACCTGCTGGCAACCGTGATCGACGAGTCCGAGCGGCTGAACCGCTTCATCGCCAACCTGCTCGATATGACCAAACTGGAATCCGGCGCGATCGTGCCGAATACCGCGCGGCATGATGTTGGCGAGATCGTCGGCAGTGCGTTGCGGCGCGCCGCCAAGATCCTCGTTCGCCACAAGGTGACGCTGGAACTTGCGGCTGACCTGCCGATGTTGGAGCTCGACGCCGTGCTGTTCGAGCAGGTGCTGTTCAACTTGCTGGACAACGCCGCGAAATACGCGCCATCCGACACCACGATCTCGATCCGCGGCATCCGCGATCGCGACACGTTCGTGCTGCAGATCATGGACGAAGGTAACGGCATTCCTGCCGCCGAGCTGGAGAGCGTCTTCGATAAGTTCTACCGCGCCGAAAAGGGCGACCATGTCCGCCCCGGCACCGGGCTTGGTCTGGCGATCTCCCGCGGCTTCGTCGAGGCGATGCGCGGCACGATTTCTGCGGCGAACCGCGCCGATCGGAGCGGAGCCGTCATCATCATCCGGCTGCCCATCCCGGTTGACTCCAATGCGTTGGATACTGCTGCATGAACGCGACACCCATTAAGGTCCTTGTCATCGACGACGAACCGCCGATCCGCAAATTGCTCCGCATGGGGTTGAGCACGCAAGGCTATGACATCCTCGAGGCCTCCAGCGGCAAGATAGCGCTGGAGATGCTCGCGGAAGCGCCGGCCTTGATCATCCTCGATCTGGGATTGCCCGATATCCAGGGCCACGATCTCCTGCGCATGATCCGCGGCCGCAACGAGAGCGTTCCGATCGTCGTGCTGTCGAGCCGCGGCGACGAGGCCGGCAAGGTTGAGGCACTCGATCTCGGCGCTGACGACTATCTCACCAAGCCTTTCGGTATGGACGAACTGCTGGCGCGGCTGCGCGCCGCGCTCCGGCACCAGCTGCAGGTGCAGGGTGAACGGCCGGTATTCCGCGCAGGCGACCTCTCGGTCGATCTGGTGCGCCGGATCGTCAAGGTCGGCGACAGGGAGATCAAATTGTCTCCAAAGGAGTACGATCTGCTGCGCGTGCTCGTGCAGCATGCCGGCAAGGTGCTGACGCACCGATTCCTGCTGAAGGAATTGTGGGATGAGCTCACGGACGCGCAGTATCTGCGCGTCTATGTGCGCCAGCTTCGCCAGAAGATCGAATCCGATCCGGAGCGTCCGCAATTCGTGCTGACAGAGACAGGCATCGGCTATCGCCTGCGGGCGGCCGACTGATGGCAAGTCCTCGATCCGGACGATGACGGCAACGCGGAACTTTCGCCACCGGTGAGGATTACATTCCCTCACCGGGAGAGAGATCATGGCACGAAAATATTCGAGAAAGGCCTCGGCCGACGTTGAACGCGCGATGAAGAAGCGCAAGGCCGGGACGTTGCGAAGCGGACGCTCCAAGAAGAAAGTGAAGAGCCGCAAGCAGGCCATTGCCATCGGCCTGTCCGAGGCAAGGGCCAAGGGACGGAAGGTGCCGAAGAAGGGTGCCAAGAAACGGAAGACTGCGAAGAAGCGCAAGACCGCGAAGAAGCGGTGAGGCGCGGAGGCGGCCGTCGTTGCGAGGAGCTCGCGACAAAATTGCAGAAGCAATTTTGCGCTGAGGCGACGAAGCAATTCCGACCGCCCATGCGGAGAGATGGATTGCTTCCGCCTTCCGCCATGGCTATCGCCGCGATCGTAATGACGGGAGTTAACCCGCCTTGCGCGAGCTCGCGCCTGAGCGATGCGCCCTTTTTGCACGGCGATGCGAGGTCTGGCGGCGCGCGGTGGACCTCGACCGACGCGCGTTGCTCCTGCCCTTCAGGCTCTGCTTCAAGGCATCCATCAGGCTGACAACGTTATCCCGCTTCTCCTCGCGCTCGGCGACCTTAACCGGCTTGCCGGTAGCCTTGCGGCGGACCAACGCCTTCAGCGCGGTCTCGTACTTGTCCTTGAACTCGGATGGGTCGAAATGCCCGGCCTTGGTGTCGAGGATGTGACCGGCCAACTCGATCATGTCCTTCGAGATCTTCGGGCTCTTGATGTCGTCGAAATAGTCGCTCTCGTCACGCACCTCGTAAGGGTAGCGCAGGGTGGTGCCGAGCAGGCCCTTGCCGAGCG
Source organism: Bradyrhizobium lablabi (assembly GCF_018131005.1). GTDB lineage: Bacteria > Pseudomonadota > Alphaproteobacteria > Rhizobiales > Xanthobacteraceae > Bradyrhizobium > Bradyrhizobium lablabi_D. Next base: position 24,324 of record NZ_JAFCJK010000014.1, read on the forward strand.
GCTCGATCGCGACCACGTGCTCGCGATTGGTCAGAACGATCCGCGCCAGCGCGACGCGATCCTGGTCCTTCATGGCATCGCGGATCACGGCAAACGCGTCGACGCCCGCCTTGCCGTCGGGTCGGATGTAATAGGGGCGGTCGAGATAGCGCTTGTCGATCTCGCCCGCCGGCACGAAGCTGTCGATGTCGATCGTGTGGTTGCTCTCGATCTGGACGGCGTCGAGTTCGTCCTTGTCGATCTCGACATACTCACCCTTTCGCAGTTCGTAACCGCGGCCCTTCTGGTCGCCTTCGACGACGTCGCCGGTCTCGGCGTCGACCATCTGCTGCTTCAGCCGGTTTCCGGTGTCCCGATTGATCATGTGGAAACGGGTCTTCTCGACCGAGGTCGAGGCCGGGTAGAGCGCCACCGGGCATGACACTAGCGAAAGCTTGAGCGTGCCTTTCCAATAGGCGCGGGGAGCGGCCATGATCGTCTCCAAACAGCTTGAGTTTGGAACTTGAACGGATACCGTGGGTTTTGGTTCCTGACGGCCGCAGCAGCGGCAGTCGTCGTTTGCGTCGAGCTTGCGGAGAGGCTTGCACGTGTCGCTGAGAAACCTGTCCACCTATCGCAAGAAGCGCGATTTCGACAAGACCAGTGAGCCCTCGGGTGACGTCAAGGTCGCGCCCGCCGGGCAGCGGCGCTTCGTGGTGCAAAAGCACGACGCGACACGGCTGCATTACGACCTCCGCCTGGAATTCGACGGCGTCTTCAAGTCCTGGGCGGTGACGCGTGGCCCCTCGCTCGATCCGCATGACAAGCGGCTCGCGGTCGAGGTGGAGGACCATCCGCTCGACTACGGGGATTTCGAAGGCACGATTCCCGAAAGCGAGTATGGCGGCGGCACGGTGCAGCTCTGGGATCGCGGCTATTGGGAGTCCGACGATCCCGAGCGCGGGTTCAAGAAGGGCGACCTGAAGTTCACGCTCGACGGCGAGAAGCTGCATGGCAGCTGGGTGCTGGTGCGGATGAAGAGCGACCGCTATGGCGGCAAGCGCACCAACTGGCTCTTGATCAAGCACCGGGACGAGTATGCGGTGGACGGCAACGGCGGCGAGATTCTCGATGAAGATCGCTCGGTCGCCTCGGGCCGGTCTATGGCGCAGATCGCTGAAGGCAAGGGAAGGGCTCCGAAGCCGTTCATGCTGGCCAAGGGTAGCGGCAACGCCAAGGCCGATGCCGTCTGGCATTCCAATCGCGGCGCGGCCGCAGAGGCGCGCGAGCTGACCAAAGTGCCGCCCTCGAAGGCGCGGCTGGCGGCGAAGCCGAAAACGGTGTCGGCCATCCCGGATTTCGTCGCGCCTCAGCTTTGCGCCTCGGTTGACAGTCCGCCCGGCGGCACGGGTTGGTGCCACGAACTCAAGTTCGACGGCTATCGCGTGCAGCTTCGCGTCGAGGACGGCGATGCCGTGCTCAAGACACGCAAGGGGCTCGACTGGACCGAAAAGTTCACGGCTATCGCCAGGGAGGGAGGCAAGCTGCCGGATACTCTGATCGATGGCGAGATCGTCGCGCTCAATGACAGCGGCGTTCCGGATTTCTCGACGCTGCAGGCGGCGATCTCCGACGGCAAGACGGATAAACTCATCTTCTTCGCCTTCGATCTTCTGTTTGCCGGGAGGGAAGATCTGCGCGCGCTGCCGCTTCAGGAGCGCAAGGTGCGGCTGAAGCAATTGCTCGAGGCGCGCAAGGGCAAGGAAAAGCTGATTCGCTATGTCGAGCATTTTGAGGAGTCCGGCGAGACGGTGCTGGAGTCGGCACGCAATCTGTCGCTGGAGGGCATCGTCTCCAAGCGGCTCGACGCGCCTTATCGTTCGGGCCGCTCCGACAAATGGACCAAGGCCAAGATCCGCGCCGGCCATGAAGTCGTGATCGGTGGCTGGAAGACCACCAACGGCAATTTCCGCTCGCTGATGGCCGGCGTCTATCGCGGCGATCACCTGGCCTTTGTCGGCATCGTCGGCACCGGATTCGGTCAGGACACGGTTCGTCGCATCATGCCGGCACTCAAGGCGGTCGCGTCTGACAAGAGCCCGTTCGGCGGCAAGGATGCGCCGAAGAAGACGCGTGACGTGCATTGGCTGAAACCTGAACTGGTGGCCGAGATCGAATTCGCCGGCTGGACCGACGCCGGCAATGTCCGCCAGGCCGCGTTCAAGGGCCTGCGGCAGGACAAGCCGGCGCGTGAGGTGGAAGCGGAGAGACCGGTCGTGACCAATGTGGCAAAGCCAGTGGCCAAGGGTGCGGGGAAGAAGTCCAGCGAGGTGATGGGTGTCGTCATCTCCCACCCGGACAAGGAGTTGTGGCCCGATGCAGGAGACGGCAAGGGCGTCACAAAGCTTGACCTCGCCAGATATTTCGAGGCGGTCGGCGAATGGATGATCGGTTACCTCAAGGGCCGGCCGTGCTCGATCGTGCGGGCGCCCGACGGGATCAAGAGCGAGACATTCTTTCAGCGCCACGCGATGGCAGGCACATCGAAACTCCTTAAGCTCGCCAAGGTCTCCGGCGACCGAAAGCCCTATCTGCAGATCGATCAGGTTGAAGGCCTCGCGGCGGTGGCGCAGCTTGGCGGCGTGGAACTGCATCCCTCAAATTGCGCGCCCGATGCCTACGACACGCCGGGCCGGCTGGTGTTCGACCTCGATCCCGCGCCCGACGTCGAATTTGCCGAGGTGATCGAAGCCGCCAAGGACATGCGCCAGCGCCTGACCGCGGTCGGCCTCGAAAGCTTCTGCAAGACCACCGGCGGCAAGGGGCTTCACGTCGTCACGCCGTTGCTCCATGGCGCAAAGGACAAGGTGACGTGGAAGGAGGCCAAGGCGTTTGCGCAAGGCATCTGCCAATGGATGACGCAGGATGATCCCGAACGCTACCTGCTCAACATGTCCAAGGCCAAGCGCAAGGGAAAGATCTTTCTCGACTATCTGCGCAACGATCGGCTCTCGACCGCGGTCGCCGTGCTGTCGCCGCGCGCGCGCGACGGCGCCACCGTCTCGATGCCACTGACCTGGGCGCAGGTGCGCGGCGACCTCGATCCGAAGAAATATACGCTGCGCAGCGTGCCGGCGCTGCTCAAGAAGACCAAGGCGTGGGACGGCTATGAAGATGCTGCGGCGCCGATCAAGAGTGCGATGAAGAAACTGGCGGGGAAGTAGGCGTTCTCCAGGGCGTCGTGCGTCAGGCCTCGCGTGTACGTTTCTGGAATGCTTCATCACCCGCTTTCGCGGGTGATGCAGCAGTAAAATGGAGGGATAGCGCGCTGGTTGCTTACAGCTTTCCGAGCAGCAACAGGATCAGCAGGATCACGATCACCAGGCCGAGGCCGCCGCCGCCGTAATAGCCAGTGCCGTAGAACGGCCCGCCGCCGATGCCGCTGAAGCCGCCGAGCAGCGCGATGATCAGAATGATGAGAATGATGGTTCCGATTGACATTTCAATTGCTCCTCAGCCCACGGCCTATTTTGTTTCTGCCCTTGCTATGGGAAAACAAACCGCAACTATGAAAGTTCCACCGCTCGCGATGCGATAAAGTTTATGGTTCTTCCATTTGTGCGGAACGCAATTAGATGAACCAGATCAGTGGAGGAGGATTGCCATGCCGGCGCCGCTTGTCGTTTCGATTCCCCACAGCCTCGGCCGCGACGAAGCCATGCGACGGTTGAAGACGGGCCTGTCGCGCGCAGCATCGAGCGTACCGGTTCTGAACGTCGACGAAGAGCGCTGGGACGAGAACCGCATGACCTTCCGCGTGCGTGCGCTCGGACAGGTCGCCGCCGGCCATGTCGATGTCGAGGAAAGCCATGTGCGCCTGGAGGTGACGCTGCCATGGCTACTGCAGCGCTTCGCCGAAGTCGCACAGGTCGCCATTCAGAAACGCGGCCAGCTTTTGCTGACCAAGCGGAGCTGACAGGCAGGCGCTGCGCTCTTACCGGCGGCGGGTCAAGCGCGCTCGCTTCGTCCCGGCCGCGATCCTCGCTCTGAGCACGGCAACGGGCATATGCCGAAACAGCTTCGAGAGCTCGAGCCTTTCCGTGCCGTCTTCGACGGCGTATCCGGTTGCATCGATGGTGCCCTCGAATGCTTCGGCCCGCGGCCATGTGCGCCCGCCTTGCGTGAACGCCGCAAACGATCTCGCCACCGCGACGATGATTGCGTCGTGGCCGTGGCACCGGGCGAATGCAATGACATGATCGCGATGCGGCCCACTCACCTCGAGGGCCTCATGGTCGCCGTCGGCGAAGAGGTCGGCCGTCTGGTTGCGCAGCCGCAACAGGTGCCGCGTCCATGCGAGCTTCAGGCGGCCGTCACACCAGTTCTGCGCGAGCGCGTCCCAGTTCGGGGTCTCCACAGCGGCCAGTGCCTCCGCGCGTCGCGCAAAATCGACGGGCCGGCGGTTGTCGGGATCGACCAGCGAAAAATCCCAGAATTCGGTGCCCTGATAGAAATCCGGCACGCCCGGCATCGTCGCCTTGAGAGTAACCTGGCTCAACGAGTTCAACGCGCCCATGAGCGCAAGGCGTTGCGCCAGACGCGCCAGCGCATCGAGGAATTCAGCCGAGACATTGCGGTCCAGGATCCGGTCGATGAACGTTCTGACGCCCGCCTCATAGGGCTCGTGGGGATTGAGCCAGCTCGTCTCCTGCTTGCCCTCGCGCGCCGCCTTCAGGGCATAGCCCTGCATGCGCTCGACAAAGGACGGATCATCCGGCTCCCACGCGCCGATCAACGCCTGATACAGCATGTATTCGAAGGTCGCCGAGGGCGCTCGCGTCGCGCCGTCGAGCACGAGCTGGGGCGCATTCAGCACTTTCCAGCGGGCAACCGCGCTGGTCCATTCGCCGGGAATCTCCGCGAGCGCCATGATCCTGCTGCGGGCGTCTTCGCCGCGCTTGGTGTCGTGGGTCGCGGTCGCCGTCATGCCGTGCGGCCAATCCCGGGCGCGGGCCTTCATCATGGCGTGGAAGCGTTCGGCCGGAAGCGCGCCGGCCGCGGGGGCGCCGCCGACCTCGTTGAGCGCGAGCAGCCGGTGGTACCGATAGAAGGTCGTGTCCTCCAGCGACTTCGCCATCATCGGGCCGGTGAATTGCTGCACCTTCAGCGCAAAGCGCCGCACCCGCGGCGCGCTGCGAGGCGGGCGACCAGGTTTGAGCAGGTCCATGGTCAGGGCATCGCGCAGGAAATCGAAGATGCCCTCGTCGGCGGCGAACCAGTCGGCCCGGGCGCATGCTATCGTCGCCTCGATCAGCTCGCGGTCATGCGGGGTGGGGCCGGACGATGTCAGGTAAGTGCGATAGACCGGGAAGTGCAGCACGTAGAGCTCGAGCGCCTGCCGCAAGCTGTCCGCCGAATAGTCGCGCGTCGAGTAGTGGCCGCTGGCGATCCGCGCCAGCAACCGCGCGAGCACGGTGAATTCGCTGGTGAGCAACGTTTCGAGCACGCGGCGCTTGGCTTCGTGCAGGACAGGCTCGAGCTTCGGCGATCGGTTGCTGATCTGGCGCCAAACCTCACTGAGCGGATCGAGGCCGCTGCCGTCGACAAGAACCTGGCCGATGACATTCATCCACTCGTATCCGGTCGTGCCGTGTACGCCCGAGAAGCGAGGCAGCTCTTCACGCTCGCCGAGAATCTTCTCGACCACCATGTAGAATGGTCTGGCGTTCCCGCCCTGCGCGTCGCGGATCAGGCGGCGCAGGCGGTGGAAATATTGTGCGGGATCGCGCAGGCCGTCGATATGGTCGAGTCGCAGGCCCTGCAACCTGTCTTCCGCGATCAGGCGCTTCACCAGGCTATGGCTCGCCTCGAAGGTGCTGCTGTCCTCGACCCGCAGGCCAGCCAGCGTGTTGATATCGAAGAAGCGGCGGTAGTTGATATCGCTGGAGGCGAGCCGCCAATGGCCGAGCTTGTAGTGCTGGCGTTCGAGCAGATGGTGCAGGGCCAGCGTTTCACTTGAGCGGCCGTCGCCGGCGCGAAAGGCGGCAAGGCCGCGTTCGATAAGGTCTGAGCCGCCTGCGATCGCTTTCAGCTCGGCCTTGAAGGATGGGGCCTCCGCGCGATTCGGATGATGTAACCCCCTGTAGCGTGCGGCAAGCGCGAGCATCGCTCGTCCGGGGGCGCTGTCCTCCATACCGGCCTCCCTGACGACCGTCCGCAAGACCTCGCCGTAGCGCTCGGGTGCGATCGGCAGCCGATGCTCGAAATACCAGGCCGAGAAGCTGCCCTCTCTCGCGTCGTAACGCAGCTCGATCTCGCCGCACTCCAGCGCCTGTCCGTAGGATGCGCCGAGGATCGGCAGCAGCACGCCGCCGCGGGCGCGATAGGGCAGTTGCTCCCAGTCGATATCGAAGGAGACCGCATGCGGCGAGGCGGGGCCCCATTCCAGCACGTCAAGCCACCACGGATTGTCGGCGAAATGCACGCCGACATGGTTCGGCACGAAATCGAGGATCAGCCCGAGGCCGTACTGCTTAAGCGTTGCGCTCAGCCTTGCGAAGCCGGCTTCGCCGCCGAGCTCCGGATTGAATTTGGTGTGATCGACCACGTCATAGCCGTGCATCGATCCCTCGCGCGCCTTCATGAAGGGCGAGGCATAGATGTGGCTGATGCCGAGCGCCTTCAGATACGGCACCATGCCGGCGGCGGCATCGAAGTCGAAATCGGCAGTGAGTTGCAGGCGGTATGTCGCGATCGGGATCGCGGGAGGCATTTGTGTTATCCGATGTGCCAGCGCACCGACCAGGCGGGCAGGTCGCCCGACAACGCATGGCCCCAGATCAGGGTTCCGCCGATGTCGGGCACGCCGGAAACATCGCGATCGGACAGGTTGGCCGCGAGCGCGAGTCGGGTTCCGTCGCCCAGTTGCCAGCGCGCGGTCAGCAGGCTGCCAGCGACGCGGGCATCTCCAAAGCGCGCGGCGGCAAGCCGTGGCGTGATTTCTCGCGCCCGGACAGCGAGCAACTCGCGCACCAGGGTGAGGCGCGTCCGTCCCGGCTCCCTGTCGCGTGCCGTCCAGTCGAGAATGGCAGATTGCACCGTCGACACGTCGAGCGGATCGGGAATCTCGTCGCCATACTTTTCGAATGCCCAGGCAAATTCCTCGCGCCGTCCCTTGCGGACAGCCTTGGCAAGATCGCCCTCGAAATCGCAGAAGAACGGAAACGGCGACGTCGCGCCCCATTCCTCGCCCATGAACAGCATCGGCGTCATGGGCGCGAGCAGTGTCACCGCCAGCGCGGCCTCGATCGCCGCCGGCTTCGCGATGGTTTCAAGACGGTCTCCCAACGGGCGGTTGCCGATCTGGTCGTGATTTTGCAGGAAGTTGATGAAGCAGGTCGGCGACAGCGAGCCGCCGGGCTCGCCACGATGCCTGCCGCCCCAGAAGGCCGAGACCTCGCCTTGATAGACGTAGCCGGAGGCCAGCGCGCGCGCCAGATGGTTCGCCGGCAAGCGCTGGTAGTCGCCATAATAGCCCTGCGCCTCGCCGGTCATCATCACATGCCAGACGTGATGATAGTCATCGTTCCATTGCCCGCGATATTTACCGCGTGGCGGATCTTCCGCCGCGTCCAACAGGCTCGCGCGATTGTCGCTGTTCTCGAGCACAAGGTTGATATGCCGGCCGGTCGCGGCAGCGAGCTGTCCGGCGGCCGCGCTGATATCGTGCAGGATCGGGATCTCTCCAGCCTCGACGATGGTGTTGACGGCGTCGAGCCGCAAACCGTCGAAGCGATAGTCGCGCAGCCAGGATAGCGCGTTCTCGATCGCGAACGCGCGCACTTCGGGCACGCGATAGTCGATCGCGCTGCCCCAGGGCGTGTGCGCGTCGGTGAAGAATGCGGGAGCATAGCGGCCGAGATAATTCCCCTCGGGACCGAAATGGTTATAGACCACGTCGAGCATCACCATCAGTCCGCGAAGATGGGCCTCGTCGATCAGCGTCTTGAGATCCTCAGGTCTGCCGTAGGCGCTGTCGGGCGCGTACCACAGCACGCCATCATAGCCCCAGTTCCGCTTGCCGGCGAAGTCGGCGAGCGGCATCAATTCCAGCGCGGTGATGCCGGTCTCGACCAGGTGATCGAGCCTGTCGATCATGGCGCGATAGGTGCCTTCGGCCGTGAACGTGCCGACATGGGCCTCGAGAATGACGGCCTCGTGCCATGGACGCCCGCGCCAGTCCGCTGCGCGCCACCTGAAAGCTGCGTGATCGATCACCTCGCTCGGGCCGGACACATCGTCAGGCTGGAATGCCGAAGCTGGATCAGGGACGTCAACTTCGTCGTCGATGCGGAATTTGTAGCGCCGGCCCGCGCCACCCCCTGGTATCTCGGCGACATACCAGCCGTCGGTCTCCTGCGAGAGCGGATGGGGCCTATCGAGCAGGAGATCGACTCGCTTTGCCCCCGGTGCCCAAAGCCGGAAGCGCGTGCCATCTGGTGTCAGCTCCGGGCCGAAGCGGCGCTCATTCATGCGGCGCCCGCAAACGCCAGCACCGAACGCGGCGGCGCCTTCGTCTCGGCGCCGGACGCAAATTGCTCGGGCATCTGCACGGCCTCGGTCGTGTTCAGCACCTGCTGCCAGGCCTTGTAATCGCTCATCACAGGCATCTTGAACGCGATCTCCTCGGGAGCGGCATTCAGCACGATAAAGATCGGCGCCTGTGCTGGTTCCATCGGTCCGAGGACATAAGCGAGGAACCTGCCCTCCGGGAATTTCCAATCCGACTCCTTCATTTCTTCGGCAGCGGGCGTCAGCCACAGCACGCCGTAAGTGCCATCGGTGCGGCGGCCGTCGAGCCAACGTTGGCAACGGATCTGCCCAAAGCGACGGCGCAGCTCGGTCAGATGACCGATGAAGCCGATGAAGTCGTCGTCTGTGCCGAGCTTCTCCCAGCCGACCCAGCCGGTTTCATTGTCCTGGCAATAGGCATTGTTGTTGCCGCCCTGGGTATTGGCCACCTCGTCGCCCGCGAGGATCAGCGGCGTGCCCTGCGCGAGCAGCAGGCAGGCGAGCTGGTTCTTGCGGAGTTGGCGGCGCAGCGCGACGATATCCGGGTCATCGGTCGGTCCCTCATGGCCGCAATTGTTGCTGTGATTGTCGCTGGAGCCGTCGCGATTGTCTTCGCCGTTGGCCTCGTTGTGCTTCTCGTTGTAACTGAAGAGATCGGCGAGCGTGAAGCCGTCATGCACGGTGATGTGGTTGACGCTGGCGCGGGTCGCGCGGTTGTCGTGGTGGAACAGGTCGGAGGAGGCGGTCATGCGGCTCGAAATGTCGCCGATCAGGCTGCCTTCGCCGCTCCAATAGCGCCGCATCGCGCTTCGGTAGCGATCGTTCCACTCCGACCATTGCGACGGAAATGCGCCGACCTGATAGCCGCCGAGGCCGAGGTCCCAGGGTTCGGCGATGAGCTTGACGGTCGCAAGCGTCGGGTCCTGGCGAAGAGCGTTCAGGAACGCATGGTTGCGATCGAATCCATTCGGTCCGCGCGCCAATGTCGGGGCAAGGTCGAAGCGGAAGCCGTCGACGTGGCAGACCTCGACCCAGTAACGCAGCGAGTCCATCACCATCTGCAGCACCCGCGGATGAGTGAGGTTGACCGAGCTGCCGCAGCCGGTGAAGTCGTCGTAGTAGCGCGGGTTCTCGCGGTTCAGCCAGTAATAGGAGGCGTTGTCGATGCCGCGGAAGCAGAGCGTCGGGCCCATATGGTTGCCCTCGGCGGTGTGGTTGTAGACGACGTCCAGCAGCACCTCGATGCCGGCATCGTGCAACCGGGCAACCGCGGTTCGGAACGAATCCAGCGCATTGTCCTGCGCATAGCGCGTCTCCGGCGCGAAGAAGGCGATGGTGTTATAGCCCCAGTAGTTCACGAGCTTCTTCTCGACCAGGATGCGGTCGTCGATCAGTCCGTGGATCGGCAAGAGTTCGACGGCGGTGACTCCGAGCCGCTTGAGATGGTCGATCATCGCGGGCGATGACAGGCCGCCATAGGTGCCGCGCAGATTCGGCGCAACATCCTCGCGCTTTTGGGTCAGGCCCTTGACATGAGCCTCATAGATGATGGTGTCTTCCCACGGGATATGCGGCCGGATCTCGCGGCGGCCCCAGTTGAAGGTCTCGTCGACCACCACCGCCTTTGGCATGCCGCGCGCATTGTCGCGCCGGTCGAAGGAGAGGTCCTCGCGCGCACTGCCGGTGCGGTAGGCAAAGTGTGCATCGCTCCACACCAGCCGCCCGGCGAGCCGCCTCGCATAGGGATCAAGCAGCAGCTTGTTGGAGTTGAAGCGGTGGCCGCGCTCCGGCGCATAGGGACCATGGACGCGGTAGCCGTAGAGCTGGCCTGGCGAAACGTCGTTGAGATAACAGTGCCAGACGTCCTCGGTACGCTCCGGCAGCTCGATCCGTTCAAGCTCGCGGCGGCCCTGGCTGTCGAACAGGCACAGCTCGATCTTCTCCGCATTGGCGGAGAACAGTGCAAAATTGGTGCCCCTGCCGTCCCAGCTTGCGCCAAGCCGGGAGGACGTTCCCCCAGTCAGTCGCATCGATCAGCTTTCCGGTACGAGGAAGATCACAGCCAGCGGCGGAATGGTCAAGTTAAGCTCCGGGACGAGTCCTTCCAGCGTTTGAACTTCGCCGGTATTGCCGACATTGCTGCCGCCATAGTGCGCGGAGTCCGAATTGAACACCTCATGCCACTTGCCTGCGAATGGCACGCGGACGCGGTAGTTGTGATAGACGTTTGGCGAGAAGTTCGCGATCATGAGGCAGCGCGAGCGCGCGCTATTGCCTTTCCGGATCCAGGCAAACACGTTGTTGCCGGCGTCTTCGGTGATGACCCATTCGAATCCAGCCTGGTCGCAATCAAGCTCATGCAGCGCCGGCAGGGCGCGATAGAGGCGGTTGAGGTCGCGGACCAGCCCCTGGATGCCGGCATGTCTCGGCTGTTGCAGCAGATGCCAGTCCAGCGATTGATCGTGATTCCATTCGCGTTCCTGGCCGAGCTCGCAGCCCATGAACATGAGCTTCTTGCCGGGATGACCGAACATGAAGCTGTAATAGGCGCGCAGATTGGCAAAGCGCTGCCAATCGTCGCCGGGCATGCGGCCGAGAATCGAGCGCTTGCCGTGCACGACCTCATCGTGGGAGAGCGGCAGGATGAAGTTTTCCGAGAAGGCGTAGTGCAAGCCGAACAGGATGTCGCCGTGGTGATATCTGCGGTGAATGGGATCCTTGCCGATATATTTCAGCGTGTCGTGCATCCAGCCCATGTTCCACTTGTAGCCGAAGCCGAGCCCGCCAAATTCGACCGGGCGCGAGACCTGCGGCCATGCAGTCGATTCCTCCGCCGCCGTCGTCGCCTGGGGGAAGTGCCCGAAGACTTCGGTGTTGAAGCGGCGCAGGAAGCTGATCGCTTCGAGATTTTCGCGGCCGCCGTATTTGTTCGGGATCCAGCCGCCGGCGGGCCGGCTGTAGTCGAGGTACAGCATGGAGGCTACAGCGTCGACGCGGAGGCCGTCGATGCCGTAGCGGTCGAGCCAGAACAGCGCGTTCGACACCAGGAAGTTGGTGGCCTCGGTGCGCCCGTAATTGTAGATCAGCGTACCCCAGTCGAGATGGCGGCCCTGCAGCGGATTGGCGTGCTCATAGAGCGCGGTGCCGTCGAAATGACCGAGGCCGTGAGGATCGTCGGGGAAGTGCCCGGGCACCCAGTCGAGCAGCACGCCGATGCCTTCGCGATGGCAGGCGTCGACCAGCGCGGCAAAATCTTCCGGCGAACCGAAGCGGCTGGTCGGCGCGAACAGGCCGGTTGGCTGATAGCCCCATGAGCCGTCGAACGGATGTTCGCTGACCGGAAGGAATTCGACGTGAGTGAATCCCATGTCGCGGACGTAAGGGGGGAGGTGCTCGGCAAGCTCGCGATAGGTCAGCCATTCATTTTGGCCCTTGCGCCGCCAGGAGCCGAGATGGACCTCGTAGATCGAGATCGGAGAACCCAACGCATTGATGCCGGCCGGCGCGGGGCGCGGGCGTGGGATATTGCGCTCATCAACCACGATCGACGCGGTCTTCGGGCGCAGCTCGGCGGCAAAGGCGAGCGGATCGGACTTCAGCGGCAGGTGTTGGCCATTCGGCCCGATGATGTCGAATTTGTAGTGGTCGCCGACACGCGCGCCGGGAACGAACAACTCCCAGTAGCCGACACCGCGCACGCGCATCGGGTGGCGCCGCGCATTCCAGAAATTGAAATCTCCGACCACGCTGACCCGGCGCGCGTTCGGCGCCAACACGACGAAGGCCACGCCATCGACGCCATCGAGCGTCATCGGATGTGCGCCGAGCGTGTCGTAGAGCCGCTGATGAGTACCTTCCCCTAGCAGATAGAGGTCGAAGTCGTTCAGAACCGGCGGGAAGCGGTAAGGGTCCTCCAGCTCGACGATGCTGTCGCCGAAGCGCGCTCGGAGCTGATAGCGCCTGGAGCCGTTCGGCAAGGTCCCGGCGAACAGGCCGGCATCATGGATGCGGGTGAGTTCGGCGGTCTCGCCGTGCTCGCCGATCGCCGCGACATCAGTTGCCTCCGGAAGGAACGCGCGCACCACGTTGCGCTCGCCCTCGGTATGCAGGCCGAGATAGCGGAACGGGTCGGAGTGGCGGCCCTCGATGATCGCATAGGCTTCAGCGGGCAGGTCGGTCATTGAGCCTCGTGCGGTTGTTGCGCCAGGATTCGCAGCATTCCAGTCAACGGCACGCGTAACCAGTCAGGCCGGTGGGCGAGCTCGTATTCGATCTCGTAGAACGCCTTCTCCAGCAGGAAGAAGTTCAGCATGCGCTCGGCGGCCTCAGGTCCGGCCGGCCACAGGCGCTGGTTGGCCATGGTGTCTTGATAGCTGGCAAGGAAGGCCTGGGTCGCCCCATCGCGCCACTCGGCGAGCGCCAGGCTGAGCTTCCCGGTGTCGTCGGGGGCGATCTTGAGCGCGCGCTCCAGCGCCGCTGTCGCCGAATAGTCGATCGAGCGGATCAGCCCGGCGACATCGCGTGCCGGTGGCGCCTTGCGGCGACGCTCGGCAATGGTGCGGCGGGGCTCGCCCTCGAAATCGATGATGAAGATATCGTCCTTCACGATCAGCATCTGGCCGAGATGGAAGTCGCCGTGATGCCGGATGTTGAGCCCACCGATGTCGCGCGGCAGCATCGCCTTGAGTCGATCCGGCAGGGCTTCGTGCTGCGCCAGGAAGCGGTCGATGAGCGGTCGATCGGCATCCTTAAAGCTGTCCCGCCGCTGCTTCAGCGTGTCGAACACGCGCTCAGCGCGTGCCATGATGTCGTCGTTCCACCGCTGCACATCGTCTGGCTTGGTCGGCTCGGGGACGAAGTCGGGCAGGTCCCTGTTGCTGGCGAGCGCAATGTGCATCTCTGCGACACGTTTGCCAGTCTGCGACATGTAGCGGAGATAGGCCAGTTGATCTTCGCTCTTCTTGGGGGCGCCGCTCGCGGCGAGCAGTCGCTGCTCCTCGACGAAGCGGTCGAGATAGGCTGCTGTCACCGTCCAGGCGTCACCCTGGTTGGTGACGAAAGCGTGGACGATGCCGATCGCGCTTCGGCGCTCTCCCTCGATCACCTCGGCGGTTCCGAGCAGCGCCGGCGTGTTGGCGAAGCCCGCGACTTCGGTGAGGAAACGGCCCATTTCAATCTCTGGATTGATGCCGGCCTCGAGCTTGCGATAGATCTTGACGACATATTCGTTGTCGACCAGCGCAGTGCTGTTGGACTGCTCGGTCTCGACCGCGCGCACGCGGTCGGGCTGCCGGACCGGCCGGTCGGCGAAGCGGCTGGTCGGCCTGAATTCCAGCTTGAGGCCCTGCTCTTCCTCCTCGATCGTCAGCGACTCCCGCAGATTGCGGAGGAACAAAGCGATGAAGATCTGGTCGGTTGCGACGTCGAGCAGCGTGCCTTCGCGTGCGCCCTGGCGGACCGCGGCGAAGGCGCGCGGGTTGTAACGCTCGCGGTCGAAGCGGACCCATTCGATCTGTATCGGCAGCACATAGCGGCTCGTGATACCGCGCTGAGTGGTCTCGAAAAAGGCGAGCCATGGCCGGTTGTCGCCGATGTCGCAGAATGGAATCGCGGACGCCAATGTCGGGTGGATCGCCTTGGCGGAGCGCTCCGGGTACCACCGGGTGCGCGCCAGGTGTCCCGGCAGCACGTCGCGTTCGAACACGCCGCGCTCGCGCGCAAGCGACACCCAGGTCGAATTGACCGGAACTACCAGCGTCTCGAATTCCGGAACCGCGCGCGGGGTTACAGGCTCGGACTTGTCGCGCTCCTGGAGCTGGAACCAATAGAAGCCATACGGCGCCAGCGTGATCATATAGGGCAGTTCGCCGATAGCCGGGAAACGCGTGCGGCCGAGCATCTCCAGCGGAATCCGGCCGTTGAAGGCCGCGAGGTCGAGCTGGGTCGCCTGCGCCGATCGTGACAGATTGGCGACGCAGAGGATTGTCTCGTCCTGGTACTGGCGCACGTAGGCGAGCACCGAGCGGTTCTCGGGGCGGATGAAGCTCATGGTGCCGCGCCCAAACGCCAGCGTCGACTTGCGCACCGCAATCAGCCGCTTGGTGGCGCTGAGCAGCGAGGACAGGCTGCGCGATTGTGCCTCCACGTTGACGGCCTCGTAACCGTAGATCGAGTCCATGATGGTCGGCGCGTACAGCCGCGCCGGATCCGCGCGCGAGAAGCCGCCGTTGCGGTCCGGCGACCACTGCATGGGCGTGCGCACGCCGTTGCGGTCGCCGAGATAGATGTTGTCGCCCATGCCGATCTCGTCGCCGTAGTAGATGATCGGCGTGCCGGGAAAGGACAGCAGCAGCGAGTTCATCAGCTCGATCTTGCGCCGGTCATTGTCCATCAGCGGCGCGAGCCGCCGGCGGATGCCGACGTTGATACGGGCGCGCGGATCGTTGGCGTAGGTCGACCACAGATAGTCGCGCTCGACGTCGGTGACCATCTCGAGTGTCAGCTCGTCGTGATTGCGCAGGAACAGCGCCCATTGGCAGGCGGCTGGAATGTCCGGCGTCTGACGCAGGATGTCGGTGATGGGAAACCGGTCCTCCTGGGCGATCGCCATATAGATGCGCGGCATAAGCGGGAAGTGATAGGCCATGTGGCATTCATCGCCCTGGCCGAAATATTCCTGCACGTCCTCGGGCCACTGATTGGCTTCGGCCAGTAGTAGCTTGCCCTTGGCATAGGCATCGAGCTCGCGGCGCAGCCGCTTGATGATGGCGTGTGTCTCCGGCAGGTTCTCGTTGTTGGTGCCGTCGCGCTCGCACAGATAGGGAATCGCGTCGAGCCGGAAGCCGTCGACCCCGGTGTCGAGCCAGCGTTTCATGACCTGCACGATCGCGCTGACCACGCGCGGATTGTCGAAGTTAAGGTCCGGCTGGTGGGAGAAGAAGCGGTGCCAGTAGAACTGGCCGGCCTCCGGATCCCAGGTCCAGTTCGATTTCTCGGTGTCGGTGAAGATGATCCGCGTGCCAAGATATTTCTGGTCGGTATCGCTCCACACATACCAGCTCCGGGCGCTCGAGCCGGGCTGGCTGCGGCGGGCGCGCTTGAACCAGGAATGCTGGTCGGACGTGTGGTTGACGACGAGCTCGGTGATGACGCGCAAGCCGCGCCGCTTGGCTTCCTGGATGAAGCGCTTGAAGTCCTTCATCGTCCCGAAATCGGGGTTGATGTCGCCATAGTCGGCGATGTCGTAGCCGTCGTCGCGGCCGGGTGAAGGGTAGAACGGCAGCAGCCACAGCGCGGTGACGCCGAGCTCCTGCAGATAGGGCAGCTTTTCGGTCAGCCCGGCGAAGTCGCCGATGCCGTCATTGTTGCTGTCGGCAAAGGCCTTGACGTGGAGCTGGTAGATGATCGCGTCCTTGTACCAGAGATCATCGCCGGTATCGGTCGCGGACAGTTGTTTGGCGTCGATCGAAGACAGCACGTCCACAGCGAATCCCCTCACGCCAGGCAGCGGAACAATAGGGCGGGGTCGCGCGCCGGGTCGATGCGCAGGCGAATGCCGCCCCATTCGAGCGGATAGCGTTCGCCGGTGATCAGGTTCTCGACTGCGGCAGCGTTACGCCGGCCATCGCCTGCGCCGACCTGGATGTCGGCGAGCGGCAGCCAGAACTCGTGCACATCGCGCGACAGCGCAATCGCAACCGCGACCGTGTTGCTCTGGTCAGCCGCTTGTTTCACGAATCCGATCACGTTGCCATCCTCGATGCCGAGGAAACGCAAATTGCTGGTTTGCTGCAGCGCCGGATTGGTGCGGCGGGCGAAGTTGAGGTCCCTGATATAGGACTTGATGTTCCCTTGCTTGTCCCAGTCCCGCACCTTGATTTCGTATTTTTCGGAATCGAGATACTCCTCGCGGCCGGGGATCGGCTCGTGCTCCAGCAGCTCGAAGCCGTTACAGATACCGTAGGTGCTCGACAGGGTCGACGCCAGCGCGACGCGAGACTTGAACATCCAGGGTTCGCCGCTTTGCAGATGATAGGGCAGGATATCAGGCGTATTGACGAAGAAATTCGGTCGGTAATAGTCGCGTTCAGGATAGCCGGTCAGTTCGTTCAGATACTGCTCGATCTCCCAGCGCTGCGTCCGCCAGGTAAAATAGGTGTAGGACTGGGTGAAACCGAGCTTGGCTAATCCCTTCATCAGCTTTGGCCGCGTGAAGGCCTCGGCGAGGAAGATCACGTCGGGGTGGTGCAACTGCACCTGGTGGATCAGCCATTCCCAGAACGGGAAAGGCTTGGTGTGAGGATTGTCGACCCTGAAAATCTTCACGCCCTGGTCGATCCAGTACAGGATCACGTCGCGCAGCGCGTTCCAAAGGGCGCCGGCGTCCTCGCAGCCGAAATCCGGATTGACGATGTCCTCGTATTTCTTCGGCGGATTTTCCGCATAGCGCATCGAGCCGTCCGGCCGCCGCCTGAACCATTGCGGATGCTGTTTCAGCCAGGGATGATCGGGCGAGCACTGCACGGCGAAATCGAGCGCGACCTCCATCTTATGCTCGCGGCAGGCCGCGACGAAGGCGCGGAAATCCTCCAGCGTGCCGAGCTCGGGATGGATTGCGTCGTGGCCGCCATCGGCCGCGCCGATAGCGTAGGGACTGCCGGGATCTCGCTCCTGCGCGGTCACCGCATTGTTGCGGCCCTTGCGGTTCTTCCGGCCGATTGGATGGATGGGCGTGAGATAAACGACGTCGAAGCCCATCGCGGCGATGTCAGGCAGCCGCGCGACACAGTCGCCGAAGGTACCATGCTGCCCGGGCACCTTGCCCTGGCTGCGTGGTATCATTTCATACCAGGCGCCATCGCGCGCCCGCGGCCGGTCGGCGACGAAGGGAAATAGCTTCGAGCGTGTCAGATCGGGACGCGACTGGCTTTCCGCCATCGCTTCCTTCAGCTCGTCCGTAAGCAGCGAGGCGGTATCACCGGTCTGCAGGTAATCCTCGCATTGCTTCAGGATGATGGTCGCCGCGGCGCGGCCGCCGGCCTGGGCCTTGGTCAACATGCCGGCGCCTTCGATCGCATCGAGGCTGAGATCGGAGCCGGCCTTCTGCTTCAGCTCGAAGCCATGGCGCCAGGTGGCGAATTCGTCGGTCCAGGCCTCGATGGCATAGATGTAGCGGCCCGGCGCGTCGGGAACGAAGGAGCCGCTCCAGCGGTCGTTGCCATAATGGACCATTGGCGCACTCCGCCATTCGCGGTCAAGCTCGCCGCGCCAGATCAGCGCCGCCGACACGACGTCGTGGCCGTCGCGGTAGACGTCAGCCCAGACCTCGACACGCTCGCCGACGATCCGCTTTACGGGAAAACGTCCGCCGTCGATCAGCGGGTATACGTCCTCGATATGGAAAGTGCCCGCGGCACCTTCGACAGTTTGAGCTGTTTTGTTCACGGTGATGCCGCCATCGAGATGGAAATGACGCGCCCGTTGCGTTAGGGGCACGCTCCGGACTTATATACAAAGCCGCTCGCGGGCATTGGTTCCCTGGGAACGGTGGGGATGGCAGAGCGTTGCTCACCTTCTATCCCCTTCCTGGATATAACGATTTCGCGACCTCCACGATTTCGGTCGCTTGCAAGGCGCGTGCCGAATGGACCTATACGCCCAAGCCAGAACCCTCGGTATTCAGACCGAGTATATTGACGGTCAGGGTCACCGCCGTGTGACGGAGCCTGCTGCGCTCCAGACCATCCTCGACGCATTGCCGCCTCAGCCGGCGCGGCAGTTCATCGCGCAGCCGGTCGTAATCCGGGCCGGCCGCGACGCCCGGATCGAGCTCGGGGCGGCGGCCACGCTGCCGGTCAAATGGACCATCAAGACCGGCGGCGAGGTGATCGCGCAAGGCGGCGCCGGCGAGCGTACGATATCGTGTCCGCGGCACCTGCCGCATGGCATCCACCGGCTGCACGTCACCGATGCAACATCCGTCTCCGAGGACGTGCCGCTGCTGGTCTCGCCCGAGCGAACGTTCAGCGGCGATTTCGATCGCGGCTGGCTGCTCGCGGTGCAGCTCTACGGCATCCGCTCGTCGCGGAATTGGGGGATTGGCGACTTCACCGATCTGCAAGGCTTGGTCGAACTGGCGCACCAGCTCGGCGCCGATGGCGTGGGGCTCAATCCCCTGCATGCGTTGTTCGACGACAGGCCGGGGGACTGCAGTCCCTATTCGCCGAACAGTCGCCTGTTTCTCAATCCACTCTATGTCGATGTCGGCCGGCTCCCCGGATTCCGGTCAGATGCCGGGACGCAGGCCGCGGTCGCGGCGCTTCGTGCGAACGACACGGTCGACTATGTCGCGGTTGCCGCACTGAAATGGCGCGCGCTGCGGGCGGCCTTCGCGGCCTTCAAGGCCAAATCGGCTCGCGACAGCCGGGACGATTTCGACAGCTTTCGCGCCGAACGCGGCGACCTGCTGTCGCGCTTTGCCTGCTTCGAGGTGATGCGGCACAAGCTCAATCGTCCGTGGTGGCAGTGGCCCGATGAGTGGCGGCAGCCCGGCGATGCGGTCTGTGCCTTGTTGCGCCAGAGCGCCGACGAGTCCGAGATCGAATTCGTCGAATTCACGCAATGGGCGGCGGACCGCCAGCTCGGCGCCTGCAGGGCGCGCGCGCACGAGCTCGGCATGCAGGTCGGGCTCTATCTCGATGTCGCCGTCGGCGTGCAGTCGGACGGCTTCGATGCGTGGAACGAGCAGCTCGCGATCTCGCGGCATCTCGGCGTCGGCGCGCCGCCCGATCCCCTCAACACCGCCGGCCAGGACTGGGGCCTTGCCGGCTTCAATGCGGTGGGTCTCGAGATCAGCTCGTTCGCACCGTTCCGCGAGATGCTGCGCGCCTCGATGCGCCATGCCGGCGCGATCCGGCTCGATCACGTGCTTGGATTGAAGCGGCTCTATCTCGTGCCGCGCGGCTTCGGTCCCGACAACGGCGCCTATGTGCAGATGCCGTTCGAGGCGTTGCTGGCGGCGACCGCGCAGGAGAGCGTCGCGCATCGCTGCGTTGTGATCGGGGAGGACCTCGGCACGGTTCCGGAAGGCTTTCGCGAGCGGATGGCCGACTGGGGCATCTGGTCGTACCTTGTGATGATGTTCGAGCGCGACGACCGCGGCGCCTTCCGCGGCGTCGATCACTACGGAGCGAACGCGCTCGTCACCTTCAACACCCACGACCTCTCGACCTATGCCGGCTGGCGCTCCTTCAGCGACCTGAAGCTGAAACGCTCACTCGGGATCGATCCCGGCGAGAGCGACGACGCGCGCTGGCATGCGCTGACCATGCTCGATGAGGTGCTGCGCCGTTACGGTATCCAGAACAACGACCTCTATTCGGTGGTGAGCTGCCTGTCGCGGACCAGATCGCGGCTGCTGGCGGTTTCACTGGAAGATCTGCTCGGCCTGATCGATCAGCCCAACATTCCCGGCACGGTCAACGAGCATCCGAACTGGCGGCGGCGAATTCCGGTCTCGATCGAGCAGGTCACGTCCGTGATCGACGTCGATGCGCTCAAGCGCGCAACGCATGAGCGCTCGCGCGCAGGCTAAGGCAAGGCGGATAACGGCAGGTGTCATCGCGTATCGAAGACTACGGATTGATCGGCGATTGCGAAACCGCCGCGCTGGTTGGCCGCGGCGGGTCCATTGACTGGCTGTGCTGGCCGGCATTCGATTCGGATGCATGCTTTGCCGCGCTGCTCGGCACGCCCCGCAATGGGAGATGGCTGATTGCTCCGGCCGGCGAGATCACCAGGATCGAGCGCCGCTATTGGGACGACACGCTGATCCTGGAAACGCGGTTCGAAACGGAGAGCGGCGCGGTCGCGCTGATCGATTTCATGCCGCCGCGCGGCAACGCCTCCGACGTGGTGCGACTGGTGCGCGGCATCAGCGGGCGGGTCAAACTGCGAATGGAGCTCGTGATCCGTTTCGGATTCGGAGCCGATATTCCGTGGGTGAAGAAGAACCCGGACGGACCGGGTCTGCTGGCGATCAGTGGGCAGGATATGACCGTGCTGCGCACGCCGGTCGAGACCCGTGGCGAGAACCTGACCACGGTCGCAGACTTCGAAGTCGGCGAGGGCGAGACGATCCCGTTCGTACTGACCTACGGTCCTTCGCACCTGCCGGTGCCCGCACCGATCGATCCGGAGGCCGCGCTGCAGGACACCCGGGACTTCTGGACCGAGTGGTGCGGCCATTGTAGCTATCACGGCAGCCACCGCGCCCTCGTCATGCGCTCGCTGATCACGCTCAAGGCGCTCACCTACGCGCCGACCGGCGGCATCGTCGCAGCGCCAACCGCGTCATTGCCGGAGAAGCTCGGCGGCGCCAGGAACTGGGACTATCGCTTTTGCTGGCTCCGCGATGCCACCTTCACGCTACTGGCGCTGATGAACTCGGGCTACACCGAGGAGGCCGCTGCCTGGTACAATTGGCTGTTGCGGGCGGTGGCAGGCGCGCCGGTCAACATGCAGATCATGTACGGCATCATGGGCCAGCGGCGCCTATTGGAATGGGAAGCCGGTTGGCTGCCTGGCTATGAGGGGGCCAGTCCTGTGCGCGTCGGCAATGCCGCGCATGCACAATTGCAGCTGGATGTCTATGGCGAGCTGATCGACGCCATCCACCAGTGGCGCGTGGCCAAGCTCAAGCTCGGTGAGGAAAGCTGGGCGCTGGAATGCGCCGTGCTCCAACATCTAGCCGATGTCTGGGACAAGCCTGATCACGGCATCTGGGAGCGCCGCGGGGAGGGTAAACATTACGTCTCGTCCAAGGTGATGACTTGGGTGGCTTTCGATCGCGGCATCAAGAGCGCGGAACGGTTCGGTTTCAAGGCGCCCCTCGTTAAGTGGCGCGTATTGCGCGATGCGATACACCGCGACGTTTGCGAGAAGGGCTTTGACCGGGCGCTGAACAGCTTTGTCGAAAGCTATGGCTCGAAACTGCTCGATGCCAGCATCCTGCTGCTGCCCGCGGTCGGTTTCCTGCCACCAAGTGATCCCCGAGTGCGCGGCACGCTCGCCGCGATCGAGCGGCACATGATACGCGACGGTTTCGTGCTGCGGCACGACCCGCGCGAAGTATCGGACGAGACACAGCCGATCGAGGGCGCGTTCCTGGCCTGCAGCCTGTGGCTTGCCGACGCCTATGTGCTGGCCGGCCAGATCGACAGGGCGCAGGCGCTGTTCGATCGAGTGGTTGCCATCGCCAACGATCTTGGCCTGCTCGCCGAAGAGTTCGATACGGCCGTGTGCCGCCAGACCGGCAACTTTCCGCAGGCGCTGACTCACATCGCGTTGATCAACACCGCGCATAACCTCAGCGATGCCAAGGCCGCGGCCGAGAAGCCCGCGGTGCAGCGGTCGCAATAGGCCGGGCAGGATCGCCACTGCCGCCCGTATTTCGCGTCCTCAGCGCAAGTCGACCGGCGGGGAGGTCACGTCCGCGATCCGATGCCTTCGCACGCGACGCATGCGATTCCGCCGGCAATACCGGTTCATCGGAGCTGCAGCACCGCTTCCATGGCGCGGGCGAACCCGTCGCGCTCGTTGGTGTCGGTCACGTGGGTTGCACGGGCCTTGACGTCGTCGCTCGCATTGCCCATCGCGAAGGAGGTGCCGCTCTTCGCGAACATTGCGAGATCGTTCTGCATGTCGCCGATTGTGGCGACGTTTTGCAGGGACACGCCGAGGCGTCTCGCGGTCGCCTCGACGAAGGTGCCCTTGTCGTGGCCGGGCGGTGTGACGTCGAGGTAATAGGTCTGGGACCGAACTGCCAAGGCCTCGCTGCCGACGGCCTGCCTCACCACAGCCTCGCAGCCCTGCAGCAGGGCCGCATCCGAGCTCGCACCGACGATCTTGCACGCCTTGTCGAGATATGGCGCGAAATCCGTGACGATGGTCGGATCGTGTTTGATCGTGCGCTGCTCGTGGGCGACATATTCGCCATCGCGATTTCGTGTCAGCCAGCGATCGTTGGTGAAGAGCCAGATGTCGACGCCGTGGTCGCGGAGAATCTCGATGCTGCGCTGTGCCGCGGCGGGCGGGATGAGGTGCTGCTCGATAGGCCTCAACTGCGGATCGACGATCGAGCTGCCGTTGAAGGCGCCGATGGGCAGCTCGATCGACAGCGGCTCGATCAGGAAATCCATCCCGATCGTCGGCCGGCTGGAAACGATCGTGAAGCCGATGCCCGCCTCGTGCAGCTTGCCGACCGCCGCCCTCGCGCCGTCGGTGAGGATCTTGTCCTTGGTCAGGAGTGTGCCGTCGACGTCGGACACGACAAGGGCGATGCGGGTCATGGGCGATCCAGGTCCAGTTGACTGAAAATGTTGTCCACGATGGTCTCGACCGTTCGGTCGATCGCAACTGTTATCGCGCGTTCATCCGCGGCCGGCGGCTCCAGCGTCCGGAACTGGCTGGTCAGCAGGCCAGACGGCATGAAATGACCTCTGCGCGAGGCGAGGCGCGCGGCAATCAGATGCTGCGTTCCATCGAGGAAAATGATGCGGACATCGTCGCGGCCATGCACGAGGATGTCGCGATAGGCGCGCTTGAGCGCCGAGCAGGCGATCACGGCGCGTTCATGCGCAGCGCAGGTCCGGTCGATCTCGGCGGCTATCGCCCGCAGCCAGGGCCAGCGGTCCTCGTCGGTGAGTGGCTGGCCGGCGCTCATCTTGGCGACATTGCTTGCGGGATGAAATTTGTCGCCGTCTTCGTAACGCCAGCCCAGCCGGACCGCGAGACGCCCGGCGATGGTGCTCTTGCCCGAGCCGGAGACGCCCATCACGACCAGCGCGCAGGGGCTTTCCCTGTCACCCACGAAAATCCTCCGGCAGCGCGGCCTGATCGACGAGCCAGACAGTTTCGCCCTGCGATCGCGCGCGGTTCGCCGGCAGATTCTCGCCGGCGAGCAGGCGCGTCAAGATCGCGCGCTTCGCGGGACCGGAGATTTCGAACAGCATCTCGCTGCAAGAAGCAAGCGCGCGCAAGGTCAGCGTAACGCGCGGCACGAAAGGCTCGACATTGGCCTTGGGCACACCGACCGCCCAGTGCGCGGTCTCCTCGATCGCGGGATAACCGGGAAACAACGAGGCAGTGTGACCGTCTGGACCAATGCCCATCAAGACGAGATCGAACAGCGGGCGCGCGGGATCCAAGCGCCCAGCGCCGTAGAAGATCTTCAACTCGTGTTCGTAGAGCGCCGCGCTCTTGTCGGGATCGTTGAGATCGGCCGTATCGGTCGCGATCGGGTGAACGTTTGCAACCGGCGCGCACTGGTTCAGGAACGCCCGCCGCGCCATGCTCATGTTGTGCAGTGGGTCGTCGGGCGGCACGAGGCGTTCGTCGCCGATGAACCAGTGCACGCGATCCCAGGCGATCCTGCGCCGGCAGGCGTCGGTTGCGAGCAGCTGGTAGAGCGCCTTGGGGCTCGATCCGCCGGTGAGGCAGATCGCGATCCGGGCGTCGTTTCGGGCGATCCGCGCGATCAGCCGCTCGGCGGCCGTCTCAGCCAACGCCGCCGGATCGGCGACGGTGATGATCTTGCGCTCGTCGCTCCCTGTCATCGTCAGCCAAACTTTCGCCAGCTTCGGCCATCGCGGGTCAGCAACGCGTTGGCGGCTTCGGGGCCTTCGCAGCCCGCCTTGTAGGGCTGCAGGCCGCGCCCGCCGGCGTTCTTCCAGGCGTCGAGGAATGGCTGCACCGCCTGCCAGCCGGCTTCGACGCTGTCGGCGCGCTGGAACAGGATGTTGTCGCCGATCATGCAGTCGTAGATCAGCGTCTCGTAGCCGGTCGACGGCTCGGCCTTGAAGTAGTCCTTGTAGCGAAACTTCATCTCGACGCCGTCGATGTTGATGGTCGGGCCCGGCACCTTGGTGTTGAACTGCAGCTCGATGCCTTCGGTCGGTTCGGTCGAGATAACAAGGTAGTTCTGCGAGAGACGGTCGACCGGCGTGTCGCGGAACATCGCGAACGGCGCCTGCTTGAACTTGATCGCGATCTCGGTACGCTTGACTGCGAGCGCCTTGCCGGTGCGCAGGTAAAACGGCACGCCTGCCCAGCGCCAATTGTCGATGGTCAGCTTCAGCGCGGCATAGGTTTCGGTTGTGCTGCCAGGCCTGACGTCAGGCGTCTTGAGATATTCCTCGATTTCGGTGTCCCCGACCCTGCCGCGGCAATACTGGCCGCGCACCGAATTGTACAGCGCCTCCTGCTCGCTCTGGATCTGGATCGCGCTGAGCACCTCGGCCTTTTCCGTGCGCACGGCATGCGCATCGAAGCGCGCCGGCGGCTCCATCGTGACCAGCGACAACAGCTGAAACAGATGATTTGGCACCATGTCGCGCAGCGCGCCGGTGGCATCGTAGAAGCTGCCACGGTGGCCGACGCCGAGCTTTTCATCGACCGTGATCTGCACATGATCGATATGGTTGCGATTCCAGATCGGCTCGAACATGCCGTTGGCGAAACGCAGCACCAGGATGTTCTGGACGGTTTCCTTGCCGAGATAATGATCGATCCGGTAAATCTGGTGCTCGTCGACCAGCTTCAACAGCGCGGTGTTGAGCGCCTTTGCCGATGCGAGATCGGTACCGAACGGCTTCTCGACCACGAGCCGCCGCCACGCGCCGTTCTCGGCCAGCATGCCGGTACGGGCGAGCTGCTTGCTGATCGGCAGAAAGGCGCCCGGCGGCGTCGCGAGATAGAACAGGCGATTGCCGCCGGTGTTGCGTGCGGCCTCGAGCCTTTCGAGGCGCTCGTTCATCGCGTCGAACGAGGCGGGATCGCTCGGATCGGCCTCAACCGCGGTGACGCATTCGAACAGACGTTTGGCGACCGCCTCGTCCACCGGGCGCGTCGCGAATTTGCGCAGGCCCCGCATCAGGCTGTCGGACATCTCTGCGCTCGCCATTCCCTTGCGGGCGATGCCGACCACGCAGAACCGCTCCGGCAACAGGTTCGCGGCAGCAAGGTTGTAGAGGGCCGGGATCACCAGCCGGTGCGCGAGGTCGCCGGTGGCGCCGAAGATGATGAAAGAGCAGGGATCAGGTTTCATCTGCACGTGAGCATTCGCCATTCTCACACCTTCTTGGGCGGCTCCTTGTGGCCGCCAAAGCCAGCGCGCATCGCCGAGAGGATCTTTTCCGCGAAGGTATGATCCTTGCGCGAGCGGAAACGCGCGAACAGGGCCGCCGTCAGCACTTCGGCCGGAACAGCCTCATCGACCGCGGCATTGACGGTCCAGCGGCCTTCGCCGGAATCCTCGACAAAGCCGGAGTAATTGTCGAGCGTATGGTTCGCCGCCAGCGCCGACGCCGTGAGGTCGAGCAGCCAGGACGGGATCACGCTGCCGCGTCGCCACACCTCGGCGATGTCGGCGATATCGAGATTGAAGCGGTGATCCGGCGGCAGCGCCTCGGTGCTTGCGTTCTTGAGAATGTCAAAGCCCTCGGCGTAGGCCTGCATCAGGCCATACTCGATGCCGTTGTGGATCATCTTGACGAAATGCCCGGCTCCGACCGGCCCGGCGTGGATGTAGCCCTGCTCGATCCTGACATCGCGCCCCTCGCGGCCGGGCGTGCGCGGGATGTCGCCGATGCCGGGCGCGAGCGCCTTGAAGATCGGGTCGAGGCGGTCGACAACCACCTTTTCGCCGCCGATCATCATGCAATAACCGCGCTCGATGCCCCAGATGCCGCCGCTGGTACCGACATCGACATAATGCAGCCCGCGCTCTTTCAGCGCCTTGCCGCGGCGGACGTCGTCCTGCCAGAACGTATTGCCACCGTCGATGATGACATCGCCGGGTTGCATCAATTTCGAGAGCGCGTCGATGGTCGCTTCCGTGATCTTGCCGGCAGGCAGCATCACCCAGGCGGTGCGCGGCGCCTCCAGCTTGAGGACAAAATCCTCAAGTGACGAGGAGCCCGCGGCCTTGTCGGCGGCAAGCGCCGCGACCGACTCGGGATCCTTGTCGTAGACTACTGTGGTGTGGCCGTGCTTCATCAACCGGCGGACGATGTTGCCGCCCATTCGTCCCAGGCCGATCATGCCAAGTTGCATCGGACGGCTCCTTCAGTTCAGCGCGGCCGTTATCGCGGCGTCGAGCGCCGCGAGGCCGGAGGCCAGATCACCCTTGAGATGGACGCGAAGCGCGCGCCGGCCGCGCTCGGTCAACACGTCGAAATCGCCGCGCGCCTGCGCTGCCTTGATCACGCCGAAGCTCGCCTTCTGGCCCGGCACCGGCAGATCCTGCTCATCGTCGGCCGTCACCTGCAGGAAGACGCCGCTGTCGGGCCCGCCCTTGTAGGCCTGCCCGGTCGAATGCAGGAAGCGCGGGCCGAACTCGGCGCAGGTCGCAAGGTGTCGCGCGTCGCGTACCTTGAGCCGCATCGCCTGCATGGCATCGATCGTGTCGCCGTCGCGCTCGATATAGGCGAGCAGGGCGACGTAGTCGCCGCGGCCGGAGCGCGCGAGGTGCGCCTTGATCCATGAATTGAGATCGCCATTGGCGCCGGCCTTGCGCAACTCGTTCGCGTTCTGGCCATCCGTGTAGAGATCGGCCCCGGCCGACGAGACCACCGGTGTCTCGGACGGGAGCTCGCCGGTCTTCTCGAATGCGGCCGTGAGCTCACGCGTCTTGATCTTGGCGGCTTCGACGTCTGGCTGGTTGAACGGGTTGATGCCGAGGATCGCGCCGGCCACCGCGGTCGCGATCTCGAAGCGGAAGAATTCCTGACCGATATGGTCGATCGTCTTCATCACGATGCGGGCCACGGGATGGCCGGCGGCCTCGAGCGCGGCGAGTTTTGCCTCGTGCGCGGTATCCTCCTCGCCCTCGGTGCGCAGGTCTATGAAGAAGCGGTCGTTGCCGTAGACCGAAGGCTCGCCGATGGTTTCGCCGTCGATCGGGATCAGGCCCTTGCCGTCCTTGCCGGTCGATTCCGCGATCAGTTGCTCGGCCCAGGCCCCGAAATCGTCGATCTTGGCCGAGGAGAAGATCGTCACCTTGTCGCGGCCCTCGAGGCCGGCGATGCCCATTGCGAGGCCGAGCTGCACGCCGGGATTTTGATGTGGCGGCACGTCTGCGCCGCAGGAGCGCACCATCGACAGCGCGTGATGGATGAGGCTGCGGACATCGATGCCCGCGGCTGCCGCCGGCACCAGGCCGAACGGCGACAGCACGGAATAGCGGCCGCCGATCGTCGGATCGCCATAGAAGATGCGGGCGAAGCCCTGTTTGATTGCGGTCTTCTGCAGCGAGGAGCCGGGGTCGGTCACCGCGATGAAGCGGTGGCCGGCCTTGTCCTTGCCGATCGCTTGGGCGACACGATCGAAGAAGTAATCCTTCATCACGTTCGGCTCGGTGGTGCCGCCGGACTTGCTGGAGACGATGAACAGCGTCCTGGTGATATCGACATACTCTTCCATCGCGCGCACCTGTGCCGGATCGGTGGAGTCGAGCACGTGCAGCTTCGGGAAGCCAGCCTTGTGCGGGAAGGTTTCGGCCAGCACCTCTGGCCCGAGGCTCGATCCGCCCATGCCGAGCACGACGGCGTCGGTAAAACTCTGCCCCTTCACCCGGTTGGCGAAATCCTCGTAGTCGGCGACATCGGCGGTAGCAGCGCTTGTCAGCCAGCCCAGCCATTTGTTCTCGTCGTCACCGGTCCAGACCGACTTGTCCTTCTGCCAGAGCCTTCGGATCCTGGCGGAGGCACGCCATTCCTCGGCGCTCTTCTCGACCGCCTTCTCGATGGTCGCGCCAAGCGCAAGCTTCTGGCGGTCAATTCCACCGCCGAGCGAGGTCGCGCGCTTGTGGGCGACCGCGCCATAGAGCTTGTCGGCGGCGTCGGCGAACAGCTTGACGCCATCCTTCACGAGCTCCGCAGTAATCGCGTCGAGCGAGACGCCGGATCTATCCAGTTCGTCGAGCACGCGCCGGGCGTCGTCGACGTTCTCTTCGAGGCTGTCGCGCACCTTGCCGTGGTCGCGGAACGCATCCAGCGTCGCCGGCGGCACCGTGTTGACGGTGTTGGGCCCGATCAGCTCCTCGACATAGAGCACGTCGCTGTAGTCCTTGTTCTTGGTGCCGGTGGAGGCCCACAGCAGCCGCTGCGGCCTGGCGCCCTTGGCCTTGAGCTTGTCCCAGCGCGCACCGGCGAACAGGCGTTTGTAATCCTGGTAGGCCAGCTTCGCGTTCGCAATCGCAACCTTGCCCTTCAGCGCCGCCAACCGCTCCTTTTCCGTGGGGTCGTTGGCCTTGGCGATCTTCTCGTCGAGCTGCTTGTCCACCGCGCTGTCGATGCGGCTGACGAAGAAGCTCGCGACACTTGCGACGTGGCTGGGGTCGCCGCCCTTGGCTACGTATTTTTCCAGGCCCTTCAGATAGGCCTCAGCGACCTCGCGATAAACGGCTTGCGAAAATAGCAGGGTGATATTGATGCTGATGCCTTCGCCGATCAGAGCTTCGATCGCGGGCAGCCCTTCCGGCGTCGCCGGCACCTTCACCATCAGGTTCTTGCGGTGCACGCTCTTCCAGAGCCGCTGGGCCTCGGCGATGGTGCCCTTGGTGTCCATGGCGAGATAGGGTGACACTTCGAGGCTGACGAAGCCGTCGCCTCCCTTGGTCCCGTCATAGACCGGGCGCAGCACGTCCGCTGCGGCCTGGATGTCCTCGACCGCGAGATGCTCGAACAGGTCGGCGACGGAGCGGTCGCCGTGCTTCAACGCGCCGGAGATCGCGCCGTCATATTCATCCGAGCTGCCGATCGTCTTCTCGAAGATCGAGGGATTCGACGTGACGCCTTTGACGCCGTCAGTCTCGATCAGCTTCTTAAGGTCACCGTCCGCGACGAAGCCGCGGGCCAGGAAATCCAGCCAGACCGCCTGGCCGTGGTTTTCAAGTGCTTTGACGGGGTTCATGGATGCCTGTTCTTGTTCTGTCGGGGTCGATTTTTCAGTTCCCGGTGCCGTCTTCCGGGTGTCGGCGGGTAGTCAAAACGGGCAGGCGCCCGGCGGCATATCGGCATTCGCAAGCGATAACGCCAGGCACAACAGTTCGATCCCGGGACGCCACCCAAGGAAGCGTGATCTCAGTACATTTTTATGACGCGTCGCGAACTCGTGTTCACGGTCGCAGATGTAATTAGCCGTGCGCCTGCGGCCAAGTGACCCTGACCGCCTGCTCGGCGCCGAGAAGGCGGAACACCGATCGCCGAGAATGCGCCCACTACAGGGCTGCGCCGGTGCATTGTGATATGCCGGTGCATTCCATCTTCCTATTTATTATTTATTCTGGTGTTGTGACGAAAGCCTATCACTTGTGGCAGAGCGCCGCGAGTTCTTTATGGCCAGTCACAGGCTCGGCGCATTCGCCCCAACCGCGTGATCGACGCGATAGACCTTGTCATCGGCGACGAGCGCGTCGTTCGCCTTCGCCACCGGGGAATTTCGATTGCAGGCAGTGATGCATTCAAGCAGCCCTCGTCCTTGAATGCCGTCACATTTAAGCCGCCGCAGTCACAATCGTCGCCACCGTCGAAGCACACTTCGTGGCCGGCATGGTTCGCAACGGCACGAGTGCATTAGCCGTTGGAGTGAAAATTCTCGGAACGGTCGCACTGCGCGATGCCTGCCTGTAGCGGTTAGTCGGTGGTGTTGTCCTCCGACTCGTCTTCGTCGTGACCAGCAGCTTCTTTGCGTGACTTTCTGCTGCACGTGACGGTCTTTTAAAAAGGTGGACGATGATCACCGCACATCACGGTTGAGCGACCGATAATGTAGCGCCGGAAGCACGCAGCTTCGCTGCCTTAGTCGCGCCAAAACGCTGCCACGTTCAAGCGCCCCTAAATGTTTGTTCATGCGGCAGGTGAAGGACGCATCTTGACGTCACGGCCGGTTGATCACACATTTTCGGGGAGCCCAAGGCTCACTGCAGGGCGGGGGAGGTTACCCCGCTCGGATGTTCGCCTCGGAGGCCATGACCCCGGTAAACCACGGATGTGGCGGGAGGGCTACAACCGCCAAAAACAGGCCTCCGACAGCGGATATTGGTGAACTATTGAGCTTACTGCTTGTTGATAAGGCAGTGGCTGCACGCGCCGTGCATTGCCGAAGGGAGTCGGTCGAGTGTCCAATGGACGAAGCGTGCCGACGCTGATTCGATCCTAGGACGCTCTGGTTACGACTCGCTTCAGTCGTGCGGCGATACATATCGTGGAGAATGGGATCATGTACAACGATTCTTTGTTCAACGCCTTTGCCAGGTCGTTTGAAGCGCGAAGTCAGACCGACATGTCGATGGCTGAGTATCTGGAGTCGTGTCGAAGCGATCCGATGCGATATGCGAATGCGGCCGAGCGGTTGCTAGCAGCGATCGGAGAGCCTCACATGATCGACACGGCCAAGGACCCTCGCCTTGGCCGTATCTTTTTGAACCGCACAATCCGCTCCTATCCTGCCTTCTCCGGCTTCTACGGAATGGAAGACACGATCGAGCGCCTCGTCGGCTTCTTCCGCCACGCCGCGCAAGGCCTCGAAGAGCGCAAGCAGATCCTCTATCTGCTCGGGCCGGTCGGCGGCGGCAAGTCGTCGCTCGCCGAGCGCATCAAATCGTTGATGGAGGTTCATCCGATCTACGTGTTGAAGGCCGGCGACGAGTTGAGCCCGGTGTTCGAGAGCCCGCTCGGGCTGTTCGATCCGGAAACGCTCGGGCCGATGATCGAGGAGAAGTACGGGATTCCGCGCCGGCGGCTCAGCGGGCTGATGTCTCCATGGGCCTACAAGCGCCTTGAGGCGTTTGGCGGTGATATCTCGCAATTCCGTGTCGCCCGCATCCAGCCGTCGCGGCTGCGCCAGATCGCGGTTGCGAAGACCGAGCCCGGCGACGAGAACAACCAGGACATCTCCTCGCTGGTCGGCAAGGTCGACATCCGCAAGCTCGAGACCTACGCCCAGAACGATCCCGACGCCTATAGCTACTCGGGCGGCCTTAACCGCGCCAATCAGGGCGTGCTCGAGTTCGTCGAGATGTTCAAGGCGCCGATCAAGATGCTGCACCCGTTGCTGACGGCGACGCAGGAGGGCAACTATATCGGCACCGAGAATATCGGCGCGATCCCCTATACCGGCATCATCCTGGCGCACTCCAATGAGGCCGAGTGGCAGAGCTTCAAGACGAACAAGAACAATGAGGCATTCATCGACCGCATCTGCGTCATCAAGGTCCCCTACGTTCTGCGGGTGACCGAGGAGCAGAAGATCTACGAGAAGCTGATCCAGGGCTCCGAGCTTGCCGAGGCGCCCTGCGCGCCGGCGACGCTTGAAACCATGGCGCGCTTTTCGGTGATGTCGCGCCTGCGCAAGCATGAGAACTCGACGCTGTTCGCCAAGATGCGGGTCTATGACGGCGAAAGCCTGAAGGAGTCCGACCCGAAGGCTCGCAGCGTCCAGGAATACAAGGATGCCGCCGGCGTCGACGAAGGCATGGACGGCGTCTCGACCCGCTTCGCCTTCAAGGTGCTGGCTTCGACCTTCAACCACGACACAACCGAGGTCGGCGCCGACGCGGTGCATCTGATGTATGTGCTGGAGCAGTCGATCCGCCGCGAGCAATTGCCTGACGAGGTCGAGAAGCGTTATCTCGAATTCATCAAGGCCGACCTCGTGCCGCGCTATGCGGAGTTCATCGGCAACGAGATCCAGAAGGCCTATCTGGAATCCTATGCCGATTACGGCCAGAACCTGTTCGACCGTTACGTCGACTATGCCGACGCCTGGATCGAGGACCAGGATTTCAAGGATCCCGACACCGGTCAGTTGATGAATCGCGAGCTGCTGAACCAGGAACTGACCAAGATCGAGAAGCCTGCCGGCATCGCCAACCCGAAGGACTTCCGCAACGAGGTCGTCAAGTTCTCGCTGCGGTCGCGGGCGCATAATGGCGGCAAGAACCCGAGCTGGACCTCTTACGAAAAAGTCCGCGATGTGATCGAAAAGCGGATATTCTCGCAAGTCGAGGATCTGCTTCCGGTCATCTCGTTCGGTTCCAAGAAGGATGGCGAGACCGAAAAGAAGCACGGCGAGTTTGTCGCGCGGATGGTGGAGCGCGGTTATACCGAGCGCCAGGTTCGCAGGCTCGTCGAGTGGTACATGCGAGTGAAGCAGGCCGGTTGAGCATGATCCGGAAACAGGAGGCCGGTTTTCCCGCGCCAACGCCGAGGCTTTGGCGGGGGAACCAAGCTCAATCAACCAGATCGTGATGTAATTCATTGTAATCGCATCAAGATCTCCGAGGCGGATGCAACGTGGTCATTCATATCGTCGATCGGCGCCTCAATCCGGGTAGCAAGAGCCTGGAGAACCGCCAGCGCTTCCTGCGCCGCGCCAAGGCGCTGGTTCAGGGAGCAGTGAAGAAATCGTCGCAGGACCGGGACATCAAGGATGTCCTAGAGGGCGGCGAGGTTACAATCCCGCTGGACGGCATGGACGAGCCGCGGTTCCGCCGGGAGGGCGGCACGCGCGACATGGTGCTGCCCGGCAACAAGAAATTCGTCGAGGGCGACTGGCTGCCGCGGCCGAACCAGAGCGGCGGCAAGGGCTCGGGCGCAGGCGAGGGCGACAGCGAGGACGCTTTCAGGTTTGTTTTGAGCCGCGACGAGTTCGTCGACCTGTTCCTCGACGATCTCGAATTGCCAGACCTTGCCAAGCGCAAGCTTGCCGAAACCGAGAGCGAGGGCATCCAGCGCGCCGGCTACGCCACGTCAGGCTCTCCGGCAAACATCTCGATCAGCCGCACCGTGAGCCGCGCCCTGGCGCGGCGTGTTGCACTGCGGCGGCCCAGGCAGGAGGACATCGCCGCTCTCGAGGAGGAAATCGCCAATTGTGAGGACGAGGCGCGGCGCGCCGAACTCCTGGCCCTGCTCGAGGCCCTCAAGGCCAAGGTCAAGCGGATTCCGTTCATCGACCCCATCGACATCCGATATCGCCGCTTCGAGACCGTGCCGAAACCGGTCGCGCAGGCGGTGATGTTCTGCCTGATGGACGTCTCAGGCTCGATGTCCGAGCACATGAAGGATCTCGCCAAGCGGTTCTACATGCTGCTCTACGTGTTCCTGAAGCGGCGCTACAAGCATGTCGAGATCGTGTTCATCCGCCATACCGACCGCGCCGAGGAGGTGGACGAGGAGACCTTCTTCCACGGGCCGGCCTCCGGCGGCACGCTGGTGTCGAGCGCGCTTGTTGCAATGCACGAAATCGTTCGCACCCGCTTCCGCCCGGCAGATTGGAATATCTATGCCGCGCAGGCTTCCGACGGCGACAACATGACGTCCGACAGCGCGCTGACCGGCCATCTCCTGACCGACAAGATTCTGCCGGTCTGCCAGTTTTTCGCCTATCTGGAAGTCGGCGAGGCCGCCAACTACACCTTTGACATGCCGGATTCCTCGCTCTGGACGCTTTATGAGCGGCTGCGCAACGACGGTGTCCCGCTGTCCATGCGCAAGGTCAGCGAGCGCGGCGAGATCTTCCCGGTGTTCCAGGATTTGTTCAAGCGCCGCGGTAAGCAGGAGAGGGTTGCGTGATGGCTTCTACCGGCGACCGGCTGTTCGAGGGTGCCGACTGGGATTTCCATATTCTGCAGCGCGTTCATGACGCCTGCGAGGAGATCGCGCGCTCCGAGCTCGGGCTCGACGTCTATCCCAACCAGATCGAGGTCATCACCGCCGAGCAGATGCTGGACGCCTATTCGTCGGTCGGCATGCCGCTGTTCTACAAGCACTGGTCGTTCGGCAAGCAGTTCGCCTTCCAGGAGGCGTCCTATCGCAAGGGTCTGATGGGCCTCGCCTATGAGATCGTAATCAACTCGTCGCCCTGCATCTCCTACCTGATGGAGGAGAACACCGCGACCATGCAGACGCTGGTGATCGCGCACGCCGCCTTCGGGCACAACCACTTCTTCAAGAACAACTACCTGTTCAAGCAGTGGACCGATGCCGACGGCATCCTCGACTATCTCGAATTCGCCAAGAGCTATCTGGCGATCTGCGAGGAACGCCATGGACACCAGGCCGTCGAGCGGACCGTCGATGCTGCCCACGCGCTGATGTCGCACGGCATCGATCGCTACCCCGGGAAAAAGACGCTTGACCTTCGCGCCGAGGAGAAGCGGGCCGGCCAGCGCCGCAAGCTCGAGGAGGAGATGTTCAACGATTTGTGGCGGACGGTGCCGACCACCAAGGCCAAAACCAAGGCGACCTTGAGCGCGGAGCGCCGCCGCGCCCTGCTCGGGCTGCCGCAGGAGAACATCCTCTATTTCCTGGAAAAGACCGCGCCGCGCCTGCAGCCTTGGCAGCGCGAAATCATCCGCATCGTGCGCCATATCGCGCAGTATTTCTATCCGCAGAGCCAGACCAAGGTGATGAACGAGGGCACCGCGACCTACGTCCATTACCGCATCATGAATCGCCTGCATCGGCAGGGGCGGATCTCCGACGGCAATTTCATCGAATTTCTGCAGTCGCACACCAATGTGGTGTTCCAGCCCGAATTCGACGATCGCCGCTTTTCCGGCTTCAACCCCTACGCGCTCGGCTTTGCGATGATGCAGGATATCGAGCGCATCGTGTCCAACCCTGAGGACGAAGATCGCGAGTGGTTTCCCGACATTGCTGGCAAGGGCGATGTCGAGGGCGTGCTGCGCGAGATCTGGAGCAACTACCGCGACGAAAGCTTCATCGGCCAGTTCCTCAGCCCGGCGTTGATCCGGCGCTTCCGCATGTTCCATCTGCATGACGATCCGGCAGAGAGCGCAGGCATCAAGGTCGATGCCATCCACGACGAGCGCGGCTATCGTCGTGTCAGGCGCGAACTGTCACGTCAATATGACGTCGGCTTCATCGACGCCAATATCGAGGTCGTCGACGTCGATCTCGACGGCGATCGCCGGCTGATGTTGCGCCACACCACGGTGAAGGATGCGCAACTCAACGAGACCGACGCGCGGCGCGTGCTGCAGCACCTCGCCGACCTCTGGAGCTACGACGTCGTGCTGACTGAAGTGGACGGCACCGACAAGGTGCTGAAGGAATACGTCGTCAGTCCGCGCGCGGCTGCGGTCGCGGCCTAATTAGGACGACGCCATCGGCGAGACAGGCGCTGACCGCCGCGCGGAACGCGCGTCTTGCTTGGTGAACCTTCGTGTCTGTCGAAGGCTCACACTATGAACATCAACCCAACATTGGAGCTCTTGGCAGCGCATCGCGTTCCGCGCGCGAACGTGATTGCCGGCATGCGGAATTTCCTGGCAATTGCCTGCGCGGGTGCGATTGATAATGTGCGCCGCGTCAAGAAAACCAAGAAAAGGATATGTCCTTGTCAACTCGCTCTCGCCTGGCAGGCGTTCTCGCCTTCGCTGCGCTCACAGCCGCCTCGATCTCGCCCTCCGCGTCCGCCGATTCCGTGATCAAAATCGGAAACACTGCACCCTACAGCGGCCCGGCGTCGGCCTACGGCACGATCGCGCGTGCCGAAGCCGCGTATTTTCAGATGCTCAACGATCAGGGCGGCATAAATGGCCGCAAGATTGACTTCGAGAGTCTGGACGACGCCTATTCGCCATCCAAAACGGTCGAGCAGACCCGCAAGCTCGTCGAGCAGGACGAGGTGCTCGCGATCTTCAGCGCGGTCGGCACCGCGCCCAATATCTCGGTGCAGAAATATCTGAACATCAAGCACGTGCCCCAGCTTTTCGTCTCCTCGGGGGCGACGCGTTGGAACGATCCGAAACAGTTCCCGTGGACGGTCGGTTTCAATCCGACCTACGAACTCGAAGGCCGGATCTACGCAAAATACATCCTGAAGACCAAGCCGGACGCGAAGATCGCGGTGATCACGCCGAACGAAGACGCCGGCAAGGACTATCTCAAGGGCTTCAAGGACGGCCTTGGCGAGCATGTCGGCCAGATCGTCGCGGAAACCACCTATCTGACGACCGACCCGACCATCGATTCCCAGATGGTGACAATGCGCGAGTCGGGTGCCGACGTGTTCTTCGCCGAAGCCACACCGAAGTTCGCGGCGCAGGCGCTGCGCAAGGCGGCGAGCATGGGCTGGAAGCCGCTGACCATCCTGCCTACCGTCTCCAACTCCGTTTCCGCGGTGCTTGAACCGGCCGGGCTCGAGAATGTCGTCGGCGTCGTGACCGGCCTTTATCTGAAGGATCCGACCGATCCGCGCTGGGCCGACGATCCCGCGCAGAAGGAATTCTCGGCCTGGATGAAGAAGTACCAGCCGAACGCGAGCCCGGGCGATCTCTTCAACGTGCAAGGCTACACCGTTGCGCAGGTGATGACGGCGGTGCTGAAGAACTGCAACGGCGATTACAGCCGCGACAACATCATCAAGCAGGCGACCAATTTGAAGGCGCTCGAACTGCCGATGCTGCTGCCGGGTATCAAGATTCAGACCGAGCCCGACAATGTGACGCCAATCCGGCAAATCCAGATGGCGCGGTTCGACGGCAAGTCCTGGGCGCTGTTCGGCGACGTGCTGAGCGACAAGTGAACCCGGCACTTTGCTGCCCGGGCGTAACGCTTCGTCACGCCCCGGGCGGCAGGTCGTCCGCAATACCCATCGTGCCGCGGCCGCCGGTTTCGGTCACCGCAGGCTGGCGTTAATCTTGTCCAGTGCAGCCGAGCCCGGGCACAGCGCTTGCTCGTCCAGCGTGTTGAGCGGCGTCTCGACGGTGTTGAGATGGGTGTGCAGATCCTCTGCATCAGGATCGACATAGAGCAGCCCAGTGACGATCTGGCCCTTGGCCGCGTGCTTCTGCAGGAAGGTCATCGCCCCCAGCCGGTCATGCGGATCGTAATCGGCATCGAGCTTGCGCAGCGCGAGTCTTGAGCCGTCATGCTGCTCGACCACCTGCACGGTGCCGGGCGCGTAATCGACGCTGATCGGATCGCGCCCGACCAGAACATCCAGCCGGTTCACCGCGTCATTGTGCTCGCGCACATAGTCAAAGCTCTTGGTCGAGCCGGCATGGTTGTTGAAGGCGATGCAAGGGCTGATCACGTCGATGAAGGAGGCGCCCTTGTGGCGGATCGCGGCTGCGATCAGCGGCACCAGCTGGTCCTTGTCGCCGGAGAAGCTGCGCGCCACGAAGGTTGCCCCGAGCTGGAGCGCGATCGCGACGAGGTCGATGGCGTTGTCGGTATTGGTGACGCCCTTTTTCGACTTCGATCCGCGGTCGGCGGTCGCCGAAAACTGGCCCTTGGTCAGGCCGTACACGCCGTTGTTCTCGACGATATAGGTCATGTTGACGCCGCGCCGGATCGAATGCGCGAACTGCCCGAAGCCGATCGAGGCGGAATCGCCGTCGCCGGAGACGCCGAGATAGATCAGCTCGCGGTTGGCGAGGTTGGCGCCGGTCAGGACCGACGGCATGCGGCCATGCACCGAGTTGAAGCCGTGCGAATTGCCGAGGAAATAGTCCGGCGTCTTCGACGAACAGCCGATGCCGGAAATCTTCGCCACCCGATGCGGTTCGATCGAGAGCTCGTAGCAGGCTTCGATGATCGAGGCAGTGATCGAATCGTGGCCGCAGCCGGCGCACAGCGTCGAGATCTTCCCCTCGTAGTCGCGGTGGGTATAGCCCAGCTCGTTCTTCTTGAGGCCAGGATGATGAAACTTCGGTTTTGCAATGTAGGTCATGACACGGCCTTGCGGAGAGGGGTCACCTTGAGATGATCCTGGTGGTCGCCGATCGCGTTCGCGATGAAGCGCGCGGTGATCGGCGCGCCGTCGTAGTGCAGGATCGGCACCAGCCGCACCGGATCGATGCCGTTCTCGTTGACGATCAACTGCCGGAGCTGGGCGTCGCGATTCTGCTCGACCACGTATACGAAGTCGTGATCGGCGACGAAGCTCGCGACGCTGGAGTGGAACGGGAAGGCGCGGATGCGCATACGGTCGAGATGATGACCGCGCGCCTCCAGGATGCCGATCGCCTCGTCCATCGCCGGCGCGGTCGATCCGAAATAGATCACACCGTATTTGGTCGGCTTGCCGGCATTGGCTTGCAGCGGGCGCGGCACCATGTCCTGAGCAGTCTCGAACTTGCGCACCAGGCGTTGCATGTTGTCGGCGTAGACAGCGCCTTCCTCCGAATAACGCGCATAGCGGTCGCGCGAGGTGCCGCGTGTGAAGTACGAGCCCTTGGTCGGATGCGTGCCGGGGTAGGTGCGGAACGGGATGCCGTCGCCGTCGACGTCGAGATAACGCCCGAAGTCGCGGCCTTCCTCCAGCATCTCGGCCGTCATCACCTTGCCGCGATCATACTGCCGTGCATCGTCCCATTTCAGCGGGCGGCACAGCCGGTGGTTCATGCCGATGTCGAGGTCGAGCATCAGGAAGATCGTGGTCTGCAGCCGCTCGGCGAGATCGAAGCAGGCGGCGGCGAATTCGAACGCCTCCGCGGGATCTTCGGGAAACAGCAGCACGTGCTTGGTATCGCCATGGGACGCGTAGGCGCAGGCAATGATGTCGCATTGCTGTGTCCGCGTCGGCATGCCCGTCGAAGGGCCGGCCCGCTGGATATTCATGATCACGGCCGGAATCTCGGCAAAATAGGACAGGCCGATGAACTCGGTCATCAGTGAGATGCCCGGACCCGAGGTCGCGGTGAAGGCCCGTGCGCCGTTCCATGAGGCGCCGATCACGATGCCGATCGAGGCAAGCTCGTCCTCGCCCTGCACGATGGCGTATTTCGCCTTTCCGGTTTCGGGATCGTGGCGGAACTTCTTGCAATGGCTCGTGAATGCTTCCGCAACTGAAGACGACGGCGTGATTGGATACCACGCGCAGACGGTCGCGCCGCCATAGACGGCGCCGAGCGCGGCCGCGCTGTTGCCCTCGATGAAGATGCGGTCGCCGACCCGGTCGGACTTCTTCACCTGCAATCCGATCGGACATTTCAGGTTCTGCAGTGCCCAGTCGCGGCCGAGATGCAGCGCGTGGACGTTGGAGGACAACAACTTCTCCTTGCCCTTGTACTGCTCGCCGATCAGCTGCTCGATCAGCTTGGGATCCATGTCGAGCAGGGCGCAGAGCGCGCCGAGATAAATGATGTTCTTGAAGAGCTGGCGTTGTCGAGGATCGGTATAGGTCGAATTGGTGATCGCGGTCAGCGGCACGCCGATGACGGTGATGTCGTTACGGAACTTCGACGACGGGATCGGCTTGGTCGAATCGTAGAACAGATAGCCGCCCGGCTCGATTCCGGCGACGTCCTTGTCCCAGGTCTGCGGGTTCATCGCGACCATCATGTCGACGCCGCCGCGGGCGCCGAGATGGCCGGCCTCGGTGACGCGCACCTCGTACCAGGTCGGCAGGCCCTGGATGTTGGAGGGGAAGATGTTGCGCGGGCTCACCGGGACGCCGTGGCGCAGGATTGCCCGCGCGAACAGCTCGTTGGCAGAGGCCGATCCCGAGCCGTTGACGTTGGCAAAGCGGACGACGAAGTCGTTTACGCTGCTGATCGGGCTTTTGACTGACATGTTGATCCCGCGTGAACCATATCGATGAGATACTTTTGCATGTCCCAGGCGCCGGTCGGACAGCGTTCGGCACAGAGTCCGCAGTGCAGGCAGACGTCCTCGTCCTTTGCCATGACGCGCCCCGTCTTCAGGCCGTCGGCGATGTAGAGCGCCTGGTCATGATGCGGCGAAGGAGCCTTCAGACGCCGCCGCAGATCATCCTCTTCGCCGTTTTCGGTGAAGGTGATGCAATCCATCGGGCATATGTCGACGCACGCATCACATTCGATGCAGAGAGGCGCGGTAAACACCGTTTGCACGTCGCAGTTCAGGCAGCGCTGCGCCTCGCCGAGCGCGAGCTTGACGTCGTAGCCGAGCTCGACCTCGGCGCGAATGTCCTTCAGCGCGATCACCTTGTCGCGATGTGGCACCTTGAAGCGCTTGTCGGCGGAGATGTCGTTGTCGTAGCTCCACTCATGGATGCCCATCTTTTGGGAGGAGACATGCACCTCCGGCAGCGGGCGTTCGTTGATATCCTCGCCGGACAGCATCCTGTGGATCGAAAGCGCGGCGTCATGGCCATGCGCCACCGCCCAGATGATGTTCTTCGGCCCGAAGGCAGCGTCGCCGCCGAAAAACACCTTCGGATTGGTCGAGACGAACGTTTTGGGATCGACCTTCGGCATGTGCCACTTGTCGAACTCGATGCCGCAATCGGTTTCGATCCAGGGAAATGCATTCTCCTGGCCGACCGCAACCAGCACATCGTCGCAAGCCACGGTCTCATCAGGCTCGCCCGAGGGCACCAGGTTGCGCCGGCCCTTGCCGTCGTATTCGGCCTTCACCTTTTGGAAGGTGACGCCGCTCAGCTTGCCGTTGTCGTGGACGAAGGCGATCGGCACCATGTAGTTCAGGATCGGGATATCCTCGTGCAGGGCATCTTCCTTTTCCCACGGCGAGGCCTTCATTTCCTCGAAGCCGGAGCGGACGATCACCTTGACGCTCTCGCCGCCAAGGCGACGCGCGGTGCGGCAGCAATCCATCGCGGTGTTGCCGCCGCCGAGCACGATGACGCGGCGGCCGATCTTGTCGATGTGGCCGAACGAGACCGACGCCAGCCATTCAATGCCGATATGAACATTCGCAGCCGCTTCCTTGCGGCCTGGAATGTCGAGTTCGCGGCCGCGTGGCGCGCCGGAGCCGACGAAGATCGCGTCATAGTTTGCGGCGAGCAGCTCTTTCAAGCTGTCGATACGATGGCCGCCCTTGAACTCGACGCCGAGGTCAAGGATGTAGTCGGTCTCCTCGTCGATCACCGTGTCGGGCAGGCGGAATTTCGGAATCTGGCTCCGCATCATGCCGCCGGCTTTGGGATCAGCATCGAACACGGTGCAATGATAGCCGAGCGGCACGAGATCGCGCGCCACCGCCAGCGAAGCCGGACCACCGCCGACCAGCGCGATGCGCTTGCCGTTCCTCGGGCCGGGTCTCGGCAGCCGATGCTTGATGTCGTCCTTGAAGTCGGCGGCGACGCGCTTCAGGCGGCAGATCGCGACCGGATTTTCCTCGATCCGTCCGCGGCGGCACGCCGGCTCGCAGGGACGGTCGCAGGTGCGCCCCAGGATTCCCGGGAACACGTTGGATTTCCAATTGATCATGTAGGCGTCGCTGTAACGCCCCTCAGCAATCAACCGGATGTACTCGGGAACTGGCGTGTGTGCGGGACAAGCCCATTGGCAATCGACTACTTTATGAAAGTAGTCCGGCGCCGAGATATCAGTCGGTTTCATTCCTACCTTTGACCCGCGCTAAAAATGCCAGATACGGCGCGGCCTTATTGCTGATTGTGAACGCTCACGCAGCGTTCTTCCGCTTTTCAAATTGCATCATACGCTGATCTTATTAGAGCCGTTCAAGAGAACGCAAAGACAAAATTGCCCCACCATCGGCATTCGCGCGGCTGACCTGCGTTTGGCGTTAATCTCGAACTGCGATGCGGCAGTGCAGCATAGGCGCGCCTGCCGCATCGGAGGTGCTAGCTACGTGAAAGATCGCTTTTCGCGAGATCCCAGAGCAGCCGATAGACGCCGCTGCTGATGACGAGCGGTTTGAATGCGATGTTGCCGGTGATGCGCGCGACCGCGGCGGGGACCGCGTTCACATCCGTCGCGTCTGCCAGCACGAACCAGTCGCCGGCGCCGGGATCGGCCTTGGCGGCATCCGCCGTGAGCGGCTTTGACAGGACGGGATCGTTCTCCAGCAGATGCATCGAGATGATGCCGTCGAGCGGAGCGGGGTCGAGCTGCTCCCGCAAAGCTGTGCGCAGTCGGTCGGCGCCATCGCCGGGTGGCCGCAAGCGGATAATGCCAAGTGCAGCACCCCTGCCGGCGCCGCGGCTGATGGTAATGCGCGCGACACCGCGGATCATGTTCTCAAAGCGCGCGATGTTGGTCTTCGACCACTCGGTCTGGTTGGCGAGTGCCGTGCGATAGGCGGGGCTATCCAGTACCTCGAAGGTCGCAGTGGAGTAGAGGCTCAGATATTTCGGCTTGCCGTCATCGGCGACGTAGCGCCGGGCTTCCGTGAAGCCGTCGATGGCAACCCGTTCTTCGATATGTTCGCGGTCGTACCAGCGATTGAATTCAGCCTCGTGTACGGGATCGACGTCCATCGATGTCAGCAGCATGCCCCGTCCGGCAATCGGCATGATTTGCTCCTGTTTGCCTGTTTGATTACCGACTATCGCCGAAGCGCGCGATCAACGGAAGCGCCACGGGTTCAAGCCGAGGGATTCTGGTTCAGCTTGGATGCGATGTCGGCGGTCGCGCGCATCACCGCGTCGCGGATGCCCGGATCGTACAAGATGTGGCCGGCGCCATCGATGACGCGTACCTCGCAGCCCGGCCAGCGCGCGGCGAGCGCGTGGGAGGTCGCCGGCGGGCACAGCAGGTCATAGCGGCCCTGCACAATGATGCCGGGAATGCCGGCGAGCCTGCCGGCATTGTCGATGAGCTGGTTCGGCTGCATGAAGCAGTCATTGGCGAAATAATGCGCCTCCATGAACGGCGTCGAGGGCAGGGAGCCGGGCGCTTTCAACGACGCGAGGTCGAGCCGGACGCGGCTCGGGCGGTGCTCGGAGAGTGCGCGCTCGGTGTCATGCCAGGCGCGCGCGGCCGGACCGTGCACGGCGACGTCGGGATCAAGGATGCGGCGAAAATAGGCCTCGTGCGGTTGCGCGCGTTCCTCCGGTGGCAGCACGGCGAGGAAATCCTCGTGCAGGACGGGATAGAAGCGAGGCAGCGATTGCAGGAAGGCAGCTTCGAGTTCCTGGCGCGTGCCGAGGAAGGTTGCGCGCAGCACGATGCCGCTGACGCGCTCAGGATGAGCTTGAGCATAAGCGAGCGCCAGTGTCGCCCCCCAGGAGCCGCCGACCAGCATCCAGCGTGTGAAGCCGAACCGTTCGCGGATCGTCTCCATATCCGCGATCAGATGCGGCGTCGTGTTGTGCTCACGGCCGCCTTTCGGCCGGCTTCGGCCGCAGCCGCGCTGGTCGAACAGCACCGCGTGGAATCTTTCAGGATCGAATAGCCGGCGGTGGTCCGGCTGGCAGCCGCTGCCGGGGCCGCCATGCAGATAGACCGCGGGAATGCCGCCTTCGCGCCCGACGCTTTCGACATGGATGTCATGGCCGTCGCCGACCGGGATCAATTCCGATGTCAGCGGCGCAAACGGATCGGAACGCCTGGTCGCGCGGCCTGTGCCGGCGTCAGGCGCCATCGCTGTCGCTTTCTATCTCGAGCGTGCCGCCGGCGAAGTTGCGGTAGAGGAAGCGGTTCTGCTCGGCCGCCGCCTCGCACTCCGCCTGCTTGAAGATCTCCTCATGCCGCGGCGACAGCGCGCAAGCCGGGTCGGTATTCCCGGCGTCGCCGGTAAGCGCAAAGGCCTGGCAGCGGCAGCCGCCGAAATCGACCTCGCGGAATTCGCAGGATTTGCACGGTTCGGGCATCCAGCCCGTGCCGCGATAGCGGTTGAAGGCTTCCGAATTCTGCCAGATCCATGCGATCGAATGGTTGGAACGCACGGATTCGAATTCGAGCCCGGTAATGCTCTCGGCGGCGTGGCAAGGCAGCACCTTGCCGGCCGGCGAGATGTTGAAGAATTGCCGGCCCCAGCCACCCATGCATTTCTTCGGGCGCAGCGCGTAATAGTCCGGCACCACATAGTCGATCGCGAGCGTGCCCTTCAGCCGCGCCTGCGCTTCCTCGACGATGCGGCTGGTCTCCTCGATCTGCGCGATCGTCGGCATCAGCGCGGCGCGATTCTTCAGCGCCCAGCCGTAATACTGCACGT
This sequence comes from Bradyrhizobium lablabi, assembly GCF_018131005.1. GTDB lineage: Bacteria > Pseudomonadota > Alphaproteobacteria > Rhizobiales > Xanthobacteraceae > Bradyrhizobium > Bradyrhizobium lablabi_D. The sequence continues at coordinate 68,807 of NZ_JAFCJK010000014.1, forward strand.
TGGCGACCTCGAGCCGGTCGGCGTCGAGATCGACCGCCATCTGGATGATGTCGGGGAGCTGATGCAAATTCTGCCGGTGCATCACCGCATTCACCGTGAGCGGCAACTCGAGCTCGCGCGTCCACTTCGCGACCTCGAGTTTCTTCCTGTGTGAATCCTTCAGCCCCGCGACGCGGTCGGCGACGACAGGCTCGTTGCCCTGGAAACTGATCTGCACGTGGCAAAGGCCGGCATCGGCCAGTGCCGCGAGCCTTTCCTTTGTCAGCAGCACGGCAGACGTGATCAGGTTGGAATATAGACCGACGTCGGTTGCGTGCTGCACGAGTTCGACCAGATCCTTTCGCGCGGTCGGCTCGCCGCCCGAGAAATGGATCTGCAGCACGCCGAGCGCGGCGAGTTCGCTCAAGACCCTCTTCCATTCCTCGGTCGTGAGCTCGGTGCTGCCCCGATCGAGCTCGACCGGATTCGAGCAATAGGGGCATTGCAGCGGGCAGCGGTGCGTGAGCTCGGCAAGCACCGCGAGCGGAATGCCGTAGGTTTCCGCAGCGGAGCGGCTGCTCTCCAGCACCGCGAGCCCGTCGCTCGGGCCGGCCGCGGCCATGTTGTTGTCGGCGAGCGTGTCACTCATGGTGCGTTCTCGCGCGCTTCAGTGAGAAAGCCCTTGTCGGCGAGGTCCTGCAGCATGGCGATCACGTCGCTTGAGATCGCCTCGCGCGGGGCGGCGTATTTTGTCGCCAGCATGTCGATCATGTCGGAGACGCTGCGTACGCCGTCGCAGAGCTTTAAGACTTCCACCGCGATCTCGTCCGGCGCCAGCACGCGCTCCGGCGCCAGTATCACCCAGACCTGTCGCGTCTCGTCGAATTTCAACTTGGCGTGGCGCGGCAGCCTGGGCCGGCTGGTCTCGCTGACACTGATGTTGCGGCTCGCCATGGTATGTCCTAGCTCGTCTTTGGCACGAAAGCGCCGGGCGGAATGTGGCCGTCGACATAGGCGTGATAGAGCGCGTCGAGCTGCACCCACAGCACGTTGGTCTTGAAGATCAGCGCGTTGCAGACCGCCTCGCGCTCGGCCGGTGTCTTCGCATGCTGTTTGACATATTCCAGCGCAAAGCCGGCGTCACGCGGCGCCTGCTGCAGGCGGCGGCTGAAATAGCTCATGATGTCGGGATTGACGAAGTCGTAGTGCTTCAGCATCCCCGCGATGCGCTCCTCGTGCAGGTTCGGCGCGAACAATTCGGTCAGCGAGGAGGCGATCGCTTCCAGCGGGGTGCGGTCGCGGCAAAAATGCACGTAGGCCTCCACCGCAAAGCGCGTCGCAGGCAGGATGCCTTCGGTCGACTCCACGTAAGCCGTATCGAGCCCGAGGCCTTCGGTCAGCTTGAGCCAGCGATCGATGCCGCCTTCATTGCCGAGATCGCCGTCATGATCCTCAATGCGGTGGCGCCACTCGATCCGGGTCTTGCGATCGCGAAAGCGGGTGATCACCATCGCGTCCTTCAGCGGGATCGTGCTCTGGTAGTAGTAACGGTTCAGTGCCCAGGCCTGCACCTGGCCCTTGTTGAGCTTGCCGCCGTGCAGCAACCGGTGGAACGGGTGCAGGCTGTGATAGCGCGTCGCGCCGATCTGGCGCAGCGTCGCCTCCATCTCCTCGGCGCTGTTGAGCGTGATGCCCCTGCCGATCGAGAGCGCGGTCATTCCACTTGCAGGCACGACATTCACAGCACGATCTCCGTTCCGTCGGAGGGGATTTGCCACCCGGCCTGTTCGGCGGCCTTGCGCTCGGCTGACGCGTACAGCAACGCCGGGTTGGAGTTGTTGATATGCAAAAACACTTTTCGCCCGATGTCGAGGCCGGCGAGGCTTGCGATCGCGCCGTGATCGCCGGACATCGCGATATGGCCCATGCCCTGGCCGGTCTTGTTGCCGAGCCCCGCCGCGATCAACTCGTCGTCGCGCCACACCGTGCCATCGAAGAACACTAGCGGGGCGCCCTTGAGACGCTCCCTGAGATCGTCGGTTACGCGAGCGCAGGCCGCCAGGAAATAGAAATATTTGCCGCTGCGCCGGTCTGCAATGCGCAGGCCGAGCGTATCACCGACGCCATCGGCGCCCGCCGGATGCGCCTTGCCCTCGAGGTACCATGCGCCCTTGCCGGGAACCGCGAACGGCAGCACCTCCAGTCCCGAAGGTGAGCCGTCGGGCAAAGCGGGCTCGAAGGCCTGGTCGATTTCGACCGGCTGCCGCTTGACGTTCTTTTCACTCAGCACGTTGAAGATGCTGTTGGAGCCCAGGATCGCCAGCACGCGCTCATGCGCGTAGATCGTAAACGGCGAGCCCTCGCGCATCGACAACAGGCCTGCGACAGCATCGATCTCGCCATTGGTCAGGATCACGCCGGCGATCGGGCTGTGCCGCAACGCACCTTCTCTCGGATGCAACTGCGGCGTCGCGATCAGTTGCTGGCGAAGGTCAGGAGAGGCGTTGACCAGGAACCAGTGCGCGCCGTCGCCGCTGACCGCGATCGAGGCCTGGGTGCTCTGCAATTCCGGATGATTGTTGCGTGCGCTCTCGCACACCGGGCACCCGCAGTTCCATTGCGGAACGCCACCACCGGCCGCGGCGCCCAGGACGACGACGCGAAACATGACCCGGCTCCTGGCGAAATGACGTTGGCCCAAAATGCTGCGAGGTGGACTCCGCACCCGAAACGCGCTCCCGCGTGGGGGCGCGTCGAGCCCGGACGTCCACCTGCGCTAGACGTATATAAGGGCGCTGCCGCTTACTTGCGGGTCGCGCACATATACATGTTGATTTCCATGCCGACCGATACTTCGACGATCTTCGGCGCTTTCCAGGCCATCTGGCTCTCTCCCTTTTTTGCCACCGGACGAACTTCCGCCCTCACGGACAAACTACTGCTCCTGAAAAAGTTCGCTAGTTAAATTTTCTGTAAGGTTGCGTTGCGGCACGTATGTTGCAACGCGGCGAACAGGTCGCGAGGCTTCACGATGTTGTGCGTGCGTTCCCCTCAAAACCCCGTGCAATCAGACCTTTTTCCAGTTGTTCGCTTTCGACAGAGCGATGATCTTGGAGGGGGGAGCGAGGTGGGAAGGCCTCCTCCCGAGGTCTTAGTCACGATTTTTGTTTTGGCCCTCTGCGACGGGGCGCCCAACTGAGCCGAGTTCCGCAGATGCCACGTTACTTTTTCAACACCCGTATCGGCGACGAGCTGATTTCCGACCCGGATGGCGAAATCCTGCGGGATCCCCATCGTGCCTGGGAGATGGCGCGAGCCATGATTCGCGAGTTGCTGAAGACCGAGGGCGCCGATGGCGCGCTGTTGGACGCAGTCATCGAAGTCACCGATGATGAGGGCGACATCGTGCTGGAGTTTCCGTTCACCGAAGCGATCATCGATTGTCCGGATCGCTCGATCAGGCGGCACTGACGCGCGGCGCGTCGCCCACCGCTTTGACGTCCCATGCGGTCGTTGTTTCGGCGATGTTTCCGATTGCATTTGTCCGGACAAATTTGGAGACTGCGACGCGGGATAGCCGCTGGCGCCGGTTGTCAGCGCCAAGCAAGACGGCTTCCGCGTAGGGGAGAAATACAACATGATGAATTGTTCGTTCGCGCCGCGCAGCTTGCTGCTGGCCGGTGCATTCTTCGGTGCATTCACGTTCGGTGCCGCCGCGCAGCAGCCGGCCAATCCGCCCGCGGCCGGTGCAGCGCCCGCCGCCCAGCCGCTGCCGCCGGGCTCGCCCATGATCGGGCGTCCGGACAATGAGGCGGCCGCAAAGCTTGCTCCGGTGGCGCCGCCGCCGCTCGCGGCCGCACCCGACAAGCTGCCGCTCGCCAAGTTGAAAGTGCCGGCCGGATTCAACGTCGAGGTCTATGCCGCCGGCATGGCCAATGCACGCTCGATGGCGCAGGGCGACAAGGGCACGGTGTTCATCGGCAGCCGCCTCGTCGACAAGGTCTATGCCATCGTCAACAAGGACGGCAAGCGCTCGGTCAAGGTGATCGCCTCCGGCCTCTATCGCCCGAACGGCGTCGCCTTCAAGGACGGCACGCTCTACATCGCCGAGCTATCCAAGGTCTCCAAGATCGACAGGATCGAAGACAATCTGGACAACCCGCCGAAGCCGACCGTCATCTACGATAATCTGCCGAAGGACGAGGCCCATGGCTGGAAGTTCATCGCCATCGGTCCCGACAACAAGCTCTACGTCCCGGTCGGCCAGCCCGGCAACAACGTGCTGCACGACGACGCCCACGGCCAGATCCGCCGCATGAATCTCGACGGAAGCGGCGCCGAGGTCTACGCGCTCGGCGTGCGCAACACGGTCGGCTTTGACTGGAATCCGGAAAACAAGCAGATGTACTTCACCGACAACGGCCGCGACTGGCTGTCGGAAACAGTGCCGGAGGACGAGCTCAACCGGGTCGCCAAGGCCGGCGAGGATTTCGGCGCGCCGTTCTGCTATCAGGGCAACATCATCGACCAGGAGCTCGGCTGGGGCAAGGATTGCAAGAACTACACCGCGCCGGTCGGCCTGATGGGCCCGCACACGGCAGCGCTCGGCATGCGCTTCTACACCGGCAGCATGTTCCCGAAGTCGTACAAGAACGCGATCTTCATCGCGCGCCACGGCTCCTGGAACAAGTCGCAGAAGCAGGGCGGTGATATCGTCGTCGTCAAGCTGAACAAGGACGGCACCGTGAAGTCGATCGAGCCGTTCCTGACCGGCTTCCTCGAGGACAACAAATATGTCGGCCGTCCGGTCGACGTGATGCTGCTCAAGGACGGCTCGCTGCTCGTCTCCGACGACTGGAACGGTGCCATCTATCGCATCACCTACGGCAAATCGAAGGTCGCCGCAAAGTAACAACCAACAACGTCATTCCGGGCTGGTGCGCCAGCGCCAGACCCGGAATTTGGCGATTCCGCGTTCGATGTTGCGCATCGCCCCGGAATGACTGGAAATGCCAGGAGCGAACGATGCGTAAGATGACGGTCCCCGCGCTCCTGCTTGCGTCCTTTGCGTTTTCCACGAACGCAGAAACCATTCAGGAACGAGCCGCGCCGTGTTTTGCCTGTCACGGCGAGCATGGCACGTCGGAAACCGAGAATACGCCTTCGCTTGGCGGCCAGCAGGCGCCCTATGCGCTGATCCAGCTCTTCATGTTCCGCGAGAAGCTGCGTGTGTTCGAGCCGATGAACGAGATGGCCAAGTCGCTCACCGACGACGATCTCAGGGCCTTCTCGGACTTCATCGCGACGCTGCCCAAGCCGGCGCCGCCGGCCGATGCCGGCGATGCCGCGCGGATGGCGCGTGGTCAGGCGCTCGCGCAGCAGAACCACTGCAACTCCTGCCACAACACCGACTACTCGGGTAAGGAGAACGTGCCGCATATCGCCAATCAGCGCGAGGACTACCTCGCCAAGACGCTTGCCGAGTACAAGGACAACAGCCGTCATGGCTATGACGCCACAATGGCCGACGTGATGCAGCCGGTCACGAAGGAGCAGATCGCCGATCTCGCCTATTACATTGCCCATTACCGCTGACGCCCTGGGCAGCGGGCCGCCGGACTCCCGCGGTGCCAAGGCATGGTGAAGTCAGGTTCGGAAAACCGCTGCACTCCCTGTCGGATCATGCTCTAAAGGCGGGCGTTACATGGAGTGTCACATGCAGGATCTTTGGCGTCTGTCGGCTGCGGAGCTGGCCAGCCTCATCAAATCCGGAAAGGTCTCGGCGAAGGAGGCGGCGGAGGCGGGGCTTGCCCGGCTCGACGCGGTCAACCCCAGGATCAACGCGGTGGTCGATCACCGGCCGGCCGACGTGCTGGCGCAGGCCGCCCGCATCGATGCCGCGATTGCACGCGGCGATGACATCGGTCCGCTGGCCGGGGTGCCCGTCACTGTCAAGGTCAACGTCGACCAGGAGAACTTTGCCACCACCAACGGGCTGACGCTGCAGCGCGACGTGGTCGCCAAGGTCGACAACCCCGTGGTCGCGAATTTGCGCAAGGCGGGCGCCGTGATCCTCGGCCGCACCAATTGCCCGGCATTCTCCTATCGCTGGTTCACGACCAATCTCATTCACGGCGACACCAAGAACCCGCGCGACCCGGCGATCACGCCGGGCGGCTCGTCGGGCGGGGCGGGCGCCGCGGTTGCGGCCGGCATCGGCCACATCGCGCATGGCACCGATATCGCCGGTTCGATCCGCTATCCGGCCTATGCCTGCGGCGTGCACGGCCTACGGCCGAGCATGGGCCGCATCCCGGCCTTCAACGCTGCGCTGCCGGAACGCACGATCGGCCCGCAGATCAGCGCGGTCTCCGGCCCACTCGCGCGCACCGTCAACGATCTCCGCATCTCGCTCGCCGCAATGGCGGCGCACGATTCCCGCGATCCCTGGTACGCGCCGGCGCCGCTCGAGGGGCCGCCTGCGGAAAAGCGCGTCGCGATGTGCCTCAATCCCGACGGTTTGAACCCGGTTTCCGAAGTGAAGGCCGCGATCGCCGACGCGGCCAGGCGCCTGGAGCGGGCGGGGTGGACTGTGGAAGAGATCGCCGACACGCCGCCGCTGCGCGAGCCCGCCGAGCTGCAGACAAGGCTTTGGCTTGGCGACGGCTATGAGGCGCAGTTGGAGGCCGCTGAGCGCGAGGGCGATCCCGGCGCGCTCGCCTGCCTGCGCGGCAACCGCGCCAAGGTGCATCCGTTCGACCTCTCGAAGACGCTGATCCGGCGTGCAACGCTGACGCGCGAGTGGTTCGCTCTGTTCGAAAGATATCCGGTGCTGCTGATGCCGGTGTCCGGCGAATTGCCGTTCCCCGACCAACTCGATCGCAAGGACGAGGCGTCGTTTGCGCGGGTGTGGCATGCGCAATTGCCGCAGATTGCCATTCCCTTCATGGGACTTCCCGCGCTAACCGTCTCCACGGGACTGGTCGGCCGGAGTCCCGTCGGCGTGCAACTGGTCGGCGGCCGTTACCGCGAGGACCTCTGCCTTGCCGCGGGCGAGGCGATCGAGGCCGCCGGCACGCCGTCGGCGGCGATCGATCCGGTGAGCTAGCGAGAAGGACCATGCCAAGCGTCTATGATTTCACGGCCGAATCCTTGGCCGGCGAGGACGTACCTCTGCAGCGGTTCGAGGGGCAGGTGCTCTTGATCGTCAACACCGCCAGCGCGTGCGGATTCACCCCGCAATACAAGGGGCTGCAGGAGCTGCACGCCGCATTGTCGCCGCGCGGCTTTGCCGTGCTCGGCTTTCCCTGCAACCAGTTCGGCGCGCAGGAGCGTGGCGACGCCAGGCAAATCGCCGAGTTTTGCCAAACCAACTACGCCGTGACGTTTCCGATGTTCGCCAAAATCGACGTCAATGGCGCCAACGCGCATCCGCTGTACGACTACCTGAAGCGGGAGAAATCGGGCCTGCTCGGATCCTCGATCAAATGGAATTTCACCAAATTCCTGGTCGCCCGGTCCGGCAAGGTGATGGCGCGCCATGCGCCCACCGTTCGGCCCGAAGCATTGAGGAATGATATCGAGGCCTTGCTATGAGCGACATCGACGAAACCACTCCCGACCAGCTGCCGGATCGCCTGTCGGTCGACCCGAACAGTCCCTATTACAACGCGGAGATTCTCGCGCGCGACATTGGCATCCGCTTCAAGGGCATCGAGAAGACCAATGTCGAGGAATATTGCGTCAGCGAAGGCTGGGTGCGCGTCACCGCTGGTAACGCCAAGGACCGCTACGGCAATCCGCTGACCATCAAGGTCCACGGCCCGGTCGAGCCGTATTTCCGCGACAAGGCGAAGTCTTGACGCGAATCCGCCGCAGCAATCATTGCGAGGAGTGACGCGGCGAAGCAATCCATTCTTCCCATTCGGCACAATGGATTGCTTCGCTTCGCTCGCAATGACAGTGCGGCGGGAACTTGAGCCGCAACCTGGAAAGCACCAACACTATGTCCGTCCGCATCGTCGATGTCCGCGAGGTGACGAAACCGATCTCCTCGCCGATCCGCAACGCCTATATCGATTTCTCCAAGATGACCTCGAGCCTGGTCGCCGTCGTCACCGACGTCGTGCGCGACGGCAAGCGGGTGGTCGGTTACGGCTTCAATTCCAACGGCCGCTACGGCCAGGGCGGCCTGATCCGCGAGCGCTTTGCGCCGCGGCTCCTCGAGGCCGATCCGAAATCGCTGCTCGACGCCGCTGGCGACAATCTCGATCCGGACAAGATCTGGTCCACGCTGATGTCGAACGAGAAGCCGGGCGGCCACGGCGAGCGCTCGGTCGCGGTCGGCACCATCGACATGGCGGTGTGGGACGCGGTGGCGAAGATCGCGGGCAAGCCGCTGTTCCGCCTGCTTGCCGAGCGCCATGGCCTGACCGCCAATCCACGCGTATTCGTCTATGCCGCCGGCGGCTACTATTACCCGGGCAAGGACCTCGCGGCGTTGCGCAAGGAGATGCGTGGCTATCTCGACCGCGGCTACAACGTCGTGAAGATGAAGATCGGCGGCGCGCCGCTCGCGGAGGATCGCGAGCGCATCGAGGCGGTGTTGAAGGAGATCAGCAGCGATGCGCAGCTCGCTGTCGACGCCAATGGCCGCTTCGATCTGGAGACCGCGATCGGCTACGCCAAAATGCTGCGGGAATATCCCCTGTTCTGGTACGAGGAGGCCGGCGATCCCCTCGACTATGCGTTGCAGGCGGCGCTTGCGGAGTTCTATCCGGGAGCGATGGCGACCGGCGAGAACCTGTTCAGTCACCAGGACGCGAGAAATCTGATTCGCTACGGCGGCATGCGGCCCGACCGCGATTGGCTGCAATTCGACTGTGCGCTGTCCTACGGCCTCTGCGAATATCAGCGCACGCTTCAGGTGCTGAAGACCCATGGCTGGTCGGCGAGCCGCTGCATTCCGCATGGCGGCCACCAGATGTCGCTCAACATCGCGGCCGGCCTCGGGCTCGGCGGCAATGAGAGTTATCCCGACCTGTTCCAGCCCTATGGCGGCTTCCCGGACGGCGTCCGCGTCGAGCGCGGCCACATCACGATGCCCGACCTGCCGGGTATCGGTTTTGAGGGTAAGTCGGACCTCTATGCGGAGATGAAGGCGCTCGCGGCCTGACGCAGTTTTTGTCGGAGATTCGACAGTTTAGAACCGCTACAATCTAGAATCTGTACAAGCAAAGCGGCGCGCGAGCGCCGCTTTTTGTTTCGCGCCGTGAACGCGCAGATCAACGGAAGCCGTTTGTTTTTCTGAGCTTCTCGAATTTGTGACGATTGCGCGTAGCCCGCCCGATCATTCGTCTCGATTTTATTCCGCGATCACGGAGAAGTTTTTCCGGCTGCGTCATCTGGACGCGTAACACGCCGCTTCTCTAGAGGACCACGCATCGCCTTCGGGGAAAGGCGGGAGTTGCTTGGGGACGGCGTCATGACCATCAAACCACAATCGCAGACCAGACGCGGCATCGCTGCGATCGCGAAGTTGTCGCTGCTCACGGCAAGCAGCCTCGCTCCAGGCATTCCGCTCGCGATGTCTGCCGCGCAGGCGCAGTCGACGCAGGGACAGAGCGGCGCTTCCTCGCTGCCGCCGGTCACTGTCACCGCTCCGGACGGGCAACGCCGCCGCAATGCGCCGGCCGCATCGCGCACCACGAATGCTGCGCGCAGCCGCCGGACGCAGACGGCACGGCGGCCGGAAACTGCGGCGGAGCCGAAGCCCTTCGCGCAGTCACAGGATGTCCGCACCGGCACGTCAGGCTATTTTGCCAACAGCACATCGGTCGCGACCAAGACCAACACGCCGATCATCAACATCCCCCAGACGCTCAACGTCGTGACCAGGGAACTGATCCGCGACCAGAACTCCCAGAATCTCACTGACGTCACCCGCTACGTCCCCGGCGTCGCGGTGCACCAGGGCGAAGGCAACCGCGACGAGCTCGTGATCCGCGGCGTCGACTCCAGTGCGAACTTCTTCGTCAACGGCTTTCGTGATGACGTGCAGTATTTCCGCGACCTGTACAACGCCCAGAGTGTCGAGGTGCTGAAGGGTCCGAGCGCGCTGACCTTCGGCCGCGGTGCCGGCGGCGGCCTGCTCAACCGCACGCTCAAGGAGGCCGACGGCAACCGCGTCTACGAAGCCACCGCACAGACCGGCTCGTGGGGCGACCGCCGCGTCACGCTCGACGCCGGGCAGGCCATCAACGACAACGTCGCGGCCCGACTGAACCTGATGTACGAAGGGTCGGACGCGTTCCGCGATTTCAACCACCTGGAGCGCTACGGCATCAATCCGACGGTGACGCTGAAGCCCGACGACGACACCAAGGTGAAGCTGAGCTACGAATACTTCCACGACGGCCGCACCTCCGACCGCGGCAATCCTTCGCAGGCGCTTCCGGGCGGGGCGACGCGCTTCAATCCGACGACGCCGTTCGCGCCGAACGGCGACCTCTCGGTGTTCTTCGGCAGCCCGAGTCTCAACACCGCGCAAGCGACCGTGCAGACAGGGATGGCGGTTATCGAGCACGATTTCGGAAACGGGCTGACCGGCAGGAACGGCACCATCGTCGCCGACTACAAAAAGTTCTATCAGAATGTCTATCCGACCGGCGGGCCACTCTCGGGTGCTGTGGATCCGACCGACACCTTCTTCAATCTCGGCGCCTATCAGCATACGACCGATCGCGATAACGTCTTCAACCAGACCGATTTCACCTACAAGACCTGGACCGGCCCGGTATTCCACACGCTGGGGTTCGGCACGGAATTCGGCCGCCAGACCGGTGTGGATATCCGCAATACTGGCCTGTTTCCGAACGGCACACCGACCGGCATCAACACCATCACGCAGAATCCGTTTGCGCCGACCTATTTCGGCACGGTAACCTTCGTTCATCACTTCACGGCTACGGACGATGGCGACGGCGTCAAGTCGCCGGACTCCAACAGCAAATACGGCCTCAACATCCAGTCGGCCTACGCGCGGGATACGATCGAGATCAATCGCGGGCTGCAGCTGATTGCCGGTGCGCGCTTCGACCGGTTCGACATGGCGTCCACCGACATGAACACTAACATCAACCGCAGCCGCGTCGACAATCTGGTGTCGCCGCAGGGTGCCGTGATCATCAAGCCGATCGACGCGATGTCGGTCTACACCGCCTACAGCGTCTCTTACCTGCCTTCATCGGGCGACCAGTTCAGCGCCCTCACAGACGGCACCCTGATCCTTCAGCCGCAAAAATTCCAGAACGTCGAAATCGGCATGAAGTGGAACATCAATCCGAAGCTTCTGCTGCAGACAGCGGTGTACGACCTGCAACGGACCAATCAGCCGATTCCCGTCCCCAACGCCCCGACGGGCTCAGGGCTCGCCATTCCCGACGGCGCCACAACGTCGCGCGGCTTCGAAGTCAGTCTGAACGGTTACATCACCGACCGCTGGCAATCGCAGCTTGGCTATGCCTACACCGACGCGCGCATCGCCAAGGACCTGACGGCCTCGGGGGTGTTGCCGCCGATTGTGGCGGGAAACCGCGTTCAGCTCGTGCCGTACAATCAGTTTGCCTGGTGGAACAAGTATCAGTTCACGCCGATGTGGAGCGCGGCGCTGGGCGTCATCTACTTCGGCGATTCCTTCGCGACCAACGACGACACTGTTCGCCTGCCGAGCTTCGTCCGGTTCGACGCTGCGGTTTATGCCAAGATCGACGAGACCTGGAGCGCGCAGCTCAACGTCGAGAACGTCTTCAACAAGGGCTATTGGGCATCCGCCGACGGCGACAACAACATCTCCCCGGGCCAGGGCCGGACGGTCCGCTTGATGGCGAGAGCGAAGTTCTGAGCAGCCGGTCTGACGAGCGGGACGGTGATCGCAACATCGCCGTCAGTGCGAGGAGCTCCCGACAAAATCGCGAAGCAATTGCGCTGAAGCGACGAAGCAATCCATCCCTCCGCGGTGAGAGTGGATTGCTTCCGCCTTCGCCAAGGCTACGGCGGACGAGTCGCTTCGCTCGCTATGACGGGGAAGTCGACCCTACGACAACCGCATATCGAGCAGCCTGCGCCCTTCGCCCTTGATGAGCTTCTTCACTGCGCTCGAGGCGATCACCTCGCCGGTGTTGGCGTAGGCCTCGTGGTTCTTCTCGATATCGTCGAGGCGGTAGAGATAGTTGACCATAACGCCAGCGGATTCACGCAGGCCCTTCGGGGAAACGTCGCCAAGCCAGTTGATTCGCTCCAGCCGGGCGCCGTTGCCGAGATGGAAACGTGCGACCGAGTCGATCAGCCGGCCCTTTGGCGTGCGCGCCTTGAGGAAATAATACGCTGCGAGCGGCTCGACCACGGTGCGCAGTTGCGACGTCAGTTCGGCGTTCTCGATCCAATCGGGCTTGTCGAGGCTTTCCAGCAGCGTCCGCTCCTCGTCGGTGACAGGAACGTCCTTGGCCTCCTTCAGCCACTGCATGAAGCCAGGCACCGGCGACAGCGTCACGAAGGTGTCGAGCTTCGGCAGTTCGCGGCGCAGTTCCTCGACAACCTGCTTGATCAGGAAACTGCCGAAGGAAATGCCGCCGAGTCCGCGCTGGGTGTTTGAGATCGAATAAAACACGGCGGTGCGGGCGCGCTCGATCGGCACCGGCTGGCGCTCCTCGGCAAGCAGCGGGGCGATCGCACCAGGAATCGTTTCGGTCAGCGCGACCTCCACGAAGATCAGGGGCTCGTCTGCCAATGCCGGATGGAAGAAGGCGTAGCAGCGGCGGTCGACCGGATCGATGCGCCGGCGCAGGTCATTCCAGTCGCGGATCTCGTGCACGGCTTCATAGCGGATGATCTTTTCCAGAATATTGGCCGGAGACGACCAGTCTATCCCGCGCAGCACGAGAAATCCCCTGTTGAACCAGGACGAGAGCAGATGAACGACGTCGCGGTCGAGCGTTGCGAGGTCCTTGTTGCCCTTCATCAATGAAAGCAGATCCGAGCGCATCGACACGAGGTCGCTGGTGCCGCCCGGCGCGCGGTTGAGCCGGCGGATCAATTCCTGCCGGCGCGGTTCGGAGGCGAAATGCAAATCGCTCGCATCGTCGCCATCGGCTTGCGTGCGCCAGTGTTCGATCGCCTGGGCAAGCCGTGCCTGGTCGGGACCGTAATCGTTGGCGAGAGCCTGGAAGAAACACAGGCGACCGGCGGCATCGAGATGATGATAGCGGTCGAGCACCTCGCGCGCCATCGCGGTGCCGGATGCCTCGCCGCGGCCCGACAGCAACGCTTCGCACAATTCGAGCAGCTCGCAGGCGTCCTGCTTGTCGTTGGCGGCACTGGCCCGGCCGAGCAGGATGCGGCCGCGTTCTGAGATGGTGGAGAGCAGATCGGAGAAGTAGGCGTTGGCCATTGGCGGGGCGTATCCGGATGATGCCGAACCTTACATCGATTTAAGGCCGAGGGGACCGGAATCAAGCGCATGGAGTGTACAGAAATATGTCAGGACTCGACAAAGGTATAATTCAGGCCTTCTCCGCGAACTCCGTCGGCGTCTTGCCGGTCACCTGGCGGAAGGCGTGGGAGAATGCCGGCATGCTGGCATAGCCGAGGTCAGCGGCGACCTGCTTGACCGAGACGTTCCCGGCGGTCGACAGCCGCTCGATCGCCGCCGCGATGCGCGCGCGCTGGCACCAGCTCTTGAAGCTCAATTGAGTCTCCGCCGAGAACAGCCGCGACAAGGTCCGCGCCGAGGTGCCGACCTCGCGAGCCAGCGTCTCGATGTCGTGATCCCGTGTCGGATCCGACAGCACGATGTCGGCGGCGCGGCGGCAGCGCGGCTCCTGCGGCAACGGGATGAAGGTCGCGGAGTCCTCGGCGCGGTGCAGCTCCAGCATCACGAGCTTGATCAGGATTTCGGTGCGCTCCCGGCCGTTGTCCGGGTCGAACAGCGCGAGGATCGCCTGGTGCAGCAGCGGCGACACCCGCACGACGAATTCGCTGTCGAGGCTTTCGCTGCGCTCCTCGCGCGCAAGCCAGGCCTGGTCGAAATAGAGCGTCCGCATCTCGATGTCGGCGAGCACGTCGATCGCATGCGCGAGCAGGGCAGGGACCCACACCGCACGATCCGGCGGCACCAGCCAGCGGCCCTTCGGCGTCGTCACCTGCATGGTGCCCTTGGCGGCATAGACCAGTTGGGCCTCGCGGTGCATGTGGGTGTCGAGTCGCACGCCCTTGCCATAGTTGCGCGCGACGAGGTGCACGCCATCGCCGGTCGTGCGCTGGCCCTTGAGAATTGCGGCAATTGGCAGCTCGGCGATAGTCATTGGCGGCATCCCGTCAGGACAAGCACCTATAACCTATTTCGCATCCGTTGAGGATTCGAGTTAAGGACTGTCCCATGAACAGCCCCGGCAGGGTGATCGGCTTCGTCAACGCCGCCCATTTCATCGATCACTATTCAATGCTGATCTTCGCTGCCGCCGTCATCGTGATGGGGCCGGCGCTCGGCATGGCCTACTCGGAACTCCTGCCCTATGCGACGCCGGGCTTCGTCGCCTTCGGCGCCGGCTCACTGCTCACCGGCTGGCTCGGCGACCGTTGGAGCCGCCGCCACATGATGGTGATCTTCTTTGTCGGGATCGGGCTATCGATGATCTCGGTCGGCTTCGTGCAAACGCCGCTGCAGCTCGGCGCGGCGCTGCTCGCAATCGGTATCTTCGCCTCGATCTATCACCCCGTCGGCACCGCCATGATCGTGTCCTATGCCGACAGGCTCGGCCGCGAAATGGGGATCAACGGCGTCTGGGGCAATCTCGGCGTCGCCTCTTCGGCGCTGGTCACCGGCGTGATCGGCCAGTATTTCGGCTGGCGCTGGGCCTTCATCGTGCCCGGCATCGTCACCGTGCTGCTCGGCATCGCTTTCGCGATGACCGTGATGCATGAGGATCGCAAGGGCAGCAGGCAGGCTGCCGCGCAGGCACGTGTTGCCAAGGAAGACATGTGGCGGGTGATCGTGTCACTCTTGATCGTGGTGATCGCGATCTCGACCACGTTCAATGCGGTCACCGTGGCGCTGCCAAAGCTGTTCGCCGAACGGCTCGCCGATCTGACAAGGAGCCCGGCGCTGCTCGGCGTGATCGCGGCCGGTGTCTACGTGTTCGGCGCGATGACGCAGTACACGATCGGCCGGCTATTGGATCACTACTCTCTGAAGGCGGTCGCGCTGCCGCTGTCGTTCATGCTGGCGCCGTTCCTTTATCTCGCCGCAAGCCTCTCGAACCTGCCGCTGATCGTGGTCTCGATCGGAATCGTGATGGGAGCCTTCGGCCAGGTGACGGTCAACGATGCCATGGTCGGCAAATACACCACCGAGGAATGGCGCTCGCGCGCCTATGCGGTGCGCTACTTTGTCGGCTTCACCGCGGCGGGCGCATCGGTGGGTCTCGTCGCATGGCTCTACGAGCAGGGCGGCTTCGCCACGATGCTGCATGCCTTCGCCGCGCTTTGCCTGCTGGCGATCGCGGCCGCGATTATTCTCCCACGCGAAATCAGGACGCCTGCCGCGCAGGCACCTTGACCGCGGTGACGTTTTGCTGCGCTATTTAAGGTTGATCCGGATAACTGGCAGCATCCACCGCGAGCGGGCCGCGCTCACGCGCCGCACAATTGTGCGTGAACCTTCTCCAATAGTCCGTGAACCTATTCCCAGAGTCCGTGAACTTGTTCCGACCCGGCGGTGTGGTACTCTGTGCAAGGGTTTCGGGGACTCAGGCGCCTGTCGCGCCTCGATCACTGCTATCCGTGGTTTGTGGAGCCGCCCGACCTATGGGAGAAATTCGCGATTTCAAGTCAGGCAAGTCCGGCAGGCCGCCGTCCGACGACGCGGCGCCGCGGCGCCTTGCTGCGATCGTTGCGGGCGACATCGCCGGCTACAGCAGGCTGATGCAGCTTGACGAAGAGGGTACGCATAACCGCGTCAAGCGGATCCAGCGCGATCTCATCGAACCCACCATTGCCGAACACCACGGCAAGCTGGTCAAGACCACCGGCGACGGTTTCTTTGCGATGTTCGACAGTCCGGTCGAGGCTGTCAGATGCAGCATCGTGATCCAGCAGAACCTGGTCGGCCGCAATGCCGCGGTGCCGAAGCACTTCTGGATCGAGTACCGGATCGGGGTCAATCTCGGCGACATCATCATTGAGCCCGACGACATCTATGGCGACGGTGTCAATGTGGCCGCGCGTCTGGAGGGGATTGCTGCGCCGGGCGAGGTCTACATCTCAGGCGGCATCTACGAGCAGATCAAGCACAAGATGGTCTGCGGCTACGAGTCGCTCGGCGACCGCAAAGTCAAGAACATCACTGACCCGGTCCGCGTCTATCGCGTGCTGCCGGACGCCGCGGCGTACAACCGGACGCGAAAGCGTCGCGAGAATATCCTGATCGGCCTGCTTGGCCTGTCGATTGCGATCATTGCCGGCGGTGCGCTCTGGTACATGCTGGCGCAACGGGGCAAACCGAGCCAAGTGGCGCTGGCGCCGACCGCGTCTCCCGCGCCATCGCCAACGGTGGCGCCGAAGCAGCCGGAAGCGACGCCTGCCCCAACGCAGGTCGCGCCGAGTCCGGCTCCCGCGCCGAGCGCCGCTCCTTCGCCCCAGCCCCAGCCCCAGCCCCAGCCAGCGCCCGCGGCGAGCCCGTCCGCGGCAGCGCCGCCGGCTGCGGCATCCGGGCCGGAGCCCGAAATGGTTTCCGTGCCCGGCGGCAGCTTTTCGATGGGCAGCAATGACGACGTGTCGGAGCGGCCGATCCACCGGGTAACGGTGAGGCCGTTTGCGATGAGCAAATACCCGATCACGGTGCGCGAATGGAATGCATGCGCGGGGGCCAAGGCCTGCGGCTTTACGGCGACCGGCAAGGACGACGCGCCGGTCACGAACGTGAGCTGGACCGACGCCAAGCAATATGTGACGTGGCTCGCCGACCGCACCAAGAAGGCGTACCGGCTTCCGAGCGAGGCCGAATGGGAATTCGCGGCGCGCGGCGGCACGCAGACCAAATATTGGTGGGGCGACCAGATGCAATCGGGCGCGGCTAGTTGCAAGGATTGCGGCGGCGACGCCAGCGCGGAGCAGCCCCTCAAGGTGGGCAGCTTCAAGCCCAATCCGTTCGGCCTCTACGACATGGGCGGAGGGGTCGATCAGTGGGTCGAGGATTGCTGGCACCGGAATTACCAGGGCGCGCCGGCCGATGGTGCGGTCTGGCAGGGCGGCGAGTGCTCGTCCCACGTCATCCGCTCCGGCTCCTGGCGGAATGACGCGCGCTATGTCCGCCCGGCCAATCGCGACAATTACGACGCCAACGTTCGATATCCGACCCATGGCTTCCGGGTCGCGCTGTCACCCTGAAGCATGATCCGGAGGCGCGGAAAGCGGCTTCCGAGGAGATCATGCTCAAACGTCAGGTCCTTGGAGGGGGCGATGAAGACTTCACGTTCGATCCTGCTTGCGGCGGCGGTGGCGCTGCTCGCGGGTCCCGCCAGCGCGCAAAACAAGCCGGCGCCACCTGACGCCAAGCTGTATTTCATCTGGCCGCGCGACGGGGTGACCGTCAGGGGCACGTTCTGGTGCCGCTTCGGCTTGCGCAACATGGGCGTGACCCATGCCGGCGACGACTATGCGAACAGCGGCCATCATCACCTCCTGGTCGATGTGAATGAGCCCCTCAATACGAACGAGCCGATTCCATCGGACAAGTCGCATCTGCACTTCGGTGCGGGCCAGACCGAGACCCGCATGGAGCTGCCTCCCGGCAAGCACACGCTGCAACTGGTGCTCGGCGACGCCAAGCACTATCCGTTCAGCCCGCCTGTCGTCTCCGAGAAGATCACCATCCGCGTCAGGTAGACCGCGGCGATAGCCTTCTTGTGCAATCTTGCAGTTGCGCGGACCCCCCGCATGGGGTTTGTTGCCCGCCGAGCCGGGCATCAGATCCGGCGTGGAGGAAAGTCCGATGTCTCATCCATTGTCGCGTCTGGCTGGCCTAGCCCTGGGAGTGATGATCATGGCCGCGCCTGCCAATGCCGATACCCTGAAGGACGAGATTGCGCCGACCGGCAAGCTGAGGGTCGCGATCGCGATCAGCCCGGCGGGCGGTGCGTTCTGGTCGACCAAGAGCGAGGCTGGCGGCTATGCCGGCGTCCCTGTCGATCTCGGCAGGGAGATGGCGGCGCAGCTCGGCGTACCCGTTGAGTATGTCGCGCACCAGAACTCCGGACAGATCACCGACGCCGCGGCCAAGAACACCTGGGACGTCACCTTCCTGCCAAAGGATCCCGAGCGCGAGAGCAAGATGAGCTTCGGCCCGATCTACGAGGTTGCGGACGCAACCTACATCGTCAAGCCGGGTTCGACGGTGACGAATTTTGCAACCCTCGACCAGGACGGCATCAAGGTCGCCGCCGTCAATAACACCACCACCATGCGCGGCGCGATCGCGCATCTCAAGCACGCCAGGGTCACGGGCTATCAGACCTATGACGAGATCTTCAATCTCCTGAAGAATGGCGAGGTCGATGCCTTCGCGCTGTCGCGCGACCAGCTCAACGCGATGGCGAAGAAGATTCCCGGCACGCGGGTGCTCGATGAGACGTTCAAGCAGACCGTGACCGCGGTCGCCGTGCCGCTCAACCATCCACTCGCCGCGGCCTTCGCCGCCAAGTTCGTGACGGAAGCGACCGCCAACGGCACGCTGCGCAAGGCCTATGACAATAACGGCCTGAAGGACACGCCGATTCGGACCCAGACGAAGTAGCGCCGATTTTTGATAGTCGAGTAGCAGGCACTCCTAATGCGTCGCGCCTGCCGGGATCGGATCGAGGCCGCTGTTGACCAGCGCGTCGCGCGCTTCCGGCGAGCCGAGAAAGCTGATCAGCGCCTTGCCGGCGTCGGGCGACTTCGAAGCCGTGGCAATGCCGGCGGAGAACACCGTGATCTTCTGCAAGGGCTCCGGCAACGGGCCGATGATGTCGATGCCGGCGACGGGCTTGAGCTCGGAGATCTGCTGGAGGCCGATCTCAGCCTCGTCATGGGCGACGATCTCGCCGACCGGGGTCGCCGGAATCTTCCGCGCCTTGTCCTTCATCTCGGCGGCAATGCCGAGCTTGTCAAACATCTCTGTCGAGACATAGACGCCGCTGGCGCTGTCGGAATAGGCGATCGATTTCGCCGACAACAATGCCCGCTTCACGGCGTCGGCCGAGCTAATGTCAGGCCTCGGTGCGCCAGACTTCACCGCGATTCCGATCGGTGATTTGACGAGATCGACGCGGCTGTCGGCCACGACCTTGCCCTGCTTGATGAGGTCGCCGAGCGCGTAGCCGACCATGATCAGCACGTCCGCCGGCTCGCCGCGTTCGAGCCGCACCGGAATGGCGTTGACCGTCGTTCCCATCGATGGACCGTAGGCGGTCACGACCTTGTGTCCGGTCTTGCGCTCGAACTCCGGCACCAGCGCCTTGTAGGCGGCGGTGAGCCCGCCCGAGATCATGACGTGGATTTCGGCGGCGGATGCGGTTGTGGCGAGGACGAGGACGAGGACGCCGACAAAGGCGAGCGCAAGGGTGCGGAAGTGAGTTGAGGGGCGCATGAAAGTTTTCTCCGGGACGATTCTTGAGCGGGTCGTCGTGCCGGGACACTACTGCGTGGGGGGAGGCGTGGCTAGCCGTCGGCAACCGTCACTGCGTTGATGGAGTTGCCCGCTTACGACTCACGAATTCACATGCACGAAATCCCGCAGCAGCGGGTAGATATCGTTGTTCCAGCGCTTGCCCGAGAACACGCCGTAATGGCCGACGCCGGCCTGCATGTGGTGCACCTTGCGATAGGTGCGCACGCCGGTGCAGAGGTCCTGCGCGGCGAGCGTCTGGCCGACCGAGCAGATGTCGTCCTTCTCGCCTTCCACGGTCATCAGTCCCATGCGCTTGATCGCGGCCGGGTCCACCGGGCGGCCGCGGTGCATCAGCTTGCCCTGCGGCAGCAGATGCTCCTGGAACACGTCGCGGACCGTCTCGATATAAAACTCCGCCGGCAGGTCCATCACGGCGAAATATTCGTCGTAGAAAGTCTTGATCACCTCGGCCTTCTCGGTCTCGCCCTTGGCGAGATGGTTGGCGAGGTCGACGTGCTGCTTGATGTGCCGTTCGAGGTTCATCGATACGAACGCCGCAAGCTGCACGAAGCCGGGATAGACCTGGCGCAACGCGCCTTTGCACTGGAGCGGCACGAAGTTGATCAAATTGTCCCTGAACCACTTGATCGGTTTGCTTTTGGCGAAAGCATTGACCTTGGTCGGCTGGATCCGCGTGTCGATCGGGCCGGCCATCAGCGTCAGCGAGGCCGGGCGTGCCGGATGGTTGTCCTCCGACATCACGGCGGCCGCGGCGAGCGCCGAGACCGAGGGCTGGCAGATCGCCACCATGTGGGCGCGGGGGCCGAGCTTGGCGAGGAAATCGATCAAATGGTCGGTGTAATCCTCGAGCCCGAAGCGTCCGTGGCCGGACGGGATGTCGCGCGGGTTGTGCCAGTCGGTGATGTAGACGTCGTGGTCCTGCAGCAGCGTCTTCACGGTGCCGCGCAACAGCGTCGCGAAATGGCCGGACATCGGCGCTACAAGCAACAGGCGAGGCTGCTCCGGCGCATCGGGTTTCGCGAAATGCAGAAGCGACCCGAACGGCGTCGCGTAGGCTATCTCTTCGGTCACCTGCAATTCCCTGTTGCCGACCGTCACGCTGCCGATGCCGTAGTCGGGGCGGGTGTAGGTCAGGCTGGAGCGGGAGATCAGTTCGAGGGCGGCCGCGAGCCGCCCGAACGCGCGCTCCGAGGCGCCCAGCGGCACCAGGTTGAGGTATTTCAGCGCCGCCGCGGCCCCGGTCCGCCATGGCGCCGTGAGGTCCACATGATTCTGATAGGCCTGGTACAACATTGGCATCATACGCATCCACCCTTGCCGGTGGTGCCATGCAATATCGACGCCAAAAGCGAGGGCAGGCCGCCCGGTGAATTGGCACGTCGCTTGCTGCAAAATTGCGCGGGCGCCCCAGTGCTTGAGCAGGGCGCCGCGTGCCCGCGCCGGCAGACGGTGCGGAGAATTGTCCAGGCGTGCGAGGGAATGGCGACATGGCGAACACGACACTCACCATCAGCAGCAAGAATTATTCGTCCTGGTCGCTGCGCGGCTGGCTGCTCGCCAGATTCTCCGGCCTCGAGTTCGAGGAGGTCATTACCGCGCCCGACGATCCCGCGGCCCGCGCCGAACTTTTGCTGCTGTCGTCCTCGATTCTGGTGCCATGCCTGCGCCATGAGAGCGCGACCGTCTGGGATACGCTGGCGATCGCGGAGTATCTCAACGAGATCATGCCGCAGGCCGGCCTCTTGCCGGAGGATCGCATCCAGCGGGCGCATTGCCGCTCGATCTCGGGCGAAATCCATTCCGGCTTCACGACGCTGCGGGCCTCACTGCCGGTCAACCTGAAGGGGCATTTTCCCGGCTTCAAGATCTGGTCGCGCGCACAGGCCGACATCGATCGCGTCTGCACCATCTGGCGCGAGTGCCTCGCCAAGTCGGGCGGGCCGTTCCTGTTCGGCGAGCGCCGCAACATGGCGGATGCGATGTACGCGCCCGTGGTCACCCGTTTCATGACCTATGACGTGAAGCTCGAGCCTGCACTTGCGGCCTACGCCGACACCATCATGACGATGCCCGAGATGCAGGAATGGATCGAGGCCGCGAAGGCCGAGCCGGCCGACGTCGAGGAGCTCGAGGTCGAATATTAGGCAGCGTGTCGGGCCTACTGCGCGCTTCGCAGGCCCAAGCCGCGGGCAGGTCCTGCCCAAAGGACGCGCCGCCGGCGACTGCCGCGGGCGCCGCATGGCCGGCGGACCCTTGCACCACGAAGACCGCAGACCGCAGATTTGGCCTGAGTTGCAGACGCTTCCTGCGCATCGAAGCAGGCGACCGGCCACGTCGCAGCCGTGCGGCGCGGCTGGCAAGGATTTCGCATGGTTGTTGTCAAGCTGTGAACGCGACGATGCGACGCTGCCGAAAATTTGGACGCTGAGCCGCGCCGCAATCTCGCGAAACGAGACCCGTGGAGGCTTCAGATGAATCAGCGCGCCGTCGTCAGCAAATTCTCCCACGTCAAACCCGGTGACACCGGGTTTAAGGAAGGAGGTCTGCGCGACTTCTTCCTGTATCGCGATCTCGGCATCGCCGACGCCACCGGCGGACAGGTGATCTGCCATCTGGTCAAGGCCAATCCCGACCTGCCGCCCGAGCAAGGCACCGGCTGGCACAAGCATCTCTGCGATTTCCAGATCGTCATCATGACCAAGGGCTGGGCCCGCTTCATGTATGAGGACAAGGAGACGCTGGTCGAGGCCGGCGACGTCGTGCACCAACGGCCGGGCATCACCCACTATCTGTTCGATTACTCGAAGGACATGGAGTATCTCGAAATCGTCAGCCCGGCCGACTTCAAGACGGTCGATGTTGCGCCGGCGACCGACAAGGTACCGCCGGTCACGCCGTGGACCTGATCAGCCATGTCGTCGGCGGAGGAATTAACCTTTGTCGTCGGCCGCTGGCTACGGCCGATCGTCGGCCTTCTGTATGTGGTGCGCCGCCTTGGGCTGATGACCACATCTAGCCATGAACAACGGAGTACGGCGCTTCATCAGTGATTCGGACGCGTTTCGTTCCATCCGCGTTCCAAATCTTAAGGGCAGCCAAAGCCCGCGTCGCGTTTTGAGACAAAGCGCGGCGCGTCAATCATGATGTGGACCCACTGGGTGCCGGTGCAATCCAGATGCCGGCCTACTTAGGTGACGAGCGCCTCAGGCTACGCCTGGTTGTTTCTCGCGCGGCATACGCCAGCCGATGACATTGGCCTCGACGGCGCCTCCCGTTGTCTCATTGCGCCAGCGGCCATCGATAAACCGGCACGCGAACGGCAATTGATACGTCCCGCTATGATCCTCGCAAAGCACTTCCACGCACTGGTCGGGCGAAGGTGCACCATTGCCATCGAATTGCGCCAGCCGTTTTTCGCGCGTTGCCATCTGATCTGTCTCCATCGCCAAGGGTCGAACCAAACAAGTTCCGAAGGCCCCCGCCCCACGTGAAGTTCCCCACAATGGCCGAAGAACAGCGCTTGAATGCGGTATCAGTGTGGTATCGGTGGCTTGTCTGGGACGTCATTTGCACAAAGCTGTGAATGCCGCGGCAGTTGGGGGTGTGATGATCGCTCGCTTTGCTCTTGTCGTATGCGTGCCGCTCGCGCTCGGCGTGTCGGGGAATGCCCTCGCGCAGGATGTTCCCGGCATCGAGATCTGCACCGTCGAAAAGACCATGGAGCGGCGCACCAGTTGCCTGCAAAGCAACGTCGATTTCCTGCAGAAGACGATCACGAAGCTTGCGACCGACAATCAGCAGAAGCTCGATGCTGCGAACCGCCAGATCGAGGCATTGAAGAGCACGGTTGCAGGTTTGCAGAAGCTTGTTGCCGATCTGCAAACTGCGCAGACGAAGATGACGGAAGATCTGAAGAGGAAAGCCGAGGCGCCGCCGGCGAAGGACGCAGCGCCCGCGGCGAAAGAGGGGACGAAGTAGCGCACCTGTCTCCCCATCATTTGAGAGCGAAGCGGTTGTCCGCCGTAGCCTCGGCGAAGGTGGAAGCAATTCATCGTCCCGCGTGCGAGGAGAGATGGATTGCTTCGTCGCTTCAGCGCAAATTGCTTCGCAATTTTGTCGCGAGCTCCTCGCAACGACGACGGAGGGCGAAGCTTGCCTCTACGCCACCCGATACTTCTCCATCACGCCTCTGTCAGGCTCATAGCCTAGACCCGCGCCCTGGGGCACCGCGACGTGGCCGCTGGCGTCGACGTCGATGTGGCCACCCCACAGGCAGGCGGGGCGCGTCATGAAGAACACCTCGATCAGGCCCTCATCGCGGATCGACATCAGATGCAGCGTTGCGAGGAAGCCGGGCCCGAAATAGGGCGAGTGCGGAATCACCTTGACGCCAATCTCGTCGGCGAGTGCCGCGACCCTCAGGAATTCGGTGATGCCGCCGACCTTGATCACCGAAGGCTGCGCGTGGCTGACGGCGCCCGCCTTCATCATCTGGCTGAACTGATGCACCGTGCAGGCGTTCTCGCCGGCGGCGATGTCGAGCCCGCCTTGCTTGCGCACTTCGGCGAGTGTCGCAAAATCCTCCGGCGGCCATACAGGCTCCTCCAGGAACATCGGCGCTGCGGCCTTGCAGTCCTGCGCGAAGCGGATTGCGGTCGGCCCATCCATCGGGCAGTTCATGTCGACCATCAGCGGCACGCCGGAGCCGATTGCCTCGCGCGCGGCCAACACGGCCGGAACCGTGGTCTCGTGCAGCTTGATTGCGGAGTAGCCAAGCTTGATCGCTCTGCCGCACTCGGCCGCGATGTGCTCGGGGCTGCCGATGCGCAACAGGCTCGCATAGGCCGGGATCAGCTTGCGTTTTGCGCCGCCGATCAATTGATGCAGCGGCACGCCTTTCACCTTGCCGGCGAGATCCCACAGCGCGATGTCGAGCGCGGATACCGCAAACATCGTGATGCCGTAGCGGCCGAACAGATGCAGATTGCGCTGGATCTGCTCCATCGCAGCGGGAATGCCGTCGGCATCGGGAACGTCGAGGCCGCGCGCCTGCGGCGCGACCATCTCGGTAACAGCCGTGCAACTCGTCTTTGGGCAGACATAGGCGAAAGCGTCGCCCCAGCCGGTCAGGCCCGCGTCGGTCGAGACTTCGACGACCACCATGTCGAGCGCCGAGATCGCCGAAGCGCCCTGGCGGAAGCTTGCAGGTCCCGCGTCATAGGGGATGCGAATGTGGTGGGCGCGGACATCGGTGATTTTCATTGTTGTTGCCTTTCCGATTGTGATGGAATTTCAGCCATGGCTGGGCATAGCCGTCCGAAGCACGGCGTCGCTTACGCGCGCCTGTGGCCGGTACATCCGCGTCTTCCCGCCACGACCAGGAAGGAACGTGGATGCCCGGGACGCCTGGCGCGAAGACGCGCTTCGCGCTTCTGCCCCGGGCATGGCAAGTCAGGCGTCGGCAAACCGACTGAGCGAAGCCTTACGAGCTCTTCTCGCCACTCATGATCGGGCCGAACCGGTCCCAGCTCTCGCCCTTGAAGCGCATCATCTGAAGCTGCTCGATCGGGGCGAAATCATCGGGCGCGGTCTTGACGCGCGTACCCGGCAGGTAGATGCCGATCTCGAAATTGAGGCTCGCGGCCTGCTTCATGACGTTCTCGCGGGTGAGATTGTCGCCGCATTGCCGCAGCACCTGCTCGAGCCCCTTGGCCACGCCATAGCCGAACACGGTCGCGGCATCGTCCTGATCGCCTTCGGGATACCATTTGGTCATGAAGGCGCGCCATTCATTCATGGCCGGATCGGTCTTCCACTCCGCATCCTTGGGATCCTTGAGATAGGCGGTGGAGAGGATGCCCTGGCTGTTGTCATAGCCGGCCGGCTTGATGACACCGCCGATCGAGCCCGACACGTTGGTGAGGAACTGCTCGGGATGCCAGTTCAGCTCGGCGATCTTCTTGATCGCCTGCGCCGCGAATTTGGGTGTCGCGATGTTGACGAAAATATCAGGATTGGCGCCCTTGATCTGCACCACCTGCGAATCCACCGTAGGAGATGACGTCTCATAGGACGACTCGATGACGATCAGCTTGTTCGCCTGGTCGCCAAGACCGTCGTGCAGGCCGATCAGATAGTCCTTGCCGAAATCGTCGTTCTGATAGAGTACGCCGATCGTCTTGCCGGGATAATTCTGCAGGATGTACTTGGCGTAGATGCGCGCTTCGACCTGGTAGCTTGGCTGCCAGCCCATGGTCCACGGAAAGTTCTTCGGATCGTTCCACTTGGCCGCGCCGGTGGAGACGAAGAGCTGGGGCACTTTCTTGGTATTCATGTATTTCTGAATCGCCGTATTACCCGGAGTACCCAGCGGGTTGAAGATCAGGAGCACCTCGTCGCTTTCGACGAGCTTACGGGCCTGCTCGACCATCTTCGGCGGGCTGTAGGCGTCGTCGTAAGATACAAAATTGATCTTGCGGCCGTTGATGCCGCCTTCGGAATTGAGCTTGTTGAAATAGGCCGCTTCCGTCTTGCCGATCGTCGCGTAGGCGGACGCCGGCCCCGAATAGGGCATGATGTTGCCGACCTTGATCTCGGTGTCGGTCGCGCCCGGATCGTATTTCTTCTGCGCGTGAGCGGCGGTTGCAACGGCGATCGCGAGACATCCCGCAAGCGCGGCTGATTGGGCATAGCTCAAGAGTCGGTGATGCATCATTGTTCTCCCTGACATGCTGGCCGTGGCTCATGCAGTCTTGATTGTCGGGCAGCTTGGTGAGCCGTCGGATCGATGCGTCGGCGAGTATGCACGAATGCGACTATGTTACCAGCAACGCCTTTGCGATAATTTCCCGTGCAGCGGAACGGGCGGTTCCGACCGCGAACAGCAAGGACTGTCAAACCCCGCGTACGGCGGGCGCGCATGATGTGGCGCTTCGAAGGAGGGCCGTCGTCCATGAACCCAGCCCAGAAGGCGCTCTGGTACATCGAAAGCCATCTCGGCGCGCCGCTGACGCTCGACGAGATATCGGGCGTTGCCGGCGTCTCGCGCTTTCATCTGGTGCGGGCCTTTGCGGAGGCGACCGGGTTTTCGGTGATGCGCTACGTGCGGATCCGCCGGCTCAGCGAAGCCGCGCGCGAACTCGCGGCCGGTGCGCCCGACATCCTGAGCCTCGCACTGGATGCGGACTATGGCTCCCACGAAGCATTCACCCGCGCGTTCCGCGACCATTTCGGCGTCACGCCCGAGATGGTTCGCGCCACGACGTGCCTGAAGACCCTCAAGCTCCAGGAGCCGATCACCATGATCTCGACAGCCCTCGATCACCTTGCGCCGCCGCGCATTGCGACCGGCAAGGCCTTCCTCGTCGCCGGCATTGGCGAACGCTACAATCATGGCAACGACAGCACTGCCGGCATTCCGAACCAATGGCAAAGCTTTCACCTGCAGTGTCCCAATATTCCGCGACGGGTCGGCAAGGTCTCTTATGGTGTCTGCTGCAACGGCGACGACGCCGGCAATTTCGACTACATCGCCGGCGTCGAGGTCGATGACTTCTCCGACCTGCCGCGCGAATTCGCCCGCGTCCGGATTGCCGAGCAGACCTACGCCGTGTTCACCCACGCCGACCACATCTCGACCATCCGCCGCACCGTCAACACGATCTGGAATCGCTGGCTGCCGCAATCCGGCATGCAGGTCGCGGACGCGCCGAATTTCGAGCGCTATGACGAAAATTTCGATGGCTCGACCGGCAATGGCGGGCTCGAGATCTGGGTGCCGATCAAGCAATAGGGCGAGCGGCAGGGAGCGTTGTGTTGTCGCACCTCCGACCTCGATCACTGATTTGCCCGACGCGGCAAGTCCTCGGGCGAGAAATATTCCGCTTCCGGATTGACCCAAATCAGCGGTTTAATCCGCCCGTCTCATCCGATTGAGGGGCGCTTCGCCATCGTCACGAGTGTTGGGTTGAGATGCGGTGGACGCTGCGGCACACGAGGCGAACGTGCCA
>NZ_JAFCJK010000015.1 GCF_018131005.1 Bradyrhizobium lablabi
AGAAGCTCACGCTTCTCAGGGGCGACGGTGGCAACAAAGCCCGGTCTCACCGAGGAGAGCGCGAAATAAGCCGTAAAACCATCGCGCAGGGAAAGCCGGGCTGTTTCCGGTTACACCTGTGGTCCTACCCCCGTGCTTTTTGTTGCACGGGGCCCATGGGTGCGATCGGCACCCGGCTTTCCCTGCGCCCTCATTCCTCATGAGGGTGGAAAGTGATCAAACCTCGAGCGCGCGGCGTCGCGAGAACGAGGACACATGACCAGCGTCATTGTGAGCCACCGGATCGCGCGAATGCGCGCCCGATGACGGGCTCCGCGAAGCAATCCACTGCGTCGCTTCGCTCCTCGCGATGACGGCATGACGCCGTGAGCAGGAAGCCGGTCTCAATGTCGTTGGTCCGCGCCCGGGACGACGTGGCGTTTGCGGTGCGCTTCACCCGAAAACGACGGCTCACTCCGCCAAATGATTCACCTGCCTCACCCACGCACGCACATCGGCGAGCACGTCGGGCAGCACCGCCTTGACCTCCTGCGCGGCCATGCCGGGCTTGATACGGGGATCGTAGAGCAGGTTGAGCAGGTACTGGTCGTAGACGTCGAAATAGCCCATCGAGACGCTGTCGTTGAACATCGTCCACGGGACAGTCGCGGTGTCGTTGATCGGGCCGAGCGACTGCAACAGTTCCTCGTAGGCGCAATCGAAGAAGACGAAGTCGCCATTGTCGACGGTGAGGATCACGTCGGAATGCTCGATCTCGTAACTCTCGTTCTTGCGGAAGCCGGACAGGCATTGCGGGTCGAGCGAGGAGCGGATCTCCTTCGCACGCTCGATGCCGTAGAAGGTGGTAATGGTGCGATAGAGGTCGCGATCGCGCACGAGCTTGACCCGCACGTTGGCGGCCTCACTGTTCTCGGTCATTGCGATGTCGAGATGCCTGACCTTGGCGCCGATGTCGGCAACGATCTTCGCGAGCTGGGCCTTGCGGTCGGCGCGGTCGCCATCGGCGAACACCCGCACGGGGCCGTCGAATTTGCGGATTCGGTCGACCTTGCCGGCGAGTTGGAATTCGGCGCCGAACGCGATCTTCAGAAAGCCCGTGATGATTTCCGCATCGCTGAACGCCTTCCTCTCGTTGCGCTGACGCGAGGCGATCGCCGGAATTTCGGTCACCGCGGCGCGCGTGTCGACCGCGTCGGCAAGGATGGCGGCAAGCGCCGCGGCGAGAAGCAGAATCGAAGGTCGGAGCATCCCGGCCACGCTGCCGCAACCCGCGCGGCGATGCAAGGCTGGATCAGCGCTGACGCCGCACCCCGTCGTCGAGTCCCTTGGATTCGACGTCGCTCAATTCCTTACGACGACGGTGGTTCCGACCCGAACGCGGTCGTAGAGATCGGTGACATCCTCATTGGTCATGCGGAAGCAGCCGGAGGAGACCGCCTGTCCGATCGTCTCGGGCTCGTTCGAGCCGTGGATGCGATAGAGCGTCGAGCCGAGATACATCGCGCGGGCGCCGAGCGGGTTCTCGATGCCGCCCTCCATGTGGCGAGGCAGATCGGGGCGGCGGCGCAGCATCTGCGACGGCGGCGTCCACGACGGCCATTCCTTCTTGGCGCTGATGCGATGGGTTCCACTCCAGCGGAAGCCGTCGCGGCCGACGCCGATGCCGTAGCGCAGCGCCTGACCGTCCCGCAGCACCAGATAGAGCCGCCGCTCGGAGGTACTTATGACGATGGTGCCGGGCGCGTAGTTGGTCGGGTAGTAGACGGTGGCGCGCGAGATCGGGCTCGCGCCCCTGCCGAAGAAGTTCAGGCCGCCCATGGCGTCGCGAGAGTCGAAGAATTCGGCCTGGGCCTGGCCGGCGCCTGCCAGCATGGTGAGGGCGGCAAACAACAGGGGAATCGAGCGGATCATCGTCATCCTCGCGAAACATTAAATATCTGGAAGACAGGCCATAGTTGCCGCCCTTTCGCAAGCGACGAAGCCGTGAGCGCGAAACTTTCGGACAACACGGTTGAAAAAGGCAACACAGTGGACGCGATATCTGCATTGTCCGCTAAGCCTTTGACGAAACGGATGAACAATGGTTGATCTGGACCATACCTTGAAAAGGATCTCCGGGAGAGAGGCCATGAATGGCGCGGAAAGTCTGGTGCGGACATTGGTCGCGGGCGGCGTGGACGTCTGCTTCACCAATCCCGGCACCTCGGAGATGCATTTCGTCGCCGCGCTGGACCGAGTGGAGGGCATGCGCTGCGTGCTCGGCCTGTTCGAGGGCGTGGTGACCGGCGCGGCCGACGGCTATTTCCGCATGAAGGGCACGCCGGCCTCGACGCTGCTGCATCTTGGGCCCGGCCTCGCCAACGGCCTTGCCAATCTGCACAACGCCAAGAAGGCCAATTCCGGGATCGTCAACATCGTCGGCCAGCACGCGACCTACCACATCGGCTACAATGCGCCGCTGACGTCCGACATCGAAGGGCTGGCGCGGCCGATGTCGGCCTGGGTGCGAACCTCGCCGGATGCGAAGTCCGTGGCCGCCGACGGCGCCGCGGCGATCGCCGCTGCCAAGAGCGCGCCGCCGCAGATCGCGACGCTGATCCTGCCCGCCGATACGGCCTGGAACGAAGCCGACGGTATTGCCGATGTGCCGGCGGACAAGCAGCGTCCGAGCTATTCGCCGCAGGCGGTCGAAACCGCGGCAAGGATTCTGCATGGTGATGCCGCGCATACGCTGCTGCTGGTCACCGGCAGCGCGCTGACCGAGCAGGGACTGGCGCTGGCGCGGCGCATCGCCGGCAAGACCGGCTGCACGGTGATGGGCCAGACCTATCACCCCCGCATGGCGCGCGGTCGCAGCCGCTTCTCGATTAATCGCATCCCCTATGTGATCGAGCAGGCGCTGCCGATCCTGAAGGATTTTCGCCACATCGTGCTGGTCGAGGCCAATGATCCGGTGGCGTTCTTCGCCTATCCGAACAAGCCGAGCCTGTTGAAGCCCGAAGGCTGCGAGGTGCATCGGATGACCGCCTGGGGCGAGAACTCCGTCGCAGCGCTTGAAGCGCTCGCCAACGTGCTCCACGCCAGGCCGCAGGACGTCAAGCCGCAGAAGCTGCAGGAGCTGACCAAGCCGACAGGCGCTCTCAATTTCACGACGATTGCCCAGGCGATCGCCTGTGCGATTCCGGAAAACGCGATCGTGGTCGACGAGTCCGTCACCACCGGGCGCGGCTTCTTCCCGCCCACCGCGGCTGCCGCGCCGCATGACTGGCTGCAGAACATGGGCGGGTCGATCGGCTTTTCGACGCCGGTTGCGACCGGCGCAGCGGTCGCCTGTCCGGATCGCAAGGTGATCTGCATGGTTGGCGACGGCAGCGCGATGTACACCATCCAGTCGCTGTGGACGCAGGCGCGTGAAGGCCTCGACGTCGTCACGATCGTGTTCGCCAATCGCATCTACCAGATTCTGCGCGGCGAGTTCGACGGGGTCGGCGCCGGCGAGCCGGGCAAGCGCGCGCAGGACATGCTGAAGATCGATCGTCCGACCATCGATTTCGTCGCGCTTGCCAGGGGCATGGGAGTGCCGGGCCGGGCGGTCGCGACAGCCGACGATTTCAACAAGGCGCTGGCGGAGGCGGTCGCCGAGCCGGGCCCGCGGCTGATCGAAGTGCAGATGTAGAAGATTGTTTTCGGTGGCCGCGGCGGCGGTCATGTTGGAACGGAATTTCGCGCATGTCGGCTGTCATAGCCCGTTTGGATCATGCATCCCTTCCGTATTTGCGCCACAAATGTGGCCGCGGCAGGAGGAGAAATTACAGGGGCTGGTGGTCAATTTTCAGCACGATCCCATGACGGTGCGCATCACCGGCTCCGTTTCTCTTTTGCTCTCCCCCTTCCGCACGCCTTTATGAACCTCGACCACTCACCACGGGCCGACGCAGGCGCGACGTAACGGATCGAGGACCAAACGGGCCGACACAGCGAAAGGCCGCCCGCGGGCGGCCTTTCGTACGATCGCCGAACGCGCAAGCATGTCTGTCTATTGCTTGGTCGCATCCTCGCCGGATTTCGCGCTCGACTTCTTGGCCGTCTTCTTTGCCTTCTTCGGAGCCATCTTGGTGGCCTCGCCCTTGCTCATGGCGTCGTCGCTTTTCGCCGCGGGCGCGGCCATGCCGCCGGCCTTGTCTTGCGCGAGCGCGGTCGACGACAGAAAGGCGAGGGCCGTGGCGGCAAGGATCAATGTTCGCATCGGATAGTCTCCATCTTTTCTTTTTCCCGGCGCGCCTCAACGGAAGCGCCTGTGATCAGTTCCGCCGCTCGGATCAGTTGTCCGTGATTAACGCGGGTCACACGTGGAACCGGGAACCCCACGTTGCGTTATCTGGCAGGGCAGGAGTTCCGAGGAGAGTCGCATGCGCTGGCGACCCATGGCGAATACAACCGACCCGATGTTCGACACCACTCGTGACGATGCCTTCTACGCCGTCGGCTGGACCATCAGCGGAATGGCGACGCTCGCCACCATCGTCGCGGTCTGGATGTTCGGGATTTGAGGGCGGCTATCGCCGCAATGCCCGCTTGCCGACGCCGGCGAACGACCGGCGCGAACGCCAGATGGCGCTTCCGGCCGGCGTGGCGAAGTGCATGACAAATTTCCGCGCGGTCATTGCTATCTCGATCGGCAACAGGATTGACCGTCACCGCGCGGGCGGCACAAGGCGGATCCAAAATCACTTCCGCAAAATGGCCAGCGCGTCCCGATAGAGCTGCGAAAAACAGACGACGAGAGCGCTCGACAGCAGGAACGTGGAGATGCTGTCGTATTCTGTGGCCGTTGGCCAAGTGAATTCAAAATAGGGCGGCATGAAAGCCCACACAACGATCGGGATCGTGACGATGGTGGCGAAGATGCCGGCAGGAGCACCGCCAAGCAGTCCCGCAATCAGGATCGCAGGAACGAAGCCTGCGAAATGAAACTGCCCGCCGAAAGTCACGAATGCTTCCTGCATCGCGGCGGCGACCGCCAGCACCAGCAACGCGGCGACGAACGTGGACAAGGACCACGGCCGCAGTCTCAAGATGTAGTCGTTACCCTTGCGCATCAGGTTCCCCCGCCGCCCCGCGAGTTCCCCGAGGTAGTAGCTGAGGCGGAACACAAATAAAAGCCCGTAGGATCCCGCATATCGGCGGCGCCACATTAGCGACTGCCGCGCTCCCAAACGGACGCGCGATCGTCAACTCCGTGCCTCATTGTCGGGCTTACTGCATTGCGGAAGGGTGATTGCGGGACAACAGAATGCTCGGACTTCTGATCATTGTCGCCGTTTTCGGCATCGGCTTCGGATTGGGATATGCCCTTCGCGAAGCGGCCTCCCGCCGCCGTCGGGCACCCCGCGGTACGGTCAGGGAGATTCAGGACGAACGCCTTCTGCAGCCGGTGGCCGGCGCCGGAGCGGGTGATGCCATCGATCTCGAGCGCCTTCTCGTCGCCGCGAATGACGGTCTCGGCAGCCGCCGCCGACAACAGCCGCGCACCAGGCGACCCGTCGATCGGGACGCCGAGCCTGACGACTTTGACGGCGCCGTTCGCGACCTGCTTGGTGAACTCAACCGACGCACCTCGGGGCACTCGCGGCCGCCACGTGCCGCTCGATCGTGAGTCAACGACCGCAAGCGCGGCCTGCGGACGCTGGCGTCAATCGGTTGGGGACGACATTGGAGCATGATCCGGAAAAGTGTGTCGCGGTTTTCCCTCGCGACAAACGCGCAGCGTTGCGGAGATCATGCTCAAACAAGGAGGTGAGATCATGCTGCCGCGTCAAGACAGCGAGCTACACTAGAGCGTTTTCGAGCGAAGTGGACGCCGGTTCGCGTGAAGAAAACGCGTCAAAACAAGAATTGAGAGCTTCTGTTCTGATTCAATCAGAACCGATGATGCTCTAACCCGGCCCCGGGTGATGGTGGACGCACAAGGGATCGAACCTTGGACCTCTCCCGTGTGAAGGGAACGCTCTCCCGCTGAGCTATGCGTCCGGGATCTGACATCAAGCGCCGCGATGGCGGCCGGACGAGATGCACTCGTCAGACGTCGCGATTTACGAAGTGCCGGGTGGGGGTGTCAAGCCAAGACCTGCGCGAGACCTGCGAGATCACGCCCCCTGCTGGCGGGCGCGGGAGGCATGTGACTGCAGCGCCCTGATCCGCTCGGCAAGCGTGCCGCCGCCCTCCGGCAGGCCGCCGGCCGGGGCCGCCGCGCCGTTGGCCGGCTTTGCCGCCGTCTTGGCGGCCACTGCCGGTTCGGCCGCGAGCATGGCCTCGATCGTCGAATTCGGCCCTTCGAGCTGGATGGCGAGCTTGGCGACCTCGGCGGCGATATCATTGATGCGCTCCCGCAGCAGCGCGTTCTCCATGCGCTCGGTCGCCCATGAGCTTTCGGCCTGCTGCTGGATCGTGTTGACGTCGCGCTGCAACTTGGAGCGTTCGTCGCGGGCGATGCGCAATTGTTCCTCGGCAGCCGCCTTTTCCTGGCGCAGCTTCTCGACCTCGGGCGACCTGCCCCCATTCATCGCGGCGATCTCCTCGCGGAGCTCCTTCACCGTCCGTTCGGCGGCGTCATTGGCCTGCTTGAGCTGAGCGTTCTCATATTCGCGCTCGGCCAACAGCTTGCCTTGGGTCGCAAGCCGTCCTTCAAGGTCGTTGACGCGGTTGCCGAGCAGCTCGGCTTCCTTCACCTGGATGACGAGCTGGCGGTCGAGATCGGTGACACGCTGGCTCAGATTTTCGACCCGGCCGCGTGCGTCGGTCAGGTCGCGGGTTGCGGCTTCCGAGGCGTTGCGCTCCTGGGCGAGGCGAGCCTGGGTTGCCGAGAACTCCTTCTCGGCATCGCCGACACGGCCCTTCAATTCGTCGATCTGCGTCCGTACTGCAACGAGTTCGATCTGGCGGCTGTCGGCCGTGATCGAGCGGTCGTTCAGCTCGGCATTGATCTTGCCGAGCTCGGCCTGCTTGCCGGCCAGGGCCTGCTCGGCAGTGCGCAACAATTCGGATTTGGCGCCGAACTCCTCCTCGGTGGCGCGAAGCTGCTCCTTCATCGCCTTTTCGCGCGCCTCAAGAGCGAAGATCGTGGCGTTCTTCTCGCCGAGCTCGATCTTCATGCGGTTGATGGCATCGGTCTTCTTGCCAAGCTCGGCGAGTTGGCTCGTGGTCTTGCTCTTGAGCTGGTCGACGCTGATCTCGAGCCGGCGCGCCGACATCGCGAATTCCGCGCGGAGCTGGTCCTTGTCGGCCTGGATTTCGGCCATCGACAGCGGCGTTGCCGCTTCCATGCGGCGCGTGGTCAGCCGCACGGCGCGGTTGTGCACCAGCGGCACGATCATGAGGCCGCACAGCATCGAGACCAGGAAACCGATCGCCAGATACATGATCGGTTCGATCATGAAGGGTCACTCCACCGGAGGAAACAATTTGTTAAGCACAATGCCACGGCAGGCCGGCCAAACGCCAGCCCATAGCCGCGTTAACGTGAATCGCCAGAGCATGATCCGGAAAAGTGTGTAGCGGCTTTCGCGACAAACGCGCGGCGTTTGCGCGGAGATCATGCTCAAACAAGGAGATGAGATCACGATGCGATTCGACATAATCGCATCATGATCTAGTGCTGCCACGCGGGCTCGGGCAATCACCCATAAGACTGACGGACTAGAATGGGTTCCAGGTCGCGTTTGGGGTGTATTTGAGGTAGCCGACATTGGCGCCCAGCCGCAAGCCGATCCCAGAGCGGATCGGCACCAGCACGATGTTGTTGGCGGTCAATGCGGTCATGCCGAAACCGCCGACAATATAGGCTGAGCCGTCGATCCCGACGAAGCGTTGGTAGATCGCGTTGGTGGAGGGCAGATTATAGACCAGCGTCATGGTGCGCGCGCCGTCGCCGCCCCAGTCGAAGCCGACCGACGGTCCCTGCCAGTAGACCCGCAAGTCGCCGGCATTCTTGGTGTAAAGCGTGCCTTCACCGTAGCGGAGCCCCGCGACGAAGGCTCCGGAGCCTTCCTCGCCCAGCACATAGCCATTGGGCAGGCCCCACTGGCTGACCGCGCGCTCGATGATCGAGGCGAGCCCGCGCGAGACGTTGCCGAAGAACTTGTGTCCGGCGTTGACCAGTTCGTCCGGTCCGTAATTATACGGACCCGGCTCACGCTGTGCCTGCGGGTATCGCCCGGTGGGCTGTTGCGCCGCAGCCTGCATGGGCCAGCACATCAGCGCGGCGAGCGCGACCGCAGCGAGGCGTGATGCGAAAGTCATAAAGAACCCCTGGTATCGAAATTCCGGACGCTGCCCTTAACCCGACGCCAACAAACACGGCTCTAGGTTGCGTCCAGTCTCCCCTCGACTCGGATGTTATCGGCAGCAACTATGACGGTACAACGGCAGGAAAGATACGCTTGGTGCGCCCCGATGGCGTTTTTCGGCCTGTTGGCGGGCATTTTAGCGACGGTCTGGCCTGGCTCGGCCGCCCGGGCCGCCACGACCGAGCGGGTGGTGGTGGGGCGCTATTCGGGCCTCGCCATCAGGGGCTTCGATCCCGTCGCCTATTTCACGGACTCCGTTGCTATCGAGGGGCGGCCCGAATTCGAAGTCGCCAAGGAGGGGGCTGTCTGGCGTTTCCGCAACGAGGGCAATCGCGCGTCCTTCGCAGCTCACCCCGAGATCTACGGTCCGCAGTTCGGCGGCTACGATCCGACCGACGTGGTGCGCGGGGTCGCCTGCGCCGGCAACCCACGTTTCTGGGCGATCGTCGGACAGCGGCTCTATCTGTTCGGCCGGGAAGCGAGCCGCGACGCCTTCGCTGCCGATCCGGCCCGCTACCTCGGGGAAGCCAGGGCGCGCTGGCCGGAGCTGGAAGAAAAGCTCGCCAAGTAGGTCAGGATGCCGCCGCCGGATCGCCCCAGGCGATGAACTCCGGCACGATGAAGTCCTCGCGGCCGAGGCCGAAATGCACAGGCGCGCCGTTTGAATCGGTGACCTTGCCGCCCGCGGCCGTGACGACCGCGTGGCCCGCCGCCACGTCCCATTCGCAGGTCGGCGAGAGGCGCGGATAGATATCGACCTGTCCCTCGGCAAGACGGCCGAATTTGACCGCCGAGCCCAGCACGGAGCGTACGGCACCGCCGCGCTTCGCGATGAAGGACTCGGTACGGTCGTCACCATGCGAGCGGCTGACCGCGACCGTCCATGGCGCCCCGCTCGGCGGACAGGCACGGGTCTTGATCGACGCAACGTCTAAAACGCTGCCATCGCGCAGCGTCAGTCGTTCCGCGCCCCGGCCGACGATGCCGCGCCAGATCAGTCCGAGCGCCGGTGCGCCGACAATGCCAAGCAACGGTGCGCCGTCGGTCACCAAGGCAAGATTGACCGTGAACTCGTTGCGGCCGGCGACGAACTCCTTGGTTCCGTCGAGCGGATCGATCAGGAAAAAGCTGTCCTTGTACGGCGGCTTCGCGGTGGGGACCCGTTCCTCAGACAACAGCGATATGCGCGGCGCCAGCCGTGCCAGGCCTTCGACGATGACGTGGTCGGCGGCAAAGTCGGCCTCGGTGACCGGCGATCCGTCACCCTTGCCGTCGACCTTCATCGCGGAACGATTGACCGCGAGGATCGCCTCGCCCGCCCGGATCACCAGCTCGGTGAGCGGTTCGAGCAGCGTGGCCGCGGTCTCGCGGTCGACGACGGGTGGGGGTGCCTCATTCATGAGCGGATCCCATATCCTGTTCGTGTTCCCCTTATCAGGGCCGCCGCAAGCTGGCAGCATGCGCTTTCGCAGTGTATCAAGCCCACAGGCATGCGTGATTCGCACTCCTTACGCGGCGTGCGGCTTTCCAGGAACATTCTATGTCTGGCACTTCGTCTCCCGGTACCGCTCCCGATGCACTCGAACTCGCGGCGCTTTTGTGCTCGCGTGTCTGTCACGACCTCATCAGCCCGGTCGGCGCAATCGTCAATGGGCTTGAGGTCCTTGATGACAACCCGAAGCCCGAGGATCGCGACTTCGCGCTTGATCTGATCCGCAAGAGCGCGAAGACCGCCTCGGCGCGACTGCAGTTCTGCCGTCTGGCCTTCGGTGCGGCCGGTTCCTCCGGCGCGCAAATCGATCTCGGCGACGCCCAGGCCATGGCGAAGGGACACATCGAGGACGGCAAGGTCACACTGACGTGGAATTTGCCGCGGCTGCTGCTGCCGAAGAATCGCGCGAAGCTGCTGCTGAACTTGCTGGTGATCGCGCAGCAGACGATCCCGCGCGGCGGCACGCTCACCGTCGATCCGGTCGGCGAAGGCGAGGGCATGGGCTTTCGGATCACGGCGGCCGGCCTCAATGCCCGCGTGCCGCAGAACATCGTCGACCTGCTCAATGCGACATCGTCGAACACCGTGGATGCGCACGCGGTGCAGCCGCACTACACGCGGCTGCTGGCAGAGGCCTGCGGTTTGAAGGTTACGCTCGCGCCCGAGGGCGAAACCGTGATCGTCACTGCGTCCTGAGGGCGCCTGCACGCAGAAATTGTTAATCAACTGTTACGACCCGCCGCGCGAATTGAATTGTGTGGCCTTATCTCTTTGTTGATCCCGTTCTTTTCCAGTTGCTCAACCAATATTAAACGGTTTGCGGGGAAGCTGGCCGAGTTTCGTCAGGCGCGCCGATGTCGCGTGCCGCTGCGTTCGAGGCTGGTTTCATGGACGATCTGTTGCGGGAGTTTTTGACTGAAACCAGCGAGAGTCTAGACACAGTCGACAACCAGTTGGTGCGGTTCGAGCAAGAGCCCAACAACGCGAAGATTCTCGATAACATCTTCCGCCTGGTCCACACCATCAAGGGCACCTGCGGCTTCCTCGGCCTGCCGCGACTGGAAGCGTTGGCGCATGCCGGCGAGACGTTGATGGGCAAATTCCGCGACGGCATGCCGGTCACGGCCGAAGCCGTGACGCTGATCCTGTCCTCGATCGACCGCATCAAGGAGATTCTTGCAGGTCTTGAGGCGACCGAGGCCGAGCCGGAAGGCAATGATCGCGACCTGATCGATCAGTTGGAAGCCATGGTCGAGCGCGGCATGGCGGCCATGGCCGCCGGTGAGACTGTTGCTTCCGAAGAAGCTGTTGTGCCGGTCGTCA
Source organism: Bradyrhizobium lablabi (assembly GCF_018131005.1). GTDB lineage: Bacteria > Pseudomonadota > Alphaproteobacteria > Rhizobiales > Xanthobacteraceae > Bradyrhizobium > Bradyrhizobium lablabi_D. The sequence continues at coordinate 11,161 of NZ_JAFCJK010000015.1, forward strand.
AGGCGCCGCCGACCCAGCCGATGGTGACCGAGGGCATGCTGGTTGTGCAGACGCTGGAGCGCCCGCTGCGCCCGGGCGAGGTCTCGCTCGACGAACTCGAGCGCGCCTTCCGCGAGACCGCGACCGAGGTGGCGGCACCGGCCCCGAAGCCCGCGGCGGAGCCGGCGGAGGCGAAAAAGCCGCCGAAGAGAGCGGCAGCGGCGGAGGTTGAGGTGCAGGAAGGCGACAAGATCGCCAACCAGTCGATCCGGGTCAATGTCGACACCCTCGAACACCTCATGACCATGGTCTCCGAGCTGGTGCTGACGCGCAACCAGCTGCTCGAGATCTCAAGGCGCAACGATGACACCGAATTCAAGGTGCCGTTGCAGCGCCTCTCCAACGTCACCGCCGAGCTGCAGGAGGGCGTCATGAAGACGCGCATGCAGCCGATCGGCAATGCCTGGCAGAAGTTGCCCCGCATCGTGCGCGACCTCTCCGGCGAGCTTGGCAAGCAGATCGAACTGGAGATGCACGGCGCCGACACCGAGCTCGACCGCCAGGTGCTCGACCTGATCAAGGATCCCTTGACCCACATGGTGCGGAACTCGGCCGACCATGGCCTGGAGACCACGGCCGAGCGGCTCGCCGCGGGCAAGCCGGAGCAGGGCACCGTCCGCCTGTCCGCCTATCACGAGGGCGGCCACATCATCATCTGCATCGCCGACAACGGCCGCGGGCTCAACACCGAGCGGATCAAGGCAAAGGCGCTGCAGAACGGGCTCGTCACCGAGGCCGAGCTCGAGAAGATGACGGAGGCGCAGATCCACAAGTTCATCTTCGCGCCCGGCTTCTCCACCGCAGCGCAGGTGACCTCGGTCTCCGGCCGCGGGGTCGGCATGGACGTGGTGCGCACCAATATCGACCAGATCGGCGGCACCATCGACATCAAGAGCGTGGCTGGCGAAGGCGCCTCCGTCACCATCAAGATCCCGCTCACGCTTGCGATCGTCTCGGCGCTGATCGTGGAAGCTGGTGGCGACCGCTTTGCGATCCCGCAATTGTCTGTGGTCGAACTGGTGCGGGCGCGCGCCAATTCCGAGCATCGCATCGAGCGGATCAAGGACACCGCGGTCTTGCGGCTGCGCAACAAGCTATTGCCCTTGATCCACCTCAAGAAGCTCCTGAAGATCGACGACGGCGCGACCTCCGATCCCGAGAACGGTTTTATCGTGGTGACGCAGGTCGGTAGCCAGACCTTTGGCATTGTGGTCGACGGCGTGTTCCACACCGAGGAGATCGTGGTCAAGCCGATGTCGACCAAGCTGCGCCACATCGACATGTTCTCCGGCAATACCATCCTGGGCGATGGCGCCGTCATCATGATCATCGACCCCAACGGCATCGCCAAGGCGCTCGGCGCCTCCGGTTCTTCCGCCCATGACATGGCGGAGGAAGGGGCGGCCTCGCACGCCTCATCCGGCGAGCAGCTTACCTCGCTGTTGGTGTTCCGCGCCGGCACCAGCCAGCCCAAGGCGGTGCCGCTCGGCCTCGTCACCCGGCTCGAAGAGATCGCCACCGACAAGATCGAACTCTCAAACGGCCGCTACATGGTGCAATACCGCGAGCAACTGATGCCGCTCGTGCAGATGGCAGGAGTCAGCGTGCAGGCCCAAGGCACCCAGCCGATCCTGGTGTTTGCCGACGACGGCCGCTCCATGGGACTCGTGGTCGACGAGATTATCGACATCGTCGAGGAGCGGCTCAACATCGAAGTCACGGGCTCGGAGGACGGCATCCTGGGCTCCGCCGTGATCAAGGGCCAGGCCACCGAAGTGATCGATGTCGGCCACTTCCTGCCGATGGCGTTTGCCGATTGGTTCACGCGCAAGGAGATGCGGCCGTCCGCGACCGCGCAGTCGGTGCTGCTGGTCGACGACTCGGCGTTCTTCCGCAACATGCTGGCGCCGGTGCTCAAGGCCGCCGGCTACAAGGTACGGACCGCGCCGACCGCGCAGGAGGGCCTGGCCGCGTTGCGCTCGGGACAAAACTTCGACGTTGTGCTGACCGACATCGAGATGCCTGACATGAACGGCTTCGAGTTCGCCGAGAGCATCCGCAGCGACCACAACCTCAATGGGCTGCCGATCATCGCGCTTTCCGCGATGGTCTCGCCGGCGGCGATCGAGCGTGGCCGGCAGGCCGGTTTCCACGACTATGTCGCGAAGTTCGACCGGCCCGGCCTGATCGCGGCGCTGAAGGAACAGACCGCCGAGATCCGCAGAGCGGCCTGATGACGCGGCGTTAGGGAAACCGAGAGCGATGACGAACAAGAGCGATATCCTTGAGGGCACCATGGCCGAATACGTCACCGCCGTGATCGGCGGGCAGTTGTTCGGCCTGCCGATCTCCCGCGTCCAGGACGTGTTCATGCCGGAGCGGCTGACCCGGGTGCCGCTGTCCTCCTCCGAGATCGCCGGCGTACTCAATCTGCGTGGCCGCATCGTCACCGTGGTCGACATGCGCGCCCGCCTCGGCCTGCCCAGGCCCAGTGACGGCCAGCCGTCGATGGCGGTCGGCGTCGACCAGCGCGGCGAATCCTATGGCCTTCTGATCGATCAGATCGGTGAGGTGCTGCGCCTGCCCGACGACAGCCGCGAGGAAAATCCGGTCAACCTCGACCCCCGCATGGCCAAGCTTGCCGGCGGCGTCCACCGCCTCGACGGACAGCTGATGGTCGTGCTCGACGTCGACCGCGTGCTCGAATTGATGCCCGATGCCAAGGCAGCCTGATACGGCGGCGTCGGCCAGAGACTGAAGAACCAAAACGTCCGCTCCGGAGGACGAGGAAGTAGAGGTCGCAAATGAGAACTTGTCTTGTTGTCGATGACTCGAGCGTCATTCGCAAAGTCGCCCGCCGCATCCTGGAAGGCCTCGACTTCCAGATCGTGGAAGCGGAGGACGGCGAGAAAGCGCTTGAAGTCTGCAAGCGCGCGATGCCCGAGGCTGTGCTGCTCGACTGGAACATGCCCGTCATGGACGGTTACGAATTCCTCGGCAATCTCCGCCGCATGCCCGGCGGCGACCAGCCCAAGGTGGTGTTCTGCACCACCGAGAACGATGTCGCGCACATCGCCCGTGCGCTGCATGCCGGGGCCAACGAGTACATCATGAAACCGTTCGACAAGGACATCGTGACCGCGAAGTTCCAGGAAGTCGGACTGATCTAGAGCCAATAACAAGCGCGATCGTCCTGAAGTAATCGCGCTTCACTCCCGCGGTCGATCCGGCGGCAGAAGCCTTCGGCTCAACCGTCGTAACTTGTGCCGTTGCGTCGCTGGTGAAGGTCATGAGTGTTGCGTTGACGAGTGCCCCGACCCGGATATCGTCCCGTACGGACAAGGTACGGGTGATGGTGGTCGACGACTCCGTCGTCATCCGCGGATTGATCGCACGCTGGATTTCCGCCGAGCCCGACATGGAAGTTGCGGCGTCCCTGCGCACCGGCCTTGACGCCGTCAACCAGCTCGAGCGCATCAACCCCGATGTCGCGGTGCTCGACATCGAAATGCCGGAGCTCGACGGCATCTCGGCGTTGCCGCAACTCTTGGCGAAGAAGCGCAACCTCGTCGTCATCATGGCGTCCACGCTGACCCGCCGCAATGCGGAGATCAGCCTGAAGGCGCTGTCGCTCGGCGCCTCCGACTATATTCCGAAGCCGGAGAGCACGCGCGAAGCGAGCGCCGCCGAAACTTTCCGTCACGACCTGATTCAGAAGATCCGCCACCTTGGCGCCAAGGCTCGTCGCGGCACCTTTCACAGCACTGCCAGCCCGCAGCTGGCGCCGGGTCATGACGGGCCACGTGCCACACCGGGCGCGACGACGGTGCCCGCCGCTCCGATGCAGATCGTCCGCCGTCCCTTTGGCCTGCTGTCGCCCAAGGTGCTGCTGGTGGGCTCATCGACCGGCGGTCCGCAGGCACTGATGTCGCTCGTCGCCGAAATCGGGCCGGTGATCGATCGCTTCCCGGTGCTGATCACCCAGCATATGCCGCCGACCTTCACCACAATTCTCGCCGAGCACCTCGCGCGGACCAGCAGGCGGCCGGTGCGGGAAGCGATCGACGGCGAGACGGTAAGGGCGGGCCAGATCTATCTTGCCCCCGGCGGTCGCCACATGCGTGTCGCTCGCCACCGCGCGGACGCGGTCATCGCGCTCGACGACGGCCCGCCGGTCAACTTCTGCAAGCCCGCGGTCGATCCACTGTTCACCTCCGCAATCGACGTCTGGCAGGGCAGCATCCTGTCGCTGATCCTGACCGGCATGGGCTCCGACGGCATGCGTGGCGGCAAGGAGATTGTCGCCGCGGGCGGCAGCGTGATCGCCCAGGATGAAGCGACCAGCGTGGTGTGGGGGATGCCCGGCGCGGCCGCCAACGCCGGCATCTGTGCCGCCGTGCTGCCGCTGAGCCAGATCGCGCCGAAACTGGTTCGTGTGTTTTCGGGAGACCGTTCGTGACGCCCCTGGATTATGAGTATCTGCGTAGACTTCTGAAGGAGCGCTCCGGTCTCGATCTCTCTGCCGACAAGCAGTACCTGGTGGAGAGCCGCCTGGTGCCGCTGGCGCGCAGGTCGAATCTTGCCGGCATCCCCGAGCTCGTGCAGAGGCTCAAGAGTGGCGCCGAGCCGCTGACGTCCGATGTGGTCGAGGCGATGACCACCAACGAGACGTTCTTCTTCCGCGACAAAATTCCCTTCGACCATCTGAAGGAAGCCGTGCTTCCGGCGTTGATCCAGGCGCGCGCGGCGCGCCGCTCGTTGCGCATCTGGTGCGCGGCGTCGTCGACCGGACAGGAGCCCTATTCGATCGCAATGTGTCTGAAGGAAGCGGGCGCGGCGCTTGCCGGCTGGCGGACCGAGATCGTCGCGACCGATTTGTCGCAGGGAGTGTTGGAAAAATCCAAGGCCGGCCTGTTCAGCCAGTTCGAGGTGCAGCGCGGCCTGCCGATCCAGCTCCTGGTGAAGTATTTCACGCAGAAGGGTGAACTCTGGCAGCTCAACGCCGATATCCGCGGCATGGTGCAGCACCGCCAGCTCAATCTGCTGCAGGACCTCTCCCACCTCGGCACCTTCGACGTGATCTTCTGCCGCAACGTGCTGATCTATTTCGATCAGGACACCAAGGCCGGCATCTTCGCCAAGCTTGTGCGGATGCTCGAGCCTGACGGCGTGCTCGCGCTGGGGGCGGCCGAATCCGTGGTCGGCATCACCAATCTCTTCAAGGCCTATCCCGACAGGCGCGGACTCTATCAGCCGAGCAACGCTCCGGTCGCCCGCGCCGGCGCCCTGCCGCATGTGCTGAAGGCTGTGGCTGCGCGCTGAGTTCGGTTTCTCGATCCAAGCGACGAATTCGCCAGCCGATCTCATAAAATCGCGTGCGGCAAGAACCGCGACGCGTTGCCGGTGACCGGGTTCTCGTCCTCCCGGATCGACAACCCACATGGCGTGTGATCGACCAGCCAGCTTCCGAGCACTGGATATTGGCCGGCGAAATTCGGCAGCGGCGCCAGTGCCTGACGGACGAAGCCCTCGGCGCCGTAGGGACCTTCCTGCGCGACCAGCGTAATGCCCGCGCTGACGAGGGCAACATTGGCGCCTTCGCGCGAATAGATCGGTTTTCGCACGAACGACGTGCCGAGGCTCGCGACCCTGGGGTCGTCCTCGAAATAGGCTGGCAGCAGATTCGGATGATTGGGAAACATCTCCCACAACAGCGGCAGGATGCCCTTGTTGGACAGGATCGCCTTCCATGGCGGTTCGATCCAGCGCGTCGGGGCCTTCGCAAGGTTCTTGCCGAACGCATCGTGGAACATCCACTCCCACGGATAAAGCTTGAAAACGAGCTCGATGGGGCGGTCGTCGAGATCGACGAACTGGCCGTCGTCGCGCAATCCGATCTCTTCGATGTCGAGCAGTGTGGTCTTCAGTCCGGCTTGCGCCGCGGTGTCCTCGAGATAGGCGAGCGTGCCGGCATCTTCGGTGTTTTCTGTCATGCCGGCGAGGTGCAGCGGATGCTCGCCCGCCAGCTTGGCCCAGGTCTCGATCAGCCGCTCATGGATCGAGTTGAACTGATCGGCGCGCTTGGGAATGATGTTGCGCTCGATCGCCTGTTCGAGCCAGGTCCATTGAAACACCGCGGCTTCGAAGATAGAGGTCGGCGTGTCGGCATTGTATTCAAGCAGTTTCGCAGGACCCTTGCCGTCGAACTTGAGATCGAGCCGGCCGTAGAGGCTGGCCTCGTCGCGATGCCAGCTCTGCGATATCAAATCCCAGAACGCCTCGGGGATCTTCAGCCGGCGCAGATAATTTTCATCGTCGATCGCATGGCTCACCAGTTCGAGGCACATCGCGTCGATCTCGCCGGTCGGCTCCTCGATCTGTCGCTCGATCTCCTCGAGCGTGAATGCGTAGTAGGCGCGTTCGTCCCAATAGCGTTCGCCGTCGATGGTGTGGAAATCGAAGCCGGACTTCTCCGCCGTCGCGCGCCAGTCGTCGCGTTCGGGACATTCAATCCGTTGCATGGTCGGCCATGGCTTTATCGGACGAGGCGAGAGGCGTCAGCCGCCGCCGCCATGCGCATGACCGCCGTGGCCGTGGCCATGACCGCCGAAGTGATGCAGCCCGCCACCGCCGAAACCGCCATAGGCCGGCCCGCAATAAGGCCTGCCGTCCGGGCCGGACAGCACGCTGCTGCCGGGCCCGCAATCGCGGCGCGGCGTCAGGCCCATCGACACTGCGCCGATCGCCGCACTCCCCATCATTGTCAGCAAGACGCGGCGCGAGCGTTTCATGGCGGCGATCCTTTCATCGAAAATCGGGCTTCAAGTTTCCACCACCCGCGATCGCCCGGCAAGCGAAAGCGCTTCTGCACACGCTATCGTGCAGGGATCGTGTTCAGCCGCCGCTGTAGCCGAACGCATGGGCGAAGGAACCGAAGCCACCGCGGCTCACGGAGCTTGAAGGGGAGGTCGATGACGATGCGCCGGACTCGCCGCTGAAGAAACTGCTGCGCGAGGAGCTTCCGCCGCCGCCGCGGCCGCCCGATCCTGATGAAGAGCTGCGCGGCGCACATTCGGTGCCTGCTTGCGGGACCGCGGGCGCAGCCATGCCCGGCGAGGCCGGTCGGCAGTCCTCGCGCGGCATCAGCGCGTAGGCGCTGCCGCCCACGGCGAGCGTGCCCATCACGAGCAGTGCGACGTGGTTGGATCGCTTGGCGGCAATGGCCGGCCGCGGCGGCTCCGCCCGCCGGCGCTTGCCGAATTCCGGATTGGGCTTCTCCGCCATGATCAGTAGATCATGCAGGCCGCGTTCAGCGCGCCTGCGGCCAGCGAGGACAGTCCGAGCCAGATCGCCGGCGCGAGCTCGCCTGACGCGATCCGCGCCGACAGGTTCGGCACCGGGATTTTGACGATGTAGTAGACGATGATCTGCACGATCAGCGCGATGATGCTCCAGATCAGGCAGTCCACGACATTGGCGGCGTGCGCAATCGCGCTGACAACGGGCAGCACGAAGCCGAGCAGGCTCAATCCGAGCGCGATCGCAGCGGCCGGATCGTTGTCGCGGATCAATTGGAATTCGTCATGCGGCGTGACGCGGGTATAGACGAAGAGGTAGGCGATCACGGACAACAGCGCCGTGCAGAAATAGACCAGGAACGCCGGCAGCCCGGCGAGCGATTGCAGGATCATGTCGATGCGCCGCGCAAATGAGAAGCGCGTCCGCCCGCGCCTCTGATTCGTTTGGTTGAAGCATTGCACGATCCGTTGGTCGGTGCACGCCGATCGCAGGTTCGTCCTCAGCCGGGTGGTTGCTACGGCCGCGCCGTCGAAAGGCGATCGTCGTTCCGCTGCGTGGTTCTCGAACGCACCATCATCGCGCCCTTGCGACATGGTCATCAGGGAAGCAAAGCGTCAGGATTGAGCTTTCGGGCTCATCAAGAACGCCTTGAAGATCGAGGAGCGGATCACGATTCCATCCATATGGCGCGCGAGCCGCTTCGAAAAAATGAACAGGTTTGCACCGATGCACAGAAAAGCGTACCACAGCAGCGCATTGAACATGTTCGCGGGATTGGAAAAAAGTCGCCCGAGCGCTCTGAAATTCCAGTCATCGATGCTGGCGTAAGCGATAGCTATTGCTATCAGGATGATGTAGCCACCGGCTATCTTGTTGGCTAGCTCGAGCCAGCCGCGCACAAACTCCCGCCGCTTCTTGATGACAGTTCTCGCCGAGCCCCAAAAATCCAGGTCTACCGCGATCGCGTCATGTCCAAGGCTGTAGTAGAGGGGGGCCGCATCCGTATCAGGGTGCCTTTCGTCACCCTTTTCGGAAGTGTTTAGCTGTGTACCCGCGAAGATTGGCACCGGCTTCGCACTCGCGCTCTGCCCACGTGGATCGTTACGCAAGATCCTTCGCTCGTCCTGCGAGAGAAACTGTGCCATCTGCGTCGGGTTTGCGCGACATTCCATTTCCTCCGCAATTTCAACGAACCGATACTCGCTGAGGATGAGTGTTAGAGCGGTATTGTCCGACTGCTTGTGGACCATGGCATGCAGGACGTCCTTCCAGCGGTCCCGTTCTTCCTCGAACTCAAAGCCTTTCAAGTCGGGAAACTGCTCGATAATACCAGCCTGAATCGCCTCGTCGATATATTGCCCGACCTGACTGTCGGGCGGTCCAAGCTTTTCGTAGTCGGAAGACCTGATCAGACGCGTTGAGCCGAATGTCGAAAAGCTTTTCGCCCATCGATCCTTGGCGCCCCGGTAGAGACGCTCGCATGTGATCTGCAGGACAGGCAGGATTCCGCCAGACGTCTTCGCCTTTTGCATATTACCAACGATCGTTTCGGGCAGACCGAACTCGAAATCGAAATCGTAGTGATCGCCCGGCTGTCTTCTTCCTTGAAGGTATTTCGTTCGTACGTTGCGCGACGTCGGAATCCGAATGGCCTCAACCAGTTGTTCGTTCGTCAGCTCCTGTAGCTGAAAGGCTCGGGGCTTGTCGCGGTTGTAGCGCCGGCTATCGAGCTCGGGAAAGAAGTCTCCGAAATATTCCTTCCGCAAGGCAACGATCAGCTTCATGTCGATTGTCGCCTTGCTGAAGGCGATCAGGAAATCAAAGAAGGTGCGACGATTGCCTTTGGTGTCTCGCGGGTCGAGCGTCAGAATCTCTTCGCCTTGGTCGATTACCAGCACGACTGTCCTCGGGAGGAGCTTGCCAACGATCCGCAGAACGCTGATCAGTTTTTCGACCGATGTTGCATTGGCTTCCACGAACTCTTCTCGGCTGCTCGCTTCGCCTCGAATCGGCAGCAGCGACAGTTCCTGGGGTCCAGTGTTGGGCAGGTCTATGCGAAAGGGTGTGTCGCCCCAGTCATAGAGAACCTCGCACATCCGCTGCAGCGGCGCCTCGGTGCACCGGATGAAGAGCGCTTTGACATCCTCCGCATCGAAAGTGCGCAGAAACTGGAAGCCGTCGACGCTGGATTCGAGGTGCGGAATAAGTCCCGCACGAAGAAAGGATGACTTTCCGCACCCTGTCGTCCCGTGGAGCAGCAAGACCTTGAGATCTCCGTCGCTGACAATGTTCGCGCAGAGCTGGATTTCCCGTTCGCGCGCGGCAAACAGACCGGCGTCGATGGGGGTGTAGTAGCTAAGGCCCTTGTACGGATTGTTGGGCCAACTGATCGTTGCGGGGACGGGCTCCGGCGGGGCTTCGGCGCTGATATACATTGAATCATCCGGTTGAAACGAGTTCGGTTGAGAGGTTCAGGCCAGCTTGCGCCATGGCACCCTCCGCCGCCTCCAAGCGGAGATCGACGGGGCAACAAACCGAAAAAACCAGGCTCAAGGGCCAATGCTCCATGCGCAACGCCAACATGATTCGGCCGACCGGTTCGCCGGTTGCGAAGAACCGGTCCAGGAAATGAGTAACGAAGCGGAGTGTGAAGATGTCGGGAACCTTCACTTCCGTGCCAATGAAGCCGCAATAACCAGGCTTCGCAGTCGCCCGGAAAAACCCTTGATGAAGGTCGCCGACGCTGGTCTTGCATCCTGCCAGGAACACGAGTGCCGGCGGAGATGCATTCTGAAGGTCCTGGCGCTCGAACATCTCTTCGAATTCGTCAGCACTCAGCGTCCTTCCCCCGATTGAAAGCTCGTTGCCGGTGGCATGACAATAGAGCGTCAATATTCCCTTCAGAGCCGACTCCTGACCGCGCCATTGCCTTCCAATATCATCCAACCTGAAGCTCGGCTCCGGTGGTTGGCCCAGGAGCACGTTGAGCCGATCTTTTTCCGCGGGCTGGAGTTTTGAAGACGTGGCGGTCCACAGCTCCTGGTCAGCGCCGAACAGCAGCCCGAAGCGCTGCTTCGGCCAAGCGCTTTCGAACCATTCAAAACGATTGACGAAGTAATGAACGGCGGCAGTGAACTTCACGCACCAAAAATGCTTCCTGAACTCCTGCGGATCGGTCTTGTCGTCCACCGGTTCGTCGTAGACCAACCCCCACGGAAAGTGAACTTTGGACGGAAGACGAAAAGTGATGATGTCTCGACCGGGCCTGAAGTAGTTCTTGATCCAGTTGCGCGCTCGCGCCGCCTCTGCCTTGTCGGTCGCCTGGTCGCCAAACAGCAACGCTTCGAAGAGCGCGTTTCCTTGTTGCGCCAGCTTGCGAACGAGATCGTCGTATTTGTGGTATTCCTTGTCGCGGCCAGCGTCGACGAGCGCTTGCAGAGCTCCTCGAGCTTGCTTTGCGCGGGTTTCGATCCGACTGATGCTCGTGTGATAGAACACCTCGGTGGTGCCCATCGCCCATGTGACTTTGAAAAGGCCTTCGTCGTGGTTGTTGAAAAATCTGACCGTAATGTCTGCCATTGTAATGCCCTAGGGCCGAAAAATCCTTCTCACCAATTCACCGCGGGTGGTTTCGCCAATTTCGGCGTACGCCAGTTCATAGGGAAAATAGGGATATCCCGTTTCTTTCAATATCGACCATGAAGAACGTTGATTGCCGTCGACTTCCTTGAAGTACCTGATCCAGCTTCCCGTGTTCACATAGTTCAGATCCGGATTGGGGTTCACCGGTTCATGCGTGTGACCCATTACGACCGCGTTGGCCTGGCCACTGTCGATGATGGCTCGCGCCGCCTTCCGCAACTCGCGGGTCTCGTCGGCGACAAATCCTCCACCCAGGGTAAGATAGCCGTCGTCGCCGGGTGATAGCAGCCCGCTGTGATCGCGTTCTACCTCGCCGAGGATGTCAGGGTGCGCGACCAGGAAATCGAGCAACTTCTCCGCATTCGCATCGTCCTGCCTGGCATAGAATTTCAACGTTCTGCTGCCGATGACGAAGCCGGTGGCGGCGAGCCGCGATTTCAAGGCCTCGGCCTTCTCGTCGCCCAGTTCGGAGACCAGCCGGCCCATTTCGGCGGCAATCCTTTCGGGTTTTTCTTCAGCGCTGAGCAGATCGCTCGGGGCCTTGGCGAGCCTATCGGCCAGGAACGAAGCCAAGCCCCAATACGAGACCAGCGCCTTTATCGGTCCGAAGTCGCGGGCAGCCCCTGAGACCAGAAATATCTTCACGAATTTGCTGAACGGCTTGACGTTGTCGACGAATGGATATCGCTCGTCCATCTGGTTCATGAACTTGAGCAGAAATCGCGTCCCCACGCACGAGATCAGCCGCGCTACGTTGTTCCTGTCAGTCATGATCGGCGGGGCGTTCGTCGACCAGTAGGATTTGCCATTGATCTTGAAGTTGTTGCAATTGTCGTGCTGATGACCGTGCTCGATCCACAGCTTTGGAAATTCCGGTGGCTGATATTGCTGATCGAGATGGATGCGGACTTTGCCGGCAGTGGCCTGGCTGGAGAGACTTCTCTTCAATTCGGCTTGCACCGCGGGCCAATAGATATCGGCATCGTGATTGCCGGGCATTATGGTTAGCCGGAGGAGGGCTTTGGATTCGACGAGCCGGGCCAATGCGGCGAAAGCCGACCGGTGTGCGTGCTGGATATTGGCAAGCTTTTGCAGTGATTGCTGTTCGGTGAAGCACAAAGGCGTGCCTGTTGGAGTCTCCGATTCAAAATCGGAGGACTGCCATGGTGCGGCCTGAACGAAGTCGAGAAAGTCACCATTGATCACGAGTTCGGTCGGAAGAGCGTCGGCGATGATCTGGTCGCAGAATTGAACAAATCCACTCTCGACCTCCGGATCGAAGTCCTCGAGCGGACCGGATCCCATATGGAGATCGCTAATGACGAGAACGCGCATATCGTCCTCCCATGAGAAATGAGCGATCTTGATCGTTCGGCCGGTGAGCGTCAAGGTTGTAGGACAGCAATACTGCTCTCAAACCGAAGGTCGCCGAAAACAAGAGCCCGGCCATTTGCGGCGGATCAATGGGATGCCCCTCATTCCGGTCGCTCGATCGGTCAATCGGTGGTCTCCACCCATCTTAAATCGTACGGTTTCTGAGACGCAATTTGTTGTTGTTTTCGATAGGGAGCGATGCCGTGGCTACAGGCATGCCAAAGAAATTCCGCGCATGGTTTGGCGGCAAGGGCTATGGCGCCGGTCCCGTCATCGCCCAGAGCATGATCCGGAAAAATGTGTCGCGGTTTTCCCTCGCGACAAACGCGTCGCGTTTGCGCGGAGATCATGCTCAAACAAGGCGCTCATCGCGCTTTACTTGTCCGAAAACAAAAACCCCGCCGTTTTTGGCGGGGTCCGGTCAGAAGACGCGAACCATGCGGTTCGCTGCAACATTCCCCGCAGATCAGGCCGGGATGCGCTCGTCGGCTTCGTGCGGCTCGCGCAGCACATAGCCGCGGCCCCACACGGTTTCGATGAAGTTGCGCCCTTCGGAGGCGTTTGCGAGCTTCTTGCGCAGCTTGCAGATGAAGACGTCGATGATCTTCAGCTCCGGCTCGTCCATGCCGCCATAGAGGTGGTTGAGGAACATTTCCTTGGTGAGGGTCGTGCCCTTGCGCAGGCTGAGCAGCTCCAGCATCTGATATTCCTTGCCGGTCAGATGCACGCGCTGGCCGCCGACTTCCACTGTCTTGGTGTCGAGATTGACGACGAGGTCGCCGGTCTGGATGACGGACTGGGCGTGGCCCTTGGAGCGGCGCACGATTGCATGAATGCGGGCGACCAGTTCGTCCTTGTGGAAGGGCTTGGTCATGTAGTCGTCGGCGCCGACGCCGAGACCCTTGACCTTGTCCTCGATGCCAGCGAGCCCGGAGAGGATCAGAATTGGTGTTTTGATTTTCGACACCCGGAGCTGCTTGAGCACATCGTAGCCGGACATGTCGGGCAGGTTGAGGTCGAGCAGGATGATGTCGTAGTCGTAAAGTTTGCCGAGATCGACGCCTTCCTCTCCGAGATCCGTCGTATAGACGTTGAAACTCTCGGATTTGAGCATCAGTTCGATCGACTGCGCGACGGCGCTGTCATCTTCAATCAGCAGAACGCGCATGCCAGTCCCCTATAGTCGCCGCTCCGGGCGTCAGGTCGGCCGCACTTGCGGCACTCACAAAACGCCTTTGAACAACTGATTCGGATCCTGACGAGTTATGGTTAACAAAAACTGATTCCTCCGCGCAAGCTCTATCCGTGCAATTTTTGTCGAATCGCCCTAAGATACTGTGCAGAAGAAGCTTTTCCTATCCGTTCTCGTTCAAGTTCCAAATTAAGAGACGGGCCTAACCGACTCTTGCGACTCGCCCTTCTTCTGACGGGCAAGCGACCTCAGTCACCAAAGACAGTGACGCAATGATTAATGATGCGGGTAAACACGAAGTTAAGCGGTCTCAGCAAAAGCGCGGAAACTTAAGGTTTTCGCAATGAAGGCGCTCGCGGAGCAGATCGGCGACATCGACGGCGTCAATATCTATGGCCGTGTGGTGGGTGTGCGCGGGCTGATGGTGGAGATCGCAGGCCCGATCCATGCGATGTCGGTCGGCGCACGCATCGTGATCGACGTCGGCGGCAACCGCTTCATCGCGGCCGAGGTGATCGGCTTTTCCGGCAGCAATGCTGTCGTGATGCCGTTCGGCGGTCTCGATGGTGTGAGGCGCGGCTGCCGTGCGGTCATCGCCAATGCGGCGAGCCAGGTGCGGCCGTCGCCCTCATGGCTCGGCCGCGTCGTCAATGCGATGGGCGAGCCGATCGACGGCAAGGGGCCGCTGCCGCAGGGCGCTTCGCCGATGGCTTACCGCAACTCGCCGCCGCCTGCGCATTCGCGCAAGCGGGTCGGCGCGCCGCTCGATCTCGGCGTGCGCGCGCTCAACACCTTCCTCACCTGTTGCCGCGGCCAGCGTCTCGGCATCTTCGCGGGCTCCGGCGTCGGCAAATCGGTGCTGCTGTCGATGCTGGCACGCAATGTCGATGCCGACATCACAGTCATCGGGCTGATCGGCGAACGCGGCCGCGAGGTGCAGGAATTCCTGCAGGAAGACCTCGGCGAAGAGGGCCTCGCGCGCTCGGTCGTGGTGGTCGCAACGTCCGACGAACCGGCGCTGATGCGGCGGCAGGCGGCGTATCTGACGCTTGCGATATCGGAGTATTTCCGCGACGAGGACAAGGACGTGCTGTGCCTGATGGACTCCGTGACGCGCTTTGCAATGGCGCAGCGCGAGATCGGCCTGTCCGCCGGCGAGCCGCCGACCGCCAAGGGCTATACGCCGACGGTATTCACCGAATTGCCGAAGCTGCTGGAGCGCGCGGGGCCTGGGACCGGCGTCGGCACCATCACCGCGGTCTTCACGGTGCTTGTCGATGGCGACGATCATAACGAGCCGATCGCGGACGCGGTGCGTGGCATCCTCGACGGCCATATCGTGATGCAGCGCTCGATCGCCGAGCGGGGGCGCTATCCTGCGATCAATATTCTCAAGTCGGTCTCGCGGACCATGCCGCGTTCTGCCGATCCCGATTTCCTCCCGGCCATCACCAAGGCAAGGCAAGTCATGGCGACCTACGCCGATATGGAGGAACTGATCCGGCTCGGTGCCTACCGGGCCGGCTCCAGCGCCGAGGTTGACGAGGCGATCCGCCTGCACGAACCGCTGGAAGCATTCCTGAACCAGTCCAAGGGCGAATCCTGCACCGTTGGCGATGGCTACCGCCAACTGGCGCAAATCCTCTCGGGTTTGGAAACGGAACGCTAACTTTGTCGGGCCAATATCATCGGCGGTACATCATTAGCGATGCCGGCGGGGCCCAGGGGGAGCCGGCTCTGTCCCGCGTTCCAAATCGGGACTTCTGGGGAGTACGAGTCGATGAAGTCACGTGAAACGCTGATCCGCCTGAAGAAATTTCAGGTCGACGAAAAGCGCCGCAGGGTCGCCCAGATCGAAGGCATGATCGCCGATTTCCAACGCATGTCGGTGGAGCTCGAGCGCGAAATCCAGGTCGAGCAGGAGCGGGCCGGGATCAATGATCCCAGCCATTTCGCCTATCCGACCTACGCCAAGGCTGCGATCCAGCGCCGCGAGAACCTGACCCGCTCCGCCGACGAGTTGCGCGCCCAACTCGAGGATGCCAAGGCGCTGCTGTCGGAAGCCTTCGAGGAGTTGAAGAAGGTCGAACTTCTCGACGAGCGTGACCAGGCACGCGAGCGCGCCGAAGAGAGCGCGCGCGAGCAGGCCGACATGGATTCGATAGGCTTGATGCGCGCACGGCTCGGTGTCATCGCCTGACCCGCTTCGTCTGCGCCGCACGACAATGAAACCCGGGCCTCACGGTCCGGGTTTTTGCTTGGCGATGTCCATAAGCGAGCCACTGGTGAACTATCAGGCCACAAACTATGCTACGACCGGGCGGGACACATTCGGGCGACAAGACCATTGGCAACGAGCCGACGAGGAAGCGAGATTTGGGGGACGCTGGATGTTGACGCCAGCTGAGCTGGTCTGGCTGATCGCTGCCGTTGCGAAAGGAGATCAGGCCGCTTTTGAGCGCCTTTACGCCGCCACGCGCGCGAAACTCTTCGGCGTCGTGCTGCGTATCTTGCGGCGACAGGACCTCGCCGAGGAGGTCATTCAGGAGGCCTACGTCAAGATCTGGAATAGCGCCGGCCAGTTCAATCCAGCCCTGTCTTCGCCGATCACATGGATGGTTTCGATCGCGCGTAACCGCGCCATCGACGTGGTGCGCAAGAAGAGCGAGGTCTCGCTGGAGGAGGAGCCGGCAGCGATGGAGGTGGCTGCTGAATCGTCCGATCCGCTGGCGCGCCGGGAGATGACAGAAGAGTTGAGGCGGTTGTTGGAGTGCATCGGTCGCCTGGCGCCGGATCGGCAGAAGCTCGTTCTGCTCGCCTATTACAATGGCTGGAGCCGTGAACAACTTGCCGCAAAGTTCGAGACGCCGGTGAATACGGTGAAGACGTGGCTGCGCCGCAGCATGATGGACATCCGGGAGTGCCTTGGACTTTAGAGCATGAAGAGATTGATCCTCACTCGCACCACATCGATCTTTCGCGTCTCGCCTCGCGGGGCAGGCGATAGCGGACGACGTTGATGGCCTATAGCGAAGACGATATCGCGCTCGCTGCGGAATATGCGCTCGGGACCCTCGATGCGCAGGAGCGCGCGCAGGTCGAGGCCATGATGGCCGCCGACAGCGAATTCAGCGCGATCGTCCGGGCGTGGGAGTACAGGCTCGGCTCGCTGAATCAGATGGTCGGCTCGATCGAGCCACGCCCGATCGTGTGGGAGAACATCAAGGCGGCGATCGGACATTCCGCCGAGCCGCAAGCGCCGCTGGCGCTGCCTGAGCCGCCGTTGCCGTCGCCGCGGGCCGAGCCGGACGAAATCCGGCCAGCTTCTGCCATCGCCGACGACAATGTCGTTTATCTCTCGGCGCGCATCAGGCGCTGGCGCACGATCGCGTCCGCCGCGAGCGCGGTCGCAGCCGCGTTGCTGCTGACGCTCGGTCTTCAGATCTACCATCCCGATGCCTTGCCCGACCGCATCCGGCCGAAGCCGCGCACAGAGATCGTCGAGGTAAAGACGCCGCCCCCGCAATCATCCGCGCAGTACGTCGCGCTGCTGCAGAAAGACGCAAGCTCGCCGGCCTTCATCCTCACGGTCGACGCCGCCAGCAAGACCTTCACCGTGCGCAAAGTGGGTGCCGAAGCTGAGCCGGGCAAGAGCTTCGAGCTCTGGCTGATCTCCGACAAGCTGCCGCAGCCGCGCTCGCTTGGTGTGATCGGCGCCAGCGACTTTACTGCGCGACCGGCGCTGTCGTCCTACGATGCCGGCATGATCAACGACGCCACCTATGCGGTGACCGTCGAGCAGGCTGGCGGGTCACCGAGCGGCCAGCCGACCTCGGCGCCGATCTTCACGGGGAAGCTGATCGAAACCGTGCCGGGCGCGTCTGTGCCACGCTAAAGCGCGATGAGATTGGATTAGGCTGGGTCGTCATCGCGTTTTAAAGCATCCTCGCTCAATCAGATCGCGTCCCGCGGCAACATGCGTTCGCGGCACCTCGGGAACAGGTCTGCGTGCGGGTTGGCCCAACATATAAAAAAAGAAAACGCCCGTGGGGAGCGGGCGTTTTCAACAGTCAACTTGGGGGTAGTTGGGGGTCTTAAATATCCACGTAACGACTTTGGGGGGCTATAAAGACGCTACGTGAATTCCGTGAAATTCTCCTCGTTAGCGGACCAGGGCGTTGGACGAACTGGTGACCACGACCGGCTTGCCGGCCTTCATCACCCGCGCGGTCTGGGTATAACCCTCGTCCGAGCTGTTACGCGCCGAGATACCGAAACCAGCGACCAGGATGCCCGCAATCAGAGCCACGACCACGATCTTGAGATGCGTGGTTCGATCAGCGCTATAGATCGAGTGGTTCATGCAATGCTCCTGCCGCCCCCGGTCATACGGATTTGTCTAGGACATCCGTCGCCGGGTTCATCGTCTCGCGCCTTCACAACGTAAGATTTGCCAATTCCGTTCCCCAGAGGCGATCACAAGGCGGTGAAAAGACTTGAACGGGCGCGAGCAGGAAGGATCGCCCTAAACGCGAAGAGACAAAAAATATACATTATACCAAACCGTTATCTTGAAAGTCCGAGGTGCGTTGTGTTGTCGCCGGCGGACTCCGTCCGCCGGCAGGCTTCGCATAAATCATTTGCCTGTAGCGAAAAAACCGCTCTCACCGCTGGTGCTGATTTGGGGCGTATCGCTCGGTTCCCCTCGAAAGAAGAGCGCCAATCCGCCGGGCTGAGGCTTGATCCCGGAAACGCGCGCTCTAGACACTGCCGACCGTCTTCAGCCGGGCGCGGGGATGAATCTCCGCCTGGGAAAGTACCGTGGTCTGCGAGCGGAAACGCTCGACCAGCGAGCGCACGAACGGGCGAACTGCCGCCGAGGTCACCAGCACCGGCGCCTCGCCCTCACGCGCCGCCTGTTCGAACACATTGCGCACCGCGGTCATGAATTCCGAGAGCTTCGAGGGCTGCATCGCAAGGCTCCGGTCGTCGCCCTGGCCCACGATCGACTCGGCGAACGCCTGCTCCCAGCGCGCGGACAGTGCGATCAGCGGCAAATAGCCGTTTGGCGAGGTGTTCTGGGCGCAGATCTGGCGCGCCAGCCGGGCGCGCACGTGCTCGACCATGGTCGCCGGATTGCGGGAGAACGCCAGCGCGTCGGCGATGCCTTCCAGGATGGTCGAGAGATCGCGGATCGAGATGCGTTCGGCGAGCAGCAGTTGCAGCACGCGCTGGATGCCCGACACCGTGACCTGGCTCGGCACGATGTCCTTGATCAGTTCGCCCTGTTCCTTCGGCAGTTCCTTGAGCAGCTTCTGCACCTCGCCGTAGGAAAGCAGGTCCGCCATGTTGGCCTTGAGCAGTTCGGTCAGATGTGTCGACAGCACGGTGGCGGCGTCGACCACGGTATAGCCCTTCAGCGAGGCCTCTTCCTTGAGGCCGGCATCGACCCAGGTTGCGGGCAGGCCGAAGGTCGGCTCGATGGTGTGGATGCCCGGTACCTGCACCTGGTTGCCGGCAGGGTCCATGACCATGAATTGGTTCGGCCAGATCTTGCCGGTGCCGGCATCGACCTCCTTGATCCGGATCACGTAGCTGTTCGCCTCGAGCTGCACATTGTCCAGGATGCGCACCGCCGGCATCACGAAACCCATCTCGACCGCAAGCGAGCGGCGCAGCGCCTTGATCTGCTCGGTGAGGCGGTCGGTGCCATCCGGGCCGTTGACGAGCGGCAACAGCGCGTAGCCGAGCTCGATCTTGAGGTCGTCGATCTTCAGCGCCGCGGAGATCGGTTCCTCCGCGGTTGCCGCGGCGGCTGCGGCCGAGGCCGGGGCGGCGGCAGCGGCGTCTGCGCTCGCCTTGGCGACTCGCTGCTGCTTGCGCGCGGTCCACGCGAGCGCGGCGGCGCCGGAACCGAGCGCGAGGAAGGGGAGCATCGGAATGCCTGGCAGAAGCGATAGCACGATCATCACGCCCGCCGACATGCCGAGCGCCTGCGGATAGCCGGAGAGCTGGCGCATCAGCGCCTTGTCGGCGGCGCCGGTAATGCCGGCCTTGGAGACCAGAAGGCCCGCGGCGGTCGACACGATCAGGGCCGGCACCTGCGTGACCAGGCCGTCGCCGACGGTCAGCACGGTGTAGGTGCGGGCGGCCTCGCCGAAGGAGAGACCCTGCTGGGCGACACCGATGATGATGCCGCCGATGATGTTGATGAACACGATCAGGAGGCCGGCGATGGCGTCGCCGCGGACGAATTTCGAGGCACCGTCCATGGCGCCGAAGAAACCGCTTTCGTCCTCCAGCGCCTTGCGCCGTTCCTTCGCGGTTTTCTCGTCGATCAGGCCGGCGGACAGGTCGGCGTCGATCGCCATCTGCTTGCCGGGCATCGAGTCCAGTTGGAAACGCGCCGCAACTTCGGCGATGCGGCCGGAACCCTTGGTGATGACGACGAAGTTCACGATCACCAGGATCGCGAACACGATGATGCCGATCACGAAGTTGCCGCCCATCACGAAGTTGCCGAAGGCTTCGATGACGTGGCCGGCAGCCGCCGTACCCTCATGACCGTGCGACAGGATCAGACGCGTCGAGGCCATGTTCAGCGACAGCCGCAGCATGGTCGAGATCAAGAGGATGGTCGGAAACGACGAGAATTCCAGCGGCGCCTGGATGAACAGCGAGGTCATCAGGATCAGCACCGAGACTGTGATCGAGACCGCCAGGAACAGGTCGAGCACGATCGAGGGCAGCGGCAGGATCAGCACCACCAGGATGGTGAGGATGCCGAACGCCAGCGCGATGTCGCCGCGCTTCAGGATGTTGCCGATCTCAGTGAGGGAGGGCAGCCCGCCCCCGGTCATTGAGCCCTGTCCCGCCGTGACGTCGACCATGCTCGCCGGCTCCCCCCGCGAATGACGGCTGCGGCCGCCAAACGTCTGCGCGGCGGCCGAAGGACCACCGTTCCGAAAGTGAGGCACCGCACTGGCGTCCACGGGGGTCTCCTCCCGTCCCACGCGATCGACGACACTCGACTTCACTGGGCAATTTTTGCCCGGTGTATGGTTAGCAAACGGTTAATGGGGGTGCGTCCGACGGTGTCATTTCCGGCAGCCGCTGTAGTGGGCCGCCGTCGCAGTCCGGCCTGCCCAGGCGGCTATCTCAGGGCGCCGAGCACGGCGCCCGACGCGGCAATGACGCCCAGCACGATGACGCTCGCGCGCCACAGGAACTGCCGCCGCGCGTCGCGCCGATCGTGGAAGGCCAGCCAGTCGCGGACAAATCCGGCAGGGATGTCAAACACCACCGCGGGCTCCTCGCCATGATGGGTCTCGTGTTCGCAGTACATCGTCCTGACGGTCGGCACGCCCAGCCGCTCGAGCTCGCAATGCCATCGCCAGGCATGCTCGCCGTTGGCCCAGCGATTTTCGAAGGGGATGACGTGTGATTCCATGACGAGCCTCCGGCTCACCTCGAACCCACGCGGCAAGCTTAGCCGACTTTGCCAACCGGTGCGAGAGATCAGTCGTTCGCGCACGGCCGCTTGGATCATCTCGGCGATCATACGTCGGTTCAGATTGGCAAGGCCCAACACCGGTTATTTGACCGGTTCGATCCATTTGCGCCAATGCGTCGGTTGAACGTGGACGTGATTGTTTGAAACATCGACCCATTCGGCGCCGTCCCTGTGACAAGGGAATTCCAATGCGTGGACCATTCCATCGTAGGTCAGGACGCAGACTTCGAGACTCCGGTCCGATGGAGCAATTGAAACGGGCAACCATTCCGCGGGCAACGTATGCATGATGTACCCTCCGGTGAAATGCGCTGCGATCCCTCAAGGTGTGAGGCGTCCGGCTTGGTACCAGCACGCGTTCCGCCATAGGCGGCCCCGCCGATTTGCCGTGCACGATCCGCTGTCCCGACGCGTCACCAGACGATCATCACTCGGGCCGCGATTGGCAAGTGTGAACAAGGTCGCATCGCATCAAACTTTCACGACAGCATGATCGTCGTCCAGCGATGGATATTCCGAGACGGCCGTTCACGATGTCTCATGCCGCACGCTCGAGCACGATCAACCAGGCCTGTCAGCGCTCCACGACAGTGAGCTGAACTTCCGGAGCCTATGCCCGACGAAAGGTAGAACTTGATCAATGCTTCTCGGGGGTTTCGATGTCGAACCAAAGAGACTGCGCAGCGGCAATGACCGGCAGGCGTCGGCTTGGCAGTATCGGACTTGTCGCGATCGTGGCTCTTTCCTTCGCGACCATCGCCACGGCAAAGCTCCCGGGTGACGAAGGCGCGATGATGCGCATGCTGGCGTGCGAAGGCGAGGGCGTCAGGATGGAGGTCTATGTGCCGCTTGCGGTCGCTGGTCACGGTATGCGCGCTGGCCAGACGGTGGCTGGCTACTACGCGCTCGATCTGACCGACGCCAACAAGGGAAAGCCGCTCGAGCCGGTGCGCGTCACCATGAGCGCCGACAAGAAGACCGTGATCGTCGATCAATACACAAGGGGCCTGCCGCCAACGCACGTCCCCGTCGGCGGTGGCACGGTCGATTTCGACCAGCGATTTGCCAAGAGCGCCAAATGCGGCCCGTTCCAGTCGCAGGATCCGAACTTCGGGAATTGACGCGCAAAGCTGGCGCTTGGGATTCCCGGCCTCGACGCAGGCCTCTCGGGAGCGGCGCCCCCTTGTCACTGCATGCCTAATCTCTCGGCATTGCGGCTTGACCTGGAGGCCATTGGCGTCGAAGTTCCCTGCGCCGTGGATATTGCTTCTCAATTCTCCCCCGTTTCCGCTGCTTTCATTCCCGACTCGCGACGGGCGTGGCTGCGGCTTGCCGTCGCCGTGGCGATCGGCTCGCTCGGCAGCGTCGGCATGTGGTCGGTGGTGGTGGCGCTACCGGTGGTGCAGACGGATTTCGGCGCGACGCGCGGCACGGCTTCGCTTGCCTTCACCATGGTGATGCTCGGCTTCGGTCTTGGCCAGGTCGTGACCGGCCGGATCAGCGACCGCCATGGCATCGTCGCGGCGATCGGGGTCGGAATCGGCATCCTTGGACTCGGCTATGTCGGCGCCGGCTACGCGCCGTCGATCTGGACATTCAACCTGCTCCATTTCGCGATCGGCCTGTCCTCGGCGGCGACTTTTGGCCCCTTGATGGCGGAAGCCTCGCACTGGTTCGACCGTTACCGTGGGCTCGCCGTCGCGATCGCGGCGAGCGGCAACTATATCGGCGGCACCATTTGGCCGCCCGTCGTCAATTTCGGCATGCAGACTTTTGGATGGCGCGCCACCCATGTTGCCATCGGCATCTTCACCGCGATCGCGATGGCGGTCACGCTCACGATCCTGCGCCTCCTGATGGGCGCCGCTACGCAGCGCAGCCACGTCAACGCGGCGCCGCCACGGGTCGACTTGAAGCTGTCCACCAATGCGCTGACTGCGATCCTGTCGCTGGCCGCGATCGCCTGCTGCGTGGCGATGTCGATGCCGCAGGTTCACATCGTCGCCTATTGCGGCGACCTCGGCTATGGCGTCGCGCGCGGTGCCGAGATGCTGTCGCTGATGCTCGGCTTTGGCATCATCAGCCGGATCGGGTCGGGCTTCCTCGCCGACAGGATCGGCGGCATCCGCACGCTGCTGATCGGTTCGATCGCTCAAGCCAGCGCACTCCTGTTCTATCTGTTCTTCGACAGCCTGACCTCGCTCTACGTCATCTCGGCGATGTTCGGCCTGTTCCAGGGCGGCATCGTGCCGAGCTACGCCATCATCGTGCGCGAGGCGATGCCGGCCGCAGAAGCCGCGACCCGCATTGGCATCGTGATTTTCGCCTCAGTGTTCGGCATGTCGTTCGGAGGCTGGATCTCCGGCGTGATCTTCGATGCCACTGGCTCCTACGCCGCCGCTTTCGCCAACGGGTTCGCCTGGAACCTGCTCAACGTCTCCATCATGCTGCTGCTCCTGCTGCGCGGGCGGCAACGGCTGGCACTGGCGTAGCGCCCCGGGCTCAAACTGCCTGACCGGACTTGAGCAGCGAGCAGCCGGTGATCTTCAGGCTGCCGTCAGCCTGCCGCTCCAGCGTATAGAGCGCCTCCCATGCCTCGCCGTTGGCGTCGACAATATGGACGCGCTGCGCGATCCAGCCGCCCTCGGTGCGCGCCTCGCCGAATTCAAAGCTCTTGTGGCGATAGACCGGTGCGTAGCTGTCCTGCACCATCAGCATGAAGATATCGGCCCGCGGAAAGATCTGCTGGATTCCGGGCGCCGCATAGGAATACGCCACCGCGGCGTCGTCCCTGCTGAATGCCTGTTCCTGCGCCCGGATCACGTCCTGCGCGGCGGCAACGTCGTCTGCGGCAGACGCAGGCGCGGCGAAAGCGAACAGGATGGCAGCGAGCAGGACAATGACGCGCATGAGGGTGCTCCGTGACGATGCCTTCTACGCGACATAGCCTATAGCGTTTTCGATCGAAGTGGATGCAGGTTTGCGTTAAGAGAACGCGTTAAAACAACGATCTGGAGCTTCGGTTCTGATTCAATAAGAACCGATAACGCTCCACGCCGGTTGAAGAATCCGGCCGTGGTGCCGAGTTCGCCCGGATTTGATCTGGCGCAAGGCGCCGGCGCACCGGTGCCTTAGACTTGCGGTATCAATCCGGGAGGATCGTCGTGACCCTTGATACCGTTCTCGTCATCATCGCCGTGACCATGATGTTCGGTACGCTCGCCGCCGTGATCGCCCGGGGCGATCGCCAGACCCGCAACCAGTGATCCGCCGGCGTCGCTCCTACCGGATCGAGCCCTTGAACAGGTCGATGTCGGGTGAGGCAGGCGCCAATGGGCCGCGACACGCCGTCCTCGCGCGGTAGCTCGCAGGCCAGACGCACCGGGTTCAAAACGTCGGTGGCGTGCAGGCGCTGATCACCTCGCATGGCTTGGCG
The DNA here is from genome assembly GCF_018131005.1 of Bradyrhizobium lablabi. Lineage (GTDB taxonomy): Bacteria > Pseudomonadota > Alphaproteobacteria > Rhizobiales > Xanthobacteraceae > Bradyrhizobium > Bradyrhizobium lablabi_D. Next base: position 35,656 of record NZ_JAFCJK010000015.1, read on the forward strand.
CCGATGCAGCGGAAGCGGTGGGGACGCTGGCTCTCGAAATAATAGGCATCGCCGGCGTTCAGCACGCGCCGCTCGTCGTCGACCGTGACTTCGAGCCGTCCGCTTACCACGATGCCGCCTTCCTCGCCCGCATGCGACAGCGGCACCCGGCCGGTGTCGCTGCCGGGCTCGTAGCGCTCCTTCAGGATCTGCAAGCTCCGGCCAAACAGATTGTCGCCGACCTGGCGGTAGGAGATCGGCTGCTTGCCGATCTCGGTCAGTTCCTCGGCGCGGTAGAACGCCTTGCGCGGCCGTTCCGGTTCGAGGGCGAAGAATTCGGCGAGCCCCATCGGGATGCCGTCGAGGATGCGCTTGAGCGCGCCGACCGATGGGTTCATTTGGTTCGATTCGATCAGCGAGATGGTCGAGTTGGTTACGCCGGAGCGCTTGGCAAGTTCGCGCTGGGAGAGCTTTTGGCGCGCGCGAATGAATCGCAGCCGTCCACCGATATCGACGCTCATGGCCCTGTCCCTGTTGCAGGTGTTGCGGATCGAACAAATATGCGCAGACCGCCCCAATCAGATCAATGGGTTGCGGTACGGCAGAAAAGGACTTGTTGAGTGACGCGAAGCGTGGTCCGACTGGTGAGATCAGCAACGGAGGCCGCCGTGACCGTCCATCAGATCCCGAACACCATCAAGACCGATTCCTATTGGATGCCGTTCACGGCCAACCGGCAGTTCAAGAAGGCGCCGCGGCTGTTCGCCTCCGCCGAGGGCATGTATTACACCTCGGTCGACGGGAGGAAGGTGATCGACGGCTCCGCCGGCCTCTGGTGTGTCAACGCCGGCCATGGCCGCCGCCAGATCGCCGCCGCCGTCGAGCGGCAGCTGATGACGCTGGACTTCGCGCCCTCGTTCAACATGGGCCATCCGCTGGCCTTCGACTTCGCAGAGCGGCTCGCCGGCATCGCACCGAAGGGCCTCGATCGCATCTTTTTCACCAATTCCGGCTCCGAGTCGGTCGACACCGCGCTGAAGATCGCGCTCGCCTATCACCGCGCCGCCGGCCAACCGACCCGCACCCGCCTGATCGGCCGCGAGCGCGGTTATCACGGCGTCGGCTTCGGCGGCATGTCGGTGGGCGGCATGGTGGCCAATCGCCGCGCCTTCGCGACCCATCTGCCGGGCGTCGATCACATCCGTCACACCCATGATCTCGCCCGCAACGCTTTCGCAAAGGATCTGCCGGAGCATGGCGCCGAGCTCGCCGACGATGTCGAGCGGTTGGTGGCGCTGCACGGCGCCGATACGATCGCGGCCGTGATCGTCGAGCCGGTGCCCGGCTCGACCGCGGTGCTGCCGCCGCCGAAGGGCTATATGCAGCGGCTGCGCGAACTCTGCACCAAGCATGGCATTCTGCTGATCCTCGACGAGGTCATCACCGGCTTCGGCCGCCTTGGCACGCCGTTCGCCGCAAATTATTTCGGCGTCACGCCCGACCTGATGACGACCGCCAAGGGCATCACCAACGGCTGCGTGCCCTGCGGCGCGGTGTTCGCCAGCCGCCAGATCTACGACGGCCTGATGACCGGACCGGAGGGCACGATCGAGCTGTTTCACGGATACACCTACTCGGCGCATCCGGTGGCCTGCGCCGCGGGCCTCGCCACGCTCGACATCTACAAGGACGAGGGGCTTTTGACACGCGGTGCCATGTTCACCGAATACTTCCGCGATGCCCTGCACTCGCTGAAGGGCCTGCCGAACGTGATCGACATCCGCAATGTCGGTCTGATGGGCGCGGTCGAGGTCTCGCCGCGCAGCGACGGCGTCGGCGCGCGCGGCTACGACATCATGGTCGATTGCTTCAATAGCGGCCTCTACCTGCGCATGAGTGGCGACTCGCTTGCGATGTCGCCGCCCTTGATTGTCGAAAAAAAGCACATCGACGATATGGTCTCGATCCTCGGCGACGCGATCAAGCGCGCTGCGTGATCGTCGCCGTCGCACCAACGCCGTCGCTGCGGAAGCAGGGGTTTTCGCAGCGGCGCGCGCGGTGCCGTTGCAGGATGTGAGGAACAGTGAAGGTCCTTGTTCTCGGCAGCGGCGTCATCGGCGTCACGTCGGCCTATTATCTTGCGCGCGCCGGCCACGAGGTGACGGTCATCGACCGCCAGCCCGAGCCTGCGCTGGAAACTTCCTTTGCCAATGCCGGCGAAGTCTCGCCCGGCTACTCGTCGCCCTGGGCGGGTCCCGGCGTGCCGGTGAAGGCGGTCAAATGGCTGTTGATGAAACACGGCCCGCTGGTGATCCGCCCGAAGCTCGATCCCGTGATGTGGCTCTGGCTGCTGAAGATGCTGCGCAACTGCACCGCGGCGCGCTACGCGGTGAACAAGAGCCGGATGATTCCGATCGCCGAGTACAGCCGCGATTGCCTGCGGGCATTGCGCGCCGAGATCGGCATCCGCTATGACGAGCGCGAGCGCGGCACGCTGCAGCTGTTCCGGGAACAGGCTCAGCTTGATCATACCGGTGACGACATCGCGGTGCTCAAGCAATACGGCGTGCCTTACGAGGTACTCGATCGCGGCGGCTGCATCGCCGCCGAGCCAGCGCTCGCCGCGGTGAAGGACAAGATCGCCGGCGGTCTCCGTCTGCCGCAGGACGAGACCGGCGATTGCCATATCTTCACCCAGGCGTTGGCCCTGGAAGCCGAGAAGATCGGTGTGCGCTTTCGCTTCAATGTCGGCATCGATGGGTTGAACGCGGACGCGACGCGCATCACCGGAGTGGCCACCGGCGCAGGCGTGATGCGGGCCGATGCCTATGTCGTTGCTCTGGGCAGCTACTCGCCGCGTCTCGTGCGTCCGCTCGGCGTCTCGCTGCCGGTCTATCCGGTCAAGGGCTATTCGATCACGGTGCCGGTTTCGGATGCCGACGGCGCACCGGTCTCGACGGTGATGGACGAAAGCTACAAGGTCGCGATCACGCGGCTGGGGAATCGCATCCGGGTCGGCGGCACCGCGGAAGTGTCGGGTTATTCGACCAAGCTCTACGCCGCGAGGCGCGCGACGCTCGACCACTCGCTCACCGAACTGTTCCCGCGCGGCGGCGACCTTTCCAAGGCGAGCTTCTGGTGCGGCTTGCGCCCGATGACACCCGATGGTCCGCCGGTGATCGGCGCGACGCGCTATGCAAACCTGCACCTCAACACGGGCCACGGCACGCTCGGCTGGACCATGGCCTGCGGCTCGGGGCGCGTGCTCGCGGATCTATTGTCCGGCAAGAGACCTGACATCGACACCAAGGAGCTGTCGATCGACCGCTACGACCACCGGTTCGGGTAAGGTCTCGCCATCTTTGGGAACGGAGCGATTGTCCGCTGCGGCCTTGGCCAGGCCGGACGCAATCCATCTCAGGTGAGCGGCGTGGCGATGAGCTGCTTCGTCGCCGCGCCGCGGCCTGACGCTGATCAGGCGCGCCAGGGTTGCGGTCGCGATCATCGTTACGACGCCGCCGAGACTCAGTGCTATCTGCATCGCAAGCCCGTTCGAGATCTCGAGCAGCGCCGCGTGGCTGGCGAATGCCAGCAGGACGCCGACGCAGTAGACTGGCAGCGAGTTCTGGCCACAACGGATCGCGGCGCGCATCACCGGCGTCGTCAGCCCTCGCCAATCGCGAGGCACGCACCATGCCGCCAGGACCGCTATGGCCAGGAAATGCAGCAATCGCAGCGGATCGAGATTCGATTTGTCCAAGGTGTGAAGCGCCAGCGCCTGAGGGATCAGCGCTTCCAGCGGTTTGATGCGCCAGCTCAATGTGACGATCAGGCTGAAGAGAATGTACAGAACGGCGATGACAAGCACGGGGCGTGAGGTCACCCATGGCCGGGCTTTCTCGCCCTCGATCATCCACCACGCGCCAAGCACGACCAGCAGCTGCCAGGCCAGCGGATTGAAGGCCCAGTGGCTGTTCGGCCATGCCGGCACGGTCCAGTCGAAGGCATGGACCAGTGTATAGAGCACGAGCGAGGCACCAAGGGTCACGTTAGGTTTGCGCAGCAGCAGCCACAGGAGCGGCGCGAACAACAGATGCAGCAGCACGAAGATCGGCAACACGTCGGTGTTGACCGGGCGGTATTGCAGGATCGCCGCGCGCGCGAGCGTCCCGCCGGGGTGATCCAGTAGAACGCGGGTATTGCTCGCGTCCGCGAGGCGATCGCCGCCCGCGACGTAAGCCAGAATGGTGCAGCCGAGCGTGAGCAGCAAAAACGCGACATAGATATCCCAGCTTCGCCGCACGGTTCGTCTGACGACTCCGCTCCAGCCCTCGCGGCACAATGCCCCGCCATAGGCCAGCGCGCAGGTGACACCCGAGACAAAGACGAATATTTCCGCGGCATCGCTGAATCCGTAATTCCGCGGAGTGAGCCAACTTCCGATGTTGTCCGGGATGTGGTTCAGAAAGAGCCACCACAGCGCGATGCCTCGGCAGGCATCTATCCGCAGGTCGCGGCCTTGGCTTTTCAGCTCCGGCAACCCTCGGATCAATGGCCTGGAGGTGGGGAGTCCATCGCGCATCTGACCTGCTCCCAAGCCGGGAGGATGGACCTGTCATCGGAAGCACGGTGTGAGCTGGTTCACGTTCACGGACCTTTTTGCGCCGCACTTGCGCGCGGAGCGACCTGCGTTGGCTACCTGATCGACGCGTGCCGGCGCGTTCAAGCGACGACTTCGATGACGCCCATCATGCCCTTGTCTTCGTGATCGACCGCGTGACAATGGTAGACAAACCTACCGACGATCGTCGGATCGGTGAAGGGAATGACGACTTTGAGCACGCCAGGCCCTTGGTCCGTTGCCGGCGGCACTGAAAAGGTGTCGCGCAGACTGTCATCGTGCCATGGAACGCCGGCTACTTCCGTCACCAGGAAGGGTGTCTGGTGAATGTGGAAGCTGTGATACTGCTGATCCGTGTTGACCACCGTCCACTCTTCCGTATCTCCGAGCTTGACGGTTTGGTCGGTGCGCGCCTCGTCGACGACGCGGCCGTCAATCATGAATGTCTTGCGGTCGTTGGTGCGCGAATAAGATAGCGTCCGGCGTCGCGCAATCGGCGCGGTGCGAACGTCATCTATCCATTGCGGCCCATTGACCCGCAGGCGCAGAATATCATCCTCGATCGCCGCACTCTGCGATGAACCGCTGGACTGGATGACTGCCAGTTGCCGCACCGGTTCAGGTGGCCGCCAGGCTTCGTTCTGAAAGGAGATGGTTCGCATCGGGTATTCCCCGGCCGGCGGACCGATCGCAATGGCGTCAATCCGCTCGCCCGGGCCAATGAAAAACTCAGTGATCTTGCGCGGCTGAGACAACGCGTGCCCATCGGTTGCCACGACGTAAAGCGGCATGCCCTCAATACGGAATTTGTAGAAATCCGACGCTCCGATGTGCGCGATGCGCCAAAATTGCATTTCGCCGGAGCGTATGGCGACGGCGGGATTGATCTGACCGTTGATCGAAACCACTTCGCTTTCGTCGCCGAACTTGGCGTGCTTGATCAGGAAAAAACGCTCCGGCAGTCCGCGCAGCCGCGGAAAAACTTGGTCGATGCCATCGACGACCAGAGCACCCGACATGCCGCCAAGAATTTGATCATTGACGAAGCCGTGCGCATGGGGGTGATACCAGAACAAGCCCGGACCTTGCCGGCCGTACGCCGGAATGCGCACCTGGTATTGGAATGCTTCGCCGGGTTGAACGTGAACGAATACGTTATCGCTGTTGCCCTGCGGCGACACGCTCATGCCGTGAAAGTGCAGGTTCGACGCGGTGCCGGCACCGGCACAAATAGGGCCCATGTAGCCAGGACGATCGAGCCCGGAGGCCAAATTGTTGCGAAAGGTGATCCGCAGCGTATCACCCAGACGTGCTCGCAGCGTCGGCGGCACATAAGCGCCATTGTAGAGCAGTCCGGTAAACGTGCGATCGCCGAGTTGCACCGGTCCGGGTGCTGCCGCAATCGTCGTATCGAGCACGCCGTTGACGCTGTGCATCTCGGGCGGCTGGATGAGCGGTTCGGGCGTTGGCGCTTTAGGCTGCGAACGCGCCCACGGCATCGACGGGCCGAGGGATAGCAGACCTCCGGCCGCGGCCGTCGCGCCAATGAAACGACTGGCGGCCTTGATGAACAAGCGGCGGTCGAGCGTCGAGGACTGGCGCATTGCATCCCTCATCACGCGCATGGCTACCGGCAGACGATCTTAGGTCCTCTATCGGGCCGAATTATATCCTTCGATCCGCAGGATGGCGGGTAGCCGGTTAGCATGTGCCGAGACTTGGCGCTTGTCACAACTCTTTGTACCCCCATCCTAGCGCGGTTGCTTTCGAAGAGCCTTCCGCCTCGTCGGCTTGTGCCTTGACGTTGACGGCGCCGCCTCGCCGCCTGCCGATCGCACGCGCAATCCGTCCACGAAAACATCAAGGAGCCGCAGGGCGGTCGCTTGCCAACCGGGCTGGTCGTGCACGTAGCACATGCCGATCAACGCGCGCAGCACGTCCTCGGCGCTGATGTCGTCGCGGATATCGCCGGCTGCCACCGCACGCCTGAGCAGCGCGTCGACCGCCCTGGTCAGGCGATCGAACGAATAGGCATGCAGCTCCGCCGAGCCGTGCGCGACGAGCGCAAGGGCCGTCGCCATGCCTTTCTTGGTCGCGACGAACTCGACATTGGCGCGCAGCCAGCTCCGCAGCGCCTCGACCGGTTGGGGGCCGCTTCCCAATTGCTCGGCGAGATCGCCGAGGTGTTCGACCTCGCGGCGATAGACCGCTTCATAGAGGGCCTCGCGCGTCGGAAAGTGGCGATAGAGCGTGCCGATGCCGACGCCGGCAAGGCGCGCTACGGCCTCCAGACTCGCGTCGCTGCCGCCGGCGCTGAATACGGCCTTCGCCGCTTCCAACACGCGCTCGCGATTGCGCACGGCATCGGCGCGGGGCCTGCGCGCAAATTTTGTTGATTGACCGGCCATTCCTTTTCTTTTGCCCTCCCTTGTTAACCGGAGGGTGCCTCCGTATATGGCGGCCAGCACCCGACCTGGCAAGGCACGCTGACACGCATGGCGGCCGCAGGCTCGTGTTGCCTGATTCAACCGACCATACACGGATCGGAGCCCTGCATGAATTTCTCCATCAGCCTCACCATCAACGGCGTCCGGCGGGATGTCGCGCTCGACGATCCGCGCGTCACCTTGCTCGATCTCCTTCGCGAGCGCCTCGACCTGACCGGCACCAAGAAGGGATGCGACCGCGGCCAGTGCGGTGCATGCACCATCCTGGTCGACGGGCGGCGGATCAATTCCTGCCTCGCGCTCGCGCTCAGCCATGACGGCGCCGAGATCACCACCATCGAAGGCCTGGCGCGCGGCGACCAGCTCCATCCGGTGCAGGCCGCTTTCATCGCGCATGACGGCTTCCAGTGCGGCTTCTGCACGCCGGGCCAGATCATGAGCGCGGTCGGCCTGATCCAGGAAGGCCGGGCCGGTGGCGACCCGGAGCGCGTGCGCGAAGGCATGAGCGGCAATCTCTGCCGTTGCGGCGCCTATGCCGGGATCACCGAGGCCGTGCTCGAGGCTCAAGACAAGATGAACGTTGCCAACCAGAGGCGCTCCGCATGATGAACTTCGATTATGTCAGGCCGGCCAGCGTCGCCGAAGCGATCGGGGCCGCGACCGAGCCGGGTTCGGTCTATCTTGCCTCCGGCACCAATCTGCTCGACCTGATGAAGGGCGGCGTCAGCCGGCCGAGCCGCCTCGTCGACGTCACGCGCCTGCCCGGGCTTGATCGCGTCGAGCGTCTTGCCGACGGCTCGCTCCGCATCGGCGCAATGGTGCGCAATGCCGATCTCGCGCATGACCCCGATTTTGCAAAGGCCTATCCCGCCGTTGCCGAGGCGCTGCTGTCGGGTGCATCCGGCCAGCTCCGCAATGCCGCGACGGTCGGCGGCAATTTGCTGCAGCGGACGCGCTGCGCCTACTTCTACGATGTCGCGAGCGCCTGCAACAGGCGCGCGCCGGGCGCCGGCTGCGATGCCCGCCATGGCGAGAACCGCCTGCACGCGGTGCTCGGCTGGAGCGAGGGCTGCATCGCCACCCATCCGTCCGATTTCTGCGTGCCGCTGGTTGCGCTCGACGCGGTGGTTGAGATCGAAGGCAAGCGCGGCCGCCGCGAGCTGTCGCTCGAGGCGCTGCATCGTCTGCCCGGCGACACACCGGAGCGCGAGACCGCACTGGAGCCGGGTGATCTGATCGTCGCGCTGCGGCTGCCCGCCGAAGCTCGGAGCTTTGCCGCGCATGGGCGTTACATCAAGCTCCGCGAGCGCACGTCGTACGCATTCGCGGTGGTGTCCGCTGCCGCGAGCCTGCGGATCGAGCAGGGCAGGATCGGCGAGGCGCGGCTTGCGCTCGGCGGCGTCGCCGCAAAGCCCTGGCGCGCGCGTGCGGCCGAGCGGCTGCTCGCAGGCGCCTCGCTCGATGCTGCCGTCTATCGCGAGGCGGCGCGCGCCGCGCTCGCCGATGCAAAACCGTCCGGCGACAATGCCTTCAAGATCGAGCTCGCGCAGCGTATTGTGGTGCGCGCGCTCACCCTTGCCGCGGCAGGCACGCCGGCGCTGATGCCCGCGCTTCCCGGCTCTCCCTTCTCTTCCGTTTCAGGAACGCGCGCATGACACCCGAGATCAACCTGACCCGCGATCCCGCCCATCTCAGGCACGGCTCGAATATCGGCCAGCCGCTGACGCGCCGCGACGGCGTCCTGAAGGTCAAGGGCGAAGCCCGCTATGCCGCGGACAATCATCCGCCCGGCATGCTGTATGCCGTGATCGCCACCGCGAGCATCGCGCGCGGGCGCGTCACCTCGCTCGACGTCGCCGCGGCCAGGCGCCATCCCGGCGTCGTCGACGTCATGACGCCGTCTCACAAGCCGCAGCTCGCCGAAGACCCCGACGCCAAGACCAATCCGTTCGCCTTCCGTATGGAGGTGTTGCAGAGCGACGAGGTGCGCTACGCCAACCAGGCGATCGCGGTCGTGATCGCCGAGACGCTTGAGGCCGCAACCGAGGGGGCGGCCCTGCTGTCGCCGCGATATGACGTCGCGCCTGCGCGCGTCGGCCTCGACGCCGACGAGAGCTACACCCCGCCGGTGGTCGGGCTCGGCAATCCGGCCGAAGTCCACCATGGCGATGCCGATGCCGGCCTGGCTGCGGCGTCGCAGCGTATCGAAGCGATCTATGAGACGCCGGCGCAGTACCATAACGCGATCGAGCCGCATGCGATCGTCGCGGCGTGGAATGGCGACCGGCTGTCGATCGACACGCCGAGCCAGGGCATGGTGCTCGCGCAGATGCGCATTGGCGGACTGTTCGGCATTCCACCAGGCAACATCCACATTCGCAGCCCGTTTCTCGGCGGCGGTTTCGGCTCAAAGGGTCTTGTGGCGGGGCCGCAGATCCTCGGCATCATGGCGGCGAAGCTGGTCGGGCGTCCGGTCAAGCTCGTGCTCCGCCGCGAGCAGATGTATGGCCCGGTCGGCCATCGCCCGCCGACCCGGCAGCGGCTCCGCATCGGGGTCGGCAGTGACGGCGCGCTGACGGCGATCGAGCATCACGCGAAAGTCACGACCTCGAGCTTCGACGATTTCTATGAACCCGCCGCCGATGTTTCGCACGCGCTCTATGCTACTCCGGCAATCAAGACCTCGCACGAGGCGTTGCGCGTCGACAGCGGCACGCCGCTGTTCATGCGCGCGCCGGGCGAGGCGACCGGATCGGTTGCGCTGGAAAGCGCGATCGACGAAGCGGCCTTCGCCTGCGGCATCGATCCGCTGGCGTTTCGGCTGAAGAACTATGCCGAGGTCGAGCCGGCCACCGGCAGGCCATTTTCGTCCAAGGCACTGCGCGAATGTTACGCGAAAGCCGCCGAACGGTTCGGCTGGTCGCGTCGACCGCTGGCGCCAAGGCAGATGCGCGACGATGCAGGCTTCCTGGTCGGTTGGGGCATGGGCACCGCGATCTTCCCCGCGTTGATGTTTCAGGGCAATGCGCGCGCCGTCATCCGCGCCGACGGCACGGGTGCGATGGAGACCGGCGCGCACGACATGGGGCAGGGCGCATGGACCGCGCTCGCGCAGATCTCGGCCGACGCGCTCGGGCTCGATCTCGAACAGGTCGCATTCAAATCCGGCACCTCCGATCTCCCGGATGCCGGGATCGCCGGGGGTTCGGCACACACCGCGACTGTCGGAAATGCGATCCACAATGCGGGCGCGGCGGTCATCGCCAAGCTCGCCGGGCTCGCGACCTCGGACGATCGTTCGCCGCTGTTCGGTGCCGGCAATGCCGGCGTGATCGCGCGGCAGGGGCGGCTGCACCGCCGCGACGATGATGTCCGCAGCGAAAGCTATGCCGACATCCTCGCGCGCGCCGGCTTGGCGGAAATCGATGCCAGCGGCAGCGGCGCTGCCGATCCGGCGGCGCAATCGCAATATGCCATGCATGCGCACGGCGCCGTGTTCGCGGAGGTCAAGGTCGATCCGAACCTGGGGCAGGTTCGCGTCACGCGGATGGTCGGCGCCTTTGCTGCCGGCCGCATCATCAATCCGCGACTCGTCCAGAGCCAGCTCTACGGCGGGATGATCTGGGGCATGTCGTTCGCGCTGCACGAGGAGGCCGTGACCGACCGTCGCTCCGGCCGGATCCTCAACGCGAACCTCGCGGAATACCACGTGCCTGTGAATGCCGACGTGCCGCCAATGGACGTGATCACGGTCGACGAGCACGATCCACATGTGAACGCGCTCGGCATCAAGGGCGTCGGCGAGATCGGCATCACCGGCAGCGCAGGTGCGGTCGCCAATGCCGTGTGGCACGCAACCGGCATCCGCGTCCGGCGCTTCCCGATCCGGATCGAGGAGCTTGTGACGGGGCTTTCGGACTAACTTGCCTCTCCTGGAGGCGCGCGATCGACCCTTCCCTCCGGGGAAGGGTCGCAATCTTTGCTTCACCGGCGTGCGATGGGCTTCACCCCGCCTGCGTCACGCAGTTCACCCACAGCACGACGGTCTTGGCATCATCGGCCGGATTGGAGAAGCGGTGCGGCCTTCGGCTGGCGAACCGGAAACTGTCGCCCTGCTTCAACGTCCAGGTCCCCGCGTCCACCGTCAGCGTCATCTCGCCTTCGAGAACGAGGCCGGCTTCCTCGCCGTCATGGGTATAGAGCTCGTCACCCGTGCTGCCGCCGGGCTCGAGGTGAACCAGGAACAGATTGAGCAGGTTCTCCGAACCGGCGGGGCTCAGCAACTGCTTTGAGATTCCGGTGCGCCAAAGCTTGAGCTCGGCGCGCTGCCCTTCGCGCGTGACGATGCCGTTCGATGCGCCATCGTTCGGCGCTGCGCCGAACAGCGCGGCGATGCCGACGCCGAGCACGTCGGCCAGCGTCGCGAGCACGCGCAACGAGGGCGAGGACAGGCCGCGCTCGATCTGGCTGATGAAGCCAATCGAGAGATGCGTGCGCGCCGCGACCGTTGCCAGTGACATCGCCCTGGCACGGCGCAGATCGCGGATGCGGCGGCCGACCGCGAGGTCCACTGCCGGCTCGGCCGGCTTTTTGGCGGCACGCCGCGCTTTTGCGGGCCTGCCTGCCGCTGATTTGCGCATTCTCTTGCCGCCGCTCACGTCAGGGCGCTTCCTTCATGCGTATGAAAACCGCTTGCAATGATCGCGGTTTCGTGTCCACAATTTCATATTGGTGAAAATAGGCCGGAACGGCGTCGCCCGCAACCTCAAGCTCGAAACCGCGGGGCCGGGCGACGCGGCGCCGGTGTCAGCTTCAGGGGGTGTTGCGATGTCCTTTCAGCGTCTCGTCCAGGCCGTACTCGCGGCCCTCGCCATTGCGGCGAGCTGGCCCGCCTCGGCGCAGCAGGTGCTGAAGGTCGGCTCGACGCCGACGGGCATTCCCTTCACCTTCCTCGACACCAAGACCAACTCGATCCAGGGCATCATGGTCGATCTCGCCACCGAGATCGGCAAGGACGCCGGCTTTGCGGTGCAGATCGAGCCGATGCAGTTCTCGGCGCTGATCCCGTCGCTGACTTCGAACAAGATCGACATCATCGCGGCCGCGATGTTTGCCACCGCTGCGCGCAAGGAGGTGATCGATTTCTCCGACGCCGTCTACACCTATGGCGAAGGCCTCGTGGTTCCGAAGGCCGACACCAAAAACTATAGTTCGCAGGAGGAGTTCAAGGGCGAGGTGGTCGGCGCCCAGGTCGGAACGGCCTTTGTCGATGCGCTGAAGAAGACGGGACTGTTCAGCGAGGTCAAGGTCTACGACACGATTCCCGACATCCTGCGCGACGTGAATGCCGGCCGCCTCAAGGCCGGTTTCGCCGACTATCCGATTCTCGCCTACAACCTCAAACAGGGTAATTTTGCCGACGTCCGCCTGGTCGACTCCTACAAGCCCGTTACCGTCGGTACCGTCGCGATTGGAATCCGCAAGAGCGATTCAGAGCTGCTGGCCAGGATCAACGCCTCGCTGGCCAAGCTGAAGGCGAACGGCGCCATCGCAAGGATCCTTGAGAAATGGGGGCAGAAGGCCAACGCCTCCTGATACGCAAAGGCCGACGAAACGCCGCGCGTAATGTGAGCCGATGCAGAAGTTCCTGAACGATGCCGTCGAGTTCGTGCCGATCCTGCTGCATGGCGTCTGGCTGACGCTCGTCGTCACCATCGGCTCCCTGGCGCTGTCAACCGTTCTCGGTCTGGTCTGGGCCCTGATGCGGGTGTCCGGCATCGGCGTGCTGTCGGGCCTCAGCGCATCGGTGATCAATGTGATCCGCGGCATCCCGATCATCGTGCTGCTGTTCTATCTCTACTTCGTGATGCCAGATGTCGGTGTCACGCTGACGGCGCTGCAGGCCGCGATTCTCGGGCTCGGGATTGCGTACTCGGCCTATCAGGCGGAGAATTTCCGCGCCGGCATCGAGGCGATCGACAAGGGGCAGATCGAGGCGGCGCAGGCGATCGGCATGAGCTGGTGGCAGACCATGCGCCGCGTGGTACTGCCGCAGGCGGTGAAGATCGTGCTGCCGCCCTACGGCAACGTCATGATCATGATGCTGAAGGATTCCTCGCAGGCGTCCACCATCACGGTTGCCGAACTCGCGCTGCAGGGCAAGCTGATAGCGTCGTCGACCTTCAAGAATGCCAGCGTGTTTACGCTGGTAGCGCTGATGTACCTCACCATGAGCATCCCGCTGATCCTGCTGGTGCGCCATTTCGAGAAGCGGGCGGGACGGCGATGATCGAATTGACTGACGTCCACAAGAGCTTTGGCAAGGTCGAGGTGCTGAAGGGCATCTCGGCCTCGGTCGAGAAGGGCGAGGTGGTCTGCATCATCGGTCCGTCGGGCTCCGGCAAGTCGACCATCCTCCGCTGCGTCAACGGGCTCGAAGGCTACGACCGGGGCGACATCCGCGTCGAAGGGGCGCGCGTCAATCGCGACAGCAGCTCCATCGTCGCGATCAGGACCCAGGTGTCAATGGTGTTCCAGCGCTTCAACCTGTTCCCGCATCGCACGGCGCTCGAAAACGTCATCGAGGGGCCGATCATCGTGAAGAAGGAGCCACGCGACGAGGCTCTGGCGCGCGGCCGCGCGCTGCTCGCGCAGGTCGGGCTCGCGGAGAAGGCGGACGTGCACCCGCCACAACTCTCCGGCGGGCAGCAGCAGCGCGTCGCGATCGCACGCGCGCTGGCGATGCAGCCAAAGGCGATCCTGTTCGATGAGCCGACCTCGGCGCTCGATCCCGAATTGGTCGGCGACGTGCTGTCCGTGATGCGCCGGCTCGCCGACGACGGCATGACCATGGTGGTGGTCACGCACGAGATGGGCTTTGCCCGCGACGTCGCGGACCGCGTGTTGTTCATCGATGGCGGCGTCATCGTCGAGCAGGGCGCGGCGAAATCCGTTCTCAACCAGCCGCAGCACGCCCGCACCCAGGATTTCCTGCGGCGCGTGCTCCATCCGCTTTGATCCGGTTACACGTATGAACGTACCCGTCCGCCTGCCGTTGCCGCCGAGCCTCTATGCCGACACCGCCGTGCCGCCGGTCGCGACACCACCGCTCACCGCGGACAAGAGCGTGCCGGTCGCGATCATCGGCGGCGGCTTCACCGGCCTCTCCACCGCATTGCATCTCGCCGAGCAGGGCGTGCCGGCGATCGTGCTTGAAGCGCAGGAGCCGGGCTGGGGCGCCTCCGGCAACAATGGCGGGCAGATCAATCCGGGACTGAAGCACGATCCGGACCAGATCGAAGCCGATTTCGGCACCGATCTCGGCCGCCGCATGGTCGAATTCTCCTACGGCACCACGAACTTCACGCTCGATCTGATCCGCCGTTACCAGATTCCCTGCGAGGCGCGGCAGAACGGCACGCTGCGCGCCGCCTACAACGAAGCGAGCGCCGCCGCGATCGAGGCGACGGCGAAGCAGTGCATCCGGCGCGGCATGCCGGTGAAATTGCTCAACGCCGCCGAGATGCGCGAGATGACGGGGAGCGACCGCTATCTCCGTGCCATGCTCGATGCACGCGGCGGCGATCTGCATCCGTTAAGTTACGTGCGCGGGCTCGCGCGCGCTGCGATTGGCGCCGGCGCAATCGTTCATGGCGAGACGCCGGCTCTGGCGCTGCGCCGTGACGGCGCGCGCTGGCGCATCGAGACACCGCGCGCGGTCGTGCATGCCGACAAGGTGCTGCTCGCGACCAACGGCTTTACCGACGATCTCTGGCCGGCGCTCCGCCGCACCATCGTGCCGGTGTTCTCGTCGATCGCATGCACTGCGCCACTGTCCGACGATGTCGCGCGATCGATCATGCCGAGCCGGCCGGTGCTCTACGAGAGCGGCCAGATCACGGTCTATTATCGCATCGACCAGCGCAATCGCCTCTTGATGGGCGGCCGCGGCCCGATGCGCTGGATCAAGAGCCCGTCCGACATCTCCTACCTGATCCGCTACGCCGAGCGGTTGTGGCCGCAGCTTGCCGGCGTTACATGGACTCATGGTTGGAACAGCCGCCTCGCCATCACCAAGGACCACTATCCGCACGTGCACGAGCCCGCGGAGAATCTCCTGATCTCGCTCGGCTGCAACGGCCGCGGCGTCGCACTCTCAACCGCGATGGGCGCCCAACTCGCCCGCCGCCTGATCGGCGGGAGCAGGGCCGAGATCGACATGCCGATCACGGGCGTCAAGCCGATTCCGATGCACGCCTTCTGGCCCCTCGGCGTCACGGCTGCCGTACTGACGGGGCGGGTAAGGGACCGGCTGGGGGTGTGAGTCCCGCCCGACAGGGTCATTTCCTCGCGCGCGCATGATCCCGGCAATGTGACCGATCGTGAAGTCGCGATGTGTTGGGGCCGCGCGATCCACGCACATATGCCGCTCATCATCTGACAAGCGCGTTCATCCATTGGAGCAAAGTCGATGCGTGTTGTTCTGGGATTGGGAATGGGATTGTTGATCGCGCTGGGTGCTTCCGCTGACGCGGCGACAGCGCACCATTCCCGTGCGCATCATCATGTCATCCTTCCCCATGGCGTGGCCTCGAGCTTCGCCGCTGTCCCGCCTCCGGCCTACGCGTGGCCTCGACCGTCGGTTCGCTTCCACGACACTCCCAGCTACAACGATCCGTCCAAGTTCGGCGGCCAGTCGCTCGGGATGGATCCATAGTGCAGCCGCGTTGTGCAGCACGGTCAGGTCATGACGGTACGCAACATGATTAAACGAAATGCGACGCATGCAGTGTTGCCTTTGTTGCTGGCGCTGGCCCTTTCGTTCGTTGTCTACGGCTCGGCCAATGCGGCATCCGGTCATCGCGCCAAGGCGGGACGCTTCCGCACGCCTCATGTGATCGTTCCTCCCGCGCAGCGCGCAGTTCCACAGGGCGCGGCTCCATCAGGGCAGTTCGCAGTCCCCGGCTGGTCCGATGACGCAACCCGGCGCTGGCTCGACAATGCCAGCTCGTCATGGCACCAGGCCTGATGCAGATGCCGCGATCCGCTGGAGTGTGTCGTGACGCGTAGCTATCGTCAGCGCGCCGATCACTGATTTGCCCGACGAGGCAAGTCCGGCCTCCACCGAGCGACAATCGGCACCCGGCTTCCCCTGCGCCCTCAGCTGAAGAAGAGGGACGATGAGATGCAAAACTCGGTCACATCGCGCCGCGAGAATGCGCGCTGATATCCGTTGTTTGAAATTTTGGATGGGTACCGAGCGAAGCAGCGAAGCAACCATGGTTCTGGCTACGGCGCGATTGACACGCTTATCGTCTCGGATTATGTATAGACATAATCTGAGGAGGACGTTGTTATGCCGCCGATCTACATCACCTACCTCAACCGCCTCGACATCGACGAGCTGAAGATCACTGACGATGAAATCCTGTCGGCGATCGAAACGAGCCTGGCAGCCCAGGGCAGGGGCGACACCGTCATCGAGCCGCGCGTCCATCTCGAACCCGGCGTCGCCAACGGGCACTTCAACGTGCTGCGTGGGGCGATCAAGCCGCCGATCGACAGGGCCGGCGTCAAGATCGTCGGCGACTTCGTCGACAACTACAAACTCGGACTTCATTCGGAACTTGGCATCCTGGCGCTGTTCGATCCCCGAACCGGCGCGCCAAAGGCGATCATGGACGCGAGCGGCATTACCGACATGCGCACCGGGGCGGTGACGGCGATCGGCGCCAAGTATCTCGCCCGCAAGAATTCGAAGATCCTCGGCCATATCGGCGCGCGCGGCACCGCGTACTGGAACGTCCGGCTGCTCGACCGTCTGTTTGATTTCGACGAGATCCGCGTGCATTCGCGCCGCGAGGAAAGCCGCAAAAATTTCGCCGATAGGCTCAGCCGCGACCTCGGCAAGAAGGTGGTGGCGACGGAAGACTGGAAGTCGTGTCTCGAGGGCGCCGACATCGTTGTCGAGGCCTCCCGGCTCGACAAGCCGACGCCGATGCTGAAGACCGAGTGGATCAAGAAGGGTGCTTTCGTCGTTCCCTATGGAACGATGAGCGCGATCGAGCTCTCGCTGACCGACATCATGGCGAAGCTCGTGGTCGACGACTGGGGCCAGTGCAAGGGCGGAAAATTCGGCAGCCTTCGCGCCCACGTCGAGGCGGGCAAGCTGTCCGAGGCGACGCTGCACGCAGAGCTCGGACAGATCGTCGCCGGTCTCAAGCCGGGGCGCGAGAGTGACGCCGAGACCAATCTGCTCTGGCATCGCGGACTTTCGCTGTCCGACATTGCGTTGGGTCATGCGATGCTGGAAAAGGCCGAGCGCATCGGCGTGGGGCAGCGTCTGCGCTTTGCCTGATTGGAAGGCTGGGGCATCTTGCAATGCATTATGCTGCCAACGCGCGAATGTATTCGGTCAATCCGCAGGCGGCCGCCGCCTGGAAGGAGCTGTTCGGCTGGCTTTCGCGCGAAAGCGGCGTCGGGCTCGACGTTATCGATCATGCCTTTCCGCTTCCGCTGGCTGAGCTGTGGTCGCGCAGCGATCTCGGTTGCGCCTTCATGTGCGGATTTCCGTTCATGCTGGCGGCACATCGGCCACGCCCGGTCGCCGCGCCTGTTCCGACCAGGGCTCCGGTCGCAGGGCGGCCGGTCTATGCCACGCGGCTCCTCGTCCGAGCAGACTCCGGATTCCACGCGATCGAGGATACGTTTGGCGGGCGGCTCGGCTATACGGTCGAGGACTCCCATTCCGGCTACAACGCGCTGCGGCACCATCTCCTGGACTACTACCGGCAGCGCGGCGCCGGGCTTTATCGCGAAAGCGTCGGCCCGCTGACGACGCCAAGGCGCGTGGTCGACGCGCTGCTCGCCGGTGACATCGATATCGGTCCGCTCGACAGCTACGCGCTCGACCTGATGCTGCGTCATGAGGCCGAGCTCGCATCGCAAGTCAGGATCGTGGCGACCACCGATCCGGCGCCAATTCCGTTCCTGGTTGCGGCATCCGGATGTCCAGATGAAATCGTTGCCAGGTTGCAGGCGACGCTTGCAACCTTTGCCGGCGCGCCCGCCTGCACCGAATTGAGAGACCGGCTTTGTCTCGGAGGCTTCGCCCCCGTCAACATCGCGGACTATGAGCTGATGCTGCGCTGGGATGCCGAGGCGCGTGCGGCAGGCTATGTTCGGCCGGCCTGACGGCTTTCGCGCAGGAGCACGAGGTAGCATTCGGTCGCCTCATTCGCCGGTGCGATCCGGCACGGCGTATCGTCAGCGCGCGAAAGAATGGCAGCATCGCCGCGCGCCAGGAGGGCGGTGCCTTGCGGCGAGGTCAGACTGACGTCGCCAGACGGCGCGACAACCACCGCGGTCCGATGGTCTGCGAAATCGCAGGCCACGGGTTCGCGAATGCGCCGGAGCCGATGTTCAAATCGTCCGCGCCGCGTCATCACGTTGAGATCGACGATCTCGCCGCCGAGCAGTCGCGCGGAGGTCGGCACGTCGCCGGCGAAGCGGATCGGGTCGGAGTCGCCGTCGAGCACCAGCGCTGTGGCATCGCCGATCGTCAACGCCAGTCCGTGTCCCGTGATCACGGCAAGCGTCCGATCGATGCCGGCGAATTTGGAGAAGGGCCCGTCGGAGGCGACTCGGGCCATGCTGATGCGCCAGTCGAAATCATCAAATGACGCGCCCGGCGGCTCGACGGCGATCTCCGTCGTCGCGCCGCCCCCGTTCTTCCACGGCGTCGTTCGGCAATCGATGGCGTGAACGATCCTCACGGCGCGCCTGTCCTCAACCGAGGCTCGGCAGGTCGAGATTGTTGGCTCGCGCGCACTCGATCGCAAGCTCGTAGCCGGCGTCGGCATGCCGCATCACGCCGCTCGCAGGGTCGTTCCACAGCACACGGGCGATGCGCCGCGACGCTGCCGGCGTGCCGTCGCAAACGATGACCATGCCGGCGTGCTGCGAGTAGCCGATGCCGACGCCGCCGCCGTGATGCAGCGACACCCAGGTGGCGCCGCTCGAGCAATTGAGCAGCGCGTTCAACATCGGCCAGTCGGACACCGCATCCGAACCGTCGCGCATCGCTTCGGTCTCGCGATTGGGCGAGGCGACTGATCCGGAATCGAGGTGGTCGCGGCCGATCACGATAGGAGCCTTGAGTTCGCCGCGGGCGACCATTTCGTTGAAGGCGAGGCCGAGCCGGTGGCGGTCGCCGAGGCCGACCCAGCAGATGCGGGCCGGCAGGCCCTGGAAGGCGATCCGCTCGCGCGCCATGTCGAGCCAGTGATGCAGCAACGCATCGTCGGGCATCAGCTCCTTCACCTTGGCGTCGGTGCGATAGATGTCCTCCGGATCGCCCGACAGCGCGGCCCAGCGGAACGGACCGATGCCGCGGCAGAACAGCGGACGGATATAGGCCGGCACGAAGCCCGGAAAATCGAACGCCTCCTTGACGCCTTCCTCGAGCGCCATCTGGCGGATGTTGTTGCCGTAATCGACGACCGGAATTCCTATGCGGTGGAAGTCGAGCATGGCGCGGACGTGCTCGGCCATCGAGGCGCGGGCAGCGCGATCGACCGCCTTCGGGTCGCTCTCGCGGCGCGATTCCCATTCGTGAATCGACCAGCCCTTCGGCAGGTAGCCGTTGACCGGATCGTGTGCGGAGGTCTGGTCGGTGACGGCATCGGGCCGCACGCCGCGCCTGACCAACTCAGGAAATATCTCCGCCGCGTTGCCGAGCAGCCCGACCGAGACCGGCTTCCTTGTCCGTCCGGCGTCCTCGATGATCGCCAGCGCTTCGTCGAGATCGCTGGCTTGCCGGTCGAGATAGCGCGTGCGCATGCGCATCTCGATTCGCGACGGCTGGCACTCAACGGCGAGGCAGGATGCACCGGCCATCACAGCGGCAAGCGGCTGCGCGCCGCCCATGCCGCCGAGCCCTGCCGTCAGGATCCACTTGCCGGCGAGGTTGCCGCTATAGTGCCGGCGGCCGAGCTCGGCGAAGGTCTCGTAGGTTCCCTGAACGATGCCCTGGCTGCCGATATAGATCCATGAGCCGGCGGTCATCTGGCCGTACATCATCAACCCCTTGCGATCGAGCAGGTTGAAGTGCTCCCACGTCGCCCAATGCGGCACCAGGTTGGAGTTGGCGATCAGCACGCGCGGCGCATCGGGATGGGTGCGGAAAACGCCGACCGGCTTGCCGGACTGCACTGCGAGGGTCTGGTCGCCGTCGAGGCGCCGCAGCGTCGAGACGATGCGGTCGAAGCTTTCCCAATCGCGCGCGGCGCGTCCGATGCCGCCATAGACCACGAGCTCGCCGGGCTTTTCGGCGACGTCCGGATCGAGATTGTTCATCAGCATCCGCAGCGGCGCCTCCGTCAGCCAGCTCTTTGCCGAAAGCTCCGGGCCGCGGGGCGCACGAATGGTGCGCGCATTGTCGATACGTGTCGTCATGGGAGAACATCCGGTGAAGAAGGGAGCGGCAGGGTCATGTCGTCCGGCCTCGCCAGACGCGCGCATGCAAGGGATTGAAGCCCATCCGGTAGACCAGCTCTGCGGGGCGTTCGATGCTCCAGATTGCGAGATCGCAACGTTTGCCCGCCTCGAGGCTGCCGGTCTCGGCCGATAGCCCGAGGGCGCGGGCGGCCTCGCGTGTCACGGCGGCGAGGCATTCGTCGACGGTCAGGCGAAACAGCGTCGCCGCCATGTTCATCGTCAGCAGCAACGAGGTCAGCGGCGACGAGCCGGGATTGTTGTCGGTCGCGAGCCCGATCGGAACGCGATGCTTGCGCATCAGTTCGATCGGCGGCGCCTGCCGTTCGCGCAGGAAATAGAACGCGCCCGGCAGCACCACCGCGACTGTGCCTGCGCGGGCCATCGCTGCGATACCCTCTTCATCGGCATATTCGAGATGATCGGCCGACAGCGCGCCGAACCGCGCCGCCAGGGCCGCACCGCCGAGATTCGAGAGCTGGTCGGCATGGAGCTTGACGGGAAGATTGCATTCACGCGCGCGGGTGAAGACCTGGGCGGTCTCCTCCACGGAGAACGCGATTCCTTCGCAGAAGGCGTCGACGGCATCGACCAGGCCCTCGGCGGCAAGCTGTGGGATCATCTCGCAGACGTCGGCGATATAGGCCTTGGAATTGCCGGCCCGCTCGGGCGGCAGCGCATGGGCGCCAAGGAACGACGTCTGCACTGTGACAGGGTTATCGCGCCCGAGCTGCCGTGCGGCGCGGAGCTGCCGGCGCTCGGTCGCAAGCTCGAGCCCGTAGCCCGACTTGATCTCGATGGTCGTCACGCCCTCGGCGAGCAGGGCATCGAGGCGACGTTGCGCGCCGGAGACGAGCTCGCCCTCGCTCGCACGCCGCGTCGCCTTCACCGTCGACACGATGCCGCCACCGCGCCGCGCGATTTCCTCATAGCTTGCGCCCGCAAGCCGGAGCTCGAATTCCTCGGCGCGATTGCCGCCATGGACGAGATGGGTGTGGCAATCGATCAGGCCGGGCGTGATCCAGCGCCCCTCGCAATCGGTCCGCCGGGCCGCGTCGAGGCCGGTCGGTGCATCAGCCTTCGGTCCGGCGTAGACGATGATGCCGTCCTTGGCGGCGAGCAGGCCGTCCTCGACGATCCCGATGCCTTCGCGCCGGGGAGAAAGCGTGGCAAGGCGACAGTGATGCCAGACACGATCAGCGACAGTCATGACGATGGAAGCCCGCTATTCTCTGCGTCCGAACGCTTGGCATAGATGCCATTTGTCTATACATATTACCTGGCGACACGTCAATGTCGGAGACCAGATTGTACCAGCTCCATTTCAAGCAAGCTCTGCTGCCTGATGGATGGTCGCGCGACGTGCGATTGTCTCTCGAGAGCGGCCGTATCGCGTCCGTCGATACCGGTGTCACAGCGATCGGCACCGACGAGCGGCACGCAATCGGATTGCCGGGGCTCGCCAATCTCCATAGCCACGGCTTCCAGCGCGGCATGGCGGGCCTCACCGAGATTCGGGGCGCCTCCTCCGATAGCTTCTGGACCTGGCGCGAACTGATGTATCGCTTCGTCGGCCGCATGACGCCCGACGACGTCGAGGCAATCACGGCGCAAGCCTATGTCGAAATGCTGGAGGCGGGCTTCACGCGGGTCGGCGAGTTCCACTATGTCCATCACGATCCCGCGGGCGTGCCTTACGGCGATATCGCCGAGCTCGCCGGGCGCGTCGCCGCCGCCGCAAATGCAAGCGGCATCGGCCTCACGCTGCTTCCGGTGTTCTACGCCCATGCCGGCTTCGGTGGCCGCGCACCCGATCAGGGACAGCGGCGCTTCGTCAACAGCGTCGATCGATACGCGGATCTGGTGGCAGCTTCGCGGCGTGCCGTTGCAGGATACGACGGAGCCGTGGTCGGCATCGCCCCGCATTCGCTGCGTGCGATCACGCCAGACGAAATGGCGGCGATCTTGCCGCTCGCCGCCGGCGGGCCGATCCACATCCATGTCGCGGAACAGGTGAAGGAGGTCGAGGATTGCATCGCCTGGAGCGGGAGCAGGCCGGTGCAATGGCTGCTCGATCATGCGCCGGTCGATCGCAGCTGGTGTCTGGTGCATGCCACGCACATGACGGAGGAGGAGATCCGCGCGATGGCCGCGACGGGCGCAGTCGCGGGGCTTTGTCCGGTGACGGAGGCCAATCTCGGCGACGGCATCTTCAATGCGCCGCCATTCTGCCGCGCCGGCGGCCGGTTCGGTGTCGGCTCGGATTCCAACGTCCTGATCGGCGCGGCCGACGAACTGCGGCAGCTCGAATATTCGCAACGCCTGGCGCTGCGCGCGCGCAACGTGATGGCAACGCCGCACACCCCCTCAACCGGACGCGCGCTGTTCGACGGCGCGCTTGCCGGCGGTGCACAGGCGCTCGGCATCGCCGGTGGCCTCGCGGTCGGCTTTGCGGCCGACATCGTCAGTCTCGATGCCGACAACCCGGCGCTGGCCGGCCACTCGACCGACGCGATTCTCGACGGCTGGATCTTCGGCAGCCGACGTTCTCCTGTGGACTGCGTCTGGACATCCGGCCGCAAGGTTGTGACAAACGGCCGGCACCATCAGGTGGAATCGGTCGCCGCCGGCTTCCGCCGTCGGCTGGAGGCTCTGCTCGCGGAATGACTGCACCATCAAAACGAGGCGCCAACGCCGGGGTCGCGCTTTATCAGCGCATCCGCAGCGACATCGAAGGCCGTATCGTGTCCGGCGAATGGCCGCCCGGGCACCGGCTGCCGTTCGAGCACGAACTGATGGATACCTATTCCTGCGCGCGCATGACCGTGAACAAGGTATTGTCGGGACTCGCGGCGGCGGGCTTGGTCGAGCGCAAGCGTCGCGCCGGCAGCTTCGTGTCACGCCCGAAAGTCCATTCGGCCGTGCTGCAGATCCCCGACCTCAAGGCGGAAGTCGAAAGCCGCGGCCAACGCTACGGCTATGCGCTGCTTCAGCGGCAGAAACGCACGGCCACGCGCGAAGACAAGGCGCGGCTCGATCTGGACCTGCGCGCGCCGATCCTGGCGCTGCGTTGCCGTCACGATGCCGCCAAGCAACCATTCGCCCTGGAAGACCGGATCCTCAACCTTGATGCGGTGCCGGACGCAGCTCAGCAGGATTTCTCCGAGGTGCCGCCCAGCACGTGGCTGGTCGACCATGTGCCATGGACCGAAGCGGAGCACCGCATCTCGGCCGGCAACGCCGACGAGGCGCTGGCCGCGGATTTGAACATCGACGTGGGCACGGCCTGCCTCATCATCGAGCGTCGTACCTGGCGCAATGGCCAGCCGATCACGGCGGTCCGCCTCGTCCATCCGGGGCCGCTCTACGATCTGACCGCGCGGTTCACGCCGAGCGGCTAGAGCTCCGGTTCCGATTGAATCAGAACCGAAGCTCCGGATTCTTGCTTTGACGGGTTTTCTTCAGGCGAACCGGTATCCAATTCGCTCGAAAAAGCCATGGCTACTTGGCCTTCGCCGCCTCGACGAAGTGGTTGGTCCACAAATCGCCCTCGGACGTCTTGGCATCGAACTCCTTGCCGAAATTGGTGCCGACCTCCTTGGCGAAGGTCAGCGCATTCTGCATGCTCTGGACGTCGATCTTGCCACCGTCGGCGACTCCGCTGCGCATCGCCTTGAGCGCGGCCGTGATGGCCTGCGGTTCCGCCTTGGCAAAGAATTGCTTCTGAATCGCCTCGGCGGTTTGCTCCGGCTTGTCGACCGCCGCGGCGCTGGCCTCCTGCAACGCCTTCGCCGTTTTGGTGATGAGCTCCGTCGTCGCCGGGCTGATCGGCTTCTTGGCGACGAGCACGAGGTAGGGCTGGTTTGCCAGTAAGGGGAATTCGTCTCCGAGCGAAATCAGGACGACGCCGCTTCCCGCCTTCTCGGCCAGAAATCCTTCTGGCGGTGACAGCACGAAGGCGTCGATCCGCTTTGCTTCGAGGGCGGCCTGGACGGCGGTCGGATTGCCGACCTGCGCCACTTTGATGTCGGTCTTCGGGTTGAGGCCGCCCTTGCCGGCGAGCCAACGCGCAGCAATTTCTTGCGCGCCGGCAAGGGCGGTGGCGCCGACGAGCGCGCCCTTCATGGCGGCGAGCCGCTTCTCGAGCGGATCGGTCGTCTTTACGCCCGTGCGCTCCATGAGCGCGGGCGAGACGACAAGCTGGAGCGTGACTTTCGACATCAGCGAATAGACGATCTGGAAGGGTTGGCCCTTGGCCACGGCGCGCAGCATCGCGTCGGGGCCGACCGCCGCGAGTTCGATGTCGCCGGCATCAACGGCAGCGAGCGCCGAAGCGTCGCCGCCGGGCAGCGCCACGACGGTGGCGGTTAGTCCCTGCGTCTTGAACGTATCGAGCGCGCGCGCCGACCAGATCGGCAGGAAGCTCAAGGTCGGGGCGCCGAGCCCGATCCGCACCGTCTGCTGTGCCGTCGCCACCGTCGGCAGCAGCATCAGCGTGGCGCCGATCATGACCGCTTTCGCCAAACCCATGGTCGCGCGCATGAAAATCTCCCTGTTCCGGAACGTGATGCGATGCAATTTGAATCCTGTCGTACTCACCTATCCATTCGAGATGGTTCTCTCGAAGGAACGGTTCCGTTGTTTCCGATCATGCTCTCCTAGACGTCGATCGGGCCCGCGCCTGAAAGCGCGCGCCAGCGCAACAGGCGCCGCTCGAGCCGGCCGGCGAGAAAATTCGCGACGGTCACGAACGCCAGCAGGATCACGATGCCCGCGAACACGCCCGCGGGATCGTAGGTTGATGAGGCCTCGTGAATGAACAGGCCGAGCCCTTGCGCCGACGAGGTGAATTCGCCGACGATCACACCGATCACGCTGTAGGGGATGGCGAGCCGCATGCCGAGCATCACGAATGGCGCCGCAGCCGGCAGGAACACGTGATACGTGAGCTGACGCTGGTTTGCGCCCATCACCAGCGTGAGATTGACCAACTCGCGGTCGACGCTGCGCACGCCGGCGAACACGTTGTAGAACACCAGGAAGAACACCATGATCGAGGCGAGCGCGATTTTCGATCCCATCCCGATGCCGAACCAAATGATGAAGAGTGGCGCCAGCGCGATCTTGGGCACGCCGTAGAACGCCATCACATAGGGCTCGAAGATTCGAGCAAGCCGCGGCGAGCGGCCGAGCGTGTAGCCGCCAATCACGCCGCCCGCGACGCCGATGACGTAGCCGAGTACAAGCTCCTGGCCGGTGGTCCACAGATGCGGATAGATCTCGCCGGACATGAACAGCTCGTAGAGGCGCTGGGCAACCGCGGTCGGCTTGCTGACATAGATTTCCT
This sequence comes from Bradyrhizobium lablabi, assembly GCF_018131005.1. GTDB lineage: Bacteria > Pseudomonadota > Alphaproteobacteria > Rhizobiales > Xanthobacteraceae > Bradyrhizobium > Bradyrhizobium lablabi_D. The sequence continues at coordinate 61,544 of NZ_JAFCJK010000015.1, forward strand.
TGATCAGCCGGCCGGACGCCCATTGCCAGAACAGTAGTAGCGCGATCCCGGGCAGCAGCTTCAACAACCATTGCAGCGGTCTTGCTGCGTTCGCGGCGAGACGTCGATGCAAGGGCGCGGTCCCCTCGGAGGCGTCATAGGCCAATTCGGTCATCGGTTTGCTCTCGGTCAATGAACGCGTCCGGTCTCGATCTGTGAGCGGAACTCGATCCAGACAGCGTCATAGGCGGCCTCGAAGCCGGGGTTCCGGAACGGCTCGAACATATTGCGTGGACGGGGCAGGTCGATCGGAATGTTGGCGAGCAGCCGCGACGGCCGCTGGCTCAGCACCACGACGTGGTCGGCGAGCAGCACCGCTTCGGTGATATCGTGGGTCACGAAAACGACGCTCGCGCCGGCATCCATCGACAGCGCCTGCAGGTCGCTCTGCATCACCATGCGGGTCTGTGCGTCCAGTGCGCCGAACGGCTCGTCCATCAGGATGATGTCCGGCCGATAGACCAGCGTGCGCGCGATCGAACCGCGCTTCTGCATGCCGCCGGACAATTGGTTCGGGAAATGCTGCTCAAAGCCCGTGAGACCGACCGATGCGAGCGCGTTCGCAACCCGCTCGCGTCGTTCACTGGCCGCAATCCCGCGCAGCAACAGCGGCAACTCGACATTCTCGGCGAGCGTCTTCCAGGGAAATAATTGGGCTTGTTGCGGCACGAAGCCGACTTCGGTGTTGATCTCCGTGACCTTGCGGCCGCGATGATGCACCGCCCCACGCGTCGGCGCCAGCAGGCCCGCCGCCATCTGCAATAGCGTGCTCTTGCCGCAGCCGCTCGGCCCGATCACTGCGACGAACTTGCCGCGGTCGACTTCGAAGCTGATCCCGTCGAGCACACGGACCTTGGTCCGTTGTCCCGGCGCCGGAAAGTCCTGCCCGATCCCGTCGAAGGCGAGTACGCGGTCGCTCATGCCGGCCATCCTCTATCCGAACATGTCTATACATAATCGAAGCCGCCAAAACGGGCAAGCCGGGATTGATGCGAAGATTTTCGCCTGGATGCCCACGATCTCATCAGTAACCGCACCTGCGAGAGGACCTGATTTCGACATGCATCTCCGCGTTGTGAGCGTCCTACGCTTTCATGAATGCGCCGCATCGGAGGCCGGGAGAAACTGTCCTCCAAACGTCGGTAAGCCGAACTGGCCGCGAAGGCTCTGCCGCAATTGCTCCAGGCAACGCGAGTCTGTGGAGTTGGCTCGATGGAAGCATCGACGTGCAAATATTGAGATTGCACAGGAAGCTTCAGTTCGCCGCGCGCTATCGGAGCCGGGCTGGCGTCGGGTACGTCCTTCACCTCGGGTGGAACCCACTCGGATTACGACAACATCGTGGTCGACATTGTTATCGCTGCAACGCTTTTACCGTGGCTGGCGACATTCACGTAACACCTGTGCTTCTAACGTTTCCTCCTCAATCGAGGAGTTGTGAATTGTCAAAAGCGCGAATACGGAGCCTCGGGTCGCGCGCAATGCATCCCGATCGCTCAGGTCCCGGCCTCGCTGTCCAAGCTGCTGGCAAATTCGAAGACGGATCCAATGTCGAACTCAGATCCGACGATAAGAAGCGGCCGACAGGCCCTCACGTCGGCTCGTCATGGTCCTCTGCATTGCTCTGGATGATGGACGGTTTTGCCGCTTGCGCGCTCGCGCATTACGCGGCAGCTGCCGACCCTCAACATCGACCACGCGTGCAGCCGATGCACCGCCGCCGCACCCCGGATGCGGGTTCTACCGGTCAGACCGCCGATCAGCCCTCGCTGCCGGCCAGGGTTCCGCGCATCCTGCGGCGGCTCCGACGGCCGCTGGCCAGCAACAGGCGACTTTAGGCAGAGTTCACGCAGACGTGAGGGTCGCTCCAGTCTCGGCATCGTGATGGATTGACGGCTTCACCGTCACCAAATCTTGCCGCCTGCGTGTTTTTGCATGCCACGCAGGTTTCTCACATCAACCGGATAACCACTATCACTGCCGAAGAAGCCAAATTCGCTTGAACCCCGCCCTCCAAACCAGATTTCTCCGACTCGCTCGCGCCGCGGTGCTTTGGATTTGCGTGCTGGCTCTCGCGGGCCTGCATTATTGGCCGGCGCTGCCACAAGGGGCCGAACGGCCCGCCGAGACCGCCAGTATCGCGGTCGACGAGCCGATCACGCCGATTCCCGAACCCATCTTGTCGGAACCGTTGAAGGTTAGGCTTGGCGAGCGACTCTTTAGGGACACGCGCCTGTCTCGCGACAATTCGCGCAGTTGCGCATCCTGTCACGACATCTCCGCCAACGGCGCGACGGGTAACCGGCTGGATCACGGGATCGACGGCACGACGCTTCCCCTCAACACGCCGACAGTGTTCAATTCGTCGTTGAGCTTTCGGCTTGGCTGGGAGGGACGATACCGGTCGCTGGACGATCAGACGGTGGCGCTGCTGCAAGCGCCGCACGTAACGAACATCACGCCCGGCGAAGTCGCTCAAAAGCTCAATTCGGATCCGGATATCCGAAACCAGTTCGTGGTCGCTTACGGCGGACGTCCCGATGCGGACAATATCGTGGATGCCATCGCAATGTTTGAGCGGACCCTGCTGACTCCGGGCAGCCGCTTCGACCAGTGGCTGAAGGGAGATGCAAGCGCGTTATCGCCGCTCGAGATGGATGGCTACCGGCTGTTCAAATCGCTCGGCTGCGTTTCCTGTCATCAAGGCGTGAATGTCGGTGGTAATCTTTTTGAGCGCCACGGCATATTTCACCCGTTGGCTTCACCGGAGCCGAAGCTTCTTCGAGTGCCTAGCCTTCGGAATGTTGCGACGACGGCTCCCTATTTTCACGATGGCAGCGCGCCAACCCTCGATGATGCCGTTCGCAGGATGGCCCTCGCCCAATTGAACTCGACACTGACCGACGGAGAGGTCAAGGCGATCGTCGCCTATCTTGGCACTCTGACCGGGGAATTTCGTGGCAAGTCCGTCGGAGCAGGCCCGTGAAACTTGCCGCGATGGCTGCCAAATTGCTCATCCTGCTATCGCTGCTCGCATGGCTTAGCAATCTGAGCCTGAATACCGCACGCTTCGACCGTGAGCTGCGGGCGCTCGATGATTTCTCGACATATGAACGCGGAATGAACCGCGAGGTGTTCACGGCGCGTGCGGGATTGTCGCGCAATTATGACCACCTGGCTCACTTGACCGACGCCTATGACAAGTCGCTCGAGCGGCTCCGCGAGGTGGCGCGCGAGGGGCCAAACGAAAGCGCTGCGTTCGAAGCGCTTGCCGCTCGCGCCCGCCGCCAGGACGACCTCGTTGAGAAGTTCAAGAGCAGCAGCGCATTGCTGCGGAATTCCTTCGCCTATTTCAGCTTGTTCGACGCGGACCTCGCCGCATCGGGAAACACTGAGGTTGCAACTGCCGCAAACCAGCTGTCTGCTGCCATGTTACGTCTGACGCTCGATACTTCGTCCGATCACGCGCGCGAAGTCAAGGAGGAGATCGATCAGCTTGCAGCGATTCGAAGCCCGTCGGAAGAGGCGGCGCCGATCCAGGCCGTGCTCGCGCATGGTGGCCTGTTGCACGACCTTCTGCCGGCGACCGATGCAATATTGAAGGCTCTGATAGCCGAAGCGAGCACGAGCGAACAGCAAGCGATCCGCTCAATGATCGCCGAGCGCCAGCGCTCCGCGCAATCGTCGGCGCGTCGATACAGTTTTCTCCTGTATATCTCTGCCGTGGCGCTGCTTGGTGTCCTGATCTATCTCGGTCTGCAGCTGAGGGCGCGCGCCGTAGCGCTGCGCCGGCGCGCCGAGTTCGAGCATGTCATCGCCAGCATCTCGACACGGTTCATCAAAATGCCGCATCACGAAATCGCGAACCGAATCGAAGAGGCGCTGGGAACGCTGGCTCGATACATCGGTGCCGACCGGGCCTATTTTTTGGTCCCGAGTACGCCGATGCAGGTTTATCGATGGTATTCCGACAACGTGGACTTCCCTCGGGGGTGGCCGGAGAAAGCGCTCGAACTCGCCTCGCGCTTTGATCTGGGCAAGGAGGGGGTCATCCACATTCACAAAATCAAGCCTTTGCATCCCTATGACACGAAGAACCTGCTTGTCGAGGCCGGGCTTCGGGGCTGGTTGTGCGTCATGGGTCCATTTCGACCGGGAAGCAGCGTGATCCTCGGCTTCGATGCGCTTCATGCCGGCGCTCTCACCCAGCATGGTGAATTCACACTGTTTCGCATGGCATTCGATGTCATCGCCAACGCCGCGCGCAGGGTCATTCTCGAGCGGGAGAAGGAGCGCCTGGAAGCAAGCTTGCAGCAGGCGAGGCGAATGGAGACGATTGGCGCGCTCGCCAGCGGCGTCGCGCACAACTTCAACAACATTATCGGTGCGATTATCGGACACACGGAAATGGCCGATGCGGAGGTCCGTCGTGGAGAAACAAAGGGAAGACACCTCGATCAGATTCGCCTTGCCGGCGAGCGGGCGCGCCAGCTCACCGATCAGATCCTGACGTTTGGACGCGGCCAGGGAAAGCGGGAGCAGGTATGCATCAGATCGCTGGTTGCGGAGACTGAGCGCTTGCTCAGGGCGTCGCTGCCCGCGCTCGAGCTGGAGTTCGTGATTGGGCAAATGCCTGAGAGTGCGCTCGTTGTGGCAGAGGCCGCCCAATTGCAACAGGTCTTTCTCAATATCTGTGTGAACGCGGCACAAGCGATGTGCGAGCGCGGCAGGGGCAAGATTGAAATCCGAATCGAGGAGCAAGTAAGGGACCGACCGCTTCGCATTCGTGGCAGCGAGATCGGTCCCGGTCGGTTCACGGTCGTCTCGATTTCGGACTCCGGTCACGGCATGGACCAAGCGACAATGGACCGGATTTTCGAACCCTTTTTCACCATCAGGCCCGAGGGCAATGGCCTTGGGCTTTCGACGGCGCATGAGACCGTCCTGGAGTATGGAGGAGCCATCGAGGTAACGAGTATCCTGGGGGCCGGTACGCGCTTCGACATCTGGCTTCCGTCGGCGGCTCCCGATGGCTCGACCGTTGTTCAGCATGCGCCTCCTCAGCTCAGCCGCGGAAGCGGTCAGACGGTGATGATAGTGCAGCCCGATCCATCAAGCCTGCTGCGCGACGAGGAAATCCTGGCGGCGCTTGGATACGAACCGGTCGGCTTCACTGAACCGTCGGAGGCAACGAAGATGTGCTCTGCCGATCCGGCGCGACTTGATGCCGTGCTGATATGCCCGCATGCGGGAACAGACCGGGCGCTGAGCCTGGCAGCTCAATTGCACAAGATCGCACCGTCCCTGCCAATCGTGCTTGCGACTCCGTCGGCGAGGGGCCTGGATCCGGCGCGGCTTGCGGCCTCCGGGGTGTCGGAGTTGCTTCACTATCCGTTGATGTCGTCGGCCGTGAGCAGCGTCATGTCGCGGTGCCTGGCGATCTCGGCAGCAGCGATGCCGCAATGATGCATCGGGCGACAGGCAAACGCGATCGCCCGACGAGATCAGCCTCATGGCCCCGCGATCAGCAGCCGCGACAGATGGTGATCTTGCGATCGAGGATTTCGTCCTCGCGCCTCAAGCCGAGTTCTAGGGGCGACAGCTCCGTCGTGGCCGGAATGTCGCGTATCCGTGGCTGCCGGTGACCGATCGGAGCTCGATCTCTCGAAGATATGACCGTCGCTTCGTCGACATTCTGACGAAACACGGAATCAAACGTGACGTTAGGAGACTCGCCGATGACGTCGGCGGGCGCTGATCGGGTCGCGCCGACGTCATCTGCGGCATGGACGATCGAGCTTGATAGAGCCAGCATGACAAGGACAGTCGTCGCGCTCGATATCGGCATTTTGATCTCTCCTGATTGTAACCTTTTGTGCGACACGCGTTGCGTCACCAATCAGGATAGTGGTCTCACGCTACGTCTCGATGTCGCGCGCGACATATCGCACTACTCTTGAAACCGAGACTCGATCTAGCGCAGGACGCAGAAACTCTCACAGCCATTTGAACCTGTTGAACCTGACGTAGTGAGACTGGTTGCGCTATCTACGTTGCGTGGACTTCGATTGGACCAGGCATCATCTAGCCGAGCAGAAGCTGGCCGCTCATTTTCGATTTGGCTTGAAGGCTTAAGCGATGGAGATGATCGAGAGTGCAGGCCACATCATCGTTGTCGACGACGACGCGTCGGTACGTATGATGCTGACGAGGTTTCTGGAGGAACACAGCCTTCCCGTGAAGGGCGCGTCAAATCGGGCTGAGCTGAGCCGTCATCTTGAGAGCGCCGAGCCCGGCCTGATCGTGCTCGATCTCCGGCTTGGTCAGGACGACGGCTTGGATGTCCTGAGAGATATCCGTTCGAGCTCGGATGTGCCCGTCATCGTCATGACCGGACATCGCTGCGATGAAATCGACCGGATTGTTGGACTTGAGCTCGGGGCAGACGACTACCTTGTGAAGCCCTTCAATCCGCGGGAGATGCTCGCCCGCATCCGTGCAGTGTTGCGGCGACAGGAGATGGGACGGACCGCACGGGCCCGTGATCCGGAGCGGGGTGGCTACAGGTTCGGGGGCTGGAGGCTGGAGCGCCGTGGACGCAAGCTGTTTGACGCCGGCGAGGCACAGGTGCCGTTGAGCAAGGGTGAATATGCGCTGCTGGTCGCCTTTCTGAGGGCTCCGCAGCGGCCGCTTTCGCGGGAACACCTGCTTCAAGCGACGCGGATTCATGAGGATATTTTCGATCGCAGCATCGACGTTCAGGTCCTTCGGCTCCGGCGGAAGCTGGAGACATCTCCGAGCGCGCCGCGGGTGATCGTGACCGAGCGGGGGGTTGGGTATCTGTTCGCCCTCCCGGTCGAGCCTTACTGAAAATGACCAAACTGCAGCGTCCTGGATTACAGATGTAGTGCTATTTCCATTATCTGAGACAGCGCCGTAGCCGGCAGGCCGCAAGCTCTCCGCATCACCTCAGTGGAGAGCTTCAAAATGCATTGGCGACAATCGCACTACGACATCCACGGCATCAGCATCGCGCGGCGACGACAGCGACCACGCCTGGTCGCACGGCACATGATTGCAGGAATCGCCGCATTCCTGACGAGAGTGAAGCAGGCGATCCAAACCGAGTTGGCGATCCGCCGTGCCGTAGCCGAACTCTCTGAAATGGATGACCACATGCTCCGCGACCTCGGACTCCGCCGATGCGAAATCGCGGGCTGGATGCGCTGGCCGCAAGCAATTGTCGGAGCGGACGATGCGTCGATCTTCTCGGATAGGACCGCTCGACGAAATCCGGATTTGCCGACCATAAGCTCCCCCCTCATTGCCGGCGGGGAACGGCCCGAGCAGGAAGTGCGCGAACTGCACTCCTCGTGGTGGGAATAGAGCATGAGCGCGTAGGGTTTCCGTCGCGGCAAACGCGTAGCGTTTGCGCGGAGATCATGCTTGGGCAAAGGGCTAGAGCGCGATGATGGTTCATCCTCATCTCGTCGCGCTCTGGTGGCCCGCGGCAGCTATGAGACCGCGCTGCCGATTTCGATGCGGTCTTCTCGGGCACTCGCGGTGGAAGCGGGGATGCCGAAGATCGGCGCTGCAATCAATCGAGCCAGGAGCCGGGCGGACGTTCGTTGATCATGGGCGAGCCGTGAATATCAATGTTCGCGGCCGTCCCGCGTCAGCAGGCCGCGTTCGCGCGCGGGCGATTAACTACCACTATCGCGGCACGGGACGTGACAGCAACGCAGTTGAAGAGAACTTGCGTAGAAGTCTTCGCCGAGATCTACGCGGCCGCGTCGACGGTCGCAATCACGGTCCGCATATCGGAAGCCAGCTCGCGATAGCGCGCACCAAGCCGCACATATAGTTCGCGTTTGCTCCCATCCACCGCCCGGTTGGCGATCAGCTCGCATTCGGCAGCAAGGGTCTCAAATCGTTCCAATTTGGCTTGGAATGCGGACATGGGCGGGCCCCGAAACTATTACTGAGGGACCCGCCACGCTACACCATTGATTAGGTCTCAAAGAACATTGTTATCGGATAGAACTATTTTTGTTGGCCGGGATGCTTCGAGCCCCCACGACGGATTGCGCGGCGGGAGGGGCGCAAACGGTGGCCTCGGCGATCATGCATTCCGCCGGGCCGCTTCAGATTGATGGTCGCCAATCCGGACGTCATCGCTGCGGTATCATCGTGTTCGGCCGCGCCACCCCTATACCAGGCGATCTAAGACCAGAGGTATATTTTCCCTGACCAGCCGATAGGTAATTCTTCCCTTTATGAGGGAATCGCTCGATGACGAACTCTCCGAAGGGCTGACCGTTCGGGTCTGGTCGGTCATCTTCGTTGTCAGCTGGATCGCTCTCGTCGCCTGGTTGTTCGGATGATGTGTGCCGCGCAGGCGAACAGACCCGCTCTGGCCGGAAGGATCTTCGCGTAGTCGCTCTCGCGCAGCGCGAAGCCAGCGAGAGTCCACCAATTTGGCTACACCAAAAAAGGTAGATTTCGCGAGCGCGGTCTACGAGCTATTTCAGGGTGGTGCCGCCCCTCTTACCGGCACTCAGCACCCCAAACGGCCTCAGCACGTCCCCCGCTGCTGAGGCCGTTGTCACAGGCAAAGGCCATCACTCCGTGGCCAAATTTGTTGAGCGCGACCTGCCTTACATCTATCGCGGGCGCCGACGGGATCGGAAAGGCCAGCGCTGCCGCGTGCTGACCCGTGGCAACAGGAGTAGTTGCCTGGTCGAATTCGCGGATGGCTTTCGAATGATGACTACGCGGGATTCGCTTCGACCTTGCTCAGTTGCGCCTCCCAAAACAAAGATTTAGTCGCCGCCCGGCGGCGTCATGGACCAGGCGATAGCCCATGTCGCGGAGCGTGAAGAAAAAAGCTGCCGATGAGGAAAATGTAAGCCAGCCGTCAAGCGCGCCAATACGCGTGCTGGCAATCTCGCCGGTGAACAGTCCAGCGCAGGACACACCGCATGAGCACGATCCACGGCACCACGGAGTTCGGACCGGCAACCGCAAAACGGCCGGTCTACAGTCCGCTCGAACCATATTGGGATGCATTCCAGGAGTGGCGCAAACGCGGGAGGCTGCGAAGCCAGCTGTGCCGCCTGACCGACAGCGAACTGGCGGATATCGGCGTCACGCGCGGTGAGATCGACTACATCGTCTCAAAGCAATCCATTGATCCCACCGGCTTCCGCTCCTGCGGGGCAGGGGTGGCCAAGAATCCAGAGCCTCGGTCCTGATTCAATCAGAGCCGATCATGCTCTGGAGCGACGGCCGGCCATACCACATAGTCCAGCAGCTTGGGATGGCAGGGCAGGCCGAGCAGTGTTTGCGCGAAGGAGCCGGCCGCGATCTCGCTAAGTGCTGAGATCCCCGTGGACCATCGCCATCGGCCTATTTGAAGCAATGTGGCCTGATACCGTCTTGCTATCGGTACGTCGGGTCGGGTCGCTTCGGCATGATGGTAAAGTTCGTGGGCGACGAAGACATCTTGCGCTGTTGCCCCGCGAAGTAGCCGGGTGGCCAGGCCGCCGGCAAGTACCTGTTCAAGCGGGGCAAGCCCCTGTGTGTAGAGCACGATCCGCGATGGCTTCGACCGATATTCGGCGAACCGCCAGATCGAGCCGACCAAGGGATCGTCATCGCTTGCCATGACGGCCACCTGGAGCTGGCGCGCGATGTCGCGAGGGGATAGCTCAGGAAAGCGCCGCCGCACGCTCCTCGCGGTCGCCGCGCCATCGGCCAGCGCTGCGGAAACGGCGGCGATTTGCGTCTGATCGTCCAGGCGTTTGGCGTGATGGTCGGCCCTTAGCATCAACAATCCAACCGTCTCGGGCGACGCGCTCATGATCTCGCCGAACGGCCGGTCGCTTGCCGCGCGCGTCATCCTACAAACCTCGCGACGGCGGAATGCCGATCAACGCGACGGAGGCGTCCGCGGTTAGTCCATCGAGTTCGCCGCGGGTGACGGCCACGGCCTGATCGATCGAGTTGACGCCGGACAGGTCGATCAGCTGGCCGCCGACGATGACGAAGATATCGGGCGTGATTGTGCTGTCGCCATTATAGATCGTCGTGTCTTCCCAGAGCCGCCGGAGGCCGTCGAGCGCCGTCTGTGCCGAGACCGGGCGAACCACGCTGTGGCTGCGTTGCACGCGAATGACGCCGTCGAGATCGATCGCGCGCACCGGGCTGCGGCGCTTCTTGAAAATACCCCAACTGCGCTCCTCCACCTCGCCTTGGAAAACACGGATGCGCGGCGTGGTGGCCGCGAGCGCGACCCGCTCGAGGCTGACGCCCATCGCCTTCGCCGCGATTTCCCGTGCCTCGGTTTCCCCAACTTCGTCCTTGCGCTGGCGAGCGCGCATTTCCGACGCCCCCATCGCGGTGGCGCGCACTCGATGGGTGTTTGGATCGACCTCGATCGTTACTTCGACACCTTCGGGTGCAGCGCCAAGCCTGACCACGGCTTCGAGAGCCTCCCGCCGGATCCGCTTGATGTCCTCTGGCTGGGCATTGGGGATGATGCGCTCCACCACGTCTCGCACCAGTGCCAGCGCAACACCAATGGAGGAGATCACCTCGGCATCCCTGGATATCTCGTGGTGGAGGCCGGTGCGGGTGGAAGCATGGGGTATCAAGGCCGCGGCACCGCCACCCTCGCCGACAAGCAGGGCTTGATCGCGATCGAGCTTATATTCGGCGATGAGGTCGTCGACGACGGGGATCACCTTGTCGGTAGCGATGTCGAGGATAGCGCGCGCCGTATCCTCAATCGACTTGCCGGTAAAATCGGCGAGGGCCGCCATGGCGCGCTGTGCCGACTCCTTGTTGCCGCTGGCGTGCAAGCCGGGCTTTGCGTAGCCGAGAATGTTGGCCGCGCAGGTATTGGTGATGGCATAACGGGTACCGTTGGCCGAACGTACCGCCACATAGTCGGCGGGATCGTCAGCCTTCGGCTGGAAGAACTCGATTTTGGGATCAATGATGTCTTCGGGTCTGGCAAAGGCGGCGTAGGGCAGTCCGGCTATGTGGGCGCTTCGCGGGCCGACATCGACCAGCTTGCCGTCACGCGCGCGGACCATGCTGCCGCCGGCAATACCGATGACGCGAACGTCAAGCGAGCTGACATAGGTCTCGTGACCGCCGACGCGCGCATATTTGACCGTCGGGCGTCCGTTCCGGATCACTCCGATATTGGTGCTGGTGCCGCCGACCTCGAAGTAGATGCCGTCGGACACGCGCAGATACATCAGCGCGCCCGCGACGCTCGCCGCGGGGCCGGACAGCATGGTCATAACCGGGCGGCGTCGCATTTCCTTGATGTCCATGACGCCGCCGTCGCCGCGCATGATCATCAGCGGTGCCTTGATGCCGGCCTCGCGGACGCTTGCTTCGGTCATGGATGCGGTATCGATCATTTTCGGCAGGATGCTGGCGTTGATCACGGCGGTGCGCGTCCGCGTGGTCAAGCCATAGAGCTTCGTGATCTCGTTGCCGCAGGTCGCAGCCAGGCCGGCCTCGACGACCAGGCGGCGCACGGTCTCCTCGGCCTCGTTGTCATCGACGCCGAAGGCCGAGCTGGCGACGACGACCTTGGCGCCTTCGGCCTTGAGCCGGTTGATCGCGTTGTTGACGGTCTCGTCGGTCAGGGTTTCCTTGGTGAGAAAGCAGTTGGCCGGCGTAAGATAGCGGCCCGGCGCGAGTTCGATCGGCTTCATGGCGCTCTGACCCTTGGCCAGCAGCGACTCCACGCGGGTCGACATTCCGATTACGCCGACATTCGCGACGTCCCCTTCGAGCAGGGCATTGGTCGCCTGGGTCGTCGAGTGGGCCAGGAAGATGACTTCCCCGGGATCGACACCTGACTGCTCCAGCACGTTGCGAAAAACGTCAACGACGCCCTTCGCGACACCGCGTGGATCGGAATGCGTGGTCAGCACGGAGAACCGCCCGACCACCTCGTGGGTTGCATTGTCGATCAGGACAGCCTTGGTAAACGTCCCACCCACATCGATGCCGATGCGATAAGCCCGGACAGGCACAGTCGGTTCGGTCAACGTATTATTGTCCTTCCATAGCGTTCTCGAGCGAAGTGGACGTCGGTTCGCGCGAAGAAAACGCGTCGAAACAAGAATCCAGAGCTTCGGCTTCGATGCAATCAGAGCCGATAACGCTCTAGTTGAGCGACCCAAGCATCAGATAGCAAATCAGGGAATTGAGCGCGACCATCAGACAGCCGAAGGGCAGCGCGGTTTTCAGGAACTCCCCGTGGCTGACCTTGGTCTGTCCGATCGTCCAAAGCGTCCACGAGTTTGTCGGGTCCATGCTTCCCTGGAGGATCGTCGGTGCGAGCCAGATCGAATAGAGATAGGGAATCGGGATATCCTTGTTGGCGAGCACAATGGCCAGCAACGCCGCCCCTGTTCCGATCACGACCAACGGCCCGCGGTAGATGCTCCCGATGCCCCCCAGCACACCGAAGAAGATAGCGGCTTGCAGCGGCGTATGGGGCAGGACCGGTGCGAAGATGGGCTTTAAGGCATTGGCGACCTCAGGGGTCTGGCCGGCAACGATGATCATTCCGCAGATCGTCCATAACGCGGCCATGGTGGCGACATCGGGGAACGCGTCGGAAAACGTCTTGTTGAAGAGGTTGATGCTGCCCTGAAATGTTCGATCGCGTCCCGTCAGCACGAGTGCGAGCACGATCGAGACCAGAAAAGTCGGGATGATTTCCCATTTCAGGATCATGATCATGAGCACGGGAAACACCGGCACAATGTATGTGTAGTAGGGCGTCCGCTTGCGGACGGTGGCTTCGCCGGAATTGGCGACGTCCACAGAGGCCAGCCGACGAACGCCACCGTTCCTCAAGTAGACGAATTCCAGAAGCCACGCCGCCAAAATGTAAACGCACATGCCGACGATCCAGTACGTCAGGTACGGCGCTTCATATTTGAGGCCGGGAAACAGTTTTTGAAATGTGCCGAACTGAACGAGGTTGATGAAAGTGCCGGCCCCGATCCCCATCGTGAACGCGGGCGCCGCGACGTAAGGCGGGATGCCCTGGCCGAGCATGATCGGCAACGCGATGATTCCGATCGCGATCGCGGCGCCCACTCCGTACATCGATGTGAACAACAAGGCGGTCACCAGCGTGACGATCATCGCCGTGATCAGCGGCCGATCGCCTGCGAGTTCCACGGCAGAGCGGATCACGCTCTCGGCTATGCCGGTCTGGATCAGCACCTGTGCAAACCAGGCGCCGAACACGATGATGATCACCGCGCTGGCATAGGCGACGCCGCCGGCCTGAAGGATTTTCTTTTGAATGTCGTCGATGCCGATGCCTGCGATGGCCGACCAAAGCACCGCCAGGATGAGCAGCATAATGATCGGGCTTTGCCCCCGGATGATCAAAATGACGACGGCCAGAAATGCAACGAGCAGCGCAATGCCTGTCCCAAAATCCATGTCGCTTCCTTCCCCGTTTCGCCGGCCGCTTTTCGAGATCGGCCTTTTGCGAGAAACAAGTCTGTCATAACGAATGGAGGCTGGCGAGACCAACTGCTTGCAGACCAATGTTCTCCGTGTTCGTGCGGTGCTGGCAGTTGCGTCGCATCAATCGCCGCAGTTGAGGCGCAACCCACGCGGGTTGATTCAATTCCCGCAATCCGTCGAGCGGCGCGACGCGCTGCACCGGAAACGCGCGGCTGTTGCGCCATCGGCGCTTATTGACAGCAACCCGATGGCAGGCCCACTCTCGCCGTAGTTCCGTTGCCGGCGGCAACCAAAAAAAGAATAGCGGAGGACATGAATGACGAAAGTGCTGAGCGAGAGCGAGGTCGCGAACTATCGCGAGCGCGGCTACCATTTCCCGGTCGACGCCCTGAGCGCGAGCGAAGTCGCCGAATTTCGCGGCAAGCTCGAGGATTATGAGGCGAGGAGCGGCGGCCCGATCAAGGGCGAGATGCGCCATCGCAGCCACGTGCTGTTTCCCTGGATCAACGACATGATCCGTCATCCCAAAATCCTCGATGCGATCGAGGATGTATTGGGGCCGGACATCCTTTGCTGGAACACCAGTTTCTTCATCAAGGAGCCGCGCGATCCCGGTTTCGTGTCGTGGCATCAGGATGCAACCTATTGGGGACTGAGTTCGTCCGATGTGGCGACGGCGTGGATCGCGATGTCCCCGGCCAACAAGGTTTCCGGCTGCATGAAGTTCGTGGCGGGGACCCACAAGCAGCAGGTCAAGCACGAGGATACGTTCGACCAGAACAACCTGCTGACCCGCGGTCAGGAAATCGCCGTTGACGTGGACGAGTCCGAGGCCGTTTTTGTCGAGTTGAAGCCCGGTCAGGCTTCACTGCATCATGTGCTGCTGTTCCATGGATCGGAGCCCAATCGGTCCGATGATCGGCGGATTGGACTTGCGATCCGCTACATTCCGACCCGGCTGAAGCAGGCGGTAGGGCAAAGGGATTGGGCGACGCTGGTGCGCGGCAAGGACACCTACCGTCACTTCGAGCCGGAGTATGTGCCGAAGCACGATCTCGAGCCCGAGGCGCTCGCGTTTCACAAGGCGGTCACTGAAGAACAATTGCGCGTGCTCTATCGTGGTACCGACAAGACGGCTTATCGCGCCTGACCTCAGCGCGATCATCCCGTGGGCGAGAACGGACCGGGCCTCAAGGCGCGGTCCGCTTCATTTTGACATTTTGACGACACGGCGACGGATGGCGCAGATCTCCTGTCGACCACACAGGTCTATCTCGCATGCTCGGGCTATTTGCGAGATAGTTGGGCGTGCTAAGCTCGACGCAGAACTTGGAGCATGATCCGGAATAGTGTGTCGCGGTTTTCCCTCGCGACAAACGCCTAGCCGTTTGCGCGGAGATCAAACCATGACCGACAGCCCGTATCCGCGGACATCAACTAATCGGCTCAATGAGATTTCATTCAATTCTTCGCCGGCAAAGGAGCTGGGGATGATGCGTTCGACGGCCGACCTCGAAATCCTGTTTGAGGAGTTCTGAGGCCATGGGTCTTCTCGGCATACTTGTCGGGCTTGGTCTGCTGATCTGGCTTTCGTTCCGCGGCTGGAGCGTCCTGTTGCTCGCGCCGGTCTGCGCGCTGGTTGCCGCGGCCTTCGGCGGTCAGCCGCTGCTCGCCAACTGGACGCAGACATTCATGACCGGCGCGGCAGCATTTCTTGCACAATTCTTTCCCATCTTTCTGCTCGGCGCCGTATTCGGGAAGCTGATGGACGACAGCGGCGCGGTTACCGCTGCTGCAGGCTTCATCACCCGCTGTCTGGGCGAGCGCCGGGTCATGCTCGCCGTCGTGCTCGCGGGCGCCTTGGTCACCTACGGCGGCATCAGCCTCTTTGTCGCATTCTTTGTTATCGTTCCGATGGCCCAATCTCTTTTTCGCAAGGCGGACATTCCCCATCGTCTCGTGCCGGCGGCGGTCATTCTCGGGACCTCGACCTTCACCATGTCGGCCCTGCCAGGCACACCGTCGATACAGAACGCAATACCGATGCCCTTCTTCGGCACGACGCCCTTCGCCGCGCCGGGCCTCGGCATTTTGGCGTCGATCATCATGCTGTGCGTCGGGCTGTGGTGGCTTCTGCGCGCAGAGAGAGCGGCGCGAAGTTCGGGTGAGGGCTATGGCGACACGCAGCAGACGGTTGCCGAAGATCCCGACGAGCAGCTCTTGCGCCAGCGCGCGACGACCTCGCGGGACTTCGATCCGGCGGAACTTCGCCATGGCTACCACAGCAAGGACGCGGTCCCGGTTTTCAGCGCCCTCGCTCCACTGGTCGTCGTGTTCGTCGTCAATCTCGTGATGTCGTTCCTGGTCCTGCCGCGGCTTGATTTCTCTTTCCTGGGCGAACAGCGCTGGGGGAACACGTCGCTCTCTGCGGTGTCAGGCGTCTGGTCGGTTGTCGCTGCATTGACGGCGGCGATCGTGACGGTGATCCTGTGCAACTGGCCGCGGCTGCCTGCGCTGCGCCAAACCATGGACGCCGGCGCCAATGCGTCCGTCCTGCCCGCGCTGAGTGTCGCGAGCCTTGTCGGATTTGGCGCGGTTGTCGCCTCGCTTCCCGCTTTCGGCATGGTGCAGGACTGGGTGCTGCGGATCGAGGGCGGGCCGTTGGTATCGCTTGCCGTCGCCACGAACCTGCTTGCGGGGCTTACAGGGTCGGCTTCCGGCGGCCTGACAATCGCGCTGGATGCGCTGGGCCAGACCTTCATGGACGTTGCAGCGCGGGAGGGAATTGCTCCCGCACTGTTGCATCGTGTGGCAGTGATCGGCTCCGGGACCCTGGACATTCTGCCTCACAACGGCGCGGTCGTAAGTTTGCTCGCGATCTGCGGTCTGACGCATCGCCAGAGCTATCTCGACATCGTGATGGTCGGTATCGTGAGCTCGATTTGCGCGCTCACCGCGCTGATCGTCATCGGCTCGCTATTCGGCTCGTTTTGATACCGAAGGGAGGCGGTTGATGCGTCGGCGGGCGGGCCTGAAACGGCATTGACGCCCTCGAGCGGAAACACGACATATCCTGATGCCGCCGGACCCTGCTCACTGCTGAGGAGCAACACATGAACGCGCCGTCAAACATCGATGCTGTCACCACGCCTTCCGACAGCGACGTCGTGCACTGGCTGACAAACCACACGCGCGATGAGCGCTTCATCGACAATATCTTTGCCGAGCTTTGCGTCCGGCTCCAGCGGGCGGGCATTCCCCTCAAGCGGGCGTCGCTGCATCTCCTGATTTACCATCCGCAGTGGCTTGGCGCCCGGATCATGTGGTCCGACGGGATGCACGAGGCCGAGATGGAGAGAGTGGACTACGATGTCAGGGGGCGATCCGAGTACATCGGCAGTCCCGCCAACGAGATCCATGACGGCGCCGGCGAGGTGCGCGAGAATCTCGAGCGCGATGCCGCGCTGGGCCGCAAGCACGCGCTCTATGACGAGATGCGGGCCAAAGGCCTGACCGACTATGTGGCATGGCCGCTTTACCATACGCTCGGCAAGCGGCATATCGTGACCTTCGCAACCGACCGGCCCGGCGGCTTCACTGAGGCGCATCTCGCCAACCTGGCGCGCTTGTTGCCGGTCCTGGCGCTGGTCAGCGAAATCCGCATGAAGAACCGGTTGGCGCGAACGCTGCTCGAGACCTATGTCGGGTCGCATGCCGGCGAGCTTATCCTGGCCGGCGCCACGAGGCGCGGAGCGGGGACGACAGTCCGCGCCGCCATCATGATCTGCGACCTGCGCGACTTCACCAAGATCTCCGACAACTGGCCGCGCGATGATGTCATCGATCTCCTGAACGGCTATTTCGACGCGATGTCGGAGCCCATTGCGCGACACGGCGGGGAAATCCTGAAGTTCATCGGCGACGGTTTGCTCGCCATTTTTCCGCTCAGCCAGCCGCAAGCCTGCGCAAATCTGCTGAAGGCCGTGGCCGAAGCCCGTCAGTCCATGATTGCCCTGAACGAGGAGAACGGCAAGACCGGCCGCGCGCCGCTCAATTACGGCATCGGCATCCATGTCGGAGATGTGATGTACGGCAACATCGGATCTCGCAGCCGGCTCGATTTCACGGTCATCGGCCCCGCGGTCAACATGGCTTCGCGTCTCGAAGCCCTCACCAAGCAATTGGGAAGACCGGTGCTGCTGTCCCGCGCGTTCGCCGACTTCGTCAAGGACGATTTCGATCTCGAACGCATCGGCGAACATGCGGTGCGCGGCTTTAGCGACCCGATCGAGCTGTTTGCCTATCACGGCTGAATCTGAACATATCGCCGGGCGGCGACCCAGCTCCTGCGAGCGCCACCGCCGTCACGGCTGGAGCTGGACCAGCGTCTCGCAGGGAATGATGATGTTGTTGGCCTGCACGGTCGGATTCATCAGGAAGCCAGTGTTGTTCTTGGTCGTGATGTGATCCAGGCCCAGCGCATGTCCGATCTCGTGCGCGGGCACGATGTTGGTGTTGGCGCTTCCCGGCGTCATGGGGTTGAACCACAACATCCGGTTGTCGGGATCGCCGCGCCCGGCGACGATTGGATCTATGTCGTCGATGAATTGTGCCGAGATGAACATGGTGACCGCCGCCGGATTGGTGACGAGCGGCTGGAGATCGTCAAACCGGAAGTCCTGTGTCGTCGTCAGCGGGCCGATGCCGGAGCGGATGCTCAGTTTCTTGTTCGGATCGATCGTCACCACCCGGCCTTCGGTCGTCACGGCGTCGACGATGCGGCTCGTGCCCGATGTGAAGGTCAGGTTGGCCTGATTGTCGTAGATCCGGCTGACGACGCTGGCGACGGCCCGCTGTGTCGCGATCATCAGGCCGTTGGCGAGCGGCGCCCGGCCGAGATGAACCACGTCGATCGGGATCGTCGACGCCTTGCGCACCAGCAGGCGAACCGGGATCGGCCCTCGCTGGCCTTCGACGATCACGCTCAAGTCGGCCTCGCCCTCCAGACGTCCGATCACCGTGACGGTGTCGCTGGTCTGTTCGACGATCTCCGCCCTGGAGCTTTCGAGGGCAAATCCCACCGCGGCGTTGTTTGTGCCCTTCACCTTCAGCTTCCGCGTCTTGCCGATCGGAACCATCTGGCGCACCGGTGCGAGACCGTCGAATGCCGACCACGCGTTGCCGACCAGCCTGAGCCGTGCGGCGCTGAAGCCGCGCGCATCGCAGGGCCCGAAGATCGGGCCATCAGGCGTAATCGTCACGTTCACGTCGACGCCGCCGCCCTTGCGCCGGTTGAACATCAAACGCATGCGCTTGATCGTATTCTTTTCCGGATCGACGCGGCCGTCATGCAGCAGGCCGGGCTGGGCTTTCTGAAACACCAGGATCGCGTCGATCACCGACTCCATGGCGTCAGGCGTGTTGGTGAGGTCGTTGATATCGAGCGTTCCGTCGGCTCCGCCGTCCTGCGGCGCGATGCCGTTCAGCAGCGTCTTGATCACGAAGATGTCGTCGGGCTGGTTCTTGCCCTTCAGGCCCACGGATTCCGCGATCGAGAAGCCGATCACGTTGACGGGTTTCAGGTTGATCACCATGACACCCTCCATCCGCTGGTCGCCCGGATCAGGCGCGCCCCGCGCTCTCATCGATAGGTCTCGGCCGGCCGGTTTCAGGTTCAAAAGGATCTCGCATGCATCCTCGGCCGGGCGCATCACGGCCGGCGTCGGACGCAGCCCTGACAATCGGAGATCACAGCCACACTGAACAGGCTTGGTGCGCAGTGAATGCGAAGAGGCGACGGTGTGGGCCGTCATCGCCGGCTCGCCAGGAAGCGTTACACCCGTAACGCGTTTTCACGCTCCATCCACCGAACCTGAAATATCATCGCTTGGTTCTCTGCGCGGCACGTCGTGCAGGGCATTCAACCCTGTAAAGGCAAGCACGCGTGAATAGCAGTTCGCACACCGGCCTCGATCCGCAAGTCGCGGAGCTTCTGACCAAGTTGCACAGCGCCGCGACCCGGACATCGCCTGTTTCTGCCAGTCAGATGATCGCTACGGTAAGAGCGAGAATGGACGCCGTCGCTCAGTTCGGCTTCCCGCACGAGCCGCTCCGGATGACGAAAGACCTTGTCATTCCCGGTATTGCCGGCCCACTGACGGTGCGGCTCTATGTCCCCCTTCAGGAGCTCGCGCGTCCTGCGCCGGCCTTGCTGTACTGCCACGGCGGTGGCTTTGTCGCCGGAGGCCTGGACATTTACGATACGGCTCTTGGCGCGCTGGCCAACCGCGCCGGTTGCCTGATCGTATCGGTGGCGTACCGATTGGCCCCCGAACATCCATACCCGGCGGCGAATGAGGATGTCTGGGCCGCGCTCAAATGGTTGAGCCGCACAACCGAGATCAATGCCGATCCGCGACGGATCGCCGTCGGAGGCGATAGCGCGGGTGGATTGCTCGCGGCGTGGGTCGCACAGAAGGCAAGATCCGATGGGTTGCCCTTGCGCTTGCAGGCTCTGCTCTATCCCAATTTGGATGCGACCGCATCGAGCAAATCCTGGCACGAGCTTGGGACCGGCGCATATGGATTGGGGCGGGACGAGATGCTCGATTGGTACGGCGCCTATCTGCCGTCGGGCGTCGATCGCACGGATCCGAAGGTCTCACCTGTCTACGCGACCGACCTGGCAGGATCGGCGCCGGCGTTGATCATCACGGCCGAATTCGATCCGTTGCGTGACGAGGGAAACGAGTATGCCGCCAAGCTCCGCGCGGCGGATGTTCCGGTCAACCACTATTGCTGGCCAGGGATGATACACGGCCTGATCTCGCTCGGAGGCGTGCTCGATGCGGGAGGCCCGTTCCTCGATCGCGTGTCGAACGGCCTTCGGTCGGCCTTTTACGGCTGAATCAAGCAACCTGCTTACGCCAACGTCGCTCGTTTGAGCCCATCCGCGTTGCCGCCACCGGCCGCCCGCGTATCCGATTTGGGTCAGGGCGCAGACGTTCAGCGCGGTCTCTCCAGGGGTTGCCCCGGCGCTCGATCAAGCGGCGGATGGGGGCGAGCCAGTCCCGTGGTTCCCGCCGGGACGTCGTTGCTGACGACGCGCGTGCCGACCTGCCGCAGCGTAGTGACTGTAGCAACCAGGATCGTGGCGGCGAGCGCCAGCATAAACAAGAACAGCGCAGTTCGGTGTTCGTCCATCGGGCATGCCCTCCTGCGCCCAGCATATTAACGCAGTGCGAGGTCGAAGGGTCCCTCACCGTAAGGGGTACCCCGGTGCGGCGACGGTTGGGCCGAAGGCCGCTGGGGGTGGCCGCCACTCGCTGGATATATATGGCCATCACCATCCGGACACGCAACCGGTACCGAGCAGGAGCGAGCGAGGCGACTCTCCGGAAAGTATGAGCGCTCAATCCCACAATGGAATCCGAACACCACCTTGCCGCACGACCAACTCACAGCGAAGTGGTCCAAACAGTCCGCCGCGTAGCTGGCAATTCGGTCACCAGCTCTCGCGCATATGCGGCCGAACCCTTGTTACCGCGGGCCAACGAGTTCGTCTGAATGGGCAGGACGCTTCGGCACTCTATTTTTTTACTATAATGCATGATGTCAATTATCGGTTGCGTATTGTTGAAACGCCGAACCATTGCGAAGCCGCGCACGGCGGCGTAAAGCGGCCCGGCCCTCCACCGACCTCGACCACGAAAGGTTGAGCTGAATTGATTGACGACAACATCGAGACCGTCGACCTCAAGGCGCAGGTCCGGCTGCTCCCGCTCCATCGGTCGCACGAGAAAGTGCGTGCTACGATCGTGAAAAGCGTTCTCCTCGCTGTTGGGGTGCTTCTCGCTGCTGTCGGTCCGCGCCCGGCAGCCGCGCAGGAGCCGATCGATAACGAAATCGTGGATTGCAAATTCCATAAGCAGACGTTCCCCTCGAACACGACCTGCGTCCGGATGACCGGCGAAGCCCCTGCGCTTCGCCAAATCGCCGGCACGGTAACTCTGGACCAGGTGCTGGATCGGTGTGTGACCGATGAGGCTGCTGCCCGGCAATAGACGAGGCCAGTACCTCGACATGTGCATCGATATCGCTAAAGACGTCGCTCCCTGATGGATCGCCGGGATAGGCGTATCCCTCCAGCCAATCCTATCTTCGCGTTGCAGGATGCCCCCTTCGTCGCGAAGTAGCTGAACGCCGACCTCCAAGCGGCGTGAAGCGAAAGGGGGTGCCCAACAGGCACCCCCTTTTTCGCTTTCAGGTGTCACCCACTTACGGCCACAGAACTCGACGAGGCCAGCACCGAAGAATTAAGTGCACTGGACTGTAACTCGGCACAAGAAGTCCTGCGGTTTGAATGGCTCGCTCAAGACCCGGTTCTAAACGACCTGCCAAACCTCAAGATGGCGGCGGGAACCAATTATCCTGTGACGCCGCAGCGCTGCTCGCCTCTTCGCGCTCTGGAGCCGCACTGGGCAGGACTGGTCGGGAGACGAGAGCGTTGCAGGGCTCTGGGCGTACCTGAAGACACTCGGCATTCCCGTATTTCGCTTGCCTGGCTCGCCTGTGGTAGTCGTCTCCCAGTTAATCGGGAGGGCGATCCCAGGCGTTTACAACAAGGTCATGAACTTCCGGTCTATCGACCCGAGGGATGATCGGGTTGGTCTCGCTAGATCGGGAATTACCGATCAGCGGGTGTGGAATGAGTTTTTTGATCCTGCTGCGAACAAGCTTCGTGAGGCTGACCTTGAGCAAGAATTCAACCGTCTATGGATGTCCACCGTCGGGAATTCTGAGGCAGCCCTCGATGCAGAAGCGGCGCGGGCAGGTGCAGAGGCCGCTGCCCGCAGCCTTGAGGACCAGAACCTAGATAACCTTCTTGCAAGATATCATGCGAGCCTTGCCGTCCGGCCAGCGCGTCCGCGCGCTTCGTCAGCTACCACTCGTGTGTACGAGCGTGACCCATTGGTCATTGCTATTGCTCGCAAGAGATCCGGACATCGCTGCGAGGTGTCAGGCTGCGCTCACCCGCAGTTCATGGCGACTGACGGGCTGCCCTACTGTGAAGTCCATCACGTCATCCCACTTGCCGGAGGCGGGGAAGACCGCATCGAGAACGCGGCGTGCCTGTGCGCCTCCCACCATCGGGAGGTTCATCATGGCAACCAGCGCAGTGTCATCGAAGCTCAACTGAAGCAATTGCGGGCGGTTGGCTGGTGAGCCCGACGCATCAATCACCCGCAGCCCGGACGACGCTGCCATCCGCGCGCCGACTGTTGGCGCGTATTCCCAAGAAATTTGGCTCAAAATCACAAGACGTGATCGCCGTGTCCGTGGCAGCCATCCACTCGCGGATTAACGCCTCTCATTATAGTCGTTGAGGTCTTTTTATGTTCGGTATGCTTGATTATCGAGTCTACAAGCTGCTCTGGCTGATTTGTGCACCGCTCCGCGTGCTAGTTTGGATCGCAGCGTTCGGCGCAGTTTTGGCCGTATTCAGTGTGCCGCTGACCGCTCAGACGACGCAGGACTCACGCACAACCATTCCCAATTTGAGCGGCTACGACGACGAGACGCGACGAACAATGGAGCTTGCTTGTATTTCCGAAAAGACACGCGGACCTGTTGCCTACGGCACGTGCCTGAACCGGCAGATCGCTTCGCTGCAAAGGTCGCCCGGCATCCCCAATTTGAGCGGCTACGACGACGAGACGCGACGAACAATGGAGCTTGCTTGTATTTCCGAAAAGACACGCGGACCTGTTGCCTACGGCACGTGCCTGAACCGGCAGATCGCTTCGCTGCAAAGGTCGCCCGGCATCCCCAATTTGAGCGGCTACGACGACGAGACGCGACGAACAATGGAGCTTACTTGTATTTCCGAAAAGACACGCGGACCTGTTGCCTACGGCACGTGCCTGAACCGGCAGATCGCTTCGCTGCAAAGGTCGCCCGGCATCCCCAATTTGAGCGGCTACGACGACGAGACGCGACGAACAATGGAGCTTGCTTGCATTTCCGAAAAGACACGCGGACCTGTTGCCTACGGCACGTGCCTGAACCGGCAGATCGCTTCGCTGCAAAGGTCGCCCGGCATTCCCAATCTGAGCCGCTACGACAGCGAGACGCGACTAGCAGGTGGTACAAAGTTAGTTGGTAATTGGCTAGTTAGTGAGAAGGAAGATCGCTTCGAGAGCGGCGGAACGTTTTTTGCCGTCACTGGTGATGGTGCAGGGAATATGTTCGCAGTGCGGTGCATCGAGAACACTCTCACGCTTGGTATAGGCCAAATAGATAATGCTACTCGTAAATACCAAGTCGGCGACAAATTCTATATCAAGCTGCGAGTAGACAAGCAGCCGGTGCTCGAATTGACAGGCGTAGCAGTAAACGAGTCGCTTATTCAGGTGGACGCGACGGCTGAGATCGTTCGCTCAATACGCGACGGCAAGGAAATTGCCGTGCGGCAGGAAAGCATTCAGGGTGTCTCAAATACCACTATCTTCGATACCAAGGGAAACGCGAAAGCGTTTGCGCGCCTGACCAGGGAATGCAAGGCCAACTAGCCGTCTACGGATGAGAGTTGGCGTCGTCAGAACGCGCGCTTGGCAGGCCATTCGCACGGATGCAAGCTCGATCGTGGTGCGGCGTTCGCATCACGTATCGGGTTCGGCTTAATCCAACCCGAGCTCTGGCCGTCGCCGCCATTGGTTGGAGCGTAACAGGCGAAGACAGTTAGCGGGTCAAGAAGAAGCCCATCGCACTTGAGGTCTCCTTGCGAGTAATGGGCACTGGCAGGGACAAAATTGTCTTTCCAGACCTTGGCCATGACCGCAGCCAGGAAGAGCTGTAGCATGTTACCCCGGCTTCGCCGCAACTTCAGCTCTAAGGCATTGCGAAACGCTCGATGTTGAGCTGATGTAATGTTTACAGGCATACTAATTCCCGACAGTCTTGACCGCTGGATAATACGTGAACTCGAACTTCATTGAAGGCTCAATTTCTGCGTGTGCTCGGTCGACGCAGGAGCTAACCATCACTTCGACTAAAGTCGTCTTTGGCATTTGTCGAGGTGGCCGATCGAACGGAAACACTCCCTCGCTTTTTCGGCGATCAGAAATGGATGAAAAAATCGAGACCAAACTTACCAGCCACGGAGGGAATCCGAAACCGAGGCGTTCTCAAAATGAAATCGAGTCGCTCTTAAAACGGAGATCGACTCGTTTTTTCGTGGTCAGCACGGATGATCTTGTTTTGGTGGGCCCGGCAGACCTACCGTGCATCAGCAATCCCAATCATTTAGCGGATACTGAGACAGTCAAAAATCCAGATACTTCCGGATGTTTGTCTCAGCGCTCTGTCTCAGCCGAGGCGCTGTGATGGCCGACGTCCAGTTTCTTCGCCTGAACACCGGTTGGGCACTGGCCTATGACGCCAACCAGTGGGTGCTTCAGCGCTTCAAGGGATTCACCGAAGATGGGCTGGACGACTGGGAAGCCGTTTCCTTCGTCCGATCCCGCCGCGACATCCTTGCGCGCTGCATGCGTGAGAAGGGTGCGCCTGCAGACGCCATTGCCCACGCGATGGCGGCACTGCCTGAGACGTTCGAGGCCCTTCAAGGCCGTAGTGATGCCAGAAGGGTCGGCAAGGCCGAAATTCGATCCTGCCCCAGCGGCATCGCCCATAGATGCGTTCTCGATACCGCCACAGCGCGCTTATGCCTCGGAGGCAACATCCATAGCCGACGAGGACAAACCGGCTGTAGCGGCTTTTAAAACGCCACTGAGGGAACCTCCTCCGATTAAGTGGGTCGTTTTCATCAGGGTGGATCCGCACCACGTGAACATCGGTTTGGTGGACGAGCCTGCGGAGAGGCTTCGTGAGCTTCAGGCCGGCCATGCTTACGAGCACGAGCTGCTACTGGCGATTCGCGGCACGTGGGAGGATGAGCGCGATTACCGCAAACGGTTTGCCTGTCATCGCAAGCGGGGGGCTGTGTTCAAGTACGCGGGCATCAAAGCATTCATCGCTGACACGCTCGCAGCGAATGGCGGCGACCCCGTGGTCTTGATGAGGGACGCGGCATGACTGACGGCATTCTGAAAGAGCGCGCAAAGCGGCTTGGCTACAAGCTGAAAAGGCGCGGGACGACATACAGCCTGATCGACAACAAGGGTGAGGGACCAAGCGGCACCATCGATGGCATCGTCTGGTGGCTCAACGTGATCGAGCACGAGATCGCGGCGCAGGTCTCCACCGCATGCGGAATGCCGCTGTACACGATCAATGACCAGGCACCCAAGCCCGCCGAGCCGTCACCGGTGGCGGAGCCGCTCGAGCCGATCGTCCAGCACGAAACAGGCGGCTGGTCGGTTCGGCACGACGTCGAGCGATACCCGAGCCACGCATTCGCAAGGGCAGCTTGGTTGAGGCGACACAGCAGACACCGCGAGGACACTACCAATGGCTGATGTCATTCCGTTTCCGGTAACGCGCCGACAGGCTTTTGTCTTCAAGCAGGCTGAGCATGCCGCCCTGATGAACCCGGATGCCGGAGAGCGTTACGTGCTGCGCCAGGTCAAGGTGCAGCGAGATGCGATGCGCCGCAAGGGTGTCCCCGAGCAACTGATCGAGCGCGAGCTACGCAGTTTGGAGAACGCGATCAGGGATGCACTGCAGCGCTTGCTGATCGGTGGTGTCGCATGAGCCGCCGCGGTCGCAAAACGGCCATCGGGGGACAGTTTGCACCCCGTACCATCGAGATGCTCGAGTCGCCCGCCTATCGCGTTCTGAGCCTTTCCGCGCGCAAAGTGCTGGATCGGCTCGAAATCGAGATGGCGCACCACGGCGGCACGGACAACGGAAAGCTGCCCGTCACCTACGACCAATTCCAGGAGTATGGGATTGATCGACAGGCAATCGCGCCGGCTATCCGCGAGGCCGTCGCCCTTGGGCTTCTAGAGATCACGCGCGAGGGCCGCGCCGGAAACGCTGAGTGGCGTCAGCCAAACCTATTCAGGCTTACCTATCGTCATAGCGACGGCGAGCGAGGCTACGGCACCAACGAATGGCGACAGATCGAGTCGCTCGAGGAAGCCGCCGCAATCGCGAAAGCAGCCAGAAGTGCGAAGCCGAAAAAAACAAAATCCCAGTGGGGGAAAACGTCACGTTTCAGTAGGGAAAACCCCAACCGAAAGCGGCCAATCCATAGTGGGGAAACCCCTACTACATGCCATAGTGGGAAAACCCCTACTACTATCGATATCTCCGGTAGGATGGCGGCAGGACCACTAGCTTCTCAGAGCCCAGCCACCGGTGCGGAGGACGCAGCATGAGCGTCCACCCGCGCGCAACCGACACAGCGGCCTATGGCGATCGGCCTGCGCCGGAGAGATCACGAAAGAGGATCTGTACCGACGGCTTGGCGATCTACGGGCGACACACGGCGACGACTGCTTCGATCGCGAGCAGCCCATGCCGTGGTTCATGCGATACAAGCCACAGGGTCCGCGGGCGATGGCTCGACGTCAGAGATATGGCGAGTCGGTCGCGATGGTGGTGACGACATGACCGCACACCCGCACCACCTGTCCCTAGCGCGCCCCTCAGCCAAGGCACTGCCACTGCACACACCGCCCAGCCAGCGCATACAGCGAAGACAAGACCAGGATAGCGCCATCGGGCCAGCCCGCACCGGTGCCGCTCTAATCAAGGACAAAGCCCCTTGTAGGAAGCCCACACGCGCGGCTTCGAGCGGCCGCCGCTCTTTTGCGAGTCCAGATGCGGACAGCGCATCGGTGGGCGCGGCTAGGCCACGTCGGGGCAATTCCTCGAAAAAAAACCAAGGAACCCTTTGGCGGCTTTTTTCCAGTGCGGCGCGAGGCGTTGCACCATTTCAGCATATTTCGGATTTTCGAAATCCTGGTTTTCTTGTCAGCGGAGGCGCCCGTGCCTTCGGTGTTTAGGCCCGAAATGGGCTTTTCTAGGAAGCCGCTTGGGCTGCGGCGCTGCCTTCTCGAGATCCTTCGCCGGCGAGACGGGCTGACGGCGCACGATTTGGCTGGCATCGCCTACGGCCGGCGGATCATTGTTCGGCCGGGATATCGCAGGCACGTCACGAACTCGCAGATGGTCTGCGTGCAACGCGCGTTGAGGCGCATGATCGACAAGGGTCTGATCGAGGTTCTCTATCGCTACCGGCGCCGAAAGGTTTACGTTTTGCGGCGAGAGGTCGAGCAATGACTGACAACGAGATCCCAGAAATCGACGAGGCCATGCCTCGGTGCCGTCAGCCGTTGATGGCGCCGAGGTAACGCTCGCCAAGCTGATTGCCAAACGGCCGGCGAAGTGCATCGCGCCAGGACAAGCGACCGGTATTTTGCGACCGCTCAAAGAGCCAGGTTAGAAAAGATTGCGAGCAAAACCCGCTCGATCGCGAAGGCTGCGGCCTGAAGGTAAACGGTCGCGGGCTCGCCGACGAGGGCAGATATCGTTTGATGCGCGGACGTCTGATCTGCATGCGCGCTTTCACGCGTTTCGTTGATAGCGAAGCAGTGAAGCTCTTCCAAGGTCTTGTGGCTAAATCCGGGCCCCATTTGGCCGATGTCGCGTCCGGCGTCGTTTTCCCTCACAGCCAGGACTGATCTAACTTGGGCTTCATTCCGAAGTGCAAGGTCTGCGCGGCGACCGCCATCGTCTCGGCCGGTGCGCGGATTGCAGGATGGTCCGCAAGTGACCGCGCTGCTCGTCGAACATCTGAAGCGTCCCGGCTCGCAGCTGCTGCGCGGGACCAAGGAAGGGGTCCACCTGTCGACTCTCCCAAATCGCCGGAAGAGCTGAAACGCTTACCAGCGCCACCACATGGCAAAGAATAGGCCCGGCATCGCTGCCGGGCCGAACGCTCTAAAAATCGCTACGTAATGAAACGTCAGTAGCAGCTGGTTGTGCAGACGTCCCGTGTACTGGCTGCACGACGTGGGAGCAGGTGGTACTGCTTTGGTGGGGATCGTGGAAGAGAGCATTGCAAGTGCGATAACGCTGATCAATTTCATTGGTTCCTATCGCACTGGAGCCGGGATTGGCAGTTGCGTTCAATGAGTCTTTGCAACGTAAAGCGTCAAGGACGATCGCTTGTGACCAGCTGCCAACCCGCGACTCGAAAAACCAAATCAGGGCTACGTACAATTCTGAACAGATCACGACCCGACCAAGGCATACATTCGACGGGTCATGGACGACAATCGCCTGTTCACCATCCTCATCATCGTGCTGGCCACACTGCCGGTGATAGTGAGGGCTTTTGCGCTCATCCTTCTCTGAGCCTTGGGAGCCGCAGATCGTCAGATGCGGGGAAACGCGCCAACACATCGCGCGTTTTGCAGAGGTGTCCAAAATGCACGGAGATGCCTGAATGGAATCGATACCGGGAATTGCCGGTTTGTTCGGCTTATTCGGGATTCTCGCGGCGCTCTATTGGCATTTCGTCCGCTGACCGTGCATTAGAATTGATCCTGCACCGGGCGGTAGGCCGGATGCTTAGGGGTTCTTGACCTTGACCCAATGGGTGCAGCGCCCGGCCTCATAGCCGCGCGCTGCGCATGCTTCGACACCAGTCCCTCCAGTCCCATCAGGCAGGCGTGGCGGAATAGGTCGGCACCAATCTCGCCGTGCTCGTAGGGGGCAAGGTGGATGCCATCCACCCGGCGTGTCAGGAGCCGGGCGTCGAAAAGCATAGAACTGAACGTCGGCTTCGTGCTTGCGGGACAGTAGCCCGTCGAAATCGGATTGGCCGTCAACCCGAGCAACACAGCTTCGCCATCGATCGCTAGCGATCGCGAAGCGTGAGTGCGGTCTCACGATCCACGGAAACCGCTTCGACCAGTCGAGCCCGCTCTTGCTGGTCTTGAGCATCAAAACTGGGAAGCGCTGCGATTGTTGTCGGCACCGGCCCTCGCCACTGGCCCGTCGGCGCACGCTGCGATCATTGATTTGGAGCTTATTGGCAAGCTCGACCTGTCCATTGGACATCACTCCACTGGGGCAGCATCTCTTAGACCCAAGCTTGACGAGCGCAGCGTTGAACTTATCGGTGGTCAGGCGGGGCTCCTGCGAGGTTGAGGCTGCTGATTAGGCGGTACAGGGTCATCGACTGGCATTCACCGCCGATTTCGGTGTTTGGTGGGTGGCGACTGTGAGGTCAGATGGACGACACGATGACCCGCAGGCTCTAGGTGAAGGCGGTGGAGCGGTCTTTGAGCAGGCCGGCCTTACCCAGCTTCTGACCACTCACGGCCGCCGTAACGGTTGCCTTGATGTGGCTGAGACCTCGCATCCGAGGAACAGATATAGTTGGAGATTGTCAGCATTGGACAAGTCGACCGCGAAGAAGCACGAAACACCTTGCGTCCATTGAAATTAGCGGCGCGCGCTTCTTGACTCCTTTGCGCAAGCTCCCATGTTGCGGTGCACGCTGATCTTTCGCAACGCAATATAGGTGTGCTCCGGTGCGCGATTTCCCGCCGATGCTTGCCCGTCTTCAGGCCTTTCGAAGCAAATTCGAAGGTCTTCTTGCAGCGGCCCGAAAGAGCGCGGCTGGGACGCCTGCCGACCGCCCGACCCGGCTACGAGAATTGACCGGGTTCGGTACAAATCCCGGCAATCTTCGCATGTTTGCCTACGCGCCGAAACACCTGCCGCGTGGGGCGCCCTTGGTCGTCGCGCTACATGGCTGCACCCAGACCGCCGCCGAGTATGACCGCGGCACCGGCTGGTCGTCGCTTGCCGACAACCTTCGCTTCGCGGTTGTCTATCCGCAGCAGCAGCCCGCCAACAATCCGAAAAACTGTTTCTCGTGGTTTTTGCCTGGCGACATCGCGCGCGGAGAGGGCGAGACGCTTTCGATCAGAGAGATGGTGGAGCACGCCATAGCGGCTTTTGGTACCGACCGCCGCAAAGTCTTCGTGACCGGCCTCTCCGCCGGCGGGGCCATGGCGTCGGCTATGCTCGCAACCTACCCAGAGGTTTTTGCCGGGGGCGCCGTTATTGCCGGACTACCCTATGGGTGCGCTAACAACGTTCAACAAGCATTCGAGGCCATGTTCACCGAGCAGAGATA
>NZ_JAFCJK010000016.1 GCF_018131005.1 Bradyrhizobium lablabi
CAGAGAAGCGTGAGCTTCTGAAGGACTTAACACCAGCCACTGGGGCGTCAGGACCACACGACTTCGCCGTCCGCCTCACACGTGCTCGTCAGTCACGCGTTCGGCGTCCACCGCATCTCGACCCAACACTCGTGACGATCGCGAAGCGCCCCTCGATCGGGTGAGACGGGCGGAATTGAACAACTGATTTGCCCGACGACGGAAGTGGAATATTTTTCGCGCGAGGACTGGACAGGTTTTGGGTGATTTGCCCGCCGGGTTGTTTTGTCGCAGGTTGCACGCCGGCACCCACCTGCATGCGGGACAATTCGTCCGCCGATGTTTTTCGCAACCGCCTGCTGAGCCGCTTTGCCATCCAGCTCAAGCGGCATATCGCGCCGATCGTCCTCGAAGGCGCCGTCGCAAACGACGCAAGGCACGACAGCAGGCTGCAAGAACTCGTGAAGGTTCGCGAGTTGCGAACCTTCACCGGAAACTGCAATTTGAATTGAATGCCTGCGCAGCCTCGGCAGCGATCTGGGACTGACTGAGGCCACAGTCCGGACCTACACCAAGAGGATTCATGCTCAAATTGGGATCGACCGCCAGTCGAGTTCATTCTGCCCATTGTTCACATAATCACCTTTTGGTGCGTCGAGGCGCGAACGGTGAGTCACTCGGCGTGCGCTTCGCGCCCGGGCAGTGACCATGGAATGAGGCTATGTGCAGACCCCAAGGGCCTTTCCGGTTGACATCGCGTTCGGCGGCAGCCGCACGCAACATGGCCTGCCGCATCGGCCCGTTATTTCCAGTTTTTATTGCCGCGGTTGTGGCCGGATATCGCAGCCCTGCTGTCGCGCAAACCATCCAGCTCATGCTTCCGATCGCCTGCGAAGTCGGCCGCACCTGCCATATCCAGAACTATACCGATCTGGATCCGTCGCCGGCGGCGCGAGATTACATGTGCGGCACGCTGAGCTACGACGACCACAACGGGACCGACTTTCGCTTGCCTTCCAAGGCGGCCCAGCGAGCCGGTGTGGAAGTCCTCGCGGCGGCCGCCGGCCGGGTTCTTCGCACGCGTGATGGGTTGGCCGACGGCACCGGCGGAAAACCTGACCGTGAGGCGGTCCGCGATATCGAATGCGGCAATGGCGCCGTGATCGAGCATGCCGGAAATTGGCAAACCCAGTATTGTCACATGGCGAAGGGCAGTCTGCTGGTGAAACCCGGCGACGCCGTCAAGCCTGGGCAACCGATCGGTCGGGTGGGGCTGTCGGGCCTCTCGGAATACCCTCATCTGCACTTTACCGTGAGGCATGACGACGCCGTCGTCGATCCGTTCGGCTTCGGCGCTCCTCCCGAGAAATGCGGAGGCGGACAGTCGCTATGGGCCTCCGAGTTCCGGCCGCAGCTCGCCTACCACGCGCGTGTCGTCCTGAACGCCGGATTCGCCGGCGAACCCGTGACAATGGAGCTGGTCGAGGACGGAAGTGCTGAGCGGCAATCGCCGTCCGCGAGCTCGGACAGCATCGTGGTCTTTGTCCGCGCCATCGGCCTGAAGACCGGGGATGTGCAACGACTCGAGCTGAAAGACCCGCATGGAACCGTGATCGCGGAAAATCGCGCCGGCCCGTTGCAAGGCAACAAGGCGCAATACCTGCTCTTTACCGGACGGAAACGTCCGCCGGAAGGTTGGCTCCGCGGCAGCTACAAGGCCAGCTACGTCGTCGAGCGCGACGGGCAGGTCGTCCTCGCGAAGGACCTCGAACTCACGCTTTAGGTCCTTGTCTGAGCATGATCTTTTCGGAAAACCGCTACACACTTTTCCGGATCATGCCTTAGCATGATACGCAGCGCCTTTCTCTCGCGACAAACGCGACGCGCTTTCGCGGAGATCATGGCGTCCTCCGTGCGAATAGACCAAAGCACGCCTGCCGCAGCCAGCGGTGCCCGGGATCGCGATGATAGCGTTCGTGCCAGTATTGCGCCACTGCGATCGGCGGCATTGCGACCGGCGGCCGGAAGGTCGCAAGTTGCAGCCGATCCTTGAGCAGGCGAGCGAGATTTGTCGGCACGGTCGCCACGCCATCGGTCTCGGCTGCGACCAGCGCGGCGGCGGTGAAGCTCGGAAGCTGCAACAGCATGTGGTCTGCGGCTATGGTGGATTCGATCGTCTGCTGTGCGACCTGATGTGCGCTGTGTCCAATGTCCGACGCGACTACGAGGATGTGCCGGGCTGCGCAAAACTCGGCGAGCCGCGCGAGCCGCTGCCGCTTCGGGTGGTCGCGGCGAACCACGCTTGAATAGCTGTCGGTGTAGAGCAACTGGCGGCGCAGATCGCGCGGTGCCTTGGCATAGGCGCCGAGCGCCAGGTCTGCCTCGCCGCTTGCGAGCTTGGTCTCCATATTGCGCGAGTCCAGCGTCTGGGCCTCGAGTTTCAGTCCGGGCCCTGCCTCGGTGAGATGTGCCGTCAGCGGCGGCAGGAAGCGCACCATGCCGACGTCGCTGACCAGAATCCTGAATCGACGGTCCGAGCCGCGCGGATCGAACGGCGTCGTCACCGGATGCGCCAGGCCGTCGGCCGCGCTGAGCAGATCACGCAGCGGCGCCAGGATCTCCGACCCCCTGGGCGTCGGCCTCATCGCCTGGCCGTGGCGCACCAGCAGCGGATCGCCAAAATGGGCGCGCAACCGCGCCAGCGATTTGCTCAGCGTCGGCTGGCTGGTGTCGAGCAGGTTCGCCGCCCGCGTCAGGCTGCCTTCGCTGAGCATGACCTGCAGGAGACGCAGGTCGCGCAATTGCAGTTCCACATCATTCGCTCTCGGCATGACCATCATTCCCGCGGCGGCATCGCCAGAGAGTGAGCCCCGGCCTAGCCTTCGGTCAAGGCAGATCGATGCTCGACGACGCCGGCTGCAAAACACGACGCCGTCCACGGAGAACACCATGGCAAAATTCAAGATCGAACCGCATTTCAGGCTGCAGGAGTGGGTTGCGGAAGAGAAGGGCCATTTCCGCGCCGAAGGTCTCGACTATGAGTTCAAGGAATTCATTCGCTCGAGCGACGGCGTCCACCACGCGACCGGGACGCGTGGCGCGTTCCAGAGCATCGAAAAGGGTAGAGAGTCCAATGTCACCTGCGCCTGCCACTGGACGGTGAACGTGGCGGCATCGCGCGGGCACACCAAATTGTTCGCTGATGCCTATTCCGTGGCGCCCTCGGGCATCTTCGTCCGCGCCGACTCGGCGATTTCGTCACCAGCCGACCTTGCCGGCGTTCCAGTGTCGGTCGGCTTCCAGTCCGGCAGCCACTACGCCACGATCCAGGCGCTGGAATCCTATTTGACCCGCGATCAGATAAAGCTGTCGTTCGGCGAGGGCATGCTGTTCAGCCGCATGGAAGCGTTCTTCGACGGAAAGGCGGAGGCGGCCACGCTGTTTGGCGGGCCGTATTACTTTGCCGAGCAACTCGGCTTTCGCAAGATCATCGATACCACGTTCATGATCGGCGCCATGATCAATGGCGATCCCGACATGGAAGATGTGAAACGGTATTTTCAGGCGTTGCGGCGGGCGCAACGCGACATCGACTTACGGCCCGAACTCTACACTCACTACTACAAGATGGAATTTCCCGAGCGTTTCCACGCCGCGATGGATACGCGGCGCTGGGGGCCGGGAGAGCGCATCGTGTTCGAGCCCTACAGCCGCGACGTGTTCGAGCAGTCGTTCGAATGGATCGCAAGTCACGAGATCTTCGCGCCCGGCAGCATGGGCTCCGGCAATTATGAGCAGGCGACCTTGTCGCTTGCGCCGCACTGAGGCGGCCACGTCGTCAAGCTGCAATGCATGGCGCGCGCTCGCGCCGCGCCGTGCATTGCATCAGCAATCTTACCCGTGCCGTTAAGACATCATTATGCGTGTCCGGGCGCCGGATGCGCAGGCTGGAGCGAAATGCAGCGGTCGCTAAAATTGTAGCGGTCGGCTTGAGCCGCAGGAAACAGCCGCTCGGTCAAATGCCCCCAGAGATTGCTGGAGGGGGCATCCGATGTATTCAACCGACGGGCTCGAGCGCTACGGGCGCGCGGATGCGATCAGCGGGTTCGACGCCATTGCCACCGCGCTCGACCAGGGACTGGAGGCCGATTGCCATGCCGGCACCCGACTGCGCGACGCGTTCGCGATCGGGTTCGGTTGGCTTGCCCTGGTTACTGTCGTTTTCCATCCGGGGCTGCAGCTTGCTGCGATTGCGCTCGGCGTTGCGCTCCTCTCGATCCGGTCATTCAGCCGATTGATCTTCGGGTCCGAAGGTCGCGGCCAGCACGATCTCGCAGCGTTCCCCTCGAGCAGCAGTCAATTGCTGCCGGCGCGATGAAGTGGACGCCGGTTCGCGTAAAGAAAACGCGTCAAAACAGGAATCTGAAGCTTCGGTTCTGATTCAATCAGAACCGATAGTGCCTAGCCTTCCGATCGCGGATGGGCACCGGGAAATCACGTCCTATTCTGTTTCGGTCTGGCCTCCCGGGCCGCCGATGCTCGCGGGTGCCAGCGGCAGGGCGAGCTCGCCCACGTGGACCGGGTAGGAGTGCGAGGTTTTGTCCCAGACGAGCGGCTTGCCGGATATCCGATGGCTGAGATAGACGCGCACCGCACGCCAGGTCGCGAAGAAGTTGACGAAATTGCCGACCACGAGCCGCGGCGCTGACATCAGGGCGTGGCGCAGATCATAGATCATGCCGGTGAAGATCATGCGATTGGCGAGCCGCCAGATCAGGAACGCGAAGTTCACAAAAAACAGCCAGACCGCCCAATCCGTCGATAGCAATGTGTAGGTGAACTGCCGCTCCGGATCGAGCAGCGAGCGGTAGAACTCGAACGCCGTCAGGTTTGCCAGGGCAAAGTAGCCGAGCATGACCGCCGGGTTGGTCATTACGCCCTTTCGATCGCGCACCAGGAAGTATTTGGTGCCGAGCGAGCCGCGCCAACCATGTTCGCGCGAGCCCTGGAATACGATGCCGAGAAGCCACCGCGCCCTTTGACGATATGCCGCCTCGAGGCCCGATGGAAAGAACTCGCGCGTTGCCAGCGGCAACGACCGGTAGATGATGCCGGGCTGACCGTTGTCGATGTTGATGTCGATTGCGTAGCTCACCGGATAGGCGATGAACGCCGACTTGAATCCGAGCTCCGCGACGCGGAAAGCGATGTCGTAGTCTTCCGTGAATGAGGAGGTACGGAAGGCTTCGCCCTGGTTCCTGTCCATGAGGTGCTGGATCGCCTCTCGGCTGAAACAGGCCGACACGCCGGCACACGGGATGACGCCGCTGAGACGCTGCCGGACCTCGAGGTCCTTGGTATGCATTTCGGCGAACTCGTCCATGTAGAGACCCGCAATCAGCGAAGTGACCGGTCGGGAGAACGAGTAGACGGGCAGTTGAACGAAGTCGTAGAGGTCGACGACCTTGTTGAAAAGCTTCAGTTCCAGCGGATGTATGAGATCCTCGGAATCGTGCATCACGATCCCGGCGAATTGCAGCTTCTGTTCGGCTTCGAACAGGAATATCTCGGACAGTGTCTGGTTGAGACAGTCGGCCTTGCTCGTCGGCCCGTCGTGCGGGACCAGCACCATGTGGATGTTCTTGTAGAGCGCCTGCGCCTTGCGCACTTCATCCTGGGTCAGCGGATCGTTGATGTAGACGCCGACGAAGTAGTGCGCATGGCTGTAGCGCATCAGCCTGGAATTCGAGGACAACATGGAGAAGATGACCTCATGCTCCTTCCAGCACGGGACCATGATCGCAATCGGTCGTTCGGGCAGTTGCTCCAGGGCGTCGACGGGCGGCAGCGACTTGGATTTGCCTTCCGCGGTCCCCAGCAGCCGGCTGCTCCAGTACGCAAGGTCGACGAAAAGATCGTCGAAGCTG
Source organism: Bradyrhizobium lablabi (assembly GCF_018131005.1). GTDB lineage: Bacteria > Pseudomonadota > Alphaproteobacteria > Rhizobiales > Xanthobacteraceae > Bradyrhizobium > Bradyrhizobium lablabi_D. The sequence continues at coordinate 5,907 of NZ_JAFCJK010000016.1, forward strand.
GAGATGGTGATGATCACCGCCGCAATCAGCAGAACGATTTCTACGAAGTACAGGTAGCTGGCCAGAAACGGCTGAAACTCAGTCATGTCTCACGATACGTAGCGAAGCTGATTGATCTCGGCCGACCGCAGCTCGTCCTGCGTTACGAACTGGCGATGAAGGGCAGCGACGATCCTCTTACTGGCATGTCCATCGCCATACGGGAATACCGGACGCGCCATCCGCGCATATTTTGCCGGACTATTGTGGAGTTCCAGCAACGCGCCGAACACACCGCGGCGCGACGTCCCGATCAGGTCGACGACGCCGGAAGCCACGGCCTCGGGCCTTTCGGTGACATCCCGCAGTACAAGAACCGGTTTGCCGAGCGCGGGAGCTTCTTCCTGCAACCCGCCGCTGTCGGTGACCACGCACCAGGCATTCTGAATGGAAGCGACGACGTCCCGGTAGCCGAGCGGCTCAACCAGCCTGATCCGCGGATGGCCGGAAAGCATGTCCAGGGCGGCCTCTCGCGCGCTCGGATTTGGATGCATCGGAAAGTAGACGGCGGCGTCCGGCGTCAGGTCGACGAATGCCCTGATGGCCGCGAATGCATCCTGCAGCGGAGCGCCGAAATTCTCGCGCCGATGGGCGGTCAACAGGACGGTCTTCAGCCTGGGAAAATCGGCGGGGGGCGCCGGCCTCGTGGCGGCGACCTCGAGCAGCGAGTCGATCACCGTGTTGCCGGAGACGAGGATCTTGTGTCTGGCGATGTTTTCCCTGGCGAGGTTGGCGGCCGCCGCCGAGGTGGGCGCGCAATGCAGCGCCGTCGATACCGCGATGGCACGACGGTGGAATTCCTCGGGGAAAGGCGCGTCGAGACTCGACGTTCGCAGGCCTGCTTCCACATGCACAAAGGCGACCTTACGATAGAAGGCGGCGATCGACGCGGCGAAGGCGGTCGTGGTGTCGCCCTGGGCGAGCACGCAATCGGGCCTGATCAATTCGAAATATCTGTCGAGCCGGCTCACGAGATGGCTGACCAGAGCCGAAGGCGTGTGACAGTGACGTCGATGGCGGATCGCAAGGTCGGGGCGGAGATTGAACTCGCCTAGCGCGCGCTCCAACAGATCGCTCTGCTGACCGGAGGTGACGATACGGACGCTGGCCCAGTTGGTCTCGCGCAGACGGTGAACGATTGGCGCAAGCTTGATGACCTCGGGTCGGGTTCCAATGACAAAAACAAAACTGCGCACGGGAATGGCGTGCGCGAAATGCTCTTTGCGGTGATAATGCATTCTATGCTCCAGGAGCGCGTCGCTTGCCGCGACGCGCAAGCCCCGGCACGGGGCTCAAATTAAACAATGGATTTTTTCGGACAATAATGTTTCAAACCACGCGGGACAATTGATTGACTTAATTCTTCCAGGATTATGCAAGCAAAAGCCGGGATGTTTTGCGCCCATGGTAAATGGGCTGGATGCAGGCGATCCCCTGATATCGTGGCGAGCTTTGGCTAATTGGAAACCGACGCGGCCTTGAGTGGGAGAAATAAACTCCGCTGGCCGCATCCGGAAAAAGCAATCGATGCCGCAGGATTTAGTTTGGTCTTTCCTTCGAAATGGAGGCGTCAGCGACCAGCATCAGCGGCCCGACCTCATGGGATAGGGATTCGTCGCGCGGCAGGGGCCGCCACAGGGCAAGCTCGCGCGCGGTTCGCGCGCATTCGCGCTCGGCATCACGTACTTTTTGTCGAAGGCGCTTCAGCTCAAAATAGCTCTTCGCAATATTGAGAGGCATGGCAATCCTACGATTAACACTGGAAATAGGCAGGTCGAGCTAACCAAATCACGTTACTAGAATCCGGTCCGAATGTCACAGCGGAATCCGGTGTCTCAAGCTAAAGGCACGCCACCGTATCACCGGGGACACAGCGAGAAGAGTCTTATTGGAGATTCCGAGAGCGTGGCAACGACATTTAACGCACATCAGTCTCCGGCGAAATAGCAACGTTGGTTCAATGCGAAGTTGTCCAGACCGACCGCCGTGATTTGTCAGGCATGCCTGCTGCGTTCACATCGCGCGCCGTTTTAATTAGTTCCGCTGTAGCGCGAGACAATATCTATATGGCGAAAGAAGCCGCTTTGCGCCGGGCGCGTGCAGGCCGCTGATCACATCATTCGGGGCGCAGGACCTCGCCGCTAAACCGCCGGCGTCATGGACCTGTTACGATTCCGGAGAGCGACGAAGCCGATGCCTGCGAAGCCAATGATCAACATGGCCCAGGTTGACGGCTCAGGAACCGCGGCGACCGAATCCGCCGTGACAGACACCTGGAGCGCGCCGACATTGTCACTGAAGAGATCGTCATTGATGCCAAGCAGTAGAAATACGGCATCGCCCGGGCTCGTCGTGTCCAGCCCATTGCCGATGATGAACGGGCCGCCGACAATCTTGCCGCTTGCGTCGGAGAAAGCGCCGACGAGCTCGCCGAGATAGGCGCTACCGGGACCCGAGGTGTAGAACCCGGGGAAGTGGCCACCCGTGCTGCCGGGGTTATTGCTCGGGAAGAGGCCAAGGGACGCATATCCCCTGCCGTCGACGCTCGGCGTGTTACCGAATTCGTCGGTCAACCCTCCGATCCACTTGATCTGCACGAGTTCGTTGCCGGAAACCGCAATCCTGACGGGATCCAGATTGTCGGGAGCGGCTGGGGAGGGAGCACCATAGTAATATGCCGGGTTGGCGCTTTGTGACCATGGACCGGTTTGACTGTCGACCGTGACATTGACGGTCGCCGCTGCTGCGCTGCTGCTGCTCAAGACCAGCGCAGCAAGTGCGACGATGATACCGTGTCTCATGAATTAACTCCGCACTGAATTCCAGCCAGTTAAAGGCCGTCGGAATTTAAACGGAGAGGTGTAGTTTACTCAAGAAAAATAATTCAAATTCTGCGGTGTTATCACCTGACGGAAATATCCAGGTTTGGCAATGGGTTGTTGTTCCGACGTTTCCGCTGAAGCATATCCTTGTGCCATAATGTCGGGAACAAATTAAACATTTGAGCCAAGCCATCGATGCGGGCCAGTCTATTACACCGCTGGTGCTGGCCGCCCGAGCCGGCAGATATCGCCCGATGCGGGTTCGGCCCTGGGAGTGGAATTGGCCGGCGCTCGAAGAACGAGGTCCTGGAGCATGATCCGGAAAAGTGCGGAGCGGTTTTCCCTCGTGACAAGCGCGCGCGCTTTGCGCGGAGATTACGCTAGACAAAGGGATGAGCTAGACCGCTTCCCGCCAAATGCTGGCTTCGTAGCCGTCGACCACTCGCGTGGTGTGCATGAACTCGTCGACTTGGCGTAACGGCTCGATGATCTTGCGGGCGACCAGCACGGTGTTTGGTTCGGCATGCTTCTGCATGTGACCGGCGACGTCGATGACGCGGTCCGAAATCGTCTCGAGCGGGGTCGCGTCGTCGAAATAGACCAGTCCGGCATTGACTCCGCAGCGAACCGAAAAATCCGCCTTTGAAATCTTCACCTCGCGGTTGAAGACCTTGAGGCTCTTGATGACGTCCTTGCCGGACTGACAGGCGTCCTCGACATGCGCGAAGCAGGCCATCACCCCGTCGGGAGTCCAGGCGCTCTTGAGGACGCCCCTGGCGCGAAAGATGCGTTCGACCAGCTTGCGATACTCTTCGAAATCATACTGGATGGCCGCAGGGTCTTCGCCGGCTTTCATTGCGGTCGAGCCGACCACATCGATAGCCAGGAAAGCCACCTCTCGACCGAAACTATCGAGCTTCTTCTTGGTCTCGGCAAACACCTTCAGCAATTCCTGCCGGTTGATCGTCTTGCCGGTTTCGGCCATCCGCAAGGTTGTTTCCAGCTCCGCGTCGAGCTTGGAGCCGGGTTTTACGCCCTGTTTTTTCCGCCAGGCTTGCGCAGACATTCGCAACGCGCGCCTGTTGTCAGCGGTCTGCGAGTGCTGTGCGATCGATCCGGAGAGGATGGTGATGACGATTGCAAGGCCAATCAGGATCCAGTCCGAACGGTCGCTGCCGGCGATGTTGGTCGGAACATAGCGATTGAGGACCGGCGCGGCCGTCTTAAGCACCGAGTCCCTAGCCGCGGACAGCGTGGCGGGAACCGCCGCATGCTTCGGATTATCGAAGAAGACGAACAGTTTCGAGCCGAACAGCACAATGACGAGGACGACCGTCGCAAGGCCGAGAAGCTTCCGGATTGCGAAGAGAATGCGCGTGAGCGCAGAGATCGGAACTTCACGATGAACCACGAGATTGTCCCCAACGAGGCCAGACGGAAATAAACGAACGCCACGCAACTGCCTTATAACTTCCCGGCCTGTTTACGCAAATTGCTTACTCAAATTGCCCACGCCAACAAAGCGCGATTGATCGTCCCGAGCGGAAAGCCGAAATTAATGGCTGCGGTCTGTCGCGATCTTGAGCGTCGATGGGTAAGCTTGGCCCGGAATGTCGAGACGATGTGCCGGTGGTGGAACCGGGGCGTCTATCTGAGCGAGAGCAGCTCAGGCATGATCCGGAAAAGTGTGTAGCGGTTTTCCGTCGCGACAAACGCGAAGCGTTTGCGCGGAGATCATCAGCAAACAACAAACTAAAGCGCGACGATGATTCGTCCTGATCTCATCGCGCTTTAGGCTTGCCTGGATTGCCAAAGCTTAAGTCGAACGATCAGATTTCCGTATGTCTCGCGTGCGATGAGGCCCAGAAAATATCCAGCCTGGACCCCGATCAGCGGCAGGATAATCAGGCCGGCACTGTGCATTGGGGTTTCGCCGGCAGACCACGAGGAGACGATAAATGCTCCCGCTCCTAGGACGGAGAACGGAAGCAGGGCCAGAATATTGAAATGCAAACCCAGATAAAGGCCGGCGCCGCATGCGAGTAAGGTTAAGATCATCGCTCCAGTCCGGGTTACCGAAGCACATCGCAAATTAATGTTGCGCCGCACGGCGAAGGAGCTTATCGTCGAGATCTTAACGAAGAGTTATTTTAATGCCGATCAGTGGACCGATCCGTTTTTATTGCGTGATCAGAGCGTCGGCTGAAGCAACCAGAATCGTTTAAATGTCCATCGGGTCTGATACTGGCGGCAAATTGCGCGAGCTCGACACTTTGCCTGGCGCTCACCACGCTTGGTTTTCAAGCAACGCGGTGCCTTACCTGCTGTCGACGGCCGACGCCCTTGTCATCCTGCTGTCCAGCATCATGGCGGGGATCGCCTATCACGTTGCGGTCGGGAACCCTGTTCCGAGCCTCCTCTCGCATTGCGCGGTCGGCCTGCTTGCGAGCTTCATCTATATCCTGCGCATGAGCGGCGGGGGCTATTACGATTTCCCTGACAGCGCGAAGCCGCGGGTTGAATCGAGCGAGATCCTGATCTGCTGGTTCTCGACGGGCCTGATGCTGGCTTTTTTCGCCTTCCTCCTGAAGGTCGGCATCGAATATTCCCGCGGCGCGTTCGTATTGTTCTATTTCGTTGCCCCCGTCGGCCTGCTGACGGTTCGCAAGGCGACCAAGCTCGGGCTTGCCAAGGCGGTCTCGCAGGGCGCCGTCGGCCGCAACGACATCGTACTGATCGGTGACTTCGACGAGATCGAAGCCTTCGAACCCCGTGACTTCGTGGCCTTCTTCGGTGCCGCCGAAATCAAGTGCTTTCCGTTGAGCCGCGAACAGGATCTGTCCACGCGCGTCGCCTCCGACCTGGATGTTTTCAATTCGGTCGCCGGCTTTGTCCGGCGCAATAATTGCCGGGAAGTCGCGTTGGCCCTGCCATGGGAAGATACCGCCCGGATCGAGCTGGTGCGTGACCAGATCAAGACGCTTCCGGTCGCCGCGCGGCTGCTGCCGGACGCCCGCGTTCGGACGCTGACCAACTACGCTTCATCCGCGCGCCAGCGGGTCCTCGCGATTGAAATCCAGCGGGCCCCGCTCAGCGGCGGAGAGCGTTTCGTCAAGCGCGTGATGGACGTCGTGCTTGCCTCGCTTGCGCTGATCTTCTTCGCTTCGGTCATGTTGCTGACGGCGATCGCCATCAAGCTCGACAGTCCCGGCCCAGTTATTTTCAGGCAGAAGCGAAAGGGCTTCAACGGCAAGCATTTCGTGATGCTCAAGTTCAGGACCATGACGGTCGAGGAGAACGGGGACACCGTCGTTCAGGCGACACGGGACGATCCGAGGGTGACCTGGATCGGAAAGTTGCTGCGTTCGGCGAGCATCGATGAACTGCCTCAGTTGGTGAACGTCTTGATGGGCGATATGTCGCTGATCGGTCCTCGCCCCCACGCGCTGGCCCATGATAACTACTTTGAGAAAGTCCTGAGCGACTACGCCTATCGCCATCACGTAAAACCGGGCATGACCGGTTGGGCCCAATGCAATGGCGCGCGCGGAGCCACGCCCACAATCGAGCACATTGCGGAGCGCGTAAAGCTCGACCTCTGGTACATCAATAATTGGAGCCTTTGGCTCGATATTCAGATCTTGATCAAGACCTTTTTCGAAGTGCTGCGTAAGCGCAACGCGTATTGAAGGCCGATCCCCCGGAGGCAAACCCGCCCCGCGACCGGCTTAATCAGCGCTCCGTCGGCGCCGCATCGGCATTTGGCTGTGTATAGAAGCTGGTGAGCTATTGTGCCAGCAGGAGCCGATGTTCAGTAGAGAAGTTCCTAAAATGAAGAACGTTCAGGCCTTTATGGCGGATCATCAAAATGCCGGAGTGTGTACCTATTTTTGAGCCTATAACGAAAGCGTGATTGGCTTTGCTATCTAAACGTGCGTTAATGTATCTATACTTTCAATAGCTTAGTTCTTTTTGCTGATTGGTCTAGACCGCAGCACAGTCGATGTAACCCCAAATAGTTAAATTTGCGCTGGTAACAATTCCCGTCGCATTTATATAATCTGGGCGAATCGTCGAAGGTGGACAATGGTGGGGACCAACCGGAAGTATGATTTTGACGCAATGACAGTCGATGAGCTCTGGCAGCTTCACGAGAGGCTCAGTCAGGTTTTGTCGATCCGTCTGACGTCAGAGAAACGGGAATTGGAGAAGCGGCTAGCGCAATTGCGCCGTGAAAAGGAACTGCGCGTCTCCGAATCCAGCGAGATCAATCCTGCGCCGCGCGAACGACGCAAATATCCGCGCGTATTCCCAAAATACCAGAATCCGAACGAACCCTCGGAGACCTGGTCCGGTCGCGGCAAGCAGCCGCGCTGGCTGACCGCGGCCCTGAAGACCGGGCATACCATCGAAGAGTTCGTAATTCACAAGGCTGAACCCGATCATTCGCCGGCCCGGCGGCGAGTTTGATCCGGGAGGCCATAATGAAGCGGGCGCTGAGCGTCGTTCTGCTCCTGTCGTTGACCTCGGCCGCGGCTCTCGCCGGTGACAGCTTTTCTCCAGTAAAATTGCGGATTGCGGACGCGGCATCGGACGCTTGCCTGGCCAATTGCGCCACTCAAAACGCGTCATGTCAGCGTGTCTGCCCGACGACGCTGGCCACTCCCTGCATTAATAACTGCCAGGTTCAGGCGCAAACCTGCAGGGAAAATTGCCAACGCAGGTAGTATCGGGGCGACCGCCCCGAGCGCCTGATTGGTCACCCGTTGGCGTTCAACCTGTTTGAGGTCGGTTCAAGTGTCAGCTTGCGCCTTTAAGCTGCGTGTCCGCTCGACAATCGCTTCTGAATTGACGGCCGCCACCGGTGTCGGATTGGGCAGGGCCGAGCCTCGATACCGTTAAAAACCGAATCGCTGTCCGGTTAATTCCGTTTCAAATCGGAGGTTACTCCGAGGGAACTGGTTTACGCTCGATTAACTATAATGTTTTACCAAATGTTTACGCGCGAAAACATTAACAGCCGGCGCCGCACCGGGGGACCCAGCCTTGTTACCCATCCGAAGCCTAGCGATGAGGTTCGCGGCCTGCTGGCTGCTCCTTGTCGCAGTTTCGGGTTGCAGCACCCAGCTCGCAGTCGCGCCCACCCCGAACTCACCGCCCAAACTCGCCGGCGGACAACCGGTATCGTTGGATGAAGCGTTCGCCTATGAGGGAGGCCCATCGGCCGCCGTACCCCTGCCATCTCCCTCATCCCGCGCGGTCGCGGTCATTGATAGCGGCAACGGAAGCCTGATCGGCGCAGCTCCACCCAAGGCGAGGGGCGGAAACGGGGGACCGGTGGTCCTCAATCTCGTGAGTGTCCCGCTGCAGCAGGCCGCCAAGACCGTGCTGGGCGATATGATCGGGGTCAACTATGTGGTTGATCCCCGCGTCGATGGCGTCGTGTCGGTGCAGACGACGCAGCCGGTCAGCAAGGCCGAGGCCATCGAGCTGTTCCAGACGGCCTTGGCTCCGATCGGGGCCAGTCTGGTCCAGAGCCGCGGTATCTATCGGATCGTTCCAGCCGACCAGGTCGCAACTGGAGCCATCACGACCGGCACCGCACCAGCCGACAATGCGGTTGGCGGCAGTGGCGTCCGCGTCGTGTCGCTAAAATATGTTTCCGCCTCCGAACTCGCCCGCGTGCTCGAGCCGATGGTTCCGAGAGGGGCGATCGTGCAGGCGGATGACGCCCGCAGCATTGTCGCGCTGAAGGGATCTCCGGCCGAGATCGAGAGCATGCTCGATACCATCTCGGTGTTCGACGTCGACGTCATGCGCGGCATGTCGTTCGCGGTCGTGCCGGTCAAGACCTCGCAGCCGGACAAGATGGTCGACGAGCTGAAGGCGGTTTTTTCGTCGGACAAGGAAGGTCCGATGAAGGGACGTGTCAGATTCATCGCCAACAGTCGGCTCGGAGCTATTCTGGTCGTGACGTCGCAGCCGAGCTATTTGCCGCGCGCGCAGACCTGGATCCGACGGCTTGATGCCAGGGCGGCCGGCTCCGAACGGCAGCTTCACGTCTATCAGGTGCAGAACCGGCCGGTGGCTGAGCTTGCAACCGTGCTGCAGTCGATGTTCTCGAACGAGATGAAGGTGGTCCGGCCGCCGGCCCGGAATGTCTCGCCCAAGTCGAAGCAGGTGAGCTTCAGCAACACGACAACGAGATCGCCGGGGCCGGGCGGCGCAATGGCGGACGCCGATCAAAATCAGCCGGCCGGTGCGACCCGTGGCGGCAGTCAGAACAACGATCTCGATGGTCTGGCACGTGCCCTGAACAACGATCCGGACGCGCCCGCACCGGATTCACCGGACGGATCGTCCCCAGCAGCGGAGCCGCCTCTGAAGATCGTCGCCGACGAGACCAAGAATTCGCTCCTCATCATGGCCAACGATCGCGACTATCAGCGCGTACTCCGGGTGATCCAGGGATTGGACGTGGTCGCAAGCCAGGTGCTGATCGAGGCCGTGATCGCCGAAGTCACCCTGACCGATCAATTGCAGTATGGGGTGCAATGGCAATTGTCGAAGGGCGGAACTCCGACCGCGACGTTCTCGAATTCGCTGACCGGCGGCGTCGCCGCGGCATTTCCCGGATTCAACTATGCGGTGAACGCGGCAAACATCGCGTCGACACTCAGCGCGCTGAACGCCCTGACACATGTCAACGTGATATCGACGCCGTCGTTGATGGTGCTGGACAACAAGACTGCGCGTCTGCAGATCGGCGACCAGGTGCCGATCACCACCCAAACCGCAACCAGCACGGTTACGGCGCAAACCGCCATCGTCAACTCGATCACGATGCAGGACACCGGCGTGATCCTGTCGGTGACGCCGCGCGTCAACGAGAGTGGACGCGTTCAGCTCGAAATCGAGCAGGAAGTCAGTGCCGTCACCAAGACGACCACGTCGAACATCGATTCGCCCACGATCCAGCAGCGCAGGGTCAAGACCACCGTGGTCGTCAACGACGGCGAGGTGCTGGCTCTCGGAGGCATGATCCAGGAGCAACGAGACAAGGGCAGCAATCAAGTGCCGCTGCTCGGCGACATTCCGGGAATCGGCGCGGTGTTCTCCAGCCGGAAGGACAACGTCCAGAAGACCGAACTGGTGATCCTGATCACGCCTCGCGTCGTGCGCGACGGCACGGAAAGCCGACTTGTGACGGAGGAGTATCGCCGCAAGATGCACGTGTACATGCCACACTTCACGACGCGTGAGCGTACACCGGCCAACACCTGGCAACGGATGACGTCACAGTGACCCGACGACGCGCCCCCGTCCTGCCGAGCTTGCTGCTGCTGTCGATCCTGACGGGTCCGCTGGCCGGCTGCGCAAGCTACGCCTATTACCCGCTCGATCCGCCGCCATATCCCGTGCTGCCGGTCGATGAATCGATGACTTGTACTGGCATTGCGGCGTCGTTCCGCTATTCGGCACGCAGAGCGGCGCGCCTCGAATATTGGCTGGCGGTCGGACCGCTGGCGGGATACGGCAACGAGCGCTTCCCGATGGATGCGCCCAAGCAACTGATCGACGAGCGCCGGCGGCTGGATGCGTTGACCGATCTGCAACGCTTCAAGGGCTGCACCGTCATGGAGCCCGGACCCGCAGTCGTGGAGGAGCGCCTGAAACTCGAGCGCTCGGTGCGGCCGCCGACGCCGCCCGTTGTCTTGAACTCGCGCGGTTGATGCCCTCGTCAACTGCTCGGATGGCCGAGGATCCTGAGACAGTCTTTCGGATTGCGAGCGCCGTCGCCAAGGGGAGCAAGCACCTCCGATCCAATGTCTCCATGCCGCCATTCGCGGATCACGAATGGGCGGCCGTTCTCCGATCCGAGCAACACCAGCGCTTCGCGAATGAAGCGACCGCCGTCAGGCCCGCTTACGTCAGCGCGGATCGTGACGCTGCCGCCGGTGGGAAAGCCCCGGCTTGACGTCGCTGATTGGGGCGCCGATGCGTTGAGCAGTCGGAGCAAGGCGGGCGTCGCGGCCTCCGGGTCCGGCTCCGGGCGTCCCGAGCGGACAGTGATGAAGCGCAGCGCGCTCCGAAACAGCGACGGTGAAACCTCCTTGATCGCGTCCAACTGCATGATCGTGGTGAAGCCCTGCGTCCCAGGGGCCGTCGGCGCGGCGCTCGCTGTCTTCATGCGCGCAAGGTCGCGGAATTCGACCACCCGCGCGGCAATCCTGGTTCCAAGCGACTGATCGCGAGCCAGCGCCGTAAACAAGCGCGAAAGCGTGGCGAGAGACGCCGCATTGAGGTCGACCTTGCCGGTCTCCTCCTCCACGGTGATTGTCGCGCGCTCGCCACCCGGCATCCGGCAGGTCAACGGAAAAATATCTTTCTCTGCGGCCGGCCCGGTCAATGCCGTCGCAACGGCAAGATGGATCGCACTCTGAGCGGCAAGCTCGGTTGCCAGCGCCGACGCATAGCTGGACGAAACCCTGGCGCGATAACGGGCGCCCACGATCAAAGCAAGGCTGAGCAGGGTAATCAGGCCAAGGCTCCAGATCACCGCAATCAGCGCGAAACCCTCGCGCGTACCGCTGCGCGACCGGAAGGCGCTGGCCGGGCCGTTGGCGTCGGGGGAGGGATCGGATTGGGCCGTCAGCCGTTCCGGCATGCCAAGAGCCCCACTGAATCGTTCATCGATTGACCGAAGCTTTCTAGACAAGAATGGCAAACAAACCGTCAAACAGCTTGTGTTAATCAAAATTCCCTAGACTCGCGCGGAAAGCAGGTCTCCGAGGGTTTCCGAGCGAGCATGTCCATCGAATTTCAACAATTGCTCCGGCCGGTCCCGATCGCTCGCCGGCCCGGATGTCCTGGTCCCGCCGATGTCGGCTTTGCTCAGGCGTTCTCTGATCTGCTGGCTGCGGAGGAATATCTCGACGGTGCGGCGATCGCCCGGGCCCGGCGCGCGGCCGAGGCCGCTGGCGAGCGTTTCGACCTCGTCCTCGTCAAGCTTGGCCTGATTTCGGAAGCCGATCTTTGCGAGGTCTACGCCGCCTACAGCGGGCTCCGCCTGATCGGCGCCGCCGAGATTCCATCGCAGCCGGTGCTTGCCGATCGCTTGCGCCACGCATTCCTCAAAACCAACCGCATCTTGCCGATCTCTCACGACGGCGGCCGGATTTTGATCGCGAGCGCGGACCCGTTCATCGACGAGATGATCAGCGCGATCGGCTACATGCTCGATCTCGAGGTCGAACCTGTGCTGATCGCGCCAGCGGAAATCGAGCGAGCCCTGCGCTCGCTCTACCAGGATGGCGTGGCCGAGGCGCATTCCGACGAAGCTGGCGTCGCCGTGCAGGTGGCGGGTGACGGCAGCGAGTTCGACATCGAGCGCTTGCGCGACATCGCGAACGAGGCGCCGATCATCCGGCTCGTCAATCAGATCATCGCGCGCGCCGTCGAACGCGGTGCATCCGACGTCCACGTCGAGCCGGGGCGCGATGCGGTGGCGGTCCGCTATCGGATCGACGGATTTCTGCAGCAGGAACGAACCGTCGCCCCGACGTCGAGGGCCGCGTTGACCACCCGCATCAAGATCATGGCAAAGCTCGACATCGCCGAGCGACGCTTGCCACAGGACGGCCGGATCAAGACTGCCGTCCGCGGGGTCGAGATCGATATTCGTGTCTCCACGATTCCGACGGCGTTCGGCGAAAGCGTCGTGCTGAGGATTCTCGACCGCACGCGCGTCGAGCTCGATTTCGCCAGGCTCGGACTGAACGAAACGACCGAGGCGGGGCTGCGCCGGCTGATGGCGCTTCCCAACGGGATCATTCTGGTCACCGGGCCGACCGGCAGCGGCAAGACGACGACGCTGTACACGGCGCTGAAAGATCTGAACCGGCCCGAGCTCAAGCTGTTCACGGTGGAAGATCCGATCGAATACCAGCTATCCGGTATCAACCAGATCCAGGTCCAGCCACAGATCGGCTTCGACTTCCCGGTCGCGCTGCGCTCGATCCTGCGACAGGACCCTGATATCGTGATGATCGGCGAAATCCGCGATCTCGAGACGGCGCGGATCGCGATCCAGGCCGCACTCACGGGCCATCTCGTATTCTCTACCTTGCACACCAACAGCGCCATCGCCGCAATCACACGGCTGATCGACATCGGCCTGGAACGCTACCTTCTCGCGTCGACGATCGTAGGGGTCATGGCGCAACGGCTGGTGCGCAGGCTCTGTCCCGCATGTTCAAGGCCGTTCGACCGCGCCGATCGAACGCAGCACCCGTTCGAACTGACCGTGCCGCCGCCGGGCGGGTCACGATCGGCTGCGTCGAACAGGCGGATAGCTGTCGGCTGCGCGGCCTGCGGCCACACCGGCTATCTTGGCCGCACCACGATCTCCGAACTGCTGGTGATCGATGACGACATGCGCCATTCGGTCGGCCGGCGCAGCGAAGATCAGAGGGCGATGGAACAGCTGGCGCGCGGTGCGGGCTTTCGTTCGCTCTACGAAGACGGGCTCGTCAAGGTCGAGGCCGGTGAGACCTCGCTTGAAGAAGTCCTGCGCGTGACGCGGGCTGCCTGAAGGAGCGGCGGCCTTGGCAACTTTTCAATACAAGGCCTACACGGCACAAGGCACCGTCAACATCGGGACGATCTCGGCCGATGGCCTCGATGCGGCGATCGACGCCCTCTATGGCGCGGGCCTCACTCCGTTCGAGACGCACCGTCTGTCCGATAGCGGCAGCGGCCGCGCGCACGATGCGTCTTCCGGCAGCAACGCGAGGCAGTCGATCTGGAGGCGCGAGTTCGGTAAATCCGACCGCCTGAGCCTGAAGGAGCTTGCGTCGTTCACGACCGAGCTCGCCACGCTCGTCAACTCCGGGTTGACGCTCGATGCGGCGTTTCGCGTTGTCGCCGGTGCTGGCGCAAGTCCGAGGACTGTGCGCCTCGCGAATGGGCTGCTCAAGGACGTGATGGCGGGCCTGCAGCTGTCGGAAGCGATGGCTCGGCGTCCGGATATTTTTCCGTCGGATTACCGCGCCATTCTCGCGGCCGGCGAGGCCGGGGGCGCGACCGGGCAGGTGCTGACGCAGATCGCCGAACTGCTGGCGCGGCGGATCGAGATCCGCAACAAGATTCTGACCGCGCTGGTCTATCCGGCGGTTCTCGTGCTGATGTCGATGGTGTCGGTGATTGTCATCATCTTTGTCCTGATTCCGAGCATTGCGCCGATCTTCGTCGATGCCGACCTGCCGCTTCCCGGCATTCTGGGCAGGCTGTCGGAATTGCAGGAGAACTGGCCGATCGTGCTGTCGATGCTGGCGGTCGGGGCGCTGGCGGCCGCGCTGATCTGGAGCCGCGCGCGGCGAAACGACAAGGTGATGCGCGGCCTCGATCGTGCGAAACGCATGATGCCGGTCGTCGGGAAGCTGGTTGATGCCCGCGAGGCGGGACGGTTCGCGCGCGCGCTCGGGACGTTGCTCGTCGCGAGAGTCCCGCTGATGTCGGCGATGCGCACGGCGAGCGCACTGGTGACCAATCGACATCTCAACGAGCTCTATGAACACGCGATCGAACGCATTCCGGAAGGTACGCCGTTGCATCGGGCCTTCGAGCATGCCGGGTTGTTGCCGCCGGCGTCGCTTCGAATGATCGCGGTGGGCGAGGAATCGGGCCGGCTTGGTCCGATGCTGCTTCAGGTCGCTGGTGCCATCGAAGCGGATTTGCAGCGAAACATCGAACGGATGGTCGGCCTGCTCACGCCGCTCCTGACGCTGGCGATCGGCGGCAGCATCGGCGCGCTGATCATGCATGTCATGAGCGCGGTACTCTCAATCAACGATCTGGCGTTCCGATGAAGCTGCCCGCGAGATCGTCAGCCGGGTTTTCATTGGCCGAGTTGCTGGTCGTGATGGGCGTCGTGGGTCTCATTCTGGCAGCCGCCATCGCCGCACGGCCGAAAGCCGCGGCAACCCGGGTCGCCGTGGCGGCCCGCGCCATTGCCGCCACAATGCAACTGGCCAGGGCCAACGCCATGGCAAGCAACATGGAGACGGTGGTCCGGATCGACACCCGGTCGGGACGATTTGGCCCGCCCGGATCGATGCATTCCCTGCCGCGTGGAATGCAGATCGCGCTGACCGTAGCCGACGCGGAACGCGCCGGCGACACCGGCGGCATCCGCTTCTATCCCGACGGGCAATCGTCGGGCGGTGTGATCGCCCTCACGCTCGACAAGAGTTCGGCCGGTGTTGCCGTGAATTGGCTGACCGGCGAACCGCGGCTCGTCAAATGAAGCAACGCCGGCTCGGCAATCGTCCTGTCGCTCCCGTCGACGGGCGATGCAGCGAACGGGGCTTCTCGTTGCTCGAGGTGCTGATTGCCTTCGTCGTGTTGGCGATCGGTCTCGGCGCGATGACGATGGGCGTCGCGTTGGCCATGCGATCCGATTTGCGGACGCATGTCGGCCAGGGGGCATTGCGCGTAGCCCAATCGCGGCTCGAAGCGGCAGGCGTTTCCGAGGCCCTGGTGCCGGGGCAGCGCGAGGGCAGGGTCGGTCGCAGATACCGATGGCGCCAGACCACGGTCGAGGCATTGCCATCGACCCTTGCGGTCCGCAAGCAAGACGCCGAGCCGTCGCGGCAGTCAGCGGCCATACGGACGTTTTGGGTGACTGTTGTCGTGAACGCCGGCAGCGGCACGACGGTCCAGCTTGCGGCGCTCAAGGTTGCGCCAGAGCCAAAGCCATGAGAACTCGTGCACGAGACGTTCGCGGCTCGCCTTTGGCGCGACGGCGCCGCGAAGAACTCGGCCTCACGCTGATCGAGTTACTGCTGTCGATTGCGCTGCTGGCCATCTTGACCGGATTTCTCGCCGGCGGCCTCTCGATGGGCAGACGCGCCTTCGACGCCGATCGAACCAGCGCAACCGACGGCGAGGCTTACGCTGCGATCCAGACTCTGTCGAATTTGATCGGCTCGGCGCTGCCGGTTCACGGGAGTGAGACTGCCCAGAAGGGCGCGATCATGTTCGAGGGGCGGCGGGATGCGCTGGCGTTCGTCGGCCTGAGCGAAGGCCGCGCGCTGCCCGGCGGCCCGCACAGGATCGACCTCCGGCAGGACGGAAATGAATTCGTCGCCGGTTTCCGTGCATGGCCTGCCGCGTCGGCGGGCAAGGCCGACCGCGACGCGCAGCCAAACAGGGTTGCCGTGCTCAGGGGTATCAGGTCCGTTCGCCTCAGCTATTTCGGCAGTCCGGCGCCGACCGGACCGGCCGGGTGGTACGACGGCTGGGCTCAGGCTGAGCAGTTGCCGGACCTGGTGTCGATCAAGATCGAATTTGAGGATGAGCGTCGAAACGAACCCGCGACGATCGTCGCCCTTCGGCAAGGCTAATCGGTCGGACCGGGCATTTCGTTACCCTTCGTAAAGTTTTAGTAAATTACGCTCGGCCTCGATTCGATTTCGTTCTTGCAAGGGGCGCCATGCCTGTAGCCGACCTATCGGTCTCCCGCGCCGGCGGCTTCACGGTCGCCGCGAATTGGGCAGGACGCTTAGCGCGGTGGTGGCTGCACGGATTGCGCAAGGCCGTCCCGCGGCACTGGGTCGAGTGGGCGGATGGCGGGGTTCCGCCAATCGTCGTCATTCGGCGCGATGGAGACGGCATCACTTGCAGCATGGCGGACCTCGCGCCGGTCGAGGCACGATTTCCGGCAACGAGCTTCAATTCCGACGTCTTCCGCGGCTGGCTCTCGGACAGGGAACTGACGCGGGAGCAGGTCGTCGTGCAAGCGGTCATCCCCCGCGATCTTTTCTTCGTGCGCGACATGAGCGTACCCCAGGCGGCATTGGCGGCGTTGCCGAAGATCCTCGATCAGGAGTTGCTTCGTCGAACCCCTTTTCAGCCCATCGACGTCTGGCATGCGGCCACCGTGGTCCGCACCGAGGCGGACGGAGTGGCTTCGATCTGGCACTGGATCATTCGAAAGGACCGCGCCGCCTCGGCGCTCACGCAACTTGGCCTGACATTGGACGACATCGACAGTCTGGCGACCGCGGCCTCGGCCGAACACGGCACGGCAATCCCGGTCATCGAGTTTCAGGCGAAGCGCGGCGACGATCCGGTCTGGGCGATCAGGATGATCAGGCTGTTGGCGGCGGCGGCGATCGCTGCCGTTGTCCTTGCACTGCTCGCCTTTGAATGGAGTCAGGCCGGCGTCGCGGCCGCGATCGAAGACGCGCTTGCGGAGGCCCGTCAGAGTGTCCACAACGGGCAGGGCGTCGATCCGGTTGCGCGGCTCTACGCGATGCGGTCGGAGACCGGTGTGCTCGAGACGCTTGATGAACTCTCGCGCGTTCTGCCCGACCACACTTTCCTGAGCGAAGTGCGCATTGCCGACGGGAAGACGACCATAACCGGGTTCTCGGCCAATGCGGCCCTGCTGGTCCGCACCATCGACCAGTCGCCGAAATTTTCCGGAGCCGCGCTCATTTCGGCGATCACGCCAGATG
Source organism: Bradyrhizobium lablabi (assembly GCF_018131005.1). GTDB lineage: Bacteria > Pseudomonadota > Alphaproteobacteria > Rhizobiales > Xanthobacteraceae > Bradyrhizobium > Bradyrhizobium lablabi_D. The sequence continues at coordinate 23,290 of NZ_JAFCJK010000016.1, forward strand.
CGAACGAACACAAGGAGCGCTTCACGATCACCTTCCGCAGTCGCGGGGCGCGGACAACAAAATCGCCAGTGGCCGTCAGGAGCGCGCCGTGATCTTCGGCCGGATGCGCGCAAAACTACCCGACACGGCACTGTTCCTGGCCGTCAATGTCGCAGCGGTCATGCTGATCGTCATGTTCGTGATTGCGCCGGTTCTGACGCATTTTTCCGAACGCAGCGAACAGATTTCGGAGAACGCCGCCCGGCTCCAACATTTCGAAGACATCATGCGTCAGGCCAGGGCCGCATCGACAACGACAGCGACCACCGGGGGAGCATTTTTTCCGGCAGGCGAGGAACGTATTGTCAGTGCCGACATGCAGGCGAGCCTGAAATCGCTTGCCAACAATGCGGGCGTCAGCCTGCTCGGAATACGGGGCCTCGCCGGCAGCACGTCGCAACATCTGCGGTTGATCTCGGTCAGTGTGGAAGTCGAAGGCGCGCTTGCGTCGATTCGTGACATGATGCGGGCCATCGAAGCTCAGCGGCCGCTGTTGCTCATCAACTCCGCTTCGCTACGGAGTGTGACCGACGGTGAGGAGGGGCCGATCAGGGCGGAATTGACCGTTCAGGGAGCGATGCAAATCGCATCGAAGGTCCGTGCTGGAGAAGCGAGTTCCCAATGACCGCGGACCAAACCGGTAAGTCTGTGGCGCTGGGGAGCGTGTCGTGACCGGGCTGATGCGAGGTGTTCAGCTGCGTCTCGCTGAACTTGCCGTTACGCCACGGCGCGCCGCGACTGTACGGATCGCAGCGCTGCTTGGTCGTGCCGATCTGCCTGGACCGGCGGACTTCCATGCGCTCCGGCCTGCGACGCGGGTCTTGATCGTCGCCTTGTCGGCCTGGATCGGGCTCGTTCTGATTGTTGCGATCTTTGCCGTGGCGTCGGTTCAGCTCTCGCGCTACAGCACTCCGGCGTGGCTCGGCGTGCGGGGATCGGCGGCACGAACGGCACAGGCCGCCGCAATGCCGGGATTTGACAATATCGTGCAACGTCCATTGTTTTCGCGCAGCCGCCAGGCAACAAGCGTCGTTGTGCCGGTGGTCGCGCCGGCGCCGCCACCGCCCGCGCCGGTCGATCCAGGCTTCATCCTGAAGGGGATCTTCATGAACGAAGGCGTGGCCAAAGCCTTTCTGCTCACGGCGCAGAACCCGACCGGGACCTGGGTTCAGGCGGACGGTGAGATCGACGGCTGGCGCCTGGTCGGGATTCAGTCCGATCAGGTCGTGCTGGACAGGGCAAATCAGCGGCTCGCGGTGCCGCTCACCTTGACCGGCGGCCGATGATCCGGATATTGCGGAAGACCGGTGATCGAACCAGACGCTTCCTGCAGGAGTCCCTGGCATTGCGGGCGACAGGTCGCGAATACGCGCTGGTGGGATGGGGGCTCGTTGCCGGCGCCGTCTGGATTGCAGTCAGCCTTTCGATGGACGACCGCTGGGCGACCACAACCGCGGCCGCGAGCCTGTATCTGGTCGGCCTGCTTGCCGCGATCTGTGCGATCGATGCGCGCTATGGCATCATCCCGGATAGCATGGTGCTCGCGCTGGCGGCTGGCGGCGTCATTCAGCTCGCGCTGATTGAGCCAATCGAAGCGTTTTGGCAGCGCGCGGCGGAGGCGTCGTTCGTCCTGGTGGTGGTCTATCTGTTGCGGTCCGGCTATCGATGGCTCCGCGGCCATGACGGCCTTGGGCTGGGCGACGTCAAGTTCCTGGGCGCAAGCGTGTTCTGGATCGGGATCGCTGGCGTCCCTGGACTGCTCCTGGTCGCGGTTCTCTCCGCCTTTGCCAGCCTCTTGATCTTGAGACTGCAAGGACACCAACTCCACGGCAGGCAGGCGATCTCGTTCGGCCCTCATCTCGCAATCGGCCTGTGGTGGATGTGGACCATCGGCGTGCTTCAATAGCGCCGCGGCTCGCGTCAGGACTTTCGCCGCGCAGCGGAGAACAGCCGCATAGTCCCTTTGGTCAGCAGAATTCCCGCCCCCCCGCCTGCCATCTTTTGGAGCGCGTCGACCAACGTGCCATGGCGATCCGGTGTCAGCGTCTGAAGGACCTCGAGAACCGCGGCGCCGCCGATCACGATGACGCAAACAAGCAATGTCCGGCGCGGATAGGCGATCGTGAACAGGATACCGAGAACGGCGAATGCGGCAACATGCTCGATATAGACATAGGTCTTGACGTCCGGCCGCAGCAGGAATGGCGAAAGCTTGAAGTAGAGCCAGTAGACGAAGCCGACATTCGTGAGCGTGGCAAAGGCGATCGCGGCGACAACGACCCACGCCAAGGCGGCGACCAGCCTTGCGATCGTCCTGCCGTTGCTGGTCATCGATATCGGCGTCCGGTCTGAATTGCCTGCACGGGCGAGCGTCGATCCGCGTCGACCCCGGGCCGACACCACGGCACCACCGCGAGCCATCGTGGCGACTTCGGTAAACAATTTTGCAAAGAACACAATAGATTGCCCGCGGTTGACTTAGCCGGACTCCAACAAATTCTCGATAAGGTTAGCTCAAGACGGCGATGATCGTCTTGGGAGGCGGCAGGACCGGATCGGTCGGGAGCCATGAAGATGATGGACAAGAGGTCACTCGGTCTGCTTGTGGCGGCGCTGACCGTGCTGCCTGATGTCGCGCAGGCCGGCGGCTGGGGATACGTTACCTACCCCTATCCGGGGGTCTATCCAGGCTTCCTTAGCGCGCGCGACTTTCTCGGCTATCGGCTCGACGACAGTTTCGACGAGCCCGTCGGCTACGGTGAATATGCCGAGTATGGGCCGTGGGCAAATCCCAACCGCGCGGGCTGTCGCACGGTCGCGGGGCGGGTTCTCACTCCCTACGGCTGGAACAACGTCATCGTCCGGACCTGCAGGTAGGCCGCGCGAAGAGCCGCGGCAACGCGAGGGTCACTTCGACGCGGTCCGATCTTGGCGCGAAGCCATGTCGATCCTCGCCTGCATCAGCAGAATGGCTCGCCGCAGCCTGACGATCTCGGCGTAGCGGGCATTCAGCGACTGCTTCGTTGGTGTAGCGCCCTGGACCTTCAAGCTCTTCACGCGCCTGCGCTTCACGATGGTCTCCGCCGAAAATATGCGTATTTCAAAATTCACCCCAGCGCGGCGATGACGGATCAATCATCGCCGTGCCAAAGCTCGTTGCCTGACCTGAGGAGGTCTCGTTCGCTCTTCGAAACAAGAATGCGCGAGAAACAACTGGCGCCGCGGCCAAAATAGCCACTCTGCTCACACTCGCAACCTGACGTTGATATTAAGCTTGACGCCGGCGCGAGAGGTTAATTCTGGAACCAAACGATGACGGTACCATCGATGCCTGCAAGCATCGATGGCGCGGAGCTTCAGCAGATGCGATGAACAGACACGCAGGCAACCACCGCGCCGCAGTGTCGTTGCTTAAGGACGTGCTCTGACGTCAGAGAGCTTGAAGCCTCTCAGGAAAACACTGTGACGAATGGAGTCCGCAAGCAGGTGGGGAGGTGACGTGTCCTTGCGGCCGGTCAGCAGCACGCGCAAACGCCACAATGACTGCCCCACAATCATGCAGGCATCAGCCGTGGCGGCGTAGATCGCGCCATGATTCTTCAGAAAATAACGTCGGCGGGCCTCGAGCAGGTAGGCAGGAAGCCGTTTGGCCTGAGCATTGACTCCGCTCGATTGGCCAATGAGGTGGACTATGCGGCTTGCCGGCACGTACCACGTCGGCCAACCATGCCTTCTCGCATTGAAGCAATAGTCGATGTCGTCGAAGTAGGTGAAATAGCCTTCATCCAGCAGGCCGGTTGCATCGATCGTCTCGCGGCGAATGATCATGCTCGCGCCGGACACCCAATCGGTCTCGAAGGCGTGGTCGCGTACCGGTGGCGCTACGACCCAGCGCCGCAGCAGCCGCGTCACGAGACCAAGCTTCAGACCGGCCTCGAACTCGCCGAACGGAGAATGAAATCGAAACGCCGATCGTTGGGGTGTGCCATCCGGATCTTCCAGCCTGCTGCCGGCGATGCCGACTTTCGGGTTCTGGTCCATGAAATCGACGAGCGCCTTGAAGGCATTCGGTCGTACGATGGTGTCGGGATTAAGCAGCAACACGTAGTGCGGCGGGGCCGGCAAAGCCATGGCCGGAGCGATGATCGCATTGTTGCCGCCCGTGAACCCGAGGTTGTCGGAGAGCGCCGTCAAACCGCACCAGGATCCCCAGCCGTTGTCGTCGATGGCCTGCTGAATGCGCTCGGCGGAATCGTCTCCCGTGCCATTCTCGCAAACAGCGACCCGCATTCCGGGCACAGTGTCAATTTCCGGCGCGATCGAATGCAAGCAGTCGATCACAAGCTGTGCGACCCGGTAGTTGACGATAGCGACGAGCAATTTCACGGGACCGGCCGAACTCAAATAGGGTCAGCTTAGCTGTAGCGCGAAAAATCGAGACAGGTCAGCAATGCAGCGCGTCTACTCGGCCATTTTCGGCCGCTCGTCAATTGCCTGGTGCACCCGACAGTTAATTTCGCTTGCGAGGCGGCAATAGCCTGAAAGAAGGACCGAAAGCGGCACCAGGGCCGCCGATCCAGAACTGCGAGGTGGGCCGCCACCCATAAAAATACGGGGCTACGTTCAGGTTATTGATCCGCGATAAGGCTTCGGCAATATTACTCAAAGGCGAACTGGACAGACGAGGCCGAAATAACCGGCCAGGTTCCCTGATTTTTTGGATCAAACCGTGTTTTATTAATTCGGTTACTTGAGATTCACCGCCTTGGCAGCGGTTCCATCATATCAACGCTTTGGAGAGAACTCGCCGTCACGATCGAGCCGAAATTCACGAAGATGAATTCCGGAGGCGGGGTGATGGTGGCGACGGCATGGAATGGAGGATCGCGGTCAGATCGGAGCGCGGCAAGGCGGATCCGCGGGCGAGCGGATGCCGGGTACACGCTGCTCGAGCTTTTGGTCGTGATGGGAGTCATCGCAATCCTGACCGCTGTCGCAACCCCGCAGCTGATGGGATATTTCGGCAAGGCCAAGGTCCAGTCGGTGCAACTCCAGATCGAGAACATCAATACGGCGCTCGAGATGTACTACATGGAGAACGGAGTCTATCCGAGCACGAGCGTCGGCCTCAAAGCCCTGGTCGAGCCGACGCCGGAGGCGCCACGATGGAACGGGCCTTATTTGAAGAAGGCAAAGAACCTCGTGGACCCCTGGGGACGGCCATATCAGTACAACTATCCAACGGCGACCGGCGAGTACGAGGTGTATTCATTGGGGGCATCGGGGAAGGCAGCAGCGGTATCGAATCAAGGCCGCTTCAATGGAACTCAGTCCCCAATCGAGAGCAGGTCATAACTTGTCAAGGATGCTCTCCGAGACGGCCCCTGGCAGCCAGCACATTTAAAGTAAGAGAATTCGAGATTATTGGGTTGTTTGATTACCTTAACTGTTTCCGGAATTATACTAGTATTTCGCGCTAATTGTTGGGCAATGTATTGCCCCGGACACTTCCCTGTGCTTGAGATTTTTGAGTGTTTCGAGGCCCCCATGACCAACAAGTCCCTTTCGGATCTGCGCCCAGCCTTCGAAGAAATCTACCGGACCCATGTCATCGGTGCTGGTTTTTTTGAGTCGGACGATTACTATCGACGTGACAAAGAGCGCTACTGGCGTTCGCTTGAAATCTTGTCGAGCCAGGATCTTCCACGTCCTGCGAGGATTTTGGAAATAGGTGGCGGGCAGTTGGCCATCTTACGCAAGCTGCTTTTTAATGATAGCTGCGTTGTTGGCGATATAAGCGAAAAGTATGTTGCGCCCCTCAAGCGTGCAAATGTTGAATTTCTTCACTACAATCTATTGGAGCAGACCGAGCCTGAAGCTGGGGAGCTGTTTGATGTCATCATTTTGCTGGAAGTGATCGAACATATTCCGAAACCCGCATATACGATCTTTGCCAATTTAAAGAAGCTGCTCCGTAAGGACGGGATTCTCTTCGTAACAACTCCTAATCTTTTCAGGCTTAGGAACTTGATCCGAATGTTCCTTGGAATTGAGTTTCTTGATCGCTTTATGCTGCCTCAGCCTGAACAGGGACTCGGACATCAGCTTGAATATTCGGCAGAGCATTTGCAGTGGCAGTTTGAACAGGCCGGTATGAGGGTGGTTCTGTTACAGCACGATGAGCTAGGAAGGGTGGGACACAGTCCCAAGGCGAGACTGGCGCGTACGTTGCTCGCACCGTTAAGGTTGCGACCCATGTGGCGAGATGGGCTCGTTGCAATCGGCCGTTGTCACGAGGAGTAGCGTCCTCTGCTACAATCCAAAATTGTAGCTTATCTGACCGTTGGCGGCCGGATAGTCTGCGGAGCGGAGGCGCATCGCATCGTGGACGCTGGTTGCTCATGACACGCGGCGATCTTTGCGCATCGATAGGGATGGCAAGCTAAATGCGGCATCGAGTTAGCTTGCTAGCAGGCACCACAGACCGGTTCATGATGATTCGTAGGCTCGTTGGCGAATGAGGGTAGGAGGAGAAGCGTCGTGGCCGGCTGGCCCGACATCGTTGCGGTCTCGTGCTTTTCGGGCAGGTAGCTTGGCGCTTGTTGGACACTTTTCCAACCTCATGCTGCGCTTCATCGCGACCGTGATACTGACGCGAATATTTTCTCCCGATGCGTTCGGAATTCTTGCCGTTATTATGTCTGTTCAAGTGGTCATCGCACTGTTGACCGATATCGGCCTGCATCAGGCCGTCATCCAGAGCAAGAATGGTAGCGATCCTGCGCTACTGAACACCGCTTTCACGCTGCAAATTGGAAGAGGTTTTTTTATCTGGCTGCTCACCCTAGGCCTTGCCGGCGGATTATCCGTCGCAATAAAGTACGAGCTGGTTCCCGGACATTCGGTCTATTCCAACCCGCAATTGCCCCTCTACCTTGGAGTTGTGTCTCTATCCGCGGCCATTTCAGGCTTTCAATCCATGAAGGCTATCACTGCGGGCCGGAATTTGCAGCTCGGCAGATTGCTAGTTATTGAGTTGGTCACCCAGCTGTTAGGGCTGGTCTTTATTATCTCTATTGCCCGGATCACGGAATCATTGTGGTCATATATTTTTGGGATGCTGCTCTCTGCTGCCATAGCGGTGTTCTTGAGTCACGTAGTACTAAACGGCCACCCGGATCGGCCTGGCTGGAGTCGCGACGCCGCGAAGGAGCTATTTCAATTTGGTCGATGGACGTTCCTTTCCTCGTTCCTTAGTGCGTTTGCAGCCAATGGAGACCGACTATTGTTCGGCGTGTGGTTCACACCGCAGCTGCTCGGCCTTTATTCAATTGCCTATAACCTTGCGACCGTACCTGAGGGGCTGGTCAATCGCGTATTTGGAACTGTCTCGTTTCCAGCGCTAAGCGAGGCAGCTCGTGTCCAGCCACGACGTTTCCCGGAGATTTACTTCCGCATGCGCTGGATCACGGATTCTGCGCTCTTGTTTCTGGCGGGCTTCCTGTTTTCGGCTGGGTCGATGATTGTGAGCATCATCTATGACGCACGCTACACCGAAGCCGGGTGGATGCTCGAGTACCTCTCATTTGGTCTCATCTTCGTTCGATATGGTTTGTCGCAGAATGCTTATCTGGCGCTGGGGCGACCTGACTATGTAAGTATCCTAAGCCTCGCCAAGCTGATTTCGCTGTTTTCGTTTGCGTCCATATTCTTCTATCTTTTTGGTGTGAAGGGCGCCGTCCTGGGAGTCGCCTTTCATATGCTGCCTACTTCGCTTTGTACTTTCTATTTCAATCGCAAGCACGGCTTGAATAGCCTTCGCCTGGAGATCTGCGTTCTCGCGACCTGGATATTTGGGTGGCTTGTTGGCGTGGGCTGCTCAGCGATCCAATCTTATGCTGTCAAGTTCATTTGACGTAGGGTTGCTTTGATGCCGATCACGCATGGAAAGGCCGTGGGTGGCATGAGAAAGTTGCGCGTCCTGGTTCTGGCTGAATCTGCCAATCCCGAGTGGACGAGCGTGCCCCTTGTCGGTTGGAATCTGGCAAATGCGCTGTCGAAGGTCGCCAACGTTCACGTCGTTACCCAGATCCGGAACAGGGACGCCTTTCTGCGGAAAGGATGGATCGAGGGCCAAGATTTTACCGCGATAGATAATGAAAAGGTGGTTGCCCCACTCCACCGGATAGCAACTCGAATACGAGGAGGGGACAATCAAGGCTGGACAACCGTCATGGCTGTGATGGCTTTTGCATACTATTCGTTCGAATGGCAGGTATGGCGGCGATTTCGTCAACAGTTGATCGCCCATGACTTTGACCTGGTGCACCGCGTTACTCCCGTGAGCCCAACGATACAGAGCCTCATTGCATCCCGGCTCGCGAGGATCGGCGTTCCCTTCGTGGTCGGACCGCTGAACGGAGGCGTGCCCTGGCCCAAGGGCTTTCGCCATCGCCAACATGCCGAGAGAGAGTTTCTCTCGAACATCAGGCGGCTCTATCAACTCATGCCTGCCTATCGATCAATGCGGCGAAGTAGCTCGGCCATCATCTGTGGTTCGACCTTTACGCAAGATGAGATTCCCGATTGGGCCCGCCAAAAGAGCGTTTTCATTCCAGAAAACGGTGTGGATGGCGAGTTGTTCTGCCTGAGTAGAAGTTCGAGCACATCTTCAGTGCTGCAGGGGGCGTTCGTTGGCCGTCTGGTGCCTTACAAGGGCGCCGACCTTTTGATCAGGGCCGCGGAGCCGTTTCTGAAAGATGGGGTTCTAAAACTGCACATCATCGGTGACGGACCTCAAGGTGAGGCGCTGAGGCAAATGGTCAATTCGCTGGGACTGGAACAAAGCGTGTTATTCCATGGTTGGGTGCCCCATTCGAAAATCCAGGAAAGGCTGATTGCGTGCGACTTCCTCGGATTTCCAAGCATCAGAGAATTTGGTGGCGGTGTCGTCGTCGAAGCGATGGCGGTCGGTGTCACGCCGATTGTCGCGGACTATGGCGGCCCTGCTGATCTGGTGAACGACGAGACGGGCATCCGCGTGCCATTCGGCGATGAAGAGAGCCTGGTTCGCGGATTTAGATCGGCGATCGCAAACGCCATACAGAATCCGCAATTGTTGAACCGCCTTGGGAGCGCAGCGCGGGCGAGAGTGCTTCGCACCCTTACCTGGGAAGCCAAGGCGCAGCAAATGCTTCGAATCTATCATTCGGTGATGTCGAGCGATGGGGATCTTCCTGCTCTGGGTTTTCCCAGGTAGCGATAAGGTCCACAATGCAGTGACTCCTCGGGCAAGATACCGCTCTTACGCAAATGGATCGAGAGTGCGATATGTCCGCAGTCGGCACGAACGCGTGGTAGTTGAGCCCTGTCATCATGAATAGTCTCGTCGCAACTTCGGCCCTGCTGCTTTGGCCTCTGGTCGCCGTGGCGTGTTTCATGGCGTTGCCGGCCACTCGGGCGACCATATGGGTCATCCTTGGAGCTCAGCTGCTTCTTCCGGTCGGGGAGATGATCAAGTTTGAAATGGTCCCTCAGCTCGACAAGGCGACCATTCCGAGCCTTTGTATTTTCGTCGCATATCTTGTCACAGTACGCCGCGCCTGGAGGCCGAGGTTCGGATTGGCAGAGATTCTTGTATTGATGTTCCTGTTGGGGCCTGTTGCGACATCGACGCTGAATAACGATCCCGTCTTTATAGGAGATCGCGTGATCCCCGGCGTCGGTATCTACGATGCCGGATCTGCAATCGGCATCGCCATACTCACCCTCATGCCATTCTTTGTCGGTCGAGGCTTGTTGCGAGGAGTTGATGCAAACCAGCAAGTCCTAAACGCTCTTGTCGTTGCGGGCTTGCTATATTCAATACCGATGCTTTTTGAGATACGATTTAGTCCTCAATTGCATGAATGGGTCTACGGTTACTACCCTTCTGACTTCATACAGCAGATGAGAGATGGCGGCTTTCGCCCGATGGTATTTATGGGTCATGGATTGATTGCTGCAATTTTCCTCTGTATGACCCTCGCCGCGTCCGCGGCCCTTTGGCGAACGAAAACACGAGTTCTACGCTTGCCCTCGGCAGGTATCGTTGCATACCTCGGCATTGTCTTGGTGCTTTGCAAGAGCGCAGGGGCCGCCGTCCTTGCCGCTTTGATCGTTCCGCTGATCGGTTTCGGACGGCTGAAGGTGCAAAGCTATGTGGCAATCGCGATGGCCGTTGTGGCTCTTTCTTATCCCTTGCTGCGCTTTTCGGGACTTGTTCCAACTGACTTCATCTTGAACACCGTTCAGACCGTCAGCGTTGATCGGGCATCGTCTCTGGGACTACGGTTTGAAAATGAAGACAGGTTACTAGAGCATGCCTTTCAACGCCCGCTTTGGGGATGGGGAAGATATGGAAGAAGCCGCGTCTACGATGAGGATGGCCGAGATATTACTGTTACGGACGGACGCTGGATTATTACCCTCGGGCAATTTGGCCTGGTTGGCTTCCTAGCCGAATTCGGGCTTTTGGCGCTCTGCGTGATCAGAGCCGCAAGGGCATATTCCCTCGCTGTGTCATTTCGAGAGAAAAGCAATCTCGTCGCGCTCTCTCTCATCCTCGCGACGAACGTCGTCGATTCGCTGCCCAATGCGAGCTTGTTGCCCATAACCTGGCTCTTGGCGGGAGCCTTGCTCGGGCGTGCGGAAGACGTGCGGGAGCCCGCTGGGGTCAAGTCATTCAAGTCTTCATCTTCGCGGCGACTGGCTGAACCAACCGGGTCCCCGCATAGGGTGTAGCTGGTCAGCTGAAGGAGAATTCCTGGTCCGCCGACCAGCAAACCGAGGACGATAAAATCGGGTCATGAAAGCAAAATTAAGCAAGGCATTGTGAATGCGGAGTTATTGTATCAACGAAAGAGTAATAGGCGGCACGAGGAAGGCTTTAGGAACTTGACTGTATAGACCTATTATCGCGAGTCATATCGGGGACGATAAATGCAATTCTCCCGCCGACAATTTTTGGTTGCCACGTCTGCATCGGCCGTCGCCGTAGGAAGTCCTAATCTCTTGCGTGCAGCCGCGCCTCCGCCGCGTTCTCTCGCTACTGCCGCCACTCCGACCGCAGCCAAGAAAATGCGCCCCACCGTAATTGGCACTTCGCTCGAACGGGGGATGTTTAAGAATCTTGCTCTATCCTTGATAAGTTTGCAGTCAGCCACGGGCTATGCTTACCCCGGCATTTTGGATGAGAACGGGTACCCGAAATCGACGCCTGCGGCGAACGTCTTTGGTGAAATCCAGTTCGCGAGCAATCTAACGCCAGCTACGCCAATGCTCTTGAAGTGGACCGGCACCGGATCAATCACACTCGGTCGTGGTGCGCCCGGCTTCTCCATTACTTCAGGCTCCAACTTTCTGTCTGGTGGAACTGACTTCAATTTAAACGTGGTTGGCACCAATGTAAGAGTGGTCTTCAATTTTCGAACTTCCGTTCCCAGCTCGGTGTCGTTCAGTTTTGTTGCCGGCGGCAAGTTTTCAAATTTGTCGAATGTCGTGCTTTGCAGACTTTCGGATGAAGCGTCGATCGACAAGGCAACCACTCCCGAGGAGATGTTCGACGACAATTACGTTGACGTCTACAGGACTCTCAACCCCGGCATCTTCCGTCCAATGGGGTGGACGAACCCGAACTCGGGTAACGTTTCGCAATCGAGGTACATCGCGCCTTGGCGCACGGCGATCAACCTGATCGACCAGCGTTGGGCACCCGGTGCGTGGGTGGGCACCACGACAGGAACAGATGCTTACAACTGCGCGGCTCAGAAGGATGCTACATCGACGTATGTCGACGGAGAGATGATTCAGCTCCAATTTGGCACTGCAAACATTTCGAGGAATGTGACCGTCAACTCGGGGGGGCGGGGGCAAGTGCCGATTCTCACAGGTTCAGGGGGAGCTTTGAACGTCGGTCAAATCACCGCCAATAGCCTCGCGACGCTGACCTACGATGCGCTTTTGGGAGCGTTTCTATGGCAGCCGGATGGCCAAACCCCATGCCTTCCGTATGAGCTCCAAATTGCGTTCGCCAATCGGGTCAACGCCGACTATTGGTGCAACTTTCCTTCCTATATGGACGATGCATCGGTGGTCTCGATCACGAAACTGGTTCGGGACAAGCTCAACAGCAATCTGAACGGCTATTTTGAGTATGGAAATGAAGTGTGGAATTATGGATTCCCTGTCACCTCATGGGCTGATGCCAAAGGCGCAGCACTCGGATTTCCGAGCGACAACAATCGGAGGCATTATGGATGGTACGCTTTGCGAACTCGACAAATTATGGGGCAAGTCACTTCGACATGGGCGCCCCGTCAAATAGCGCAGCTCAAGCGTGCCATGGCCTTCCAGGCTTTTGGCCCGGCATCCGCCACGAGCAGTTTTAGAATGCAGGGCGCTGATCTTGATGGATCGACCTATCCTAATTATGCGGGGAAAGGCTTTGCGAACTACAAGGCGGCACCGAACAGGCCGATAGACTTCTGTGATGTCCTTTCCTACGCGACTTACTATTCCGGCGCACAGTGCACCAACTTTGACGCCAACTACTTGAATCTGGGTGCCTCTGCGATTGCGGGCCTTCTCAGTGCCGCTGACGATTATGCAACTGCGGTGCCGTCCAAGATGGCTTCAGCTCTGGCTTTTCTTGACAACGATATTCGTGCAGGCAAAACGAGCAAGGGAGCTGCGGGGGATCAAACGCTGCTGGCATTGAGCAGTGGCGCGAACGGCGGCGGCATCTATCCGATTTGGGAGGCCGTGGCCAAGACATTCAATAAGCCGATCGTCTGCTATGAAGGCGGGCACGAAAGCTGGTATCCTTCAACGGGGGCTTGTAGCTCGTTAGGTATATCTGTGGCTTATGGCGGTCCGACTGGCAAGATTGCCAATTTGCTGGAAGCCTACAAACGATCAGATGCATTCGCGGTTTTGGTGAGAGATCAAGTTTCGCAATTTATGGCTCAGCCTCATTCACAAGCAGCCGCATGGCTGATTGTCTCGGGGCCAAATCAATGGTCTTTAAGCACTGGCGATACCTATGCGACCAAGTATAAGTCGTGGACTGCGATTTGTGCGTTGGACTGATAGTTACCGCTCACGCTATCTCCTCAAGATTGGTGAGGTCTTGCGATTGAACCTCCTTCGCAAGAATTTCTTGAATGCCGCGCTCGGAAGGACGCTTTTGGATTTATGTCTCGGAAGTCAAAAGGCTCCTCGATAGATTAGTAGCGGTGACTATATTTTGGTAAGATTTCTTCATTGAAGGGCGTCGGAACAATGCATCGCTTTATCGTAGAATCATGATGACCCATCTTGTAATGGGCTTCGCAACCAACATAAGCGAGGCTTCGCTCAGAGTATTTTCCAAATCCCTGCGCGCCGTATATTCGCCGAGCGAATGCGACTTGGTTATTATCACCAATCGGTTCGAATCCTTTTTTGTCGACATTGCCAAGTCCGGCGTTCGGTTTGCCCCGACATCGAACAACTACAATTCAAAAACAGGAAATGTGTCCAAAGCAATAAACCGATCTGTCCTGCACGCTTTGAGGATGCTTAGAAAGAGCCTGACTAACGTTGCACCAGAAATTGCGGAATCGTATCCGGCCTTGATTGAGAATTGGCACCATCCGCATTTCGTCAGATGGTTCGCCTACGAGCGGTTCCTCACTCTCAACCGCCACTATGATCAAGTCATGCTGTCCGATGTAAAGGACGTCGTTTTTCAAGCCCCGTTCTTCGCGAACCATGAGAAAGTATGTCTGTGCGATCAGGGCTTGGTATACGGAGAGACCTACTGGGATACAGAATGGTATCGCAGCGCATTCGGCCAGGAAAATTTGAATAAGGTGCTCGGGAAATCGCCTCTTTGTATCGGAACGATGATGGGCCCCCATGCGTCAGTTCTTGGGATCGTGCGCGAACTCTGCGCCGAATTTGCCGAGAGGCCGTTTAATCGAATTGAGCAGGCGGTCTTCAACCACCTGCTCCTTAACAATCAAGTCAAGACCCCGTACCAGATTCTCCCCAACATTACAGGGCCTATCGTAACGCTGTGCAGCGATGACATCGCCTCTGAATTCCACGTCAATGACGGTGTCATTTGCCGCAATGTAGACAAGTCAATAGCCCCAGTCATCCATATGTATGACCGTTTTCACCCGATGCATGATGAGGTCAAGCAGCGCTGGATGAAGTCCTGAATTCATCTCGTGCTACGGGCTCTTTGCCATGAGACTCTTCAAGGATGGCGCAAAAGCCTCCTTTCCTTCCCGATCAAAGGATAGAAGGTTAAGTGCGCCTAGCGGTTTGGAGACGTGCTTGATTTAATATCTTGCCCGATAAAGTATCGTTTGGCGCGGCGAGCCGTAGCCACAATAGGACTGAGCGCCGAAAATCTATCGAACCACTTCGATCGAGAGATGTCAGATCGGGATCGCCGCTGATAGCCCAATGATGGGCCGTGTATGTAGGTCTTTAGCTGAGGGTTTTGTTTACGGATGGTGGAATAGGCGCCATCAACATGTTGCGGCCCGCCGTCTGGGTGCCCAGGTGTGCGAGACAAGATCGCCTCCAGACCTTGAACTATTGCTGGAACAGCATCCCTGTTTATCATCATGAAATGCGCGCAGAGCATACCCTCGTTCGGGTCAAGCACTGTAAGTCCTTGCGGCAAAGAATTGTAGTGTCCCGGATAAAAGATCGACCAGTCGTCTGGGAGCGCGGACAGAGCTTCTTGCCATCGTATCGGGAAGTCATTCGAGAAATTCAAATCGTCCTCCATGATCAGGATTGGCCTGCCCCTTGCGCGTCGAAGAACTTCGAGATGACTTAGGAAACAGCCGTGCGCGCCTGCGGAAGGAAACCCGCAGAGTTCGTCCCGGCGCACTGCGGCAAAAAAATGAGCATCTTCCCACCCCACCAATCTTAGTTGATGCTCCATCTCGCATCTGCGGTCCATGCGGCTTGGAAGATTGATAACGAATTTATCTATTTCCATAGGCGATCCTTATGGCCACGAAGTGCAGCAGCGGTGTCGATGAT
Source organism: Bradyrhizobium lablabi (assembly GCF_018131005.1). Classification (GTDB taxonomy): domain Bacteria; phylum Pseudomonadota; class Alphaproteobacteria; order Rhizobiales; family Xanthobacteraceae; genus Bradyrhizobium; species Bradyrhizobium lablabi_D. Next base: position 38,416 of record NZ_JAFCJK010000016.1, read on the forward strand.
CGCAGGAGCTATGAGATGCTCGACACTGTTAGAATCCCGCATCGAACGACAACGATCCGATATGGCTTGAACATGCGGCCTGATTTTCCATCCTAGCTCTTGCGGAAATACAACTGGGTCGATCTGCCATCCTGCCTAAGCGCATATTTTGCAAGACGCTTAGTAGCTCGCATGGAATTGGCGAGCGCGAAAGCGGGCGCTCTAGCGATATGTTCAAATCCAGTTCTTTTAGCGATCGAAATCAAGGTTTGGTTGGTGAAGCAGTTGATGTGTTCGAGGGGATGAACGAGCAAGTAATCCCTATGTGTCTCGATATTTGTGACTCCGGTGCAGTCCGGAGTTTCTAGAACTAAGATACCGCCGGGAACGATGCGGGTAGACAGGGCCTCAAGGACACCAGACGGATCGTCGAGATGTTCGAGAACTTCAAATAGCGTCACGGCGTGAAACCTGCCGTCGATCTTGTCCAACGTTGGAGTGATATGAACCTTGGCTTCGGATCTGCGGCCTATCGATCGATCAATGCCTTCGGCCTGAAACCCGAAATTAACGCATGTTTCGATGAACGATCCGAAGCCGCACCCGAAATCCAGGAGACGAACAGGTTGATCGTTTGGCCGCACCCCTTTGGTCATCTCCTCGATGCGCAGGATGTGCTCCAGGTGTCCTGTGGCAGCAGCAAACGCTCGTGGAAACGCGGCCCCGCGGCGCTTCTCAAACTCAACGATACTCTGCGCATTCATCCACATCGTAAAGCGACGTTCGTTCCACTCTTCGTTCAATATCCTGCGATGGAATACTTGCGAGCACGTCGCGCATTTTGCTAGCGACCAAGTAGCAGATTGCAGGTATGGCAACGGATCCTCACCCCATGGATCAGCAGCGAGAAATCCGTGCAGCGGTTGATCTGTGTAATGGCCACTGGAAAGCTCAATGACATCGGGTGAGCCGCAATTGATGCAGTGGGTCCGCTCAACGAAAACGGCTTGGGGCAACTGATTAAGCATAATGCTTCTCTTAGAGTTTCTAATGGTCTTGCGGCCGGGCGGGGGAACGGCTCGTCGCTTCGCTGCCTTACTTATATTCAATCGTCGTCAGTCTTTGACCAAAAAACCTACGTGCAACAAACTTAAGATAGCCCTGTCCTTCAGGGAAACGCGACAACACGTGAAACACGGCCAACAGGGCCCGTTCGCGCGGTTGACCCGGCCTCGTCAGGAATAGACGCAGCATTTGCATTGGATAGACAAGCCAGGCGGCGAATCCCCAAGGTGGGAACAACACGCTGATGCTTGCGCAAACCGCTGGCGTTACGAGCCCCCATACTGCGGCGCGACGAGTCTCATGTACCCAGTGACGTTCGGGAGGCGATCCATGAATATGAGCACCCTCCGCAAATGCAAGACCGCAACGTAGCTGACGGCGCCACCACTGACTAAACTTGGTCATCGCAGCATCGTGCAGGGCCATCTCGCCTTCTATTCGTTCAATTGTCCAGCCTCGAGAGCGAAGCCGTACACAAAGTTCGGGCTCCTCGCCGGCGATCAGATCATCACGAAATCCCCCCGCCGCGGTGAACACCTCGGTTCGGATCATGAAAATTCCGCCAAACGTCTTTGCAATGCCGATTGGGATATCCCACTCCATGTCGCACAGCTTGTTGTAGATTGATCGGGAGGGTTGCGCTTCTCGAAGCCGGCCAAATACGGCGCAGACGCTGACGTTACGATCTAGATGTCGAATTGCCCGTTGCGGCCAGCCTTCCGCCACCTCGCAATCGCCGTCGACAAATTGCACGTAGCGTCGATCCGGCGCGATTTCCAGCAGACGGCGAAATCCGGCGTTTCGGGCGCGCGCGGCCGTGAACGGCATGCTGACGTCGAGTTCGACCACGTCGATATGCCGCGCGAGCGCCCCTCTTACGGAGCCGTCGGTCGAGCCCGAGTCGACGTAGACGATGCTGGCCGAGTTCGGCAGCGATTCGAAGCACCTGATCAGCCGCCCGCCTTCGTTACGCCCAATAACGACGATGCCAAGGCGGGAGCTGTCCTGGTCTCGGCGTTCACCGCCAATGGGGTCGTGATCGTTCATATCAGGTTCGCTATTGGCCGGGCCGCGCCGGTATCAAATTCGTGCAGCGATCACCGTCTGGAACGTCAGTGCGGCTAGTGACTCTCATGAAACCATTCAATCCGATAGCACTCAGAAATAAAATGGTAAATCAGCTCGCTTGGTAAATCTTGGCGGCTCCCACGGCCACAGCGTTGCTGCCGACGTCAGTTATAATCACAGCATTCGCGCCGATCCGCGCGTGGTCGCCGATCTTGACCAGTTCCAGCACTTTCGCGCCCGCGCCAATATCAACGTGTCCTCCAACTTCCGGTACGCTGCCGACGCCGCGGCTCCCCAAGGTCACCTGCTGAAAAATGAGACAGTTAACCCCGATCTTCGCGTCGGGATGGATGACAATGCCGTTCGGGTGAGGGATCAACAGCGCTCCGCCGATGCTGCACGTCAGAGGGATGTCGGCGCCGGTCACGACGCTCCAGAAACGGTGTCGGAGAACAATGACCTTGCAAAATAACCTTCCGAAGATGCCCGCCCGCTCGCGCCAATACTGGTAGCGACGGATCGATAGAAGCAGCTTTCGCCCGGGATCCCAGAATTGCCTCGGCGTTTCCCGCGTCCAGTCTGGATGCTCGGCGCTGATTTGGCTCAAGGGGCGGTCTCTGACGAAACTCAAGAGATTTAACAAGTCTGCTGGGAAAGGGAAACCGGACCTGAAAATTCTACTACCGGGGAATATCCGGATGGTTATTTTCCCGATGCCAGGATAATGGTATCCCGTTTTCGGCGGTAACTTTGTTAGATCTGTCGTTAATTTTCACGACCAGGATTGCTGTCCGCGGTCAAATTCAAGTTCCATCGGGCGCGGGCGGGAGTTAATCAAATACATTAAATCGGTTTTACTGTCGACAAAATTGCTAGTAAGTCCGCCTCATGTCGGGCAAATAATGCTCATGAATATTTCAAAGTTTAGCATAGGTTCATATGTTATCGATTGCGCGAATTTCCGACGCCAGCCTGACATCTGCGGAAAATTTCCTCGACGAAGCGCGGACATTCTCTTCGCTATGCACCGTCGAGTCCGACGATTTATCACGACCGGTCTACGGTCTCCTGGGTTTGCCGGTTGATGCAGTTAATTTCACCGTATTATCCCGGTCAATGGATTCGGTAACCCGTCATCCTGCCCCATTTCTCATTTCCACGGCCAACGTCAACTTCCTCGTCAAGAGTCTGACAAACGAGGCGTTTCGGGAATCGGTTTTATCGAGTGATCTGTCCTTGGCCGACGGAATGCCGCTCATTTGGATGGCCAAGCTTCTACGCGTGCCAATCCACGAACGAGTTGCCGGAGCCGACCTGTTCGTTCGCCTGAAATTGGTGGGTGCGGCAGGACGGTGCCTCAAAGTATTCTTGCTAGGTGGCACGCCAGGTCTGGCCGAGAAGGTTTCGGAAAGGCTCAATGCGGAACCGTGTGGCCTTCAATGTGTCGGAGTGCTGAATCCAGGGTTCGGAACCATCGAGGAAATGAGCGGCGATGCGGTCATTGAAGCCATCAATTCGAGCGGTGCTGATCTGCTGGCCGTATTTTTCAGCGCCGAGAGAGCGCAACAATGGCTCATGCACAACCATTGGCGGCTGAAACCTCCGGTTCGGGCACAATTCGGTGCCACGATCAACTTCGAGGCCGGTACGGTAAAGCGTGCCCCGGCGTTTCTCAGGAGCACGGGGTTTGAGTGGCTGTGGCGGATCAAGGAGGAACCGCATCTGTGGCGCCGCTACTGGAGCGATGGAAGGGCCTTGCTCAAGCTCCTGGCCACTAGTGTCATTCCTCTGGCGGTTGTGGCCCGCCGCCGCGAACGTGAGTCGAGGTTCCTGACGATTCAGCGTGACGACGAATCTTCGTCGGTCACATTGCGGTTGTCAGGATCGGCTACTTCAGGTTACGTCGATCTGGCTGCCGGCCATTTTCGAGCAGCCCTCGCGGCAGAGAAGCATGTCAAGCTTTGCCTGAAAGACGCCACTACCATTGATCCGAGATTTTTCGGCTTGCTTCTTATGCTGCGTAAAAGCCTGGCCAGGTTGGGTAAGAGGCTGGTCGTCACGGGGGTGTCCTCCCGATTGCGGCGGATGTTCCAACTGAATCGATTTGAGTATCTCCTCGAATCCTGATGCCCGGAAAGCCAAAACGCCCTTGAAGAAAGTCGCGACGATGATGCTACGGCCGTTTCCGATCCGTTTCCTTGGCAGGCTCGCGATGGCTGTGCCTGTGATGGTCGTCGCCGGGTGTGGCTCTCCGGATCAAACAGCCCAAGGCTACTATGAGAGCGGCATGGCCTTGATCGCCAAAGGCGACGATCTTAACGCCCGCCTGGAACTCCTGAAGGCGGTCAAGTACAAGAGCGATAAGGTCGAGGTGTGGCGCGCCTTGGCGGGCATTGACGAGCGAACGAAGGCCAATTCACTCTTCCTGGACCTGCGTCGTATCGTGGAACTCGATCCGAACGATCTCGATGCACGACTGCGGCTTGCCCGCATTATGATTGGCGGCGGGGCTGCCGAGGCGGCTCTCAGAATCGTCGACGCCGCGAAAGAAGACACGCCAAGCGCGCCGCTCCATGCATTGCGGGCAATCATCTTGTTGCGGGCGAATGACAGCGCGGGCGCGGTTCGCGAAGCGGAGCGTGCGTTCGAAATTGATCCGAAGAACGTCGATGCTGTCAGCCTGCTTGCGTCCAAGAAACTGGCGGACGGCGACGCCGATGGTGCTCTGAAGATGCTCGAGAGCCTCAGCGTCGATCCAAAGGACGAAACGCGTATTTCATTGCAGAAGATGCAAGCCTATGCCCGAAAGGGCGATCTTGCGCAGACCGAAAATCTGTTGCGGAAGGTGATTGCACTCAATCCGAAGGAAGTGGGCTACCAAGCGCAGCTGATCCAGCTTCTTGTGTCACAGCGCCGCTTCGACGAAGCGGAGAAGGAGCTTCGGGCAAGGGCCGACGCCAATTCGGGCGATAGCAAATCCGGCCTCGATCTGGTTCGATTCCTCGGTCTGGTCAGAGGGTCCGACGCCGTCCGCAAGGAGCTTGAAGCTCGCATCAAGGCGGGTGGGGATGTTTTCGACTATCAGCTCGCGCTCGCCGAACTCGATGTTACGCAAGGCAAGGTCAAGGAGGCGACAGAGAGGCTGCAGGCACTCGTGAATGCGGCGCCTTCACCGGAAAAGAAGACCATAGCGCAGGTCAAGCTCGCGGAAGTGTATGCCGGCAAGGTCAACATCGCAGCAGCCGAGCCGATTATCTCTGAAGTCCTGAGCAAGGACCGCCGCAACGCCGGGGCACTGCGGCTTCGGGCCGCGATCAGCATCGATCGAGGCCAGTTTGACAGCGCAATCTCGGATCTGCGCGAAGCCCTAAACGATCAGCCAAAATCATCGGATCTGCTGACCCTGCTGGCTACCGCCTACGAGCGCGCCGGCAAGCCCGAACTGGCGGAGCGCCAATACGCCGACGCGTTGAAGGCAGCGAACCAAAGCCCCGAGATGACGCTGCGCTACGTGGCGTTCTTGCAGCGCAGGGGCGAGGCGCCCCATGCGGAAGATGTTCTGCAGGAGGCTGTAAGTCGCAATCCCAGCAATCTGCAGCTCCTCTCGTCGTTGGGGCAGGTCAGGCTGAGCCGACAAAATTGGACCGGTGCGCTGGCGCTTGCCGACACCATTGAGAAGGTCAAGGACGGTCGTTCGCTAGCCGATCAGATACGCGCTTCGGCATTTGCCGGACAAAACAAGGTCGACGAAAGCATCGCCGCTCTGGAGGACGCGCACCGCGCGGCGCCGGATGCGGCCCAACCGATCGTCTCGCTCGTGTCGGCGTATGTCAAAGCCGGCAAGGCGGACAAGGCTGTTGCCCTGTTGCAGGATGTCAACAAGAAATTCCCCGCGAATGCGCAGATATTGGTGCTGCTGGGCCAGGTCTGGGTCTCGCAGAAAAGGGATGATGACGCCATTCAGGCATTCAAATCCGCGATCGCGCAGCAACCAAAGGACCTGGCCGGCTACAATGCGCTGGACGAGCTTTACGTTCGCCAGAAGAACTTTGGCGCCGCGCAGGGTGTCATCGAGGCAGCCCTGAAGGAAATGCCTGGCGATCTGAGCCTGCGTTTGGCCTTGGCCTCGTTGCAAATTCTCAAGGGAGAGCACGAGGCCGCAATCGCTCAATATGATGCGATCTTGAAGGACCAGCCCAATAATGCGGTTGCAACCAACAATCTCGTCAGCCTCATTCTGGATTATCGCTCGGATAAGCCGAGCCTTGATCGGGCACTTTCGCTTGCCGAGACGCTCAAGAATTCGAACGTGCCTCAGTTCCTGGATACGGTCGGTTGGGCGCAGTACCGCCGGGGTCAGTTCAAGGAGGCGATCGCTACGCTGGAGCCGGCGGCGCAAAAGCTCCCCAACCTTGCTGCCGTGCATTATCACCTTGGGATGAGCTATGCGGCGGCCGGGATGCAGGACAAGGCGGCCGAGCAGTTGAATAAGGCGATGTCGCTTGAGCCTGAAGGGACCGCACTGAAGGAAAGCATACAGGCAGCGATGAAATAGGCTGGTCAGTTTCCTGGTGGCAGCAGCGTGTAGCTGTGGCTCACGACGACCATGATGCTGTGTGAATCGGCGGGGCCGGTCCCTGAGACGGTCGGCGTGCCCGTGATCGGATCGAAAGTCGCAGTGCCAGAGCTCGCAAAGCGATGAAGGTAACGATACGTGAACTGGGCAATCCAGTTCTGCGTCAGGTTATAGCTATAGCTGGCTGATGCAGACGCGAAGTCCGTGGTGTTCGTGGAGATCTGCCTGTTGCCGTTCGCGGAAAGTGTGATGCTCGATCGTGAATTGATGATGTGAGAAATGCTGGCATCGATCATGTCGCGCTTGAAGATCGAGCCGACGATGCTGGGGCCGACTGTCTGGTTCGCCGTAATGGTCAGCGTGGTGTTCTTGAGCATCCGGTAGGTGAGAACCGCATCGCCGATCCAATCGAGCACCGAACTCGACGACGGCGTTGTGGTGGAGGTGCCACCGATCACGGAGGTGGCGACGCCATTTTCGGTGACGAGATTGGCCGCTCCAATGTTTCCTCGGAAGCTGAGCACTGGGGAGAAAGTTGTGTCGATCCCGACCTGGTTGCGGTAGATCTGGATGCTCGTACCGAAGGTGTTGTCGTAATTGAGGAACTCGGCTTCCGACGACACATTGACGTTTGTAAGCGCGCTCAAGGAGTGGCGCCACGTACCTCGGGCCAACGTGTCGGTGAACGGCGTTCCTCCTGACGAAGGCTCGTAGCTCGTTCGGGTGGACGTCGCGAACAGGGACAGGGTATCCCGGCTTGAGAGGGTTCGATCCAGACCGCCCGAGAAGGTCAGTGTATCCAGAAAGCCGTTAGTGTTACTTGAAGCGCCAATGTCGCTGAGCAGGGCCAGCGCCGTGCTTTGCTGCCTCCACAATGCTTCCACGAACTCGCGGTCGGGCTTGACCTTCTCGTACTGCTCGTATCGTGCCCGAAAGCCGTAGTTGAGATACTCGGAAGCCACTCCGTCTACGCCCGGGCCCCAATATTTCTTGTACGAGCCGTCGCCATCCAGATTGAACTTGGAAGTCGGCGTGCGAGCCTCCGCATTGGCCGTCAGCGTCGAATAAGAGCCGATCGATCCCGCCGGGAAGGAGTTCAAAAACTGATTGCTATTGAGTTCGACCGTTTCGCTTTGGGTTGTCTTGAGGGACCAATCGAACGCGGCAGCGTCCGAGGCTGCCATGACGCAGCTCACCGAAACCGCTATGGCAGTTCGCTTCACGGTGTCACGCCCCTCGGGTGCACGCGGCTAGGACGGCTAGTCGAACAAGCCTCTTTCGGGGACGAGGATCACGTCGCCGGCGCGCAACTTGATGTTGCCCTCCAGGTCGAGTCCGGCTTCATACGCGCTGTAGTTGAACATGAAGATGGTCTCGTCGCCGCCAGGGGCGCGCCGCCGCACCTGGATTTTCTTCTTGGCGGCAAACGGCCCGATCCCGCCGGCCAGTGCAATTGCCTGCATCAAGGTCGTCGGCTGCCGGACAACGTAGGAACCGGGGCGGATGACTTCTCCGGTCACGAAAATCTTGGGCTTGAGATCCTCTTCGGGAATCTCTTTCGGCGCGGCCACCACGGCGACCGTGATATCGAGGTTCTCATCCTTGTAGTTGCCCTTGAGCTTCTGCCTGAGGATGTTCTCAATCGCCTGCGGCGTCAGTCCACGGGCCCGGATGTGGCCGGCCAATGGGAACGCGATCTCCCCGGACGGATCTACCGTTACATTGCGGTCGAGCTTGGGGTCCTGCAGCACCGAAATACTGAGACTATCTCCTACCTTGAGGGCTTGGGCGCTCGCCGCCGAAATTCCCAAAAATACGCAAAAGGCGACCAAAAGAACCCGCATTGCTATCCCCTAATCAGCGAAGCTTGGGCCAACGCCTAGGCTTTGCGGGGCGGCGCGTGAAATGGTTAATTCGCCGACGCCGACCTAGCCGACTCCTCCGCAGAACCTATTCGGTTGCAGATACCTAGGGAACCCGCGAGACCTGTTTGACCGGAAAAATACTATACTGTTGCTTGTCTGCAATGACGTCCCTAACCAACTGATCAGAAATGACTTTCCTGTCGTTGGCAAAGCCATAAACGAGTGCGGTATCGCAGAGCACATTGATCATGCGTGGGATGCCGCCGGACGAGGTTGCGATCAGTGCGCAGGCCTCCTGGGTGAAGAGCGGCCGGGTGGCGCCGACCGCCTGCAGGCGGAAGGCGATGTAGTTGGCGACCTCGCGCGCATCCAATGGACGAAGATGAAAATCGGACGAGATCCTTTGGGCAAACTGGTGCAGCGATGGTGCAAGCAATAGCTCCCGCAGCTGTGGCTGGCCAACCAGGATCAGCTGGAGGATCTGGAATTTGTCGGCGTTGATGTTGGAGAGCATGCGAAGGTGCTCGAGCGCCTCGGGCTCCAGATTTTGCGCCTCGTCGATGATCAGAATGGTGCGTCGCCCATTGGCGTATTGGCCGTATAAAAAATCTTGAAAGTGCTTGAAAAGACTGGGATAATTACCCTCGAACGGCTGTCCGACCGACATCAGGATCCATTGCAGGAGTTCTTGGCGTCCCTGGGGGGAGTTGGAGATCAGGCCGACTGTGATTGCCGGACTGATTTTCTTGAGGAGGTGTCGAACCAGGGTGGTCTTGCCCGATCCGATCTCGCCCGTGATCACCGTGAAGCCTGCATTGTTCATCACGCCGAACTCGAGCATGGTGAACGCCATCGAGTGCATCTTACCCCAGTAGATGAGATCGGGGTCGGGCAGGATCGAAAATGGCTTCTCCCGCAGCTGGTAAAATGCCTCGTACATGCTGTTCCTACACTCGAACCGACGCCTGCTTATAGCTTAAGTCGGAAAACACTTCGCAACCCGCGCCTGGGTTTCTTCGTTTTGCGTAAACTGGAATCGCTGGGGCTGGGAACCTGACCGTTAAGGCTGACCGCTCAAATCCAGTTCCTGTTCAACAATTCATTAAATTGAGGGCAGTTGGGTGATATAATCACACAACGGAGCGTGGTAAGAACTCCTGTGCCGTTGGAATAGACTGATTTTGGATGACCATGCTTCAAAAAGTTGATTTCGAAGACGATTTCGAGGATTTGCAACAGGATCGCGGTCATCTCTTGCGCCCGTCATTCTATTTCGCGGTGTTTGCGAGGCGTTGGCCTTATTTCATATTTCCATTTCTCTTGATCGCGTCGGTCGGAATTGCCGGCGCGTTCCTGTGGCCGGCGACCTATCTATCGGAAGGTAAGGTCCTCGTTCAGTCCCAGCAAATTCCCTCGGAGCTGGTGCGCCCGACCGTGACCAGCGCCGCACAGGAGCGCATCCAGGTTATCCAGCAGCGCACCATGACGCGGGACAATCTGATCGCGATCGCCGACAAGTTCCAGCTCTTCCCTGAGAAGCGGACGCTGATGTCGGTGACCGAGCTCGTGGAGCTGATGAAGAAGAACACCAAGTTCTCGGCGGTCGATCCTCAGATCGACTTCAAGCAGCGGTCGCGCTCGGCCCTGGAAAATCCAACGATCGTGTTCTCGGTCGGGTTTGAGTATCCGGATCCGGTGGTCGCGTCGCGGGTCGCCAATGAGTTGATGACGCGCATCCTCAATGAGGATTTGCGCGATCGGACGAGCCGGGCAACCGATACAACCAAGTTCTTGTCGCGCGAAGTACAACGGCTTCAGGCCGAGAACACGGCCCTCGATAACAAGATCGCCCAGTTGAAACTGTCGCAGGGCAAATCTGCCACCACGAAGAGCGACCAGCCTTCGACGTTGGATCAGCTGAAGGCGGAATTGCTGCAGAAGAGCGCGCTCTATTCCGACCGGCATCCCATGATTCAATCGCTGAAACGGCAGGTAGAGGCCCTGGAGAAGGCCGCTCCGCCGACTGCCGCGACCGACGCAGGCGCCGCCGCGAGCATCGAAGCGATGACCACGCAGCAGGAAGCGCTTCAGAAGAATCTCGAGGCGGCATCAGCCAAGCTTGCCGCCGCCAGGCTTGGCGAGAATCTCGAGAAGGATCAGCAGTCCGAGAAACTTGAAGTCATCGAGCAGCCAACCGTGCCGGTGGAGCCGATCAAGCCGAACCGGCCGAAGGTCGCTGCGATGGCGCTTCTGGCAGCTCTCGCGGCCGGTGTCGGCCTTACTTTCCTGAGAGAAATCTCCGACAAGGCCATTCGCCGGACCGGTGACGTTTTCAGTGTGATCGACAGCAAATTGGTGGTGTGCATTCCCTATATCATCACAGCGGCGGAAGTTCGTCGCCGCAAACGACGCCTCATCGTGGCTACTTGCGCTTCGGTCGTGCTGGTCGCCGCTGTTCTCGGCGGCGCCTACTTCTTCCTGCCGCCGCTCGACCTTGTCATTGCAAAGGCGCGGGTCGGATTGTTTCGGTTATAGGGTCTGGGAGCGCAAACGTGGATTCAATCAAACAAGCTGTCGAACTCGCCCGAGCGAGCGACGCGCCGGGGCCGGCTCCAAACGCCTCGGCTGGAGAGATCTTTCGTCCAGGCGCGCTCGATCCGAAGATGCGCGAGGTCCGCCTGGATCCGGTTCATCTCGAGCGATCGAGAATCGTCGCGCATGCCTCGTCGAAGGAGCAGGGGCGCTATTACGACATGCTGCGCACCCAGGTGCTGCAGGAGATGGACAAAAAGAGCTGGCAGTTTCTGGCGGTCACGTCGCCGACCGCGGGCTGCGGCAAGACCGTCACCGCTTGCAATCTCGCGATGAGCATCGCCCGATTGCCGGAACGATCAGTGTTGCTGGTGGATCTTGATCTCCGCAAGCCGACGGTGGCAAAATATCTCGGCGCGGAGCCTACGGACGGCGTTATGAGCGTGCTGGAGGGGCGCAGCCCGCTGTCGTCAGCGGTGACCCAGGTCAGCGTCGGTCCAACGAGCTTCCTGGTTCTTTCGGGAGGAGTGTCGTCCTCGAGTTCGTCGGAATGGATGGCCTCTCAAACGATGGGGACGCTGCTGCAAACCATCAAGCGGGAATTCCGCTCACGCCTGGTCATATTTGACCTGCCACCCATGCTGCTCGGCGACGACGTGATTTCGATCCTGCCGCGGATGGATGCAACGCTGCTTGTCGCTGGCGTCGGCAGCACGTCCGTGTCTGATATCAAGGAGTGCCAAAAGCACTTGCAGCGGAGCCCGGTCGTTCGCGTCGTGGTGAACAAGACCGCCGAGGTCACCGACTCCTACTACGGCTATTATTGACCCTCGCTAGAAGGGCGAGTTCGGCGGCAGAAACGCCGCAATTTCCGCGGCCGGCACGAAATACTTGGCGATATCCTGGGTTTCGGTCCGTCGAGACAGGGGATCCACCTTCGATCGCGAGATCTTGCGGCTCATGATGCCGAGCAGGCAGCGGCGCTCGGCGTCAAAAACGCCCGATCCCGAATTACCGGTATACGCCACATCGGCGATCACCGTGCGAAACTTGCGCGTTCCCTCGGGAAGCCGATCAGCCGACAGGATACGAGACTGTGCGATGCCTTCCGGCACGACTGTCACAACGCGCTGACCCGGAAGCGGGGGCGTGTCGCATAGGCTGCTGCGCCGCAGCCTGAGCCGTATGGGAAGCAGGTTTTGCTCCACCGCGAGGAGGGTCAAATCGGTCCCCTCGAAGCTGCCTTCCTTGACGACCTGGGTCGGGTATTCTTGCCCGGCGATGACGACCTTGGGCCAGGACAACCAGGCTCTGCCGACGACATGTGCGGCCGTGAGGAAGAAACCGCGTCCGAGGTAGATACCGTATCCGGGCCAGGACTGCTGTGGCGTCCTGTGAATGTTAACTGCGTAGGCGAGTAGCGAGTCGTTAAAGTCCTGCGCGGCGGCGGGTCCGACAAAAGCTGTCGAAGCGAACATGCCAGCGACCAGGAGCCTCGCAATGCGGCTCGTCACTACGACGTTCTTTGGCTTGGACATCTCTGACTCGCGGAGGCACTCGGGCTCTAAGGCATGATTCGGAGAAGCAACCGGCAGCTTTCCTTTCGGCCCTTCACGATGCGCCCGTAAAAAACTTCAATTCCTTCGCCGGAACCGCGGCGAGAAGGTCGCGAATGAATTGGTCCTGGAGTTTGAATGAGGCTTCACGCGGAAGGCCAATCGTCGAAATTCGGATGAGCGCGCCGTCGGGAATAACGCCGCGCAGCCCGTATTTGAGGCGGCTCAACTGGTGACCGACAACACCGTTCGAAATGTCGTTGCCGACCCGCATCCAGTATGTGACGGGCTCATAGCGCGACTCGCGCTGTGTGATCAGCCGCATCGTGCTGATCGGTGGAGTTCCATCCCTGTAGCTGACCGCTGCCTCGGTCTTCTCCGAGATGCGGAAACCGTTCGCAGTGTAACAAATTTCAGGGCGATGCGACTTGAGCCGATAGTTCTGCACCGGGCCATAGGCGACAAGCAACATTACGATATTGCCGCGACCGTCCGAGTACCCCCGTCCAACTTCCTGGCTATAGTTCTTTCTCTCGGTGGTTGGATCGAGAACATACTCCTCATTCGGTTTGACCGGACTGATTTCGGGCACCAGGGTCCACGTGCCAAATTGCTTCGGGATCACGTCTTCAAGGCTCGGCGATGCGGCTGTTCTGGCCATCAACTCTCGAGGTTGCATGACCTCCGCAAGGATAGCCACGCCCAGAATTGCGACGCAAGCCAAAACAACCTGAACGCGATTGATCTTCATGTTGAAACTCAGTTCGGGATGGAATTTCTGTTGGTCAATATCGATTGAACATATAGGTGAAATGGGCTGGACTCCAATTAAATTGGCTGCAATCTAACGCCCCTGAACATTAACATAAACGATCGAAATTTGCGACTTTAGGCGCGTTGACCTCGACGCTTCAGCGATAACTACGTAAGCAGAGGCGGGCGCGAGCCCGTGCGTTCGGGCAATGACCGAGCGCGAATGGAATCACGGAGTTCGAGATCATGGGCTTGCTGTCCAAGTTCGGTCAAATGGTCGCAGCCTTGGGCTGTTGTGCAATCCTTCTCGCTGCTTGCGGGAAACAATCCGGAGAGCAGGCCGCCGCCTCACGGGGGCAGGTCATCGCCCGTGTTGGCGATCAGGTTGTAACGACGCAGGAGCTCGAAAACGAATTGCGCCTCGCCAATGTCCCGCCGGACAAACAGAAGGACCCCGAAGTTATCAAGAAGGTGCTCGGCGATCTTGTGGTTCGTAAGTATCTCCTGCAACAGGCGCTCGTCGCCAAGCTGGATCGAGAGCCGGGCGTCCTGCTGGATCTCCTGCGTGCGCGAGAGCAGGTTCTGGAGAACGCGATCCTCTTCCGTACGGTGTCCGCGAAAGCGCCGAGCAAGGCGGATTTGGACAAGTACATTGCAAGCAATCCCGCTAAGTTTGCGGACAGAAAGGTCTTTAGCATCGAGCAGATCGGCTTTCCGTTCGGCCTGAATGGTCAGACGATCGTCGAGGCTAATAAGGGCGCCAAATCACTCGATGAAGTCGACCAGCAATTGACGTCGGCTGGAATTCCCCATGCGCGCCAAACGGCACTATTGAGCAGCAGCGACATTTCGCAGGATCTTTACGCCGCAATTCAAGCCAAAAAGGCTGACGACGTATTTTTTGTTCGGGCCGGGCCAAACGGGATCTTCTTCAAGGTGAAAGGCGAGGAGCCGCGTCCGCTCGAGGGCGAAGCGGCAGCAAATGTCGCGCGCCAGCTGATGCGGGCCGAAGCCTTGAAAGCAGAAGCCGGAATCGCGGCCTATTCGGCCAATATCGAGGCAAAGTATGAGGGAGACTACGCCAACATCATGAGGCCGGGTGAGAAGAAGAACTAGTTCAAGAGATCATTGAATCTCTCGGCTGGATTACGTTCCCGTTTTGGTGTTTAGGCGGCCCAAAGCCCATGGCAACATTCTTCGATGTCGTGACCGTGACCTGCTTTGCGGGGTTGGTTATCGCGTTCTTTCAGTTTACCGACAGGGAAACGCGAACCCTGATGCAGTTCACCCTGATCGGCGTCGTATTTGCCGTCGCAAACCAGGCCGGCAACGCGGGTTCGGCTGTTCTCGCGCTGGTATTAATTGGAGCAGGGATTGCGTACGCGGTCTTGCTTGTGAGGCGTCGATAAAACCGGTTGTTGGCCATTTGGCAAAATGCTAATTATCAGTTTCATTTAATCGGTAATGATGATGACTTATTCGCAAGTAATTCAGCCGGCAAAATCCGACACGTTGAAAAACTTACTGTGGCCCGGGCTGCTGATTGCCTGCGTTCTCGTTGCCTACATTCCGACGGTCATGGGCTTGATTGATGGCCCTTGGCAGACTGAGCAGGAAGGCCATGGTCCGCTGATTATCGCGGCCTGCCTCTGGCTCGTCTGGCAATCGCGCGCAAGCTTGCAAACGGTGAAGATAGCGCCAGCTCCGGTGTCCGGCTGGGCGGCACTTTTGTTTGGGCTGACGCTGTTGTTCTTGGCTCGACTTCAGCAAGGCCTTGTCACGTTCGAGACATTTTCGATCATTCCGGTGATCGTCGGTTGCATCCTGATCGTGGCAGGCTGGCCGGCTTTGCGCGTGCTTGCCTTCCCGATCGTGTTTTTGCTGTTCGCCGTGCCAATGCCGGATTGGATCGTCGACGCCGCGACGGTGCCATTGAAAGTTTTCATCTCGAACATGGTGACGCGCATTCTCTATGCCGCGGGATACCCGATCGCACAGAACGGCGTCATGATCATGATCGGCTCTTACCAGTTGCTGGTGAAGGACGCGTGCTCCGGCATGAACTCGATCTTTGCGCTCTCGGCGATCGGTGTGTTTTATGCCTACGCATTTCGCTGGTCGGAAAAGATCCGCAGCTTCATCCTGTTGGCATCCATCATTCCGATCACGATCGCGGCAAATTTTATTCGCGTTCTGGCGCTCGTGCTGATCGCCTACTACGGTGGTCCGGACGTGCTCGAGGGCACCGTCCACGACTTGACGGGTATCAGCCTGTTCGTGGTCGCGCTTGTACTGCTGTTCCTGCTCGACGCGGCTCTAGGGCTGTGCGTGGCAGCTTTTGGGCGGTTTCGGCGACAAACTGCTCCGAATGGCGGTGTCTCATAGGTCGCTTTCCATCGACGCGACGGCTGTACTGCTGAAAGAGCCTCGGTCGTAGCCCGGCCGTCGCGCGTCGGTTTGAATAGCCCTCAAGCAAGCGCCAAGGCAATTTTCTCTCACCGGATTTAAATCGCTCCCGGGTTCCTTGACGCGAATCATTTTATTGCCGAGAAAGGCGGCGGTTCTCAGGGCTGGGGGCGACAGTGAAAAGCTGGATTATTGCGACGACCTTAGGTTTGGTGCTTGGCGCTGCTTCTGCCAATGCAGCTACGATTACCGACAATTTTTCTTTTCTGGATGGTTCAAACACCGTCATAGCAAACGGTTCGTTTAGTTACTCATCCGCAGCGACCGGAACAATCGGCTTCTCCGATTTGAGCGCGTTCACATTCAACGCATTTGGGCAGGCCTACGATCTGGCGTTTGTTAACGGGATCCCGACGGATCCCAGTTTCCAGAACTATGTATATTTTGGTTACGACGTCACCGAACACCAATTCGTTCCGGCGCCAATCGATGGATATTTCGGGCCGACGAGCGCAATTCTTGCAGCGACTGATGGATTCACTGGATTCTTTGTGTCACCTTTGCCGGGGCAAGCGGACCCGGCCGGCACAGGATCTGACGGACAAATTGCCGTTTACACCACAGTCAATGACGTGACTGATGTCTCACTAGTTAACGCCAAAACACTAGTGCAATCGATCCCTGAGCCCTCGACTTGGGTGCTGACGATCCTTGGCTTCGTTGTTCTTGCGGCCGTAGCGCACAGGCGGAAATATTCGCCAAAGCTGAGCGTTGGTTGGCGCTAGTCTTCCCTGTATTCGATCGCGTTGCTCGAAGCGGCGTCGCGCGATGAGCGTTCAGGTGAGCTGGACCAGTTGAGCCAACTTGCCTGCTTCCGTGTCTGCGTTGTGATTGAGTTGAACACGATCGTACGCGGCAGCTCCAATCGCTTCGAGTTCTTCCTTTGACGCGGCGAGGCACGCCTGCATGGCAGCGGTCAAGGCGGTGATATCTCCGGCCGGAACCAGCCAGCCATGCTCATTGGGTTGTACGAGTTCCGGAATGCCCGCGACATAGGTTGTGATCACAGGGCGCCGCAGCGCCATTGCTTCCATGATCACGACAGGGAGACCCTCGGCAAAGCTTGGCAGCACCAATGCGCGGGCGGCGAGAAGCTCTTCGCGTACCTGTCGACTGCCAATCCAACCGGTGATGCGAACGATGTCCGTCAGATCATATTCCCTGATGAGGGCTTCAATCGCTTCACGCATCTCTCCGTCGCCGGCGAGCACCAGCTCGAATCGCGTTCCCTGATCGCGCAACTGTCGCGCCGCTTCGATCAGCAGGATCTGTCCTTTTTGTTCGGTGAGCCGCCCGACGCAGATCAAGCGTCGACTTGTGCCAGCAGGCGAGGCCTCGCCGGTAAAGAAGGTTGGCTCCAGGCCGCAATGAACGATTTTTATCTTGTCCCAATGTTCGTGAGAAACTTGGCGATACAGCTGACTTCGTCCGAACGAACTGATCGCGACGACAAATTTGGCGCGCTCGATTTTCTCTGGTAGCGCGATGAATTTGGCCTTGTCGAACTCTTCGGGACCATGGGCCGTGAAGCTCCAGGTGGGGCCGCCAAGCGCGTGAACCAGCATGGCAACTTCCGCGGAATTGGTTCCGAAATGGGCGTGCAGATGCTCGCATTTCTCGGCGCGGACCCAGTTCAGGACCTGACAGGCCTCGAACAGATAAATGACGTGGACAAGAAGCGGTCGCTCGGCGCGCCTCCCGATCTTCCAAACCAGGCGGGCAGCTCCGAGCATCCGTAGCGGAGCGGTTAGGAGCACGCGGAAGAAGCTGATAAAAAGCGGCGCAAAGCCCGCCTTCAGCACATAACTGGTTCGGTTGCTTTCAAGCCGATCTTCCTCGCTCTGATGGACGTCGTCCCATCCACGTATGGATATGCGTTGGATCCGGATCCCCCGACGTTCGAGCGCAAGAATTTCACGTCTGATGAAACTGTGGCTGACGGCCGGGTAGTGGTTAACAAGGTAGGCAACTCGCATCAGAAATACCTGGGTGAGGTCCAATCTCGTGACAGTTCATCCCGCGGCAGGCAAGCCCGTTTGGAGCGGTGGATAAATCTCGTCGGTTAATCTTACTGCGCCGGCGTAAAGCTCCAAGGCGATTGCTCCTGCTTTGCTCGCCATGGCCGTTGCGCGCGTCGGGGCGGAGTCTAGAATAATGCCGGTTACAGGTACCGTTTTTGAAACGTCTCTCCCATGTTCATCGTCGCCGGCGATCATCTCATACCATCCTGTCTCACATGCTGACCTTGATATCGGCGACTTTGGTGATCGCTGCGGTGCTGATCAGCATCCCCGTCGTCGTCTTCTTCATCGAAGTCGTCGCCTCGCTCGGAGGGGCGGAGCCGCACGACGAACTGCGAACACGGGACACGTCGACAGGGCGCGTCGCGATCGTTGTGCCCGCCCACAACGAGAGTTCCGGAGTTGTGCCGACAATTCAGGATATCAAGCCGCAATTGTCGAGCATGGACCAGCTGGTCGTCGTGGCCGACAATTGCACTGACGACACCGCCACGGTCGCTGATCTTGCGGGTGCTGAGGTTGTCACACGAAACAACCTGGCCGAGGTTGGCAAGGGCTTCGCCCTTGCTCGGGGCATCAACCATTTGAGCTCTGATCCGCCGGACTATGTCGTCTTCGTCGACGCCGATTGTCGAATGGAGAAAGACGCGATTGCGCGGTTGGTGGCTGCCTGCGAGAGGGTGGACCGGCCCGTCCAGGCGCGCTATCTGATGAGGTCACCTGAGAACTCTCCGATCGATCACAGTTTCGCGGAGTTTGCCTGGATTGTCAGGAATTGGGCGCGTCCCCTGGGGTTGAGCCGCCTCGGTGGCCCAGTTCAGCTCATGGGTACGGGAATGATTTTCCCGTGGGAGTTGATCCGCTCCGCCTCGCTGGCCAGCGGCCACCTGGTCGAGGATATGAAGCTTGGTTTGGATTTGGCGGCAAAGGGCAAGGCTCCCGTGTTCCTGCCGTCCGCAGTTTGCTTGAGCGAATTTCCCGTGTCGGAGCAGGGCGCCGACAGCCAACGCCAACGCTGGATCCAGGGACATATCGGGACAATGCTTCGAACTGCTCCTCGGCTTCTGGTTCGCGCAATCGCCAAAGGGGATATCGACCTCCTCTTTCTCACGCTGGATCTTCTTGTTCCGCCGCTTTCGCTTTTGGGCCTGCTGGTCGCCACAACCTTCTTGTTGTCCTGTCTCGCGGCTCTGAGTGGGTTGTCCACCGCCGCCGCGATCATTGCGTTCGCCAACGTGCTCCTGTTTGTCCTCGCCCTATTGTTTGCGTGGATCACGTTCGGCAAGGACGTCTTGCCGGCACGAGCGATTGCGTCAAAGCTGCCGCTGATTGCGAGGAAGTTTGCTCTCTACGGGCAGATGCTGCTCGGCCGAAGGGCGGGCAAATGGGTCAGAACTGATCGGGGACGTTCCGAATAGTCTCGCCATCGGCGCCCGGCATGGCCGATGGGTTGGCGTTCCCATTCCTCATTGATTAGCCACATCTCGGCTCGGCCATCATGGCTCGTCGCTCGCAGTCTGGCTTTGGGCCCTCTCACGTAGGCGTTATCGAACCTTGCTCGCCGGCACCCGACTGAATTCTAGGTGGCTGCCGTGCTTTGGCTCGGCTTTTGCTTTAATTGGCGCGGATAGGGGGAATCCATGAAGCAGAAATCTCGAATAATCACGTCCGCTCGGCGGCATTTGAAAAAGCCACAGAGGACACCCAAAAAGGTTGCCCTGTCAGACATCGCACGTCGCTACGAGGAGCTTCGTCGGCTGCGGAAACAATTGGTGGAAGCTGAAAATGTCAGGTGAGGCGCTTAGTCAGCTCCTTGCGGCTACGATGAACCAGGAATCCAGCCTTCTGAAATCCCTCAAGTTGTCTTAGGGCTCACGGCAGCCAACGAGTTTGTCGGGATTTATTTTGGCTGTAATTAAATATGATCGCCAAAAACATTCGCGAATAGTAATTACTTAATAGAATTAATCCGTGCCTTCCCATATATTGACGCGTATTGCATATTCCAGTATGAAGCATGAGTTCATTTCAAAAACGGGGCCGTTAGAATGCGCTTTTTCAATAGGTATGTTGCAGCGAGTTTGCTTACCCTCGCTGGTTGTCTTGCGGTAGCGCCCGCCAAGGCGGAAATTGTCATCTCTGGCACCACTGACGGCTGCTTCGGCTCGGGTTGCTCGGCGGGCGCTGGGAGTTCGGAAAGCATTTCACATTTAACCTTTACGGACGGATCTTTTAGTGGAACGACCGTGAATAATCTTCTCTCGGTTAGTTCGTTCGGCGTTTTCTCGCTCGCGAACGGCACCAACGATTACGACGGAACATCGTTCACGTTGTTTCTTGACTTCACTGCGCCTCCGGGTACGTCGCCCGATCCTGGCAATTTCCTGGCTGCGATCACGGGAAGCGTCCACGGAAACACTGGATCTCTCCACGTTGATTTCTCGAGTGTCCCCACGGTTTTCACCTATAACGGTGGTACGTTTTCGCTCGTGATCAATGATCTCGACGTGGCGGTCGGCGGATCTACCAACGTTTCCGGTCTCTTCACAGCTACCCCCGCAGTTCCCGAACCGACAACCTGGGCAATGATGCTTCTTGGCTTTGCCGGTCTGGGCTTTCTTGCGTATCGGCGGCGCGGGACAGGAGCGTCCCAGCTTCGCCTGGTGTAGAGCCTCCCGCGATTGAGCAAAAGGCCGCCCTTGGGCGGCCTTTTTTTTGGTATCGCGTGGACTTTCTCGATGTTGCAAGGGTCTGTGGGGACAGGTTGTGTTGGAACACGATTGAAGGAATACATAGGGCGGCTTTCGGCTTCAACTAGCGTAACCGGCCCTCAAGTTTGCGGATCTGTCCCTCGAGCCCGCTGTCATAGGCCATGGGGCGGCGCTTCGGACAACCCGCTGCGACTGCTCATAGCGAAGCTCAGGGCTTGACGAAGAAGGCCGCCTCGTGTCCGGCGGCCTTCCCAGGTCAACGAGCGCTCGGCTCGAGCTTATGCGAGACGGAACGCGCCATTGTTGTTGCGCTTGCGGCGATAGGCCAGGAAGCCAACACCTGCGAAGCCCATCAGCATCATGGCCCAGGTCGTTGTCTCCGGAACTGGCGTAACAACATCGGGGGTGAACCCGAAGCCCATTTGCTTGAAATTATCGAAGCCCAATCCGAGACCCTCGATCTGGATCGTCTTGATGAGTTCGCCCGTGCCCGGCTTCACCTGGAAGCCGATTCGAGTGAAATCGCCATTGTCGGTGATGGTGAACGTAAAAATGGAATCGTTCTGGTCCGTAATCGTGACCTTGATATCCTGATCGGCATTCGTGGAAACAGCACCGCGGAACGAAAATTCATTAAATGCCGTTGGGTCCTCCGGCGTGATCAGCAGGGTGGTAATTGGCGTGGTGACGGCGTTGATGGAGGCGGTGCCGTTCGCAGTTGAGACGTCCACGTTAGCCTTGAAGTCGATGGTTTCCCCTCCGGAGGTCCCGGTAAAGGTGGTGTTGGCTAAGACCAACGCAGCGGTGGAGAGGTTGACGCTTTGTCCGACGGGCGTCGGATCGAGGATGAAATCAGCGCGAGCGGCTGAAGAGAACAAGATAGCAGACGCGGAAATCATCGCGGCCGCCAGAATTCCTGATTTAATCATTTCGCACTCCCACAAAACTGGATGAAACGACCGAAAATCAATTGTTGTCTATTTTTTTTGCAGCTTTACTCACGGTGAAGAATTTGTAAAGAGTTAACTCTTGCCATGGCATTTTATCCTGCAAAATCCGATTTAAAGTTGTAAGAATGCGCAGGCCAGCCCTCTGATCGAATTCAGAGCTCTTGCTGTCGTCGCCAGGTATTTTGGCTTTTCGATACCGGCCCGGGCTAAAACGTGAATTCGCTATTTCACCGGGGGCCGCGACAAATAAGGGCGGATCGGCACTTGACGCATATGCCCGTTAACGGGTATTGTTTGTAAACAATTTATTAATAATACAATTTAATTGGAGGGGTTCGTATGTTTAAATCTGCTGGCGCTGGCGCCTTGCTTCTGGCCGGAATTCTGCTTTCCCCCACAGTCCAGGCAGCAACGATCACGCAGGCGGACCTGACCGACGGCGCAAATTCCGTCTCGGTTGGAGGGATTACTGTTTCGGCGAGCACCGGCGGCACGTTTGGCCACAAGACGCTGAACGGCGTTACCGGCGTCGGTGTGAATGGCGCGAACTCCGTGGTCGATGCAGAAATCGACAACAACGAGAGCATCACGTTCGCCGCGTCTACAACGCAATTGCTCCAAAGCTTTTCGGTGGCGTTTCTCTACGCGAACGGTTCGTTCGGCGACAACGTCAATGAATTCTCGGTCGTGGACGCTGTCACTGGCGTCGTGACCACTATCACTCTTCAAGTAACCAGTGCCACGACTGCAGATTTGATCGGAGCAGTGGGCACGGTCCAAAACGACTCGCCCGGCAACAACAACGGCGGCGGCCAGTGGACGGTCACATTCACCGATCCACTCGCCTTTAATAGCCTCATCTTCCGAACCGCGGCTGGAAACGGCGGAGACTCGGCGCCCTTGGGTGACTTTGCCTTCCACGATGTCACCTTCACCGCGGCGGTGCCAGAACCCTCCACCTGGGCGATGCTGATCCTGGGCTTTGCTGGAGTTGGTTTCCTTGCCTACCGCAGGCGGCAAACGGGAGCATCGCCGTCGCTGGCGTAAAAACAAACGTCTGCATTTGAAAAGGCCGCCCTCCAGGCGGCCTTTCCGTTTGCGCGATGGACATCCAAACGGACAGGCGCATTTGCTACATCTCGATGTCAGGCCTCAGCAAGGCGCGCGCTTGCCATTTCATCTGAGGCTGACTTTGCCGGATGCAAAAGCGCCCGTCGCCGACGGGCACCCTCAGTACGGCAGTCGGCTTGTTGCTGCAGCATTGCTGGAAGCTATCCGGGAAGCCGAGCTGGTAGATATAGAAGCGCGCATAGGACGGCTCGACCGAAATCACCAGATCCAGATATCGGAGGTGGGGCGGCAGCTTGCCGTGCAGATCGACGAGGCGTTCTCCCGGCGCGCAGGCCAGTGCCGCCATCAGCAGGATCTTCTCCATCACGGCTTCAATCCGATCCCGGCACCGCCCGGCGCACCTTGAGATTTAAATGTTAAGATCGCCGGGCAAAATGAAACTGATTCTTTGGAAATCACCGATTTCGGGCGGATGCAACCAGCTTTAACGTCCGTTCCTTTTTCGGCTCTATGCATTCTGCGACCGATTTAGCACATTTTTTGGCTGGATTCACGATCATGCTGCCCCGCACCAAGTTTCATTTGACTCTTCAATAAATCCCAATTAACGAGATTAACACCAAGTTAATTGGAATATTGGGAGTAGATTTATGCGCAGAATGGGTTTCGCTCTCGCTACGATCCTTGGCTCTCTTGCGATCGTACCGGCGGCAAATGCTGCTGTTATGGCTGATGTGGCCGATGCCGGCATTGGGACGAATGTCGGAATGAATTTCAACTCCATCCCGGCGTCGACGAACGCGAATGCTCAGTCGCCCATTGTCATCGGCGACTGGACGTTCACGAACAGCACTCAGCCGGTGCAAGTCAACGTTGACGGCAGCAGTAACGGAGCTCAGCCCTTTGGGACGAGCGGCAACTATCTGAGCGTTCTCGGCTCGGGCTCGGAGGATGTGTCATTTTCGGCGCGGTCTTCGTTCTCGTTCTTCTGGGGTTCGATTGACGACTTCAACACGCTCGTCGTTCACACCTTGGGAGGCGCCAACTACACCTTCACTGGTACTACGATCGCGGCCCAGTTTGCCGCCGAAGGCGTGAAGGCAAATGGCTGCCAGAACCTGACCGATTGCAACCGGTACTTTACCTTCACGGCTGACCCCGGCGAGCAGATCACCGGGTTCTCGATGTCCTCGTCGTCAAACTCGTTCGAAATCACCAACATCTCCGCTGTGCCGGAGCCCACGACCTGGGCGATGATGATCCTGGGCTTCCTCGGACTTGGCTTCCTTGGTTACCGGAAGTCGGCGAAGTCCTCGACCAACGCCTTCCGTATCGCCTGAATTTCGGGCACACGCATAAATCGAAAAGGCCGCCACTGGCGGCCTTTTTCTTGTCCGGACGAAACGCGAATGGCGATCGAGTGCAACGCGGCCAGTGCAATGGCGTCCGCCAGTTCAAGCGCAGCAGAACGGCCGCTTACGCCAACACGCCGCGCCTGACGGCGAATGCGAAATTCCCGACAAACGTTTCGATGTCAGGCGGATGGCTATCGGACAAGGTCTTGGCGGCGGCGCGTAGCGACCAGTGCGATCTGCGTTCGATCTCATCGAGGTCGTCAGATACGGCCTCGAGCGCACGTTGCAGGCGCAGCAATTCGGCGCGCGGATCTCCTTTTGTACTCATATGACCCTCCCCAAGGCCCACAATTCAAGCGCGTCCAGTAAAATTCAAAAAACAATAATATTCCAGTTAAATTAATCACGATTCAAATCGAAGGCGTGCGACTTTGGTTGTTAATTGAGCGGACGCGGTCTCGGGTCGCTCTCAAGAACTGTTAAATATATGGAAAGCCCTATTGACGCGTCGCAGCACGCGCCTCTATTCAAGGTTTCACAAGCAATCGTAGTGCGAATCTGATTTCACAACTCGCGCCGTGCTCGGGAGACAATAATGAAAACAATGAAGCCGATTATCCTTGCAGCCGCCTTTTCAATGGTGGCTGGAGCCGCGGGTGCCGCGACGATCGTCGACGGTGATTTTGCGGGCGCGGGCAGCCCGTACCAGACGATCGGGGCCGGCCAGACCTTCGGCGCGAACAATGCGTGGACGGTGGTATCGGGCAGCATCGATTGGATCGGAAATTACTGGCAGTCGCCTGGCTCGGGCGGTTCGGTCGATCTCGACGGCAACTCGGTCGGCGCGATCAGCCAGACCCTCCAGAATCTGGCAGCCGGCACCTATACGGTGACGTTCGCGCTGTCCGGCAATCCGGATGGTCAACCGCCGACCAAGGGTTTGCAGGTGGGCGTCGCTGGAACGACGCAGACATACAGCTATCCGCTTGCCGGCACGCGGAACGACATGAAGTACGTCACCGAGTCCTTCACATTCACCTGGCTTGGCGGCGACGCGGTGCTGACGTTTGCAAGCCTTGATGATCCCTCGTCCAATCCCTATGGCCCGGTGATCGGCGACGTTGCAATCTCCGCCGTCCCAGAGCCGTCGACCTGGGCCATGATGATCCTAGGCTTTGCCTCGGTCGGCTATCTCGCGCATCGCCGGCGGGCAGTGGCGCCGGCCGCTTGAAGAACTCAAATTCCGCTCATGCAAGGGCCACCCTTTGGGTGGCCCTTTTTGTTAACTAGCTAAATTGCCTCTCTCACCGATCGGCGGCCCGTCGTGGATCGGTCGGCCTATTGGATCCGGCAATCCTCCAGCGATCCACCCCGCGCAAGCAGCTCCACGACCCATTGCGGATGCCTTCCGCGGCCCGACCAGGTCTCGGTAGCCTCCATCGGATTGCGGAATTTGGGCTGCACCGGCGGGTAGGGGCGCGGTTGAGGGATATCCGTCGGCGATCCGCCAAACTTGCGGCCCAATTCCTCAAGTTGTCGTTCAATCGCCAGCTTCTTCGATTCCACCTTTGCCGCGAGCACCTCGGTGAGCTGATCGTGGAGCGCCCAAAGCTCGTCCAAGCTCATCGTCTCCAATTGGCGCGTCTTCATGGCTTGCTCCCGCATCACATCCGCCCCATGCATGCTCCTGCACCGTAAAGACTCGGTTAACTCTGATGGGACATTTGGCCGTTTAGTTTCGCTTAAATCGTTCCGAAAAGCGGTATTTTAATCCGATGACAGCCGAATGGGCGCCTGCGCATCCGGGTCCGCAGTTCAAATAAGGCGTATAGATTTCTCTCGATCAACCCTGAAGTAAATCTGGCGCCATTAATCGAAATAATTGATTTTCGTCAGCGTGATGCAATCGGCCCGGCAAGGCGGCGCGGTGCCGTGAGCGGAAATCAGTGAATGGCGGTTGCTTTATCTTGACATTTTAAATCATCCATGGGATGTCTCATTTGGCGTCAATTAAATTTTATTAAATAAAGGTTTATTAAATGAATAAATCCATGAAGCTTGCCGCGGCAGGCCTCTTTGCGGCTGTTGCATATTCTCCGGCGCATGCGACGACGGTTGCCTTCACGAGCGACGGCGCGTTCTCGGGCCTGTCGAGCTGTTCCGGCTGCTCAATCTCGGGGAGCGGCAATACCCTGGACATGTCGGGCATCAATGCGAGCTCGCTCCACGCAAACGACATCAGTTCCACCAAGACAGTCAACTTCACCGGCACCGCGAACGATGTCCTGCTTGGCAGCCTGACCTGGGTCAACAATGGGAGCTTCTTCACCGACCAGAACTTCAATGTGAACTATACCTTCACGTTGAACTTCTCGCTCCCGAACTCGACTTCCGACTCCCAGGTCTTTAACCTGAATATCACTCAGCCCACCAACCCGCCGGGCGACAACGTTTTCAGCATCAGCAACGCGGCCCTTCAGGGACTGAGCTTCTCGCTCAACGGCATCACGATTTCGGACCTGCATTTCGGATTGGCTTCCCTTGCGAGCAATTCCTACGATGGCTCCACGTGGCACAACAACGAAAGCCATACCTCGACGCTCAACATCTACGCGGACTTCACCGCGGCAGTTCCCGAGCCGTCAACCTGGGCGATGATGATCCTGGGCTTCCTTGGGGTCGGTTTCCTCGCCTATCGGCGGCGCAATGAGAGTGTGGCCTTCAGGGCCGTCTGATTCCTGCGGTAATTGGCTAGAGAGGCTTAAAGACCGCCTTCGGGCGGTCTTTTCGTTTCCAGATTTGGCGGGTCAATGACTGACAACCGACCGAAAGGAGAATGCGCTCGCAGCGCGTCGAAATTGTTCGGACGCAGGGACGGTTGAGCGGCTTTTCGGCTATACTTGGTCACAACCGCCTATGCCCCAGGACTCTCCGCTTGCGCATTTGTCTTTTCGTCGTGCTCGGTCTCATTGTGCCCGGCCCTGGGCTTGCAGCGGAGCAATATGAGCGGATCAGGCGTCCACCGCCCAGCGCGGCCGAGGCCGATCGAATCGCTTCAGATACGGCCATGAATGACAGCCTCCTCCAGAAGGGGGACATCGTGGTGACCGACCGCGGCTATTTTGTATTCCTGGGAGTTGCCGCTGACGGCATATCCAGCGTTTTTGCACCCGTGCCCAACCCGATCAGATCGGAGCGGCCGCGTCGCTGACTCGGCCCGTCCGTCGTGGCGCCGGCGCAAGCCGGGCATTTAATTGGCGCCGCTCGGCGACGGCCGGATCCGCTGCCGCTAAAGACGACAGCAGCGTCGTCGGGTGCAACCTGGGCGGGTCAATTATCGATTATTTAACTCACTCGCATGGTTAATGCACTGCAACCAATTGACGATTTCAGTAATACGTTGCTAAGGATAAATCATTATGCCGAGCGAATCGGCTGCTGGAGTTTTCTTTAAATGCCTTGGAAATCTTGTTTCGTTGTTTCGTGCCTGACGCTCGGTATCGGTTTGACTTCTGCATCCGCCGCTACAGTCGCCGTTGACAGCTACGACATGAACAACGGCAACGGCACCATCCAGAACGGCGCCTTCAACTATTTCGATACGACTTACAACGGCAGCGGCAACCCCAATGCAAACGGGTCGTCGCTGGTTGTCCCCTCCAATGGCTCTGCCCAGGAGTCGTTGCTCTCAGGGGGAACGGGTAAGCTCACCGACGGGACCATCGCGAGCCAGAATTTCTCGATCTCCCACGATCAGTACGTGGGCTGGAAGTATCAAGATCCAACGATCGTGTTTCACCTGGAGCCCGGAAAGTCTGTGAGTTCGGTCTCGCTCTACGTCGCGAGCTCGTTTGCTGCGTCGCTGGGCATGGGGGGTCTCGTGGCCGCACCGAGCTCGGTTGGCGTGTCGCTGAGCAATAATGGTTCTATCTTTACTCCGACCTATACGACGAGCTTCTCGGATTATCTGAACGACCCCTACACCAACACCGAGGTCATCACGCTGACATTTGCGACCCCGGTGTCCTCGGAGGACGTCTTTAGTCTCACCCTCAACAGAGGTAAATTGCAGCTCGACGGCATCAACTACTACAACAACCACGTGGCGCAGAATGGTTGTGACGCTTCGGGTTGTTTTCTCGACAACGTCAACGACTTCAAGCATAGCGCCTATGATCCCAACCTCGAGCCATGGATCATGTTGAGCGAGGTCGAATTCACCGCGGCTGTGCCGGAGCCGTCGACGTGGATTATGCTCGTCCTCGGATTTGCCGGACTGGGATTTGTTGCTTCCCGTCGCCGCAAAGAACCGACGCTTCGCACGGTCTGATCGCAAGCTTTGATCGGTCGTCGCATGGATCCGGGAAGAGCCGCCTTCGGGCGGCTTTTTGCTGCCACGTTCTGTTGAGTAAACGCTCAGTAATTCAGCGAGGTCTGGGCGAAAATGCCTTCGGCGCGTCCATCGCCGGCGAGGCGGAAGCGATACTGGAGCGTAATTTCCAAGAAGGAGGGTGGCGCGAGATATTTCGTCTCGCCGAACCAATAGCGCAACGACCCCCCGACGCCGGCCGAATACGCCTGAAACTTGGCAAACGAATCATCGTAGTTGGCCGCGACGACCACATGCGGGAAGAACACGAGCTTGCTGCTGATGGAGTCGAGGCGGAAGCTGCGACCAAAGCGTCCCTCGAAAATTCCGATCCATTGCTCTCGTTCCAGGTAACGATCAACTTCCGAGTAAATGTACCAGGTTGTCCAGCTGCTTTCGAGAACGCGCAGATCGGTGCCGACCGTATACGAATAGAGCGCGCGGAGGAGCGTATCGTTGCGCGCAGCGTCGCCGCCGGCAAACAGCTTGTCGACCTCGAAGACCAGGTTTTGATCGGACAACGGCTTCCAGCGCGCTCCGACCATTCCTTGCGTGGTTTGCGATCCCGTCGGCCCGCCACTTTGATCGTAGAGCGTCTCGAACAGTCTGCCGAACAGTTCGAAGATCGCACCATTGCGATAGCCGAAGCCTTCGGGCCGATAGTACAACTCGGTTCCAAGTTGCGAGGTATAGTTGCTCGGCACGCCGCCGCCGGTGATGAAGAATGGATTGGGTGCGGATCCAACCTTGCCATAGATGATTGAACTGTTGATTCCCCATTCACGTGAGAGGTTCGCAACGGTTCTTCGGGTCTCGAATAGTTTCTGATCGTCGATGTCAATTTTTCCATCCGCCTTGGCGTCGATACCCTGTTTCAAATAGGCGATGGCCTTCGCATTTTCGAAACGGCGCATGGCGGTATAGCCCGCGTCAATCGCGGCGCGGGGGGGCAACTCACCCTTGGCCGAGGCACGATCGAACAGGCGTAGCGCCATCTCGTCGTTGCCAACGGCTGCGGCCAAATAGGCGAGATCGGCCTCCCTGACCGAGTTCAGTCTTCCGTGAGCGACCGCGTTGTCAAAGATCGAACGTGCTTCGGCCTTGTTGCCCAGATCGACCATCAGGCTAATTGCGGCGCGCAGCGCTTCATCGCGCTGCTGATTGGTCGGCGCCAATCTTTCCGCCGTCCTGAAGGCGACGAGCGATTGCTGCTTTCGGCCGAGCGCCTGTAGCGCATAGGCCCGACGGATCGCCGTGTCGTAACTTACAGGCAGCGTATCAAGCGCGCGAAGCGCGCGCGCCGGCTCCTTCGCGGTCAACGCCGTGTCCGCTAGCGCCAGGCGGACGCCGCGCGCCTGCTCGCGCGGCAGACCCTTCTGCAACGCCAATTCCCAGTCGGACATCGCTTTACGATCCTGGTGCAATTGCTTTCGTGCGTAGCCTCGCTGTGCATAGACTTCAGGGGTGGCAGCACCGGAGTTGATCAGGCGGGTCGCCTCCGTTTCGACCTCTGCCGATCTGCCGGCCGCCGCGAGCACGTTGAGGAGAAGAAGATGGTTGGCTATCTCCTCCGGGTTGTTCTCGATTGCCTTACGCGCCTCCCGGATCGCGACCTCGTAATCCTTGCGGCGGGCCGCCTGATAGGCCAGGTCGCCGGCCTTGTGGCTTTCAGCGATCTTGTCGATTGGCGTGGCGACGCTTCGGACGATGGGGGCTTGCAGGCTGCAGATGGTACCGCTCGCGTCTGTCCGGCAATCCTGGAGCGGAGCCGGCATGATTCTTCCATCGCCCGCCAGCGTGGCGGTATGGGCGGCCGCCGCATCCGCATCACTGATGCGAATGATCACCTGCGGATCGGTTCTGGGATAGGCCGCGAGCAATTTTTGCGCGGCAACGAAATCCCCCGAGGCGAGCGCCGCATCCGCCGCGATCAAGCTGATGTTCTTCGTTTCGCTCTCGGAGAGATTGGGCAGCGCGAGGGCAGCGTCGAAATCGTGAACGGCCTGCACTCGGTTGCCAAGCCTTTGATTGATGTAGGCACGCCAGATCAGGGGCACATAGTTGGAGGGGGCAAGCTTGCTTGCGTCAGTTGCTGTGGCCAGCGCATCCGACAGGCGGTCGTCGGCGAGCTGAGAACTCAGGAGCAGCAAGCGGTAGGATAGCTCATTGGGCCTGCGTTCGATCGCGGCGCGCGCCGCGCGTATCGCAGCCTTGGCGTCCCCCTGTTGCAGAGCCTTGTAGCCTTCCCCAGCGGAGGCTTGAGCCAGGTGTTGGCGGATGCTGGCCTGGCGTGATTTCAGCTCGTCATTGTCGGCGAAATCGGCCAGAGCTGTGGTCGTGACCTGCTGGGCCTTTGTGAGGTCGCCGGCGGCGATCAGCCCGTCGATCAAAAGCAGGCGCAGGCGAAGGATGTCGGGGCGGAGCGTGACCGCCTGGGTCGCATGATCGACCGCACCCCTGTAATCACCCTGGGCAAATAGCCGGTAGGCGGTATCCGCCGCAACATAGGCATCTCCCTCCAGCGGTGGACCGCTGTCGGGCGCCTGCGCCAGTGCGCGCGGACACAGCGCGGCCGCGAGCAAGAGCACAACCAGCGCCGCTCGCACCCCAGACCAGTCTGATTCTTTGAAGTTCCAGACGCCCATGCCCCAGCGATATGCACAACCTGTTAATAGCGCTCAAATGTATCTGAGCCGGCAAATCGGGGGAACGGCAATTGCCCGAACGAGTGCCATTGCGAGGCCTGATGCTCTTCAATTTCTCAATTTTTCGTTCGCTGTGACGTTTTTGCTGCGCCCTTCGCCGGTCAAGCGATTCGCTCACGCGTATTAACCAAATTGATCAACTTCGACGAGCTCGCGCAATGCGCGAGCATCCACAGGGCTCATCTTGCCACCCGCGATCGGCTCGCCGATTGCATCCGCACCGTTCGGACGTTTCACAGGGTATTCTGCGCCGAGATGGTACTAGCCAACCCCAAAGCCGGCGAATAACATCGATTCGACGTCACGCGTCTGCGGCTTCCTCGAATCGATCCTTGAGGACAACCGCCCGGCCCTCGCGGGCGAGGCGGTCATTTTCTTGGCTTGTCGGGCGCGTGCCTGACCGTGTTTGGCCGGAGGAACCGACATGCGAGGCCTGTTTGCGATTACGATTGTTTCGACCATCCTGACGATGTCAGGGGCGGAGGCATTCCCGGCGATGGGCCAGCTCAGCTCGATTGCGCCGGCGTCAGTTGTGACCGAGGTGAAGGTCGTCTGTGACGAGGGCGGTAATTGTTATCGCCCCCCGAAACGGCGTCCGGTTGCGACATGGGTCTACGGTGACAACAATTTTGTCGGGCCTTATGTCGGTCCCGGCAATTACGGCAGCCCGCAATATCGCTATCGGTGGTGGCCATTCTGGTAGCGATTGCTGGCGGTCACGCCGCAAATTGCCGGGCAGACGAGTTGAGGACGTTGGCGATGCGTGCTGCGCGTGCGATCTGCTTGATGTTGGTCGCGATAGCCTGCAGTAGTTCGGTTGAGGCGGGTGAAAACCTCGCTCGCTTCAAGAACGGAAAACTGATCGTCGCTCAATCACACTGTGCAATGTGTCGCGATGAGCGCACCGCCTGCGTGATCAAGTGCAACGGTTCCGGCACCTGCATCGGCAATTGCGACAACGACTATCAGCTTTGCGTGGAGCGGGCCTGCCGTTATCGGTGGTGGTAGTGCGCAGCGAGAGCCCCTTGCCTGGAAGGATCGCTTTGATGACGGCGAAGTCGGACCAACCACGTCCTGCCGTCACGTCGCCGATCTCAACGGCCGTCCATGAGACGACCTTCGCGAGAATCATTGCCCCCTAAGCGGTTCGATAGACGGCGACAGCCAAGAAGGCGATCGCGAACGCCATCGTAACGGTGACATTGGCCGATGCCGGCAAGCAATTGATGCAAGTGCCGATGATTGCCATGATCAAGCGGCCTTCAGCACAGCGTTGTTGCGGCGGCGATAAGCAAGCAGCCCGATCGCGGCGAAACCCGCGATCAGCATGGCCCAGGTGGAAGGCTCCGGCACCGCTGCGACGAAGGGGCCGTTGATCGTGAAATTGATGCTGGCCTCACCGTGCCCATAGGGGGTCGAATAGACATTCGCGCTGCTCGTGTAGACCGAGATGTAATCGGTTCCGTCCGGCACGCCCGTCGGGGCCTTTTCGTTCACGGTGAGCGTGTAGATTTGTCCGGCGGTGCCGGTCTGGATGTAGCCGCCGGTACCCAAATTGCTCGTTGTGATGAGGAAATTCTGCCCGTCCACATTGTTAATCTGGAGGCTGACAAAATAGGGTGCAATATTACCGTTTAAGTTGTAGGCGGACGACAACGTCGACAGATTCAGGTCGAGCACGCCCGTACCGCCGCCAACAAAGGACAGATTGTAGACGATGTCCGCTTTGGCAGGGGTAAGGCAAAGCAGTGAAGCGATGACCGCCGCGGCCGCCGATTTAAATCCGTTCATTATTTGATCCAATATTTCCAAAGAATCCATTTCACGTGGATGTTTAGATTTATTTATATCGGCAGGCAACAAATTACTGACCGGTATTTCGCCGGTGCGCTGATTTTGACCACAAATGTTAATGTTCGTGGGGCGAGGCCGCGCGGAAATGGAAGTGATCTTTAGGACAGAGACCGCGGCGCTCAACCGATGTCGGAGCACTGAGCCTCCCTGTCGCGTGCCGGAAATTCCCGTCATCGATCAGGTGAGATTCGCGTGGGAGATTCCGCCCGCCAGGACATTGGGTAGCCATTGTTCCCTTCGGCTCCTTTTTGGCGTCATGGGTATCGCGCCGGCAAGGCCGCTATTGGCAGTCGGCCGTGTCGCATCGATTTCATGTTGAAGATTGCCTGGGCGAAATATCATCAACGCCGCCCTCATTCTGCAATACGTCGTCAGTGATCCTGTTGAATTCCTCTTTCAGACCGAGGACGCACCAGCCCAGATTTGCGCGTTGCTTAAGCCAAGCGTTGTCCATGCGATCGGGTCAGCACTTTGCAACAGCAGGCTGATTTCGTAACTTTTTCGGCAACGTTTTAGGACTTCGAGCGATGCCTCATTCAAGCTGGCTCACAATTTTCAGCGCAATCATAAATCTCGGTGTGTGATCCCCTCCCACCAAGAGCTCCAACACCGGTCCATTTTTCCAGACTGGAGGAACGAGGTGCGGGACCGAAAAACCACCTCTAAGCCATTGGCCGGCGAGCTGGCGGAGCTCAAAGGCACGGGTCGCGACCTGCGAATAGATGCCTTCCGAGGCACCGCGTTGTGGTGCATCTTTCTCGACCATATTCCTAACAACGCCGGAAGTTGGCTGACGCTGCGGAACTACGGCTTCAGCGATGCAGCGGAAGTATTCATGTTCGTCTCGGGCGTAACCTGCGCGCTGGCCTACAGCAAGGTATGGCGCTGCGAGGGCTGGACCGCAGTGATCCGCCGGACACTGCGGCGAAGCTGGGATATCTACGTCGCATTTCTGCTGCTCACGATCGCCTGCGCCATCTTGGTTCACCTCGCGGGCGGCGGCCGCCTCGCCGACGAGAGCAATACGCGCATTTTATTGGACGATCTGGGCGCGACGCTCGCGCACGTGGCGATACTGC
Source organism: Bradyrhizobium lablabi (assembly GCF_018131005.1). Classification (GTDB taxonomy): domain Bacteria; phylum Pseudomonadota; class Alphaproteobacteria; order Rhizobiales; family Xanthobacteraceae; genus Bradyrhizobium; species Bradyrhizobium lablabi_D. Next base: position 72,391 of record NZ_JAFCJK010000016.1, read on the forward strand.
AATACCGTCCCGTCAATACCGACGTGTTGCCGATCTTCGTGCTTCTTCATCTCTTGTTCGCGCCGTTGCTGTGGCTGCTGCTCCGACTGCCGAACGTGACGCTTGGCGCGTCGCTGGCGCTTTATGCGCTGGTGCAGGTCTTCGGCTGGAGCGTCCCGGCTTGGCCGAACGGCCACTGGGCCTTCAATCCGCTGGCCTGGCAGCTGCTGGTTGTGCTTGGCGCGTGGTGGATGCTCGAGGAAAAGAGAGTCCGGCCGTGGGTCACGTCACGCAAGGTGCTCGGACTTGCCGTCCTGTATCTGCTCTTCAGCCTGGTCATCGCATTGAGCTGGCGCATCAAGCCGCTGGAAGTACTGATCCCGCAGATGCTGGAGAAGCCGCACCAATTGGATAAATCGAATCTCGATCCATTGCGATTGCTGCATTTTTTGGCCATAGCGGTTTTGGCAGCATGGTTCGTGCCTCGCAATTGGCGAGGGCTGACAACGCCGGTGATGCGCTGTGCGATCTGCTGTGGTCAGAACTCGCTGCCAATCTATTGCCTCGGCGTTCTGCTGGCGTTCGCCGGCCACATGGTGCTGTTCGACATTTCGGACGGGCTTGCGATGCAGATAGCGGTGAGTCTCGTTGGCATCGCAGCGATGATCGCGACCGCAACACTGCTGAACCTGATCAGTATCAAGCCCAGGCAGCAATCAGCAATAGAGGACACATTCCCAAGTGAAAAGCCGCAAACTATGATGTCCCACTCCATCGGCTGAGACCTGGCGGACGTCCGGTAACGTGCTCGGATGAGCCGCGCTAGAGTAGAGGCAAGAACAGACGCGTTTGGGACGGCACAGCTGACGAAGGCGAAAGGCGATAGCCTTTTATAGCTCCGGGTCGCCCAGAAGGGCGCTGTAAGCGCAAGGGGCACCGCCAAACGGCCAGCGGGGCCTCGCGGGAATATTCCCCGGTCCGCACCAATCATCCGATCACACCGCGGCCTGCCAGGGGCGTTGGGGCGAAGGCAATGCTCGCCACTCCTGTGATCTCCCTCACAGCCAGAACGGAATTCCGTGCTATAAGACGGCGACCAAAGGGACCGTCGTCAATGGCAAGCCAGGCACGGTACGGGGATTCCCTTCAGCCGATGCAACAAGGCATCGCGGGAGGCTCGCCGTGTTAAACGACTCCCGGTCTGTCCTTGACGATGGCGGCGCGCGCGCGACGCTTGCAATCGGACCGTTCCGATTGGATGTCGATACGGCAACTCTCTATCGTGGCAACGATCCGCTACCCGTCGGCCGCCGCGCCGTCGCATTGCTCAGCGCGTTGGCGAAACGTCAAGGCTTGGTGGTTTCCAAAGACGAATTGATCCAAGCGGCTTGGTCAGGCTTGGTCGTCGAAGAAAGCAATTTGTCGGTCCAGATTGCGGCGCTGCGCAAAGCGCTTGCAGTCGAGCCGGGCGGAGAGAGTTGGATCGAAACCCTGCCGCGCCGTGGATATCGGTTCATCGGCCCGACCACGGTGAGTTCGCACGACAGCGCGATCGATGAAGAGAAGGCGCCCCCTGCCCAGGGAGCTAGGCTCGCCAATCCGTCCCCCGGTGCAGCCGGCGGCAGAGGTCCGGAGGGATCAATCGCCCGCAGGTCCCGCTGGCTCGTCGGGCGAAACGGCCCGCTGGCGACGCTGAACAAGGTCACGCAGCGAATGCTCGCCGGCGACAGACAGGTCGTCTTCATCACCGGCGAGGCTGGTATCGGCAAGACCTCGTTCATCGCGATGGCGATGGAGCAGCTTTCCCGATATCGCGTCGAGACCCTGTGCGGATTCTGCACCGAGCGTTTCGGCACCAACGAGGCATTTCTCCCGCTGATCGATTCGCTGGCGACGCGTTGTCGCGGTCCGGACGGTTCGGCTGTCCTGGAGGCCGTGCGCGCCCATGCGCCGACCTGGCTGCTCCAGATGCCCGGTTTTCTCGATGTGGCGGACCGCGCCGCATTCCGGAATGAGGTATTCGGGGCGACACGAGAACGGATGTTGCGCGAATTCTGCGATCTGGTCGAAGCGTTGAGTGTGGCTCGCCCGTGGGTCCTCGTTATCGAGGATATGCATTGGAGCGACTTCCAGACGGTGGACGTCCTGTCGCGCTTCGCACACGGAGACCGCAAGGCTCGGGTGCTCGTTCTTGCGACCTATCGGGTTGGCGACAGCATCATGGGCGGACATCCGGTTCGCCGTCTGCATCAGGATTTGGAGATCCACGGGAGGTGCAGCGAGCTGCAACTCGATCGATTGTCCAGAACCGAGGTGGAGCACCACCTCGCCTTGCGTTTCCAGGACGGGAAGCTCGCTTCGGCGCTCTCCGGGCCGATGTTCGGGCGCACCCAGGGGCAGCCGTTGTTCATCGCCTCGCTGGTAGACTACCTGGTCAATCACGAGTCGATTGTAGAGATCGACGGCGCCTGGCGCCTCGGATCCGGAACCGCCCTATCCGAGGACGTCGTGCCAAAAGATCTGATCAATATGATCACGCATCGGATCGATCGTCTGAGCGAGGACGAACAGCTGCTGCTCGAGGCGGCCAGCGTAGCGGGGAGCGATTGTGCCGCAGCCCTCGTGGCCGCCGGACTGTCGCGCGACACCGTGGAGACCGAGGAAGTCCTGGAAGGTCTTGCACGCAAGGATCACACGCTGGTGTCATCCGGCGTTTCTGAATGGCCCGACGGGACCTATTCCGGATCCTACGCGTTCCACCACATTCTCTATCAGAACGTGCTCTATCAACGGCTCACCCCGGCACGCCGCCTCCAGATCCATCACCGCATGGGTGAGCGCCTCGAGCAGGGATATGCGGGCCGGACGGAAGACATTGCGGCTACGCTCGCGCTGCATTTCGAGCAGAGCCGTGATTTGCCGCGTGCGCTGCGTTACCTCAGCCTGGCCGCAGAAAATTCCGCGAAACGCCTCGGTCACGAACAGGCAACCGATTATCTGTCCCGCGCGCTCGGCATTCTCGATCGTCTGGGAACGACCGATCAGTATGGGCCGCGCACCAGTCTGTTGCGACAGCGCAGCTGGGCGCGGCGCTCGGCGGGGGATCTTGCCGGCTCGGTTCGCGATCTCGAGGAGATGATCGTTTGCGCCGCGGACGCGGGACAGCTTCGCCATGAGGTCAACGGACTCCTGGCGGTGAGCCGGTTCTGCCTTCATGCCGACCGCCGCATGTGCCTTCATGCTTCCAGCGAAGCGCTCGCCAAGAGTGAAGCGCTTGAGGATGACGCCTTCAAGGCTTTGGTGCAGGGCAGCAGCGCCAGCATCAATCTCTGGCTGAAAGGCTGGCAGGAGCGGGATGCTGCACTTTGCGAGAAAGCGTTGCGCGTAACGGCTGACGCGCGCGATCACGGCACGCTGATCCGGCGATACGGTATCGAGGGAATCCTCGAATGCTTACGTTCGCGTTACGAGGAATGCCGTCGTTCGGGAACCGATGGCAAGAAGCTCGCGCAGGAGGTCGGCGACGTCTACATCTTTGTGCTGTTCAACGTAATGGAGTCGACCGCGCTGATCCATCTCGGCCAATGGCGGCGATTGCAGCGAGAGACCGTCGCCGCGCTGGCGCTGGCGGAAAGAAACGCAAACCGCCCGGCGATCGCCCTGTGCAGCCTCACATTGGCGTGGCTCCACGTTGAGGCGATGGATTTTCATGGTGCCCGCGACCTCTGCGAGTGCGTCGACCAAGCGGTGCTTGAAGAAAACCCCTTCGCTTTCTTCTTTCAGCGAGCCGTTCTTGCGAAGGCCTTCGTCGGCCTGAACGAGCCGCAGCATGCGCGCCAGCAGTTCGATGACGTCATGCAACGGCTGAATTCCGACGGCATCATGATGGATTACACGATCTACGCGCAGCTCCATCATTGTCTCTGCGAATACAGCCTTCAGGTCGGTGATATCGGACAGGCGCGGACATCGGCGACAAAGCTGTACGAGTACGTCGCGCCGGCGCCCGATCGCAATCATCTGGCGCAGGCGCACGCGCTGCTAACCCGGGTTGCGCTCGCTGCGGGCGATTTGGAGGAGGCAAGGGTGGAGCTCTCGCGCGCCCTCTCAACTCTCGAAGATGCCGACATGCCGCTCGCCGCTTGGCGGGTCTATCGGGCGGGAGCGGAGGTCTGCGAGAGCCTCGCCGAGCCGGCCGAGGCGGACAGGTACAGAGCTCGTTTCGAGGACGTCATACGAACCCTTGCCGGGAATTTCGAGCCAGATGACCGATTGCGGTCGTCGCTGCTTGCTGCTCTCGATGTCCCGAGGGCGCGCTGAGCCAGCCAGAAACGGACTCGCCAATCCCTCAACGAGCAAACAGCATCGGGGGGTACGGCGCTGAGCCCCCGAGATCAAGCGCGCGGCGCGCCAACCGGGAATCGCCGTGAGCAGATCACCTGCTGCTGAGTCGCTCGCGCAGCTTGCTGACATCCTCGGGTTGGACTGCCGACGCAGCATTTCCCCACGTATTGCGCACATATGTGAGAACGTCCGCAACCTCGGTGTCATTGAGATTCCAACCGAAGGCGGGCATGGCCGGCGCGGTCGGCGCAGCTGAAGTGGCGACGGCGCGACTGCCGATCAGCACGGCTCGGATCAGGGATGTGGGATCAACTGACTGGATCAGCGGTGCGCTCGCCAGCCGCGGGAACAGGTTCGGAACGCCCGCACCACTGCGACTGTGGCATGCCGCGCACCGGTCCTCGTATATTGCTTGGCCTGCGACCATGCGCGGATTGGCGGCGGCCAGCGCGGTGACTGCCCTTCCGCTCCGAGGCGCGCGGTCTTTCAAATAGGTTGCGATCGCAAGAAGATCGGCATCGGTCATTTTCGAGGTCGAGTTCGAGACAGCTTCGGCCATTGGCCCCGATGCAATATCGTAAGAGTTGGCGCCGGTCTTGAGATAGCGGACGATCTCTTCGATGGACCAACTGCCGATGCCAGTACGGGGATCTTCCGTCAGATCGGGCGCGTACCAGTCCTGTAACAGCGCGCCTTGCAAGGCTTCGCTGCCGCGGTCGCCGCCGGTGATGTTCTTCGGTGTATGACAGGTCCCGCAATGACCGAGACCTTCAACCAGATAGGCGCCGCGGTTCCACACATCCGACTTTGATGGATTGGGTTGAAACACACCGGGCTGGAAATTGATCAGATCCCAGGTAGATGTAGCCGGCCGGCGAACGTTGAACGGAAACCTCAACTGGTTTGGCTGAACCTCGTTGCGCACCGGATCCAGGGAGCGCAGATAGGCCCAGATCGCCGACACATCGTCGCGAGTGACCTTGGTGTAGGCGGGATAGGGCATTGCCGGATAGAGGCGGGCGCCACCCCTGCCGATGCCCTCATGCATGGCTCGACGGAAATCCTCCTCCGACCAGGCGCCGACACCGGTCGCAACATCCGGGGTGATGTTTGGACCAATTAACGCTCCGAATGGCGTCTCTAGCGCAGCGCCGCCAGCAAATGGCTTGCCTCCCGGCGCGGTGTGGCAGCTGACACAATCACCCAGCACAGCGAGGTAGCGACCGCGCTCGATCTTCTCGAACGACTGGCCGTCTTCCGCAGCCCACGCACCGATTGTGCCGGTCATGTAGGCTGCAAGCGCCAGAGTCATCAGATTGCGCATTTTCATGCCGATACCTCGCCGGCACTGGCTGTCAGATCTGTACGAGTGGACCAGGACTCTTCAGGTACTGCTTTACGATCGCGTCTGCCGCCCAATAGGCGAGTGCGCCGACAGTATCAGTGGGGTTATACCCGGCGTTTTGCGGGAAGGCAGTGGCCCCCATTACGAAAAGGTTGGATACATCCCAGCTCTGCAGATAGCGATTCAACGCGCTGCTCTTGGGATCAGCGCCCATGATTGCACCGCCGCAGGTATGTGTCGTCTGATACACCGTAACGTCATAGGGGCCCCTGCGTGGCTTCGTCTCGAACTGCCGCGGCCCCATCTTTTGGACGACCTCCGCCAGGCGGCCCGTCAGGTACTGCGACATCTTGAGTTCATTCTCGTGGAAATCGAACGTGATCCGCATGAGCTTGCGGCCAAACCGGTCGGTGTAAGTTGGATCGAGATCACAGTAGACGTCACGGTAACTGCAGCAGCTGCCATGGGTGACCGCCTCGTAATTGCTTAAATAGTTCTTCGCCACCGCCTCCTTCCACTCGAGACCCCATCGCGGAGTTCCCTTCGGTGTCCTTGTGGTCTGGAGCGGTCGGCCGTTGGTCTGCACCGCGCCCATGTAGCCGCCACCAACGAAGCCATGCGGTCCGTGATCGAAATTGTCGCCGTTGAACTCATCGATGCACATCCCGATAGAGCCCGAGGCGATAAACGGATTGAAGATCTTGTCGTCGAAAAAGGCGTCCACACTGGATGTGACCTGATAGGAATAGTTGCGACCAATCACGCCCTCGTTGGCGCGCGGATCGTATGGCTTGCCGATTCCGGAGACCAGAAGCAGATGCACGTTGAACAGCTGGAAGGCGCAGAGGAGCACGAGGTCGGCCGGCTGCTCCCACTCATTGCCACTGGTATCGACATAGGTGACGCCGGTGGCGCGTTTTCCTGAGCCATCGAGGTTGATCTTCAACACCTCGCACTGGGTGCGGGCCTCGAAGTTGGGTTGGCGGACGAGTGCCGGCAGGATCGTGGTCTGCGGGCTGGCTTTCGAGTAGTTGCCACAACCGAACCATTCGCAAAACCCGCAATAAGTGCACGGCCCGAGAGTGATTCCGAGCGGATTGGTGTATGCCTGCGACAGATTTCCGGATGGCTGCGGGAATGGCTTGTAGCCCATGTCTTTGGCTGCCTGCGCGAATAGCGTAGGTCCGTAGGGCTGCTTCTGCGGCGGCGTCGGATACTCCCGTGCGCGGGCACCCTCGAAGGGATTGCCGCCCGTCTGTATCTGGCCCTTGATGTTGCCGGCCTTGCCCGATGTGCCGCAGAGATACTCGAACTTGTCGTAGTAAGGCTCGAGTTCGTCATAGGTGATGCCCCAGTCCTGGATCGTCATGTCCCCGGGCAGGAATTTTTCACCGTAGCGCTCGGTGAGATGCGTTTTCATCTGGAAATCGCTCGGCAGAAACCGCCAAGTCTCCGCGTTCCAGTGTACGCCCCCGCCGCCGACGCCATTCGGTGGCATGAAGGATCCCCAGCTGCGGATCGGCAGGGCCGTCTCGCTGGCCCTATTGCGGAACGTCATCGTTAGCTGTGCGGGTCGAAGGAACAGGTCGTGGCGGATGTGGTAGCGCAACTCGTCTTGGGCATACGCGGGCGGGAAATCGGTGGCCGTGTCGCGCCAGGGACCACGCTCAATCGCCACTATATTCAGCCCGCTTCGAGCTAGTTCGTGTGCCAGGATCGAACCGGTCCATCCCAGGCCCACAATCAGGACGTCGGTTGCTGGCAGCTTGCGTGCCATGATCGCCCCTTTGTTACCGATTAGCCTTTGGTTACGAAGTTCATTGAGCTTTCCGAACCCACTCTGGTCGGCCAGTGATGCCAACCGGAGGCAGGGGATAGCGTTCGTTATGCCGGTCGACCCAGTCCCGGTAGTCGTAGCGCGCGCCGGGATATCCGATCATCTTCCAGCCGACCATGTTGCGGTTACCACCGTATACGGGGTCCGCGAAAAATCCCTCCTGCGTGTTCTGCAGCAGCAGCTCGAAGAACGCGCGGCCACTTGTGCCTTCCAGATGAACCTGGCCCTTTTCCAGCCCTGAAAGCAGTTTGTCCTTGTCATTGTCGGGAATCTGCGTGAAGGACCTTCCCGCGTACGTAGCGCGGCAATACTTGTCGAGCGCAGCCAGCGCTTCCCGATATCGTACCGCCGGGGTTAACGGAGACTGATTGCCTTGTTGTGGCGTTCCGTCAGCAAAGGGCCCGCGCATATATAGTTCTTCGGCGGTGCCATATGGTCCCGCAAGTTGTCTGTCAATGAAGACCGCACAGCCCGCATCCTTGCCTCCTGGCGTCTGCGGGTCCGGTGGGATCAATCGGTCGACGAGCGCCTCGACGGTAGCGCCCTCTTCCGCAGTGAAGTACGTCCATGGCCCGGGTGTCGCTTCAGTAGGTGGACTGCCCGCATTTTGCTCCCATGGCAAGCTGTCTTGGACAACGCGTGCCAAGACGGCGTGGGTGGAAAATAACAATGTCGTAGCAGTGGTCAGCATTAGCTCACGGCGGCGAATGCCCGGCCGGGCTTGCGGAGGACGGGGCATACCGCTCCCGACATCATCGGGTGAGTTGAGCTGGAGTTTATTGATGATCATTGGGCTCCTCGATCTCAAAGGAAACACCGCTGACGTATTGCGACGTTAGCACGCCTCGGATTTTGAGTATAGAGCGTCGTCTCGAGTCAGCATCGGTCGTGCCTGTGGAGGTCCTGGTCGGGCCGCTGCTGAACCTTCTCCAGCACAGCGTCTCGCTTTGAATGAAGCAAATCTGTTGCAAGCTTACGAGCTAATGCGGCGGCGACCGGCCCACACGCCGACATGCGGCATCGCTCGCAGCTACGCGGCATAATTGCCGAAAAGTTTTCGATCAAGCGCGCGCCATCATTCCTGCACTCGCACCTGCAGCCTCTATCACCAGCAAAAACGACAAATTGGTAGCATGCGAGAGAAGGTCTACCCCGTCGTAGCTCTATTATCTTCGACGCGATAGAGCACGGCGCCGGCTTTGCCGCGTCGGACACTGAAGGAAAGACGTCATGACGCTCCGTCAAAGGACGCGGTTCTACGAGCAAGCCAGTTTCATCGGGACGCTGGTGGCATCCACGTTCCTGATGGGATCGAGCTTTGTCGCGGGCAAAATCCTGCTGCAAGGCGGGTTCTCACCGATGATCCTCGTCGGTTGGCGCTTTCTGATTGCGGCACTGGCAGCTCTTCCAGCGCTCTACCTCGACAGCGATCGTCCGCTGCGCGCGTTGTGTCCGCCCTCGCTTTCGGCGCGCGATGCTGGCGTGATCGCCCTGATCGGGCTGTTGCAGACGGCGGCTGTTATGGGGCTGCTCTTTCTTGCAATGAAAACGATCTCGGCGTCGACGGCGGCGATCCTGCTGTTCACCAACCCGATCTGGGTCGCCGTATTGGGCTTCGCGTTCCTCGGAGAGTCGCTGCGCGGGGCGCGCATCCTGGGGTTGGTGCTCGGCGTAGTGGGTGTAGCTTTGGCGATCGGTCCCAGCGCTGACATGCTCAACAGTTTCGCGACGGTGCGCGGTGAGGCCATCGGTATCGCTTCGGCACTTTGCTGGGCGACGGCGACCATCATCAACAAGAAGGCCAACCTGCCGATCGGCTCATGGGCATTGAGCTTCTGGCAGATGCTTATCGGTGCGATCGCCATTCTTGCGGTCGCCTACGCGCTTGGCGAACGGTGGCCAGCTCATGTTACGATCTCCCAGTGGAGCTGGTTCATTTGGCTGTCAATTCCTGCATCTACGGGCTCGTTTGGTCTTTGGTTCGTGGCGCTCTCGAAGGGTGGAGCTACACGCACCAGTGGCTATCTCTTCCTTGCGCCGTTGTTCACGGTGATACTTTCGTTCGTGATCATGGGGTCGACACTGACTTGGCTGCAGCTGGGAGGAGGGGTAACGATCGGTCTCGCCCTGTGGCTGGTCAATCGCGAGATCCCCGCCAAGACCGCCCGCGAACGGAAGTCCCAAGTTCTGGCCGAAGGTGAACCGTAGGCGCAGCAGTGCCGCTTCTGCCTGCCCGCCGCTTCTCGCCCTTCAGACCGCGCCTAACATAGATCCCGACTTTCGATACGTGTCCGCGAGGTTGGAGCCGTAGCTCGCTAAGCCGCTTGAGGCAGGAAACTCGCGCAACTGAATGGCCCCGAGCAGTGGAAATTCCGGCCATTCTGGTGACGATCCTGTCGTGCCGCGACAGAAAGTACGGCTCAGCGCCGGATCAGCCTTACACCCGCTCTTCCGCTCAGCGCTTTGTTACCGGATCCGATATGATCTGCAGCAGCGGTTCCGGCGTGACCGCGATCTGTCCGACAAACGGCCGATCATGTGCGGCAATGAGCAACACCGAGGCGGACACGCCGGTCGCAAACAGCCCGATCGCAAGCAGCGATGCAAGCCGATCATCGCAGTGAACCAGCGCGATCGCCAACAAGGCGCAGATTGCCTGCAAATAGAGGCTTGACCATTTCACGGCGTTGACTTCCGCCCGGCTCACAATGATCCGTTGTCTGCGCGCATCGAGCGCGGCCTCGAGCGCGCTTGTGATCTCACGCTGCGCCGTTTGCTGCCCCGGGTTGACGACGGGGAACGAGAGAACGAGCTGCAGCGCCTCCTGAATGGGGTGTGGGGTTACGCTGAGCGATGCGGTCCGGTGCGCCATCATGTGCCATTCCACGGTCGCGGTTTCATGGGCGTAGGTTCTAATCAGCTCGTGCAATTTGGCTTCCGGCTCGCCTGGAAAACTCGCTGCGAGGACGAGCGCGGTTCTCAACGCGCTGGCCTCGTGGCTCACCGCTGCGCTAGCACGGTCATTGTCGCTCCAGACCTGCGCAGCAGTGAACGCGACGAACAGGCCGAAAATTATGCCGAGCGGGGGCAGCATGCCCGGAGAAACGGCCTTGAACGATTTGGCGCGTCCGCTTCGCGCCAGCGCCGCAATGCCGGCATGGATCGCTAATGCAAGCAGATAGGTAAAGCCAAAAACGAGCAGTGCCATCCACGGCACTGGCAGTTCATGGAACCAGTCGCTCATCGTTGCCCCGTTTCGTGGCCTGAGCCAGCTTCGAATTCCCTCTCAGCCGTTTCGGCCTCGAAGAGGCCGGTCTGGCTTGCGAACGAAGCTTGCCAGCGAACGAGGACCTTCCTGCGCGCTTGAACGCGGCGCTGACCCGTTGCTGCCTTCAGCCGACCGGTCCTCAAACCATCAGCGAAGCAAAGAGGGCCCGTAGTGCCTGGCAGTTCGGGCCCATAGCTTCAGCACTTGTGCGGCAAAGGGGGTTATCTCAATCGCTTGTAAAAACGAATGTCATGTCGCGGAACTTTAGCTCCGGAAGATCCCTGGCGTTCTGTTGCATCTGAAAAACGTCGAGGCTTGAAGTCTGAAGTGAGGGGACCGCCTCTGCGGGCGAAGCACCAAAGAGGGCCAGTTTCAAGCCGACACCGGCAATGATAACGGCGACGAGGGTGATAATGGAATATGCACGCATACACCGCTCCTTCGTTGCGAATGCAGTGGAGGTTCCAATGGCTCCACTGCGGAACATCGACAGGGTGAGCCTGTTCTGTTTCTGGTTAATTTCGCGGGCCATCTGAATGGTTTCGCCGACCAGCAGTTTGACTGCGTCGATGAAGGAAGCCGACATTGGACGAGGTCCGCCTTGGGCCGATGCTATCGAGAAAGGGCTTGAGGAGCCGAACGAACGATGATTCCCGCTTAGGAGGCGGCAGGAGAATCGGAGATGATGGGACGGCAGGACGGAGATCAGGGGGCAGCTCTTTTACGAGTTTAGCCTCGACGAGATGATGCCGACTGACCACCTGCTGCGACGGATCAATGTGTTTGCGACGGCGATTCTGCTGATTGCACCACCAGTTGAAGCCGTTTTGGATCGGGATCGGTCAGCCCCTCTGTCTATCCCGAACTGATGATCCGGATGCTCCTGATTGGTTACTATGGCATTCGTCATGAGCGGCAGCTGTGGTCAGGAAGTGGCGCTGCACCTTGCTTGAGTGGCGGATGACGCATTCGGCTGACTAATCCTACTGCAAGTTAGGTCTTGCCATCGGCCGCAAGGCGCAGGAACTGCCGCCTCATCGCATTGACTTTGGCCAGATAGGCCGCAACGAGGTGATCGCCGCAGCGCTGGCCGGCCATCAGCTGAAAATTACGGCGTGCGAAAGCTGTGGCGGGACCCGCGCCGCAGAGATGGATGAAGGCAGCGAGATCCTGCTTCTGTTGCGGGCTTGCCGTCACATCGCTCGCGCGGGCAAGAACCGCCGCGACATTGCGGTCAAGATACACGGACGCCAGCTCGATGGCATGGCTGGGGATCGCGCGTATATAGAGGCTGGTGAACCCGCAGCCGGCATCCACGACCGTATTGCCTCGGATGCAGGACCGCGCAGCCTCGGCGTAGGCCCCATCCGTCATCTGGTAGAGGCCCACGGCGCTGGAGGCAGGCTGGTAAACCGCGAGCGGATTGAAGCTTAATTGCCAGCGCCAATAGGTGCGCGCCACCGGGTTGCCGGTGCTCTCGACCTGCGCCAGCGCGGCCAGCAATTCGGGCGTGATCGTGTTGGTGGAATAGGCGTGGAAGAGCGGACCGTATTGCCGCCACGTCTCGGCCGGCTCCTTGTCGCGCCCGTTGCCAACGAAGATAAAAAGCTCGGTCGGCTTGTGGATCACGTGATAGACGAGGTTTACCAGCGCGGCGACCACAAGCAGGATCGCCACGACGCCGACGATCCGAACCGCCCGCGGTGCTCTCGCGAGTTTCCCTTGCGCCCAACGCACGCTCCGCCGCCAGCGGCGAACACGACGGAGGAAGTCCTTGCTTTTTCTTGGCATGCGTCTTGGGAAAGGAGGGATGGGGGCAGCGCGGCGACGACACGGGAATCGTTAGCCTGTTGTGCCGGCTGGCCCGTGCGTCGGCAAGCGACGGCATGTCGGAACGGTTAAGCGCGAGTAAGGGATTAATGAATTTTCGAGAGCCGCTTGGGAAGCGGTTAGATCGTTCAACGGCGGCCACCTCGCTTCAGGGGCCCGAGTGAGATAGGGGGACGGTTTGGAGGATTCTGGTCGGGCTGAAGCTTGGGACTTTGCACCATTAAAAATAGCTTGAGGCTCCCTGCGGTTTTGGTAAGCCACAAGCCCTTTGCATAGTAGGAGAGTGGAACTTGAAGAAAAGCAAAAAGCCTGTTCGTCGCGAATGGACCGCAACTGATCTACGCGCCTTGAAGAAACATTCGAGGGATCGCACGCCTGTCGCAAAGGTTTCAAAAGAATTGAAGCGAACCATTGGCGCGCTTCGCGCAAAGGCGTTTCAGTTGGGAATAGGTCTCGGCCATCAGCGATAGTCGAATCAAGTAAGACTTAAAGCGGGCTCGAGAATTCGCTGGGCTCGCCCTCATGGGACCGGATTTCCGATCGGTGCGCAACTCCATCATTTCGGAGATGCGTCCGCCGGCGTCGATCAATGGAGAAATGCAAGCCAAATAACCCAGCGCCGCAGTTCAAGGCCTTCGGGTGGGGGCGACGAACGGGTTGGATTCCGGGCTCTGACGAAGATTCTTATCGAAACACGCATCCAGCCGGTCGAGCGCTGCCGCGCTTCCATCTAGCGGCACGCGAAGCGTCATCCCTTCGCCTCGGACCTCAAGAACGTTGGCGATCCGCAGTCGTTCGTTAAACGCCGCGTCGGCCAATGCGATTGTGACGGATTTCGATTCTGCCAAGGCCTTCGCGTCGCCCGAGCGCGAACCCGCAGCCAAGCGAACGGAATAGGCTTTACCCCGTTCAAGCTTCCATTTTGCCGAATCGAGAGATAGCAAAAGGCCGTCCTGGTTGCGCAGGAACACGATACCCAGACCGTCGCTGGATCGAGTCATGGTGCAGTTCTCAAACCGATCGGCCTTATAGGTAGTCGCTATCGTCCAAGGACCGACGGCAATCGTCTGAGCCTCAGGCGGCTGTTGGGCGAATGCAGGGCTTTCGAGGGTTAAAAGACAGGCGAACGCAATGATCGCTCGCATCGTCGCCTCCATGAATCATCTTGGATGTCTGTGACAGTGCAACCAGCGGGGAGGGATCAACGCGCTCCGGGTTCAACAGTTCCCAAACATGCCGTCGCCAGGGCCAGACCTTGGGGATTGGTTGCCGACCTGGCACCGGCTCCGAAACTCGCCGTCGAAGCTGACGTCGGTGATCGGCGGGGATGGGCCACTAGCTAGCTGGCTCATGCACCGCGGCAAAAAGGGGTTCTAATTTGTCGATGTCCGCCCGCGGTTCAATCGGGCACCCCGCTTTCCGAGGGCCCTTCAACATCAGCTTCGAGTTTGATTGTCCGCCGCGAACAATCCTCCAGGATACTGTAAAAGTGGGATCGAGTTCGAGCAGAGGCGCCGCCGCCCCACGCGCGCAAGCATCGTCGGTGGAAGCTCGAACCCAGGCGCAGCGGGAGTCGTTCAATCCGACAACTCGTCGAGTAGAGCTTTCGCGTCCCTTAGATCGCGTGTCTCGAACCCTTCCGTGAACCAGCTGTAGACCGGAGCAAGCATCTGCCGAGCCTGCTGCGCCTTTCCCTGGTCGAGCCAAAGTCGCGCCAACAAATTGGCGGCCTGCAATTGCGCGCTTTTCGCGGATTGCCTCCCGGCCACATCGACTGCTATTCTCAGGCTGTCCTCGGCAGCATCGATTTTCCGGGTCGTCTGTAGTACCCGCCCGCGGATCAAATGAATCCGAGGTAGACACCAACGGTCTCCAATCTCCGAAGACGCGGCAATCGCCAATCTGGCCTGCTCCAAGCTCTCTTCGTATCGACCCGCTGCTAGGTAGGTTTCCGCCAACAGGCAAATAATCAGGCAAAGATTGCTTCGCAGGCCCAGCCGATCGTACATCGTGAAGCCATTCTCAAGAAGCCCGATGCCGCGACTGACGTCGGCGGTTTGACCGATAGCCCATCCGAGGTAAGCCAAAGCGGTGGCGCGCGTCTGCGGCAAACCATGCTCTTCAGATAACGCCAGCAACTCGCTGGCGGTGTTCACAACGGCAGGAGCATCACCGCGAGCAACCTGCGCCTGGCAAACAAACCATAACGCATGAGCTAGTGACGGCGCATGCTTCAAACGCCGCGCCAACGCAATTGCGTCGCGTTCCGACTGTTCGCCTTGTATCGGATGACCGAGAAGCCATTGCAAGATTGACTTAATCGACAAGGCACAGACCACCGGATCGTGTCCGAGATATAGGTACCGGTGTTTAGCGTGTCGACCTTCGTCATAGAGGGCTATTCCTGCGTCGGCATGCGCCTTTGCATCTGAGAGCGCCCCACGAAACCAACAAATTGGCCAAGCACAGTGATGTGCTTGGAGCTGGATGTCCGGATCCTGAAGCGTATGTGCGATATGGAACAACTCTTTGGTGATCTTCTCCGCCCTCGTGAACTGACCGCGAGCCGTATGAAACAGCCACAGTCCAGATAAGGGTGGCGCCAAATCGACCGAGCTTTCAAGCTCTCGCGCTAAATGTTCGGCGCGTTCGAAGACAACGCCTACCTCTGGAGCCGACCAGCCATGAACACTCAATAGAGCTGGACCGAGCTGAGATAGAATCGCAAGCTCGGTAAGTGAACGGTCGATCTCAGGGCGTTGTCTTTCGTTCAGGGTCAAAGCCTGACGGAAATGCCTGATGGCTTCGTGGTTGCTCGCCCGCCGAACTGCCTTCTCTCCGGCCGCGCGCCAGTATTTCTTGGCTTGCTCGTCCAATCCAGCTTGCGCGCAGTGCCTGGCGAGGAGCTCAGGCTGCACCTCAATCACCTCAGGAAACTCTTTTTCGAGGGTGTTCGCGATCCGCCCATGCAGCTGCTGCCGCGAGGTACGCAACAATGTCCCATACGCGACATCCTGCACGAGTGCATGCTTGAACAGGTATGTCGCAAGCGGAGGCAAGCCCTGCCGGAACAACAAGCCCGCTCGAATGAGGCGGTCAAGCGCCGATCCCAACTCAGTCTCCGTCTTGCGGCCCACCGCAGCTAGTAGCGCGTGCGAAAACTCGCGCCCGATCGCCGCGCCGATCTGGGCTACCTCTTTGGCAGGGCCTAGTCGGTCGAGCCGCGCCATCAGCGACGCATGCAAGCTCGCCGGGACCGCGAGGTTCGGAGATGGAACCGCCGCAACAATGTGCTCGGCCACGTCCTGGTTGACCGCCTCCAGAACTGCGGTTGTCATCTCCTCTACGAACAGGGGGATGCCGTCGGTGCGCTCGATGATGTCTTGCCGAATGTTCGCCGGCAGTGCCTTGTTCCCGACGACCTGGTCGATCAGGGCATCGACTTCGCGCTGACCCAACCGATTCATCGTAACGGCCGTGACATGAGAACGTCCTATCCAGGCTGGCTCGAACTCCGACCGGAACGTCACGATCAGCAGTACAGGAAGGGTGGCAATCCGGTGCACCACCCGATCGAGCACTTCCAGGCTCGTAGGGTCGATCCAATGAACATCCTCGAAGATCATCAGCACCGGATGGGAATGTGTCAGAACCTCTATTTGTGAAATAAGCGATTCCAACGTTCTTTGCCGGCGCTGCTGTGGGCTCATGTCGAGCGGGGGGAAGCGCCCATCGTTGGAGAGCGACAGCATCTCGGCAAAAAGGGCTGCGTCCTCGGGGGAGGTCGAGGTCCGGGAGAGCAGCGTATCGAGCTTATCGAGCCTCGCTTTCGGCGTGTCGTCGTGAGCAAAACCGGCGGCGCGCCCCATGTGGTTCATGATTGGGTAAAACGCGCTATCCGCGTGCTGCGGCGAGCAGAAATAACGCAACCGCGTGTGCGGCTCGCTAGCGACCCTTTCCAATAGCGCGGCCGTGAGCCGCGATTTTCCGATGCCCGGTTCACCAGAGATTAGTACCACCTGGCCTTCAGAAGTCTTCGCCTTCGACCATCGCCGAACCAGCAATTCGGCTTCTTCTTCCCGCCCAATGAGAGCAGTCAGACGGCCGGCGTGAAGTGCATCAAAACGGCTCTCAACGGAACTGGGCCGCAGCGCGGTCCAGGCACGGACCGGCGCGGCGATACCCTTGAGATTGCTCGGACCGACGTCCTTCAACTCGAAAAGAAAACCGAGAAGCTTTCGTGTGTCGTCGGCGATCACGACGGTGTTCGGCTCTGCAATCCCTTGAAGGCGTGCCGCGAGGTTTGGCGTCTCGCCGACGATGCCGCGCTCCTGAGCTTCACCCGATCCGATCAGATCGCCGACAACGACCAGTCCGGTCGCTATGCCCACACGGGCTTGCAGCGGTGTGCGCGACTCGAGCTCCGCCAACGCCGCGATCAACTCCAGCCCTGCGCGTACCGCCCGTTCGGGGTCATCTTCATGGGCTTGCGGGTAACCAAAATACGCCAGTACTCCGTCACCCATGTACTTCGCCACGAACCCACCCAGGCGCCGAACGGTTTTGGCGACGCAGTTCTGGTAGGCCGAGATGACCTCGCGCAGGTCTTCAGGGTCCATACGGGACGAGAGTGCTGTCGACCCGACAAGGTCTGAGAACATCACCGTGACTTGGCGGCGCTCCGCGCCGTCCATAGCGGCATCGTCGCTTGTAGGACAAGCGTCGGATAGACGCGTAAGTGCGCTCGCTTCCACGCGCAAAGCAGCGATGGCGTCGAGCAACCTACGGCGATCCCCGACAAATTCGACGCCAAGATCCTTCAAGTCCTCCGCCGTTAAACTCGGCAGGACTCCGTCGTCGATCTTATTGTCGCGGAATGCCGCCTCGTATTGTTCGAGGCCAAGGCTCCGCAGCCAACCTCCGACGTCCATGATGGCGCCCCAGTTCGCTTGGCGCCTCATGATCCCCCAACGGAAGAAACCTGTCTAGGGTAGGGTTTTTTGAAATAACCGGTTTGGGTCAAGCTGAGAAGCTCACAGCTAGGGAAGACCTGCAGCTGCGGCAGTGTCCCGGTCGGCCTGCTTTTGTCGAACAATCGCTAGCTGTTGGCTGCAAACACCAAAGTCGCTGGTGTCAGCGCGTATTCCGAACCTTTCACAGAATGCGAGGTTTTCAGCCGCAATCTCGCGATCGAGTTGGATTTTCACGTTAGCCCGCGTCGCGGGAGCGGAGACGAAAGTGGCGTACGCACCGAACGAGAGCAGCACCACAATGAACAATGAAAACAGCAGCCGCGAACCTGCACTACTGTCGATAGCATTAGCATTGATATCGGTCATCATAGAGTTCCTTGGCTTTCAGGATGAAATATTCGCGGTACGATTTCCACGCAAGGAAGTCAGCCCCACGCGCCAGCGCTCGGGACGCAGGGACAACTCCGATGGATAATCGGCGCGTTTCTTACGCGGGCTTGATCATATCCCGTGCATAGGCCAGGCCGATCCCGTATCCGCCGCCGTGAGCCTCCACGATCGCTCGCGCCCCGTCATAGGTCTCATGCCGGGTCCAGTCGCGCTGAAG
>NZ_JAFCJK010000017.1 GCF_018131005.1 Bradyrhizobium lablabi
CTTCAGCGCGACTGGACCCGGCATGAGACCTATGACGGGGCGCGAGCGATCGTGGAGGCTCACGGCGGCGGATACGGTATCGGCCTGGCCTATGCACGGGATATGATCAAGCCAGCGTAAGAAATGTGCCGATTATCCATTGGAGTTGTTTCTGCGCCACGGGCCCGGGCTGCAGCCTCGAACCCGCGGTGTGCGCGTAGGCGCGCTAGGCGCAAACGCTCGCGCCCAAACTTCCCGTTTTCCGGGAGGTCAATTGCGGGTTTCGCGACCGCCTTTGCCGCCGTCTTCGGGCGACAGCAGGGTGTTCTGAATCGCCTGCTGTCCCTTGGTCTGGTCGCGGCCCTCAACGCCCGTCGTCCTGCCACGGCATCGTCGGCAGTGACGGCACCCGCCGCTGCGTGATGCGCGGACGCGCCACGGTCATTGGCTTCAGCGGCGGCGGCTTCACCGGCTTCGGCTTCCGCGGCTTGGCGAAGCGCCGCTGCTGCTGCACCTCGCGCGCCAGCTGCTCAGCCTCGACCGCATCAATGCTACACCAACGCCGACTGAGCCGGAACACGTTGCCGCAGCGCGGACCCGGCTCAATCTCGATCAGCCCGAGATGGTCCAGCAGCTTCAGCGATGGCGACACGGCTTTTTCCGCGATGTGATGATCCAGCAGGAAAGAAATGTAGCTCACGCTCGCGCTTGAGCGGTCGCCGATAGAGCGCTCAATCGCAGCGAACACCCGCCGCGCGCTCCGTGGCAGCGCCGCATAGGCCGGTGAGTTCTCCCGATCTGTCATCGCCGTCTCCCTCGATCGTTAGCTACAGGCCCATCCAGACCGCCAGCGCGACCATGACGACGACCGCCGCGAGGAAGGCGACGATTGACGATCTTTGCGACGGGATTGGCCATGTCTA
Organism: Bradyrhizobium lablabi; assembly: GCF_018131005.1. GTDB lineage: Bacteria > Pseudomonadota > Alphaproteobacteria > Rhizobiales > Xanthobacteraceae > Bradyrhizobium > Bradyrhizobium lablabi_D. Next base: position 903 of record NZ_JAFCJK010000017.1, read on the forward strand.
ACTCACGCTTATGTGCAAGGCGTCATCGCCCTGCGCGCGCGATCAGCCCATGCTTCCGGGCATGAAGCATCTGACGCCAATGAAAGCGCCGTTCAGATAGTAGGGCCAGACCATCGTGCGACCAGCGCGGTTCGGTCCATCCACGACAGCGTTGTTTGGAACATCAACCCACTCGCCATCAATGCGCACGCGATAGTGACCGTCCTTAGTTTCCCAATCGGCGTCATCAACGCGCTTCGCATCGCTGCCGTCGCAGCAGGGCCCTTTGCCGCTGTGCAAGCTCTCATACCAACTGTTCAACTCAGGGTGCTGATAATCGTGGGCGCGGGCGTGACCGATTGTAGAAATCGGCAGCACGACAGTGAATACAACAACCGTTACATGCCAATTGTGATTATTCATCTCGCACCCAATCCCAGAATCTCTCTGTGCAGTCAGGAAATTCATCCATCTGCATCAACATGCGAAGCCTTATCAGCTCGCCGCTGGTAGTCGTCGGCCAGGGCCTTAAGCTGACCCGCAATCGTTGAGTCGGTCATGGTTTTGGCGGCGCGGAGCAAAGTCTGTGCTATCTCTAAATATTCCTTGCCTCGTTGCGAATTATGGACCGTCATAAAGCCCTCGCGCGGTTCTTGGGCAGCTGGTCGAGGGCGATTTGGAGCCAGCTCACCCAATTGCGGTCACTTTCCCTGCGAGTTCTGAAGCGATCGACGCACTTCTTGGAACAAAGCGGGGTTCGCCATGAGTAGTGCCGGACGAGACCAAACTTGCCATCACAAACTGCGCATCGCGTGGCTCGACCAGATCTAAGATTATCGGAGCAATGGGGGGGCATCGTAGTCTCCTCTTGGTACTATCGTCGCTGTTCGTCGATCATCTTTTTCCACCGTCGCACTGCATGGGCCTGTGCGCTTTTCCTACGTGTGCAGCGTAGGACGATCGCGGTCAGCCGCTCAATTGAACGTGGGTATGCGCCGGCCATCAAAAGGGGCACGGGAATGACACGAAGGCTTAGGGAGCGCGCCCGTAAAGCCGACCACTTCCGCAACGGGTCAAACGCCAGCGCTAGAGCTTAGGTCGCAGCATCGCCAAGCCCGCGTCGTTGCCGACCGGCTCAGTGCTCATGGGCCATGTGACCGGCACGCGCAGTTATTTCTGGCCGAGGATTGCTCCGATGCTAGACTTTCTCCAATGGGGAATCTCTGGTTCGTCATTGCCGTTTGGTTGCTTGGAATGATGCCGGTCGTGCTGGTCGCCATCGCTATCTTATTGCGCTAGTGCCTACTACATCGCACCGCGCGCCGTCTTGACCTCATCCGCGCCGTAGCACTGCGACCGTCTCCTGCAATGACCCACTTACCCCGCGACGGGTCTCACCCAGAGAACCCTGACGACCGATTGCGGAGGGTTCGCCATCCTTCGACGGTCGCGCGCCGCTAATGTCTGGACCGCGCGGAGGTCCAAGAACGACCCAAGACCCGAAGCGGACATCGCCAGGAAGCAAAGCGCACGGACGCCAACCGAGAGGCTAGCGACGACCAACGCGGTTGACTGGACCGCCTCGATTTATTGCCGTGCCTTGTGTCGCCGTTCCGCGTACAGCGCGCGCAACCGGGCGCGGCCTAAGCACTACACCGGCCCTCGCAACGCAACCTGCTGGATACCCGACATACGTGCAGTACACGACCGCGCCTGCCGGCTCGCTGCTGAACATCACGCCCGCAATTCCCAGCGACGCGCTGCATGCGAGACCTGCGAATGTAAGTTTTGCAAGAGATTGAAACTCCCGCATAAGCGCCTCGTGACTTCACAGTAAGATCGATAGCATGCCGTCGGTTGCAATCAGCGCCTGACGTTGCAGATGGTCAGCTTCCGAGGCATAGCCGCGTTTGACTTAGGTCAAGCCGCGAGGCGATTTGCGATATCGGAGGCCTGCGAAAGGAAAGACACAGATGTTGTCCTATCGGGTCCTAGTGAGCAGCCAAGGCTAGGCTCTATTACGAAGACTGCTTGTGGCTCCTCTCAAAAGTTCCGTGATGTCCGCCTTCGGGGGGCTAAGCGGACGTGGCCGTGAGGTTGAGTTGCCGTTTTTTGGCTTGCTGATCACACAGCGCTGCATCAGGTTGATCAGTCGCCTCGGCCAAGCTTGGAGGTAGCGCCAAGCAGGTGTCAGAACAGCGAGCTCGCTTGCTCGAAAAAGTTGGGCTCCATTCGCAAGCTGAAATCGCCGACGCAGCTGAACGGTTGGTGCCCTTGAGAACCTACCAAGGCATCACCCGACCGCCGAGCAGCAATCGCGCAGCATTCTAAGGGCAGGGAGGGGGCTAGTCGGCGTACGGGGCAGACCCTTCTACCGAGCGCGGCGGCGCTCCAATTTTAGCGGCCGCAGGTTGAGAAAATGTTGCACAAACATGACCAGCACAAAAAGGTCCGCGCATGTCCGCTTGGCACTCAAAAGCTGACGGATTGCGACAATTGCGAAACCGCCGCTGACCAGCGGTGGATTACGTCGATACGGGCCAAGGTCGGGAAATGCTTCCCAGACCGATCAGGCTGGTAGATCCGATACACGCCGCCTGTGATGGTGCGCGCCTGCATGGCGTTTGTCACCCTGGATCGCGCAAGGTATCCTTTCAGCTTGCGGCTCGGTCCTATCCCGAAGGGAAAATCGCATGCTCAGGATTTATGGAGCCCCGCACTCCCGTGCGTTTTGCGTCATCTGGCTCGCAAACGACATCGGCATTCCCTACGAACTCATTCCTGTAACGTTCAGCCTGCCAAACGCGCAATGCAAAGAACCCTGGTATCTCGCGCTGAACCCGAACGGACTTGTGCCCGCTATTGATGACGGCGGTTTTGTCGTGTGGGAGACCGCGGCGATTAACCTCTATCTCGCCGAGACTTACAAGAACTTCCTATATCCGTCGAAGCCGCAAGGTCGCGGACGGATGCTTCAGTGGGCATTCTTTGCGACTACCGAGGTCGAACCGGCACTGATAACGCTGTTCAGAAATCGGATCTTCTTTCCGCCGGAGCAGCGGAACGAGACCTTGGCCGTTCAGGCAGAAGAAACCCTGCGCGCAAAACTCGCGATACTTGAGGATCAACTCGTCAAAACTCAGTTTTTCGGCGGTGGCACATGGGACATGGCCGATTTTATGGTTGCGAGCGTTCTGTGCGTTCTCGCCCGTCTAGAGTTGGACCTCACGTCCTACCCAAGATTTGATGCTTGGCTGGCTGCGAGCCTCAATAGACCGGCGGCGCAGGCGGCTCGCATATTACGAGAATAGAATTGCCGCGGCCATTGCGGGCGCCTCATCCGCTCGCTTGCGCCTCGCCATCGCGGCGGCACTTACCCAGGTCCACCGCCGCGACCTCGTCCAGAAGGACATCAAATCCGCCAATATCCACGTCAACCGGGCGACCGTCCCGCGTTCCGATGTTCAGCTCGAAGATCGTTGCTCTTTGAACGGGTCGCCGTAGATGTGATATCCGTTAAATTCCCATAAGCCCGGCGATTCGCGATCCAACAACTCGATGCCGCGCACCCACTTCACGCTCTTATACGCATAGAGGTTTGGCACCACGAGGCGCAGCGGGTAGCCATGTTCAGCCGTAAGGGGTTCGCCGTCATGCCGCAGGGCGAAAATCGTCGTCGGGCGCAGAAAATCCGAGATTGGCAGGTTGGCCGTGTAGTTGTTCTCGCCATGGACCATCACATGCCGCGCCTCTGGCCGCAGCTTCACTCGCTTCATCAATTCTGTGGCGAGCAATCCTCCCCAATGGTTGTCGAACCGGCTCCAGCTGTTGACGCAATGCATGTCCGCAAACACCTCGCTCTGCGGCAGATTGGAGAACTCTTTCCACGAAAGCCGCAGTTGCTCCTCTACTAGGCCGAACACGCGAAAATCCCACGTCCCGGAACGAAAGAGCGGCACCGAGCCCACGTGCAGCACCGGCCACTTGAGCGTCAGCGACTGTCCTGGGGGCAGCCGTCCAGCGGCACGCATCTCACGCTCCCGTTCGCGTCGCTCGTTCGATTGCACAAATAGCTCCACCGCAAGGTATAGCGCGGCCTAGTTGGCGCACGTCGTAATTTTGGGGGCCTGAAACGCGGTCAGCCGGGTTGCGGCGGACATAACCAAACATTGAGTTTCTTGGACCCGCACTCCGAGAAGCGACCTATCAAGATGCTAGCGCAGCCCGAAGCGGCGAAGAGGAAGCCTCACTGCTCCCCCTTACAGATCTTGGAGTTAGCACTACTTGCAACCTCGGAGAGTAAGCCAGGAACAGTCTTGCTGGTATTGTGACGGAAAATGTTGACAGCTCCGATCACTTCGTCCTCGTTGTCACGAATTGGAAAGACATTAACGAGGGCCAGAAGACGATTGCCGTTGGGCTGCTCGCAAATCACATCGGCGTTCCGAACGGTGCCGCCGTTGTTGATCACCACGGAGGGTGGTGCAAGTTCGTGCGGCATCACTTCTCCTGAGGGGTAACGAAGAAGGTGTGACCCGCAATACTTTTCCGAGGTTCCCAGAGACGGCGTGCGTCCCCAACCCGCGATTGCAGCTTTGTTGCACTTGACGACGGTGGCATCCTTTTCGAGAACGTATATCCCTACTGGGATAGAATCCATTGCCGCTTGGTCTGCAAGAATTCCTTTTGCGACGAGGTGCCCGTCGACGAGTTCTCCTCGGAAGTCGATCTCGTCGAAGTCGCCATCCAAAATCATCGTGCTTGTTGCTAAGCCACTATCTGTCACGCTGGTTGCCATCTTGGTTGCCATTTTCAACCTCCTTTGCGCGAAAGACTCGGTAAACACTGGGGCAAGAACGCGGTTCCCGCAAGGGTAACGATAGTTTAGCAGCAAGGCTGTCTTAAGCGAGGGGCGCTATATGCGCGGTCTGCGGCGGCACCATTTGACCCGTTTGTAATGAGGACGCTTCAGACCACGCCGGAAGACTCTAACTTGCGGCACCTCTTCAACTCCTGAGAACGGGCTTCGCGGAGACTGGCCGCCACATCTCCGATAGCGGGACTATGAGCCAGATGATGGGGCCCGACGAGGACGAGGGATAGCGCGTGACGTGGACCGAGCGTGAAAGATCGCGGGGTAAGCGCAGTTCTCGCCTTCGGAACGCTAAACCAGGTAGGTTCCTGATTGCAGATCCGACAAGTTGCGGGAGGCGGAGGGATGCCGGAACATGACCGAAAAGACACAATCCAAGAAGCGGACTTCTCGATACTTGGCTCGGCTTTATGAGCAAACGCCCCGCTGGAGGCTAATCCGTCTGCCTTGGGCACATCTGCGCAGAAGCTTGGCGGAAGCCAGCGCATTTGCCTGGTCAGCAGGAGTGCCGCTGCGGGAGAATCCTGTCGATGAAGAGATCCCTTTCAGTTCGCTAGAAAGTTCCAGTTCGTTAGAAAGATTGAACCCACTATACGGCCGGCGCTGCCATTGATATTTCGTTCCTGTTGACATCTTTCTAGCCTCCTGTCCCAATGAATACTCCGAGGTCGTGATGCCGTGGCGACAAGAATGTCACCTATCCCGGGGCTCTCGGGGTACGTGCTGGTGCCCCTGCGGGAAAGCGCGGACTTTACCCTTTACCGCGGCCGAAAGCACGACGACCCCTCGCCAGTCCTGGCGATCGCACTCTTTGAACAGCCGTCGCCTCAGAGTGTCAGGCGGCTCATGCACGAATACTCGTTCGCAGCCGAGCTCGATCCCGCGTGGGCTGCCAAGCCTCTGGCCATTACTCGTCACGAAGGGCGGACTATCCTCTTACTCAAGGACCCTGGCGGTCAGCCGCTGGATCGGATTCTTGAGCGTGACCAGGGGCAACCGCTCGACCTGACTCGCTTCCTTAGCACCGCCATTGGATTGGCAAGAACACTCGGTCAGGTTCATCAGCAGGGTCTCATACATAAGGATATCAAGCCTGCGAATGTCCTCGTCGACGACACCGGCAACGCGTGGCTCACCGGATTCGGGATTGCGTCCCAACTTCCGCGCGAGCGTCAGTCGCCCCAACCTCCCGAGTTCATCGCGGGAACGCTCGCCTACATGGCACCCGAGCAGACGGGACGAATGAACCGTTCGATCGATTCTCGGAGCGACCTTTACTCGCTTGGAGTGACGTTTTACGAAATGCTGACCGGGAGTCTTCCATTCACGGCCTCCGACCCGATGGAATGGGTGCACTGTCACATCGCGAAACAACCAGCCACACCGAGTGAGCGGGTGGGAACCGTGCCAGCCTCGGTCTCCGCGATCACGATGAAGTTGCTCTCCAAAACGGCGGAGGAGAGGTATCAGACAGCGGTGGGAGTTGAGAGCGATCTTCGGCGCTGCCTGTCCCAATGGGAGTCCCAGGGGTGGATCGATGACTTCACTCCTGGCGCTGGCGACACCCCGGGTCGCCTCACGATCCCCGAGAAGCTGTACGGGAGGGACCTCGAGGTTGACACTCTGCTCACCGCCTTCGACCGCATCGTTGGCGGTGGCCGAGCGGAACTGGTGCTGGTCTCCGGATACTCCGGCATCGGCAAATCCGCAGTCGTCAATGAGCTCCACAAACCACTCGTGCCGCCACGCGGCTTGTTTGCGTCTGGCAAATCCGACCAGTACAAGCGCGACATTCCGCATGCCTCGCTGGCTCAGGCGTTTCAGAGCCTCATCCGGGGGCTCCTCAGCCAGAACGAGAAAGACCTGCGCAAATGGCAGGACGAACTTCGCGAGGCGCTGGGTCCGAACGGACTGCTCCTCGTCGATCTTGTCCCGGAATTGAAGCATGTCATTGGCGAGCAGCCGCCAGTGCCCGAATTGCCGCCGCAGGAAGCGCAGAGACGTTTTCAGATCGCATTTCGACGGTTCATCGGCGTATTTGCGCGACCTGAACATCCGCTCGCGCTCTTCCTCGATGATATGCAATGGCTGGATGTCGCCACACTCGACCTCCTCGAAGATCTATTGACCCGCAACGATTTGCAGCACTTACTGCTCATTGGTGCGTATCGGGACAACGAGGTCAATGCCACCCACCCGCTGGTACGTAAGCTAGAAGCGATCCGTCAGGCCGGAGCGGCAGTGCAGGACATCGTTCTCACACCACTCAGTCGCGACGATCTAGGTCGACTGCTTGTGGACTCCCTTCACTGCCAACTGGAGCGCGCCGCCCCATTGGCAGACTTGATTCACGAAAAGACCACGGGCAACCCGTTCTTCGCAATCCAGTTCATTTCTACTCTGGCGGACGATCGCCTGCTGACATTCGATTACCGCGCGCGGCGTTGGGTATGGGACCTGCTCCGCATTCGTGCCAAAGGCTTCACGGACAATGTTGTAGAGCTGATGGTCGAGAAGTTGAAGCGCCTTCCGCCGGAAACCCAGGAGGTACTCCAGCAATTCGCCTGCATGGGCAACAGTGCAGAGTTCGAGATGCTGCGCATGGGGTATCAGGGCTCGGTTGAGGACATGCACGACCATCTCTGGGAAGCCGTGCGATCGGGCCTCATCTTCCGTGCGGACAATTCCTACGGCTTCCTGCACGACCGCGTGCAGGAAGCCGCCTACTCGCTGATCCCGAAGGAGCTGCGTGCCGAGGCTCACCTACGCATCGGAATGCTCCTCGCCGAGCACACGTCCGCTGAAAAACGTGAGGAGGCGATATTTGAGATCGTCAATCAACTCAACCGGGGCTCCCATCTCATCACCTCTGTCGAGGATCGCGAGCGCGTCGCAGAACTGAATCTGATCGCAGGCCGGCGCGCGAAACTCTCGACAGCATACGACTCGGCGCTGAAGTATCTCAGGGCCGGCAGAGCCCTTCTTGCAGAAAAGACTTGCGAACGTAATCACCAGCTCATCTTCTCGATCGAGTATCTGACCGCCGAGTGCGAGCTGCTGACCGTCACGGTTGGCCTCGCCGCCGGAGATCCACTCGCGGAAGTGCAAAAGGAATGCGAGAACGGCCTGGCATTTGCCAGGCGGGTGCGTTTCGGCCTGGTCATCGAGCGCTGCGGAGCACAACTCGGTTTGATCCTCACCTTGCGCGGGCTGACTGCGACGTTCGGGTGCCTGGATCATGATGGATACAGCGAACTCGATACCGAACGCCGCTTGGCCAACAGCCCCGATCTGGTGCTCGCCGAGTTCTATTACTGGACGCGAAAGCTGCAGGCGCACTTTTTCGCCGGAGACCTTGCGTCGGCGGTCGACGCCTCGCTGCACGCGGAACCGCTGCTTTGGACGTCGGCGGCAATGTTCGAGTCAGCGGTGTATCGATTCTATGGCGCGCTGGCGCATGCGGCGGTCTGGGATCGCGCCACACCGGAGCAGAGACCGACGCATTTTGATTATGTGCTGGACCACCACCGGCAGCTCCAAGTGTGGGCGGAGGTTAACCCCGAAATCTTCGAAGATCTCGCTGCCTTGGTCGGCGCCGAGATCGCTCGCATTGAGGGCCGGTTAGTGAACGCTCGGGAGCTGTACGACAAGGCCATCCGTGAGGCTCACAAACACGGGTTCGTGCACAACCAGGCGCTTGCCAACGAGATTGCCGGTCGTTTCTACGCAGAGCGCGGTTATAAGAAGATCGCGGCGACCTATTTGCGGGCCGCACAGGCTTGCTACCAGCGCTGGGGAGCCGACGGAAAGGTTCGCCAACTCGAGGAGCTTTATCCGGACCTCAAAGTGGACAAGTCGATCCCGGATTCCACGGCGACGATAGTGACACCCATCGAGCAGCTCGATTTGGCTACCGTAATCAGAGTCTCGGAAGCAGTGTCAGGCGAGATCGTTCTAGAAAAACTGATCGACACGCTGATGCGGACAGCGATTGAGCACGCGGGTGCCGGGCGAGGTCTGTTGATCCTTGCGGTAGGTGATGGGTATCGGATTGAGGCGGAAGTCACGGCCAGCAATAATACGGTGACCGTCGGTCAGCGACAAGAAAGTGTAACTGCTGCAGATCTGCCGGAGTCCATCCTACACTACGTGATCCGGACGAAAGAGAGCGTTCTTCTCCACGATGCGGCGGCCGCCAACCCTTTTTCTGCCGATAAGTACATAAATCAGCATCACGCCCGTTCAATTCTTTGCCTGCCGTTGCTCAAACAGGGCAGACTGGCCGGTGTACTCTACCTCGAAAACAACCTGACGTCCCACGTCTTCACACCTGATCGCGTCACAGTGTTGAAGGTGCTTGTATCGCAGGCGGCGATCTCGCTCGAAAATTCGCGGCTTTATCGCGACGTCGCAGATCGCGAAGGGAAGATTCGGCGTTTGGTCGACGCCAACATCATTGGGATCCTCATTGCCGATCGCGAAGGTCGAATTCTTGAAGCCAATGACGCGTTTCTACGTATCTTAAGATATGACCGAGAGGACCTGGTGTCGGGCCGCGTGCGCTGGACTGAGCTGTCCCCGCCCGAATGGCGCGAGCGCGACATACTCACCCAGGCTGAACTAAACTCAACCGGCGTCGTTCAACCCTTCGAGAAGGAGTATGTTCGGAAGGACGGCAGCCGCGTTCCGGTGCTTGTGGGCGCCGCGCTGTTCAAGGAAGGAGGCGACCGCCTTGCGTTCGTCCTCGATCTGACCGAGCGCAAGCGGGTCGAGGAAGCGCTTAGCCAAGCACAGAGACTCAGCCGCACCGGCAATTGGATCTACGACGCGACAACGAAACGTTACCTCTATTGGTCGGACGGGAGTTACAGGATCTGGGGATTTGATCCGCTGCAGGGCCTTCCAAGCCGACAAAGTATGTGGGAGCGCATTCACCCAGAGGACCGCGATAAAGTGTGGGGAGCGGTTCAGGAGGCCGTGCACCAGAAAAGAGATTTCATGGCCGAGTTCAGACTCCTCCTACCTGATGGAACAATCAAATGGGTCGAAGGAACCAGCTATCATGTGTTTTCCCCCCAGGGCACGGTGAGTGAGGTCATCACCACAACCGTCGATGTGACGGAACGAAGGCGGGCACAGGACGAACGTGAAAAGCTGCGCCAGCTCGAGTTGGATTTCGCCCACATGAACCGCGTGAGCATGATGGGAGAGTTGGCAGCTTCGCTCTCACACGAAATTCTGCATCCGATCGCTACCGCGCGCAACAACGTCCGTGCAGGGATGCGCTTTTTGGAAATGAATCCGCCAAACCTGGATGAGACCAGGGAAGCGCTCGCTTGCGCTGTCAGGGACACGGACCGAGCCAGGGATATCGTCGGACGGATGCGTGATCACATCAAGAAAGCGCCTCTGCGAAAGGAGCGTTTTGATCTCAATTCGGCTACCCGTGAAGTGATTGTACTGGCGCAAAGCGTGATCCACAGGAATGGCGTTTCGGTCCAAACTCGGCTTGCAGATGGACTGCTTCCGGTTATGGGGGATTGCGTTCAGCTGCAACAGGTCTTGCTGAACCTGATACTGAACGCGGCTGAAGCAATGGGCTCGGTTGAGGAGGGGGCAAGAGAGCTGTTGATCAGCACCGAGCGGGATCAGGCAGGCGCCCTCGTGGCCGTACGCGATTCGGGGCCGGGCATTGATGCGCAGCAACTCGATCGAGTCTTCGACGCCTTTTACACCACGAAGTCCAGTGGAACAGGGATGGGGTTGTCGATATGCCGCTCCATCATCCACGCACATGGGGGCAAGTTGTGGGCGGAAGCAAACGAGCCTCGCGGCGCCGTGTTTCAGTTTACCCTGCCGGCGGACAGCGACTCATGAATTGTCTTCAATCGGCGTACCCGGCTGCAGAGCCGAACGCAGGCATCGCTCGAGATACCGTCCGTCCACTGGCTTGCCGAGGTAGCAAACAATCCCATCCTTTAGAGCCGATCCCTGACGACCTCATCGGGGTAGGCGGTAACGAGGATCGTCGGGATCGCGTACCCCGCATCGACCAAATGCCTGTGCAGCTCGACTCCGGTCATTCCGGGCATGTGAACGTCGGTGATCAAGCAGGTGGTTTCCGGCAAAAAGCGTGACGCCAGGAAATCGGCTGCTGGCGGAAACGCCTCGAAGGACATGCCGGCAAAAGACGGTGCTAACGGATTCACCGACAAAAGCGCGCTCTGCATCTGGCTGGCGCGGTCCCTATACGATAGCGCAGACAGTTCTGCGAGCGCTACTGATAAGCGATGCGAAGTGTCGCTCGCCTGAAGCCCCTGCGGAGTTTCCGTCGGTCCGCGACAAGGAAGTCTTCAATCGATAGGGACTAAGAAGCTCACTGATGGAGACGCCCCGATCGCTTCCACGGGCCGACGTCCTGAAATCGATGCCTCGTAGCCCAATCCCGGGCGGCGTACCTTCGAACTGCGTCGCGCGATATTTGCTTGCCACGCGTGCTTCGATGCGGTCGCGAGTCGGGTGAACTGGGCTTCTCGTTGCTGGGGCCTCGCTTGCGGGCCGCGCGCTTGAGATAGTTAATCGCAGAGGTCGAGATCGCTCAAGGAATCTCCCTGGCGCCGGCGGTCCTTGAGCGCGTCTTTGACGCCTTCTACACGACAAAGTCCGGCGGCCTGGGGATGGGCCTGTCGATCTGCCGGTCGATCATTGAAGCGCATGGCGGACGGCTGTGGGCCAGTACGAACGTGCCCCACGGCACCACCTTTTAATTCACCGTGTCTGCCCAGCCGGACATTGCATCGTGATTGAATCCTTCGCGTCCGCGGCTTTTCTGGTCCGGATGAACGCGACAGTATTGGAGGTTGCCTATCCAATCGCCCCTTTTGACAAGACGCGCTCCATCTTCGCACGACTGCTCGGCGTGACGTGAGTCCGCGCCTACCGTGGCCATTGATCGCGGTCGATTGCTGGCTTGGGGCCTGGGCGCGAGACGGCGCAGCGCCGCCACGAAAACAAAAGCCGCAGCCGAACTCCGCTTGGTGCTTACTCGAGCATCTGCAGGAGAGACACCAATGGCTCGCCGGCGTGCCAAACGCGGTACTTGGGCCGCATGAAGACAGGGGTCTATGTTGGCTCCCAAGTCACTTACTCGGGCATGATCAGGGAGTGACTGGGACGGTCGCGAGGAACGCCGATGCTCGCGCCGCAAGTATCGCAGGTAGGCGACGCGGCGGCTCTGGTCGAGCGGAAAACGGTCACCCTGGCGCTGGATCACGGCCTCGGCTTCGAGCTTGTCGATGTACGCGCGGCTGCACTCGAGGTGCAGCGCCAGCGCCAACGCGCTGACGGTCGCGGGCTTTCTGGATCGCGGTCGAGAAACAGTGGCGACGGGCGCGACGGTCTCGGTCAGTAGCGTCACTCCTATTGCATCGCCGTAAGATAGCTTACTTTCGCTTCTGCGGCATAGCGGACCATGCCAGACTTGCCGCTGGCCAACCCTGTCGCGACCCGTTGCGGACAATCCGAGGACCGGGTAGCGTTAGTTGATTGATTTATCAAATTGCGAGGGCTCCCTATGAGCGGACGTTTTCGCTTGGCTTCTATACAATCGCATTGATCTCCGCTCTAAGCCCTTAACCAGCAATAACAGGTTGCAATTTTGCGGCGCCGCCGCGCTGGAACATTGAGAGGATGCTAATTTTTTCAACTCGCCCCGGCCCCTTGAACGAAGTCCGCTATGCCCTCAGTAGCGGTATGAAAGCGGACATCGCACGAGGTCGCAGATGGGTCGATGCTGTCGAAAAACGCCGTGACGTAGTTGGTTTTGCTATCGGGAGGGGTTTTCGGCTTATTCCTGGCTGGACGCCGGAGCTGATCGGGAAGCCCCACAACCAACCTGGCAAGCCTTTTACGCCATCGCCGCAGAGGGTCTCCTTGTTGGCGGGCCGATCAGACGCAGCGCCATTGTCTTGAGGTTCTGCACGATGGCAGCGAGATGAAACTCGTCGCGGGCGCCGGTGAGACCGCGAAGGCGCAAGCGCTCAAAGCCATGCTGGACCTTCAGGTGCGCAAAACGCATCTCTACCTTCTTGCGCGCATTGCTCGATCGCTCGAACTCCTGCGTGCCCTTTAGTGACCGGGCATGGTTGCGCGCATCTTCATTGATGTCGCGCGCGATCTTCTTAAACGGGGCGCGCGTGCATCGTTGCTTGAGCGTGCAGGTGCGGCAGTCTTGAGGCTGTGACAGGTAGTTCCTGACCCGGCCATCATGGACCGTTCCCGAGGTTCGCAAGAGCTTGCCATTGGGACAGACATAGACGTTCCGCTCCGCGTCGTAGATGAATTCGCTCCGGGAGAACATGCCATCAGACGATGGATATCTTTCCCACACGGGAATATGCGGCGTGATGCTTTGGCCCAACAGCCATGCAAGCAGTTTGCCGGTGCCATAGGCGGTATCGGCGGTGAGCCAATCAGGCTTGAGATCAAGCCGTCGTTCGGTGCATATCGACCGCATTTGGCACAGAGATCGAATTGATGCCGGCGAAGTCCAGTCGCACGCAGTGCTCGAAGAGCTGGGCCGCGGCGGATCTCGGGGCAATGAGCGGCAGCAGCCGCATCGCCGTGATCTGCGGATATCCTCGCAGCGGCGGCGAAGGGTGAACGCAACCCGAATAAGTTGAGAATTGCAGCGCTCCTGGAAGAAACCGATGTCTAAAAAGCTGATGCTGCGCTGCCCGCTTGCGACCGGTCTGGCTATTGGCTTGGCGACAGCGCCTGAGCAAAGTTGCGCGTATAGGCGGGAGGTAGTCAGCGGACTCGTTGGTGGCGGCGGCGAGATGGGCGCTTTGGCGCGAGGACGCGATTGGTCAAAACTTCGGCCGCACCTCCGCGCCGCGCTTGCCGCAGCGCAAGCAAACGAACCCCGGTGATGTGATCGGGCCAGTGTGTCCCAATTCCCACACGCCGAATGAAAAGGCGGCTATTTGTCGGGCTTCGGACAGACGGACGAGGACCCCTTCGTTCAAACGTTGGGATATTTGCGATCCGCTACAGGCGAACAACCAGGGATGGCCATGCAATTTCACCGCACCGTCGAGCACTTGGAAATATGGAGCGCAAGCGCCGACTATTTTTCGTTTGTGATCACCCATGACAACCCCGCCGGCCCCGGCTTTCACGGGCGCTTTGGCTATGTGGCGTCATGGCGCCCGCTTCATCAGAGTCGTGGTGCGATCAAGATCGGCGGCTCACCTTTCAAGACGTTCGCCGACGCCGAGGATGCCTGCAACGCTATGCTGATAAATCTGACGGGTCTGATGCCGCGCATGTAGGCGCTTCAGCTCGCGGATGTCCTAGACGGCCGCACGCGCTTTGTGGGGCGAGGCCGACCTGCAAAAAGGGGTCTGAGTTAGCGGTGCCTCGCATCGGTGGCCGCGGCATTAGACCAGCACCTCGCGGACGCCGGATGAACACATCTCGCCGAAGGCGATTTTCTTGCAGGTTAGGGGGTCATGGCGTGGCGTGAAATTCGCGCTCGAAATCGTCGCGTACGAGGTGTTGACGGTTTGTTGACGGTAGCAACTCGAAGCTCGAAGCCTCAAATAATGTTTCCTTGTAAGTCGTTGATTGGACTGGTGCGGGCGGTGGGACTCGAACCCACACGACGTTGCCATCGAGGGATTTTAAGTCCCTTGCGTCTACCAGTTCCGCCACGTCCGCGATGTTGATTCCCTTAGCTTTTCCGCCCACCTATTGCAAATGTTAGGGCCGAAATCCGTCGAGTTGGACAATTTCGGCCGGAAACCTGTTCAGTTGAGACGTGGCAAGTGTAGTGCCCATGCGCAGCGACTTGTCGCCAATCAGGCGCGCCACCTCGTCGCCGCTGGCACCGTTGCGCTTCCACCATGCGGCATAGCCGACCCTGAGGAGAGCAAATCCAATTTCTGTTGAACGGCGGCAATCTCCACATCAGTCTCGCCGATCTCTGGCGACAGACGATCTGGGGATCAGTCTTCACGATTATCTCGCTCACACTATGAACGAGCCTCGGAGTGGGTCTTCCCGCCGATTACCGTACAGCAAGAAGCAGGTGTGGCGCACTTTCAGGGTAACTCACAACCTTCCGTCTCTGGCAGGCCGGGTTGGGATCGCGAGGTAGTCCACGAGCCACTGCAAAAGGTCAATAAATGAGGGCGCCCTCATTTATTAACTGATCGCAGCCGCGCACTGCGCGCAGGCAAATGCGCTCGAAATCGACGGGTCGGGTAGCCCTATTGGCGGGCCGCGCGGGCTGGCCCCGGGATCTGTCCGCCGAACTTCGAAGGCCCTGTGCCGCTGAGACTTGTTGGACCTGCCGCCGTACCGTTGGGAGCGCTCCTCGCGGACGATCCGTACGAGTGGTAGTGGTGCCGTTTATGGCTATGGGCGAGCGAGGCCGAGTTGCTCAATGCAAACGCGGCTGCAAGCACGATGGGGGCTATGGTGGCAAGCTTCACGCCTTCCTCCTCCGAGTTTGGTCTCCCTCACCAAACAAAATGTCCAGCAGGAGATTTGTTCCTTTCAGCTCGCCATGACCATTTGGTGAAAAACTATGCGGATGAGCCCGAGCGCTCGCCGGTGGTCGACGACGCGACCCTCTTGATCGACTGACCATTTTGGTTTGAATTTGGTGTGCGCGTTATCCTCTTGATCATCTTTCTCCCGGAAGTCTTATTCCGGTCTGACTGGTCTGAGACCGGAAGTTATACTCCGGTCCGATCTAATTTCAGGAGTGGCTTGTAGATGGCTGACTGATGGTGGCCGCGGTGGGCGACGGCGGACGCATCGAGAACTCGATTTGCGACGCATCAATACGGCAAAGTAGGAATGGAGCACACTGTGCTTAGCTTGCAGGAGGGATCGATGGCGATCAGAGACATTCTGCTGACGCTAAGAAGCTACCCGGACGCCACGCCGGCATCCGTGATCGATGACGCAGTGTCGTTGGCATCGGCACTTGGCGCCCATATCGCGGCGATCTCGTATGAAGCCCATGTTGAAGTTCCCGGTAGCCTGATTGGCAGCTCGCTTGGCAATGTTGGCGGGATCATCGCCAGGGAGGCCGGCAAGAGCCGAGAGGCTGCGGCAGGTCTGCTGGCGGCCTTCCAAGCAATGGCGGGCAAGGCGAGCTTATCCAGCGAAACCATCATGGAAAAGTGTCGCACGCAAGATGTGTCATCCCTGCTGGTAGACTATGCCCGGCTTCGCGATCTGACGATCGCCTCGGTGCCGGAATTCGACGATCAGTGGCACGCCGAGGCGATTATATTCGGCTCCGGCCGACCGATCCTGGTACTGCCGGAAAGCCGATCGAAGCCCTTTGAGCTGAGGACGGCCGTTGTGGCCTGGGACTTCAGTCGCGCGGCTGCGCGCGCGGTTGCGGACGCAATTCCATTGCTCGAAAGAGCACGAAACGTACGGATCGTCACGGTCGAGAACGAGAAGACGTTTGGCAGCAAGCACTCCACCGAGGCATTGGCCACAAACCTTGCGCGGCACGGCATCGAGATCGTCGTGGAACGCATCGATGCCGCGGGGCGGCCGATCCACGAGGTGCTCGAGGCAGCGGCTTCGTCCTGCGCGGCTGACTTTCTGGTGATGGGAGCTTACGGACATTCTCGCTTGAGGGAATTCATTCTCGGAGGAGCAACGAGAAGCCTGCTCTCGAAGCCACCACTTCCGATCCTGTTTTCACACTAGGCATTATCGGTTTCTGTTCTCTTCACGCGAACCAGCATCCACTTCGCTCCAAAGTGCGATCAGGCGCCGTAACGGCAGCATCGTTTCAGCTTGTCGAAGCGATTGACGCGCGCATGCAGGCGAGGCAGCCCCCGCTAACCTTTGGCCCGATCCTCCCAATCGTCCCACTCGACGTCATTCATTTCCAGGTAACGGGAAACGGCAGCGCCAATGGTTGGGAAGAAGTACTTTTCGCCGAGCAGTGCAACCAAGCCAAATCTCTTCAGCTTGTCCTTGACGGGGTCCTTGAGCTCGGCAAAGCAAAGCTCGATGCCCCGCGCTTGCAACGCAGCGTCCAGTTCGGCGACGATATCTCCGGCCGTAATGTCGACGCTGGTGACCGGTTCGGCAGCAACGACCAGCCAACGCGCTTGTGTCGGTGATTTCGCAACCGCCTCGAGCGCGCGCTCCTTGAAGAATTCAGCATTTGCGAAGAAGAGAGGCGCGTCCCAGCGAAACAGGACCAGTCCGGGGATCTGACGCGCAGCCGGATATCTGGTGATGTCGTGATAGCCTTTAACGCCGTCGGCGCGTCCCAAAACGGCAAAGTGCGGACGCCAGCCGTCCCATAGGAATTCGGCGATCGCGATGGCGATGGCGAGACATACTCCCGGTATCACTCCGAACACTGCTACACCGATCAAGCAGGCGATCGACAGCCAGAACTCCCACTGCTGAATGCGGTAGATTCGCTTGAGGTCGGTGACCTCAATCAAGCTGATCGCCGCGGCGATCACCACGGCGGCCAGTGCAGCCTCGGGCAAATGCTGGAGAAGATTTGGTGCCGCAAGCAGGAGGAGGGCGATGGCAAGCGCGCCAACGACGCCGGTGAGTTGGGTGCGGGCGCCCGCGGCTTCTGCAACTGGAGTGCGCGAGCCGCTGCTGCTGACCGGAAAGCCGTGAAAGAGGCCGGTTGCCAGATTGGCCACGCCGAGTCCCACCATCTCCTGGTTTGGATCGACACGGTCGCCCAACCGAGCGGCATAGGCACGCGAAAGTACGCTGGTGTCGGCGAACGACACCAGCGCGATCGCGCAACCGCCGACCAGGACCGGGACTAGATCACTGTAATCGATCCAGGGAATGGCGAACCCCGGCAGACCCTGTGGCAGAGGACCCAGGACCGTCACGCCGTGGCGGGCTCCCAGGTTGAACATGCCGACAACGACTGCTGCTCCGACCACTGCGATCAGAATGCCTGGCATCCGCCTGTTGTTCTGCAACAGCAGAATCACGATCAACGTGGTGAGCCCAATTCCAGATGCGACCAAGTTCACTCTTCCTTCGAAGATCGCGCCGGCGATCCTCCACAGGCTCCGCATTGGTCCTTCGCTCTCGATAGAGAAGCCGAGCAACTTTGGAAGCTGACTGATCAATACAGTCAAGGCAATTCCATTCATGTAGCCGTAGCGTATCGGCTTGGAGAGAAGCTCGGTCACGAAACCGAGGCGCGCGATGCCTGCGAGAATGCAGACTACCCCCGAAACGATAGCCATCATGCTTGCCAAGGTTATGGTGCGAAGCGGATTGCCACCGGAATGCGGAACGACGACGCTGAGGATGACGGCCGCCAGAGCCGAGTCCGGGCCCAGGACGAGGATACGGCTTGGACCGAATACCGCGTAGGCCAGTAGCGGGACGATCGTCGCGTATAGACCGTAGATCCCCGGCAAACCCGAGGCTTCCGCATACGCAATGCCGATCGGCACCAGCATCGCCGCGAGTACGAGCCCCGCAACGCAATCGTGCCGCAGCCACTCGGCCTCATAGCGACTGAAAGCGTCGAGCCCTGGCAGCCAGTGCAGCCAATGCTTCATTTGGCGATCCCTCCCAAACCGGGCCGCGCTCGCAAGCCGCGAGGCATAGATCTCGG
This sequence comes from Bradyrhizobium lablabi, assembly GCF_018131005.1. GTDB lineage: Bacteria > Pseudomonadota > Alphaproteobacteria > Rhizobiales > Xanthobacteraceae > Bradyrhizobium > Bradyrhizobium lablabi_D. The sequence goes on from NZ_JAFCJK010000017.1 coordinate 19,406, forward strand.
TGTTGCGCGAACGGGTCCCCATCAGCCACACGCCTTCAATAATGTCGATGGGAGCCAGCGTGCCCTGGAAAGCCGTCTTTGAAAATTCAGGACCGTGCCCAGGATAGATGCGGAGGTTCGGCCCCGGCGAGTACCGTGGGCGCTTGCAGGGAGCAATCCGCAGGCATGCTCGGTGTCAATGCGACATCATCGTCGGCACCGTCATGCAGTGCAGCATATCCCGAGTCACACCGCCGAGGAGCCGCTCCTGCAAGCGTGAGTGCCCGTATCCGCCCATCACGAGCAGATCAAGTCGTCGATCTGCGGCGACGGAAAGGATCGTCGGCTGGATTTCGGAACGTGCGGAGGGAAATCTCACCAATTCCGCGGTCAAGTCTTTTAGCGCCAAGTGCCGGACCAACTGTTCCGGGCGGACTCCATCCGGGATCGCACCGGAGTCGTCGATCGTGATCACCGTGAGCGCCTCCGCCTTCTCGATCAACGGCATTGCGTCCCGCAATGCGCGGCTGGCGAGGCGACTTCCATCCCAGCAGATCCCGATGCGTCGTGGCGAGAATGGCCCGCGGAACGTGTAGGGCATGAACAGCACGGGGCCGCCTGACTCGAAGAGGAGTTCCCTGGAAAGGTCGTTGTCGAACGTCGATCCTTCGAAATCGGGTTGCAACGCAATCGTGAGATCATGCAGCCGTGCCGCCGCGCTTGCGATGGCGAGCGCTTCTACTGGAATGGCGCTGATCGTGCGGCAGTTGTAGTGCAGTCCCGAATTCCTGGCGCTCGTCTCAAACACGTTAATTGCAGTTTCCGCGCGCTCGATCGCATGGATGCGCTGTTCCTCGAAGACCAGAGTCGTGGCCGGGATCCCCGCGGCCCCGATCGGAATATGTGCCGGCTCATAACCGATCGCCAACGCGTCGATGCGAGCCCTGCAGGCCATGGCCAGGAAGATCGATCCGTCGACGACCGGCTGAGCCGGTCGTTCGGAGGGTACAAGTGCCAGCAAGCTCCTGAACATGGTTGCTCCTTTCGACCAGCAGGGAGTGGCATAGAAGCAGGAACTGACCTTTGGCGTATTGATCCAGGTCAGGAAGTATCGCGTTGAGGGTTGACGTGCATCAAGCGCGGGCGAGGTCGTCGCTGTAGAATCGCGAACGTGGCCAGGAATTCGATGGAGGATGTCATGTTAGCCGCCGACGTCATGCGAACCTCGTTCGCGACGATTAGATCGGGCGCGCCGTTGCTCGATGCCGTCCGCCTCTTGCTTGAGACCAATCAACGCGGCTTGCCGGTGCTCGACGACACCGAATCCCTGGTTGGCGTGATTTCCGAGGGCGATTTTCTTCATCGCCGCGAGCTGGGAGTGCACCTCCCCGAAGGGTTTTGGGTCGAATGGCTGGTTGGAAGAGAGGAAGGGCAGCTTGTCCGTGAGCGGGCCAGAGCCCTTCGCGTTGATGCCGTGATGAGCCGCAAGCCCGTCTGCGTCGACGAGAAGGCTACCGTAAGCGAGATCGTTGCCGAAATGGACAATCATCAGATCTCGCAGGTGCTCGTGGTTCGCGACCGGCGGGTCGTCGGCATCGCTGGCCGCGTGCAGTTGCTCGCGGCGCTTGAGCGATGTCTCAGAAAATCGACCACGTTGGATCGATGATGATGATGCCGTAACGTGTTTGATCAGGATCAAAAGCTCCGGGTTCCGGTCGGTCCATTATGAGTTTCCATCAAAGGAGGCAACACTGCCATGACGCGCAACGTTGGACGCCTCGATCAGTACGTCCGGATCGTCATTGGCCTGGCTCTGATCGCCTATGCAGTGAAGGATGGCTCGCTTGGACCGGGTTGGCTGGTCGCGGGAGCGGTGGGTTTGGTTCTGCTTGCGACTGCCTTCATTTCGTATTGTCCGCTCTACACCTTGTTGGGAGTGGACACACGGCGCAGGCCCGATCCTGTCTGAGAGCTCGGCGACGATTATGGACATGAACCTGACTCTTTCCGGGCTGCGGGCGCGACTCAATCGTCTCGATGAAGGGACTATTCTAAGAATCTCGGAACACGATTACGAGCGGCTGTTTGGGATCAACCATTTTGCGGCAGCTCGCGTCGCTCAATTTGCCAAGGAGCACAATTGTCTGACTGTCCCGGGAACGGACGCGGTGTATTTTCGAAAACAGTTCGATGACCCTGCAATTCGACCAAAGCCCGTTGATCTTGACCCTCATCAAGGCCGAGACCTCTAAACCGATGTTAAATGGTTGTGGTTAGGTTCTGGAGACAGCCATGACGAAGATTTTCATCAACTGCGGTAGCAGACAGGATTGCCAAGATCGCGGAGCATCCACAGGGCGCCGTAGAAAGCGACCTTCTCGCGACTGATATGGCGTCGCGACTTATCAGGGCGAACCGATATGCTGTCTCGCTCTTCAGCAGCGCGCGAAACGTGCTGCTGGACGAAATGTTCTTCGTAGGCGATGAAATTGTCGAGCGGATCGTCGCCGACACCTCGATCTTCAACGAGTTGCTCGCCAAGCTGGCGCAAGCGCACTCGATCCGGGACTACGGCACCGTGTACCAGGAGTGCACTAGACATCAGTTGGAATTCATTCGCCGGGACATGGAGCGGATCCTGAAACACAGCGATCGTACGATGGGCAACACCGCAAAGTTGTTCGAGACTTGGCGGAGCAACGGAGCATCTTCTCCGTTGGAGGAAGTTGGGAAGCGGGCGTAGGGCCCGCACGCCGAATCGGGGGCAGACAGCCCGGCTGTGCAGACGCGCGAGATGAGCGTCGAATGCCGAAGCGACGCTCCGGATCAGGAATTCCGTGCCACTGCTTACTGACAGCGGTCATCGACCACGGTCACACCGGTCACGGCGCCATCCGCGATGAGGGTTGCGCTCGCGGGAAATCAATTGAGGCGGACTTGTGCTCTTGGCCTTCTTACGCCGTGGTAAGGCGATTGAGCATCGCACGATTGCGCAGCTCAACCCGGCGTGAGGTCGGCAGAGCAATCACGCCGCTCTGCTCAAGTTGGGTGAAAGTGCGTGAGACCGTTTCTATCGTCAGGCCAAGGTAGTCGGCGATATCCTGTCGCGACATGGGAAGCTCGATGGCGGCATTCTTTTTGGCACGGCGAGCCATATCGAGCAGGAATCCGATTACCCGCTCCTCCGCGCTGCTGATCAGAAGCATCAGATGTTCCTGAAAGCGGCGCAGCTCCAACGCCGTAGCGTCCCAGAGCTGGCGCGCGAGGTCCCTTTCGTGGCTGGCGCGCACGATGAGCGCGTTCCGCTTGACCACCATGACCTGGGTTTCGCAGATCGCCTCTGCCGAAGAGATGTGGGTATCGCTGGCCTCGAAGCCGAAGATGTCTCCAGGCAGGTAAAACGCAGCGATCTGCCGACGCCCGTCCTCCAGAATCTTGTAGGTTCGCACAGCGCCTGACACAACCTGATAGAGGTATTCCGCAGCCTCGTCCTCGCCGTAGATCTCGGTATTCCGGCCGAACCGCATTGGCGTCCCGATCATCCCGAACGGCCCCTGGCTGCGAGCTTGCTCGCGCAAGACGCTGGTTGGATGACGGCTGATCTCGAGAGAAACGGCGGCCTCGGTCTGCATGGCGGCACTCCATCGTGGGAAGATCGATAGACGGAGATTGACCGCTGCTAACGAACCGGGAAACTTGGATGTTTCCCCTAAGTAGAAGCCACTACGTAATGATACGTAGGCCGCCGCGCGAAAGCGCCTTCATTTGGCGCGACGACCTTCGTCGCTCGGATCGTCCGGCACTACGCCAAACGTCCTCAGCACGGTGGTTCTGGTTTCCGGATACCCGGTGCGGACGATTGCGACCGCACCCGTATGGCCGAATATCTTCCACAAGTGCTTGGCGTGCTCTATCGCGGACGCGGGGGTGGTGCATTTGAACTGTTTGCCAGCGACGAGTCCATGATCGGTTAGGTCGTACGGAACCGCAATGAAATGCGTGATCTCATCCATGGATGTTTCTCCGGAGCTCCTCAGCTCATCTTAACGCTGGGCGCGTCACCGCACGAGAGGCGTTGATGGGCCGCGTGGGTCTCCGCCTTCCTCGGTTGGACGCCCATCAGCAACGCTAGGCCGCCTTCTCTGGAGGGTAGGAGGCGCGCGTACTGGCTTGATCCTGGTTTTGCTGCTCACGTTGCCAACGCGTGGTGCTGCGGTCGACCAAAGCCAGCACGAGAGCGAAGGACGAGAAGATCAAGCAGACGAGCGCGACGACGATCAGTGAATCCATCGGCATGTTGCGGTATTCCTGTTTCTGGCTAGCCGGCAGCCTTGATGTCCTCGGGCGATTCGACGTAGTAGCCGGAGTAACCGTCGACGAAGCAGAGATGATCGTGAACCTCTTTGACGCCTGACATGTTTTCGGCCAGCACGATCGCGGCCTGGCGTGCGCGTTCATCGAAGATCAAGCCGTATAGGTGCACGACGCCATTGCGCACCCACACCTGGAAGCCGGCAGGTCGCCAGGCCGTGGCACTGATGTCGCGCACGATGCGGTCGCGGATGTGACTGTCGTCGGCGGTCGGGTCGGGGACGTCCCGCGCCATTGAGGCAACCGCCTGCAAAATGTCGGCCCTGGTGACGATACCGACCATGGTCTTGTCGTTCACAACCGGCAGTCGCTTCACGCCGTGCTTCTGCATGAGATGCACGATTTCATCGAGCGGCGTCTGTTCTTCGACCGTGATCGGATTCGTCGTCATCACATCTTCGACCTCGCGGCCCCGCTCATGGACAAAATCCGTGGCCGCGCGGCCGACGCCCGTGAAGAGCTCCAGCCAGGCCGAACGTTTGCGTCCGGTACCGATCTCGGCGCGCTGCAGGAAATCTCCTTCGGACACCATGCCCCTGAGAGTGCCATCCTCGTCCAGCACCGGCAGGCCGCTGACGTGACATCGCAACATGATGTTGGCGGCCTCCAGGATCGATGTATGCGGGCTGACGCCTATGACGTGCTTGGTCATGATCTGATGCGCGCGCATGTCGGACCTCCGAGTTGGAAAGCCGAATAATAGGACCGTGTGCGCGCGACACATTGACCTGGCTCAACGGCCCGCTTTACCGCTCTCCAGCGATTTCAGGAACAGGATGAAATCATTGACCTGGTCCGGCTCGAACCTGAACTGGGGCATCGTCGGATGGCCAGTGACAATTCCTTCCGCCAGTGCTTCTTGCAGCATTTCGACCGGGTAACGCTCGTGCAACGTTCGGAACGGCGGCGCGATCTTCAGCGGGCTCGGGCTCACCTTGTCGATGGAGTGACAGCGGGCGCAGTAGACCCCCGCGAGGCGGCGGCCCTGTTCCTGGTCGGCGTCGGCGGGTGTCGGCAGTGCGCCGATCGCGGCGACTGCGATCAGGCCGGTGCCGATTGTATGCAGAAAGTACCTGGCGGCATGTCTCATGGGCAGTCTCATGCTTAGTGCGACATCAGGACCGGAACAGTCATCGCGCGAAGCATGTCGCGCGTTGCGCCACCGAGCAGCGTTTCCTGCAGGCGGGAGTGGCCGTATCCGCCCATCACCAGGAGATCCAGTGTTTCGTCCGTTGCGATCGACAGCAGGATCGGCTGGACCTCTGACCGGGATGCCGGGAGCGACGCAACCTTTGCAGGAAGCCCCGACCTTGCGAGGTACTTCACCAAATGGTCGGCGGAGTCCTCCGGCGGGACAGTGTCCGAGGAGATGATGGTGATGATGGTTAGGGCATCGGCTTCGCGCAGCAGCGGCATCGCGTCGTGCACCGCGCGCGCGGCCAGGCGGCTGCCGTCCCAGCAAATTCCAATTCGCCTGGCGCAAAACGCACCGTGAAAGGTGTACGGCATGTACAGGACGGGACCGCCGGCCTGGAACAGAATATCCTGGGGGATGGTGTCATCGTAGCTGTCATGGTGGGTCTGAGGCTGTGTCACGACGGTCAGGTCGTGGAGTCGCGCATTTGCGCAGATGATCGCGCTTGCTTCGACGGGAGGTGCACTGACCGCGCGGGTCGCGTAGGAGATATCCGCGTTCCTTGCCTCGAGATCAAAAACGCGCAATGCCGCTTCGGCTCGCTCAAGCGCCTGCGCATGTTCGGCCTCGAAGATCGCAGCGACGGCCGCGCCGCCTTCGACAAGTGCAAGATTGGTCATCGCGTAGCCGATCGCGATCGCGTCGAGATGTGCGCCCGTGCTGACGGCAAGCGAGATTGAGCCGTCCACTGCGGGCCGCAACGACCGTTCCGTGGGAATGTGAACCAGTATGTTCCTGAACATGGCCGTTCTCCATGGATGAAATCGTTGTTGTCCATCAGAGCACGGGTCGGCGCGAGACATTTTGATCCGCCTCATAACGCTTGTCGATATATTTTAAGGGAGGTCAACCTTGCGGCACGCCCGGCAACACTTTCGCCTCCAGCGATGGCGAATTGCGATGCGGGATCGGTTGCTCGCTGGCGTCCGATGGCTGCGTTTGAGCGTCCCGATCAATCTAGTAGCCCTCGAGGTCGGCATGGTGGCCGTTGCACACCACAAGCAGCAGTCCCATCGCGGACAGGGCCGAGACCGACGCCGCGATCGACGCGACGGCGCTTACGACGAAGGCCGCCTCGAACCGCCGGATCGATTGCGGCTCAGTCGAATCGCCGCTTCATGGAGTCCTCCTATTGACGCGGAGGCGGCAGCACGTTCCCGCGGCTTCAGGAATCCCGCATGGAATACGACGGAAATCCCTGGGCCAACGTGCGTTCGGCTCGTTCGATCATGGCTTCAGAACAGCGGCGCCGAGGACCTTGCCGTCGCGCAGGCGCGACAGGGCCTCGTTGGCCTGGTCAAGCGGGAAAACGGTGACGTGAGTCCGGATACCGACCTTAGCCGCGGCCTCCAGGAAGTCGACGCCGTCCTGGCGGGTGAGGTTGGCGACCGAGACGATCTGCCGTTCGCCCCAGAGAATGCTGTAGGGAAAGCTCGGAATGTCCGACATGTGAATGCCGGCGCAGACCACGCGCCCGCCCTTGCACACCGCGCGCAATGCGAGCGGCACAAGCGGGCCGGCGGGCGCGTAGATGATTGCGGCATCGAGCTCGACCGGTGGCCGGTCTTCCGAGGACCCCGCCCAGCATGCGCCGAGCGACCGCGCCAAATGCTGTGCCTCGGTATCGCCCGCGCGCGTGAAGGCGTAGACGGCCCGTCCTTGCGCGCGGGCGACCTGTGCGACGATGTGTCCGGCCGCGCCAAAGCCGTAGATGCCGAGGTTCTTGCCGTCGCCCGCCATCACCAGGGAGCGCCAGCCAATCAGGCCGGCGCACATCAGGGGAGCAAGTTCCGCATCGCCCCCTTGCTCGCCGATTGGAAAACAATAGCGCGCGTCCGCGACCAGATGGCTCGCGAAACCGCCATCCCGCGTATAGCCGGTGAATTGCGGGTGATCGCAGAGATTCTCCCTGTCGGCGCGACAGTAAGCACAGTGCCCGCAAGTCGACCCGAGCCAGGGCACGCCGACGCGCATGCCGAGGTGAGAACGATCGAGGCCGTCGCCCACTGCGTCGATCCGGCCAATGACTTCATGCCCTGGAACGATCGGGTACGCAATGTTTGGCAGCTCTCCGTCGACGACATGCAAGTCTGTGCGACAAATGCCGCAGGCACTGACCTTGACACGCACCTCGCCGGGACCGGGAACAGGATCCGGTCTTTCCACACGTTGCAGCGGCGCGCCGCGGGCAGGCAGGGTCATCGCATACATGACGGAACTCGCTCGTGATCTCTGCACCATGTCACATGGGGCCGCTTTGATCTCGGTCAACGCCGATCTGTTTGCGTTGCCTATGCTCGGGCGACCAATGCGTTGCGGATCAGAGTGCAGCGCGCCCCGAAGGGATCAGCCATGTACGAATTTCTCCAGGAAAGCGTCGAGAACAACATGACGAGTTCGGTACGGAGCGTCGCTCCCGAAACCACGGTAGGTGACCTGTACCGGCTGTTCGCGAGGGACAATTATGATGCATATCCGGTGGTGCGCGACGAGATCGTGGTCGGCTTCGTCACCAAACTCGACGCCTTGAAGGTCTTCGCCTTCACGCCAAAGGAAATATTGCCGCATTATGACGATCGCATGGGAACGACGGTCGATGAGATCATGTCGTCCGACGTGATCGCGGTCGAGCCGGACACAAATCTGCAGCGAGTTCTGGAGCTGATGGTCGCACATCGCCTGAAGAGCCTGCCCGTGATTGACAAGTATCACCATCTGATCGGTATTATCGCTCGCGAGGACGTCATGCGGGCTCTGGCGCGCTGCACGAAGCGGCAGGCGCCTCCGCTCGTTCCTTGCGAGACCGTGCAATGTCTACGTTTGGCCTAGAGCGGGTATTTGCGCCTCGGAGCATAGCAGTCGTTGGCGGCAGCTCACGTCCGTCGTCCCTGGGCGCGGCGGTGCTCAGGAACATCAAGGCTTGCGGCTTCGTGGGCGGGATCGCCGTCGTCAGTCCGCGGCACGCCATGGTCGATGGCGAGGCGACCTTTCCCGATCTCAAGTCGGTCCCGTTCGTTCCCGATCTTATTGTCGTCACCGCGCCGCCGGCCGCCATTCCCGGCATCATGGTCGAGGCCGGAGCGGCTGGCGTCGCCGGCGCCGCGATTCTGTCAGCCGGCCTCGGCCATGGCGCGGGCTCGCTGGCCGAGACCGTGGAGCGGACGGCGCGCGAGCATCGCATGCGCCTGATCGGGCCCAACTGCCTCGGCGTGATGATGCCGCACGCGAAGCTCAATGCGAGTTTTGCCGCGCATCGTCCGTCCGAGGGACATCTCGCGTTGATATCGCAATCGGGTGCCGTCGCGGCGGCGATGGTCGGCTGGGCGGCCGAGCGGCGGTTGGGCTTTTCCGGCATCGTGTCGATCGGTGACCAGCTCGATGTCGATGTCGCGGACCTGCTCGACTATTTCGCGCTCGACGAGCACTCCAATGCGATCCTGCTCTACCTCGAAGCCGTCAAGGACGCGCGCAAGTTCATGTCGGCGGCGCGCGCAGCGGCACGGCTGAAGCCGGTCATCGTCGTCAAGTCGGGGCGGATGGCGCAGGGTGCGATAGCGGCTGCGACCCACACCGGCGCGCTGGCCGGCTCGGATTCGGTCTATGACGCGGCCTTTCGCCGCGCCGGCATGTTGCGCGTGTTCGATCTGCGCGCACTGTTCGATTGCGCCGAACTGCTCGGCCGCGGCTTTGTCCCGCGCGGCAACCGGCTGGCTTTCCTGACCAATGGCGGCGGGCTCGGCATCCTCGCCACCGATCGGCTTGCTGAACTGGGCGGCGTTCCCGCGACCTTGACGCCGGCGACGGTCGCTCAGCTCGACAAGGTCCTGCCGCGGGGCTGGTCGCGCACCAATCCCGTCGATATCTCCGGCGATGCCGATGCCGCCCGTTACGTGTCCGCGCTCGACGCGCTGATGGAGGACGCAAACAGCGATGCCGTCCTTGTCATGAATGTGGAGACTGCGGTGGCCCCGACCGGAGGTATCGCGGACGCGGTGGCGCAATGCGTCCGGGACCGCAGAGCAAAGCGGAGTGCTGTCGCCGCGCTGGTGCTTGCGGCGTGGGCCGGCGCCGATGAGCGTACCGGGCGAACCTTTGAAGTCGCGCGCATTCCGCATTTCCCGACGGAGGACGATGCGGTGCGAGCTTTCATGTATCTGGTGAGATATCGAGACGCCTCCACAGCGCTCGCCGCAACTCCGCCAGGCATCGCATCGGTGTTCACGCCCGAGACCGCGGCGGCGCGGCACGTGGTCGCGAACGCATTATCTGAGGCTCGGGAATGGCTTGATCCGGTCGAGATCGTCGCGCTGTTCGAGGCTTACGATATTCCGCTTGTTCCGACCGTTGCGGCGCGCGACGCCGAGGATGCCGCAGACAAGGCCGCGCCGTTCCTGGCTGAGGGGCATGCGGTCGCCGTCAAAGTATTCTCGCGCGACATCAGGCACAAATCGGACGTCGGCGGTGTCATTCTCGGCTTGCGGACGCGCGAAGGCATCGCCGAGGCCGCCAGGACCGTGCTGGCGCGCGCTCGAACCGCGCGCCCCGATGCCAGCCTGCAAGGCGTGACGATTCAGCCGATGATCGTGCGGCGGGCGCCGCGCGAACTGATCCTCGGCATCGCCGACGATCCGACCTTCGGTCTGGTGATCATGTTCGGCCGCGGCGGCACCGCGGTTGAGGTCATCAACGACAAGGCGTTGGCGTTGCCGCCGCTCGACATGAATCTGGCCCGTGACCTTGTAGGGCGAACGAGAGTCGCGCGATTGCTCGGCGCTTATCGCGACGTACCCGCCGTGCCGGCCGACGTCGTGCCGCTTACACTGGTCAAGCTGGCGCAGATGGCGGCGGACATTCCTGAAATTGCCGAGCTCGACATCAATCCGCTGCTTGCGGACGAGAGCGGCGTTGTCGCGCTCGACGCGCGCGTGGCGATCCGCAAGCCGACGCGGCTGTTCGCCGGTCAGACCCGGCTTGCCGTGAGGCCCTATCCGTCGCAATGGGAGGGCGAGCTTGCCTTGAGGGATGGCTCGCGGGTGTTGGTGCGGCCCATGCGGCCGGAAGATGAGCCCGCGGTTCACCGGTTCCTCAAGCGCGTGACCGCCGAGGATCTCAGGCTCCGCTTCTTTCACGCGATGAAGGAGTTCTCACATGCTTTCATCGCACGCCTCACTCAGCTCGACTATGCGCGCGCGATGGCCTTTGCGGCACTCGATCCGAAGACGGGCGAGATGATGGGTGCGGTCCGGCTTCATTCGGACTCTCTCTACGAAAACGCCGAGTACGCCATCCTGCTGCAATCCGGTCTCAAGGGGAAGGGGCTCGGGTGGGCATTGATGCAGCTCCTGATCCACTATGCCCGGTCGGAAGGGCTGAAGCGCCTGAACGGTCAGGTGCTGGCCGAGAACACCACGATGCTGGACATGTGCCGCGAGCTCGGTTTCACCGTCGCCATGGATCCGACCGATCGCAGCGTCGTCGACGTCGTGTTGGATCTCGGTCTGCCCGTTGTTGACGCCATTGGCGCGGACATCCTGATCCGGCCAGAGCGAGGTCAAAGCGCGTGATGGCGACGACGCGGTAGGCAGCGCGGTTCATCGAAATCTCCTGATCGGCCTGGCCCGGCTGTCCGAGGCCTGATGCCGCCCAGGCCACCCCGCTATTCCGTTGATGTGGGTCAAAAACAGCCGGTGCGAGCGGGTTACGTTGGGCCAAAGCATCCGCCGCCGGCCGCCCTAAAGTGCGCTGCGAACGTGGAGTGGTTCCTTGATCAACGCGCCGACATTGACGGCAGATGCGGACGATCCGCGCGCATTCAACGCACGCGGCGCCTGGAATGTCGCCAATGTCGAGGTCCTGGAGCGCCTGTGCGCGCAGGCCGCGCGCGCCGACATCAGGTCCATCGATCTGCGCTCCGTAACTGCCCTCGACACGGCGGGCGCCTGGCTGCTGGAAAGGCTCGCCCGCGGCAGCGCCAAACAATCGGTGAGGGCTGTCCTTACCGGCGTCGATGGTCCCTACGGCGATCTGATGGAGGAGGTGGAGCGGCTGAACCGCGCAGCTCTCCCCGAGAGGAAATCCGTCAATCCTGTCCTGCAGAAGCTCGACCAACTCGGTCGTGGCAGCAAGCGGCTCGCTTCCGATTCCGCGGCATTCCTTCATATGCTCGGCGCCTTCAGCTTTGCTCTGCTCGGCGTCCTCAGGCACCCGCGGTCGTTTCGGCTGACATCGACCGTCTACCAGCTCGGCCGGGTCGGCTGGCAGGCTGTGCCGATCATGGCGCTGATCACGTTCCTGATCGGCGCCATCATCGCCCAGCAGGGCATCTTCCATTTTCAGCGTTTCGGTGCGGAATCCTATGTCGTCGACATGGTCGGCATTCTCGTGTTGCGCGAGATCGGCGTGCTGATCGTGGCCATCATGGTGGCTGGACGGTCTGGCAGCGCGTACACGGCCGAAATCGGCGCGATGAAGATGCGCGAGGAGATCGACGCTCTGAGTACCATGGGGCTCGACCCCGTCGCGGTCCTCATCCTGCCCCGCATCCTCGCGCTTGTTGTGGCGCTACCGATCCTCGCCTTTCTCGGGTCGCTCGCGGCACTCTATGGCGGCGGGCTCGTCGCCTGGCTCTATGGCGGCATGAGCCCCGCGATCTTCATCGCACGGCTTCATGATGCAGTGTCGGTCACGCATTTCGAGGTCGGCATCATCAAGGCGCCGTTCATGGCGATCGTGATCGGGCTCGTTGCGGCTGCGGAGGGCTTGAGCGTCAAGGGCAGCGCGGAATCGCTCGGGCAGCAGACCACCTCGTCGGTGGTGAAGTCGATCTTCCTTGTGATCGTGCTCGATGGGCTCTTTGCCGTGTTTTTCGCCTCGATCGGAATGTAGCCATGACCGATGCTCCAGCGATTCAGGTCCGCGACCTCGTGGTCGGCTTTGGCAAGAAGACGATCCTCGATCACCTTGATCTCGACGTGAAGGATGGGGAGATACTCGGTCTCGTTGGCGCGTCCGGCGGCGGGAAGTCGGTACTGATGCGGACGCTGGTTGGACTGCTGCCGAAGCGCAGCGGGCAGATCGAGTTTGCCGCCAATGGCGCAAGTGACCGCCGCTGGGGCATCCTGTTCCAGCAGGGTGCACTGTTCTCGGCCCTGACGGCGCGCCAGAACATCCAGTTCCCACTGCGCGAGAATGCGCGCCTTTCGCCGCAATTGCTCGATGAGATCGCGGACGCGAAGCTCGAAATGGTCGGGCTTGCTCGCGAGGATGGGGACAAGTTTCCATCCGAGCTCTCAGGCGGCATGACCAAGCGCGTTGCACTCGCGCGGGCGCTGGCGCTGGATCCGGCTCTGCTATTCCTGGACGAGCCGACATCTGGCCTCGATCCGATCGCCGCAGGCGAGTTCGATGCGCTGATCCGGACGCTGCACCGGACGCTCGGCTTCACCGTGTTCATGGTGACGCATGACCTGAACAGCCTGCAGGCCGTATGCGATCGGGTCGCTGCGCTCGCCGACGGTAGGATCGCGGCGGTCGGGCCGCTGTCGTCCGTGCTCCGGTCCGATCATCCCTGGGTCAGAGCCTACTTTCATGGGGCCCGCGCCCAGATGCTGGGATTGGGTCGTTAGACGAGGAAAACTCATGGAAGTTCGCGCGCCCTACATCATTGTCGGTGCATTTGTGTTGTCGGCGATCGTCGCCGTCTTCGGCTTCGTCTACTGGCTGAACAATGTCGGGGGCATCGGCAAGCGGGAGACTTACCAGCTTGTCTTCGATGGTCCGGTGCCCGGGCTCTTGGTCGGCGCCGGGGTGCTCTTCAACGGTATCCGCGTGGGCGAGGTGACCTCGCTTGAACTCGTCCCGGGCCGGCCGCGCGACGTCCGCGTCACGGTGGCGGTCGCTGAGCGAACCCCAGTCCATGCCGACACGCGTGTCGGCCTCGATTTCCAGGGCTTGACCGGCGTCCCGGTGGTTACGCTCGAGGGGGGCGACAATCCTGATGCGCCGGCTGCGCGCGGGCCGCTGGTGGCCGAGAAGGGAGCGGGGCAAAGCATGACCCAGGCCGCCCGCGACGCGTTGCGCCGGGTGGATGCCGTCTTGTCCGAGAATGCAGCGCAGCTACACGACACGATCGGTAACCTCAGCACGTTTGCCGAAGGACTGGCGCGTAACACGCCGAAACTCGACGGTATCGTGTCGGGGCTGGAGCGCATGACGGGTGGCGGCACGCCGGCGCCGCGCAAGGTGGTCTACGATCTTCATGCCGTCGACGGCTTCGAGTCGCAACGAGGTGCGACGCTGCCCGTGCCGTTGATCATGGCGGAGCCGAGTGCGATCACTCGTCTGCAGACCCAGCGCTTCCTGTTCACGCCGGACGAGGAACCGTCTGACTTCGTGGACGCACAATGGAGCGACAGCCTGCCGGCGCTGGTCCAGGCGCGACTGCTGCAGAGTTTCGAGAACTACGACATCAGGCGTGCGCCGCTGCGCGCCGACAGCGGCGTCGAGAGCGCGTCGCGCCTGCTCATCGACCTGCGCCGCTTCGAGATCGCGCTTGGAGCGCGGCCGCAGGCGGTCATTGCACTTTCGGTGCGGATCGTTGATGCCAACGGGAAGCTGAGGGCTGCACAACTGTTTCAGGAGTCGGAGACGATCGATGCTCTCACACCCTCCAATGCGTCGGCTGCCTTCGATCGGGCCTTTGGCGCGCTCGCTCGTAAGCTCATCGCCTGGACAGCGCAGCCGGAATGAGGCTGCTATCCTAAAGTCCCGCGGCGATCGCGATCCGCATCAGCTCCGACATGCTGTGGACGCCGGTCTTGGCCATCAGGTTTGCGCGGTAAACCTCGACCGTGCGCGGGCTGATGCCCAGGTCGTGGGCGATCACCTTGTTGATCTTACCCGCAATTAGCCCTCGCAGGACGTCGCGCTCGCGTGGCGAGAGATCGGCGAGGCGGGCTTCCGCTTGGAGCCTGGCGGCGTCGTGGGCGGGCGTCGCCGGTTGCGGCTCCAGGGCGCCGCGGATCGCTCGCAGCAGCACGTCGTCATCGAACGGCTTCTCGATGAAGTCGACGGCGCCTGCCTTCATCGCTTCCACCGCGAGCGCCACATCGCCATGACCCGTTATCAAAATGATCGGACAGGCGACGCCGTCGGCCTTGAGCTTGCGGACCAGTTCGAGGCCGCTCATGCCCGGCATGCGGATGTCTGATACGATACAGTCGACCGGACAGCTCGCGACATGATTGAGAAACTCGGTCGCCGTCTCATAGGTCGCTACGGCGAAGCCGTTGACATCGAGGAGAAAGGCGAGCGAGTCCCGCATCGCGGGATCATCGTCGATCACAAGAATCATGCGCCGCACAGTCATGCTTCTTCTTCAACCTCCGCAAACGGCAGGGTGAACTGAAAGATCGTGCCGCCACCTGGGTTCGCCTGCGCGACGATGTGACCGCCATGGGATTCGATGATCGTCCGGCAGATCGATAGTCCGACACCCATGCCATGCTCTTTCGTCGTGACGAAGGGCTGAAACAGGCGGTCGGCGATGTCAGGGCTGATGCCGGGGCCGGTATCGGCAACGGTGAACCTGGCGACGCCATCGGTCTGTGCGACACCGACGGTCAACTCCCGACGCGGGCAGGCGACCATCGCCTCGATTGCGTTACGGATCAGATTCAGCGCGACCTGCTGGATCTGGATCTTGTCGACGAGGATCGACGGCATGTCACGGTCGCTTCGAAACGACACTCGCACGCCTTGCTCCTTGGCACCCAACAGGGCCAGCGCCACGGCCTCTTCGAGGAGTGTGACCGGGTTCTCCAACGCTTGCTGTGTCTCGCCTTTGGCAACAAATTCGCGCAGGCGCTTGATGATGTCGCCGGCTCGCAGCGCCTGCTGGGCGGCGCGCTCGAGTGCATCACCGATGCGATTGGCGTCCGGTTTTTCGGACGTCAGCAGGGTCTTTGCGCCGCGCATGTAGTTTGTGATGGCGGAAAGTGGTTGGTTGATCTCGTGGGCGATGGAAGATGCCATCTCGCCCATGGCGGTCAGCCGCGACACGTGCACCAGTTCGGATTGCAGTTCCTGCAGCCGCCGTTCCTGTGCCCGCCGCTCGGTGAGGTCCCGGATGAAGCCGGTAAAGAAGCGCTCGCCGCGCACCTTGGCCTCGCCGACGGCGAGCTCCATCGGAAAGGTCGAACCGTCGCTTCGCTCCCCGACCACGATGCGGCCAATGCCGATGATGCGCCGCTCGCCGGTGGTGAGATATCGATCGATGTACCGGTCGTGTTCGCCGCGGTACGGCTGCGGCATCAGGCTGGATACGTTCTTTCCAACCACCTCATCCGCGGACCAACCGAACAGCCGCACCGCCGCGGCGCTGAACGAGCGAATGACGCCGCGATCGTCAATCACGATCATCGCCTCCGGCACGGTATCCAGGATCGATTGCAGGTGAGCCTGCCGATAACGCGCCTGCTCGGATTCTCGCAGCAGTCGATCGCCCATAAAGCCGAGGATCGGACCAAGTACGGCAAAACACGCGATGTCGATCATATTCGCAGGATCGATGATGAGGCTTTTGCCAAGAAACGCGGCGGCACCGCCAATGCAGAGGAGGGTAGCAAAGATCGCCGGTCCACGGCCTCCAGCGAAAGCGGCAAAAACGACGACCGGAAAGTAGATGATCGTGAACGTGCGGTCTTCCAAATAGTGCTGCAGTGCTGCGCGCAACGCGAATGCGAGCGCAGCTGCTGCCGCGGCAGTGCCATAGCGGTACCAGATGTGCTCGGACATATCCCCGGTAAGCTCTCACGTTCAACCGACAGTACAACGTTTGCACACAGGAGACTACTTGGCGGTCGCTTGCGGTCTTGTCGGGGAAGATGGCGACTGCACGGGCCCGCGAGAGTGGGCCTAACTGCGTTCAGCTCTGATCATCGCGCCAGTGCGCAAGTTGATGAAGTGCACGCCGTCGCAAGCTGCGCAGGTTATCGGGTGCAGATCGTCGGCCCCGAGCTCGGGCGTGTCTTCCGGCAGCAGACCCTGGACACGGTCGCCGGTGTTCGGACACGAGAAGATGATGGGGCGCCAAGTCTTTCTGTCTGCCATGTGCCTGACCCTGACGGGAAGAGCATCCTTATCGGCAAGGGACAGTCGCCGTATTGACGCAGGTCAAAAATCCAACCTGGTTAGAGCGGCCGTCAGGCCGCTCTCAACCGTATCGCCAATCAATTCGTGCATCGATGTCTTCAACATCGCCGATTGGAATTTATCCGCAGGCCAGAAGTCGCTTTCCTTGAGCCAGGTCAAAAATCGAATGCGGCCTGAATGGCAGAATGGTCAACCGAGAGGTCAACTCACACCGAGAGGGTGTCATGCCATCATTTGACGTTCGCTTCATCAAGACCGTCTGCGACGATACCGGCCACGAGCATCGCGCCTGTCAGGCTGCGTTCAAGGTCGATGCCGCTTCACTCGCGGACGCCGCGCAGCAGGCCGAGGCCGACTTCTGCCGGCAGAAGGGTGTCCGTGATTGGACGATCTTCGCTGATGTGATGGAGCTTCAGTAGCGCCAATGCGTTGGCGACGCCGCGATGGGCTGCATTGTGGCGGCATTGAACCATTTGTCGTCATGGCGGAGGCGGCGAAACCCAGCGGATTGAATCAGAACCACGCTCTGGATTCCTGTTTTGGCGCGTTCTCCTCACGCGAGCCCGCATCACTTCGCTCGAAGGCGCTACAGCGCAGCTAAAATCTGGCCGAGCGGAATTGTCCTCTGCCCGAACGGTTGTGATTTCAATAGCTTAGAGAAATGTGCGCGAAATCACGTGAACTCGTGGGACAAAGGGCGGCGGCCGCGATGAAGCCTCAATCCGGACACCGGCGACTGCTCTATCGCTTTTCCGGGATGCCCACGCTTTCGGATCAAGCTTTAGGCAATCTCAACACAGTCTCTCTAGGTAGGTCGAATGTCCGTTCGTTGCACACGCCGTCGCAGCCTGTCGCGCGCCGCCGCCGTCGCGGTATTGCTCGCGCTGGCGGCCGCTGTCTCGGCCTGCGCCCAGATCGGCGATTCCGTGGCACCTGCGTTCGCGGACCCCGCCAAATACGATCTCTACGAGTGCAAGCAACTCGAGGCTGAACGCAAGACCCTGACCGCCCGTGCCGCGGAGTTGCAGGGGCTGATGGCCAAGGCCGAGACCGGTGTCGGCGGAGCCGTCGTAGCCGAAGTCGCCTACCGCAACGACCTGATTTCGGTCCGCGCTCAGCAGAAACTCGTCGAGGAAGTCTGGGCCCGCAACAAGTGCCATGAGACGCCGCCGGACACTGCGGCGGCCGCGCCGCCCGCGGCGAGCGCGAAGGGCACGCGCCCGTCGCGTTCCGGCATCCGTTGAGGGCGCCTCACACCCGCCAGTCGTAGATCCAGTCCTGCCGCGCCAGCATGCGTTCGGGCCCGATCGCGCGGATGGCGAAGTCACGCGCGATCGCGGCGGGACCCGTCAGGTGATAGATGCGGCCCTGTCGCTGCGCCAGGCGTCGTACATTCAGCACACGCGCCCGCCGCATCCGCGCGTAACGCGTCAGCGCCGCAGGTATGCCGGAGATGTTTTCGCCGGTGCTGTCGCTCAGCACCTTTGCGAGCACGGCCGCGTCTTCGATCGCCATGCCGGCGCCCTGTGCTGCGAACGGCAGCATCGCGTGCGCGGCATCGCCGAGCAGTGCAACCGAATCTTCGTTCCAGTTGCTGATATCGGGCAGGGTGAACAGCGCCCATTTGCGCCAGCCGTCGACCGCGCCGATCAGCGTGCGCGCCGTCGCGGGCCATCGTGTGGTGGTGAACGCATCCTTGATCTCGTTGGTGTCGCCGGGCGCGCTCCAGCCCGGCCGGTTCCAGGTGCCAGGCACGATGGCGACGACGTTGATCTGTCGCCCCGCCGAGATCGGGTAGGCCACGAGATGCGCGCTTGGCCCCATCCAAAGCTGCACGCGCGGCGCGGTGTGCTCTCGAGACAAGGCGGTCGCTTCCAGCGTGCCGCGCCAGGCGATCAGGCCCGAGAATTGCGGTTGCAGATTGGGAAACAGGTGCCCGCGCACCGACGACCAGATGCCGTCGGCACCGATCAACGCCACGGCCAATTCCTGTTGCCGCGTGTTGCCGCGTCGCTGTGCCACCGTCAGCCCCTTGGCGTGCTTCGCGACGTCCTCGAACTGGCAGCCGAGGCGAAGCTCGATATCAGGATGGTCGTTGACCGCGGCCTGCAGCGCCGCCTGCAGGTCGGCGCGATGGATCACCCAGTAGGGCGCGCCGGCGCGAAAGGAGGCGGCCTCGCCGAGCGGCAGGCGCGCGATCTCGCCGCCGGCCCGCACACTTATGATGTTGATGGATTGGGGTGTCACCGCGCGCGGCGCGATGCGCTCTTTCAGTCCGAGTTCGATCAAGATCCGGCTGGCATTGGGGGAGAGCTGGATGCCCGCGCCGGCCTCCTCGAGCCGCTCGGCCTTCTCCAGTACAACAACGCGAAAGCCCTGCGCGGCGAGCGCCAGCGATGCGGTCAGTCCTCCGATTCCAGCGCCCGCAACGATGACGGTTCGCGTCAGCGCCACGGAGCGGTCAGGCGACTCGATCCTTCAGGACGCATTCGGGGGGCCGGGCCTCGCCGGCGCCAAGGTCGGGCGCGAAGCGGTAGAGCGTCGAGCAATAGGGGCAGATGATCTCGTTGTCGTTGCCAAGGTCGAGAAATACGTGCGGGTGGTCGAAGGGCGGGTTGGCGCCCACGCACATGAACTCCTGCGAGCCGATCTCGATCACCGAGACTCCGGCGTCGTTGTGGAAGTGCGGGACGACGTGGTCGGACATAGCTTCACCTTGGATGGCAACGACGCACAGACGCAATCAACAGCATTGCGGCATCACGAATTGCCGCGCACCATAGTGGTGGGAACAGTTGATTCCAAGTGGCCCCGACCCCCCACTACCGCTGATGTGCCCATGCAAATTCGACACAATCTTGTCGTCGGAGAGAAGCCCTTCTTTGGTCGGAGCCGTTGTGTCGCAAAAACGGCACACTATTTCGAAGGCGAATTAAACTGGAGGTTTCTCGCGCAATGAACCGGCTGCGGCTCAGCTATGCGGTAGTCGCCGTGGTGGCAAGCATTGCCATAGGCGCAGCCGTGTGGCCGCATGCCCGCGACGCCGCTGTCGTGCTCGCAGCGCGGGACGATCCCGCGGCGCTTGCCGATATCAGGATCGGTTCCGCGCTTCGGAACAACCCAACGTTGATTGCCGACAATATCGAGGCCGCCCTGGCTTCCGGAGATGCCGACCTTGCAGCAAGCTTCGTGGAACTTGCACGCGGGAAAGACATGATACTTGGTGACGATCTTACCAAGCGCGTCAGCGACGCCGTCGCCGAGCAAAATTCCACCACGCACTTCGCCAAGCGCTTTGCCACCGGGCTCGTGACCGGCAATGCCGACGATGCGGCAAGCCTGTCGGGCACGGTCGCCGGCGATCTCTTTGTATTCGGTGACATTCGCGACGTGGTGCGCGAGGGCAAGCACCTCGCAATGGGCGAGGACACCGATCACCTGGTGCTCGGGCTGGCGGCTGCAGGGCTCGCGGTGACTGCGGCGGCCTATGTGTCGGTCGGTGGCGCGACGCCGTTGCGCGCCGGATTGACGCTGGTCAAGGATACGCGGAAAGCCGGACGGCTGAGCGAGGGGCTGGTCGAATGGGCCGGGCGCTCGACACGCGAGGTCGTCGACGGTCCAGTGCTGCGCGAGGCCGTTGCGTCAGGCTCGGTGTTTCGGCCGACGGAGACCGCGAGCGCGATCCGGGCCGCGTTCCGTGCCGAGAAAGCCGGCGGCCTGGTTCGTGTCGCCAAGGACGTCGGGCGTATCGGCGAGGCGGCCGGCGTTCGCGCTGCGCGGGATACGCTGAAGGCGGCGGAGAATCCAAAGGAGATCGCGCGCGCTGCGCGGATCGCGGAGTCAAAGGGCGGCCAGACCCGTGCGATCCTCAAAATCCTCGGCCGCGGCGCGCTCTTGCTTGCGACAGGCGTGTTCGACCTGGCGATGTGGCTGTTCGGCGCGATGGTTGCGCTGTTCGGCTTCCTGTCGTCGATCAAGGCGGCCGCTGAGCGCGCGACCATGGCGTGGCTCAGGCACAGCAAGGCGCGACGGCTGAAACGCAAGAAGGCGTCGGAGGCGGCACTGGCGGGCGCCATCGCCCAAGGCTAGCATTGCAAGGCCAAGCCTGTGATCATTCGATCGCCAATTCAAATCCCTCAACAGCAATGGAAGAGCTGATGCCGAGTTTTCACCACGGCGACGTTGAAATTGCCTATCTCGACGAAGGCGAGGGTGAGCCGATCGTGCTCGTGCACGGCTTTGCCTCGACCAAGAACGTCAACTGGGTCTATCCGACCTGGGTGTCGGAACTGACCAAGGCGGGCCGGCGCGTCATTGCGCTCGACAATCGCGGCCACGGCGAATCCGGCAAGCTCTACGATCCCGCGCAATACGATATCGAGATCATGGCAAGCGATGTCATCGCTCTGATGGATCATCTTAGGATCTCGAGCGCCGACATCATGGGCTATTCGCTGGGCTCGCGGATGACGGCGATCCTGGCGCGGAAGGCGCCGGAGCGGCTGCGCTCGGCGATCCTCGGCGGCATCGGCATCGGGCTGATCAAGGGCGGCGGTCCCGGCGAGAATGTGGCGACCGCGCTGGAGGCGCCGTCGCTCGCGGATGTCACAGACCCGGTCGGGCGCACCTTCCGCGCTTTCGCCGACCAGACCCGCTCCGATCGCCGTGCGCTCGCCGCCTGCCTGCGCGGTTCGCGGCGCCTGATGACGCGCGAGGAGGCAAGTCAAATCGGCGTACCGGTGTTGATCGCGGTCGGCGGCAAGGACGAGATTGCAGGGTCAGCATCGGCGCTGGGCGAGATCATTCCTGGGTCGGAAGTGCTCGACATCCCGAACCGCGATCACATGCGCGCCGTTGGCGACAAGGTCTACAAGACGGGCGTCGCCAACTTCCTGTCACAGCGGAAGTAGATCGTCCGCGCCGATTCTGGCAAAGGCTCTTGCGGCCGCGATCAGCATCGCGAAGGTCGCGACCCAGGCCATGCGCGCGCCGTAGCGGTCATGCGGGCCGGAAATCACTCCGCAGACGAAAGCATTTCCAAGGAAAGCGAGGGTGACGGTCCCGGCGAGCAGCGTGATGTCGTCGAGGCGACGCCGCCACAGGCCGCGCCCGAACAGGATCGCGACCACCAATATCGAGGCCAACGCGACGGGGACGTGGATGCGGTTGACCGCGGTGAAATTGAGTTCCCAATTCTGCTGATGTGCCGCGCGCATGGGCCTCAGCTCCGAGGGGACATAGCGCGCGATGATGCCGTAGGTGTGGGGAATCCAGCCAGTGGTTCCTTCGCCGGTCGCGACAAGTGCGAGTTGCTGGGCGGTTGCGGCAAGCGCCGCCTCGGCCTGTTGTGCCGGATACTCGGCCAGCGACTGCAGCACGATGAAGCCCATTTCGTCGTTCAGGCCCTTGAAGCGGCCGAGCGTGTTGAACATGCTCTTGCCCCACAGGAATTCATCGGCGGTCGCTGGCAGCTCGTCGCGATAGGGGCAGAGTTTCAGCTTTTGTTGCGCGCAATGATCGTGCAGATATCGCGTGACGAAGCCATCCTGCAGCATGCGGCCAAAGGCGACGCCGTAGCCGCCGGGCGTCCAGGCGAGCTGGCCCGACAACGCAAAGTTGGCTGTCAGCAGCATCATGGCGCCGGCGACGATGGTCAGGCTGCCGAGTGCGAGGCCCTTGGCTGGGATCATCAGGCGCAGGAAAGGGCGGACGATCCACCCGACGCAGCAAAGGCCGAGCAGCACTGCGAGCGTCGCGCTGTGCGAGGCGGCTGCAAACGCAACGAAGGCGAACAGCGCGCATTTTTCGAGCGGCGAAGTCTTGTCGCCATGCAGGACGAGTACATACAGCGCGAGCACGGACAGGCCGGCAAAGATGTCGGTCAGTAGCATGCTGGCAAGCCAGGGCAGCGCGGTCGTGAGGATCAGCGCAAGGCCAATCGCGACCAGCCGGACCGGCCGCGCCAGACCGAGCACGTGGAGGGTCAATTGCAGGATCCACAGTGTCGCGAGCGCCTGGATGCCGAGATTGAGCCAGAAGCTCGAATTCTCTCCGGCATGCAGATAAATGCCGAATACCGTTGAACGGCTCGGCGCCAGATACCCTTCATACCAGCGCGCCAGGTAGCCGCCGGTATCCCATTGGAGCAGCGGATAGCCGTTCCACAGGGCGGGCGCGAGCAGGAGGAGGGGTAGGGCGACAGCTGCGATCCAAACTGACCGAGAATCGGTCAGCCGCGCGCGCAAGATTTGCGTATTGATGACGTGCCCCCAGTTTTGGGCCGACCATGCCCAAAACCACGGCCGGGACGAAATCCGCCAATAGTTGCAGGGATCCCGCTTGATTTCGGCAAAATTCCGACCACCTGCTTGGGACGTCCGCAGGGCAGGCATTCGGCTATGGTCTATTTCGCCGAGCCCCTCCCGCGACGCGATTGATCCGCCGTGCTATAACGCACAAACGAACAATTGATTTTGCGAGAACAGGCGATGGCAGTTCATCACGTCAATCCGCAGGGAGGCAAGCTCGCGGCGCTCGATCCGATCTGGGATCGCGTGCGCGGCGAGGCCGAAGATATCGTTCGGCGCGAGCCCGAGCTGGCATCCTTCATCTATGCGACGGTCCTGCACCACGATCGGCTGGAAGACTCCGTGGTGCATCGCATTGCCGCGCGCCTCGACCATTCGGCGTTGTCGGGCGATCTGATCCGCCAGACCTATGACGAAGCGCTGCGCGATGAGCCCGATATCGGCAACGCCTTCCGCGCCGATCTCGTCGCCGTCTATGACCGCGACCCCGCGACCTCGCGCTTCATCGACCCCTTGCTCTATTTCAAGGGCTTCCACGCGCTTCAGACCCACCGTCTGGCGCACTGGCTCTACCATAAGGGCCGCAAGGATTTTGCCTATTACCTGCAGAGTCGTTCGTCGGCGGTGTTCCAGACTGACATCAATCCGGCGGCCAGGATTGGCCGCGGCATCTTCCTCGATCACGCCACCGGCTTCGTCTGCGGCGAGACCGCCGTCATCGAGGACGACGTCTCGATCCTGCACGACGTCACGCTCGGCGGCACCGGCAAGGAGAACGAGGACCGCCATCCGAAAATCCGCCGTGGCGTGATGATCGGAGCGGGCGCGAAGATTCTCGGCAATATCGAAGTCGGCCATTGCGCACGCATCGCCGCGGGTTCGGTGGTGGTCAAGCCGGTGCCGCATAACGTCACGGTTGCGGGCGTGCCGGCCAAGATTGTCGGCGAGGCGGGCTGCGCCGAGCCGTCGCGCACCATGGACCAGATGCTCAACGCGCTCGGGCTTTGATCTAACGGCCCTTCACGCAAGCAACAAACTTGCGCAGAATCGGATTGCCGGAGCCTGAAAGGCTCTGGCGATCCGCGTCGTCTCGTCCTAAAACCCCCCGGAAAATCATCGACCCGATTGGAGACTGCCGTGGACGTTCAGGAAGTCAGGAAACTCGACGCCTATCTCAAGCGTGTATTCGGCAATCCTAAAATCCGCGTGGTGCCGCGGCCGAAGAAGGACGACTCGGCCGAGGTCTATATTGGCGAGGAATTCATCGGCGTGCTGTTCGTCGATGACGAGGACGATGATCGCTCGTTCCAATTCCAGATGGCGATCCTGGAAGAGGATCTGGGCGAGTAGGATTCTGCTCGGCAGAACACCGTAGGGGTCGGCATGGGCGCATCAGTGCCGTGCCACCATCGCCATGCGTCCGCTGTCATGGGCGCGCTAAATCGATCTGGAAACTTTCGCGCTATCCCTTTGCGCTGTGCATTTGCGCTGCGAGGCGATCCATCGCGGTGGCGAGGTCGCGCCACTGCACGAGCCAGCTTCGCGGAAAGCGGAACGTCAGATCGGCGCCTTCGATCCGCCGCTCGCTCAGGCACATGCCGGGCGTGATGGCGTCGCGCGTGCAGCGCGCTATCAACGCGGGCTCGATCGCCGTGAACAGATCCTCGCCGCCATAGGGCGACCCGTCGCGAAACGCGCGCGTCGTCAGCCCGTCGTCGACTTTCGAGGCTTGCTCGAGGTAGCGAGGATAGATGGTGCGCATCCGCATGTCGGGCGCAAGGGAATCGCGATGGGCCGCGATCGACACGAATATTCTGTCGATCGGCTGCACCCTCTCGTCGATCGTATCGGCACTATAGTGCTTCGGCGCCGCTGGCGCCTCCAGCGAAGGATAGAGGAAGCTGAGGTCGACGCGCTCCTGCGGCCCGGAGTGGCGCTGGATCTTCATGCGCACCGCCGAGGTCGGCACGTTGAACAGTGTGCCGCCGACGCTGACCGGCAGCCGCGAGGGGTCGCTTGAAGGAACGGTCGCATAGGTCGGCCACAAGAGATAGGCGACGAACGCAATCGCGCCCGCGGTCATGACGCCGGCGACCGATATCGGAACCAGATGGGCGCGAGGATTGCGGCGCGTGTCGCGGGCAAGATGCTGGGCCGTCGAAAGGAGCGTCATGGATGAGGGGCTTCGGATCAGGTCGGGACAAGCCGAATCATCTTCCGAATATGCCATGCGCTGGCCGATCCCCGTATGATTTCAACAAGAATCGCTCCGGGTCGACCCATGCGCCAGCGCGCCGGCCGGGCGGGGCAATTAACCCTTTCTTAAGGATCATGTGGCGGACGGCCACCGATTTTGCGAAAGCAGGGTCTGGTTGTTGCGTAGCGGAAGTTCCGATGTCGCCTGATGCCCTGAATTCCCTGTTCTCGCTTTGCATCGGCTTTGCCCTCGCGGGCGCGCTCGCCCACGGCTACCAGGCGATGGCGGAGCGGCCGGCGGGCTTCGGATTGCTGCAGGAGGGCGTGGCGCCGAAGACTTTCGCAGCGGTTCCATTCCTGGTTTTCGCAGCGCCGTTCATCATCATGCGCAACACATTGCGCGGCGCCCGCATCGAGCGGCGCCGTTTCGAGTTCGTGATGATGGCGACGATCATCGCGGGCTTCTGGAGCCTGATGTCCGGGACCTTCTTCGTGATGACCCTGCGCGCCGCAGGTCTGCTCGCCTGAACTTCAGATCGCGATCCGCCTCGCTTGAAACGGCGATACCCGCCGTGCCAAGGTCTCTGTCACAAGGAGACATCCATGGCGATTTACGAGCTCGACGGTCAAGCGCCCGAACTTCCCGCTGATGGCAACTACTTCATCGCCGATACCGCTGTCGTGATCGGCAAGGTTCGCCTGCTACAGTCCGCCAGCATCTGGTTCGGCGCAGTGCTGCGAGGCGACAATGACTGGATCGAACTCGGCGAAGGCTCCAACGTTCAGGACAATTCGACGCTTCACGTCGACCCGGGTTTTCCGCTGACCATCGGCAAGAACGTCACCATCGGCCACAACGCGATCGTGCACGGCTGCACGCTTGAAGATGGTGTTTTGATCGGGATGGGATCAATCGTGATGAACGACGCGCGTATCAGGCGCGGTAGCGTCGTCGGTGCCGGTTCTGTCATCACCGAGGGCAAGGAGTTTCCGGAGTATTCGCTGATCATCGGTGCGCCCGCGCGTGCGATCCGCACGCTGGAAGCCGCGAAGATCGAGATGATGGCAATGCCGGCCAGGTCCTATGCCATCAGGGGACCGCAATACAAAGCCGGGCTGAAGAAGATCGGCTGAAGGGTCATCAACTCTTCCGGCCCCGCTTGCGCGCGCGCTTCGGCGCGGGGCTGTCTTGCTTCGCTGCACCCTGCAGCCTCGCGCTCTTTCGCAATGCATCCTTGAGATCGATCGGAATGCCATGCTTCTTGAGCAGGTCGGCGAAGGCCTCGTCGGCCAATTCCTGAAGCGAGGCCATCCGGTCCCGTCCAAGCTGCTTCAACTTGTCAAACGTGTCGTCGTCAAACTCGATCAGCTTGCGCAAGCCGCATGCCTCCTCTGTCCGGCGGAACCAGCCGCTTGCGGGATCGTTGAATTCCGCAAAGGAGAATTCCGATGCGCAAATTATCCGTCGCCGTCGCGTTCGCGACAATCGCGATTCTGTTGGCGCCGGCCGCCAGCGCCCAAGGCACCGGCGGCTCCTCGTCCTCCGCCAGTCCCTCGTCAGGCGGCACTGCGTCGTCACCGCAACTCACGTCGCCGCCACCCGGCACCAACAGCGCCGGCACCGCGCTGTCCTCCGGAAACAGACTGAACGCCGGTGAGGGCGTCACGACCGGCACGGCGAACACGCCGAGCGTCGACCAGGCCATCGCGGACGAAAACAAGACAGTGGACCGGCGGCTGAAGGGTATCTGCCGCGGTTGTTAGAGCATGATCGTCGCCTTGGCACGGAGCTGCGTCGCCGACTCGCCGGCGACCACTTGGCCTCTGGTCGCGCAGAGTTGAGTGCGACATACAGCGCACAGCGGGAGAGGTGACCTTACATTACCGTGGCATATTTGGACGCGGCACGGGTCGCACGGTCCATGGTAAAGGAGAGAAGTAATGTTGCGTAAAACGATGCTCGCCCTGGTGGCGGCGGCCTCTGTCGGCTTGCTTACGGTGGATGCCGCATCGGCCCGCGGCGGCTTTGGCGGCGGCGGCGGTTTCCATGGTGGCGGCGGCTTTGGTGGCGGCGGTTTCCATGGTGGCGGTGGCTTTGGCGGTGGCGGCTTCCGTGGTGGTGGTTTTGGCGGTGGTGGCATCCGTGCTGCCGGTATTGGCGGCGGAGCCTTCCGAGGCGGTCCCGGTTTTCGCGCAGGGGCAATTGGCGCCGGTCCGGGTTTCCGCGCGGCGGCAATAGGCGGCGGCTGGGCCGGCCGCGGTTGGGCCGGCCGTGGCTGGCACGGCGGCTATCGCCGCTACGGTTTCCCCCTCGCCGTCGGTGTTGGACTGGGCTATGGGCTCGGCTGGGGCTATCCGTATTACGGCTACTATGACGATGACTACGGTTACGGCTACGGCGATGCCTATTACGGCGATTCTGGCTATGGCCCGTACGGAGGCTATGGCGCGTACTACGACAGCGCTGTCGGCGGCGGTTGCTATTACGTCCGCCGGAGCGTGCACACGGCGCATGGCCGGCAAATCCGACGTGTGCAAGTTTGCAACTGAGCTTCGCGTAGCTCGAAGAAGGGCGCGCAGCGATCAGGCTGCGCGCCCTTCAAGTTTTTGCGGTTCCTCATCTCATCGCGCACTTGGAGCTTCGGTTCTGAATGAATCAGAACCGATTGTGCGCTTGGCCGCTCTATGAGCCGGCGTACCAGCCTTCGGGAAACGGAATCAACGGCCAGGGCCCAGGGTTGTCATCGCGCAGCACGCCGTATTGGTCGGCGACCTTGATCTTCACGTCGCCGACCTTGGGGCCGTTCGTGTCGGTCTTGACTCCGTCGGTGCGTACGAGGCCTGCAGCCAGCGTGTGGCCTGCGCCCACCGCGGCCGATGCGGACGAGACCGGCTCCGCCTTGGCCAATCCCACAACATCCGGGGTCGGAACGGGTTCGTCACTCATCAATGTCCTCCTGGGGCGCACGGCGTTTTCGAGCGAGCATTCCGGGGGTGCGTGGAGTAACGCGTTGGGGAAAGGGCTCGAGGCGAGGCGCATTGAGCAAACAAAGGCGGTGCGTGGCAAATCACCAGCCTGCGAGCTAACGACGCAAAATGGTCACATGGTAGATATTACCCCTAACGAAACGAGTGCATTTCAATCTCGAAACCCACCGCTTCGCTTGACACGCCAAGATGATAATCGGGAAATGTGTGTAGCGGTTCTCCCTCGCGACAAGCGCATAGCGTTTGTGCGGAGATCACGCTCAAACAAAAATAGAGCGCGACGATGATTCATCTTGTCGCGCTCTTGGGGCTCCAGTTCTGATTCAATCGGAATCGATCATGCGCTAGCTCAGCACGCCGTATTTCTTGAACCACGCCTGCATTCGATTCCAGGCATCCTCGGCCGCCTCCTTGCGATAGCTCGCACGATAGTCGGCGTGGAAGCCGTGCGGTGCGCCGGGATAAACCTTGAACTCGGCGGTCTTCTTGTACTCGGCGAGCGAGGCCTTGAGCGTCTCCACCGTCGCGACGGGGATGCCGGTGTCGGCCTCGCCATAGAGGCCGAGCACCGGTGCCTTCATTTCAGGCGCAAGCTGGGTCGGGCTCTTCGGCCACGCCGGGTTGGGCGGATCGACCGGCGGGCCGTAAAAGGAGACGCCCGCCTTCAGCGCGGCGTTGTGGGCGGCGTATTCCCACACGGTGCGTCCGCCGCGGCAGAAGCCGATGATGCCGAGGCGAGAGGTGTCGCCGCCCTGCGATTTCGCCCAGGCCACGGTGCTGTCGAGGTCGCTCAACAGCTCGGCGTCCGGCTTGGCGTTCACGATCGCCAGCACCTGCGGCATGTCGGTGATCTTGGTGAGGTCGCCTTTCCGGAAGTAGTAATCGGGCGCCACCGCGAAGGCGCCGAGCTTGGCGAGCCGCCGCGTCACGTCCTTGACGTATTCGTGCAGACCGAAGATCTCCATCGCGACCAGCACGACCGGCGGGTTGTTGACGCCGGCGGGCCGCGCGAAATAGCCGGGCATCTCGCCGTCAGCGACCTTGATCTTCACGTCGCCGACGGTGAGGCCGTTCGTGTCGGTCTTGATCACGTCGGCGCGCACGGGGCCTGCAGCCAGCGTATAGCCTGCGGCCGCCGCCGCCGATGCGGTCATGAAACCGCGGCGCGAGACCGGCTCGGCCTTGGTCAGTCCGACGACATCCTGGGTCAGAATTGGTTGGGCACTCATCAACGTCCTCCTTGGGGCACAGCGTTTTTCTTGGGCACCGCGTTTTCGAGCGAAGCGCATTCCGGTTCGCGTGGCGAACCGCGTCGGGGAAAGGGTGCCTTGGGGAGGGGCATTCAGCAAGCAAAGGCGGCGCGTGGCAAATCACCAGCCTGAGAGGCAACGAGAAAAAAACAAGGCCGTCGACGTAGTATACCGTCAACGACCTTGCCAGCCCCGGATATTGAAATCGGCTCACGCCATCCGGTGGCGCACCATGACTCGGATTCGGAACCCAACATGTGATCCAGTTCACAAAGTCAGCATTAATTCACGCTACCGGGCGTTCGGGGGGACAGATGGGACCTGCCCGTCTGGGCGCGCGGCCGGTCAGGTCAGGCGAAACCGCCGTAAGGCGGGTTCTTGGGCCGCAACTCAGTGAAATCATTAGAACATTATCGGTTGCGAAGGTGTAGATTTCTGTTCTAACCGGGGCACGAGCTGGGTGATCGATGAGCCTAGCCGCGCGACCTGTGACGCTTGCGGGACGAGGTCCGCGTCTCCTTTGACCGCTTGCGCTGCGACTGCTCTGCGGCGGGCTCGTTCGCCTGTGCGTTCGCGAAGGACTGCCGCAGACCCTCGATCGCCTCGGTCAGCGCTGCGACCTGTTCGGAGAGTTTCTTGGTGTCGCCCTGCTGCGATGCAATCAGCCGCCGCATCGTCTGCAACTGGTCCTGCACCATCTGCAACTGGTCGATCGATTCCTGCTGTGTCGCTTCCAGCCCCTTGGTCTTTTCGACCAGCACCTCGGAGGCCTGTGCGGTTCGCACCTGTAACTGGCGGGCGGCGACCGTGCGATCCGACTCGGGGGCGTTGCCGGTGTAGGCGCGCCATACCGTGATCGAGCCGATGCCGAGAACGACGAGCACAAGCGCCACGGCCCCGGTGGCGATCGGCTGCGCGCCAACGCCATTATTCGGCTGTGGATTCCGGGGGGCAAGCTCGACCATGCGACCAAAACCCGAGATAATTCCAATGGTTCCGAATAGCATAACCGTGGCGGAGCCAAAACCCGAGATTCGCAAAACCGCCGGCTCCGGTGGCAAATCGCCGCAAAATCCTGGCTTCTGCGTCAAAATGGGACTGTTTGCATCGCGCGAAGCCCTGTCTCGCTCCCGGTTTGGACGCGTCTGCTTCGGGCGAATCAGCTCTTTCCGTATTCAGTGCGCGCCGGCTGTGAGTCAGCATCGCGGCCTGGCGTGGATCATCCGCGGCCAAATTTGCAGGGTCACAGGAGTGTCGGCTGCCCCCGGGCCCGCGGGCAAGCCGCGTCGCCCATCGAGGAGGGTCTCTGCCGACACCCCTGGATCAGGAGCGGGCGAGATCGCCGAACAGCGGCGAGATCAGCAGATCCCGGCGGCCCATCGCTTGGGATACAGGGCTTCCGCGAACTCTGCTGTCCGTTTGGCGGGCTGATAATCGAGCCGCGGCAATAACTTCCGCCGTGCAAATACAGCAATATGCGAGGTCGCTCACTCTCCGGCGCAAGCGACCATTCGCACGGCGACACCGTCGCAGTCGACCAAATCGAGCAACGATACGGTTTCGGAGCGGTGAGTTTACGACCGCGGAATTCCGGAGCGAGGTTGACAGAGGCTTCCCACAAGCCGGAGCGCCCCCTTGCGAAACCAGACAACGCCGCAAGGCCGGCCGATGCCTTCGACGATCAAACAGACTGTTTCGGGTTTCGCCAGTTGCGCAGGAAGCAATCTTCGATGACCAATCGATGCCGGCCTGAGTGCGACTGGTTGATATCGTTGTCGGATCGCTACGCCATTCGGACACGCGACGAGAGTCGGTTTCCGCAGCCGCTCCAACCTCCGTTCCGGCGCGGAGCCTACCAGACACAACCATAGGCGCGCGCCTCTCTTCGTCGGCAGTGGAACGCCGACGACTACAACCGTAGCCCGTTAATCGATGCCAGATCGATCAAACCGTGAAAACATCTACGCGAACGCTGCCGCGGCGACATTCAGTTCGTGTCTGACACGGCGACCACCCATTACGCGAGAGTTCATCATGACCATCACGATCCCGAACGATCCAACAGGCGGACCGGCAGCCGGGAATGTCAGAGGTCTGACCGCGCGAAGCCTCGTGCTTGGCTATGGTACCCTTGCCTATCTCATCTTTTTCGTCACGTTTCTCTACGCCATTGGATTCGTCTCGCAATATGTCGTTCCGAAAACCATCGATAGCGGCCAATCGGCATCAATCGGCATGGCAGTCCTGATCAATCTCCTGCTGATGTCGCTGTTTGCGGTCCAGCACAGCGGCATGGCGCGTCAGGGATTCAAGCGGCTGTTCACGCGGTTTGCTTCTCCGGCGATCGAGCGCAGCAGCTACGTGCTGCTGGCGAGCCTGACGCTTCTGCTGCTGTTCTGGCAATGGCAGCCGATACCGGTCGGGGTTTGGGATATCGAAAATCCGATTGCTGCGGGCATTGTGACGGCCGGCGGCTTCTTCGGATGGCTGGTCGTGCTGTACAGCACGCTCCTGATCAGCCATTTCGAATTGTTCGGACTGGCGCAGGTGGTCAACCATTTCGCGGGCCGTGTCGCTGCACCGATCGAGTTCAAGACGCCCGGCCTCTACCGCTTCGTTCGCCACCCGATCTATCTCGGCTTCATCATCGCGTTCTGGTGCGTACCGAGGATGACGGTCGGTCACCTGCTGTTCGCCGCGGTGACCACCGCTTACATCTTCGTCGGAATCTATCTCGAGGAGCGGGATCTGGTGGCGCTGTTCGGCCAGAAGTATCTGCGCTATCGGGAGCGCGTGGCGATGCTGGTGCCTGGCCTGTTTTGAGGGGACGCCTGCGCCAGATCGCGGCAGACGGTTCGAGAGGCCGGGGGCCTCTCCCCACTGGCGGCGCAACGTCCTTCGCTGCACGCGGATTGCGGCGGCTTCACAACGCAGATATCAAAAGCGCGAAAGACGCGATCAGCGTAGCCGTACTGAGGGTCACTACGACCAGGGCTCTTTCGCTGTTGGCTTGTAAATTTCTGTCATCCATTACGACCAACGCCGGTTCGCGCATGTCGTTCCCGGGGGAAGTCTTCATGGCGGGGCGCGGAACTGAGTCGGCCTTACGATCGCCTCATCCCTCGCGAGGGCGGCGAGCCTGTCCAGTTGGCCAGCCAAACTCCTAAAGCTTCTAGCGATGTTCTTCAGCGTAGCTTCGCGATCCTTGGAAATGCCGTCCGACTCAGCGAGCTTTTTATATCGGTTAGCGAATTCTTCGCACATCGCAGCAGTCATCATCAGTTCACTCCCGGATCGTGGATGCGGTTCAGGCGGGAGCGCAACCGGTCTCTCAGCCACCGGCGCCCTGACATGACCGGTGATACCGAGGCAACGGCCCAATAAAAGGACGGTTGCTAAGCGTTGCCCGGAACTCCGTTCACCATCGAAGAGATACGGAAACGAAAGCAGCTAGTTTCACCGGATCGCAAGACACCTGACCAGTCGCCGAGCGCACTGAACGCTTGGGAACTCCACGCCGAATGGAGCGCGGGCTGGCACCTCGACGAATGGAACGACTCCACAACGCGGAGGTAATCTCAGCAAGGAGGTGCCTATGAAAAAGCGCTCGTTGTCACGCCTCCTACTCTGATGCGCAATCCGGCGTCGCGGCGGATCGGTACTGTGCGCACGTGGCACCTCGCGGAGGCGCAGCGAGGCGGCCATCAATAGCCAGTCGATGATTATCCCGAAGCGGCTCGCGGACGGGAATTTGACGTGGGGCTTCCGCAAATCGAATTATAGAGATTCGGATTCACATATGTGAAAGCCAAGCTGCAGCTATCGGGAAAAACTGGAAATCCGGGGAGGCTGAGGTATTTCATTCCGAATATTTTGAAACCCGGAGGGTCGCTGATTCAGCGGCCCTTTATTTTATTCCTCCTATGGAGGTTGCCCGGCGGCGTGCTCTTGAACCATCGCCGCCCCTCAAAGAAGTGCGGCCAGGCTTTGGGGGAAGCCTGGCCGCGCGCGAACCGGTCCGGGACGGGGAGGGGTGGGGATGTGACCGGGTCGCGTGTTCGATAAATTCTTTCTGCTCAGCGCGAGCTTGCAGTGGCAGTCGCCGGACGAGTATCGCCGAGCGAGACCCACACATTGGGATCGTTCTGCGACTGCCGCTTCACGAAGCGGTAGCCAGTCTCGGTCCAGGCGACGATTTTCTCATTCTGGTTGTCGAGCACGAACTCGCCCTTGTCGGTCTTCACTGTCAGCACCGCATGGCCTTCGCCCTGCTTGTCGCGGACGACCGTGATCAACAGCGCCTCGCGCGGCCAGCCGGCATCCAGCAGCATCTTGCGCTTCAGCAGCACGTAATCCTCGCAATCGCCGTAGCCGTCCGTCGGCAACGACCATTTCTCGATCACGCCCCAATGATCGATGTCTGTTACCGGTTTGACCGTCTCGTTCACCCACTTGTTGACCCGCACGAGGTCGCGCCAAGCGGTCTGCGACAACACGATGTCGCGTGGCTGCGTCGCGCCGCCGCTGCATTCGTCTGGATTGGCAGCGCAGAATTCGACCCAGCCGATCGGTGAACGCGCGGTGTCGCCCTGGCTCGCATAGAGCACTTCGCCGGCCTTCGCCGACACGCAAGTCGCAAACAGGATGGCGGCGACTGCCAATCCCTTCTCCTGTCCCCTGAAACCAAACATCGTGGCCCCCGTTTTTCTTGTTGGGACCACGTTTCGCACAAAGGATTTGCGCCGCCGCTAAGTGTGCAAAGTGGATTTGACGCGAATACTGATAAAAGCTGCGGCGAATTTGATCTGTGCTTGATTCAAACTTGTGTAAAATTTGAAACAACTGCAATTGATTCAAATTTTATGCATTAACGCGACAAGCGCCGCAGCGGCGCGGTTTGTTGCGGTAAAAGTTCCGCCCGTTAACCGCGAAAATACGCGCGCCAATTGCGGCAGAGGCGGCGTCCGGGGCATCGGAAGCCGCCTCTTCGGGCAGAAAATCAGTGGTTTGGAGCGAGGCGCGCTTTACCTGGCGGTAACGCTCTCTTCGAGCGTTTCCACGGCCTGCTCGTGAACGAACTCGAGCGCAAAGCCTTCCTCGAGATTTCGCACCACGCGCGCCTGCACCCGGCCGAGCATGACGAGCGATTTCAGCGGCGGCCGGTTCTCGGCGGCAATGGCCGCGCCGGACAGCGACAGGTCGATGATCCGGCAGGTCATCCGCGTGCCGTCCTCCTGGGTGAGCAGCGCGATCGGATTGCGCGGCACGATACGGTCGTGGCGGCGATCTTCCGGCAGGTTGAGGATATCTCGGTTGGCGAGCCAGGTGAGCTGGGCGGCGAGCTTGTCGCGCTTGCGTGCCGTGGCGCCGATCGTCATGGCAAAGCCGTTGTCGATGATGCGGGTGATGCGGCCCTCGACCCGGCCGATATGGTCCAAATAGGCAATCACGCGATCGCCGACATTGCCGATGCCAGGTGCCAACAGCGCAAGGCCTCCCGGGGACATATTGATGATCTGGCAGGGAAACTCGCGCCGGTCAGGCAGCATATAGCGGCCGAGCAGGTGCACCTTCACGCGCTGGAAACGCCGACGCTCCTCGGCGACGGGTACGACCTTAGTTTTCTTCTGTGCAAACGACATCACCGCAACCCGACCACCGGCCTTTCGGCCGAAAGACCCTAAGGCTGACAGGGTTAATGGGGCGTTACGGACGAGCTTTGTCGCTAACGTTTCGGCATGGTTTGCGCAGAGACGGCACACCGAACCTGCGGCCCGGTCACCGGATGCGATTGCCCTGGCCGTTGAGGGGGCGCCGCTAACCTCGAGATAGTCAGCCATGTGCCAGACTGTCGCGGATGGCCATGACATCCCCCGGGCGTTCACCTAAGTTCGCCAGTGCCCGAACGGGTCGTGCCGGCCGCTGGATGGGCGCAATCATCAACGACAACGCGATCAACGACAGCAACTGGGAGAACGGGCCGATGGAGCAGATCCGCGTATGCACCCATGAGGGACCCAGCGCCAGGCCCGTGATCCGCAGCGTGCCGTGGCCCCAGGTCGGCAGGAAGGCGGCATTGATCAAAGTCGGCGCCTGCGGCGTCTGCGGCACCGATCTGCATATCCTGAAGGGCCACTGGCCGAAGCCCCTACCATGGCCGTTCACGCTCGGCCACGAGCTCGGCGGCGTCATTGTCGAATGCGGCCCCGAGTTCACCGAGGACTTCATGAGCAAGAATCTCACGGTCGGATCGAAGGTGATGATCCCGCCGCTGATGCCGTGCGGCCGCTGCTACTACTGCATCCACTATCCCGAAACCGCCAACAAGTGCCTGACGCCGGTCTACTACGGCCGCTACCTCGGCTTCGATAAACCACCTCACATGTGGGGCGGCTGGGCCGAATACGTCTATGTCGATCTTGAGATGCTGCCGGGCACCAAGATCTACAAATTGCCCGACGACATGTCGCTGCGGCTGGGGGCGTTGTCGGAGCCGCTGACCTCCTGCATCCGCGCCTTCAACCGCGCCATGCGCGCCGGCGGCTTCAAATGGGGCGACACGGTGGTGATCCAGGGTTCCGGTCCGATCGGAATCCTCGCGGTCGCGGCCGCGCAGGAGATGGGGGCAGGGCGCGTGATCTGCGTCGGGGCGCCGGAGAGCCCACGCCTTGCGCTGGCGCGAAAATTCGGTGCGGAGGCGACCGTCGATATCGAGCATCTCAAGACGCCGCAGGAGCGTATCGGCGCGGTGCGTGAGATCGTCGGGGGCTTCGGCGCCGACCTCGTGATGGATTGCTCGGGCCATCCGACCGCCGGCCCCGAGGGTATCGAGATGCTGCGCGACGGCGGCACCTATGTCGAGATGGGGCAGTTCACCGACGCCGGCTCCATCACGACGTCATGGCATCGCATCTGCACCAAGGACCTCAACGTGCTCGGCTCCTGGGGTTTTACCGGCAACGATTTGCCGCTCGGCGTCGACATGCTCTATCGCACGCGCAACAAATATCCCTGGCTTGACATGCAGACGATCTATCCATTCACGGAAGAGGGCGTGGCGAGCGCGGTCGCGGACGCGATGGCGATGAAGACGGTGAAGTCGACCATTGTCCCGTGGCCGGAGCTGGTGAGCTGAGCGCGGAGATGGGAATGCCTTTCGATTTGATCCTGCGCGGCGGACGGGTGATCGATCCGTCGCAGGAACTCGACACCGTCACTGATGTGGCGTTTGCAGGCGGCAAGGTGGCCGCGGTCGGAGACGCGCTCAAGGCCGATCCTGCGACCGAGGTCCGCGACGTGTCCGGCCAGATCGTGACGCCGGGGATCATCGACCTGCACACCCACGTCTATTGGGGCGGCACCTCGCTCGGCATCGACGCCGAGGAATTCTGCCGCACGTCCGGCGTCACCACCGCGGTGGATACCGGCAGCGCGGGTCCCGGAAATTTCCTCGGCTTCCGCAAGCACGTGATCGAGCCGAGCCAGGTGCGGATCCTCGCCTATCTCCATGTCTCGCATGCCGGCATCTTCGGCTTCTCGCACCGCGTGATGGTCGGCGAGAGCGAGGAGCTGCGGCTGATGAATCCGGTCGATGCGGCGCGCGTCGCGGACGAGAACCGCGATCTCATCGTCGGCATAAAGGTGCGAGTCGGTCTGCACGCTTCGGGCACCTCGGGGATCGTTCCACTCGAGATCGCGCTGGAGGTCGCGGAGGAGGTCGGCATGCCGCTGATGGCGCATATCGATCATCCGCCGCCGAGCTATGAGGAGGTGCTGGCACGCCTGCGCCCGGGCGATGTCCTGACCCACGCCTTCCGCCCGTTTCCCAACACGCCGGTGACCGCGCAGGGCACGGTGAAGAGGGCGGTGCTGGAGGCGCGGAAGCGCGGCGTGCTGTTCGACATCGGCCACGGCAAGGGCTCGTTCGCGTTCAAGACCGCGCGGGCGATGCTCGCCAACGGCTTCTATCCGGACACCATCTCGTCCGACATCCATTTGCTGTGCATCGACGGGCCGGCCTTCGACCAGGTGACGACGATGTCTAAATTCCTCTGCATGGGCATGTCGCTGCCCGACGTGATCGCGGCCTCGACGGTCAACGCGGCAATGGCGCTGCGCCGTCCTGAGCTCGGCAGCCTCAAGCCGGGGAGTGTCGGCGACGCTACGCTGATCTCGATCAGGGAAGGGCGGTTCGACTATGTCGACGTGGTCGGCGAGCACCTGACGGGCAATCGCAAGATCGTGTCCGACGGCGTCGTGATCGGCGGGCGGTGGTGGCATCCGAAATAGGAGCGCCGAGGATCGCAACAGGGCACGCCGTTGCACCGTCGCCGTCATCGGAGCGGGGCCGCCTGCTGAATGCCGCAAGTCTGCGTGTGACCGACGGCCCCGTGCGTTCCGGCGGCGCAGATCGTGTTGCAGCGCCTCCAAGAAAATGAACCGCTGCGGCGATCCCGCGCGGTCCCGCTCATGTTGCTCGCCGGGGCGGCTCGGCGCTAACATCGGGCATGCAATCGAACCGGATGCCGCCCGCGCAGGCGGCAAGTGCGACATTTGCGTTGGGAGACGTGCCGGAGGATTTCGCGCTGTTCAAGACGCTGAGCGCGGAACAGCGGCTGCGAGCCTTTGGTGCAATGATCCGGCAGGATCTTGTGCGCGGCCAACTGCTGGTCGAACAAGGCGGCCCATCGGACGCATTGTTCCTCGTGCTGCACGGCGCGCTCGCCGTGTACAGGACCGATCATGCGGAACCGATTGCCGAGCTGCGCGCCGGTGAACTGGTCGGTGAGATCGGCTTCTTTGCAAACATCCCGCGCACGGCCAATGTGATTGCGATCCGCGACACCAGCGTGTTGGTGTTGACGCGCGCAGCCTATGCGACGCTCGCGCAGGAAACGCCTGCCATCGTTGAAGCGCTGCTCGCCGCCCTTGCGCAGCGATTTGCCCGCGAGACCGCGCGCCTGATACCCGTGCGGACGTCGCCCAAGGCGCGCACGGTCGCGCTGATATCGGGCGGGTGCGAGCCGGCGCCGACCGCCTTCGAACACCTGTTGCGCCAGGGCCTCGCGGCGGTCGATGCCGAGATCGTCGACCTCGCACGCCTTCAGGCCATGTTTCCCGGCCGCGCGCTGGACGCATCCGAGGTCGCCGACTGGCTCAACAGGATTGAATATGACGCGCCGCTGGTGGCCTATTTCGGTGGTTCGGAAGCGTCGGAATGGGCGCGAAAGGCCGTTCGGCAGGCCGACCTCGTCGTGTTCGTCTGCCGTGGCGATGCTCCGGCGCCGAGCCTGACGGAAATCGAGAGCTTTGCCTGCGGGGTACATCCGGCGTCGGCGCGCCGCCTCGTTCGGGTTCATGATCATCGACGCCACGAGGTCAGCGGTACCGCAGCGTGGCTCGCGCGGCTGCCCTGCTTCATGCACCATCATGTCGCGCTGGAAGACCGGATCGACATCGATAGCCTGGTCCGCTTCCTGTGCGGTCGCGCCGTCGGGTTTGTCGCCGGGGGCGGCGGCAGCCTGGGCACCGCGCATGTCGGCATCTACAAGGCCTTTCGTGAGCGCGGTGTGATGTTCGACATCTTCGTCGGCACCAGCGTGGGTTCGGCGATGGCGGCCGGCTTTGCCAAGAATTACGATGCCGAGCATCTCGAGCGTGGCACGCATGAGATCTTCGTCTCCAGCCGCAGCTTCCGCCGCCCGACCTGGCCACGCTACGCCCTGCTGGACCACAAGGCCTTCGATAGCGCCCTTGCAGATCAATACGGCCACAACTGCCGGATCGAGGATTGCTGGCGGCCGTTCGCTGCGGTGGCAACCAATCTTTCGACGCACAGTCTCGAATTGATCCGAACGGGCCTGCTCTGGCAGGCGGTGCGCGCGTCGAGCGCCATTCCCGGCCTGCTGCCGCCCTTCTACACGAGGGAAGGCGTGATGCTGGTCGACGGATGCCTCGTCGATAACGTTCCGCTGACGCAAATGCATCAACTCAAGAGCGGCCCCAATCTGGTGGTCCACTTCGGCGAACCGGCAACCGAGATGTTTGACGTCGAGTACGCCGCGCTGCCGGGGCGCCTCGAGCTGCTCGCGGCCATGCTGCTGCCGTTCCGCAAGAAAATACTTCCCGCCGCGCCGAGTGCCGTCAACGTGTTGTGGCGAAGTCTCGTCGCCCATCAACGCTACGACACCCTGCCGACCACCCCGCTCGACATGGTGATGCGCCCGCCAACGCCGTTCGGCATCGACGTGACGGATTTCGACCGCCATCAGGAAATTTTCCAATCGTCCTATCTCTGGGCACGGGAGACCATCGCCGCCCTGGAGGCGGCGTATAATCCCGCCATTGCGGCAATCGTCGCGTCGGCCAATCGGCCAGATGACGCCGTTGCGGTGAGCCAGGCAGCTTCCTATGAGGCGCTGTTCGGTTGAGTGGCCGGCGACAAACCGTGCATTGCTGGACCAATGCGCGCCCCGGCGGCGCACAGCTGGTGCCCGCGCAAGCGCATCCTGCATAGGAGCCTGCGCTTTCCACCGCATCTGGGAGGCTTGTTCCAGCCGCGCTCGGCCGTGTAGGCTCGTATTTCTGCCGGCCAAGAGATAAGGCCACCGTCACGATGGAACGAGCAGGCGAGGGAGATTCAAGAAGCAGCCATGACTGATATCCGATACGTAGCACCGCGCACGCTTGATGAAGCGATTGGCGCATTTGCTGCCGCCGGAAGTGCCGCCCGCATTATGGCAGGCGGCACCGATCTATTGGTGCAAATGCGCTCCGGCCTGGTGCGGCCGGGACTGATCGTCGACATCAAGAGAATCGGCGAGATGACCGAGATCAAGGAAGCGGCCGATGGCGGCTTCCTTATTGGCGCCGCCGTGTCCGGCATGGAACTCGCCGAGCATCCGCGGTTCGGCAAGGTGTGGCCCGGCGTGCTCGAGGCCGTGAACCTGATCGGCTCCAAGCAGGTGCAGGGCCGGGCCTCCGCCGGCGGCAATCTGTGCAACGGCTCGCCCGCGGGCGACAGCGTGCCGGCGCTGATCGCGGCGGCCGCCGTCGTCACCGTGCAGGGCCCGGACGGCCGCCGCGAGATGAAGGTGGAGGACGTGCCGGCAGGGCCCGGCCGCATCAATCTGAAGCCCGGCGAAATCCTCGTCAGCTTTGCGCTGCCGCCGCGACCGGCCGGGTCGGCCGATGCGTATTTGCGCATGATCCCGCGCACCGAGATGGATATCGCGGTGGTCGGACTCGGCGTCAGCCTGACCTTGAAGGATGGCGTCTGCACTGCCGCCCGCGTCGGCCTCGGCGCGGTGGCGCCGACCGCGTTGCTGGTCGAGCCGGCCGCGAAAGCATTGATCGGCTCCAGGCTCGATGATGCTGCGCTCGAAGCAGCCGCCGCCGCCTGCCGCGCCGCCTGCCGTCCGATCGACGACAAGCGCGGCACCATCGCCTACCGTACCAAAACCGCCGGCGTGCTGCTCAAGCGTACCGCCGCGATTGCAGCCAAGCGCGCCGGAGGGAATTAGCACCATGGCGAAACTGCACGTCACCACATCAGTCAACGGAGAGCCGGTGGAATTCCTGTGCGAGCCGTATGAGACCATGCTCGACGCGCTGCGCGCGCAGCTCGGCTTGACCGGCTCGAAGGAGGGCTGCTCGTCCGGCGATTGCGGCGCCTGCTCGATCACGCTTGATGACCGGCTGGTCTGCTCCTGCCTGATGCTCGCAGCCGAGGCCGAGGGTCACGAGATCAGGACCATCGAGGGCATGGCAAAGGGGGACAAGCTGCATCCCTTGCAGCAGAAGTTCCTGGAGCAGGCCGCCCTCCAGTGCGGCATTTGCACCTCTGGCATGCTGGTCGCCTCCGAGGCGCTGCTCAAGAAGAATCCGGATCCGACCGAAGAGGAAGTCCGCTTCTGGCTTGCCGGCAATCTCTGCCGGTGCACCGGTTACGACAAGATTGTTCGCGCGGTGATGGAGACCGCCGCCGAAATGCGGGAGGCTGCTCAATGAACGTCGTCAACAACAAGTGGATCGGCCAGCGCACCATCAGGCCCGACGGCGTCGACAAGGTGACCGGCCGCGCGGCCTTCGCCGCCGACACCACCATGCCCGGCATGATCTGGGGCAAGGTCCTGCGCAGCCCGCATCCGCATGCCCGCATCAGGTCGATCAACACCGCGAAGGCCGAGGCGCTGCCAGGCGTGAAGGCGGTCGTCACCCCGCGCGACGTGGTTGATTTCACGATCGAGAAGGGCGCGGTGATGCTCGGCATCCAGGACATGCGCTGGATGTGCCGCAACGTGATGGCGCGCGAGAAGGCGCTGTTTCCCGGCCACCCTGTCGCGGCGGTGGCCGCGACCACCGAAGCGATCGCGGCGGAAGCCTGCAAGCTGATCGAGGTCGACTACGAGGTGCTGCCCTGGTCGATCGAGATCGACGATGCGCTGAAGCCGGACGCGCCGATCCTGCATGAGTGGAACAAGATCGATGGCAAGCCGTCGAACATTGTAGGCAAGATCGAGGTGAAGAAGGGCGACATCGCCAAGGGATTTGCCGGCGCCGATGTCGTGGTCGAACGCAGCTTCACCACGCGTCCGGTGCACCAGGGCTACATCGAACCGCATGCCTGCCTCATCAGCGTGGCGGCCGACGGCAAGACCACGATCTGGAGCTCGAGCCAGGGCCAGTTCATGGTGCGCGCGATGACGTCGATGCTGACAGGCATCCCGCAGAGTGACATCCGCGCCATCCCCGCCGAGATCGGCGGCGGCTTCGGCGGCAAGACCATCGTCTATCTCGAGCCGCTCGCCACGCTGCTCGCGAAGAAATCCGGCCGTCCGGTGAAGATGGTGATGACGCGCGAGGAGGTGATGCGTGCGACCGGGCCCACATCAGGCTCGAAGAGCACGGTCAGGGTCGGCGCAAAGAAGGATGGCACTATCGTCGCCGCGCACGGCATCTTCCACCTGCAGGCCGGTGCCTTCCCGGGCTCGCCGATCCGCGGCGCGGTCGGCTGCAGCTTCGCGCCCTACGATATTCCGCATGTGCTGTCGGAAGGCTTTGACGTCTGCTCCAACCGCTCGAAGGTCGCGGCCTATCGCGCGCCCGGCGCGCCGATCGGCGCCTATGCGGTCGAATGCGTGCTCGACGAGCTTGCCGAGGCGCTCAAGATGGACCCGCTGGAGCTGCGGCTGAAGAATGCGGCGAAGGAGGGGACCAAGGCCGCGCATGGCCCGGTGTACCCGCGCATCGGCTATATCGAGACGCTGGAGGTTGCGAAGAGCCATCCGCATTATGCCGCGCCGCTCGGCAAGTTGCAGGGTCGCGGTGTGGCGTCCGGCTACTGGTTCAACGCCGGCGGGGAATCCTCGGCGCAGGTCAACATCACCGAGGACGGCAACGTCGTCGTCACGACGGGGCATCCTGACATCGGCGGCTCGCGCGCCGGCATCGCCAATATCTGCGCGGAGCTGCTCGGCATCGACTATCGCCGCGTCTCCGTGATCATCGGCGATACCCAGACGGTCGGCTTCTCCAATCTGACCGGCGGCAGCCGTGTGCTGTTTGCGTCCTCAATGGTGGTGACGCAGGCGACCGACAAGGTGATCAATACGTTGCGCGAGCGCGCGGCGAAGATCTGGGAGATCGATCCCGAGGCGGTGAAATGGGAGAACGGCGCCGCCCACCCGGCGAGCCCGAATGCCGGCCAGTTCGAGCCGCTGACGCTCGCCGACCTCGCCGAGAAGGCGCCCTCGCAGGGCGGCCCGATCGGCGCCAGCGTGCAGCTCAACACGCAAGGCGCGGAAGGCGGCTTCGGCACGCATATCTGCGACGTCGAGGTCGATGTCGATCTCGGCATCGTCAGGGTTGTCAGGTACACGGCGGTACAGGATGTCGGCCGCGCCGTGCATCCGAGCTATGTCGAGGGCCAGCTCCAGGGCGGTGTCGCGCAGGGCATCGGCTGGGCGCTGAACGAGGAGTACATCTACAACAAGGACGGCAAGGTCGATAATCCCGGCTTCCTCGACTACCGCATGCCGGTCTGCTCCGACCTGCCGATGCTCGACTGCGCGTTGGTCGAGGTGCCGAACCCGAAGCACCCGCAGGGCGTGAAAGGCGTCGGCGAAGTGCCGCTGGTGCCGGTCATGGCGGCGGTCGCGAACGCCGTCTACAACGCGCTCGGCAGGCGCTTCTACGCACTCCCGATGTCACCGCCGAAGGTCTCGGCGGAGCTCGATGCACCGACGCAGCAGGCGGCGGAGTAGAGAGCGTAGGGCGGGTTAGGCGAAGCCGTAACCCGCCTTGTTTTCCAAAGATAGATTGCGGCGGGTTACGCTATCGCTAACCCGCCCTGCGATTTGCTCCGCAATGCCATGGATATGGACGCGCCGGTAACGGCGCGTGCATGCTGCTTTATTCCCCTGGCAACGATGCCGAACTGAAAAATTCTTTCCTCAGCCGTTGCGGAATACGACAGGCCGTCGTGCGTCCTATGCATGCAAGACAATTGCATTCAGGGAGACGATATGAAGACATCCATCTCACTTGCGCTCGCCGGCGCTGTGTCGTTCGCGCTCGCGTCCGCCGCTTTCGCGGCGCCGCCGACCAAGACCGGCACGACTTCCAAGGGCTCGGTCTTGACCGATGCCAAGGGCATGACGCTCTACACCTTCGACAAGGACGCCGGCGGCAAGTCGGCCTGCAACGGACCGTGTGCGACGAATTGGCCCGTGCTGAAGGCGGAAGCGAGCGACAAGGCCGAAGGTGGCTACACCATCATCGCCCGCGACGACGGCTCGAAGCAGTGGGCCTACAAGGGCAAGCCGCTCTACACCTTCGCCAAGGACCAGAAGCCCGGCGACATCACCGGCGATGGCTTCCTCAACGGCGCCTGGCATCTCGCGCAGCCATGAGTTCTGCTGCCGCACCTCTTGCGGCTTGAACGAATGGCAACGCCGCCGGCTCGCGGCCGGCGGTGTCCTGGCTCCCCGGGCGCGACTCCTTGGCGCAGCCGCAGCCAGATTCCACCGCGCAGCGAAATGACGCGAGGCGCCAGAACCGGAACTTGGCGTTCGATAAAGTCTATCGCGAATTGCGCCCAGCCTCTACAATGAGCCGGCTCGGGGTCAACCAGCCACTTTGCGCGCCCGCGACAGATCGGCGAGTGGCCGCGAATGATGTGGATCTATATGGAGTCCAATCAGCAACGGCAAGTGACCGAGCTTCTTGAGCAACGGGCGGCTATCTCGGCTGTGCTGCGCGCCATAGCGAACTCACCGCACGCATTGCAGCCCATATTTGACACGATCCTTGACCATGCCGGCCGCCTCTGCCGAGCAGATCTTGGAGCGCT
This sequence comes from Bradyrhizobium lablabi, assembly GCF_018131005.1. Taxonomy (GTDB): domain Bacteria; phylum Pseudomonadota; class Alphaproteobacteria; order Rhizobiales; family Xanthobacteraceae; genus Bradyrhizobium; species Bradyrhizobium lablabi_D. The sequence continues at coordinate 64,196 of NZ_JAFCJK010000017.1, forward strand.
GATGCTCTTCGAGCAAAACGGCTATCGTATGGTTGCGCGCTCTGGTCTGCCGGATTCATACTTTGCTGAGGGCAGAAACCACGTCTATCCGGTCCTTTCATTTGGCATCATTGCCCGCCTTATCAAAAGTAGGGCCACAATCCATATCGCCGACATGGCGACAGATCCGGCCTACGTGCCGCACAATCCCGCCCTGGTTGCTTTGGTCGAAGGGGTAGGCGCTCGCACGTTTCTGTTCGTGCCAATGCTAGCGGACGATGAGCTGGTTGGCGCAATTGGCATTGCCCGTGTCGAGGTAAAGCCTTTTGCAGATACGCAGATCGACTTGATCACCGATTTTGCAGCGCAGGCGACCATTGCCTTGGCAAGCACAAGTCGTGAGCGGCGCTATCGTGAGACGCAGACGGCTCTAGAGCACGCAAATCGCATCGCGGCGATGGGACAACTCACAGCCTCGATTGTCCATGAGGTAAAACAACCGCTCGCCGCCGCTTCGCTGGACGGACGAACCAGTCTGAATTGGTTGACGAGAAACGCCCCCGAGATCGAAAGAGCAAAGCTCGGTATTGAGCGCTTCCAAGGTCACATTGACCGGGCCGTCCGGATCATTGAGCGCATACACGGGCTCGTGCGGAAGACTGGCGGAGAAAAGCAGAGGCTGGGGGTCAACGAAACGATCGTTGAGGCCATTGAACTTGTTCGGGGCGAGATTCTGAAAAACGGCGTGACTATCCGGACGGAGCTGGCGGATAGCCTGCCCGTCATCCACGGAGATCGGGTCCAATTCCAACAGGTAATTCTGAACCTGATTATCAACTCTGTTCAGGCGATGAGCAGCGTCAACGATGGCAAGCGCGAACTGGTTGTCGTCACCAGCGCCCCGGAGCCGGGGGAGGCCGTTCACGTCGCGGTGCGGGATTCGGGGCCCGGGCTAAACGTGGAAAACCCCGAGCGTCTGTTTCAACCATTCTACACGACGAAGCCCAACGGTATGGGCATGGGTCTATCCATCTGCCGGGAGATCATCGAAGATCACGGCGGACGCCTGTGGGCAAGCGCGAACATACCCTGCGGGGCGACGTTTCAATTCACTGTGCCCGGTGGTCCATTCCATGCCCCCTGACACAAGTCCCAACGCGGAAACTCTCGCAACGCAACAAGTCGGCAGCCAACCCTGACGAATTGCCTGATAGCATTTTCGCTCTAGACTGGATTGGCGGCTGTTCGCCCATGGAAGGGCAGGCCAAGGCGACCGGTAATGACGTCTGCACCGGGTGGCTCGATGTCGGACCTCCATATTCCGTTGTCCATTGTGCTTGGAGTCGGTCTCGCCGCGGCAACCGGGTTTCGTGTGTTCTTGCCGATGCTCATCGCCGGCCTGGCGGCCTATACCGGGCACCGGCCGCTGGACGGCAGCTTTGCATGGCTCGCAACTCCATCCGCACTGACAATGCTTGGTGTGGCAGCCCTTGCAGAAATCCTGGCCTACTATGTTCCCGCGGTCGACAATCTTCTCGACACCTTGGCTACGCCGGCTGCGCTGGTCGCAGGGACAATCGTCTCAGCCGCGGTGATGACCGACGTTCCGCCGATGGTGAAGTGGACCGCGGCTGTCATCGCGGGAGGCGGCGTGGCCGGCCTCACGCAAGGCGTGACGGCCCTGCTCAGAGCGAAATCGACCGTCCTGACGGGTGGTGTCGGAAACGTCGTCCTCTCGACCGGGGAGCTCCTGGGCGCGCTCCTGGTCTCCCTTTTGGCTCTGGCTGCGCCGCTTGCCGCCTTAGGCGTGGTTATCTTCTTGCTCTGGCTGGGAACGCGTCTGATCCGCCATCTCTTTCGAAGAGAGCGGCAGGTAAAGCGGACTTAGCAGTGCTCCGGCGGCAGCCGGAGCGCTTCGGCTCACGTCCTGCGTTTCAGCGCCAGGCCCATGCTGATCCAGCTCACGCCGGCGCAGATCAGGTCGACGCTGAGGAACAGTCCGAGCACATAGAGGCTCGAGACCGGCCAGCGCGCAAGCACCATCGCACCGAGCAGGAGCGTGATCGCGCCGGAGAGGGCGACGAGGCCCCATGGCGCCGCGGAGCTCATGCTGAAGGCGAGGAAGATGCGCACGATGCCGGAGACGACCAGCGCGACGCCGATGATCAGCGTCAGCGTGACCGCAGCGAGCAGGGGGTTCTCGAAGGTGAAGAAGCCCGCTACCACATAGAGCGCGCCAAGCAACAGCCAGAGCACGAACTTGCCCCACGACTTGAACTGGAACGCGTTGATGATTTCGGCGATGCCCGCGACGATCATCATGGCGCCGACGAACAGCACGCTGACCACGGTTGCGAAGTACACGCTGCCGAAGGCAAGGACGCCCGCGATCAGGTAGATGACGCCGAGCGCGACGATCCAGCCCCACTTCGCGCGCAGGCTCGACAGGCCGGATGCCAGGCCGTGAGGAGGCGTAACGGGTGAGCTGAACATGGTGGACATGGTGTGCACTCCCGAAAATTGAACTGAACCATGTTACCATAGGCGGAGGTACGGACAAAGGCGGATGCGCTGCGCAACCGAAGGCTGGGCGGCACGTTGAGTCAACTCGTCCCGAGTGCTGCCGCGCAGCAATCGCCGGACCCTCGACGGCACCTCGGACACCTCGGAGACATCGTCCCCGGGCCACCCACACACAAGGAGGTCGACATGCCCGCTAGCGACGACAGGGATCACGTCTACAAGATTCTGGAGCTCGTAGGATCATCGGACAAGAGCATCGACGCTGCAATCGAGAACGCCGTCAGCCGCGCATCGAAGACGATCCGCGAGATGAAGTGGTTCGAAGTCGTGCAGACGCGGGGCCATATCGAGGACGGAAAGGTCCGGCACTATCAGGTGACGCTGCGGGTCGGCTTCACGCTCGAATAGGCGGCTCCCGGCGAGCGAGGGCGATCGCGCCCGCAATCCGTCCGCGCAAGCCACCCGGCCGGCGCTAAGTGGCACTGGATCCCAAGTTTCGCGAAGCGATCCATTGCCGCTTGCACGGATGGCTCGGCGCAACGACGTTGGGAAACATCACAGCCGCGACAGCGGGGCGGGCGGGGGCGGCGCGGTGGCCCCTGCCGCAAGGGAGCGCTGCACCATCACGGTGTCGGCCCAGTGGCCGTAACGGTAGGCGACGCCGGGCAATAGCCCGACGCGGGCAAAACCGAACCGGTCGTGCAGCGCGAGCGAGGCGGCATTGTCGCTATCGATGTAGCCGATCATCTGGCGGAAGCCGGCCGCGGCGCAGGTGTCGATCAGCTCCTCGAGCAGGCGGCGGCCGACACCGCGGCCGACGTGCTGATGATGCACATAGATCGAGTGCTTCACCGTGTAACGGTAGGCTGGACGCTTGCGGAACTGCACGACATAGGCATAGCCGATGACCTCGCCGCCGCTGACGGCGACCAGATGGGGCAGGCGGGTGTTGCGCAGATTCTTGCGGCGGTCGCGCAGGTCGTCCGGCTCCGGCGTGCCGCTGTCGTCGACGCTCTCGTCGATGCCGCGGCGGATATGGCGGCGGTAGATCGCGAGCATCGCGTCGACGTCGCTGTCGCGAGAAGCGCGGACGGTGATCTTGTGATCATTCTCCATTGTGCCCCGGTCCGCGCTTACTCGGAGACGACGTAGGTGTAGAAGCGGACGCGCCCGGACGCGTCGACCTCCTTGTAGATGCCCTGGACCTCGACCTCGAAACCCGGAAACGCGTTGAAGCTCGCCTCGAATACCTTGAGATAATCGATCATCGGCCGGCTGCGCTCCGACAGCCGCTCGCCGGGCACGATCGTGGCGATGCCGGGCGGGTAGACGACGAACGGCGTCGCGGCGATGCGGCCGAAGATCTCGTCGATCGGGAGATAGTCGACATCGTTGCGGACGAGATAACGCGACGCCTCGCGCGGCGACATCGCGATCTCGGGCAGATGCTCGGGCAGGAACTGCTTGGCCTGCAGCGCGCTGACGCCGGCGTCGCGGAAGAAACAGTGCATGTCGCGGCAGAGGTCGCGCAGCCGCACGCCGGCATAGCGGTTCGGCCGCCTTCGGTAGAATTCGGGGATGACGTCCTCGAGCAGGGCGTTGTCGTCGTGCAGTTTCTTGAAAGCGACAAGGCCGCTCACCAGCGTGCCGGCCTTGCTGGCCTCGACGCCCGGCGTCAGCAGGAACAGCAGCGAGTTGAGGTCGTTCTTCTCGGCCACGATGCGGTTCTCGCGCAGATATTGCGCGACGACGGGCGCCGGGATGCCGTGCTCGGTATAGGAGCCGGTCGCATGGTCGAAGCCCGGCGTGAGCAAGGTCAGCTTGTTCGGGTCGGTCATGGCAAAGCCCGCCGTCATGTCGGGGAAGCCATGCCAGCTCTCGCCGGGCTTGAGCTGCCAGAACAACGGGTTGGTGGCGAGCTGGTCCGTCGAGATCGTCTCCCAGGCGACCTTGTGGACGCCGCCCTCGCGCGCGACGTCGGGTATCATCACACGGTCAGGCACGAACGGCTCGAAGAACCAGCGCCGTTCGGGGCGCGCCTCGCTCTCCTCGAACTCGCGCCTGACCGCACGGATCTTCTTGCGCAGCTCGATGCCGAGCCGGATCGTGTCGTCCCACAACACTTCGCCGGAGCGGCCCTTCATCATCTGGGCGCCGACGTCGAGCGAGGCGAACAGCGGATAGAACGGCGAGGTCGAAGCGTGCTGCATGAAGCTTTCGTTGAAGCGACGATGCTCGACGCGGCGCTTCTGGCCCTTGATATGGCGGTCGCGGACGTGGATTTGCGAGGCCTGCGAGAAGCTCGCGAGCTGCTTGTGGGTCGATTGGGTCGCGATGATGCCGGGCGCCTCGGGCCCGAGATCGGCGAGCCCCATGGCGAAGCGACCGCCGTAGATCGGATGGAATTTCATGAAGCCGGCCCAGGCCTCGTCGAACAGGATGTAGTCGCAGAGATGCCCGATGCGCTTGAGGATCATCTCCGCGCTGTGGATGGTGCCGTCATAGGTGCATTGCTCGACCACGGCGACACGGAAGGGGCGAGGCCGCTTCCAGGCGTTCTCGTCCTTGACCAACGGATGCTTGCGGATCTGGTCGCGCAAGCTGGCCTCGTCGAGCAGGTCCCAGCGCATCGGGCCAATCAGGCCCCAGGCATTGCGGATCGTCGGCAGGTAGACCGGGATGCCGCCGCCGATCAGCAGCGCGCCGTGATGGGCTGCCTTGTGGTTGTTGCGGTCGAACAGCACGAGGTCGCCGTCGGTGACGAGCGAGCCGAGCGCGACCTTGTTGGAGGTCGAGGTGCCGTTGAGCACGAAATAGGTCTTCTCCGCGCCGAAAATCCGCGCCGCCTCCTTCTGTGCCTTCAGCGCCGGCCCCTCGTGGGTGAGGAGGTCGCCGAGGTCGAGCACGGAATTGTCGAGGTCGTCGCGGAACACCGCTTCGCCAAGGTGCTCGACAAACACCCGCCCGATCGGGCTTCGGTTGTAGAACACGCCGCCATTGTGGCCCGGGCAGGTCCAGAGCTGGTTGCCTTCCTCGGCGTAGTCGACCAGCGCGCCGAAGAACGGCGTCTTCAGCGTTTCGGCATATTGCTTGAGTCGGCTGATCAGGTTTTTCGCGATGAACGGCGGGGTTTCTTCGGACAGGAACACATAGCCGTCGATGAAGTCGAGCACCTCGACCGGCAGGTCCTCGAAGCGCTTGCGGCGGATCAGGAGGATGATCGGGAAATCCAGCCCGCGACGGCGCATCAGGTTGATCAGCGCCGCAGTCTTGCCCTCAAGTCCCTTCTTGCCCCAATCGACCACCATGCAGCCGATCGCCGCATCGGTCTGCACCGCGATCTCGGCATCCTCGAGCTTGCGGGCCCGCACCACCTCGAAGCCGGAGCGTTCAATTTCGGTGATGATCTGGGTGAAGCGGATGCCTTCGAGGTCGTCGGCTTCGAAGACGGGCGCTGCGAACAGGAAGTTGAAGCGTTTGAAGTAATCCATGTGTGTCCTCGAACATGCGTGTCCTCGAACTGGTCTGGCTGACGTGTCGGCACAATTCATGACAGGCAGATGACAGTGATCTCCGGCCCCCCGGGGATGTCCGCTCGGCGGCGGCGGCTTGCGCATCGTGGAAGTCTGGATGAATTCAGTTCATCCGTTGCTGAAATTCTTGGAATTTGCGCGGCGCGGCATGATGTCCGACATTGGTGCGTTGCCGGCTGGAGGACGCCATGCTCGTACCCGTTCAAGCCAGTGTTGCGGATCATCTCGCCGCCATCGATCGGCTGGCCCCGCTCATTGCGGCAGAACGGCAGTGTTTCGACCACGACCGCAGGCTTCCCGATGCACTGTTCAACGCGCTGGCCGAGGCGGGGCTGTTTCGCCTGTACCTGCCGAGGGCGCTTGGCGGGCCGGAATTCTCTCCGCTCGACTTCATGACGATCGTCGAGGCGGCGTCCGCGCTCGACGGCTCGGTCGGTTGGCTGGTCGGAAACGGCGCGGGCATGAGCCGCATCGGTGGCTATCTGGCCGAAGACGCCGTGCGTGACTGGTTCGCCGATCCGCGTGCCTTCATCACCAGCGCCACCGGCGCGGTCGGAACGGCCGTTGCCGTCGAGGGAGGCTACCGCGTGAGCGGACGCTGGCCGTTCGGCAGCGGCGCGCATCACGCCACCCGATTCATGGGACTGGCCGCCGCAAAGGCGGCCGACGGCCAGGACGGTCCGCCGCTTTGCTGCTATTTCGACCGGTCGGAGGTTCGCGTTCACGACACCTGGTTCGTGTCGGGACTGCGCGGCACGGGAAGCTGCGATTTCGAGATTCGCGACAGCTTCGTTCCGGCAGGCCACACCCATCCGCTGGTCGATTTCCAGCCCACGCAAGCAGGCCTATTGTATCGACTGCCGGGTATCTCGGCGTTTGGCTGGACGGTCTCGGTCGTCCCGCTGGGAATCGCGCGGGGCGCGCTTGATGCGTTCATCGCGCTCGCGAGCCGCAAGCCGCGGCCCGGCAGCCCCGGCCAATTGCGCGACGGCGAACTGGTCCAGGCCATGGTCGGCCGCGCGGAAGCCAGCTTGCGTTCCGCGCGGGCGCTGCTCGTCGAGGCCATGACGGACCTCATGACGGCAACTGACGTCGGCGGCAGCCGTCTCGTTCAGGCGCGGGCTCTGTTTCGGGCTGCATGCGCAAATGCCGCAGAAAGCGCTGCGCGCGTCGTCGACATGATTGCGGCCGGTGCCGGGACCGCGGCGATTTTCGAGACCGGGACGCTTGAACGGTCGGTCCGCGACGTCCAGGCGGCGATCAAGCATGTCGCGATGAGCCCGAACAGCTACGCTCTCGCCGGACGCATGAGCCTCGGCCTGGCGCCCGGTACGTCGCGGTTTTGACGCCAGGGACCCCAGGGACCACGGGCGCCAGCCCATAGCGCAGCAGATCTTCGCGGGACCAGGCGGGCCGTCGGCCAGTAGCGCCGCCATTTCCTTCAGCTATTCTGCCTCTCGGACTGACATTTATTCCCGAAGGCTTAGGTGTGACCGCACGATTTTGTCGAACCCGGAGATAAGGTGACGAACAATGGGACGCGTTGCTCAATACATACTTGCAGGATCGATACTCATGTCACCGGCCGTAGCTTCAGCCGGCCCGGCGGAAGACGCTAACGCGGCAGTTGACCGTTGGTCTGCCGCGTATAGCGGCAATGATCCGGATCTTATCGCCAGGCAATACTGGCCGGACGCAATCCTGCTCGGAACCGTCAGCCCCGTCATATCCGAGGGGACTCAAGCAATCGCAACGTATTTCGCGCAGGTAAAGGGCACGGGGAATAAGAATTCGATTGAAGAGAGGCGCACGATTCCCATCAACGACCGCGCTGTGGTGGTTGCCGGTTTTTACACCTTTACCCGAATGGTAGAGGGCAAGGCGACGCCGGCGCCATCGCGCTTCACCATGCTCGTCACCCGGCAGGGCGATGAGTGGCGCATCGCGCATCATCATTCCTCGCCACACGTCCAGCCGAAGAACTGATGCGGTCACGGAGTGCGCCGAGGATATTCAAGCTGCATGGCGACGAAGTCCGAAGTGCGCGCGCCATAGCGCGTCTCGATACCCTTCAGCGCCTGATCCAGCGCCAGCGCGGGCGGCGTCGTTCCGACCGCGGGCAGCAGGCGATCTGCGGGCCAGTCGGAGGCGACCTGTTGCGGAAAGAGGCGCAGGCCGTTCCGGGTCGTCTGCGCGCCGGCGGCCGGGGCGAAGGTCACCGCATGGGAGCGGTAGGTCCGCGACCAGCTATCCGCGACCAGCGCAAGTGACACTTCGTCGACGCCTGATACAAGCGCGAGGCCGAGCTGCTCCCGGTTCCAGAATGCGAGCGTGTTTCCGATCGCGGTCAGCGCGAAGGGGCGGGTGAACCTGAAGGCGCCGCTGTCGTGGCGGGCATCCCAGTCGGCGAGGCCGATCTCGCCGGCGATGGCTTCCGCCTTGGCACGTCCGGCGATCGCTTCGATCAGGGTGAGCGACATCGGCATCGACGCCGAAATCCCGGTGGTGGTCGCAAAGCCGCGATCGACCACGATGCGGCGGTCGGCGACGTAGATGATGTCAGGATGATTGCGGCGCCAGTCCTTCAAATAGAACCAGTGCGTGGTCGCCCGGCGGCCGTCGAGCAGGCCGGTAGAGGCGACGACCTTGCTGCCGGCGCAGACGCCGACGATCAAGGCTCCTGTCTCGGCCTGATGGCGGATCCACTGCAGGGCGGCCGGATCGTCGTCGCGGCTCATCGCAGGCACGATCACGTAGTCGGCGCCATCGGGATGCGCGGTATCGAATTCCGCGATGGTCGCGTCCGGTTCGACCTTCAGCACCGGGAACAACGTCACCGGTCCCGGTCCCGTCGCCAGCGTCACGACATCGGCGACATCGGCGCGCTTGAGGATGCCATAGGGCATCAGATAGTCGGTGGTCTCGCTCATGTCGTTGATGCCGACGATCGCAATCAGCGGGCGCGACCGCTTCGGCGGCTTCAAGGCGGCAAGCGCTGCCTTGGTCTCGTCCTGCGCGATTGTCGGAGGCGTCTTGAGCGCTGTTGCGGCGGGGAGGGTGAGCAGCCATCCGCCGACGCCGATGATGGAAACGAGCGCGGCAACGGCAAGACCGCTCCACGCCAGAAGCTGCCACTTCATAACGATGTAATCCGGCGTATCCGTTTGCGTCGCCCGGTGCGCAAACTACCCGGCGCTCGGGTCGATCGAAATGGCGTAATTCCCGCAAAAACGGACACGCAACAACGGCGATCGGCGCGCGGCCCGGACGAGCGCCGCGATATCCGGGACAGTTGCCCCAATATCGCTCCGCCTCCGGGCCGCATGCTCGTCCGCCGTGATCCAGCCCCGCTCAGTAAACCAGGTTCGTGCCGGGTGGTTTCTCGAGCGCTGCCGCCAGCGTGCGATACTCGTCGCAATTGGTGCCGCAGATCTCGGCGATCCGCTGCAGGTGATATTGCGCCTGATCGCGGTTGCCCTGCTCGATTTGCCACAGGCCGTAATAATTCCATGTCAGCACATGGTTCGGATCCGCCTTCAGCGCCCGCTCGTACCAGACCTGCGACTGCTTGTAGTCGCCGAGCTTGCGATAGGAGTAGCCGATCAGGTTGGCGACGTTCGGATGATCGTCGTTGCCGAGTGCGTGCAACTGATCGATCGCGGCGGCATAGTCGTTTCGCTCGTAGATGGTCGCATAGGCCATGCGGTAGCCGTCGCGGAACGCCGGATCCTCGAAGCTGGACTGCTTGGCCGGCTTTTTGGCCCTGTGGGTGGTGGTGGTTCTCTTGCTCTTCTGCTGCGGATATGACGATGGCGTGTCGTAGTTCGATCCGTAGGGGTCTCCACCGCCGCCGCCACCTCCTCCGCCGCCACCGCCGCCGGCGGCGAAGCCTGGCATCGTCGGGAACAGGATGATCGGCGCCGCGAGGGCCGCCGCAAGTGCTGCGAGTTTGATCGGGGATGGTCTCATATGCGTCTCCCGCTGCTGTTGTAGGCGCGCCGTCGTCTCGACCATTAACTCCTGATCGGCGGCGACATTCCCCCTTGGTCCGAAATTTGTTTCAGCGGCGGGATCCGGATGCGCCGGAGCTTGCCGCGAGATACGACAAGTGCACTGTCCTTTTGACATCCCGCAATCACGATCGTCGCGCATGCCGTGCTCGGCGGATGATCATGGAGGGCGCCAGATGGATCGATGCACCAACCAGCCGGATCGCGGCACTTACCGCCGCGTAGAAAGGCGATGTGCTATCCTTGAAACCCGACGAAGGAGCGTCTCAAAACCGCGGCGCACGCCGAGATGGGTGTTCAGATGATCACAATTCCGGAACTGGTAGCGCATACCCTGGCCTCGTCCTTGACCTCGGATACACGGGACCGGTTTGGTTCTTCGCATGCCCGGTTGGCTGAGGTTCTTCCGTTTGCGGCGAGGCTCACGCTGGAGTGCATAGGTAACAGCGATGCGCTCTATCACAACATAGAACACACGATGCTGGTCACGCTCGCCGGACACGATATCCTGATGGGGCGAATGATGTTGCGGCCAACGACGGCCGTCGATTATGCGAATTTCACTCTGGCGTGCCTTACCCATGACATCGGATATGTGCGCGGAATCATCCAAGGGGATAGCGAGGAGTCCTATGTCGCGGATCTGACCGGTCGCACGGTTCGTCTGCCACGAGGAGCGTCCGACGCCGCGCTTGCGCCCTATCACGTGGACCGCTCGAAGTTGTTCGTCTCGGAACGCCTCGACGATGTCGACGAGATCGACGCGATCCGAATTGCCCGCGCCATCGAATTTACCCGCTTCCCCTACACCGACTCCTCAAACGATGAGCTGATGGAAGAGGAGGGCATGTTGCTGCGAGCTGCCGATCTTATCGGTCAACTCGGCGATCCCAACTATCTGAGGAAGTCAAACGCGCTGTTCTACGAATTCGAGGAGATCGGCCTGAACAAAAAGCTCGGCTACCAAACGCCTGCCGACATCGTCTACAAGTACCCGCAGTTCTATTGGGAGAACGTCGCGCCGCAGATCCAGAACGCGATACGCTATCTCAACATCACGTCCAGCGGGCGGCAATGGATAGCAAACCTCTATGCCAACGTATTTCGGGCCGAGCGCGAACCTGGCCTGTCGGGGCCGCAGCCTTGATTTCGTGTGATTGAATCTGTCGAACGCGAGTCACAGAGAGAGGCCTCGCGTAGTTGGTCATTATCGGAATCAAAAGAGGTGTTCGCGCAAGCTTCGGGCATGAGCTGGCCTGGACCACGCCGTCTTCATGCCGCTACCTTTAAGACCGCTTTTGTTGAGCGGCTCAAACTCTTTGGGCCGGATGCCCAATCGGTCATTTTTCACTTTCGCCCGATTATCGTTCCGCCGTCTGTCGGCGGTCTCGATGACGCAATAGGACATGAAGGTAAGTTGCTCTAGGCTACGTATCGCGATCAAGGTTCACACAGCCAACGGAGACTATCGTGACCAAACCAAGCATCGTTTTCGCGCACGGCCTCTGGGCCGATGGATCATGCTTCAGCAAGTTGATCCCAGCGCTCCAGGCCGAGGGCCATGACGTGATGGCCAGTCAGCACGGCCTCGATTCCCTCGCGACCGATGTCGCCGCCGTGAAGGCATGCCTTGCTCGGGTCCCCAGCCCGGTGATCCTCGTCGGTCACTCCTATGGTGGAACACTGATCACGCACGCGGGGACCGATGCGCGGGTAGCCGCGCTCGTCTATATCGCGGCCCTCGCGCCGGATGCCGACGAAACCTCTCAGAGCCTGCTTGGCAAGTTTCCGACGTCGCCCGTGTTCGGCCATCTCGATGTGCCGGCAGGGCGCATCTGGCTCAAACAAAGCGGCGTCAAGCACTTCGCGGGAGATCTGCCCGAGGCGGAGCAAAAGCTGGTGTATGCGACGCAGGCGGCGCCGGTGGCAGATCTCTTCAACCAAAAGCTCGAGGGCACAGCGTGGAACGCCAAGCCGAGCTGGTATGTCCTCGCCACCCAGGACCAGACGGTTCCCCCGGATCTGCAACATTTCGTCTCGAAGCGCATGAAGGCCGCCGCGACCGAAGTCGCGTCTTCGCACGTCCCCATGCTATCGAAGCCTGATGTGGTGCTCGATGTCATCCGCAAGGCCGCCACCAAGGTCTCAGCGTCCTGATCGCGGTCGTGCATTTCGGCCGTTGGTCCAACGCCGAGATGATCGTCGGCGCCGCCGATGTCTGCCTTCAAGAGTAAGGCGGACTTCGCGGCAGGACACGCCGACTTCCGTGCGTGACCCGCAATGGACACTCGCGCTTCGATTGCCGAATGGCGTACTAAAATAGGGAGCCATGATGGATCGGCGCGGATTCTTGAGATTTGCCGGCGGGGCAGCGTTCATGTGGCCGTTGACCGCTTTCGCCCAGAAAGCGCCGGTGGTAATTGGATTTTTGGGCGGTCAACCGCAACCGCCGTCGCGAGACCCTCGAGGCATCGCGCTCCTTCAAGGCTTCGCCGATAACGGGCTCGTCATTGGGCGGGACTTCATATTCGAACCCCGCTTTACCGCGGGCGATGATGCACGCTTTCCGGAATTCGCGCGGGAATTGGCTCGGCTCAATGCACGAATAATTCTGGCGAATTCACCAGCCGGAGTACGCGCTGCGCAACGCCTCGAACCTGCCGTGCCGGTCGTAATGACCGCAATGACTGATCCCGTGGCGGCCGGTCTCGTCAACAGCCTCGCGCATCCCGGCAACCACACAACGGGCACAGCATCCCTAAATGAAGACGTGACGCCAAAGCTCCTCGAGTTCATACGAGAGATTTTGCCCAAGGCAAACGCACTCGCTGTTCTGTTCAATCCATCCAATTCAACCAACGCCCCAATGGTGAACAATCTCCAGGCAAAGGCGAATTCTTTGGGAATTAGCGTGACGCGCTACGCTTTGCGTTCGTCGGGCGATCTTGATCCGCTGTTTTCAATGCTCACAAGCAAGCCGCCCGATGCACTTCAGCTTATCAGTGATGCCACGGTAAATGAATTTCTATCCGGGCGCATTGCCGACTATGCGATAGCAAATCGCCTGCCGTCTTTTTCCAGCAACGAAAGCTCATTCGAAAATGGAGTGCTGTTGACCTACGGCGCATCGACACTGAAAATTCTTCGCCGCACCGCATACTACGTTAGAAGGATATTGGACGGGGCCATCGCGGGCGACCTACCCATTGAGCAACCCACTGGATTTGACCTGTTCATCAACGCCAAGACGGCCAAGGCAATCGGCATTGAAATCCCGGCGACGCTTCTGGCGCGGGCTGACAGAATAATCGAGTAAGTAAGCAAAAGCGGTTATCGAAGCACGCGGCAATGTCGCGCATTGGCTCGGACATTCCGCGAACGGGCCAAAACTGACGATTGACCTTTCGCGGATATTCGCCGCTTCGACCTGCGCCGAAAAATTGCTTACGCTCGGGTTGGAGCATCAGGGATTTGCGATGCGGCGACGGGACGTCATCACGCTTCTGAGCGGCGCGGCAGCGGCTTTGCCCCTGGCGGGGCGGGCGCAGCAGGTCCATGTTGACTGCTGGGTCCAAAGCAGCGGTTGGAGGAAGTCTGCTTTTCCGCCGCTGTCAGAGGATAAGCCGACATCCGGCGAACGAGCCAAAATGACGGCCTTTGACCCAACTGCGACATTAGCCGTGCACCGCGGCAATGTTTTTTATGCCGCTTTCAAGCCACTATCAAAGTACCCGATTAGCCCGCTACTATGCCGGTCTCCGGAGCTTGGGGGTGAGCATGAAGCGACGAGAGTTCATTACCCTGATCAGCGGTGCTGCGGCAATGGCTTGGCCGCCTGCCGCAAGAGCGCAGCCGGCGACACCAGTAATCGGGTGCCTTAACAGTGCGGCGGCAGCCCCGATCGCGCATCTGCTCTCTGCTTTTCGGCGGGGTCTGAGCGAAACTGGCTATAACGAGGGCCAAAACGTCACAATCGAATACCGTCTCGCGGAGGGACACTACGATCGATTGCCGTCGCTAGCAGCCGATCTCGTCAATCGACGGGTCTCTGTGATCGCCACGGGGGGCGGCACGGTTTCGGCACTCGCAGCCAAGGCGGCGACCACGACGATTCCAGTTGTCTTCATTACGGACAGCGATCCCGTGAAAATCGGTCTCGTCGCCAGCATCAGCCGTCCGGGCGGCAATGTTACCGGCATCCACCAGCTAACAGCGGGCCTGGAAGCAAAGCGGCTCGGGCTGCTGCACGAACTAGTGCCCGCCGCCACCACGATCGCCGTACTGGTGAATCAGGATTATCCGGATGCCGAGGCACAGATAAATGAAGTGCAGGGAGCTGCGCGCACGCTCGGACTACGGGCGCATATCCTGACTGCCAGCAACGAAAGGGATTTGGACCTCGCGTTTTCGGCGGTCGTCGAGCAGCGCGCAGGCGCCGTACTAGTCGCCTCTGATCCGTTCTTGTTCAGCCATCGCAGTCAGATCGTTGCGTTGGCAGCGCGTCACGCTGTACCTGCAATTTATCAGTTTCGAGAATCCGCCGGCGTTGGTGGGCTGATGAGCTACGGAACGCGCATTACGGATTCGTATCATCAAGTCGGCACCTACACTGGTCGGATTCTCAAAGGCACCAAGCCGGGAGATCTACCGGTCGTTCGGTCCACCAGATTTGAGTTCGTGATCAATCTGAAGACGGCGAAATCACTCGGCATAACGATATCGCCGTCGCTCCTTGCTCAAGCCGACGAGGTGATTGAATAGGGATAACGTTTGCTGCGGTGCATGAGTCTCCTTCTGGCCCTTCTCGGACCTCGTGCAATGTCTGCTTCCACGCCGCTGTTGGGGTCCAAGCGGACATCGCTGATTGACGGGAAACGGTGGCCTAGAATCTCGCCCTGATACCGGCATAGGCGGCGAGCGGCGTTCCCGGTACGAAGGTGCGGGGATCGGTCAATTGTGCCATGAGGTTGGGCGCGCCTCCGGCGCTGGCAAAGCCGCCGCTTTCGAAGAACGTACCACCCAAATAGTAGCGTTGGTTGAAGACATTGTTGATCAGGCCAAAGATCTCGACGTTCGGTGTGATCCGGTATGAGCTATGCAGGTTCACGACCGTATAGGCAGGCACCTTCGGGCTCTGGTTGGTATCGTCATGAACGAGCCATTGGCTGCCTACGAAGTTGAGGTCGCCCCCGACCTTCCACGCCTCCGTGACATTGTACTCGACACCAGCCTTGAAGCGGTTCGCCGGAATACCCGGAATCTGATCGCCTGGCTTGACGTTGACAAATTGCACGTCGTCGTTGTTTGGGTCAGTCAAGGCATTCGGATTGTTCGGCGAGAACAGCGTAATCGCGGTTCGGTAGGTGGCATTGACATAGGTGTAGTTGGCATAGGCATTCCAGCGATCATAGCGATACTCGAGCTTGGCCTCGATGCCTTGTCGCAATGTCTGTCCGGCATTCTGGAAGAAGCCGAAGTTGTTCACGCCGATCGGGCTTGTGACCTGGATGATGTCGTCGGAGGAGAGGGTACGGAATACACCCAGTCCCCAGGTCAGCACGCCGGTCCTGGCATCTTGGCCGAACCCGCCGCGGAATCCCGCTTCGAGAGTGTGTGCCACCACCTGCTTGAGCGGTGGATCCGCCACCAGGAAGGTGTCGATCATGCAGGGATGGTTGGGGTCGGAGCACCCCAGCTCCAGCGGCGTCGGCGCGCGGTTGGCTTCGGAGTAGCCGGCATAGGCGGTGAGGTTCGGGGTGACCTTGTAGGTCGCGCCGATCACCGGGTTAAATCGCTGGAAGCGATTGCTGCTGTTGAGCAGTGGATTCGTGCCGGTCTGGTCCTGCAAGTCGATCTGGGCGAGATTGAACCGCCCGCCCGCCGTCACCGACAGCGTGTTCGTCACGTCAAAAGTATCGGTTGCGTAGACGCCGGTGTAGGTGTTGGTGGCGCGCAGATCGACCGGGCTGAGGCCCGCGTCGGGCTGGTTGATGATGACCCCGGTGCCGGTCACGAACAGGTTGTTCGGATCGATCGTTCCGAGCTCGCTGATCGCGTTGAATTTTGTGTTGCCATGGTCGACGCTGACGCCCATCACGACGTGGTTGTCGTGCCCGAACAGTCTGTCCGTGTTGGTGAGCTGGGCAGTGCCGCCGAAACTGTTGGTGGCCACCCGGTTGCGGTCGACTTCGCCGAGGAACGCGTCGCCGAGCGTGTTCGGAGTTGCGCCCCCTGGCGAAAGCGGAAGGTTGTCGCCGATGCACAGCTCAGCAGGATCATCGCACGGCCGGACATCGGTGCCATTGCCGTCGACATGGGACTGCCGGAAGCCGCGGAAGTAGGCGTTGCCCTGGAAGGACCAGGTATCCGAAAAATTATGGCTCAGGCTCGCATTGACGAACGCCAGTTGCAGATGTGTCGACTGCGGCCACGTATAGACGCTTGACCATCTCTGATTGAGCATCTGGATCGGCGTTGCCGCGACATTCCCGAGCAGATTGTTGGCGCCGGTGAAATTGACGTGGAATTCGGTCTGATCGTTGCGCGCGCCGACATCCACATACATGCGGTTCACATGCGACGAGTTCGCGAAGTCGCGCCATCCCCGGTCATACGCGGATTCGAACGCCGCATAGGCGGAGACGTTGTCCTTCTGGCCGCCGGCTTGCACGCCACCTTGCACGCGACCGTAAGAGCCGCCGAACGTCTCGGCTTCGACGCCCTGATAGGTGAAGCCGTTCTTCATCTGGATGCTGAGAGCGCCGCCGATCGCGTTGAGGCCGAACACGGGATTGTTGGGGAAGAGCGTAACCCGGTCGATCGCCTTTTCCGGGATGAAATCCCAATTGACCACGTCACCCCAGGATTCGTTGATGCGGACGCCGTTCTGATAGACCGCTAGGCCCTGCGGCGTTCCCTGGACAGGCGAGGCGATGAAGCCGCGATAGTCTAGATTGCGCTGGAACGGATTGCCCGTCTGGTCGCCGACCGTCACGCCGGGCAGCCCGCGAACCAATGCGTCGAGAAAGTTCGTCGTATAGTTGTGGCTGAAGGCCGGCGCTGTCAGCACCGCCGTATTGGACGGAACCTTGTCGCGATCAATCAGGGTCGGGTCGCGATCAGAAGCTCCCGGCGTAGCTGCGCCAGTCGCCGGCGCCTCCGCTGTTTCAGCGGGCGCGCCTCGTGCCCGGGTGGTTCGCGATGTGCGTGCCACCGGCCGAGCCACCGGCTTCGGGCTGCGCGTACCGGCGAGCGGCGACGGAGAAATCACGGTCACCGGTGGCAGTTCAGTCGTGGGCAGGTCCTGGGCGCTCACGCTCGTCGGTAGCGTCGCAGTCGCAATGGCGGCTGTGATGGCCGCGGCTTCACGCGTGGGAGGGAAAGCCAGGAATTTTCGAGTTGCCGCACGCCGCAACGTACCAGCCATGGCCCCACCCCGTGATTTTGCGGTTCGTTATTGTCCCCAACGAACCCCGCAAAGACTGCTGGAGCCTCGTAAAATTGGCAAATACTATTTCTCCAACAGCACTCGGGACTAATTCCAAATCGCGACCGGGAATTTTCCCGACCCGTCAAATCCTGGCTGGATCGACGCGATGCAGATAGTGCTGAAAAGCGTATGGGCGGCGGTCGTAGCGCATTGAGATACGCCGCCGGCCTTTTAGGCCGTGTACCTATAAACCCGGCGGCGTCATGTGACTGGTGACGACGCCCGCTTTGCTTCTATAGCGACCAGGTTCGTGCGGCGGCGCAGTATGTCGCGACGCGCCAGAAGCCGACTTATCCGCCAAAGCCTTGGCGGTAGCCGTCAGTTGCCTTCAGCCAGTTGCTCATGGAAGAACCGCGCAACGCTCTCGTTAAATTCGCGATGAAACGCTGACCTATCAAATTCCGCAGGCTTGTCGGTGCAGATGCGAGGCAGCGCGGCCCTGAGTTGCGGCGAGCATGGCGCTAGGAACGCAAAGTGGCTGGCAGGCACGCTGTGAACCTCCGGCTTTCCCGGTAGCGCACGGGCGACCCGCGCCGTGCCCTCTGGATCGATAATCCCGATTCCGACCTCCGCTCGCCAGAACTGCACCGGAATCCTGATCGCCGCCAGATTGGATTGCGTGAAGAAACCTGGTATCGGATCGACAATCACAGCGGCGCGAATGCGCGCATCTTGCGTCAAGGCAGGAATGTCGCCGCTTCTAAGCTGCCCGCAGAATTTCGACGCATCCGTGCAACCGCGCGCATAACGGCCGAAGTCCGGTGCGGCACCGATCAGTGCCAGACCAGTGTAGGCTCCCTTGGAGAATCCAAATAGTCCAATTTTCGCGGGATCGACGACGGCCCTATCTTTCCAGTCTTGAAGCATGAAATCGAGCAGACGGACCATGTCTGTCGGGCGCCACACGAAGGATGACAGATCGTCTTTTTTTGAGGAATTGTTCGCGTTGTCGCCCGGATGATTGATTGCCGCGACGACGAATCCGGCATCCGCTAGCGCAGCTGCCGTGTCATGGTGCCCGCCGAACCATCCGACATAACCGTGGGAGACGATGACCAGCGGCAGCTTTGCCCCAGTGACGGGGCAATCCTTCACACCGATGAGACCATAGTCGACACCCACCCCCAGGTCGCCAAGCTCCACATCTTTTGGTTTGGCCTTGCATGGATACCAGATCGCGCCCGTCAAGTTAGGGCCATGGTTGAAAAGCTGGATGCCAGCGGCGTCGACGGAAGAAGCCAAGCAAGAAAGCCCAACAACTAAAGACCAAAATGCTTTGCGCAAGTAAGTCTCCCAAGCGTTGAAAGGGGGGAACGACCGAAGAAACGCTGGCTAAATTATGTCAGCTTCGGATCATTTTCGACGGTCTCAGCTGAGATTGTCGGCTGGCTGACGTCCGCTTCTACCCCGTAAGCGTCCAACCGGGGCCTGCCCTGACGCATTGCGTCCGGCTAGCCCCCTCTGATTCAAGCTTCCAAACTGGGGGCTCGAATCATGCGCTGCGAACTCGCCGATTATGAATGGATTGCCATCAAGCCCATGCTGCCGAACAAGCCGCGTGGCGTTCCTCAGGTTAACGACCGTTCTGTCCTCAATGGCATCTTACGGGGTCTTGCGCTCTGGAGCGCCTTGGCGCGATCTGCCTGAGATGTTTGGTCCGTACACCAACGCTACAACCGATTCGTCCGTTGGCGGCGGGCTGGTGTCCAACGAGAGCCTCTTATAGCTCTCGTACGCCGAGGAGAAGCTCCACGATGACCATCACCATTACCGCCTTTGAACGGTCACCCGATGGCGGCAAGGGACTGGCGCGCGATACACGCGTTCGCTGGGCGATTGAAGAAGCAGGCCTATCCTACGAAGTTCGCCCTGTTTCGTTTCGCGCGATGAAAGAACCCGCGCATCTGGCGCTTCATCCTTTCGGTCAGATCCCGACCTACGAGGAAGGCGATCTTGCCCTGTTCGAGACAGGAGCGATCGTACTCCACATCGCCCAGCGCCATGCGGGGCTGCTCCCCGACGATGCCGATGCCCGGGCGCGCGCGATCACGTGGATGTTCGCCGCGCTCAGCACGGTGGAGCCGCCGATCCTCGAACTCGGCAATGCCAGGCTCCTGGAGGGCAGCAAGCCTTGGAATGCGGAACGCCTGCCTCTGGTCGAGGATCGCGTCCGTGTCCGGCTGGATCAGCTTTCCGTCCGCCTCGGCGACGCCGACTGGCTCGATGGTGCGTTCAGCGCGGGCGACCTGATGATGGTGTCGGTACTGCTCAGGCTGAAATCATCGGGCATGCTGGACGAATATCCGAACCTCGCCGCCTACGTCGCTCGCGGCGAAGCGCGACCCGCCTACCAGCGGGCCTTCGACGCCCAATTGGCGGTCAACACCGGCAAGTCTTCGACCATCTGATTTGAGGCCCGGCCGATCGAGGTCCGTCCCGAGTTCGAAGTTGGTCAGTTTGTGGGTCCTGACCCAGATCGCATCATGATCCGGGGGAATATGACGCGTGCCCAGACCTGAGCACCTCGATTTATCAGACCCGGCTGTTGGGCAGGCGTGGCTGCTACTTGTGCTCCAGGTGCCATGCGCCGTCCCAATCTGTCGCCGGCGGATTTTTCCTGAAGCCTTCAATTCGCGCCTTCAATGCCGTTGAGGCTCCGTCGCCCGGCGCGGTTGCCAGGGCGGCATCAAACGCGCGCGCTGCGTCATCCCACCGCTGCTCGCGGTAGGCCGCCAACCCCTCGGCATAATGCTGCCGCAGCTCTGTCTGGGCCGGCGTCAGCTCGCCTTTCCTGCCCATGACCTCGAACACGGTTTGCGGCTGGGTCTGGCCGACCACGACGAGGCGGTCGATCTCGCGCAGCTCCATCGTCGCCGCGCAGCCGGCGGCGGTGGCTTCCGAGACGAGGCACCGGCAGCCATAGACCTTGTTCGCGCCTTCGAGCCGCGAGGCGAGGTTCACCGTGTCGCCGAGCACGGTGTAGCTCATCATGAATTCGGAGCCGATGCTGCCGACCAGGGCTTCGCCGGTGGCTATGCCGATGCGGACGTCGCAATCGGTCGGAATCGTGCGCACGCCGAGCAACTCGGGCAGCTCCTTGCGCAGATGCGCGACGCGCCCGATCATGTCGATCGCGGCGAGGGCAGCGAGATGCGTCTGCTCGGCCTCCTCGACGAAGGGCGCGCCCCAATAGGCCATGATGGCGTCGCCGATATATTTGTCGATGATGCCGCGGTGCGCATGGATCGGCTCGGACATGGTCGAGAGATAGAGGTTCATGATCTTGACGAGGCCGCGCGGCGTCACGCCTTCGCTCAGTGTCGTGAATCCCTTCATGTCGCAGAACATCACCGTCATGACGCGGCGCTGTCCCTCGGTCACGGCGATCGCTGGCTGTTCGAGCAGGCCTTCGGCGATCCGCGGATTGATGTAGCGGCCGAAAGTCTCGCGGATGCGCTGGTTGTGACGCAGCGTCTCGATCATGCGGTTGAACGCAGCCGAGAGCTCGCCGATCTCGTCCTCCGTCGTGATGGTGATGGCGCCGTCGAGACGGCCCGCCTCGACCTCGCGGGTGCCTTCGAGCAGCCGCATTACCGGCCGCGTGATGCCGGTGCCGACCATCATCGCGAACAGGAAGCCGAGGATTGCGGCGACTGCCGTGACGATCGCCGAAATGATGATCGCGCGCTGCTGTGCGGACATCACGGTTGCCGCGGCCGCGGCGACCTGGGTGAGCATGTCGCTCCGGATGCTGTCGATCCTGGCGTTGAATTCGTCGCGCAGGGCGTCGGAACGGAGCATGGTTTGCTTGGCCGCGGAGAAATCCTTCGCCTCGAGCTGGTCGAGCAGCGCCTTGTTTTCCGCGTTCAGGCGGACGAGCAGGTCGTTGACCGCATTGTCGATGCGATCGTCGAGGCGGCCGAGCGCGGCATTGTCGGACGGGGTGCTGGGATCGGAGATAATCGCGGCGATCAGCTTTCGTGCGTCACCGGCCTCGCGGTTGAGTATGGGTTCGAGCTCGTCGAAGGTCTTGCGCGCCGCTTCATAGCTCTCGTCCGTCGGCGCCTGCATCTTCGCCATCATCATCCGCCGCATCGCCAGCGACCGCTCCAGCGAGCGGACGTTGACGCGCGCGAGATCGGCATAGGCGGGGATGTAACGGGTGGTGAGTTCGTCGAGCAGATGACCGACCCGGCCCGCCAGCACCATCGACAGCAGCGAGGTAACCACGGCAAGGACGATCAATCCCGCGGCGATGCCGACGATCTTCTGCCGGATTGATCTCCGAAACATGCGCCTTGTGTCCGTTTTGCCGCGGCTGCCATGGGCGGCACCCAGCTAATTGCGGCGGAACAGCTAATAGAGTTCGGTGAGACCATGCGCAAGTTCGCTCATGCGCGCAGGGGCGAATTTCTCCAGTTATTTCAGGGTGATTTGGGACGTCCAGTCCTCGTGCGAAAAATATTGCGCTTCCGTCGTCGGGCAAATCAGTTGTTCAATTCCGCCCGTCTCACCCGATCGAGGGGCGCTTCGCGATCGTCACGGGTGTTGGGTTGAGATGCGGTGGACGCCGAATGCGCAATGACGAGCGCGCGTGAGGCGGACGGCGAAGTCGTGTGGTTTTGACGCCCCAAGGCAGGCGTTAAGTCCGTGGAGCGA
>NZ_JAFCJK010000018.1 GCF_018131005.1 Bradyrhizobium lablabi
GCCTCGTTGGTGATCACCACCGGACGCTCGAACAGCGTCGCATCCGAAACCCGCAGCAGCGTCTCCTGGAAGGTCGAGCGCGCCCCGAACAGCGACAGGAACTGCTTCGGATGCACCTCGCGCGAGGCCGGCCACAGCCGCGTGCCCGCGCCGCCACACATGATCAGGGGAATTATTCGCCGGTTCATCGATGCCTCAAGTCCTGTCGTGTCCGCAATCCTGGTTCAGCAAGAAGAGTGCCAAGACGACAACCGAAGTCCGCGCCCGAGCCCTTAACCCCTTCCAGTAAACACCATCGACTTCATCCGTGTGAAAGTGACCGAACGAGGACAAAGACACGGAATTCTCGGACGTAACATCTTCCTGATCGAAAGGACCGACTGTTGTGCGAACGGCAAGAACTCCACCGCGCAGGCGGATTGAAGCCGCCGCCCAGATCAGATCGCTGCATGACGCTCCGCTGGGAGGAACGAGGATGGAGCTGAACGGACCACGTGCCTCGGCGTACGCCTGCGCGCAGAAAAATTCACTCTCGGTGCCCGCCACAACCCACGGTAGGACGTTAGCAAACAGCTGAGGATATCCCAGAAATTGCTCAGCTTTCCGCCCGAGGGAAGCAGGTACGGGTACCAGCCGACTAGCCGACGCAGCCCGAAGGTGATATCTTTTCGACAGTTTCGTGGTGATAAAGCGGCGATATCCTCGGTCCGGGACGTCGCCAACACAAAGGCAGGAGGGACGGATCTTGATCTTGCTAATAATAGCAAGCGGCGTAGCCGGTCTTTTTCTTAGACGTTTTTTTCGCGCATATGCCCTTGTTCCAGCAACAGCTCTGTTGATGGTTCCGGCGTGGTATTTGGGCCTTCAGGGTGGTCTCGTGACCGGCGTGGCGGCATTCGTGGCCAGCGCTGTGGTGATGCAACTGTCTTATCTCGCGAGTCTGCTGACCTATCTCCTCGTCGAAAACCTTTCGCTGATCGAACAGGTGCAGTCGGAGGCATCCCCGCCACTGCCTGAAGCACGAGCCGTAATCTAGAATTTCCCGAGTTGCAGGACCGCTTGCGTGCTTGAGTCATCACGCTCTGATCCGGTCACTTGACCCCACCGTCCATCTTGCCGCCACTCGCGACGCACTTGGCGTAGTATGCGCGCTGATCGTGCCCCGATCCCTTGGCGCTTCCCGCTGCCGGATTTCCAGGCTCGCGCGGAGGAAATTGCTGGGCCATAAGGGCGCTGCATTTTCTGGCGAGTTCAGCCGTAAGCGCCAACGCACGATCCGGACATGAGCCGGTTGCGGTGCAGACGAGCGCAAGCAGCACGCATCCGTATTTCCAGTTGGCGAACATGATACCCTTCTTTGTCGGACCCGACTGATCGACGCGCCATTTCCCGCGTCGATGTTCCAATTATCTTAGCGGCTTTTGACCCGAGCGAAAGGCCGTGTTCTGATCCAAGCGGCCGGCGTGCGACGAAATCGATGAGTGTTCCGCACCGAAGCTGACACCGGACCGCTGGCACTGATTGTGAAGAACCATGCCACGACTTCACTGTCGACGGCGACGCAATCGATCCCAATAATGCATCGAGGGGATCGCTGCGGCCAACGGCAGCTTTTACGCCCGCCGCGGGAAACCTTGACCCTTTCCAAGAGAGAGTCGGAAACTCACTGGCAGACCAGACTTGTCACCTAGCTGCCCAAGGTTCTGCAGATGGAGGTACCTATGTTACCGCTCCTATTCTTGCTGATCGTTCCACTCCTTCTTGCTACGCCGGCGCTTGCACAAGGCACGCAGCAACAGCAGGGTGCTCAGCACCGCCAGAATGTCACGACGGGCTCGCGCAATCCTGTCGCAACCCAGCCGAGCAGCAATCCGTTCCGAAATCCCATCGGCCAAGGTGTGCCGCCAGCAGTATCGTCGAACCCCAACTTGAACAGCAACCGCACCAATCGTTAGGAGCGACGCTGCCGTCTTTCGCTCTTGCATTCGCGGCAGCGTGCACCATGGTGTCGGCGCCTGGCTAAAAGCTGTTCCGAGCCCTATTGGTGGAGCATGTAGTTGTGGAACTCCGCAAGATGAGCATCCACCGGTGCCGCGAAGTGGAGTAGCTCGGAATGATCCGCGGCCGCCAAGATTGCTTGGAGACTGTCGGATTGAGAAACTGCCGGACCATCCTGATGCGTGAAGGTATCAAGGGCGAGATGGACTGGGCTCGCCGATGGATTGGCGTGATCGAAGGCAAAGCCGTCGCCCGCCAGCCATGCAGCTGTCGGCGCCTGTGCGGCCGGCACCGGAATTGAGCCGAAATCAAATCCATCCTTGGGAGGATCGATGACCAGCGTGCCGCCGCTTCCGTCGCTCGAAAGATTGAACGCTGACTGAGTGTAATCGCCGACCAGCGACAGATGCGCAGCATGGTTTTGAGCATCGACCACGGTCAGCACGCCGCCAGATGTATCTCCCGCATAGGACGCCGACGTTCCGGCTCCGAAAGCGATATCCTTCAGGTCTATCTGGTTCGAGTTGGATGCGGTGCCATCGCCGCTCAGATGGTTCAATTTTCCCGTGAACTGGGACGCATGATCGAGCACCAACGTGCCGGTTGCGGCACTGAAGGTGATTGATCCGGAAGCGGCACCAGTCAATTCGAGCCTGGCGCCCGCCTCGATCGTGACCGACTGGCCCATATTGGCCAAGTCCAGGACGACCTTTCCGGAAATATCCAGGATTGTCGAAGGCGTGTTGATCACGCCGTCCCCGTTGAGGTCCTGATGGAAGACGGCTTCGGCTGACTTGAGTGACGCGTCGGTCCCCGATGCGCTATTCACCGGCTTGGACGAGAAGTTGCCGTTGTTATCCGTACTCCATACCGCGTACTGGCCGGAAACGGTATCCTTCCAGGCCACATGGTAGCCATCCGAAGTCGCTTCCGCACCGACCGGCGCCCAAGTGCCGAATTGCCCGGCAACGACGGGGGCACCGGCGTACTTCAACGATGGTCCCTGGCCGCCACCAATCGAGTCGAGCAAGTAGGTGTTGCCGAGTTTATCCAGGCTGGTCGCGCCGGATGCTTCGATCGATGTTGTCGATAGCATGCTTGGCGTCGTCAAGGTCGCCGGCGGCACGCCGATCACACCATCGCGATTCAAGTCCTGATGGAAGACGGTTTCGATCGATTCAAGTGATGAACTGGTTACCGACTCGTCGTTCAGTATCTTGGACGCAAAG
The DNA here is from genome assembly GCF_018131005.1 of Bradyrhizobium lablabi. Taxonomy (GTDB): domain Bacteria; phylum Pseudomonadota; class Alphaproteobacteria; order Rhizobiales; family Xanthobacteraceae; genus Bradyrhizobium; species Bradyrhizobium lablabi_D. Next base: position 3,228 of record NZ_JAFCJK010000018.1, read on the forward strand.
TTGCCGTTGCTGTCGGTGGTCCAGACCGCGTAGTGACCAGTGACCGAATCCTTCCAGGCCACGTCGTAGCCGCTCGAGGTCGCCTCCGCAGCTACGGGCGACCATGTGCCGAACTGCCCCGCCGTGACCGTCGCACCGCCATATTTCAGCAGGACCGCCTTATCGGCGTTCGACATGTAATAGTTGCTTCCGACTCTGGTGAACGACGTTGTGCCGATCGCCTCGAGCGACGTACCGACCACCGCTGCAAGCACATTGGAGGACGAGCTTTGATTGCCGACCTCGTCTGTCGAGGTCGCGGAAAGCTTGTGCGCTCCTGTGGCGAGCGAGCCGGTGTTGATGCTCCAGCTACCGTTGGATGCCGCGACCGTAGTGCCGAGCAGAACCGCTCCGTCGTATAATTTAACGATGCTTCCGGCTTCCGCTGCACCGGACGCGGTGACGGTGCTCCCGGACGCGAGCATGGCCGAGACGAGGCTCGGCGCCACGGGTGCCTGCGTATCGACTGTCACGTTCAACGTCGCTGACGCGGCGCTGAGATTTCCGAGGGCATCGGCGGCCTTGCCGGTGAGGATATGGCTGCCGTCGGACAACGTTCCCGTCGCAAACGACCAAGCGCCTGTTGCGTCGGCGATCGTGGTTCCGATCAGGGTTGCCTGATCGAAAATTTCGACGGTGACGCCAGCCTGCGCGCTCCCCGTCAAGGTCAGCTGATTTACGGCGGTAAAGCCCGATGCGTCCACATGACTGCCGGCTGCGAACGAGGCCGTTGGAGCCGCGAGCCCCGTCATGGTCATCGGCGTATTCCAGTCGGTGACGAACGAGACGTCTGACGAGGTCAGCTGGCTGACGCCAACCAGTTTGAGCGTATCGGTCCCTCTTGCATAGTGGACGGTCCAGACGTCGCCGACATTCGTCAAGTAAGCGGAGGCGTCGTAGCCCTTTAGCGTCAGCTTGTCCTGCTCGGCACTGGTGGGCGTTAGAACATGGAAGTCGGCAATCGTGACGTTGCCGCTGCCCGGGGTGTAGACGAACGTGTCGTTGCCCGCGCCTCCGAAAATCCAGTCATTGCCACCGCCCCCGTTGAGCGTGTCGTCGCCGCTCGAGCCCACGATGCGGTTAGCCAACTGGTTGCCGGTGCCGGTGACCCCGCCCAGCATCATGGTCAGATTCTCGACGTTGTCCGGCAACGTATAGGACGACCAGGCTTCGACACTATCGATGCCGCCGCCGCGGTTCTCGACAATCTTCTGGTTCACGTTACTGACGCCGTAGGTGTCGTCGCCGGTCCATCCGACCATCGTGTCGTCGGTATTGAATGCCGTGATCTTGTCGTTAGCCGAGGTCCCATAGACCATGTGGCTGCTGGCGCTTCCGTTGATCCAGGATGTAATTATGCCGCCGACAGGGAGCGAACCGGGAAGCTGGAAATCGTCGCTGGTAAGCGACGAGATCATGGTGTTACGGAAAACAAGAGTGTCCTGGCTCGTCAGCGCCAGGTAGACGTCGTTCCCGACCTGGGTCATCGCCGCCTGGATGTCGCTGAACGAGGTGAATGCAAAGCCGTTGAGCTGAACCACGTCGTGCCCTGCCCCGGAACCCGGCGTGAAATCCGTTATGATGTCCGAACCGTCGCCGGCATTGATGACGAAGGTATCCGCGCCGCCGCCGCCGGTCAGGATGTCGTTGCCGAGCCCGCCGGTGATGACGTTTGCGCCGTCATTGCCGGTGATGATGTTGGACTGCGAGTTGCCGGTGGCGCCGATCGCAGCCGTTCCGGTCAGCGTCAGGTTCTCGACATAGTCGCGGAGCGTGTAGGTGACGGACGACTTCACCGTATCAATGCCGCCGCCATAGCCTTCCACGATCTTGGCGTTCGGATCGGAGACGAGATAGGTGTCGTCGCCGGCGCCGCCGGTCAAGGTGTCGGCCCCTCCTCCTCCGTCGATCAGATCGTTACCCGATGTGCCGGTCAGGGTGTCAGCGCTCGCGGTTCCTGTGATCATGCCGGTCGGAGTTGCACTGGCGAGCAGCGAATAATTCGCCAGCGTGTATTCCGGCAGTTGATACGCGGTAATTGAATCGATGCTCACGTTTGCCGTCGCGTCGGGGGTGGCATTGCCGGCCCAGCTCCCGCCCATGGCAAGGTTGGCGATCATGTACATCGCCGTGTTCATGTCGGAGGGAGTTGCTACCTGCCCTACCTCGGCGCCATCCACGAAAAAGGTCAGCGTGTACGGCGTCCACTCCACCGCGAACGTATGCTGGCCCGCAGTCAGGTTGGCCGTATTCGACCAATATCCCTGATCAGGCGTGGTCGAGGATCGGAGCCCCCAATGGGACTGGTCCGGATGCGTGCCGAGCCCCTCGAGCACGTCGAGCTCGGTGGCAAGGCCATGCGGGTTGGTGGGCAGCATCCAGAAGGCGGGCCATGCGCCGGGCGTGCCGGACAAGGTGGCTGTCATCTGAAAATAGCCATAGGTCTGGACGAAGCTGTTCTGGGTCGAGATCATGCCCGACGAGAACTGATGGCCGCCGACATAGGCCGCGTCGCTCGAAGGCAACGGCTGCGCGGTGATGACGAGATGGCCATCCTGGATCGAGAACGGATCAAGGCCGAGCGACGCCGGAGCCTGGCTTCCCGGCAATCCTGAAAAGCTCGGATCGACGTAGATCTGCTGCTCGCCGGCGAGCGAGTAGCTCGCCGCTCCACTCCAGGCATAGCTCGTGCGCCAGGTCATGTGCGGGTCCTGACCCGCGGAAAGCGTGTTGAAATCGTCGTTGAAGGTCTGCACCAGGTCGGTGCGGTGCGTGACTATGTTGACGTTTGCCGCGGTGAAGTCCGTGATCTTGGTATTGTTGAGTCTGAGGGTTTCGCCACTGCCGAGCGTGAGGACGGTATCGGTACCGACCTGCTTCATGGCAGCGATGACGTCCGATAGCGTCTGAAAGCCGGTATCGTTGAGTTGCAGGATGTCGCCGCCGACGCCGGCAGTGAATCCGCTAATGATATCGTTGCCGTTGCCAGGAGCGATAATGAAGGTGTCGATGCCGCCGAGGCCGTTGAGCACGTCATTGCCCTTGCCGCCATCCATGACGTTGTTGCCGGCATTGCCGACAATGATGTTGTCGAGGTCGTTGCCGGTCGCAGGCGATGCGTCGCTGCCACCGAGGATCAAGTTTTCGACATTCGGCGCATTGACGAGGCTGTAGCCGTCGATCATCCCGTCGTAGACGGTATCGATACCCTGGCCTGCCTGTTCGACGACCTTGGTGTTGTGGTCGAACATGAAGTAGCTATCGTCTCCCGTGCCCCCGATCAATGTGACGCCGGTTCCGGACGCTTGCAGCGAGTCATTCATCGCTCCGCCGGTCAACGTGCCGCCGGCCAGGACCGAGAGCGCCGCTGTGTTCGGCGAGGCGCTGCCCTGAAGCGGATTGTCGAGGACGACATTGGACGCGACGAGAGAAGATAGAGTGACATTCTGCAACGTCAGGGTTTCAGTGCTCGACAGCGAGACGACCGTGTCGGAACCTACCTGCCTGGCGGCCGCAAGGAAGGTCGCAAATGTTGCGAACCCGTAATTCTGAACACGCAGCACGTCACCGCCGACGCCGGTCTGAAAGTCGCTGATGGTGTCAGAGCCATAGCCCTTCGAAATTGCGAAGATGTCGTTGCCTGCTCCTCCGGTGAGAAGATCGTTTCCCGCGCCGCCGAAGAGAATGTCTGATCCGGAAGTTCCGGCGATGACGCTCGCATTGGTTGGGTTTGCTGTCATGATGGATTGTGCTCCTTTGACACCACAACCACCACGAAGGCGTTCAAGCCGACTTATGAATTTCGGGAAAAATTGAAGCGTGCGCGATGCTTGCTTCGAGGAACTCTCAACTGAGAGCTTTGATGCGCCACCGCGTGCCAACGAGTTCCGCGAAGGAACAGAGTGTGCAGTGACGAATCATAGCGTTTTCGAGCGAAACGGATGCCGGTTCGCATGAGGAAAATGCGTCGCAGTCAATTCGACGTGCGAATCCGTTACTCATCACAGGTTTCGCGAGCGCCTTCAGCTTTAAGTCTAAACCGTAATACTACGGTCGGAACTGAGCGCGCGCAGTCGCGGATTTCGAAATCCGATCCGCGCCGAACTGCCGCGAGACAGCGCAGGTTCAATGTCCGGCTCGAAGGGCTCCCACCCGAAGACTCCGGGCAAACAGACTGCTGGAATCCGCCTGCAGCATCGCCGGAGATCCCTCCGCGCAAACCCGGCCGGCCTCAAGGCACACCACGTGATCCGCGTCGAGCACTGACTCCAGGCGGTGCGTAATGAGCAGCAAGGTTCGCCCTTTGAGCTGCAGCTGGATTGCGCGCTTGATGCTCTCCTCCAGCGAGCGATCGAGCGCGCTCATGGCCTCGTCGAGGATCAAGAAATCCGGATTGCGGACGATCGCGCGGGCCAGTCCGATCCGCTGACGCTGTCCGCCCGAAAAGCGCATGCCGTGCTGTCCGATCCAGGTGTTGTACCTGTCGGGCAGCGCCTCGACGACTTCCGAAATGCCTGCCACGCGCAACGCGTGCAGGATCTCCTCCTCCGAGGCGTCGTTCTTGGACATGCGAACGTTGTCGATCACAGTGCCTTCCACAAGGTCGACGTCCTGGCCGGCAATCGCAAGCAGGCCAAGCCAATCGGTCCGGCGGAGATCTTCGATAGGACAGCCGTCCACCCTGATGCTTCCCTCGGTCGCCGAATAAAGTCCAAGCAGAAGGTTCACGATGGTGGTCTTTCCTGCCCCGCTCGCGCCGACGAGCGCGGTGATCTTGCCGGCCGGAATGTCAAAGGAGACATCGTGGAGCGCGCGCTCGGATTCCGCGTTGTAGCGGAAGGTCACGTTGCGGAACGAGACGTTGCCGCTCAGCCTGTTGATGGCGATGTGTCCGGGCTTCGGGTAATCCTTGCCGTCCTTCTCCAGCATGAGACGGATCGAACGCAGCTGCGGCTCGATTTGCGCCATATACAACAGGCTGGTCTCCAGCTCCCGCATATGCGGCTGCAATCGATAGAGCAAGGCTACCGCCGTAAGGCTGGTCGCAAACCCGATTCCCCACAAGTCGGCGGAAGCGATGACGAGGCAAAGCACCACCAGATAGCCAACTTCCGTGAGCGGGGAAACCAGCGCGGAAAGACGCGCGAGTCCCAGCGCGACCCGGCGCGCCTCCGCTGACGCACCCTCGAAGCGCTGCTGATGCACCCTCTCCTGGCCATACGCACGGATCGTACGCATGCCTTGAAGGGTCATCAGCATGTGTTCCCCCAGTCTCTGATGGACCACCTTCACCCCGCCGCCGAGTTCCTGCATCGGCCTGGAAAGGAGACGCAGCCCGGCCGACACGACCATCGAAGCGGCGATAGCCATCACCGTAATCTTCACCGAGAGCGCGAAGAGAAATGACACGAAGAGGAAGATCGAACAGGAGCTGACGATGATGCGGGTCAGGTTGCTGTAAGCCCCGGAGATCAACCATGTCTCGGTCCCCAGCACCTCCATGAGATAGGCCTCGTCATGGCGCTGAAAGAACGAATATGAGGTCGACAGATATTGTAAATGGACGCGGTTGCGCGCGACTTCGTTGATCTGCTCGCCGACGTGCGCGCTGATCAGCGTATTTGCAAAGGCCAGCGCGCCGCGAATCACGATGAGAAGAAGCACCACCAGCGCGGTTTCGGTCGAACTATGAAACCAGCCGGTCGCGTGCCGGAGCGCATCACCCAGGACGCCGCTCGTCGACGTGGCAAGCTCTACCTGCCCCATGGCGAGATAGAAGAAGAGCAGCACCAGTGTAATCCCGACCGTTTCCGCCAGCGACGAGGCAAGGCCAAGCACGATCAGCGTGGGCGTCGCCCAACGCGGTAGCGGAGCCACCTTGAGGAGCCGCCACAATTCGGCCAATGCGGCACGCCGCGCCGCTCTCGGCCTTGTCATGTCGTCTGCGTCTTCTGCCATCGAGATTGCTTGGGGTCGCCGATCAGGAACGACGGCGATGGCCGTCGCAGCTCTTTGTGTCGCATATTGCGGAAGGTCCAGCGCGTGGCCGAGGCAATATCCCGCGGCAAGTCAAGTGCGACAACCTTGACGGCCAGGGAAGGATTGCGCCGGGCCAACAGCACGATGACCGATGCAAAGTACCTCAATTGGCCGCCCATCAGCGCTCTTCGAAGCAGCCATCGGGCGTAGTTGCAGATCCCCCGGTCCAGCAAGGCGATACGATCGGGATGGCGAGCCGCCATCTCGTCCGCAACCAGCATCCAGGAACGGAACATCCGTGTCATGTCGCTGGACATGTTGTCCGGCAGATAGCGGTACCCGATCTCATAATCAGGAACCACCGCGAAGTGATACGCTTCCGCGACACGGCAATAGAACAGCAGATCCTCACAGCCCTGCGCGCCTGACGCCCGCAAGCCGCTCTCGAACCCGTTCGCAGCGACCAGGGCCTCTCTGCGCACCATCGCCGAACTTCCATTGCCGATGAAATTGCCTTCGAACAGATAGTCCAACACCTCGCCTGCATGAAACACCGGATCGGACTTGACGCTCACGCGGCTGTTCGCATCGATCCAGGCGTACCAACTGTAGACGAGGCCCGTCCGCTCTCCTCCGGCAATCATGGCCTGAAGCTGGCGCTCGACCTTGGAAGGCGCCCACAAGTCATCGGCATCGATGAAGGCGATGAATTCGGCGCTGGCGGCCCGCCATCCGGCATTGCGGGCGGCTGCCACGCCGGCGTTATCCTGCCTTATGATCGTGATACGGGGATCCCGATCCGCATGCAGCGCGGCGACGGCAACCGTGTCGTCAGTCGAGCCGTCGTCCACCACGATGATTTCGAGCCGTTCGTGCGACTGGGACCTTACGCTGCGAAGCGTTTCGTCGATCGTTGCTTCGGCGTTGAAGGCCGGAATGACCACACTGACCAGATGCGCACTTGTGCTCATTGATACTGCTCCAGACAGTGCACAAACGCTTCCAGACTGTGATCGCCCCTCACTTCGATGCGCGGAAGGTCGAGCAGATCATCTTTCAAGCCGGCGGCCCGGTCGACCGTGTTGAACACGGCCTTGTAGCCGCATTCCGCCGCGAGAATTCTGAACCGTTGATCGGTGCATCCAAATGGAGCCGCAAGCGACGTCGTCGGCCGCCCCAGCCACGTCTCCAGTTGGAGACGGGACCGCAGCAGTTCTTCGGCCAGCTCCGAGCTCGAAAGCCGATCGCTTCGCGGATGGCGCGCGAGGTGACTGCCAAACATCGCTCCTTCGCCGGCAAGCGCGACAATCCTGTCGGCATCCATCAGCGGCGCGGGTGTTCCGAACGATCTATCCCACTCCGCCCGCCCGCCCGCCAGATCGGTCACGATGAACACTTCTGCGGACAGATCATTGGCTTTCAAGATCGGCCAGGCCTGCTCGGCAAAATCCTCATATCCGTCGTCGAAGGTGATCAACAGCGGCCTGCCCTCGAACGAGTAGTCGTTGGCGACAAACCACGCCAGCTGCTCCGAGTTGATGGTGTGGTAGCCGTTCCTTCGCAACCACAGCATCTGCTCGGCAAACGTGTCCGGATTGACGCGGTAGCGCGCAAGCGCTTCCGGCCCATCGGTCGCAATGCGATGATACATCAGGACCGGAACGTGTGTGCGCCGCTCCGATTGCCGGACTTCCGACCGCCGCCTGACGGCGCCGTTCCGTACAATAAATCGTGCGACCTCTCTTTCAATCGGCGCCGCGATCGGTGCGAACGTCACCTGCGGATCCGGCGCGACCTCGCCAGGCTTCGGCCGCCTGTAGCGATCGACGCGATAGAGGTCGGTCTGTATCGATGATTCAAGCGCAAGATCCGGCAGTCTTGCCATTACCCGCGCAATCGTCCCGGCTCCGTACTGATTCTCCCAATCGAATCCGGTCCGGGATTTGTCGTCGTTCAAGACGAAACTGTGAGCCGTGATGAGATGACCGCCGGGACGCAAGGCCCGCGCGACTTTCTCTGCAACAAGCGCCAATTCGGTCTCGTCATTCAGGAAGTAAAGCACCTCGGAGCAGCAGATGAGATCCATCTCGCCGGGGAGAGGATCGGCCGATAGATCAAGCTTGTGAAACTCTACGTTGCGAATACCGCTGCATCGCAGGCCAGCCCGTTCGAGTGCCGTCGACGAAATATCGAATGCCAGGAGGTGCCCGACCTTCCCAGCCAGTTGCTGGCTGAAGTGTCCTTCCGCGCAGGCGAGTTCCATGGCACGTTCCGCCGGTTCAGGCGGCAGCAGTTCCAGTTGCCGCTGGTATTTCTCCTGCTCATAGGGCGAGCCGTAGTTCCAGGGATCCTCCTTTTGGAAGAACCGTTCCCAGAACAACTCACGCCCAATTTCGCTTGGACTATCTTCAAAGGCATGGTTCTGCCGGTTGCCCCACATCGGCGAACTCGAAGCGGGTCTTGACCGGACCCCACGCAACATGCGGTCTTGCAACACCTGCAGCCGATACTGGTGACTGTCCGGGTTGCTGCGGGCAAACTCTCGAAGCCGTCTTATCAACTTGGCAGGCCGGCTCTGACGTTGAAGTCCCCGGGGCCTATGTGCCGGAGGCTCCAAATGGCCGAGGTGCTCGTCAACAAGTTTTGTCCAAAAGTCGGAATCTACGGTGCCGAGCACTCCGACGTCGAACAAGGCCAGCACCTCTGGCCCATCGCAAATGTAGACGTAGAGTCGGTCAATATGACTGGGCGGGCATAGCTCCGGAAGCTGCCGCAGGTCGACCCGAAGGCCGAGTGTCAGCGCCAACTCCCGTGGAGCCGAAAGGTCATCGTAGTCCAGCAGCACGCGCTCAAATCGATACTGGACCTTTCGGGCTGCTGCCGGATCGCTCCAGGCTTGCCCGATTGCGGCGATCAATTCGGTCACACGCGCGCCAAACTGAGCCCAGCGGCCGGCCAGTCGTGCAGGCGTTGTTCGCGCCCCCACTGCGAGTGCGTCGAGCAGGCAAAAGGCGATCTGGTCCGCTGCTGTCTCCGATTGAGGTATGCCGGTCAACAATTCTGTTGAAGGAAGGCTCCACTTTCCGCGAGCGCAATCTATGCCGCAGCACCAAAGTGCAAAATAGGCGCGCGCTGCCGCCAGCGGTCTGCCGTGAGCGGCCGATGCTCCGTTTCGATACGTGGGCGCCGGATTTTGCACCCGCGCATCGGTGGAGAATCCGCGAGTGATAACGGCATTCCCATCGACAAGCATTTGCTGGACATCGCTGGACAGGGAATGCTCACTCGACCAGTAATAGCTGAGCAACTCGTCGACGTGAATCCAGCGGCCGCCGCTTCGCGCAATCCGCTGCCACAGATCCCATTCCTCGCAGGTGCGCAGATCGACGTCGAAGCCACCGACTTCCTGCACTGCGCTCTTTTTGACAAGGACACCGTGAACGGCCACCGGACAGCTGCGCGCAAAAGCTTCAAACGGATTGTTTGCAACGACTGCATTGCGATACCGGGGCGTTTGGCCGCCGTCCGGCATGACCCGACAATGATCGCAGCAGGCGGCGATCGCAGAGGGATTTTCATCCAGCGCCGCGTTCATTTTGGCCAGAAATTGCGCGTCGATCCAGTCGTCGCTATCGAGGAACAGAATCCGTTCTCCGTTTGCGCGGGACAGGCCGACATTGCGGGCTGTCGATACACCCCGCCCAATGGATTTCAGTGCAATGAAGCGGGCATCCCGCGCCGCATAGCCATCAACGATTGCCGGCGTTGCATCGACTGAGCCGTCGTCAACTATCAGCGCCTCCCATCTCGGGGCGCTTTGGGCCAGCAGGCTCTCAAGGGTTCGAGCAATGGTCTTCTCGGCATCGCGAGCGGCGATCACGATCGAAGTGAGCGAACCGGCCGTCATCTGCGCTTCCCCTCGCGATGATAGAAGCGGATGCCGGAGACGCAGCCGGCTATCTCCTCGTTGAGAAAGCGGTCTTCAATACGCTTGCGACCAAACGCTCTGCGAAGCAGCCGATACGAGTACCATTTCGGTAGATACAGATACGCACGCATGCGGTTTTCCGGGAGCCCGGTTCGCTCATATTGAACCAGCAGTGCCGCAACGTGGCCTCGCATGTAGTAGTAGATCTGGCTCGCGAGCCCCTCCACCGTCCGTCGGTGAGAGTGGAAAGCCACGGAGGATGGTACGTAGCGACACTCGTGGCCGCTTGCGAGCAACCGGTACCAATATTCCGAGTCTCCAGAACAGCCCGCCTGACCGACATCGAGACGGTCGTCAAACAGGCCGACTTTTTCAAACACGTCGCGGCGGAAAGCCATGCTGGCTCCGGCCCCGATCTCCCATGCCGGAAAAGCGCCGTTGAAGCACGAACTGTCGAAGTCCTGCTCGCGATAACCTCTGCCAAACCCCCAGTAGGTCTCGAAGTGCCGTTGCGCCTCTGTTGCGAGTTCTGCCGGGAGCACGAGCCCGGTCACGGCGGCGATCTGTGGCCGGTCGAACGCGGCTACCAGCCGTTCCAGCCAATGGGGATGAAGCAGCACGTCGTCGTCGGTGAAGGCGACGATGTCGCCGGTTGCGCGAAGCACGCCGGCATTACGCGCGACGTCGAGCCCCGGCCGGTCTTCGCGTATGTAAGTGACTCCCGCTGCCAATGCGACATCGCGCGTCCGCCGGTCCCGCGACGCGTTGTCGACCACGACGATCTCGCGCGGCCGGCAGCTCTGCCTCGGCAACGACGCAAGGCATGCAGCCAGTTCATCCGGCCGGTCTCGCGTGCAGATCACCACGCTGGCCGAGACAGTAGGCTTGACCTGTCTTTGCAGTTCGCCCTCGATCGCCAGAAGATAGTCGGAGTCGATATGATCGATGCTTGAGCCGATCCGTTGCCCCTGGTGCGCCAGCACATGGCCGATCGGACGGTCACCGTACCAGAACACGGTCATGCCCTCACGCGCTTCTGCTCCAGCAATGTCCGCCGGCGACGTCACGGAAATGTGGGTGACGCCCTCGCCTAACGGCAGGTCCGCGATGAAAGCGAGCATGGTCATTTCGTTGCCGTGTCAGACGGGCGGATGACGGTCGCGCCACTGCAGCGCGGTCTTGATGATAAAGTCGATACCGGAGTATTGTGGACGCCAGTCGAGTTCTCGCTCGGCCTTCCCGAACGATGCGACGAGCTTGGCGGGATCGCCCTCACGGCGCGGGCCGCGCCGCACGACCGGCTTCCTCCCGGCGACACGCTCCACCGCCTCGATCAACTCGAGCACGCTGGTGCCAACGCCGGTACCCAGATTGAACACATGTGTACCGCCCTGTCCGAGCAGCATTTCTCCCGCAACCAAGTGGGCCCGCGCAAGATCGTTGACATGGATGTAGTCCCTGATCGCGCTGCCATCAGGCGTTGGAAAATCGGTGCCCATGATCGTAAATGGGCGATCGGTTCGGCGCCCTGCTTCGATCGCCAGCGGGATGGCATGTGTTTCGGGCTCGTGTCGCTCGCCTATTTCGCCCTCCGGATCGGCACCTGCCGCGTTGAAGTAGCGCAAGGAGGTCGATCCAATGCCGTAGGCCCTCCCGAAATCCTCCAACATCCGCTCGATGATCATCTTAGACCAGCCATACGGGTTGATCGGCGCCTGCGGATGGCTTTCATCAATGGGGATTTGCTGGGGGATACCGTAACTGGCACACGTGCTGGAGAAGAGGATGTGGCGGCACCCCGCCGCGCGCATGCCATTCAGCAGCGCTAGCGTTCCGGCCGTATTGTTTTCGTAGTAGATCGCTGGATCTTCGACCGACTCGCCGACGTAGGCAAAGGCCGCGAAATGCGCAACCAGATCCGGCTTGTACTTTTCCAGCGCTTCACGCACGGCAATCGGGTCGCGGACATCCGATTCCACCAGGGGACCCCAGCGCACCGCGTCGCGCCAGCCGCGCGAGAGATTGTCGAGCGTCACTACATTCCAGCCAGCCCCGGCAAATGTTTTGCAGCAGTGGGAGCCCACATATCCCGCACCGCCGGTGACCAGTACCGTCCTGGTCATGCCGTCTCTCCGGCGCGGTGAGCGGTGGGTCGGCGGTCAACCTCGGGTCTTACAAATCGTCGACGCAAGCATGCGCACAGTGACCACGAGACACGTCTGCGTACATACATCATAATGGACGGGCTTTCGAAAGCTTGAAGCACCTGAACTTGATACTGAGACTTGCAGTCGAAATTCGATTGGTTCACTTGGGCAAAGTCGGCAGGGACTTCGAGGCTGAAGCGACCTGTCACAAAAGCTATCAATCTAATTGCGGCTTCTTCGCGATACAGTAAAAATGGAACAGCTGCGCCAGTTCCAAAGCACGGGATCTCACTGAAGGGCGTCGCTCACAATCGTTCGCCCAGCGAACGTCAGGGAACCGATGCGTCGTTGGCATCACTTCGCCGAATTCTCTTGCGGACGTCGCCTGAAAATCGAGCAGACCCGAACGCAGAGGGTGCCGACATGCGGAATCCGCAAATCAGGTTCGCGTTGCTAACGCATCTCTGGTGGAACACAGGCGCCGAACCGGCCTGAATCGATCATGCGACGAGCAAAGCAACAACCATAGCGGCTGGCCGATGCAACAGGAGCGGACGTCGCGCCCAACATCGTTGTACAACATGTCGGCCCAACGCTTTGCCAGACGTCATTGAAGCGCCGTTCCCGGCCGGGTCAGGGCTTATCCTGCGCCAGCTCATCGGTCGGATAGAAGCGCGCCTTATGCGCTTCGGACAGAACCTCTCCGGTCGCCGATTTGACCTGTGCCGTCCATTGATAAACGCCAGGAGTGCACGGAGCGAAGGTTCGGAATGTTCCCGACGGCAGAACGCCATTCTCCGGAACCGGAAGCTCCTGTCCGCCCATTTCCCTGACACCTTGCGTCAGCGTGAGTAAAAGGATTTTGGCGCCTGCCGGAATACCACGAAGATGGAATTCCGGGTTTGGAAACAGCGTGACGCAGCCCTTGGCGCCGCGCCAGGAAAAATCCAGAGTCATCGGATCGGCAATAGCCGCATGGCAAGTTGCAAACCATCCGACGAGTGCGGCAGCAATCAACCTGGACGACATGGGAACCCCACGAATCGGATCTGCTACAGCGGCGCGTTGCGGAGACGTCTGGTAGACCTGCCTATGTGGCCGCTTTGAGGCAAGAACGCCTGACGCGACGACTTTTGATTTCGAGCCGAGGGCTGCTCGCCACGACCGCCACTTGGCATCGAATTTGAATTCACAACCGACACAAGAATTTCTTACTCGTCGAATAGAAGCCGCGATCATGAACCACTCCGCTGATGACCTAGATTCGCGCAGGGTGCCTCCAAAACATAAAAGCACGCCTGCACACTAACTGTGCGGCGTTCAACAAGGTTCGAAATTGAGAATAGTGCAAACCGAGGACAGACAACTCCGTGCCGACGCGTGGCCAGCGGTCTCGCGTCACGCGCACTCTCATGACGGCCACGTTTTGGTTGTGAGAATGATGGGGCTGTCATGAAGATCCTTGTACACGACTACGCTGGTCACCCGTTCCAGGTCGATCTCAGCCGCGAGCTGGCCGTCCGGGGACACAAGGTAAGCCACGCCTACTTCCACGGCGATCTCGGGCCAAAGGGCAAGCTCGAGAGATCGCCCGCCGATCCCGATCACCTGTCCTTTACAGGCGTCAAGCTGTCGCGCCCTTACGACAAGGCGTCCTTCGTGCGCCGCAGGTTCGACGACGTGGCCTACGGAAAGGCGGTTGCGAAACTGGTGCATTCGGACAAGCCGGACGTCGTCATATCAGGCAATACGCCGACGGAGGCGCAATCGGCCATCGTCAACGCCTGCAAGCAGAACGGCTCGAAGTTCGTGTTCTGGGTCCAGGATTTCTACAGCGTCGCCGTATCGCAGCTATTGCGCAAGAAGCTGGGACCACCCGGCGCCATGGTCGGAGCCTACTACCGGTTTCTGGAGCGGCGGCAGTTTCAGAGCTCCGATGCAGTCGTCGTCATTACGAATGCCTTCTCGCCTCTCGCAAGCAAGTGGACCGGCACCGAGGACAATGTCTTTGTGATCGAGAACTGGGGTGCGCTGAACGATATCGCCCCCTATCCAAAAGACAACGAATGGGCACGCCGTCATGGGCTGCACAACTCGTTCAACTTTCTCTATTCGGGCACGCTTGGGCTGAAGCATAATCCCGATCTCCTTGTACAGCTTGCCAAGGCTGTGAAGGGGCGCGCCAAAGTCGTGACCGTCAGCCAGGGTGTTGGCGTCGCGCACCTCGAGCAGGCCAAGGCCGAATTCGGGCTGGACAATCTCGTCCTGCTGCCGCTGCAGCCTTTTGCAGATCTTCCCAAGGTATTAGCGACCTCCGATGTCGCTGTCGCGACGATCGAACCGGAAGCGGGAATATTCTCGGTGCCCTCCAAGGTGCAGTCCTACTTCTGCGCCGGGCGCCCAGTTCTGCTTGCGGCGCCCAGGGAAAATCTCGCTTCCGATGTGGTTCGCCGCAATGGCGCCGGATTGGTCGTTGATCCCGTCGATCAGCCGGCCTTCCTCGAAGCTGCCCTTCGGCTTCTCGATGATGGAGCTTTGAGAGCAAATGCCGCCGCCAAAGCGCGATCATTTGCGCTCGACAATTACGACATCAAAACGGTAACCGACCGATTCGAAGTCGTATTCGACTACGCTATCGGTGCGAAAACTGCGGAAAGGAAGATCTAATGGCGACGAAGAACATGTCCACCGCTCTTGTGTGCGGCGCGGGTGGTTTCATTGGCGGGCACCTGGTCAAGCGGCTCAAGCGTGAAGGCTTCTGGGTGCGTGGCGTCGACCTGAAATTTCCGCCGTTCGCGGAAACGGAGGCCGATGATTTCGTTGTCGGCGATCTTCGTGACCAGAATTTCTGCAGACAGATCACCGACCGCAAGTTCGACGAGGTGTATCAGCTCGCCGCCGACATGGGTGGCGCCGGCTACATTTTCACCGGCGAGCATGATGCCGACGTGATGCACAATTCGGCGACCATCAATCTCAACATGCTTGATGCCTGTCAGAAGCGCAACGTGCGCGGCATGTTCTATTCGTCGTCGGCTTGCATGTATCCGGAACATAACCAAAAGGATCCCGACAATCCGAATTGCGCCGAGGATTCCGCCTATCCTGCTGCTCCCGACAGCGAATATGGTTGGGAGAAGCTGTTTTCTGAGAGATTATACCTCGCCTACAACCGAAACCATGGAATGCGAAACCGCGTCGCACGCTACCACAACATCTTCGGGCCCGAGGGCACCTGGGAAGGCGGCAAGGAGAAGGCACCCGCCGCCGTGTGCCGCAAGGTTGCCCAGGCTTCCAACCATGGCGAAGTCGAGATTTGGGGCGACGGCACCCAAACACGCTCGTTTCTTTATATCGATGAGTGCCTGGAAGGCACCATCCGCCTGACGCGGTCGGACTTCGAAGGTCCGGTCAACGTCGGATCGGAGGAGATGGTCACGATCAACCAGCTCGTCGATCTCGTGTCCGACATCGCCGGCAAGAAGGTTGTCAAGAAGCACATCCCCGGCCCGCTCGGCGTGCGCGGCCGCAATTCGGACAACCGCCTGATCGGCCAGAAGCTCGGCTGGAAGCCGTCCGCGACGCTCCGCTCCGGTCTCGAGAAGACCTATGAATGGATCGAACGGCAGGTTCGCAGCAATACCAGGGCCGCCGCCTAAAGGACGTCCTAACCAGCCGGGTTCACAAGACAGGAGAACGTTCGCACAGCAGATCAGACAATGGCCGGAACGATCATTTGGAAGGCTCAATAGTTGTAGCCAGTAGGAGCTTCGCAATGGTTGGTGACTTGATCTACGACGTCGGCCTGCACAAGGGCGAAGATACGGCGTTTTATCTCAAAAAGGGCTTCAAGGTTCTCGGGATCGAGGCCAACCCGGAACTCGTGCAACACTGCCGGGCGCGATTTCGCAACGAAGTCGCGAGCGGGCAATTGCAGATCATCGAGGGAGCCATCGCACCGGAGTCCGAAGGACCCACGATCACCTTCTACAAGAATTCGGACTCCGTGCTGAGCACCATCAACAAGAACAGGGCCGAGCGCACCGGAAAGTTGGGCCACAAGAGTGAATGCATCGTGCTGCCGCGCATTGACGTTGCCGACATCTACTGCTCCTGCGGAGTGCCTTATTTCCTCAAGGTCGACGTCGAGGGAGCCGACCAGTTGGTATTGGAGGGACTGAAGCAGCAGCCCAACCGCCCTCAATACATTTCGGTCGAGTCCGACAAGGTCGACTTCGATGAGGTTGTGGCCCAGCTCGACCTGCTGCGCGAGCTTGGCTACCGGAAGTTCAAGGCCGTGCAGCAGCAGCGAATCCCGGGATCGCGGGTCGAAGCCAGGGCGCTTGACGGCTCAACTGTCGCGCATGTTTTCGAGGGCGGCGCCTCCGGTCCATTTGGCGAAGATCTCGGCGATGATTGGCTGGACTTTGACGGCATCGTCCGTCGCTACCGGTCGATATTCCGGGATTATCGGTACTTCGGCGACGATTCCTTGCTGGCGGGGTTTCCGATTTTGGCCTTGCCGTTCAAGGCGGCCTACAAGCTCTGCACGGGCCAACGCGGCTCGCTGCCCGGATGGTACGATACCCATGCGAGTTTGTAGGCGACGCTCCCGACCGGTATCACTACCTCCGCAGAACTGGCCTTCATCCCCGCCGCCCAGTGACAAGCACAGGACATGATGGTGGTCGCTGATCCAACCAGGGAAATCGAAGTATCGATCGTCATCTGCACGCGCAATCGAGCGAGCCGCCTGTCAGGGACACTGGGCGCGCTGCGGGCGCTGCGCACCGACCATCGCTACGAGGTGATCTGGGTGGACAACGCATCGACCGACGATACGGCAGAAGTGCTGCACCGTGAATTCGCCGACGACGCGGTTTCGAGGTACATCCTCGGCGAGCGGATAGGACTGGGCGCGGCCCGCAATCTCGGCTGGCAAAACGCACGCGGCGCGATCGTCGCCTTCACAGATGACGACTGCTACCCCGCGCCCGACTACGTGGATGCGATGGTCGCAGCGTTTGCCGATCATCCCGGCGCCGGCGCAATCGGAGGCCGTATTCTGCTCCACAATCCGAAACACGCCAGGATCACGATCGAGGAAAGCGAAGCGCCGCGCCTCTATCCGAAACGAACCTTCGTCAGGGCCGGGACGCTGCAGGGTGCGAACCTCGCGTTCCGGCGCGAGGCCCTGCAGGCCATCGGGGGCATCGATCCCGAACTCGGCGCGGGCACGCGCTTCCCCTGCGAGGACATCGATGCGGTGACCGCGGTGCTTTGGGCGGGATTCGATGCCTGCTTCGATCCCCGTCCGACTGTCCAGCACGATCATGGCCGGGCCGAAGCGGAGGTGCCGGCGTTGCTCAATTCCTATGATCGCGGCCGTGGCAGCTTTTACGCCAAGTACATCCTGCGGCCCGATACCCGCGCCACCTTTGTCCTGCGCTGGCTCAGCTCCACCTGGCGCCGGCGCGACTGGCAAGGGCTTCGTACACTGCGGACCGAACTGCGAACGGCTGCACAGTATGCTATCGCGAAGCGCCGATTTGGAGCGCTTGCCCTCGCCTTCCCTCTGGGCCTTGTCGCCCTGGCCGTGCAGTCCGCCGTCTCATTTGGTTTCTCATCCAGGCGCCGCCTTCGGGCGACCAAGAGTCGTTGATGGCGCCGAGCGCAAGCAAGTGTGAGTTTCCCAGGCCTGATTTTTCCAGCGTAAGAAAGCGGAGATGACGCAGGCGACGCGAAGAACATTGCTCAAGGGCTCGGCCGGACTTGCGTTGACGACGATCGGCCCGCTGACGGTCTTCGACACGCCGGCCGCGGCTGATGCCGCGCTGTTGATAGGCGACGCCACCATCGTGGTCGTGGGAACAACGGTCGGCCCCGGGGAGCTTTGGGCGGATTTGCCCGTCAGGCTCAACTCGCCGGCCACCTATACGATCGTGCTGGAATACGAAACGTTCAGCGGAAGCGAGACAATCGGGATATTGCCAGGCGAGGCAACCGCCGGCGCCGACTTCGTCCTGTCCAAAGGGTTTCTGATCTTTCAACCCGGCGAGCAGGTCAAATTTGTGAAGCTCCGTCTTGTACGCCCGCTTCAAGCGGGCAAGTCGATCGTCTTCCAGATTTCGGATTTTGGATATCCTCTGTTCGGTCGTGCGCGCGCTGGTGGCGAGGTGCGACCGCGTAGCCAACCCTCGATCGCCGGTGCCCGTGTCAGTGACGATGTCGCGCTGCCGTCGCTGCCTTCCCGTGGCTCTGTGATCTTTTCCGATCGTCTGCTCGGCCGCGATTTCGCCAGCGACGACGGATTCACCGCCGGCGGCGCGCCGTGCTGGCAAAGCCGTCTTGCCACCGGACGCCGCCAGGAGGGCAACAGGGAATTGGGTTACTATGCCGACCCCTCGCTCAATCCGGAAACGACCGTGTGGGGAATAGACCCGGCAACCGGCTGCCGCTTCATTCAGGCCGAGCATCACCCGGACGGACTTTCGGATGGGCAAGGTGGCCAACTGGCGCCGGGCTGGCGCAAAGAGACGCCGTTCAGATTTTCCTCGGCGATGGTGACATCGCGCACCCTCTTCAACCGCATCACGCTCGACAGCTATGTCGAGTTCAATGTCAGGCTGATGAAGGTACCGGGCAGTTGGCCGGCGTTGTGGCTGTTGCCGCTCAAGCCCGGCTGGCCGCCGGAGATCGATGTCCTCGAAGCCTACATCACCGCATCGCCGCGGTATCGGGACGATGTCATATTCTCCAGCATTCACTGGGAGGGCGAGAAGGGACCCGACGCCCGCGGCGCCGCGATGCCGCTTGGCCTGGTTGAAGAAGGCGTCGACCTGTTTTCGCGGTTCAACCGCTTCGGCTGCCTCATCGGGAAGCAGAAAATCGTCTACTACCTCAACGACAAGCCCTATTGTGCTATGCCGAACCTGGTCGGCGCCGGGCCGTGGTACATGCTGATGGACGTTGCCGTGGGCGGTCCGGCGGGTGAGCCGAGCGATCCCAGCGCATTTCCCGCCAGAATGTATATCGATGGCGTAAAGGTGGTCCAGTTCTGAAAATCCGCGAGAGGCGTCGCCTCGTTCAACGATGAAAATCCCGTCGGATCTGATCGGCGGCTTCCTCGAGCTTCGAGACGGCCTTTGCGAGTGCAAAGTCGGAGCTGAGCACGGGCTCCATTTCACTGAGCCGCCGCAGTCCGCGCGCCGCGATGTAAGGCAGCGTGTTGTTGGCTGCCCCGACAGCCAGCTGAATCAGACCATTGTCACTCGACATCCAGTTGCCGTTCCTGCCCGTCTTCGAGACCCAGAGGTCGTGCAACGTCGCGGGAAAGGTCGCGTAGGGTTTGAGATCGATCCTGAGCGCGCCGGCCCAATCCGACCATTTGAATCGGTGAGATCGGTGGAACGGAAGAACCGGCACCCACGGAACCCGCAACGCGTCCGCGACAATGGCGCCATGCATCGCCTCGGTGATGACCGTGTTTGATGCCTGGATCATTTCGAGGACCCGGTCAACCGGCCACCGCGGATCGATCAGTTCGACATTGGCCAATTCACAAGCCTTGGGCCAGTTGCCGTTCAACAGGCTCTGCCAATGCGGGATGTAGCTGAACTTGAAGCGTTTCGGGACAACTTCCCTCAAGTGGCGATTGACCAACACCGCGGCATCGGCCGCGATCAGGCGCGCGTCGAGTCCCAACGCTTCCGCGGTCAGCGGCCCGCGCACGCAATAGACCTTCCAACGATCATCGAGTCGAGGGGGCGCAGTGTACTGCCCAAATCCCGAGCCAAAGACCACTTTCAAGGACTGCTGCGGATGATGGTCGAACAGGACTGACCCAATCGCGAGGAACAGGGTCAGATCGTCCTCATCGAAGAAACGCGGGAAAACCTTTGGCATGAGCACATTATTCAAATCGTCACCGAAGTTCGGTGCAGCGCTCCGATAGTAGTAAAGTTTCATGATCGCGCCTGACGCAGCATGGTCGAGTAGTATTGCACGGCTCCTCCGAACAGCGGACCCACGGCGGCACGTTTTCTGATTTGCCTGCGGATGTCGCGCGCGATCTCCACAACGGTCGCAGGCGCATGCGCAGTCAACAAGTGCTTGGCATAGACTGCCCCAGCACCGATGTCGTAGTAGTGCCCGCGAACGAACGCCTCGTCGTCGAAACGGCCGTGATCATGAGCGACGCTTGGCTCCGGGAAGTACCCGCCGGTCCAGCCGGCATACGACGCCCTGACCGCGACCTCCCATTCCTCGCCGGCAAACGGAGTCCCGGCCCCGAAGCGGTCATCGAACATGCCGGCATCGCTCAGGCACCGGCGCCTGAACGCCATATTGGACCCTTGAACAAACCCTCTCTGGACGAAGGTGGGCGAGGTGAGAATCTGTGTCGTGGTGCTGGTGTTACAGCCAAGCGGCGACTGCCGCGAGTCGTACGGCAGAATTCTTCCGGATCCAAAACCGAGGCGGGGATCCTGCGCGAATACCGCTTTCCAGGCAGTTGCAAAATCCTTCTCCGGATAACAATCGTCGTCGATGAACAGGATGACTTCGCCGGACGAGGCAGCGATCCCGGTATTTCGGCCGGCCGAGTTGCCCGGCTTCGTTTCGTGCATCGCGCGCCACAGATTCGGGTTGGCCCCGCAAAACTCCTGCATGGCGGTGAAGGTACCATCCGTCGACCCGTTGTCGACCAGCACAACCTCGATCGCGTCAGCTCCGTCCAATGCGCGAATATGATCCAGGCATTTGCGGACGGTCCTCATTCCATTTCGAGAGCATAGGACCAACGTTAGAGCAACTTCGCGCATTCTACTTGCTCGGGCCTTTATCAGGTTCGAAATCGAGGACACATGACGTCACTGACGTCTGACAGCATTATGGACATTAAGCGGTGGGGCGCAACCAGTGTGGTCAACCGGGCTTGGATGCAACCCCACGCTGGCCCTGTGACTTGTACGCAATTGAACCAGCAAGCAGCCTCGCAACGTCCATCGTACGGTCCCTGGCGATAACGAGCATCGCCCCGAGATACGAGGCCGCACCAACCGCAATGTTGACACCAAGCGCAAATACTGGCGGCAGTTCCGGAAGAAGATATCTGGTCGCTGCTATGCACGCGACCATGACCACGCAGGCGCCTGCTGGGCCGACGAAGACCCGCAAATATTCCGATACCGGTTCCGACAACAGCCGAGACGTCTTGATGACCGCAACCGGCCATCTGGCGACGGTTCCAACCAGCACGGCCGTCAGTAGCGTGGTCACGCCGAATTTCGACATCAGCAGCAGGATCACCAGTGTGACTATCCCGGCGGCAAGCTGGTAATAAAACCACCAATGAGCATGCCCGCGGCTGTTGATGAGGCTCCCCTGAATCACGCCGATGCAGGCCATCATACCGAGGCCACAGTACAACCGGATCGGCTCAACCGTATCGACCCAGCGCGATCCGAATATGACGGGAACCGCAAGGTCCGCCACCATCGCGAACCCGATAAAGACCGGAAACGACAACGCCGACGAGAGAAACGTCGCGAGCAGAAAGCCCTTTCTGACCCGATCCACATTTTCCTGAATAGCCGAGAACATCGGATGAGCTACTGTGCCGATCGGCGTCGCCAGGACGTTGAGGATCATCAGAAACAGGTTCCGCGAAAAGGCGTAGATGCCCGCTTGATGCGGCCCCAGATATAGTCCCACGATAGCGGGGTCAGCTTGAGTCGTTAAAGCCTGCATCGCTCGAGTGCCGGATGAAAACGCACCGTACCGCGCGAGCGACTTGAGCGCGTCCAGCCCGATCCGGAATTTCGGCCGCCAGCCCGCTCCCCACATGGCGGCCAGCGCAGCAGTCACGGATGAGGACAGTTGCGCGGTGAGGAGAGCCCAAACGCCGTAGCCGGCGACGAGAAGACCCACCGTCAGCGCCGCCGACACAAGCGTGGCGAGCAGCGTCCGGCCCGCGATCAGCTCAAAGGACATTCTTCGCGTGATGATGGCCTGTGGAACAATGCCGGCGGCATCCGCGAACAGCCTGAGTCCGGCGACCGGCAGCAACACGGCGATCCATTCGGAGCCTAGCATTCGGCTAAACGGTCCACTGCAAACCACGAGCACGGCATACGCGACCAGCGCGCAGGCCGATGCTACCCAGAAAGTCGAGTCGAGATGAATGTCATCGACCGACGATCTCTGAACGATCGCCTCGGCGAACCCGGTCGGCAACAACACCCCCAGCAGGGCAACCAAGCTGCCGGCAAGCGCCACAACACCGAACTCGCCCGGCCCGAGGTAGCGCGAAGTTACGAGGAAAACGAGAAAGCCCACGAGCGACGGAATGATCGAGTTGACCCCCGACCAGAACACGCCCCGGATTGCTCGAGCGGCATGTGTGCGCTTGCCGGGTTCGGTACCTACCATTTGCAGATCTCTTCCCAGCTCATGACGCGCCCGGCGCGCCAACAGGCTGTCACGACGAACATATGGAACAGTGCAAAGACCTGCTCTCGAGAAACTGATGGCCTAGGGGACAATTTCGGGTCCACGCCCAACGCGATTGCCATCAGACGGACCTAAGGACGGGATCAACGGTGCGCGCGGACCCCGACCACACGCCCTGCCCACCGCCAGCCAACCGAGCGGACAATTGGCAGGCAATCACAGCTAAAGATGCAAGAGGCACGCCCGTCCTTCACGATTTCGGTGCGGAACAAGTATCAACCCTCAACCAGCTCCGAAATGCGACCAAATTGTAGCCGATGATGTCAGACTCGGCCTTATCTGTTCCCCGCAGATCACAACTTCGCACGGTTTACGCGATCATCAATGCAAGCAACAGGACAGCAGCATGTCACCTACGCCCATCCCGTTGCTCGATCATGACCGCAAGCTGATTCGAGACGGCAGGGTTCATCACCTTGCGGCAGAACAGCAGTTCGCCGGAGCCATAGACGCCATCTATCCGCAACCGCGGATTGGCGCGAAACATCGCGATGTGACGATCGCCGATCTCCGACGGACTTGCTCCACCCCCGCTCCAATCCGAATAGGTGAGACTGCGCCGCATATTCGAACGAAACGGTGAATTCGCAAGGATGGTCTGGAACACCATTTCATCCGGGACATGGGTGTTCTTATAGAATCTCATGAGCCTGGGATGGTCCGCGGCAAATTTCTGGACGTAGGCGCAAGCATCGCGTGTCAGCGCCCACCACTGGTTGCCGGCGCAAGGCATAAGTTCACCAAAGTACTTCTTGTAGTTACGTGCCTTTGGCATTAGCCCAAATCCGCCGAGCAACCGACGCCCTTTGCCGGCACACGAACCAAGCGGTCCGGGCCGGCCCTTGTAGGTCGTCAAACGAGACAGCGGCTTCGCGGCCGCCGCGGACGGCATCGCCACTGAATCGATGAATTGAAGACCATTGTTCTCACTGAAGAAATTCTCGATCTCGGGCGCCGAACGCAGCGGATAGTCCGCGCCGCTGATCAGCACCAGATAATCGTAGCGGCGGGGCGCCGCCAACGCCGTCTCCATGAGCACAAGCGCAGCGCTGATCAACGAGTAGTCGCCCCAGTAGATCGGGATTCGGTTCGCGATGAAATGCGCATCGGAACCGACTGCGTGCACGAACGGACCGATCTCCACGCGGGCATCGATGTGCACAAACATGTCCGCAGCCGGAGACTGCAACTGACGGACAAGCCTTGAAAGCTGATCAGAATGACTGTGCGCAAGAATGAGATACGCAATATTCATCTGCCTGTCGTCCCGCATGACCACGCGATCGCACTAATGAGGGCAAGGCTCCGGCCGCAAAGCCGGCAACGTTTGTGGGACGGTCCCCGACGGTGACTAAAAGTCTCGTCGGTTCCAACACCGACGAACTCGCCAGAGACCGATGTTCAAAAGCCAACTGTTAACGCCGAGGGGGGCCGATGGGATCCCAAAAAGTTGACCTCACGACGCCTTTATTGCACGCCGCCTTGATTGCGGGGCATGTCCGCGTGAAGCGCATGGCCTGGCTGGTCGCGAAGGAGGTTGGCCCTCTCCTTCGACGTTTGCTCAAGAAATGGACACGGAAGTCGGCGTGTTAATCGGCCGCCGGCTGCGCCGCGCTGACAGACGCACTCGCCTCGCGCAATTGCTGGAGTGCAACTCCGCGTTTCGGCGCGAAACTTGTCAGGAAACGCGAGCGCAGCCACCGCGTCATGGGACGTTCGACCTTGAAGTAGGCGAAAAATCCAACCAGCAGCGAGGCAGCTGCGGCAAGAATTGCGAACGATACAAACTGCATCATGCCTTCCAACGGCAGACGAAGAAACGCCCGTCGAAACACGAACAGCGTCAGTGCGTGCGTAAGATAGATCGAATAACTCGCATCCCCCAGCAGCCTCGGCCAACGAACGTCTGGGATATTGAATGATCGCTCCGCGGCGACCGCGCCGATCATGATCAATACCGCGCACAGTCCATTTTGGAGAAACAGATGCGGGAGACGCAGCATATGAGCCGCGAACAACGCCAAGAAGCCTATCGGCAAAAGAAGCCAGACTTTGGGCATCCTTCCGCTCAGGAACAACCAGCCCAACACGATGCCGGCCGCAAACTCCAGCATCAGGGGGTGGGTATACATCAGCAGAGGGTGCGAGCAGGTACGAAAGATCGATTCTCCGGTAGACACAAAGTGTCCGAGGACGACGAGCACGGAAATCAGGCAAAGCGAAATCAGCAACGGTCTGCGAAAGAAGAGACCCACCGCAAAGATCAGGTAGAAATACATCTCGAAATACAGGGTCCAGCCTGGGTTTAACACCGGCCAAATCGTGCCGGAAAAGATCGTGCTGTGATGCGGAACGAACAGCGCGGAAAGGATCACGTCGTTGACGAATGTAACGCCGCGCTTGGCGGCACCAGACAGCAACAGGAGGCTGGCTGCGCAAAGCGTCAGGATCCAGTAGAGAGGCGCGACCCGAATAACACGCAATCCGACGAAGACCGTAGGCGCCTCAACCCGCGATGACACATACATCACCACGCCACTGATGATGAAAAAGATATCGACCCCGGCCTCGCCCATCTCGAACGTTCCGAACGGGTTGTAGAGATGCGGCCAGGGATTTCTGATGTGATGCAAAACCACCATCACGGATGCGACGCCGCGCAAGTACTGGATCGTCAAGAGCTGCGTTGATCTTTGATCGAGCGCCGTTCCAGGTCTCATTTGCCGCCACGCCAAGATAGAGAGAAATTGCGCCGGACCCGACGGCAGATACCGGACGGTTCCGAATCCGATTCACGGATAGTCACGGTTGCATAATCATCCGCTGCACGCGCGCGAGGCACACCGTTTCACAGCTTTGCCACAAACTTTTCGCTGAGAGTTCATTCCGACTTGGTGCTATGCATCCGTCAGGCCAACTGGGCATGCAATCTTGCCGCGGCCATCGCGCGATACGCAGCAACAAAGCCCATGACGTCCATGCGAGACAATCCATGTTGACCTTCATCATACCGGTTCGCCATCCGGCAAATTCCAAGAACTGGGATGCGCTCAAGGCGCGGCTAGCGCAAACCGTAACATCGATCTCGGGTCAGAATAGTGACCGCTGGCAAGCCATCATTGTGGCGAACGTCGGTGCTGACCTGCCGGCCCTGCCGAAAGGCTTTTCGGTCGAACGTGTCGATTTTCCGCCGAATCCAAAGTACGAACGCGGTGTCGCAGACGATGTCGAGGTCTTCTGGGATTTCGTTCGCATCGACAAGGGGCGTCGCGTGCGCGCAGGAATGCTGGCCGCACGAAACGCCACCTTTTTTATGATTGTCGACGATGATGATTTTGTCAGTTCCAAACTCGCCGACTACGTGGCCGAGCATCCCGACGAGAATGGATGGTACATAGACCGCGGCTACTTGTGGAGCGAAGGCAACCTAGTGCTCGGCGCCATCTCAAAGTTCTTCATGCTTTGCGGTACGTCCCACATCATCAATGCTCGTCTCTATGATCTCGAGAGACTCAGGGAAAACGATGCGGACGACTACATGAAGCGCACGCTTGGGAGTCACATTTCCGTCGCTCACGACCTGGCCGCAGCGGGAACTCCGTTGTCGCCCCTCCCCTTCTTCGGCGCGATCTATCGCGTCGGACATGCGGGGGCCCACAGCAGGTCATCCAGGCTGATCGCGACCTTCTTCAGCAAGGCGACGCTTGTCCATCCGATACGATTCGTCAAAACTGCGCTCTCGCTGAGGCTCTTGACGCCGAAGCTGCGACGCGAATTCTTCGGGGCCGGGCCCGCCTAGCGTCCCCAGAACGTCGGGTTGCGTGCAGAAAACGCGATAGACGCCGTACCGGGCTCCGTCAATGCGACTGTGCCTGGACATCGAGGTACAGCAGCTTGCACACGGTCGCCTTGGCCGGTTGCACCACGTCGGTACTGCACGTCGCCGGGCTGGATAGCGTCTCCTTTGCTCCGCTGCTGTTTGTCACCTCGGCGGCAAGCCTGCCAAACAATATGTAGCTCCCGGGGCGCTGAACGGCGGGCAGAGAAGCCACCACAATGGTGGAGCCGTCGGCTCGTCTTTTGTCAGGCTCGACCTGAAGTTTGACATTGGCGGACGACACGATGGATGAGGTTGCCTTGTCGTAAACGGTCAACTGAAGGGTCCGGTTGGACGGATAGTCTACCGGGATCTTGAGGGGAATTTCGACGTCAAGTTTGTCGCTTGCGCTTAGCGCCAGTACGCCAGAGTTGGGCTTCTTGCCCGCCACCGCCTTGCTGACGCCCAGGAACGCCGGCTTCGCCATGTCATTGAGCGGCGCCTCGTAGCCAAACTGCTTCGGATCCGGCGTCAACTCGCTCGGACCGCATTGCCGGCCGCCGCGTTCGGAGTTCGTATACTGACAAACGCGGAGGTAGTCGATCTTGAAGGTCTGGGGAAACGCCGCCTCGTCAATACCGTGCCGGCCCGCCCATTTTGTGCCGCCGACGGCAAAGTTGAGATCGACATGCGCCGGTGGTCCGAGCTTTCCGTCGCTGCGCAGCCACTGGTAATTGCGCGTGTAGATCAGCTTGCCGTCCCAGAACAGCGATATCTTGTCGGGCGCCCACACGTAGCCGACCGTGTGCCAGCCCTTATTGAGATCCTCGCTTCCATACATGTTCTGGTATTTGAGCTCGAAGGATCGATCGACATAGGTATATTGCTGCGGATTGAAGGGGGCCACCACATTCGAGTGCAACGAATTCGCCTTGTCCTCGACACCATTGATGACAAACTCGAAGATGTCGATCTCCGGCGGATGCCAGGTCTTGCCGTCGATATCGTAGTCCGCCTCGAGCCAGAACGCCGGCCAGACCCCTTTGGCGTTGGGCAGAAACACGCGTGCTTCGTAATACCCGTAGTAGAACGTTCGATGACTGCGGATCATGGCGGACTCGTACAGGCTGGCCGATCCGGGCATCTTCTTTGCAATCAGGTTGAGCACGCCGTCTGCCACCACGTGGCCGTCGCGATAGCGTTGGTTCTCGTCGTTGAAATGGTCCATCGTCTCGTTGTTGTAGAGATAACGCGTGGCCCATTTGGTGCGGTCGAGCTTGTCTCCGGTGAACTCGTCCGAAAACACGAGTTCCCATCCCGCCGACCGCGCCGTCGTCGAAGCCGCTGTCAGGAACATCAGTATCGGGAGAACGCGTTTAACAATCTCGGCAAGGACCATTCGGCGAGCCTTCTAACTAAGCGTGTGCAGTTTCGATGACGACGCTTCTATCCTCATCAGCAAGGCTCGCTCAAGTTGACAGCCTTGCAACGGTAGGACAGGTTAACTCCCACTCTAGGGATTTCCCGACAACCACCCATTCAAATTGACGAAATGGATGAAGACGGGGGATTGGTCTTGGATAAGACACGTCAAGCTTGGCCATGATGTGGTCGGACTGCCGAATTTGTGTCCGGAGAATGACGAAATTTACGGCAACACCACTGGCCCCGAGCAAGCAGCAAATCAAATGTGAGAGAAGTTGTGGC
The DNA here is from genome assembly GCF_018131005.1 of Bradyrhizobium lablabi. GTDB lineage: Bacteria > Pseudomonadota > Alphaproteobacteria > Rhizobiales > Xanthobacteraceae > Bradyrhizobium > Bradyrhizobium lablabi_D. The sequence goes on from NZ_JAFCJK010000018.1 coordinate 31,357, forward strand.
AACCGACGCTACCATACCGGCCTTCGTCATCAATCTTGATCGGGACGTTGAGCGATGGCAGGACATTTCGAGTGCGCTGACGCGGCTTGGAATCCCGTTTGATAGAATCCCTGCGATCGATGCCAGGAAGCGGATGACGCTCATTCGCCGCGTCATCCGCCGCGAATTCCACTTTGCTCCCGCCGGCCGTCCGATGAAGGCAGGCGAGATCGGCTGCTATCTCTCGCACATCGCCGCGCTGAAACGCATCGTGCGCAAGAACCTGCCGATGGCGGTCATTTTCGAGGACGACGCCACGTTCGATCAGCGCTTTCCACAATTCTACCGGCGCGATCTGCCGCACTTTCTGATGAAGAGCGATATTGTGAAGTTCGAGGGCATTCACTATGCGCACACATCCAAATCAGGCGTCTCGCTTGTCAAGGGCGAAACGGCCCAGCTCGTCGTTCCCCTGAAGCCTGCACTCGGGTCTGCCGCCTATGCCGTCACTCGCAAGGGTGCATTGGACCTGATAAGGGCACTGTCGGTCACCGACCGGCCACTGGATCACAAGCTCGTCTATTACGATCGGCATGGAATTGATTTCGCCGAGACCCAACCGTTTCTCGTCAGCCAGGCAGCCTACGAGAGCAGCATAGAGTTGCGGAACCTCGATGCTCCACCGTTACAGCCCGTGGAGCGGCTTCGTCAGGGGCTCGCCTCGATCGGCCGCGGCGCGAGGCGGATCGCCTACGTTGCAAGACTCCTGGTGAAGCGACGCCTGCTCGGAGCGAAATCTCCATCGGCCGCCTGATCCCACGCCACCGACGCATGCCTCGGCATCGGCCTGCCGTTCTGAGCGTTGTTTCGAGATCGAGCGATGAACAAGATTCTATGGATCGCCGGCCGCGTCCCCTCGCCGCTTTTTAGCGGCGACGCGCTCTATTCCGCGGGGATGCTCACCGCTCTGTCGAGAACCGAACGGGCTGCCGTAACGGTCATCGGCACACGGCGCGGGAGCGGGCCGATCGAGGATCGCCTGCTTCGCTTGCCCCGCACCACCTTCCCGGAGCCGCCGTTGCCGCGGCGGCATGGAATCCTGAGCCTGTTCACCTCGTTGCCACGAGACGCCTACAGTCTTGCACCACCGTCAATCGGAGCGGCCCTTGCCGAACTCCTGAAACAACGCTGGGACTGGATAGTGTTCGATCACGCGCGCTCCGCCGCGTTTCTGCCGATGGTATTGCAGCAGCGAAAGCAGGCCTCGATCTGCTACGTGGCGCATAACGCCGAGGGAAAGATCAGGCCCGAGATCGCAAAGGATTTCGCCAACCCGCTGCGCCGCTCAATCATGCGCTGGGATGCAGAGAAGTACCGACGACTGGAGCAAAGCCTCGTCGAGGCAGCCGACAGCATTGTCTGCATCACCGACGCCGATGCGGCCCATTTTGCGCGGTCCGGCAAGACCACGTTCGTGGTGCCGCCGATCTATCTCGGGACGATCGCGCCCGGCGATCGCATCGGGCCGGATCGGCCGAGGTCCATCCTGCTGCTGGGCTCATTCGAATGGGTGGCAAAACAGCGCAATCTGGAACACATAATTGGCGCTTTGCTTCCGGTGCTGAAATCCAAGGATGTCACCCTCGACGTGGTCGGAAACGTTCCGGAGGACATCAAGGCTCGTTATGCCCATGAACGACCGAGGCTTGTGTTCCATGGCCCAGTTGCAGATCTCTCCGGCGTGCTTGCGAAGTCGCGCGGTGGACTTGTTGCGGAAACGCTCGGCGGCGGGTTCAAGCTGAAGCTGCTGGATTACGCCTTCGCGAGGCTTCCCATCTTCGGACTTCGAACGGCGGTCGATGGTACCACTGCCGACGAGCAATCGGCGATGTATCTCGCCGACACCATGGAGGGCCTTGCAAATGCCATCATCGGCGGCGTCGACGACCTCGCCTCCCTCAACCGGAACCAGGCCCGGCTGTTCGAACTGATGTCGCACCGCTTCGGGCTTGAGCAGGGAACCAGGCGCCTCCGTGACATCCTGTTGCAAAAGACCGAGATGACGTCATGACCGGAACCGCATTTCGATCGTTTCGAACGACTGAACCGTGCTAGCGTGATCCCCATCCACCCGGGCGACAGTCGCGATGACTTTTGAGATTCAGGTTCCTCTTGGAGTAACGACAGGGACCGCGACATCGGCGGACAACGAACTCAGCAAGTCGGGGAGATTTGCCATATGGGCATCGATCATCTCCGTTCTGTTCCTGTCGCAGATTGCCTACAACATCAACGCGTTCCCGGCATCGACTGACCTCATATGTTATGCCGCGGTGACCGCGTATCTCTTGATCAGCGGCTTCGCTTCGATCGGGTTCCTGTCTCTGAGCCTTTTCATCGTCGCACTGGTGTTTGCCTGTTTCGGCACTGCGACCGCGACATCGTCGACGTCGTGGACTTCGCTGATGCTGCTTTTCGTTCTCTATGCTCCATTCGCCATTCGGTTGAAGGGAGATCCGCAGGCGGTCCACGAATACATACTGGCCGCCTACGTTTCGGCGGCAACCGTCATCGCGGGCATTGCCGTCGTGCAGATCGTGTTGGTCAACGCCACCAAGTCGTCGCTTCTGACCAACATCTATTTCAGCCTGCCCGAAGTCATTCGTGGCGCCGGGCGCTACACGTTCGTTCGCGAGGGCGGCGGAATTATCAAGGCAAACGGCTTTTTCCTCCGCGAGTCGGCTGATCTCTCGCTCGTCGTCGCCCTGGCGCTCGTCATCGAGTTCGGGTCGCGGGCAAGGCTGCGCACCATGGGCGTTCTCGCGGCCGGATTGCTTTGTTCGCTTTCGGGCACTGGCCTGCTCGCGATCACCGCCGGATTGTTGCTGCCGAGATCACTGGTTCGCATTCCGCTCTTCGTCGTCTATCTCGTCGCCCTGATTTTGGCGCTCTACCTGCTCTACAGTCTGAATATCCCGGGCTTGGACCTGTGGTTCGACCGGCTTTCCGAGTTTCAGACACCAAATACCAGCGCATACGCGCGCTTCGTAGCGCCGATGGAGATGGTCGGGCATAGCTTCGACAACGGCCCGCTTGCGACCTGGTTTGGGAACGGCGCCGGCAGCTATTTGAGAGACATCCAGCTGTATCGCGTGACCTATGAGGTCAACGACCCGACATGGGCAAAGCTGACCTACGAGTATGGCCTGCTCGGATTTGTCCTGATCGCAGCTATCCTTTTGCACCGATTGCATTCCAGCCGCCTGCGCGTGGAGATCTGCAACTTGCTGGTGTTCAGCTGGATCAGTGTCGGAGTCGTCCTGAAGCCAAGCTTCGCGCTGCTCGTTTGGTTGCTGACGCTGGTCGGGAACACAGCGCAGCAGCCGATCGAACGCGCACGGTCGCGGTAGTCGATCACTGCACCTCGCGACGTCGATCCCGCGCTTGTCGTGGAAGCGCCGCTCGCCTGGCACGTCGCGCCGGTTGAATGACGGAACACGCGGCGCAAAAAGAACGCATAGCTTCCACACGAACACCGAAGTCCGCAGGAAAAATGGCGACCACCGCGGAACGCCGGGCGCCGTGAAGCCGGCAGTCGCTGCTCATGCCGAGTTCAACCGAAATGCGATGGACACAGGTCCACGCATAAGGATGCAGCACGGAACCTTGCCGCCAGACATTGGTGGTCCCAGAGATCACTGGAGACAGCGTTGGCAAGGCTTATCTCGCTGCAATATTTGAGAGCGCTCGCGGCCTTCGGGGTTGTGGTCTTTCACGCGCAAGGCTTCACGTATGGTCGCGCGCTCGTCATCGGCAGCGCCGGCGTGGACGTCTTTTTCGTCGTCAGCGGATTCGTTATGTGGACCATGACTGCGTACCGCACACAGACACCGGCGGATTTCCTCCTGAACCGAATCATCAGGATTGTCCCGATGTACTGGTTCGTGACGCTTTCCTTTGTCTTCGCCGCGATGATCTTTCCGGCCTTGTTTCCGCGGCTGGTCGTCAGCGCCTGGCACACCCTCGCCTCACTTGTTTTCTTTCCGATGCGATCCCCGAGCAACGGCGAGATCTGGCCGGTGCTGGTGCCGGGCTGGACCCTGAACTACGAGATGTTTTTCTATGCCATTTTTGCCGCGGCACTGTTTCTCGAGAGCACCACGCGCCTGTGGTTCCTGCTTGGGGCTTTTTTCGCCCTGACCCTGGCGGGCCGCATCTATGCTGGCAGCAATCCCCCGATCGTCTTTTTCACCGATCCGATCATGCTCGAATTCCCGGCGGGGGTTCTGCTGGGCAGAGCGTTCGAGCAAGATCGCCCGCCGCCGTTGCGCTGGGGGTACATCTCCCTGGCGGCTGGTCTGCTGCTGTTTCTCGTTGCAGCCAGGCTCGGGATCGAATCGCCGCGCGTCGCGGTCTGGGGAATACCGGCGTTCCTGCTCGTCGCCGCGGCAGTCATCATCGAAAAGAACCAGGACGTTCCGCTTGTGCCTGCGTTAGCCCTGCTCGGCGATGCCTCATATTCGATCTACCTGACGCATACACTCACCATCTCTGCAGTCGCGAAGTTCAAGGCGTATTTCAACCCTGCGTCGTTCTTTGTCACCAGCCTCATTCTTTCCGCCATGGTCGGTGTTGCGGCATGGCGAATATTCGAGCGTCCGTTCACTGAGATTCTAAGGCCGCGCCTCAGGGTTCAACCCCATTTGGCCGAATAGGCGCGCCATTTCGTGCCGGCGCTCCACGGCTCGTAATTCGTTCACGCTGGCGCCCTTTTAACCACCCGAAGGATACTAAGCATGCGCTTCATCCATTGCGGGCGTGCCGTCGGCACATAGCGCCAGCTCACCACCGGACGGCGGAGACCGCGCGGCCCAAACAATGCGCAGATCATCCACAAAAGCAGCGACGTCCGCTGCGCCTTTGAAAAGCCTTGGGGAAACGCCAATGCCTTGAAGGTGGCGCAAACGATTTGAACCGCGCTGTCACCCGCGATCGGATGGATGTCAGGTCGCAGTGAGTATGATGCCGCGCGAAGGCACAGGAACAGCAAATTCCTGTTGAGTGCGTCCGCATCCACCGGCATGCCGGCGCTGCTTGCCACATCGGTGAAGAATTTATGACGCCGGCGGGTCAGGTCGACTTCCCGCGCGAAGCGGCTGTCGTCCAGATTCAGGTGCGCACCATGGTTCAACCCATGAACGCGATAGTCCACCAGCGGCTTTGGGATCGTGATCACGTCACCATACACAGGAGCCGCAGCGATAAGGTAGCTGTCGGGCGCTCGATCGACAAAGTCGGATTCAAACCCGAAGATGCGATCGACCACGGATCGTGGATACGCGCTGCCTGATCCTGGAGGCGTCGGATAGACGCCGGTGGTCGTGACCCATGTGTGAATTTCCCGGGGCGTGGGAATTGCGAAATATTGCGGCAAGATGCTGCCGGTCGGATTTCCCGTGGCGTCGATAACCCGCATTTGGAACTGAAACTTGCTTGCCGTGTCAGACCACACTGCCGCAATTTCAGTCATGACATCCGGATGAAGTGCATCATCCGAATCGAGAAATATCACGACATCGCCTTTGCAGCGGTGGAACCCGTTGACGCAAGACGGCATCTGGCCTGCATTGGCCTGGCTGATCAGCGTGATCCTGTCGGCGTAGGTCTTGATGACATCGAGCGAATTGTCCGTCGATCCATCATCAACGACGATCACCTCGACATTCGGCCAGCGAATGTCGAGCGCGCTCCTGACCGCAGCGCCTACATAATTGGCGTAATTGTGATTGGGAATTACGACCGACAGGGTCAGCTCATTCGTCACTTCGGGTTCCTCACCCATAGTCCAAGAGTAGCTTCTTATTTCGTATGCTTGCGGTGTGGCAACGAATTAAGTCGACGGGCACGCGCTTTGCCTCTCCGATCGCGCCGAAACTATGTCGTCGAACAGCGGATGTGTGGCCGCGCTTTTTCAACCGCCATGAAACTGTCGAATTATGGATAAAGATTGTGGCTAACAACAAAGAGGGGAAGCGAAAGCAAGTCGGGCAATGACCGTGTTGCCAAGATAAAGGAAACGGCTGTGTCCGCAGAGCTATATCGTGAACTCGCCTGGCTTCCGAAACCTCCCGCCGATTTCTCGATTCAGTGCAAGGAACTGGCAAACGGTTCCGGAGCGTCCCTCGGAAAAAAAATCAGAGCACTTGCAACGCATGCGCTCGATGAGCGGCAGCTGTCGAGGCTGGGTCGGACCATTCGCTCGCTGCAACTCAGCGGTGCATCTCTTGCGCCGCTCGCGCCCTTTCGCCTCGGCCTGATCGGCAACGGCACGCTCGACCTGATCGTGCCCGTGCTGGTTGCAACGGCTGCCCGTCACGGTTTTGCGCTCGAATGCGTCACGGGCGCTTACGATCAATTCCTGCAGGATGCGCTGCAGCCGGATTCCCTGCTCAACAAGGCCCGGCCGGACGCGGTCCTGCTCGCGCTCGATCACCGCGGACTGTCCGTGCAGCCGTGCCCGGGCAACGAGCAACTGGCCAGCGAAACCGTTGACGCGGCAATCGGACTTCTTGATTCGATCCGCGCGGGCGTGACGCGCCACAGCGGCGCGTTGTGCATCCTGCAAACGCTCGCCGCGCCGCCCGAAGGGCTGTTCGGATCCTTTGACCGCGCGCTGGTCGGCACGGCCCGCAATCTGGTCGATCGTGTCAATCAGAGGATTTCCCAGGCGGTGCTGCAGTCGACCGACATGGTGCTCGACGTCGCTGGCATCGCCGAGACGGTCGGCCTTGCCGACTGGCACTCGCCAGCCCAGTGGAATCTAGCCAAACTGCCGTTTGCAGACGCCTTTGTGCCGCTCTATGCCGAGCACGTCGCGCGCATCATCGGTGCCATGCGCGGCAAGAGCCGCCGGGTTCTCGTGCTTGATCTCGACAACACCGTCTGGGGCGGCGTGATCGGCGACGACGGCATGGAAGGCATCCAGATCGCGCAGGGCGATGCGACCGGCGAAGCGCATCTTTCGGTGCAGCAGCTCGCGCTGACCTTGCGTGCGCGCGGCATCGTACTCGCGGTGAGCTCGAAGAACACCGACAGCATTGCGCGCCGGCCGTTCAAGGAACACCCGGACATGCTGTTGAAAGAAGAGCATATCGCGGTATTCCAGGCCAATTGGAACGACAAGGCCACCAACATCCGCGCCATCGCAAAGGAGCTCGCGCTGGGTCTGGATTCCTTCGTTTTCCTGGATGACAACCCGGTCGAACGAGGCCTGATCCGCCAGGAGATCCCGGAGGTAGCGGTGCCCGAACTCGACACCGATCCGGCGACTTACGCCCGGGCGCTGGCCGCGGCCGGCTATTTCGAGGCGATCAACTTCTCCGAGGAGGATCGCGCGCGCGCCGAAATGTATCAGGCTAATGCGCGCCGGCTCAGCCTGCAAGGCCAGGCGACCGATCTGAATTCCTACCTGCGGTCACTGGAAATGCGTATCGTCTTCGGCGCCTTCGACCGGACGACGCGCGCCCGCGTCACCCAGCTCATCAACAAGAGCAACCAGTTCAACCTGACGACGCGCCGCTACACCGAATCCCAGGTCGAGCAGCTGGAGGCCGACGCCGGCGTCATGACGCTGCACGCGCGGCTGATCGACAAGTTCGGCGACAATGGCATCATCTGCGTGATCATCTGCCGCGAGACCCGTCGCGACACCTGGACGATCGACAGCTGGTTGATGAGTTGCCGAGTGCTCGGCCGCTGCGTCGAACAGGCCGTGCTGGCCGAGATCGTGTTGCAGGCGCGCGCCGCGGGCATCGCGACTTTGGAGGGTATCTATCTTCCGACCGACAGAAACGAGATGGTCCGCGACCATTATGGCAAACTGGGCTTCGCGCGCCTCGACGACGGTGCCGACGGAAGTGGCCGCTGGAAGCTCGTTACCGACGTCGAGCTGGAGGATCTTCCGATGACGGTTCAGCGCGAAGAGAAGCAGTTCGAGCCGGCCTGATCTGGTCAGATCGCCGACAATCCTGAACGACAATTTGGGACAGCTTCGAGCCTTACATCCATGAGTTTGACATCTCCCCTGTTCTTTGCGTTCCTCGCTACGGTGGTGGTCGCGTACCACGCCAGCGAATCGGTCGCCTACCGACGGTTCGTGCTTGGAGCGGCGAATGCCGTCTTCATCGCAAGCTACCTCAACGATGTCACGCAGGTGCTGCCGCTGATAGCCTTCCTGGCGCTTGGCTATGTCTGCGTGTCAGCGCTCTACCTCCGCCAGTCGGGCCTCCTGCTGGCGTCGGGCGTCGTCGCGATACTCTGTTGCTACATATTCCTGAAGCGCTTCTCGTTCTTCGAAGGGTTGGGCCAGCTTCCGTTCCCATATCTCACTGTCGGGCTTTCCTACATCCTGTTCCGGATTCTGCACATCATGATCGACGTGCGGTCGGGAGACATGACCGAGCGAATTGGGCCGCTGGCGTTCTTTCGCTTCACGTGCAACTTCCTGTGCTTCGTTTCCGGTCCGATCCAGCGCTATCAGGATTTCAGCGCGATGGACGGCAGGGCGGTCGTTCAGCTCGACGCGTCGGTGGTCTATGCTGCTTTCTCCAGGATCGCGACCGGCTATGTGAAATTCGTCATCGTCGCCGCGACCGCCGATTACGCCTTCACGTTCCTCAGTCCACATTTGCTGCAACCGAGCGGCCTGACGTTTCTCAAGCTGTGCGCCGTCTATGCGACGGTCGCATCGCTCTACACGGTCTATCTGTATTTCAACTTCTCTGGATACATGGACATCGTGATCGGGATCGGAATCCTGCTCGGACAAACGCTCCCGGAGAACTTCGACAGGCCGTTTTCGGCGCGCAGCTTTCTTGAATTCTGGCAGCGCTGGCACATGACGCTGTCGCAGTGGTTCAAGTTCTATCTCTTCAATCCGCTCCTGATGTTCCTGATGACCTGGCTCCCCTCGCCTGCGCTTACGTCCTACCTGGGCGTGCTGGCGTTTTTCATCACCTTCGGCGTGATGGGCGTCTGGCACGGCACGACGGCGGTGTTCGTCATTTACGGCCTGCTGATGGGTGCCGGCGCCAGCATCAACAAGCTCTGGCAGGTGGCCTGCACGGAACGTCTGGGCAAGAAGCGCTATCGCGCGCTAACCGAGTCCACCACCTACGTTTATTTGGCGCGTGGCCTAACCGTTGGCTATTTCGTGCTCGCACTGACCTGCCTGTGGGTCCCCGAACTGCCTCAATTCACGCATTTGCTGGCGCGGCTTGGCGTCGCCGGCGTTCTTGTCACTTTTGTCGTGGTGGCGGCGGCGTTCGCAATGGCGGCTTTGAGTCTGGACCTTATCCAGAACCGGATCCGCATCCCGGTTAGCCTGTCGGCGATCCAGAACGGCGAGATCACCAAGAATCTGCACCTGGCAGGCAAGATGATGGCGATCGTCGCCGTCGCGACCCTGCTGCATAAGGCTCCGGACTTCGTCTACAAGGCGTTCTGAAATTGAAATACATCCTTCGACAGACGGCGTTGACCCTGGTGTCATTCGCCTTTCTCTACGTGCTGCTCGCAGCCGCTTCGTTCGTCGTGTTTCCGGATCCATCGAGCGCCGGGCCGCGGGATTTCCAGGCTGCGGAACAAACGCTCTATATGACAGTTCCAAAATATGTCGTTCTCGGCCGCAGCGTGCTCGATAACCCGGACAGGAAAGTCATTCTGGTGGGAGCATCGAACACGGGCGTCGGATTCCGGCAGAAGCTCGTGCAGTCGAACCTCGGCTGCGCCCAGGTCAGCAACCTCGCGATGGGAGGTGCCAATATTTCCGAGGTCCGGCAGGTGATCAATCTGGTTCACGAGGTGCAGGGCGATCAGAAGCGCGGGCTGAACACCTTCGTCATCGGCCTCTGGTTTGGCATGTTCATCGATTCGGAGGTCAAATATTCGGAAGGCGACCGCCATCGCGGCGAGACCGATATCGACATCGAACGTTACCGATACGGCTTCTACCACCGCACGCCGGACGGTCCGGTCGCGGTGTTGCCCGCGAAATGGCTGGATGCCGGCGTGATGGCAATCCGACCTTTTCTGCTGCTCGAGAAGGCCGCCCGCCAGGCCCGAGCCGGCGTCAATCTCGTGCTCACCGGGCGCAGGACCGCCCAACGCACCGATGACGAGCGCGAAAGCGTCGTGATGTCGGACGCCGAGAAGAAGAAAGCGCTGCAGTACTGGAAGGAAACGATGGGGCGCGCGAACGATATTTCTCCTGCGCAGGTCGAAGTCCTGAGACAAACCATCCACGCGCTGCTGGACTCAGGCGAGAAGGTCGTGCTCGTCAACCTGCCGATTCCCGCATGGCATCGCGATGCAAGCCCTTATCAACCGAGCTACCTGCGGGCGTTGACCGACCTGCTTCAGGAGTTTGGCGAGCAGCCGAACTTCAGTTCACTGACCATGGACGACCTTGACAACGACCTCGACTATTCGGACGAGGTACATGCCAAGCGGCATCTGGCCGATATCTGGTCGACCAGGCTGGCGAGCAAACTGGATTCGTTCGTCTGCCTGGAGACCCCCGAGAAATCAGCGCCAAAGATCACCACGTTGCGTTCTTCGGAGCAGGTGACAACCGTTGCCCCGGGTAACAACTGACCGGCCGGTGATCCGGGCGCGATAGCACCGCCAACACAATCGACAAGGGATGATGCAATGGAAAAGGCCGAAGTTTACAGCAAGCTCACCGGTGTTTTTCGGGACGTATTTGACGAGGACGATCTGGCTCTCACGCCGCAAACGACCGCTGACGATGTCGACGGGTGGGACAGCCTGTCCCATATCCGCCTCGTGCTGGCTGTCTCCAAGGCCTTCGGCGTGAAATTCTCCGCGTCTGAGATCGGAACCCTCAAGAATGTCGGCGAGTTCGCCGATCTGATCGAGAAGAAAGCGTAAGAGGACGTGAACCCCGCCGCGAGCGACATCGCGCCGGCATCGGCTGCACTGACCTTCCATCACCTCGGGCTTGCAGTCGCAGCCCCGGAGGAGGCCTTTCGTTACCTGGCGTCACTCGGCTACATCGCGGGAAACACCGCTTTTGACCCGATACAGCGAGTCAATCTCGCCATGCGGCATCATCCCTTGATGCCGGACGTCGAAGTGATCTGGCCGGGCGACGGTCCCTCTCCGATCGACAAGCTAATCAAGCGAAGCGGCACCATGATCTACCACCTGTGCTACGCATGCCCTGATGTCGAACAGGCGCTGCATGCTCTGTCGGCATCCGGCGTCGAGATCGTGCCGGTCAGCGCACCGGCGCCGGCGATTCTGTTCGGCGGCCAGAACGTCTCGTTTCACCATGTCTCCGGTTTCGGCCTCATCGAACTTCTCGAGACCGGCGCTTGAGTCCTAAAGGCCGATCCCAGTTCGTGATGGGAGATCGCATGAACAACGCCAACCTTTCTCGCCACTTCGCCCAGGCCGGCCGCATCACATGCAGCCTGGCCCTCGCTGCCGTACTGTCTGAATCGGGAGCGCAAGCCCAGATCGTCGGCTTCGGAAGATCATCGGCCCCAATGTACGGAGGAACGGGAATGGCGCCGATGCCGGCGAATCCCTTCCCGCCGATGAAGGGCACCTATGCGCCCAGCCACAAGGCGCCGGATGGAACGGCCTGCATATCGGTCCATCCATCGACGCGTCCCCAAGTCATCAATCCGAAGATCATCGACCAGCTCGTGACGGTGAACAACACTTGCGGGCAATCCATCAACGTTCAGGTCTGCTATGCCGGCAGCTCGGACTGCATCACGGTTGCCTTGAGCGGCTATCAGAAGCTGCAAAGGATCCTCGGCATCTCTGCCGGGTCAACCGCATTCCGCTACGAGTATCGCGAGTTGTATTGATGGCGCCTGCAACACCGATCGCGGTCAGTGTCGGCCCAAGCGCAGCGGAAATTCACCGCGCCGGGTCCAGCTGCTTCGCACGAACAGAGCCCTGAGCCGCATGTCCAACCCCACTCAGGCTTTCGTATTCGGAGGTGCCGGCTTCATCGGAACACATCTGATGAAGCAGCTCATCGCGTCCGGAACATACGATCGCATTGTCGCCCTGGATATCGGCAAACCGCGGACCCTGGTCGCGGGCGTTGAATATGTCCATCACGATGTCCGCGAGCCGGTCGACCCGGAGCTCGCGCGAGGAGAGCCGGCCGACATCTTCAACCTGGCGGCGATCCACACCACGCCGGGCCATCCGGATGGCGAGTACTACTACACCAACGTCCTCGGCGCGGTGAACGTGTGCCGGTTTGCCAACGAGACCGGCAGCCGGAACATCACTTTCACGAGCTCGATATCGATCTACGGCCCGAGCGAAGCACCGCTCGACGAAGACTCCCAGCCGGCGCCGGCGAGCGCCTACGGGCGCTCCAAGCTCTCGGCCGAGGCCATCCATAAGCTCTGGCAATCGGAGGATCCCGCAAGACGACTGACGATCGTCCGCCCCGCCGTTATCTACGGCCTTTATGAACAGGGGAATTTCACGCGGTTGTCGAGGCTGCTGGAAAGGCGTGCGTTCGTCTATCCCGGCCGGACCGACACGATCAAGTCATGCGGCTATGTTAAGGACCTGATCTCGTCGATGCTGTTCATGGCCTCTCGCAACGACAGCGTATCGATCTACAATTTCTGCTACGAGCATCGCTACACGATCAGCGAGATCTGCGCGGCCTTCTCTCAGGCTGCCGGCTACACGAAGCCGACGCTGACCATTCCGGTGTGGTTCATGAATTTGGCTGTCCTGCCGTTCGAGATGCTGCACAAGGTCGGCATCAAGACCGGGATCAACCGCGAGCGGATCCGGAAGTTGTGGTTCTCCACGAACATCCTGCCTAAACGCCTCGTCGCCAACGGGTTCAGGTTCGAACACGACGTGCCGAGCTCGCTCAACGAATGGAAACGTGACTCCCGCATCAAAGACTTCGATTGATGATCGCGATCGGGTTTGGGGCGGATTTGGGGCAAAGATTCTCATTCTGGCACTTGGAACCCGACGCGGCAGGCTGGCGCTAACGTTCCCCTCGCGATCTCCGATAATCATCGTCTTGAGCATTGTCGGCTTTGACGGAAGGCTGCCCAGATTGCTGTTTCAACCCGCTCTTCACGCAAACCGGTGGCCACTTCGGCCGAAAACGCCGTGGAGCTGCGCTCCGGTGCCGTTGCTCGAGGCACGGTGACGCAAAAATGGAACAAAGCCTGACAGTCGCGATTGCCTTCAATCGGTTTGCTCGCGCCTTTCATTTCTCCTGTCATTTTTCTCGCGGATGTCACGCCTTTCGCGGTATCGCTATTGACCGGCACGGGAATTGCTCATTCAACGTTCGGCCCGGGCCGCACTTAACCAAGCGTTGTGGCCCTGAACTGGTACACGTTGCCAATCGCTGCGCTGAAAATCTTGAACGGGTTCCGAAGTTGTATGATGCACCGCACTCTTGCTGACACATTTATTTGGCACGTTCAGCCCGCTGGTGCGTTCAGCGTGCGCTGACGCGCTTTGGCTTGCTTCGCCAAAGCACACTCCAGGACCTCCTGTCAGGTAGACGAGCCGGATGCTCCAAACTCGAATCACACCCCCTCGCGAGATCGAAACTCCTGCTCAGGAGTCGCCTTCACTGGAGCAGACGATTTCTACGGCAGTCGCGCTGATTGGCCGCCAGTATCCCGTGATGATTTTCGTGCTGTGCCTGTGCATCGGCTTCGCCGGCGTCTATTTGCTCACGGCACCGAAGCGATTTACCGGCACCGCCGTACTCTTGATCGACAGCCGCAAGATGCAGGGGCTGCAGACCCAAGCCCCGGCGGGCGGCGATAGTCCGATCGATTCGGCGATGGTCGACAGCCAGGTCGAAGTCCTCAAGTCGGAGACCATTGCAACCTCCGTCATCAAGCAATTGAACCTGCTCAATTCGCCGGAGTTCACCGCCAACGAAGGCGGACTGCTCTCCAGCATCTCCGACCTGTTTTCCGGACTGTTTCCCGAACAGCGCCCGTCCGAAGACGCTCTGATGCGTACCGCAATTGGAAAGTTGATCGGCAATCTCTCGATCAAGCGCGTTGGCCTGAGCTATGTTATCGAAATATCGTATCAGGCGCTTTCACCCGAACAGGCTGCGCGGGTCGCCAATGCGGTGGCCGAAGGCTACATCAACGATTCACTGGAATCAAAATATCAAGCATCGCGGCGGGCGGCGGTTTGGTTGCAGGATCGATTGAAGGAACTGCGGACGCAGGCTTCCACAGCCGAACGCGCGGTCGTCGACTTCAAGGCCAAGAACAACATCGTCGATGCCGGCGGGCGGCTCCTCACCGAGCAGCAACTCGCGGAAATCAACAGCTCGCTGACTCAGGCCCGCGCTCAGCGCGCCGAGGCGCAGGCCAAGCTCGAGCGGATTACGGCCATTCTGAATGCGGACGACAACGACTCCAAGGTCATCCTGAATGACCTGGCGACCGTGACCGACACGATGAACAATCCGGTTATCACCAAGTTGCGCCAGACCTATCTCGATTATGCCGCGCGGCAAGCCGACTGGTCGAATCGATACGGACCGACTCACCTTGCGGTCGTCAATCTGCGCAACCAGATGCGCGAAATCAGGCATTCGATCACCGAGGAGCTGCGTCGCACGGCCGAAGTGTACAAGAGCGACCTCGCGATCGCGAAAGCGCGCGAGGAGTCAGGTCAGAAGAGCCTGAACGATACGATCGCGCTCTCCAACGGCACCAACCAGGCGCAAATCGCGTTGCGCGATCTGGAAAGCAACGCGCAGAGCGCCCGGGCGCTTTCCGACAACTTCCTCCAGCTCTACATGGTCTCGGTTCAGCAGCAATCGTTTCCGATTACCGAAGCGCGTGTGATCACACAGGCATCCAACGCTCCCAACAAGACATCGCCCAAGACAACGCTCGTCCTGCTGGCAACGCTGATCGGCGGCGCAATCCTTGCCGGGGGCGTCGCTATCCTGCTCGACATGCTGGACCGCGTATTTCGAACAGTATCCCAGGTCGAGAGCCATCTTCACACCAGCTGCCTTGCTTCGATCCCAGCGATCGGCAGCGAGCAGAGCATGGGTCTATCCGGGCGTCCTTTGCTGTCCAAGGCAGGACGGCTGTTCAACAGGCGACCGAAAAAACCCCAGCCGCTGGCGGCGAAGCCGGTCCCCGCGTCGGCTTCGGGTCTGCCGCTGGGACGATCCGATATCGGGGCCCATATCCCGCAACCGCATCGCGACCGTCTGCTGACTGCCAACGACAGCGTCGGCAGATACGTGATCGATTCGCCCTTCTCGCGCTTTGCCGAGGGCTTTCGTTCGATCAAGCTGGCATGCGATCTCAGGGGTGACGAATCGTCCAACAAGGTCGTCGGCATTACCTCGGGCCTCCCCAATGAAGGCAAATCCACGATCAGCGAGGCGCTCGCCCAAACCGTGGCGCAAAGCGGTTGTCGCACACTGCTGATCGACGGCGACATCCGAAATCCAAGCCTTACCGCGCGGATGGCCCCCTCGGCGAAGATGGGCTTGATCGATGTCGTCCTGGGCAGGGTTGATTGGACGGAAGCAGTTTGGATCGATCCGCAAACCAATCTGCATTTCTTGCCCTGCGTGGTGAATTTTCGGTTTTCCAACTCGAGCGACCTGCTGGCCTCGCAGCAGATGGAAAACCTGTTCCAGCAGCTACGTCAGTACTATGATCGCATCATTCTCGATCTCAGCCCGCTGGCGCCTGTCGTCGACGTTCGGGCGACCGGAGCGCTCGCGGACTCCTATATCCTCGTCATCGAGTGGGCGAAGTCGAAAGTCGATATCGTCGAGCGCGTGCTCTGTGAAACGCCGATTGTGCGCGAACGTATGCTAGGCGCGGTTCTTAACAAGGTGAACATGTCGGTGATGAGCCGCTACGACACATACGGCGCGGCCTACTACCGCAATCGATACTACAAGAGGTACGGCTACGTCGATTGACGTCCAAAGGCTCGATCCGAATGTGCAGCAGTATTCCGCGATGATCGTGCCCCAGATCCGGTCGTGCTTGCCGTGTGGTCCGGAACATACGGTCCGGAACGTGGGATCTAACGCGGCCTGTTCGCACGCTGCTCGACCAAAGTCAGATCCAGCTCGCTGACCTCGAGCGGCAAACCCAATCAATGAAATGGGCCTCGATGCCGGGTTGTTCGTTCTCGCCGGTAGAGCGGGCGCGGCCACGGCGTCGAGCCAGTTTTCGAACGGGCCGGCAGCAAGACCTCCGCCGTCACGGCGACCGCCGCGTGCCGGTGGCCAATTGGTGCCGCGAGGCGCTGCCGAACGGGCCGCCCTTCCTTCTGCCGACCGAATCCGCGGGTCAAGTCCCGCGAATTCATATTGTCGTCCAGGCATGCCGCCGCGCTGGAATGATTGACGCGCCAGCCGTCACTGGCGCGTGCTGATTTTCAGGATCTGCGCATTGTTCGCGGTAACGATCGTGTCGTTCGCGGTACCGATCACCAATCGAGTGAATTGCAGGAACTTTGCCGTGTCGACGGTGGCGGCGTTCGCGGCGAACAGCACGTCCTTGTCCCGCATTTCGAAGTTGCTTGCCAGGAAGAAGGCGGCCGGATCCCGGAAGTCTGCGTTATAGACCACGGGCACCAGCGGCCCGACGTACTTGGAGCAGTCGACGCCCAGTCGTTCCGCCAACTCGCGCGGCTCGCGCCTATAGACATAGACGCCCGCGGGCTCGGCCTGCGCATCAATCAGGCCGCCGGCCTTGGCCATCGCCTGCGCCATGTTGATCTTCCACATATCGAACGGGAACTGCGCCTGCCCTCCGAAATTTCCTCCCACCGTAAACGCCCCAAAGGCGAGGAAGACCTGCGGTTCGCGGTAGACATAGATGGTGTCGCCGGGATGGATCCAGATATTGTTGGCAGGTTGATACACCAAGGCTCCGAACGGAACCGTTGCCTTCTTGCCGCCGCGCTCCAGCGTCACCCAGCTCTCCCAGCCCGGCCCCGACAGCCCGCCGGCGCGTGCGATCAAGTCAAGTATCCGCTCGCCGGCCGCATTGGCCGTCAAACGGGCTGGCGATCTCACTTCGCCCAGCACGCTGACGAGCGAGGTGTTCTGCGTGATCAGGGACACCACCACCTGTGGCTCGATGGCGCGGTTTCCGATCGCCTTCACGATGTCCTGCTGAATCTCGACCGGCGTGCGGCCGTTGGCCTTCACCGTGCCCGCGTAGGGAACCGAAATGTACCCATTCAAGTCAACGTTTTGGTTTGGCAGGGCTACGAAGTTGCCTGGCCGCACGCCGGCCTCTGCCGGGATAAACAAGCCTCCTGCAGCAGCTTCAAAGATCGATACGGCCACAGTGTCCCCAATGCCAAACCTGATGCCTGCGGGCGGCCGGCGATCAGGAAATGACCCCGCGATTGCGCCGGGGCCGTATTCCTTCAGGATATCGACAACGGTCGGTGTGAGCTTGACCAGTTCGTAATCCGGCCCCGATCTCGTGACCTGGCTCTTGATGACATGATCTTCCGGACCGGACATGGGCATGATCGCGCACCCCGCTGAAGACAGCAGAATGCCGAGCAAGACTCCCCATACTAAAACACTGCGTCTCAAGACTGATCCCCATCACTCGCCAATTCGGGCCAACCCAAATCCCCAAAGTGGCGCAAACGAAGCCGCTGGACATGGTCAGAATAAGGTCGCAGCAACAATAAGAGCATGCTGTTGCAGCGCAGATACAGCCGCGCTGCCCACTCAATCATGAATTAGGCAGAAGCGTGCCCAGTTTGCATCTCGTCTATGCGCGGGTTCCAGATGGTTCGGCGCTCGCTGATGCAACGACCAAGGGCAGTTCCGCTGATCGGACGCTATGGCCGTTTCGGCACGAGACAATCTCGCGTGAACCGCTGTCCAAAAAAGCAGCATCAGGCCGGCACAGGGCAGACAAAGTTGCACGCTGCAATGGACCGTGTTTCTGATCCATGGTGTTCGGTAAGGGTGGAGAGTCTTGTTCCAGTGCGTGTTCCGTCTGCGCTTGTCGTGTTGGCTGTAACCCTGCTCTGCGCGGCTCTATCGGTTGCAGCCGCGGGTTATGTACGGGCTGAGCCGCCGGTTCCGGGCATGCTGGACTGCAAGTCCGGCGTCAGCCCCGAACGGCGTCAACGGTGCGATGAAGAGGCCTTCAGACAGGTTGAGACCGGCAGTGAATCGACGCGGCTCGAGGGCGGATGGCGATTGGTCAAGAGCCGAAATCCTGAAGGCGGCGCCGATGCCATTTCGGTGATGCATGTTGTCGATAGCGCCAAATCGGATACACGCCTTGCGGGTTTGAGTCTGCAATGCGCGAAGGACGGTGTTGAAGTCGTGCTCATCGTTCTCGAACCGCTGCCACGCTCGCCGCGGCCGAAGGTGGTCCTGACAACAGGAGAAGGGCGGGCGGAATTCGAAGGGTCCGTGGTCCAGGGAGGCGCGGCGGTGCGACTGCCCGCGGACGCGTCAAGGCTTGCGGCCAGCGACTGGCAGACCGCACCCGAACTTTCGGTCGAAATCGGAACCGAGCCGACAGCGATCCGTGGAACGGTGCCGATTGCCGGATTGGCTGCGGCTCTCCTTTACTTGTCGCAAAACTGCCATGCCCGATAAATTGGCCGGTCACTGGAACTTTCATGCCCGCGCAGTTCCCGTGCATCGACTGCGTCGGCCAGTTAGCGCGTCACGGACTGATGATGCGGCTCCTCGCGGGTATCGACCACACCTTCTCAACTATCGGTGCTATCGGGGGCCGGCATTGGCGGCGCGTGTTCGCCTATGCGACATTCGCCGCCGTGTACGCTTGGTCGCGGTAGCCACCGCCCTCACGTTAATCTCCATGCAGCATCGAAGTCTCAGATTTTGTCGATCGCCTCCTACCTTCTGATCGCATTACTGACCGCGATCCCGATCTTGGCAATCGCAACCGGCGCTTTCGCACAGCACGCGGTCGCGCTTGTCGCCGCCATTATCTTGGCCATGGCGGCAAGGGACGCCGACGACCTCGAGTCCACCGCGCAGTTGCTGAAGCGATTTTCATTCGCGATACTGATCCCGATCGTCTGGATGGCGCTGCAAACTTTTCCGGCTCCCTTTTCCTCGCTCGCAAATCCGATCTGGTCGGCGACCTCGACCGCATTGAACGAACCCTCGCTGCCGGGGCGCATCAGCATTGACCCCGGCGCGACATTGCGAAGCTTATTTTTCTATCTGACCAGCGTGTCGCTGGTGGTGTCGACCGTCATCGTCGCCAAGGATCGTCACCGGGCCGAAACGATCCTGTTCGTGTTGAGCGCGGTAACGACCTTCATGTCGGTCGAAGTCCTGCTCGGCCGGCTCGGTTGGTTCGCAAGCCTGATTCCCGACATAGGAGCGCCCACGAGCCCGTTTCCGGCAGCAGCCACGCTCGCCATATTGGCAAATGGTGCGCTCGTTGCCAGGGCACTCGAACGACACCAGCATCAACAGGACATGTATAATTCGGCTTCGCTCCCGTTTTGGCTCGGGGTTCTCTCCTGTCTGTCCGGAATTGCCGTGGCGTTCGCGGCAATCGCGACACTCGCACGAGGGACTTTGTTGGCGGTCACCGGCCTGGGATTGACGGTCATGGTCTTCATCGCCGCCGTCCGCCGCCTGGGATTTCGCTCCTGGCCGTCGGCGATTTTGTTTGTGGTGCTTGCGGCAATGGCCGCCTCCATGGCGGTGCCGCACTTTCAGTCAGGCGGCTCTGGCCTGCTGGGATTCGTCGGCTTCGTCCCGGAAGAAGTTGCATTAGCAGAACGCCTGCTCGCTGATGCCCCGTGGTTGGGAAATGGCGTTGGAACGTTCGGGCTGATATCGAGGGCCTATCAGGATTTTGGCACCGGGGCGCTGGCAGCTCCGCCTTCAACCGCGGTCTTGATCGCGATCGAGTCAGGACGTTGGGCGCTCGTGGTCCTGGCTGGCATCGCCGCCCAGCTTTTCTTCGTTACATTTCGGGGCGCGATTCGGCGGGGACGCGATTCCTTCTTTTCGGCGGCTGCGGCTGCCGGCGTTCTGGCTGTACTCTGCGAAAGCTTCCTAGATTCGAGCCTTTCAAGCTCCTCCATCCAGATCATCGTGGCTGTCATGGTCGGGCTGGGACTTGCACAAGCCGCCGGCCGGACCAGCAACGTCAAAAGACCAGGTGACATGCCAGCGCCATAAGACGGCATTACGTTGGGCTGTGGCGTTTTCGAGCGAAGTGGCCACCGGTTCGCGTGAAGAAAACGCTTCAAAGCAAGAATCCAGAGCGTCCGGTTCTTAGAACCGATAATGCTCCAGTTCGCCGGGAATGACGTCTTTGAAAAGATTTCGCACCCTTCTAATGGCGCTGGCGCTGGCCATCGGATGTTATGCAATCGCTTCGGCCATGGCAGAGATGACGGCGCTGAAGCGCTCTGCATTCCCGGCCGATCCATCCAAGATTAGCTCGCCCTCGGCTGAAGAAGTGCCCTCCTTGCTGGCAACGCTCTCTCCTTTCAGATCGGAGCTGGAAAGCAATCATGCCTTGATCGCCGCGCTGCAGGCGATCGAGTCCGGCCGGAAGAAGCCGGCGAGCGTACAATCCGCAGAGCATGCCGCCGCTCTCGGCAGGGTCAGGCAGACGCTATCGATCTCGCCCTACAATCCAGAACTGTGGCTAGCGCTGGCGCTGCTCCAGGCCCAGCGCGACCCGCACGATCCGGTCGTGATCGAGGCTCTGAAGATGGCGTATTTTACCGGGCCGAACGACGCACGATTGATGCCGGTGCGGCTTGACATAGCGGGCCGCTTCGATGCGCTCTCTATTCCGGACATCAAGGACCTTGCACGCAATGACGTTCAGCTGATCATGACCCGCAGGCCCGAGCTGAAACCTGCGATCGTGTCGGCCTATCGGCGGGCCTCCGACCTCGGCAAGGCTTTTCTGCAAGACGCGGTTCAATCGATCGATCCGGCGTTCGCTCAGACACTGCGTGGCTAAAATGCGGACACGAAACGGCCACGGAATGCGCGGTGGCCGGGATCGCGGCGAAAGGCACAAACGGACTTACTGATCCGTCTCGGTCACACTTCTCTCAAATTTTCCGACGGCAATATGCGTCCGGTTGCTCGTTCCGCCGCGACGGTCTAAGCTCGATCGCAATCAGGGGAACTAATGCGATGTTACGATCCTGCGTCGGCCTTGTCGCGCTCGCCTCGACTGTGATCATTTCTGTTATGCCGGCGCATTCGGCCGATTATGCCGCCTATCCGCGAAAGGCTCGGTCTGCAGCAAGCGTTCTGCAGATCGATCGTGGGCCGAGTCCCTATTGCGGTCCGATATGCGGTTGCCCGGAGGCAGTCTATGTGAGGCATCGATCGCTCGTGGCGGCCTATCCTTACACCTTTGATCCGCGCACCAAGAGCGACGTCCCGCCCTATCACTATGGCCCGAGCCGGACTTACGTCAGGTATGTGAATCCCCGCAATCCTGATCTGGTGTTTCAATACTGAGCCGGCGCAGATGTTGTTTGCGGCCCGCCAACTTCTCGGCTGTCTTTCATTCCGATGGTCGGCACGGCCGCGCGCCCGTGCAAATGCGCTGTTGGCGGCACGTCATGCGTCGTGAGCGGTTGGCCACGGCTCACGAGCGCCGCGCGGCATCACGTGTTCTGATCGTTCACGGAAATTGAAGCTCTCGAAAGAATGGCGGTGCGGTTCATTGGCGGATGGCGCGCGCGATGAATTCGGACGGCGCGGCGGGCGTGACGATTCGGATGTGCTGGCCTGTGAGTTGGACATGTAGCGCGCGTACATCAGATGGTGTTCGCGAAGTTTCCGCGAGCGCCGCGCCCGCGTCGCATAGCCGAGAGCGAATCCGGCAAGAAAGCTCGCCGCCAAGATCAGAGCTGGAAGCATGGGACGTCCGTACAGCGCCAGGGCCAGGATATGTTTCCCATATTACGCCGGCATCACGATTCTTGATGACGAAAGAATGTTCATTTGCTCAATTTTTTGTGCGACGCAACGTGCTGCGACAAGGGCAAGCGACGATGCGCGAATTTACCGAAGATCAGCCGGTGCCTATAAGACCGAAGCGGCATTTTTTGCCGATCGTGTGGCCGCTCAGCCCCTTTCGCGCGTGCTTTGGCGCAGCCACGGGCGGGCGGAAAATCTTGGTTCGCGAGACTTGCCTCGCGGTTGCGATGCGTCAGGGCTAACATGTTCGGATACCTTCGCGGGAGTTCCCGCCGCCAGATGTTGTCTCCGCTCAGATCTCGACGGTCGACGGGAAAGCCGAGACTTCCGGAAGGGGTAAGGATCTACGCGATGACCGACATTCATGGTTGCGCACATCTGCTCAAGCAGATGCTGCGGGTCATCGACGCAGACATGGCGCGCAGCCGTCCGCGCTACGCCATCGAGGTTTACATGGGCGATTACGTTGACCGCGGCCCGGATTCACGGGCAACGCTCGACATCCTCATCAACCGCAGCCGCAGAGGCAACACGGTCTTCCTGAAGGGAAACCACGAGGTCTTTCTCGGAAATGTCCTGCGCGACCCGTCGCTTCTGACCCAATGGCTGCACGTCGGCGGACTGTACACGCTGACGTCCTACGGGCTAACTCCCTCGCCCACCCCTGGGGATGACGAACGCCGCGCATTGGTGCAGGAATTAGCGCGCGTGATGCCGCGCCAGCACCTGGAGTTTCTCAGAAGACTGCGGCTGACATTCACCTGCGGCGACTTCCTCTTCGTCCACGCCGGCGTCCGCCCTGGCGTACCGTTAGCCGAACAGCAGGAGGCTGACCTGTTGTGGATTCGTGAGGAGTTTCTGCAAAGCCGCAAGAACTTCGGGAAGTACGTCGTGCACGGCCATACGCCGGTGCGCCATCCCGAGCTGCTGAAGAACCGTGCCAATATCGACACGGGTGCCTATGCGACCGGCAACCTCACACTGATGACGATCCAGGGCAACAGCATGCTCGCTGTTTGACGCCCCTGCCCGCCGCGCCGACCGGCTGATCGGCGCACCCATTCGTCGGCAGACAAGCTGACGTTCGACATCGAGATCGACCGCACGATCAGCCTCAATAGGCTTCCTGATCCATCAACGCGATCGCGGTCCGGAAGAGGATCCGGATGTCGAGCAAGATGCTCCAGTTGCTCACATACCAGACGTCATACTCGACGCGCTTCTCCATCAGGTCGATGGTCGGCGTTTCGCCGCGGAACCCGTTGACCTGGGCCCAACCGGTCAGGCCGGGTTTCATGTGGTGCCGGTAGACATATTTGCTGATCAGCTGGTCGTAATAATTGTCATGGGCGAGCGCGTGCGGCCGCGGCCCCACCAGCGACATCTCGCCGCGCAGCACGTTCCATAGCTGTGGCAATTCGTCGATGCTGGTCTTGCGCAGGAAGCGCCCGACCCGGGTCACCCGCGAATCCTGCTTCGTGGCCTGCGTGACCGTGCTGCCGTTCTCGGTCACAGTCATGCTGCGAAACTTCCAGATCTGGAACGGCCTGCCATTGAAGCCGCGACGCGACTGACGGAAGATGATCGGGCCGGCCGTATCGAGCTTGACCAGGATTGCAGCCGTGGTGATGAGCGGCGCCAACATCAGCAACGCAAAGGAGGCGAGTCCGATGTCGAGGCAGCGCTTCTGAGCCCGTTCCAGAACCGTCAGAGGCGGCCGCTGAATCTCGATCGCGACGGTTCCGCTGACTGGCAGGTACGGCCGCGACACCAGATCGGCAATCGGGAAATCGGGCAGCAGGCGGATCGGCTGTGGAACCATCCGCAGATGCTGGCTGAGCCTCTGCAGCATCGGTAATTCGTTCCAGTCGATCGCGACCAGATACTCGTCGATGTCGGCGGCGCGCGACTGCCTGATCACCTCGCAGATCTGCTCGTTCCAGGCCTTGTCATCCAGTTCCGGACTCGCGTCGAGCACGAAATGTCGCACGACGTCGAAACCATGCTTGCGAAGGTCCTTGAAACGGTTCGATGTGAAATCCAGCGCGCGCAGGCTGAGCAGAATGACCTTGCGGTCGATCAATCGCTCTTTCGCGTAGGCCGACGACAAACCGTAGTGCCAGACCAGGCGATGCGCAACGAGGCCGACCGCTCCCAACAGCGCGAACAGGATGATCGTGCCGCGGGACAGATTGGCCGTCGACTTCAGCAGGAATGCGGCGACCGCGAGCGTCGTGAGCGCAAACAACCAGGTGACGACGGCCTTGCGCGTCAGCCAAGGCGTATTTAACAACCTGTGATTGTCATAGATGCCCTGAAAATAGGCAGCGAGGACGAACACCATGCCGACGATCAATCCGGCGCCGACCGAATTGTCGGACTCCATGGGCGAATTCATGAAGTTGCGATAAAGCGCGCTCGCCGCCATGTAGCTCAGCAGGATGAGGAGGAAGTCGCCGGCAATGATGAAGAGCTGAAACGGTCTCTGCAGTGATGTACCGCGGTTCGGCGCCAGTACGTGGAAACCATCGGAGCCATACATGGTAGCAGACATGCCAGACCTCTCACTTCAACGGCGCAGGCCGCGGAAACAAAAATTAACAAACGCAAAAAGCGCGAAAGGAAAAGGCGCGTTGATTGGAAAAGGGTCTCGCATCAAACCTTGCTGACGAGGTTTGGATTCACGCGGATCGCTTGCGGACGTTGTTTATCAAACGAAGCGATATTGTGGCACCGCATCAAGAAAAGCAAACTCGTTCTCGCATTGCAAGATTGTGACGCACAGCATCGATCACAGCTTGATGCATCATCAATCAATTCGTGATGCACGAACGTTCACAGCCAGGGAAAAACTTTCCGTGCATTGGGATCGCACAACGAAGATTCATCAGTTCCATGGCTTGGTCACGCCAATGTGCACATCACCGAGAAGCGGGCTTGCAGGCGCGACGATGATGGTAACCGAAAATGCATTGCTTCTCCGCGCGTAGAGCAATCCGCGTGCAGTCTTGGTGTCAGAACAATTTGACTTACGCCCTTAAACCCATCTTAGGCGGGCGCCCTTAGGCATGTGGCGTCAAGGAGTAACATATGTGACTACGCTGGCAGTCTGCAGTGCATTGATTGGATTGGGTCTCGGAATTCGGTTTCGCTTTTTCGTTTTGCTTCCGTTCCTTGCCTTGGGGGCGATCGGGCTTATTGTCCTTGCGATTGTACAGGATTGGCCTCTCGCGCAGACGATGTGGTCCCTCATCGCATACGGCGTGCCCTTGCAGATCGGTTTTGCGATCAGCGGGCTGGTGAGGCATGCGATGGGCCCCGCGATCGTCGACGGCCGCGCGGCGCGACCCGAAAGCCCGAAGCTCCGTTGAGGTCACGGCGCGGGGCACTCCAGCAATTGCCGGCTCCTTCGCGGCTGACGCGGACTGATCCGGAGCATGTACCGCTGAAAACTCGCCTCGCGCCTGGGGCATTTCACAGCTAGAAGAATGGGTTCCCGGCGAATCATTTCGCATTTGCCCTTCGGACGGCGGGGGTCGCCGTCCGCATGCAGAGTCCTGATCCACCTGATGCTGTCAGCGCTGCGACAATTGACCTCGACGACCAAGCCGCGGCTACCGGACGGAATCCGGATCTACGCGATCAGCGATATTCACGGCTGCGCCCATCTGCTGAAGGAGATGCTTGAGGTGATCGACGCAGACATCGCGCGCAGCCGGCCGCATCGGGCGGTCGAAGTCTATATGGGCGACTACATCGACCGCGGCCCCGACACACGTCACACCCTCGACCTCCTGATCGAACGCGCTCGCCGCGGCAACGCGGTTTTCCTGAAAGGAAATCATGAGGCCATTCTCGCCAATGTGGCGCGCGACCCTTCCCGCGTTCCCGATTGGTTTCGGATCGGCGGGCTGCAGACGCTGATGTCCTACGGTCTTTCAGCGTCCAGGAACCCTCACGAGGAGGAACAGCGCACGCTGATCAAGGCGTTGGCGGCGGCGATGCCGCCGCTCCATCGCGCATTTCTCGACAGGTTGCGGCTCACCTTCACATGCGGCGATTTCTTCTTCGTCCATGCCGGGGTGCGTCCGGGAACGCCGCTATCGGAACAGCGCGAACAGGATCTGCTCTGGATCCGCGACGAGTTTCTCCGCAGCAAGAAGAACTTTGGCAAATATATCGTGCACGGGCATACGCCGGTTCGCACCGCCGAGATCCTGCCCAATCGCGCCAATATCGATACCGGCGCCTATGCGACCGGAAACCTGACGCTGCTGTCAATCCAGGGATCGCGCCTGGTCGCCCTGTGAGCAAGTCGCCCACGGCCACGGCACGCCTTGGCGCAGCCGGGCCTAGAGCATGATCCGGAGAAGTGTGTAGCGATTTTCCGAAAAGATCATGCTCAAACAAGGACCTAAAGCGCGATGACGATTCAGCCCAATCTCATCGCGCTTTAGAGGCGATGATAGTCACGATACCACGCGACGAATGTCTCGATCCCCTGCTCGATCGCAACCTTCGGCCGGAAGCCGACATCGCGCGCGAGATCGTCGACATCGGCAAATGTCGCGAGCACGTCGCCCGGCTGCATCGGAAGCAGGTTCTTCTTCGCGGTCCGTCCGAACCCTTTTTCGAGCAACGCAACGATATGCATCAACTCCTCGGGCCTGCTGTTGCCGACGTTGTAGATGCGCCACGGCGCCTTGCTTGATCCGGGTTCCGGTCTTGCGCCGGACCAGCCCGGATTCCCTTGCGGCGGACGATCGACAATCCTGCTGACCGCCTCGACGACATCGTCGACATGGGTGAAGTCGCGCCGCATCTTGCCGTGATTGAACAGATTGATCGGTTGGCCGGCTGTGATCGCATTGGCGAACAGATAGAGCGCCATGTCGGGACGATACCACGGCCCATAAACCGTAAAGAGACGGAGCCCGGTGGTCGGAAGGCCATAGAGGTGGCTGTAGGAGTGAGCCAACAGTTCGTTGGCCTTCTTGGTCGCCGCATAGAGGCTGACCGGGTGATCGACATTGTCATGCACCGAGAACGGCAGCTTGGTGTTGGCGCCATAGACCGACGACGACGAAGCATAGACAAGATGCCCGCACCCGCCCTGACGGCATCCCTCGAGCACGTTGAGGAAGCCTTCGAGATTGGAATCGGCATAGGCGTGAGGATTCTGCAGCGAATACCGCACGCCGGCCTGAGCAGCCATGTGCACGACAGCCCGAAAACGATGCTGGCGAAACAATGCTTGCATTCCGGCCCGATCGGCGAGATCGAGCTTCTGGAATGTGAAGCCGGAACAGGCGCTGAGCTGTTCGAGCCGCGCGAGCTTAAGCGCCGGATCGTAATAGTCGTTGAGATTGTCGATACCTATGACCGATTTGCCCGCACCAAGCAGGCGTTGAGCGAGGTGAAAACCGATAAAGCCCGCACAGCCAGTTACTAGCAAACCGGTCACGATCCGTTTCCCGCCTAATATTGTCGCAAGGCCACGCACTCAAGCAAGACACGTCGCATCCATAAGCGATACAACCAGTAAGCGAAATCCCGCGGTCCAATCCCGCAAGAATGCACCCGAACGGCAACGTTATTCCTAGCGATATTGCGGCAGCGATCAAGCGCGAACGGCGACAGCCTCAGCCGGAAATCGTGGCCTTGTAATCCGGAAAGCGGCTCAGCATTGCCGCCTTCATGAACTTGAAGTGGGCGATTCCGACGTCGAGCTCTTTCAGCCGACGCTGACCGTTGGAGATCTCGGCGCTGAACAGGTCCTGGTGGTGGCTGTCGAGCGCCTCGCGCTCCAGATATTCGTCCGTGCCATTGCCGATCGTGACGGCGGCGCGGGCGAGCACGTCGTCGACCCGACGGCTGAGGCCGGATTGCTCGCTCTCGGCTGCCTGCAGCGCGGTTTCGATCGCGGCCAGGATCGCGTCGATCCGGGCACGGTCGGTTTCGGCATCGCGTTCCGGCGAGCGCGCCCTGAAGCCGTCGTTACCCGGGTGTGCCTTGATGTGGTTTTGCGCGCGAGCGCGCGAGAACAGCTGAAACATCCGCGTGGTTCCGATTCAGGCGCAGCCAACGTCCAAAGTCACCTCGTCCTAGTTAAGAAAAGGTGAACGTTTGTCACGCGCGTTGCGGCTCTCGGCCATCCACCGCAGCCAGGCACGGTCGTGCTTGCGGTAAAGTTCGAGCCAGCGCTGCGCCGGTTTACTCGCCGGACGTCCGCTGGCGTCCCATAGCACATGCCCGTCCTCGTGCAGGACCAACGGATGATCGAGGCGCTCGAACTCGAACGTCTCCTCGAAGGTGAGGCCGATGAGGACGCGCCGTCCATCATTGTCGATGAAATAGCGTCGCGGTGAGTTGTGCTTGAGATCAGTCATCTTGGGAGAACCCGCTTGCGACCGGCGATCGGATTCCGCATGGCTAGAATGCCCGGCGAGCATGACCGAATGTTGTGGATGTCGCTCTTGATCTGTCAGATTCCCGCCGCAGCAAGCGCCGCTGATACGACCGCAAGACACGCAAACGATATCCGGTAAAGAAGCCTGCGAAGAACGTCGTCAACAAGATCAAACCACCAAGCATTTCAGTCGTCCCATTTCACTCGGCGCGCGCATCTACAGTCCGAAGTTGTGACGACATCATGATTCAGCGCGCCGAAAGATTGTTCATTCGTTGAATTCTTTTGTGCAGACGACCGACACAAGTGTGTTAGGTGCGAAATTTCTCCGTTGCAGATTTCCTTCAGTAGTCAAGAGAAGCACCAGAGCGCGAACTTCAGGAACATCGTGCTCAGCAGATAGATCCAGCCCGTCATTGCAAGCAGCACCAGTCCGACGAAAACGCCGGCAAGACCTCTCTCTCTCACCTGCGCCAGCAGAGGAAATTTGAATCGATAGACCATGTTTCGGCTCGACCCCCAGTCGCCCGTTAGACCTACCGATCAAATTCGATAATCTCATGACGCAGAGTCACCACGTCGCCCCGTTGCGGGTGTGCGCGACTCATCACGTCTTCACATTTTCGCGCTCGCCGCTGCTCGCGCGAGATTCGTCTCGGCTCGGAGCGCTTGCGCCATTGCGCTTGCCGGGTCATTGACCTGCTATGCCACCGTACGGAAGAACACGAACCAGATTACCCCGAGGATCAGGACCGCAAGCCCGGTCGATATCGTGAGCAGCGCAAGGACCGACGGGCCCGGCTCCGCTTGACGCGCTTCGGTCGGGGTTTCAACGATCCGTCCGTCTCGTTCGACTGCCATGGGGACCTCATGCCTTAAGTGCCTGGAATTTCGGTCATTGCTTCCCCCGTCGCCGAAGCCAACGCATGATCGAAGGCGATGTTCCGGAATGCTGCCCGCTGCAGCGGCAAGCCGGCGCAAAACGCCGCACCTCGCACTGGACCGAACCGCGATTAACGCCGTTGAGAGATTCCGGCAGGCGGGATGTTTCAAACCTGGTTCCCCGGTGGTACTCTTGCCTGTTCCGTCGGTCGCGTAATCGGAGTATCCCATGGCCCCCCGTGCCAACTGGAAGGGCTTTCTGCGTCTTTCGCTCGTGACTTGCCCGGTCGCCCTGTATCCGGCGACGTCGGACACCGAAAAGGTCTCCTTCAACCAGATCAATCGCAAGACCGGCCATCGCATCAAATACGCCAAGATCGATGCGGAGACGGGCGAGGAAGTGTCCTCCGAAGACATCATGAAGGGCTACAAGGTCGACACCGACACCTATATCGAGATCACCAAGGAAGAACTCGACGACATCGCGCTGGAATCCACCCGCACCATCGAGATCGACGAATTCGTTCCGCGCGCCGAGATCGACAGCCGCTATGTGATCCGTCCCTATTATCTCGTCCCCGACGGCAAGGTCGGCCATGATGCTTTTGCGGTGATCCGCGAGACAATCCGCAGCCTGGACAAGGTCGCGATCGGCCGCGTGGTGCTGACCAACCGCGAGCACATCATCGCGCTGGAGCCGCTCGACAATGGGTTGATGGGCACGCTGCTGCGCTACCCCTACGAGGTGCGCAGCGAAAAGGAATATTTCGACGACATCCAGGACGTGAAGATCACCAAGGACATGCTCGATCTCGCCAAGCATATCGTCGAGCAGAAATCCGCCGACTTCGATCCGGAGGAGTTCGAGGATCGCTACGAGCAAGCGCTGATCGAGCTGATCAACCAGAAGCGCAACGGCGTCAAGGTCGCCAAGCCCGCGCCGAAGTCGAGCGGCAACGTCATCAACCTGATGGATGCGCTGAAGAAGAGCCTTGCCAACGAGAAGCAGGCCGCCCCGGCGGCCAAGGCAAAGGGCAAGAAGCCGAAGAAGCGCGTCGATGGCCAGCGCGAGATGCTGCTGCCGATCGCGGGCAGCGGCAAGCGCGAGCCAAAGGAGATCGCCAAGGCGGAGCCGAAGAAGGCGGAGAAGACGGTGCGCGCACAAGCCTCCGCGCGGTCGAAGAAGGCGGGCTGACCCGACGGCGCGCGGCGGCCCTCACAGATGATCCCGATGCGCCGCGCCTGAGATGCCCTGGTCGACGCCATTCGACGAGCCGATCGTGCTCCGCCGCGGAGGAGCGCTCGTGACGCTGCAACAAGCGGCCGATTACATCATGAAACTGCCGGAAGATACCCAGCAGGACGAGCGCTGGCAGATCGCGGTCGCGCACCTGATCAGCGCCGCGGAAACCGGCGGCGGCTGGCTGATGTTCGCGCGGATCGCGATGCTGCGCGCGTTGAAGGGGGACAGCGGCTGAGGCCGCGGTACGCGGCCCCTTCGTTACTTCAGCGAGGTGCTGACCGACGCGAAGGTGCCGCTCAGGCTGGAGCCGATGCCGCCGACGACGGTGACGATCACGATGCTGATCCCGCCCGCGACGAGGGCATATTCGATCGCCGTCGCCCCCGCTTCATCGTCCACAAATCTTGTCAGCAACGCTCGCATTGAAAACTCCTTGTCGACGCCCGCGGATTGCTCCTGCGCCGTAAAATGACGGCATCAAGGTAGGCATGATTGGTTGACGGCCCCTTGAAGGACAGAATGAACGATCGCTTAAAGGTTGTGCGGGATTTGCTGCGGCTTTGATCGCATGACCCGCCCGCTGCCCCCGATGGCCGCGGCCACTGGTCCCGGCCAACGCATATCAGCACTACCGCACCCGGTCGCGGGTGCGCTTTACCGCCGCGCAGAATCCTGTTCCTCTAGATGGTCCACGGGACGACAACGAGGCCGGAGCGAACCGGCCGCATCCAGGGAGAGACCGTCATGAAGCTTGGCGCCGCGATTGCGGAAATCATGAAGCGGGAGGGTATCGAGATCCTCTGCGGCTACCCGGTCAATCACCTGATCGAATATGCCGCCAGTGCTGACATCCGCCCGGTCATGGTGCGACAGGAGCGCATCGGCGTCCACATGGCGGACGCGATCTCGCGCGTCACGTCGGGCCGGACCATCGGCGCGTTCTGCATGCAGCATGGCCCGGGCGCCGAGAACGCCATGGGCGGCGTCGCGCAATGCTACGGCGAGTCCGTGCCCGTGCTGGTGCTGCCGATGGGCTATGCCCGGCGCCTCGCCAACATCGATCCGAACTTCAATTCCAGCCAGGCGATGAAGCCGTTCTCGAAATCGTCCGAGCCGATCAACCTCGCCCCGGAAGTCTGCAACATCTTCCGCCGCGCCTTTACAAAGCTGAAGAACGGCCGCGGTGGGCCGGTGATCGTCGAAATCCCCGCCGACATGTGGAACGAGGAGGTGCCGGAGCCGCTCAACTACACGCCGGTGCTGCGCACCCGCTACGGCGCGGACCCTGTGCATGTGAAGGAGGCCGCGGCGCTCCTCGTCAATGCGAAGCGGCCGGTGATCTATGCCGGCCAGGGCGTGCACTATGCAAGGGCCTGGCCGCAGCTCAGGCGCCTCGCAGAACGGCTCGCGATCCCCGTCACCACGAGCCTCGGCGGCAAGTCGTCGTTCCCCGAGACGCATCCGCTGTCGCTTGGCTCCGGCGGGCTCGCGGTGCCGCGCGCGGTGCCGAAATTCCTCACTGATGCCGACGTGATCTTCGGCATCGGCTGCTCCTTCACCGAAACATCTTTCGGTATCGCGATGCCGAAGGGCAAGACCATCATTCATTCGACGCTCGATCCGAACCATCTGAACAAGGATGTCGAGGCCAAGGTCGGACTCGTCGGCGACGCCGGCCTGGTGCTCGACGCGCTGCTCGAGGAGATCGGCAGGACCGTGACGTCGGACCGCAGCGCCAGCGCGGTCGCAGAGGAGATCGCCGCCGTCCACAAGGAGTGGCTGGTGAAATGGCTGCCGAAGCTCACGCACAACGATGCGCCGCTCAATCCCTACCGCGTGCTGTGGGACCTGCAGCACACTGTCGACATCCACAACACCATCATCACCCACGACGCCGGCAGCCCGCGCGACCAGCTCTCGCCGTTCTGGAAGTCGGTCGAGCCGCTGTCCTATCTCGGCTGGGGCAAGACCACCCAGCTCGGGTACGGGCTCGGCCTTGCGATGGGCGCCAAGCTCGCCAGGCCGGACAAGCTCTGCATCAATGTCTGGGGCGACGCCGCGATCGGCTTCACCGGCATGGATTTCGAGACCGCTGTGCGCGAGCGCATCCCGATCATGTCGATCCTGCTCAACAACTTCTCGATGGCGATCGAACTGAAGGTGATGCCGGTCTCGACCGAGAAATACCGCTCGACCGACATTTCTGGCGATTACGCCGCGATGGCCCGCGCCTTCGGCGGTTACGGCGAGCGGGTGACGAAGCCCGAAGACATCATCCCCGCGATCAAGCGCGGCATCCAGAAGACCAGGGAAGGCGTCCCGGTGCTGCTCGAATTCATCACCAGCAAGGAGACCGAGGTCTCACGGCCTGGGACCTGAGGCCCGCAAAGTCGCGGCGCTCTCATTCGGCCCACTTGTTTGGCCTCGCGCAGCCGGGCAAGCTCGGATGCGCTGAATGGCCGGAGGGAGACGATGGCGCGCATCCTTGTCCTGGGCGCCGGCTTTGCCGGGCTGTGGGCTGCGCTCGGCGCGGCACGCAAGCGCGACGAGATCGGCGCGCCGGCGGCCGAGGTCGAGATTCTCGTGGTCGATCGCAACGCCTACCACAACATCCGTGTGCGCAATTACGAGGTCGACCTCAGCGAGGTCGCATTGCCGCTGGCGGGACTGCTCGACCCGGTCGGCGTCAGCCACATGGTGGCCGAGGCCGAGGCGATCGATCCGGCGAAGCGGCAAGTCACCATCAAGACAGGCTCCGGCCAGAAGGAGGTCCTGGGCTACGATCGGCTGGTGCTGACGACGGGCAGCGAACTGGTCCGCCCGGCGATCCCCGGCCTCGCCGTCCATGGCTTCGACGTCGATACCTATGCGGCGGCCGTCAGGCTCGACCAGCATCTCGCCGCGCTCGGCAGGCAAGCGCCCTCCACGGGACGCTCGACCGTGGTGGTCGTGGGTGCCGGTTTCACCGGGATCGAGGTCGCGGCCGAGATGCCGGACAAGCTGGCGCGGGCCGGCATCGATAGCGGCCGGCGCATCATCCTCGTCGATCCCAATCCGGTGGTCGGCGCCACCTTCGGCGCGCACGGACGCCCTGTCATCGACCAGGCGCTGTCCGTGCTCGGCGTCGAGACGCGGCTGAACGTCAGGGTGGCCGCCGTCGCGGCCGCCGGCCTCACGCTGAGCTCAGGCGAAATCATTCCGGCGCGGACGGTGGTGTGGTGCGCGGGCATGCGCGCCAGTCCGCTCGCCGCTTCGTTGCCGGCAGCGCGCGACGGGCTCGGCCGCCTCGCCGTGGATCCGTACATGCGTGTCGAGGGCCTGACCGGGGTCTTCGCCGCCGGCGACGTCGCCTCCAGCCTGATCGACGGCCAGCATGCGACCGTGATGTCCTGCCAATTCGCGCGGCCGATGGGCCGCTTCGCCGGGCACAACGTGGTCGCCGACCTCTACGGCGAGCCGCTGTTGCCGCTTCACATCGACTGGTACGTCACCGTGCTCGATCTCGGCGGCTGGGGCGCGCTCTACACCACCGGCTGGGATCGCGAGGTGCACACCACCGGCGCTGCCGCGAAAGTCACCAAGCAGACCATCAACCACCAGCGCATCTATCCGCCGCGAGGCGGCGACCGCGCCGCGTTGCTGGCGGCAGCAGCGCCGACGATCCAGGCCGCGCCGCCGACGCGGCCATAGCGTCGCCGGATTGCCCGCGCTCCGGACAACCCGGCACCGCCGGTTCGCTACTGCGACAGCTTGACGAACTCGGGAAACTTCAGCGTCCCTTCCGCGATCGCCTGCGGCCAGACCGTGATCTGCTTGCCGTTCTGCCACTGGAAGACGAGGCCGGTCACGGCGCCGGGGCCGGACTTGATGCCGTGGGTGAACTCGTCGTCCTTGCCGTAGAACTGGATCTTGCCGATCGTGCCCTCGAAATTGGTCTTCTCGAGCTCGGCGACCATCTTGTCCGGATCGGTCGAGCCGGCGCGCTGGATCGCTTCCGCGATGATATAGACCTCGTCATAGGCGGTGTAGCCGGTATAGGCGGGCGGCGCGCCGAACTTCGCCTTGAAGGCTGCCGCGAACGGCTTGGTCTTCGGCGTCACGGCGACATCGGGCGTCGCCACAGCGAGCGACGGCACGCCCTCGGCGGCGCCGTTGGTGTCCTTCCAGAATGTCGGGCTCAGCGCCTGCGCGCTGATGCCGAACATCGGGATCGGCACCTGCTGGTTCTTCCACTGCACGGTCGGCTGCACGCCGACATGCGAGATGCCGGTGACGATGACGTCAGGCTTCTTGCTCTCGATATTGTTGAAGATCGGGGTGAAGTCGGTGGTGTCGGGCGAGAACCGCACATGCTCGACGACCTTCAATCCGGCCTTCGGCAGGCAGGCCTCGTAGCCGATGTCGAGCGGCTTGGTCCAGGCCGCGTCCTCGCTCATGATCGCGACGGTCTTGAACTTGAGCTTGTCGACCAGCAGATCCTTGGCGGCGTCGCAGACGAGCTGCGCTTGCGCCGCCGAGGTCAGGTAGCCGTGGAAGGTGTACTTGTTCTTGTCGTAGTCGTTGTGAACGGCCTTGGTGATCTCGTTGGAGGCGGCACCGGGCGTGATCAGCGGCATCTTGAGCCGCGCCGCCCACGGCTCGAGCGCGAGCACGACCTCGCTGATGTAGCTCGCGATCACGGCCGAGACCTTGTCCTCGCTCACCGCGCGCTGGAATGCGCGCACCGAGTCGGCCGACGAACTCTTGTTGTCGTAGGTAACAATCTCGATCTTGCGCCCCATCACGCCGCCCTTGGCGTTGATCTCGTCGGCGGCAATCTGCGCGCCGCCCGGAGTCGCCGCGCCGGCGATCGACTGCACCTCGGCGATGACGCCGATCTTGATCGGATCCTTGGATTGCGCATAAGCCGGCGCCGCAAGGCAGAGGGCAAGTGCCGACGCGAGCGGCAAGATGCTGTTCGCGGCAAATGTAGCTGGACGTCTCGGCATGCTTAGTCTCCCTTTCTTTGTTTTGTATCGTTGGTGGTCATGAGCTAGAGCGCGATGAAATAAGGATGCATTTATCGCGCTCTAGCCTTTTGTTTGAGCATGATCTTTTCGGAAAACCGCTACGCACTTTTCCGGATCATGCTTTAGAGAAAATCGGCGCCGGCCTCCGCAGCAAAGCGGCCTGGATCGCCTTCCCACACAATCCGCGCGTGCTCGAGCACGTAGACGCGGTCGGCATGCGGCAGCGCGAAGGTCACGTTCTGCTCGCCGAGCAGAACCGTGATCTGCGTGGTCTGGCGCAACCGCTCCAGCGCCTTCGACAATTGTTCAAGGATGACGGGCGCCAGCCCGAGCGTCGGTTCGTCCAGGATCAGGATCTGCGGCTGCATCATCAGCGCGCGGCCGATCGCCAGCATCTGCTGCTCGCCGCCGGAGAGCGTCTGCGCCATCTGGCCCTGGCGTTCCTTCAGGATCGGAAACAGCTCGAACAGCCAGCCAAGCTGCCTCGCCCTCGCCTCCTCTGTCAGATGCTGCCCGCCGAGATCGAGATTTTCCCGCACGCTCATCTCGCCGAACAGCTCGCGCGATTCCGGACACTGCACGATGCCGCTGCGGGCGATCTTCGCCGGGCCCGTACCTCGCAGCTTCTCGCCGCCGCGCAGGATCTCGCCGGTGTAGGGCAGGAAGCCCGAAATGGTGTTGAACAGCGTGGTCTTGCCGGCGCCGTTGAGGCCGACGACCGAGACGAACTCGCCCTCATGGACGTGAATCGAGACGTTCTCCAGCGCCTGCGCCTTGCCGTAATGCACGCTGACATTCTCGACCTGCAGCAGCGGCACCTTGTCCTTGAAGCTGGTCTCGGGCCGCGCATGGGTCTCGATCGCACCGCCGAGATAGACCCGCCGCACGGTCTCGTTCTTCATCACCTCGTCGGCCCGCCCGGTGACGATCTCCTCGCCGAGATACATCGCGAGCACGCGGTCGACCAGCGCGGCCACGCTCTTCACGTTGTGATCGACCAGCATCACCGCGCGTCCTTCGTCGCGGAAGCTGCGGATCAGCTCGGAGAACATATCGACCTCGGCGCGGGTCAACCCGGCGAACGGCTCGTCGACCAGCACGACCTTGGGATCGCGCGCGATCGCCTTTGCCAGTTCAAGCCGCCGGAGGTCGGCGAACGGCAGCGTTGGCGGACGGCGGTCCATCACGGCGCCGAGGCCGACGCGGTTCGCGATCCACCGGGCGCGCTCGGTCAGCGCCTTGTCGGGAAACAGCATGAACAGGCTGTCGGGCAGCAGCGCGACCATGATGTTTTCCAGCACGGTCTGCCGGTTCAGCGGACGCGAATGCTGGAACACCATGCCGAAGCCCTTGCGCGCGATCTTGTGCGCGGGAAGGCCGGCGACGTTCTCGCCTTCGAAGACGACTTCGCCCGATGTCGGGCGCTCGATGCCCATCACGCTCTTCATGGCGGTCGACTTGCCCGAGCCGTTCGGGCCGATCAGGCCGAGGATCTCGCCGGGACGCAGCTCGAACGCAAGATTCTTGACCGCGGTCAGGCCGCCAAATCTCTTGGTCAGGCCGCGGACGGTGAGGACGGGAGTTGTGATGACAGTCTGATCCATCATGAGCGCGCCTCGCGTGACAAGGCTGCTCCGAGGAAACCGCCGGGGAAGAACAGGACGACAAGCAGCGCGACGGCGGAGACGATGAAGGTTGCGAGCTCGCCGGTCGGCCGCAGGAATTCGCCGGCCACGATCAGGAAGATCGCGCCGAGCGCCGCGCCAAGCACGGTGCGCCGGCCGCCGAGCACCGCCGAGACGATGACGTTCACGCCGACCGCGACATCGACCACGGTGCCGACCGAAGCGGTGCCGAAGTAGAACACCAGCAGCGCGCCTGACAGCCCCGAGAAGAACGCGCTGACGATGAACGCGGCGAGCTTGTGCTTGACGATGTTGAAGCCGAGCGCGCCGGCCTGCACCGGATCCTGCCCACTCGCCTGCAGCACGAGGCCGATCGGTGACTGAGACAGCCCATAGAGAATGGCCGCGCTCGTTGTCATGAAGCCGAGCGCGATCCAGTAATTTGCGCCGGCGTTGATCGTGATGACGTCCGGTATCGTCAGCCCGATCTCGCCGCCGGTGAGATCGGCGAACACGACGATGAAGTTCTGCAACATCAGCACGGCGACCAGCGTGGTCAGCCCGAAATACGGTCCCCTCACCCGCAGCGCCGGGAGCGCCAGCACGAAGCCCGCGATCACCGAGGCCAGCGCGCCGAGCAGGATGCAGAGATAGACCGACCAGCCGAACTGGTTGTTGAGGATCCCGGCGGTATAGGCGCCGACGCCGATCAGGAAGGTCGGCCCGAAATTGACCTCGCCGGCGAAACCGAACAGCAGGTCCCAGGCCATCGCGAACACGCCGAAATAGAACGCCACGGTCAGGAGCCCAAGGACATAACCCGACACGTAGAACGGCAGCGTCGCGGCAAACACCACGCAGGCGAGCGAAATGAAGAACAGGCGCGATGTGAAGAACCCGGCCATCTCAGCGCCTCCCCAACAGGCCTTGAGGCCGGATGTACATCACGAACACGAGCAGCAGCAGCGCCGGAATGGTTCGGTACGCCGGCGAGATCAGGTAGGCCGTCACCGTCTCGAGATAGCCGACGACGAAGGCGGCGATCAGCGAACCGGAGACGCTGCCGAGGCCGCCGAGCACCACGATCGAGAAGGCGCTCGCCGTCAGCGGGCCGACGCTGTAGGAGCTGACGCCCAGGAACATGCCGAGCAGCACGCCGGCGATCCCTGCCAAAACGCCGTAGATCGCCCACACCACGACATAGATGCGCGTGAGCTCGAGGCCGAGGAGCGTGACGCCGCGCGGGTTCATCGAGGCCGCCAGCACCGCCTTGCCGGTCCTGGTGCGGTTCACCAGCAGCCAGAGCAGGCCGATCACGAGGCAGCAGACGATCGCCGTGAAGATCTCGTTCCGCGGCGTGCGTACTCCGAGGATGTCGACCACGCCCTCGACGATCGGCAGCACCGTCTTGGCATTGTTGGTGAAGAAATAGGCGATCAGCTCCTGGATCATGATCCCCCAGAGCAGCGTTCCGGTCAGAACGAAGATCTCCTTCTCCTCGTTGGGGATGCGCCTGGAATTCTGGATCGGTTTCACGACCGCGAAATAGGTGGCGAACGCCATCACCAGGGCAACGGCGACGCCGAGCAGCGCGCCGGAATAGGTGTCCAGGTGCAGCACGCTGGCCGCGGCCCAGGCCGCGACCGCCGCGGCAACCATGATGGCACCGTGGGACAGATTGAGCACGCCGGAAACGCCGAAGATCAACGTGAAGCCGGTCGCGCCGAGAGCATATAACGCACTGATGGCAAAGCCATCGATCAGGATCTGGAACGCTTGCATTGATGGGTGGCCGCGGCAGCACCAGGCTGCCTGTTCTGGGGATAATCGCTGCGGAAGAAAAAAGCTCCCGGGAGGGGCCCGGGAGCATCATCCAGAGCTAGTTCGTCGTCACCTTGATGAAGCTCGGGAACTTGAGCTCGCTCTTGGCGACGTCCTTTGGCCACACGCTGACCTGCTTGCCGCCCTGCCATTGCAGCATCAGCCCGGTGATCAGGCCCTTGCCGTACTTGATCGAATGGGTGAACGGATCGTCCTTGCCGTAGAACTGGACCCGTCCGATGGTGCCTTCCCAGTCGGTCTGTTCCAGCGCTGAGACCAGCTTGTCGGCCTCGACCGAGCCCGCGCGCTTCACCGCATCGGCGATGTAATAGACCTCATCATATGCGGTGTAACCTGCATAGGACGGATAGTTGCCGTAGCGCTTCTTGAATCCTTCCGCGAAGGGAACCGACTTCGGCGTCACCGCGACGTTAGGTCCCGATACGCCCTGGTAGAGCACGCCTTCCGCGGCGTCGTTGGTGTCCTTGCCAAAGGTCTCGTTGGTCGCCTGCGACGAGATGCCGAACATCGGGATCGGCACCTGCTGGTTCTTCCACTGCACCGTGGGCTGCACGCCGACATGCGAGATGCCAGTGATGATCACGTCGGGTTTCGAGCCCTCGATCTTGTTGAAGATCGGCGTGAAGTCGGTGGTGTCGGGCGAGAAGCGGATGTGGTCGAGCACCTTCAGCCCGACCTTGGGCAGGCACTCCTCGTAGCCGACGTCGAGCGGCTTGGTCCAGGCGGCGTCCTCGCTCATGATGACTGCGGTCTTCATGTGCTTCTGGTCGACCAGCAGATCCTTCGCAGCGTCGCAGACCGACAGCGCGAGCGCGGCTGAGGTCAGGTAGCCGTGGAAGGTATACTTGTTCTTCTCGTAATCGGCATGGACGCTTTTGCTGATTTCATTGGAGGCCGCGCCGGGCGTGACGAATGGCGTCTTCAGGCGCGACGCCCACGGCTCGAGCGCCAGCACGACTTCGCTGATATAGCTTGCGATGACGGCGTTGACCTTGTCCTCATTCACCGCGCGCTGGAATGCACGCACGGAATCCGCCGAGGAAGAGTGGTTGTCGTAGCTGACGATCTCGATCTTGCGGCCGTCGATGCCGCCCTTGGCGTTGATTTCGTCGGCAGCCATCTGTGCCGCCTGCGGGATCGACGCGCCGGCGATCGCCTGCGCCTCCGCGATCACGCCGATCCTGAGGGTATCAGCGGCGGAGGCGTTGCCGGCCGTCGCCAGCATTCCCAGGGCAGCCGCTCCCGCGAACCGCTGCATTGCGCGAAAGGGCAACCGGGATAGTCTGTGCATTCTGTTTCACTCCTTTTCTTGTTGGCCTCTTCGTGAGCTTATTTGGCCGGGGACTATAGCGACCACTGAACCCGCGGCAAGTGAAACCGCGCGCAGATCGCCATGCAGGACCGGCAACTTAAGTAGTGGAGCGTCATGGAGGTTGATAGCGAGTGGGCGCTTCAACCGCATCTGCTCATTCATTAGGCTCTGTTGGACGGGAACGGCCAGTCCACCCCGGATCACTGATTTGCCCGACGAGGCAAGCCCTCACGCGAAAAACATTCCGCTTCGCGTTTCACCCAAATCAGATGTTGAATCCGCCCGTCTCACCCGATCGAGGGGCGCTTCGCGATCGTCACGAACGTTGCGGTGAGATGCGGTGGACGCGGAGCGTGCAACTGACGAGTGCGCACAACGCGGACGGCGAAG
>NZ_JAFCJK010000019.1 GCF_018131005.1 Bradyrhizobium lablabi
TGGTCCTACCCCCGGTGCTTTTTGTTGCACCGGGCCCATGGGTGCAATCGGCACCCGGCTTTCCCTGCGCCCTCATTCCTCATGAGGGCGAAACGAGACGCAAAGCTCGGACGCATCGCGCCGCGGGAATGCAAAATTATGTTTGCTGTCATTGCGAGCGAATCCGCCAACCCACACGCGCGGACGGACAGATGGATTGCTTCGTCTCGCTGACGGTGCGGGGATGCCGGCGCGGCCTTCCGGCTGGCGGCCATCCCGATATCATGCTGGACAGCCAGATCCATCCCCCGGGGCCGGGGCGGAGGGCTCTGCCGGGGAAGTGGGCCGGAACCTCATGCAACCCGCTAACCGGTCGCGGGGGCAGCATTTTCCGGCCCGGAATTTCCTCTTGGTAACCTCGCCTTAACCATGATTAGCCTTTGGTTAGGGTCGGAATGCCGCGCGGAAAGCCCTCGTTTTGACACGTTGGCAGGGGAAGCAGGGCCGACTTTGGACGGGTCCCCCATGCGACAGATAGAGAGGCTCTCGCGCAGTTTTGGCCGCGCCTGATGAGCGGCTGTGGAACCGGTGCCGATTTGCGGAACCGCGTATTTGGGACCCGTGCGTTGAGAGGATATTGCCGATGAATCCCGCCGACGTGGCTCAGTCAGCTCTGCCCGTGGCATCGAGCGATGTGTCGCTGATCGCGCTGTTTCTGCAGGCCCATTGGGTCGTGAAGACGGTCATGCTTGGCCTCTTGGCCTGCTCGGTCTGGGTTTGGGCCATCGCCATCGACAAAATCCTGCTTTACGCCCGTACCAAGCGGGCCATGGACCGCTTCGAGCAGGCGTTCTGGTCCGGCCAGTCGATCGAGGAACTCTACCGCGCGCTCTCCGCCAAGCCGACCCAGTCGATGGCAGCCTGCTTCGTGGCGGCCATGCGGGAGTGGAAACGCTCCTTCGAGAGCCAGTCCCGCTCGGTCGCCGGCCTGCAGGCGCGCATCGAAAAGGTGATGAATGTCTCGATCGCCCGCGAGGTGGAACGGCTGGAGCGGCGCCTCCTGGTGCTCGCGACCGTCGGCTCGGCCGGCCCCTTTGTCGGCCTGTTCGGCACCGTCTGGGGCATCATGTCGAGCTTCCAGTCGATCGCGGCCTCGAAAAACACCTCCCTGGCGGTGGTCGCGCCGGGTATTGCGGAAGCCCTGTTTGCGACCGCAATCGGCCTGATCGCCGCAATTCCGGCGACTATTTTCTACAATAAGTTCATTTCCGAGGTGAATCGGCAGGCCCAGCGCCTCGAGGGGTTCGCCGACGAGTTCTCCGCCATCCTGTCGCGCCAGATCGACGAGCGGGGTTAGAGCATGATCCGGAAAGTGGGCACCGGTTAAGTTCATGCTCAAACTAAAGAGATCAGATCATGATGTGATTCTTCACATCATGATCCAAGAGGACGTGATGGTCATTTTTGCGAGCACACGATCATGGCGATGAGCATGGCAGGATCCGGCGGGGGTGGTCGCCGCCGCGGACGCAAGCCGGTGATGGCCGAGATCAACGTCACGCCGATGGTCGACGTGATGCTGGTGCTGTTGATCATCTTCATGGTGGCGGCGCCGCTGATGACCTCGAACATCGACATCGATCTGCCGATCGCGAGCGGCGGCAAGTCGATCTCGTCGAATGCGCCGCCTTTGACACTCTCGGTCAAGCGCACCGGCGGCGGCTGCAATTCGAATGTCGAGCTTTATCTGGGCGATGCTCCGATTGCGGCAAACGACCTGCTACCCAAGATCAAGGCGATCCGTGAGACCCGGTCGGACGCCGAGAGCGTGGTCTATCTGCGCGGCGACAAGGACGTCTGTTATACCGACATGATGAAATTGCTCGGGCAGGTCCGCACCGCGGGGTTCAAGGCGAATATCGTGATTATCCCGGAGGGGGGGACTTAGGCCATGTATGGCAACCGGCACGGGGAAGCCTGATTTGAAGGTCAAGGTCGACAAGACTCTGGCGGCGTCGATTGTCCTGCACGTCCTCGTGATCGGGTGGGGTCTGGTGTCGTTTTCGACAAAGGCCTTCGTGATGCCGGAGGAAGACACTGTCGCCGTCGACGTGATCTCCCCCGATCAGCTTTCCCACGTAATGGCCGGCCAGAAGGACGGCAAGAAGGAAAACCCGAAGCCGCTCGTCGAGAAAGTCGCCGAAGCCAAGCCGGTCGACGACGCTGTCGGGAAGATTGAGGACAAGAAGCCGCCGGTCGTGACCGACACCGCGCCGCCGCCGACGCCGAAGGTCGAGGAGAAGCCGGAAGAGAAGAAGCCCGATCCGCCG
This sequence comes from Bradyrhizobium lablabi, assembly GCF_018131005.1. Lineage (GTDB taxonomy): Bacteria > Pseudomonadota > Alphaproteobacteria > Rhizobiales > Xanthobacteraceae > Bradyrhizobium > Bradyrhizobium lablabi_D. Next base: position 2,310 of record NZ_JAFCJK010000019.1, read on the forward strand.
AAGAAGGCCGAGAACAAGCCAAAGGAAGAGCCGAAGCCGGTCGAGAAGAAGCCCGATCCGGTCAAGCCCGACGAGATTGCGGAAGCGATCAAGAAGGAAGAGAAGAAGCCGCCACCAAAGCCGCCTGTCCAGCAGGCCGCCAAGCCGCCGGAGCAGAAGCCCAAGGAGCGCGTGTTCGATCAAAGCAAGATCGCGGCGCTGCTCGACAAGCGCGATCCGACGCGCGCGGCGGCGACCGGCGAGACGCTGAACTCCAACGCCGCGCTCGGTACCTCAAAGGGCAAGGCCGCCGACAATTCCGCGACCTGGGGCACGATGTTCAAGCAGCAGGTCGAACGCTGCTGGAAGAAGCCCTATGGCGGCATCGAGGCGCAGCAGACGGAGGCCGCCTTCACCATCCGCCTGAAGCGCGATGGCACACTGGAGGGCATGCCGGTGCCGGAAAGCACGCCGCCGACGCCGTATTTGCGCGTCTACCAGGAGAGCGCGTTGCGCGCGATCATCGAATGCCAGCCGTATAATCTGCCGGCCGCCTGGTTCGACGAGTGGAAGTATTTTGCGCCGGTATTCACCGAACGAAAGACGTAAAGCACACCCCAGATGAGCGATCGGCTCGTCGCGAGACGTGCGCAGCATATAGAAGTGAAGTTTGCAACGATGATCGACCACGAGAAGCCGTTCGAGATGTCTTTCCGTCCGAGTCGCCGACAGTTGATGATGGGCATGGCCGCGCTTGGCGCGCTTTCCGTCGCTTCCGGCCGCGGTGTGCTCGCACAGGCGCCGAAGCGAGTGCCGATTCCCGAAGGCGACTTCGCGCCGCTGCCGATCGCGATCCCGAATTTCGCGGCCGGCACGCCCGGCGACGCCGAGGTCGGCGTCGGCGTGGCGCAGGTCATCACCAACAACCTGAAGCGCAGCGGCCTGTTCGCGCCGATCGATCAGGCCGCCTACCTCGAGAAGCAGATCAACATCGATGCCGCGCCGAACTTCAACAACTGGAAGTCCATCAACGCGCAGGCGCTGGTGACGGGCCGCATGACGCGCCAGGCCAACGGGCGCGTGAAGGCGGAATTCCGCCTCTGGGACGTCAACACCGGCCAGCAACTCGCAGGCCAGCAATACGACACCTCGGCGGAGTATTGGCGGCGCATCGCTCACATCATCTCCGACCAGATTTATGAGCGTCTGACCGGCGAGAAGGGTTATTTCGACACCCGCGTCGTCTTTGTCGACGAGACCGGCGCGAAGGAGCGCCGCGTCAAGCGGCTCGCGTTGATGGACCAGGACGGCGCCAATGTGCGCTATCTGACCCGCGGCTCCGACCTGGTGCTGACGCCGCGCTTCTCGCCGTCGACCCAGGAGATCACCTATATGGAGTTCGGGCAGGGCGACCCGCGGGTGTATCTGCTGAACATCGAGACCGGGCAGCGCGAGATCGTCGGCAATTTCCCGGGCATGTCGTTCTCGCCGCGCTTCTCGCCGGATGGCCAGCGCATCGTCATGAGCCTGCAGCAGGGCGGAAATTCCAATCTGTTCGTGATGGACCTGCGCTCGAAGGCGATGACGCGGCTCACCGATACGCCGGCGATCGACACGTCGCCGTCCTATGCCCCCGACGGATCGCGGCTCTGCTTTGAATCCGATCGCGGCGGCAAGCCGCAGATCTATGTGATGCCGGCGAGCGGAGGCGCGGCGCAGCGCATTTCGTTCGGCGACGGCAGCTACTCGACGCCGGTGTGGTCGCCGCGCGGCGACTACATCGCGTTTACCAAGCAGGGTGGTGGCCAGTTTGCGATCGGCATCATGAAGACCGACGGAAGCGGCGAGCGCATCCTGACCTCGGGCTACCACAATGAGGGGCCGACCTTTGCGCCGAACGGGCGCGTGGTGATGTTCTTCCGCGATCCCGGTGCCGGCCCGTCGCTGTTCACCGTTGACGTCTCGGGCCGCAACGAGCTGCGGGTGCCGACGCCGGGATATGCGTCTGATCCGGCGTGGTCGCCGCTGTTGTCGTGACGCGACGCAACGGAACAGTGGGGCCACCGGTAATTCTTGCCTAGCATGCTGATATTTCAGGCGAATTTTCACACTGCAACATCGGCGACAACGACTCGCTAACGATGTTCCCTCAGAAAGACTTCATCTGCAGCGGGTAGAAGTGCGCTTGAAGAGGACGCGCGCCCGAACAATGCAGTTTGCCAGCCAAACGGGAGAACCGGACCAGACGATGTCGCCGACGATCTCCGCGGCGCTGGTCGATTCCCTTTTCATGAATCCTGCGCCGATGATCTTCGGCGCCTTCGGCCCCGCGATCGCCGGCGCGGTGATCGCGGCGGTCACCGGCGACGTCATGTGCTGGCTGTGCGTGCCGCTCTTCATCCTGGTGGGGCTTGCGCGCGCGCTGCAGATGCATCGCTACAAAGAGCGCAATTCACGCCTCACAGTCGAGGAAGCCGAGGTCTGGGAGAAGCGCTATCGGATCGGCTCGATCGCCTATGGCATTGCACTCGGCGTCTGGGGCGTCACCGTCCTGCTCAACATCAACGATCCGGCCGCCCACATGCTTTGCGTAACGACGGTGGTCGCCTACACGTCGGCCGGAGTGGGGCGAACCTTCGGCCGGCCGCAAATCTTTCATCTGCATCTGCTGCTGTCGATCGGTCCGCTGATCGCGGCGCTGATGTATGTCGGCGGGGCCTATTACGTTGCGCTCGCGCTGTTGAGCTTCGTCTTCTTCAGCGCCATCAGGCATCTCACCTCGAGCCTCCAACGTATCTACGTCAATGCCTGGATCGCCAAGGAGCGCGAAGCGGCGCTGGCCGGCCAGTTCGATACCGCCTTGAACAACATGCCGCACGGGCTGTGCATGTTCCGCGCCGACGGCCGCCTCGCCGTGATGAACCACCGCTTCATCGAAATGATGGAGTTGCCGGACGATTTCGTGCAGCGCGGCGCGAGCGCCTCCGACATCTGCAATGCCTGCGTCCTGTCCGGTTCGATCTCGGCCGCAACGGCGAAGCAAATACTTTCCGAGATCGAGAATTCGCAGGCCGGCGATGTCGTCACGAGCGATCCCGACGCCAACAAGAATCGCGCGCTGTCCTGGACCTTCCAGCCGATGAGCGGCGGCGGCAATGTCGTATTGGTTGAAGACATTACCGAGCGCAAGGACGCCGAGGCCAGGATCAGCCACCTCGCGCGCTACGACGAGTTGACGCAACTGCCCAATCGCGTGAATTTCCGCGACGAGATCGGCCGGCTGCTGGCGACGAGACGTGGCGGCGAGCAGTGCTCGGCGCTGCTGTTCGTGGACCTCGACCAGTTCAAGCAGGTCAACGACACGCTGGGCCATCCCTGCGGCGATCAGCTTCTGTGCGCGGTCGCCGAGCGGCTGCGCGAGATGCTGCGGCCGGAGGATTTTGTCGCCCGCTTCGGCGGCGACGAGTTCGTCGTGTTCCAGCAAAACATCCACTCGCACGAGGACGCCGCCGGGCTCGCCCGCCGCATCGTCGACCGCCTCAGCGAGCGCTACAAGATCGACAACCACCTGGTCGAGATCGGCGCCAGCGTCGGCATTGCGATGGCAGCGCCCGGCGTCAGCGCCGACACGCTGCTGAAAAACGCGGATATGGCGCTCTACCGCGCCAAAGCCGATGGCCGCGGCACCTTCTGCTTCTTCCGCGACGAGATGGCGCAGATCGTCGAGTCGCGCCGCATCCTGGAGCTTGACCTGCGCAAGGCGCTCGCCAACGAGGAATTCGAGTTGTTCTATCAGCCGCTGATCAACCTGAAATCCGGCAAGGTTAGCACCTGCGAGGCGCTGTTGCGCTGGAATCATCCCGTGCGCGGCACGGTCTCGCCGGTCGATATCATTCCGGTCGCCGAGGATATGGGACTGATCGTCGATCTCGGCCGCTGGATCCTGCGCAAGGCCTGCATGGAGTGTATGAAGTGGCCCGAGGCGGTCAGCGTCGCGGTCAATTTCTCGCCGCAGCAGTTTCACCAGCGCGACGTGCTGAGCGAGGTGCGCTACGCGCTCGAGGTCTCGGGTCTGCCCGCGCACCGGCTCGAGATCGAGATCACCGAGTCCTCTCTGTTGCACAATACCCAGCTCACCCACGACGTGCTGTCGCAACTGCGCACGCTCGGAGTCCGGATCTCGCTCGACGATTTCGGCACCGGCTACTCCTCGCTCAGCTATCTGCACAACTTCCCACTGCAGAAGGTCAAGATCGATCGCTCGTTCCTCGAAGGCATCGACACCGACCGACCGTTGACGTTGTTGCGCGGCGTGGCGCGGCTCTCCGCGGACCTCGGAATGTCAGTCGTGGTTGAGGGGGTCGAGACCAACGACCAGCTCGAACTGATCAGCGCCGATGGCGCGGTGACCGAGGCGCAGGGTTATCTGTTCAGCCGGCCGGTACCCGCGGTCCGCATCCGCCAACTGCTCAATGCTTCGCACGGTCGGCGGTCTGACGAGCAGTTGCTCGTGCTTCCCTCGCGATCGATTGCCTGATCTGGGATGTTCGTCGAGAGCCGCTCCCGACGCGTCGCCGCGGCAGCCTTCCCGCGATTAACTGTATTGTCTCGATTACTTTGCATAAAATTAAGAAGCTGTTAATCTTTTTTGACGCGCGTATAAGTAGAAAATAGGAGTTAACACATGAGGTCCGCGGCCGAAGCCATCAAGCCCGCGACAGGACGGCTTGCGGACCCTCTGGATCAAGTCGACTATCGCCTGGCGCGGACCCCTGAGCAGAAGGACGAGATCTATCAGCTCCGCTACCGCGCCTATCTGCGCGAGGGGGCGATCCGCCCGTCGGCGGAAGAACGCGTCATCGATCGGTTTGATGACGCGCCGAACGTCTGGGTCTTCGGCGTCTATCTGCACGGCGAACTCTGCAGCTCGATCCGCATCACCGTCGTGACACCGGAATGCCGTATCTCGCCTACCGTCGAGGTGTTCGGCGACGTGCTTCATCCAAAGCTTGATCAGGGCCTGGTCTTCATCGATTCAACGCGCTTCGTCGCCGATCCCGAAAAGGCGAGGAACTGCCCGGAACTGCCTTACGTCACGGTGCGTCTCGGCTCGACCGCGGGTGTGCACTTCAATGCCGATTACGGCCTGGCGCCGGTTCGCCCCGAACATATGGCGTTCTACCGGCGGGTGTTCCTGCACGAGGCCTGGTCCGAACCGCGCTTCTATGCCGGGCTCGTCAAGCCGGTCGGATTGATGGCGGCGCATCTGCCCACCGTGCGAGAGAGGGTGCTCGCCCGTTATCCGTTCCTGCGCTCAAGCGCCTTCGAACGGCGGATGCTGTTCGAGCGCGACGAGGGCCAATCCATGACTGACGGCGTTGTCGGCCCGTTCGAGCGTGCCTCGATCGTCCCGAATCCCTGACGGGCAATGGCCGCGGCCGCTGACCTCGCCGCGGGCGCAGCTCCAGCATCAGCCGCAATTTTCTGTTGTCGGCCGGACACGGCTGTTCAAAATTTGCCTGCATAGACGGCGGGTTCCGGCGGCACGTGCCTTGCTTTCACCGTCGCGCCACATTTACAACCCATTAACCATCGGGGGCGCTTTTCGCGGTTGGCTTGCATTTGATGGGGTTTGGCAAGGTCCTATCAAGGTTGACGGAACGTTCGCTTAACCATCGCCCTGTAGACCAGATGACAGTACGAAGAACGTGAGCGTGGAGGCTCCGGAATGAAACATCACATGCGTATCCTCCAGGGTCTGAAGCTGGCGGCGGTTCTGGCGGTGGCGCTGTCGATGGCTGCCTGCGCCAACAAGAACCTGGGCGCCGATGGCGCGATGGCGAGCGCAGCGACCCCGGGCAGCCAGCAGGATTTTGTGGTCAATGTCGGCGACCGCGTGTTCTTCGAGAGCGACCAGACCGATCTCAGCCCGCAGGCGATCGCGACCCTCGACAAGCAGGCGCAGTGGCTGCAGACCTACAGCCGCTACTCCTTCACGATCGAAGGCCATGCCGACGAGCGCGGCACCCGCGAATACAACATCGCACTCGGTGCGCGCCGTGCCCAGTCGGTCCGCGCCTATCTCGCCTCGCGCGGCATCGATACGAACCGCATGCGCACCATTTCCTATGGCAAGGAACGCCCGGTCGCGGTCTGTAACGATATCTCCTGCTGGTCGCAGAACCGTCGCGCCGTCACGGTGCTCAACGCGAGTTCCTGACGAGCCGTCGCGGCAAGAATCTTTCAGCCGGCGCCTTCGGGCGCCGGTTTCATTTTAAAAGCGCTTTGGGAGACGGTTCGTCATCTTAATGAACGACCGGTCGATCGGGCCTTGCTTGTTTTCACGGCGACACTAAACCATACCGCTCGACGCTGCGCCGGACGAGCAAGCCAGTCACAATTCCGGCGTACTCCGTCCCTCAATTGGCTCGCTTTTCACGTCGATCTCGTCGTCAGGGCAAAATGTCATCCAGACTTCATTTCCTTTCTTCTGCCGCGGCTTTCGCGGTCCTGTTTGCCGCTGCTTCGCCGGCCTTCGCGCAATCTGACGATAACGACTACGAGATGCGGATCCAGCGGCTCGAGAATCAGCTTCGGCAACTGACCGGCCAGAACGAGGAGTTGCAGTACCGCAACCGTCAACTCGAAGAGCGGCTGCGCCAACTCGGCGCCCAGCCGTCGGGGCCAAGCGGACAGTCGCCCGCAGCCCAACCGAGCGTCGCGGCGGTGCCACCGGTACAGCAGGCCTATCCGCAGAATCAGCCAGGTTACGGCCAGCCGCAGCAGGGCTACGGGCGGCCGCAAGGCGGTTATGACCAGCAGCAGATCGCGACGCCGGCCCCGATCGTGCAGGAACCAGCGCCAGTCGGCGCCCCGGGCCGCCGCGGCCGCGGCGACGCCTTTGATCCGAGCCAAAATCCCAGTGCGCCGGGCGCGCCGCGTGCGCTGGGCGGCGGTCAAATGCCGGTCTCGAACGACGCGGTTGTCGGCGTTCCTGGCGGTCGCGCTCCGGGCGAGCCACTGGACCTCGGTCGCGGCCCGCGCGATGCCGCTGGCGCGCCGCCTGCGCCCGGCGCCAGCGCTGCGTTGACCACTCTGCCGCCCTCGGCGACACCAAAGGACGAATTCGATCTCGGCATCGGCTACATGCAGCGCAAGGACTACGCGCTTGCCGAAGAGACGATGAAGAACTTCGCGCAGAAATATCCCGCTGACCCGCTGGTCGCCGATTCCCAGTACTGGCTCGGCGAAAGCTATTTCCAGCGCCAGCGATATCGCGATGCTGCGGAGGCCTTCCTCGGCGTGACCACGAAGTACGACAAGTCGGCCAAGGCGCCCGACGCGTTGCTGCGGCTCGGCCAGTCGCTGGGGGCGCTGAAGGAGAAGGAAGCCGCCTGTGCCGCGCTTGGCGAGGTGACGCGGAAATATCCGCGGGCATCCGCCGGCGTGAAGGCCGCCGTTGACCGTGAGCAGAAGCGGGTGAAGTGCTAAACCAGCCGCGGGGAGGGCCACTTCCGGCCGTCCCGCAAGAGCTGGTCGCGATGCCTGACGATCAATCCGCCATCTCGGCAAGGGACGCTAAGCGCCTGTTCGAAGGCCTCGGCTCCGCGTCGGCGATCGTGCTCGCAGTATCCGGCGGCCCCGACTCGGTCGCGTTGATGTGGCTCGCCGCGCGCTGGCGCCGCGGGCGTGCGCGCGGGCCGCGGCTGATCGCCGTCACGGTAGATCACGGCCTGCGTCCCGAGGCGGCGCGTGAAGCCCGCGACGTCAAACAACTCGCCCATAGCCTCGACCTGCCGCACCAGACGCTGCGCTGGACCGGGACCAAGCCGAAGAGCGGATTGCCGGCCGCGGCGCGCGACGCCCGCTACCGGCTGCTGGCGCGCGCTGCGCGCAAATATGGCGCCACGCACATCCTCACCGCGCATACCCGGGACGACCAGGCCGAGACGCTGTTGATGCGAATGCTGCGCGGCAGCGGCATCGCGGGGCTGTCGGCGATAGCGCGCGAGACTGAGCGCGACGGCATCCGCCTTACGCGGCCGTTGCTCGATATCCCGAAGGCACGACTGATCGCGACGCTGAAGAAGGCCCGCCTCGGCTTCGCCGACGATCCGACCAATCACGATCCGGCCTTCACGCGCCCGCGGCTGCGTGCGCTGATGCCGGCGTTGGCGGAAGAGGGTGGCGATGCGAGAAACCTCGCACGGCTTGCCGCGCGCCTCGCTCGCGCCAATGCCGCGGTCGAGGTGCTGGCAGACGGCGCTGAGCGCTATCTTGCATTGAAGGATCAGCGAAACTTGGGCTTCGATGCCGTGCTGTTTGCGGCAATGCCGGAGGAGATTCGCCTGCGCCTCCTGAAGCGCGCCATCGACCGGACCGGGCACGAAGGACCTGCCGAACTCGGCAAGGTCGAAACCTTGCTCGCGGCGCTGGATCGGGCCGTGGCGGAAGGTGCAGGGCTGCGGAAGCAGACGCTCGCAGGGGCCGTTATCAGCGTTGCCAGCGGCCGAATTCGGGTCGAACCGGCGCCACCACGCCGCAGCCGGCTCAAGTGAGCATTTATCTAAGGTTTAATCCGGCGTTTAATCGATTGTTTCAACCGCTGTCATAATCCGGCAGGCGGGCTTAACCACCCCGAAAAACTCGAGATTCAGCGCCATTTTTTGAACGGGAATTGCGCTAGGATGCGCTAAATAGTCCTGCGCGGTTCCCTTGGCATCGACCGCCGTGGCACCTAAATTGTAGACCAGCGACGGGATGGATTCCCTGGGGATTCCCACAGAGCCTGCCCAAGGATAAGAGCTGCCCAAGGATTTGAGAGGCCGCGATCCGCGCGACCACTAAGGAAGATCGATGAACGCCAATCTGCGGAATTTCGCCCTCTGGGTCATTATCGTTTTGTTGTTGCTGGCGTTGTTCACGCTGTTCCAGAATCCTGGTCAGCGCGTGTCTTCCACGGATATCTCGTTCTCACAGCTCCTGACCGAGGTCGACAAGGGTAACGTCCGCGACGTCGTGATCCAGGGTCCTGAGATTCATGGCACGTTCACCAACGGCTCAAGCTTCCAGACCTATGCCCCGAGCGATCCGAACCTGGTGAAGCGCCTCTATGACGCCAAGGTCCAGATCACCGCGAAACCGCCCGGCGACAACGTGCCGTGGTTTGTCTCGCTGCTCGTCTCCTGGCTGCCATTCATCGCGCTGATCGGCGTGTGGATATTCCTGTCGCGTCAGATGCAGGGCGGCGCAGGCAAGGCGATGGGCTTCGGCAAGTCGCGCGCCAAGATGCTGACTGAAGCGCATGGCCGCGTGACCTTTGAGGACGTCGCCGGTGTCGATGAGGCCAAGCAGGATCTGCAGGAGATCGTCGAGTTCCTCCGTGACCCCGGAAAATTCCAGCGCCTTGGCGGACGCATTCCGCGTGGCGTGTTGCTGGTCGGCCCGCCGGGCACCGGCAAGACGCTGATTGCGCGCGCGGTCGCGGGTGAAGCCAACGTGCCGTTTTTCACCATCTCGGGCTCCGACTTCGTCGAGATGTTCGTCGGCGTCGGTGCGTCGCGCGTGCGCGACATGTTCGAGCAGGCCAAAAAGAACGCGCCATGCATCATCTTCATCGACGAGATCGACGCGGTCGGCCGTCATCGCGGCGCCGGTCTCGGCGGCGGCAATGACGAGCGCGAGCAGACGCTGAACCAGTTGCTGGTCGAGATGGATGGCTTCGAGGCCAACGAAGGCGTGATCCTGATCGCGGCGACCAACCGCCCCGACGTGCTCGATCCCGCGCTGCTGCGTCCCGGTCGCTTCGACCGTCAGGTCGTGGTGCCGAACCCGGACGTCGTTGGTCGCGAGCAGATCCTCAAGGTTCACGTCCGCAAGGTGCCGCTGGCGCCGGATATCAACCTGAAGACCATCGCGCGCGGCACGCCGGGCTTCTCGGGCGCAGACCTGATGAATCTCGTCAACGAGGCAGCCTTGACCGCCGCCCGCCGCAACAAGCGGATGGTGACCCAGGCCGAGTTCGAAGAGGCCAAGGACAAGGTGATGATGGGCGCGGAGCGCAAGTCGCTCGTCATGACCGAGGAAGAAAAGTTGCTGACGGCCTATCACGAGGGCGGCCATGCGATCGTGGGCCTCAATGTCGTCGCGACCGATCCGATCCACAAGGCGACCATCATTCCGCGCGGACGCGCGCTTGGCATGGTGATGCAACTGCCGGAGCGCGACAAGCTGTCGATGTCGTTGGAGCAGATGACCTCTCGCCTTGCCATCATGATGGGTGGCCGGGTTGCGGAGGAGCTGATCTTTGGCCGTGAGAAGGTGACTTCGGGTGCCGCTTCCGACATCGAGCAGGCGACGCGCCTTGCCCGCATGATGGTGACGCGCTGGGGTCTCTCGGAAGAGCTCGGCACAGTGTCCTATGGCGAGAATCAGGACGAGGTGTTCCTGGGCATGTCGGTGTCGCGCACGCAGAATGCATCGGAAGCAACCGTCCAGAAGATCGATTCCGAGATCAAGCGCCTGGTCGAGGAAGGCTACAGGGAGGCGACGCGTATCCTCACCGAGAAACGCGAGGACCTCGAGACGCTCGCCAAGGGGCTGCTCGAGTTTGAAACCCTGACCGGCGACGAGATCACCGATCTCTTGAGGGGCAAGAAGCCGAACCGCGAGTCGGTACTGGAGCCGACCACACCGCGCGCGTCGGCGGTGCCGCCGGCCGGCAAGCCGCGGCCGCGGCCCGATCCGGACGCCGGCTTGGAGCCGCAGCCGCAGGCCTAGGCAGTCGGCGCTTCGGCAAGCCAATTGTGCAAAGCCCGGCCTCAGGCCGGGCTTTCGTTTTGGTGGATGGGACGCCTGCCCCCACATCGCGGGCAAGTTGCTCATACGGCATCATCATCGATATGGCTTGGCGTCGGTCGGAGCGTCGTGGCATCCTCCCGCATAGCCGGATAACGGCAACGCTGCGCCCTCTGAGAAGCGCTGCGAAACAAGGGGAGGGAAAGCCGATGCGTTTGACGAAGGCGCTTGGCGCGCTCGGCGCCGCTTCGTTCCTGCTGCTGCCCGAGGCCTCAATCGCCGCCGAGATGCGCGGCGTCACCGCAACTGAAATCAGGATCGGCCAGACCATGCCCTATAGCGGGCCGGTGTCGGCGTTCGGCGCGCTCGGCAAAGGCGAGGTCGGCTATTTCAAGATGCTGAACGAGCGCGGCGGCATCAATGGGCGCAAGATCAATCTGATCTCGCTCGACGATTCCTACGCGCCGCCCAAGACCGTGGAGCAGACGCGCCGTCTGGTCGAGAGCGATGAGGTCGCGCTGATCTTCTCCTCGATCGGCACCGCACATAACACCGCGATCGCAAAGTATCTGCAGAGCAAGAACATCCCGCAACTGTTCCTCGCCTCCGGCGCCTCGAAATTCGCCGACATCGCGCAGTTCCCGCAGGCGACGGTGGGCGTGCAGGCGCCGTTCCGCTACGAGGCACGGCTGTATGCGCGCTATGCGCTCGCCAAGAACCCGAACGCGAAATTCGCCGTGATCTCGCAAAACGACGATTTCGGCCGCGACTATCTCGCAGGGCTGAAGGACGTGTTGGGCGATAAATACGATTCGGTCGTGACCGGCGCGAGCTACGAGATATCGGATCCCACCATAGATTCGCAGATCGTGAAGCTGAAGGCTTCCGGCGCCGACGTGTTCGTGATCGCGGCGACGCCGAAATTCGCCGCGCAGTCCATCCGCAAGGCATACGAGATCGGCTGGCGGCCGATGACGTTCCTGTCCAATGTCGCGGTCTGGGTTTCCACGGTGATGGAGCCCGCCGGCGTCGAGGCCGGCACCGGCATCCTCTCGACGGCTTATGTGAAGGATCCCGACGATCCAGCCTGGAAAGACGATCCGGGCGTGAAGGGCTGGCGCGAGTTTATGACGAGATATGTGCCGGACGGCGATCAGCACGACACCAACTACGTCAACGCCTACAACAGCGCGATGGCGCTCGAGGCCGTGCTGAAAGCCTGTGGCAATGATCTCTCGACCGACAACATCCTGAAGCAGACCTATTCGATCAAGGAGCTCGAGTTGCCGATGCTGCTGCCGGGCATCAAGATCAACACCTCGCCGACCGACCACGTGCCGGTCGACCAGATGCAATTCATGCGCTTCAATGGCAAGACGTGGGAGCGCTTCGGCGAACTGCAGACCGGGAATTGATTCGCCGAAGGCGAGCACGGTGCGCTCGTCGTCGGCAGATGCTTGCAGCGGTGCAGGCGATAGCGTTTCGAGCGGAGTGGAGCCCGGTTCGCGTGAGGAAGACGCGCCAATACAGCAGGCTAGCTTGGAGCTTCCGTTCTGATTCAATCAGAATGGACACTGCTCTAATTTGAACTCATTGCACCCCGAAGTTCGCTCGTCTTCGTCTCGTCCGATCGGACATGGATGACGGCGAGGTCGTCCTTGTAGAGCCGCTTCCAGCCCTTGACGTGATCCAGTGCATATCCCGCCGGAGACGTCGGATTGAGCAGCGTGGCATCGATCTGGTATTTGTCGAGCAGGTTCAGCAACTGCCCTACGTTGCGCGCCTCGGTCGCATCGAAATAATCGAGCACATACTGCTCGCCATACAGCTCCGCGCGGCCATCGATGAAGACCTTCATGTCGCGGCTGACCATGTAGCCGCCGAATGGGGCGGTGCTGAAGACGCGACGCGCCTGGCGCTGCTGGAGAAGATCGACCGCCGCAACGGGAGTGACGCTGCGGAGGAACATGAAGGGATGCTGCGCCACGAAGATCTTGGTCGTGGTCCATCCCCCGACCACGATCGCGATCGCGGCCAGGATCGTAATAAAGGGTACCGATCGGGTCTCCTCGAAGCGGGAGTCGGCGACTTCGCCGGTTCCCCATTGTTCGGCGATCGGCTTCGCCAGGACGAGAGGCGCTACGAAGGCGAACACTTCGATATTCCGAACATGCGTCAGCGCCATCCAGATCAGGCCGAGTAGTAGCAGGATGCGCGGCACGGATAGCGTCAGCTTGCGATAGAAGGCGACGCCGATGAGGCCGAGCAGCGTGGCTTCGAAGAAGCTGAACGTGCTGAAGTCGACGGGCATCCACTCCCAGATCAACGACAGCAACTTGCCGAGGCTGAGAATCTTCATCGCGCCAACAAGACTGTTCCAGCCATAGGGCGTCAGGCAACTCGCGGCGATCGCAGCCAGGCCGAACAGGCCCCAGCGCATGGCAAGCCGAAGGCGGCGGCAAGGCTCGACATGCCACACCGCCTCGAGACCGATCGGGCCAATCAGCGCCAGTCCCAGCACGAAGCCGCCATGCAGATTGGCCCACAGCGTCATCAGCGGCAGCAGAAACCAGGATGGATGCGTGCGACGATCCGCAGCCGCCATCAGCCCGCCGAGGAAAGCGAGCAACACCGGCAGCGCCAGCACGTGTGGCCGCGCGAACATGTGCGTCGTCGACAGCAACAACGCAAGCGCGGCGAGCATGATGGTGCGCGCAGGATCGATATAAGGGTCCAGGAGATGGAGGAAGATTGCGACCGTGGCACCGATTGCGAGCGACGAGAGGATCACCGGTCCCGCCCAATCGCCCGGCCCGTAGGCGATGGCATACAACACCTGCGACAGCCATGAACTCGAGATCCAGGGTTCGCCGTATCGCGTGAACGAGAACACGTCCGTGACAGGCATGGCGCCGTGTTCGAGGATCCACTGCCCTACCTTGATCTGCCAGATGGAGTCGGAATCGCGCAGCAGGATTTCACCCGCCGACAGGAAGAACAGGTAGACGCCCGCGCCGGCGCAGAGCGGTATCAGTCCTCGCGCCACGCTGCGGCTAATCACGCTGTTGGTGATGGAAATTGACATGGGCTTGCTACTCGATCGGGAACATCCATGGGCGACGTCGGCTGCGACGTTTCACCCAACTGAACATGGCGGCCTATAAATTCGGGTAAATTTGGTGCCCGACCAGCAACGGCACGGGGACTGGCCCGATTTGTCGGAGGTATCATCAAGCCGTTAATGGCTGGCAGCTTTCAGAGCGGTGCGCCCGCATTTGGGCGACGTGCCGTTGTCGCAAATCCTTACAAATCCACCTTGTCTTTCGGTCTGAATAGGTGTTCACTTCTTGCGGTGATTGACGCTCAATCACTCAAAACATTGAAGATGCGCGCGTTCTGCCGGTGGGCGCCGGTAGGACGTGCCGCTAGGGACGGAACAACGCCATGGTTTATCGGCGAACCCATCAGGTCGTAAAACGGCTGGCTGCCCGTCGCAGCGCAATCCTGTCGGCAGCGCGGGACGCCGCGGCTGACGGTGGCATGGCGGCGGTACAGATCGCACCGGTTGCGGTCCGCGCCAATGTCGCGGCCGGCACGGTCTATCGTTATTTCCCATCCAAGGCTGAACTGATCTCGGAACTGATCGCCGACGTCTCGCGAGACGAGCTTGCGGCGATCCGCCGCGCCGCCGATGCTGCGCCGGGGCCGTCGTCAGCGCTGGCCGCTGCCATCACCACAATAGCCGTCCACGTGCTGTCGCATCGCAAGCTCGCCTGGGGCATTCTGGCCGAGCCGGTCGATGTCGACGTCACCGCGTCGCGGCTTGCCAGCCGCCGCGATATCGCCGGTGAGCTAGCCATCCGCATTGATGCCGCGGTGCGCGCCGGTCATCTGCCGACCCAGGACACTGCACTTGCGGCCACGGCATTGCTCGGTGCCTTGCACGAGGCCCTGGTCGGGCCGCTGGCGTCCACCAATCTCGACGATCCCGTCAAGATGCGTGACGCGGTACAGACCGTAACGCTGCTTGCGCTGCGCGCCGTTGGCGTGATGGATGCGCGCGCCCGCGGCCTCGTGGTGCAAGCGACGATGCCGGCGAAGGCGCTGGTCGGGGCTTAATGCGTTGTCGGCTCTGATTCGATGAGCCGATAACGCTCTGGCATTATAGGCCCTCAGATGTTGGCGTCGCTCTGCGAGCCGACGGTGGCGATGCGTACCATGTTGGTGGTGCCGGGTGTGCCGAGCGGCACGCCGGCGACGATGATGATGCGCTGCCCGGCGCGGGCAAAGCCGTCGCGGAAGGCGATCGAGCCCGCGCGGTCGACCATGTCGTCGAGATCGTGCGCGTCCTCGGCGACGACGCAATGCACGCCCCAGACCGCCGACAGCTTGCGTCCGGTCGCGAGATTCGGCGTGATCGCGACAACCGGCAGGCGCGGCCGCTCGCGCGCGACGCGGATCGCGGTCGAACCGGAATCGGTCCAGCAGATGATCGCGGAGAGTTCGAGCGTCTCGGCGATCTGGCGCGCGGCGTCGGCAATGGCGTCGCCGACCGTCGGCTCCGGATCGACGCGCTGCGCGTTGATGCCACCGCGATAGTTCGGGTCACGCTCCACTTCCTCGCCGATGCGATTCATGGTCGCGACCGCTTCGACTGGGAACTTCCCGGCGGCCGATTCCGCCGACAGCATGATGGCGTCGGCACCTTCGTAAACGGCGGTGGCGACGTCCGAGACCTCGGCGCGTGTCGGCACCGGAGACTGGATCATCGATTCCAGCATCTGGGTCGCGATCACCACGGGCTTGCCGGCGCGCCGCGCCATGCGGGTCATCTGTTTCTGAAGGCTCGGCACCCGCTCCAGCGGCAACTCGACGCCCAAGTCGCCGCGCGCCACCATCAGCGCGTCCGACGCCTCGATGATGTCGGCGAGGCGGTCGATTGCCTGTGGCTTTTCGATCTTCGCCATCACGGCGGCACGGCCGCGGATCATCTTCCTGGCCTCGTGCACGTCCTCGGCGCGCTGGACGAAGGAGAGCGCGATCCAGTCGATGCCCGTCGTCACCGCGGCCTCGAGATCGGCGCGATCCTTCGGCGTCATCGCCGAAACCGGCAGATCGGTGTCGGGCAGGCTGACGCCCTTGCGGTCCGACATCTTGCCGCCGATCACCACGCGCGTCACCGCGCGCTCGGGCGAGGTTTCCTCGGCGATCAAGCGGACCTTGCCGTCGTCGAGCAGTAGCGCATGTCCTGGCCGCAGCGCCGCAAGGATTTCCGGATGCGGGAGATGGACGCGGCTGTTGTCACCCGGCGTCTTGTCGGAATCGAGGACGAAGCTCTGGCCGTTGTTGAGCTGGATCGAACCGTTCTCGAACGCTCCGAGGCGCAGCTTCGGTCCCTGCAGGTCGACCAGGATGCCGATCGGACGGCCGTAGCTGCTCTCGACATTGCGGATCGTATTGACCAGCTCCCGCATCTTGTCGTGCGGGGTGTGGCTCATGTTGATGCGGAACACATCGGCTCCCGCCTCGAACAGCTTGCGGATCATCGCGCTGTCAGAAGAGGCTGGACCGAGGGTTGCGAGGATCTTGATGCGACGCAGACGTCTCATTGTTTGTTTCCGGGCGGCGTTGCGGCTGGCGGCAGACCCGGCGTGCCTGGCGGATTTGGCAGGCCGGGCACCGGTCCGGGGCCGCCCGGAGCTACTCCTCCCGGCATTCCCGGCAGTTTCGGCGGCGGTTGCTCGTTTGCCTCGGTTAGTTGGACGGTCCATGCGCGCTGCTCGCCGGTGTCGACCTCGAAAAAGCCGGTACGGTCGTAGCCGCGCGCCAGGCAGTTTTCGGTGCCCTTGATGGTAAATTCCTTGTCACGCGAGCACATGAAGGCCTGGCCGGACCATTCGCCGCCGCGGTCATAGTCGAGCGCGTAGATGTAATAGTAACGCGCAACCAGATTGCCGCGCAGCAGCGTCTCGCAGCTCCGCGACGACACGTTCCACCAGCCCTCGGTGGTCCAGCCCTCGGCGTCCTTGTAGCCCAGCGCAATCCCGACCCGGCTCGCCGTGTTGTTGCAGAGGCGGAAATCGGCGGCTGCCGGGCTGGCCCACAGGCACGCCGCGAGAACCAGCGTCGGCAGCAGGGCGGCCATGGCCAGGCCGGCGGAGGCGGGGGAAGGTGAGGCGGGGGAGTCTGTTGCAGTCATGCGGCGAAGCTATATCAACTCGTTGACGATTTCGCGTGCGTCGGTGGAACTGTCAACGGGGGTGGTGGCATTTCCCACGCTACGGGAAACCGGCGCAAGCGATCTGGTCCGGTATTTGCGCGGCGATATGGCAAAATCTGTGACAATTCCCATGTGGGTTCAATATGGTGCTGATGACACACCGGGACGACGGCAATGAGCATTGACGACAAAACCAGAACAGAACTCGAAGCAGCGGTTTTCCGGCGCCTGGTCAACCATCTGCGTGACCGGGCCGACGTCCAGAACATCGATCTGATGAACCTGGCCGGCTTCTGCCGCAACTGCCTGTCCAACTGGATGAAGGAGGAGGCCGACGCCAAGGGCATAGCCGTCAGCAAGGATGAGAGCCGCGAGGCGGTCTACGGCATGCCGTATGAGGAGTGGAAGGCCAAGTATCAGGGCAGCGCAACCCCGGAGCAGCTTGCCGCGATGAAGAAGGCCCAACCGGGCCATTCGTGATTACCGTCCTTCGGACCCGCGAATCACTTCAATTCCGCGCCCATCTCTGGAGAAGGGCATGCTTGTGCGCAGCGCCGCATCTTCTGTGGGCGCGCTGTGGATGAACGCGATGTCTCCTTGACGGGAGGCGCCCCAAAATCGAGGGTCAACCGCAACAAGCGGTGCGCGGGACGCGTAATCGCGCACGTAGTCAATGCCAGTTCAGGAGTACGCGATGGTCACGTCTGCCGCCGTCAAGGAAGAGCCCGCAACCCGATTTGCAAAGGACCAGCTCAAGTCCATCATCGAGCGCATCGAGCGGCTGGAGGAAGAGAAGAAGACGATCTCAGACGACATTCGCGACGTCTATGCCGAGAGCAAGGGCAATGGTTTCGACGTCAAGGCGCTGCGTGCCATCATTCGCCTGCGCAAGCAGGATCCGGACGAGCGCCAGGAGCAGGAAACCATCCTCGAAACCTATATGCAGGCGCTCGGGATGCTGTGAGCCGCCGGGCCTTCCCAGCCCCGGCTCGTGACTTGGCCAAATCCCCGGATTTGCTAGACTGCCTCGTGAGGTAACCGGGCAGACCGCGGATGGATGTGCCAGGACCAGAGCGACGACTCGCTGCGGTCCTCGCGGCTGACATGGTCGGCTTTAGCCGGCTCATGGAGGCCGACGAGACGGGTACGCTTGCGCGCCTGAAGACGCATCGGATCGAATTGATCGATCCGGTCATCGGCAAAAATCGTGGCCGTATCATCAAGACCACGGGCGACGGGCTGCTGGTGGAGTTTCACAGCGTCGTCGATGCGGTGCTGTGCGCGGCTGAGATTCAGCGCCGGATGGCCAAACGCAATACAGACGTCGCGCCGGCGCGATGGATGCAGTTTCGCATCGGCATCAATCTCGGCGATGTGATCGTCGACGGCAACGACATCTTCGGCGACGGCGTCAATGTCGCGTCCCGCCTGGAAGTGCTTGCCGAGCCCGGCGGCATCTGCGTTTCGGGCGCGGTGCGTGATCAGGTCGGGGATCGCTTGGAGGATCTGACCTTCGAGGATCTCGGCGAGCAGGCCGTCAAGAACATCGTCCGCCCGATCCGGGTCTTCCGTGTCCGCCTTGACACGGATTCGGCGACGGCCCCCGAGCACTCTGAGACATCAGCGGCAGAGCCCGCGGTCGCCAGAAAACCGTCAATTGCGGTCCTGCCGCTTGCCAACATGAGCGGCGATCCCGAGCAGGAGTTCTTCGCTGACGGCCTCACCGAGGACATCATCACCGAGCTGTCGCGTTTCCACGATCTGCTCGTGATCTCGCGCAACTCGGCCTTCGTGTACAAGGGCAAGGCCGTGAAGGTACAGGACGTCGCCAAGGAGTTCGCTGTCGATTATGTGCTGGAAGGCAGCGTACGAAAGGCGGGCGGCCGCATTCGTGTCACTGTGCAGCTGATCGACGCCGAGGCCGACCGGCATGTCTGGGCGGAGCGCTACGACCGCGAGCTTGCCGATGTCTTCGCCATCCAGGACGAGATGACGCGCGCGATCGTGGCAACGCTACCGGGCCGCGTCGAGGCGGCAGCCCATGACCGTGTCAATCGCAAGCCGACCGAAAACATGGCGGCTTACGAGTGCGTGCTCGCCGCCAAGGTGCTGCACCATCGTTCGGCACGAGACGACAATGCGGAAGCGCAGCGTCTGCTCGAACGGGCCATCGCGCTCGACCCGAACTATGCTCATGCGCACGCCTGGCGGGCCTGCGTGCTCGGGCAGACATGGGTCTATAATTGGTGCGACGATCGCGACGCGACCTTTGACCAGGTGGCCGCGGAGCTCGAGATCGCCCTCAAGCTCGACGACAACGACAGCGACGTGCACCGGATCCTCGCCGCGCTGAACCTGAACCGCGACGATCATGACAAGGCAGCCTACCATCAGGAGCGTGCCCTGGCGCTCAATCCCAATTACGACCTCGTGGTCGTGCAACAGGGCGAGCTTCTGACCTGGCTGGGGCGGCCGGAGGAGGGCATCGACTGGATCAAGCGGGCGATGCGCCTCAACCCGTACCACCCGGAGCGTTTCTGGAGCCATCTCGGCCGGGCCTGCTATTGCGCCGAGAAATACGCCGATGCGGCCGACGCTTTCTCGCGCATCACGCGGCCCGACTATACCCATCACGCCTTCCTCGCGGCGACATTGGCGCAGATGGGCAACGCAGTGGCGGCCACCGCACACGCGGCAGAGGTGTTGAAGCGCGAGCCGGCGTTCTCAGTCGCCGCTCATCTCTCGACCCAACATTACAAGCGCGAACCCGACCGGGCGCGCTATGAGGCCGGCCTGCTCAAGGCGGGACTGCCGGCGACATGATCGCATTGTGTTCCCATATCTTTGTTCGAGCATGATCTCCGCGCAAACGCTCCGCGTTTGTCGCGAGGGAAAACCGCGACACACTTTTCCGGATCATGCCCTAAAAGTGCAGCGCGAAATGAAAGAGCCGCGTCCTTCCCGCGAAGACCTGCCCCAGATAGATGGCGGGCTCGATCATCCTGATCTCGTCTCGGATCCACCCCGCAACGATTGACGTTTCGGAATAGTCGAGCACGATGCATTCCCTGCCGTCAAACCAGCTTTCCGCCTTGTAGACCTTGGCAACGATCGCGGCGATGCCAAGGGGCGAGATCATGTTCTTCAGAAGACCGGCTCTCGCATCGAAAATCTTGCCTTGCCAGGCAAAATGGCTGACGAACGAGGCGATCAGTGGCGCAATAGGAGTTGCCTCGACGATCAACGCGGTTCCTCGCCCTTCACCATCGGGTATGTCGCCTGGAGGGCTGTTGGCAAACAGCTCGTCGAGTTGGCTTGATGTCATCTTCAGCAATTGCTGGATTTGATACGCCACCCGTCACGTCCCCTCGTTCCTGTTAGCATCGGTCAGAATGACCTCCGCCGCCTTCTCGGCGGCGATGCACACCGCGCTCGCGATGAAGAATCCGGGAATGCGCGGGAAGATGGAGGCATCGACGACACGGAGGCCGCGCGTCCCGTGAACTTTGAAGCGAGAATCGACGACGCCGTTGCGATCACGCGGACCGATCGCACAAGTGCCGCAGGCATGATGTCCCCAAGCATTGTCCCGAACAAATTGGGCCAATCCTGATCATGCGGAGCGACAAATATCATCGCATTATGCGCGGTGCAGCCGCCGAGAGTGCTGGCCCGCGGGTAGAGGGCACCACGCTTGTCACTCTTCGGATCGCGGCGCTGGATGCTCCGTAGCGAGCGGATGGAAAGCCGGCACGTCATACGCATCCGGGAGACCGGGCGCATCGATCAGCTCAGAATCGCCGCCAGCTTCAAGCAGAATAACCTGCCAACCGGCTTCTGCGAGGCGGGCAGCGACCGTTCCGCCGCCGGCGCCCGAGCCGACAACGACGTAGTGGCAATCGACCTCGTCCGCAATCGTCATCAGACGAGATCGCCTAGAACGTCCTGATGAATTCGATGAGCGCGCGCTTGTCGTCGTCGCCCAAAGGCGGCTCGTCGGGGGCCATGGCCGTACCGAAATAATGCCCCCGATTGACCACGAAATCGCGACACTTGTTGAGCTCTAGCAGCGGCTCCTTGAGGTTGGAAAAGATCTTGATCAACTCTTGATCGCTTGCCGACTTCGGCATGGCGATCAGATCGAGCTTCAATTTGACCAAAAGCTCGACAATTTGCGCGAGGTGCTCGACTCGACGCAGCGGGTCTGACGTTTCCGCCAAGGGCTGAAGATTGGCAAGTAGATTGACCGGCACGCCCGCAGGAATGGGACCGATCACGATTGTGCCGTCCGGATCCATGATTTTCGGGAGCAGATTGCGCACCGGAGCGTCGAGTATACGCAAGAGATCCGGTTGGAAGCCAACAGGGATTCTGATGTAGCTCCGTGTCGTAGTGCGATCGATGAAACCCGAAATCGTGCTGCCCAAGACCGGGTCTTTAGCGCGCTTCTCTGGCCAGAGAAGTTGCTCGATCGAGGCGTTGAAGACCCTTATCCGCGCGTCCACCGAGGGATCCTGCTCGAACGGGCCCAAACTGTTGTTGAGCAGGAATGGCGCCGTCGACCACGCACTGATGAGTGAAGGCGGCCTTGTGTATCCGCGCCCGCCCGCGGGCATCTGGTAGGTCTGTGGGGCTCCCGTGAACGGGTCGTCGATCGTGATCGACCCAACTGAGGGCAGGTCCTTGTAGGACTGCGAAGAGAAGTTATCCCAAATGTTCCCGGAAATCGCATTCGTCGCAAGCGGACTGCATGCGTTGGTCTGTAACAAGGTAACCGGCACACGCAAATCACTTGATAGGTAGTTGCCGTCGAGAAAATCGGGAGCGTTGACGATCGCAAGCATCTTTTGCTTGAACTCGTCGGTCTTCGTTGAAGCCCAGTATCTGTTCCAGCACGCCAGATAGTCTGGCCCGTTGCACCCTCTCGGATCGAGCCCTTCGGCCATCGGGGGCAGCTTGCTGGAATGGCATCGAGCGCAGGTATCGGCGAACGCTCGCTTGCCTCGATCGAGCACGGCCCGATCCGTCGACAGGTATCTCGCGCCTCCTGGCGCATCGGCCAGATGATCGAGAGAAGCCGATGCTTTGGCCAGAAACAGCGCCATTGACGGAGTCGAGGCCTCCGTGGCGCGCCAGTAAACGGAATTTCGTTCGGCAACCGAAATCGACATCGGATTGATTGGCTTTCCGCCGACCACCGCATTGAAATGGAGCAACCATTCTTCGCTGAACAGACCGATATTCAAGTAGACGCGGTTCAGCGCGCCCAGCACACCGACCGAATCGGAGCCGTCTTTGAGCACACGTGGCGTAAAGACGGTGTCAGGCTTGGCAAAATATCTGGTCAGTGGTCCGTCAGGAAGGAAGTCGTTGAACTGCTTGTTGAGCAGTTGCGGTCCGATCAACGTTTCGCGCCCCCAGCGCAAGGAGTTGTCAAGCCGAGGACCGAGCGCGTAGATCGCGTTCATGGTTCGAGGGTTGTTGATGTTGTCGGTCGAAATCAAGGAGGTGTCCATGGCCCCGGGCCGATACGTATGGACCAACTGCTCCATGAAATTGGAGGCCTGAGAGCCATAAACGAAAATTCTGTCCACCCACAGGTATTGAGCGCCGACGGTTGAACTCAGGTTCGACCATTGCGGACGCGCGGGATCGGCGGGCGGTTTGATGGGGCTCGGACCAACATGACAAAATCCGCACGACATGCCGACGCGATAGGGCCGGACGAGGTTCTTGTCGTTATAGTAGGTGGGGTCGTTGAAGTATCGGACCGGGTCCCAGCGCTTTGCGGCAACCTCATCAAAGTCGGGGTTGGGGAACAGCCGAAGGCCGACGATACCGCTCGGCTCGCCATAATACGAGCCGACTGGAACCGTCTTGCCGCGCGATCCGATAGCTACGCCAGGATACTTGTCCGGATTGCTGAACGGATCAGCCGGACAGTCGGCCCGTCGCTTGTCGAGGAGCAGGCCGAACCGCTGAGGATCAGGTGCACTCGGCGCATCAAAGCACGGCTCGTTGATCACCCCAAGACTGGTCCATCGTCTGCCGCGATCGATCTTTGACTTAGGATCGTAGGCGACGATCTTCAGCAGGTCGAGCGCACCAAACGTACTCGTTGTCATGCCGTCCCAGAACCGGTCGTTGCCGCCGGTCCAGAGAATCCACATATCGCGGCCCTTGACCTCCTCCGGAGTAAGCTTGATGCCGCCATCCATGTCTTGAAAATAATCTTCGTCCGCCGAGGAAAATGATGCAACGGTGCGTCCGACCGATTGTGCCTCGTCGACCACTTGTCCGGACCGAGGCAGGCTGTCGAAGGCCATCAGGGGAATGCAGAAAAGGATCGCCAAGGTTGATGGTATGGTAGATCTGATCGACATGGAGTTGCTCTTCTGACGTGATCTCGCGTGTTGTTCGGCGGGCTTTCTGCTGCGGGAAAGAAGATACCTTCGCAGGATCGTCATCCGAATATGTCGAGCATCCTTCTTTCGAGCGGAATGGCCGTCTTGTCACCCTGCCACGGCACCAACTCCGGCTTCATTGCAACCTTGTCGGCGCGGTTGAACGCGGAGTTGACTGCATGAAATCCAAGGGCTCGATAGACCTCGAACTGTTCCTCCGAGAAGAACTGATCCAATGTCGTCTCGTGAGGAAAATCGGGATGACGACGCTTATAGTCCACGATGTAGTCGTTCTCGTCGCCGGTGAACGAAGACTTCACATAGAGCAGCACGCCGGTGCTATCGTCCTCGTCCGTCTCGCCGACCTTCCGGGGATAATGGATAGTGCCGAGGGCACAGTGCGGTCCGTGAGCTGCCTGGCTTGGCGACAGTCCGCCACTCGCTGCGATCTCCTCCGAAGCGCGCCGGCTCGCGTCGCGCAAGGCAGTCCACGGAAGATCAATTCGAATGCCGAAATCAATGCGCGCATAACGCTCGAGAGTCACAAGGTCACCAAACGACATTTCTGGATCGGCGTCGCCATCTATGACGACGATCATCTTGCAGCGGCGGCGCAACAACTCGTAGAGCCCGAGGTTTTCGATGTGTCCTCCATCCGTGATGTACACGGTGTCACTCTCCTCGCTCAGCAAGCCGAAGAGTTCTTTCAAAAAGTAGAGACGATCGAACAAGTGCGCGATCCATGACTTTTCGAGCAGACCGGCGACCTTGCGCGGGTTGACCAGCCAATACCCCAAGCGAACGTTAAGAATGGACAGCGCCGGGACCAGAGACTTGATCGTGTCCGATCCCATATTCGCCGAGGCCGCCGCGCCGGATACCGCCATAGCCGTCGCTACCGTAAGTCGCCTCAGCTTCTTTTCCATCAGTGGGGTTTCGACGTAGCCGGTGGCTTCACTTCCCGTGAACAACGGGCTGAAGATGAAGAAATCGGCGTCACGACCGCGGCGGTTGGCGTATTTGGAGGCCCTGATGTTCAGGGCTGTGTTTATTAAATGGTACGGCGCATGCGCTGTGGTCAAACTGCTGATCCGCTTGCCATCCAATGGAAGCAGATCACAACCGTGCCAGGCGGTATCAGCCTCGACGCTGCCGGTCTCAGCTAGGCGTCTCCAGATACTCTTCGTCATCCGTCGATTGGGATTGAACAGGAACGCCTTGCTCAGGCGATCCCGATAGAGCTGATGGAGAGAATTTGCGTTGGCGCCGAGGCATGCACCGACAGCCAAAAGAAGGACGGCAACTTCAACATAGAGCGCTAGAACGCTTCCGCCGCGGTACGGGGTCGCCTGGGAGAGCGACTTCAGCCAATTCTGCGGATGGTCGGGATCGTGAGCCTCGATACCCCAATAGGTAAGATAGAAGTAGATCAGCCACAGTGCCAAAGGCACGGCAATCCCCGCTGCGTACATGGCAAGCTTGATCGCAAGCTGAGCGACGATCGCCGTCGATCCGAACCTTTGCTTCGCGCGCTTTAGAGCGTTGGCCAGAAAGCTGCTCAAGAAGCCGACGAGAGCCCCGAAGCCGGCAAGGACCCCCGCGACGGTACTCAGCCACTTTGCGGTGGCGGCGAAGAAGCCGCCAGCGCTGTCAATCGAGTGCCCTATCAGAAAGAAGCCGGCTATCAGCAATGGCTGTACCTCGACGATTGCCGTCGCAAGCACGATGACCAGCAGGACTCCAAAGAAGCGGGCGCCAAGGCCGATATCGGAAGCATTACGCCCCAAAGGCATCGATCGCCACAGCGCCCAGGAAGCCAGGAGGACGCCGACAATCGAAAGTGCGCCGAGCAGAAACTTGAAATCGTATGCGGTTACGCCGCGAACGCCGATCGGTGGCAGGGCAGCCTGATCCGGATAAAGCGCGATCGTAACCGCAGCTTCCAGCAGGAGCCAAGGCATCACAAGCACGACATTTGCGAGGAGGCCGCGCAGATAAATGGCGACGTTTGAGAAGATGTTGAGGACGCCCTGCGGAAAAAGATAGTTCGCATGGTCGCGGATGTGTTGAACGCCGGCTTCCTCACCTTCGGATAGCTTGGTCGCAAACGGAAATTTATCGGTGGCGCTTTCGCTCATGGCGGCCGTCATCGATATTCCAATATAGCCTCCGCCGGAGACGCTTGAGAGATAGTCAAATTTGCTCATCAAGCCATGCAAATTGAGCGCCTGCATCGCTCCGAGACAGAACGCGGCCGATCGTATTCCACCACCGGATAGCGCAAGGCCGATCAGCTTTGACTCAGGCGTCGGACGCAATACCGGCGTTCCATTCTGCTGGCGCTCCTCTTCCTCGAGCGTGACGGACCCTCGACTCTGCAGCCTGCGGCGCTCATTTATAGCCCTGACCTCGAGCGCAAAGATCTCGTGGAAGCTCTTGATACCCATCTGCGGCACTATCGATCAGCGTTCTCAAGCGGCCTCACGAGACGGTCAACGCCGCAAAAACCGAGTCTGGTATCGCCTGGCAGTCAAAAAGATCGACGCATCGCCTCTCGCCCTTGAGAGTCGATTGATTTGCTGAAGGGCGCCAATCTAATCCTTCGGATCCAAAATTCCGCTTTGCTCGCCTGGGATTCAAATTCATGACAAATGTCCACACGCTTCGGTCTGGCGCGCCCGGCGTAATCATCGCCGCGATCATCGCCGACTGAGACGCTGCGAAGGTTGGACGACCCTCGCTACACCATCATTTCGTTTGTTGGCGAACGACGTTACAGATGAAATCGGCGCGTTCGCTCCATCAGAAATGAGCGGCGCAGTCATCTGATTCTATGGGATCGCAAATCGTCGCTCTCCCACATCTGGCCGCTTCAATTCATTTGCATGGGCGCCGCGCAAGCGCATTCGCTTGAGACGGCTCACCTTGCGGAAGCCGACGAATGTACTGGCGACGCGCGCCATCAAGACGGATTCGGGCGGTGTGAACTTTTGTTCACGCCCGGGGGGCCGAGCTAAAAAACGATTCATCCGGCCGAACTGACCTCAATCCGAACGTAGAGGTCCTCGCCAAGCTCAAACATCTGACACGAGCCGCAGAGCCTCGCGATGTCGAGGCAACCTGGCGAGAGGTCGGCGAACCGCTCGAGCTCTGCTCAAGCCACGAGTGCGCCAACTATCTCAAAAATTCGAGCTATGTTTCCGCGTAAGAACTTCTCGCTCAGCGCAGCGACGCGGTGCGCATCACGAACGACCGGGTCGTCAGAGCGGCGGTGGCCGAGCCGGAAAATTGATCGCAGGTCATGCCCATCATCGGATCATCCGAGAAGGTCATGGCGACCGCAGTCTGCGGCTTGACGAAATGGGCGCGCATCAGGCTCAGGTCGGCGTCTCCAAGCACGGTGGTCAGCATGCCGCCGCTGGCGCTCGGCGCCAGCATCACCACGCGCATCCAGACGTCGTTACCCTTGGCGGCGGCGATCCGCGCGGATGTGGTAACGATGCTTGGGCCCTGCTGCGCGCCCTTCGGCACCACCGTATTGATCTCGGTGGCGGCTGCCGCCGCATTGCGGGTCGGGCGCACATTGCGCGGGATCGGCGCCGACGCCGTCACGATGTTGGCGCGGTCCACCTGCTGAGAGGTGGCCGGGGCGTAAGCGAGCGCTTTGTTGAAGTTCTCCGACACGCTGGCGGTTGATTGCGGGTCGGTGGTGGCGGCGATCGCCTCGCGTGCCTTCAGTGCCGCGATCTGCGCAGGCGATGCCTGCTTCGGTGCGGTCGCCTCGTCACCCCAGAAGCCACGGGCATTGATGATATCGGCGGGTGATTGCGGTTTCGGCTCGGTCTTGTCGGCGGCCTGGGTCTGGACCGGCGGCTTTGTTTTGGACGCCGGCTCGATCTGCGCGTCGGCTGCAGCGAGCTGGATGGCGGCGGCGATCTGCGGCTTGGCGCGCGGCACCGGAATCGGGTCGGTGGCCTTGGCGGGCGCTGCGGCTGCGACCACGGTATTGGCTGCGGATTTCCCGTTCACGACGGGAGCACCGGCTTCGTCGTCGTCCTCGTTCGATTTACCGATCCCGAACAGCTTGGCGAACAGGTTGGGCCTGGTGATGGTTGCCGCGCCATCGCCATTGCCGCGCCTCTCGACGTCGGCCCTGGCGAGCTCATAGCCTTTCAGCGGATTGCCGTCCGTCGGGATGTGGACCGTGCGGCCATCCGGGAACACCTTGGCCAACTGGTCATGTGTCATGCGCGGCCAGTGGCGGATGCTGCCGGTGTCGAGATGGACAAATGGTGATCCCGAGGTCGGATAGAAGCCGACACCGCCGCGCTGCAGGCGGAGGCCGGCGTAGCGGATCTGCTCCAGCGGCACGCCCGGAATGAAGAAGTCCATCGCGTGCCCCAGCATGTGCTGGCTGTGGCGCGCCACGCCCGAAGAGCGGCGGTGGAGCATCGCGTTGGTGGCGGGAGAGCGGTAGGAGGAGATGATCTGGATCGGCTGCTTACCGTCGACGTCGCGATAGACTTCCCAGAGGATATCGAAGAGGCGACGGTCCATCACCGTCTCATCCTGGGTGCGCCAGTCGCGCAGGAAATGGTTGAGCTGCTTCAGCGCGGCTTCGTCATAGCGGCCGTCGCGTTTGAAGGTGACCGTGAGATCCTCGCCCGAATGGGTATGGTGGAAAGCGAGGGTCCGGGTCTCGTTCAGCGCGGTCGCGTCGTGGACCGATCCGACCCCGGCAAGGAGCAACAGCGAGCTGAGACCGAACTGGCACCCGGTCTTCGACAACGACAGTGGTTTGAAGTGGCGTGCGAAAACAGCCAGCACTATGAGCCCACCCAGTCGACCAGCGTTCCCTCGGCTCCCTCGCAGACCCCCCGCGAAGGACGGTGAACACTTTCTTAAAGCGGGAGGGTTAACCGAGGTTTACCGTCCCGCCCCCAAGTTGGCTTTAACCTAAACGGGTGACTGTGGCGAAAAATTGCTCGGTGCCGCAGCCAGGATGGACAATGGTTAACATAAACGATCCCGCCGAGGGGGCGAGATCGTTGATTTTACACCAAAATTGACCCGAATTTCTCGGTCTGTGGATTAACGCGTGATCACCCGCCGTTGTATGCGACGGCCGGGCTGCGGGGCTGGTTGCAGCTGCGGACCACCGAACAGACGTTCGAAGAACGACGGGCCCGACGACCAGCCAGTGTTGTCGCTCGCGACATTCACGCCCGCCGGCAGGCTGCTGCCCGGCGGGCGCGAGTAGCTCGGCTGCGAATGCGCGACCACCGTTTCGAGATCCTTGCCGCGGCCATTCTTGAGTAGCGACACCATGGTGGCGTCGCGGCCGTAGATGTCCCTGCGGAATTGCAGCTTGCCGGAGTCGTCCACGAACGCCGTCTGATAGGTGATGTTCACCGGGATCGGCGTCTGGAATTTCAGGTCGATCTCGCTTGAACCGTACATGCTTCGCACGCGCTCCGGCGTGTAGTGCTCGTTCGGCGTCGCGATGTTGAGCAGTACCGAGGCGTACTGGTCGGGATTCTGTACCCGCATGCAGCCATGGCTGAAGGCGCGCTCCTCCTTGGCGAATAGATATTTGTCCGGCGTGTCGTGCTGATAGACCAGGAATTTGTTCGGGAAGTTGAAGCGGATGCGTCCGAGCGCGTTCGCTTCGCCCGGCGGCTGCGATATATGGATCGAGCCGTCGCGGTTGCGCTCGAGGCGCAGGCCCATCCGCTGCAGCACGGTCGGATCCTGCTGCAGCGCCGGCAGATACTCGTTGTAGACGATCGAGGGCGGCACGTTCCAGGTCGGATTGACCGTGATGTACTTCATCGTCTCGGTCAGCAGCGGCGTCGCATGCGTGCCGGGCTTGCCCGCGACGACGCGCGTGCTCCACGCTTGCGCGCCGTTGTGCATCACCTTCAGCGTAAAGTCAGGGATATTGAGGATGACATAGGCATTGCCGGCATTCGCCGCGCCGAGTTGGCGTGGCAGCCAGCGCCAGCGTTCCATGTTCACCAGCACGATGTCGATCTGCTTGTCGCGCTTCGGGCTGTTCAGCGCCTTGACCGTACGGTCGTCGAGAACGCCGGTCGGCTTCAGATCGACGCTGTTCTGGAATCTCTCGACCGCGGCGGCTACCGTCGCGTCATACGTGGCGCTCTCGGGGTTTTCGCTGACGCCCAGCCTGTGGCGCAAACCGGGCACGCGCGGATCGTCCATCTCGATCGCCGCCTGCTTCTTGCGCGCCGGCACATACTTCAGCGCAGGTCCCTCGGCGATCTGGACGGAGCCCTCGCCCTGGCCGCGCAGCTCGGCGAGCTTCTTCTTCAGCTCCTTGTAGAGCCTGTGCGGCGGGTTGTAGCTGTCGAGCGCGGCGGACGCGTCCTTGGCGGAGGTGACGTTCGCCAGCACTTCGGCCGGATCGATCGGATGTTCGGGATAGAGGATATCCCCCGAGACCTGAGACCAGTGCATGCGGCCGCTTTGGGCCTGGCGCGCATAGTCCAGCATGCTCGCGACGAGCTTCAGCTCGGCATCGGCCAGCGCATCCGGCGAGGTCGCAGCGGCGAATTCCGGCGCCGGATAGTCGGCCGGATTGAGGCCGTCCGAGGCGGCATCCTTCAGGCGTGCGATGACGCCCTTGCCGGTGTCCGTGAGCTTGCCGGCCTGCGTGAAAACAGGGGCGTACTCGCGGGCCGAATAAAACTTCTCGACGGCCGCGCGTTCGCTCTTGCGGTCGAAGGTCCGCAGTGACTTGTTCGCAAGCATCTCGCGAAGCCTGTCGGCGACGGGCTGATCCTCGGCGGGAACGTTGCTCGCGGCCTTGACTGGTTCAGCGGCGGGAGCCGCAGCGGGTGTTGCCGTCGTCGCGGAAGCCGCGGCGGGCGCGGTTGCCGTCGCAGGTGCGGGCGTTGCTGCGGGCGGCGCAGCGGCCGTGTCGGTCTTTGGCGAATCGGCGGGCTTGCTGTCGGCTGCCGGCGTCGTAGCCAAATCGGCGGGCTTCGGCTCGGCGGTCGCAGCCGTGCTCGGCTCGGCCGGCTTCGCGTTAGGTGCCTTCGCGGAGTCGGGCAGCGCGGCGGTCGTGTCGATCTTGAAATCGCTTGCGGTGGGCGGCGGTACATTGGCGGGCTCGGGCAGCGGGATCGCCGCGTCGATCGCGAGCTCGGCGGCGCTGGCGCGAGGCGTGTCCTGCGCGGCGGCCGGAATCGCTGAAACCGCGAGGAACGTTGCCGCGACGGCCATCAATACGCGGTCAAATCCCTGACGGGCCTTCCAAGAGTCACGCATCGTCACACCCCCCTGGGCGAAACTGCCCCGGCATAGGAACAGTTCAAGTCAGTGTTTGGTTTCAAGCCTGCGCTAACGCTCAGGCTTGATCGAATTTTGGCACGCCTGCACGCAAACCGACGCAGACGATACACGGGCCTCTTCCATGCAACCAGCGCAATGCGGGCAACTTGCGGCAAACTGACCTCGAACCGACTGATTTTGCTCAGTCTGTGTGGTTTTGCCACGCAGCACCGCGTTTGTCTGTCACCGCCGCGCAACGGTCCAACAGCATCCGGCGGCGCCGCCACTTCGCCGCTCCTGACCGAGATCGTTAAGGCTCAATTCGCGTCGGTGGTGCGATCGTCGGCCGCCGCCTCGTCGAGCTTGCGATAGAGTGTCGAGCGGCCGATCTTCAGCCGGCGCGCGACCTCCGACATCTGCCCGCGGTAATGCGAGATCGCAAAGCGGATAATCTCGTTCTCCAGGTCCTCGAGAGGCCGCACGTCGCCGGAGCTGTTCAGCATCGAGAGGCTGCCCGCGATGGGCAAAGGAGCAATCGGTATTTCGCTACCAGAATTCATTGCGGGCGCCGTGGAGGGCGACACGATCAGCGGCTCGCCGGGCACTGTTTTGGCGTCCGCGGCGGCATGCGCCATCGATTGCGGAAAATCGGCCAGCCCGAGCTGTTCGCCGTCGCTCATCACCACGGCGCGATACACGGTGTTCTCGAGCTGGCGGATATTGCCGGGCCAGTCGAGCTGCGCGAGATGCGCCATCGCCTCGCCGCTGATGCCGGTGATGTTGCGGTTCTCCTCGGCGCAGAAGCGCGCCAGGAAATGCCGCAGCAGATGCGGGATATCCTCTCGCCGTTGCCGCAGCGCCGGGATGGTCAACGGCAGCACGTGCAGGCGGTAGAACAGATCCTCACGGAATTGGCCGCCTTTGACGAGGTCGAGCAATTTCCGGTTGGTCGCCGAGATGATGCGGACGTCGACCTTGACCGGCTTGCGTCCGCCGACGGCCTCGACCGTGCCCTCTTGCAGTGCTCGCAGCAATTTTACCTGCGCCGTCAGCGGCAGTTCGCCGACTTCGTCGAGGAAGAGCGTGCCGCCGTGCGCCTCGACGAACTTGCCTTGATGGCGCTCGGTGGCGCCGGTGAAGGCGCCCTTCTCGTGGCCGAACAGGATCGATTCGACGAGGTTGTCGGGGATCGCGCCGCAATTCACTGCGACGAACGGCTTTGACTTGCGCTCGCTGCTGCCGTGGATGGCGCGGGCGAACAACTCCTTGCCGACGCCGGATTCTCCCTCGATCAGCACCGGAATCGCCGAGGAGGCCGCCTTCTGCGCGGTCCGCAGCACGCCGGTCATGGCCTCGCTCCGGGTAATGATGTCGGAAAAGGTCAGCCGTCCCTCGCGGCTGTGACGGATACGCTGCAATTCGCCCTTCAGCGCGGAAGTATTAAGTGCGTTGCGCAAGCAAACCTGCAGCCGTTCGAAGCCGACCGGCTTGACCACGAAATCCTGGGCGCCGGCGCGCATCGCTGACACCACATTGTCGATGCCGCCATGCGCGGTCTGCACGATGACGGGGACGTTCAAACCAGCTTCACGAATCTTTGCGAGGACACCGAGGCCGTCGAGCCCGGGCATCACGAGGTCGAGCACGACGGCGTCGATCGTTCGGGCGTCGGAGGCGGTCAATGCCGATATCGCAGCGTCGCCGCTGTCGACGACGAGGGGGTCATGGCCGCATTTCTGCACCATGTTTTCAACCAAACGGCGCTGTACGGCGTCGTCGTCGGCGATCAAAATGGTCGCAGCCATGGCTTTCCCCGCACCTTACGCTTATCTGTCTCGAATCGGGGCACTGTCGCCGATGCCGATTAACGCACTCTTAAATCTTGCCATTCTGCTTCTATTCCGCTGCCGTCTTCCGACCGAAGGTTAAGGTTTCGAACAAGATGACCCTGCGCAACAAGTCTGCTGTCCACAACAAGTCTGCTCTCCGCCAACAATCCGCTCTTCGCAAGACGGCTCAACGCAAATTGATCGACGCCAAGCCTGCCGCGAAAAAAGCAGTCGGCAAAACCGGCAAGCTGCCTGAATGGAATCTCGCCGATCTCTATTCGGGTATCGACGCGCCGGAAGTCGCGCGCGACTTGCAGAAACTGGATGCAGATTGCGTCGTGTTTGAGACCGACTACAAAGGCAAGCTCGCAGAGAATACGGCTGGTGACGGCGGTGGCAAGTGGCTTGCCGCGGCGGTGCGGCGCTATGAAGCGATCGACGATCTCGCCGGCCGTCTCGGCTCTTACGCCGGATTGGTTCATGCCGGCGACAGCGTCGATCCCGCGATCTCGAAATTCTATGGCGACGTTTCGGAACGGCTGACGGCCGCGTCGGTTCATTTGCTGTTCTTCTCGCTCGAGCTCAATCGCATTGACGATGATGTGATCGAGGCCGCGATGCGGGAGCCTGAGCTCGGCCATTACCGGCCATGGATCGAGGATCTGCGCAAGGACAAGCCCTATCAGCTCGAGGACCGGGTCGAGCAGCTCTTCCACGAGAAGGCCCAGAGCGGCTATGCGGCCTGGAACCGGCTGTTCGACCAGACCATCTCCGGGCTGCGCTTCAAGGTCTCGGGCAAGCAGCTTGCGATCGAGCCGACGCTGAACCTGCTGCAGGACAAGGCGGGCGACAAGCGCAAGGCTGCAGCTCAGGCGCTGGCGAAGACCTTCAAGGACAATGAGCGCACCTTCGCACTGGTCACCAACACGCTCGCCAAGGACAAGGATATCTCAGACCGCTGGCGCGGCTTCCAGGATGTCGCCGATGCCCGACACCTGAACAACCGCGTCGAACGCGAGGTAGTCGATGCGCTGGTCGCATCGGTGCGCGCGGCCTATCCGAAACTCTCGCACCGCTACTACGCGCTGAAGGCGGGCTGGTTCAAAAAGAAGAAGTTGCCGCACTGGGACCGCAACGCGCCGCTGCCATTCGCGGCGACCGGCACGATCGACTGGCCCGAGGCGCGCAACATGGTGTTGTCGGCGTACCGCGGCTTCTCGCCGAGGATGGCCGATATCGCGGAGCGCTTCTTCACCGATCGCTGGATCGATGCGCCGGTTCGTCCTGGCAAGGCGCCAGGCGCCTTCTCGCATCCGACCACGCCGTCGGCACATCCTTACGTGCTGATGAATTATCAGGGCAAGCCGCGCGACGTGATGACGCTCGCCCACGAACTCGGTCATGGCGTGCACCAGGTGTTGGCGGCCAAGAACGGCGCGCTGATGGCGCCGACGCCGTTGACGCTTGCCGAGACCGCCAGCGTGTTCGGCGAAATGCTGACCTTCAAGCGGCTGTTGTCGCAGACCAGGAACGCAAAACAGCGCCAGGCGCTGCTCGCGGGCAAGGTCGAGGACATGATCAACACCGTGGTGCGGCAGATCGCGTTCTATTCCTTCGAGCGCGCGGTCCACACCGAGCGCAAGAACGGCGAACTCACCGCCGAGCGCATCGGCCAGATCTGGCTCGGCGTGCAGGGCGAGAGCCTTGGGCCGGCGATCGAGATCAAGCCGGGCTACGAGACGTTCTGGATGTACATCCCGCACTTCATCCATTCGCCGTTCTATGTCTATGCCTACGCATTCGGCGATTGCCTGGTGAACTCGCTCTACGCGGTCTACGAGCACGCCTCCGAAGGCTTTGCCGAGCGCTATCTCGACATGCTCTCGGCCGGCGGTACCAAGCACTACTCCGAACTGCTCAAGCCGTTCGGCCTCGACGCCAAGGACCCGAAATTCTGGGACGGCGGCCTCTCCGTCATCGCCGGAATGATCGACGAGTTGGAGGGGATGGGTTGAGATGCCGGCGCTCTACAGCGGAAGGGCGCGGGACTCCTTATCCAGCGCGGCCGGCGAGGGAGGAGGCCCGACCCCCTGGAGCCGGGACAATTGGCCTTCCAAATGGCCCGATGGGAATGGCGGCGTTGCCCTGCCACCCCGTTTGCGGTAATTGCTCACCCGGATGTGAATTCTGACTGGGGACCATCGATGGCAGACCATAGCGAAGTGGCCTACACGACCGCTGACGGCAATGACTATCTGGCGCATGAGCAGACCTATGAAGGGTTTCTCATGCTGGTCAAATACGGCACGATCAGCGTCGCTATCATTCTCATCCTGATGGCCTTTTTCCTGGTCTGATCCCGGACCGGATGCTGCACCGCCGTCCCCCGGCGATACCCGGAATTTCTGTCGAGCCCGGTGGCAAGACCGGGTATCCAACCTGGCGAAAGTAACGCTAGTCTGAGGACGCGGGCGCCGCTCGCGCCGCCGGAGGCCCCATGAAGATTGCCGTTGCCAAGGAAATCGATCCGTCCGAGCCGCGGGTTGCGGCTTCCCCGGACACCGTCAAGAAATTCAAGGCGATCGGCGCCGAGGTTGTGGTCGAGCCGGGCGCGGGCATCAAGTCGGGTCTGCCCGATTCCGAATTCACCGCAGCCGGCGCAACCGTCAGCGCCGACGCTCTGAAGGACGCCGACATCATCATCAAGGTGAAGCGGCCTGAAGCCTCGGAGCTCTCCAAGTACAAGCGCGGCGCGCTCGTCGTCGCGATCATGGACCCCTACGGCAACGACGCCGCGCTGAAGGCGATGGCCGATGCGGGCGTGTCGGCGTTCGCGATGGAGCTGATGCCGCGCATCACCCGCGCGCAGGTGATGGACGTGCTGTCCTCGCAGGCCAACCTCGCCGGCTACCGCGCGGTAATCGAAGGTGCGGAAGCCTTCGGCCGCGCATTCCCGATGATGATGACCGCGGCCGGCACCGTTCCTGCCGCAAAAGTGTTCGTGATGGGCGTCGGCGTCGCCGGCCTGCAGGCGATCGCGACCGCGCGACGGCTGGGCGCCATCGTCACGGCGACCGACGTGCGGCCCGCAACCAAGGAGCAGGTGGAGAGCCTTGGCGCCAAATTCCTCGCGGTCGAGGACGAGGAGTTCAAGAACGCGCAGACCGCCGGCGGCTACGCCAAGGAAATGTCCAAGGAGTACCAGGCCAAGCAGGCCGCGCTGACCGCCGAGCACATCAAGAAGCAGGACGTCGTGATCACGACGGCGCTGATTCCGGGCCGCCCTGCGCCGACACTCGTCTCGGCCGAAATGCTGAAGTCGATGAGGCCGGGCTCGGTGCTGGTCGATCTTGCCGTCGAGCGCGGCGGCAATGTCGAGGGCGCCAAGGCCGGAGAAGTCGTCGACGTCGATGGCGTCAAGATCGTCGGCTATACCAACGTCGCCGGCCGAGTCGCGGCGTCAGCGTCCGGCCTCTACGCGCGCAATCTGTTCTCGTTCATCGAGACGATGATCGACAAGGCGAACAAGGCGCTCGCCGTCAACTGGGACGACGAGCTGGTGAAGGCCACCGCGCTGACCAAGGACGGCGCCGTCATTCATCCCAGCTTCCAGCCGAAGCAATAAGGAGACAAGCCATGGAGCATCTCGCGCAGGCCGTCGATCCCTTCGTGTTCCGGCTGTCGATTTTCGTCCTCGCCGTGTTCGTCGGCTATTTCGTGGTGTGGTCGGTGACGCCAGCGCTGCACACGCCGCTGATGAGCGTGACCAACGCGATCTCCTCGGTGATCGTGGTTGGCGCGCTGCTTGCTGTCGGCGTCGGCCTGGTCTCCAGCGGCTCGGGCTGGGCACGCGGCTTCGGCTTCGTCGCGCTGGTCTTTGCCTGCGTCAACATCTTCGGCGGCTTCCTCGTCACCCAGCGCATGCTGGCGATGTACAAGAAGAAAGCCAAGTGATCGGCAACCACCTCGGGGTAAAGAGGAAAATTGGGGACCTGAGATGAGCGCCAATCTCTCCGCACTGTTGTATCTCGTGGCAGGCGTGCTTTTCATCCTGTCGCTGCGCGGCCTGTCGAGCCCGGCCACCTCGCGCCAGGGCAATCTGTTCGGCATGGTTGGCATGGCGATCGCGATCGGCACTACGCTCGCGAACCATCCGCCCGCGGATGGCCTCGCCTGGCTGCTCGTCATTCTCGGCGTTGCAATCGGCGGTGCGATCGGTGCCGTGATCGCGCGGCGCGTGCCGATGACCTCGATGCCCGAGCTGGTGGCAGCCTTCCACTCGCTGGTCGGCATGGCAGCGGTGCTGGTCGCCGCCGGAGCGTTCTATGCGCCTGAAGCGTTCGACATCGGCACGCCGGGCAACATCCACAAGCAGAGCCTGGTCGAGATGTCGCTCGGCGTCGCTATCGGCGCACTGACTTTCACCGGATCGGTGATCGCGTTCCTGAAGCTGTCGGCGCGGATGAGCGGCGCGCCGATCATCCTGCCGTTCCGGCATATCATCAATATCGTGCTCGGCCTTGCGCTCGTCTTCTTCATCGTCGGGCTCGTAATGTCGGGCAGCGCTGTCGACTTCTGGCTGATCACCATCATCGCGTTGGTGCTGGGCGTGCTCATGATCATCCCGATCGGGGGCGCCGACATGCCGGTCGTGATCTCGATGTTGAACTCGTATTCCGGCTGGGCTGCCGCCGGCATCGGTTTCACGCTCGGCAATTCCGCGCTGATCATCACCGGCGCGCTGGTCGGCTCATCCGGCGCGATCCTGTCCTACATCATGTGCCACGCAATGAACCGGTCCTTCATCTCGGTCATCCTCGGCGGCTTCGGAGGCGAGACGGCGGCAGCCGGCGGCGGCAGCGGTGAGCAGAAGCCGGCAAAGCTCGGCTCGGCCGACGATGCCGCCTTCATCATGAAGAATGCATCCAAGGTCATCATCGTGCCCGGTTACGGCATGGCGGTGG
This sequence comes from Bradyrhizobium lablabi, assembly GCF_018131005.1. Classification (GTDB taxonomy): domain Bacteria; phylum Pseudomonadota; class Alphaproteobacteria; order Rhizobiales; family Xanthobacteraceae; genus Bradyrhizobium; species Bradyrhizobium lablabi_D. The sequence continues at coordinate 39,796 of NZ_JAFCJK010000019.1, forward strand.
CACAGGCCCAGCACGCGCTGCGTGAAATGGCCGACATGCTGAAGAAGGAAGGCGTCGAGGTGAAATATGCCATTCACCCCGTCGCCGGTCGCATGCCCGGCCACATGAACGTGCTGCTCGCCGAAGCCAATGTGCCCTATGACGAGGTGTTCGAACTCGAGGACATCAATTCGGAATTCGCGCAGGCCGACATTGCCTTCGTGATTGGCGCCAACGACGTCACAAACCCGGCCGCCGAAGAGGACAAGACCTCACCCATCTATGGCATGCCGGTGCTACAGGTCTGGAAGGCCGGCACCGTGATGTTCATCAAGCGCTCGCTCGCATCCGGTTACGCCGGCATCGACAATCCGCTGTTCTATCGCGACAATACCATGATGCTGCTGGGCGACGCGAAGAAGGTGACCGAGAATGTCGTCAAGGCCATGTAGCGCCGCTTGCGGGCGTTGATCCTTGTCCTGCAATGGCTCCTGATCGTCGCGGCGGTCATCTATCTCGCCGGTCTTTCGGTGCTGTTCCTCAGGCAGCGCGAGATCCTGTTTCCGGTCCCGCCGGTCGGACGGACCGCGCCGGACGCCGCAGGATTCCCCGAAGCGGAAGAGCACGTCCTGACCACGACGGATGGCAAGAAGGTGATCGTCTGGCATGTGCCGGCGAAACCGGGCCATCGTGTGGTTCTGTTCTTTCCGGGCAATGGCGATGTCCTCGCCGGGCTCGTCGCCCGGTTCAAGGGCATCATTTCTGACGGCACCGGTCTGGTCGGGCTGTCCTATCGTGGTTACGCCGGCTCAAGCGGTTCTCCGAGCGAACCCGGCCTCCTGCTGGATGCCGAGGCTGCATATCGCTTTGCCACCTCACGCTACAGCGCCAATCAGATCGTCGCCTGGGGATTCTCGCTCGGGACCGGCCCGGCGGTAGCGATCGCGGCCAAGCATCCCGTCGGCAAGCTGATCCTGGAGGCGCCCTTCACCTCGGCCGCGGACATTGCGAGAGCGCGGTATCGCATCGTGCCGGTCGGCCTGTTGATGCGGGATCAATTCCATTCCGATCGGCGCATCGCACGGGTCACGGCACCGCTCCTGATCATGCACGGCGCGAGCGATCCGGTGATCCCGATCAGCTTCGGCGAGCGTCTCTTCGCACTTGCGCACGAGCCCAAGCAGTTCGTGCGCTTCCCGGGTGGCGGACACGAGAACCTCGACGATTTCGGTGCGATCGGGATCGCGCAGCAATTCATCGATGCTCCGGGAGGCTGACGGCGGCGGTTGTCTGTCGCATAATCACGACAGTTGAATCGGGGACCTTTGACATGAGCGCACACGGACCGATGCCGCGGTCGGCCTGGCTATTTCCCGCCCTTGGCCTGTTGCTGTTTGTCGCAGTCACGGCTTGGGACTACGCGTTCGCGCCATCGGCCGGAGGGTGGCTGTTCGCGGCAGCACTGCTCGTCATTTTGTTCGGCACGGTATTCGCGGCAGTTCATCACGCCGAGATGATCGCCGAACGGATCGGCGAGCCGTTCGGAACGCTGCTCCTGACGCTTGCCGTGACCGTTATCGAGGTGGCGCTGATCGCAACCATCATGCTGGGCGACACGCCGGCACCGACGCTGGCGCGCGACACCGTGTTTGCGGTGGTCATGATCGTCTGCAACGGCCTCGTCGGGCTGTGCATCTTTATCGGCGGCATCAGGTACCGCGAGCAGGATTTTCAGATCACCGGCGCGAACCTTTACCTCAGCGTCTTGTTCGTGCTGGCGACCATCACGCTGGACATGCCGAACTTCACGCTGACCGCGCCCGGGCCGGTCTATTCCACAGCCCAACTCGCCGTCGTGAGCATGGTGACCTTGCTCCTCTATGCGGTGTTTCTCTACACCCAGACCATCCGCCACCGAGATTATTTCGTTAGCGGCGCGGACGAGGCGGCCGCGCATGGCGAGGTGATGTCGGACCGCATGCTGGCAATCAGCATTGCCCTGCTGCTGGTGGCGCTCCTGTCGGTGGTGCTGCTTGCCAAGAAGTTCTCGATCGTGGTCGATGTCGTGACCGCGAAGGTCGGCGCGCCGCCGGCCTTTGCGGGCGTCCTTGTCGCGCTCCTGATCCTGCTGCCGGAGAGCGTCGCCGCGGTGTCGGCGGCGCGCAAGAATGATCTGCAGAGGAGCATCAACCTCGCGCTCGGCTCATCGATTGCTACCATCGGGCTCACGGTTCCCGCCGTGGCCGTTGCCGCCTATGCGCTCGACAAGGAACTCGTGCTCGGGCTCAGCAACCAGCATATGTTGATCCTGCTGCTCACCTTTATGGTCAGCATGCTCACCTTCGGAACCGGTCGCACCAATATCCTGTTCGGACTGGTGCACATGGTGGTGTTTGCCGTGTTCGTGTTCATGGTCTTCGTGCCGTAATGGAGGAAGCGATATGCTCAGCGCCAAGTCGGACGTCCAGGTGGATACCGCGGAGGTACGCGTCACCGAATGGCGGCTCGCGCCGGGCAGCGCCACCGGCCATCACACCCATGAGATGGATTACGTCATCGTGCCGATCACATCGGGCGAAATGACGATCGTGGCTCCGAACGGCGAGCGTTCGAAGGCGCAGCTTGGCGCTGGTAAATCGTATTTCCGCAAGGCCGGCGTCCAGCACGACGTGCTCAACGAGACGGCGAGCGAGATCGTGTTCCTCGAGATCGAGCTAAAGCCATAGGCGTGCCTCGGCGGGCTCCGCGCCGGAAGGCCGGGCCCTTGGCGCGCCCGGACGGGTGACCGAACGGAAGGCCGGATCGGCCGGCGGCGCTCGGGGATGAAACCAATGTGATAACAAAAGTGACGGCGGAACAGGGGTTTGCCACCGATCTGTCGCAGTTGATCCAAGAATGTGCCTCAAAGTTCCAGCATCAAACCCCGGGCGGGGAGTGGCAGGTCATGCTGAGTGTTCTGAAGAAATTCGCGATGGACATCTTTCCCTCGGTGGCAGCGACCATCATCGGGGCGTACATCGTTAACCACTACATCGTCGCCAAGCCGGAAGCGCCGTCAACCGCTGCGGTGTCTGCCACCACCTCGCAGGCGCCGGCCAAGCCGGCGGAGAAGCCGACCGCAGTTTCGAACCTTCCCGAAGCCGGCGTGAAGGCGAAGGGGATGTCCGAGCGTACGCTGCTCGAGCGCGCAACCTCCGAAAAGGCTACAGTCACGGAGAAGTCTGCCGAGAAATCCGCTGACGCGAAGCCCGCTGAAGTGAAGCCCGCTGAAGCGCCGGCCGAAACTGCGAGCATTCCTGCCGAGCCGCGCCGTCAAACGGCCGCGCCGAAGGCGGTGGCGAAGCTCGCGCCGGCGACCGCGGCTCACACGGCGCAGCCTGCCGCGTCGGTCGAGGCGACCGCCGCATCCGACGAGGCGCGTGACGCCAACGACCTCGCCCGCGCGGCAATTGACCGGTTGCGCAAGGAAAATCCGGCACGTCCGCAGGAGGCGCCACGCACGGCCGATGTCGCCCGCTCGGCCGAGGCGCCTCGTGCAGTAGCACCGGCGGCGATGCGGCCGCTGCCGCCGCCGATCATGGTGTCGAACCCGGTCAACGAAAACGTCGATCGTTCGCAGTTGCGGCCGCCTTATGCGGCCAGTGCGCAGGATCCGAGCCGTCCGACGCCGCCAGCCGATATCCCATTGGCGGCGCGGCCCCCGCTCGATCTACGTGTCGAAGCCGCCGTGCCGACGCCGAAGGAGGAGCCGTCGGTGGCCGACGACATGCTGTCCGCCGCCAAGTCGGTGTTCCACGCCGTTCTGCCGAAGTGATTTGATGGGTATGGCGTTTGCGGACGCTCTAGCCGCCGGTACGCGCGAGACCGCTGCGAGCGGCTTCATCGCGGGGCCGCAGCGCGAGCGCGCGGTTGTAGGACATTGCCGCCTTGGTCTTTTCGCCGAGCCGCTCATAGGCCTGCCCGCGTGTCGTCCACGCCGCGCCACTGTTGGGATCGGCCTGCACGGCCTCGTCGAGGTCGGCAGCGGCTTCCTTGGCCTTATCCAGGGCGAGGTAACTGGTGGCGCGTCCGAGCAGCGGCTCGACCTTCTGCGGCGATAATCCGCTCGCGGCCGTGAAATCCTCGATCGCCTGCTGATGCTGGCCTTGGCCCTGATAGATCAGGCCGCGGCCATAGAGCGCCTGAATGTTGTAGGGATCGGCCGCCAGCGCCTGGTCGAATTCCGCAAGTGCTTCCTTGGTCTTGCCGGAGTGTGCCAGCACCTGGCCGCGTGTCGCACGGTCTTTGGCGTCACTGATGTTCTTTGCGGTGACGGTGTCAGCAGGCTTGTCAGCTACGGCCGGCTGCTTTGGTTTGTCGTCAGCGCCCAACGACCCGAGGTCGAAGGAGCAACCTCCCAAGGGCAGGCCGACAACGACGGCAACGACGACGAGGCGTCCCGCGCGGTGACGGCGACATGGCTGCGCAAGAGCGGGGCGAAATGGCGGGGAGGCCATCATGCAAAACGCTCTTGGAGGTAATTTTGCATTTGGCAACCCGGAACACGTCCAGCTTGAAAACGACAACGCGGGCCCGAGGCCCGCGTTGTTACAATTCCGGATCGGCTATTCGGATCAGCGCGGGCCGCGGCCTGTGCCCGCACCGCCGCGGCCACCGGCGCCACGGTCGGCACCCGGGCCTGCGCCGAACACCGGCTTCGGCTTCATTGGCAGCAGGCCTTCGCGCTGCAGCTTCTTGCGCGCCAGCTTGCGGGCGCGGCGCACGGCTTCAGCCTTTTCGCGGGCCTTCTTCTCAGACGGCTTTTCGTAGTGTCCGCGGAGCTTCATCTCGCGGAAAATGCCCTCGCGCTGCATCTTCTTCTTCAGCGCCTTGAGAGCTTGGTCGACATTGTTATCGCGGACGAGAACCTGCACGCGGCATCCTCTTTTGAATTGATCGGTTCGGAATTCTGGCAAGCAAAGAGCGGCAAAAGGCCTGCCCAATGACCCTAGGCGCGCGCATGTATCAGACAATCGCGCCGATGTCCACCTGTGGAGAGGTCTTTCAAGCCTAGTTAAAGCCACGAAATGAGGCAAAATTGCCGTCGTGCGGCCCTGATTTGGGATTTCTGGCGCCAGTATTGGGGTCGTTCCCGGATGTTTTGAGCAACCCGGATATCAAAATCAGGGAGAAGAAGCATGGATACGAAGAAATATGCGGCCGAGGCAATCGGCACGTTTTGGCTCACATTTGCCGGCTGCGGCAGCGCGGTAATTGCTGCCGGCTTCCCGCAGGTCGGGATCGGTCTGGTCGGCGTGTCTCTCGCGTTCGGGCTCAGCGTGGTCACCATGGCTTACGCGATCGGCCATATCTCGGGTTGCCATCTCAATCCGGCCGTCACGGTCGGGCTTGCGGCGGGCGGGCGCTTCCCGACTGGCCAGATCCTCCCATACGTGGTCGCGCAGGTTGTAGGTGCGATCATTGGGGCCGCTGTGCTCTATGTGATCGCGAGCGGCGCGCCGGGATTCGACCTCGCCAAGGGTTTTGCGTCCAACGGCTATGACGCGCATTCGCCGGGCCAGTACGGCATGGTCGCTTGTTTCATCACCGAGGTGGTGATGACCATGATGTTCCTGTTCATCATCATGGGCGCGACGCACGGCAAGGCGCCCGCCGGTTTTGCGCCGCTCGCCATCGGACTCGCGTTGGTGATGATCCATCTCGTCAGCATTCCCGTCACGAACACCTCCGTCAATCCGGCGCGCAGCACGGGGCCCGCGCTGTTCGTCGGCGGCTGGGCGCTGGCGCAGCTTTGGCTGTTCTGGGTAGCGCCCTTGATCGGCGGGGCGCTCGGCGGCGTGGTCTACCGCTGGCTCAGCGACGAGCCGACAGGCATCGTCGCGGGTGTGAAGACGGCCTGATCGGCGAATGGGATCGTGATCGTCACGATCCCATTTTCATCGGCATGTCGAGAGCGCCATCGCGGCGGAGTGCGCCGGATCATGGCCTGCGGGCCGGTGTCACTTCGGTGACGTGGCCCATCTTGCGGCCGGGGCGCGGAATGCCCTTGCCGTAGAGATGCACCGTGGCGCCGGGGATCGTGAGCCACCGCTGGTAGCTCAGGATGTCATCGCCGATCAGGTTGGTCATCGTGACCTCGCCATGACGCACCGGCTTACCGAGCGGCCAACCGGCGATTGCGCGGATGTGTTGCTCGAATTGCGAGATCGAAGCGCCGTCAAGCGTCCAATGGCCCGAATTGTGCACGCGCGGCGCTATCTCGTTGACCAGCACGGTCGGCGCGCCCTGGCCAGCCACCACGAACATCTCGACGGCGAGCACGCCGACATAGTCGAGCGCCGTCGCGATTTTCTCGGCGATCGCGCGGGCCTGCGTGGCAAGCGCGTCCGGAATCGCCGCCGGTGCGCGGGATGTCTTCAGGATATGGTCGCGATGCTCGTTCTCGGTGACGTCGAAGCATTCGACCTCACCGGAAGCCGAGCGCGCGGCGATCACCGAGATCTCGCGCTCGAACGGCACGAACGCCTCGAGGATCGCCGACCTGGTGCCGAGGCTTTGCCAGATCTGATCGAGGTCGTCGCCGGCGCGGACGATCGCCTGGCCCTTGCCGTCATAGCCGAAACGGCGCGTCTTGATGACAGCGGGCAGTCCGATCTTCGCAATTGCCGCGCGCAGCGAGCCGGCCGACACCACGTCGGCATAGGCGGCGGTGCCGATGCCGAGCCTGCTGACGAAGTCCTTCTCGATCAGCCGGTCCTGCGTGGTCTCGAGGATCTTTTGCGCCGGCAGCACCGGCCGCCGCGCCGCCAGCACCAGGGCGGTCGCCGCCGGTACGTTCTCGAATTCGTAGGTGACGACATCTACATCGTTGGCGAACAGTTCGAGTGCCTCGACGTCGGCATATTCCGCACAGGTTGCGTTCTGCACCACGTCGAAGGCGGGCGAGTCTGGATCCGGCGAAAACACCTGGCATCGCAGTCCAAGCCGCGCCGCCGCCATTGCGAGCATCCGGCCCAATTGTCCGCCGCCGAGAATTCCGATGGTGTCGCCCGGCTTCAGCTTCACCGTTGATGAAGCTGTCACGCCGAAGCCTCCGGATGGTCCTTCACGGCGTCGGTCTGCTGCTTGCGCCAGGCCGCTAGCCGAGCCGACAACGCGGGATCGTTGAGCCCGAGCACGCTCGCCGCGAGCAGCGCGGCATTGATCGCGCCGGCCTTCCCGATCGCCAGCGTGCCGACCGGGACGCCGGCCGGCATCTGCACGATCGAATAGAGCGAATCCAGGCCGGACAAAGCCTTGGATTCGATCGGAACCCCGAACACCGGCAGTTCGGTCAATGCGGCCGTCATGCCGGGCAGATGCGCGGCACCGCCGGCTCCGGCAATGATCACCTTATGGCCGGCGGCCTTGGCGCCCTTGGCGAAGGCATAGAGCCGGTCCGGGGTGCGGTGCGCGGAGACAATTCGCGAATCGCTGGCAACGCCAAGCGCGGCAAGCGTTTCGGCAGCGTGGCGCATGGTCTCCCAATCGGACTGGCTTCCCATGATGATAGCGATCGGGGCGGTCATGTCGTCAATTCTGTGCGAGAATCCAAAAGCATAGGCGGATTATATGATCGGCCCGTGCGTCATCCAAGGCGTGGCAAGCGGTTCAGGATGGACTATCCTGACTTGGTAAACTCCGGCAAGCCTTCATCAGCAGGCCTCAACAAGGATGCGCATGAGGAAAAAGACCCGCGCCGCCGCCTCAGGAGCCGCAAAACAGCGGAAACGCGCTGCGGTTGTGCGCAAAACCGCGTCCAGCCGGGTTGGAACCGTGTCGGTTTCGCGGCCTTCAACCGCGTCCGACGCCAAATTGATGATTCGGAGGCTGAAGGCGCAATTGGCGCGGGCGCAGGCACGGATCGAGGAACTACAGGCCTCGGCTGAGACCGACTTCCTGCTGGATATCCTGAACCGGCGCGGCTTCGAGCGCGAACTCGCACGGTCGATCGCCTTTATCAAGCGCTATCGCGCCAGCGGAGCGCTGATCGTGCTCGACGTCGATCGGCTCAAGCCGATCAACGACGCCTATGGACACGCGGCAGGCGACCAGGTCCTCAAGGCGATCGTAGCCACGGTATCGGGCCGGGTGCGCGCCTCCGACGTGATCGGCCGGCTCGGTGGCGATGAGTTCGCCGTCCTGCTTTGGAATCTCAGCGAGACCGATGCCAGGGCCAAAGCAGCCACGCTCGAGCAGGCGATCGACAGCCTGACCTTCGTCTTTCGCGGCAGCAACGTCAGTGCGGGCGCCTCGGCCGGCGTCGCGATCCTCGGACCGCATTCAGATGTTGGGCGCGCGCTCGATGAGGCCGACCATGCGATGTACGTGCGCAAGGCGCAGCGCCGGCACGAATCCGAAATCTAAAGCATGATCCGGGAAAGTGCGTAGCGGTTTTCCGCAAAGATCATGCTCAAACAAAAGCCTAAAGCGCGCTCAGATCCTCGGGCACGTTGCCGAACGCGCGCAGCAGCTTGGCATCGCCGAATTCGCCGATGGCGGGATCGCCAGTCCGGCTGAAGGCGACGGCGCCGATGCTGCCGGGCATGCGCGACATCATCTCGGCCCGGCGCAGTGCCGTCACGGAGTTCTGGCACTCTTCTGCATTGCCCGCGATCGGCGCGCCGTCGTCATCCTGCATGAAGGGCAGCGCGACATAATAGGTGACATCGGCCATTGGCCTGCTCCTCTGCGATGATCAGGCGGCGTCGCTTGTCTCATGCGTGCTCGCGGGCACGCAGCCGGCGGTGATCGCCGCCTGCAGTTCCTCAAGCTCTGTTTCCAGATATTCATTGGCCATGATCAGCGCCTTGATGGTGCTGCGCAGGTTGCCATCGCACATCGCGATTGCTTGGTCGCAGGCCTGCTCGTAGCGGAGGTTGTCGGGCAGGGATGACGGCGCGGTCATGGCTGAACTCCCTTCATCGGTTGGCTGGGTGCATGTTCTTGTTTTGTTCACGCAGAGTCAAGGGTGAAAATTGTGCTTGCAGGGCGTTGCCCGCGAATGTCCAAGTTGTGGAAGACGGGGATAACCCTTCGCGCAGGCGGCGCCATCGTCACCGGGCCCTGGTCAATCCACATGCCCCGTCAGGCAATGATGTCCGGCGTGATCTGGTCTTCGATGAAGGCGATGCGATCGCGCAACTGCAGTTTGCGCTTCTTCAAGCGCTGCACCATCAGCAAATCGGGCGCCGGCGACTGATGCAACGCGTCGATCGCTGCATCGAGATCGCGGTGCTCTTGCTGCAGCCGCGCGAGTTCGGCGTGGAGTTCGCGCTCATCCTGGTCGTTCATGGTGTATTTAAACTAATATGCACGATGAGGTTGTGGCGGACGATGCGGCCGTCAAGTGATGAAATATCGTCCTTGGAAGCGCGCTGCGCAAGCCGGACCGGTTCCATACTCACGGTTCATGGCAAATAACCCGGAAGTAACCTGACCGCGGCAAATCTGTGTTTTCCATCGACAGATTCGTGCACTTGTGTACACTCAACAGTTCGGATCGCATCTGAGGTTTAACCCACCGAGGAGAGTTCGTAATGGCAATACAGGCCCATCTCGTCGAACTGGAACGCAAGCACAAAATTCTTGAGAACGAACTGCACGAAGCCCTCGTACATCCTTCCGTAGACGACCTGCACATCGTCGAGTTGAAGCGCCGCAAATTGATGGTCAAGGACCAGATCGAACGGTTGAGACACACCGCGGACGGCACGCTTCACTAGTCAGCCCTCCATCCCACATCGCAGCTAATCTTTCGCAATCGGATGGGCGCTTGAGCGCTCATCCGTGAGCGGTCGTTGCTGCGGCATTCAAAGCCCGGCGAGTTCGCCGACATGGTCGGCAATCGCGAGTGACGACGTCAGTCCGGGCGACTCGATCCCAAACAGGTTGACCAGGCCGGCGACGCCATGATCGCGCGGCCCCTGGATCAGGAAATCCTGGGTCGCGACCGCCGGCGGCACGATCTTCGGCCGGATTCCCGAATAACTCGGCATCAGCGCACCGTCCGGCAGCGTCGGCCAGTATTTCCGAATCGCCGGATAGAACCGTTGCGCGCGCGCGGGATCGACGGCGTAATCGACATGATCGACCCACTCGACATCGGGGCCGAACCGCGCCTGCCCGGCCATATCCAAGGTGAGATGCACGCCGAGCCCGCCCGGCTCGGGCACCGGGTAGATCAGCCGCGAGAAAGGCGAACGCGCGCTGCAACTGAAATAATTACCCTTGGCGAGATAGGCCGCCGGGATCATGTCGATCGGCATGCCCTCGATGCTGCGCGCGACCGCAGGCGCCCCGAGTCCGGCGGCGTTGATCAGGAGGTCACAGGTGAGCGTCATCGGCGCCTCGCCGCCGGCCTCGATCTCGATCCGGCCAGCACTTGCCTTCGCGCGCGAGAGCGGGGTGTGGAACGCGAAGGCGGCGCCGGCGTCCTCGGCGTCGCCTCGCAAAGCCAGCATGTAGGCGTGGCTATCGATAATTCCGGTGGACGGCGACAGCAGGGCCGCGTCGCAGCTCAGCGCGGGCTCCAGCGCGCGGGCCGCCGCGCCGGACAATTGCTGCATGTCGTCGACGCCGTTGGCCTCGGCATGCGCCCGGATCGACTGCAGCTTCTCAGCTTCCTTTGCCGTGGTGGCGACGATCAGCTTGCCGCAATTCCTGTGCGGGATGCCGTGCTCGTCGCAGTAGCGGTACAGCGCGCGCTTGCCGCTGACGCACATCCTCGCCATCAAGCTGCCGGCACGGTAGTAGATGCCGGCATGGATCACTTCGCTATTGCGCGAGGAGGTCACGGTGCCGATCCCTTCAGCCTCCTCGATCACGACCACCTCGCGCCCGGCCTGCGCCAGCCGCCGCGCCACCGCGAGGCCGATCACCCCCGCACCAACGATCACGCAATCAACCCTGTCCATTTCGTCCTTCAGATCCGGCGTTTTGGGCCACAGCGGTCAGCCGTCGCGCGCGACTATATAGTTCCGGGTCAGGAATGGTATCGAGCAAGTGCTTGGACCGCCTCGGAATAGTTCCTGAGCATCCCGTTAGTGAACCATTAATCATGTCAGGGCAATTGCCGTAAATTAACCCGCATTTCCAGGTTGCAACCGTACTCGTTTACCCGATCCAAACCGCGGAGATCGGAGACTTCGCCCGGAAATCCGCGGGTGATTGATGGCTGGCAGGGATTGGCAGGCAGGCGGGAAGGGTTTGATTCCGGCAAGGGCCGCTCTTTGCCTGGTTGCCGTCGTCGCGCCATGTGGCGTTGCGCGGGCGGCGTCGGGTGCATTCGCGCCGTCGAGCTATCTCGGCGACCTCGATCCCGGCGTGGTTTGGGAGCTGCTGATAGGCAGCGTCGTGATTACCTCCTTCCTCTGCGCAGTGGGGCTTTGGGTGCTTTCGGCTTCACGTAAGGTGAGGCGGTCGCAGGTGCGGCGCAATGTCTTCATCTCATCCGCGCTCAACCACCTGAACCAGGGCGTGGTGATGACAGATCCGCAGCGCCGGATCGTGTTGTGCAACGACCGCTATCTCGAAATCTACGGCCTGTCGCGCGCCGATATCAGACGCAACATGACCGGCCGAGAGCTTCTGGAGCTGCGCCGCAGCCGTGGCGTGCTCGATGTCGGCGTCGATGAGTTCTACAGCAGGGCGGCATCTCCCGACGGCCTCGTCACGGAGTTGACGAACGGCAAATCAGTGCTGGCGCGGTACTTCGAGCTGCCGAACGGCGGCTCGGTCGCCACTCATCTCGATTGCACCGACCAGCGCAGGCTGTCGCGCAAGCTTGCCTCGACCACGCAATTCCTGGAATCGGTGCTCGACAATGTCCCGGTCTGCGTGGCGGCCAAGAATATCGAGGATGGCCGCTACATCTTCGCCAACCGCGCGTTCGAACGCTTCTCGCGCTTTTCGCGCGATTACATCGTGGGCAAGCGCGCCGAGGAGATCTTCCGTCCCGAAACCGCTGCCAGCATCGCGGCTGCGGATCAGGCGGCATTGAATGCGCCGGAGGACTATCATCGCAGTGAATTTTTCGTCGAACGCGGTTCGGAGAAGCGCATTCTGGCATCCAACCGCGTCACCGCGCGCAACGATGCCGGCGAGCCGGAATTCCTGATCGCGCTGTTCGAGGACGTCACCGAGCGTCGTTCGCTGTCGCGCGAGATCGAAAACAACAAGAAGTTCCTGGAGCTCGTGGTCGACAACATCCCGGTGTCGCTGATCGTCGAGCGCGTCAACGATGGGCGGTATCTGCTCGCCAACCGAAGCGCCGAGACGATCCTCAATCGCCGCCGTGAGGATGCGACGGGCCTGACCGCAGCCGATATCTTCAATCCGCGTGAGGCCAAGCTGATCATCGCCCGCGACGAAGCCGCGATCAAGAAGCGCGGCATGATCGCCGAGGAGCACCCGATCTCCACGAAGGACGGGCTGCGGCTGTTCCTGACCCGTCGCATGACCGTGCTCGACGAGAACGGCGAGCCGCAATATCTGATCAAGACCCATGAAGACGTCACCGACCGGCGCCAGACCGAGTCGCGGATGGCGCACATGGCTTATCACGACGGCCTGACCGATCTGCCGAACCGCGCCGCCTTCCTGCAGGCGCTCGCCCAGATGATCGAGGCCTGCGCCGGCACCGACGAAGAGTTCGCAGTGCTGTGCATCGACCTCGACGGGCTCAAGGAAATCAACGACGTGTTCGGCCATGCGATGGGCGACAAGGTGCTTGTCGAGGTTGCGCAACGCCTGCAGGTGGTCGCGCGCGGCGGCGTGGTCGCGCGCCTGTCCGGCGACGAGTTTGGCCTGATCATCGACGGCAAGCAGCCTTCCGCCGGCATCGCGCTTGCTGAACAGGTGGCCGAAGCTCTGGGGCAGGACTTCCCGATCGACGGTAAGTCGGTCCGCACCGGCGCCACCACCGGCATCTCCGTGTTCCCGCACAACGGGTCCGACGCGGCCTCGCTGCTTGCCAATGCCGGCGCGGCGCTGTTCCGCGCCAAGGCGAAATCGCGCGGCACGATCTCGCTCTACGAGCCGGAGATGGACGAGCAGATCCGAGACCGCCGCGTGCTGCACCAGGAGCTCTCGGTTGCGATCAGGAATGGCGAATTGTCGCTCTACTACCAGCCGCAGGCCGCGGCGGGCGCGACGGTCACGAACAGCCAGGCGGTTGGCTTCGAGGCGCTGGCACGCTGGCACCATCCGGTACGCGGCTTCGTTCCGCCCGGCGACTTCATTCCGCTGGCGGAAGAAAGCGGCCTGATCGTCGAGATGGGCGAATGGATCCTGCGTGAAGCGTGCCGGGAGGCGGCGTCCTGGGCGGTGCCGCTGCAGGTTGCCGTCAACCTGTCGCCGGCGCAGTTCACCCATGGCGACCTCGTCGGGCTTGTTCACTCGATCCTGCTCGACACCGGCCTTGCACCGGATCGGCTCGAACTCGAAATCACCGAAGGCGTGCTGATCGAGGACTTCGACCGCGGCCTCGCGCTGCTGCGGCGGCTCAAGGCGCTCGGCGTGCGCATCTCGATGGACGATTTCGGCAGCGGCTACTCCTCACTGAGCTACCTGCAGGCGTTTCCGTTCGACAAGATCAAGATCGACCGCACCTTCGTCATCAACCTCGGCCGCAACCCGCAATCGGCGGCGATCGTGCGTGCCGTCATCGATCTCGGTCATGGCCTGGAAATGTCCATCGTCGCCGAAGGCGTCGAGACGGAGGAGCAGCTTGGATTCCTGTCGGAAGAGGGCTGCGACGCAGTGCAGGGTTATCTGATCGGCAGGCCCGCGCCGATCGGCCAGTACGCGGCCCTCGTCAGCGGCAGCAATATCATGGAGCCAGTGCGCAAGACCGGGTAAAGGTCTTGTGAATGGCGGACTACGATCTCGCGATCATCGGCGGCGGAATGAACGGCACGAGCGTCGCGCGCGACGCCGCCGGCCGCGGCTTGCGCGTAATCCTACTGGAGCAGGGTGATCTCGGCTCCGGCGCTTCCTCGGCCTCGCCAAGGCTGATTCATGGTGATCTCGCAGGGTTGGAACGACGGCACGTCTTCCGCGTCCGGGCAGCCCTGAAAGAGCGCGACATCTGGTTGCGCATTGCACCGCATCTGGTGCGGCCCATGCGTTTCGCAATCCCGGCGCATGCCGAAGAGCGCCCGCCCTGGCAGTTGCGCTCATGGCTGCTGCTCTACGACCGGTTGGCGTCGCGGAGCCGCCTGCCGCGCTCCACGACCGTCGACGTCACGCACCATCCAATCGGCAACGCGCTGAAACGGTCGTTCGGCACCGCATTCGAATATTCCGACTGCGTCGTCGACGATTCCCGGCTCGTCGTGCTCAATGCCGTCGATGCGGCGTCGCGTGGCGCCGACGTCTGCACCGGCGCGCGCGTGACCCGGGCCGATCGCGGCGAAACCTGGCGGCTAGCGATGATCGATCGCGGCTATCGGCGGGTGACCACGGCGCGATCGCTGCTCAATGCGACCGGCGCGTGGACGGCATCCGTCGCGGACACCGTCTTGCGCGTAGCGGCGCCGCCTCTTGGTACTGTGCAGATCAACCAGATCGTGGTGCGCAGGCTGTTCGACTGCGACAACGTCTATGTGCTTCAGAACAGCGACCGGCGGCTGATCTTCGCGAGTCCCTATGAGCGCGACTTCACGCTGATCGGCACCATCGATCATGCCTTCAAGGGCGACCCGGCGGTCGTCGCAACGGGCATTCGCGATGCGGCCTATCTGTGCGACGCTGCCAATCGCTATTTTCGCGAGCCGATCGCCGCGATCGATGTGGTACGCGGGGTCTCCGGCGCAAATTCCATTCTTGAACCCCGCCACGACGGCGACGCCACGATGAGCCTCGATTTCAGGCGCGGCATGGCGCCGCTGATCACGCTCTGCGGCGGCGACGTCACCACCTCGCGCCGTCGCGCGGAGCAAGTCGTCTCGGAACTCACGCGTTTCTATTCGATGACGCCGCGCTGGACCGCGACGATGCCGTTGCCGGGCGGCGATTTCGCGTGGCATCGCTTCGAGACCGAGGTCGACATCGCACGCGACCGCTGGCGCTTCCTGAGCGAGGAACAGGCGCGGCGGCTCGTGGCGGCCTATGGGCTGAACGTCAAGGACATCCTTGGCGATGCGAAGCAGAAGGCGGATCTCGGGCCCGCGTTCGGTCCTGAACTGACCGGCGCCGAGGTGCGCTATCTCATGCGACGGGAGTGGGCGCGCTTTCCGGACGATATCCTATGGCGGCGTTCAAAGCTTGGTTTGACGATGCCGCAGGCGGACCGCGAGGCGCTCGCGACATTCATGGCGGCTGCGGACGTCAGCTAGCACAGCCGTCGATGCTGCGCGGCCTCTTCCGATCATGCTGGTCGCGCCGCGCGCGAGGGAACAATATTGCGGTGAGATGCCGCGTGAAGCTGTTGAGCCGATGACGATCCGCCGCTAGCTTGCCGCCCCAAACGGGGGAATCGGGTCTGAAAGACGTGACGAATAGCGAAACGAGCGTGGAGGCAGCAAAGCCGTTGCCGGATTCTACTGCGCCCGACATGCCCTTGCTGCGCATCGAAGGCGTGGCCAAGGCGTTCGGTAATTTCCGCGCGGTCGACCGGCTCTCGCTCGATATCCGCGCCGGCGAATTTTTCGCGCTGCTCGGTCCGAGCGGCTGCGGCAAGACCACGCTGTTGCGCATGCTCGCCGGCTTCGAGACGCCTGACGAGGGGCGCATCCTGCTCGGCGGCAAGGATATTGCTCAGGCTTTGCCGCACGAGCGACCCGTCAACATGATGTTCCAGAACTACGCGCTGTTTCCGCACTTGTCGGTGCGCGACAACATCGCTTTTGGCTTGAGGCGTGCCGGCATGGCGCGTGGCGATATCGCGACTCGCGTCGACGAGATGGTGGCGCTCGTCAAGCTCGATGGCATGGAGAAGCGCAAGCCCGACCAGCTCTCCGGCGGGCAGCGGCAGCGTGTGGCGCTGGCGCGCTCGTTGGCGCGCCGCCCGCAGGTGCTGTTGCTCGACGAGCCGCTCGCCGCGCTCGACAAGAAGCTGCGCGAGGGTACGCAAGCCGAGTTGATGGAACTGCAGCGCCGCCTCGGCACGACCTTCATCATCGTCACCCACGACCAGGAGGAGGCGATGACGATGGCAAGCCGGATCGGCGTGATGGACGCCGGCCGGCTCCGGCAGGTCGCGACCCCGCGCAATCTCTATGAGGCGCCGTCCTCGCGCTGGATCGCCGAGTTTGTCGGCGACATCAATCTGTTCAGCGGCGAGATCACCTCGCGCGAGAATAACCGCCTGAAGGTTGCGACCCGCGGTGCCGGTACGCTCGTGGTCAGCGAGTTGTGGCCGCCGGTAAGCAACGACGTCGTCAATGTCGCGATCCGCCCGGAGAAGGTGAAGCTGTCGCGACGGGCACCTGCCTCGGAGGAGGGCGGTTCGCAGGCGATCAATCGCCTCGACGGCGTCGTCACCGACGTCAACTATCTCGGCGGAGTCACGACCTACAAGGTGAAGCTTGAATCGGGAGCGATGGTGCGCTCCTCGGTGGCGAACACCGCGCGGCTCGATATCGACGCCTATCTGGCCGGCCAGCGCGTGGTGGCATGGTTCACGTCGGATGATTGCCTGGTGCTGGAGCAATGAGCGCGCGCCGCATCTTCGCCGGTCCGGCGCGGCTTGCCGCGATCGCGCCCTATCTGTGGATGGTGCTGTTCTTCCTGGTGCCGTTCGGCTTCGTGTTCAAGATCAGCCTGTCGCAGACCGCGATCGCGCAGCCGCCTTACACCCCGGTCTTCGATTTCACCGAAGGGCGCGAGGCCCTCGCCGCCGCATTCGGGCAATTGTCATTCGACAATTTCAGGCTTCTGATCTCGGACAATCTCTACATCCTGTCCTATCTGCGCAGCGTCATGGTCGCCGTGACCTCCACGGTGATCTTGCTCGTGATCGGCTATCCCGTCGCCTATGGCATGGCACGGCTGCCGCGGCGCTGGCAGGCCGTGGCGATGGTTCTGGTGATCGTGCCGTTCTGGACGTCGTTTTTGATCCGCATCTATGCCTGGATCAACATCCTGCAGCATGACGGGCTGCTCAACCGGATCCTGCTGGCGCTGCATCTCGTCTCGTCGCCGATCGTGTGGCTGTCGACCGACACGGCGATGTATATCGGCATCGTCTACTCCTACCTGCCGTTCATGATCCTGCCGCTTTACGCAACGCTCGCGAAAATGGATGCCTCGCTGCTGGAGGCAGCGGGCGATCTCGGCGCATCGCCCCGGCAGGCGTTCTGGCTGGTGACCGTCCCGCTGTCGCTGCCGGGCATCGGCGCCGGCGCGCTGCTGTGTTTCATTCCGATCGTCGGTGAGTTCGTGATCCCCGACCTGCTCGCCGGTTCCAATTCACTGATGGTCGGGCAGACGCTGTGGCTCGAGTTCTTCACCAACAAGGACTGGCCCGTGGCCTCGGCCGCCGCGGTCACGCTGCTGGCACTTCTGGTGCCGCCGCTCGTGCTCTACGACCGCCTGCAGCGGCGCCAGCTCGAAGGTAACAGCTGATGGCGCGCGCCGTGACCAGCATGACGCGGTTCAACATCACGGCGCTGGCGCTTGGGCTCGCGTTCCTTTATCTGCCGATCGTCATCCTCGTGATCTATTCCTTCAACGCCTCGCGGCTGGTCACGGTGTGGGGCGGCTGGTCGCTGCGCTGGTACGTCGAATTCTTCAACGACCGCGCCATGATGGAAGCCGCCTGGATGAGCCTCTTGGTCGCCGGGCTGTCGGCGACGCTCGCGACAGTGCTCGGCACGCTGGCGGCGATCGGGCTTGCGCGCGGCGAACGCTTCCGCGGCCGCACCCTGTTCTCCGGCATGCTCTATTCGCCGCTGGTGATGCCGGAGGTCATCTCCGGATTGTCGCTGCTCCTGCTGTTCGTCGCCCTCAATGCGGAGCGCGGGTTCTGGACGGTGACGGTCGCACACACGACGCTCACGATGTGTTTCGTCACGGTCGTGGTGCAGTCGCGCCTGACCTCGCTCGACCGCAGCCTGGAGGAGGCGGCGATGGATCTCGGCTGCGATCCGGTGCGCGCGTTCCTCCTGGTGACGCTGCCGCTGATCCTGCCCGCGATCATCGCCGGCTGGATGCTCGCCTTCACGCTGTCGCTCGACGACGTCGTGATCGCAAGCTTCACCACCGGGCCGGGCTCGGCGACGCTGCCGATCCGGATCTACTCGGAGGTCCGCCTCGGCGTGAAGCCCGAGATCAACGCAATCTGCACGCTGATGATCGCGCTGATCACCGTCCTCATCGTGGCGGCCTCGCTGGCCTCGAGGATATCGAGCGCACAGGGTGAGAGCGGCGCACCGCTGTAGATGCCCTCACGATTTGACCGCGCCTGCGGTCAGGCCACCGACCATGTAGCGCCTGAAGGCGTAATAGACCGCGGCCGGCGGCAGCGCGTAGATGAAGCCGGTGGTCATCAACAGCTCCCACGGCGAGTCGTCGGCGGCGAGGAAGTTGCCGAGCGCGACGGGCAGCGTGATGTCGGTATCCTTGGAGAGCAGCAGGAACGCGTAGAGATACTCATTCCATGCAAGCAGGATCGCATAGGTTCCGATCGCGACCAGCGAGGGCATCATCAAGGGCACGTAGACCAGGCGGAACAATTGCAGCGTGGTGGCGCCGTCCATGGTCGCGGCCTCGTCGAGCTCGACCGGAAGCTTGTCCGAGGCCTGCTTCAAGACCCAGATCGCATAGGGCGAGGCGATCGTGACCATCGCCAGAATCAGCGACCAGTGATTGTTGAGCAGCCCGTAATTGCCCATGGTGCGGTACATCGGCACGGCGAGGAACGCGGCAGGGATGAAATAGGTGAACAGCGCCATGTTCATCACCGCGCGGCCGCCGGGCACGCGGAGCCGCGAGATCGAGAAGGCGGCCGCGGTCGCGACGAACAGCGTCAGCGCGCCGGCGGAAAGCGCGATCACTGTCGAATTCCAGAACTGGATCCAGAAATCGCGCAGGAAGTAGTGCTGCTGATGGAACACGATCGAGAAATTATGCAGCGTCGGATGCTCCGGCCACAGCTTGCCCGAGAACGCGTCCTCCTTCGGCGAAATCGCGAACAGGAACATGTGATAGATCGGCACCATGGTCCAGATGAACACCGGAATGCCGATCAACAGCAGCTTGGCTTCGGTGCCGACGTCGCGGAGGGTGGGCAGCTTCATCGGGACAGCCGTTTCATCATGAAATAGACCAGCGGCAGCACCAGCGGCATCGCGCAGACGATCGAGGCCATCGCGAGCGAGAGCTGGTCGAGCCGAAGATAGCGGATGCCGAGCGTCGACAGCACATGGGTGAGGTCGGCGGGCCCGCCGCCGGTGAGCAGGTAGACGCTGTTGAAATCACCGAGCGTCCAGATCATCGAGAGCAGCGTGCAGGTGACGTAGAGCGTCTGCATCGACGGCCAGGTGATGTAGCGGAATTTCTGCCACCAGTTGGCGCCATCTACGTCCGACGCCTCGTACAGATCGTGAGAAATGGCGAGCCGCCCGGTGAGCAGGATCAGGGTCCAGAACGGCAGCGACTTCCAGATGTGCACGCCGATCGCCATGGCGAGCGCGACCGCCGGATCGTTCAGCCAGTTCGGACCGTCGTCGCCGGTGAACTTGAAGATCAACTGGTTGACCATGCCCCATTCGGGATTGAGCATGAAACGAACCGAAAGAATGGTTGGGATCGACGGCACCGCCCAGGGCAGAATGAAGATGACCGACAACCATCTGATCCAGGGACGCTGCTGGGCGAAGAAGCCCGACAGGAACAGCGCGATCAGCATTTTGATGTTGATGCCGACGACGAGGAAGATCAGCGTATTGACCGCGGCGCGCGCGAAGATCGGGTCGTGATAGAGCGCAACATAGCTCGCCGGATGCCGCGCCAGCCACAGCCCGTAGCAGACCGGATAGAGGACGAAGGCGAGGAACACGAGCAGGTAGGGCGTGAGCAGCACGATGCCCCAGACCTGCGGCGGCGACAGCCGCGCCGATAGGGGCGGAGCGGGGATTGTGTCGGAGCCGGAGAGCGTGATCGCCATACGTTTGCTCTTGGAACGAGATGCCGGCCGCGACTGCGCCCGGCTTGATCTTGACCCTCTCCCCGTGAAGACGGGGAGAGGAGGGAAGACATCAGCCCGCGACCTGCTTGATGCGAACGATCAGTTCGTCGACGGCCTTGTCCACCGGCACCTTCTCGCTCACCACGCGGTTCATCGCCTTGGCCCACACGTTTTCGTTGTTCAGGATGGTGAACTTCCAGTTCTTGGTAAAGTCGAACGGCGCCGTGCCGCCGGTGAACTGATTGTAGACCGCCTTGCGGTGCCGGTCAGCCTGCCAGAACGGGCTCTTCTGGCTTTCCGTGGTCACCGGGAACCAGCGGCCGAGAGCACCTTCGACATAGGGCCGGACGTTCTCTTCCTGTAGCAGGAACGCGATAAACTGCTTGCCCTCGGCCTTGTTCTTGGCGTTGGCGAAGATCAGCCCGGTCTTGACGTCGGAGCGGTACTTGATGGTCGATCCGTCCGGCGCCTTCGGGAAGGACGCCGTGATGATGTCGTCCTCATAGGCCTTCTTGCCGGCTGCGCGCTGCTCAGGTGTCAGCGCCGGGTTGTTCGAGTCCTCGAACCACTTCGCCGCGATCGAGATCGTGAAATTGTGGGTCATCACGATCGTCTTGTTGTGGAAGGCGACGTTGTTGTCCGGATCCTTCCAGGTCGTGGAGGAGGGCGGCGTGCAGCCCTTGATGTAGGTATCGGTGTAGTCCTTCAACGCGTGGATCAGCCCGTCGCGCACCTTGGGATCGTCGACCAGGAGCTTGCCGTCGTCATCCACCAGCTTGACGTGATAGGCGTCCATGAAGGTGTAGAACGACTGGAACGAGTCGGTCGATTCCACGCCCATCGGCTGGCCGACACCGTAGATGCGCTGGCCGGTCGCCTTGCGGACCGCCGGCTGCACCTTGTCGCACCAGAACGACCAATAATCCTCCCACTTGGTCGGGATGTCGGCGGCCTTGAAGCCGGCCTTCTCCAGCATGTCGCCCCAGATCTGGACGTGCATGCTCTGCTGCTTCAGCGGGAAGCCGTAATAAGCCTTCTTCTTGGCGACGTCGTTGTAGAGCATCGCCGTCTCCAGCGTGTTCGGCGCAAAGGCCGATTTCATCGGCAGCAGGATGTCGGAGAGGTCCTCGAGCTTGCCTTCATAAGCCCACTTGCCCTGCGCCTGAACGTCGTAGCTGTCGGAATAGGCGACGTCGGGTACGGTGCCGGAATCAAGCGCGGCCACCGTCTTCGGAATCATATCCTGGATCGCGTACTGCGACAGTTCGACCTTGATGCCGGTCTTGGCTTCGAATTTCTTGATGGTCTCGAGCAGTGCGTCGTCTTCGGACTTGTAGAATCCCTTGCCCCACCAGACGGTGATCGTCTTGCCCTGGGCAAGCGCGGGTGCAGTGGCAGAAAGCAGGCCGACCGCAGCGACCGCGACCGAAAGCGCACCAATAACCTTGGATCTCACGTTGTTCTCCCTCGAAATGCCGGTTTTTAACCGGTTGGATAAAGCATTAGCGCATGCGCGGGAGCCGATCCAGATGGCGCGTTGTCGACTTGTGTAGGGATCGCGGCGTTCCGTTCATGCGAGCCGTACTGTCGCACCTCTGCTGACAGCGATCAGTTCGACTTTGCATTCTCTGCCGCCGTCGGCGCAGTTGCGGGCGCAGGCGCCGTCGCGTCGGGCGCCGCGGGCCGGCCGCCACCGGTGAAGCGCTCGATCACCGTTCGCACGGCATCGCGGGCCTTGCGGTCCTTCACCGCATCGAGCAGCGGTGCGGACGCCGGTGAGCGGCGGATCAGGCTTTCCGGATCGGGGAAGATCAGGGGATCGTCCCACGGACCCTGCACCACGAAGGGCAGATCGAAACCGTTGCCGCCGCTCGGCGCCGAGGTCAGGCTGGCGACGCCCTTCATGTCATATTCGCGCGACGGCACCGAGGCGGTGCCGGTCAGCGTGATCCGCGCCGCGGGTCCTTCGACGCGAATGTCCTCGGCGGTCGCAACTCCGTCGGCGAACTTCACCGAGATGTTGAGATTGTCATAGGGCGTCGAACCGGAACGGAAATTGCCGCCGCCCGACAGCGGCCGCCGCTCCAGCCGCTTCAGGAGCTGCTCGACATTGAAACCCGCGATCGCGCCGTCATGGCCGACCAGCGACGCGGTGCCATCGAGCGATTGCGCGAGCCCAAACGGGCTCGAGCCGGACGCTGTCAGCGAGACGTTGAGGTTGCCGCGCCCCGACAGCTTCGTGATGCCGAACAGTTCGCTGGCGCAGGCCTGCAGGTCGACGTCGGTGAACTGGAATTGCGCCCGCACATCGGCGACCGCGTCGGAGCGCGCCACCGCGAACGAGCCCTTGGCGATGCCGCCATACATCTGCGCCTCGCCGATACTCAGCGCGAGCGCGCCGCCGCGCAAATTGGCGCCCAACGCGGTGCGGCCGAGCTTCGACGGGCCGACCGTCACGCGCGCCGCCGACAGGCGCATGTCGAGGTCGGTGGACGAGAGCGAGGACAGATCGAACAACTGCCGGTTCCAGTCGCGCTGGCCGCTGGCAAGCAGGCGGAATGTCGAGATGTAGGGCGTGAAGTCGAGGTTGTCTGCGGCAAGCGTTGCCTGCAGCATCTGCCGGCCGTTGTTGGCGAACGTCATCACGCCTTCGGCGACGTTGCCGTCGAGTTCGACGTTGACGTTGGTGAGCGCGACGGAACCGGCGACCACGTTGGTGCGCGCCTTCAGCGCGAAGCGCCCGAAGCCGCCGCCACCGCCGGGAGGCGCCTGTCCCATCCAGCGCAGCGCATTGCGCAGCGACGAACTGTCGATGGTGGTGACGCCCTCCATCATCAGGCTGGTGCGGTTGGCGACGGAACCGTCGAACGCGACCTTCAGCGGCGCGCTGGCGAGCCGCGCCTTCAGCCCGGAGCGGTCGCCCGACAGCATCGCGACGAAATCGCTGGCGCTGATCGAGCCGTCGACACGCTCGCCGCGCCAGTCGAACTGGCCCGTGGCGGCGAAGGAGCGCGAGATCGAGGGCCAGGCGAGCGAGAGGTCGATATCGTTGAGCTGTTCGGCGACACGGTTGGTCGCGTCCTCATAGTTCAGCTCGCCATCCTGGATGCGGATCTCGGAAAAGGATACCTGGTTCTCGGCGCCGGGCGTCATTGCCTTCGCAATGGTCTCGACGAACGGGGTCCAGTTGCTTTCGCCGCTGCCGTCGCGCACCACATGGATATGCGGGCGCAGCATCATGACGTCGGCGATTTCGAACCGCCGCAGCAGCAGCGGCAACAGGCGCAAATTCGCGGTCAGCACGTCGACCTGCAGGGCAGGATCAACGGTGGTCGCGCCCTTCAAGCCGACATTGTGGAATGAGACGTAGCTGCCGGGAAATACCGAGACATCGATCGGGCCGTTGACAACGAGTTCGAGCCCGGTGACCGCGCGAATCTGTGCTTCCACGGCACTCTGCAGCGCGTCTCGGTTGAGGAACCAGGACGTCCCGAGCAGGCCGACCGCGGCCAGGCCGAAAAACGCCGCAATCGGCATCCCCAGGCGCTTCATTCCTTGGGTAATCGTCAGTGCCATATCCGGCCGGTTGGTGTTGTCGGGTCGTTGTCGAACACAGCGGGCGGCTGCCTGGACGCCCGTGCCAACTCCTGCAACTTGCAGGGTTTTCTTGTCGCTTTCAAGGCCGTCCCGGCGTTGCAGGCCGCGCCCGGCGGCGTCATTGACGCACCGCGAAGATTTCGCCTAATAATCCCGCCTGTGACAGCGCTCACCCCCCTCCACCAGGTATTCGTTACATGAACAAGGTCTATCCCGACGCCAAATCGGCCCTCGATGGTCTCCTCAAGGACGGCATGATGATCATGTCGGGCGGTTTCGGCCTGTGCGGCATCGCCGAGTCCCTGTCGGACGCCATTCGCGATTCCGGAGTGAAGGGCTTGACCGTGGTTTCCAACAATGCCGGCGTCGACGGCATCGGCCTGAGCCGGCTTCTGGAAACGCGCCAGATCAAGAAGATGATCTCGTCCTATGTCGGCGAGAACAAGTTGTTCGCCCAGCAATATCTCGCGGGCGAACTCGAGCTCGAGTTCAACCCTCAGGGCACGCTGGCGGAGCGCATCCGTGCCGGTGGCGCCGGGATTCCGGCTTTCTACACCAAGACCGGCGTCGGCACGCTGGTCGCTGAAGGCAAGGAAGTGAAGGAATTCGACGGGCAGAAGTACATCATGGAGCGCGGCCTGTTTGCCGACCTTGCCATCGTCCACGCCTGGAAGGGCGACACCGCCGGCAATCTGGTCTATCGCAAGACCGCGCGCAATTTTAATCCGATGATGGCGACGGCCGCGAAGGTCACCGTGGCCGAAGTCGAGCACCTTGTGCCGGTCGGTGAGATCAATCCCGATCACATTCACACTCCCGGCATCTTCGTCAAACGCATCATCGAGGTCGGCTCCGGCACGAAGCGGATCGAGTTCCGCAACACCCGGCCGCGCCCCGCCGCCTAGCGCATGATCCGCAAAAGGCATGATCTGGTTTCCGCCTCGATCATGCACAATTAGAAGCAAACCCAGCAGGAGCTCCCCATGGCCTGGACCCGTGAACAGATGGCTGCGCGCGCCGCCAAGGAGTTGCGCGACGGCTTCTACGTCAACCTCGGCATCGGCATCCCGACCCTGGTGTCGAACTACATCCCCGAAGGCATGGACGTCAGTCTGCAGAGCGAGAACGGCATGCTCGGCATGGGGCCGTTTCCCTACGAGGACGAGGTGGACGCCGATCTCATCAACGCCGGCAAGCAGACGGTCAGCGAGCTGCCGATGACGAGTTATTTCTCGTCGGCCGATTCCTTCGGCATGGTGCGCGGCGGACATATCGATCTTTCGATCCTCGGCGCCATGCAGGTCGCCCAGAACGGCGACCTCGCCAACTGGATGATCCCCGGCAAGATGGTGAAGGGCATGGGCGGCGCCATGGATCTCGTCGCCGGCGTCAAGCGCGTCGTCGTGGTCATGGAGCATTCCGCCAAGGACGGCCCGAAGCTGCTCAAGAAATGCAACCTGCCGCTGACCGGCGAGCGTGTGGTCGATATGGTGGTCACCGACCTCGCCGTCTTCACCATCGACAAGCACGGCAAGGACGGCATGGCGCTGGTCGAGCTTGCCGACGGCGTCACGCTTGACGAGGTCAAGGCCAAGACCGAGGCAGAATTCCGCGTCGCGCTGAAGAACACTTGAGATGATCGCGGCGGGACGATCGGCGATCCGTCCCGGGCGATCCGAAGACGCGAGCTTCATCGCCTACGCGCCCTTGCGCAATTGCGCACCGATCGGCGACGAGATGAGGTTGGTTTCGAGCTCAATACGACGCGCCGTCATTGCGAGGCGCGTTAGCGGACGAGTCGCTTGGCTCGCGATGACGGGGTGGGATTTCGAATTCAATTATCAAACAGCCATGAGGATGCGAGTGCGCATTCTCGCGGCGCGAAACGCCCGAGGTTTGCATCACTTTCCACCCTCATGAGGAATGAGGGCGCAGGGAAAGCCGGGTGCCGATCGCACCCATGGGTCCCGTGCAACAAAAAGCACGGGGGTAGGACCACAGGTGTAACCGGAAACAGCCCGGCTTTCCCTGCGCGATGGTTTACGGCTTATTTCGCGCTCTCCTCGGTGAGACCGGGCTTTGTTGCCACCGTCGCCCCTGAGAAGCGTGAGCTTCTGAAGGACTTAACACCAGCCACTGGGGCGTCAGG
>NZ_JAFCJK010000002.1 GCF_018131005.1 Bradyrhizobium lablabi
GAGCCGGCCGAACTCGGCATATGGGCGGTTTTCCTGACACGCGCACAAATGCCCGCCCGCGTGCGAGCGTTCATCGATGCATTGCGGGGACGGCTGCTCGCCGGCACAACTGCCGGGTAACGTGGGGAGCGGACGGACCGGGCCGGAGCCGGGAACGCTGCACCGGCCCGGCAATGGCACGCGACCATCACCGAGCCGGCCTCTGCGTCATTGCTTGCTTGGTTCGAGCACCACGATCACGCCGGTCGGCTCGGGTTCGTGTGGTCTGAGACTCGTCAGTGTGGGATCACTCCACTCGGCAAGGCTGACGATTTCACCGGTCTTACCCTCCATGTCGGGCGTCTGCGCAGGCTCGAGGACCTTCAGCCCGCTGGTATCGACGAAAAACGTATGCTCGCCAAACACGCTATTCAATTGCGCGACCGCCGGGTGATCATCGGGAAGCACCTGTGCTTCCATCTGAGTCATGGTTCTCTTCACCTGTTCGGAATTTAGCTTCATGAGCCGCTCCTTTTTCGTGTGTTCCGATTTTGGTGGTTCCCCGCCGCCTGTTTCCTCAGGGCATCTACTCTCGAACCGATCTTGGATGGAAACGTTCCGCTTGCCGCATGCCGAATGGCTGCGGACAAGCGCTTATCGTTCGTATGCCAACAGTAGCGCGTTAGGGAACAGAGCGCCCGTGGATCCCAACCGACCGGACTATTTGGCACCCGGCCCGATTGTCGCGGTGGAAACATATGGGCGAACCTGGGCCTGGGGGTAGGATTTGCGCAAATTTTGCGTTAGTCACGGCGGTAGCCTGCCTTCCGACCCGGTTCCCCTCCTCGGTCATTACGCGATTTCGGATATTTCGACATGAGACAGATCATCTTCGCGCTGGCGCTCCTGTATCCGGCTGCCGCACTTGCCCAAGGGACGACGCCCCCAGCGGCCAATGCCGCCGAGACGCCGGCCGCCCCACAGTCGCCGACGGTCGGCGGCAAGCCGCTCGTCCAGGTCGGCAAGAAGCACGCCGCCAAGAAGGGCGAAAATACCGCCGCAGCCCCTAAGTCCCAATCGGTCGCGCAGCAGCTGCAGGCGTGCCAGGAAATCGACGACGCCACCAAAGAACGGCTGGACTGCTACGACACGATCTTCAAGCCGCAGCCGAAAGCGAAGGCGGCAGCCGCCAAGGGCGTCAACGATTGCCGCTTTATGAAGGAAGAGGACGAGCGGCTAACCTGCTACAACGGCTTTGCCGACAAGATCCCGAAGCTGCCGCGTTAACCGGATTGGCGTAGACGTGACGCCGTCCGAAGGCGCCGCGTCGAACGGGCGCCGGATTTCGCAACTACCAGGTGCCGAAACCGAAGAGGCCGTAACGCTGCTGCTGCTGCTGGGCGACGCGGTACGGCTGGAACAAGCCAGGCTGGGCAAAACGCATCGCCTGCAGCTGAGTCGGCGGATTGGCGCGCACTTTGGCCACCCTGCGCTTCTTCGGGGCCGGAGGCGTCATGGCCTGCGCCTGCTGCTCGAGTGGCTTGGCATCTGCCGCCGCTGCCGGCCGATTCTTCGCTTCCGCCGGAACGAATTGAGCGAAGGTGTCGCGCACTCGCGCCTTGGCCGACAGGTCCGGCGTGGTAGCAGCCGGTGGGGCCGCGGCGACCCCACTCGCCTGCTGCGATGGTACGGCGGGCAGGCTGGTGTCAAACACCACCCGCTCAGGCAATTTCTGGGTGGACTGGATGCGGACCGTGCTCTTGTCCACGGCAGGCGCCGACAGGCTGGCGTTGGTTGCAACCTCCGCCTGTGGCACTATAGCGTTAATCAAGAACAACAACGCGAGCAAAGCTCCGCCCACGAACAGGAAGTATCGCGCCACGGGCATTTTGAATGCTCCCCCCGCGCTTCGGCGCGGATTGTCTCGCCTGGAGCGCAACGACAGCGGGTCATCACGCACCGTCCCCGCGTGATCTCTCGGAAAACCGGAACCCACGCGCACTGATCACGCTGTAACGGGCGATCTATCAGTTAGTTCCGAGCGGGCCCCTAAGGTTCACCCAGCCAGGTCACTTTTTCGGAATGGAGGCCTAGATCCGGTTCGCGGTCACGACGGTACATTTGGCCTTATTTGCGTTGACGTTTACGAACCCGATCAGCATGCCAGGATAGGTCTTCCGGCTCCTCATGCCGATCGTATCTGCGATCAAACGCTTGCGGTCAGTCAGGTGGCTGCCGTCGCTACGGACGAAGGCGCAAGCGATCTCGATATCCCTCACGGCAAAGTCGTTCGTGTTGCGCAGGGTGAGCGTGACCAGAGCCTTGGAACCGAGCCCGCCCCGTCGAAACGACTGCGAGGAAATCCAGAGCCCGTCGCGCGGCGATTTCTCTGACCTGACTTCCGGTGAGGCCTCCTGTGTAGCCGCGATGCCGACGGTTGCAGGCTCATCCGATGGCACAGCAACGGCCGCCGGTGCAGTCCCGACCGCAGGGCTTGGCTGCATGTCGGTTGCTGCACCTGGAGTTGGCGCGGACTGCGCCAGGAGAACGGTCTCGGCGGACGATGAGGCTGCAGTCTGGTCATCAGCGTCGCTTGGCTCAGGAAGCATAAGCCATGCCGCAATTCCGGCGATCGCGATCAGCGGCAGGACCAGACTTGCCGCAACACCTCGAAGCGACGTCATGCCGATCCGCATTGCCGTGCCCTCATCCGGCGGCAGCGCCACCCGGCGCCGCACGCGAAAAAAGCCATACGGGCGTCGCACCGTACGGCTTCCAGGGACGGCCGCGCGGTACGGGCGCCACTCCATCACAATCACCAGCAGCGCGAATGGTTTCATTGTGCGACGGCAATATTGCGGCGGGTGCCGTGCAGGGATGGCGTTGCGTGCACTCGGCCGCTAGATTTGCGCGGTTTCAGCCATGCGCAAGCGCAAACCTAACAGCGCGATCGCAGCCAACAAGAACGAGCAAGGAGACCATGATGCCAATCGTCACCTGGGATCACATCCACCTGCGCAGTCCCGATCCCGAGGCAACGGCGGCGTGGCTGCGTGACATTCTCGGCGGGGAGATCATCCGCGGCCCCGGTCGCATCGATGTGCAGCTTGGCGGCGCCAAGGTATTCATCGCCGAAGTCAAGCCGGGGGACGGCGTCAACCCATCTCCCGTGACGCCCTATCAAGGGCTCGATCATTTCGGGCTGACGGTGAAGAACATCGACGCGGTTGCCGCAGAACTCAGGGCAAAGGGCGTCGGGTTCACAAAGGAACCGACCACCATCCGCCCTGGCGTCCGCATCTGCTTCATCCGCGGCCCGGAGGGGATTTCGATCGAACTGCTGGAGCGCGACCAGAAATACGCGTGAGCGCTACGTCATGCTGCCTGGCATAAAGCAGCGGATCGAAATCCCCATATAGCCGCGGACCGGCCACACCATCGCGCGACCGGCGCGGTTGGGTTCGGTGATCACGGCTTCATCTGGGACATCGATCCACTCGCCGTCGAGGCGCACGCGGTAGTGTCCGTCCTTGGATTCCCAGTCGACGTCGCTGACCGCAGTGCCATCGGCGTCCGAACAGCACGGCCCCTTCCCGCTCCGCAGACTGTCAAACCATTGCTTGAGCGGAGAATTGGCATAGCGGCCGTCGGGATCGCGTGCCTTCGCGAATTCGACAGCCGCCATCAACAGCAGCAGGGCGACGGCAAGCCTCAGTGAGGTCGCCGCGAGGCCATCACGAAGGCGGGTCGAAGTTCCATACTCACTGCATCGGCGCGCCAAAGGGCGGCCAGGCTCAGTCCAGTCTGTCATATGTTTCTGCTCCAGCACTTACCGGCCAGTGCAAACAGACCTATGCATTTCACGGGCCAGTTTAAGTCCCGAGCGCATTCCAACGTCATCACATCGTAACACGGATTGACAGGAACCGAGGATCCGCGCCACCGAGGCGTCCGGAAGTTAACTTGCCGCGTTGCGCGAGTGTGCGCGCTTTGGCATAAAAAACCCGCCAGCCTCCGTGGGCGCGGCGGCCGGTGATCGGGGCACCATGAAGAACGGACTGTATTCGATTCACGTGACCTTGCTCGATGGGCGTGTTGGCAAGGGCAGCGGCGTGATTCTGTTCCGCGACGGCCAAATTCTCGGCGGGGACGCTTATCTTTTCTATACGGGCAGCTACACGGTAAAGGGCGACACCTTCAAGGGCGAGGTGCTCGTGCAACGCCACACCACGCCGCGCGACACCGAAAACCCGTTGTTCGGCGGGCCCGCCCCCGTGGGTATCGGCGTCTCCGGCACCTTCACCGACACGCGCGGCACCATGAGCGGAACAGCACTGATTGGAAAGCACAGCCAAATCTTCGGCGCGACGCTGCACAAGCTCGCGGATGTCAATTAAGCGCTTGCGCTATCAGCCGCCCAGGGCGGCTCTTGCAACCAACCTTGGTGGTTCCGCGCCTACTCCGCCGCCTGCTCGAGTGGCGCAACGCGCGGCAGAATGATCTGAATGCGCGTGCCGTTGCCCGGTGCGGAATCGAGATCGAGCCTGCCGCCAAGACGTGTAGTAACGATACTGTAGACGATGTGCAGGCCGAGTCCGGTGCCGCCCTGGTCGCGCCGCGTCGTGAAGAACGGATCGAAGGCACGGCGGCGCACGTCGAGGCTCATGCCGCAGCCATTGTCGGCGAAGACGATTTCGACGTTGTCCTTGCCCGATGCGCGAACCTGGATGTCGACTTCGCCGGCCCTTCCATCCGGGAAGGCGTGCGCGACCGAATTGAGGAACAGGTTGGTCAGCACCTGGCCGTAGGGTCCCGGATAGGAGTTCATGATCAGATTCGGCTGGCAATCGACATTGAGCGTCAGATTGTGCTTGCGCAGGCCAGGCCGCAGACTCATCACCACCTGCTCGGTCAGGTCGCCGAGATCGAAGGTGCGCTGGTCTGAATAGTTGCGGTCGGCGGCGACCTGCTTGAACGACTGGATCAATTCGGCGGCGCGATTGAGATTGGCGACGAGTTGCGACGACGCGCTGCGCGTGGTGTCGAGGAACTCGTTCAGGCTGGAACGACGCAGTTCGCCACGCTCGACTTGGGCCGCAAAATTCCCGGTTTTGCGTTCGAGCGCAGACGCCACCGTCAGGCTGATGCCGACCGGGTTGTTGACCTCATGAGCAACGCCCGCCACCAGCCGCCCGAGCGCAGCCAGCTTTTCCGCCTCGATCAGCGAGTTCTGGGTTTCGCGCAGATTGCGCAGCGCGGCTTCGGCGGAATCCTTTGCCTTCCGCATCTCCTGCTCGGAGCGCTTCCGTTCGCCGATGTCGAGCGCCACCGTAACGATATTCTCGATCTCGCCTTGCGCGCCGAGGATCGGCAGCTTGTTGACCAACCACTGCCGCATGTTGCCAGCGGAATCCTTGTACTCCTCCTCGTAGAAACCGAGCTCGCGGCGGGCCGAGAGCACGCGCTTGTCGTTCTCGTCGGTCTTCGCCGCGCCGTAGCGTGACATCAACTCGGCGGTAGTCTGGCCGATCGCGTCCCGCGGCTCGATACCGAAAATGCCGGCCATGTAGCGGTTCATCAGCACGTAACGCAGGTCACGGTCCTTGACGTTAATGACCGCCGGAACGGTGTCGATCACCATTTGCAGGAGGCGCCTGCCCTCGGCGATCGCATCTTCCGCGCGCCGCTCATCGGTGATGTCGCGCACGGTGCCCTCATAGCGGACCACCTCGCCCTGCTCGTTGCGCACGACGGTGGCCGAGTCCGAGAGCCACAGCACGGTGCCGTCGCGCGAGCGCACCTGGTATTCGTATTCGCGCACCATGCCGTCGCGCTGCATCCGCGCCTGGTACTCGACGCGCGCTGCCCGATCGACATAGACGGTGGAGGCGATATCGCCGATGCCGTTGATCAGGTCCTGCGGCGTGGCGTAGCCCATCATCCGCGCCAGCGCCGGGTTGGCGTTAAGCAGCGCGCCGCCCGGCGTGGTCACGTAGATGCCGTCGACCGACGCCTCGAACAGTTTGCGATAGCTCTCTTCGGCCAGCCGCTGCTCGGCGAGCGCGCGCACGGCAGCTTCGCGCGCGGTGTCCGCGTCGACCAGAGTCTGGCGAAATACCTCGGCCGCGCGGGCGATGTCGCCGATCTCGTTATCGAGATTGGTCTCCGGGATGAAGGCGCTCTTTTCGCCGCCCGCAACCCTGCGGATCGCGCCCGCAATCTTGGCGAGCGGGCGCACGGTACGACGGACCACGAGCAGCGCGGCGAACAGGCCGATCAGCACCCCGGCCGAGCCGAGCACGATGCTTTGCCATTTCGCCTCCGTCAGCGTGCGCGCGAAATCGCGCGACAGCACGTGTCCGCGCCGCGTGCTGAGCTCGCGCAGGAGCTCGGTGACGCGCTGGATCAGCCGGCCCTCCGCCCCCAGCACCTCCTTGTCGATGTCGGCGATCTGGCCCTCCCGAACCGAGACCGCGATGATCGCTTCGGCATAATCGTTGACGGCCGCCCGCAGCGCCGGATCGGCGATGGTCAGCGCGCGCATGTTCTGCGCCGCCTGATCGGCCGCGGAGGTATTATGCGCGAGCAGCGCGGTTGCGATGCGGCTCTGGGTTTCTGACAGCGTTGCCGCAACTTCCCGATCCGCGCTCGCGGCGACCGCCTTGTCGAAGGTCTCGCGGAGCGGCGGCAACCCGGCGAGCAGCTCGGCGCGGCGGCTCAAGAGTGTCGAGATGCGTTCGATGCCGCCGCGATAGGTCGCAAGCCGCTGGGTTACACCGTCGATCATGTCCTGCTGCTCGGGCGCCAGCTCGATTCGGGTCTTCCCGAGTACCTCGCTCAGCGAGCGGGCGGCCTCCGCGACCTGGATCGACTGGCTGCCCGGTTCGGTGACGAAGTCGCGCGCCGCCAGCCGCAGCTCGTTCATGCGCCGGTCGATGTCCTCGGCGATGTCGCTGACGCTTTGCAGCCGCTGCAACTCGGCAAAAGTGGTGTCGATATGACGGATCGCGACCACGCTCGCCGTGGACGTGATGATGATCACGGCGAGCACCAGCATGAAGCTGCCGAACGTGAGCTGGCCGATCGTCAGGGAAAATGCGCGCGGCGGCTGCGAATTTTGCGGCAATTCAGCGGTCATATCACCAAGCCGGGTCTAATCGACCGCAATATACGACGTAATTCGGGCTGGGGGGAACATGCCCGCAGTTATGGCTAAGGCGCGACGCCCGGCCAAGAGTGATGGGGTCACGCTGATGACGGCGGCTGGCGCCCGTCGGACACCGGCGCAAGATCGGGGCCGGCGCGCACAGGATGTCAGGCGGTAGCTATCCTCCGCGCCGGGATCGTCATCGCGGCAACGCCGATGACGACGCAGGCGAGCCCAATCCATGCCGTCGGACTGAGCCGTTCGCCCAGAAGGAGCACACTGAGCGCGACGCCGATCGGAACGCGTAAATAAGCCTGTGCCGTGGTGCCGACCGAGCCGAGGGTCTGGATCAAGCGAAAATAGATCACGAAGGCGAGCGCGGTCGAGACCACGGCAAGGGTCACGAGCGCCAACAGCGAGTTTGTCGAAGCTGACATGGTCCAAGGACGCTCAAGGGCAAGGCTCACCGGAATGAGGATCGCAGCGCCGGCAATCAGCGAGCCTGCCGCCGGCGCCATCGGATCAAGTTCCTTGAAGCCGCGGCCGAAGATCGCCGCACAGGCGTAACAGATCGTCGCCGCCACGATCGCGATTTCGGCAACGATGCCGGTGCCGACATCGCGGAACGCATCGACGCCGACGATCAGGCAGATTCCGGCCATGCCGGCGACCACGCCGAACAGCTTTCGTGGCGTCGCGGCCTCATGGTGGGTAATCACGGCCGTGAACAGGAACGTGAAGATCGGCGATGCCGAATTGAGGATCGTGGTCAGGCCGGCATCGACCATGCGCTCGCCCCAGGCTATCAGGGTCCAGGGGATCACGCTGTTAAGGCAGGCCTGGAACGTGAAGCGACGCCAGGTCATCTGATCGGTCGGCATTCTCACGCCGCGGGCCCTCATGATCGCGAGCAATAGCAGGCCTGCGATCGCGGTCCGCGCGGCGATCAGCGTGACCGGCGGAATGGTCGCAACGCCGAGCTTGATGAGGATGTAGGAACCGCCCCAGAGGGTCGCGAGCGCAAGCAGCAGCGCGAGATCGAGGGCCGTATTCGGGTGTCGCGAGGTGCTGTCCATGCCGGCGGTTCCGTCTCGATGGTTGGACGGAAACTACATCGTGCGAGGTCGTAATACTTCGCTGCACGTCGAAGCATGTATGATCGCCATGGTCGGACCTTGTCCCGCCCTGCGCGACCTTTTGCGAAGACGTGGATGCCCTGGGCCTGACGATGAAAATGAGCCGCGCAGGAACACTAGCCCAGCGCGCCGACGTCGAACACCTCACCGTCATAGCCGGCTTCCTTGGGAATCCGGAGCTGGCGGCCAGCGGGGGTCTTCGTCATCACGGGCATGACAGTGACGATCGGCTTGTCCTTGCTGTCGGCGAGCGCCGCCATGACACTCGCCTGCTTGCCGAGCTTGATCAAGTTACGCGTGGTGGGAAACGGCAGCTTGAACCGGCCGGTCTCGCCGCCCTCCAGCGCCTCACGCGGCGATACCCAGATCGAGTCGGTAGACTCCTTGCCGTCATGGCCGCCGAGTTGCTCGGGCGGCGCGGCCGCAAGAAAGAACCAGGTATCAAAGCGTTTCGGCATGCCCTCCGGCGTGATCCAGTGCGCATAGGGCATGAGCTCGTCGAGCGCGAGCAGCATGCCGTTGTCACTCAAGACCCTCAGGAAGCTGATCTTGCCTTCGTTCAGGTCGGCGCGATGCGCGACCGCGATTTCGGTTGCGAGTTTGGCATCGATCAACTCCTTCGCGCCTCTTCGCCGTGCCAGCAGAATTCCGCTTTCCTCGAAGGTCTCGCGGATCGCCGCAATCCGAAAGCCGAGCGCGTTGGCATCGAGCCCCTCGCCGCCCGAATACAGCGCGGGATTGGCTGCGATCTCCATGTCATTCTCGTCGAAGCTGCCGCCCGGAAACACCAGCGCGCCGGAATTGAACTCGATCTGGTGATGGCGGACCATCATAAAGACTTCGATCTCGTCGCGGCTCTTGCTGTCGCGCAGGATCAGGACGGTCGAGGCCAAACGCGGGGCGACAATGTCAGGCATGAGCTAACCCGCGGCGCTGGATTGCGGTTGCAGATTGGCGCGACGGTCGACCCGCGCGACGCGCGACAGCAGGTAATCAACCTCCGCCCTCGCTTGCGGCGTGATGACTGCGCCCGGCTTGCGTTGCACGATGGACGAAATAATGCCGCGCTTCTGCAGCACATATTTGCGCACGGTGAGGCCAACGCCGGGCTGCTGTTCGTAGCGGATCAGCGGCAGATGAGCGTCGAACAGGTCGTGCGCGGCGTCACGCTTGCCTGCCTTCGACAGATTGACGACGTCGATCAGGAGCTCGGGGAACGCGTACCCCGTCATCGCACCATCGGCGCCGCGCTCCATCTCGAAATCAAGGAACAGGCCGCCATTGCCGACCAGGATCGACAACGGACGCAGCGAGCCATCCTTCTGGAAATTACGCAGCGTCGAGATCTTCTCCAGGCCCGGCCAGTCCTCATGCTTGAGCATCACGCAGGACGGGCTGTCCATCACGATCTTGCGAATCACGGCGGGCGTGAACACGACGGTGAGCGTCAGCGGATAGTCCTGAAGCACCCAGGGAATGTCGTCTCCAATCGCTTCCTGTGCCTGCTTGAAATAGGTGATGATCTGGTCGTCGGTGCGCAAATGGGGAGGCGGTGCGATCATCACGCCGGCGGCGCCCGCGTCCATCGAGGCTTTGGCCAGCGCCCGCATCGAGGCAAAGCCCGGCGCCGAGACACCGACGATCACCTGCAGCTTCTTGGCGCGCCTGACGAAGCGAAGCGCGACCTGCTCGGCCTCGGCGGCGTCGAGTTTCGGCGCCTCACCCAGAATGCCCAGCACGGTCACGCCATCGCAGCCGACATCGGTATAGAAATCGGTCAGCCGGTCGATCGACGCCTCGTCGATGCGGCCGTCGTCGTGGAATGGGGTCGGCGCAATCGCGAATGTTCCTGCGGCCTGGGCGGTGAGTTTCATGGATGCCTCTATCCTGTGTCGTCAGTCCGGGACGCGCGGAGCGTGAACCTCAGGCGCGCAATTGCGAGGTGAATCGCGAGGTTCCGGGCTGGATGCCGCGCATGGCCCGGAACGATGTGTACCACCTAAAACCGGCGCGCGCCCATCTTGATCTGCTCCTCGGAGAAGAAGATCTCCTTGGCGTGGGTAACAATGTCCTCGGCCTGCCAGCCCGAGAAAGGCGGCTTCCAGCCTTCCATTTCCATCATCCGCATCTCGCGTACGCCGCGCGGGCCCGAGACACCGAGGACCTTGCCGGTCTGGTCGCACGACAGGTCGCTGACCATGTACAGGACTGCCGGCGCAATGCCGTTCGGCCCGAGCGCGGCACCCGGGTTCTCCTTGTAGCGGGGCAGGTCTGCGGTCATGCGGGTCAAGGCGCCCGGCGCCAGCGTCCAGATCCGGATGTTGTACTTTCGGCCCTCGATCGCCAGCACGTTGGACAGACCCCAGATGCCGCCCTTGGCCGCGCCGTAATTGGTCTGGCCGAAATTGCCTATCAGCCCAGAGGTCGATGACGTATTCACGATCACGCCGCCGCCATTGTCGCGCATCCATTTGAATACCGGCTGGGTGCAGCAGAAAGTGCCCTTCAGATGCACCCTCATCACCCTGTCCCAGTTCGCTTCCTTTGCCTTGTGGAAGGTTTCATCCAGCAAGATGCCGGCATTGTTGACGAGGATGTCGGCGCGACCGAAGTGCTTGATGGCATCATCGAACACCGACTGGCCGCCGGCCATGGTCGAGATGTCGGCGCCGTTGGCGACTGCGCGGCCGCCCTCGGCCTTGATCGCATCGACCACCTTCTCGGCCATCGACTTGTCCGAACCCGACCCATCGCGCGGGCCGCCGAGGTCGTTGACAACAACCGCCGCGCCCTCGCGCGCGAACAGCTTCGCGTAGGCTTCACCGAGCCCCCCGCCTGCGCCCGTGATCAGCGCCACCTTGCCGTCAAGTAACCCCATGGTCGTTTCTCCGTTTGTTGTTCTCTTCCTTACCTCGCCCCGCTTGCGGAGAGAGCTGGACCGCATCACAAGCTGCGATCCCGGTGAGGAGGTACAGGTCTATCGGCGAAGACCACCGTTGCGGAGGCGCCCCTCACCTAACCCTCCGCCCGCAAACGCGGGGCGAGGGAGCCACCGCCCTCGCAACCTACGCCAGCACGGTCTTGCCGCTCCTGATGACGGTGACGCCGCGCGACTTCACCTTGGCTTCGAACGACACCACGTTGCCGTCCTTCCACAGTTCCATCGTCACGGTCTCGCCGGGAAAGACTGGCGAGGAGAACCGCGCCGCGTGCTGCTTGAACGCGGACGGATCGTAATCGGCATAGGTCTGCAACACACCGCGGCAGGTGATCCCATAGGTGCACATGCCGTGGAGGATCGGCCGCGGGAAGCCCGCCTTCTTCGCGAACTCCGGATCGGAGTGCAGCGGATTGCGGTCGCCGCAGAGCCGGTAGATCAGCGCCTGATCCGGCCGCGTCGTGATGTCGATGACCCTGTCGGGCGCGCGCTCCGGCACCCGGTGCGGTTCGGGCTGGCCTTCCGACGGCCCGCCAAAGCCGCCGTCACCCCGGGCGAAGCGCGAGGCGACCAGCGTGGCGAGCCTTTCGCCCTTGTCGTCCTTCAACACGGTCTGGTGACGAATGACGGCGCCCTTGTCCTTGCCCTTGTCGAAGACGTCGACCACGGTCGAATCGGCAGTGATGTGCGCAGCGGTTGCGAGCGGCTTGTGGAAGGTGATGTCGCGCTCGCCGTCGACCACCATCACGCGGTTGAGATTCATCTCGCCGGGACCGGCGCCCCAGGCGGCAACGGATGCGAATGTCGGCACCACCTTGAGCGGACGCGGCGTCAGCGCGCCCTCGTTGACGAAGGCGAGTTCCTTCTCGTCCATCGGATCGGCGCCGAGCCCTATGCCGTAGGCGTAGAGCATCACCTCGCGGTCGCTGTAGCTGTATTTCTGGCCGAGATTTTTCAGGGCCATCAGCTGTTCGTAATTGATCGGCATGTTTCTCTCCCGAGATTTTTGCTGCCGTCATGTCCGCGGAGGCGGGCACCCGGTAATCGCCAGCGTTGGCGGATCCCCACTTTTGCGGGGATGAAGATCTGTTGTTTGGTCAGAGTCGAACGC
This sequence comes from Bradyrhizobium lablabi, assembly GCF_018131005.1. Classification (GTDB taxonomy): domain Bacteria; phylum Pseudomonadota; class Alphaproteobacteria; order Rhizobiales; family Xanthobacteraceae; genus Bradyrhizobium; species Bradyrhizobium lablabi_D. The sequence goes on from NZ_JAFCJK010000002.1 coordinate 12,312, forward strand.
AGCAGCATCAGGCAACCGTGAAGAATGGCAGCGGGGCGCCATCGGTCGGCTTCCATACGAGCTTCACCTTCTGACCGATCTTGATGGTATCGAGGTCGCAATCGACGATGTTGGTCTGCAGCGACGGCCCCTCCTTCAGCGTCACGTAGGCAATCGCATACGGACCGGTCGGCGATTTGCGCATCAGGCTGTAGGTGTAGACCGTCGCCTCCCCGCTCGCCTCCTCCCACACCGTCTTGTCGGAGAAGCAGAACGGGCAGATCGAGCGGGGGAAATAATGCGGCTCCCCGCAGGCCGTGCAGCGCTTGATCATGAACCTGCCCTGCTTGGCGGCGTCCCAGAATGGCGCGGTCTCCGGATTGATCAGCGGGGCATTGTATTTCTTCGGCTCGGCCATCACACGCGCTCCAGAATGCAGGTTGAGGCGGCATGGCGAACGCCGAGCAGGCCGCCGGTGCCGTGCGCGATCGCGAGATCGCAGTTCGGCACCTGGACTTTCGGATGCGCTTCGCCGCGCAATTGCCTGACAGCCTCGAGGATCTTGGTCATGCCGCCGCGGTTGACCGGGTGATTGCTGCAGAGACCGCCGCCATCCGTATTGAACGGCAATTTTCCGACGCCCGAGATCAGATTGCCATCAGCGACGAATTTGCCGCCCTCGCCCTTCTTGCAGAACCCCAGATCTTCGAGCTGCATGAGCACAGTGATCGTGAAGCTGTCATAGATCGAGGCGTATTTGATGTCCTTCTGCGTCACGCCTGCCTCCTCGAAGGCACGCGGGCCGGACCACACGCCGGCTGAATAAGTGAGATCGAGATCCTTGCCGCCACGCGGCCCCTTCATCGCCTCGCCATGGCCGATCAGGCGCACCAGCGGCTTCTTCAGCCTCTTGGCGATCTCGGGCGTCGTGACGATCATCGCGCCACCGCCATCGGTGACGACGCAGCAATCCATGCGATGCAAGGGATCGGAAATCATCGGCGAATTCAGCACGTCCTCGACCGTGACGACGTCCTTCAGCATCGCATGCGGATTGTATTGCGCGTGATGAGACGCCGCGACCTTGATCCAGGCGAGCTGCTCGCTGGTCGTGCCGTAGTCGTGCATATGGCGCATGGCACACATGCCATAGGCATTGTGTGTGGTCGCCCCGTACGCCGACTCGAAATCGGCCTCGGCGCCGGCGGCGCGCGGCGGCATCGGGCCGGTGCGCGGCTTGCCCGCCAGCGTCACCAGCGCGACCGAGCATTTACCGGCGGCGATCGCTTCAGCGGCGTGGCCAAGATGAATCAGGTAAGAACAGCCACCGGTTTCGGTCGAATCCACGTGGCGCAGCTTCCTGGTATTGAGGCCGAGATAATCGACCATCGGCCAAAGGCCGCCCGGCGCATCGCCGGCGCAGAAATAGCCGTCTACATCGTCCTTGGTGAGGCCGGCATCCTCGAGCGCGCCCTTGGCGACCTCGGCATGAAGCTGTGCGGTGGATTTATCGGGTGCGTGCCGGGTGGGATGTTCGTAGATCCCGGCGATGTAAGCCTTGCCCTTGATGGTCAAATCTTTCTCCGCTGGCGTTTCTTAAGGTCTCCAGCGTTTTCTGAACCGCCTGACGGGCCTTGGCAAGCGTGGAAATATTCCGCGGGGCGAGAGGGAAAGGCACGCCACACGCGTCATCGTGAAATCAGCTAATTCTTCGCGCAGGATCAGACCGCTCCAACGTCCGCTCTGGCCGACTGCACGTGGGCGATGGTGCTGATTGCCAGCCAGCGTGGCAGTGCTCGTTGCGCCTTCACTGTGCCATGTGCGCGGAGCCGCCCGGTGTCGAGAGCCTGCGCGAGAAGCAGATCTCCGCGCCAGACGCAGACCAGATCGCGAAGCGTGCCCTCGAGAAAAAGATCTATACGATGATCGGGCTTCGAGAGGCATAGCTCGCACCGGCCGTCCTCATTGAGAAACCACCAGTAGCGCTTCTTCGCGATCTGGTCGGTAAGTGCCAGCTGGACAACAGTTCGTCGGTCCCCAAAGGCGTCCGGCCTGGCGCCGCGCTCGAGCGCCCATAGCAAGAGGCCGAGGTCGATTTCGTGCTTCGCAAGCTCACGGCGCGACCATTTTTGTCCCCACACCCCGAGAGCCATGACGATCGGCACAAGATCGTCGCCGGCACTGGTCAGATGATACGTCCAACTATGCCCGCTCGCCGATTTGCTGCGCTCGACAATGCCCTCGTTCTCGAGCTGCCTGAGCCTGTGGGACAGCAGTGACGGCGAGGCAAGCGGCACGCCGCGCTGCAGCTCCGAGAAGCGCGACGCGCCGAGCGCCAGGTCGCGCAGGATGAGCGGCGTCCATCGCTGGCAGAACACCTCCGCGGCCTTGGCCACGGGACAGAACTGGCCATAGCGCTTCATCGCCTTCTCCGAACCGGACCGGCATGACGGAGGCAAGGATACCCGATGGCTGCGTGCTGGATACTACAGATTTTAGAGCAGATTTGAGCTCAGCCTTGTGGTTCGATCGCTCATCTCGGGAGGGCTTCGGGACAGGAGGCCGCGATGGGAACCGATCAGGCCGTTCTCCCTCATCACCAGACGGCTGCGACCGCATGGGGTCGCGGCGGCAAGCACTATGATGACGTAAGCTTTGCTATTTCCGATGCGCTCGCTCATGGTGCCCAGAGGCTCAATCCGCGCGCGGGCGAGCGTATCCTCGACGTCGCGACCGGCACCGGCTGGTCCGCCCGCAACGTGGCGCGCGTGGGCGCAGTGGTGATAGGCGTGGACATTTCGGAGGAGCTGCTTGCAGCAGCTCGTGAGCTTTCCGCCCACGTGCGGCCCCCGATCGAGTTCCAACAGGCTGATGCCGAACGCCTGCCGTTTGACGACGGCGCCTTCGACGGTGTCATCTCGACGTTCGGCGTGATGTTCGCCTTCGACCACGCGCAGGCCGCCGCCGAACTGGCGCGTGTGTGCCGCCCTGGCGGTCGCCTGGCCCTGACCACTTGGGCACCGGCAGGGGCAGTAGCGGAGTTCTTCGGCATCATTGCTCGACATAGCGATGCACCGCCTCCGCCCTCATCTCCCCTGGCCTGGGGCGATCCGCCGCACGTCGAAAAGCTGCTCGGGAAGGCCTTCGATCTCAAGTTCGAGCCCGGCGTCAGCAACGCCTATCACGGCAGCGCCGAGGATATCTGGAACTGGTACACGCGAGGCTTCGGACCGTTGCGCCAACTCGCGGAGAGCCTGCCGCCGGACCGCCTGGAGCGCCTCAAATGTGATCTCGACGCTTACCATCAGCACTATGCAGTGCCGGCGGGACTGCATGTGAAGCGCGAGTATCTGCTCACCCTGGGCCGCCGACGGTAAGCGCCGGGCCCGGTGGCCTATTCTGCCGCCATCTGCCGTGGCGCGGGCGGCGGGCTGGCGAGGTCGGCGGCGAGTTGCGCGTAGCGAACCTTCGCCTCCCGGATCGCCTTCTCCTTCACCGGGCCATAGCCCCTGATACGATCGGGCAGCGAGAGCAATTCCACCGCGATATCGTGATTGAGCGGCGACAACAGGCCGAGCACTGTCGCTACATCCTTCTCGTAGCCCGCGATCAAATCGCGTTCGAGCCTGCGGTCTGCGCTGTAGCCGAAGATGTCGAGCGGCGTGCCGCGCAGGAAACGGAGCCTCGCCAGCACCTTGAATAACGACATCATCGAGGAGCCGAACTCTCGCTTCTTCGGCCGGCCCTGCGCGTCCACGCCGCCGCCGAGGATCGGCGGCGCCAGATTGAAGTTGAACTTGAAATCGCCCTCGAACTGGTCGCGGAGCTGCTTCTCGAAATGACCATCGGTGAACAGACGTGCCACCTCGTACTCGTCCTTGTAAGCGAGCAGCTTTGCGTAGTTGATCGCGACCGCACGCGGCAGCGCTTCGCCATAGCCGCCCTTGGCCGCCGCGTCGCGAACCTGATCGACCAGCCTGCGATAGCGCTTCGCGAGCCGCGAGCTCTGGTAGCCGGTCAGCAGGCCCATGCGATGGGCGATGATCTCGTCGAGCGACATTGCGTCCAGCGTCTTGACCGGCAGGACGTCGTCATGATCCTTCATCATCGCGTTGAGCCGCGCCGTATCGGCGGCGGCAAGACGGCCGAGCTGGAAGGCTTGCGTGTTCATCTTGATCGAGACGCCATTGACCTCGATCGCCTGCTGAATCGACTCCGCCGAGAGCGGCAACAGACCGCGCTGATAGGCGAATCCCAGCATCATGATATTGGTGGCGATGGAATCGCCGAGCAGCGCTTCGGCCGGCTTGGTGAAGTCGAAGAACGCGGAGTCCTTGCGCAGTTCGGTCTCCAGCACGCTGTTGACCTTTCGGCTCTGAAAATTGAAGTCGCGGTCGAGGATGAAGTCAGCGGTCGGGATCACGTGACTGTTGATGATGCCGACCGTACGGCTCGCGTCGCATAGCGTGATGGTGTCCTTCGATGCCGCCACCACTTCATCGGCGGCGAGCACCAGGTCCGCCGTGCCGGTGACGATGCGCGAGCAAGTGACGTCGGCGGTGTGCTCGGAAAGCCGGACGTGGCTCAGCACCGCCCCGCCCTTCTGCGCAAGGCCGGACATGTCGAGGATCATGCTCGCCTTGCCCTCGATATGGGCGGCCATGCCGAGCAGTGCGCCGATGGTTAGGACGCCGGTACCACCGACGCCGCCGACGGCGATGTTGTAGGGCCTGTCCAGCGAAGGCTTCGACGCCGGCTCCGGCAGATCGTCGATGGCGCCGAGATCGGGCGGCGCGCGCCGCCGCAGCTTGCCGCCATCGACCGTGACGAAGGACGGGCAAAAGCCCTTCACGCAGGAATAATCCTTGTTGCAGGTCGACTGGTTGATTGTGCGCTTGCGCCCGAGCTCTGTCTCCAGAGGCTCGACCGAAATGCAGTTCGACTGCACCGAGCAATCGCCGCAGCCTTCGCACACGGCCGGATTGATCAGCACGCGGCGCGCCGGGTCCTCCATCAGGCCGCGCTTGCGGCGGCGACGCTTCTCGGCAGCGCAGGTCTGCACAAACACGATCGCGGACGTGCCCTTGTAGTCGCGGCACATCTTCATGACGTTTTCGAGCTCGTCGCGATGGAACAGCTTGACACCAGGCGCGATGCTGTCGGCCGGATAGGCGTCGGGATTTTCCGAGACCAGGTAGATCTCGCGGATGCCCTCGGCGTGGAGCTGGAAGGTGATCTGCTGCGGCGAGAGGTCGCCGTCGTGACGCTGGCCCCCCGTCATCGCGACAGCGTCGTTGTAGAGGATCTTGTAGGTGATGTTGGCCTTGGAGGCGATCGCCTGACGGATCGCGAGGATGCCGGAGTGAAAATAGGTGCCGTCGCCAAGATTGGCGAAGATGTGGTTCTCATTGGTGAAGGGCGCGATGCCGACCCACGGCACGCCCTCGCCGCCCATGTGGGTAAAGGTCTCGGTCGAGCGGTTCATCCACAGCGCCATGAAATGGCAGCCGATACCGGCTAAAGCCCGGCTGCCTTCCGGCACCTTGGTTGAGGTGTTGTGCGGGCAGCCCGAGCAGAAATACGGCGTGCGGGTAACCGGTGACACCGCCTGCATCTGGGTCGCCTGGCGACCGTTGAACCAGTCGGCCTTGGCGCGGAGCATCTCCGCGATTTCAGGGTTGAGATTAAGCCGAAGAAGCCGCTCGGTGAGCGATGTTGCCAGCGAAGCGACGCTGAGCTCAGCGGCGAAGGTCAAAAAACGCTTGTCGTGATCGTCCATCTTGCCGACGATGCGCGGGCGGACGTCGTCGCGCCAGTTGAACAGTTCCTGCTTGACCTGATTCTCGACGATCTCGCGGCGCTCCTCGACGATGAATATCTCCTCGAGTCCGACAGCGAAGTTGCGTACGCCTTCCGGCTCCAGCGGCCAGGGCATGCCGATCTTGTAGAGGCGGATGCCGATCTTGGCGGCGACCTGCTCGGTTATGCCGAGTTCGCGCAGCGCCTGGCGGATGTCCTCGTAGCTCTTGCCGGACGCCATGATGCCGTAACGCGCGTTCGGCGAATCCATCGTGATGCGGTTGACCTTGTTCGCGCGGGCAAAGGCGATCGCCGCGAAGCCCTTGTAGTCCTGCAACCGGCGATCCTGGTCGAAGCGATCGTCTGGCCAGCGGATATTGAGGCCGCCCGGCGGCAATTCGAAATCGGCCGGGATCACGAACGGCGTCATCTCGTCGGTGAGATCGATCTCGGCCGTGGTCTCGACCGTCTCGGTGATGACCTTCATGCCGACCCAACAGCCCGAGTAGCGCGACATCGCGATACCCAACAGGCCCATCTCGATCATTTCGTGGATACTTGAGGGATAAAGGTAAGGCATCAGCGCGGAGATGAAGGCGTGGTCTGATTGATGCGGGACGGTCGAGGATTTCGCGCCGTGATCGTCGCCGGCAAGGCAGAGCACACCACCGTTCTTCGCCGAGCCGGCCGCATTGCCGTGCCGGAACACGTCGCCGGAGCGGTCGACGCCGGGGCCCTTGCCGTACCAGATGCCGACCACGCCATCGTATTTGGCGCCGGGCGAGAGCCCAAGCTGCTGCGAGCCCCAGATCGCGGTGGCCGCCAGGTCCTCGTTCACGCCGGGCTGGAATTTGATGTTGTATTGGTCGAGGTGCTTGCGGGCCGCGAACAACTGTTGGTCGTAGCCACCTAGCGGGGAACCGCGGTAACCTGAGATGAAGCCCGCCGTGCTGAGGCCTGCGGCACGATCACGCCTGATCTGCGCCATCGGCAGGCGCACCAATGCCTGGATTCCGGTCAGGAAGACATGGCCAGTCCCTTGAGTGTACTTCTGGTCGAGACTGATAGGACCCTGGTTGATACCCATTTAGCCCTCGTAAAGCTTTGGTCGCCACGACTGATTTTTAGCTAGTCATCTGAGCTCGTTAGAACCAGTCTATGTCGGATTTTTCGATACGCGCACCACAATTCTGAGCAATGGAGCCCGGCGCTCGAAAATCGCAATTTCGTGCCCGGAATATCGGAGGCGCGTTTCGGTTTCTGTCGCTGGAAAGGCCTGCGGCGAAATGGCGTAACGGTCTCACGGACCAAAGGGTAAGTGAATGTTGGGGCGGTTTTGGGCTGCGCAGGCGATTCTGGTCACTCTGCTGTTGTGCAGTGCGTTCGCATCAAGCCAATGCGCGGCCCAGCCGGAGGATGCAATTGCCCACGGCAAGGCGCTTACCATCGCGGGCGATTGTGCGGGCTGCCACACCGCCGATCCGGCAAGGCCTTTTGCAGGCGGCAAGCGGATCGACACGCCGTTCGGCGCGATTTATTCCGCGAACCTGACCCCCGACCGCGATACCGGTATCGGCAGCTGGAGCGATACCGATTTCCTTCGCGCGTTTCGTTTCGGCGTGTCGCCATCGGGCGCGCACTATTATCCGGCCTTCCCCTATCCCAATTTCACAAAGCTGATCCGCGACGACATCCTGGCGATCCGCGCCTATCTCGCGACGCTCGAGCCCGTCGCCAACAAGGCGCCGCCGCCGGATCTGCGTTGGCCGCTGAACTATCGCGTGCTGATGCGGGCCTGGAGCTACCTGTTCTTCAAGCCCGGCATTTTTCAGCCGGACCAGAGCAAGAGCGCGGAGTGGAATCGCGGCGGTTATCTCGTTGAAGGCCTCGCGCATTGCGGCACCTGCCATACGCCAAAGAATATCTTTGGCGCCGACAGGCGCGGCCAGCCGTTCGCTGGCGGCATGGTCCAGGGCCTGTTCGCGCCACGGCTCGATGCGGCCTCCCGCAGCGGGCTAAATTCCTGGAGCGTCGACGATATCGTCGAGTACCTGCAGAGCGGACGCAACGCCCGTAGCAATGCTGGTCCTTTGATGTCCGAGGTGGTCGTCAATTCGACCTCCAAGATGAGCGATAAGGACGTCCGGGCAATCGCCGTGTATCTGAAGAGCTTGCCGGCGGGCGCGCCGGAGCCCGACGTCACCACTCCCTCGCTGGAGCAGATGAACAATGGCGAGCGGATCTATCGCGGTGCATGCGTGGCCTGCCATGAGCTCGACGGCTCGGGTGCACCGCGCATCTACCCACCGCTGCCGGGCAACGCCAATCTGCAATCGGCCAACCCTGCGAACACCCTGCGCATCATCCTCGACGGCGCGCAGACCATCACTACGCCGAGGGCGCCGAACGCCGGCTCGATGCCGGCCTACCCCAAGCTGAGCGACCAGGAGATCGCCGACGTCGCGACCTACATCCGCAACGCCTGGGGCAATACCGCACCAGCGGTGACGGCCGATCAGGTGGCAAAGGCGCGACGGAACTAGCAACAGGCCTGTACCTAAGGGCCACGTGGTGAGGAGGCGCGGCCAGCGCCGTCACGAGACCCTCGTCCCAGTCACCGCTCCTCGCCGCTGAAGACGAATTTCGGCATCTCCCATTTGTAACGAATCGCCAGCAGGCGAAGCGTCAGGCCGAGCGCGAAGGTCAGCACGGTCCAAAGATGATCGTTGACGTTCAATCCGAAGGCCGTCGCATAGAAGAGCCCCGTGACGACGGAGACGCTGGCATAGAGTTCGCTGCGAAACAGAAGCGGCACCTCGTTGCAGAGGATGTCGCGCAGCACGCCGCCGGCACAGCCGGTGATCATGCCCGCGACGATCACGATCGGCAGCGAAGCGTCGACCTGCCAGGCGACGTCGCAGCCCGCCATGGTGAACACCACGAGCCCGATCGCATCGAGCACGAGGAACGCCAGTCTGAGGCGATGCACCAACCGCGCCAGTACGATCGTGACGATCGCCGCCACTACTGCGATCGCCAGATAGATCGGATGCAGCACCCAGAGCAGAGGGTAGTGTCCAAGCAGCACATCGCGGATGGTGCCGCCGCCGAGCGCGGTGATGCAGCCGAGCATGCAGACGCCGGCCCAATCCATGCTGCGCTTGCCCGCTGCCAGCGCCGCCGTCATCGCCTGAGCCGCGACCGCGATGAACGAGAGCACCTGCAAGACCGAATCGGTGGGCGGCAGTGTCCACATCGCGAAAGCCTCACGGAACAGATCGGGGAACCTGGAATCAGCAGTTCCATCATGAACAGGTTGCAAGATTGGCGCGGAACATCCTCGCGCGCCAGCCATTGTCCTTGGCGTTTAGTTTTGGGGTGCTAACGGAGGAACTTTGAATGGCATACCAACCTGACGATCCGTATCGCGCCAACCTGACCGATGACGAAATCCGCCGTCAGGCGCGTCTCAACAGCCTGGACACTGAGTTGCAGGCGGATCCCGAACTCGCCGAGGGTTCGGCGAGCGGCACCAAGATCGCGATGTTCGCGGTCGCCGTAGCTGTGGTGCTCGGCGCCCTGTTCTACGGGCTGAACAACACCTCGGTGAACCAGGCCGGCACGACGCCGACCTCACAGACCGCGCAGACCCAGCCGACCAACCCGGCCGGTGCGCCGCCCGGCATGCGAGACGTGACGCCGAAGTCCAACACCGAACCGGGCATGACCACGGGTGCGGCCCCGGCTCGTCCGGCCGCCCCGCCGGCCAACAAGCCAACCGGTCAGGAGATCGACCGCTCGGCGGCGCCGTCGGACTCCACCGGCGACAAGAAATAATTCACGCATCATCGCGCAAAACAGCGGGCCGGATCGGCCCGCTGTTCCTGTCTCTTACTTGAACATCTTGTTGAGCTCACCGCCGGAATAGCCGTTGGCGAGCTCGGTGAAGGTCCCCTTCTCGGCCATTTCCTTCGCGGCCTTCATGAAGCCGGCCCAGGCCATCCTCGCCAGCGAGCCGCCGACACTGATCCGACGCACGCCGAGATCCGCGACCTCGCTCAGCGACAGGCCGGACGCACCGATCAGAAGATTAACCGGCTTTGGCGCCACCGCCTTTACGACGGCCGAGATCTCCTCCTTGGTCTTGATACCCGGTGCGTAGAGGCAGTCGGCGCCAGCCCCGGAATAGGCCTGTAGCCGCTCGATCACCATCTTGAGGTCCGGCTGACCCCACAGGAAGGCCTCGCAGCGGCCGGTGAGCAGCACGCCGCTGTTGTTCGCATCGATCGCCTTGCGTGCGGCCTCGATGCGCTCCACAGCGAGCTTGAACTCGAACAGCGGCTTGGCTGCGTCACCGGTAGAATCCTCGATCGAGAGCCCGGCAACGCCGGTATTTGCGCCCCGTGCGACGTTGTCGGCGACCCTACCGGGCTCGATGGCAAAACCGCCCTCGAAATCGGCGTTGACGGGAACGTCCACCGCGGCACATAGCGCCGTCAGGTGATTGCAGACGTCATCGACAGTGACACGGTTGTCGGCCTTGCCGATGGTCCAGGCGAAGCCCGCGCTGGTAGAGGCCAGCGCCTTGAAACCGAGATGCTGAAGCGCTCGGGCGCTGCCGACATCGAACGGATTCGGCAGAATGAAGCACCCGCTTTCGTGCATCTTCTTGAAGGCGATGCGCTTGTCCGCGGTCGTTGCCGGCATTGTGCTCTCCCTTTTGTTTGTCGCGCAGAGATAGGAAGGCGCGCGATGGCGCGCTAGTGCGCCTCGTGGACCGCGCGACTGTCCCTTGGCGCCTGCGCGCGGTCGCTCATGCCATAATCTCTGATCACGCTGGCGACCCGCAGGCGGTAATTCTCAAAAATCCGGGCCCTACCCTTGGCCTGGGTCCGGCGGTGCTCGATCGTGTTGCGCCAGGCCTCCACCGCGGCCTCGTCGCGGAAGAACGACAGCGAGACGAACTTGCCCTTCTCGGTGATACTCTCGAAGCGCTCGACCGAGATGAAACCGTCGATCTCTTCCAGGAGCGGCTTCAACTCGGCAGCAAGGTCGAAATATTGCTGGCGGTGTTCCGGCTTGGGCCACACTTCGAAAATCACGGCGATCATGGCTGTCTCCTGGCGCATTTACGGATCGCCATTATAGCGTCACCTTGCGAAGAAATGTCCGTTCCTCCACCAGGATGAACTTGTTTTCCTCGGCGAAGTTGAAGTTCGCCATGCCCTCCTTGTCGCCACGCAGCCGCGCGCGATAGGCCTCGTAGGCGGCGAGGCTTTCGAACGAGATCAACGCAAATGCGATGTTGTTGGTGCCCTCGTGCGGCATCCAGTAGCCGATCAGGTCGCCGCCGCATCTCGGGATGATACCGAGCCAATTTCTGGAGTACTCCTCGAACATCGCGCGCTTGAACGGATCGAGCTGGTAGCGAATGAAGACGGTAACGGTCATCCTGTGTAAGCCTCCAATGCTTGCCGTCATTACGAGGCGCGATAGCGACGCAGCAATCCATACCTCCACGCTCGGCGCTGTGGATTGCTTCGCTTCGCTCGCAATGACGATCCATTTCCGACACTGACAATAGCCGCTTGTCCGACGCCAATGCTTCGGTTATCATCGAAGCATGAAAGCAGGACCTGACATCTCCGTGGTCGCCGCCCTGGTCGGCGATCCCGCCCGCGCCAACATGCTGACCGCGCTGATGACCGGTCGCGCGCTGACCGCGAGCGAACTCGCCCAGGAGGCCGGCATCACGCCGCAGACTGCAAGCTCGCATCTGTCGAAACTTGAAGCCGGCGGGCTCATCGAGCCGGAGAAACAGGGCCGTCACCGGTACTATCGCCTCACCGGTCCGGATGTCGCGGGCGTGCTGGAGGGGCTTGCAGGGCTTGCCGCGCGTGCCGGCCACATGCGGGTTCGCACCGGGCCGAAGGATCCGGCGCTCCGGCGGGCGCGCATCTGCTACGACCATCTCGCCGGCGATCTGGGCGTGCAGATGCTCGACAGCATGAAAAGGCAGAAGCTGATCCGCCAGACCAAGCAGACGATCGAGCTGACCGGCGAAGGCAGGCGCTTCATGGCCGATACACTGCAGATCGATGCGAACATGCTGGCGCATCCGCGCCGGCCGGTGTGCAAAGCCTGTCTCGACTGGAGCGAGCGGCGGCATCATCTCGCGGGCACGCTCGGCGCGGCCATGATGGCGCGCTTCACGGAGCTGAAATGGGCCGCGCGCGACGCCACGCCCGGCAGCCGCGTGGTCAACTTTTCGCGAACCGGCGAAAAGCGGTTTGCCGCGCTGTTCGGGCCCGGCGAATAAGCACGCGTTCGGTTCGGCCTCACGGCCGCTCTGCACGAATGCGCGATCTCGTTCCCGGAGCCTCCCATGAAACGTCGTCCTCTCATCACCGCGCTGCTCGGCGCCCTGCTCGTTTTCTCCCTGGCGCCCGTCTCTGCCGCCGAACGCGAACCCTACGGCATCGGGCTCGAAGGCTTTCCCTATCCCTACCCAGTCCAGATGCTGCCGCTGGTCAACGACGGCGAGCAACTCCGCATGGCCTATATGGATGTCGCACCCGCGCAGCCGAACGGCCGCACCGTGGTGCTGTTGCATGGGCGCAATTTCCCATCGAGCTACTGGGCACCCGTGATCAAGACACTGACCGGCGCGGGCTATCGCGTTGTCGTGCCGGACCAGGTCGGCTTCGGCAAATCCTCCAAACCGCAGGGCGATCTGCATTTCGACAACCTCGCGCGCAACACGGTGATGCTGCTCGATCATCTGCAGATCGCGAGCGCCGACATCGTTGCGCATTCGCTCGGCGGCATGCTCGCCGTGCGGATCGCGCGGGCCTATCCCGACCGCGTCAACCATCTGGTGCTGACCGCGCCGATCGGACTGGAGGACTACCGGCTCTACGTGCCGCCGACGCCGACCGAGAAGATCCTCGAGACCGAGGACAAGCTGACGGCGGAAGGTTATCGCAAGCAGCTCGAGACCAACTATGCGCTGAAGCTGCCGCCGGACCAGGTGACGCCGTTCATCGACGCGCGCTTCAACATCAAGGGGAGCGCTGAATATCCACGCTGGCTGCGCGCCTTCGTCGCCTCGGCGCAACTCATCTATCGCGAGCCCGTCGCGCACGAAATTCCATTGATTTCGCAACCGACGCTGTTCGTGATGGGCGCCGACGATCACAATGCTCCCGGACGGCCGAACGCGCCGGAAGCGCTGCGGCCGAAGATGGGGCAGAATGCCGACCTCGCCAAGGCGCTGGCCGCGAAGATGCCGAACGCTCGCGCCGAGGTGATCCCCAACACCGGGCATCTGGTGTTTCTGGAAGCGCCTGTGAAGTACGACGAATTGCTGTTGGGCTTCCTGGCATCGCGCTAGCGACCAACATGCACGCGGCACGTTCATATCAGGTTCAGCCGGCGGCACTATGGTGAGAGGACAACAGGCGCGGCTTCTGCAAGTATCCGGCCAATCGATTCGTCGTACGGAGTTTTTGCGGTGCCGCGCAGTGCGGCCCGGGATGATGGGAGAAGACATGAAGTATCTTTTTGCTGCAGCAGTTCTGGTTGCGACCTCCTTTGCCGGCTTGAGCGCGGCGAACGCTGCGGGCGGATGTGGTCCCGGCTGGCATCGCGGCCCCTACGGCGGATGCGTCAGGAACGGCGGCCCCGTCCTTGTCGCTCCAGGCGCAGTCGTCGTGCGTCCCGGCGCCGTCGTGGTCGCGCCCCGCGGACGCGTCTGCCCCTACGGCTTCGTCTGGCGCTACGGCCGTTGCCGCCCGATCTGATCGCTGCATGAGATGACAAGTAAAACCCCGCCTTGCGCGGGGTTTTTCTTTTAGCGCGTCCGCAGGCAACGGATCACCAGTAACGGTGCCGCCAGTGCCGCCGCCAATGGCGGTGACGCCAGCCCCAATGCCTGCGCCGCCAGCCCCAGTGGCGATGGCGCCAGCCCCAGTGGCGGTGGCCCCAGCCTCCGTGATGATGCCACCGCACTTGCTCCGGCTTCAAACGTTCGATCTCGTCACTTGACGTCACGGCGGGATGAGCATCCTCCGCAGCCGGCTGCCGCGCGTCTTCGTTGAGAGGATGCGGCGCGAGCGGCGCGGCTTGCGCACTTGCTGCGAAGGCCGCCGCGCCCGCGGCTACTCCGGCTGCGATCTTCAGAAAATCCCGGCGTTCCATGGCACTTTCCTCATTCTATAGCTCATGATGCACGGCAGATCTTGTCGCACTGGCCTGAACGCTTGCTGAACCGTCCGTTCACGTGCGTGGTGGAGCAATCACGCCGCCATCGGCAGTTCCGAAGCACCGAGGGTTCGCGCCGTTGCGCGGAAAAAGGACCGCAGGCTCACGCAACCGTCACATCGGCTGTGATATATCCGCCGTGGATCATGCTTCATCTGGGGATCACCGATGTTTGCCCGCCGCTTCGCCACCCTGCTCTCGGTCCTCTTGATGTCCGGCACGGCCCTGCCGGCCGCGGCGCAGGAGATCGCACTGCCGCGCGAGGCCCAGATCGGGCCGCGGCCGTTCTATCTCGTCGACAAGATGAAGGACGGACCGCTGAAACAGCAGCTGAGCCTGTGCACAGGCCCGTTCCACAAGAGCAACTTCTCGATCGGCCACCGCGGCGCCGCGCTGCAGTTTCCAGAACACAGCAGGGAAGCCTACATGGCGGCCGCCCGCATGGGTGCCGGCGTGATCGAATGTGACGTCACCTTCACCAAGGATCGCCAACTGGTCTGCCGCCACTCGCAATGCGACCTGCACACCACGACCAACATTCTGACAGTGCCAGATCTCGCCGCGAAGTGCTCGCAAGGTTTCAACCCGGCCGATCCCGCGACCGGCAGGAAGGCATCGGCGAAATGCTGCACGTCGGACATCACGCTCGCCGAATTCAAGCGGCTGACCGCGAAGATGGACGGTTTCAATCCGGCCGCGAAGACGCCGGAGGAATATCAGAACGGCACGCTGCGCTGGCGCACCGACCTCTACGCCAATTCCGGCACGCTGATGACCCATGACGAGAGCATCGCATTGATCAAGAGCCTCGGCGCCAAGTTCACGCCGGAACTGAAGGCACCGGAAGTGCCGATGCCGTTCGACGGCGACTACACCCAGGAGAAATACGCAACGCAAATGCTCGCCGCCTACAAGGCCGCCGGCATCCCCGCTAGCGACGTGTTCGCCCAGAGCTTCAATCTCGCCGACATCCTCTATTGGGTGAGGACCGAGCCCGATTTCGCCAAGCAGGCGGTCTTTCTCGAGGAACGCTATGAAAAGGAAGGCCTTGATCCCGACAAGCCAGAGACCTGGAAGCCCTCGATGGCGGAGCTGAAAGCCTCGGGCGTCGCGATCCTGGGACCCCCGATCTATGCGATGCTGACGCTGAACGACAAAGGCGAGATCGTCCCCTCGGCCTACGCCAAGGCCGCGAAGGAAGCCGGCCTCGATCTGATCGGCTGGTCGCTCGAGCGCGACGGTCCCCTCAACAAAGGCGGCGCCTTCTACCACAAATCGATCAAGGCAGCGATCGACCGCGACGGCGACACGCTGACGGTGCTTGACGTACTCGCAAACCAGGTCGGCGTCCGCGCGATGTTCTCGGACTGGCCGGCGACGACGACGTTCTATGCGAACTGCATGGGGATCAAGTAGAGGGTACTTGAGCGCACAACGATGCGTCGCCCCCGCGAAAAGCAGCCATCCATAACCACAGCCGTTTGCTGTGATGGAGAGCCGGGCTCCAGCGTCGCGCATCAATTCCCGCCGGTGGTCCCGGGTCGCGCTTCGCTTGCCCAGGACGACGTGGAGTTGGTTTCGCGATCGATAACCATCGTTGTCATTGCGAGCGAAGCGAAGCAATCCATGCCCCCGCTTGCTGAAGCATGGATTGCTTCATCGCTTCGCTCCTCGCAATGACAAGGTGAGATTCTCGGATTGTCAAACAGTGGATGCGCATCCGCGTTCTCGCGGCGCGATGCGCTCGAGTTGTGGGTCTCGTCTCACCCTCCATCCGGATAGAGGGCGCTGGGAAAGCCGGGTGCCGATCGCACCCATGGGCCCGGTGCAACAAAAAGCACCGGGGTAGGACCACAGGTGTAACCGGAAACAACCCGGCTTTCCCTGCGCGATGGTTTACGACTTACTTCGCGCTCTTCCCGGTGAGACCAGCTCTTTTGTCACCGTCATCAGCGAGCACTGTGCTGCTCACGAACTTGACACCTGCATCGGGGCGTCAGAACCACACGACTTCGCCGTCCGTGTCGCACGCGCTCGTCGTTTCGCGCGCCTCACGTCCACCGCATCCCACCGCAACGTTCGTGACGATCGCGAGCCGCCCCTCTTTCGGGTGAGACGGGCGGATTCATGGACTGAGTTGGGGTCTGTCGGGAAGCAGAATATTTTTGCCTGAAGGGCTGGACAGGTTTCTGACTGATTTGCCTGTCGGGTTGATTTGTCGCACACGGCGCAACCGGATTTGACTTGCGTCCGAAGCAAGTCAGCGACGTAGCCCGCATGAGCGGCACGACATGCGGACGACCTATGGTGCGCGGATGGAGTTGCCCCGGATATCGCTGCGTTCATCCGGACTATGCTTGCCGTGCTTAGCCGACCGTGCCTGAGGGCATCGACGCGCCGCCGGTCGCACCTCCGCACAACGCCGTCATACTTTATTCAAACAACGGATCGAACCTTCGGAACAGGAGCGAAGCGAGCTGGGTTGTCCTGGGTGGATCAAATCCATCGAACACAGGAACGAAAGCCATGGCAACACAAGTAAAGCCGATTCCCGACGGATACCACACCATCACGCCCTACATCGTCGTCGATGACGCCGAGAGGATCATCCGCTTCATGAAGGACGCATTCGGAGCGCAACCGGTTTTCGAGCCAATGATGCGGCCTGACGGCAAAGTCATGCATGCGGAGTTCAAAATCGGAACTTCCATCGTGATGATTGCCGACTCCTCGGAACGTGCAAAAGCCACATCCACGATGCTGTATCTCTACGTGCCCAACGTCGATGCGGTCTATCAAATGGCGCTCAAGGCCGGTGCCACGTCAGTGATGGAACCTATGGATCAATTCTATGGCGACCGCAGCGGCGGCGTGAAGGACCCGGCCGGCAACCACTGGCACATCGGTACACACATTGAGGACGTATCTCCGACCGAACTCAAGAAGCGCGCTGCTGAAATGATGAAGCAGCAGCACAAGGTGGCATAAGCGGGGATGCTGGGCCATCGTCGCCGCCTTCATTGCGAGCGAAGCGAAGCAATCCATTCATCCACTGTTGGAGACATGGATTGCTTCGTCGCTTCGCTTCTCGCAATGACGACTTCTCTGCTGGTCAGCCATGTAACCCACATGAGCGAAGCGACATGCGGGGCTGCTACGTTCCTATGGCCTTGCGTTAGCCAACCACGCGCGCGGCCGTGAGTCCGGAGCGGCCAACAGCAGACATCGGCCGCAGACGTTAGCACCGGCCTCGAGCGCGAAATCCGGCCTCGCGAGCCGGGAGGTCGAGCTGAAACCAGCCTACCGTGCGCAACTCGAAGGCAATCCGAGCCGGCATGAGCCCAGCGCGGTGAACTCCGGTTTGGACGCGTCCGAGAAAAAGATCAGAGCTGACGGCTACATGTTTCCCGATACCGCCGGCAGTTTCCCTGGCCGCGTTCGCCGAGTTCATCCTTGTGAAGGCAGGCCAATCGCAACTCGGCGCACATCTGGCCCCGTGACGGACGCTGGCATTCTTCGCGGAATCTGCGGCAATTGCCTTGGCCGCGCTCGCCGAGTTGGTCCTTCATTTCGCAAGCGAGGCGCAACTCCCTGCAGTCCTGCGCGAAGACAACATCGGTCAATCCAATCAGCAAGAACATTACTACCGGAATTGCACGCATGGCTTTCAATTCCCGGGTGAAATCTGGGCCTTTAGCTCGCCCAGCACGAATGGGTCACGCGGATACACAGAAGAGTTCGGCGTCAGGCGCCGGAAAATGGACATCTGAGCTGCGCCATATTGGCGCAGCGTGAGAATCCTTCATTGCCTTCAGGCTGGGATCGCCTCACTGACCGGGCTCAGAGGGGCCCAGCACCAATGTCTGTAGGAGGTCAACAGCCGTCATTCTGACCCGTTCGCCAGATGTCTGCTCATTCCCTGACGGCGGCGGAGAACGAGACTTCCTCCAACCGCTGCCTTGGGCCATAGGCGAAATTGCGCTGCTCACTCGATCACCTCGTCAGCGCGGGTGATAAGCGTCGGCGGCATCTCGATGCCCAACGCGCTCGCCGTTTTGAGATTGACCGCCAGAAACAGGTGCGTCGGAAATTCGATCGGCAAATCCCCCGGAGCGGTTCCGTGCAGGATCCTGTCCACGAAGTAGGCACCTCTATGGTAGCACCAACGCAAATCGACACCGTAGCTGACAAGTCCGCCGGCGACGACATGCTCGCGATAGCCGTGGACTGTCGGAAGCCGGTTCTCTAGGGCCAACATGGCAATCTGCCTACTGTTCGCCAACAGCATTGAGGTTTGCAGCACGATGACGACGTCAACGCGTTCGTCGCTTAGATAGCGTACTGCCCCGTCGAGGTCGTCCGGTCGATTGGCATCGGCCGAGACGGTCGCGATCTTCGCGGCTCGCGCCGAAGCTTCCACCTCGATCGCCTGAGCAGGAGCCTTGGGATCCTTCGAATTGGTAAGAAGTCCCACTTTGCTCACGCCGGGCACGATCTCGCGAGCAAAATCGATCTGCTTTGAGGGCAGCCCCGCAACATAGGGATTCACGCCGGTGACATTGCCCCCGGGTCGGGCATCGCTGGCTATCAAACCCAAATGAACGGCGTCCGCGAGCGCCGGCGAGACGATTGGAATCGTCGATGTAAGTTTTTTGGCCGCAACCGCGTAGATAACCGCGGCGGCGAGGATGACGTCTGGCTTCAATCGGATCACTTCTTCGGTGAGCGCAGGCACCCGTTCCTGATAGCCATCGGTAAATCGATAGAGCATCTTCAAGTTGTGCCCTTCGGCATAACCCCGCTCTCGCATTCCGCGCAAAAAATTCTCGATGAAGGATGCGTTTAACTGCTGTGAGGTTCCGACCCAGGCGACGGTGGGCCCCTTGGACGAAGTTTGCGCCAGCGCCGCGAGTGGCCACGCAGCAGCGATACCAAGTGCCGTGATGAAATCGCGCCGTTGCATCTGACCCGCCCAAAAGGTGGTCCACGCGTTGTACAAACTACAGCAACCTCGAACGTTCGAAAAGGGACACGGTTCAGCGCAGGCAAGGTTCAATGCCGCTTTGGGCCGTTCGCGACCGATGCAGCCGATCGTTGCAGACGAGCTGATTTGGTTACGGCAGGCCCCATTGCCCAAAGCATGATCCGGAAAAGTCTAGCGGTTTTCCCTCGCGACAAACGCGTAGCGTTTGCGCGGAGATCATGCGCAAACAACAAGCTAAAGCGCGATGATGATTCATCCTGATCTCATCGCGCTTTAGCGGGTTTCGCGGCCTCGTGCCTGCTTTGGGGGTCCGACAGCAGACCTCATTCGATGATGTCGGCACTTACGCTAACAGACGGCGGTATAGTCAGCCCCAGCGCTCTGGCCGTTTTCATATTGATAGCGAAGTCAAGGCGCGTCGGACCCTGGAACGGCAGCTCGCCAGCCGGCGTGCCACCGAGAATGCGCTCCACGTAACCGGCTGCTTGTTGGGCAAGCTCTCTAAGGTTGGGGCCATAGCTCATCAGCAAGCCTCGTTCGGCATTGTCCCGGGAGCTTCCAATCGTCGGCAATCCAGCTTTTACTGCAAGCGCGCCGAGCTTTTCGCTGTCGCGATTTAGCTCTGGGGTAGGCACGATCACGAGGGCCTCCACGCCATGACTGCGCATCGCGTCAAATGCGGCCGCATACTCGTTTGGGCTTTCGACCCAGATTTCGACCAGTTCCAATCCGGCCTCGGCAGCAGACTTTCGCAAGGGCGACAAGCCCGGCTCCACGACCTTGCGATGATTTGATATCACCGCAATTCGATGCACTGAAGGCAGGGCCTCATGAAGCAAGGACAGACGCTTGACCTCAAGTTGCGGGGCGATCAGGCAAACGCCAGTGACGTTGCCGCCCGGGTGCGCCCAACTCTCGGCGACGCCAGCGCGTACCGGGTCCACACCCATTGGAGCGGCGACAATCGGAATTGTGCGCGTCGCCGCACGGGCCGCATGAATTGCCCAATCAGATGTGGCGATAATGGCATCGGGCTTATCGCCGACCATGGCTGTCGCCAGCTCGGGCATTTGCGCCTCGGTCCCGACGCGAACATCAACAACCAGATTGCGGCCTTCGACAAAGCCGCGCGTCGCCAGGTAGGGCAGCATGACAGACTGCGCAACGCCCCCGTCGACAAGCGCGAGCACACCCAAGCGCCAGACACGTTCCGCAGCTTCTGCGTAACCCGGCAAAAGCACCACCAACACAGCGCAAACGAGCGCAGCCCGCCTCATCTTGAACGCTCCTCTGTGGCACAGCTCCCAAATTATCATTCCCCGCAAGAAATGTCCGCATGGGGACCCGGAATGGACATCGCGGGTGGCGACGACTGCCAGCGCCAACAGGTTTGGCAGTCGTCAAGGGTGATGCTAAGAAGGCTCGACCGATTTATCGGCATCGCGGCGCCGCGCCGCGACGGCTGCTTCCACGCCAGAGCAGATCATTCCAAACTGACGAGAAACTGAGACGAGAGGAGCAAGCGTCAGCATCAGGAGGGCAGGCAGCGGCCGGTCTTTGTCGAACTATGTCAAGCCGGGTGCCGCCAGCCCGGAACGCACCGCAATATAATGTTTCCGGAGCGATCTCAGCTGCTCAGCCGAAAAAGCAGCAGCAGGCTCGTTCGCAACCGCAATAACGGCGGCCCGACACACAGAGGCCGTTGAAGCGAGGCTCACATGGATAGCGCATCCTCGTCACGCCGGACCTCGGCCTATTTTGAAAGTCTGACGCGAGCCGGCCGACAAATCAAGGCGGCGGCCAGGTGGGCGGCGTTCGCGCTCGTCGCCGCGCTCGTTGCTGCAAGTTTGAACGCCGCGCTTGGAGATATGCCGGCCGCACGAAGCTTTTCGCAACCGGGCCTGCAGCGGATCGGCGACTATCTACGTCATGAGGTCGCGATCAGCAAAATTCCGGGCGCGATCCTGTTGATCCAGCAGCACGGAAAGCCCGTCTATTACGAAAAATTCGGCCTGCGCGACGTCGCAACCAAGGCGCCGATGACGGATGACACCATCTTTCGGTTCTATTCGATGTCGAAGCCGATCACATCGGTTGCCGCTCTGATGCTGGTCGACGACGGCAAGCTGTCACTCGATGACCCCCTCTCCAAATACATTCCGGCCTTTGCCGACGTAAAGGTCGGCGTAGAAAAGCCCGACGAGACCGGAAAGCCAGTGTTTACGCTGGAACCGCTCAAGCGCCCGATCACCATACTCGATCTGATGCGACAGACTTCCGGCATCACCTACGGGTTTTACGGCGACGGCCCCGTGCAAAAACTCTACCGGCAGGCCGACCTTTACAGCGGCGATTTTGACAACGCCGAGTTCGCTGCGCGCCTGGCAAACCTGCCGCTCGCCGTGCAGCCGGGCACGACGTGGACCTATAGCCATTCCGTCGATGTGCTCGGGAGGGTGATCGAGGTGGCTTCGGGAAAATCGCTGTTTCAGTTCGAGAAGGAACGGCTGCTGGATCCTCTTGGCATGAGCCATACCGCGTTTTTTGTCGCGGACGAGGCGAAGCGCCCGCTCGTTGCCCAGTTCCTGCCGAATGATCTGATAGACCCGCCCATCGCCGGAATCAGGGACCCGATGGTGCGTAGGCGCTGGGAATCCGGCGGCGCCGGGATGGTAGGGACGATCGGCGACTACGCGCGCTTTTTGCAGATGCTTCTGAACGGCGGCACGCTTGACGGACGACGCTATCTGAAGCCGGAGACGGTGGCCCTGATGACGTCGGACCAAATCGGCCCCGGGAGCGGAATCGCACCCGCCGACATCTATTTTCTGGCAGTCCACGCCGGATTCGGATTGGGCGTTGCCGTGCTCACATCGCCGCAACCGAAGAGACCGTGGCCGCCAGGCGTATATGGATGGGATGGCGTGGCGGGCGCCTTTTTCTTTGTTGACCCGGCCGACGATCTGTTCGTGCTCTGCATGATGCAGTCACCCTCGCAGCGCGGTCGGATCGAGACGGAGTTGGCGCCCCTGATTTTCGATGCGATGGTGAGATAGGCTGCCAAAGCTTGATCGACTACAGGGACCTGTCGCGATTGCCGTCAGTCCTATGCACCATCGAACGGACCTCGATGAGACCTGTCGGCACTTCGCTGTTGGGCCACTGACGAAACGGCTCTCACAACGGCAGATTGTCGTGCTTCTTCGCGGGAATCTCGACCTTCTTGTCCTTCAGCATCGCAAGCGCCCTTGCGATCCGCCGGCGGGTGGAGTGCGGCATGATGACGTCGTCGATATAGCCGCGCTCGGCGGCGATGAAGGGGGAGAGGAAGCGGTCCTCGTATTCCTTGGTGCGCGCGGCGATCTTGTCGGGATCGCCGATGTCGCTGCGGAAGATGATTTCCACCGCGCCCTTCGCGCCCATCACTGCGATCTGCGCGGTCGGCCAGGCGTAGTTCATGTCGGCGCCGATCTCCTTTGAGGCCATGACGTCGAATGCGCCGCCATAGGCCTTGCGGGTGATGACGGTGACAAGTGGCACCGTGCACTGCGAATAGGCGAACAACAGCTTGGCGCCGTGCTTGATCAGGCCGCCATATTCCTGGCTCGTGCCCGGCAGGAAGCCCGGCACGTCGACGAAGGTGACGATCGGGATGTTGAAGGCGTCGCAGAAGCGTACGAAGCGCGCCGCTTTGCGCGACGCATCCGAGTCGAGCACGCCCGCCAGCACCATCGGCTGGTTGGCGACGAAGCCGACGGTGCGGCCGGCGATGCGGCCGAAGCCGGTGACGATGTTCCGGGCGAAGGTCTCGGAGATCTCGAAGAAGTCGCCCTCGTCCACGACCTTGAGGATCAGCTCCTTCATGTCGTAGGGCTTGTTCGGATTGTCGGGGATCAGCGTATCAAGCGAATTGTCGACGCGCTCGATCGAATCGAAGCTCGGCCATTCCGGCACGCCGTCGCTGTTGTTCGACGGCAGGAAGTCGATCAGCCGGCGCATCTGCAACAGCGCGTCGACGTCGTTCTCGAATGCGCCGTCCGCGATCGATGAACGCGTCGCATGCACGGAGGCGCCGCCGAGCTCCTCGGCGGTGACGACCTCGTTGGTGACGGTCTTCACCACATCGGGGCCGGTGACGAACATATAGCTCGTGTTCTTCACCATGAAGATGAAGTCGGTCATCGCGGGCGAATAAACGTCGCCGCCGGCGCAGGGGCCCATGATGACGGAGATCTGCGGGATCACGCCCGAGGCGATGACGTTGCGGCGGAACACGTAGGAATAGCCCGCGAGCGCGGCGACGCCCTCCTGGATGCGCGCGCCGCCGGCGTCATAGAGGCCGATGATCGGCGCCCTCGCCTTCATCGCCATGTCCTGCAACTTCGTGATCTTCAGCGCATGGGTTTCGGAGAGCGAGCCGCCGAACACCGTGAAATCCTTGGCGAAGACAAACGTCTTGCGGCCGTTGACCGTGCCCCAGCCGGTGACCACGCCGTCGCCCGGTATCTTGGTCTTGTCCATGCCGAATTCGGTCGAGCGGTGCTCGACGAACATGTCGAATTCCTCGAACGAGCCCTTGTCCAGCAACAGCTCGATGCGCTCCCGCGCGGTCAATTTTCCGCGCGCGTGCTGCGCCTCGATGCGCTTTTCGCCACCGCCAAGTTTGGCGCCGGCACGCCGTGCTTCGAGGGTATCGAGGATATCTTTCATTTGCTTTCGCCCGTATTAGCTACCGCATCAAGGATTGGCCGGGTTCTAACACGGCATTTTCCGAACCGGAAACCGGGTTATGGGTGGCCCGGACGGCAAGAACGGTAGGATTTTCTGACCCCTGGGGGATGCTCCGATGAACGAAACGACCACACTGGAGACCGGCGCTCCGACCGGCGGGGTGCGCACGCTGCTGCGGCTCGAGGGCCTCGTGCTGTTCCTCGGAATGACCGTGCTCTATGCCGTCTGGGAGGGGTCGTGGCTGGTCTATGTCCTGCTCTTCCTGGTGCCGGACCTGAGCTTTGCCGCCTACCTTGCCGGACCCCGCGTCGGCGCGATCGTCTACAACGCCGCCCACGCCTATCTCGCACCGGTCGCGCTGATGACGCTCGGATTCGCCACGTCCTCGCCGCTGGTGCTGTCGATCGCGATGATCTGGCTCGCCCATATCGGCATCGACCGCGCGCTCGGCTACGGACTGAAATATCAGGCCGGTTTCGGCTTCACTCATCTGGGGCATATCGGGAGGCAGAAATTGACAGGCTGACGGGCGCTTGCTGTAGTCGCGCCCCAACGGGCGATGCAACTCCATCAAATCAGGAGGAGCCGATGCTGACAGACTGGCGAGTTGCCGCGACGGCCGCGATCTTTTGCGGCGTGCTCTTCGCCTGTATCGAGACCAGCGCACAGTCGGTCCCGAAGGAGATCGCGGCGCGCACCGAGATCTACGCCATCCCCTCGCTGACGATCTCGGACCAGCAATTCCTGACCGGCGATGCCAACGGCAAGCAGGTGACAGTCGCGGGCGAATTCCGCATCGCGCAAGGGATCGGCAAGCTGCCGGTCGTCGTGCTGATGCACGGCTCGAGCGGCGTCGGCGGCAACACGGACGCCTGGGTGCACCAGTTCAACAGCATGGGAATTTCCACCTTCGTGATCGACGGCTTTTCCGGCCGCGGCCTGACCGCGACCGGACCGAACCAGGCCCTGCTCGGCCGGCTCAATCTCATCGTCGACATCTACCGATCGCTCGACATCCTCGCCAAGCATCCGCGCGTCGATCCCGAACGCATCGTGCTGATGGGTTTCTCGCGCGGCGGCCAGGCGACGCTCTATGCGAGCCTCGACCGCTTCAACAAGCTCTGGAACAGATCGGGCGTCCAGTTCGCGGCCTATATCCCGTTCTATCCGGATTGCTCGACGAGCTACGCCACCGACACCGAAGTCGCGGCGCGCCCGATCCGGATCTTCCACGGCACGCCCGACGACTATAATCCCGTCGCAAGCTGCAAGGCCTTCGTCGCGCGGTTACTGGACGCCAAGCGCGACGTGGCGCTTACCGAATACCCCGACTCCGCGCACGGCTTCGATGCCGGCCTGATCGGCAACGACAAGGTCGTGGAATCCACGGGATCGCAGACCGTGCGCCACTGCACCATCAAGGAGGGTGAAGGCGGCGTGCTGATGAACGCCGCAACCCAGACGCCCTTCAGCTACAAGGACTCCTGCGTCGAAGTCAGCCCGCATGTCGGCGGCAATCCGACCACCGCGCTCGAGGCCCGCAAGGCCGTGAGCGATTTCCTGCAGTCGCTGTTCAAGCTGGGATAGCAGCGTCGATGCACAATCGTAGAACCTGTCATTGCGAGCGAGCAATCCACGCCGCCATGCGCGGATAGGTGGATTGCTTCGTCGCTTCAGCGCAAAATTGCTTCGCAATTTTGTCGCGAGCTCCTCGCAATGACGGCCGATATGAACTTCCCTACTTCTCCCCGACCTTGAACGGTTCCTCCTTGCCTGATGGCACGGTCTCTTCCGCCATCGCCAGCATCATCGCGACCATCACGTAATTGCCGGCGACCGCCGTGAGATCGACGATCTGCTGATCGTTGAACACCTTCTTCGCCCGTGCATAGGTGTCGTCCGACACCTTCTTGGTCGTGGTGAGCTCGGTGACGAAGTCGTACACGACGGCCTCGTCCTCGGCCATTTTCGACGGACGGTTCCCGGCCTTCAGCTCGGCGATGATGTCGGCGGACAAGCCGGCCTTGGCGGCGAGCGGCGCATGCGCGAACCACTCGACCTGCGAGCGCCATTGCCGCCCGATGATCAGGATCGCGAACTCGTTCAGCCTGGTCGGCACAGAAGTCTGCCAGCGCAGGTAATAGAACAGATCGTACAGCCGCTGGCCGAGCACGGGGCTGCGGATCATCGGATTGTAGGGACCGCCAAGCCCGACACTCGACACTTTCATGATCTGCTCGCCGAGCGGCTTCTGCTGCTCGTTGAGCTGGTCCATGGTGAGCTGTGGAAAGCGCGGCTCCTTGCTGGTCGCCGGCGCGGCAAACATCGTCGCCGCGAACCAGCCCCCGGCGGCGGCAAGCGTGAGCGACGAGAGCCAGACTGACGCCGAATGCATGATTTCCTCCGTTCTTGGTTTTATCTTGGGAATGCTAGTCGACCCCTGCGTCGCCCGCCAGCCGCGGCCTGCGCAGGTCAGCCCGTCACATCGCGACGATGTCGGTGAGGCATTGCTGCGTCACCGTCATCCGTGCGTCGATCTGCTCGTTGGTCCTGCAATCCATGTTCATCGCGAACACGGTGACCGCGCTGCCCTTCTCGACCCAGCCGACCAGCCAGCCCAGCGAACCGTGCTCGCGGTCGGTCAATCCGGACTTGGCGCGAATGGTGGCGTCGCCAACCTTCGTGACGGGGAGAATATCACGCACCAGCTCCTGGCTGCGTGTGCCGATCGGCAGCACGCCGCGGCGCAGCCGGTCGAGGAAATCGACCTGCTGGATCGGATCGATGCGAAGATTTCCGGTCAGCCAGAACTGATCGATGCCGCCGCCAATGTCGCGATTGCCGTACTCGAGCAAGTCGACATATTTCTGCATCCGCTCCTGTCCGATCCGGCGGGCGATCTCCTGATAGACCGGCACCGCGGAGACCGCGATCGCCGAGCGCAGCGTGTGATCCTTGTTCCAGGCCTCGACGCTGCGCGTCACGCCGTCCCATTTGAACACGTCCTTGTCGGGGTCCTGGACGACGCCGGTTTCGAGCGCGATCAGGGAGTTTGCGATCTTGAAGGTCGAAGCCGGAAGCCTGTCCTCGCCGGAGCGGACCTTGTCGCTTGCAATGATCAGGTAGTCATCGACCTTGTAGCCGACGAAGGTGCCCTCGGTGCTGAGGTCGAAGAATCGCTTGGCGAGGCCGTCGCGAAACTCGCTGCGCTGGAAGGAGACATTGGCGAAACTGCGGTACGGCAGGATGCTCGCAGCGGCGAAGAGACCGAGCGCAAGACGGCGATTGATCACGACGGGGACCTGGATTGGTTCGAGAAGCGGGAGCAACGTTGGTGATGCCATCGTGGTGAAAGCATGGCAACAAGGCTGAAGCCGGTGCCCACGGCGCGATGCGATCGGGCCGAAAATCGGCATTGCGCTTTGGGCCTCGTTTGAGCGTGACCTCCGCGCAAACGCTTCGCCTTTTGTCGCGAGGGAAACCGCTACGCGCTTTTCCGGATCATGCTTAGCGCACCCTGCCCGATAGCCGCAGCACGAAGATCAGGACTTCGGCGACCGCCTTGTAGAGCTCGGCCGGGATCTCATCGCCGAGCTCGACATTGGCGAGCGCGCCGGCCAGGACCTCGTTCTCCTCGATGGGAATGTCGTTCTCTCTGGCGATCTCGATGATCCTGGCGCCGATGACGCCCTTGCCCTTGGCGACGACGCGGGGCGCGCCGGAGTGGTCGTAATGCAGCGCGACCGCGAGCTGGTTCCTGGTGTCGCTCATAGCGCGCGGTCCAGGAAATGCCCGGCCCGGGCGGGCGCTCCTTGCGGCGGCTCGCCATCGCGGATGTCGATCTCGCCGGGCACGAGCTCGGCCTGGGCCAGCGCCCGGCTCAATTGCGAGGCGCCGGCGCGTAGCTGCGCGGCGGTCCCTGGCCGCTCGGCCCACATGCGCACCGATGTGCGTTCGCCGCTCAGCGAGACCAGCGCATGGACCGGGCCGGCCGGCTCGACATCGAGCGTGAACCGCGCCTTCCACACCCTTTTGGCGGCCTCGACCTCTTGTTCGCCGCCGTCGCGGGAAATCTCGAACTGGGCCATCGCCGTGCCCTGCGGCGTCAGAAATGGAATCTCGAAATTCCAGCGCGGCGTCGTGGTGTCGACCTGTGGCGTTGCGGTGTCGATGCGATCGGGGAGCGAAGCGACCTGCAGAAGCGTCTGCCGCGCCAGCGCCGCATCGGTGTTCTCGAGCAGATGATGCGCGGCAGTGGCGAGCGTTGCGCCGGGACCGATGGATGGCTGCGCGATCGCTTGCGCCGCCGGCGGCGCGCCGCGAAACGGCGGTGGCGGCGTATTGGCGTGCGCGATGTCGCCGGGCGGGATGTCCCTTGCCGGACGCGCGGAATTGCCGGACTCCCGCAGTGCCTGCTGTATCAGATTGAGCGCGCCGCCACGTGACGGGACGCCATCGAGCGTCTCAGCGAGCGCGCCGGCAAGGCCTGGGCCGACAGCATCTGGATCGCCGGTAACAGCCAGGCGCGATTGCGGCAGCGGGATATCCTGCGTCTCGAGATCTGGGGCGCCCGTCGGGACGACGCTCGGTGCCGCCGCGGACAGCGTCCTGGTCGCGTCGGTCGCGCCGAGCGAGGATTGCAGCGCCTGGCGCAACACGATCAGCGCGGCCTTCAGATCGGGCACGGCGCCGTTGGACTGCACGACACCCGACGCCAGCGAGGCCTCCAACAGCAGTCCGGATCTCTGGAACGCCGCCTTGATGTCGTCGCCGCCGAGATTGTGATCGAGGCTCGTCTGCTGCGCCAGCACCTGCGCGATCGCAGCCTGCAGCCTTGGCGGCAGATTGTTCGATGCTATCGCGGCGAGATTGGCAAACAGCGTGCCCTGGCCGCCTTGCACCGTGGCCGCGCTCTGCGCCGCAGCCGTGACCACGCCGCGCTCCAGCGGCGTCAGCACGGCCTTGGGCGACGTCGCATTCGCCTCGGAATTTGCCGCGACGTCGGCTGCGGCATCCGCCGACAGCGTCACCAGATCGCTCGACGCTGCGGCTTGCCCGACCAGTTGCAGACGGATGCCGTCCTCCGTGTGCGAGACCGCAAGTTGAAGTGTTTGCCCCTGCTGCAAGGGCACCTCGGACTGGACGTCGATCGACAGGCTCGCGATCGCGATCCGCACCAGGTCGGCGGACAGGATCTTCAGCACCTGCGCATTGACGACGCTGCCCGCCTGCAGCACGAGTTCGGACGCGACGCTGCCCGTCTCCTGGGTGGCAGGCACCGGCAGCACGGGATTGATCGATATCGGCATGTCAGAGGTCTCGGCCAGGTCGCAGGCCCACGAAGCGATGTTTCGTGATCCCGCCCTCTTATTGGAGCAACCCGGCTTCCACTCTTCCGGATATGCTCGACGCTAGCCCAGCGTCCTAAACCTCTCGTTAACCGACCACGGACTTCTGAACCTTCAGAATGCTCGCAGCGGCCTTGAAATCGACCAGCCGGGCAGCCCGGCGCGACATAACCTCCTCGTCGGCACCCCATGTGTCGATGTTCCAGTCCTCGTCGACATGCGCGGCCGCCCAGATTTGGTCTTCGTCGCGAAAGCCATGCGCGAGCGCAAGCGCCAGCAGTGCCGAACCCGTTAGCGTCGTCACCACATGCAGCGCCGCGACCGACCACGGATCGTGCGGAAATGCCGCGCGGGCGGCCTTGATCGCAGCCCCGGGCTGGCCGACATGCGTGATCCCCTCGGCGAGGATGAAATGAGCTCCGAGCGTGTCGGCTGCCCAGAACAGAATGGGGTCCCAATGCGTCGCCTCGCGGGCGACCAGCGCCTCGGGATGGCCGGCACGATAGAACAGCATGTCGCTGCCGAGGAATTTCGCAGCGTCGTCGGCCACGGCATCGACGCGATCGATCACGCCCTCGACGACGCTGTTGGCAAAACGCGTCAACGGCATGGTCAGGGGCTCGATGGTCTCGCCTTGCGCGTTCCATTCCGTGGCAATCGCGTCCGCGGTGGCGCGCGCCGGCACGACCACTGGCTTGCCTGACGGCGAACGGATCGGCCGGCCGTCGAGCGTGATCGAAAAGCCGCCGCCGGCATCGGCAACGCTGGCACGTTCATAGAAGCGCTTGCGCAGCGGCGCGCGCGTCTGGCGCCGCACTGCTTCCTGCGGATCGGGCGGGGATTGTCCTGCGATTTCATCGAATAATTCGCGCATCGCGCGGCCGGCTTTCGTTCTCTGGTATTTGCCGCAAGATATGTCAGGGACCGCGGCAAATAAAGCTGATGCGACGGATCAAGGTGCTTGCGGGCCTTTCGCTGGTCATGGCCATCCTCGACGCGGCCATGCTTCAGTCCCGCAAATTGGCGCAGGAGCGCGCATAGGTCGCGCGATCGGACTGGTTCAACCCAAGCGCTGCGCCTTCATCCAGGCATCTCGACATGCGGTCGCCAAATGAGTTGCGTCTGGAGGAGCGGACGTTCGGATGCGCCGAACGGGGCCCATCGATCTTGGGAACCGGAGGCACTTCGATCCTGGGTGGCGGCGGCGGCGCCGGCGGCGGCGGGTTGTAGAGCGAACCGCCCGGCGGGAAGAGTTGCGCGAACGCCCCGCCCCCGCTCAAGGCGACGATCAGCACGCAGGTGGGAAACAGAGATCGCAGCATGCCCAATATGTCGTTACGGAGCGACCGATCCGCAAGCCAAATACCTGCTCACCCACTGACGACCCGCGTCCTGCCTCCGTCACGGCCTCTGATAGATCACGCGCCCGGCGCGGATCGTGTAGGCGACCTTGGCGAGGTTGCGGACATCGGCCATGGGATCGCCGTCGAGCACGACCAGGTCGGCGTCGAGCCCCTGCTCCACCCGTCCCTTTTTCACAGCCTTGAAATACCGCGCGGGATTGGTCGTCAGAGAGGCCAGCACCTGGCGCTCCGACAACGCACGGTGCATGAGCTCGTATTCCTGCGACGTATCGTACTGCTTCGTGAAGCCGACATCGGTCCCGAACAGTACGGGCCCGCCGTTCTCCGAAAATTGCCTGACCTGGTTCACGGTCACGTCAACTAGTCGAGCGGTCACGTTGGGATCGAGGACGACGGTCGTGAAGAGCGCCAGCGTCGGAATCAACGCAATGCCCTGCGCCTTGAATCGCGCGAGCTGCTCTGCCGTATATCCGCTTTCAGAGGGCGTGGTATGCGCGAGCACATCGACGCCGGCTGCGATCACCGTCTCCACACCGGTCTTGTTCTGCGGATGGGCGAATACCGGCTTGCCTTGCGCATGCGCCACGTCGACCGCCGCCTTGGCAATCGCCGGGTCCATGTTGATGACCGGCTTGTCGCCCATGAACGCACCGGTAAACAGCTTGATGCCGTCTTCGCCCATTCCAAGATAAACGCGCGCGAGCTGCGCCGCTTCATCGGGCGTCGTGACTTCGGGGAGCTGCACCTCACGGGGCACATAGACGGGGTGGCCGCCTTTGGGAAACATGTTGCCGGCGACGCGAATGTTCGGCCCCGGCACTTCGCCGGAATCGACGCGGCGGCGCAGCGGCAGGGTGTCGGCAGGATCCGAGCCGAGATCCCACACCGTGGTGAAGCCCCAGCGCGTCAGCATGTCCTGCATGTGTTGCGTGAGCGGCGCAGCCGGTGCATTGGCAGCGTTGCGCCAGGCGGCCTCCGTGAAATGGACATGGCTGTTCCAGAAGCCGGCAACGATCGTCTTGCCGGCGCAGTCGATCACGCGTGCGTCGTGCGGGACCTGGACCTGATTTGAGTTGCCGACGGCCGTGATGACGCCATCGGTCGCCACGACGACGGCATCCGCCACCGAAGCCGCCTCCGGCGCGGCATAGAGTGTGCCTCCCTTGAGCACGAGCGTATCGGCGTGGGCGGCAGCGTTGAAGCCGACGATCGAACAGAGAAATCCAAGCAGAAGCGTGATGCGGAGCGACGTTGCGGTCATGCACAAATCCCATCGATCATTGCCAGTATCGCCATGAGCCAGCCGCGGCGGACGATAGCGCATCGCCATGACCTCGCTTTGATCGTTCTTGCTCTGCCCGCTCAGGCACCGGCACGTCCGGGTCACTCCTCCGGCGCGTTCTCGATCGGGTCGAAACGGTCGGCCTCGAGCCCGAGCAGGTTCCAGGATTGCAGCATATGCGGCGGCAACGGCGCTGTCGCATCGATCACGCCGCCGCGCGGATGCGGGATCACGATGCGGCGGGCGAGCAGATGCAGGCGGTTCTGCAGACCGCCGGGCAACTCCCAGTTCTCCTTGTTGAAGTATTTGGGATCGCCGACGATCGCGTGATCGATATGCGCCATGTGCGCGCGCAATTGGTGCGTCCGCCCGGTGACCGGCTTGAGCGACACCCAGGCGAGCTTCTGCGCCGAGGTCTCGACCACGGCGTAGTAGGTCACCGCGTGGCTTGCACCCTCATCGCCATGCGCCGCGATCCGCATGATGGTGTCGTCCTCGCCCTCCTCCTTGGCAAGATAGGTCGAGATGCGGCCCTGCTTCGGCTTCGGAACGCCCGCGACCAGCGCCCAATAGATCTTGCGCGCGGAGCGATGGCGGAACGCGCCGGTCAGATGCGTCGCGGCAAAGCGTGTCTTGGCGACCAGGAGGCAGCCCGAGGTCTCCCTGTCGAGGCGATGCACCAGCCGCGGCTTCTGCCCCTTGGCGTCGCGCATCACCTCCAGCATCTGGTCGACATGGCGCGTCATACCGGAGCCGCCCTGCACGGCCAGGCCTGCGGGCTTGTTCAGCACCAGCACGTCGGCGTCCTCGTAAAGCGTCATGTCCTTCAGCGCCTGCAGCGTCCTCGTGGCGGCTTCCGAGAGCACGCCGACCGCCTTCGGCGAGTCGAGCCGCAGCGGCGGGATGCGCACGCTCTGCCCCTCCTCCAGCCGGTCCTTGGAGTCGGCGCGCTTGCCGTTCACTCGCAACTCGCCTTTGCGGACGATCCGCTGAATGTGGGAGAACGACAGCCCGGGAAACCGCGCCTCGAGGAAACGGTCGACACGCATGTTGTTCTCGTCGGCCGTCACCACGACGGTCTGCACCTTGGTCGGCAGCGGCAACCCGTCGGCAACCTTTGCCGGCGCTGACATGACGGGCTCGGGCCGCTCGCGCAATTCACGCCGTGGCTCGGCGAAGCGTTGCGGCTTGCCGTCCGCGCGATGCGCCGGCGGGCGATTGCCCTTCTTGCGATCGTCCGGCTTGCGGCTGCGATGCCCGGATCCGCTCTTGGCGCGGTCGCCCGGCGATGTTGTCCTCTTGATGCGACGGCTCATGGCGGTTTTTCGGCTCCGGATCCGCATTGTGCCTAGCGCAAATGCCGCGAATCGTCACGGCGGAATCGCTACAAATCCTGCGCGACATCGGCCATGTTGGCCCAAGCACGCGGGCAACCGGCGGGGAATTTTCTCATGAGACTTGCAAGATCGGCTTTGGCGGCGGCGGCGGTGATGATCGCAAGCTCGGCGCTCGCGCAGCAGAGCCCGATGCCCGACGATCTGGCCTGGAAGCTGTTGGAACTTGGCCGCGTGGTCGATCCGCCGAGAACGGCCCCGCTCTACGCGCCGCTGCAGCAGAAAGAGCCGTATGAAGGCGTGAAGGTGGAGCGGGACGTCAAATACGGCCCCGCCGATCGGCACCTGCTCGACGTCTTCACGCCAGCGACCAGCTCATCCGCGCGGCCGGTGCTGATCTACATCCATGGCGGCGGTCTCGTCGCCGGCAGCAAGCGCGCCCCGGGCAGCCCGTTCTACGACAACATCATGCTGTGGGCAGTGAAGAACGGCTTTGTCGGCGTCAACGCCACCTATCGTCTGGCGCCCGCCTTTCCATGGCCGGCCGGCGCCGAAGACATGGGCGCGATCGTCGAGTGGGTGTCGGAGAAGATCGGCGCGCGCGGCGGCGATCCCGCCCGGGTCTTCCTGATGGGCCAGTCGGCCGGCGCGATCCACGTCGCAAGCTATGTCTCTCACCCAGAATTTCACAAGGTGAAGGGCGGCGGCCTGGCCGGGGCGATCATGATATCAGGCATCTATGATCTGACGGCGTCACCGGCGGGCGACGCCGAACTCGCCTATTTCGGCTCCGATCCGTCGCGCTACGCCGAACGCTCCTCGCTGCAAGGGCTTCTCGCGAGCCCGATCCCGCTGATGGTCACCGCTGCCGAGCTCGACCCGCCGCGCTTCGTCGAGCAATTCGAACTGGTGAAACGCGCGGCCTGCAAGCGGCTGAGCGGCTGCACGCGCACGTTCATGCTCCCCCAGCACAGCCACATGTCGGAGGTCTATTCGATCAACACGTCGGATACGCGCCTGACCGATGAAATGTTGGACTTCGTGAAGACCGGGAAGTAGGCCGGCAGGTCAGAACAGCCGCACCTGAACGGCAGTGCTGGCAAGCTTCGGCGAGCTGGCATCGACCACCTTCTGAACCTGCGGGAATTTCGCGCGCAATACTTTCTCGACTTCGTTGCGCAGCGCGGAATCATTCTCGGCCGACACGAATGCAACAGTGCCGGACGGCAGGCGACTCGCGTCGTTGAGTTCGGTGAAGTCGGTAAAGACCGCGTTGGCGCTATAGCCCCTTTGCAGCAGATAGTCCTGCATCTGCATCGCCAGATCCCTGCGGTCCACCATGTAGAGCACGACGACGACCTTGCTCTTGTTGGCATCGATCTGCTGCTTTTCGGCTGGCGTCGCGGCTGCGCTCGCGCCCTTCTCCAGCACGTTGACCCGCTTGCGCAGCGCCTCGAGCTGCCCCCTCACATCGGCGCCCTGCTCGCCGACATCGGCCTTGATCTGCTGGGTCTGCGTCTGCAGCTGTTCCCGGACCAGGCTGATCTCGGTGCCTCCGGGCAGCTTCACCGCGAGATTGAGAACGGTCGGTGCGACACACAGCAGGGCTGCAATCAGAAGTACGATCGCGTTGCTGTTGGGGACGTTCGGATTGTTGAAGATCCCGCGCGCCAATGCTCCGATCAGGCTGAGGCCGGCCAAAAGCGGCACCACGACGATGGCAGCGGTCAACCAGGCGTTATCCACGCGATGCCCCCTGAGGTTGCCGATATGTTATGGCGATTCCAGGGGCGTGTCAGCCGCTTCCGCGTTGGGCCCGCAGCTTGGCCCAGTAGTCCAGCCGTTTGCGGATCTCGCGTTCGAATCCGCGGTCGGGTGGATCGTAGAAGGTCTGGCGACCGAGCGCTTCCGGGAAATAATCTTGGCCCGAGAACGCATCGGGGGTGTCGTGATCGTATTGATAGCCGGCACCATAACCCTCCGACTTCATCAATTTCGTTGGCGAGTTCAGGATGTGCTTCGGAGGCAGCAGCGAGCCGCCCTGATTTGCCGTCTGCATCGCTGCGCCAAACGCGGTGTAGACCGCGTTCGATTTCGGCGCGGTGGCCAGATAGACCACGGCCTGCGCGATCGCGAGCTCCCCCTCGGGCGAGCCGAGGAAGTCGTAGGCGTCCTTGGCCGCGTTGCAGATCACCAGCGCCTGCGGGTCGGCAAGCCCGATATCCTCTACCGCCATCCGCACCACCCGCCGCGCAAGAAACAGGGGATCCTCTCCGGCATCGAGCATCCGCGCGAGATAGTACAGCGCAGCATCCGGATCTGAGCCGCGCACCGACTTATGCAGTGCCGAGATCAGGTTGTAATGGCCGTCCGCGGACTTGTCGTAGATCGGCGCGCGGCGCTGCAGGATCTCCTGCAATTGCCCGGCGTTGAAGACCTCACCTGCGCGTGCCCCGCGCCAGACCTCTTCGGCGAGCGTCAGCGCCGCGCGCCCGTCACCATCGGCCATCCGCACCAGCACCGCGCGTGCTTCGGCATCGAGCGGCAGTTTCCTGCCCTCGACCTTCTCGGCGTTGGCAAAGAGCTTCTCTACCGCGGTCGCATCGAGCGAATGAAACACCAGGACGCGGGCACGCGACAGCAACGCGGCGTTGAGTTCGAACGACGGATTTTCCGTGGTGGCGCCGACCAGCACCACGGTGCCGTCTTCCATGACCGGCAGGAAGGAATCCTGCTGCGCCCGATTGAAGCGGTGCACCTCGTCCACAAATAACAGCGTTCCCTTGCCGGTCTCGCGACGGGCGCGCGCAGCGTCGAACGCCTTCTTCAGGTCGGCGACGCCGGAAAACACCGCCGAGATCTGTTCGAAATGCAGCTCGGTGGCGTCGGCGAGCAGCCGCGCCACCGTGGTCTTGCCGGTGCCCGGCGGTCCCCAGAACACCAGCGAGCCCAGCGTGCGGGTCTGCAGCATGCGCGTCAGCGCGCCGTCGGGGCCGAGAATGTGGTCCTGGCCCACGACATCGGCAAGCACGCGCGGACGCAGCCGGTCCGGCAGCGGATGGGGCGCGTCCTGCTCCATCCCTGCCGCGGCAAAGAGATTGGGAGCGTTACGCGGTTGTTTTGGACTCATCCGCCCAGCGTCACGTTGATCTGTTGGCCGCCCCGCACCAGCGTGATGCGCCAGATCCGCGTCCCCGCTTTCGACGCCTTGTCGAGGTCGCTCGTCCGGGAGATCTTCTGGTTGTTCACGGCGAGGATGATGTCACCCTTCTGGAAACCGACATTGGCGGCTGTCCCATCATCGGTAAGTTCGGTTACCACAACACCCTCGGCGCCGGCGTCGAGATGTAGTTCGTCGGCAAGCGCCGGCGAAATGTTGGCGACCTTGGCGCCCTGGAACGGCGAGCGCGCGGTCAACACGATCTCGTCGCGGCCGGTGTCGGGCGCGCTCTCCAGCGGCACGGTGAGCTTCACGGGCTTGCCACCGCGCTGAACGTCGACCTGCGCGGTGCCACCGAGCGGGCGGGTCGCGAATCGGTAGTCGAACGCGTTGGGATCGTCGATGGTTTGGCCGTCGATTGCAACGATCAGATCGGACAATTTCAGGCCTGCGCGCGAGGCCGGGCTGTTCGGCGAGACGTTGGCGACGAGCGCGCCGCTCGGCAGTTTGAGCCCCAGCGTCTCAGCGATCTCCGGCGTCACCGCCTGCAGCCGGGCGCCGAGCCACGGCCGCTTCACCGCCTTGCCGCCGCTCTTGGCGGACGCCACCACGACGCGTACCATATTGGCGGGAATCGCAAAACCGATGCCTTGCGAACCGCCTGAGCGGGAGAAGATCGCCGTGTTGATGCCGGCGAGCCGGCCTGTCATGTCAACCAGCGCGCCGCCGGAATTGCCGGGATTGATTGCGGCATCGGTCTGGATGAAGAACTGATAGTCGGTGATGCCGACCTGGGTTCGTGCCAGCGCCGAGATGATGCCGTGCGTGACCGTTTGGCCGACGCCAAAGGGGTTACCGATCGCAAGCACGACATCACCGACCTGAAGCTCATCGGAATTGGCGAAGTCGAGGGTTGCGAATTTTTCCTTGCTGTCCTTGAGCCGCAGCACCGCGAGGTCGGTGCGGCTGTCCTTCAGGACGATCTCGGCTTCGAATTCGCGCTTGTCGGCGAGCGAGACCTTCACCTGGTCGGCGCCTTCGATCACGTGATTGTTAGTGACTACCAGGCCCGACGAATCCACCATCACGCCTGAGCCGAGCGATCGCTGCATCTGCTCCGGCTGCTGGCCCGGCACGCCGAAGAAGCGGCGGAAAATCGGGTCATCGAGAAGCGGATTTCGGTTCTGAACGGTCTTGGCGGCATAGACATTCACCACGGCCGGCTGCACGCGCTGCACAATGGGGGCGTAGGACAGCCGCAGTTCAGCCGCTGAGGATGGCACGCGACGATCCTGTGCCTGCGCATGGGAATATTCTACAGACACCAATGCCAAGAGAACCGAAATTGCAGCAATGCGGATGAATCGGAGCATTCTTACCTCTCGCGAAAGTCACCGAATATAGGTCCGTTCGTCCCGCAATTGAAGGGTATCTGCCGCATTTGAAGTGCGCCCGGCCCGCCGCATCAGATCTGTGCGCGGCCTCGTGCGCGACGGGATCTCGTGCTGCCGCGCCTCGCGGCAATTCGTGACGCGCATATTACGCTAGCGCCTCTCAACTCAGATTTGATTGATCATATTATGATAGTCATTCAAATAACCTGCTCGGGCTGTTGCGTTTGCGCAACAAGCAGAACCGGGGTTCCGTGCTAAAAGGTCGCATGACGTTCACGATGGCATTCTAGGACTGCGGTCCAGTGAATGAACTTTCAACATGGGGAATCTTCGAACATGGGTGCAACAAGATTAGGTGCAATCGCGGTAGGGCTTGCGGGATTTCTCGCTGCCGCGCCGGCGTATGCCCAATCAGCAGGAGGCTCTGACGCAGAGATCGCGCTGCTGAAGCAACAGCTCCGCATGCTCGAGCAGAAGCTCGACAAGCTGCAGAAGCAGACCAACACGAACACCGAGGCCGCCGCCGCGGCAACTGCCAAGGCGAAGGCCGCGGATGCAAAGGCTGCGCGCGTCGCGAGCGCGCCTCCGCTCATCCCGGTGAAGGGGCCGGTCGCGCCACCTGACGTGATTGTGAAGATGCCGGACAACAGGCCGACCATCTGTACCGCGGACGAGCAGAATTGCATCGCGATCACGAGCCGGGTCCACTACGACGTCGGTGGTTACGACTACCGCCCGAACTCGGCTGGGACCGTGCCGCAAAAGCTCGACAGCGGCCAAAATCTCCGCCGAGCGCGCATCGGCCTGATCGGCAAGTTCTTCGGCGACTGGAACTATGCGCTGATCTACGACTTCGGCGGCTCTTCCGACGGCTTTGGCGGCGCGGCGCCAGGATCGCTCCCGGGCGGTGGCACCTCAGGCATCGAGAACGCCTATCTGAGCTACACCGGCTTCAAGCCGTTCGGCGGCAAGTCGGCGCTCGAAATCGGCGTCTTTGACCTGCTCTACACGTTGGACGAATCGACGGCCTCCAACGACATTCTGTTCATGGAGCGCTCCTCCGCGACCAACATCGCGACCAACATCGCAGCCGGCGACTTCCGCTCCGCGGTCGGTGGCCGCTGGTGGAACGACACATTGTGGGTCGGCGCCTATCTCACCGGTCCGACCACGGGTGCCATTCACTCGGCGTCCAGCGTAACGCCGCCCGGCACCAGCGAACAAGTCGGCGCGACCGCGCGCATCGCGGGCCAGATCATCAGCGGCGACGGCTACTCGCTGCACCTCGGCGGTGACGCCGAATGGTTGATCACGCCTCCTCGCAACTTCGTGACCAACACGCAGTCGCTCACGCTCGCAGACCGGCCCGAGCTGCGCATCGATCCGACCAACCTGATTTCGGCGGCGATCGCCAACACCTCGG
Organism: Bradyrhizobium lablabi; assembly: GCF_018131005.1. Lineage (GTDB taxonomy): Bacteria > Pseudomonadota > Alphaproteobacteria > Rhizobiales > Xanthobacteraceae > Bradyrhizobium > Bradyrhizobium lablabi_D. Next base: position 51,372 of record NZ_JAFCJK010000002.1, read on the forward strand.
GAGCGCAGGTCTACAGCGTCGAAGCGGCTGCAACCTATGGAGGGTTCTTTTTCCAGAGCGAGTATTACTGGTACAACGTCGAGCGAGACGCGAATACCAGCGTGCCGGCGTTCGGGGCTCCGAGCGCGAAGTTCCAGGGCGGTTATGCGCAGGCGGCCTACACGCTGACCGGCGAGACCCGCACCTACAATCCGTCGACCGCCTCCTATAACGGCATCAGACCGAAGAATCCCTTCGAGCTCAACGGCAGCGGTTGGGGTGCCTGGGAAATCGGTGGCCGCATCAGCCAGATCGACCTCAACGATCAGCTCGGCACCCCGTTCGGCATCGCCGCCGGCCGGCAAACCGTCTACACGGCGGGTTTGAACTGGTACGTCAACAACAACATCCGCTTCATGCTCAACTATCTGCATGGCGAGCTCAACAAGCAGGCGTCGTCTACCTCGACGGTCGATGTCGGCTCGAAGTTCGATGCGATCGCAATGCGAACGCAGATCAAGTTCTGACGCAACTACCTTCCGGGAGCGGCAACACCGCTCCCGGAATCCTATGCGGCGTGTTTCGGCTCCTTGACCGCCTCCCGCGCGGGGGCGCAGGACAATCGCTGCTGGTGGCTTTCGCCCCAGGCTTTCAAAATATCGATTACCGGCCGCAAGCTCTCGCCGATCTCGGAGAGGCAATATTCGACCCGCGGCGGCACCTCGGCATAGACCTTCCGAATCACGAGCTTGTCGTTCTCGAGCGCACGTAGCTGCTTGGTCAGCATGCGCTGGGTGATCCCGGGCATTCGCCGGCGCAGTTCGCCGAAGCGCTGCGTTCCGGCCTGCAGGTGAAACAAGATAACGCCCTTCCATTTGCCGTCGATCAAGTCGAGCGTCGCTTCGACCGCACAGCCGGGCCGATGGGTGAAATCCTTCCGTTTCATCGACTCCCCCAATAGTATCCAAACAGGGACTAGTTCCCTGTATTTACAGTACTTGCCAAAGTGGAGCCAGCTCGACAATTAGCTGAGGGCGCGGACACGCGCCAGCAACGGGAGAGCGGGCATGAAGGCCGTCGGATACCAAAAGTCGCTGCCGATCGAGGCGGCGGATTCGCTGATCGATTTCGAGACTGCAAAGCCGGAGCCGAAGGGCCGTGACATCCGTGTCGCGGTGAAGGCGATCTCGGCCAATCCAGTCGACTACAAGGTCCGCAAGCGCGCGGCGCCGCCGGAGGGCGAATACAAGATCCTCGGCTTCGATGCGGCCGGCGTGGTCGACGCCGTGGGTCCGGACGTCAGCCTGTTCAAACCCGGCGACGAGGTGTTCTACGCAGGCTCGATCCTGCGCCAGGGCACCAATTCGGAGTTTCACCTGGTCGATGAGCGCATCGTCGGCAGGAAGCCGAAATCACTGTCGTCAGCGCAGGCCGCGGCGTTGCCGCTGACCTCGATCACCGCGTGGGAATTGTTGTTCGACCGGCTCGGCGCGGTGCCAGGCAAGAGCCTCGATCCGCGCACGCTCTTGATCACCGGCGGCGCCGGCGGAGTCGGCTCGATCCTGATCCAGCTTGCACGCCGCCTCACCGGTCTCACCGTGGTTGCGACCGCAACCCGGCCCGAATCGCAGAAGTGGTGTCTCGATCTCGGCGCCCATGCGGTGATCGATCACTCCAAGGCGATGAAGGAGCAGATCGAAGCGCTGAAGCTGCCGCCGGTCAGCCTCGTCGCGAGCCTCACCTTCACCGACCAGCACTACAAGGCGATCGCCGACTTCATCGCGCCGCAAGGCAAATTCGGTCTGATCGATGATCCGCCCGAGTTCAACGTCGCCGCGTTCAAGGGCAAGGCGGTCTCCGTGCATTGGGAATCGATGTTCACGCGGAGTTCGTTCCAGACGTCAGACATGATTGCGCAGCACCATCTGCTCAACGACGTCGCCGACCTCATCGACAAGGGCGTGCTGCGCACCACGCTGGACCAGACGTTTGGCACCATCAACGCCGCCAACCTCAAGCGCGCGCATGCACTCCTGGAGAGCGGCAAATCGCGCGGCAAGATCGTGCTGGAGGGATGGTAGTGGTCAAGGCGGGTTAGCCGACCGCGTCCGCCGTAGCTCAACAAGCAAAGGCGGAAGGCATAACCCGCCACTGCAGCCGTGAAGGGCGGCGGGTTTAGCCAACCGCTCGCCCGCTCGGCGGTGTGTGCGTGATCGAGATACCAATGGCGCCACACCTTCGACGGACATCCTCTCACGCAATCGTGTTGACGATGCCACCTTCGGCGCGAAGCGCTGCGCCGTTGGTCGCCGACGCCTCTTTCGAGCACGCATAGACCACAAGGTTGGCGATCTCCTCAGGGGTCGCAAACCGCTGCAGCAGCGAGGTCGGCCGGTGCTGCTTGACGAAGTTGGCGGCCGCCTCCTCTACCGACTGGCCGTTCTGCCGCGCCAGCTCCTTGACGAAGGTCTCGACGCCTTCGGACAGGGTTGGACCCGCCAGCACCGAGTTCACGGTCACGGCCGTGCCGCGGGCCAGTTGCGCGAGCCCGCGCGCAATCGAGAGCTGGGCGGTCTTGGTCATGCCGTAGTGAATCATCTCGGTCGGAATGTTGATCGCCGACTCCGAGGAGATGAAGACAATGCGACCCCAGTTGCGCTTCAGCATGCCCGGCATGTAGCCGCGCGACAGCCGCACACCCGACATCACGTTGATCTCGAAGAAGCGGCCCCACTCCTCGTCGGGAATGTCGAAGAAGTCCTTCGGCTCGTAGATGCCGGCGTTGTTCACGAGAATGTCGGCTTGCGGCAGCGCCGCAACCAGAGCCTTGCAACCCGCGGCGGTCGAGACGTCCGCCGCGATACCGCGCAGCTTGCTGTCCGGCACCGACTTTGCGATCGCCACGACCGCAGCGTCGACCTTGGCCTGGCTGCGGCCGTTGACGACGACCTCGGCACCGGCCACGGCCAGACCCTTCGCAATGGCGTTGCCGATGCCGGCGGTTGAGCCTGTAACCAGCGCCGTCTTTCCGGAAAGATCGATTTTCATGAGCCACCTCCTGTCAGTCCTCGAGAAGATATCTGTCCGCGGGGCGCTTTGTAACAACCGCGACATCAACGTGGCCGAAGCAGCCGGAATGGGTCTTGACGGACTTGATAAGCGCCCACGATCCGCGCCGGGTAAAGCGAAAATAAAAACGGCGCCCGAAGGCGCCATTTTCGAAGACCTGATGAGGACCGGCTTACGCCGCCTCGACCTGCTTTTCCTCGGTCGGGCCGGAATCCTGGCCCTTGGCATCGACATCGCGGTCGACGAACTCGATCACGGCCATCGCTGCATTGTCGCCGTAGCGGAAGCCGGCCTTGATGATGCGGGTGTAGCCGCCCTGGCGGTCCTTGTAGCGGGGGGCCAGCGTGTCGAACAGCTTCTTGACCATGTCGACGTCGCGCAGCTCCGAGATCGCCTGGCGGCGCAGCGCGAGCCCACCCTTCTTGCCGAGGGTAACGAGCTTCTCGACGATCGGCCGCAGCTCCTTCGCCTTTGGCAGCGTGGTGACGATCTGCTCGTGCTTGATCAGCGCGGCGGCCATGTTGGCGAACATCGCGCGGCGATGCTCCGCGGTGCGATTGAGTTTCCGATGAACCTTGCCGTGACGCATAGTCTATTCCTTACATTGTCTCTGCCACGACGGTTCGTCGGACATGTTGCTCAGGTGGGCTTCCTGCGTTCGCCGTGGATGGCAAGTAACGAACGGTGAATAGCGAGAGCCTGCCATTCGCTGTCCGCTACTGCCTATTACTCAGTAGTGATCCTCGAAGCGCTTGGCGAGCTCGTCGATGTTTTCCGGCGGCCAGCCCGGCACTTCCATGCCGAGGTGCAGGCCCATCTGGGCCAGCACTTCCTTGATCTCGTTCAGCGACTTGCGGCCAAAGTTCGGGGTGCGGAGCATTTCCGCTTCCGACTTCTGCACGAGGTCTCCAATGTAGACGATGTTGTCGTTCTTCAGGCAGTTTGCCGAACGCACCGACAATTCGAGCTCGTCGACCTTCTTGAGGAAGGCCGGATTGAAGGCGAGATCGGGGATGATCTCCTGCGCGACTTCCTTGCGCGGCTCCTCGAAGTTGACGAACACGTTGAGCTGATCCTGCAGGATGCGCGCGGCGTAGGCGACCGCATCCTCCGGCGTGATCGCGCCGTTGGTCTCGATCGTCATGGTCAGCTTGTCGTAGTCGAGGATCTGGCCTTCGCGGGTATTCTCGACCTTGTAGGAAACCTTGCGAACTGGTGAGAACAGGCTGTCGACCGGGATCAGGCCGATCGGCGCATCCTCGGGACGGTTGCGCTCGGCGGCCACGTAGCCCTTGCCGGTCGTGACCGTGAATTCCATGCGGATCTCGGCGCCGTCGTCCAGCGTGCAGAGCTGCAGGTCGGGGTTGAGCACGGTGACATCGCCGACGGTCTGGATATCGCCGGCGGTGACGACGCCAGGTCCTTGCTTCTTCACGACCATGCGCTTGGGGCCTTCGCCCTGCATCTTGATCGAGATGTCCTTGATGTTGAGCACGATATCGGTGACGTCCTCGCGCACGCCGGCAATCGAGGAGAACTCGTGCAGCACGCCGTCGATGTGCACCGATTGCACAGCCGCGCCCTGCAACGAAGACAACAGGATGCGGCGCAGGGCGTTACCGAGCGTCTGGCCGAAACCGCGCTCAAGCGGCTCGGCGACCACGGTGGCAAACCGGCTCGAGTCCGAGCCCGGCGTCACCTGCAGCTTGTTCGGTCGAATGAGTTCTTGCCAATTTTTCTGAATCGTCACTGTTTCACCCATGTGCCGGCCGAATCGAGGGACCTGGCGTTGGAGATCGCGGAGCAGTCCGCGTGGTCAATTTCCAAAACAATCGCGAGCGGCCAAGCCGCAAGCGACATCAATCAGACGCGCCGGCGTTTGCGCGGGCGGCAACCATTGTGCGGGATCGTGGTCACGTCACGGATCGAGGTGACGGTGAAGCCCGCGGCCTGCAGCGCACGCAGCGCCGATTCGCGGCCCGAACCGGGGCCGGCCACTTCGACCTCCAAGGTGCGCATGCCATGTTCCTGCGCCTTCTTGGAGACGTCTTCGGCCGCGACCTGCGCGGCATAGGGGGTCGACTTGCGCGAACCCTTGAAGCCCATCGTGCCCGCCGACGACCAGGCAATCGTGTTGCCCTGCGCGTCGGTGATAGTGATGGTCGTGTTGTTGAACGACGAATTCACGTGCGCGATGCCGGATGCGATGTTCTTGCGCTCGCGCCGGCGCACGCGGGTGGCTTCCTTGCCCATTACCTAAAACCTTTCCTGTGATCTCAAACGCCGCCGTAACGCCAGCGGCTACACCTCAAAGAAGCGAGTGGCGAACGGCGAGTGGTTCGTCCACCCGCAATTCGCCAGTCACTATTCGCCAAACTACTTCTTCTTGCCGGCGATCGCCTTGGCCGGCCCCTTGCGCGTGCGCGCATTGGTGTGGGTGCGCTGGCCGCGCACCGGCAGACCGCGACGATGACGCAGGCCGCGATAGCAGCCGAGGTCCATCAGCCGCTTGATGTTGATGCCGACCTCGCGTCGGAGATCGCCCTCGACGAGATAGTCGCGGTCGATGACTTCGCGGATCTGCAGGACTTCCTGGTCGGTCAACTGATTGACGCGACGGTCCAGCGGGATCTTGACCTTCTCCATGATCTCGGCCGCGTTTTTCTGGCCGATGCCATGAATGTACTGAAGCGCGATCAGTGCGCGCTTGTTGGTGGGAATATTCACGCCGGCAATACGGGCCACGGACTTCTCTCCTGTCGCCGATCCCTCACGGATTCGGGCTGTAAGTGCTTGCTATCTGGGGCAAGTGCTCGCAAACGCGAACACGACGCCCTTCCCCTTATGTTCTTCGGGGCCCGGCATCGTCATAACTATCCGACTTGGATGCGGGGCTTATTAAAGGATTCATGTCGGTTTCGTCAACAGCTCCTAGCGTTTAGCTCGCTTTTTAGTGAGCTTTTTTGAAGGCCGTGGGGCAGCCTTCCGGGCGATCCCGGCCCTGGTCCCAGCCTTGGCAGCCTTCTTGACCTTGGAAGGCCTCTTCACGGCCTTGGCAGCCGCCTTCGACGCACCCCTGCCGGCCGTGCGGGCCGGTCTGGAGGCCTTTTTGGCGGTCTTGGCGACCTTCCTGACCCCCTTGGCGGTCTTCCGAGCCGATGCCTCGACCTTCGGTTCCACGGCCCCGATGGCAGCCAGGATACGGTTAATCTCGCGGGTGACGTGTTCGATGGTCATCATGCCATCGACGGTCAGGAGCTTCCGCCGCTCGGAATAATAGTGAATCAGCGGTTCCGTCAGGGAGCGATAGCTCGCCAGCCGCTTGATCAGCACTTCCGGCGTGTCATCGAGGCGGACCTCCTCGCCTCGCGCCCGCGTTTCCTCGGCGCGCTTTTCGACCCGATCGAGTAACGCGCTCTCGTTGACGCGGAGTTCAATGACGGCGTCGAGCTTGAGGTGCTTCTTTTTCAGGAGTTCATCCAAGGCCGCAGCCTGCGGGACGGTGCGCGGAAAGCCGTCGAGGATGAAACCTCGCGCGGCATCCGGCTGCTCGATGCGATCGGCGATAATCCTGACCACCACTTCGTCGGGCACGAGACCACCGTGGGACATAATCTCCTTCGCCTGCAAGCCGACCGGCGTACCGGCCGCTGCGGCCGCACGCAGCATTTCACCGGTCGAGAGCTGAACGATGCCATGCTTGTGCACGAGGCGTTGCGCCTGGGTCCCCTTGCCCGAGCCCGGCGGCCCCAAAAGGATCAATCTCATGACTATCGCCCCCCGGCCGGGTGAGCGATGATCCGCACACCCGCTTTCTGAATTTCAAGACCGCCGCGATCAGCGGCGACGGCCTCTGAGTTTGGACTTTCTGATCAGCCCTTCATACTGATGGGCCAGCAGGTAACCCTGAACCTGCGCCACCGTGTCCATCGTCACGCTGACGACAATCAACAACGACGTGCCGCCAAAGTAGAACGGCACCGAGGCGTAGGAAATCAGAATTTCAGGAATCAGACAGACGATCGCGAGATAGATCGCGCCCAGCACAGTGATGCGCGACAGCACGTAATCGATGTACTCGGCAGTACGCTCGCCGGGACGGATGCCCGGGATGAAGCCGCCGTGCTTCTTCAGGTTGTCGGCCGTCTCGGTCGGGTTGAACACGATCGCGGTGTAGAAGAACGCGAAAAACACGATCAGCGCGAGATAGAGGATCAGGAACAGCGGGCGGCCATGGCTGAGCTGGGTCGTGATCCACTGGAACCACTCCGGGCCTCTGCCGGCGTTGAAGTTCGCGACCGTGGTCGGCAGCAGCAGCAGCGACGAGGCGAAAATCGGCGGAATCACACCCGACGTGTTGAGCTTCAGCGGCAGGTGCGAAGACTGGCCCTCGAACATCTTGTTGCCGACCTGTCGCTTCGGGTACTGGATCAGGAGCCGGCGCTGCGCCCGCTCCATGAACACGATGAAGGCGATCACGGCGACCGCCATCACGATGACCATCAGGATCACACCGGTCGACATCGCGCCCTGGCGACCGAGTTCGAGCATGTTGGCCAGTGCCGAGGGCAATTCAGCGACGATGCCGGAAAGGATGATCAGCGAGATGCCGTTGCCGATGCCGCGCGAGGTGATCTGCTCGCCGAGCCACATCAGGAACATGGTGCCGCCGGTCAGGGTGATCGTGGTCGACAGGCGGAAGAACATGCCGGGGTCGCTGACGACGTTGCCGGCGCCCTCAAGACCAACGGCGATGCCGTAGGATTGGAACGCGGCGAGGATCACGGTCAGGTAACGCGTATACTGGTTCAGCGTCTTGCGGCCGGCCTCGCCTTCCTTCTTTAACGCCTCGAGCTGCGGCGAGACGGTGGTCAGGAGCTGGATGATGATCGATGCCGAGATGTACGGCATGATGTTCAGCGCGAAGATCGCCATGCGGTGGATACCGCCGCCGGCAAACATGTTGAACATGCCGAGGATGCCGCCAGCCTGCGTCTGGAACACCTGCTCCCAGATGGCCGGATCGATACCGGGCAGCGGGATGTAAGTGCCGAGCCGATAAACGAGCAGCGCACCCAGTGTGAACCAGATGCGCTTCTTCAGCTCCTCGGCCTTTCCGAGCGCTGCAAAATTCAAGTTGGCTGCAAGTTGTTCCGCTGCTGAGACCATGTTTAGGCTTTCTCCCGGAGCCCCCTTTGCCGACTCCGCCTTGGGTAGGCGATCGGTAGACGCCGGACATTATCTGGTGCTCGGCTTCGATAAGTCCATCGTTCGATCCGCGGATTGCCCGCGCGCGGCGGGCAATGACGCAGATGTTACGCTGCCTCGCCTTCTTCCTTCTTGACCGGGGCCAGGATCTTGACCGTTCCGCCGGCCTTCTCGACGGCCGCGACGGCGGACTTGGAGGCGCCGTGCACCTCGATCGTCAACTTGGCCTTGATCTCGCCGCGGCCGAGCAGCCGCACACCGTCCTTGGTGCGGCGCAGCACGCCCGCCTTTACCAGCGATTCCGCGTTCACGGTCGCGCCCGCGTCGATCAGCTTGTTGTCGATCGCGTCCTGCAGACGGTCGAGGTTGATCTCTGCGAATTCGAGCCGGAATATGTTGTTGAAGCCGCGCTTGGGCAGACGGCGATGCATCGGCATCTGACCGCCCTCGAAACCCTTGATGCGGACACCCGAACGCGCGGTCTGGCCCTTGCCGCCGCGGCCCGATGTCTTGCCCTTGCCGGAACCGATGCCACGGCCGACACGCATGCGCTTCTTGCGCGAGCCGGCGTTGTCGGCGATATCGCTGAGCTTCATCGCCCTTCTCCTATCTCTTGCTTACTCGCCGACGATGCGGACGAGATGCTGGACCTTGCTGATCATGCCGCGAACTTCAGGGGTGTCCTGCAGCTCGGCAACCCGGCCGATCTTGTTGAGCTTGAGGCCGATCAGCGTCGAACGCTGCGAGTGATGGCGGCGGATTGCGCTGCCGATCTGCTCGACCCTGATCGTCTTGCTGGCCTTGGCCATCGTTCTGACTCCAAATAGCGCGCGGTTCGTCGCGCGGGTTATTCCGCCACCGCTTCGGCGTCGCCGCCGACGCGGCGCGACTGCAGGGTGGAGACCTTGATGTTGCGGCGCGCCGCCACAGAGCGGGGCGAATCCTGATGCTTCAGCGCGTCGAAGGTCGCGCGAACCATGTTGTAGGGATTCGACGAACCGATCGACTTTGCCACCACGTCCTGGATGCCGAGCGTCTCGAACACCGCGCGCATCGGTCCGCCGGCGATGATGCCGGTACCTGCCGGAGCGGCACGCAGGTAGACGCGGCCGGCGCCGTGGCGGCCGGCAATGTCGTGATGCAGCGTGCGGCCTTCGCGCAGCGCGACGCGCGTCAGGTTGCGCTTGGCCGCTTCGGTCGCCTTGCGGATCGCCTCGGGAACCTCGCGGGCCTTGCCGTGGCCGAAACCGACCCGGCCCTTCTGGTCGCCGATCACGACCAGCGCCGCAAAGCCGAACCGCTTGCCGCCCTTGACGACCTTCGCCACGCGATTGATGTGGACGAGCTTGTCGACGAACTCGCTGTCGCGCTCCTCGCGATCCCTGCTCCGTTCGCGTCCGCCGCGTTCGCGTTCACCTGCCATGGTGTTTTCCAATCTTTAGGAGGCCCGTGCCTCTTTCCTCGTAATCGTACAAACGGTTTAGAAGCTCAATCCGCCTTCACGCGCGGCATCCGCAAGCGCCTTGACGCGCCCGTGGTAGAGATAGCCGCCGCGATCGAACACGACTTCCTTGACGCCCCTCTGCGCAGCGCGCTCGGCCAGCAGCTTGCCGACCGCCTTCGCCGCATCGATATCGGCGCCGGTCTTGCCAGCCTCGCGCATGGTCTTTTCCAGTGACGAGGCAGAAGCCAGCGTCTCGCCCTTCAGGTCGTCAATGACCTGCGCGTAGATGTGCTTGGACGAGCGGAACACCGACAGCCGCGGACGGCCGCCTGCCGAGCGGCGAAGCGCAAGGCGCACGCGCTGCTTGCGCCGGGCATTCGTAACCTTCAGTGACATGACCGGCTCCGTTACTTCTTCTTGCCTTCCTTGCGGAAAATGAACTCGTCGACGTACTTCACGCCCTTGCCTTTGTAGGGCTCCGGCGGACGATAGGCGCGGATCTCCGCTGCGACCTGGCCGACCCGCTGCGGATCATTGCCGGTGATCGTGATCTCGGTCGGCTTCGGCACCGCGATGGTGATGCCTTCCGGGATCGCGTAGACCACGTCGTGGCTGTAGCCGAGCGCGAGCTGCAGGTTCTTGCCCTGCATCGCAGCGCGATAGCCGACGCCGGTGATCTCTAGCTTCTTCTCAAAGCCCTTGGTGACGCCCTCGACGAGGTTGGCGACCTGGGCGCGCGCCGTGCCGTACATCGCCTGTGCACGGTTGGTCTTGACGCGCGGCGCAACCTTGACCTGGCCGTTCTCGAACTTCACCTCGACGTCGTCATGCACGACGAATTGAAGCTGGCCCTTCGGCCCCTTCACCTTCACCGTCTGGCCCTCGACGCTCGCCGTCACACCGGACGGGATCGCCACCGGCTTCTTGCCGATACGTGACATCTAAAATCCCTCCTCAGAACACCGTGAAGAGAATCTCGCCGCCCACGTTCGCGTCGCGCGCTTCGTGGTCAGCCATGATTCCCTTCGGCGTCGACAACACCGAAATGCCGAGTCCGTTGTTCACGCGCGGCAGGTTCTTCACCGAGGTGTAGACCCGCCGGCCCGGCTTCGACACGCGCTCGATCTCGCGGATGACGGGTTCGCCGTCGAAATACTTGAGCTCGATCTCGAGCTCGCTGCGGCCGGACGGATGCTCGACGCTGGCGTAGCCGCGGATGTAACCCTCGGCTTTCAGAACCTCGAGCACGCTGGCGCGCATCCTCGAACCCGGGCTCGAGACCTTGGACTTCGAACGCATCTGCGCGTTGCGGATGCGGGTGATGAGATCGCTGATCGGATCGTGCGTGGACATGCTTTCCGACCCTCCTTACCAGCTCGACTTCACGAGCCCGGGAACCAGGCCCTTGGAGCCGAGTTCGCGCAGCGCGATGCGGGAGAGCTTGTTCTTGCGATAGTTCGAGCGCGGACGCCCGGTCAGCTCGCAGCGGTTACGGATACGCGTCGGCGACGAGTTGCGCGGCATCTCGGCAAGCTTCAGGGTCGCCGCGAAGCGCTCCTCCATCGGCTTGCTCTTGTCGGCGATGATCGCCTTCAGCTTCTCGCGGCGCGGAGCGGCGTTCTTCGCCATCCGCTTGCGCCGGTTGTTCTTCTCGACTGAACTCTTCTTTGCCATGCTTGGCTCCTGGGTATCCGCGTTTGAGTTGGCTTTGCTCAGCTACTCACTGCCGGAACGGGAAATTGAAAGCGGTCAACAAGGCGCGGGCCTCGTCGTCGGTCTTTGCGGTGGTACACACCGTGATGTCCATGCCGCGGGCCTCCGAGACCTTGTCGAAATCGATCTCGGGGAAAATGATGTGCTCCTTGATGCCGAGCGAGTAGTTGCCGCGGCCGTCGAAGCTCTTCGGGTTCAGGCCGCGGAAGTCGCGAACGCGAGGCAGCGCCACGTTCACCAGGCGATCAATGAACTCGTACATATGGGCCTTGCGCAGCGTGACCTTGCAGCCGATCGGCTGGTTTTCGCGCAGCTTGAAGGTCGCGATTGCGACGCGCGAATAGGTCACGATCGCCTTCTGGCCGGCGATCTGGCTCAGTTCGGCGGCAGCCGTCTCGGCCTTCTTGCGGTCGTTGACGGAATCGCCGACGCCCATGTTGAGCACGACCTTGTCCAGCCGCGGAACCTGCATCACGTTGGCGTAGCCGAACTTCTCGGTCAGCATGCCGCGGATTTTCTTGTCATACTCCGCGCGCAGGCGCGGCACGTAAGCGGTATCAGCCATCGATCTCTGCTCCCGAGCTCTTGGCAATACGGACCTTCTTGCCATCGGCCTGAATCTTGAACCCGATGCGGGTCGGCTTTCCGTCCTTGCCGACATACGCAACGTTGGACAGGTGGATCGGCGCCTCCTTCGAAATGATGCCGCCCTCCTGGGACTGGGTCTGCTTCTGGTGACGCTTCACCATGTTGATGCCGCGCACGAGAGCCTTGTTCTCGTCTGGACGCACCTCGAACACCTCACCAGTGCGGCCCTTGTCGCGGCCGCTCAGCACGATGACCTTGTCGCCTTTGCGGATCTTGGCAGCCATCACAGCACCTCCGGCGCGAGCGAAATGATCTTCATGTGGTTCTTGGCGCGAAGCTCGCGTGGGACCGGCCCAAAGATACGCGTGCCGACCGGCTCCGACTGGTTGTTGATCAGCACGGCTGCGTTGCGGTCGAAGCGGATGACCGAGCCGTCGGCGCGACGGATGTCCTTGCGGACCCGCACCACCACGGCCTTCATCACGTCGCCCTTCTTCACCTTGCCACGCGGAATGGCTTCCTTGATCGACACAACGATAACGTCGCCCACGGTGGCATAGCGGCGCTTGGAGCCTCCAAGCACCTTGATGCACATGACACGGCGTGCGCCTGAATTATCGGCCACGTCGAGGTTGGTCTGCATCTGAATCATTGATGCACCTCGTCCTCTTTCTGCGCACTGGCGCGCTCAAAATTTCCCTGAATTCTCCCGGCCAAGCCGAGGTTATCAGGCCGTTTTCTTGTGTTCGCCCCGGACCACGGTCCAGCGTTTCAGCTTCGAGATCGGCTTCGATTCTTCGATCCAGACCATGTCGCCCGGCTTGAACTGGTTATTCTCGTCGTGCGCGTGGTAGTTCTTCGAACGGCGGATCGTCTTCTTGTAGATCGGATGGGTGAAGCGGCGATCGACGCGCACCACAACCGTCTTGGCTTGCTTGTCGCTGACGACCACGCCCTGCAGAGTACGTTTCGGCATAGCTGGCCCCTTACTTCTTCTTCGCGCGCTGCTGGGCAGCGATGGTCTTGATACGAGCAATGTCGCGGCGGGCTTCCCGCATCCGCGAGGTGTTTTCCAGCTGCCCGGTGGCGCGCTGGAAGCGCAGGTTGAAGCGCTCCTTCTTCAGGTTGAGGATCGCATCTTCCCGCTGGTCGTCGCTCATCGCGCGAATGTCTTCGACTTTCATCTCGGCCATGGCGATTACTCCGCAATGCGCGCGACGAAGCGCGTCTTGATCGGCAGCTTGGCGGCGGCGAGCGACAGCGCTTCCCTTGCGGTCTGCACCGGCACGCCGTCGATCTCGAACATCACCCGACCCGGCTTGACCCGGACCACCCACAATTCCGGCGAACCCTTGCCGGAGCCCATGCGGACTTCGGCAGGCTTCTTCGACACCGGCACGTCGGGGAACACGCGAATCCAGACGCGGCCGGCGCGCTTCATGTGACGGGTCAGCGCGCGGCGGGCGGCCTCGATCTGACGGGCGGTGACGCGCTCAGGCTCCATCGCCTTGAGGCCGAACTGGCCGAACGCCAACGTCGCGCCAGAGGTCGCAACGCCGTGGATACGGCCCTTATGCGCCTTCCGGAACTTCGTTTTCTTAGGTTGCATCATGGCTTTAAGCCCTCAAATTCCTGCTTTGCCTTAGGCGGCGTCGCGGCGCGAACGCGGCGTGTCGCCTTCGGCCATCTTCTTGTCCTGGGCCATCGGATCGTGCTCGAGGATCTCACCCTTGAAGATCCAGACCTTGACGCCGCAGGTGCCGAAGGTCGTGAACGCGGTCGCAACGCCGTAGTCGACATCGGCGCGCAGCGTGTGCAGCGGAACGCGGCCCTCGCGGTACCATTCCATGCGCGCGATTTCGGCGCCGCCGAGACGGCCCGAGCAGTTGATGCGGATGCCCTCTGCACCAAGGCGCATCGCCGACTGCACGGCGCGCTTCATGGCGCGGCGGAACGCGACGCGGCGCTCGAGCTGTTGGGCGATCGACTCGGCAACCAGGGTCGCGTCGAGCTCGGGCTTGCGGATTTCGACGATGTTGATCACGACATCGGACGAGGTGATGTCGGCGACCTTCTTGCGCAGCTTGTCGATGTCGGCGCCCTTCTTGCCGATCACCACGCCCGGACGCGCCGAGTGGATCGTCACGCGGCATTTCTTGTGCGGACGCTCGATCACGATGCGCGCGACAGCCGCCTGCTTGAGCTCCTTGTGCAGGATCTCGCGGATCTTGACGTCCTCGTGCAAGAGCTTGCCGTATTCCTGCTTGCCGGCAAACCAACGGGAATCCCAAGTCCGGTTGATCCCGAGACGCAGCCCGATTGGATTGATCTTTTGACCCATCGTCTTCTCCTGCGCCCTCTTTAAGCGCCTGCCTCGGCCTCGACCTGACGAACCACGATGGTCAGGTGCGAGAACGGTTTGTACACACGACCCGAACGGCCACGGCCGCGCGGGGCAAAACGCTTCATCACGATGCCGTTGCCGACATGAGCCTCGGCGACGACAAGATCGTCGACTTCGAGGTCATGGTTGTTCTCGGCGTTCGCGATCGCCGATTCCAGGCACTTCTTGACGTCGACCGCGATCCGCTTGCGCGAAAACTGCAAGTCAGCGAGCGCCGCGGACGCCTTGCGGCCGCGGATCAACTGCGCCACGAGGTTGAGCTTCTGCGGGCTGACGCGCAGCATGCGGGCGACGGCCTTGGCCTCATTGTCCGCGAGGCTACGTTCGCGCTTTGGTTTGCTCATCGCTTAATCCTCAAGCCTTCTTGGCTTTCTTGTCGCCCGAGTGGCCGTGGAAGGTCCGGGTCGGCGAGAACTCGCCGAACTTGTGACCCACCATCTCCTCGTTGACGGCCACCGGCACGTGCTTCTGGCCGTTGTAGACGCCGAACGTCAGGCCGACGAACTGCGGCAGGATGGTCGAGCGGCGGCTCCAGATCTTGATGACGTCGTGACGGCCGGACGCGCGCGCGGCATCTGCCTTCTTGAGCAGAGAGCCTTCGACGAACGGGCCTTTCCAGACTGAACGAACCATGTCCGGCGTTCCTTACTTCTTCCGCTTGTGGCGGCTTAGGAGAATGAATTTGTTGGTCGACTTGTTGCTGCGGGTCTTCTTGCCCTTGGTCGGCTTGCCCCACGGGGTGACCGGATGGCGACCGCCCGAGGTGCGGCCTTCGCCACCGCCGTGCGGGTGATCGATCGGGTTCATGACGACGCCGCGGTTGTGCGGACGCCAGCCGAGCCAGCGGGTCCGACCGGCCTTGCCGATCGAGATGTTCATGTGATCGGGGTTGGAGACCGCGCCGATCGTGCCGCGGCAACGACCGTGCACGAGACGCTGCTCGCCCGAGTTCAGGCGGATGATCACGTAGTCCTGATCGCGGCCGACGATCTGGGCATAGGTACCGGCGGAGCGCGCAAGCTGGCCACCCTTGCCGATCTTCAGCTCAATGTTGTGCACGATCGTGCCGACCGGCATGTTGCCGAGTGGCATGACGTTGCCCGGCTTGACGTCGACATGGCTGCCGGCGACGACCGTGTCGCCCGCGGCCAGACGCTGCGGCGCCAGGATATAGGCCTGCTCTCCGTCCTGATACTTGATCAGCGCGATAAAGGCCGTGCGGTTGGGATCGTATTCCAGCCGCTCCACTGTCGCCGGCATGTCCACCTTGTCGCGGCGGAAGTCGACGGTGCGATAGGCCTTCTTGTGGCCGCCGCCGCGGAAGCGCACGGTGATGCGACCGTTGTTGTTGCGGCCGCCCGTACCGATCTTGCCCTCGGTCAGCGCCTTCACCGGCTTGCCCTTGTAGAGCGCCGAACGATCGACCATGACCAGCTGGCGCTGGCCCGGCGTCGTGGGGTTGTAGGTTTTCAAAGCCATCGTCGTTGCGCCTTATAGTCCGGTAGTCACGTCGATGCGGTGACCCTCTTCCAGGGTCACGATCGCGCGTTTGGTATCCGACTGTGAGCCGAGATTGCCGCGGAACACCTTGGTCTTGCCCTTGCGAACGAGGGTGTTGACGCTCTTCACCTTGACGTCGAACAGCTTCTCGATCGCTTCTTTGATCTGCGGCTTGGTGGCCTTGCCGGAGACCTTGAACAGCACCTTGTTGTGCTCGGAGGCGAGCGTCGCCTTTTCCGTCACGACGGGAGCGACGATCACGTCGTAATGGCGCGGGTCGATGTTCTTCATTTGAAGCGCGCCTCCAGCGCATCAACCGCAGCCTTGGTCAGCACGAGCTTGTGGCGGCGGAGAATGTCGTAGACGTTGATGCCCTGGATCGGCAGCACGTCGATGTTGGGGATGTTGCGGGCCGCAGTCGCGAAACCGGTGTTGAGCTCGGCGCCGTCAATGATCAGCGCGTTGGTGAGCCCGAGTCCGGAGAAGTGACCGATCAGCGCCTTGGTCTTGGCTTCCTTCACGGTCGCGTTGTCGATCACGATCAGCCCGCCGTCCTTGGCCTTGGCCGACAGCGCATGCTTCAGCGCGAGCGCACGCACCTTCTTCGGCAGGTCGGTCGCATGGGAGCGAACGACCGGACCGAACGCACGGCCACCGCCCCGGAACTGCGGCACGCGGGCCGAGCCGTGACGGGCGCCGCCGGTGCCCTTCTGCTTGTACATCTTCTTGCCGGTGCGCCAGACGTCAGCGCGGCCCTGCGTCTTGTGGGTGCCGGCCTGGCGCTTGTTAAGCTGCCACTGCACGCAGCGCTGGATGATGTCCGCGCGCGGCTCAAGACCGAAGATCGCGTCCGAGAGCTGGACCGATCCGGCGTCCTTGCCTTCAAGGGTCGTGACTTTCAGTTCCATCTCACGCGCCCTCCTTCTCGGCCGATGCCTCGGCAGCCTCACCGCCGGCAACCTTGAACTTGCCCGGCTTCGGAGCTTCCTTCGGCAGCGGCTTCTTCACCGCGTCACGCACCGAGATCCAGCCGCCCTTGGAGCCGGGGACGGCGCCTTCGACGAGGATCAGGCCGCGCTCAACGTCGGTCGAGACCACGCGCAGGTTGAGCGTGGTAATGCGATCGACGCCCATGTGACCGGGCATCTTCTTGTTCTTGAAGGTCTTGCCGGGGTCCTGGCGGCCACCGGTCGAACCGATCGAGCGGTGCGAGATCGACACACCGTGGGTGGCGCGCAGACCGCCGAAATTCCAGCGCTTCATGCCGCCGGCAAAACCCTTACCGATCGAGGTGCCGGTCACGTCGACGAACTGGCCGACCACGAAATGGTCCGCCTGGATCTCGGCGCCGACCGGGATCAGCGCGTCCTCGGACACGCGGAATTCCGCAACCTTGCGCTTGGGCTCGACCTTGGCGACCGCGAACTGGCCGCGTTCAGCCTTGGGCAGGTAGACGGTCTTGCGGGCACCCGCACCGAGCTGAAGGGCGACGTAGCCGTTCTTGTCTTTCGTGCGGTGACCCAGCACCTGGCAGTTGCCAAGCTTCAGCACGGTCACAGGGATATGCTCACCGGCCTCCGTAAAGACCCGCGTCATCCCGACCTTTTGTGCGATCACTCCGGAGCGCATCGGCGTGCTTCCTGTCCTTCTGTCCGCAAGCTGCGGACGTAAAAATCCAAAACCTTAGAGCTTGATCTCGACGTCGACACCGGCGGCCAGGTCGAGCTTCATCAGGGCATCGACGGTCTGCGGGGTCGGGTCCACAATGTCGAGCAGGCGCTTGTGCGTGCGCATCTCGAATTGCTCGCGGCTCTTCTTGTCAACGTGCGGAGAACGGTTGACGGTGAACTTCTCGATGCGGGTCGGCAGCGGAATCGGTCCGCGAACCTGCGCACCGGTGCGCTTCGCCGTGTTCACGATCTCACGGGTCGACGTATCGAGAATCCGATGGTCGAACGCCTTGAGACGGATGCGAATGTTTTGGCCGTTCATTGCCGTGCTTTCTTCAGTGAGTGGCAAGTAACGAGCAGCGAACAGGAGAACCTATTCGCCACTCGCCATTCCCTGTTCGCTTCTTACTCGATGATGGCGGCGACGACGCCGGCCCCGACGGTGCGGCCGCCCTCGCGGATCGCGAAACGCAGCTTTTCTTCCATCGCGATCGGCACGATCAGGTGCACTTCCATCGCGATATTGTCGCCCGGCATCACCATTTCGGTGCCTTCCGGCAGGTGCACGACGCCGGTCACGTCGGTGGTGCGGAAGTAGAACTGCGGCCGGTAGTTCGTGAAGAACGGGGTGTGACGGCCGCCCTCTTCCTTGGTGAGGATGTAGGCCTCAGCCTTGAACTTGGTGTGCGGCTTGACCGAACCCGGCTTGCAGAGCACCTGGCCACGCTCGACTTCCTCGCGCTTGGTGCCGCGGAGCAGCGCACCGATGTTGTCGCCCGCCTGACCCTGATCGAGCAGCTTGCGGAACATCTCGACGCCGGTGACGATGGTCTTCTGGGTGTCGCGGATGCCGACGATTTCGATTTCCTCGCCGACCTTGATCACGCCGCGCTCGACACGGCCGGTGACCACGGTGCCGCGGCCCGAGATCGAGAACACGTCTTCGACCGGCATCAGGAAGGGCTGGTCGATCGGACGCTCCGGCTGCGGGATGTACTCGTCGACATTCTTCATCAGCTCGAGGATCGCGTCGTGGCCGAGCTTCTTGTCCTTGTCCTCGAGGGCGGCAAGCGCCGAGCCCTTGATGACCGGGATCTTGTCGCCCGGGAATTCATACTTCGAGAGCAGCTCGCGGACTTCGAGCTCGACGAGCTCGAGCAGCTCCGGATCGTCGACCATGTCGCACTTGTTGAGAAACACGACGAGCGCGGGCACGCCGACCTGGCGGGCGAGCAGGATGTGCTCGCGGGTCTGCGGCATCGGGCCGTCAGCAGCCGACACCACCAGGATCGCGCCGTCCATCTGGGCAGCGCCGGTGATCATGTTCTTCACGTAGTCGGCGTGGCCGGGGCAGTCGACGTGGGCATAGTGACGGTTGGTCGTCTCGTACTCGACGTGAGCGGTCGAGATAGTGATGCCGCGGGCCTTCTCTTCCGGCGCCTTGTCGATCTGGTCGTAGGCGGTGAACGTTGCACCACCGGTTTCTGCGAGCACCTTGGTGATCGCTGCGGTCAGCGAAGTCTTGCCATGGTCGACGTGACCGATGGTTCCGATGTTGCAGTGCGGTTTAGTGCGTTCAAATTTTGCTTTGGCCATTTGACTCTCCGTTCAATCGTTAGCTGCAAACCAACGATAATCAGGCAAACTTCTTCTGGACTTCAGCCGACACATTCGCCGGAGCTTCGGCGTAGTGATCGAACTGCATCGTGAAGGTTGCGCGCCCCTGGCTCATCGAGCGCAGGTTATTCACGTAACCGAACATGTTCATGAGCGGCACCATCGCATTGATGACGTTGGCATTGCCGCGCATGTCTTGGCCCTGAATCTGGCCGCGCCGCGAATTCAGGTCGCCGATGACCGAGCCGGTGTAGTCTTCCGGCGTCACCACCTCGACCTTCATGATCGGCTCGAGCAGAACGGACTTGCCCATCTGCAGCGCCTCGCGGAAGCAGGCGCGCGTGGCGATTTCAAAGGCCAGCGCCGAAGAGTCGACGTCGTGGAACTTGCCGTCGATCAGCTGCACCTTGACGTCGACCACCGGGAAGCCGGCGACCACGCCTGAGGATAGCACGCTCTCGACACCCTTTTCGACGCCAGGGATGTATTCCTTCGGCACCGCGCCGCCGACAATCTTGGACTCGAACTCGTAGCCCTTGCCCGGCTCGTTCGGCTCGACCACGAGGGTGACGGCCGCGAACTGGCCGGTACCACCGGTCTGCTTCTTGTGGGTGTAGCTGTGCTCGACCCGCTTGGTGACGCGCTCGCGGAATGCGACCTGCGGCGCGCCGATATTGGCGTCGACCTTGTAGGTGCGCTTGAGGATGTCGACCTTGATGTCGAGATGCAGTTCGCCCATGCCCTTCAGGATGGTCTGGCCGGACTCGTGGTCGGTCGACACGCGGAACGACGGGTCTTCCGCGGCAAGCTTCGCCAGCGCGACGCCCAGCTTCTCCTGGTCGGCCTTGGACTTCGGCTCGATCGCGATCTCGATCACCGGCTCCGGGAATTCCATCTTTTCGAGGATCACCTGATGGGTCGGATCGCACAGCGTGTCGCCGGTGCGCGCTTCCTTCAGGCCGGCCAGCGCGACGATGTCGCCCGCATAGGCTTCCTTGATGTCTTCGCGGTTGTTCGCATGCATCAACAGCATGCGGCCGATCCGTTCCTTCTTCTCGCGGGTCGAGTTCACCACGCCGGTGCCCGACTGAAGGATGCCCGAATAGATACGGCAGAAGGTGATGGTGCCGACGAAGGGGTCGTCCATGATCTTGAACGCGAGCAGCGACAAGGGCTCCTTGTCGTCGGCCTTGCGCACGACCTCGTTGCCCTTGTCGTCGGTGCCCTTGATCGCGGGCACGTCGAGCGGCGACGGCAGATAGTCGACGACGGCGTCGAGCAACGGCTGCACGCCCTTGTTCTTGAACGCGGATCCGCACAGCACCGGGTAGAAGGCGCCGGTCAGCACCGCCTTGCGGATCAGTCTCTTTAGAGTCGCCTCGTCAGGCTCCTTGCCGTCGAGAAACTCGGCCAGCGCATCGTCGTCGAGCTCGACGGCGGCTTCCACCATCTTCTCGCGATATTCCTTGGCCTGCTCGACGAGGTCGGCCGGAATGTCGACATAGTCGAACTTCGCGCCCAGCGATTCGTCGTTCCAGATGATGCCCTTCATCTTCACGAGGTCGACAAGGCCCTTGAAGGCGCTCTCGGCGCCGATCGGAAGCTGGATCGCGATCGGCTTCGCGCCGAGACGATCGACGATGTCGGACAGACACTTGAAGAAGTCCGCACCGGTCTTGTCCATCTTGTTGGCGAAAACGATCCGCGGCACCTTGTACTTGTCGCCCTGGCGCCAGACGGTCTCGGTTTGCGGTTCGACGCCCTGGTTGGAGTCGAGCACGCAAACGGCGCCGTCGAGCACGCGCAGGCTCCGCTCGACCTCGATGGTGAAGTCGACGTGGCCGGGAGTGTCGATGATGTTCAGGCGCTTGCCGTTCCAGAAGGCGGTGGTCGCAGCCGAGGTGATCGTGATGCCGCGCTCCTGCTCCTGCTCCATCCAGTCCATCGTCGCGGCACCTTCGTGCACTTCGCCGATCTTGTGGCTCTTGCCGGTGTAATAGAGGATGCGCTCGGTGGTCGTGGTCTTGCCGGCATCGATATGCGCCATGATACCGAAGTTGCGATAGTCCTCGATGGCATGTTGGCGGGGCATGGGGCTGTTCCTTAGATTCCTTTGTTCGCCTTACCAGCGATAGTGCGAGAAGGCGCGGTTGGCTTCCGCCATCCGGTGCACGTCTTCGCGCTTCTTGACGGCGTTCCCCCGGTTGTTCGATGCATCGAGCAACTCCGCTGAGAGCCGCTCCGTCATGGTCTTCTCGTTCCGCTCGCGCGCGGCCGAGATCAGCCAGCGGATGCCGAGTGCCTGGCGGCGCACCGAACGCACTTCCACCGGCACCTGGTAAGTCGCGCCGCCGACGCGGCGGGAACGGACCTCGATAGTCGGCATCACGTTCTCGAGCGCCTGCTCGAACACGCCGAGCGGGTTCTGCTTGGTCTTGGCCTCGATCATGCCCAGCGCGCCGTAGACGATACCTTCGGCGACCGACTTCTTCCCGGCGTACATCACCGAGTTCATGAACTTCGTAATGATGACGTTCCCGAACTTCGGGTCCGGAAGAACTTCACGCTTCTCAGCAGAATGGCGACGCGACATCTGATCGTTTCCCGCTTATTTCGGACGCTTGGCACCGTACTTCGAACGGCGCTGCTTACGGTTCTTGACGCCCTGGGTATCCAGCACGCCGCGGAGGATGTGGTAGCGCACGCCGGGCAAATCCTTGACGCGGCCGCCGCGGATCATGACCACCGAGTGCTCCTGCAGGTTATGGCCCTCACCCGGGATGTAGCCGATCACCTCGAAGCCGTTGGTCAGGCGCACCTTGGCGACCTTGCGAAGCGCCGAGTTCGGCTTCTTCGGCGTCGTGGTGTAGACGCGCGTGCACACGCCGCGCTTCTGCGGCGATTGCTGCAGCGCCGGCACCTTCTTGCGCGACTTCTGCACTTCTCGTGGATTTGCGATCAGCTGGTTGATCGTCGGCATGCAGCCTTCACCCTTTTAGTTCGCGCGGAACCTTGAATGGCTCCGCCAATATCTTCTCGGGATCAGCCGTCCCGTACGGCCCGTCCGGCGCGCGACAAACGTCCACGCAAAACGAAATCACGCCAACCACCCATCGCTGAGCGGAAAGCGCTTCGACGCCACAGAGGACCTCGATCCGAACCTGATCAGCGTTCGCTGTTCAGTCCGCAATCGAGGTCATGCATCCGAATTCACTCTCAAGAGGACTTGCTCAAGAGAACCAAAATCGTCCTGGCATTGCCTAGCTATAATCGACAGCGTCTGAGCGGCATTCGTCGAGGTTGGTGCCCGTCCGGTTCCCTAGGAACCGTCAGGGTGTTCCGTTCCGACGTTGGCGTTGCTCACCGCCTGTCGTTAAGTGGCCGCCTTGTATAAGCGCAAGATTGTGAAGTCAAGCAAAACGATAATCAAAGAAACACCTCTGGCGCCTACAGATTTTGCATTCAGGTCCGCGCTCTCCTGCTCGAAATCGCGACGTCACCCATCCCGATCGGCCGCCCCAGGATCATCATTTCATCCGGATAAAATAAGCTTCCCAGCTTCGTCTTCAAGGTCGGCGGTGTAAACTAAGCATTTATTTGCCATTCGCAGCGCAAAAAGGAGGGTGCCAGGGCCCGAGAACCTCCATGCGGTATACAGATGTCGCGATTATCGGCGGAGGCCTTGCGGGCTCGACCGCGGCGGCCATGCTCGGCCGCGACGGCGTCCCGAGCATCCTGATCGATCCGCATCAAATCTATCCCTTCGATTTTCGTGTCGAGAAGATCAGCGGCGGGGTGCAGCTCGAGCGATTCGAAAGGACGGGCCTGGCCCAATCCGTGCTGCGTTCGGCCACGCTGGACGGGGAAAACTGGATCGCC
The DNA here is from genome assembly GCF_018131005.1 of Bradyrhizobium lablabi. Taxonomy (GTDB): domain Bacteria; phylum Pseudomonadota; class Alphaproteobacteria; order Rhizobiales; family Xanthobacteraceae; genus Bradyrhizobium; species Bradyrhizobium lablabi_D. The sequence goes on from NZ_JAFCJK010000002.1 coordinate 74,443, forward strand.
CGATTCGGCTATCTGCTCGACAAGGTGCCGAGCCAGCAATTCGGCATCATGTACGATGCGCTGGTCGGCGCGATCAGGGCAGAGATGGTCGAACCTGCGGAATTCATCTGCGACAAGGTCATCGGTGTCACGACCAGCGACGAGCGGCAGAAGCTTGTACTCGCCAATGGAGACACGATCTCGGCGCGGCTCGCGGTGCTCGCCAGCGGGCTGAATGTCGGGTTGCGGAGGGCGGTCGGGATCGAGCGGCGGCTCGTCAGCGCCTGCCATTCCATTTCAATCGGCTTCGACCTCGTGCCGGTGGGACGGCCCGCCTTCCCCTTTCCGGCGATGACCTATTTCTCGGAGCGGCCGAGCGACCGTATCCCCTACCTAACGCTGTTTCCGGTCGGGAGCCGGATGCGCGCCAACCTCTTTACCTATCGCCAGGCGGACGATCCCTGGCTGCGCGCGATGCGGCATCATCCAGTTGAGACGCTGAACGCCGCGCTGCCGCGCCTGCGCCGGATCACCGGCGAATTCGATGTTTCCGGCGACATCAAGATCAGGCCCGCCGACCTGCATGTCAGTACGGGCTACGTGCAGGCCGGCATCGTACTGGTCGGTGACGCTTTCGCGACCACCTGCCCCGTAACCGGCACCGGCACCGACAAGGTGTTCACCGACGTCGCGCAGCTCTGCAACATGCATATTCCGGCTTGGCTTGCGACGGAGGGCATGGGCGCGGACAAGATCGCCGCGTTCTACGACGATCCGCTCAAGAAGGCCTGCGACGCCTGGTCGAACGACAAGGCGTTCAAGTTCCGCTCGGTGTCGATCGATACCGGGCTTTACTGGCGGCTCCAGCGCTGGACGCGCTTCCTCGCCTATCTCGGCGACGGGACATTACGGCGAACACGCAAGGTGATCAGGCCGGAGCGGAAACTTCGCGCTCACTCCTCGTCACCATCCTCCTCGACTTCGTCATCATCCTCATTGTCGTCGTCGGCCTGAGCTGCCGACGTATGGCCCTGATCGTCCCATAGCTTGCGGTAGACACCATTCCTGGCGAGCAGTTCGGCGTGCGAGCCGCGTTCGATCGCCCTGCCGCCGGAAATCACAATGATCTCGTCCATGTCGACCACGGAGGTGAGCCGGTGGGTTGACCAGATCATGGTTCGGCCTGTCGCGACCTTGAGCAGCGTGCGATTGATCGCGGCCTCCGTGGTCTGGTCGAGCGCCGACGTTGCTTCGTCCAACAACAGAACCGACGGATTGCGGATGATGGCGCGGGCAATCGCAATGCGCTGACGTTGGCCACCTGACAACGTGTCGCCGCGCTCGCCGACCGGCGTGTCGTATTTCTGCGGCAGGCTCATGATGTAGCGGTGGATCTCGGCCTTCCTGGCAGCGTCCTCGACCTCGGCGTCGGTCGCCCCCTCCTTGCCGAGCCTTATGTTCTCGCGGATCGACATGTTGAACAGCATGTTCTCCTGGAACACCACCGCCATGCCCCGCCGCAGCGACTCGCGAGTCACGCGGCGGATGTCGACGCCGTCGATGGTGACGCGACCCTCGTCCGGCACATAGAGCCGAAGGATGAGATTGAGCAACGTGCTCTTGCCGGAGCCGCTCGGGCCGACGATCGCGATGCTTTTGCCGGCATTGAGCTTGAGAGTGAGATTGTCGAGCACCGGCGTCAGCGCCCCTTCATATTGGAAGCTGACGCGGTCGAAGGTGATGTCGTTAGTGATGCGTGGCAAATCCGGCGCGCCGGGACGGTCGGCGCCGCGGGTTGGCTCGTCCAGCAGTTCCTGGATATGCCGCACCGCTGCCGCCGACTGGATCGACACAGGGATGAAATGCATGAGATGGGCGATGTTGTAGGACACCTCCCAGAACGCACTTTCGAAGGTGACGAAGGTGCCGATCGTGATCTGGCCCTTGGTCGCGAGATAGGCGCCGATCGCGAGCACCACGAGATGCAGCAGCAGCACCGCGATGGTGACGGTGCGCTCCACCATGGTCGACAGGAACATGGCGGAGGCCGCCTTCGTTCTGACCTCGCGGTTGCGCATGGTGAACCAGCCGAGCGCGCGCCTTTGCAGGTTGAAGGCCTTCACCACCGCTTGCGCGGCGACGTTCTCCTGCACAGTCGCGAGCAGCGCCGATTCGTTGAGCTTCTGCTCGTAATTGGCCTGCACCGCTTTCGGAGTCAGGATGCGGGGACCGATCAGCGTGATCGGAAACACCAGCAGCGCAACGACCGCGAGCTGCCAATTCAAGAACAGCATCAGGATGATGCCGGCAATCATTTCCAGGAACGGCAGCGCAGCACTGTTGGCGAAGGTCTTGATCGAACCCTCGAACGCCGAAAGGTCGATCGAGAAGCGCGACAGGATCTCGCCGCGCTTGGTACGCGCAAAATAGGACGACGGCAGGTTCTGGACGTGATCGAACAGCCGCGTCCGCACGTCGGAAATGATGCTGGCCGCGAGCCGCGCATCCCAGCGCTCGTACCAGACCGCGATAATCGAGGTGACGATGCCGGCGACCGCAAGCACGCCGAGGATCTTGTAGAGAGCCTGAAAATCCTCCTCGCCGAGCGCGTCGTCGATCAGGAACTTCAGGCTGAGCGGCATGATGACGTTGAATAGCGTCTCGACCACCACACCGAAGGCGACGAAGGCGAACAGCCGCTTGTAGGTGCTCAGGAACGGCCTGACGAAGCCATAGATCGTGGCGAGCGCACCGGCGGCTTCCTTGGCGGTAAAGACGACGAGATCCTCGTCGTCCTCATCGTCGTCGAGCTCGTCGTCGTCCCTTTCCTCCTCATGGTCCTCGGGCGCAACCTGCGCTCTGGCCTTGGCGGCTGGCTGGCTCGAACCGGCCACCGCAAGCCTATTCTTCAGCTCGGGATCATCGGCGCCGGCCAGATTCGGATCGTCGGAAGCAGGAGGCTTGGGCGCCATAAAACCAACCGATGCTGCACGGCCGGCATGACCGCAAATTGAGGGCGCCGCGAAAACGCGACAACCCCGATCCTATGCGATCACGGTGAGATCAGCAAAGCAATTGGCATCGACGATGTACCGCACCAAAGGCGCGGCACAGAGCGGCACTCCACGTCGCAGCCGCGCGGCTAGTCGTTCTCGGCCTCGACCTTATCGAAGAACGAGTAGCGCAAAGCGTCGGCGTCGCCATACCAATGCCCCGGTCCCTTGTTGGCCGCGAGAGTCGCGGCCCACAGCGCCTCGGTACAATCGTGGCGATGCATCGCGAGATCGAAGCCGTTGCCAAAGAACAGCTCCGACCATTCCCACCAGGTGGCGAGCTTCTTCACGCCGCGCAGCAGGTCGTAGCGGTCGATCAGCGCCGGCGCCATGTCCGACGTCACCGAGCCGAATACGAGGCCGGTCTTGACGACGCGATTGAGCTCGCGCACCGCGCGCACTACCTGCTTGCCGCTGAGATGACACAGGCTGGTCTCGAACACGAAGTCGAACTCGTTGGAGTCGAACGGCATGTCGACGATTGAGCCGAACTTGTTGTATTTCGTCAGCGCCGTCGGCGTCTTGCCGTGGATGTAGCGGTTGTTCTCGATACCCCAGGCATCGATACCGCGTTCGCGCAGCGCACCGACCAGTTCGCCGCTGGCGGAGCCGGCGACCAGGAGCTTGTAGCCCTTCTCCCTGCCCCACACGGTGTTGATCAGGTCTATCAGAAAGGACGGATCGGTGAAGTGGCGCCACGCCTCGCTGTACGGACCGACGTTCCGGTAATTCTCGAAATAGCTGCGGTCGATCTTGTCCGACAGAATTGCCGTTGTCTGCGACTGGGCACGGCGCAGCCGTATCATCTCGGTGAGGATGATGTCGGTCGCAGCATCCGAGGAGTCGAGCAGACCATTCAGCGTCGAATCGAACAGATAATCGCCGACTACCACGATCCCAGGATGCTCCTTCGGCTCGGGACGGTGATTGGTGAGAACGTCGCGCACCGGCAGCCCTCCGGGCAGCGCGTTCACCGACGACAGCCAGCGCTGGATCTTGCCTTCCATGAAATGCGCACGGGCATCGCCAAACGCGGCGGGCAACGATTTCAGTGCGGTGTCGATCAGTTCCTGGTCGGTGAGATTGGCGAAAGCCAGCGCGTCGGAGCCCGCAATCAGCCAGTTCAGGACGCCGTGCCTGCCGACGTCATGGCGCGCGCCTTCGTTGTAGACGCAGCAGCCGCCGAATGCTTCCGACATGAACCAGGCGCCTGGGATCTTCTCGCCCCAGAACGGTTCGTCGAACAGGATCGAGACGCGCAGATAGTGCGCAGGCCGGTCGAAATAGGCGATGTGCTTGACCATCGACTTGCGCAACTCTTCGCCGTCCCAGCCCATCGTCGCGAGCCAGGAATGCGGCAGGCAAACCAGCACGAGGTCGAAGTCGCGCGTCTCCGGCCCTTTGCCATTCATCATGTTGAGCTGATAGCGGCCGCTTGCGGTCTTGCCGACCTTGAGGACCCGGTGGTTGAGATGGATGTCGGCATCGACCTCCGAGCGCAGACACTCGATCAACTGCTCGTTGCCGTTCTGAATCGAGTACAGACCGATATAGCCGTCGATATCCATCACGAAGTTCTTCAGCGCGTTGAGTCCGTTGGTGTTGTGACTCTCGGTCGCGATGTCGGAGCGCGCCATCACCTTGAAGAAGCGCTTGGCAATGGGATCCTCGACCTCCTCGTCGAGCACCTGCTCGCAGGTCTTGTAGGCCCAGGGGTGTTCGTTGTCGTGCGCGCCGACGCCTTCGTAGTATTCGATCGGCGATACCAGCTCGGTGCAGCGGTTGCGGAAGGCCTCGATTGCGTCAGCGGTCTTCGGCCCGTATTTGCGTCGCACACCGGCGACATCGGCGAGCAGTTCGCCGTCGAGATGCACCTGCTCGGCATCCATCGGAATTGTCTGCAGACCGAAATGCTGGATCAACTCGCGCAGCGGGTCGGGCCCGGTCATCGAGTAGTCGTAGATCTCGGCGACTCCGGCTTCGTACATCGCGGGCGCAGTGTCGAACTTGCGCGTGGCGATCTTGCCGCCGAGACGATCCGACGCCTCGAAGAGCGTGACGCGGCAAAGGTCGCCGAGCTTGCGCTTCAGGTACCACGCGCTCATCAGGCCGCCGGGGCCGCCGCCAACGATTGCAAGATCAAACATGTACGTTCCGTCGTCTCCGGACCCGCGAAGCGGCCGGCCTAAGCCAAATTAGCAAAAGCGCTTTTCACTCTGAAGGAAAGATGAACAAAGCAGGTTATCGCAGCGCAGCAAAGGAAAGAAAGCAGCAAAAAGGCCGGCACGGAGCCGGCCTTTTCGTCCATTACCGTAGTCTTGCGGATGCTATTCCGCGGGCGGCAGGGCCAGCGGCTCCGCTTCCGGGGCCGTCGGCACGATCGCCGCCTGCTTCTCGCGCTCGTCGAGGATCAGCTTGTCGCGCTTGACCGCGACCTCCCGGATCCGCGCCATCGAGGCACCGGTGCCGGCCGGAATCAGGCGGCCGACGATGACGTTTTCCTTGAGGCCCTCGAGCGGGTCCACCTTGCCGTTGACGGCCGCTTCGGTGAGCACGCGCGTGGTCTCCTGGAACGATGCCGCCGAGAAGAAGGAGCGGGTCTGCAGGCTCGCCTTGGTGATGCCGAGCAGAACCGGCGTACCCGTGGCGGGCTTCTTGCCCTCCTCCTTAGCCTTGCTGTTGAGCGCGTCGAACTCGATCTTGTCGACCTGTTCGCCCACGATCATATCGGTGTCGCCCTGGTCCGCGACCTCCACCTTCTGCAGCATCTGACGGACAATCACCTCGATGTGCTTGTCGTTGATGAGCACGCCCTGCAACCGATAGACCTCCTGGATTTCGTTGACCAGATAGGCAGCGAGTTCCTCGATGCCCTTGATCGCCAAGATGTCGTGCGGCGCCGGATTGCCTTCGACGATGAAATCGCCCTTTTCGACGACATCGCCGTCCTGCAGATGAATGTGCTTGCCCTTCGGGATCAGGTACTCGCGCGGCTCCTCGGTCTTGTCCATCGGCTCGATCGAGATGCGGCGCTTGTTCTTGTAGTCGCGGCCAAAGCGAATCGTGCCCGCGGTTTCGGCGATGATCGCCGCATCCTTCGGCTTCCGGGCCTCGAACAGCTCCGCCACTCGCGGCAGACCGCCGGTGATGTCGCGCGTCTTGGCGCTCTCGGTCGAGATACGCGCCAAGATGTCGCCGGGCTGCACCTTCGCGCCGATATCGACCGACAGAATGGCGTCGACCGACAGCATGTAGCGGGCATCGCCGCCACGTGCGAGTTTCATCACCTTGCCGTCCTTGCCCTTGACCACGATGGCCGGACGCAGATCCGAACCGCCGCGCGTCGTGCGCCAGTCGATGACCACGCGCTTGGCGATACCGGTCGACTCGTCCAGCGTTTCCGAAATCGACTGGCCCTCGACCAGATCCTCGAACCCGATCGTGCCCTCGACTTCGGTCAGCACCGGGCGGGTATAGGGATCCCACTCCGCGATGCGCTGGCCACGCTTCACCATGTCGCCATCGTCGACATGCATCCGCGAACCGTACTGGATGCGGTGCGTGGCGCGCTCGGCGCCGTCGGCGTCGACGATTGCAACGACCATGTTGCGCACCATCGCGATCAGGTGACCGTCGCTGTTCCGGGCGATGGCCTTGTTCTTGATCACGATCTTGCCGTCGAAGTTCGATTCCACGAACGACTGCTCGTTGATCTGCGCCGCACCGCCGATGTGGAACGTGCGCATCGTGAGCTGCGTGCCGGGCTCGCCGATCGACTGTGCCGCGATGACGCCGACGGCCTCACCGTGGTTGACCGGCGTGCCGCGCGCGAGATCGCGGCCGTAGCACTTGCCGCAGATGCCGTTGACGAGCTCGCAGGTCAGCGCCGAGCGGATCTTCACCTCCTGGATGCCAGCCTGCTGAATCGCGTCGACATGGCTCTCCTCCATCAGAGTATCGCGCTTGACGATCACGCTGTTGCTGGCGGGATCGCGCACGTCATCACAGGCCACGCGGCCCAGGATGCGGGAGCCGAGCGAGGCGACGACCGTGCCGGCATCGACGATGGCGCGCATCTTGATGCCGAGTTTGGTGCCGCAGTCGGCCTGCGTGATGATGCAGTCCTGCGCGACGTCGACGAGACGGCGGGTCAGGTAGCCGGAGTTCGCGGTCTTCAACGCGGTGTCCGCGAGGCCCTTGCGGGCGCCGTGGGTCGAGTTGAAGTATTCGAGCACCGACAAGCCTTCCTTGAAGTTGGAAATGATCGGCGTCTCGATGATCTCGCCCGACGGCTTGGCCATCAGGCCGCGCATGCCGGCAAGCTGGCGCATCTGGGCCGGCGAACCGCGCGCACCGGAGTGGGCCATCATGTAGATCGAATTGATGTCCGCGTCCGCTCCGCTCGCCGTCTTCTTGGTCGCGGAGATTTCCTTCATCATCGCCTTGGCGATTTCCTCGGTCGCCTTCGACCAGGCGTCGACGACCTTGTTGTACTTCTCGCCATGGGTGATCAGGCCGTCATTGTACTGCTGCTCGAAATCCTTCGCCAGCGTACGGGTGGTGTCGACGATCTTCCACTTGCCGTGCGGCACGACCATGTCGTCCTTGCCGAACGAAATGCCGGCCTTGAACGCATTATAGAAGCCGAGCGCCATGATGCGGTCGCAGAAGATCACCGTCTCCTTCTGGCCGCAGTGGCGATAGACCTGGTCGATGACGCCGGAGATCTCGCGCTTGGTCATCAGCTTGTTGATGATGTCGTACGAGATCTTCGGACTCTTCGGCAGCAGGTTGCCGAGCATGACGCGGCCCGCGGTGGTTTCGATCCAGCGCTTGGACGGCTTGCCTTCCTCGTCGGTGCCCTCCCACCGGTACTTGATCTTGGTGTGGAGGTGGATGACCTTCGAATGCAGGGCGTGCTCGAGCTCAGCCAAGTCGCCGAAGATCTTGCCCTCTCCGGGCAGTCCTTCGCGCATGATCGAGACGTAGTAGAGGCCCAGCACGATGTCCTGCGACGGCACGATGATCGGCTGGCCGTTCGCCGGGTGCAGGATGTTGTTGGTCGACATCATCAGCACGCGCGCTTCGAGCTGCGCTTCGAGCGACAGCGGGACGTGCACGGCCATCTGGTCGCCGTCGAAATCGGCGTTGAAGGCGGCGCACACCAGCGGATGCAACTGGATCGCCTTGCCCTCGATCAGCACCGGCTCGAACGCCTGAATACCGAGGCGATGCAGCGTCGGCGCGCGGTTGAGAAGCACCGGATGCTCGCGGATCACCTCATCGAGGATATCCCAGACCTCCGGACGCTCCTTCTCGACGAGCTTCTTGGCCTGCTTCACCGTGGTGGACAGACCCTTGGCGTCGAGTCGCGAATAGATGAACGGCTTGAACAGCTCGAGCGCCATCTTCTTCGGCAGGCCGCACTGATGCAGGCGCAGCTCGGGGCCGACCACGATCACCGAACGGCCCGAATAGTCTACGCGCTTGCCGAGCAGGTTCTGACGGAACCGGCCCTGCTTGCCCTTCAGCATGTCGGCGAGCGATTTCAAAGGACGCTTGTTGGCGCCAGTGATGACGCGGCCACGGCGGCCGTTGTCGAACAGCGCGTCGACCGCCTCCTGCAGCATGCGCTTTTCGTTGCGGATGATGATGTCGGGCGCACGCAGCTCCATCAGCCGCTTCAGACGGTTGTTGCGGTTGATGACGCGGCGATAGAGGTCGTTGAGATCCGACGTCGCGAACCGGCCGCCGTCGAGCGGCACCAGCGGACGCAGGTCCGGCGGAATCACCGGCACGACCGTCATGATCATCCATTCCGGCTTGTTGCCGGAGAAGCGGAAGGCTTCGACGATCTTCAGGCGCTTGGCGAGCTTCTTGTGCTTGATGTCCGAGTCGGTCTCGGCCATGTCGGCGCGCAGCGTCGCCTCGAGCTTCTCGAGGTCGAGGCCCTTGAGCAGCTCGCGGATCGCCTCCGCGCCGATCATGGCGGTGAAGCTGTCCTGGCCGTATTCGTCCTGCGCCTTCAGATACTCGTCTTCCGACAGTAGCTGACGGTCCTTCAGCGCGGTCAGGCCCGGCTCGAGCACGACGTAGTATTCAAAGTAGAGGATCCGCTCGAGATCCTTCAGCGTCATGTCGAGCAGGAGGCCGATGCGCGATGGCAGCGACTTCAGGAACCAGATGTGGGCAACCGGCGCTGCGAGCTCGATATGGCCCATGCGCTCGCGCCGGACGCGCGACAGCGTCACCTCGACCGAGCACTTTTCGCAGATGATGCCCTTGTACTTCATCCGCTTGTACTTGCCGCACAAGCACTCGTAGTCCTTGATCGGCCCGAAGATGCGAGCGCAGAACAGACCGTCGCGCTCGGGCTTGAACGTGCGGTAGTTGATGGTCTCCGGCTTCTTGATCTCGCCGTAGGACCAGGACAGAATCTTCTCCGGAGACGCGATCGAGATCCGGATCTGGTCGAAGACCTGAGCCGGCGTCGTCGGGTTAAAAAGATTCATAATCTCTTGGTTCATGGTCTTCTCCTCGCGTGCCGATCGTCACCGGCAGCAAATTCGAAACTCTTCTCTGGCTCGCGCTCCGCTCGCCCTGCGAGCGAAGCGCCTGATGCCCGGTGAAGTCGGCCGGGCATGAATCATCGTGTTACTCGGCCGCCTCGGAGGTCGGCGCCGCTCCCATCTTGGAATTGTGCAGGTCGACGTTGAGGCCGAGCGAGCGCATTTCCTTGACCAGCACGTTGAACGATTCCGGAATGCCGGCCTCGAACGTGTCGTCGCCGCGAACGATCGCCTCATACACCTTGGTACGGCCGGCCACGTCGTCCGACTTCACGGTCAGCATTTCCTGCAGCGTGTAGGCGGCGCCGTAGGCTTCCAGCGCCCAGACCTCCATTTCGCCGAAGCGCTGGCCGCCGAACTGCGCCTTGCCGCCCAGCGGCTGCTGGGTGACGAGCGAGTACGGACCGATCGAACGCGCGTGGATCTTGTCGTCCACGAGGTGGTGCAGCTTGAGCATGTAGATGTAGCCCACCGTCACCTTGCGATCGAAGGCATCGCCGGTGCGGCCGTCGTAGACGGTCGACTGGCCGGAGGCGTCGAAGCCCGCGAGCTTCAGCATCTCCTCGATGTCGGCTTCCTTGGCACCGTCGAACACCGGTGTCGCGATCGGCACGCCGTGGCTCAGGTTGCGGCCAAGCTCGACCAACTCGTTGTCGTTCAGCGTCTTGATGGTTTCATCGTCGCCATAGATCCGCTTCAGGGTCTCGCGCAGCGGCTTGAGATCCTGCTTCTGATAGTAGGAGTCGATGGTCTGGCCGATGCGCTTGCCGAGGCCCGCGCAGGCCCAGCCCAAATGCGTCTCCAGAATCTGACCGACGTTCATGCGTGACGGCACGCCGAGCGGATTGAGCACGATGTCGGCATGAGTGCCGTCTTCGAGGAACGGCATGTCCTCGATCGGCACGATCTTCGACACCACGCCCTTGTTGCCGTGACGGCCGGCCATCTTGTCGCCGGGCTGGATCTTCCGCTTCACCGCGACGAAAACCTTGACCATTTTCATCACGCCGGGCGGCAATTCGTCGCCACGCTGCAGCTTTTCGACCTTGTCGAGGAAGCGCTGCTCGAGGCCCTTCTTCGACTCGTCATACTGCTTCCGCATGGCCTCGATCTCGGCCATCAGCTTGTCGTTCGGCGAGGCGAACAGCCACCACTGCGACTTCGGATACTCGTCGAGCACCGCACGGGTGATCTTGGTGTCTTTCTTGAAGCCTTTGGGACCGGCAATGCCCTGACGGTTCTCCAGAAGCTCGGCGAGGCGGTTGTAGACGTTGCGGTCGAGGATCGCCTGCTCGTCGTCGCGGTCCTTGGCGAGACGCTCGATCTCCTCGCGTTCGATCGCCAGCGCACGCTCGTCCTTGTCGACGCCGTGGCGATTGAACACGCGCACTTCCACGATCGTGCCCTGCACGCCCGGAGGCACGCGCAGCGAGGTGTCGCGGACGTCGGAGGCCTTTTCACCGAAGATGGCGCGCAAGAGCTTCTCTTCCGGCGTCATCGGGCTTTCGCCCTTCGGCGTGATCTTGCCGACCAGGATGTCGCCGGCGCGCACTTCCGCACCGATATAGACGATGCCCGCTTCGTCGAGGTTCTTCAACGCTTCTTCCGAGACGTTCGGAATGTCGCGCGTGATTTCCTCGGGTCCGAGCTTGGTGTCGCGCGCCATCACCTCGAACTCCTCGATGTGGATCGAGGTGAAGACATCGTCCTTTACGATCCGCTCCGAGAGCAAAATCGAGTCTTCGAAGTTGTAGCCGTTCCACGGCATGAACGCGACCAGCACGTTGCGGCCGAGCGCAAGCTCGCCGAGATCAGTCGAGGGACCGTCGGCGATGATGTCGCCCTTCTTGACGGCGTCGCCGACCTTCACCAGCGGACGCTGGTTGATGCAGGTCGACTGGTTGGACCGCTGGTACTTCATGAGACGGTAGATATCGACGCCCGACTTGGTCGGGTCGAGATCTTCCGTGGCGCGGATCACCACGCGGGTGGCGTCGATCTGGTCGACCACGCCCGAGCGGCGGGCGGCGATCGCAGCACCGGAGTCGCGAGCCACGACGCCTTCCATGCCGGTGCCGACGAACGGCGCCTCGGCACGAACCAGCGGCACCGCCTGGCGCTGCATGTTCGAGCCCATCAGCGCGCGGTTGGCGTCATCGTTCTCGAGGAACGGGATCAACGCCGCGGCAACCGAAACGAGCTGCTTCGGCGACACGTCCATGTAGTCGACCTTGTCAGGGGTTACCGGCAGCACTTCGCCGGCGTGACGGCAGACCACCAAGTCCTCGGTGAAGCGACCCTTGGCGTCCAGCGGCACGTTGGCCTGCGCGACGCGATAGCGGCCCTCTTCCATCGCCGAGAGGTATACGACCTCATCGGTGACGCGCCCTTCCTTCACCTTGCGATAGGGCGTCTCGACGAAGCCGTATTTGTTGACACGTGCGAAGGTCGCAAGCGAGTTGATCAGGCCGATGTTCGGACCTTCAGGCGTCTCGATCGGGCAGATGCGGCCGTAGTGCGTCGGGTGCACGTCGCGCACCTCGAAGCCGGCACGCTCGCGGGTCAGACCGCCCGGGCCAAGCGCCGACAGCCGCCGCTTGTGGGTGATCTCCGACAGCGGGTTGGTCTGGTCCATGAACTGCGAGAGCTGCGAGGAGCCGAAGAACTCGCGCACGGCGGCAGCCGCCGGCTTGGCGTTGATCAGGTCCTGCGGCATCACGGTGTCGATATCGACGCTCGACATGCGCTCCTTGATCGCGCGCTCCATGCGGAGCAGGCCAATCCGGTACTGGTTTTCCATGAGCTCGCCGACCGAGCGCACGCGGCGGTTACCGAGATGGTCGATGTCGTCGATTTCGCCCTTGCCATCGCGCAGGTCGACCAGCGTCTTGATGACGGCGAGGATGTCTTCCTTGCGCAGCGTGCGATGGGTGTCGGGGGCGTCGAGCTCAAGACGCATGTTCATCTTGACGCGGCCGACCGCGGAAAGGTCGTAACGCTCGGAGTCGAAGAACAGCGACTGGAACATGGCCTGCGCCGAATCCAGCGTCGGCGGCTCGCCCGGGCGCATCACGCGGTAGATGTCGAACAGCGCGTCCTCACGCGTCATGTTCTTATCGGCCGCCAGCGTGTTGCGGATGTAGGCGCCGACATTGACGTGGTCGATGTCGAGCAGCGGCAGGTCCTTGTAGCCCTGCTCGTTGAGCACCTTGAGCGACTTCTCGGTGATCTCCTCGCCGGCCTCGGCGTAGATTTCACCGGTCTTCGGATTGACGAGGTCCTCAGCGAGGTAGTTGCCGACGAGTTCCTCGTCCGACATGCGGAGTGCCTTGAGGCCCTTTTCCTGGAGCTGGCGCGCCTGACGCACGGTCAGTTTCTTGCCGGCCTCGAGCACCACCTTGCCGGTGTCTGCGTCGACCAGGTCGTTGACGGTCGAATAGCCGCGGAAGCGGTTGGCATCGAACGGCACGCGCCATCCGTCCTTGGTCCGCTTGTAGGTGATCTTCTTGTAGAAGGTCGAAAGGATCTGCTCGCCGTCGAGACCGAGCGCGTACATCAGCGAGGTCACTGGAATCTTGCGGCGGCGATCGATGCGCGCGAACACGATGTCCTTGGCGTCGAACTCGATGTCGAGCCAGGACCCGCGATACGGAATCACGCGCGCAGCAAACAAGAGCTTGCCGGACGAATGGGTCTTGCCCTTGTCGTGGTCGAAGAACACGCCGGGCGAACGGTGCATCTGCGAGACGATGACACGCTCGGTGCCGTTGACGACGAAGGTGCCGTTCATCGTCATGAGCGGGATGTCGCCCATGTAGACGTCCTGCTCCTTGATGTCCTTCACCGACTTCGCGCCGGTCTCCTCGTCGATATCGAACACGATCAGGCGCAGCGTCACCTTGAGCGGCGCAGCGAAGGTCATGCCGCGCTGGCGGCACTCGTCGACATCATATTTCGGCGGCTCGAATTCGTAGCGGACGAATTCGAGCATCGAGGTGCCCGAGAAATCCGAGATCGGGAACACCGAGCGGAAAACGGCCTGCAGGCCCTCGTCCTCTCGCCCGCCGGCCGGCTCATCGACCATCAGGAACTGGTCATAGGACGCCTTCTGAACCTCGATGAGGTTCGGCATCTCGGCGACTTCCTTGATATGTCCGAAGAACTTGCGAACGCGTTTGCGACCGGTGAATGTCTGCTGCGCCATCGTGGCCTCTCATTTTCGTCGCCTTTGTGGGGCGAACCTTCCGGGCGCCGACTGCCATCGGTCCCGGGTTGAATGTCGGATCGTCTTGAGGGAACCAAGTTCGAATTAGGAATTAAATCCCCAACCCGGTCTTGCAGCCTTCAAAACGCAAAACGACGCGCGGGCGCTCGACCGCACCCGCCCGTCACAACCTTGTGCTTCACGGACTGAAAAAGCCCGAAATCTGACTGTCTCCCAACGGCTTCCGCCGGGAGCCCTGCCGCCCCCGCCGCCGACCGTGTTTTTCGCTGCCTTCCCGATATGGGGAGGTATTATGGAGATTCGAGGGTTAAGTCCACGAATCCCCACACTTTTTTGTGTTCGGCGCGCCACGCGACAACCTGTCGCGCACCGCTTGCCCCTCCACCCCTGTCATGCCCGAGCTGCGCCCAACCATTCGGAAGCTTGGAGAGGAATCCCGGATCTAGCTCGGCCGCCCGGGATTTCGCCCAAGAAACTTGCGTTACTTGAGCTCAACCTTTGCGCCGGCCTTCTCGAGCTGGGCCTTGATCTTGTCGGCTTCTTCCTTGTTGACGCCTTCCTTGACCGGCTTCGGCGCGCCTTCGACGAGGTCCTTGGCCTCCTTCAGGCCCAGACCGGTGATGGCGCGGACTTCCTTGATGACCTCGATCTTCTTGTCGCCAGCGGCAGCCAGCACGACGGTAAAGTCGGTCTTCTCTTCGGCCGGCGCTGCGGCAGCGCCACCGGCGGCGGGGCCAGCCACCGCGACAGCGGCGGCGGCGGACACGCCCCACTTTTCTTCGAGGAGCTTGGCGAGCTCAGCCGCCTCGAGCACGGTGAGGCTCGAGAGGTCGTCGACGATTTTCTGCAAGTCAGCCATTGATCTGTATCCTTAAACGTTTGGTTCGAACCAGGTTGAGATTAGCGAAGGGTCAGGCCGCTTCGCCCTTTGAGGCATGGGCCTGAATGACGCGCGCGAGCTTGGCCGCAGGTGCGTTCGAGAGCTGAGCGAGCTTGGTCGCCGGGGCCATTATGAGCCCCACGATCTTGCCGCGCAGTTCGTCGAGCGACGGCAGTGAGGCAAGCGCCTTCACGCTGTCGACATTCAGGACGGTTTTGCCCATCGAGCCGCCGAGGATGACGAACTTCTCGTTCGCCTTGGCGAAATCGATGGCAACCTTTGGCGCCGCAACCGGATCTTTCGAAGTTGCGATCACGGTCGGCCCCTTCAGCAGGGAACCGATGGAAGCGACGTCAGTGCCTTCAAGAGCAATTTTGGCGAGACGGTTCTTCGAGACCTTCACCGACGCGCCCGCCTGCTTCATCTGCATGCGCAGCTTCTGCATCTGGGCCACGGTGAGGCCGGAATAGTGAGCAACGACCGCGACGCTCGTGGTCTTGAAGACCTCATTGAGCTGTTCGACCGCCTCTTTTTTTGCCGCTCGTTCCACAGCAAGCTCTCTCCGGTTGGCGGCCTTTCCGCTAGGACAGGACCGCCGGGTTGCACCCATCGTCCCGCCCAAAACCTGATCCTCGGGGCCGGAGCCCTTCGGACATGCCGGGCAAGACGACATTTAGAAGCCTGCCCTCCCAGAGCCTTGCGGCCATGGGGTGTCGAGGTTCGAACCAAACCAGCCTCCCGCCGCGATCGGCTCGCGGCGGAGAAGGCGAAATCCGGTCTTCACCCGTCTATGCAGGCCATGCGATTAAGCCATTGAGAACGTGACGTTCCCGCTGGCGCCTGCAGTCTCGGACAGGATCGGGCTATCGGCCGAGGCCGAACGCCCTGCCCTCATTCCCCCGGAGCGAAGAGTTTCCTTCCTTTCGAGCCATCCTTGCGGACATGCGGAAAGGAATGATCTCCTATCGTATCGGGTTTTCGGAATGCGAGCACAGACATGCCAGCAACGGCTAGCACGCCCGGAGCGCGCTATTTAGCGAGTTCGGTCCAGTTTGCCAAGAGCAAAATTCAGACCAGTTCCTGAATCGCGGAGACGGGTTTCATCGCCATGCGAGCCGTTTCAGACGCCCTTGACTTGGTATGGCAACGGCTTCCCGGCGAAAAAGGCCTCGAGATTGGCGAGCACACAGTCTTGCATCGCCACATGCGATTCCAGTGTATGGCCGCCGATATGCGGCGATAGCACGACATTCGGAAGCGCGGTCAGGGCATCAGGCGGATGCGGTTCCTGTGCGAACACGTCGAGGCCGGCCCCCGCAATCGTCTGACCGGCCAGTGCGGCAACCAGCGCCTTCTCGTCGATCACGGAGCCGCGCGAGACGTTGACGACGAAGCCTTCACCGCCGAGCCGGCGCAGGATGTCGGCGTTCACAGCGTGGTTGGTGTCGGCCCCGGCGCGCACCGCGACCATCAGCACGCTGCACCAGTCGGCCAGCGCCTCCAGGCTCGGAAAATAGTGATAGGGCACGTCGTGTTTCGTGCGGCTGAAATATCCGACCTCGGTCTCGAAAGCAGCCACCCGGGTGGCGATTTTCCGGCCGATCGCGCCCAGCCCATAGACGCCGACCCTGCGGCCACGCATTCCGGCTTGCGGCCGCATCATCGGCGATGGCTTTGCCCCCGCCCAGTCGCCGCTTCGCACGTAATGGTCGGCCACTGGCAGACGTCGGACCGAGGCTAGCATCAGTGTCACCGCGATATCTGCCACCGAAGTCGCGTTCGCGCCTGGACTATGACCGACCGCGATCTTGCGCGCTGCGGCGGCAACAAGGTCGACGCCGTCATAGCCCGTGCCGTAGCACACGATCGCCCCTAGCTTCGGCAACATATCCATTGCGTCAGCGCCGAGCGGCGTGCCGCCGGCGGTGATCAACGCGCGGACGTCGCCAAGTTCTGCCACCGCGAACGCGTCGGCCGGCCGTTTGCCGGCAGCGTTCAACAAATCGTAGCGCTCGCCGAAGCGCACCATCTGGGCTTTGGGAAAGCGCGAATAGATCAGGACCTTGTGGCGCATTCTTGTTGTTTCCTGCGAGAGGCCTCACACAGCAAACAAAAGAGCGGAATCGGTTGCCCGATCCCGCTCTTCCTTATTCATTGCGGCTCAAGCCTTAGCCGAGCAGCGTGCCCGGCTCGACTTTCACGCCCGGGCCCATGGTGGAGGAAACCGCCACGCGCTGGATATAGGTGCCCTTGGAACCTGCCGGCTTCGCCTTGGCGACTGCGTCTGCAAGTGCCTTGACGTTCTCGACCAGCTTGTCCTCGGAGAACGAAGCCTTGCCGATGCCGGCCTGCACGATGCCGGCCTTCTCGACGCGGAACTCGACCGAGCCGCCCTTGGCGCCCTTCACGGCGTTGGTGACATCCATGGTCACGGTGCCGATCTTCGGGTTCGGCATCATACCGCGCGGGCCAAGCACCTTACCGAGGCGACCGACCAGCGGCATCATGTCGGGGGTGGCGATGCAGCGGTCGAAATCGATCGTACCGCCCTGCACTTTCTCGACGAGGTCTTCAGCGCCGACGACGTCGGCGCCGGCAGCCTTGGCTTCCTCGGCCTTGGCGCCGCGCGCGAATACGCCGACTCGCAGCGTGCGGCCAGTTCCGTTCGGCAGGATCACGACGCCGCGGACCATCTGGTCGGCGTGACGCGGATCGACGCCGAGGTTGATCGCGATCTCGATCGTCTCGTCGAACTTCGACTTGGCGCGCTCCTTGACCATCTTGATGGCATCCGCGAGCGGATAGAGCTTCTCACGATCGACACCCTCGCGGGCCTTCTTCAGACGCTTTCCGATTGCCATGGCCCGTTACCCCGCAACTTCCAGACCCATCGACCGGGCGGAGCCCTCGACCATCTTCATGGCCGCTTCGACGGTGTCGCAATTCAGGTCCTTCATCTTCTTCTCGGCGATCTCGCGCACCTGCGCCTTGGTCACCTTGCCGGCCTTGTCTCGGCCCGGCGCCTTCGAGCCGGACTGGATCTTGGCGGCCTGCTTGAGGAAGTAGGACATCGGCGGGGTCTTCATCTCGAAGGTGAAGGAACGGTCCGCGTAAATGGTGATGATCACCGGGATCGGGGTGTTCTTCTCTTCTTTCTGGGTCTGGGCGTTGAACGCCTTGCAGAACTCCATGATGTTGAGGCCGCGCTGACCAAGCGCGGGACCGATCGGAGGCGACGGGTTTGCCGCCCCGGCCGGGACCTGAAGTTTCAGGTATCCGGTCACTTTCTTTGCCATTGACTACTCCTGTAGTGCCGAGCAATGCCGGCGGTTTCAGGTTCCGTGGTCCGGTCGAAGGGGTTGGCGACCGCCTCGTTCCTCCCACGGCCTCTATTGACGCGAGGCATATACCCCACGCCGTCCGGTCAGACCACCTTTTCGACCTGACCGAATTCCAGTTCGACCGGAGTGGCGCGGCCGAAGATCGACACCGCGACCTTCACGCGCGAGCGCGCCTCGTCGATTTCTTCCACCACACCAGAGAACGAAGCGAATGGGCCGTCGGCCACGCGCACGTTCTCGCCGATCTCGAACGACACCGACGCCTTCGGTCGCTCCACGCCCTCCTGCACCTGATGCAGGATGTGCATCGCTTCGGCCTCCGAGATCGGCATCGGCTTGTTTTCCGCGCCGAGGAAGCCGGTCACCTTCGGGGTGTTCTTGATCAGATGAAACGCCTCGTCAGTCAGTTTCATCTTCACCAGCACGTAACCGGGGAAGAACTTGCGTTCGGCGTCGATCTTGCGGCCGCGGCGCACCTCAGTGACCTTCTCGGTCGGCACCAGCACCTGCTCGAACAGTTCTTCCAGCCCACGCTGCTTCGCCTGCTCGCGGATCGACTCCGCGACCTTCTTCTCGAAGTTCGAATAGGCGTGAACGATGTACCAGCGCTTGTCCATCAATTGAGTTCCGCTGTTCATCAGTGGATGCCCAGTATCAGGGTGACCAGGTAGCGGATGACTTGATCCGCGGCGAAAAAGAATATCGAGGCCAGCGCCACCATCACGAACACCATGATGGTGGTGATGGTCGTCTCGCGCCGCGTCGGCCAGGTGACCTTGGCGGTCTCCGAGCGCACTTCCTGCAGGAATTTGAACGGGCTGAAAGCCATTCTTCTCAAGTCCACGTCCGTCACAGGACGATTTGCAAAAGCTTCGGGGAATCCGAACAGCCGACCTCTGGGACCCAGCCCTCGTTTGAAGGTTGAGCCGATAAACGAGCTCGATTGTTCGGGGAATTTAAAGCCGCGCCGGATATCCGCGATCCAAGCGGGCCGGCAGCGAGTGGCGGCTATCTACTGCGGGACCGGCCAAACGTCAAGGTCGGTCGAGGCCGCATCCAGGCCTGCCCGCTCCGGGCCGGGTCGTACAGGCTCCGTCAAATCAAGGGCCTAGCCGGGCCGGAAACCAGGGGAGCCACGACTGCCCGGGTCCTTCCGCCGCAGCCACCTTACCCGGCAAACCGGTTCTGGATCGCCTGGTCGAGCGTGTCGCTGCCGGCAAAGCGCTGCCTAAGCTCGCGCTTCAGCAGCTTGCCGCTCGGGTTCTTCGGCAGGCTGTCGATGAAGATGACGCGCTTCGGCACCTTGAAATGCGCCATTCCCGCTTCGCAGTGCTTGATAACGGCGTCAGCCTCGAGCGTCTCTCCGGCCTTGACCACCACGATCGCAGTGACCGCCTCGATCCAGCGCGGGTGCGGCAGACCGACCACCGCCACCTCCGACACGGCCGGCAGCCGGTAGATCATCTCCTCGACCTCGCGGCTAGCGACATTCTCGCCGCCACTCTTGATCATGTCCTTCACGCGGTCGACGACCGTGATGTAGCCGTCTGCGTCGACGGTGGCGAGATCGCCGCTGTGGAACCAGCCGCCGGCGAAGGCCGCGGCGGTCTTGACCGGATCGTGGTAGTAGCCGGAGAGCAGGTGCGGCGAACGGTGCACGATCTCACCCACCTCGCCCACCCCGACGTCCTGCATCTCCGCGTCGACGACGCGCGTCTCGACATTGATCGCCGGTTTGCCGGCCGAGCCCGCCCTGGGCAGTTGATCCTCCGGTGTCAGCACGGTTGCAAGCGGCGCGATCTCGGTCTGACCATAGAAGTTCCAGAACCTGACATTCGGCAACCGGCGCTGCAGTTCGAGCAGCACCTCGACAGGCATAATCGACGCGCCGTAATAGCCCTTGCGCAAGGTCGACAGATCGGTGCGATCGAAGGCAGGCGAGCGCAGCATCGCGATCCAGATCGTCGGCGGCGCAAAGAAAGCTTTGATCCCGTGCGCCGCGATCAGTGACAGGATGTTGTCGGGCACCGGCTTGCCGGTGATCAGGCTGGTGGCGCCAAGATAGATTGCTGGCCCGAGAAAGACGTCGAGCTGCGCACAATGATAGAGCGGCAGCGCATGCAGGACTGTGTCCTCCGTCGCCATGCCGCCATCGATGATGCAGCTGACATACTGCCACATGACGGCTTCATGGGTCAGAATCGCGCCCTTGGGCAGCGATTCCGTGCCGCTGGTGTAGATGATCTGCGCAGGGTCGCGGCTGTCGACCGACGTCTCGGGCGCCGAGGCGTCGCTGTGCAGCAGCTCGTCGAAAGTCATGACGCCATCAGGCGCTGCGGCCGGATCTTCGCCGGGAAACCAAATCAAGGTTTCGACAGCCGAGCCTTTGGCGGTCGCGGCGCGCGCCTGCTCTACGAAATCACGGCCCACCGCGAGCAGCCTCGCCCCCGAATTGACGAGGATGAAATTGATCTCGTCCGGGTTCAGCATGAAGTTGATCGGCACCAGGATCGCGCCGATCCGCGCGACGGCGAAGCGCAGGGCCGCGAAGGCGTGCGAATTGCGCGACAGCACGGCGACGCGATCGCCTTTCTGGATGCCGTGACCAAGCAATCCGCGCGCAAGCCGATTGCAGACCGCATCCATCTCCGCGAACGTCCAGCTTACCTCGCCGCAGATCAGCGCGGTCTTTTGCGGATAGCGGCGAGCGGAGCGGCGTAACAGATCGCCGATGCTATGCTCCCGTGCGCGTTGGATCGTCGCCCCGATATCTCCCGTCATTGTCCCTCCCCAATCATGTCATTGTCGTTGTTGTCGCATCAGGCGGGGGAGCTACCGTCGCCGCGCCGCATGAGCGTGTTCCATGTACATGTGCTCGACCGAGCGATCGAGCGAGGCGATTTTCTCGAAGCCGCGCCGCCAATCCTGCAGATGTCGTCGCGTCCAGAGCGCGCCTGCCTCCTTGTCGCGACGCTTGATGGCGTCGAGCAAATGGCGGTGCGCCTCGACGAGGCGCGCACCGCCTTCAGCGATACGACCGACGATCATCTCGGTGGTCGGGAAAAACAATTGCGCGGCGGGCTCGCGGGCGAGCTGCAGCACGCGATTCTGCGAAGCCTTGGCGATCAGCACGTGGAATTCGGCGTCGAGCTCGGCGAGTGCCGCGGGATCGGCGACCACTTTCTCGCTGCGTTCGAGATTGTCGGCAAGCTCGGCCACATTTGCGTCGGTCGCGCGCTCCACCGCACCCTGGATGCTCGCCGCCTCCAGCGTCATCGACGCTTCGAACAGTTCGCGGAAGGTGACCTCGTGCAGCACCAGCGCACGCGACAGCCTGGTGGCGAGCTTGTTGTAGCGTGGCAGGCAGGCGTGAAGCCGTCGGCTCGAGTCGCGCTGGATCAGGCCGCCCTCCTCGAGCACGCGGATGCCTTCGCGGACGGTCGAACGGTTCACCCCGAACTGCTGCACGAGCTCTTGCTCGGTGCCGATCGGCTCTCCGGGCTTGATCCGGCCGTTGACGATTTCCCGCTCGATCGCGTCCGCGACCTTCTGGTAGGCCGGCGCGACGTCGATGCGTCGAAAGAATGGCGCGGTAGGCACGTGACCTCTCGGATTGGCGATTGTCGGACAAAAAATAGTTTGGTGTCTGTGAGGCGTCAATTTGCTGTCGCTTGTGCCAAATGTCGCAGCCTGCCGAGACAAATTGACTCCCGGTCGAGCCAATTCTAGCTTTGTCGGACAAATCCAGAATAAGAACGAGGGGAGGCACCGCGCCATGAGGGCGATCTTCAAGACGATAGCTGCGGGCGGATTGTTTTCGGCGGCACTGGCGGGACCCGCGCTCGCGCAACAAACCGCACTCAAGATCGGCGTCCTCAGCGACTTCCAGTCGGTCTATGCCGACATCGGCGGCATGGGCAATGTCGAAGCGACCAAGATGGCAATCGAGGAGTTCGGCGGCACCATGTTCGGCAAGCCGATCGAGCTCGTCACCGCCGACGTGCTCAACAAGGCCGACATCGCCGCCACCATCGCACGCAAATGGTACGAGGCAGAGAACGTCGACATGATCATCGACATGCCGACCTCGGCGACCGCGCTCGCCGGCATGGAGATGTCGAAGCAATTCGAGAAGATCATGATCGTGACGGATGCGGCGAGTTCCGACATCACGGGGAAATCCTGTTCGCCCTACACCGTGCACTGGACCTACGACACCTACGCCAACGCGCACACCGTCGGCAGCGCGATCGTGAAGAACGGCGGCGATTCCTGGTTCTTCATCACCGCGGACTACCTGTTCGGCCATTCGATCGAGCGTGACACCGGTGATGTGGTCCGCGCTGCCGGCGGCAAGGTGATCGGCAGCGCCCGCCACCCGCTCAACACACCTGACTTCTCGTCCTTCCTGCTGCAGGCGCAGGCCTCGAAAGCCAAGATCATCGGCATGGCCAATGGCGGCGCCGACACTATCAACACCATCAAGCAGGCGTCCGAATTCGGCATCGTCGCGGGCGGGCAGAACCTCGCGGGCATCGTGATGTTCATCTCCGACATCCACAGCCTTGGGCTGAAGCTCGCGCAGGGCCTGATCATCACCGAGGCCTATTACTGGGATCTCAACGACCGCACCCGCGCGTTTGGCAAGCGCTTCTTCGAGCGCATGAAGCGGATGCCGACCATGAACCAGGCGGCGACCTACAGCGCCACGCTGCACTACCTCAACGCGGTGAAGGCTGCCGGCACCAAGGAAACCAAGACAGTGCTCGCCAAGATGCGGGAGACCCCGGTCCGCGACGCCTTCACCGACAACGGCATGTTGCGTGAGGACGGCCGCATGGTGCACTCGATGTTCCTGTTCGAGGTCAAGAAGCCCGAGGAATCGAAGGCGCCGTGGGATTACTACAAGGTGCTTGCCGAAGTGCCGGGCGATCAGGCGTTCCGCCCGTTGAAGGATGGCGGGTGCCCGCTGATCAAGTGAGCGAAGACGTCCGTGGCCGGGGCTCAAGGCCCTCTGCCAACGCATTCAAATTGTTCGGTAAAATCTGGCGGGAGTGGCATGGCTCGAACCTGCGACCCCCGGTTTTGGAGACGGGGGTCGGCCCGCGCGGGAGGCCAAGCGCATCGCAGGCCGCATCCTGAATGGCGGTGATTTGGTCGAGGATTTGCGGCGTCATCTTGACGTCGCGCAAGCCGCGCTCGCGGGAAATATCGAAGTGAAAATTATTCTGATTTCTCTTCGCCGGCGTCACTAGGCCGTTGTGGTGCGCCTGACGCTGCGCTTTCGCAGATTCGCCGGATCGTGATGCGGACGTCGCCGCCGTCCTCACCGACGTGGGATTGCGGGGCGCGGCCCCACCCGCGATCCAGCAGGATGTTGGCGGCCTGTATCCGCGCGGCGTCTGAGTGCTCGGGCTGCCGCATGATCGACGCCAGAACGCGAATGCTTTCGGCGGTGTATGACCGGCACACTGACCGTATGTCCGGGGGCGGGCATCGGCCTGCCCCCCGTTTGACACCTAGGCGGGCTTTTGCAACCTGACACGGGCCGTTAATTCACCAACAGCGGACTTGAGATAGACCCGTCGATGTACACAGCCGACGTGAACGCGCGGGCTGCCGAATTCACGCGTCGAGCTTCTGGGACCGGTACTCGGACATCTTCTGCGCCGCGATGATGACCTCGACCCGGTTCCTGGCCTGCATCTTCTGCATCAACTCGGTCATGTAGTGCTTGACCGTCTTCTCGGTGATGCGCAGCGTCGCGGCGATCTCCTTGTTGGTCATGCCGCGCAGCAGCAGCCGCACGATCTGCCCCTCGCGCATGCTCAGCTTGATGGCCTCGGCGACGCGGTGGCGGACGTCTTTGTTGCGGAGCGCGTCGATCACCCGGGTGGCGAAGCCCTGGGTGATGTAGGTCTCGTCCTTCAACACGGCCCGGGCGGCGGCCATCAATTCACACTCCGCTGAGCGCTTGAGGACGTAGCCGTGGGCACCGGCGTCGAGCGCCCGGACGGCATGGTCGACGCCGTGCTGACCGGTATAGGCGATGATCTTGATCGCGGGCATGGCGCCGCGGATGGTGCGGATGGCGGCGTAGGTCTCGTCTGGAACGGCCGGACTCAGAACCATCAGGCTGGGGACGTGAAGACGGGCCAGCTGGACCATGTCGGCCGCGCTGGATCCGGTGGCGACCACATTGAAATCGGGCGGGGCCGAAAGATAGGCGGTGAGAGCGGTCATCATCAAAGGCTGATCTTCGACAATCGCGATCGTAATATCGGTCATTAACTCACTCCTGAAACGCTACGTCACAAATACCTGCTCCGTTTTTTTGAACGGTGATCAAATCATTGAGGAGAAAGCGAAAAGTTTAAGGCCACAAATCAAACATAATCCGCTAAATCCGTCTCCCTATCTTCGGAACGTATCGACTAAAATGCAGGCGGCAGATCGTCGCGGCCAGGTTGCCGGAAACTCAGTCGCCCGTTTCCAGTGGTGTGTACGGGCCACGCTCAGCGCTCGCGGAAGGCGCGGGTCATTTGGTCGGTGAAGGGTTTTGCCAGATAGGAGGCCGCGGTGCGCTCTTGGGTGGAGACGAAAACCTCCGCCGGCATGCCGGGGACGAGCTTCAAACCCTTCTGCTGGACGAGGTCCTCTTCGGCCGGAAGCAGGCGGACATGGGCGATGTAGTGCTCCTGGCCGTTGGACGGGTCGCGGGCCGAAGCCGGCGACACCATCGCGACCTTGCCCTTTAGCTCCGGTGTGGTGGTGCGGTTGAATGCGGAGAGGCGGATGCGCGCCGGCTGTCCGACCCTCACCTGGTCGATATCGGCCGGCGAGATCTTGATCTCAAACTTGAGATCCGCGTTCTCAGGCACCACGGTGGCGATCTTGGCCGCCGGGGTGATGACGCCGCCCACCGTGTAGGCGAACAGTTCGTTGATGTAGCCGGAGGCCGGGGAGCGGATCTCGGTGCGCGACAGACGGTCCTCGATGGCGAGCTTGCGTTCCTGCAGTTCCGCGATGCGCGCCTCCACGGTGCGCAGCTCCTTCTGGGCCTCGGTCGAGGCGTTCTGGTCCACGGCGATGATCTGCAGGCGGATTTCGCTGGTCCGCACCTTGGCGCGGGCGATGCTCGCCTGGATCTCGCCCTGTTCGCCCATGATGCGCGCGTAGTCGCGCTGGGAGGTGTAGACGCGCTGGTACTCGACGATCTTGCGGTCGAACAGCGACTGCAGCTTCCCGCGCTCGGCGCCGACCAGCCCGATCTCCTCGATTTTGGCGGCTAGGCGGGCCTCCATGCCCCTGATCTCCTCCCCGGTCTGGCCGATCGAGAGCTCAAGCTGCTCCTTCTGGCTGTCGCGGGCGGTCTTGTTGCCCGTGAACAGCCGGGCTTCGCCGTGGATCACCGCGGGAGCGGTCGAGGGAAACAGGTCGTGAATGTCGGCGGGAAATTCGACCGAGGGCAGATTGTCGCGTTCGGCCACCAGGCGGGCGCGACGCCCCAGCGCCTCGACCAGCTGGGCGCGCACGATCAGATGCTCGGCCTTGATCTGGACGTCGTCGAGCGTAGCAAGCACCTGGCCTTCGCGGACTTGGTCGCCCTGGCGCACCGACAGCGTCTTGACGATGCCGCCGTCGCGGTGCTGCACCTCCTTGAGGTTCTGGTCGACCTTGACGGTCCCGGCGGCGACCACCGCGCCCTCCAGCATGGCCCAGGCCGCCCAGCCGCCGCAGCCGGCCACCAGCAGCGCGCTCAGCACCAGGCCGGCGAGGATGCGCGGCCACAGCCGGAGCGGCCGCTCGCGGGACAGGTTTCGCACGGGGTGCGGTTGCGGGGCGAATTCGAATGCGTCGACCTGCTTCATGGCTTCTGCCCTCAGGAATGGAACGCTGCAAACTGCAGATTGTGGTGTCCGGTGACCTCGATGGTCGTGACGTCGTCGTCGCCGGAGCCGTTGGCGACGTCGATCGCGGTGTACTTGCCGTCGGCGAGCTCCTCGAAGCGGAAGCGAACGGGCCGGACATGGTGGCCGCCGTCGTTCTGGTCGAGGTAGATCTGCTCGAACAGATCGGCGACCTGTTCCTTGTCGTCGCCGTCCTTGATGGTGATCTGGTAGGTGGCGGCGACGATCTTGTCGCCGACCGTGAAGTCGGTGATCTTCTTCACGACGTTCTGCTCCGAACCGTCGTCGCACTGGAACGTGAAGCAGTCGTTGCCGGCGCCGCCGGTCAGGACGACCGGTCCATTGCCGGCATGGATCACGTCGTCGCCCGAGCCCGCGATGATCTCCTCGAAGCCCTGGATCAGATCCTTGCCGATCCCAAGTCCCGTCGCGGTGCCGTCGCGCAGGTCGATGGTGACGGTGATAGTGGTCTCGGAATAGTCCAGGACGTCGTTGCCCGAACTGCCGTCGTAGCGGTCGTCGGCGCCGTCGGCCGCCGCCAGCACCACGTCGTCACCGCAGCCGCCGTTGACCACGTCCGATCCCGCGCCGTCGGCAATGGTGTCGTTTCCGGTGCCGCCGGCCAGCACGTCGTCGCCAGTTCCTCCCGTCAAGGTGTCGGCGCCGGCGCCGCCGGCGATAGTGGCCGCGGCGACGCCGGCCGCGATCGCATCGTCGCCTGCCCCGCCGAGCACGATGTCGAATTCCGCGACCACGTCCTCGCCGATGTCCTCGCCGGACGCCCGACCGGAGGCCAGATTCACGTTTACCTTCCGGACGGCCGCAGCGTAGTTCAACGTATCCGTCCCGCCGCCGCCGGTCAGGGTGTCGTCGCCCGCGCCGCCCGTCACGACATCGTCGCCGGCGCCGCCGTCGATCGCAGCCGAGGCCGCTCCGGCCGTCAGGGTATCGTTGCCCGTGCCGCCGATCACGGTCTCGAATTCCGAAATCGCGTCCTCGCCGATATCCTCGCCGGAGGCCCGGCCGGTGGCCAGATTCACGTCGATGGCTCGCGTAGCCGACGAGTAGTCCAGGACGTCCTTGCCGGCGCCGCCGGTGTAGCGGTCGTCGGCGCCGTCGGCCGACGCCAGCACGATGTCGTTGCCCTCGCCGCCGGCGACGAGGTCCGCTCCGCCGCCGTCGGAAAGGACGTCGTTGCCGGTGCCGCCGTCGAGCGTGTCGTCGCCGGCTCCCGCCAGCAGGATGTCTCGGCCCGCGCCGCCGTCGAGACGGTCGTCGCCGTCCTCCCCCTGCAGCGTGTCGTCGCCGTCCTCGCCGAACAGGCGGTCGTCGCCGGCTCCGCCGAACACCACGTCGTTGCCCGCGCCTGCGAACACGATGTCGTTGCCGGCGCCGGCATAGACCACGTCGTTGCCCGCGCCCGCCAGAATGTGATCGTCGCCGTCGCCGCCCGAGAGCCGGTCGTTGCCGCCGCGGGCGTCGATGCTGTCGTCGCCGCCGAGCGCCACGATGGTTTCGGCGCATTGGGTGCCGAGCAGGGTGTCGTCGCCCTCGGTCCCGAAGATCGGCGGCGCCTCGACCACGTTGAAGTAGGCCGTCTGCATCACGACGTGGGAGCCGTCGCTGATCGCATAGGTCAGCTTGACCTCGCCCAGCATGTCCGGGGTGCGGTCGAACTCCCAGCCGTCCGCGGTCCGGGTCAGCGTGCCGGAGGACGAATAGATGCCCACCACGGTGAGCCTGTCGCCGTCCGGATCGGTGGCGCCGGCCAAGAGCGCCGCCAACGATATGGCCAGCCCGTTGCAGGCCACGACGTCGGGAAGATGCACCGCGCCCGAAAGACGAGGCGCCCGGTTGCGGTGGTCGGGTGGCGGAGGATGGCGCGGGTGCCTGTCGTCACCCCCACCACGGTGGTCGGGTGGCGGAGGATCGCGCGGGTGCCTGTCGTCACCCCCTCCGCCACCCCCACCGCCCCCACCGGCCCCGCCTCCGCCAGGAGGGGCCTCGTGGCGCGGCTTCGGACGGTCGTCGTTGGCGGTCTTCGGGCTCTCGCCCGATCCTGTTTCGATCTTGGGCGGGTCGGTGCGTGACCGGGCGCTGAAATCGGTCGACCCGGACGAGGCGCGCTCCTCGTCGGCGCGGGCCGAAATCCTGACCTCGTCGGTCCGGCCGGACGAGGCCGCGGGCGCCTCCTCGGGTTTCGGCTCGGCGGCCGTCAGCACCTCCTCCTTGACCGTCTCCGGCTCGTCGCCGCCCGAGCCGCGGGGCTGGCCGCGGTCCTCGCTGGCTTCGAGCTTCACGGGCAGGAAGCTCTTGAGATAGGCCGAGCACGAGCCCACGATCAGCAAGAAGATCAGAGGGACGAAGCGGCGGCGGCGGTCGTCCTTCTCCTGGTAGTCTTCGCGGCCGGGGGCGGCCTCCTTCGCGCTCGAGCGGGTGGCCTGGACGTTGATCGTCATGCAGGCCTCCTGACGATCTTGGTCTCCGGAATCCTGGTCTCGGAAGGCGTGTCGGCCGGGGCGGCCGGGGCGGGCTGCAGGGCCGGGGTCATGATGTCCTGCTTCTTGCCGAAGGCGACCATGCGGCCGGCCTGGATGATGGCGACGAGGTCGACCGCGACCAGGGCGCTCGGCCGGTGCGCGATCACGATGGCGATGCCGCCGCGGGCGCGGACGCCCTCGATGGCGGCGGTGAGCGCGGCTTCGCCCTCGCCGTCGAGGTTGGAGTTGGGCTCGTCCATCACCACCACGAAGGGGTCGCCGTAGAGCGCCCGGGCCAGCGCGATGCGCTGGCGCTGGCCGGCGGAGAGCGCGCAGCCCTGCGGCCCCAGCCTGGTCCGGTAGCCTTCCGGCATCTTGACGATCATGTCGTGGACGCCGGCGGCCTTGGCGGCCTCGATCACCTTGCGGTAGTCGGGCTCGGGTTCCAGGCGGCAGATGTTGTCCTCGATGGTGGCGTCCATCAGCGCGACTTCCTGGGGGAGATAGCCGATGTGCCGGCCGAGGTCGTCCTCGCGCCACTGGGTGAGGTCGGCGCCGTCGAGCCGGACGCTGCCGCGCAGCGCGGGCCAGATGCCGGTTAGCGCCCGCACCAGCGTCGTCTTCCCGCCGGCGGAGGGGCCGATGATGCCGAGGGCCTGTCCGGCCTCGAGCTCGAAGCCGACCTCGCTCAGCACCACCTGGCCGGATCCCGGCACGGCGATGGTGATTTTCTCGACGGAGAGGCGCGCGGCCGGATCGGGCAGCCGCATCGGCTCGTCGGCGGCGGCGAGCGCGATCACGGTGTCGCGCAGGCGGTGGTAGGCCATGCGCGCGGCGATGAAGGCCTTCCAGTTGCCGATCGCCAGATCGACAGGCGCCAGCGCCCGGGCGGACGCGACCGAGACCGCAATGATGGCGCCGGCGGAAAGCTCGCCCTTGATGGCGAAATAGGCGCCGAGCCCGAGCAGGGCCGACTGCAGCATCATGCGGAGCACGCGCGAGACCGCGGCGAAGCTGCCGGTGATGTCGTTGGCCCGGGTCTGCAGGTCGAGATGCTCGGCATTGGCCTCGTTGAAGCGGCCGACGGCGCGGCCGGCGAAGCCCATCGCCTTGAGGACCTCGGCGTTGCGCGCGTTGCAGTCGGCGATGCCGTTGCGTTCCACCGCCGCCCTGCGGGTGGCGACGATCAGGCGCCGGGTCATAACCTCGCTTACGACGGTGAGCGTGACGAGGACCAGGGCGCCGGCGAAGGTCAGCGCGCCGAGCATCGGGTGGAGGAAGTAAATGAAGGCGAGGTAGATCGGCATCCACGGCAGGTCGAACAGCGCCGAGGGCCCCTGGCTGCCGAGGAAGCCGCGTACCGTATCGACGTCGCGGCCGCGTTCCAGCGCCTCCGACGTGGAGAAGCCGAAGCGCGGCATGTCGATGGCGACGCGGTGCGCCAAGGGGGCGATTTTGCGATCGATCCGGGCGCCGACCCGCACCAGCACCTGGGAGCGGACGACGTCGAACCCGCCCTGGAACAGATAGAGCCCGATCGCGAGCGCCGACAGCACCACCAGGGTGGGAATGCTGCCGCTGGTCAAGGCGCGGTCGTAGATCTGCATCATGTAGACAGAGCCGGTGAGCGCCAGCACGTTGATCATGCCGGAGATCACGAAGAGAAACAGGACGATGCCGCGGAAGCCGCGGGTCAGTTCGGCCAGGCGGCGGCGCTTGGCGGGGGTAAGCTCTTTCGACTTGGGCATGTGACAGGTGCCATGTGATTGCGAGGAAAGCTGACAGGTTGACGGGAAAGCGGCGGGCCGGAACGGGAGGATCTCCCGTTCCGGCCGACTTGCGGGGCTAGAGCGTGACGTTGGAGCCGAGGTTCTGGTGTCCCGCGATCTCGATCTTGAAGTCGGCGGCGTTATTGCCGTCGACGTTGCCCTGAATGACGGTGAACTCCTGGCCGTCGTGGGTGGCGTAGCTCACCGCGAGCTGCCCTGCGGCAGTGAAGGCCGCGTCGGACACCAGCGTGAAGCTCTGGTTGCCGTCGGCGGCGTAGTTGGCGTCGATGCCGCTCAAGTCGATCCGGTCGCCCGGTTCGAAGCCGACGATGGTGTCGCCGTTGGCCGCTTCCACCGAGTTGAAGCGGAAGGTGTCGTCGCCGAGCCCTCCGTTCATCACGTTGGCGGCGGTGCCGGCGACGATGACGTCGGCGCCGGAGCCGGTGGTGACGTTCTCGATGCCCCAGAGCGTATCGTTGCCGGTCTGGGAGCTCGAGGCGCTGCCGTTCGCCAGCGAGCCGGAGCCGAGGTTGACGGTGACCGACGCGCTCGCCACCGACATGTCGAGCGTGTCGATGCCCGAGCCGCCGGTGCCTTCGTCGCCGAAGTAGGCGTCGTTGCCGTCGTTAATGTCGGCCACGATCAGATCGTCGCCGGCACCGCCGAACACCGTATCGTCGCCAAATCCGGCGTTGATCAGGTCGTTGCCCTGATCGCCGAAGATGCGGTCCGCCCCGTCGTCGCCGTAGACGATGTCGGCATCCGCGCCTGCGAACACATGGTCGTCGCCCGTTCCGGCGAAGATCACGTCCCGGCCGCTGCCGCCGGTGACGAAGTCGGCGCCCTCGCCGGCCGAGATCGCGTCGGCCCCGGCATTGCCGGCTGCGATGTCGTCTCCGGCCAAGGCGACGATCGTATCGTCGCCTTCCGTACCGACCAGCGTGTCGGCCTGCGGCGTGCCGGTCCGGACCACGCCGGTTGCCGGGGTTTCCTCGCCTTCGCCGCCGGTGGTCGGCGTTTCCTCGTCGTCGCAGTCGTCGTGCGGCGTCTCGTTCTCGTCTTCGTCCCCGTCAGGCTCCTCGGTCTGGAACTGGGGCGGCACGACGCCACTGAACGTGACCGAATGGGTCCCGTTCGAGATGGTCTTGGTGCCGTCCTGGTTCTCGACCAGGTGGTAGGTCGCCGGATCCGCGCCTGCCGGAAGCTCGATCACGTCCTCGGCCTGCAGCGCGCCGATGATGGTGTCGTTGCCGCCGTTGGACTTGAACACGATGCGATGGGCCGAGGTCAGGGCCGAGATGTCGATCGTGTCGTCGCCCGCGTCGCCATCGATGGTGATGGTGTTGAGGCGCAGGCTGGTCGGGGTGAAGTCGCCGATCACCTGGAAGGTGTCGCCGGCTCCCGCTCCGCCACCGGTCCCCGATGGATCGATGCCGTTGATGCGGATTTCCTCGATTTCGCTCAGTTCCGCGATCACCACCTGCGGCCCGAGTTCGCCCACGCCCCGTGTGATCACGATCTCGGTCGCCGCAGCCGAAGCGAAGCCCGCCGTGGCGGCCGCCGCCTTGGTGTAGATGCGGTACCATTCGGACGAGGCGTTGCCGTTGATCACGAAGGTGTCGCCCGCGACGCCTTCGGTGCCGCCGTTGACGATGTCGCGGCCGTCGGTCGGAGCTGCCGCATTAGCGTTCCAGATGATTGTATCGTCGCCGCCACCACCGTTGACCGTGTCCACGCCGGCATTGAGCCCCGGCGCCGTGAAGTTGACCGCGAAGTTGTCGACGAAGAAGTTCTCGCCGGTTTCGAAGTTGCCGATCGCCCGGAACCGAATTGCGGAGTGCGCGGCATTCAGCGGCGCCGTGAAGTTGACGGTGCCGTTGGTGTCGCCGCCGAGCGTTCCCAGCAGCTGCCAGGTGGCGCCGTTCAGCGCCTCGACGGCAACTTGTTCGCCCGCATCGAGGTCGTCGCCTTCGTAGCTGAACGAGAGCGACGCGGCGGTGGCACCCGCCAGATTGATGGAACGCTGGATGATTTCGTCGCCATCGATGCCGGCGGCGAATTGGAGGCGGCCGCCGCTGATCTGGATGTCGCCTCCGGTCGAGCTGGTCGCCTCGCCGGCACCGGTCTCGGTCCATCCGGACGCGAACGCGACCGTGCCGTCGCTGTTCAAGTACGACGCTGTTCCGAAGTTGTCGGCGTAGGCGCCGCTGTTGCTGCCGGCACCGCCGCTCAGCGTGTCGCTGCCGTCGTCGCCGTTGAGGGTATCCGCGCCCTCGCCGCCGTTGACCACATCGTTTCCGCCGCCGGCATTGACGATGTCGTTGCCACCGTTGGCGTTGATCGTCTCGGCAGCGCCGGTCCCGGTGAGCGTCTGGCTGGTGTCGGTGCCGTTGATCGTGAGCGTCGGCGCCGCTGCCGCAAGGATGTAGTCGGTCGCGTCGAGGGCGGCGACCGTCGTGTTGTTGACCTGGATGCTGCCGATCGTCGCCAGGGCCGCGTCCCGGACGTTGAGCACCACGTTGGCGCCCACCTGGGTTGCGACGACGCGCGTCGCCAGGTTGGCGCTGGTGATGCCCAGGGCGCTGAGGTTGATCAGGTCCTGGCCGCCGCCATTCGGGTTCGAATCGAAGCCGACGATGGTGTCGGCGTCGAACCCGGCGGCGTTGTAGAGGATGACGTCGTTGCCGTCGGTCACGGTGATCGCGTCGTTCCCGGCCCCGCCGACGATGGTGTCGTTGCCGCCACCGCCGTTCAGCTGGTCGTTGCCGGTGCCGCCGTCGATCAGGTCGGTGCCGTTGCCGCCATTGATGGCGTCGTCGCCGCCACCGCCGAAGATCTGGTTGTTGCCGCCGCTGCCGGTGATGGCGTTGGCGAGCGCGTTGCCGGTGCCGTTGATGTCGCCGCCGGTCAGCGTCAGGTTCTCGAACTCCGCACCGAGGGTATAGGAGATCGAGGACTGGACCGTATCGGTGCCTCCGAGGGCCAGTTCGGTCACCACGTCGCCGGCATCGTCGACGACGTAGGTGTCGTTGTCCGCGCCGCCCGCCATGATGTCGGCGCCGGCGCCGCCGTTCAGGTTGTCGTTACCGATGCCGCCGTTCAGCGTGTCGACGTCGTCGCCGCCGTTCATCGCATCGTTGCCGTCGCCGCCGTTCAGCGTGTCGTTGCCGAGCCCACCGTTGAGCGTGTCGTTGCCGGCCAGGCCGCTCAGCGTGTCGGCCAGGTCGCCGCCGGTGATGACGTTGGCCTCGGCATTGCCGGTGCCGACGAACTGGTCGGCGTCGGCGCCGAGGTAGGTCAGGTTCTCGACGTTGGCCATGTTGGCGATGGAGAGCTCGGCCAGGAAGGTCTCGACCGTGTCGGTGCCTTCGCCGAGGGCCTCGATCGCGACGTCGAGCAGATCGTCGATGCCGTAGGTGTCGTTGCCGGCGCCGCCGACCATAGTGTCGGCACCGATCGCACCTGCGAAGTCGTCGTTGGTGCCGTTGAGCCGGGTGTCGAGTTCGTCGTTGCCCGCGTCACCGACCAGGAGGTCGTCGCCGAGCCCGCCGACGAGATCGTCGTTGCCAGTGCCGCCGAAGATCAGGTCGTTGAGACCGCCGCCGGTGATGACGTCGTTGACGCTCTGCTCGCCGACGACGAAGTTGGCCCGGGCGTTCGCGACCGCATCCGTCGACAAGTTCACGCCGCCGGTATTCCGGTTGGCCGGATCGAAGCGGCTGATGAAGTAGTCTTCGGCTCCGAGCGCATAACCGGCGAAGGTGGCGCCGTTGAAGTTGATGCGCTCGACGCCGGTCTCGGCGTTGGCCGGATTGGCGCCGGTGAAGTGGCCCGCCACGGTGATGGACTGGGCGACCGAGGTCGTCTGTCCGGTCGGCAGGCTGTAGTTGATCACCAGGTCGCCGGTCTGGGTGGCGTCGTTGCTGTCGAAGGCGTTCAACGCCGTGATCGTCGGCACCGGAAGCAGCGTCACCGGGTCGATGATCGGCTGGCCGGCAGCATCGACGGCGTTCGGAGCCTGGATCGAAATCCGGTCCGCCGTGCCGCCGCTGGCCAACTCGTTGATGACGTCAACGCCGTCGCCGACGCTGAACGCGTAGGTGTCGTTGCCGGTGCCGCCGTTCAACGTTTCGGGGCTGGTCCCGAAGGTAACGACGAGATTGTCGATGGTGACGACGTCGGTGCCGCCGTTATTGGCGGTGCCGCCGCTGTTGTTGTTGGTGCCGGCGACCTGGAAGCGGATCGCCGAGTTGGCGGAGAGAGCCCCGGTCAACGCGACATTGGCCCGCGGCTGATTGGTGCCGGTGGCGCTGTCGATGGTCGGCCCGACCTGGACGAAGTCGACCCCGTTGGCGGCGAACCAGACGGTGACGGTTTCTCCCGCGTCGAAGCTGTTCTCGTCGTAATCGAAGGAAAGCGTGGCCGTGGTCGCCCCTGCGAGGTTGATGGTGCGGGTGATGCTTGCGCCATTGCCGTTGTCGAACAGCCGCAGCGAGTTGTCGCCGTCGTCGATGGTGATCTGCCCCTGGCTCGCGGGGTTGGCGCCGCCATTGTCGCCGTCCTCGACCCACGGCGTCGACCACAACGCCGTTCCGTTCGAGTTGCCGAGCGCCGTAGTGTTGAAGTCGTCGGCATAGGTTGCGCTGGTCGGGGCGCCGCTCGCGCCGCCGACGAGGATGTCATTGCCCGCGCCGCCGTTGAGAACGTCGTTGGACGCCAGTCCGACGATCAATTCGTCGATCGCCGTCCCGTTCAGCACGTCCGGATTCGGCGTGCCGACGATGATCCCGAGCGTGCCGTCGGTGAACTGCAGCCGCTCGATGTTGCGGAGCAGGTCGGTGCCATCGAGCGGGTCGAGGCCGCCGGTGTTGGAGACCACGAGGGTGCCGTCGGCACGCGCGGAGAACGAGTAGTTTGCGCGAACGTCGGAGTAGACCGCGGTGTCGATGTCCGGCGTGTTGTCGCCGGTGGAGACGATGTCGCGGACGATCTTGAGCTGGCCGGGGTTGATCTGGCCGGCGAACACCTTCTGGACCAGCGTCGTCATGCTGTCGTGGAACTCGACCGGCTCGCCGGTCGGCCCGTTTTCGTCGAAGCCCGACATCACGGCGATGCGGACCCGCAGCCAGCGGTCGCCGTCGATGATGTCGTCGCCGCCGCGGCCCTCGATGGTGTCAGAGCCGTCCCCGCCGAGCAGGATGTTGCCGCCGACGAAGCGGCCCTGGGCGTCGAACGATTCCGCTCCCGCGCCGGCCAGCAGGGCCTGCAGCCCCGCGATGAGGGCGAGGCCCTCGCCGTCGAGCGCGCTGCCGCGGAAGCCTTCCGTGGGCATGTCGGCCGCGGTCACGTCAGAACCGCGGATGACGTCGCCCTGCTTCGAACCCGACGCGCCCTCGACCTGGGTGAAGCTGTCGAGCGCCGCATCGGCCGGGAGCACCGGGATGCCGGGCAGGATCTGGGTGTTGAGGTCGACGGTGACCGAAAACTTCATGGCGTCGTAGGTGGTCCAGTCGAAGCCGGACATGCCGTCGAACTTGCCGCGGCCGAGACTGCCGAACCAGATGTCGTCGCCGCCCTCGCCGATGAACTCGTCGAAGCCGCCGTCGCCGTGGAACACGTCGTGTCCCTTGACGGCGTCGAGCTGGAACTGGTCGTCGAAGTTGTCGCCGACCGCGCCGGTCCAGGCGCCGATCTCGATCCAGTCGTCGCCTTCGCCGCCGAGTGTCTGCTCGGTGGTTTTGCTGCCGTAGACGAAGTCGTTGCCGACCCCGCCGAAGGCTTCGTCCAGACCGTCCGCGCCGAGCACGAGGAAGTCGTTGCCCTCGTCGGCGACCACCAGGTCGACACCCTGGCCGGCGTTGACCGCGTCGTGGCCGCGGCCGGTGCGCATGATGTCGTCGCCGAACAGGTCGGTGATGATGTCGTCGCCGTCGCCGCCGATGTACTGGTCGTTTCCGGCGCCGCCCTCCATGCGATCGTTGCCGCCGTCGCCGTAGAGGGTGTCGTCGCCCTCGCTGGCAATGATGGTGTCGGCCTCATCGGTGCCGCCCAGCAGAACGTGGTCGGTGCCGGTGTAGCGCAAATAGTGCGATTCAGCGGCACCGGTCGCCGGATCGTCACGCAGAACGAGCGGGGTGAGGATGGATCCGCCGACCGGGTCGGCGCCATCGAGCCCCGGATTCCACTGCTTGGTCTGGTCGACCTCGAGGATGAGGCCGGGCGTGGAGAACACGTCCGAGGGCAGATGGCCGGCGTCGGCATTGAGGCCGATCACCTTGGCGAAGGTGTTGTTCTCCATTTCGGAGAGCAGATGCAGCCCGTCGAGCCGCTGCAGATAGTAGAAGCGGTCGCCGTCCTGGAGCTTCTCGAGCTGGACCTCGAACACGAAATTGAAGGTCGAGCCCAGCATGCCGCCGAACGGCATGACCTTTTCGGCGAGACCGCCGATCCAGAGATCGACGTTGTCGAGGCCGCCCAACGAGCCGCCGAGGTAGGCGCCGGTGGCGTTGAGGAAGTCGAGGCGGTCGGTCGGCACCGCAAGACCGGCGAACGACTGGCCGAAGATCAGGGTCATCGCGGCGTCGCGCTTGCCCTCGACCGTGGTCTGCCCGGTGATCAGCGGGTGCGTGCCGTAGGCTGCGACGAAATTGATGATCGAAGCCTCGTTCTTGAGGTGGCTTGCGAAGTCGGTCCAGCTCGCATAGGGACGCAGTTCCTCGGCGTGGCTAGAGGCCTCGAAGAACTCGCGGCGCGCGGCGTTCAATGACGGCACGCCGGCATCTCGCCCGCGGGCCAGGTTGATGGTGGCCAGATCGAGCGGCAGGCCGAGCAGGTTGTTGCGGAGCGCGCTGGTGACGAACTCGTCGATCTCGTTGCCGACCTGTCGGGTCATGCCGCGGATGATGTTGCCGGCCGCGACGCTGTCGGGGACGGTGTGGGCGACGCCGGTGGCGTCGGAGTCGAACTCGACCGGATTGAGGAAGGCCTGGATGAGCCCGATCTGGTCGTTGGTGAAGGACGGGTCGAGCCGGTCGATCGTCTCGGTCAGCATCGAGTGGCCGAAGCGGTAGACCACGTGGGCGAACTCGGCGACGATGCTCGGGTTGATGTCCGCGTGGTAGCCGTCCGGCACGACGAAGAAGTCGATGTTGGGCTGCACCTTGCGGGCGAAATCCTCGAACACAAGATGCTGGTACTGCATCTCGGTGCCGAACTTGGCGGCCTGGAACAGGCGTTCGCCGTCCCAGTTCAGCGTGCCGGCGAAGGCGTGGATCCCGGCCACGTCAGCCGGGATGGCATCCACCTGCGCCTGCGTCAGAGGGACGTCCAGCCACTCGTTGATGAAAGCCATGTCCTTGGTGCCGAGCACGATTTCCTTGGTGTGCTCGACCAGGCGGTTGTGCTCGGAGTGGAAGATGTGGTGGACGGCGGTCAGGCCGATGTTTTCGTTGGCGCGGCCGTCGCCGGCGATGAAGTGGGCGTCCAACAGTTCGTTGTCGTAGACCGCCAGGCCGTTGCCCGGGTTGGCCAGTCCGATTTCGATGTCGCCGTCGGCGAGCCCGTTTGGCACCGCGTCGTGGGCGATGTCGGCCAGGAAGGCGGCGTTGATGCGGAGCGCCGCGGCGGGAACGGTGATGGGAGCGACCGAGGTGCCGGAGACGACGATGTCGTCCGCGGTGTTCGGAATGCCGTCGGCGCCGATGCCGGTGATGATCTGGGCGAAGCCCTGGGCATTGGGAATGAAGTTGCCGTACACGTCGGTGCGGAGCAGCGGTACCGCGCCGACGTCCTGGTCGGTCAACAGGATGCCGAGCATCTTCGCCTGTTCCTTGACCTCGCCCCAGGTGGCCATGCCGCCGGCGCCGGCGCCGCTTCCGTCAGGATTGGCGCCGCGGCCCTCGATCAGCTTGCCGGTGGCGTGCGGGACGCCGTTGGCGTCGAGCGCATACTGGCGCAGGAACACCTGATGAGAGGCGTGCGAGGTGTAGGTCTGGTTCTGGTCGACGAACGGGGTCGTGGTGTTGACGGGACGGATGTCGTCCGCCGTGCCGAATACGTTGTCGGCGCCGGGCGAAACGGTGGCGCGGGTCAGCACCATGAAGTTGGTCGGGCTGCCCGGCACGTAGAGCGGATCGTCCGGCTGAAGCGGCACGAACACAGTGCCGCTGCCGCCCTTGTTGACGAGGTCCAGGCCGTGATCGAAGAACTGGCCGAACAGCGTGAACCAGGAGTTGAACGGGGCCGAGAGGCCGACGTCCGGGGAGACGTTGACGATCTGGACGTTGTCGCCGTCCATCGCGAGCCCGAACGGCTCGAGGGCGGCGTCGCGGACCCCGCGCGCGGCCGCCAGGTCGGCCAGCGTTAGGGCGTGCGCCGACGTCGCTGTGGCCAGGGCGTCGAGCGCCGCCTGCTCGGCGGGGCTCGGCGGGGTGACGTCGTCGCCATCGCTGAGCACGTTGGCGGCGGCCTTGGCGTTCTGCATCACCACGCGAGCCTGATACTCGGCGTCGAGCGCGGGCTTGAAGGCGGCGTAGATGTCCTGCACCAGGGCGACGTTGGCCAGGCTGGCCTCGACGACGCCGCCGGTCTGCAGGCCCTTGATGATCGCGGCCGGGTTGGCGAGCGTCTGGTCGACGATCAGGTTGGAGATGGTGCGAAGGGTGGAGTCGAACACCATCGAACCGGGATTGTTGGACGGCGCGTACGAGGTCGGTACGGCGGGCGCGCCCGGCGGCAGGAAGTTCGCCGGCACGTTCTGCCCGGCCCTGAAGGTCGGATCCAGCAGTTCGGGGAACTGCTGGTCGGCGGCGCCCCACTTCTCCTGGCCGGGGAGCAGGTTGTTGTAGGTGCCGTCGACGGTGCGCAGACCGACGCTGAGGTTGTAGGACGGAACGGAGCCGGCCTGACCGGCCGCGCCCACGCCGTAGAGCGGCGCGGCGTTCGGATCGAGCGGGTTGGCGATGTAGGCGGCGTGCTTCTCCGCGACCTTGATCTGCGCAAGAATGAAATCGAGATCGCTTCTGATATAGGCAACCATGACGCCCTCACCTGCTACGCCCTGCCGTCGGCGGGCTGCTGAAATTCTTGCCGGGCCGTCCGAACCGGATGACCCCTTATGCGCGCAGGCTAGTTTTTTCCTGGGATGACGGGCGAGGGTCCAAGGTCGGACGACGTGGCCGGACTGAGGTCGGACGGCTTCCCGGACCATGGTCGTAGGACCAAGGTCGGATCACGGGCGTTTCGTTCAACACCGTCGCCAAGCTCTTGATCGACGCTGGTAACGCCTGCGCGGCCTTCCATGACGAGACAGTGCACGGCATTACCGCCAAGTCGATCCGGGCGGACGAAATCTGGTCGTTCAGCTATGCCAAGCAGAAGAACGTCAAGTTCGCCAAGGCCGCCCCAGAAGGCGCTGGCGACGTGTGGACGTGGACGGCAATCGATGCAGATTCCAAGCTGATCGTTTCCTGGCATGTTGGCGACCGCAGCCAGCACACTGGCATTGCGTTCGTGGGGGACTTGAAGGCCCGGCTTGCCAACCGCGTCCAGCTCACCTCGGACGGCCATAAGGCGTATTTGAAGGCCGTGGCGGAAGCGGACTTTGATGCTGACTACGCGATGCTGAACAAGATTTTCGCGACCGATTATGCTGGCGCTGGCCGCTATAGCCCGCCCAGGTGCATCGGCGCGATCAAGATGGGTAACCCCGATCCGGACCTGATCAACACGTCCTTTGCCGAGCACCAGAATCTCACCATGCGCATGTCAATGCGCCGGTTCACTCGCCTGAGCATGGCTGCTCCGACCAATGTCGCGACGTGAAGATTCTTCTTGCCAACCCGGAGCCGTCCACACATGACCCGAAGCCGACGTTGACCGGTTAGGCGTGAATCTCACGACTCCGGGATCGGCACATCGAACGTGTTGAGGGTGACCGACACCATGCAATAGAGTCCGATAAGATAGGACAACTCCGCAGCGCCGTGTTCGCCGAATTGCTCCACCGCGGCTCTATAGGTCAACTCCGGCAATACTCCGCCTGATACGAGCGCCGATGCGAAGTCATAGGCAACGGCTTCTTGTTTTGTGAGATCGACTGGACGCTGGCCCGCTACGATGGTCGCGAGCTTTTCGTCGGATAAGCCTTTCCTCTCGGCTACGATGACGTGGGCGTAAAGTTCGTATGCGGATCTGAAATGCGCTCCCGTCACTAGGATCGCGACCTCCCTGACCGCTGGCGGTAAACTCGGGTTGAACGCCATCGCCTTGGTCAATTCCCAAACAGGTTTGCCGAACTTGGGCTCTCGTAGCCAAGGATTCCAGGGGCCTAATAACGTGCCATCATCGCGGATGTTCACGAATCCCTGGAAGCTCTTGGCTATTCCCTCCTTCATGTCGGCTGCCAAGACCTTCTGTTCATCGCTGAGCCTATCGGGCGGAATGAGGGGCAATCGCATCGCTCTGTTCTCCACTTCGGAACCGTTTGATCGGATAAGTTACAATTTGCGCCCAATCGAACGCTCTAAGTTCAACTAAGCCGCTGCCT
Organism: Bradyrhizobium lablabi; assembly: GCF_018131005.1. Lineage (GTDB taxonomy): Bacteria > Pseudomonadota > Alphaproteobacteria > Rhizobiales > Xanthobacteraceae > Bradyrhizobium > Bradyrhizobium lablabi_D. The sequence goes on from NZ_JAFCJK010000002.1 coordinate 115,195, forward strand.
TAGAGTTAAATAGTCAGTGCTATGGACTTACTTTTCGTCGGAAGGCGCGCTGGCCCTTGTCGGCGAACGCTAGACTCGGTGGAGTGCGCAAGGCTATCCGCGCGCATCGCTACGAGGAAGCGTTGCTTTGGGCTGAAAAAGCGCTACGCGACCAGCCGAACGCCCCTGACGCAGCGATGGCGGTCGCGCTAGGTAGCGCGTTGGTTGGCGACCTCGAAAAAGCGAAGCGCGCGATGAAGCGTGTGCTTGAGATCGCACCAGGCCGGCGCGTCTCCACAGTCGTGGGTCCGGGACGTCATGGTCGATTTACGGATGCAATGCGAAAGGCGGGAATGCCCGAATGAACTCCCGGCCGGCTAGCAGCGATCGTCGCCGCGGACGTCAGGGCTCTCGTCGATCACCGGCCGTTAAATAGCCGCTTAAGCCTGGCGGTCGAGCAAATCTTTGCCTGCAGTGCACGAGTCTGGAAGTGGCCCGAAGCGTCCCTCGACGATGTCCGCTCAAATGTCGGGCATTCGGGGTGAAGCAGAAATGTTCTGCCCGATCGGAGCATCGCCGGTTTTGGCCCAACTGAGACATTGGCCGCCGAGATTCTCTGTGATGCACAACGCGGCCCTACAACGGTGTGGTAGGGTGCAATCCTCGGACTGAGGGAGCACGCGTGAGGCGACGGGAGTTCATTGCGCTAGTTGGTAGCACCGGAGCCATGACATATTGGCCGCGCTTGTCGCGAGCCCAGCGCACAGAGCCGGTGCGCCGCGTCGGCGTGCTCATGAACTTGGCCGCGGATGATTTAGAAGCCCGCGCTCGGATTTCTGCGTTACAACGAAGCCTTCATGAGCTGGGTTGGTTTGAGCTGCGGAACATCGCTTTCGAGATCAAGTATGCAGACGGGAGGATTGACATTTTACCCCGTCTCGCTTCGGAGCTCGTGGCCGCTAACGTCGACGTCATTGTCGGGGCCGGAACGCCGGCCGTTCGCGCCCTGAAAATGCAAACTAATAGTGTGCCCATAGTCATCGGCGCTGGTGGTGATCCCGTCGGTGCCGGGCTCGTTTCCAGTTTGGCGCGCCCGGGCGGAAACATCACCGGGTTCAGCTTGCAGTCAACGGAAGTAGTCAAGAAGCGCCTCCAACTGAGCGGGGAAATAGTTCCCGGCCTTACCCGCCTTGCATTTCTGTGGGATCCCAACAACGCTAGCATCGCCTTGCAGTTAAAGGAGACGGAGGCTGCAGGGCGCGCAGTAGGCGTCGAAGTCCAGTCAGTCGAAATTACCACTGTCGCTCAAATAGAGGCAGGCATGCTGGCGGCAGCGAAGGCTCGTGCCGATGCCATTTTCGCGTCAAGTGATGCAATTCAAACAACCCACCGGGCGCATGTCGCCGCCCTTGCCATACAGCACAAGCTGCCGCTGAGCGCTGAATTCAAGATCGTCGCGAGCGCTGGAGCGTTGTTCACCTACGGGCCGTCTGTTGCTGATCTCTGGCGACGCGCCGGCGGATATGTGGATCGCATCCTAAAGGGCGAGCAGCCCGGTCAACTGCCCGTGCAGCAGCCTACGACATTCGAGCTCGTGATCAACCTCAGGACCGCGAAGGCGCTCGGCCTCACCGTACCGCCCACGGTGCTCGCCCGCGCCGACGAGGTGATCGAGTAACAGCCCTTCCGCTCTCATGCGTTGTTGCAGAAGGGCGGGACCGGTTTTGGCCCCAAGCAGCTCTGTGGGATGTCTGCTATTCCGCCGCTGTCAGAGGATAAGCAGAGATCCGGCGAACGGGCCAAAACTGACGCGATTGACCCACATCGGACATGGCTCGCAAAGCCAGATCGACAGTATGCTCGAATTGAGCTGGGTGCATAAGGAGCTTGCTCCTTACTGTAATACGCCCTCGATGCATCCTGTGCTGATGATCAGGATGTGATCGTGTTACGTGTTCGTCATCCGGTCCGACGACTGCTATGCGCCGAGGTTCTGGTAGTAAGCAGGGAGCTGTGCGAGGCCACCACCTCGGGCGGCAAGGAACAAAAGCTTGCTCTCGAAACTCGGCTGATGGAAAGCATTCAAGCTGCTCGCGAAAGAACTGTCGGCCGACGGTGGCCGCGATACTGCCATAGCAGGGACCCAATCGGGCTCATTCCGCCATCAAGCTGTTGGCCGGTTGACTCGACCAGCTACTTCCCGGGAGGGCGGCAGCAGATTTCCTCATAAGTGCGGTCGTGCCAGCGGTACATCGAGTATTTGAAGCCCTGGACGTCGCCCTTGCCGTCGAAGGTGATTGGTCCGAGCACGGTCTCGTATGTACCTTCGTGTAATGCCTTCACCAGCGCATCGAGCCCAGACGAGGCAGCCCTCCTGGCAGCCGCGGCAAAGACTTGGATCGCAGCGTAGGCATAGAGGGTATAGCCCTCCGGGCTAAAGCCCTCGGCCTCGAACCTCTTCACCACCTCAGACGCCGACGCCAGCTTGCGCGGCTCCGGGCCGAAGGTCACCAACGTCCCCTCTGCGGCAGAACCAGCGAGGTCCCAGTATTCCTGATTAAACGAGCCGGAGGTCACCATCATCGTAGCGGTCAGACCATACCCGCGCGCTTGGCGTACAAACAGGCCGCTCTCGGTGAAGTAGCCGCCGAAGTAGATCAGACCGATGCCGGCGTCCTTCATCTTCTTGATCAGCTCGCTGAACTCCCTATCACCCTGCCTGACGGCCTCTGACATCGTCTCCCGGACACCGCGCTCGTTTAGCCTCCTCCTAAACTCGTCGGCAATGCCTTTGCCGTATGCGCTCTGATCATGAACAATAGCGATCCTGTCCGCCAGCTTATGGTCGACGACGTAGTCAGCGGCAAACGCGCCTTGCACGTCGTCGCGCCCGCAGACGCGGAAGACGTTCGCAAAGCCCTGGTCGGTGAGCCGCGGGTTGGTCGAACCTGGGCTGATCATCAACACGCCCTTGTCGTGGTAAACCCGCGAGGCCGGGATCGAGGCGCTCGAACAATAATGCCCATCGACGAAAACGATCCCCTGCCTAGCGAGTTCATTCGCGACCTCCACCGCCATCTTGGGGTCGCAGCCCGCGTCGTCGGCGATCACGAGGGTGAGCTTCTGGCCATTGATGCCGCCGCTCTCGTTGACATCCCGCACAGCCAGTTCGGCGCCGCGTCGCAGCTCTTCACCAAACGTCGCGTACTGTGCGGTCATTGGGGAGACGCTCAACGGCCCGGCAACTGCGATTCTCATTTCAGCCCCTGCAACACCGCTGCCCGAGGCGGCGGCGATGGCAAGAAGGGCCAGACCGATGAGAGAGCGGCCGAATAATGCTGAGACGCGCATTTTTCCTCCCTGTTTCATACCGTATGCTTGTCGCCTATCCGGTTTTCCGGAACTATAGCTTAAAAGTAGGGCCCGATGATTTCGTCCTGATTCCTGTTCTCGCAAACGCGACCGAGGGGCTGGCGCGAAGGACAAGACCATGCCGGGACTTGTTAGCGTACGCTGGCGGCTGCTGGTCGCATTCCTCGGCATCAGTGCTTTTGCCGTGCTCGCCGCGGCGGCCTCCATGTGGGCCTTCCTCGAACTCGGCCGGGTCGTTGAGCGGACTACCGAGGAGCGCGCCCCGGCCGCGCTCGCATTGTTGGAGCTGTCGCGCCAAGCCGAGCGGATCGCCACCGCCGCCTCGGCGCTTCTTGCAGCACCGAACGAAGCCGGTCGCGCGAAGGTTGCCGCCGATATTCGCACCCAGCTTGCCAGCCTGGAGGCGATCCTGGCCAAACTGCGTGACACCAGTGCGCCGGCCGTGTTCGGCCCTATTGAGGTCGCGGGGGCGGCGCTCGGCAGCAACCTCGACGCGCTCGACAAGCTCGTGGCCGAGAGGCTCGCGACCGCCCAGACGAAAGCGAAACTCCTTAGCCGGCTCTCGACCACAGTGGTTGGCACGCACCGGCTGGTAGCTCCGGGCATTCTCGTGCTCGACTCCCAAATCGCGGCATGGCGCCGCACGGAAGCTGCGGGTTCTGCTGAGAACCTCGCCCGTACGGTTGCTGGTGTGATTCCGATGCAGAAGGCCCAGCTCGAGATCGCGGCAGCCAATGACAGCCTTCTTAAGGCCGCTGACGCCCCCTCTTTGACGGACCTGTCGCTGCTCGCCTTGTCGCTCAAACGCTCGCTATCCGCGCTCGGGGCGATTGCGACCGAATTCGAGCCCTCACTTCGGGATCGCTTCCTTGACCGAGTGCACGAACTCGGCGCACTCGCCGACGGACCGGAGGGCTTGCCCGCAGCTCGCGAGCGCGAACTCCAGGCGCTTGGCCGGGGCGAGCGGATGCTGGCCGAGAACGCTGCCCTTTCGCGTGGTCTAACCGAGGCGGTAGATCAACTCGTGGCCGGCGCTAAAGCGGACATTGCGGCCGCCAGCGCCGAATCTAGGCGTGTCCGCCAACTGAGCACCGCTGTGCTTGGCGCGATCGTGCTAGCCAGCCTTCTGAGCTCAGCGTTGATCGTCTGGCTCTACGTCGATCGCCAGCTGATCGGCCGGCTGAAGGCTCTCGCCGGCACCATGCTCCAGATCGCTGGCGGCGAGCTCAAGGTACCCCTACCCGCGGCTGGAGAGGACGAGATCGGCCGCATGGCAGACGCGCTCCGCGTGTTCCGCGATACGGCCGTGGAGGTTGAGGAGCAGCGGCTGCGTGAGCGTCAAGTGGTCCTGGATACGATCGACTACGGCGTACTCATCCTCGACCCCGAGTTGCGGGTGAGGATGTACAACCGCGCTTTCCGCGATGTCTGGGAGCTCTCCGATACGGTCCTCCGGGTGCGCCCTACCCTGGAAGAGCTGCTGCTGGGCTACGTCGTCCGCGGCCTGCATGGCGTGCCCGAGGAGGAGTGGGCGAATTATGTTGCCCGTCGCGTGGCTGAGGTGCGCGCGGCATCATCGCCACCGCAAGAATGGCATCGCCCCGACGGGCGCGTGCTCCAGTATGAGGTCGTGCCTCTCCCAGATGGCGGGCGGATGCTCACCTACTTCGACTTGACGCGTCTCAAGCGCGCTGAGGAGGCATTGGTTCATGCGCAGAAGATGGCGGCCCTTGGGCAACTCACCGCCGGCATCGCGCACGAGATCAAAAACCCCTTGAATTTCGTCAACAACTTTGCCGATCTCTCGGTCGAGCTGCTGGACGAGCTCAAAGGATCAACGGCGCAGACAATCGGGCCGCCGGATTCCAACAAACGGGCGGAGATTGTCGAGACGATCGGAATGCTGACGGGGAATCTAAAGAAGATCGTCGAGCACGGTCGTCGCGCCGACGGCATCGTCCGAAGCATGCTGCAGCACTCACGTGGCAGCAGCGACGATTGGCAAGCGACTGACCTCAATGCGCTCGTCGAAGAGGCCTTGAATCTTGCCTATCACGGAGCGCGTGCCCAGGACCAGAGCTTCAGCGTCGCAATGGAGCGCGATTTCGACCGCAATCTCGCGTTGGTCGAGGTGGTACCGCAGGAGCTGACTCGCGTGCTCCTTAACCTCATAGGCAATGGCCTCTATGCCACTAGTAAGCGGAGCCGCGAGGGCGACGGCTCTTACCTCCCAACACTGAAGATCACAACCCGCGGGTTCGGCGAAAGCATCGAAGTCCGGGTACGCGACAATGGCATCGGCATTCCGCCGGAAAACAGGGAAAAACTGTTCCAGCCTTTCTTCACGACCAAGCCGACCGGCGAGGGCACCGGCCTCGGCCTGTCGATCAGCTACGAGATCGTAACGCAACAGCACGGCGGCACCATCACGGTCGATAGCGAAGTCGGCGACTTCACCGAGTTCACTGTGCGGCTACCGTGCCGGCGGCATGCGGTGGCGGGAAGGATGGGATGAGCTTTGGATGTCTGCAGTTGGCCGATACTGTTGAAAAAGTCGAAAATAACGCCACGGCAAAAACCGCGCTTAAGTCAGCTCAGAGCGAGCACCAACAAGAAAAGCCTTCGTAATAAAGCTAGGAAGATCACCGAGCGGTCCTGACTAGATTGGAGTGGTCCCTTACCTCCAGCGGCGTTAAGGCGCATCAGTAGCCCTTAATAATTGGGCCTGCTCAACGCAGAGGACTTTTTCAACAGAATCGGGGTCTAAGCGGAAATGTTCTGCTCAATTAGAGCATTGCGGTTCTTGACCCACAACGGACCTCGCGCGGTGAACAGCGTCGGCCCCCGTGCGCGTTCTGTGGCCCACCATATCAACCCACTTTCACCGAGGATGATCACGCCCAAACCCATCCGGGTATGCCGATGGTGACGACCCGCGCGCCGGGCGCCGGCGCTTATTGAATTGCGGACCCTGTCAGGTGACGTGCACCGCCGTGCTCGCCATAACCACCAAGAGGGCGATGAAGCCAGCGGCCGTTCCGAAGAGCGGAACGACGCAGGCACCAGTGTTGCTCATCGAGTTGATGGTGTAGCCCCTGTGGGGCTGCCCGATGCAACCGCTGGCGAATTGGCTTGGAGTCCGGTTCGGGCGGTGCCTTCGTTCCGGGTGACGATCCGTTTAACATCTTCCTTCAGGAGGTAGACAGAGACGGCGAGCAGCACGAGATCCTTCAGAAGGAAGGCCGAATTATTCGTCATCGCTGGAAAGCCTCCGGCGCCAGCATCCCACGCGTCCGGAACGAACGGAAATGCCGTGAAGGTAGCGATGAAGGTGAAGGTCGAACCGAGGGCGCCGAGCATGCCCGCTTTGTTGTTCCAGAAACCCAGAAGCAGCAACGTGCCGAAGGTCCATTCTGAGGTGCCGAGAAGAATAGCGGTGCCGCGAATGCCCAAAACCGGAATCGTCCAGGAGATAAGCGGGCCGTGGGTAATTATGGGCAGCAGTCCTCTGATCTCCGATTCGAACCATTTATCGTACCCGAACCATGCGAAGATAATCACCATTGCGGCGCGGAGCAGGTGATAATCGAGCTTCAGGAGGCCCGTGCGGGCGAGAAGCTGAGCGATAGCGTTCATTGGATTTTTCCTCAACGAGAAGGCCAAGCAATCCCCGGGATCGCACTCCGAAGCCAAGATCGCATCCGGCTGATGACAACCAATGTCATCATAAGCGTGCGACTGAGATTGATAATGCTTTATGGGCTCAATTATATGCTCCATCGTCTCGCCCGGAGGACTCGGTGAACTGAGCGGCGGTGCCTGACCCAATCACCATCGTCACCCAGAGGTAGAAAAGCAGAACTAAAGGAGCAATGCTTGGAATTGCTCTTACTTGCTCCCAAGTGCTCAATAAATTCAGAGCACAAGTCCGATGTTGGCAGCCGAAGTATGCGCCGGCGGTCGGCATGTCGGCTTTTGGGGGAGACCTGACGCAAGGCCTGAGAGGCGTCGACCGCCGCTGTTGACCCAAGGCGGACATAGGGTCGCAGCGTCTTGGCGAAGATTATTTACCCTTTCTCATTCGTTGGACTGTCGCAAGGTGCTAGGCTTGATGCATTGCACGGGGCAGGGATATGCATCGGCGCGAGTTCGTCACGCTCCTTGGTGGTACGGCGGCTACGTGGCCGATCATTGCGCGCGCTCAGCAGCCTGAGCGGATGAAACGCATCGGCGTGCTTATGGCAATTCGTGAAAACGATCCCCTTCGGCAAAGTTATGCCGACGCACTCGACGATGGACTTCGTGCGGCGGGATGGATCGACGGCAAGAATATCCAATTGGATTATCGTTGGGCCGGTGCTGATGTCGGTCGAATCAAGCAGGCAGCCAAGGAGGTAATGGCTGGCAATCCTAACGTGGTCATCGCCCACACCTCACCGGCAACTATCGCGTTGAAGAGCGAGACGTCGGCCACGCCGATCCTGTTTGTGACTGTAACCGAGCCGTTGGCCCAGGGGTTCGTGAAGAGCCTTGCTAAGCCCGGCGGCAATGTTACAGGATTTTCCAATTTCGAATTTTCCATGGGCGGAAAATGGCTGCAGATTCTCAAGGAGATATTTCCCGACGTCAAACGTGCCAACGTTCTGTTCAATCCTGATACTGCGCCGGGTGCGGGCCAGATCTTTCTTCGTTCGATCGAAGCCGCCGCGAAAGCTCACGCCATCGAGGTCAGTGCGGCTCCCGTCCGCAGCGTCTCGGACATCGAGGCCATCTTCACTTCCAGCAGTCGCTCGCAAGAGGCAGGCGCCATCATCCCGCCCGATATCTTCTTGGTCGTGAACCGGGCCAGCATCATTGAACATGCGGCTCGCTACCGCGTGCCGACCATTTACCAGTACGACTACTTCGCTCGAAACGGCGGATTGGTATCCTACGGGGTAGATGTGCCGGACTTGTTTCGGCGCGTCGCAGGCTATGTCGATCGTGTCCTCAATGGAGCGACGCCAGCAGACCTTCCCGTCCAGTCGCCGGTCAAATTCCAGCTTGTCGTCAACCTCAAGACCGCCACGTCACTCGGCCTCACAGTGCCGCCCACGCTGCTCGCCCAAGCTGACGATGTGATCGAATAGGGCTGCTATTTGCCGCACCGCATGAGTCCGGTTTTCGCCAAAACCGGCCGATGACATTGGGGCAGAGCATGTCCGCTCTGCCCGGGTACATCAGACGTCAACTTGTTCCGCTATCGCGAGCGCGTCATCGACCTCGATGCCAAGGTAACGGTTGCTCGCTCGAGCGTGTATACTAGCGGTCGAGCGCAACAGCGCCAACGATGCTAGCGCGGATCGGGTTCCAGCGGGCGCTGAACCGGCACAAGGTTCGCGAGTTCAATCCAGACAGGGAAGACCACCATTGGGGCAAGCGCAAGCTGAAGAGAGACCAATGACCGTGGGGCTGGTTTATTCCAGCCGCTAATGTTTCGTGAATTGTTGTTCCAAGGCTCCGTAGAAATACTTGTTCTATGGATATCATGGTTTTGATTGCGGGCGGTGTTGGCCTGCTCGCGCTAGGCACGACGTTTGCAATCGTGGTGTATTTGGACGCTCGAGCCGAGCGGCGGCGCCAACAGGAGTAAGCCGCCTCAGTTGGGTCTCATTTCGAACATTGGCATTTGCGAACTAGGACACGGCCGATTGTGACGCAGGATCCGGCCTTCGAAATGCGGCTCCAGCAGGTCAGTCCACTCACCTGTTGGGGCCGATTCATTTCGGGCACGCCGCGCTATTCACTAAGGGATGGAGATCGTGATCCGATAAGCAGCAACAAACTCATTTGTCGCCGTTCTGAGAGTCGCCAGGCGGACGTTCTCCACGGGACCGCGCTTTGTCCACTGGCTGCTCCTGCCCCTTTTCGTCTCGCACGATGCCCTGCTGAGCCGCACTCCGGTTCTCCGGCTTCGGCATGCCCGCCTGTCCGCCGTGCTTTCCGCCCATGTCCTGTCGGCCCTCGAGATCATTTTCTCTCGGCATTGACAACTCCTGTTGGAGCCGTGCCAACCACGGGGCCCCAGGTTTCGTTCCTAGGCTGGGCGAGTTCCCGCCCCGGGCCGCAATAGGACCCAAAAGGCTTCCCTGGCGTTGTTGGCGACCGCCGCCAGTGGCCAAAGGCCCGCCACTATGCTGACTGCCGCAGAATGCCAAAGGCTCGCAAACGAATACAGCAATCTTGCGGAAGAAACGGATATCCCCCCGAAGCGCGCGGTCTTGCTGATCCACATCGCGCAAAGCTTTAGACGTCTCGCAACTCAGCTTGATCGATTGGCCGCTCAGATAAGGGATGGGGGCAAATAGGGCCTGTGTTCAGTATCGCGCGTAGGCGACGCCCGACAAAAACGCGATCAGCAGCGAGGCCAATGGCGTCACACGAGCGACGCGGCTGACTGCGTCGACCGGCATACCGGCACGTCGACCGGCCTCGACGGCATCACCGACCCGATCGACGGCGTCCTTCACCGCGCTCGACATTTCCGCGACGGCGGACCGCGCGCGGCTCGGTTCGGCCCAAGGTAGTGGGAACGTGTCTTCCTCTACGACGCGGACCGGATGCCTCAAGCACCTTTGGCTAGCGCGCGCCAAAAAAGTTATCGACGACTTTATTACCAAGAGAGAGCTTTCCGAAAAGGATTAAGGCCGCCTCTCGGACATTCAATTTGACGTCCGTGATGTCCGCCTTCGAGGGCTAAAGCGGACATGGCCATCATCCTGACTGATGCCGCCTTTTGAACCCGTTGCGGACGTTGGCGGTATTGGGCCGGCGACTCGTTTGCGGTTTGAGAATCAGTGTTCTGTCAGCCCTACCTGTCGAAGAATGTCGCTATAGCAGGCGCGATCCGCCGCTTGAATCAATGTGATGCGCTGCACCTCTGGCGTTAACCATCCGGCGGTTTCTCGTACTGGGCAGCGGACGCTTAATGCTCGTTTAACATTTTCGCACAAAAGATAACGATCAGCGCGGAGATCAATACGCAGAGAGATTACCGGCAGAAATTCATCCTCTAGGGTGATTGCTTGAGAACACCTCTCATCATCGCGCTGGTCGCGACCCTGGTCGGCTGTAGTCGTCAACCACCGCACCAAGCGGCCGTGGAATCGTGCACCGACAAACACGGCTTCGCCTGCTCCAATAGGACGGCTGCCGATCGGCCGGTCAAACTCGCGTCATCCAAAACCAATCGCCGAACAAAACCGGCCAAGTTTACCATTGCGGCAGCCTCTAAAAAGCAGCCGGCTCATCGTGCCCGTGACAGGGCGCGGGCACATCTCGCTACCAAGGCGACAATCACCACCGCCGCAAAGGCAGAGCCTCCGGCAACCGGCGTCCCGCTCCCGCCCCCTTCATTGAAGACGGAACTCGAGAGCAAAGGCAGCCTCCCCGCCGCAGGTCCCGGTACGACTGGGCTAAGCGTCGCGGATCCGCGGTCCACCGTGGGGCCTGCTCCGAATTCCAATAGCAGGACAATACAGGAGCAGGTGGCGGCCGCGACGGCGGTTGCAGAGCGAATGACGGTCTCGGCCGCAACAGCGGCGCGTGACGGGGCGGACCCGATTGCAGGTGCGTCGCCTGACACACAGCCCCTGGTTGCCGTTGTAATCGTTCGACCCGAGATCCCGTCGGTATTCGCCCTCACTGAAAAAAACGTTGCCATCGATGACAGGTATTCCGCATCGAGAGTCGATATCATGATCGCGATCGTGGCAGCAGGAGGTCCCGTGGTTCAACTCAGCGCAGGGCACACGGCGGCGATCGATCGGCTGGTCAATGGCGAGGTGCCGGCTGCGGTCGCGGCCCTGGTGTCCGTGGACGCAGCAGATGCGTTTCCTGAAATAAAAGGCTTCAAGATTCTTCAACTCCCGCTCTCGTCGCGTTATTTGACGCCTCGACCTTAGCCGACGTACCGGTTGCACGAGGAGGCACGTTGCCGTTCGAGCACCTGCCGGTTCCTGTATGGCCGACCGCGTGCAACAGTACGCAAGGCCTGCGTTATCGGCCTGGTGATTCCCGTGTCGTTGCTCATCCGCGCCGACGAGGTGATCGAGTAACTCGCTCTTAGTTGAGACGCATGGGTCCACACCTGGCCCGAGCCGACCTCGCGCAGTGCTTCATCGCACTCCGCTTCCGGGCGTTGCCAGACCTTGAGAAAGCATTGGCGACGTCTGGCAGTGACCCGGCAGCTGACTCTGGATGCAAGCCTGAAGTAGACAGGGCGCTCTAGCAGCCGTCGTCTCCTTCCACGACGGTCGACAGGAAGCTGGTACGAGCCAGATCACATGCAATCGGTTTCGAGAACGAGGTGCCAAACCATCTACTCGTCAACGAACCATCGTTGGTGACCCAGGGGATTGGCGGCAGTTGCGGCAGATAAGATGCATACGGCATCACTTTCGCAAGCGTCACTCTGACCAGATATTTTGCCAGAAACGCCTCGTTCATTCCGCCGTCCAGTCCGCTGTAGATCGGGGCTGCCGGCACGTTGTCATTGAGCAATCGCGCGAATTCGCGTTCGTCGGTGCGTTGCTTCTCAAGCGCCCGCCGCGCAATTTTGGAATCCACGACAAACGCGGGGCATTTATCGGTGGGACTGAACACGAGAGGATACGGCGAATTTGGTGGAGCTTGCGCATCGAACACATAGCGTCGATTGCACACGTCCACCTTAGGTTCGAGATGCGTCGTCTCAAAGTGATCGTTGCCGACTTTGAGCATTTTCCAGAAGGAGAGGTTCGGGCTATTTCGGTGCTGCGCCAGGTTTGCCGGCGTCAGGCGGAATGGATAAGCCTGGACCTGAAAGGACGGTCGGCCGCCGAGGAATGAGTCCCGCGCTAGCGAATAGATCTCGCTTATCTGTTCGTCGGTCATGGCATAGCAACCGCTCGATGAGCAGTCGCCATGGATCATGAGTAAGCTTCCGTCGCGATTGTTTGCCTTGTCGAAGCTGTTGGGAAAGCCGACGTTGATCGCAAGATGGTAATCGGAGTTGGGATTCATCAGCTCGGGAGTAATCGTATAGAACCCCTCTGGAGCCTGACGGTCACCCTCCTTCAGTTTCGGCCCGAGATCCCCCGACCACCGACAGATCGGGTACACCTTGAGGATTTTGAAAAGGCCGGTGGTGTCCTGTTTCCAGACTTCGAGCTCCGCCTCTTGCTTGAAGACGCGCACAAGGATAGGCGAGTATTTTGGCATCTTCTTTTGTCGGAGCAGCGAGAGCAACTCGGGTGGTAGCTCCTTTGTTGCCTTGGCCGGCAAGCGGTTGCTGTTTTCGCCAAGGCAGGTGGCCGGCGACAACGCCGCGAAAAAAGCTGCAGTCAGCACAAGCGCACGGAGTGCCGTGGCGCCGATCATGACCCTACCTCGGGCGTGGAATCTGCTCATTTGGGTAGCGTGTAGTCAGTGGGTTCGTAAGGCAAGCCCAGATGGACGCAGTCACCGGAGAAGTTCGAGCCTATCGTCGGCCCTGGGGATGCCAAGACGCTCGGTCTCGTCGTCCGCTTCTGGACGATACTTTTGAAAAAGTCGAAAATAGCGCCACGGCAAGAACCGCACTTAAATCAGCTCAGAGCGAGCGCCAACAAGAAAAGCCTTCCTAATAAAGCTGGGAAGATCACCCAGCGGTCCTGATTAGATTGGCGTGGTCCCCCACCTCGAGCCGCGTTAAGGCGCATCAGTAGCCCTTAAAGAATGGGCCTGCTCGCCGAAGGACTTTTCCAACAGAATCGGCCCTTCCCGGACGTCGTTCAATGTCTGCTCCCACGCCGCTGTTAGGATTAAAGCGGACATCGCAGATCAAGGTGAAGAACCGCGAACACCCCCGCCTAGATCGGGTGTCGTCGGCTGGCAAAAGCCGGATGGGTCGCGGACGCTGGCAGCTCCGTCGCCGGGGTCGCTTCGATGTGCCCATGCTCCAGCGCCGCAACCGTCATCGGCGATACTGCCCGTTCGCGCCGTTTCGGGCAGCGATGGCCAACAGTATCTCAGCTAAGGGCTTGGAGTATGAGTAGAACGGAAAATGGCTGGCAGGTAACGTGTGGGTATGGGTTTGACTGCCCAGGGCGCTATCGACGGCGGCGATCATGAAGTCCTGGCTCTCGATTGGAATCGCCCATCTTCCAGGCATCGAATGTAATGGCGCGGCACTCGGCCGAAGCGTTCTGCCGTGATGCGCGCCGGTACCGTCAGCACCCCAGCGGGCTCATCGCAGGTCTCACCGGCAAGGGTAGACGAGAAGTCGGCTTCGCTTGCATCGGCACAAAACGCACTCCTCATCAGGGCGCGATATTCGGCATTGTCCGATCGGGGATCAATACGGAGGGCGCCCACCGCTTGTGGATCTGCCAGGAACATGGACGCTACCAGAGAGCCGGCCATGGTTGCATGCTGGACGAGATCGATCGCCATCATGCCCGGTGATTGGAGAAAGGCGGAGATATACACGATCGAGCGCAGCTGGTCCGGGATAGCTTCGGCAACGGCCGTGACGGTCAGACCGCCGAGTGATTGCCCAACGAGAACAATCGGCCTGCCGGTCTCTTGCGCCGTTTGCTCGGCAAGCGCAACAACCGCCCGTGTGCGCTCCTCCTGTGAGACGGCGGCGTTGGGAGAAGGTTCAGTGGCGAAGGCTAAGACATCAAGAGGCCGCTTGTGGTAGGCGATCGGGACCTTGGCGGAAGCGCCTGAACCAGGTAGATCGAGCGACCTAGCCACATGACCTTGAGCTTCGAGAAGTGGTATTACCCGCTGCCAAATTGATCCATCGACCCACGCGCCGTGAACTAAAATAAAGGCCGGTTTCGGGCTAGGCATTGCATGCATCTCCGTCTGAGTGGATGTGCACGAGACGATGCGCGAAGCCGTCGGCCTTCATCAAGTCTGTTTTCCATACTGGACAGACAAGCGCGATTTGAGAAAGGTGCGCGCCAAACTCACGGTGTGCACGAGAAATGGGAATGACGGCGGTTTGGAGCGAGGGACGGAAGTCCGGGTGCACAATCGCGCGAATTATCGAAGATGTCCCACGCGTTTCTTCAGGGAAGTCGTCGGTACAAGACTGCGACAATCGAGCCCCCGCCCTCCAGTTGAAGGCTCCCGAAGAACTGAAGGCCGACTACGACTTCGTCGTGTGCGGCTCAGGATCGTCCGGATCGGTCGTTGCGGGTCGCTTGTCAGCCGATCCCTCGGTCAATGTATTATTACTTGAGGCCGGCGGCACTGATGACGTTCCCGCTGTCATGGACGCCAGTCTATGGCTCTCCAACCTTGGCAGCGAGCGCGACTGGAATTTCGTTGCACAGCCGAATCCGCATCTGAACGGCCGTGCGATCCTGCAAAACATGGGCAAGGTGCTCGGCGGTGGCTCAAGCATTAATCTTATGGGATGGGTGCGCGGACACAAAAACGACTGGGACTACTTCGCCGCCGAGGCGCGCGACCCGGCCTGGAGTCATCAATCGATACTCGATCTGTACAGACGGATCGAAGACTGGCATGGCACACCGGAGGCCGACTATCGTGGCAGCGGCGGCCCCGTGTTCATCCGTCCCGCTCGCGCCAGTCCCGTAAGTCTCGCGTTCGTCGAAGGCGCGCGTGCGGTCGGCATGCCCACCTTTGAAACCTTGAATGGCCGGCTGATGGAAAGTCAGGGAGGCTGCTCGAGAGCGGAACGAATAAACCGCGCAGGCAAACGTCAATCCATCTTTCGCTCTTATGTCGCTCCCCACCTCGCCCGCACCAATCTTACGGTGGTCACGCACGCGCTTGTCACACGCGTGATCCTGGACGGACGGCGGGCCGTGGGCATCGAAATAATTCGAAACGGCAAGGTGCATCGGATCTCCGCCGGACGTGAGATCATCCTGTCGATGGGCGCAATTCACACGCCGAAGGTTCTGATGCAGTCCGGCATTGGTGATGAGTCCGAACTGCGGCGTCTCAATATTCCCGTAGTGCAGCATCTACCGGGCGTCGGACAGAACTTCCAGGATCACTTTCTTCTCGAAGGATGCGTATGGGAAGCCCGCAGGCCGCTGGAGATGCAGGCCGCCGAGGGTGAAGCCCTCTTCTTTTGGAAGAGCGATCCCCATCTCGAAACCCCGGACATACAGGCGCTTCAGCTTGAGGGCGCCCGCACCAATCCTCAGACATCCGGCGTCACGCTCCCGACGAACGCCTGGACGATTTACCCGGGCATCGTGCGGCCGAAAAGTCGGGGACGGCTGCGTCTTACAGGCCCGGGTCCAAACGATCCGATGCAGATCGAGGCCAACACATTGTCCCATCCGGACGACATGAAAGCCATGATGACCGCGGTGGAGATCTGCCGAGGAATCGCGCATTCGGCGCCACTCCGTTCGTTCGTCAAACGCGAAGTTATCCCGGGCAGTCTCAAAGGGCGCGGCCTGGAGCAGTTTCTGCGCAATTCGGTGGTCAGCTATTGGCATCAGAGCTGCACCGCCAAAATGGGAACGGACGACATGTCGGTCGTTGACGGCCGCCTAAGGGTCTACGGCATTGATAATCTACGCATTGCCGACGCCTCCATCATGCCCCGTGTCACGACAGGAAACACGATGGCTCCCTGTGTCGTGATCGGAGAACGAGCCAGCGATATTCTGGCGGAGCAGTCATGATGTATTCATGAGGTCGCTCCTCACACGAGGATTTTATCAGGCGGCTCTGCCGGTTTGATGAGATATCGAGGACTAACGCTAGGAGTCTGCCCGTATGCAAAACCGCGATGCAATATCACGCATCCGCACAGCGAGTGCTGCTCTAGCTGTGCTGTTCCTTCCAATCGATGAACGCGTGATCGCCGCCGATGTAAACCAAGAGTACGTGGCCCTCAAGCAGGCGGCGCTGGACGGCAAGGATCTTCGTATGACGCTTGCTCTGTCAGAATGCCTCCTTCACGGCACGTGGCAGGCCGGTCCAGCGGTGACGGGAGGAATGCGTTTCGACGCTTATATGATTCAAGCTGACCAGACCATCGCGCTTTCGACCACGCATTTCACCATCAGAGCAGACAAGACCCGGTCACCGAGTTTCTGTCGTTCCGGGTCCGTCCAACTGGAGCGGTAGAGGCGCACACGACTTTCCTCGATCCAAAGACCTTCGGGATTCTTCGGGAGTCTACCTTTGACTGCGCCATCGGTAAGGGTGCGGTATTTCATTGGTGAGCGTGATGGTTTGTTAGGCGGGCTCCATGCGTGATGGCTATGGAGGCCGCCGATTTGCAACGACATTCTGATTGCAAACTCGCCATAACCCGAGCATAGCCGGGGGTGGACAGCCTGGGGTTATCTCTCCGTTTGAAACATTTCGCTCTTAGGAATGACGACGATGCTCGCGGAGGGCAGGACGCGCCTGCTCGCCTATCATTTCGCCTGGCCGGGGATCGGCCAAGTGACGAAGCAAGGCGATGGCTTCCGCTACTATCCGGAGGGAATGACTCTGATCCCGACCTGAGGTCCGGAAGACAGAAGCCCGTCGGCGCGTTACCGGAAACGGAATGACATCAGCCATTGGTAGTGTCCTCGCGGTGTCTGCTGTGCCGCCTCAACCAAGCTGCCCTTGCGAATGCGTGTGACGGGAAGCGGTCGGCGTCGTCGTGCCAGACCGCGTACATGCCGTCCTCGTGGCGAATGATCGGGTCCGGAGACTCCATCGCCGGAAGGCCTTCCAGGGCACTTGGAGCCAAAACCCGTTTTTGCCGCTCGGAACGCAAAAGAAGTGCCCTATTCCACGCGGGTCTCTTTCATGCCGTTTTCTTTCGCTCGGTCGCCCGTCTAGCCCTGTCGGCGCAGGACGGTGAGCAGAAGCGGGTAGCGCTCGACACGCGGCGGCCCTTTCGCCACTTCGGGATGGCGTTGGAACAGGCCTCGCACTTGCGCTTGACGGCAGGCTCCATGCCCGCCTCGGACATGATCGCCCGGGTCTCTTCGCGCTCCCGATAGCGGCGCTCGCAGGAGGTGGAGCAACAGCGCAAGCCGAGGCTCTCGAATTCCTTCTGGCAGCCGGCGCAATGGATCTTGAAGCCGGAGGCCGTGGCCTTCATTGGTGCCGTCGGTAGATATCCGGGATTGCCGCCGGCCACGACACGCCAAGCCCCCCTCTCCCTGGGCTGGCCACCATGAGGCCCATTGCCGGCGTCGCACCAGTCCTTGCAGCGCTGGTTACAAAACCGGCCGACCACGGCCTTGCGGAAGAAGGTCAGCCAGCGCTCGCTCGAGCGATACGGGCAATTGCTGCGGACGCACGTCAAGCCGGCGCTGGGCAATGTGCCGTTGCAGAAATTGCGGGCACCGGAGATCGACGCGCTATACGCCAAAATGGCGGAGGCCAAACAGATATCGCCGCGCACACAGCACCATGTTCACACTGTTTTCGGCGCTTGCTTGTCGACCGCCCACCGCAAAGGCCTGATAGCCGCCAACCCGATGGTGCGGGTCGAGCAGATCCCCAGCCCAGAAGGGCACGTCTATGAGACGGAGGAAGTGCCGGAGCCAGATGCAGACGACATCGCGAAGGCCTGACCGACTCCGAACTGGCGGAACTCGTTGCTGGTTTGAAGTCGACAAGCCAATTCCCAATCGTCGCGGGCCGAACTGCTTGGCTTCGGCAGAATCCGGTTTCATGACCTGCGGGGCATCCACAGCACGGCCCTCCTCGACGCCGGCATTCCGGTGCACACGGTCGCCCAGCGGATCGGCGACGATTCCCGCCGCAGCAAGCGCCAACGGCTAAAGCAGGCGGACGAGAAGCTAGCCGGCACCATCGCGGGATTGGCGGCCGGATTCCTCGGATCAAAAGCCATTGGGTAGCAAAATGGTAGCAGGAGCAGCCACCGGCCGCCGTATGCTTCGCTAAATGATTGATTTAATGGCAGGAGTGGCAGGGCTCGAACCTGCGACCCCCGGTTTTGGAGACCGGTGCTCTACCAATTGAGCTACACTCCTGCGGGGAACCGGCGTCGCCGCCGGTTCGCGCCGTTTCAAGCACAGGGCATGGCCGGATTGCAAGGGCGAAGCGGTTAACGTCCTGTTCAACGCAAAGCTTATGCGCCAGACTTTGGCTCCCACCGACCGACGGCACTCCGCCGCAAGAAACAAGAGCACCGGGAGAGATCATGAACGCTCAAACTGCCACCAAGCACGCCGCCAGCCCGAAGACCCCGTCCCTCCCCCTCGCCAAGCCCGAAGCGATCGGACTTTCGAGCACGCGGCTGCAGGCGCTCTCCGACACCCTCAAGCGCGAGGTCGACAAGGCAAACGCACCGGGCGCGACCTTGCTGGTGGCCCGCCGCGGCCAGATCGGCTGGTTCGACGCCATCGGCCGGCAGAACCCGATGGCCGGCGCGCCGATGGCGCATGACACGATCTTCCGCATCTTCTCGATGACGAAGCCGATCGTCTCGGTTGGCATCATGATGCTGCTCGAGGACGGCCACTTCCTGCTCAACGATCCCGTCGCGAAATTCATACCTGAATTCGCCGAGACCAAGGTCGGCGTCGAGCACAACGGCAATCTCGAACTCGTCCCGGCAACACGGCAGATGACGATCCAGGACCTGCTCCGCCATACGTCCGGCCTGACCTACGACCACACCGGCAACGGCCTCGTGCAACGGCTCTACCAGCAATCGCGCCTGCGAAGCCGCAAGATCGCCAACGCCGAGCACGCCACCATGCTCGCCAGCATGCCGCTGATCTGCCAGCCCGGCGCCGAGTGGAACTACAGCCGCTCCACCGACATCCTCGGCCGCATCATCGAGGTCGTCAGCGGCAAGACGCTCGGCGCCTTCCTGACCGAGCGCATCCTCGGGCCGTTGCAGATGAAGGAGACCGCGTTTCACACCGCGGAGGAAAACGCCGGCCGGCTTGCGGAAGCGTTCGCGGCCGATCCCTGGAGCGGGGAGAAGGTCCAGCTCTTCAACATGCTGGAGAAGCCGGCGATGGAATCCGGCGGCGGCGGGCTGGTGTCGACCACGATGGACTACGCGCGCTTCGCGCAGATGCTGCTCAACGGCGGCGCGCTCGACGGCGTCAGGATCATCGGGCGCAAGACGGTGCAGTTCATGGCGTCGGATCACCTCGGAGCCGACGTGAAGATCCAGGGCACGCTGGTTCCCCCCGGCCACAGTTTCGGACTCGGCTTTGCCGTGCGCATGCAGCAGGGCATTGCGCCGTTCTCGGGCTCGGTCGGCCAGTTCTTCTGGAGCGGCATGGCCGGCACCTTCTTCTGGATCGACCCGGCCGAAGACCTGATCGCGGTCTTCATGATGCAGGGCCCCGGCCAGCGCGAATATTTCCGCTCGCTGCTGAGAAACGGGGTCTACGCAGCGGTCGGGTGAGAACCGGGCCGATCGTTCCCCGTCATGGCCGGGACGAGCCCGGCCATGACGGCAACCCGACCTCAACTAACCGTCGCGCCGCCGTCGATCACCACCGTCTGGCCGGTCATGAAGTCACCGGCCTTCGAGCCCATCAGCACCGCGCAGCCGGCGATCTCGTCCGGGATGCCGATGCGCTGCAGCGGCGAGCGCGAGGTCGAGGCCTTCAGATTCTCCGGGTTGTCCCACAGCGCCTTGGCAAAGTCGGTCTTGATCAGGCCCGGCGCAATGCAGTTCACGCGGATATTGTGCTTGCCGTACTCGCAAGCGAGGTTGCGCGCGAGCTGCATGTCGGCGGCCTTCGAGATCGCGTAGGCGCCGAGAATGGTCGAGCCCTTCAGCCCGCCGATCGATGACACGATGATGATCGAGCCGTCCTTGCGCTCGATCATCTGCGGCACCACCATCGAGATCAGCCAGTTGTTGGCGACGATGTTGTTGTCGAGAATTTTCCGGAACTGGTCGTCGGAGATGCCGCCGAGCGGGCCGTAATACGGGTTTGACGCGGCGTTGCAGACCAGTACGTCGATCTTGCCGAAGGCGCGGTTGCTCTCGTCGACCAGGTTCTGCAGGTTTTCCTTCGACGAGATGTTGGCCGCGATCGCGACCGCCGTGCCCTTGCCGAATCTGTCGTTGATCTCGCTCGCCACCTGTTCGCAGACGTCGGCCTTGCGCGAGGAGATAACGACCTTGGCGCCATGCTCGGCCATCCGTTCGGCGATCGCGCGCCCAATGCCGCGCGTCGAGCCGGTAATGACGGCGACTTTTCCCTTCATGTCGAACAAGGTCATGTTTCTCTCCCGGATTGAGTTCGTGTTTGGTGCTGAGCTAAGCAGCGTTGGCCTCTCGCCACAACTGCGTCACGCGAGCTTCACTTCCGGCCCCGCCGGCTGATGCATCGCCGCGTGCCTTGGATCGGCGATCCACGGCTGCTGGTTCACCATCGGCAACCGCCAGGTCGACAGGCCGGGCGCCGTTATATGATCAAGCCGCGTTACCGAGACATTGTCGATGTCGAACGACAGGCCCCGGTCGGGCTGACCGCCGAGCGCCAGGCCCACCGCGGCCTTGATCACGCCGCCATGGCCGACCGCGATCACATCCTTGCCCGCCTCGGCCGCACTGATCCGCACGATCGCGCGGCAGACCCGGGTGTAGAGATCCATGAAACTCTCGCCGCCGGGCGCCGGTTCATTGACGTCGGCAAACCAGGATGTGCCGACCGGACGGCTGGCAAGAAACGCGGCGCGATTCATGCCCTGCCACTCCCCGAGATGCTGCTCCGCGAAGGCCGCGTCCCTGATCATGCTCGCAGGCTTCGGAAAGCCGGCAGCCCAGATCGCTTCCGCAGTCTGATGCGTGCGCTTCAGATTGCTCGCATACCACACCGCGTTACGCGGCAGGATCTTTGCGACCGCCTCGAACACCTCGGTATCGCCGGTATCGCACTCGATATCCTTCTGGCCGTAGATGTTGCCGCCGTCGCTGCGCACCGGCGCGTGGCGTACCCACCACCATCGCGTCACGGTCACCTTGGGTTTGTCTGGGTTGGACATCGCAAACACCCTTCACTACTGTCGCTCGTCGCTGTACGTCAGAGCGCGCACCGTCTCAAGTGCCCCAGACGTTTGAAATTTTGTTTGAATTCCGTCGCGCGGCAGGTGCGCTGCGGACAAGCTGACCAGGGAGAAGCTCATGGGCCGCCTCGAAGGCAAATCTGTCATCATCACGGGCGCTGGAAGCGGCATCGGCCGCGCGGCCTCGTTGCTGTTCACAAAGGAAGGCGCAAAGCTGATCGCAGTCGATCGCACGGAAGGCGTCAATGAAACCGCAAAGCTCGTGCGCGATGCCGGCGGCACCGTCGAAGCGGTGACCGCTGACGCAGGCTCCGAGGCTGACGTGAAGGCCTTCGTCGGCAAGGCGCTGTCGGCCTACGGCAAGCTCGACGCGATCTGGGCCAATGCCGGCGTCAGCGGCGGGCTCGTGCCGCTCGCCGACCAGACCGTGGAGCACTGGCAGGAGGTGCTGCGCATCAATCTGATCGGGCCGTTCCTGGCGATCAAGCATTCGATCCCGCACATGACCAGGCAGGGCGCCGGCTCGATCATCTGCACCGCCTCGGTCGCAGGCCTGAAGTCGGGCGCGAGCGGACACCCTTACGGCGCGAGCAAGGCCGGCGTGATCAGCCTGGTGCAGATCACCGCCTACTCGCTCTCGGGTACCGGCGTGCGCATCAATGCGGTCTGCCCGGGGCTGATCGAGACCGGAATGACCAAGCCGGTGTTCGACCGTGCCAAGGAGCGCGGCACCTCCGACAAGATCGGCCAACTCAATCCGCTGAAGCGCGCCGGCCAACCGCACGAGCTCGCCGCGATGGGACTGTTCCTCGCCAGCGACGAAGCCTCCTATGTCAACGGCCAGGCGATCCCGGTCGACGGCGGCCTCACCGCGTCGATGCCGTACACCGGCAAGCCGATTTAGGTGCCGTAACTCCACGGTCTCAGCCACGACGTCATTGCGAGGAGCGAAGCGACGCTCCAACCGCGTCACTGGAGCGAAGCGAAGCAATCCATCGAGCAGCAGATGCGGGGCGATGGATTGCCACGGCGCTATCGCGTCTTCGCAGTGACGGGGTGAAATTCCGGTTTTGAGTGTCAAACAACGTCGAGAATGTGAGTCCGCGTTCTCGCGACATGATTTGTGTCCGAGCTTTGCGTCATCTTCCGCCCTCTCATCTTGGAGGGCGCAGGGAAAGCCGGGCGCCGATCGCACCCATGGGCCCGGTGCAACAAAAAGCACCGGGGTAGGACCACAGGTGAAACCGGAAACGACCCGGCTTTCCCTGCGCGATGGTTTACGGCTTATACGTGATCTCCTCGGTGAGACCGGGCTTTGTTGCCACCGTCATCAGCAAGAAGCGTTGGCCTCTCGCGGACTTAACACCAGCCACTGGGGCGTCAGGACCACACGACTTCGCCGTCCGCCTTGGCACGTTCGTCTCGTGTGCCGCCGCGTCCACCGCATCTCACCGCAACGTTCGTGACGATCGCGAAGCGCCCCTCAATCGGGTGAGACGGGCGGATTCTTACACCGAGTTGCGTTTCTGAAAAACAGAAATATTGTTTGCGACAAGGCTTGCGCCGTCGGTCAAATCAGTGCCAAGGACCCAACGCGAGGCGGCCATGCGTGGCCGCACCCTCAACCCGGCTGATCCAGCGCCCGCTCGTCCGTCGCATTCGCGGCCCTGCCATGCTCAACCGGGGTCGGCCTCGGCGACGGCCGGCTGAACGACCTTGTTGCTGGCGACAATCGTCTCGAGCCGCGCGATATTCTCCAGCAGGCGATGGCTCGTCAGGACGAGGAAGTAATAGCCGAATTGGGGGTTCTGAAAGTAGATTTCGAGCAGCTTCTCGTAAGTGATCGTCAGCACGTGGCCATCCTCCGTGCATTCGACCGTCGCGGTGCGCCGGTTGTCCGGCGAAAGGAAGCCGAGCTCGCCCATCAGGCGCCCGGGCGGAAGGGTGACTCCGATTTCGGTGACCAGAAAGCTCCCGGTGACCGTGAGGAACATTTCATTGGCTGCATCGCCTTTTTTGAACAGGGTATCGCCCTTGCGATATCTTCGCTGGGTCATGAACGGCTTGAGCCATTCCATCGACATGTCGCCCTCGGTCGCGGTGCGCGCCTTCTTGACGAGAGTGAGCATCTGGCGAAGGCGAACCGCGTTGATCGGAAGCAACAGAAGGTACAGCAGGAAGGTCTTGACGTCTCCGGCGAGCGCGCCGAAGCCGACGAAGAAGGCGCAGCCGGCCATGTTCGCGACGCGCAGCGGCACCATGGTATGCGTGAGCAGCGTGGCGACGAAGAAAATCGCGCCGACCAGGGCAAACATATTGGCCAGCGTGATATTGGCCAGCACGAGTTCCAGAAGGCGGTTGAACAGGGCGTCGTAGGTAATGTTGTTGGGGTCAAGACCAAGCTGAACCAGGATCTTCGCGACCCTGAGATTGTCGGCCGCCGCGTCGAGAATGCGATTAAGCGCGGTGGACAGATCTGCGCTGCTGACGTTCATCGGATCACCCGTAGCGCCCGGAGAAGACTTCAGACCAAGGACTCGGCCAGCCCCAGATAAGGTGCAAACAGAAAGCCGGCAACTGCCTCCCGGGCATCGCTTCGCTCATCGGGCTACAAACTCACAACCCGTCCGGCGGCAGTCCGGGCCCCGTTGCCGCCGGGCGGAGCTTGTCTCGCATGCGCTCGCGGTAGAAGGCATAGAGGCCCGATAGCACGATAATCGCGGCGCCCGCGAGCATAGGGCGATCAGGGGTGTCACCGAAGGCGAGATAGCCGAGCAGCATCGCCCAGAGCAGCGCGAAATAGCGGAATGGCGCGACGGCCGAAATGTCGCCCGTTCGCAGCGCCACGATGATGCATTGATAGCCGATCAGGATCAGCACCGCCGCGAGCGCGAGCAGACCGAGGGCATGGCCGGATGGTGCCGTCCATCCGCCGAGCGGAACAAGAACAAAGGCGCCTGCCATCGTCACCGTCACGGTTGTCAGCAGCGTGATAAACAGCGTCGGCAATTGCTTCGGAATGCGCCGGGTCGCCAGATCGCGTACCGCGCAGAACCCGACCGAGGCCAGGGCCAGCAGCCCGGCCTGGCTGAAGCCTTCCGCGCCTGGCCGCACGATGACGAGAACGCCGATGAAGCCGGCCGCGATGGCAAGCCAGCGCCGCCAGCCGACCGGCTCGCCGAACACAAGCGCCGCGCCGAGCGTGATGACGAGCGGCAGCGCCTGGAAGATCGCCGACGCATTCGCAAGGGGGATCTGCGAGATCGCCGCGACATAACTCAGCGTGCCGCCGATCTCGCCGATGACGCGCAGGGCCACCGGCCCGATCAGCAGCGAACGGAAGCTTCGGAGCGCCTTGCGATGAGCGGCGAGCACAGCGACCAGCACCATTGCGAACAGGCCACGGACGAGGAGAATCTCCCCGACATTGAGCTCCGACGACACCGCCTTGGTGATGGCGTCGTTCATGGTGAAGCTGGCCATGGCCGCAGCCATGAACAGGCTGCCGCGAAGATTCGGCGATAAGTTCAAAATGAAGTCGTCCGATCAGGACAGGGGAGGACGTTGACCGGACTGGCTTTGCCAAGGCCGCGCGCTGAACTCAAGTCACAGATGGCTACAATTGCACATCCTCAATCAAAAGGAAGCGGCGCGACCCTGATGGATCGCGCCGCTCGTATCTCACATTGCGCCGGCCTTCTGGGCGTATTCCCACGACGCCTTCGACAGCGGCACGGTGCGCTTGGCCGACTCGATGGCCTTGGCGTTCGCGGCGGTGCCGTCGCGGATCCGCCCTGCAATACCCTGCGTGATGCCAGCGAGGCGGAAGAGATTGTAGGAGAAGTACCAGTTCAGGTCCGGCACCGGCATGTTGGTGACGTCGCAGTAGGTCTGCGCCGCCTCCTCCATGCTCGGAATGTTGAGCGACTTGAGATGGGCGCCCGCCAGGCCCGGCATGGTCCACTGCATCAAAAGATAGGTGAAGTCCGCCATGGGATCGCCGAGCGTCGACAGCTCCCAGTCAAGCACCGCCTGAACGCGCGGCTCGGTCAAGTGGAAGATCATGTTGTCGAGGCGATAGTCGCCATGCACGATCGAGACGCGCTGCTGCTCCGGCACCGTCTTCGGCAGCCACTCGGCCAGCTTCTCGAATTCCGGAATGTGCTGCGTCTCGGAGGCGCGATACTGCTTGGTCCAGCGATCGACCTGGCGTGCAAAATAGTTGCCGGGCTTGCCAAAATCGGAAAGCCCGATCTTGTCAGGGGCGAGCATGTGCAGCTTCGCCAGCGTCTCGATCTTGCTGTTGAAGATCTTCCGCCGCGCCTCGGGCGCCTGGCTCGGCAGCGTCGGATCCCAGAACACCCGCCCCTCCTCCATCGACATGATGTAGAAGGCAGAGCCGACCACCGCATCGTCGGTGCAGAGCGCATAGGCTTTCGCGACCGGAAAATCCTGCTTGCCGAGCGCCGCGATGACGCGGAACTCGCGATCGACTGCGTGCGCCGACGGCAATAATTTGCCGAACGGCCTGCGCCGCATCACGTAATTGCGGCCAGGTGTTTCGAGCTTGTAGGTGGGGTTGGACTGACCGCCCTTGAATTGCAGAACCTTGAGCGGGCCTTGATAGCCCTCAACGTGTTCCTTCATCCAGGCATCAAGATTCGCCTCGTTGATACGATGGCGTTCCTCGACTTCCCTTGTGCCGGAGAATTCCTCGTCTTTCCTGACGCCGTCCGTCACGATGACGCTCCCTCAACTCATTCTTGGGGAGCGCCATCTGGCGTTCCCGCTACTGACTCTTGTTTGCATACTTCCGAAGTTCAAGTCTGGCAATGGCGCGATTGTGCACCTCGTCCGGACCGTCGGCGAGCCGCAGCGTGCGGATGTGGGCGTAGTCCTTCGCCAGCCCGGCATCGTCGGAGACACCGCCGCCACCATAGGCCTGGATCGCCTGGTCGATGATCTTCAGCGCCATGTTGGGAGCCGCGACCTTGATCATCGCGATCTCGGCCTGCGCGGTCTTGTTGCCGACCTTGTCCATCATGTCGGCGGCCTTGAGGCACAGCAGGCGATTCATCTCGATGTCGGTGCGCGCTTCGCCGATGCGCTGCTCCCACACCGAATGCTCGATGATCTTCTTGCCGAATGCGGTGCGCGAGGCGAGCCGCTTCACCATCTTCTCCAGCGCCTCCTCGGCCTTGCCGATGGTCCGCATGCAGTGATGAATGCGGCCTGGCCCCAACCGGCCCTGCGCGATCTCGAAGCCGCGGCCCTCGCCGAGCAGGATGTTCTCCTTTGGCACGCGGACGTTTTCGAGAAGCACCTGGGCGTGTCCGTGCGGCGCATCGTCGAAGCCGAACACCGGCAGCATCTTCTCGACCTTGATGCCGGGCGTATCGAGCGGCACCAGGATCTGCGACTGCTGCTGATGCTTGGCTGCGGCCGGATCGGTCTTGCCCATCAGGATCGCGATCTTGCAGCGGGGATCGCCGACGCCGGACGACCACCATTTGCGGCCGTTGATGACATAGTGATCGCCGTCACGCTCGATGCGGGTCTCGATGTTGGTGGCGTCGGACGAAGCGACCGCGGGCTCGGTCATCAGGAAGGCGGAGCGGATCTCGCCGTCCATCAGCGGCCGCAGCCACTTTCGCTTCTGCTCCTTGGTGCCGTAGCGGATGAACACTTCCATGTTGCCGGTATCGGGGGCGGAGCAGTTGAAGACTTCCGACGCCCAGGAGATATGGCCCATCTCTTCCGACAGCAGCGCGTATTCGAGGTTGCTCAATCCCGCACCGTGGAATTCGTCGTCCTCGTGCGACGACGGCGGCATGAACATGTTCCAGAGGCCTTCTGCCTTCGCCTTTTTCTTCAGCTCCTCGAGGATCGGAATCACCTTCCAGCGCGGGCCCTCCGCATCCTGCTTCTCGTAGATCGGCACCGCGGGACGGACATGCGTGTTCATGAAGGCCTGAACGCGCCCGAGCCACTCCTTCTGCCTCGCCGACATCGTGAAATCCATGGGACGCTCCTCGTTTCCTAGACTTGGGCCGCACTGTCCACCTCGCGCTCACGCGCCGCAAGGGCCGTTTGCGCGTGAGCGACCGTGGTGTGCCAGAACGCCGCCCGCATCGACTGCGGATTGACATTTCCAGCGGTTCAAACGATAGTTTCATACAATTGTTTGAAATGCAACCGCAGCAACGGGGGGGTGACCCATGTCGAGCGATCAGACCCGGTCCGCCATTCTCGCCGCCGCCGAGCGGCTCTATGCCGAACGCGGGTTCGGCGACGTCACGCTGCGCGACATTGTCGCGGAGGCCAACGTCAATCTCGCCGCGGTGAACTACCATTTCGGTTCCAAGGACGAGTTGATCGCGGAACTGTTCGTTACCCGCAGCATCCAGACCAATCGCGAACGCCTCAATGAATTGAAGGCGGCGGAGGACAAAGGCGGCGGCCGCGCCGCGATCGAGGACATCATCCGCGCCCTGGTCGGCCCGCCGCTGCGCGGCTGCCTCGGCCCCGACCGCGAAGGCTCGACCGCCGCGCGCTTCATGATCCGCGCCTCGATCGAGTCGGTGCCGCCGATCCGCCGCATCAAGAACCGCGAGGTCGACCACCTGCGCAAATTCGCCGCCGCGATGCGCCGCGCGATGCCTGGCCGCGATGACACCGAGCTCTATTGGGGCCTGCACTTCGCGCTCGCGATGGCCCATCACACCATCCGCGAAAAGGAGCGGCTGATCCGCCTGTCGGACGGCAAATGCGACCTCGACGACGTCGCCGGGATCATCGACCGCGTGGTCGCGGTCTCGGTGGTGGCACTGACCGGCGGGGAAGTTGCGAGCAAGTCGCCTGCCCGGCCGGCAGTCGCGCATGGTCGGCTCACGCGACAGGACCTGTAGGCTGCGCTCGCGGCGCGGCACGCGCGCTCAATCGATGAAGTGGTACTTGTTCGGGACTCTGAAGGTCATCTCGGCGTGCCCCCACGAGATCGCTCTTCTGATCGCCGATATCGGCGACCGCTTTATGACCGTCAGAGGAGCGCGCAGCGCGTCTCGAAGGATGCCCGGCCACAAGCGGGGCCGTCGCCCTTCGAGGCCGCTGGAGGAGCGGCCGGGTGATGGTAGAAACGCCGCGCGCAACTGTGAGCGCTACAGGATTCCCTGCGCCTTCAGCCCTTCGACCTTGGCGCCGTCATAGCCGATCGTCGCCAGCACGTCCTTGGTGTCGGCGCCGAGCAGCGGCGGGGCGCGGTATTCCGTGATCGGGGTGCCCGAGAAGGTCAGCGCGTTGCGGATCAGCGAGAGCTCGGGCTCGAAGGGATGATCGACCTTGACCCGCATGCCGCGCGACTGGACGTGCGGGTCGTTGAACACCTGAGAGAAATCGTTGATCGGACCAGACGGGACGCCGGCCTTCTCGAGTTCCTCCAGCCAGTAGGCAACCGGCTTTTTGAGGAACAGGCCGGCGAAGATCGCCATGATCTCCTTGCCATGCACGACACGGTCGTTGTTCTTGATGAACCGTTTGTCGTTCGCGAGCTCCGGCTCGCCGAGCACCGAGCAAGTGCGCTGGAACTGGCCGTCATTGCCGACCACCAGCATCAGTTCGCCGTCGGTGCAGCGGAACACCCCGGCCGGCATGCCGCCATTGCCCCAGGTGCCGCGGCGCGGCGGGGTCTTGCCGTTGACGAGAAAAATCTGGGCGTAGTGCGACAGCGCGGCGATCACCGTGTCGAACAGGCAGACGTCGACATGCTGCCCCTCCCCGCCATTGGCTTTGCGGTGATAGAGCGCGGCGAGGATGCCGATCGAGGCATTCATGCCGGTCATGTAGTCGACGATCGAGGGGCCAACCTTCATTGGTCCCGCGCCAGGCTCGCCGTCGAGATGGCCGGTTACGCTCATCAACCCGCCCATCGCCTGCAGGATCGCGTCATAACCGGCGCGCGGCGCATAGGGGCCGGTCTGGCCGAAGCCCGTCACCGAGCAATAGATGATGCCGGGGTTGAGCTTCCTGATGGTTTCGTAATCGAGCCCGTAGCGCTTGAGGTCGCCGACCTTGTAGTTCTCCATCATCACGTCGACCGACTTGGCGAGTTCGCGGATGATCGCCTGCCCCTCCGGCTTGGCGATATTGACCGTGACCGACTTCTTGTTGCGGTTGGCGCAGAGATAGAACGAGTTGTTGTTGTTCTGCTTGCCGTCGGGATCGGTGAGGTAAGGCGGGCCGAAGGCGCGGGCATCGTCGC
The DNA here is from genome assembly GCF_018131005.1 of Bradyrhizobium lablabi. GTDB lineage: Bacteria > Pseudomonadota > Alphaproteobacteria > Rhizobiales > Xanthobacteraceae > Bradyrhizobium > Bradyrhizobium lablabi_D. The sequence continues at coordinate 144,818 of NZ_JAFCJK010000002.1, forward strand.
CGCCGCCGGGGCGCTCGATCTTGATCACCTCGGCGCCGAGATCCGCGAGCATCTGGGCCGACAGCGGACCCGCAAGCACGCGCGTCAGGTCGAGAATCTTGATGCCCGAGAGTGGCAGAGCCGACATGAAATCTTCCTCCGAGATTCTTGGGTATTGGTGGCGCCGGATCATATCCGCGCGCGGCAGAGCTTCGCGATACACCATTTTGGCGGAGCGAGCACTGCATTGTCGGCATGAAGCCATCCGCCTGCGGCCTATGTGGGACGGCCGGGCGGGCTTGGCGGGGAACCTAGCCGACGGCGGCCGCAACCGGCAAGGCCGGGGGCGCGGGCGAAGCGCGCAGGCGGTGGCTGAGGTAGCGCAGCATCGGCCGCTCGACCAGGTAATGGATGGCGCAGCCGACCGCGACCGACACCAGCACGCCGGCGACGAAGAACATGAATGGCGACCAAGCGCCGTCGATCAGGCGCGCCCAGACGTCACGAAACGGACGCAGCACCAGGGTGTGGCTGAGATAGATGCTGTAGGACGCGTTGCCCAAAACCGTCAGCCAGCCTGTCGCAGCGGAATCCTCGAGCCGCGGACAGAGCACGAGGCCGCCGACGATCAGCATCGCCGGCAGGCCCGCCGAAAACACTGCGGGCCAGTTGAACTCGGGATAGCCGAGCGCGACGCCGGCGAGCACGAAGACGACGGCGGTCGGCCGCGAGAGGCGCCAGCCGCTCTGGTAGATCATACCGAGTTGGATGCCGAGGATGAATTCGAGAATGATGCCGTCGGTCCAGGTGAACAGCATCGGCGTGGAGATATCGAGATTGCGTCCGAGGATGGCAAGCGTCAGGAAGCCGATGGTAAGGATCGCCATGCCGGTGCGGCGCGGCCACAGGATCGCGAATGCAAACGCCGCATAGAAGAACATCTCGTAATCAAGTGTCCAGCCCTGCCCCAGGATCGGACGCAGATCGTCGGCCGTGCGCAGCACGGGAATGAAGAGGTAGGAGCTGACGATGTAGCGCCATTTGTCGGCGGGAAGCTCGAGCGAATGCGGCGACATCAGTACACCCGCGACCATCACCGTCGTAAGCAGCCAGTACAGCGGCACGATGCGGACGAGGCGGCGAGCCAGAAACGATGTCCACGCGCCGGGCTCCCCAAAGCTCCTGGTCGTCAGGATCATGATGAACCCTGAGATCACGAAGAAGATGTGGATTCCGAACGACCACGGAACATGTGCAAACCATGACGACGCGGCACCGACCTTCTCGCGCAGCCATTCGGTGTGAAAATTGAGATGAAGGATCACGACCATCATCGCCGCGATGCCGCGCAACCACTGGACCGATGGAAGGATGACGCTGGAAGGACCGCGGCGGTCCGGATGCGGTTTCTGCACGGACCGCGCCTCCCTGCGACGGCGTCGCAATTTCTGTCGATTGATCCTGGCGAGCCGCAACCTATCCGCGCTGCGACAATTCGCCAACGCGGACCATCTCTTAACGTTAAGGCGTCAATCTTGATCGGGCCGTCGCCTTTGGCCGGCCGGATCAGCCCGAAACCAGCGCCGGCAGCGCCGCGAGTCCGTGCACGCGATGATCGGGCGCGAGGCCGAGTTCGTCCATCTGCATGCGCAGGGCCTTGAACATGGTGAGCGGCGGCACGAGATCGCTCTTGCGGCAGGCCTCCGCCATCGCTTCCGGCGACACCCGCTCGATCCAGACCGAATTCAAGCCAAACGACTTCGCGCCAATGGCATCCCACGGATTGGAGGATACGAACATGACCTCGGCGGGCCTGACGCCGAGGCGCTCTTCGATCAGCGTATAGGTCTGCGGGTTCGGCTTGAAGACCCGTTTCGAGTCGATGCTGATGGTTGCGTCGAGGATCGAATCCAGACCGGTGTTGCGAACGAGAGTGTTCAGCATGTCCGAGCTGCCATTCGACAGAATGGCGCGCTTGTACTGTTTCAGATCGGCCAGCGCCTGCCTCGCATCCGGATAGAGATCGAGGTGCACGTACTTGTCCATGATACGGTCGAACACGCCGGCGTCGTATTTGAGCCCAAGAATCTTCAACGTGAAGGCAAGCGAGTCCCGGGTGACGACGGAGAAATCCTCATAGCGGCCCATCAGGGTGCGCAACCAGGTGTATTCCAGCTGCTTGAGCCGCCAGATCTGCGTGATCATGTCGCCGTGGCCGGGAAATGCCGCGTCGGTGATCGAGGCGACCGACTGGACGTCGTAGAGGGTGCCGTAGGCGTCGAAGACAACTGCTTTGATGGTCATTGGATGAGCTCCCGTTCGGACGATGGGTTTGCGGTCAGTTGGCGCGAAGGCGGTCGGAATTCGGTTGGCTCAATTTGGCTCGACTCTGCCTTCGCGGCGAGTTCATCCCCGGTTGCAGCCGCGGTACGGGGCAAACCGGTTTACGAAGTCAGCGTCAAGCGGCAAAATAAATAATCGTGATGATGAGTATGATGGAACAGGGCCGGCCGTAGCATGTGAGCTTCGTCAGCCCGAGCTTCGACTGCCTCGGATCGGCGGCGATGGAAGGGCTCGGCATCGAGGTGCCGGCTCGTACGGGCGGCGCAGCAATTCCCGCGTGGTCAGCAAGCTTGCGAACTATCTGGCGAACAACCTCGCCGACCCCGCGGCGGCCGCCGCTGCAATCGGCTCAGCCTGAACGCAGGCCGTCAAGGCTTTGGCCATAGCGTCTGAATGCGTTTGATTGTATCGCCGGTGAGAGTTTTGATCGGTGGGACCTTGTCACCGCCCCTCACCTCCAGCTTGTCCGTCTCCGGGTCATCGCGCTTTCCGCTGCGGAGCGCGGGATTTGCCTCGTACAAATCTCCCGCGCCGTGCGTATGGGCCGTCAAACCGACCGCATGGATGAATTCATGAACGGTCCAGCAGCCGAGAACGCCATTGCCGACCCGCCGAGGAAAATCATCTGACTGCGGATTGGGTCTCATCAGGATGACGGCTTTTCGTACCTGTATTTTCACCTGGTCCTTTATGCCGAAATCCCAGACCTGCTTTTCCGTAATGCCCTGCGCAAACGGCTCAGTAGCGAAATCGAGGTTTACGTTTCGCCCGGCTATCGGAAACGTAAACTGCTCCAGCGCCTCCACCCAAATGTCCGCACCGCCGAATTGGAATGATCCCGCTTCGGGTTGTTCCGTCGGCTTGGCCAGCGCAAGGCCGACGTTGAGCTTCAGATTGTTGAAGAGATCGGTGAAGTCCTTGACGGCCTTCGGAACGACGTTGGACCAGATGGGCGAGCTCGTCACGCTCTTACCCTGAAACACCGTCAGGATCCGACGCTTGCTTGTGATGCCGTCGTACCACGGCACATCGGGCCCTGCCACGACTTCACCCGAGTCCTTTCTGATTCCATCGGCAAGCACTGCTGACGACCATGGCTGGCTGATCCAGTTTCTGCATCTCCCGGTCGAGAGAGGCGATGGTCATCTTGCCAACGATGTTATCGGCCTGAGTCTGGTAGCTGAAATTGATGATGCTTCGCTTCTTCTTGTAAGACAGGACCGCAGCGGCAGTGGATGGACCATAGGTCTTGGTGGAGAGCTCGCCGGCACTGATCTCCGCGTCGTCAAGCGCCTTGAGGGCTATCTGAATTTTGGCAACGTGCTCTCCGCGGGCACCGGGAACGACATGCGCGGGATCACTGACCAGGCAGGCCTGAAGTTTCGCATCGTTCTTGAACAGCGTGGACTGTAACGCCATGGCGCGTTCCTCCTCGGTGCGGTCACGGACTTTACGAAAGGCGCCTCCCCCGAGACCTGGCGCAACGCAAAAGCATTTTGGACAAATCGTGAAACAGAAGCTTCAAGTCTCGCAGAAACCCTGGTTTCCCGCAAGCTGGAGCCCAAAGGTGCATGGGTAAGGCCGGGCGGATTGATGATTTCGTCGCCGGTCTAAATGGAGGACGGACCTACGCAGTTGGGCCAACCTTGCGCCCTCATCTGACGTTGTGGCGCCAAAATGCCGTAGTAGCATCAGCCACCCGACCAATCAGACAAGATTTCGAGATGTGAAGCCGTGCCGAGATGAATTGATCTCAACATAGTGAGGAAGACAATGAGAACCGGAAGCTCAATCCTGACGTTCGCTCTATTCTCATCCCTATGCATGCCCGCCTTGGCACAAGAGGCTGCGGCTCCTCCGCTCGTCAAACAGCTCAACAACGGCAACTGGCTGCCGCAGAAGGAAGCCGAGGACCTGCGCGACGAGTTGTTCTACCAGCGCGCCATTCACGCCTATATGACGATGCTGCCCGCGCTCAACACCATCGGGATGAAGGATGGATCGGAGGCGGCCTTCGGCAAGGGCTACAACGTCCTGCCGATCTGGAAGGACCGGATGGACGCGCGCACCTGGGTGCCGACGCCCAATGCCGACGTCATCTACTCCATGAGCTATCTCGACCTGAAGGAGACCGGGCCGCTCGTCGTCGCCGCGCCGGCGAACGTCATCGGGATGTTCACCGACTTCTTCCAACGCACGATCACCGACGTTGGCCTGATCGGACCGGATCGTGCGCGCGGTGGCCTCTATCTTCTGCTGCCGCCGGACTATGGCGGCGATATCCCGCAGGGCTACTTCGCGTTCAAATCGCAAACCTACAATGTCCTGCTCTTCTTCCGCACCGTCATGAAGAAAGGCGAGAACGCGCCGGATCCGAAGGAAGCCGTCGCGGCCGCCGAGCAGACCCGCGTCTATCCGCTGTGGACGCCGGAGAAGGACGTCAAGCCGATGCAGTTTCCGAACGCAAGCGGCAAGCGCATCAACATGATGTATCCGGTCGACAATGCGTTCTGGACCAAGCTCAAGGCGTTCATCGACTACGAACCGGCCTCCGCCATCGATCCCGAGCTGCGCGGCGTGCTGGCCTCGATCGGGATGATCAAGGGACAGCCGTTCAACCCGAACCAGAAGCAGCAGGCGCTGCTGCAAAAGGCGGTCGAGACCGCGCCCAGGATGATCCTGGCGATGCGGCAGCTCGGCCGGCCGGACGAGCGGGACAGGTACTACAGGGACAGGCAGTATCTGAACACGTGGGCCGCCGGCACAGCGGAGTGGCTGCAGGACGGCTATCTCGATGTGAACCAGCGCGCGAGCTACTTCCAGATCGCGTTTTCGACGGCGTCCGCGATGGTCATGAGGACGCTGGGCGCCGGCTCAAAGTATCCGTTCACGCTGCGCGATGCGAATGGCGACTTCCTCATGGGCTCGAATACCTACAGACTGCACCTGCCGCCAAATCCGCCGGCCGCGCTGTTCTGGGCCGTCACCGCCTACAACGTCACCGACGGAACGATGGTCGAAGCGCCGCAGCTCCTGCCCTCGATCAACAGCCTCGGCAAGGTGGCGACGAACAGCGACGGGTCGATCGATATCTGGTTCGGTCCCGCGAAACCCGCCGAAGCCGCCGATACGAACTTCATTCAGACTGTCAACGGGCGGAATTTCCTGGCGGCCGTGCGCCTTTACGGCACCGGCGTCGAGTTCTTCGACCAGACCTGGAAACCAGACGACGTCGTGAAGGTGAAGTGATGTTGCGCGGGGTCGTGGCTCAATTGAGAACTGCGATCCCGGACGTCTCAATCAAAAAGGGGAGTGCGCAATGAGGACGACATCGACCAATGATCTTGTTTCCACGCGACGCGACGCGCTGAAGAGTGGCATTGGCGCGGCATCACTCGCTGTGTCGGCCGGCAGAGCGGCTGTTCCGGTCGCGGTGTCGACAGCATCGGTCGCCGTCACGACCACGACGGCCCAGGCTCAGCAGGCCATTGCCACGACGTCCGACGTGACGGAGCCGGCAACGGGCATAGTGATGTTCCCGGACTATGCAAAGGCGGTCGCGCAGATGGCCTACATCTGGGGCTGGCCCATCATCAACATGATCAACCGCAGGGCCGCCATCACGCAAGCACCGCAGCCTGGTCATCTCAACGGTGTGCTGCCTGCCGCCCCGCGCGGCCAGATTGCGATGCTCGCCGACTACATCGAGCCTTCCGAGACCTTCGTGACTTGTCCCAATCAGGACGTGGTTTATGGCCTTGGCTTCTTCTCACTCGATGAGGAGCCGGTGGTGATCCAGGTGCCGGATTTCGGCGGCCGCTTCTGGGTCTATGCCCTCTATGATGCGCGCACCGACCAGTTCGGCGAGCTCGGCAAGCCCTACAACACGCGGCCGGGATTTTATCTGCTTGCAGGCCCGAACTGGAAGGGCCTCAAGCCATACGGCATCAGCGAAGTGGTCCGGTGCTCCACTTCGCTGGCCAACGCCATTCCGCGCGTCTTCCAGGACGATACGCCGGAGGACAAGAAGGCGATCCAGCCGGTCATCAACCAGATTGTCGCTTACCCGCTGAAGGATTTCACCGGCAAGATGAAGACGATCGAATGGAGCAAGGCGCCAACCATCCAAGGGCCGAAATCGACCGGCGAGGAAACGAAGTGGGTAATCCCGGAGAAGTTCTTCGATCAGTTCGGCGAAGCCCTCGACATCGTCGATCCCCTGCCCGGCGAGCAAGCCATGTACGGCCAGTTCCGCTTGCTGCTCGATGCAGCCGCTAAGGACCCCGAACTGAAGAAGGTGCTGGTCGCGAGCGCTATCGACACGGAAGACAAGATCATCAAGGCGTTCTTCCAGTGGAAGCACAATGGTCGTCCGGCGGGTAACGGATGGAATCGCTCGACCAACAATGCGCAGTTTGGCATCGACTACTTCAATCGCACGGGCACGGCGAAGTCGAATATGTTCGACAACAGGCCGACGGAGACGCAATATTTCTACACCGACAATGATGGCGCAGGTGGTGAGCTCACTGGCGGCGGCAGCTACGAGATCACGTTCCCGGCGGGGCAAGAGCCGCCGGTCAATGGCTTCTGGTCGTTGACGCTCTACAACGACAAGCACCTCTTCCACGCGAATGATCTCAAGCGTTATTCTCTCGGCACCAAGAACAAGAACCTCAAGCGCGACGCCGACGGCTCGCTCACGCTCTACGTCGGCGCCAAATCGCCCGGAGGAGACAAGCAAGCGAACTGGCTGCCGGCGCCGGATGGGCATTTCTCGCTCTACATCCGCGCCTACTGGGGCAAGGAGGGCATCCTCGACGGCTCATGGCAGCCGCCGGTCATCAAGAAAGTGACGTGACGCGCCGCGGCCGCAATTCACACGTGGTCCAGCGAACTTGCGAATGATCTGACGGACAGTCTCGCCCAGACCGGCGTTTCGCCCTGGGCCTCGGCTAACAAATTTGCCCGCTATTAACTTTTGTGAGTGTCCGCGTGCGGGACGTGGCGTAAGTCGCTTTGCATCAGCGAGTGGATTGGCTCGCCGGGTCTGGGGGCGCCGAAATGACCGCTTCGTCCGAAAAGATCTCTCCTCTCCGCAGGCACGCTGCCGATGCGCTTCGTCGCGCGCGTAGACTTCCGATCGGTCCCGCCAGAAACGATCTGCGGCAACTCGCGCTTGGCCTGCGATGGCTCGAAAGAAACGGTTATACAGCCAAGGTCGAAGCCCGGATCGAAGCGATTGCAAAGTGACCCGCCGCGGCGCTTCGGAACGGCAGGTCCGCAAGTGAGATAGTTTGGCCGGCACGGTTGGCGCGAGTAAGGCTACTCGAGGCCTCGGCTTCAGTCTGAAAGGCCAGGATTCGGCCGGTGCGTATCTGTCCCTCGATGTCGATACAAGTACCTCGGTTTCGCCGGGCGAACTGTTTAGCGAGTGCCCGTTCGACCGACGTCGGCAAGTCCCTGGACCTGTCGCACTTTGGCTCGCCGGACGTCCCGGCCGGAACCGAAGGAACCGCGCAGCGGGTTGGGTCTTATCCCACGCAATCGTCGGGCCATAAAATCAGGGAGAAACAATCCATGCGCCAGCAACTCACGCTCGCCGCTATGGCGTTGCTGATCGGGACGTCATCGTCATGGGCTCAAGGGCATATGGGTAGTCCGCAGGAGCAGCAGGCCTGCAGGCGAGACGCACAGCGCTTCTGCCGGCAGCAAATGGCCGATGACAACGCGGTTCAGCAATGCTTGCAGCAAAATCGCGCGAAGCTGAGCAAGAGCTGCTCGAAGGTATTCCAGAGCCACGGGATGTAGTCGCGTCCTCAAGGAGACGACGGAATCGCTGCGCTGCAGCCACCAGCCGGTACTGTTGAATGACTGCGAAGCATGAACTCGCGCGGCACCAGCGCAGATTGTTCTATTGCGGCGAAGGTGTTATGATAAGGAATTCTACCATTAATAGCAAAATCGACTCGACCTGCAACTCTTGCTGGTGTAGTTATCTCAGGTAGAAAAAACCCGACCAAGGGGGCAACCTGGTCGGGTCTCTTCGACGCCAGCTACTTAGGAGTCTTCCCCCTCTGAGAAAGGGGGTCTTCAGGCTTAAGAGCCGCCAGCACCGGGGGTTAGGGCGGTTTCGATCTTGCCGAAGTTGGTAATCAACTGCGAACCGACACCCTTAACAGCTCCGATGATGGCGATTGCGATGCCAGCGGCAATCAAGCCGTATTCGATCGCGGTAGCGCCGGATTCGTCGGCAATGAACTTAGTGAGAACGTTACGCAACTTGCTATCTCCCTGTGGTTTGCGTTGGGCAACCCAACCGTGCACAATATATAAATTGGAATCTAAGGTTGTATTACCGCAAACGCCAACCTTCCTAAAAGTTGTTAACCTTTATTATTTCAATCCTGAGTAGGCAATCCATTGGATGCACGAGCCCGATCCGACGAGAGGCCATGAAGCTCGATTGGAAAGCTCGAAATGCCGACTGAGGCCGAAGGCGTTCGCGCCCTGTCCCAGGCGGACGCGCTCCCAGCCTGTGGGATGAGGAGCCTTCGCTGCAAGTGCGTCCGGGGTCCATGAACAACCCGCAGAAGAAGGCGCCATCACCTGCCCTCCTCACCGCCCCCTGCCTGTTCTGGTGCCGGAGTTATCCACAGAACATCCACCGGTGGCCCGCAACAGATTGGCAACCAAGCAAGAACCTGACACGAAACCGCCACCCCCGCGTCACTCTTCTCCAGCCAGCCGCCGAGGGGCCAACGGGCAAAAAAGATGAAGAGCCTCAACCTCCCGACGCCCTTAAGCTTCGCAAGGCTCCGATGCCGGACATTCTCAACCGCTGCGGTTCATGACCGCCGCCAAAAGGTCGCCCGACGCGCATGGCAGTGCACGCCGGGCCAAGGTTCACTTGAACTGGAATCGCCAGGATCGGCCGGCTCAGGGTGAACGCTGGACGGGCGATTGGTGGGAAACTTGATTTGGGTCAAGCTCTAGGAACTTTTTCACGGCCCGACAACGAGAGCCGCACATGCGGCAGGCGCGGCGCTGACGCACGGCCTGACTTCCGTTGGAATCGGTCGACCGTCCCCAGCCATGGGCTACCGGATGACGGTCCAGCGTCCTATCTTGGAACGAAACCCCAAAGCCCGAATAGTTTCAGTTTGCGTGGAGTGGAGTGATGCGTCGCTCGCGTTCGATGTTCCATTCTTTGATGATGTTGGCGATCGAGGCAAACCAGGTGGTTGGTCTCCGCACGATGAAGCTCATGCGCGGCGGTAGAGGTGCCCGGCGCGAAGCCGAGCTGATGGTCCGAGAGAAAATGGATGCGGCTTTGGATGCAACCGCCAGAGTCATGGCGGGCGCTTCCGGCGATGCGATCGTTCGCCGATACCGGCGGCGCGTGGCGGCAAACGCCAAGCGGCTCAAAAAACCAGTATCGATCCGAAAGCGGAGCCGACGCCGCAGATAATCTTGCGGGGCGAGACTTTCGAGCGTGGCAATGAGGTGGCCGGCCGGCCAGCGGAACCGGCGAGCCGGATCGTTCAAAGTTTCCGGCGACAGCGCTCAAGCCACCAGTGCGGACCGCACCCTCCCCTTGGAGGCTATCTGCTCGCACGCCACTACTCCGCCGCGACTCAGGATTTGGTTCTCCCTCGGGTCTGGTGGCTTGTCGAGTGGAGACCGCGCTATGCGTGGAACGGCCATGCAATTCGTGCGCGTCGTCAGTCGCGTCGAGCAAATGGAAATATGGAACGCGAACAGAAACGGCTTTTCGTTCGTAATCAGCTATGAGAGCCACGGCGGCTCCGGCCTTCAGGGACGAACCGGCTACGTGGCGTCGTGGCGCCCGATCAATCGCAACAGGTCCGCGATCAGGGTTGGCGGCTCGCCCTTCAAAACGCTCGCTGAAGCCGAAGAAGCCTGCGAGGCCATGCTTGGCCACCTGACGGCAAACGGGCCCATACCGGGAGAAGAGCGATGAGAGTCCTTGCCGCGACGCTTACTTTGCTTGTTTCGAATGCCGCCGCCGCTCAACAGTGCCAGACTTGCTCAACGGCCGACGCCTGCATAAAGGCATATGTCAAGTCCACGTCGGACGCCCAAAGCGCGACCAAGCAGGCAATCCGGGATTGGAAGCAGAATCTGGACAGAAAGGCCTCTGCTGAATTGTCCAGCAGAGGCGCACTCGCGTTGCAAGACGCCATGGAAGCGCAAGTCCGTGCGGAGCTTGAACGTCTGAAGGAGTGCCTGGCCAACATCAGGTAGCCGCCCGGCGACACGTAACACACAACGGCGGATTCGCAATCGCCGGCCACAATGCCGGTCCGCCGACGCCGCCAGGCCGCACCCGCAAGACTAATTGCTATCTTCAACAGAAGCCGGCGCTCTGCTTCGTACCTCCTCGCTTTTGGGGGTGGGGGCTCCTGTGGATCTATTTCGGGCTGAAAAGGTTGCGACTCTCGAGGACCAATCTGACAAAAAGTGCCATGCCTGCACTGGAAAACTCATTCTTGTCAGAACGATCGTTGAATCCGATAGCGGCGCTTTACTTCATATGTTCGAGTGCGAATGCGGCGCGCGCACCTGGTCCGACTAAGCGATGACAGGCGGCCCGCCCGGATCAAACCGGGCAGGCTTTGATTTTGTTGGCAATCGAGCCTGAGGGGTCGTCGCTTCCGGGTACGCCGGCGGCGTTCGCCTGCCCCTGACAAACGCCAGACATAAAGTCCACTGAAACCCGGCGGCACAGCAGGGCAAGGCCCCGCTGCTTACTGCGCGGTCAGCCCACCGTCGACCACCATTGCCGATCCGGTCATGAAGCCCGCATCGTCGGACGCCAGGAACACAATGGCGAGCGCGATGTCCTCGGCGACGCCAAGCCGGCCAATCGGGTGCGCCTTCATCGCAACATTGCGAGCACTCTCAACATCTTTGCCGGCCCGCGCGGCCCGCACCGCGAAGGTCTGCGCGCCCATATCCGTCTCGATCACGCCGGGATGGACCGAGTTGACACGAATTTTCCACCCCTTGCCGGCAAAGGAAAGGGCAGCCGACTTGGTGAACAGCGTCACGCCACCCTTTGTCATCGAGTAGAGTGAGTCGAGCTGCGAGCCCACGATACCGGCGACCGACGAAAGGTTCACGATTGCCGAGCCGTGCCGGCTCGAGCTGCCGCTCTCGGCGAGCGCGGGAGCACACACCTTCGTGCCGAGCCAGACGCCCGTCATGTTGACGGCGACGAGGCGATTCCAATCCTCCATGGTGGCGTCCATCAGGTCCTTGCCCAGGAACATGCCGGCGTTGTTCACGAGAATGTCGAGTTTGCCGAACTGTTTGGTTGCTTCAGCAACAGCAGCCGCCCAGGCGGCCTCCGTGGTTACGTCAAGAGCGAGCGCGAACGCCTTGCCGCCCGCGTTGGATATTTCGCTGGCTGTCTGCCGCAGGCTATCGGCCAGCACGTCACCGATGATGACCGTGGCACCTGCCGCGGCCATCTTGCGCGCCGTTTCGGCGCCGATGCCGCGCGCGGCACCTGAGATCAATGCGACCTTTCCATCCAAACGGTTCATGTCGGCCCTCCTCCCCGCTCGCCGCGTGCAAGCGCATCGTATCACATAGATCGCGCCGATATGCCGGGACCGTCTTCAGTGCGTCCGAGGATTGTGTCATCGCGCGCACAAGGCGGTGCGCGCCAAGCCGCAGGCGCCTGGCGCGGCGCGGCAAGTGGCCGTTCAGGATGTGCAGCCGGCGCGCGGCGATCTCCTCGCGCTTATGCTCGTTGGGCTCGGCACAGGCGCGCATATCCTACATGAACGCGCGCGACCTTGGACGGAAGTTCGGGCTGCCTGGATGTATCGATCGCGGCTTGGTCCTACGACCGTCACCGTTCGCGCTTCGCCCGCATCGCGGCGGCGAATGTCCTGCCCTCGTTCACCCACATATCGAGCGGCAGGTCGTTGAGGTGCTTAACGTAGATGCGATGGGTGTCACACAGCCCGTCGTCATCGAACGCAAAATACCAATAGCTTTTCCCATGCCGGTACAGCTTCAGGCAGGGGTCGCCGATCAGGTGGACGACCGTCTTTGTGTTGAACATCGTCAGTTGTTGCTTCGTTCGATAACCCGGACGCCCGCGTCACGGGCGGTCGTGGTGTTGCCACTTGCAGCGACAGGAAGCCGCCTAAGTAATACGTGATTTCAAATTGGACATTGACCGCCTGCCCCTCTTCGAACCGCACGAGGTCAACCCTGGAAGCCATCTCGACATCGAAGCCGCACCGATTGGGCGACTTCCGGTGTCTTCGGACCTCGAACCAAGCAATTGGAAAAGGTGTGCCGTAGCCCGCAGGCTGCACGATCCCAGCAGTCAGTGATATAGCAACGACCCGGCGCAAATCTCTTGGGAATTTTCGCCATTTATTTGTTGTTTCGCGCCAGTCGGCAGCATGTGAGACTGGAGAACGGCGCGGTCACCGCGTTGGTACACAAAGGCGGTGCGCGATGTGGCGCGACGCCGTCGTCCGACATCGTCGAAGTCGGTGTCCCTTCCGACCCTTAGTGCACCCCGTTTTCGGCGCAATCGGACGAAGTCTTCAAAAGGGCCAGGAGCGAGCATTAATGGTCGATAAGTGGCGAAGACCGCCCGAAAGCGATCTTCGCTTGGGAAGGAAAAGCCTTCCGTCAGACGTCAACCTGGATGGAAATGTTGGAGCGTACCCAATCCGATTGCCCGGCCTTCAGCCGCTTGGCTTGAAATTCTGCGAAAGCTGGATCGGCACCAATTGAGGCCAGGGTGCGCCCATAAGCCTCTATACTATCGAAACGAGCGACGAAGGCGTAGTTTCCGACCTCGCCACCGATCACTGACCAATAGCTAACGTCGGCCCCGTGTTTCCTCCAAAGCACCGCACCGTCCTTTGCAAGCTGTAAGACGGTCGCAAGATCGCTACCGGGCTTTGGATGCGAAACGAACTGCATAACAACTGCAGGCATCTTCCCCTCCATTGATAAATTATGCGCCAAACAACCTGATAGGTCATCTAACGCCAAGGAGGGTTTCAAACGGGGCCGCCTCAGGCTTGATCTGGATCAATCCTTGTTCCAGCTTGGCTGGCAACTCGCGAGTTGGACGAGCAGCAAGGGGCGCACCACACATCGTTTTTCTGCCGAGAGATCTTCGCGTTCAAAAGCCGACATCTCAGCGTTGTCACGGCGAAGACGACAAGCCAGCTACTTTTCGGCTGAAAACAGGTCGCACGATCCCTGAATTCCCTTAGGACTGAACGAGCCCCGCTGCGCAAATTTCAGTCCAGCTCCCGCGTCTGACCGGATGAGTCGATCTTTTCAGAGCTCCGTCGAACTTTGCGGTCGGCAACATCCGGACAGAGTCGATCAGTTGCCGAAAGACCGGTGTGATGCTGCCGGTACGCCAGATGGCGCGCCTCGGCCGACCGACGCACAGGTTCCGAGCCTGCAGGCGACGGATCGCCCGGTGACCGGCGCCCCATCGCGGCCGCATCGGCGCGTGATGGCGCAATGATCTCCCTGTGATCGCGCGGTGACCGGCGGCGCGCAGAGTATTCGCAGTGTGCGTGTCCCCGGGCACGCCGGCTGCACCAGCGCCGAAGCTCGCGAATCCAGGAGAAGGCCAATGCCGCTCATTCGTGCCAACCGTGAGTCCGTCGACGATCGCTTCAGCGTGCTCGGCTTCACCGTGCGCACCGAGAGCCCGCTGTTCGAAGTCGGAGTTGCGACCGATCCGCAGCTGTTCCGCGCCGAGAACCGCGGCCGTCGCAGCCGGCGCAATTTCTATTCCAGCCGCTCGGTCGGCGCGGTGCGGGCACGCCGCGGCGAGGCCGTATATTTGGTGCCGCCCGACGTGCTGGCGAATTTCATCGGACAGCCCAAGCTCTATTTCGGGCTTGCGACCTATCGGGAGGACTCGGGCGGCCTGCCGGACTGGGTGCAAGCGCCAACCGAAGGCCACATGTATGTCGACTTGAGCGGCCTCACCGAGCGCGGACTGCGCCGCCTTGCCGGACGCGCGAGCGCGGTGGGCACCTATGGCGCCAACAATGGTCACGACCCGAGCCTCGACTGGGGCGGCGACGCGCAGCCGCAGGCGCCCGCGGCCGCGCGGCCGGCAAATGGCAAGACGGCCGCGGCGCCCGCCAACGGCAAGGCGGCTGCGGCACTACCGCCCGCGCCAAGCCAGCCCTATGACGACGGCTTCGGCGCGTTTCCCGCCACCAAGCCAACGCCTGCGGATACGAGCGCGGCCCCCGCCAAGCCGCCAGCGGCGGTCGCGCAGGCCTACCGCTCGGCACGCGCGCTTGACGACGGCGACGAGACCTACGGCATCGAAGGTCCGATCCCCGACGACGAGGCGACGGCGCAGGCGCAGGCTCTGCGCAGCCGCACGCTGGATACACCCGCGCCCGAATATCCCGGCGCGAGCCGCTTCGCGCCGGCGCATTCGTCGAACTATCGCGCGGTGAAGGCGCCGCGTGAAATCGACAAGGTCGTCATTCACATCACTGACGGTGGCAGCCGCATCACCGGCACCATTGGCTGGTTCCAGAATCCGAACCAGCGCAACGCCCGCAACCAGCCGATTCACGTGAGCGCGCACTACGTCGTTGGCCGCGACGGCGAGGTGGTGCAGATGGTGCGCCACAACGACATCGCATGGCACGCGGGCACCGCGAACAGCCACAGCATCGGCATCGAGCACGTCGCCAATACGCGCGGCCTGGTGCCGACCGAGGAGGAATATCGCGGCTCGGCCGCGCTGGTCGCCTGGCTCTGCAACTGCTTCAGCCTGCCGATCGACCGCACCCACATCCTCGGCCACGCCGAGGCCGATCCGCACACCAGCCACACGGATTGTCCGAACGCCGTGTGGGACTGGGACCACTACATGGATCTGGTGCGCGATGCAGCCGCCGGTCCGGCCGCCGCCACCGAACCCGCGCCGGCCGCGCAGAGCCTCGGCCGTGGCCGGCAAGTGGGCGCTGGCGCCTATGCGCGCGCGCAGGAAATCATCGAGCCGTTCTACGACCAGTCGAATCCGATGAGCGCGCTGACCTGCCAGGACAACGCGTTCAGCCTCGCGCGCGAGGAGTGGTTCATGGGGGTGGGCGACACCACGCAATTTCCGCACTCGGCGATTTGCCAGCTGCGCATGACCGGCCCGGACGGCAAACGCTACGCCGGCACCGGCTTCTACATCGGGGCGAACCGCATCCTCACCTGCGCGCACAATCTCGACGGCATGGCGAGCGTGACCATCATCCCGGGCCGCAATGGCACCGACCAGCCATTCGGTGACTGCACGGTGCAGAGTTCGTCCTGGCGCATCGCACGCCCGCCCTATACGGGCGAAGGCAACTGGGAGAACGACCTTGCGGTGATCGACAACGTGCCGCTTGAAGCGCCGAACGGCCACTGGTTCGGCTTCCTCAATGCCACGCCTTCGGACCAGTTGCCGATCGTGGTCTGCGGCTATTCCAAGGGCTCGCGCAAGATCCCCGAGCTGACCCAGGCGATCGACGGCGACAAGCAGCACCTGCACGGCGGCTATGCGACCAGTCAAAGCAATGGCGAGGTGATCGAGTATCCGATCCTGGCGCTGCGCGGCAACAGCGGCTCCCCGGTATATCACCTCAGCGACAGCAGCGGCACGCTGCAGGCGCTGGTCTGCGCCGTTCACGTGACCGGTGAGCCGGCAGCGCAGGGCCTCAATCGCGGCTGCTTCATCACACCCAACAAGATCGACTGGATCGAGGGCCGCGCGACCGCCTTTGCGCTCGGCACGAGCGCGCCGCAGCGCCAGAGCGCGCGCAAGCGCAACGCAGCCGCGCGGTCGGCGGGCTCGAAAGCCCTGTCGGCAGACACCTTCTCCTGGCCGGCCGGAATGGCTCCGGCCAGCTATCTCGTTGCCGATTTCATCGACGCCTACAACGCACGCATCGCGGCCGGCGTGACCTGGGCGCCGGCTCCAGATCCGACCCGCTATGACAGCGCGGCGAATGCGGCCGACGCCTCGGCGCGGCAAGAGACACTCAGCCACGCCATTGCGCGGATCGCCAGCGAGCTGCAATCCGACAGCGGGCGGCAGGAAGTCAGCCGCGCGATCCTGCAGGTCACTACCGCTGTCTCGATGCAGGTGCTCGACGAGATCCGCGGTCGACTGCCGCGAAGCCTCTACCAGGTCATTCTGGCTGGCGATCCGGCGCCGGCGCAGAATCCGGACCTGGTGCTGCCGCGCGCGCTGACCTATCTCAGCCGGCGTGTCGGCATGTTCATGGCCTGGGTCGATATCGCGATCCAACAGGCCACGAGCGACACCGCCGCGCGCCTCAACGCTCAGAGGGAGCAGTGGGACGCGCTGATCGGCGCTGCCGACGCGGGCGCGACCGTGTTCGGGCTGGCCCCGGGTGCCGGCGAGGTCGCGACCATCGTCGGGCTCGTGGTGCACGCGGTGCTGGAGGCCGAAGCGCCCAAGTTCGAGCGCGAGTATGCCTCATTCGATGCCGCGATGCGCGAGATCAGGCGTTCGTACACGGCTCTGCCGGCAGCCGTGCTGCGCGGCCTGATCACCAATGCACTGGGCGAGAAATTCACCCTCGACGAAGCGCTGATCCACCCCGACGTGCGGGCCTATCTCGATGCGCATTCCGCCTATTCCCTGCAGGGCTGGGAACAGGAGCTCGCATTCCTCGGCTACGCGGCGGCCGGCGTTCGCGCGCAGGCGGCCGCGTTGCAGGCACGGCAATCCGGTAAGCCCGTCGCACGTGCGCGCGCGCTCATCATCGGCCCCGAGGACGTCGAGCAGGCGCAGCGCTACGCGCCGCGCTGGGCCGACCTGTTCAACTGGAGCGTCCCGGACTGGATCCCCGGCTACCTCGCCGGCCGCGAGATGAGCGTGCAGCGCATCGCGGACGCGGCCGGCGCACTCAATCTCGACCGCTACGAGGTGAGCATTACGGCCGTGCCGTCAGGCTACACCGACGTGTCGTTGCTCGACTACGTGCGCGTCCATCTCAACGACTTCCTCGACACCGGCAACAGCGAATTCATTCCCTATACGATGGGCGACGACGACGTGAAATGGACGTCCGCCTCGCCCGTCGGCACGGTGTTCAAGATCGACATCATCGGCCCCGACAACGCCGCCGTGGTCGCGAGCCTGGTGGAAGAGCGCCGCTGGCGCTTCACTACCGTCCACACGCCGTGGTCGGGCGACCATCCGGTGAGCGGCCATCGCGAATTCGGCGTGCGCGCCGAAGCTGACGGAGCGATCGTGGTCTATACCCGCGGCGCCGACCGCGCGACCGACGGACTCGGCGAGAGCATCGCGTTCTTCGGCGCCGACCATCTCTGGCGCAGCTTCCAGGGCAAGCTCACCGAATGGGTCGCAGCGAATGGCGGCAGCGCGACCGCCCTTCCGCCGTTCAGCGAGCGCTTCCATCCCAAGGTGGTAGACATCCTCTATGGCCACGGCACGGTCGCGCAATCGCTTGCGGCCGCGCCAGCGCGCGCCAGGGATGCGCGGCACATCGTCATGGCGCCGAAGCGAAGCAGCGCATACGCGCTCGGTACCGAGACCATCGAGTATCCGGTGCAGCTGGTGCCGCAGCCGAACAAACTGGCCTGTTGGGCCGCCTCGATGGCGATGCTGCTTTCATTCCGCAACAACGCATCCTACGAGCCTGAGACGCTCGCCAACGAGGTGGGCAGTTCGCTGATGTCGAGCTACGGCTGGGACCTGCTTCAGGCGGTGCGCGACCGCTACGGCTTCACGGCGATCGACGTCCCCTCCAACACCAGCCTGTACTACTCCGCCGCACAATGGGCGAAGTGGTTGCGCGATCTCGGCCCGCTCTGGGTGGTAATCGTCGGCATGCCGCATGCCGTGGTGGTCAGCGGACTGCGCGGCGATACCGACGATCCCGACCATTGCGAAGTCAAGCTGCTCAATCCGTGGGACACGCGTGTCAGCTTCGACAACGATCCGGTCGATTTCCACCCGGCCAATGCCGGTTACGCGGACTGGCTGCCGTTCCGGCAGTTCGCGTCCGACTTCGGCAACATGGCGGCGCCCGACTACGGCAATTGGCGTGTGCTGCACCTGCCGCCGCAGCAGGCCGCCGCGGCTGGAACCTCCGCGCAGGCGCTTGCGGCACGCGCCAGGTCGCGCGGCCTCGCCGCGCCGCCGAAACCGGTGCGCGCCTTCGCGCTCGATGCCGCTGTCCCGCCGGACGAGCCCATCGAGCCTTCGCGCGTGATCGGCACGACGATGCGGCGCACGCGCGGCAACCGCGCGCGCCTGACCTGGGCGCTCGATCAGCTCGACGGCGTCAAGGTGCCCGATCCCGCCGCCGCAATGGTGCCGGCGCTGATACCGACCACCATCACGCTCGACCGCTGGCCCTGCGTCGGCGGCGACGCGATGCCGCTGCCGCTCACCGTGCGCTTCGACGCCGGCGGCGGCGCGTTGGGCAATGTGCGCATCGCGCCCGGAACCGCGGCCGAGCTCCCCTATGACGTGACCGTCACGGCGACGATCGAGGACGACGCCAGAGCGCTGCCCGGCACGAGCCCGCAAGCCGCGCTGCGCGTCACCATCGACTACGACTTCACCGGCGCGCCCGGCGGCGACGCCTCGGCGCGGATTGCGCTGCGGCTCGTCGGCAATGGCCGCTACGACATGGACAGCAACTGGCAGTGAAACATCCGGCAGCGATCGGTCGACCATGAACGAACGCACGCGCAGTTCAATATTTCCGCCGCAACCGAACGGAGCGCGCGCGCGGGCGCTCGCCGACCCGGCTCCTGCGTCGCCGCCCGCTCCGGCACAGCAGCCGAAGCCACCGGCCACCGAGACGCTGGCGCAACGCACCGGCGCGCTGGTCAACGAGATCGACTTCCCTGGCTTCGTCGCAGGGCTTGTGCACGGCACCTTCGACGCCATCACGGACGCCGCGATCCGCCAGATGGAGAGCTATTCCAGTCTCGTGTCGGCGGTGGCGAAAACGGTCGAGCAGTTCACCGAGGAGAACGTCACGCCGAACCAGGCGCGCGACTGGCTGGCGCAGCGCTATCCCGGCGAGGTGCGCGTCGCGGCGCCGACCGCCGAGCAGCCCGCACCGGTGCTGGTGCCGATCGCAGAGGGCCTGACGCCCGCCTGGCTCGCCGACTATGGCATCGAGGGCGAGGAGCTGACCAGCGAGCTGCTGGAGGAGCGCGTGCTACCGCAGGTCCGCACGCGCGTCGGCGCGGACCGGCAGCAATTGCTCGCCACCATGGTGGTGCTCGGCATGAACCGCGTCGCGGTGCGCGACGGCTCGATCACCGCCAAGGTGATGTTCCGCGCGACCGCAAACGACGCCGCGAAGGTCGGCTACGCCACCGGCAGCGATCCGAAGAGTGTGGCCGACTGGGGCGAGCGCGGCAGCCTCACCTATGGGGGCGCGAATTCCACGATGGTGTCGACGCTCGGCGTCAACGCGCAAAGCGACAGCACGCTGCGTGCCGACCTGTTCGGTGAGGTCAGGCTCAATTTCGTGAGCGAGACGCTGCCGCTCGACCGGCTCGCCGACCCAGTGAAGCTCTCGCTGGTGCAGCGCAATGCCGCGCCCGTGTCGCGCGCCCCGGCGGCGCCCGGCTCGACGCCCGCGGCCGCACCGGCGGCTGCACCGTCCGCACCCGCTCCGCACGGAGGCGCGTGATGCTTCGTGACCTCGCCACCATGCTGGAAGACCTGCAGGGCGGCATGCAGACGCTGGCGCAGCAATCCGCTGTGCGCCTGACGCAGGCCGAAATGACCCTGCCGGTCGATGTCGCGCTGGTGCTCAAGGACGGCAGCTGCGCGCTGCTCGCCGACGCGCCGCGCAACGCCGCCGACGCGCCGTGGTGGCAGGCGCAGTCGCGCCTCACCGTGAGCTTCGATGCCGTGCCGACGGAGTGGCTGCCATGAACCCGGCGCTACCGCCTCTCATGCAGGAATCCGGCGTGCCGTTCGACGTGTTCATCACGTCGCTCACCGAGCAACTCGACCGCGCGCAGGCCTCGATGGCGCTGAAGGCGCGGGTCGCCAAGCTGCCGCTGACCTTCGCCGTGAAGGACGTTTCGCTCGACGTGCGCGCCTTCGTGCAGTTGGTCGATGACGACGTGTTCGTGCGCCCGGCCGGTCCGGGCGACACCGAGGCGAGTACCATCAAGCTGACCCTCACCACTGTCACGCGGTCGATGGTCGAGGAGAACGCGGTCGATTTCAAGTCCGAGGACCCGCAGTTCTCGCTGCGCGAGGCGATGCACGGCCAGCTCAGCGACGAGGACCAGCGCCGACTCGAGCGCATCGGCGTGCGCACCGTCGAGCAGCTGACCGACCTGCGCAAGACCGCTGGCGCCGACGTGGTGGCGCGGCTCGCGCGCATGCCCGTGAACCGGCTGCAGCAGGCCCTGCTCGCGGCCGCCGCACCACGCGTCACGCAGGTCGAGGCGCCGGCGCCCGAAGCCGGATCGGAACGCGGCGCGGCCGCGCGCGTGCATCTGCGCGCACCCGGCCTGCGCGCCGGGCGCATCCCGTTCGTGCGCGCGGCCGGGCAGAACGTGCCAGTGGTCGAGTCGCATGACGGCCGCATGGTGCTGGCGCCACATGCGGGCCAGCTTGGCCTCGATGCCGAGATCGACTTCGGCGACGGCGAAATCGCGCGGGTGCCGCTCGCACAGGGCGGCATCGGACGCTGGGCATCCGGGAGCACCGCATGATCACACTACGCCCGATCGCCCCGCATGTGCCGCGCCGGCTGGTGCTCACGCTCAAGCTCGGCGAAATGCCCGAGCATGTGCCGAGCCTGCGCGAGGTGCGCCAGGAAGGCGCTCCGCGCGCCACGCGGATCGACGGCGGACCGATCGATCGACTCTTGTTGCATCACGGCGGCGCCGCGCGCAGCGTGCGGCTGCACAGCGCGCGCGTCACCCGCAGGATGCGGCCAGGCGTGCCCGGTGTGCGCCGCTTCGACGACGTCGAGCAGCTTTCCGGCGTCGCGCGCGTGCTGCGCGTCGAGGTCGCCGACGACAGCGCCTTGCACGCGCTGGTGCAGTCGCTCGCCCAGGTGCCACAGGTCGAGCGGGTCTCGCGCGATCTCGTCTGCGCGACCCCCTTCGATGCGCGTTCGCGCACGCATCTCGCGCTCGACCCGGTCGCGGCGCGCCGCTCGCGCGCCGTGATCCGCCTGCCGCAGGCGCTCGCGCTGCAGCGCGGCGATCCTTCCGTCGTGGTCGGCCTCGCCGACACCGGCGTCGCACAGGACCATGAGGAGCTCGCGCGCCGTCTGCGGCGCGGCTTCGACACCGTCGATCTCGACGCCGCGACGCTCGGCGATCTGACGCTGATCGGCGACAACAGCGCGCGCGACGAGGATCCGACAGACGAGGTCGGGCACGGCTCGGCCTGCGCCGGCATCCTGCGCGCCAGCGGGACGGGCATGCCGGCCGGCGGCGCCGGACTGTGCGGGCTCACCCCGGTGCGCGTGCTCGGCGCCGCGCTGCAGGGGGACAAGCGCGTCGGCGTCGGCGCGCTCGCCAATATAGATGCCGGCATGAAGCGGCTGATCGATCTCGGCGTGCAGGTGATCAACATGAGCTTTGGCACGCCGGAGTCCGCGCTCGGGGCGGACGATCCGCGCCCGCATGCCGAGGTGGTGCGCTACGCCGCGGCGCGCGGCGTGCTGCTGGTGGCGGCGAGCGGCAATTCCGGTCAGGTGGAACGCTATTATCCGGCCGCGTATGACGCGGTGATCGCGGTCGGCGCGATCGACGACACGCTCACCCCCAGCGCGTTCAGCACGCGCGGCGCGCATGTCGATCTGTGCGCGCCCGGCCGCGACATCTGGACGTGCGGGCTCTCGGGCTACACCCGCGTCAGCGGCACCAGTTTCGCAGCGCCGTTCGTCTCCGCGGTCTGCGCCCTGTTGGTGGCGCACGCCGAAAGCCGCGCCTGGCCGCTCGATCCTGCGACCGCGCGCGACATCCTCACCGTCAGCGCACGGCCGTTCGCGGCCGGCGCCGACACCGAGGGATGCGGTGCCGGCGTGCTAGACGCCTGGGCGGCGCTGACGCTGCTCGACCGCACCATCGACACAGAGCTGCAGGCCTGAGGAACGTCGCCATGACCAGACCAGCACGCAACCGCACATCCGGCTC
This sequence comes from Bradyrhizobium lablabi, assembly GCF_018131005.1. Taxonomy (GTDB): domain Bacteria; phylum Pseudomonadota; class Alphaproteobacteria; order Rhizobiales; family Xanthobacteraceae; genus Bradyrhizobium; species Bradyrhizobium lablabi_D. The sequence goes on from NZ_JAFCJK010000002.1 coordinate 167,354, forward strand.
CACCCGAGGGGGAAGTCAACCTCTCGCTTTCACCCCGCAGAACTCCCAACCCCTTCAGGAGGTTCGAACATGAAGCGCATCCTGTTAATTGATCTGAGCGAGCGCGAGCTGAAAGAGCGCGTCAAGCTACATGAACGGCACGACCAGCTCGTCGCCGCGAAGCGCATCGGGGGCCAGACTGGAGGTCTCACCGACGCGCAGGAAGCCGACCTCGTGCGCATCGCTGCCGCGCTCGACAGCGACTACCCGGTCGATCCGTTCTTCCAAAGCGTTGCCGCCGCAGTGACGCATACGCCCTGGACGGACCTAATCAAGAACCGGGACAGCGTGGTCGCGATGTACGGCCTGTTCGGCTCGCAGTGGCAGAGGCCCAATGAGGCAGATGAGGAACTGACCGAGGAGGAGAAGGAGGTTGCCTTTGTCTGCGGCCTCCTGGAACTGGACAATATCACCCTCGCGAGCGCGCCCGACTTCATCAAGAAGGTGAGTGAGGCGCACGGCGAGCTGCGTCAGAACGAAGCGCTGTTCCGCGCCGCCTACACTACCTTCAGCCGGCGTTACGAGACCGACGTGCAGAGACAGATCGACCAGGGACTGGTCGACCGCGACATCCTTGGCTGCATCGATCCAGACGGATCGATCAACCAGGATCCTGACCAGGGCAACAAGCCCTACCGCCGCGACGTGAAGGGCGATCCGCACCCCGCCGACATGCCCGGCTGGGAGCCGTTCCCGACCGACATCGTCAACGTGATGTCGGCGAAGAACATCGCGGCAGTGGTGCGCAAGCTGGTCAACGACCGCGTGACGGCGAACGATCCCTGGATCAGCAGCCGCCTGGAAAGCGCCTACAACATGACCACCGGCGTGGTGGAAGGCGCGCCGCCCTCGACCATCGAGATCATGCTGCCCGATCTCGAGGAAGCGATCGACATCGAGATCGTCAAGGGCAACGTCGAAGCCTCCCAGGGCATCTACTTCTGCTGGCAGCTCGACGAGGGCGTGCGGCTGTTCCAGGTGGTCGAGCGCATCGTCGACCTGTTCCGTCAGGGCCTGGTGCCGGTCGGACGCGGCAAGGTCGGCGACTTCCTGTTCGGCTACTACAAGAAGGCGGCCGAGCGCCTCACAGAGGCGGAGCGGCGCGACCTCTATCTGCGCATGTTCGGCGCGCCGGGCGGCAACCCGGCGAGCGAGCCGAACCGTGACTTCAACGAACTGTGGCTGCGCTTCGTTTCGGCGGTCTCAAGCTTTGCGCGTCAACTCACCGTGGAGCGCCTGCTGCGCAATTCCGTGCCAATGGCGGTGAGCCAGGAACAGGTGCGCAAGGCGGCGCGTGATCTCGGCGCCAACCTGTCGCGCAATGGCTACGGCATCGGCTACTACGCCGCCACCGAGCTGCAGCAGACCATCATCGAGTTCCGCGACATCCTGCAGGACAGCGAGCTGCGCAACGCCTTCGGGGCACGCGACATGTGGCAGGTGATCGACATGGTCAACGTCAACTATCTCGGCGGCGCGCGAAACACCCACCGCTATCGCACCCAAAGCCGCGCCGGCGCGGTGATCATCCGCTGGGTCGCCGACAACGTGCAGCGCCTCGCCAATATCGGCGGCGACGTCATCGACCCCGACGCGATCGTCAATCCGCGGCTGCGAATCGTCAACGCCTCCGCCAATCCGCTGCTCAAACCGAGCGATTGGGATCTGGTCAATGCCTGCGAACAGTGGCTCGCGGTCGGCGGCGTACAGGAGCAGAGCATCGAGCAGTATTCGCAGCCGATCGAGGCTCCGACCATGACCAGCCGGCCGATCGACATTCCGCAGGTCGCTCGCGACGTGCTCGGCGGCATGGGGATCGGACTGAACGGCTCCGGTTCGCCGACCAACATCGGGCTGCCGTCGCTATGAGACAGAGGAGAACACGATGCAACGCCAACAAGCCCACGCGCAGCCGATGGCGGCGCATGTCAAGCAATCACTGAAGCAGGCCGCGCACTCGCTCGGCGTGCGCGACCCGCTGCCGATCATGGGACCGCTGATCGACCGCACCTTCTACCGGCCCGATGACGACGTAGCCTATGCGGACAACCGCCTCACCCCAGGGGCGGTGCCGTTCGAGCCCTCGTTCTCCGAGGCCGAGCCCGACACCCTCCGATTCACTATCGAGCCGCTCGGGCCCGATGCCTCGCCGGTCGACCGGCGCAACGAAGCGACCAACGAGATGCGCCGCTTGATCGCTCCGCTGTTCGGGCGCGAGGCGCTCAATTGGTTCGATGCGCGCAGCGAGGAATGGCGCGGCTTCGGCGGGCTCGGCTGGATGTCCTACGGCGCCTGGTTCGGCAGCGCTTTCGACGAAGACGGCCTCTACGGCGCGAAGATCTACTACGAGATCGCGCCCTCGCAGATCGACGCGCTCGCGCCGAACCTCGCGCGACTCACACGGCTTGCGATGAGCGTGATGCCCGGCCTGATGCCGATCTTCACCTCGATCGGCTGCAAGCGCGACGCCGGGACACAGCGCGTCACCTTCATGCATCGCGGGCCGCTCGCGCTCTCCGCGCTAGGGCCGCTGATGAACCGGCTCGGCATCGGCCACCAGCTCCCAAGCCTGATGCGCGTGGTCGGGGTCGCGCTCGGCGGCCGCTTCGAACTGCCTAACGGCGGCGTGCTGGTCGGGCTGCGCGATACGCCGGCCGGCGTCGAGATGAAGCTCGAAGCGCTGCTCGCCGCGGTGCCGGACCTGCCGAGCCGCTTCCTCGACCTGCTGCGGCTAGGCCTTGCGGAACGACCGCGCCAGGTCGCGGCGCTCGAGCGCTGGCTCTCGGCGTTCGGGGTCGATGACGCGAACGAGCCCGGCCACTTCTCGGTGCTGTCGGTGACGGTGACGCCGAACGCGCAGGCGCGCATCAACCTCTATGTGCGGCCGATCGAATTCCAGATCTCCGACGCCCTCGACGAGCAGCGCGTGCAGAACTGAGGAGGCCCGAGATGCCAAGCGTATTCCCGTCGACTGCGCTCCGGCGCGCTGCGCCGCAACTGCCTCCTGCCCGTTCGCGCGTCAGTCCGCAGACGCTGCAGGCAACGCGGGTCGCGGTGCACGACCTGCTGCGGCAGACCCAGGCCTTCAATGCGCTGCCCGAGAACAAGCGGCGCGAGCTCGCCAACGGCCTGGTGCAGATCGGCACCTATCTGGCCGAGCCCGACGGGATGCGCCTGAAGCGGCAGAGCCCGCAGGTGCGCGCCCTCGCCGGCGATGACCCGCCCAAATTCGGCACTGCCATCGCGACCGGAGTCGAGCAGGCCAAGGCCTTCATCGAGGGAGTAAATTTTCCAGAATTCGTCTCTGGGTTGATTCAGGGAGTGTTTCACAGCATCGTACAGAGCTCGATCGAGCAGATGGAGGCCTATGCCAAGCTGGTGGCCGACGTCTCCAAGAGCCTGAACCAGTTCCGCGACGACAACACCACCGACAACCAGGGCCGCGATCACCTGGTCGACCAGTTCCCCGACCTGTTCGAGCTGAGCATGGCGGGCGGGGACGATGCCTTCGGCGATTTCGGCGGTGACGACAATGCGCCGCCGCAGCCCAAGGTCACGCTGCGCGATGGCATCGACGAGAAGTCCGCTATCGACCGGCTCAACCGCTCGCTGCCGCTCGACAGGCCGCTGACCGGGCTCGACGACGAACTGGTCGAAGCGCTGCTGGTTCCGGCAGCGCGCACCCAGATCGCCACAGGCCGCCAGCAGTTGCTCGCCACCATGGTAATGCTGGGCATCAACCGCATCGTGGTCACCGACGGCAAGATTTCGGCCAAGGTGGTATTCGACTTCAAGGCTTCCGACAGCCGCAAATATGCGCGTAGTGCGACCCGCTTCGACCACGAGAAAGATGCTTCCGGCAACCTGCAGATGACGAGCACCTATTCGGGCGACTACGAGGGCAAGAGCGAAGGCGGCAGCTACAGCAAGAGTTCGGATTCGGAGGAACGGCGCGACGGCAGCTACTACTCCAAGGGAAACTACCGTTATTCGCAGCAACCCGTGCTCAACATGATGAGCACCTCGAAGCTGATGGACGACTCGCAACTCAGCGCCAAGGCACAACTTGTAGGTGCAGTTGAGGTGAACTTCAAGAGTGACTTTCTGCCGCTTGAAAAAATGGCGAACCCGGAAAACATCGCGGCGATCCAGATGAACGCGCAACCGGGCATGGTGAAGACCATGGCGGGCCGTCCGCAGACAGCGACACCTGCCTCCGCTGCGCCCGCGCCGGCAGCCACCGCACCGGCACCCGCGACCGCCACACCTGCCACGCCGGCACCCGCGGCGCGGTGATCGTACACAGAGGGCCCGAGTATGACGACAAAGGCCTGGCTCGACGACGAGACGCTTGCGGTGGTGCGTCCGCAGGTCCGCCAATTGCTGGAGTCCTCGCAGGGCTTTCGTGCCCTGCCGACCGAACAGCAGCGCGACATGGCGCGCACCATGGTGCGGGTTGCATCCTATATGGCGAACCCGGACGGACTCGCCAAGCAGGAGCTCACCCCGGGGCGCGCGCTGCTCGCGCATGCGCACGGCGCTGTCGATCCCCATGCTGCCGCGCGCGGGCAGCCCGCGAGCCGGCCGCTGGCGCGTGCCCAGGATGCCGCGGTCGATGCCGCCGGCCGCAAGGCGTCCGACAAGATCGGCACCTTCGCGGGCGCCGACTTCCAGGCCGGCGCGGTGCGCCAGGGGGTCGAGCAGTACAAGAACCTGATCGGCTCGGTCGATTTCGCGAGCTTCGTGGGCGGGTTGATTCGGAATGTATTCCAAGCGATCGTGAACGCATCGATTCAGCAGATGAATGCCTATGGCGAGCTGCTCAAATCGGTCGCGCAGACCGTCGACCAGTTCGCGCAGGACAATATCAGCACGAACAATGCACGGGACTGGCTGGTCGATAAGTTTCCCGACGCGATCGACATAGATGAGGAAGGCGCGGACGAGGAAGGCGGCCAGCCCAAGCTCGTGCTCAAGGGAGAGGACAACGACGCAGCGCTCGCGCGCATCAACGGCGAGATCGGTATGGCCGAGCCCATCACAGACCTGTCCGATCCCGAGCAGGAGACCCGCCTGGTGATGGCGGCGCGGCTGCAGATGGCGCGAAGCCGCCAGCAGCTACTCTCCTCGATGGTGCTCCTTGGCATCAACCGCATCGTGGTCACCGACGGCGCGATCAACGCCAAGGTCGTGTTCGACCTCAAGGCCAGCGACCAGGCGCAGCGCCAGGCGCGCGCCTCACTCTACGACAGCCAGTCGAGCATGAACCGCAACACCAGCGCCGCCGGGGTGCACTTCGGTTGGGGCGCGGCCGGCAGCGTCAATGTCAACGAGCAGCGCCATATCACCACGGTCGGCTCGGCAGTCGACGAGAGCTCGGAATCGAAGGCGGAGGTGAAAGCGAAGCTCAGTGGCGAGGTGCGGGTGAACTTCAAATCGGATTATTTTCCTATGGAAAAGCTAGCCACCCCCGGCATGATCGCAGCAATCCAAGGCAACTCGCTCCCGGTGGATCCGAACGTGAAGCCGTCGGCTAAATGACCGCGCCATTGCGGAGATCGGTAACCGCCATGCGCATCGGCTCCGATATCTTTCCAATTGAGGCGCGCGCGCCGCGCCGCATCGATCCGCGGCTACTGCAGGTGCTGGCGCAGTCGCTGGCGACCACGCGACGTGTCGCGCTGCGGCGCGCCGCGCGCGCTGCCGCGCTCGCCGAGCTCGGCGATATCGAACTGCCCGACTCGGCGCCGACCGCGGAGGACGCCGCGCATCTCGAGGTGATCGCGCCGCTCTATCTCGCCTGCGAGCTCGAACATGCCGGCCTGTTGCGCACCGCCGAGCTGGTCGCCGGCCTGTTCGCCAGCGGCGCGCTCACCCAGCCGCTCGGCGCGACCGCGCAGCTGATCATGGAATTCTGGAAGGGACGGCGCGAGCGCCTCGCCACGCCCGAGCGCGAGCAGCTGTTCGCACAGGTGTTCGAGCCGCAGGCTTTCTACCCGATGATGCAGGCGCTGTGCGACGCGCTCGCCGACCAGCTCGACGATCCGCCGCGTGCGAGTGATATCCATGCCCGCGTCGCCCTGCAGCAGGCGGCCGATGTGCTCGCCGGCTGGCTCTCACCGCGCGCCGTCGGCATGGCGACGTTCGCCGCGAATGACATCGTGCAGGCGCTGTCGCAGGCGACGCATTTCCTGCGCGACCGACTGCTGCAGACCGCGTTCGGCGTGCACGACCTGTGGGGTCTCCTGAATGTCGTCGGCAGCCAGCAGGGCACTGGCAGCGGCGATATTCGGGGTCGCATCGACCTCGGCCGCGAGGGCGCGACCGTGCTCGCCTGGTTGGCCGCCGCGGTGCCGCAGCGCTATGCGTTCGACCCGGCGGCGCCGGAGGGCCAGCAGCTGATGGCCGCAGCCGAAGCCTGGCGCGGGGCGTGGCGAGCGGTGCAAGGCGCCGGACACGGCTCCTCGGCGCCGCCGGACATGCGCCTGTCCCGCAGCCCGGCCGCGCCGGAAACCGTCGCGGGATTGGCGCTGTGACCGCGCTGCGCACCACGCCGCCGCCCGACTGGCTGCGCCATACGGTGCGCGGCGTGCTCGAGCAGTCGCCCGGCTACCGCGGGCTGCAGCCGGATGCGCAGCGCGCGCTCGCCCAGGCGATGGTGAAGGTGAGCACACTTGCCGCCGCGCTGATCGCCGAGGAGGCCGAGGCCGACGCGGCGATCGCGCGCCCCGCCCTGCCCCGCGATCGCGCTGCGCCGCGCCGCGCGCCGCTCGCGCGCGCGCAGGACGCGCCGGAGTTCGGCACAGCCGCGAACCGCATCGCCGGCATCACGGGCAACGTGCTCAATGCGGTGTCGTTTCCCCGCTTTGTCACGGATCTCATAAGCGGCGTGTTCAAATCAATGTTGGACAGCAATGCGCAGCAGATGCAGCTCTATGTCAAGCTGCTCAATGATGTCTCGGCCTCGGCCGAGGGCTTCGAGCATTCGCAGTTCAGCATCGTCGGCGTGCGCGGCTGGGTGGCGGAGCATTTTCCCGACCAGATCGAATACGACCTGCCCGAGGTCGAGCCGGGCGACGATCCGCCCGACCCGGAGGAGCTCGCCAGCATCACGTTGCGGCTGAAGCCAAACGCCAGCATGCCGGAGCCGGATGCCCTGCGCGCGGTGCTCGGCCTCGGTCCGGAGGAGAGCGTAGAGGCCGGCAATCCCGAGCAGCTCGTGCCGCTTGCGCGTCGCGCGATCGCGCGCCAGCGCCAGCAGATGCTCGCGACCATGGTGATGCTCGGCATGCAGCGCATCGTCATCGACAGCGGCCGGATCAATGCCTCGATGCGCTTTCACATCGACACGCGCAGCGCCGCGAGCGAGGACCGCGGCAGCCAGTTCGGCATGCAGAACCGCGTCAAGGCCGCCGGAAGCTTCGGCTACGGGCCGTGGGGCGCGAGCGCCGAGGTGGAGAACACCATCAGCTACGTGTCGACCCAGCGCTCGCAGAACACCGAGGAGATCAACACCGACCTCGAGCTCAATTCCTCGGTCGAGCTCGTGTTCAAGACTGACTACCTGCCGCTCGAGCGGCTTGCCGGCGGGCCGCAAATCGAGCGCATCAAAGTGAACACGCTTAGTCCCGAGGCCGAGATGAAGGCCGCGACCGACGCGCGCACCGCGCGCGACAAGGCGAATCGCGAAGCGGAGGCGAAGCGCGCCGAGGCGACCACCAAGGCCTTCGCGCCGGCGCTGTCACCGCCGCAGGCGGGCGGAAGAGGCACCGTCGAAGATGCCGACCGGGCGCGCGCCGATGCGGCCAAGAAGGAGAAGGAGAAGGAGAAGGAGAGGACGCAGCAGCCCAGGGAGAAGGAAAAGCCCAAGGAGCAGGAGAAGCCGAAGGACAAGGCCGCCAAGGCGCAGGCGCTCGCGGCGCAGGATGCCGCACGCGAGCCCGACGTCGTGTTCGTGCCGACGCAGCCCGAGGCGATCGACACGATGCTCACACTCGCGGCGCCGCGCCGCGGCGAGACGCTGATCGACCTCGGCTGTGGTGACGGGCGCATCGTGGTTGCGGCCGCGCTGCGCAGCGGCTGCCGCGCGATCGGCTATGACATTGATCCGCAGCGCGTTGCCGAGGCGCGCGCGCGCATCGCGGCCGCCGGCGTCGGCGATGTTGCGCGCGTCGAGCAGCGCGACCTGTTCGCCGTCGACCTGAGCCAGGCCGACGTGGTGACGCTTTACCTGTTGCCGCAGCTTAACGTGAAGCTGATCCCGCAGCTGTTGCGGTTGCGGCCGGGCGCGCGCGTCGTGTCGCACGATTTCGCGATCGCCGGCGTCAGCCCGGATCGCGTAGTGCAGGACTACCTGCCGCGAACCGGCATGCTGAAGACCTATTTCCTGTTCACCGCGCCGCTGCGATTACATGGCGCGCCGGTGCATCAGTGGCGCGAATCCGCCCACATGCCTTGGGAAGAAGCGGCAGCTTGATCTCCGGCTGCATCCCTCGCGCTGTCATCCCGGCCGAAGCGCTACCGCGAAGCACCGGGACTCATCCACCATGATGCTTGGGGCGTTCGGGATGCTTGGCTCCCGGGTCGTGCTGGGCGAGTCCGGGATGATGGCATCGATCTGGCCAGTTCACTTCCGCAGGCGCGCGCGCCGGCGCAGCCGCGCGAGCCAGCCCTCCTCGCGCTCCGCCCGCTTCTCGACCGCCGCCGTATCCGGCGGCAGCTCAAGCGCGCGGCGCACGAAGGCGAATGCCTCCTCCGGGCTGGCGACGGCTTTCGGCTTCTCGCCAGGCTGCTGCTGCTCGTGCCAGATCGTGCCGCGCCATTGCTGCGGCCCGGCCTCGCCCGACTCGTGCCAGAACCTGAGCCAGAAGGATTGCACGATCCGGGTGGGTGAGTGCTGCATTGCGCGCCGTGTCCTGCGTCGTGATGAGAAGAGCCTAAACGACGGCGACCACCGGCGCATCGCGGCGGCCTCGCGCTGCGATTTCGCCGAAGGCCGGCAGCGGTCACGGGGAAATCACGAGGCCTCGATCATCGGGCCTTCAGGAGTCTATGCGCACGCCGAACTGGGCCCGCGCATAGTCGTCGAGGCGCGCGAAGATCGCGTCCGACACGATATCATGGTGGAGCTGCTTGGTTTCCGGCGCGGGCTCAATGTCGAGCTCGGAGCGCAGCAGCTGCCGCAGCCGCTGATAGGCGCGGATCGCCTCCGCGCGCTGGCCGTTCAGCACCAGGAGCAGCATCACGTCGCGCTGCGTGTTCTCGCGCAGCGCATCGGTCGCGAGGATCCGCCGTCCGTAGTCGAGCGCGCGCTCGTACTGGCAGCGCAGCGCGGCGCTGCGCATCAGTTCGAAAGTCGAGCGCACGAACATGCAATGCAGCCGCTCGCGTTCCTGCAGCACCCAGTCGCTGTCGTAACCCTCGAGGAACGGTCCGCCATAGCCGTCGACCGCCGCGCTGATCTCTCGCTCGTCCTGCTCCGACAGGGCGCTGCCGTTCGGATGTCTCGGCACGCGCTTGCAGGCTTCCTGGAGCTGATGCGTATCGACCTGCACCGCTTGCGACTGCTCGAAGATGACGTCGCTGCCGACCGTGATCAGCTGCCGAGCGGTCTCCTTGCCGTCGAGCTCGAGCAGCTTGCGGATACGCCAGATCGCCGTGTTCAGCGCCGAGCGTGCCTTGGCGGGATCAGCATCGCTCCAGAACAGCTCGGCGAGCTGCTCGCGCCGGTGCGGCCGGCCGAAGAACTCGAACAGATAGCAGGCGAGCAGCCGCCCGCCCGTACCGAGATCGGATCGCACCATTGCGCCGTTGACCAAGAAGGATGCCGCGCCGAACAGATGGACGGTAAGCATGCAACCTCCACTCGATAGAACACCTCGTCAACTTCAATTGATTGCAACTGATGTACTCAACCTATCTTTGCACTCAATCGCTGCAGTCACGGCACGCTCACGGGGATATAGAACTGTCGATAGACCAATCCGGGTGGTTGAGCGACTGAAACGGCGGCATAAAATGGGGAAAGCGGACTGAACGGTCCCACCTGTGTCTGCTCCGCTTTTTCAATGCGGGGTTGCCAGGGATGATCTCTTTGCTTCGTCTCTATTCCTCTTCCGATGAACAGTTCGAATCGCAAGCCCTGAGGCTTCTCGGGGTCCTTCGACGTCTCGTCCTACGGGTTGAAGACCGAACCGGGTTCCTTGTCGCGCCCCGAAACTGATCGGGATGGCGCCGATGAATTCTCCCCGACCTTCATGTCTGCCGAGAACTGCGCGTAGGGGAAAAGATGAATCCGCTTAACCGGTCCGACAATTCCGTCAATCTTGGTCCGGTTGAGCCGCTGAAGCTCGCGGACCACGGCGTCCGTTTTTGGTCCGAAAATGTTGTCGATGTTCAATCGCGCAATACGCGGCTTGGTTGTTATATTGACCGGCGGCAGCACCCGCTTGTTCGGCACGTCCTGGACGCGCCGGACTCCAAGGCCTCGACAGCTCCTCGACAGGAGATTTTCTGCCATTGATGCCCCCCTCACGGACACCCCGGCCGGGGCTGATCTGCGTCGGGATCGGGTTCAACGCAGCCAGACCGGGGGCGGAGCATATGCTGGGGAGTAGAGTGACGCCAGAGAGCAAAGTGACGCAAGCCCTATCCCAGGATGTGTCGAGCGAAGGTGCCCTTTTTCGTTCCCGGTGAGCCTCAGGTTGTGCCTCCGGTCTCTTGATTGACTCTCTCCACGCACGCTTCTGTGCCGAAAAATGAGCCGAGCTGCACAAACTGGCGGACCGCGGGATCATGGCGCAAGGTAGGCGGCGATAAGAAGCGCACCACGAAGCAAATCATCACCAGCACGAAAAAGCGGCGGGGCGGCGCGAAAAAGAACTGATCAGGATTCCGAGTGAGCGGCAGTCATTCCGAATGAAGAAGCGGATCTGCGCTAACTGATTGAAAACATTGGAGCGGGTGAAGGGAATCGAACCCTCGTATTCAGCTTGGAAGGCTGCTGCTCTACCATTGAGCTACACCCGCGTCGGCGGTGACCTAACACGGCCGGGCGGCGGCCTCAACCGTCCCGCTAACGTCCTTGTTCCCCGCAAACTATGCTTCGCGAAGGTGAGTCCGTGTTGCCCTGGTCCCCCTGCCGCCTCTGGCCTTAACAAGGGCGGCCCCACCGCCTATATTGGCGCTTCCATTAACAACGAAAGGAGGTGATCCAGTGTCTTATCTCAAGCGCTGTCACCTCGCTGGGATCGCCCGCTAGGCCTTGACCACAAGCCTGGCATCGGGGCGCTCTCAGCCCTGGACCAGCGAGACAACAAATCGGGCGCGGCGGGAGCGATCCCGCCGCGCCTTTTGCTTGTGCGAGGCCTCGCGCTTCGCCGGCCCATCGTGGCCGGAAGCCTCGCGCGCCGACGTGAAGGCTGAGCCGCCGCAAGAACATAGGCCGTTTTCCGCAAGTGGTTTCGCGGGCCCTTCGACCGCAGCACAAACCGCTTGCGAATTCGCTGGAATGAAATGTCGGCGATGGCGATGCGGCGGCGTCCTTTGGCTAAAGCATTCGCGGTTCTGATTGAATTAGAAATCGAAGCTCTAGATTCTTGTCTTGACGCGTTTTCTTCCCGCAAACCCGAATCCACTTGGCTCGAAAACGCTATTGCCATGCCCAAACAAGGAGATGTCGATGCTTTATGCCATCCTGGCCTATCACGTCGAAGCCGAGGTCATGTCGTGGACGGACGAACAGGACGCTTCCGTCATGGCCGGCCTCAGGCAGGTCCATGAGCGGCTGAAGGGCCAGCTCGGTCCCGCCGCGCGGCTCGGCGAGACCCGCAAGGCGCGCACCCTGCGGGGACCGGGGCACGGCGTGGTCATCGACGGCCCGTTTGCCGAGACCAAGGAGCAGTTGCTCGGGCTCTATGTGATCGATTGCCCCAATGAAGACGCCGCCATCGCGGCCGCGCGCGATCTGCGCAGCGCCAATCCTTCGGCGGTTTACGAGATCCGCGCGATCAGGGTCTATCTGCCGGGCGCGCCATTTCCGGTGACGGAGGACCCGAGCGACGCTTGAGCTGATCCTCGCCATGACATCCGGAGGCGTAACAACCCCGGCTCAGCGCCAGCGGCTCGACAGCTTCGGCAACCTGCTGAGGGCGAATTTCGGCAAGCACGAATTCGCTTCCGGCTCGGTCTCGGCCTGCCGGCTGAGAATGAGCGTCGCCTCGAACGCGATCCCGGGCGCCGCGTCGGCGGTTCCCTTGCAGGTCGCGATGGTGCCGTTTGACTCGCCTTCGAGCCTTATCACGAGGTCATCGATGCCGAACACCGTCGCATGGCCTTCGGTGTGCCGCTTGGCCGTGACGACAGCCGAGAATCGCTCGCCGGCAACTTGATAGTTGCCGCTGTAGAGCATGATGCTGTCGCGGCCCCAGACTTTGCCGTCGACGAAATGAACGATGCCTGTGCCCTCGCCGAGCGGCGTCCTGAACCAGGCCGCGTAGGTGCCGTCCTTGAGCATGGAGGCGCTCTCCATTCCCTCGCGTTACGTCGCTCACGATGGTCACCGTCCGTTAACATGCGGTGAAAAGTCGACGGCGCTGCGCTGACATTCACTGGCCGCCGTCAATCTGCCGCCCCATGATCGCGATCGCCTTCTGATAAACCGGTGCCGCGTTCCACGCCTCGATTGCCGCGAAGTTCGGCTCGCCTGGCTGGTAACCGGCTCCAGCACGCCAGCCATGGGAACGCAGGAAGTTTGCCGTCGAGCTCAATGCATTTGCGGCAACGTCGAGATTGCCGGTGCCATAGGCGAGGATGTTCTTCGGCATGAACTGGGTCTGGCCGACCTCGCCATGCATGGAGCCCCGCGTGCCCGCCGACAGCGAACCGCGATCGATCAGTTTCAACGCGGCATAGAGCTGGTCGGTGAAGAATTCCGGACGGCGGCAGTCGTAGGCGAGCGATGCGATCGAGGACAGCATGTTCTGATTGCCGCGCTGGCTGCCGAAGGCGGTCTCCATGCCCCAGATCGCAATCAGCGGTCCAGGCGGGACGCCGTAGCGCTGCTGGATCGACGCAAACATCGCCGCCTGCGACTGCTTCAGCGAACGACCGCGCGCCACGATGCTCGACGCGCCGCGCTTGGCCATGAACTGATCGAGCGACAGGCGGAAGCTATGCTGGCTGCGATCGGCGGCAATGGTCGCGCTGGCGTAGTGCGCCTGCATCAGCGCCGCGACGCCGGTTGCGCCGATGCCCTTGGCCCTCGCCTCCTCGGAGAACTGCTGCTTCCAGCTCTCGAAGCCAGCCGGCCCGTTGCCGCAACTTGCGGCACTTGCTCCCGCCTTCATCATTGCAAGGATCGAGAGTGTGGCGAGAGCCGACGTCGCGATCTGCCTGCCCCTGGTCATCCGAAACCTCCCTCACATTATGCATCTCGCCTTGGCGCACCACTGGCGTTGGCCGAAGGCGCGACGAATGGTCGGCCCGATCCTGCCCTCATGATCAAACGGCGGGCAGGATGCGGACCAAAATCGAAGGATATTTCGAGAAAATGCGATTGGCCATCCCGGTCACTGGGCGACGCCCAGGGAAAGCGTGCTCGCGCCATCGCAATGGCCGGCGCGATGGCGGCGTCAGACTGGTTAGCGCTCAGTTAACGCCCTCGCCCACACGTTGCATGGACAGCACAGCGCGCTCTGTTCCGCCTGGAGTAACGAGCCCGTTTGTTGACCGGATCACACTAGGTCACATAGCGTCGCGACCAACAACAACTCCGCTGTCGATGAACGCTGACCGGACAACGATCCGGCAGTCGGGGACGCGGCAACAACACCAACAATATGGGGCTGGGCACCATGCGCAAATGCATCGGGGCTGCGACGATCTCACGACAAACGGATGACAAGCGACACTTGGGTCCACACAGGACTCGCTCATCTCCGTCCCGCACGCGCGCTCAACTCCACCGCATGCTGCTGATGAGCGTCTCAGTGACCGCGCTCTCGGCGCTATTGCCGCGATCTGCGGCGGCGCAGACATGGACCGGAGCCACCAGCAACGACTGGACGGTCGGTTCGAACTGGACAGGTGGAACGGCCCCTGCGGGCGGTGCAGTATCCATTGCTTCGGGTTCAACCGTCATCCTCGGCGTGAGCGGCCCGGCGACCGGCACAACCGGCACCATCAATGTGCGCGCGTCGGCCGGAGCGACGACCAACCTCACAATTCAAAACGGCAGCACACTGACAAGCACTGGTACGATGGCGATCGGCGACACCGCAGCCGGCACCGCCATCGTAACCGTAACCGGAGCCGGGTCGCAGTGGATTGCCAACGGCACGCTCACCGTCGGTACTTCAGGCACGGGCATCCTCAACATCGAGAACGGCACAACCGTCGTCGCGACAAGGACCGTAGTCGGCACCACGATCAATACCGGCACGCTCAACATCAGCGGTGGCACGCTGGAGACGCCCAGCATTAGTATCGGGACCAAGGGTCAGGCGAATTACGACAATGCCATTGTCCGGGCCACCGCCGATAACGCCGCTTTCTTTGGCGGCACTCTCAACCAGAACAACATCGCCGCGGGCGGACTGACGTTTGATACCAACGGCCACAACATCGGCTCGCTTGGATTGAGCGGCGTTGGTGGATTGACCAAGACCGGCGCAGGGACCCTTACGTTCCGCGCCGGCAGCACTTACACCGGCGAAACGGTGATCCAACAGGGCACGCTTGCGCTGGCAGGAGCTGCCGGCTCTTCCGCCGATGCCCTCGCCAACTCGCGCCGGGTGGTCACGAACGCAACGTTCGACATTTCGCAGATCACGGGCGCCGGCGCCCACATCCAGAGCCTGGCAGGCAACGGCACCGTCGCGCTCGGCGCCAAGGACCTGATCATCACCAACGCAAACGATATGTTCGCGGGCGCCATCAACGGCACCGGCGGGTTGACGATCACGAGCGGCTCGCAGACGCTGTCGGGCGCCAACACCTATGGCGGCACGACCACGCTGACCGGCGGTGCGCTGCGCGCCGGCGCTGCGGGCGCATTCAGCGCCGCCTCCGCCTTTGTGACCAACTCCGGCGCAACGCTCGACCTGAACGGCTTCAACCAGACCGTGGCCTCTCTGGATAATGCCGGCACCGTGCGGTTCGGCGCCACGCCGGGGACCACGCTGACGGTGGCCAGCAACTATGTCGGCAACGGCGGCACGCTCCTCTTCAACACCATTCTCGGCGGCGACAATTCGGCGACCGACCGTCTGATCGTGAACGGGAGCACGTCGGGCGCATCGATCGTGCGGATCAACAATGTCGGCGGCACCGGCGCGCCGACGGCCGACGGCATCAAGGTGGTCGACGTCGCCGGCGCCTCGAACGGCAGCTTTGCGCTCGTCGGAGATTATGTGCTGAAGGGGCAGCAGGCGGTCGTGGCCGGCGCCTATGCCTACACCCTGCAGAAGAACGGCATCTCGACGCCGGCCGATGGCGACTGGTACCTGCGCTCCAGTCTCATCAATCCACCGCCGGGCGCTCCGACCCAGTCGTCAGCCGCCGCGGGCCCGCTCTACCAGGCCGGCGTGTCGGTCTACGAGAATTATGCCGCGGTGCTGCTCGGCATGAACGAGCTGCCGTCGCTGCAGCAGCGCGTCGGCAACCGCTACTGGGACGGCAGCGAGGCGATGGCGCGCGCGGGCGCCAACACGGCGACAGAGGCGGACGGATCCTGGACGCAATCGGCATTCTGGGGCCGGATCGAAGGTGGCCAGGCCGCGTTGCAGCCCTCGAACACCACGGGCTCAACCTATAATGCGGACCAGATGAAGGCGCAGACCGGCCTCGATGGACTTGCGCTCGACAATGACCGCGGGCGCCTGATCGTCGGTCTCACCGCGCAATACGGGCTGACGACGGCGTATGTCAGCTCGTTCTTCGGCAATGGCCGCATCCGCGCCGAGGGATCAGGCGTCGGGGCGACGGCCACCTGGTATGGCCATGACGGCTTCTACGTGGACGGCCAGGCGCAGACCATGTTCTACCACAGCGACCTGTCATCGGAGCTCGCAGGCAACCTGACCCATGGCAATGAAGGTTTCGGTTACGCCTTCAGTATCGAGGGCGGCAAGCGGATTGCGGTCGGCAATGGCTTCTGGCTGGCGCCGCAGGCTCAGCTCGCCTACTCGAAAGTCGATTTCGACGCCTTTACCGATCGCTTCGGTGCGCTGGTTTCTCTCCAAAATGCCGACAGCCTGCTCGGCCGCGTCGGGCTGTTGCTCAACCATCAACTAACATGGAACGACGGCTCGGGCATCGTCCGCTCCGACGTCTACGCGATCGGCAATCTCCACTACGAGTTTCTCGACGGCACCCGGACCGATGTCTCCGGCACGGGCTTCGCCAATTCCAACGATCGGCTGTGGGGCAGCATCGGGGGCGGCGGCAGCTATAGCTGGGCCAACGGCCGCTACACCATTTACGGCGAAGCGACTTATCGCGCGAGCCTCGAAGATGCTACCGCGAACCACAGCTACAAGGGCACCGGCGGCCTCCGGGTAGTGTGGTGAGAGACGCCGCCACAATAATCGATGGCTTGCGGCGGCTGATGCGCTACATCCCGTACAGGATCTTCAGGTCGCCGCTTGCGCGCAGGGCGATCACGACACCGTCGGCGGGCAGATTGACCTTCTCGAGCCTGGCCGAGGAGAGATGCCCTTCCATGCGGAAGCCGTCCTTCAGCGGCCGGTTGAGCTTGGCATTGGCGGCGTTCAGCAGGTTCTCATAGGCGATACCATAGTCGACATTCACCTTCGACGCGAGTTGCGCGGCGATCGGATTGATCACCGGTGCAAGGCCCTCGTCACTGGTCGCTACGCCGACATCGGACAGCCGGATGGCATGGCCGTCAGCATCGACCTGGATCGCGCCCGAGAGATAGACCCAGGTCCCGGCCGCGGGATCCGTCTCGGACGCCTTTGCCAGGCGCAGACCAATCACGAGCTTGCCGTTCGATGGATAGACGTCCACGTCGCGAACGGCGATGCCGGCCGCAAGCGGCATCGCCGCAATAGCCTGCTTGAGCTTGTCCTTGAGCACGTCATAGCCGACCCGGACCGGGAGGATGACGTCGAGCTCGCCGGGCGTACCGACGTCGTGGCCGAGCGAGGGCAACTCCGTCGGCGTCACGGGCGACGGGTTCTGGCCGACGATGGTTTCGGCCGTCCCGGACAGTTCGAGCGAGCCGCGTAGCACCCTTGAATCCGCCCGCACGCCGGCAAATGCAGCGGCCTGCGGTGTCATCTGCAGCCAGACCTGCGGATTGTCGGAGAGCTGCACCGGCTCGAAGGCGTGCCGCCACGCCGTCTCCGCCTTGTCGTGCAGGTCAAGGCGCCGGGCCGCGGCCAGAGCGCGCGACCTGACCAAAGCGAGCTGGCTGTGGATTCGGGGCTCGGCATATTTCGCCAGCGGAATCGCCCTGCCCATCACACGCAGGACTGGCGGCTCGTCCCAGTGGAAGGCGTCGCTGATATTGAGGTCGAGCGACCAGTCGCGGCTGAGCTGCGGACGAGCCTCGACTTCCACCGTGGCGCTGGCCTCGGTCTCGCCATGGATGCGCGACGTGAAGCGGTTGGCGCCCTGCCCTTCGAGCGCGCCGTAGATCGGCAGCGAGCCATAGACGCGATCGCCGCGGCCATAGAGCGACACCCCGCCCCGCTCGACATAGCCCCACACATCGCAATTGGCGTTGACGCGGAAGAACAGGACGCGCCGGTGCACGCAACTGACGCGTTCGTCGATGCTGGCAAGCCGCCGCGGGATGTCCTTCTCGATGTCGTCGGCAAGCGCGCGCAGACCGAACTCGACGGTCGCCGATATCCGCGACTCCGTACTGAACGGAGCAACGGTATCGGGCGCCAGCGGCGGCCTGTCGGCCGCCGACGCCACCGAGCAAAAGCCGACGACACCGATTGCAGCCGCGCAGGCAGCGAGCGATCCCCCGTTGAAGACATGTGCCAAAGCTTTGCTCGCGGTACGGGTACTATCAACCGTAATCATTTTCATTAAGATCTCCGTCGTCGGTAACGGCGGCGGGCGGCATCCGGTCTAGCCCCTCAACGCAGCCGGCGGTCGAAAACAAATACGGCTTCAATATGCAGCTATCGGCCCGCGCTATATCCGTCTCCGCAGGGCCCGAAAGGTTAAGAAGAATCCTCAAAAAAGCAGTCGGAACGCTGAACGGGCCTGCGGCGCGCATTCAGGTGGCCGGGAAGGCTCAGAGGAATCCTTGTGACCTCTGCGCCTTAAATGCCGAGCGCGAAGCCGCGCCACTTTTGGCGCGACCCCTGCCTACCTCCGCCGCAAGGGACCGCTTCCGGCTAATCCGGCGATACCAAGAGCGAGGCGAGATATCCGTAGTAGGCAGTTACCGCCAGCGCTAGTGCAATCGCACCACCAGCGACGATGTCCGCTGCCACGCGAGAATTCATGCCCTTCATGAGTCTGCAAGCGAACAGCGGACCGTTTGTTCCTCGGCCGGTCTGTCGTCGGAATGTCAGACCCGCTCGCCCTGCTCCATGGCGAGTTCGGCGCGCAGACTGTCCAGGTCGCGGTAGATCGAGGCGACGGCCAACACGCGGCCCTTGCTCTTGTAGCGTAGCAGGCAGTCCCTGCCCTTGATGTCGCCGTCGATGGCGATCTCGTCCCATGTTTCGGCGTGCCCGACATAGTTGATCGGCACGTCGTAATGCTGGCTCCAGAAAAACGGCACGGCGTCGAAGACCTCGCGCCGGCCGAGCATGTTGCGGGCTGCGAGCTGGCCCTGACGCTCGGCGACCACCCAATGCTCGACACGGATGTCGCCGCCCGAATGGCGGTCCGGCCAGCGTGCGATGTCGCCCGCGGCATAGATGCCGGGTACGCTGGTCTCAAGCTGGGCATTCACCGCCACGCCCCGATCGATTTTGAGCCCCGCCTGCTCGGCGAGCGCGAGCCGCGGGCGCACGCCAACTCCGACGACGACCAGTTCGGCCTCCAATGTCGCGCCGCTCTTCAAGGCGGCGCGCTTGCCGTCGATGGTGGCGACGGTGTCGCCGAGATGGAAGACCACGCCGTGCTCCTCATGGAGGGCGCGCACGAAGTCTCCCATGTCGGGTCCGAGGATGCGTTCCATCGGGCGTGCCTCGGGTGCCACGACATGAACCTCGAGATCGCGCGCACGCAAGGCCGCCGCAGCCTCGAGCCCGATGAAGCTCGCGCCGATGACGATGGCGCGGCGCGCGTTCTTGGCCGCCGCGATGATCGCGCGGCTGTCGGCGAGCGAGCGTAACGTGTGGACATGCGGCTGATCGGCCCCCGGGATCAGCAACCGCACCGGCTCGGCGCCGGTTGCAAGCAGCAGGCGGTCGTAAGGCACCGTCTTGCCGTCGGCAAGCGCGACCTGGTTCGCATTGGCGACAATCGCGGTCACGTTGGTCGCAAGGCGAAGATCGATGTTCGAGTCGCGATAGAACTCGTCCGGCCGTAATGGCACCCACTCTTCCGGCGCACTGCCCGCGAGATAGTCCTTCGACAAATTGGGACGATCGACCGGCGGCGCTGCATCGCTGCTGAGCATCGTGATATCGCCACCGAACCCCTCGCGTCTCAGCATTTCCGCGGCAGTGAAGCCTGCGGCGCCACCGCCGACAACGACGATCCGCTTCGGCGCATCCGCCGCCGATGGCTTTGAAGCATGCCGAGGCGCCTGCTTGTCGGGCTGCGCCTGCCTGGCCTTGACGACGACACGGTCATCGCCCTGCTCCACCTTCCACACCGAGAGCGGCGACAGCGCTGGCGCACGTGTCGCTTCGCCAGTGCGCAAATCGAAGCAGGCGTGGTGCCAGGGGCAGCGGATGCTGTCGCCGACCACGAGCCCGTCGGAAAGCGGACCGTGATAGTGGCTGCAATGCGCATCGATGGCGAAGATCTCGGCACCCTTGCGGACCAGTAGCACCTCGTCCTCGCCGACATGGCCGAGCAGCATGTCGTTCTCGAAGGCGCTGAGGGCGACGCCTTGCGTGAGGTCAGGACCGGCAGGTCCCTTGTTCTCTTCGGCCATTCGCGTTTCCTCCCTGAGGACGCGCCAATGGCAACCAAAGCACATCTTCGCCTTCGGTTCCAATCAGAAAGACACACTGGCTGTCGTGTTAGGGCATCGACGCGGATCAGATCGATTTCACTTCGTTGCCGTCCATTCGCACCGCGTTGCCGGTCATCCAGCGCGCTCCAGGCGAGACCAGGAAGGCCATGAGTTCGGCGATCTCCTCGGGGCGGCCGTAGCGTTCGATGCCCGCCTCTTTCGGAAACTTGATCAGGGCTTCTTCAATGGTCATCCCATGCGCCGGCGCCCATTTCGCGAGGTAGGATTCCCGCCGTCCGGTCATCACAGCCCCAGGCAGGACGCTGTTGACCTGGATGCCGTCAGCGATGCCCTTGTCAGCGAACGCCTTGGCAAGCGCCACGATCGCAGCGTTTATCGTGCCTACCGCCGCGTAGCCGGCCTTGGGAAAGAGCGCCGAATTCCCCGACATCAGGATGACCGATCCGCGCGACTTCTTCAGGGCCTCCCACGCCCGAATGGTGAGACGTCGGGCGCCGTGAAGCTTTAGCTCCGCACCCGCATTCCATTGCTCATCGGTCATCTCGAGAATATCGATTTGCGGCACCGCCCCGGCGATGTTCAAGAGCGCATCGATCCGGCCGAATCTGTCGAGGGTGGTTGCGATGACGGTATCGGCAGCCGAGGGTTGACTGAGATCCAGCTCGAGTGCGAGTGCGACAGCGCCGGCTTTCTCGACTTGCTTCGCCGTCTCCCGAAGGTTCGCTCCGTTTCGCGCAACAAGAACAAGTTTCGAGAAATCCCTCGCCAGACGGACAGCGGTGGCGCGCCCGATACCCTGGCTTGCACCTGTTACGATCGCTACGGAGTCACTCATTTTCTTCTTCCTTTGCTTCTATCGATCACTGGCCCGCCCGTTGCACACCATCGAAATTTGACCATGGGCGCTGGCTTCCAATGAGCCATGAAGCGTCATGCCCATCTGCGAGATGACGATGGGCTCACTGGCCGCCGCCAGGTCGACGCCCAGCACACCAAAAATCATACTAACCTGATTGCAACCGTATTAAAGGTTATCGACGACGTCAACTTGGTGAAGCGCCTCAACGTTGCCGGCCTTCTCGTCCGCATGCATCGCTTTGCAGTTTTCCTGTGGCGGACATAGTTCTGCCGCGCACATTGCGCAAAAATATCCGGCTGCGATTGCTCCCGGGGTGAACTGAAATGAAAAAGGCCGATGTAACGTGCCCGCATTGCGGGGCGGGTTTCCGACGGCTTGAATTGTCAACCGCATCTGGCGACAAGGGCGAATATCATTGCCCGGTCTGCGATACCGCGCTCGAGCAATTCGACGGCGACAAGCTCATCGCCTATCGTTTGACGATTCAACCTTCGATTCGCGGCATCAGGGACTAGTGGAGCATCGGTTCTGAACAGGATCAGAACCGATGCTCTGGATTCTCGTTTTGGCGCGTTGTGACGCTCCTCTGTTATTTCTGTTCATTCGGAGATTGTGCGCGCGTCTTGCTATTGCAGCGCCCTTCGGCTGCCCTACGCCTTCAGCAAATTGGCATCGGCCGGCATCTTGCGCAGGCGCTTACCCGTTGCGGCGAAGATCGCGTTGGCGACCGCTGGAACGATTGCCGACGTCCCGTTCTCGCCAAGGCCACCTGGCGGCTCTGTGCTGCTTACGACATGAACCTCGACCGCCGGCGCTTCGTTGATTCGGATGATCTGATAGGTGTCGAAGTTTGCCTGTTCGACACGGCCGTTCTTGACGGTGATCTCCCCGTAGAGCGCCGCCGTCGCGCCGAACATGATCCCGCTCTGGATCTGCGCCTGGACCGTATCAGGATTGACGACGGTGCCGCAGTCGATCGCGCAGACGACGCGACGAACACGGACCGTGCCGTCCTTTGCCACCTCCACCTCGGCAACCTGCGCCATGTAGCTGCCGAACACGTTCTGCAGCGAGACACCGCGGCCCACTCGCTCCGGCAATTTCTGTCCCCAGCCGGCTTTTTCCGCGGCAAGATCGAGCACGGCCTTGGCGCGCGGCGCCTTGTCGAGCAACCCGCGGCGATAGGCGACCGGATCCTGCTTTGCTGCGAACGCCAATTCGTCGATGAAGCTCTCGGTGACGAAGACATTGTGCGACGGCCCGACGCTGCGCCAGAACGCGGTCGGGATTCCGGGCGGCTCGACACGCACAAACTCCACATGGAAGTTCGGCAGGTCGTAGACGAGGTCGATCGCGCCTTCGGTCGAATCGGGATCCAGCCCCTTGTTGAAGGCCGGAGGCAGCCATCTTGCGAGCACCGAAGAGCCCGCAAATCGGTTCTTCCAGGCCACCGGCTTGCCCTCCGCGTCCAAGGCTGCGGAAATGCGGTCGAACCAGTAAGGGCGGTACATATCGTGCTGGATGTCTTCCTCGCGCGTCCACACGACCTTCACCGGACCATCGACATGTTGCGCGATCTGAACGGCGCGGACCGCGCCATCGGCTTCGAGCCGGCGGCCAAATCCGCCGCCGAGCAGGTGATTGTGAACGATGACCTTCTCCGGCGGCAGGTCTGCGGCTTTTGCGGCCATGTTCTGGACCCGCGCCATCGCCTGGCTGCCGATCCATATCTCGCATTCATCCTTCCGGAAGTGCACCGTGCAATTCATTGGCTCCATTGTCGCATGGGCAAGGAACGGCACTTGATAGCTCGCCTCGACCTTGGTCGCGGCACCGGCCATGGCCTTGTCAACATCGCCGACGGTCTGGGCCACCGCGCCTGGACCAAGCGTCGCCTGATCAAGTTTGCGGACGACTTCATCCGTGCCGAGCCCTGCGTGGGCGCCCTCGTCCCATTCGATCTTGAGCGCCGCCAAGCCCTTCTTCGCAGCCCCCATGTGATCGGCCACGACCGCGACGGCGTCATCGAGCCGGACGATCTGGCGGACACCGTTGACGGCCTTTGCCGCCGTATCATCGACACTCCTGACGCGCCCGCCGAACACAGGCGACTGGGCGAGTGTCGCAATCTTCACACCGGCCGGCCGAACATCGATGCCATAGATCGCCGTGCCGTTGACCTTTCCTGGAGCGTCGAGTCGCTTTGCCCGCGTACCGATCAGCCTGAAATCGGCGGCCGACTTCAGCGTCACATTCGACGGTACCGGCAGTTGGGCGGCCTCGGAAGCAAGCTCGCCATAGGCAAGACGGCGTCCGCTCGGCGCGTGAATCACGGCACCATCCTGCGCCTGACAGGTGCTTGGATCGAGGCCCCATCGCTTGGCGGCCGCGGTGACCAACATCGTCCTGGCAGTCGCACCCGCCTCGCGCATCGGCTTCCACGCGCCGCGCATCGCGTTCGAATTGCCTGTCGCCTGCACGCCGAGCAGCGGGTTGGCGTACAGCTTTTCATTGGGCGGAGCATGCTCCAGACGCACTTGCTTCAGGCTCACTTCGAGCTCTTCGGCAATCAGCATCGGGATCGATGTGTAGGTGCCCTGCCCCATTTCGACGTAAGGCATGGTCAGGACGACCTGGCCGTCGTTGCCGATACGGATGAACGCGTTTGGCGTAAAGCCGTCGGATGGAGCGGCATCGCTCGCGCCGAAAGGCAGGCTCAAACTCAGCATCAACCCGCCGCCGACGGCCACGCCGGTGGCGAGGAAGCTGCGCCGCGAGAGATTTGTGTCAGGAGCGGGGGAATCGACGTGATCGGGGATCATGATCAGCCCTCCTTGCTCGATTGCGCGGCAAGCTTGATCGCTTCGCGGATGCGGACATAGGTTCCGCAGCGGCAGATGTTGCCGCTCATCGCATCGTCGATATCGGCGTCCGTCGGACGCGGGTTGCTTGCCAGCAGTGCGGACGCCGACATGATCTGCCCGGACTGGCAGTAGCCGCACTGGACGACCTCATGGTCGAGCCAGGCTTTTTGTATTTTCGCGCCGGCCGGTGACGCACCGATCGCCTCAATGGTCGTGACCATCGACTTGTCCAAACTATCGACGCTGGTGATGCAGGACCGGGTCGCGGCCCCGTCGATATGCACGGTGCACGCACCGCACAGCGCCATGCCGCAGCCGAATTTCGTTCCGGTCATCCCCAACACGTCACGCAGCACCCAGAGAAGCGAAGTGTCGCCGTCGACGTCGACACTGTGCGACGTTCCGTTGATGTTGATGGTAAAGGCCATGTGCCCTCTCCCTCGACGGTTTACCCGCCGGCCCACGCCGCACGGGATGCGTTAGACCAAAACCTGTGCTCGTTCGCTTCTTGTTCGACAGCCGCGCCCGTTTATATGATAAATATAATGTTACGTCCCTTCACAAACCGATGATTTCCGGTGGCGACCTTGGTCCTGCCGCGATCACCGCAGGGGACAGGCATCCCTTGCGCGGTTACGTCAACATGCACCCTGCTCGGGCACAATCCATCAAGTTCGTCCGGAAAGACGCCCACACGGGCTCGATCGGTGAGGAACCCATCGTAACTGCAGGTTCTCGTTACCTGGATGCGGGCATCACAATTGTCACGCGCGTGCCGGCACGCCCGCCCTCGGCATGAACCCGCGCGCGGATGCTTCGCGCGAGGCCTTGCAGAATACGGCCGCCAGTTCCCCGAAGCGGCTCAGTTGCGCCGGTGCCATTGTCCGTTACCGTGCACGACCAGCGACCTTCGCGGTTGCACACCTCGATCCGGATTAATCCGCCGCTCTTGTTCGGAAAGGCGTGCTTGGCAGCGTTGGTGACCAGTTCCGTTAGCATGAGCCCCAGCCGATGACATTGCGGCGCAGGAAGTACGCCGCTCTCGACCGCCGCCTCGCAGCGAATCCCGGCTGGCTCCAGCACTGCCTCCGACAATGCCCGGCACACCGCTCCGAAAAACTCGCCAGCGGAGACGGTCATAACTTCGGCATCGCTCGACAGGAGATTATAGAGCCTGCCGAAGGCAACGACACGCCGCTCGAATCGATCGACCGCCACCGAAAGGTCTTCCGACTTTCGTCGCAAGAAATCCCGACGGAGCGACACCCCCAGCAGGGTCAGCGTGTTCTTCATCCGGTGATGGCTTTCACGGAGCACAAGTTCCCAGTCGCTGTCCTGCGCATCGTGCTCAAGCGCGTCAACGAAGTCGTCGCCTGGTCTTGCGTCAGTATCGAGCATCGTAACCTTCCGATCGGACGTTGCCTTCAAACCGCTGCCAATAGTGCTTCAGATACACGATTTTGGCTTGTTAAACGTTGCGAGATTCTGTTATCGGCCTTGCTCGACAGCGACGTGCAGGCGCTTTGCGCCAAGCGCCTTTGGCGTTGGGCTCGGGCGCCTCGAAATCTTCCTAAGCGCCTGCTATCGAGCAACAATACGTCGCCAACGAGCGGCTGGAAGCGGCAGGCCGGCGCATGGCCACACTGCACCCAGCCGGTTTACTCGTAGGTTCGTTCTGGTAAATCAGGGCCGCAATATCCGGACCTCCATTGGACGAGTAACGGCGCGTGTCGGACGACGACAATCATGACTCGGCCACCTTTGGACCATTTCGGCTGCTTCCGAAGGCCAGGCTGTTGGAGAAAGATGGCGCTCCGGTGCACATCGGAGGCCGCGCCCTCGACATTCTGATCTGCCTCGCCGAGCGCCCGGGCGAGGTCATCGACAAGCGAGAACTGGTTAAGCGGGTCTGGGCCGATCTGAATGTGGACGAGGGAAGCCTCCGCTTTCACATCACGGCCCTGCGCAAGGCCATCGGCGACGGGGCCGAGGGGCCCGCCCGGTACATCGTCAACGTTCCCGGGCGCGGCTATTGTTTTGCCGCACCCCTTGCGTCGGCGCCACCATCGAGCCCGCCGCCTCGGGGCGCCACGACACCTTCTCGCTATCTGCCCGCTCCACCCGCGAAGATGGTCGGCCGAGCCGATGCGATCGAAAGGATTTCGACCGACCTCTCACTCCATCGCTTTGTCACGATCGTTGGCCCCGGTGGCATCGGCAAGACCTCGGTTGCGCTTGCCGTGGCGCATCGGCAACTGCTCGCTTTCGGTGGCGAGGTTTACTTCGTTGATTTCGGTGCGCTCAGGGATCCCGCGCTTGTCCCGGGGACGATCGCATCAGCGCTTGGACTAACCGTCAGTGCGGAGGATCCGGTTCCCGGCCTGCTCACCTTCCTGCGCGCCCACGGCTTGCTCCTCGTCTTCGATAGCTGCGAGCATATGGTTGACGCACTGGCGCCGCTCGCCGAACGCATGGTTCGCGAGGCGCCAAAGCTGCACGTTCTCGCGACCAGCCGCGAATCCTTTCGCGCCGAAGGCGAACGTGTCTATCGGCTGTTTCCGCTGGACTGCCCGCCGCAACGGGAGGGTCTTGGCGTTGCGGATGTGCTTGCCTATCCCGCAGCTCAGCTCTTCATCGAACGCATCAGCGAGAATCTGAGCGGATTTGAGCTCGGCGAACACGAAGCGCCGCTGGTTGCCGAGATATGCAGGCGCCTGGACGGCATTGCGCTTGCGATCGAGCTTGCCGCCGGACGGGTCAACGCCTATGGCATCGCCGGCACCGCTTCGCTGCTCGATAGCCGCTTTTCCCTATTATGGCGCGGGCGACGCACAGCGATCCCAAGACATCAGACCCTGAGCGCGGCACTCGGCTGGAGCTACGACCTGCTGCCTGCGGTCGAGAGCGCCACATTACGCCGACTGTCGGTATTCGTCGGCCCGTTCACGCTGGAGGCGGCGATCAAGGTGACATCCTACGACGGGATCAGCGAAGCCGAGGCCGTCGAGGCGATCTCGAACCTGCTCTCAAAATCCCTCATCGCGACGTCTGCGGCCGGGCCGTCGTTGCGATATCGCCTGCTGGATACGACCCGCGCGTTCGCTGCGGATAAGCTTGCCGGGAGTGGAGAATCCGATCAAGCTGCCCGCGCCCATGCAGAGTATTTTCGTGATCTCCTGAACAGCATCGCCATCAAGTCGGCCGGTCCGCAAAGCGGCGGCGGCTTCCTTCCCTATGCCGATCACCTTTCGAACGTGCGAGCCGCACTCGATTGGAGCTTTTCAGATCGCGGCGACCGCACGATCGGCATGGATTTGGCCGCCTCGGCGGCGCAGTTCTTCATCGAGCTGTCATTGCTGACGGAGTGCTACAGCTGGACGAACCAGGCGCTGGCCGCCTCCGAGAAGCATGCGCTGGACAGCCGCCGGGAGATGCAGCTGCAGACCGCACTCGGCGTGTCCATCATGTTCACGCAGGGCAACACGGAGGCCGTCCACTCCGCTTTCACGCGAAGCCTGCACCTCGCCGAGGAGCTGAGTGATCTGCACTGGCAGCTATGGCTCCTGCGCGGGCTGCACATCTACCTGACCCGGATCGGAGATTTTCACGGCGCGCTTCGCACGGGCGAACAGGGAAAAGCCGTCGCGCGGAAGCTGAATGATCCCGCCAGCACGCTGAACGTGGAGTGGATGCTGGGCGTCGCGCATCATTTGATCGGCCATCAGGACAAAGCCGTCGGGCTCTGCGAGAGCGCGATGGTGCAGAACCCGGGCCTCCAACGGCTCAACATCGGTCATCTCGGCTATGACGACCGGATCGTCGCGCTGGTCGCACTTGCGCGCGGGCTCTGGCTCATCGGCCGGCCGGACCGCGCGATCGAGGTGGCAAGATACACCGTACGTGAGGCGGAACAGCTCGAACAGCCGTTGACGCTGGGCATCGCATTGATCTGGACGATCTATGTCTTTCTCTGGGTCGGCGACTGGGTCAGCGCCGAAAGTATGATCGAAAGGCTGGTCGATCATTCGGCGCGGCATTTCCTCGGCCCCTACCAGGCGGTCGGCGTCGGGCAGAAGGGAGAGCTGCTACTGCGCCGCGGGGATATCCCGGGCGGCCTCGATCATCTTCGCCGCAGCCAGGCGACGTTATACGCAACGCGCCACCGGATCATGACGACCGTATTCGCAACGGCGCAGGCGGAGGCCATGACCCTGGCCGGTCAACTCGCGGCGGCGCTGCGCGTGATCGACGAGGCGATCGTCCAGATCGGCAACCACGGCGAATCCTTCGATATGCCGGAGATGCTGCGGGTCAAGGGCGACATTCTGGCGCGCAGCGGCCGCTTTGCGGAGGCCGAGAGCTGCCTTGGCAAGTCGCTCGACCTGGCGCGCAGGCAGTGTGCCCTTGGCTGGGAGCTACGAGGCGCGCTGACGCTCGGACGCCATTGGCAGGACAGGGGCCGCGGCGAAGAAGCCCGCGCTCTGATCGAGCCGCTGTGTGCGCGGTACGAGGAAGGCTTCGAGAGCCTGGACATGGTTCGCGCGAGGGACTTTCTCGCTGGTCTAAACTGCTAGTGTCTTCAATAGGATAATGGACTCGCAAGTCCTAACAACTTCTAACAAGCCAAGCCGCCGATACCCCGTCATCCTGAAGTGCACGATCCCGGGCCCGACGAAGCATGGCACTTCTTGATGACGCGATTGAAGCCAGCGGCGGCTTGGCGCGATGGAACAAATTGAAGCGCTTCACGCTCCACCTCTCGATCGGAGGCACGCTGCTTTCCCGAACCGGGCAGATTGGTCAATTCAAGGACCTGATTGCGGAAGGCTCGATCTGGACGCAGTCCGTGCGATTTACCGGGATCACCGGCGGCAAGATGTCCGGCACGTTTCAGCCCGATGCGGTGACAATTGAAAGCCTCGACGGAGAGGTTCTGCGCACTTGGCGCAATCCGACGTCGGCATTTTCCAGTTACTCGAACGTTCAGCCCGGAGACGAACTGCATCTGGTCTTTCTATGCGGCTTCGCAATCTGGAACTATCTGACCACTCCGTTTCTTCTTGCCCGTTCTGATGTCGAGGTCGAGGAACTACCGCCGCGAGCGGGCAACGCCGAGCCTTGGCGGCGCCTGCGGGCGCGTTTCCCGCCTGATATCGTCACCCACTGTCCCGAGCAGATCTTCTACTTCGACGACAAGGCTCTGCAGCGACGGACCGATCACGATTTCCTGGCAACGCGGATTGCCCATTATTCGTGGGCACACCAGGCATTCTGCGGCATCGTCGTGCCGACACTTCGGCGGTCGATGGTCCTCGGCGCCGATGGAGCACTCGTCCCAAGACCCGTCCTCGACGTCGAGATCTTTGACGCGATGTTTGAATAGGAGCGAGCTTCTCCGGGCATTTTGCGCAATGCTCCAAGATCCTCTTTCGTACAAATACCAGGAGAAACGAATGTCCGACCAGGTCAATGCCAATCGGCGGCGCTTCCTCCGTAATGTCGCCATGACGGCGGCCGCCGCCTCGTTCGCGATCAACACGCCTGACAAGACGCAAGCAGCGCAGCAAAAGACGTTGGACACAACCAACTTCAAGGTCGGAACCAACACGAGATTCGCATCGCTGAAGCAGATTGACGCAGGGCTTCTGAACGTGGGCTATGCCGAGGCGGGCCCCGCCGACGGAGAACCCGTTATCCTGCTGCATGGCTGGCCGTACGACATCTACAGCTTCGTCGATGTTGCTCCCCTGCTCGCCGCGGCCGGATATCGCGTCATCGTGCCGTATCTGCGCGGTTACGGCACAACGCGCTTCCTCTCCGACGCGACGTTCCGCAACGGCCAGCCTTCAGCCATCGCCGTCGACATCATCGCGCTGATGGACGCGCTCAAGATCGAAAAGGCAACGGTTGCCGGCTTCGATTGGGGCGCTCGTACCGCCAACATCATGGCAGCCCTATGGCCGCAGCGCTGCAGGGCAATGGTCTCGGTGAGCGGCTATCTGATCGGCAACCAGGCTGCGGGGAAGGCTCCATTGTCGCCGAAGGCCGAGCTGCAATGGTGGTATCAATTCTACTTCGCGACCGAACGCGGCCGCGCCGGCTACGACAAATATCGGCATGATTTCTCGAGGCTGATCTGGCAGCTCGCTTCACCGAAATGGAATTTTGACGACGCCACCTTTGACCGCAGCGCGAAGGCGCTCGACAATCCGGATCACGTCGAGATCGTGATCCATAACTACCGCTGGCGGCTTGGCCTTGCCGAGGGCGAAGCGAAATACGACGAGCTGGAGCAGCGGCTCGCCCAAAGCCCGGTGATTACCACCCCGACCATCACCATGGAGGGCGACGCCAATGGCGCGCCGCATCCGGAGCCTGCCGCCTATGCAAAGAAGTTCTCGGGAAAATACTCGCACCGAACCATCAACGGCGGCATTGGGCACAATCTGCCGCAGGAAGCGCCCCAGGCGTTCGCCGAAGCGATCGTCGATGTCATAGCCGAAGCTGATCGGCGCTGAGACAACCGGATGCGCACGGCGTCTTCAGTAGCTCCTTGACGTCGACCAGTGGGATCCGCGGTCATACTGTCCGGCGGTATTGACGACGAGGTGTTGCTGCCCCTGACAGGCCAGGCGATTGGTGTCCATTGGACAATGCGACGGGCCGCGCGCCGCGGCGAAGAAGACAGAGATGGCAATCGCGATTCCGCAATTCCGGGCGAATGCAACCACGCAGAGCGACACCATCCTGCTTCTGGCCATCCCGCGGGACTGCACAGTCGTATACCGACACGCTGTGTCAATGTCGGCGGCGATGGCAGCAATGAGTGCGGCTACCGGTTTGTCTATCATGTCCATCACCTTCCTCCAAAAAATTCTGCTCACTTCACGTTTTGATACTCCTGCTTCCACCGGGCCGGTGACATACCGGTGAAGCGCTTGAACACGGTCGAGAAATGTGCCTGCGCATTGAATCCGACCGAGAACGCGACCTCCACAAGGGGCATGGTGGTCTGCAGCATCGCCGCCTTGGCGTGCTCGACGCGCTTGAGAAGCAGGTACTCATGCGGCCGGAAGCCCGTCGCGGCGCGGAACTGGGCGGCAAAATGCATCTTTGAGAGCCCGGCCACGGCAGCCATGTCGCCCAGGCTGATGGGCCTGTGGATGTTGGCCGAGAGATACTGCTCGAGCCTCTTCATTCGCCATTTCGGCAGCTCGCTGCAGCGTCTTGCGTTCTCTGGACGCGCCATCGCGCGCATCACGATCGCCTTGCCGACGCTTTCAACATAGTGACGGCGGCATGGCTCGCTCGAGCCGTTAAGCAGCGACCGGCTTAGCGCTTCCACGAGCGGGTCGCGCAACAACGGCACCGCGGTGGCGAGACTATCCCTGCTGGCGAGCCCAGCCTCGTCGAGAAAGTTGTTGTCGACATGGAGATGAAGAAAATCGAACGGCGGTACGAATTGAGCCCTCAGGTGTTGACCGGGTGCACTGATATGGATCGTCCCCGGAGCCATCGATCCCTCGAACAACAGTCGTGAATCGGCCGAGAGCGAAAGCCGTGAGGCCTTGAGCGCCACGGTTATGATATGACACCATTCGGGCGTGATCGCCTGTTCATTCCTCAGACCACCGACAACCGTCGCCCAGCGCGACACCGTGATGTCTGGCGCAATCCTGCGATCGGCTGCGATCGCCTTCGGCTCTCGCCAGCGAACTTCTTCGAAAATGCCTGCTTCGTCATCGAGACCGCGGACCTGACCTCGAGCAAGACCGTCGGATGGGTCGGACTGGCGCCGGCGATTGGCCAAGGCTGCACCATGATCAACGAACCAAGACATCGTGTCGGTCATATCCAGTTCCTCCAGCGACGATCTCCGGCGGAAATTCCTGCGTTGGCGGCAGATGGGAACGTGCCGACGCTCGCGATCGTAGCGAGGGATCGTCCGGTGACGAGTGAAGAGATGTTAAATGAGGTTAGTTCCGTGAGGGCGCGCGTCAGCCGGCCGCGTATGGCATTGAAATACCAAAACAAAGGCCGCTTCAGCGAGCTGGGGTCAGAGTTCGGCGGGAAGCAACTCTGGACTGGCTGTTTAACGCGTGTGAAGCGACCACTTCAGAGCGACCGGCGAGCCGCCGGCGATCTCGACCTCTCGCCCCCCGCCCACCGGTGGCCCTTTAACACGGCTCCTCGGGCGGAAATCAGTGCTGCTTGAGCCCGAGCGCGCGCGGGACGCAGGCCGGATCCCTCGTCGGCTCAGATAGAGCCGACAAGGAGCAACTGAGCCTTGGCGAGACGATCCACAAGTTCACCGGGAACCCGATACGTTTCCAGCAACTGTGCAATCGGATGGAACCCAATCAGCGTCTTGCCTTGATCATCTTCACGAATCAAGACGCGCAGCGGAAGATCCAGCGCCGCTCTCGGCGCCGCCTGCATGACCGGAGTGCCGCCCTTCGCATTGCCATAGATCAATACGATCGCGGGCGGCATGGTTATGCCAACTGCCTTGGCACCGGCAGCATGGTCAATCCTCGCGAACACGGTCATGCCGACTTTCTCGATCGTCGTCACCAGATGATCCACCGTTTCAGCAAAGCCGAGACTGCTCCTGTGTTCGACGTAGCTGCTTTCTTGCGCGTTCATGTCGTGCCTCTCCTGTTCACGTATCACCATCGACCGGTTATGTCCTCAACGGGACGGCAGCTAGCGCGCGCTAGGCACGCGTGTCTTACATGAGGCGGGCGCATTTCCACAATCGCAGACAAGCCGGAGCTCCGCCGTCCGTGTGAGCTTTGTGATGCCAACGCCGCACGACAGCTCTCCGAGTAACCCGTCCGCGGTGTGGCGTGCGATTTTGATAAACTCATGCGCCGATGAAAGAAGGCGAAACGCCCCGCCATCTAACCTTCGAGATCCAGGATCGAGATAAGAGGAAGTCCAGCGAGCCGTGCCGGGGCGCCCTCAGGCCACGTTGGGCTGCCTCACCGCGCCCGTCTCGAGCCCCCGCGTGAAGCATCTCCCACGGCGCGAGCAGCAAGAGCCATGCCCAGCATCATCACCAGGGACGGCGTCGAGATCTTCTACAAGGACTGGGGATCCGGGCAGCCGATCGTGTTCAGCCACGGCTGGCCGTTGTCCTCGGATGATTGGGATGTGCAGATGCTGTTTTTTCTCGCTCACGGCTATCGCGTCATCGCCCATGACCGCCGCGGCCACGGCCGCTCGACCCAGGTCGCCGACGGCCACGACATGGATCACTATGCCGACGACCTTGCCGCGCTCACAGCCCACCTCGATTTG
Organism: Bradyrhizobium lablabi; assembly: GCF_018131005.1. GTDB lineage: Bacteria > Pseudomonadota > Alphaproteobacteria > Rhizobiales > Xanthobacteraceae > Bradyrhizobium > Bradyrhizobium lablabi_D. The sequence continues at coordinate 200,559 of NZ_JAFCJK010000002.1, forward strand.
AAGGACGCTATCCATGTCGGCCATTCCACCGGCGGCGGCGAGGTCGTTCGCTATCTGGCGCGGCATGGCGAGGGGCGGACAAGCAGGGCCGCGATCATCTCGGCGGTGCCGCCGCTGATGATGAAGACCCCCGCCAATCCAGGTGGCCTGCCGAAGAGCGTCTTCGACGGCCTTCAGGCGCAGCTCGCCGCCGAGCGTTCGCAATTCTACCGCGATCTCGCGGCCGGACCGTTCTATGGCTACAACCGGCCGGGCGCAAAGCCATCGGAAGCCGTCATCCAAAGCTGGTGGCGGCAGGGTATGATGGGTGGTGCGAAAGCGCATTATGACGGGATCGTTGCATTCTCGCAGACCGACTTCACTTCGGATCTAAAAAAGATCTCCCTGCCCGTCCTGGTGATGCATGGCGACGACGATCAGATCGTACCATACGCCGACTCGGCGCTTCTGTCGGCCAAGCTTCTGAAGAACGGGTTGCTCAAGACCTACAAGGGCTTTCCGCACGGCATGCCGACCACGGAAGCGGCCGTCATCAATGCCGATCTGCTGGCGTTCTTCAGACCATGAGATCACGGCGCCAGTTGCGCAAGCAGCGCTTTTGCCGTCTTGGTGTCGGCGGTTGCAAAGCCCTCGGTGAGCTTGCCGTAAACCGGCGCGAGAACCTCGTACGCGTCGGCGCAACGATCCTGCTCCATCCTCAAACGCGCCAGAGCCATACCGTTCCGCAATTCCCAGAATAGTGCCCCCTGACCGCGCGCCAGTTCAATCGCGCTGGTAAAGCATTGTTCGGCAGTCGAAGTTGACCGGTACTCGCTTCCGCGCAGCAGCAACTCGCCTTTGATCCGCAGCAGCTCTGCCTGGTACCATCGTTCGTCCCTCGCCTCGCAGCGGGCGAGCGCTTCATCCACGGTCGCAAGCCCCTGCGCAACCTCACCGATGAGCCCGAGGGACGCCGCCAGCTCGCCGAGTGGCAGCAAGAAGCGCGGCAGGAATCTGGCGTCACCTGCCGCCTCCAGCTCGCTGCGAAGGATCTTTAGCCCGCCGGCGACATCCCCACGCTTTGCCAACACCATCCCGTTGAACACGCGCGCCCACAGATTCCAAAGCCGGATCGGATGCCGTTCCGTGTGATCGAGCAACGTCGCACAGTAGCGTTCCGCGGCATCGAGATCGCCGCTGAAGAACGCGATCGGGCACGCCGCTTGGCCGAGAACACTGCAAAACGTCAGCGCATGCCCGGCGGCGCGCCCCTCCTCGATATTCCGCGCGACGACGTTTAGCGCCTGATCGATCGACCCGGAAAGCCAAAGGATACGCGCCTGGAAGTAATGTGCAGAGACCCGCAGATCGAAGCGGAAGCGGACGATCTGTGGCTTCGGCGTCAAATCGGCCAGGCGCGACAACGTGCGTTCGATGTGGTGACGGGCGCCGGTCTGGTCGCCCAGGAAGTGCAACGTCGTCGCGAGAAGGCGATCGGCCATCATGAGGTCGATCGTCTGATCGCCGTCTGCCACAACCTCTGCAAAGCGGTTCGCAAATTCGAGCGCTTTGCGAAACTCTCCATTGTTGAACTGGTCGATGCAGAGGCCCCAGAGCCCGCGCAGCCGATAGTCGCGGTCGTCGAGGTCTTCCGCGAGACGCAAGGTGGTCGACCACGCGGGCCCAGCTTCCCGGGCACGGCCCACGCCGTACATAAGCGACCAGGCGAGTGCCGCCGAGAGCTGCATCCGGACCCTCGCCGCATCGCTGGCGCTCTCGTCGAGCCTTGTGAGCGCCAATTGGGTCCGCTCCCGGCATTCGCCGAGCAGGGAAAGCTGGACCCAAAGCGGGACCGCCACAGCCGTCAAGGCGACTCCGATACTGGCGTCTCCGTCGGGCGAGAATGCCCAATCCAGGCTCGCGCGCACACTGTCGATATGCCGTCCGTAGTCGGCGAGCCATTCTGTTTGCGATCTCAGCTCGCTTTCAGCCTCCGCGTGCATGAAGAATGCGCGGTAATATTCCGCATGACGCCGTGCCGCCGGATTGAACTCTCCGCAGCCGCGAAGCTTTTCCATCGCGTAGGCACGCGTTGTGTCGAGCAACCGGTAGTGCGGACGGTGGCCCCGAATGTCGGCAGCAACCAGCGACTTGGCGACGAGATTGGCCAGATGATCGGTCACCTCGTACGCGACTTCCTCCCCGACGACGGCAATCGCGGCTTCGAGAAGGAAATCGCCCGCGAAAATGCCGAGGTGACGCAACACCCGCGCTTCGGTCTCCGGCAGCAGATCATAACTCCAATCAAGCGCCGCGCGGAGCGTCTGGTGCCGTGGCAGCGCGGTCCTCCGGCCCGTGGTGAGAAACTTGAAGCGGTCGTCAAGCAGCGCAGCGATCCTCGCAGGTCCGAGCAATGCCGCACGCGCGGCGGCAAATTCGATTGCCAAAGGAATCCCGTCGAGCCGCCGGCAAATCGAGACGATCGCGTTGAGATTTTCCTCGCTCAGCTGGAAGTCCGCGCCCAGGGCCTTCGCCCTTGCCATGAACAACTGAACCGCGGTGTGTTCGAAAATCACCTCCGCTTCGACGCGCCCCGCGGGCGGCACGCTAAGCGGAAGGACGCGATAGACTTGCTCGCCGACAATGCGAAGCGGCTCGCGGCTTGTCACCAGAAAGGAGATCCCAGGACAGCGGCTCACGATGGTTTCGGTGAGCTCCGCCACGGCATCGACGAGATGCTCACAATTGTCGAGAAAGATCAGGAGTTGTCTCGTCCCGATCGCGCGCGCGATGGCCTCGGGCGAGATCTCTTCGCCCTCGAGCTTGATCCCCATGACGCTGGCAAGGACGGACGGTACCAGCGTCGGGTTCGACAGCGACGCCAACTCGACGAGCAAGCTCTCCGTCTGCTGGCTGGCCAACACCAATCTGGTCAGTTCAAGCCCAAGAGCCGTCTTGCCGATCCCGCCAGGACCCGCGAGCGTGACGACCCGATACGCCGACATCAGGTCTTGCACATAGGACATGGCGGAGTCCCGGCCGACAAGGGCATATGTCGCGGCGGGAACGTTCGTCGAGATCGCTCCGACCACCGCCTTCATCGGCTCGAGACCGGCCGATTGCGCCGACGCGCCGGCCTCGCGGATCTTCCACGTCCCCAACAGGCGATAGCCGCGACCAACCGTCGTGCTCAGCATTTCGCGATCGGAACCGAACGCCTTGCGGATCGCGGCGATGTGGACGCGAACCGCGCTCTCATCGACAAAGATTCCAGGCCAAACCTTCTCGATCAGCTTGTTTTTCGGTACCAGTTCGCCTTCTGCCTGGACCAGTTCGGCCACGATCTCAAACGCACGACCACCCAGGGGCACCGAGACCCCCATCGAGCGCAGCTCTCGTCGGGCGAGATCAATCTCCCACCCTGCGGACTCATATACGGGTCGTTGGCTGACTTCCTGAGCCATTCCGACCATCCCCCGAACTCTTAGGTATTTCCCTGTTCCCGATCCTAGCCCACCCACGAGGCCACAATATAGCTTCGGTCGGCTCAGACCTTCGCCGAATTTCTCTCCCATGGAATAACTACAGCGGGGCGCGTTGAGCACAGTCCGGAGGGTTGACGCAGGCATGAATGAGGCGGCGACACCCTGAAGCGCGATGCGCAGCCTTGTTGACTGCGTTCGCTCTGCAACTGGGCTACAGTGCAGGAGCTGGCCTGATCGTCGGTCACCTCGGGAGCCTGCATGTCTATAGCAATCTCGGTACTCGGCGGCGTAGGTCTCTTCCTGCTTGGCATGACCGTGATGACGGAAGGCCTGAAGGCGCTGGCAGGCTCCGCCCTGCGCACGGTGCTCAGCAGGGCAGCAGCGACGCCCCTGCACGGCTCCTTCTGGGGCGCTATCGTCACGCTTCTGGTGCAGTCCTCCAGTGCAACGACCATGACGACGATCGGTCTCGTCAGCGCGGGCTTGCTGACGTTCCAGCAAGGGTTGGGCCTCGTCTTCGGCGCGAACATCGGCACCACGGGGACCGGCTGGCTGGTCGCGCTCATCGGCGTCCGCGTCTCGCTCACGGCCGCGGCACTGCCGATGATCTTCGTTGGAGCGTTGACCAAGCTTCTGGCGCGCGGGCGAATATCCGGGATGGGAGCCGCTCTCGCCGGGTTCGGGCTTGTGCTTTTTGGGCTGACGACCTTGCAGCAGGGCATGGGCGGATTGGCCGAACAAGTACACCCGGCGGACCTGCCCGCCGTGCTCGCAGGTCCCGACGGGCGATGGTGGTCGGGCCTGTTCGGCGTCCTGGTGCTGGTCGTGACCGGGCTCGTGATGACCGCGGTGATGCAGTCGTCAACGGCCGCAGTTGCCGTCACGCTGTCTGCCTATCATGCGGGTGCGGTCGGACTGGATCAGGGCTGTGCCCTGATCATCGGCCAGAACATCGGAACAGCGACAAGTTCTGCCTTGGCCGCAATCGGCGCAAGCACGACCGCCAAGCGGCTGGCCATCGCTTATGTCCTTTTCAAGCTTATCGCCGCACTCATCGCGTTGGTGCTTTTTCCTGTCGTCATCCCCCTGCTCGTGGGCGCCTCGAACAACATCGATGGCGTCACGTTGCTGGCTGCGTATCACACCGCGTACAACGTCGTCGGCGTGGTGGTCCTGCTGCCGCTAATCGACTGGTTCACGCGGCTGGTCGAACGCATTTTGCCCGAGCGTGGCTCGCCGCTTACGCGGTGCCTTGATCCCTCGGCGCTTGCGACGCCGATTGTAGCAGTGGAAGCGGTGCGGCGAACCATCGCGCGCGCGCTCGCAACGGTATGCGGCTCGATCGAGACGGCGCTGGCCGGCCGCGCCGAACCAATCCGTTTGGGGAAGGACTCCGTATCGGTGCAGGACGCGGCCGACGCCTTGGGCCAGGCACAGATATTTCTGTCTGATGTGGCCGGACCGCCTGACACCGAAGAGGAGCAACGGCGCCTCACGAGCACACTGCACGCACTCGACCACGCATCGCGACTAACGGATGCGATGAATGGAGGCATCAAATTCGGTTCGGTGGGTGACGGACCGGAGGAAATCCGTGCCGGAGAGCTCTGCGCGGAGGCGATGCGAAGCGCAGCAGCGATCGCGCGCGGAGTGGCGGCACCGCCCCGCGCCGCTGGATCGCCGCAGGTCGTGCCGGCCTCACTTGGCCACGACGCCATGGCCGGTCCGCGCGCGATCTCGACTGACGAGGCGCTCGCCGAGCTCGAGCGGTGTGCGACGCAACTTGGCGAAATCCTGCGCACCCACCGCAGCACGACGCTCAACGCGGTCGCCAATGGAACGCTTACCGTCGAGGCAGCGCTCGTTCGCGCCGAAACGGTCCGAAGCCTCGAAGCACTGTCGCATCACGCTTGGCGCTCTGCGGCCCATCTTATCGGTCGCGGCTAGAGAGCATTACCGGCTCTGATTGAATCAGAACCGAAGCTCCGGATTCCTGTCTTGACGCGTTTGCTTCACGCAATCCGTATCCACCTCGGCCGAAAACGCCATGGCAGTCCCGGTCAAGGCCGCCAGAGCCGAGATGACGGCAGCGTCCATCAGAAGCTCCCTGGCGACAGCAGGAAGTGGTTTTGAAGCTGGGGTCATGCGACCTCGCCCCGCGAGCGGGGCGAGGTTGATGTTGATCAAGTCAAGTACCTTCGAACTTGAATGACACGTTTAGCTTGGCGCGATAGGACTCGACCTTGCCCTTGGCGTCCAGTTGCATATCGAGTTTGACAACTTCTGCGACACGAAGATCCCGGAGAGTTTTGGCGGCCTGCTCCACCGCATTGGCAGCGGCTCTTTCCCAGGAATCGCTGCTGGTACCGATCAGTTCAATGACCTTGTAGACGCTCTCAGGCATGTCGTCCTCCCGTTCGGTATGAAACAGGGAGCAGGTACTCCCTGACGCCATCAACCTAGCACCTGAATATCGGCGCTGAAAGGACGCGGCGTGGTAGCGGACTGCACCGCCAGCGCCAAAAGCGATAAGGGGCGCGACCATACAGGTCGGCAAGACGGACGATTGAGGCAAATTTGAACAAGCCCTTTGCCAACGGACGGGATCAGATCGCGGCATGCCTCCGACGCTTGTTGCTGCTCGCCGACTGACTACATCAATGAAGTCTCGGAGAGATGGCGATGAAACGGCTTTGGCTGCACGCAATGGCGGCTAGCTGCATTATAGCCGCGGCGCCCGCTGCGCACGCGCGATCGGCCTATGATGGCTCCTGGAACCTGTTGTTCGTGACGCAGAAAGGCCTCTGCGATCCGGCCTACAACTTCACGGTCAATGTTGCGAATGGCGTCGTGAGTCATCCGACCCTGGTGAAGTTCAGAGGGTACGTCGCGAAATCCGGTGCAGTCCGTGCAACGGTGACCGTTCACGACAAATACGCCTCGGGCTCGGGCCGGCTCTCCATCACGTCGGGCCATGGTACATGGCGCGGCCATTCCGGAAGTGCGCAGTGCTCGGGCTATTGGACCGCACAACGGAATTGACGTCTACGAGGGCGCGTCTGGCCCGTGCCACCGCGCGCTGTGGCCGACGAATACGCCGCTTCGCAATCAACCGGGGCAGACCTTGCCGAGCATCAGCGTGTTCGACAACACCTCGCACGCTCGCATCGGCGCGGTACCGCTGCACCATCGCGAGCAATGCCCAGTGCTCGGCCTGGTCCGTAAGCATTTGGCCAATCGGCGATATTTGGAGACGCGTCGGATGCATCAGGTCGCGGCAAACATCGATACTTCGCAACACTTAAGACCCGGCGATCCGGCTTCCTGAGCATGCTCCATCGCTCGCTGGTGAGTTGAATCGTCGCCATCGCAGTCTGGCATCAGGAGTCCGGCCGTGGATGCACGTGTCGTCCCCGAAACCCGGGCTGCGGCCTGCCTCGCAGACCCAGCGAACGCGGCTCCAATGAAGGCGGACTTAGTTCTGTCCCTGCTGGGCAGCAGCCGAACGGCCAAGGCTTGCCCCTCCCCTTGAAGCATTCGTTGCTGCGTCGCCCACTCAGTTGGTCGCCGCGTCACCCAGACATGATGGCGGGCCGACTACCATCGTGCGTGGCGGCTCGCGAAATGGCAGATGCACCGCGTCACGCCCTACATCGGTTCACATCTTGACCATCAGGTGGATCTGGTCGAGCTGGCCGCCATCGTGAGCCTCGGTGCCGGCCATTTCCGGCGTGCGTTCAGTGCCGAGCGTCTGGCGACGCGCGAGCGGCGGTGATACGATGTGTAGTAGTTGCGCGGCCGCATAGCGCTTTCCTTCCGCAACCGCGTCCTGCAAAATCCCGGCAAGGACGTCCTCGGTTCGGCAATAGGTTTCGCGAAGCCGGCTGCCGCCGAGATCAGAACTGCGCGGGGACAGTCGCATGATCGCCCAATTGACCCTCACCGAACGCCAGCACGCGATCATGATCAGCGCCGCCGTCGCCGTCCTCGGCGCCCTGATGATCCTGGTCGGACAGGATGACGCGATGAGTATTCACGGCGTCCTGGTTTTTGTTGCAAGCGCGATCATGATCTTCCGCATCGGCGGGAGCTACTATGCGCCGCTTCCTTCAGATGATCGCCTGGCGCATTACTATGACGATCCAAGCAAGGTCGGAATCGTTCTCTCGATGATCTGGGTCGTTGTCGGGCTCGCGGTCGGCGATTGGGTCGCCTGGCAATTGGTCAATCCCGATCTGACGTTCGGGCCAGGCTGGTCGAGCTTTGGACGGTTGCGGCCCGTGCACACCACCTCCGTGATCTTCGGATTCGGCGGCAATGCACTGATCGCGACGTCGTTTTACGTGCTGCAGCGAACGTCGCGCGCCCGCCTGCCCGACCAGGTGAGCCCGTGGTTCGTGCTGTACGGCTACAACCTGTTCTGCCTGCTCGCCGTCACCGGCTACCTGATGGGCGTTACCCAGTCCAAGGAATATGCCGAGCCGGAATGGTATAACGATTTCTGGCTCGTCGTGGTGTGGGTCACCTATTTCGTCATCTACCTGCGCACACTGGCGCGACGCAAGGAGCCCCACATCTACGTCTCGAACTGGTACTACATGGCGTTCATCCTGGTGGTGGCGATCCTGCACATCGTCAACAACCTCGCCGTGCCGATCTCGCTCGGCCACACCAAGAGCTACTCCGCCTTCTCCGGCGTGCAGGACGCGATGACGCAGTGGTGGTATGGGCACAACGCCGTCGCGTTCTTCCTGACCGCCGGCTTCCTCGGCATGATGTACTACTTCCTGCCGATGCGGGCGGGCCGGCCGATCTATTCCTACCGGATGTCGATCATCAGCTTCTGGGGCATCACATTCTTCTACATGTGGGCCGGATCGCATCACCTGCACTACACCGCGCTGCCGCAATGGGTGCAGACGCTCGGCATGACATTCTCGCTGATGCTCCTGATCCCGTCCTGGGCCTCGGCCGGCAACGTGCTGCTGACGCTGAACGGCGCCTGGGACAAGGTCCGTGACGATGCCACGCTGCGCTTCATGATGGTGGCAGGCGTGTTCTACGGCCTGACCACCTTCGAGGGATCGTTCATGGCGATCCGCACGGTAAATTCGCTCTCGCACTATACCGATTGGACCGTCGGCCACGTCCATGCCGGCGCGCTCGGCTGGGTCGCCATGATCACCTTCGGGTCGATCTACGCCTCGGTGCCGTGGCTGTGGAAGCGCCAGCAGATGTATTCGCCGAAGCTCGTCGAAGCGCATTTCTGGCTCGCGCTTGCCGGCACCGTCATCTACGTCTTCGCGATGTGGAATTCCGGCATCGTGCAGGGGCTGATGTGGCGGACCTACACTGAAAGCGGCACGCTTGCCTATTCCTTCGTCGACACGCTTGTCGCGATGCACCCCTACTATATCGCGCGGGCGGTCGGCGGATTGCTGTTCCTGATCGGCGGATGCATCGGTGCCTACAACATCTGGAAGACGATCAGGATCTCCGGCGCCGCCGCGGAGCAGGCGAGCGATGTTCCCCAGCCGGCCGTGGTCGGCGCTGGCACCCTGCAGCCGGCGGAGTGAAGATCATGTCGCTGTTCGGATTTCACTACCGGCTGGAACGCAAGGCGATCGGCCTGACGCTTGCCATCATCCTCGTCGCGAGCATCGGCGGCCTGGTCGAGATCGCGCCATTGTTCACCATCCATCAAACGGTGGAAGACGCGCCCGACATGCGGGTCTACACGCCGCTCGAGCTTGCCGGCCGCAACATCTACATCCGCGAAGGCTGCTACGCCTGCCATTCGCAGATGATCCGCACGCTGCGCGACGAGGTCGATCGCTACGGCCCCTATTCGCTCGCAGTCGAGTCCAAATACGACCACCCGATGCTGTGGGGATCGAAGCGCACCGGCCCCGACCTCGCCCGGATCGGCGAGAAATATTCCGACCAATGGCACGTCGCCCATATGAACAACCCGCGCGACGTGGTCCCGGTCTCCGTCATGCCGGCCTACGGATGGTTGCTCACGACCGAATTGCGCACCGATGATCTCGGCCTTCACCTGAAAGCCATGCGCAGGGTCGGCGTGCCCTATACCGACGACATGATCGCCAACGCGGCCGTCGATGCCTATGCGCAGTCGAATCCGGACTCGCCGCTCGCCGACGGTGTCACCAAGCGCTACGGCAAGGCGACCACGCTGCGGGCGTTCGACGGCCAGCCCGGCCGTCTGACCGAGATGGACGCAATGGTCGCCTATCTCCAGGTGCTCGGGCGCCTCACCGACGCGGCAACCAAGTCGACTGCACGGGCGGAGGCCGGCCAATGATTGAACATGCCTTCCTGGTCGGCTTCTCGAAATCGTTCGGTCTGTTCTACCTGATCGCGCTGTCGATCGCTGTCGTGATCTACGCGATGAAGCCATCGAACAAGAAGCAGTTCGACGAGGCGGCCCAATCGATCTTTCGCGACGAGGCAGGACCATGGCGGTAGAGCAACCAGAGCGAGACAGCTATACCGGCTATCTCACGACCGGCCATGAATGGAATGGCCTGAAGGAGCTGAACACGCCGGTCCCACGCGCGGTCTATTTCTTCCTGATACTGACCTTCGTGTTCTCGGTCGGCTACTGGGTGCTGATGCCTGCCTGGCCGCTTGGCGTCACCTACACCAAGGGCCTGCTCGGCATCGACCAGCGGAACCTGGTGGCGGCCTCGCTCCAGGATGCTGCGCAGGAGCGCAGCGTCTGGACCAAGCGGATCGAGACCGAGAGTTTTGCCGCGATTCAGTCCGACGCGCGCCTGATGGCAATCGTGCGCGAGACCGGTCACACGCTGTTCGGCAACAACTGCGCGGCCTGCCATGGCGCCGATGCCAAGGGCGGTCCGGGCTTTCCGAACCTGACGACCGGTTCGTGGCTGTGGGGCGGCAAGCCGGAGGATATCTTCAACACCATCCGCGTCGGCATCAACTCGACGCATCCCGACACGCATGTCGGGCAAATGCCGGCATTCGGCCGCGACCAGATGCTGCCGCGCCAGGACGTGATCAAGGTGGTGAGTTACGTCTACTCCCTGTCACATCCGGGCGCCACCGACGTCGATCCGGCGAAGGTCGAGGCCGGCAAAGCGATCTTCGCCGCCAATTGCGTGGCCTGCCACGGAGCCGACGCCAAGGGCAATCCGGAACTCGGCGCGCCCAACCTGACCGATCGCGACTGGATCTATGGCGGCGACTTCAACGCTATTGACACCACCGTATGGGGCGGCCGACAGGGCCACATGCCGACCTGGGAAGGCCGGCTCTCCGCGCTCGACCGCAAGATCCTGACGCTCTACCTCGTGGACAAGAGGACACCTCGTCCATGACCGACCTTGTCTTCCAGCGACGACGGACCGGCAGGGTCGGGCTCTGGCTCCTGATCGCCTGCGGCGTGATCGCGGTCCTCGCCGCCAACGCCCACCTCCTGTATGTCGCGTCGATCTCGCAGCCGGCCTGCGTCGACCACCTGCGCCAGGACGAAACTGCCGGCGCGTCGGGCCTCTACCGCGCGGCGAAATCGTCCTGCTCGCCATCCGCGATTCGTTCTTCTGCACAAGGAAACGAGCGATGACGATCCTCCCTTCCGTGGCGCCGCCGCTCCCGACGGTCAACAAATGGGCCCGGCCATTGACGATGGCCGATCCCGTCAAATGGCTGGCGCAGGGCTGGAGCGATTTTAAAACGCAGATGCCGATGAGCCTTGCCTACGGCGTGCTGATCCTTGCCATCTCTCTCACCCTGGTGTCGGGCCTGATCGCGCTCAAGCGCGATTACATCCTGTTTCCGATGTTCGCGGGCTTCATGGTGATCGGCCCGATCCTCGCCGTTGGACTCTACGAGAAGAGCCGCCGTATCGAGGAGGGCCTGCCTGTACGCTGGGAGAACCTATTTTTCGTCAGGCCGCGATCCGGCGGCCAGATCCTGTTTACCGGTGTCCTGCTCTGCCTGCTGATGATCGTCTGGATCCGCGCGGCCGTGCTGATCTATGCATTGTTCTTTGGCATGGTGGCGTTTCCCGGCCTCGACCATATCGCGTCGATGCTGTTCACGACAGTCACCGGCTGGGCGATGCTCATTGTCGGCACGCTCGTCGGCGGACTGTTCGCAGCGTTCTCCTTCGCAATCAGCGCATTCTCGATTCCGATGCTGCTCGATCAGCGCACCGACGCCTTCACGGCGATGGGCTCAAGCATGGCGCTGGTCTGGTACAATCTGCGAGTCCTTCTGATGTGGGCCGCGATCGTGCTCGCGCTGTTTCTGGCGAGCCTTGCCACCGGCATGCTCGGACTGGTCGTGATCTATCCGCTGCTTGGTCACGCCACATGGCACGCCTACCGCGCCGTGCAGCCTGAAGCGGAAGTGCCCGCTGAGTGACGGAGCTGGTTCATGAGCTGTTGCGCCCCCGGCGCCGAGCTTTGCCTTCATCAGGCCAGTCCAGCTGATGACGAGATCCTGCTTGCCAGCCGGGCCGTCCACGATGGGCTGCGCCAGACCGACCTGTCGGCGCCCGACATCCGTTGCGGTGGATGTCTGCAGCAGATCGAGACGGCGCTTCGCAGGCTCGAGGGCGTGGCGGAAGCAAGAGCCAATCTCTCGAACCGCCGCGTCAGGGTGCTTTGGCGCGGCGATGTCCCCCCACCCCTGATCCCGACACTTCGGGCCATCGGGTATCCGGCCCATGTCAATGACGTGGACGCCGGCGAGAGGGACGAGGTCCGGACGCAGTTGCTGCGCGCTCTCGCAGTCGCAGGCTTCGCCTCCAGCAATATCATGCTCCTGTCGGTTTCGGTTTGGGCGGGAGCGGAGGCCGAGACGCGCGATCTCTTCCACTGGATATCGGCGCTGATCGCGCTTCCGACGCTGCTCTATTCGGGCCGCATCTTCTTACGCTCCGCCTGGCGCAGCCTGAAATACGGCCGAACCAATATGGACGTCCCGATCTCGATCGGCGTTCTGCTCACCTTCGGCATGAGTCTGTACGAGACCATTCATCACGGTCCCTATGCCTATTTCGACGCCGCGGTCTCACTCCTGTTTTTTCTCCTGATCGGCCGAACGCTGGACCACGTCATGCGGGAACGCGCGCGGCAGGCTGTTGGCGGACTGGCAAGGTTCGCGGCCCGCGGCGCGCTCGTCTTGCGGCCCGACGGCACCCGCGCCTACCTGCCGGTCGACGAGATCGAGCCTGGAATGACCATCCTGCTGGCGGCCGGCGATCGCGTCCCGGTCAATGCGCGTGTCCTCAAGGGAACGTCCGAGCTGGACCATTCCCTGGTCTCAGGCGAAAGCGCGCCACAACAGGCTTTCGAAGGGGCCGAGCTTCAGGCCGGCATCCTCAATCTGACCGCACCATTGACGATCGTCGCGACCGCCACGGCGGATCATTCGTTCCTCGCCGACATGCGGCGGATGATGGAGGCCGCGGAGACCGGCCGGTCGGCCTATCGCCGGATCGCCGATCGCGCCGCACGGCTCTACGCACCTCTTGTTCACTCGGTTGCGTTTCTAAGCTTCCTCGGCTGGATGCTTGCGACCGGCGATGCACACCGCGCCATCACGATTGCGATCGCCGTCCTGATTGTCACCTGCCCGTGTGCACTCGGTCTCGCCGTTCCCATGGTCCATGTCGTCGCCGCCCGCAGGCTGTTCGACCAGGGCATCATGATCAAGCACGGCAGCGCGCTGGAGCGGCTTGCCAAGATCGACGTCGTGATCTTCGACAAGACCGGCACGCTGACCGCCGGCCAGCCGCGGATCACCGCGAGCGGCACGACCGATGCCGATACGCTTGGTCTCGCCGCTACGCTCGCGTCGCATTCGCGCCATCCCTATGCGCAAGCAGTGGCCGCGCTTGGCCCCGACCATCAGCAGATCACCTTCGACCGGGTGTCTGAGTATCCGGGCAAGGGCGTCGAAGCGCGGCGCGGCGGCAACGTTTACCGCCTGGGGCGTCCGGACTGGGCCGCTTCTGACGGCGAAAGCGCTGATATTTGCGATGCGACGGTCAGCTTTGCGATCAATGGCGTCGGCGCAACCCATTTTCGGCTCGACGACACATTGCGGACTGGCGCACCGGAGGCCGTGGCCACGATCAGACAATCGGGAGTGCTCGTGGAAATTCTGTCCGGCGACCGGGAACAGCGCGTACGCGACATTGCGCGGCAACTTGGTTTGACCTGGAAGTCCAACGCCAGACCGTCGGACAAGGTGAGCCACGTCTCGGCGTTGAAGCAGACCGGCAAGACGGTGCTGATGGTCGGCGACGGATTGAACGACGCACCTGCGCTGCGCGCGGCTGACGTGTCGATGGCACCGGCCTCGGCGTCGGATATCGGACGCAATGCTGCCGACCTGGTGTTCCTGCGCGACAGTCTTGAGGCCGTCCCTCAGGCCATTGCGATCTCGCGCGCGGCGCACGCGCTGGTCCGACAGAATTTTGCGTTGGCGATCGCCTACAACATCGTTGCCATCCCGCTCGCCGTTCTCGGCGTGGTGACGCCGCTGCTCGCGGCAATCGCAATGTCGCTTTCGTCGGTGACGGTCGTCGCCAATGCGCTGCGGCTCGATGGCCGGGTGCAGCGCGAGCCGCGCGATTCCCATCGGGCCGCAGAGCCCGTGATGCTCGGGGTGCTGAAATGATCGACTTCTTCTTCCTCGTGCCGATTGCAATCGGTCTGGGACTTGCGGGCCTCGCCTCATTCATGTGGACGCTCAAGAGCGGCCAGTATGATGACCTCGAAGGCGCGGCCGAACGAATTCTGTTCGAAGGCGAGCTGGGTCCGGGTTCTGACTGACTCCGGTGTTGGCGCTTTTTCTTCACGCAGACCGGCATCCACTTCGCTCGAAAACTGTCGCGGTCTCGAGGCTTGCCCAGCCGAAGCGAGAAGGTAGATTGCGGCTTGCCTAGCCGGTAGCTCGCGGCCACAGCCCGCCTTCGCCCTTTGGGCTTCGGCGTGGCAGCCTTCCCTCGCTTCGCGAGCGAAGGCTGGTGGGGGAGGTAGGACTCGAACCTACGAAGTCATAAGACGGCTGATTTACAGTCAGCTCCCTTTGCCACTCGGGACACTCCCCCGTCCAACAGCGCCAGACACCAACCGCCCCAAGGTGGCGGCGGACAGGGTCATGAGGATGACGCTGATAACCGCGTCGACCCGGTCCGGGGGCGCGGTCGGGCGCGTTTATGGGCGAAGGGACCGGCCAAAGTCAACCAAGCCGGCGCGCAATTTGCGCGACTTTTGCAAGTTGCCGGAAGTACCGCTTCCAGATTGATCAGTTCGGCGCCTAGATTGCTGATTTTGACCCGTTTTCTTTGCTCGAACCTGTGGCCAATTCATTCGAAAACGCCGTGAAAATTGCCATTATCCCGTCCGCGTGACACAAGCCTCTCATGAGCGACCGCGACCGCAAACCCAGTTTCCGAAGCAAGGGTGGTAAGCCCTTTGAAAAAGGGCGAAAATTCGTTCGTTCCCCAAGTTGGCGGGAGCGCGAATCCGGTTCCGACGGACCGGTGATTCTCTATGGCTGGCACACGGTCTCGGCCGCACTTGCGAACCCTGCGCGCCAGATCCGGAAGCTTTATCTGACCGAGAACGCTGCGCGGCGGCTGGCCGAGGAGAATATCGACACCCGCGTCACACCGGAGATCGTCCGCCCTAACGCGATCGACCAGCGGCTCGGCCCCGATGCGGTGCACCAGGGCCTATTGGCAGAAGCCGATCCCCTGCCCTCACCCGGCATCGACGCGCTGGCGGCGGAGGGCATCGTGCTGGTGCTCGACCAGATCACCGATCCGCACAATGTCGGCGCCATCATGCGCTCGGCCGCGGCCTTTGCGGTGAAGGCGATCGTCACGACAGCGCGGCACAGTCCGGAGGCGACCGGCGTCCTGGCGAAGTCGGCCTCGGGCGCGCTCGAGCTGGTGCCGCTTGTCACCGTGCAGAATCTGGCTCGTGCGCTGAACGAGTTGAACGACCGCGGCTTCATGACCGTCGGGCTCGACAGCCAGGGTGCAGCGGATCTGGGCCAAGTGGAATTGCACCAGCCGCTGGCGCTGGTGCTCGGCGCCGAAGGCAAGGGCCTTCGACAGTTGACGCGCGAGACCTGCCGCGCCGTCGCACGGCTCGACACGCCCGGCGAGATCAAGAGCCTCAACGTGTCGAACGCCGCCGTGCTGGCGCTCTATATCGGTGCGACCCGGCTTGGGTTGATGTAGGGCAATGGCGCCTTCAAGACGCCCGCTCGCAGGGACGCGAAGAGGCGCTTCCATTCCCGGCCGATTGTCGGATCAGTAGTAACGGCGCAGCACCCGGTGGCCGTGGTAATAGCCTCGAGCGTAGGCACGACGCGTGGCATAGCCGTAGCGGGGATAGGTTCCCTCATAGACCGGGCGCGGTGCCCAGTTGCCGGGACCAGTGTAGGTCGGGCCCTGATTTATATAATAGTATTGCTGCACCGGGTCGGGCAGACGCTCGACCGCCCAGCCGCCGCAACCGGTGTTGCAGCCGGAATAGACATAGCCATAGTTCACGATCGGCGCAGAATAGACGGGCGCGGCGTAGTAGCCCGGTGCGGCGCAAGCGCCGAAGCCACACGCCATGGCGGGCGCGGTCGCCATGGCGGCGACGGCCACGACCAGACCTTTCATCAACTGACGCATTACTCTCTCCTGTAGGTGTTGTAGTTGGCGTAGGCTTCTCGAAGGCGCATGATACGGCTTTCCTCCGCGACAAACGCGAAGCATTTTCGCGAAGATCATGCTCAAACAAGGAGCTGAAGTCCGATGATGATTCATTCTGACCTCATCGCACCTCAGCGCGGAATTCGCGGGCGTGGCGGATGCGGTGGACGTGGCGGACGCGGATCAGAACCAGCGCCGTTGAACTCGGGCGCATAGATCACCGCCGGCGGATCGACCGGCACGTTGGATTGCGCCGGCAGCGGCGCAGACTGCTCTGACCATGACTCGTGATAGCTTTCGGCCGGCCGCGGCAATCTGCGGTTCGCCGGCGGTTCGATTTCGAGGCGGCCATAGCCCGGCACGTGGCCCAGGCTTGGATAGTAGTGGCCGACACCAGGCGTGGGATCAACGTTGCGGCCATCATAGATGTAGCGGCCGCCATAGATGGTTGGCTGCACCTGCCAGTTCTGGCCGAGTCCCCATTCGCCCTCGATGACGGCGTAGGAGGCGTCGATACCATTGATGATGATGGGTACGCCCGGGCGGTAGGGAACGACGATATCGAAGCCGCCACCGGCCAGAGCCGTCGAGGTCGTGGCAGCCAAAATCGCCAGTGTTACGCCGACGCGCATGTCACCCAGCCCCTGTTGTTGGCCGTGAATCTAATCCAATGCGTGCTCGCAAGGGTTAAGGAGACGGGCCAAACTGCCGGTAAGCCTAACGCGTAAGCATCAGCGCTCGTTCAATTGCGAGGAAACGGGATCAGGAATTGTTAACGCCGCGCGCCGCGACGCCTCGCCTCAGGCAAACGCATTCTCGATAATCGCCTGGAGGCCGATCGCGATGGTGACGAGGCCGACCGCGAGCTGGAGTACCCGATTGGCCCAGGTGAGCCAGCGCGCGGAAATCGCAAGCGGCACCGCGATCACGCTCGACAGCGCGCCCATTCCGATCATCGAGCCCATGCCAAACAGGGCGACATACCCTAATCCGACGATCGGGCTCGGCGCCTGCGACACCGTCAGCACCAGAAGCGCCGCCGAGCCGGCCATGCCGTGCATCAACCCGACCAGCAGCGTGCGCCAGCGAAATCCGTGCTCATGGGCATGCGCGGCGCGTGCGTGCGGCATCGTTTCGCCGGCATGGCTGTGCGCGTGCAAATGCAGCGTGCCGTCCGCATGGCTGTGTTGGTGGAAATGCACGCGGTCGCGCCACAGCCGCCACAGTACATGCGCGCCGAGACCAAGCAGCATGACGCCAACAGCGGTCTCGATCGGTTGCGCCACCGTCGCCGGGATTGCGCGTCCCAGCAGGATCGCGGCGCCTGCGAAAATGAACAGCGTCAGCGTATGGCCGAGCCCCCACGTCAAGCCGTGCTTGACGATGTCGCCGACATGGCTGCGGCGGACGGCAATGCTCGACACCGCCGCGATGTGATCGGGCTCGAGCGCGTGCTGCATGCCGAGCAGAAAACCAAGCCCCAGAATTCCGAACATCAATCCCCTGCCCACAAGATATCGGATCAAACACCAGATCGCGGCTGTTGTCAGGCCAGCACCTCGTCAAACAGGCCATGCATCGCCGCCCAGGAGCGGCGGTCGGCCTGCGCATTGTAGAACGCGGTGCGCAGCATCGTGCCGTCGGCGGCGGGATTGGTGAAGCCGTGCAGCGCGTTGCCGTAGCTGATCACCTGCCAGTCGGAGACCATCGCCGCGCGCATCTCGTCCTCGAACGCCGCGACCTGTTCGGGCGGCGCCAGCGGATCCTCCGCACCGGTCAAGACCAGCACGCTCGCCTTCACCGCGCCTTTAGCCGCCGGCAGCTTGGTCGAGAGACCGCCGTGGAAGCTGACGACAGCCTTGAGCTCGGCGCCGTCGCGCGCAAGCTCCAGCACGACCGAGCCGCCGAAGCAGAATCCGATCGCGACGCATCTGTTGGCATCGACCTCAGGCAGCGCCGCGAGCGCGCCCAGCGCGGCGCGGCCGCGGGCGCGCAAAGTCGCCGGCTCGGCGCGGAGGCCGCCCAGGACCCTGCTGATCTCCTCGAGATTGGTTGCCTGCCGGCGGTCGCCGAACATGTCGGCTGCGAGCGCCACATAACCGTGTTCGGCAAGCCTGCGCGCGCGCTCCATTACGAATTCGCCGAGCCCGACCCCTTCGTGAAACACCAGCACGCCGGGCCGCTTTCCGCCCGCTTCTCCGAAAGCGACGTAGCCGCGGAGATTGGTCTCGCCGCAGCGGTAATCGAGATCGCGTGTCTGCATGTCATTCTCGCAACGACGGAAGAAGCGCGGAACTTCACACCGGCTTGCAAGCGACACAAGCCGAAATCGGAGCGCCTCCGCCGCCGGCGCGCTTGGGTGTGGCAACCACCGAAGAAGACCTATTATCGGTTCTGATTGAATTACAACCGACAATGATCTAGGCACGGTGCGTGGTTCTGGCCCTCGCCCGGCAGGTCTGCTATGCGAGCGCGCGAAATCCCATTCATTTGCCGGCTTAGCTCAGCGGTAGAGCAGCAGTTTTGTAAACTGAAGGTCGGGGGTTCAATCCCCTCAGCCGGCACCAGTACCTAGGCCTGTGCCGCCTCAGCGGGGCAAACCGCGTCGGTAGTCGTGGCCAAGCCACAGACCGTTTGCCACAAGGGCATCGTCCTCAGGACTGTCCTTCAAATGGAGGATGCGCAGGACAGCGAGGTCATGCTTGGGTGCCGCCTCGCATCCCGATTGTCGTCGTGCAAAAGAGGATCACGATGATTGACGAAAGACAGGCTCGCCAGCGCGCACACTCCAACAATATCGAACGGTATCGCCGGCTGCTCCAGACCCTGCTTTCGGACGTCGAGCACCAATTCATCGAGAGGCGCCTAGCGGAAGAACAGGCGGCCCTGACGAAGCTAGCCGGGCAGAATCCCAGCCCCGCGCCTTCCTTCTGAACGCGAGAGCGATTCCACGATCGCTCTCCTCGCCCATTCGTCTCGCTGTCTCATGGTCCCCCATTACCCTCTGCCATGCGAGTTCACCCTTAACCTGTGGCACGTTTCACGCAGCGAGAGGTGATTCGGCGACCAGATCGCCGCATATCGGATTGCTTCTGTCAATGCCGGTCAAAGGCGTGTATGGATGTGGTGGGTGGATCAAGCGATGACCTATTTCATTCTAGCGCGGGACGGCACCAGCCGGATTGTCCTGAAGCGCGACAGCGAGGACGCTGCCGAGAAGAAGGCGCGCGAGCTGAAGGAGATGGGCTGGTTCGAGGTCGAGATCCGGGAGGACAATCCCTACGCGGGACCGGTCGTGCCGGGCACCCATTCACGAACGCTTCAATGAACCTTTGCAGGCGGCCTCACACATATTGGTGAGGTGCCACATGTCCGACACAGCACATTACCGGTTCCAATCCGATCAGGCGAGACGGCTGGCCCGCCAAGTCACCGATGCCGCGATTCGCGAAAAACTGCTCGAAATGGCCGAAGAATACGGCCGCTACGCCGACATGATCGAGGCGCGCACCGCCGAGCGAGTCGCCCTCGAGCCCGTCGCCTAGAGCCATTGCCGGCAAGCGTCCCTCCCGGACCGCCGGATCGCCCCTGCCGGTGTCACTCTTTTGTCACCGCGTTGGCAAAACGAATGTCTTCGTCAACCATCATCATGGTGAACGCTTGATTCCGCAAAACTGCTTTGCTGGAATCTGAACCTGCTAAGGTGCGCCATGAAGTGGATGAAAGAACGCGATCTGCTGATCGCGCAGACGATGGCCTTCGTCCAATCGGTGACGGGCAAGCGGCCCAGCGCCGAAGTGCCGATCGCCGCCCCGCGGATTGAGAATCCCGCTGCCGCGCCGCCGCCATTGCCGGTGGTGGCAGAAGCTCCGCCCACCATCGTGCCGGGTCCGGCGGTCGCAGCGAGCGCCCAGGAGCCTGCGACGACCGGCGCGCAGCCGGTATTCGCCAAGCTCGACATCCGCGGTGACTTCCAGTCCGAGGTGCAGGCGCGGGTTGCGAATTTCCGCGCCAATCAGGAGCGCTTCATCAGGGAGCGCGAGGCGTACAGCAACGCCACCATGGCGAAGGTTCGAGCCACGTTGCGCGACAATGGTGAGCTGCCCCGCTCCGGCGAGTAAGGCTCCAATTCCTGCCTCTATCCCGCTGGCCGTCCGCGGCGGCCGGCCTTGCTATGGCTCCCGGCGATGGGAAACGAGCCGGCTGTTCGAGCGATCAAAGCCACGCGTAGACCAATGCCAGATTGGCCGCACATGCCGCCAGCAGCGCAACCGTCAGCGTGAATTGCACGCGGTCGTCAGGGGTCTGGCGGATCACTCTCATGCGCTGAAGCATCCGGCGATTCTACCCGTGGAGTCCCGGAGATTCTTTTTTCCGGGATTTACCCCTCGTTAAAGACTCCAAAGAGCGCGCAGCCAAAAGGACCGAAATGATCCTTATTTTCAAGCGCTTGCTTTGAAGGTCTTCTCACGGCTGCGTGAACGAGGCAGCACGCCCTTCCCCTGAACCTCACAGGCGCTCTCGCGTTGTCGGGTTATCGCGGAGCGATCGATGCCCTACGCGCTGTTTTATCAGGACGCCAAGCTGAGCAAGGCCTACCCATCCGAAGCCGATGTTTGGAAATTGGCCAGGAGGTCCGGCCTGGTCGTTGATGCCGTCTCGGAAGAGGAGAAGCAGTCTCCCCGTCCGGTGCTGGACAACGACTACGAAATTCGGCCGTGCCAACTCGAGCCGAACGAAGACCCCGCCAAGAACAAGGCTGATGCCGAGCGCGAAGCGCGCCTGCAGCCGCGGTTGAATTCATGAAGATTTTGTCCGCTCAGCCCCCATGTTGGCCGGATGCGGTAATGGCAGTAGCCAGCAACCTACGGTGTGGCCGTCACCAGCGACGCTTGTTCGGAGGCAAGCGAGACGCACACCTTCCGTCGATGCAGACCACGGATCGCACCAGTCACCTTGAGCACCTTGCCGATCGGGCAGGATGGATCCTGCACGAAGGCTACCTCATAGGGGGAGAGGATCAGGGGCTCGGATTTCAGTACGGTCTGGGCAAGAGACGGCACAGCGACCGCAGAAAAGATCAGCCCTAACGCAAGAGCACGCATGTTTTTTTGTCCACCAACCCCGGCCTTTGCATAATAACGCATCGTCAGTGAAAGTTCCGTGCAGTGCAGGGATTATTTTTGCATTGCGCGAATGCCGCCGATGCAGGCCTGAGGGGTCAGCCTTGCGCCAAACAAAAAGGCCGGCTGAAAGCCGGCCTTCCGCGTCGATAGAACAAGCTCCTATCAGTACCTGGCGGCAGCCGGGCCACCCCAGCCGAAGCGGTAGTTGACGCCCAGTTTGACTGTGTGCTCGTCGTTCCGGAAGCTTGAGCCGACGATGTCGGCCGGGCCGGACGTGAATGTCGTCTTGCCGAAATTGTAGTACTGATATTCGGCCTTGGCCGACCAGTTCGGGGCGAACATGTATTCGAGGCCGGCGCCGACCGTGTAGCCGTCCTTGTGATTGCCGTCTGTAGTAAAGCCCGCCGGGACGCCTGCGGCCGAGACGCCAATATTGTTGTTGTCGCGCCAGGCGTAGCCGCCCTTGGCGTAAAGCAACGCTGGCCCCCAAGTGTAGCCAAGCCGGCCGGTGACAGAACCAATCTGGTCGGTGTTGCCGGTCACCAGCGTACCCGCCGGGAACAGCACGCCGTTGTTCGAACCGCCAGTCAGCCAGCTGTACTGAGCTTCGATACCCAACACCCAGTTAGGGGCAAACTGATAGTCGAAACCGCCCTGCACGCCGCCCATGAAGCGGGAGTCGCTGCCCATCAGATTGGTACCGTCGGTGAAAGCGCCGCCGATATGACCGCCGAGGTAGAAACCGGTCCAGTTGTAGATCAGCGCAGGCGCTGTTGGCGGAGGCGCCTTGGTGTACGCTCGGGCCGGGATATCCGCCGCGAAGGCGGGACTCGCCAAAGCAACCAAGGCGAAAGTGCCGAACAAAAACTTCTTCATCTCTTCATCCCCATTCCGAGCGCTCCGGTATCAATCCAAACAACGTGACGTCAATTGGGTTGCATTGGGTGATGCCGGAACTGTGATGTTCCCAGGCTGTGACAGCGCGGCAACAGAGCCGGTTTGTTCCATGTCACGGAAGGCTTTTTCGCCCGTTAAAAGACCATTATGTGGGTCGCGGATGGCTAAGGGCCGGTTCAATGCTCCCTGAAAAGTGATCGCGCCTTGTTAATAGTCCGATCACTTAGCGCGACATCTTCTCCAGCTCGGAAAATGGCGCATAGCTGACGCCCGCGCAGGGCTCGGCGGCGTTCTCGATGGTGCGATCGAGGCGCCCATCGACGAACAGGATGCCGCGCTCGCGCGCCGGACGATAGCTGCCGTCGGATTCGCGCGGGCTGTAGCGCAGGCAGACGACGTATCGCTGCCGCCCGCCGACCGTGCGCTGCACGGGTTCGGCGATCACGGCATCGTGCACACCGGCGGGGTTGTTGAGATAGGTTCGCATGAACGCCAAAATCTCGGGGCGGTAGTCGTTTGGAAAAGGCTGCACCGCGGCGCCACTGGTGAACGAAATTGGCGAGCTACTCTCGTCGCTGCTGGCGCAGCCGGCGAGCACGATCGGCACCAGCACCGTCGCCGCTGACACTGCCAATCTGCCCAATTGTCGCTGTCCCATCACTGGCCCCGCGGTCTCATAGACCAGCGGCTGCCGGCTATCAATCTCTCTGGACGGCGCTTCCTGCACGCGAGCTAGACCGCCTCTCGTCTTGCGAGAAGCGCTCCGGCCCGCCGCCATTGGGGAAGCAATGGCAAGCGGGCCGGGTCTGATATCCGCTGACGCGGCGGGGCAATGTGAATCGTACCGCGTCCGGCGGATCAGATTCAGCCGCGCTTGAAGGGCGCGACGTGCTTGACCGCAACCTTCGGCGTCAGGTGCCTGGAGGCGTGCTTCGGCGTCCCCTTCAGCTTCAGCATGCCCATATGCGTGTGGTGGTGATGACGATAGTGCTTGTGGTGATGGCCCATCTTTGCATTCGCGTTCAGGAGCTTCGACGCCGCGCGCTCACTCTTGATCACAGGCGCGCGAGTTGTGGTCTGGCCGTAGCCCGCGGCGAATGCCGGGGCAGCGATAACGGACACGGCAAGCAGCGCTGCGGAAATCGTCTTCAACATGGTGGTCTCCTCTTGCACGGGATCGCAAGGCGGCCGGATGGTCGGCCTTGCCGATCAATGCGGGCGACCTTACGGATAGCGCGCTGAACCCGCTCTGAAGCGCGGCGACAGACTTCGTTCATCTGGATGACCTTCTGGTCATGTTCCCGGCTGCTGCAATCACGCGGAATCGCTGGCGCGGTTGGGAATGTTCTGATGCCTTGGGTGTTCAAGTCGGCAGGCTTCGGTGTAGGGTTGCCGAGCACGATCAGAAACGATCAGGAGCGACGAAGAATGAGCAAAAAGACGACACGGCTTTTGACCTTGGCGGCGCTGTCGATGGCGATCACTGCCGGGCCCGTCATCTCGGCTTACGCCGCGGGCGGCGACAATCCCTCGCCGCCGGCCTCCGACAGCGGCAGCAAGGGCAAGAAGGCTAAGAAGGATAGAAGCTCTGCAATCGACGATCAGAAGTTTCTGGCCGGCTATCACGCCGCCTACGCCACGATCTACGATCGCCATGACTATGCGGCCGCCATCGAGCAGTTGAAAGCGCTCGGCCACGATGACCGCGCCGACGTCGCAAACCTCATCGGATACTCCTATCGCAAACTCGGCGACTACAAGGTCTCGCAGATCTGGTATGAGCGCGCGCTGAAGGCAGATCCCGCCCACGTGCGCACCTGGCAATATTACGGCCTCTGGCAGGTCGAACAGGGCAATCGCGACCAGGCGCAATATCACCTGAACCGTATCGCCCAACTCGCCGGCACCAATAGCGGCGAATACCGCTCGCTCGCCGCTGCGCTCGAGAAGCCGCCGGGGACCGGCCTCGTCTACTGACGAAAACGATCTGAACGCATTAAGCCGGCGCAGTCAAAACGACTGCGCCGGCTTCGTTTTGCTTCATTTGCAGACGGTCAGCCAGTCGCCGAACTCGACCTTCCCAGGCCCGGGGCGCGATCCGGAAAAGTGTATAGCGGCTTTTCCTCGCGACAAACGCGTAATGTTTGGTCCGAGATCGTGCTCAAACTAAAGAGATACGATCATGATGTAATTCGGCATAACCGCATCATGCGTCATGATTTAGGGATAGTGCTCCTCGCGCTTGGGCTTTTGCGGGCGGGTCGCCCCAACGGTGGCGCCATCCGATCCTGCATCCGGTTTGGCCGGACGGGCCGCCCTCTCGATCGGCGGGCTACTGTCGCCGGTCTTCCTGTTGCTGTTCAGCGCCTGGCCCGTCGTGGTCATGTTGGCGCCCTGTCCTTCAGCGGGGCCGCCGGCGGACGGGCCAGAGCTCTGCGCCAACACCGTTCCCGACAGCACCAGCGCAGCCATGAGCATTGCCGCGTTGAGTTTCATGGGGGCCTTTCTGTGCGCTGTATGCTTTGCAACGCACAGGCACGAATGGCGTTCCTTGCCGGCCGCGTTTCCCTCAGGTGAGGGAAAAATCAGAGACCTGGCTCCGTAGCAGCACCATGGCCGGTGTCATCGGTCACCCCGCTGGCTGTCCCGGGCCGCAGTTCGGCTCGCTTACCCTGCGCGTCACGCGGCCGAGCGCGTTGCTCCGTCTCCTCGGCTGCTCTTCGGCCCCAGATTTCTGCTGCTGCCGGCGGGCGACAACCCAACCCCCTTCACGATGGCGAAGATTGCCGGAATCACGATCAGCGTCAGCAAGGTCGAGGAGATCATGCCGCCGATCATCGGAACCGCGATGCGCTGCATGATCTCGGACCCCGTTCCGGTGCTCCACAGGATCGGCAATAGTCCCGCCATGATGGCGACCACTGTCATCAACTTCGGCCGAACCCGCTCCGCAGCGCCTTCAATGATCGCGGCGTAAAGGTCCTCGCGTCCGATCGGGCGCCCCTCGGCGAGCCGGCGTGCCGTGATCTCTGCCAGCGCATTGTTGAGGTAGATCAGCATCACCACGCCAGTCTCCGCCGCGACGCCGGCGAGCGCGATGAAGCCGACCGTAACCGCAACAGACAGGTTGAAGCCGAGCGCCCACATCAGCCAGAGGCCTCCGACCAGCGCAAACGGCAGCGAGAGCATGACGATCATGGTCTCGGCGACCGAACGGAAATTGAGATAGAGCAGCAGGAAGATGATGGATAGCGTCACCGGCACGACGATCTTCAGCCGCGCCGTTGCGCGTTCGAGATATTCATATTGTCCACTCCAGACCAGGTAATAGCCCGGCGGAAACTGGACGCTCGCCCGCACCGCGTTCCGCGCATCCGCGACATAACCGCCGAGATCGCGATCACGGATGTCGACATAGATGTAGGTCGCAAGTTGTCCGTTCTCGGTCCTGATCGAGGTCGGCCCGCGCGCGGGTGTTACATCAGCGACCTCGCCGAGCGGAACCGCCCCGCCGGCCGGCATCGGCACCAGGATGTCGCTGGCGATGGTCTTCGGATTGTCGCGGAGGTCGCGCGGATAGCGCATATTGACGGTGAAACGCTGCCGTCCCTCCACCGTAGTGGTCACGGTCTGGCCGCCGAGAGCGGCAGCGATCGTGTCCTGCACGTCCTGCACCATGATGCCGTAGCGTGACAGGGCCTCGCGGTTCGGCGTGATCTCGAGGTAGTAGCCGCCGAGGCTGCGCTCGGCATAAGCCGACGAGGTCCCCGGAACGGCCTTCAGCACCTGTTCGATCTGCCTGGCGAGTTTGTCGATGCCGGCGAGGTCGGGACCGATGACCTTGACCCCGATCGGGGTGCGGATTCCGGTCGAGAGCATGTCGATCCGCGCCTTGATCGGCATGGTCCACGCATTGGACACGCCAGGGAATTGCAGCGCCTTGTCCATCTGGGCGATCAGGCTGTCGATAGTCACGCCTGCCCGCCATTCCTCCTTCGGCTTGAGGTTGACGACTGTCTCAACCATCTCCGAAGGCGCCGGGTCGGTCGCGGTCGCGGCGCGGCCGGCCTTGCCGTAGACAGAAGCGACCTCCGGAAAGCTCTTGATGATCCGGTTCTGGGTCTGCATCAATTCGGACGCCTTGGTCACCGAAATGCCCGGCAGCGTCGTCGGCATGTAGAGCAGCGTGCCCTCATTGAGATTGGGCATGAACTCGGTCCCGAGCTGGCGGGCGGGCCAGACCGAGACGGCCAGGACTGCGAGTGCCAGCACCATCACCAGCGTCTTGGCGCGCAGCACCCCCTTGATCACCGGACGGTAGATCCAGATCAGGAAACGGTTGATCGGATTCCTGCGCTCGGGCACGATCTTGCCGCGTACGAAGATCACCATCAGCGCCGGCACCAGTGTGATCGACAACAGCGCGGCGGCAGCCATCGCAAAGGTCTTGGTGAAGGCGAGCGGGCTGAACAACCGCCCCTCCTGCTGCTCCAACGTGAAGATCGGCGTGAACGACACGGTGATGATCAGCAGGCTGAAGAACAGGGCAGGTCCGACCTCCGTGGCGGCCTCGATCAGGATCGCAATCCGCGGCTGGTCAGGTCCAGCGCGCTCCAGATGCTTGTGCGCATTCTCGATCATGACGATGGCCGCGTCGATCATCGCACCGATCGCGATCGCGATGCCGCCGAGGCTCATGATGTTGGATCCGATTCCCAATAGCTTCATCGCACTGAACGCCATCAGCACGCCGACCGGCAGCATCAGGATCGCGACAAGCGCGCTGCGGAAATGCAGCAAAAACACGATGCACACGAACGCGACGACCATGCTCTCCTCAAACAGGGTGCGCTTCAGCGTGCCGATTGCCGCATTGATGAGGTTCGAGCGGTCGTAGACCGGCACGATCTCGACCGACTTCGGCAGGCTGGCCGCGATCTCGGTGAACCGTTTCTTGACGTTCTCGATCACGTCGAGCGCATTCATGCCGAAGCGCTGCAGCACAATGCCGCTCGCCACCTCGCCCTCGCCGTCCAGCTCGGCGATGCCGCGCCGCTCGTCGGGACCGAGCTCGACACGCGCGACGTCGCGCAACAGCACCGGCGTTCCGCTATCGGTCTTGAGGACGATGTTACCGAGATCGTTGATGCTCTTGAGGTAACCCTTGCCGCGGATCACATATTCGAACTCGGAGAGTTCGACGGTGCGGCCGCCGACGTCGGCATTGCTGGCGCGGATCGCGTCGCGCATCCGCTGCATGGTGATGCCGAGATCGCGCATCCGCTGCGGATCGAGGATGACGTTATACTGCCTGACGAAGCCGCCGACGCTTGCGACCTCCGCCACGCCCTCGGCCTTGGCGAGCGCGAACTTCAGGTTCCAGTCCTGGATGGCGCGGGTGTCGGCGAGGTTCAACTCCTTGGACATCACGGCATATTGGTAGACCCAGCCGACGCCCGTCGCGTCGGGACCGATCGTTGGCGTCACGCCGGAAGGCAATCGCGACGTCGCGCCATTGAGAAATTCGAGCACGCGCGAGCGCGCCCAGTAGATATCGGTGCCGTCCTCGAAGATGACATAGACGAAGGAGACGCCGAAGAACGAGAAGCCGCGGACGACCTTCGACTTCGGTACCGTCAGCATCGCGCTCGTCAAGGGATAGGTAACCTGATCCTCGATCACCTGCGGCGCCTGCCCCGGATATTCAGTGTAGACGATCACTTGCGTATCGGAGAGATCGGGAATCGCATCGAGCGGCAAGTGCAGAAGCGCGTAGAGGCCGGCGGCCGCCGCAAAGCTGCTGCCGAACAGGACCAGCAACAGGTTGCGCGCCGACCAGGCGATGACGTGGGCGATCATGGCTTGGCTCCCACGGTCTCGTCGCCGGATAGGCCGGTGTTGTGCAGACCGCCCGGATCGGCAAATCCCCTCAGCGCCGCCTTGAGGTTGCTCTCGGCGTCGATCAGGAAGTTGGCCGACGTCACGACCGCGTCGCCCTCGGCAAGGCCGTCGCGGATTTCGACATAACCTTCGCCGCGCCGCCCGAGCTTGACCTCGCGCGGCTCGAACCGGCCGCGCCCCTTGTCGATCAGGACGGCCTGCCGGCTACCGGTGTCGAGCACGGCACTCTCGGCCACTGAGAGAACCGGCGCCCCGTTTCCGGTATCGATCTCGGCGTCGACATACATGTCGGGGAGAAGCGCGAGATCGGCGTTCTGCAATTCGACCCTGACCCGCGCGGTACGCGTTTCCTTGTTCAACTGCGGATAGATCACGCTGATCTGTCCGTCGAACGAACGTCCCGGGTAGCTCCGAGCGCGCACCATGACCGGCTGCCCGACCGCGACCAGTCCGAGATCGCGTTCGGCCAAGTCGACCACCGCCCACACCAGCGAGACGTCGGCAATCCGGAACAGCACATCGCCCGGCTGCGCACGCATTCCCTCGGTCGCGGTGCGTTGAAGCACGATGCCGTCGCGCGGGGCCGACCATTGGATCGCGATCGGCACCGTCCGGCTTCTTTCTATCTCGGCGATGACGGGCTCGGGAACGTCGAGGTTCATCAGCCGCTGCCTGGCACCGCGTCCGTACGGCTCGATGCCTGCGGTGGCCTTCGATGTGATGGTCGCAAGATATTCGGCCGCGGCGGAGGAGACCGCGGGGCTGTAGATTTCCATCAACGGCTGACCCCTGGTCACGCGGCTACCGGTCGTGATGTCCGCGACCCGCTGCACGTAGCTTTCGGCGCGCATCGCGACGACGGACAGCCGGCGTTCGTCGAGCTGGATCGTGCCGGGAGCACGGACCAGAGTCCGAATGCGACGAAGCTCGGCGCGCGCCGATTTCACGCCGGTACGCTGGATCTTGCCGGGCGACAACGTCACCGAACCGTCATCGCTGTCGTCGCCCTCATAGACCGCGATGTAGTCCATTCCCATGGAGTCCTTCTTCGGCACCGGTGACGTATCCGCCAGGCCCATCGGGTTGCGGTAGTATTTGACCTTGCGTTCGCCCCCGGCTGCCGGCAGGGCCTCCGCGGGCCGCTCGGGCTCATCGAAGCTCACATCGGCGCCCGCGGGCACCGCACGATAGTCGCGGCCGTCGGGCGTCTTCTTCGGTGTCAGCGAATAAAATGGCCTGCCGTCCGGATCGCGGAAGTAGATCGGCGGGCCTGCCTCCGCCGCCCGCGCGGCGGAGGGGTTAACTGTCGCGACCGGCTGCGGCGGCACGCCGCGGATCATGAATGCGACTCCTGACGCTGCCGCGATCGCGGCGGCAGCGCCGGCGAGACCGAGGCGGCTCATTTCTCGGCCGTAACGACGAGCTTGTTTTCGACCGTGCCGGTCTCGCCCTGCACTTTGGCGCCGAGCGAAAGCTGCCATCTGCCGGCCATGCCAAAGGTCGCCCTGAACCGATAGGCCCCCGGCTCGGTGCCCGGCATCGGCGTCACCTTGGTCGCCATCTCCTGCATGCCGTCAGGCGCCATGTCGAGCCGTGTCGCGAAAATGACCGCGTCGGGCACCGCCCGTCCGGTCGTCTTGTCGACCAGCCGCACCGCTATGACGCGATCGTCGCCGACCCGGACGGTCGCCTGGGTGAGCTGGAATTCGTAGTTCTTGATGTCGGCGCGTGCGGGCTTTGCCACGCCCGTCAAGGCGACGCCGATCAGCGCCGCAGCAGCGGCGCGCGCCAGATTGGAAGTGTTCATCGTTGATGTCCTCGAGATGTCTGATAGGCCGTGTGGCGGCATGCGATGACGCGCGCTCCATGAGGCGCACGTGTCATCGATCAGGCGCTTGCGCGCCGGTCAGACGTTTGTTCGAGGAGGATGGTCGGGGGGATCTGCACCAAGTCCGTCCCGCAGGCGATCGTCACCTGGGGCAAGTTCACGCCGCAGGGGATACCGCTCGACCAGCGACGCCGCCCCGACCGGAACCGGCAGCGAGACAGCGAACATGCAAAGCGCCAACCATGGACAGTCGTCGCAGGTCCTGTTCTTGGTCTGGTCCGGGCAGCATGGCATGTCGTCGGCCATTGCCTGCTCGTCCGAAATTGCCTGCTCGTCCGACATTGCCTGCATGGTCGTGGAGGCGGCATTCGGCATCAGCCGGGCAAATGCCGACGCCACGGGTGCGAGCAACAGCCCGGCCGCGACGAAGAGGAGGATCCAGAGATTGGCAAGCCGTCTCAGGTGCATGCCCGTTTGTCGCACGTATCAGCGCGTCCCGCAAATCCGGCCGAAATCACGATCTCGCCATAGGCGCCGGACGTCTCGCCTTGATGCGCGCCGTCACGGGGCGTAGTAAGCGCCAACAAATGAACCGGCGTCCTATGCAAATTATCTCGACCCTGACGTGCCCGGCTTGCGGATTTGCCGCGTCCGAGACCATGCCGACCGATGCCTGCCAGTTTTTCTACGACTGCAAGCGTTGCGGAATCCGTCTCAAGCCCAAAGCCGGCGATTGTTGCGTCTTCTGCTCCTATGGCTCGGTGCCCTGCCCGCCCGTCCAGACTTCGGGAACGCAGTGCGGCCGCCCGCGTCAGGATTGAGCGCGCCGCGTCGATTTGACCCGACCGGATCTCTATGTGAACAGCCAGCGCGCTTCGATTTGCGAAAGGTGATCTTGCTGCGCTTCCAGTGACTCTACAATCCTCGCCGATAACATCGTTTGCGACGCGCCGCCGGCAAGTTCGTTCATCCAGCCTTGCAATCCACACGGCCCCGAATGGCGCCCGAATGCATTTGCGTGAAGGCCATCGATAAATTGGGCGCTCGCCATTCCAGCATCGACCATGTCGTGCGGCGACGTCTCGTGAGCGCCGGCAGACCTCCAACCCTGATGTCCCAACAGATCGGGATCGCGACCTGGCAGACCATAGATGTGACCAGCGCCGTGTCCATCCGGGTTCGTCGTGTCGGTCGGTACAAGTCCGGCGACGGTCAGCGTCGCTGCAGGTTGGGACGCATCGAAAATGACCTTGACGCCATCGCCCGCATGAACGCCGTCGAGCTGCGCGATGGTCGTCCAGCGTGCACCGTTGGTTGCGCCATCCCGATCGACCTGCAAGATGGCCTCTGTGCCACTCGAATCTTCCAGCACCCGGACGAGATTACCGACCGGTTGACCGCGGCCGGCCGATAGCAATCCCGAGAAATCGAAGGTATCGCCTTCGGCTGGATTGAATGTACCGGCGTTGCCCTGATTGTAGTCAAGAATGTGATCGACGTTTGCGGACCCTTGTCGTCCGCCAGTGCGCGCGGTCAGATCAAACACAAACGTATCGGCACCGGCGCCTCCGGTCATCGTGTCGCTGCCGCCTCTGCCGTTAAGGATGTCTCCCTCGGCAGTCGGAAACGGCTGACCTGCGACAGTATGCGTCATGTCGATGACGTCGTTACCTGCAGTGCCATGGATGGAGGCGCCCGCGACATTTCGAACCATAACCGCGATAGCCTGAGTGTCGATTCCGCCATGGCCGTCCGAGACCTGAACGGTGACATCGTAGACATTGTTGCTGCCCGCGTCGGTCGGCACTTCAAAGTTCGGCGCGGTAACGAATGATAGAGCCCCGGTCGAAGCGCCGATCGTAAATTTGCTCGCGTCCGCGCCACCAATGACCGAATAACTCAGCGCTTGCCCGACGTCCGGGTCGGTCGCCGTCACCGTGGTGACCGCGGTGGTGTTCTCGTCAATGGATGCCGTCGTCGTGTCGCCACCCCCGTTAGAGGCGATGGTCGGGGCGCCGTTCTGGCTTGGCGTCCAGGACGAGTCGAACACGCTGGGATCTCTCCCGGTTTCGTACCAGGGCGCGACGGTCGCGTTCCAATCGGTCAGCGCCTGGTAGCGGGGAGAGCTCTGCTGGTACAGGGATTCGAGAGCGCTCCAGGAGCCCCACTTCGACGGCGCGCTGATGATCCCGAAGTTCATGTAGAGACCACCGCCCGCGTCCTTGAAGTTCTGGTAATTCTCCATCTCGATTTCGTAGAGCTCTGGCTGACGCTGAACGTCGATGAGGAACTGCTGATAGTCCGCCGTCTCGTCCGTGGCGACCTCTCCGTAGCCGCTCTCATAGGTCGTCAGTTCGAGCCCATACTCCGCCGCCTTCGCCCCGTGGTAGGCGTAGGCCGCCTTGAGACTACCGTTGACCTCCTCTTGCAGGCTCGCGACTGCTGCATCGAATCCGCCATCCGGATTGCTCCACCAACTCCGAACGACGTTGTGATCGCTGGTATTGAAGTTGTAATACCCGGTCACGGCGTACTCGTCGAAATAGTCGCTCGCGCGCAGGTGGACGCCGTTCTCGTACCAGTTCTTCGTCTCGAGTCCGTAGGACTCGAGACCCTGCCAAGCGGCCTGCGTGTTGTAGACAACGTGGACGCGGCCGGTCACGTCCTCGCCACCCGTCGGCGACTCACCGAACACCTCGTTCCAGATCCGTCCGACCTGTGCAGTCCGGACGCCGTACCATTCCATCCAGTTCTCGAAGCCGGCATCGTGAGCATCGGCGTAGCCGGATTGTGGGAAACCCCAGTTCCAAACCTCGTTCGAGAACTCGACGTGGACCTCCAGGCCGGGATTCAGGTGATCCCGTACGTAAGTCGCGAACTGGCGAACGTAGTCGTCGCTCGCGTTGACGGGCATGTTGAACCATCCGTCGGCCCCGGCCGCGTTACACAAATCGACCATCGCCTCGACGGGGACGCCCTTGCTCCACTGGGCGTCCGTCATGAGCGGACGATCCGCCCACTCGAGGGTCGCGGCGTTGGATGAATCCGGCCATGCGACCACGCCGTTGGCATCGAACACGGTGTTGGTGTTCATCCAGTCCATGAACCGGAAGGTATGGAAGTCCTCGACCCTTGCGAGGAACTGAGGGTCAAAGACGGCGCCTGCGTTGAAAAGGGCGAGCTGATCCTCGCGAACGACGTGAATGTCGCGGACGTAGTCGGCCGGGTTCGTTGAAGTGATCTGGAAACCGAGCGTACCGTCGGACGCAGAGGTGAGAACGAACCTTCCAGGCGAAGCCTCCGAGATCGTATCGCCGAGGACGCCTTGAAACGTTCCTTCGCCGTCGTACATCACGACGTAGCGGTCACCGGCCGTATCGGCTCCGGCCGGATTATGAAGGATGGGATAGATGCCCGCCCACGTTCCAACTGGGAGCGACGTTACCCAACCGCTCGAGTCCAGATCGAGCTTTACTCCCGTGTCCCAGGCGCTCGACGTTTGTGGAATGAAGTCACTCGCCTCATGCATGAGGTCGATGTAGGGAAAATTGGTTGTCCAGTAGGCCGTGCCGTCTAGGTTGGTGCCGAGCGATGGGGGGTTGGCCATTCGATCTCTCTAATGAAGCGTTGATCGAGGAGCAGGCAATCTGAGGACGGAAGCAGGGCCATGAATCAAATCTTCGGATGACCTCGCGTCCAATCACTAGGAAATTCAGTGACCCGTTTAAAAATGACGCCGCTCTTACGGGGCGGCGGCAATAGACTCCAACCTGTGCCCTGCCCTGACAGTCCGATACCTTGGCTCAGGGTTGAGCAGGCGCCCGGCTATTTGGACCGTGCGCCCCAGCTACAGTGCGTAAGACTTTGACAATTTCACGCCGTTTTGTAGCCATCGGCCACATTTGCAAGGTTCACATTAGAAAAGCGTCAAATGGTCGCCGCCGCAGCTATCTTGACCTTATGACTGCGTCCACGATGAAAGGTTGCTCATTCGCCGCACCGGGTGGAATTGTCGATCAGTGATTTGCCCGACGAGGCAAGACGATGTGGCGGCACGCAGCGCACTCGTAACCATTCCCGTCATGCGGAGGAGGCACACCCCAGCGGCCGTCTCGAAGCACGACGGCCATCAGCAGCAGGGCCGTGCATCCTTCGAGACGCGCAAAGTGCGCGGCCTACTTCATCAAGGCCTCGACCTCCTTGCGGAACGCCTGCCGCGAGGCGTCGCGGGAGTAGAACATGTGGCCACCGGGATAGACCACGAGCCTGGTACGGCTTGGACCTGCAAAGGTGGGCAATTGGTCGAGGATGATCTTCGAGGCGAAGTACGGCGTGGCGAGATCGAACAGGCCGTGGCCGATCAGGAGTTTCAGTTTCGGATCGAGTGCAAGCGCCTGGCGGAGCTGAGACACCGATTCGGCCGGCGTGTTACCGTGGCCGAAATCCCAGGCCTTGTTAACGGCCTCGCTGAGCAATTGATAGGAGCCGTCCGGCCGCCAGTTCAGCTTGCGCGTGGAGAGATCGACAGCGGCGCTCGTCAGCGGGGCCATCAACGGGTCGCCGGATGGATCACCGAACCGGAAGTAGAGCGAGTCGGGATAGGGATCGTAGCCTTCGACGGACGCGTCGTAGCGCCCGGTCACTTTGCCATTCTTGCGATCGAACTCGCGGCGGAATTCACCGATGTCGAAGCGGCCGGCCAGCCTGCGGCTCACCGCCTGGTCGATGCCGGTGAGGCTCGCGACTCTGTCGGCGAGCCGCGTGGTCGCCTCGGCGTCGGCCTGGCCCTTGACGAGGTCGAGCAGGAAATCGCCGCTCGCGTAGCGCTCGACGTCGGCGAGATCCTCGCGCGTCAGCGCACCTTTGGCCGCGCGCGCGACCGCGGTCATGGTCGGCAGGCTCGAGACAAATTGCAGGATGCTCGATCCGGAATAATCGCGGAAATCGAGCACGGGAGAGACCAGGATGAGGCCGCGCACGCCGACACCCTGCTGGGTTTGCAAATTGCGTACGACCTTGGGCCCGCGGATGCCGCCATAACTTTCGCCGGCGACGTATTTGGGCGACAGTAGCCGGTCGTATTTCTCGAGCCAGCGGCGGATCACCAGCGCGATCGAATTGACGTCGCCGTCGACCGAGAAGAAGCGCTTGCGAACCTCGTCGCCGGTCGCGACGAAGCGGCTATAGCCGGTGCCCACGGGATCGATGAAGACGAGATCGGTGAAGTCGAGCCAGGTCTCGGCATTCGGCAACAGATCGGGCGAAGCGGACGACACTGCGCCGTCGCCCTCGATCGGCAACCGCCAAGGTCCCGCATTGCCGAGTTGCAACCATGCCGACGACGCGCCGGGACCGCCGTTGAACAGGAACGTCACCGGCCGGTTTGCCTTCTCGGTGCCGTCGAGCTGATAGGAGGTGTAGGCGATGTCGGCGAGCGGCTCGCCCTTCTCGTCGAACACGCGGATCGAGCCCGCGGTCGCGGTGAAGGCGAGCGTGCGGCCGGGCAACGCGAGCGACTGCTTAGTGGTGGAGTCAGGCGGCAGCCGATGCTGATCGGCGGAGGACGGCGCATTGGCGTTGGCATTTTGTGCTGCCTCGCCGCGCCCTGCCCGTCCCTTCTGGCCCGTCTGTGCTTGCGCGCTCGGCGACGGAGATGGCTGTGGGACTTCATCCTCGGCGTGCGCCGCGGCGGCAAGGCAGAACACGAGCAGCGCCGCCCCAAGCCGCGTCGCAAAACTGTTAGCCATGTCGTTCACTCCCTGCCCACCGTATCAGTATTTGCAGGCTTGCGGGTTCTGGCCGCAAACTGCGACAGCTTGGCGGCACCCGCAAGCCGTGGGATCATCTCGACAAGGCCGCCAGGGATGTATAGACGAGCGCGGCGTATTCCGTGGCAAACGAGTTCGTGAGCGATGTCCAGCACCAAGCGATATGACCGGATCGCCTTCGTCGCGAGCGTAGGCGCGGAAGCGCAATCGGCGCTCGAACAGCTCACCGCGATCTACGGCAACCATGCCCCTGGCGACGCCGACGTCGTGGTCGCGCTCGGCGGCGACGGGCTGATGCTGCAGACGTTGCACGCCAATATGCGCACGGGCAAGCCGATCTACGGCATGCATCGCGGCACCGTCGGTTTTCTGATGAACGAGTATTCGACGCACGACCTGCGTGCACGGCTCGCCGCAGCGAGGGAGTCGCTGATCAATCCGCTGCTGATGCGCGCCACCGATGTCCACGGTACCGTGCATCTGCATCATGCCATCAACGAGGTGGCCTTGTTCCGTCAAACTTACCAGGTCTCCAAGCTGCGAATCCTGATCGACGAGCAGGAGCGCATGCCCGAACTGATGGCCGACGGCATCCTGGTGGCGACGCCTGCCGGATCGACCGCCTACAACCTGTCGGCGCAGGGGCCGATCCTGCCCATCAACGCCCAATTGCTTGCGCTGACCCCGATCAGCGCGTTCCGGCCGCGGCGCTGGCGCGGCGCGCTGTTGCCCAACTCCGCCTTCGTGGTGATCGAAGTGATCGAGGGGGAGAAGCGGCCGGTGGCGGCGGTCGCCGACCATGACGAGGTCCGCGATGTCCGCCGTGTCGAGGTGCTGTCCGACAGGACCATCGCGATGCGGATGCTGTTCGACCCCGGCCATTCCCTCGAGGAGCGCATCCTGCGCGAACAGTTCGGGCACTGATGGCGGCCTTCCCCCCGGCAACCAATCATTAACCTCGCTCGGCATATGGTTAACGTTGGGTAATACCGCGTTGGCCCGGTATGCCCGTTCGGAACCGGACCATGTATCGCATCGATTTCAACAAGCTGCGATTTCTGATTTGCGACGACAATCCGCATATGCGCCGCATCTTGCGGACGCTGCTGCATTCGTTCGGAGCGCGCGAGGTCTACGAGGCCGAGGACGGCGCCACTGCGCTCGAGATGTACACTCATTACGTGCCCGACATCGTCATCACCGATTGGTCGATGCCGATCTTCGACGGCCTTGAACTGGCGCAGATGATCCGGCAGCCGGAATCCAAGGGCAACCCGTATGCTCCGATCATCATGTTGACCGGTCACACCGAAAAGCGCCGCGTCACTGTGGCGCGCGACGCAGGCGTTACCGAATTCCTTGCCAAGCCGATCTCGGCCAAAGGCCTCTACCAGCGCATTCTCAACGTGGTCGCCAATCCGAGGCCCTTCATCAAGACCAAGACGTATTTTGGTCCCGACCGCCGCCGCAACACCACCAACACCTATATCGGACCCGAGCGCCGCGGCAGCGGCGAGGTGGAAGTGATGCAACAGCCATCGCTGCTCGAAAAGGCGCGCCCCGGCATCTAGCAGGCCAAGGACACCGTCATGGCGAAAGACAAGCAAGCGGCGATCGAGATCAAGAGTTTCGGCACGCATCACGTGATCACGCAGCCGAATCCGCTGCGCAGGGTGCTGCTGCGCGTTCCCGAGAGCGATCTCGACGATCCCGTCGGCCGCGCCGAGAAGGCGCTTGCCGGTCTCTCCGGCGAGTTCAAGGCGTGGATGACGATCGAGGCCGATCGCCTCTCGGCCGCCCATGCCGCGGTCCAGCTCGACGGCTTCAACAATGAAACGCGCGATGAGCTGTTCCGCGCCGCCCACGACATCAAGGGCGACGCCGCGACGTTCGGTTACCCGTCGGCGGCGGCCGCCGCCGAGAGCCTGTGCCGCATCATCGAGCATGCGCCGGACCTTAACGCCGTGCCGGCCGACCTGATCGCCCATCACATCAATGCCGTGCAGGCGATCGTGCGCGAGCGTACCAAGCTCGACACCGCCGTTGTCGCAGGAGTACTCAGCAAGCAGCTCCGCGGCATCGCCGACGAATTCCTGACCCGCGCCAACCGCGATCGCCCGGAGCATCTCGAGGCCATACTTGCGCCGAGCATCGTGCCAGGTGAATAGGCGCGCCACCGGCTGCCCGCCGCTACCGCAGCGAGCGGCGCGAAACATCCTCCATCGAGAAAGTTCGGACTGGGCTAGAGCGCGACGAGTCCGGGTCGGATAGTCATCGCACCTTCGGCCTTTGTGAGAGCCTGATCTCCACGCAACCGCTACGCGTTTGTCGCGAGGGAGAACAGCGGGGCGCTTTTCCGGATCATACTCTAAGCTGCGATGAGATCGTCGTAAGCCCGGGCCGCGATCGCTTCTTCGGCGGCGAGTTCTTCGCAGAACATGCGCGCTTCCTCCCGTGCTGATTCCGTGGCAAAGCGGCGCAACAGGATCAGCAACGGCTCGGCGGCCGAACGGTCAGTTTCGCAATGGGTCAACACACGTTCCACCATGCGGCGATGCAGGCGCGCCGCGCCGTCGCCACTGTCGACATAACCGATCTCGTGACTCGCCTCGAGCGCGACGCGGAATGCCGCGAAGGTCGATTCCGGCAGGCCCGCGCGGATCAGCAGCGCCTGCAGGCCGGCGCTGCTGCGATCGTTAAGCAGCGCTGAGACGCGGGCTTCCGGTAGTCCGGAAAGCTCGGTGAGCGCCGCGCCGAACAGGTCGAGATTGCCCGACAACAACGCCCGCAGGATCAGTCCGGCGGTCAGCTGGCTGGTAGAGCGCAGATGGCTGATAAGCCCACGCATATCCTCTCCATAGGACCGCGCGGCTATGTTCACCGTGGAGCGTTCACGCGCCTCGCCTGCAATCCGCCCCGCCCGGTCGGCGCCGAGCCAGTTTCGGGCGACCACGAATTGCGCCAGCGTGTCCGACAATTTCGCGACCAGCGCCATGCGCGTCGCTGACGGTAGATCCTCGAGTTGAAACATCGCTTCTCTGATCGCGGCGAGGTGGCCGTGCCGTTCGACGATGCGGTCCCAGGAGAAGGGCACCAGGCCGGCATGCGGATTCTCGATCAGTTCGAGCGCGGCAGCCGCCGACCCGACCTCGGCGATCGCGGCGGAGACAGAGGCCGGCAGGCTGATGCGGCGCGCGACCGCGCACTGTACTTCGTCGCTGCCGGTCGCGACGATGTCGACGAGGTCCGCGTCGATCAGCAGCGGCGAATGCTCGAGCACCGGCAGCGCGATCGACGGCTGGTCGACCGAGAGTGCCTGCACAATTGCGGCCGGCGCCTCGGCGCTGCGCGAGAACACTTCGGCCATCGCCCCACGGACCAGCGGCGACGGGTCGTCGAGCAGCATCAACAGCACGCCTTCGGTCGCGACGCGGTCCTCGTCAGTGAGATCCGAGACGAGCCAGGCCCGCGCCAGGGCCCGTGTCGCCTCTGCTCGCTCGCCCGCCGGGGCGGTTCTAATCCAACTAATAAACTGCCGAACGATCATGGTCCTGCCGGCTTACGCAACGAGCGGCATCGATATGCGACGCCAATGCAGGAAAAAATAAACCATGACGCTTAACAAAGAGTTCACCATAAATTTTTGGGATTATTGACGTTTCGTTAAGGGGAGCCGACCCGCGGCAGGCGCCAGCCGGGCCGCTAGCTGCCGAACGTGCCGTTGCGATCGCTGAAGAGATCGAGCCGGCCGGGGGCACGGACCTCGGGGGTCGCCGAAGCCAGTAGCGACGGGGATTTGCCCCACAGCTCCTGTACTGCGGGCGAAATCGGCTGCGCTCGTTCGCCAGCCTGGAATAGCGAGCGGAAGGTCGGCGCGGATGCGGTTCCCTGAGACGCCGTGGAGGCCGGCGTCACCGCCCGCGAGTCCGGAAAGGTCGACAGATAGGCCGCGTTGTCCATGACGGGTCCGGGCGCCGCGCCTGCAACCGCGTAGGGGCTCATCGTGCCGCCGCTCACCGCAGCGAAGGCCGTGCGCGTATCCCGGGAATTCGCGGCCGCCGCGTAGCGCGTGCTCAGGACCGAATAGACCTGCGAAACACTGCGCGCGCTTCCGGACCTGTCATAGAAAATCGAGTGGTTGGCCTCGGCAGCTCTCGGGAACATTGCCGCCGCATTGGCGGCCGGACTGTCTTCGGAGCTCGAGATCAGCCTGGCGGCGCCGCCGACGCCCATGAAATGGGCCATATAGAGCTCGGCATCGGTCGGGCGGCGGCCGATCTTTCCCGTGAGCTTGAAACTGTTGGACTGGGTCAGCACCGCCGCCATGGATGACGCCGCGTCCGGCTCGGCACGCAGCTTCATGATGGCGTTACGCGCAGCCGGATCGCTGACCGAATAGCTGCCGTCGGAATTTTTCGTGATGGCGTCGGCATATTTGCCATAGCCGAGCTGGCTTCCGGCCTCCTTGACGGTGCCGAGCCAGGTCTGGTCGATGAATTGATAAAGTCCGCGCGCCGACGAGGTCGTGGCGCTAGCCTGCGGATCGAAATTGGATTCCATCTTCGCGGTCGCGAGCAGATATTCAAAGCTCGCGCCGGTGGCAGCGGCCGCTTGCTTGATCGAGCCCGCAATGTTCAGGCGCGAGCGATCAACACCTGCCGCAGCCGTGGCATTGAATGTGTCGACCGACATCTGTCCGGTGCCTTGGCGGGTGTCGGCAATCGGCACCCATGTCTCACACTGCCGCGATTATGGTTAACGGTGCATTAAGAGTGCACCGATCGAGCCAAGCCGAAGGCCGTCCCTATATACGATAGACCTGCGCCGGATCGAACAGCCGCTCGGCATCGACGGGTGACAGGCCGACGGCACCGCCCTCACCTTTGACCGCGCGATAGAAGCACGAACGCCGTCCAGTATGACAGGCGGCACCGGTCTGCTCCACGCGAATCCATACCGCGTCCTGATCGCAGTCCATCCGCATCTCGATCACGCGCTGGGTCTGACCGGAGCTTTCGCCCTTGCGCCACAGCGCCTTGCGGGAACGGCTGAAATACCAGGCCTCGCCGGTTGCGATCGTCTTGCGCAGGGCCTCGTCATTCATATGCGCGACCATCAGCACCTCGCCGGTCGCGACGTCGGTCGCAACGCAGGTCACGAGACCTGACGCGTCGAATTTGGGCTGGAAGGAGAGCCCCTCTTCGCGATCGTGATCGTGGGTCGATGCAGCCACGGGAAACCTCGCAATCGAAACGCGAGGTTACCGGTTTGGTCCTCGCACCAGGGACAGGAAACGCTGCTGCTCCGCCGGATTGTCGCGGAACATGCCGGTGAACCGGCTCGTGAACGTCACCGCGCCATGCTTGGCGACGCCGCGCACCGACATGCAGGTATGCTCCGCCTCGATCAGCACGGCAACGCCGCGCGGCTTGAGAATCTCGTCGATCGCAGCAGTAATCTGCGCGGTGAGATGCTCCTGCGTCTGCAACCGGCGCGCAAAGATATCGGTAAGCCGCGCGAGTTTGGACAGGCCGACGACCCGCTCCACCGGCGTGTAGGCGATATGCGCCTTGCCATAGAACGGCATCATGTGATGCTCGCACTGAGAGGTGAACTCGATGTCGCGCACCAGGACGAAATCGTCATAGCCCGCGGTTTCGCCGAAGGTGCGGTTCAGCACTTCGGCCGGGCACTGATGGTAGCCCTGATAGAGTTCGTCATAGGCTTCAACAACGCGGCGCGGCGTTTCGAGCAGGCCTTCGCGATCTGGATTCTCGCCAATGTAGCTGAGAAGGATCTCCACCGCCTTTTCAGCCTCGGCCCGTGACGGCCGCGGCTGGTCGGCACGCACCGCCGCCGCCATGAATTCGGCGGGGTCGATCTCGGCCGGACGGCCCTCGGACTGCTTGTTGGGGCGGATCGATTTGATCAAGGCGTCCATGTCTTCTCCGTTCGACCGGCCTCATGCCGGAGGTGTCACCGGGCAGACGGGGCGGGTTCGCGAACCACCGGGCGCCTGAATATCCCTATCCTAACAACGCCACGACATAATGCGACCGTCATGGCTGCATGGCCGGACTATATTTCCGCCAATGCCGTCCATATATAGGACGGTGAAACTCAGCCGCCAAGAGCGCCTGGCGCCGGAACCAGACACCACCCCATGCTGAACGATATTTACAACAAGCGGATCATCGAATTGGCCGGCAATATTCCACGGCTCGGCCGGCTCGCCGACCCTGACGCCAGCGCCACCGCCCATTCGAAGCTGTGCGGTTCGACCGTGAAGGTCGACCTCAAGATGGACGGACGAGTTGTGACCGACTTCGCCCACGACGTGAAGGCGTGCGCGCTCGGCCAGGCTTCCTCCTCAATCATGGCCAGCCATGTGGTGGGATCGACCGCGGACGAATTGCGCGAATTGCGCGAGACGGTGCGCAAGATGCTGAAGGAAGACGGCAAGCCCCCCAACGCCGGCAAATGGGCTGATATCGCGTTGCTCGAACCGGTGCGAGACTACAAGGCGCGTCACGCCTCAACGATGCTCACTTTCGACGCGGTGGTCGATGCGATCGGCCAGATCGAGGCCAAGGCCAGGCAGCCAGCGTAGGGCTCCATTCGGGACCTCGTGATTGGAGACGCCGCCCTCGCGGCACCTCACCATCAGGGCTTGGCTTGCTGCACGGGTAGAGGCGGCGCCGGCGCGGCCGTGCCGCCCGTCGGCACCACAGCCTCGGCGGTCTTGGTCGCCTTCGCGGCCTGCGGCTGGACCTCGCCTTGCACCGCGCTGCTGACGAAGCGATCCTTCGACTTCGCTTCCGCGACCGGGATGGTCGTGACATCCAGTTGCGGCAGCACGTCGGCGATGGCATCGGTAGTGATGAGATTGGTCAGCCGCAACTCGGCCGGCGACAATTCGTGCAACTCGTCCCATGGCGGCACGCTTAATGCCAGCGACAACAGGTCGCCCGCACCGCCCATGTCAAACGTGTACTTGGCAAGACGGCCGATATCGCGCTCGACGATCATCAGGTCCTGCGCGGTGTAGCTGGCGCCCCTCGCGTCCTCGGCGCGGTCGCCCATCCAAATCTGGTGGACCCTGACATGTGCCGTCGGCGGCACGTAACGTGTCTTTCCTGACAGCAGCAGGAACACGCACATCGACTCGCAATAAGCCTCGGGCACGACTATCGCGTGCTCCCCCTGCGACGTCTGACTGATAAGGCTGGTGCCGACGGTCGTCAGAGCGCCAAGGCTCCGGAAGCGCCGGCCAAGCGCGATCGAATCGTTCACGGAGCCGCCGCTGGAATCGAGCACGATGGTGGCGCCGTTAAGCTGACGACCGCGCGCGAAGTCATCAAAATCCTTCGGGCTGTCAGCGGTGATGATGCCGACCGCGGACACCCAGCCTTTGCAATTCGGCTGGCAGGCGATCCAGTTGAACTTCATCGGCAGCTTGCGTTCTTCGAGGGTCGAGTTCGCCTGCGCCGAATTGCCCAGCGTCGTGATCGTGCCGGGCATTGCCATGCACAGGCTGATGGCGCCGAGAAGCGCCCAGCCAAGAAATGGAAGCGACCTCACAAGACTCAATTTGGTTCCTTCCCCCAAGCCCCTAGAGCAAAAGGTGGCAGTGGCCCCAATTCGACGCAACATGATTCTGTCATTGCAGCATTAGGGAAACGGTAACCTTGCTTGTCCGGAGCGTCCATAGGACCTTTGCTGCAACGCCATTCGCGCGGTGCGATAATTGAGAACTGTGGCGTAAATATCTGCAAGACCTCTGTTCCTCGGCTTGGAACCCCCGCAAGACTACGTACATATGGGGTCATGCCGCCGACCGACCGTTCGACGACGCATCCTGCGAGATGCACGGAGTGTGCCAGCCTCCGCCGGCTGCCGCGCAACCTTGGCCGCGGCCTGATCTGGATCTACCGGCACACGCTGTCGCCATTGGTCGGCTACAATTGCCGCCATCTGCCGACCTGCTCGGTCTATGGCGATGAAGCGATCGATCGGTTCGGACTCTGGGCCGGCGGATGGATGACGCTGGCGCGCCTGTTACGCTGTCATCCCTGGGGCACGTCAGGCATCGACAATGTGCCGATGGCAAAACCATCGA
The DNA here is from genome assembly GCF_018131005.1 of Bradyrhizobium lablabi. Classification (GTDB taxonomy): domain Bacteria; phylum Pseudomonadota; class Alphaproteobacteria; order Rhizobiales; family Xanthobacteraceae; genus Bradyrhizobium; species Bradyrhizobium lablabi_D. The sequence goes on from NZ_JAFCJK010000002.1 coordinate 244,377, forward strand.
GTGCGCGCTGGTACCTGCCGTGGCGCTATGGCCGCTGGCGTGGCGTCAACGCGGATTGAAGGATGCCCGCACCCCTCGCGACCGCCGCGTGCATTGCGCCATGCGGAACTGTGGCGGGGCTGCGGCATTGTCTTGTTGGCTCCCCGTTGGGAGGAAACAACGATGCGCTGGAAAATCAGGCGCAACGGTCACGATCCCCGGCAAATCGATTTGCTGGCCATCCTCGCCCTGCTGATCCTGATAGTCGCCGCCTACCACTACTTCGCCTATCGTCCCGAGGCGCCGGGCAACACGGCCTTCATTGTCCCGAGCCAAAGCGTGAAGTGGTGATGCGCGAGCCCTTGCCCTAGCGCCAGAACCAGAAACCGCCCCGCCATTGGGGCGGCGGGATCGGCGCCGACGGCCTCGGCTTGCGCGGCCGGGGCTTGAGCGGCGGCTCATCGACGGGTGCTATCGCCTCCGCCGTGCCTGTGCCGTCGTCGGGCAGCCTGACGGACAGCAGCAAATTGGATTCGCGCGGCCGCCAGCGATAACCGATGCCGAAGTCGATCGGCTGGGAGCGGCGGAACAATTCGGCATAGGCCTCCTGGTAACGGCCGGGGAATTTGTAGATCGGGCCGAGATAGCGGCCAAACGGAAAGAATCGCCATTTCTTAGGGCTGTAATAGGCGAACGGTATTCCGGAATCGTCCTGGATGATGGTCGCGCTGTTGGCGAGGATGAAGCTGCGCACAGTGGAGAAATTGCCGGCATGCAGCAGGTAGGACGCGCTCTTGAGCAGGCTGTTGCCGGGCGCAAGCGTGGCGCAGAATTTGAGGAAGCCGCTGGCCTTCGCGCCGGAATTGGAGAGATCGGTCGAAAAGTAATACAGCGTCCTCTCGACGCCATCAGAACCTGCGAAGAGAATCCGGGTGCCGCGCACCGCGTTGCGCGGCAGCGCATCCGCGCCGACGATGAGCGCGCCGTCCTGGTCGAGCGCCACCGGCTTGACGTCGCGGATGGTCTTGCCCGACCGCGCCAGGAACACATAGAGGATCGGCAGGGTGCCGCTGAGTTCGCCGGCATGCAGGTCGACCTTCATCTGCTTGGTGATGAAGAAGGAGAAGCTCAGGATCGATCCGAGCGAGTCCTCGACACTGTACAGCGCAGCAGCAATCCCGCCGCGCGGCAACCTGGTGAGGTCAGGCACCGCTCCGGGCGGCTCGAGGGCGCTCAGCACATAGGTCGTCGCGCTGGAATAGAATGCATCGGCGTAGAGAAAGTCCGGGCCGGAGAACATGTAGAACATCGTGGGCCTCGGCGCGGCGAGATTGGTCTCGGACCAGGCCCGTATCTTCGACAATTGCCGCTCCTCGAGCTGGGCGAAGGCGGAGTTGAAGAATTTCGCGTGACGCTGCCAGGCAGGATCCGCGGTCAACGGCAGCAATGGAGAATCAGCCGAAGGCTGCATTCCGGCGAGAAAGCGCGCGGTGTCATCCGGCGTTACGTCCGCGGCGCGCGCGGGCAGAATGGCTGCGACCGACACGGCGATGACGAGCAGCAACACTTTCACGGACATCGGCATTTTCATTCGCACGCCGGTCCGGCAGACGCAGCGCCATCCGCCCGTTTGCGGAAGATCGCGTAGATCAGAAGACCGGAAACCATGATGAGGGTGCCAAGCGCCGATTGCAGCGGGCGCTGTGTCAAAAGATAGTACATCATGAAGGCGGTCACGAGCAGGAAAACCAGCGGGGTGACCGGGTATCCCCATGCGCGATAGGGCCGCGGCAGTTCAGGCCTCGTGATGCGCAGCTTGATCACACCTGCCACGGTGAAGAACGAGCAGAACAAGAGCGCGAACTGGATGAAGTCGAGCACCGCCTCGAAGCTGCGGGTGAACAACATCAGGTTCGCCACGGCAAGCTGGAACAAGATGGCGTAGGCCGGCGCACCACTGCCAGATCGCCGCGCGAACAGTCGCAGCGCCGGAATATCCTCGCCCATCGTCATCATCACGCGCGGCCCGATCCACATCATCGCGCTGATGGAGGATATCAACCCGACACAGATCATGACGCCCACCACGCGGCCGCCGATCTCGCCAAAGATGTAGCTGCCGGAGATGCGGGCGACATCGAGCTGGCCGGCGAGCTTGTCGATCGGCGCGGTGTGCAGGAACACCGCGTTCAGCGCGACGTAGAGCACCAGCACGATCAGCGTGCCAAACAGCATCGCGCGCGGCACATTGCGCTCCGGCAGCCGCATCTCGCCGATGATGTAGGTCGCGGCGTTCCAGCCCGAGAACGAGTACATCACGAACACCAGGCTGATCGCGAAAGGCGCGCTGAGCACATAGGCCAGATCCGCCGGCGACGGCGCGAACGAAACCGGTTGCGGTGTCGCGATCACGAAGCCCGTGACGAGGAACGCGACGATCAGAACAACCTTCAGGACGGTCGCGGCCAGTTGGAAGGTCGAAGAATGCCGCATGCCGGTAAGCTGCACGATCGACACGAGCCACACCACGCCGACGGCGAGCGCGAGCGGCGGCGCGTCAGGTAGGATCGAGCGGCCATACTCGCCGAACGCCATCGCTGCGAGTGCGACCGGCGCGGCGAAGCCTACGGTCGCCGACACCCATCCCGCCAGGAATCCGAAGGCCGGGTGATAGGCCCGGCCGAGGAAATTGTACTCGCCGCTCGAACGCGGGAACATCGCGCCAAGCTCGCCATAGGAGAACACACCGCACAACGCGACGACGCCACCGACCGCCCACAACAGGAGGATCGAGAAGCCGGAGGGGATGTCCTTGACCTGAAAACCGAGGCTCGTGAAGACGCCGACGCCCACCATGTCGGCAACGACGATCGCTGTCGCTGTCAGCACCGAAACGGTCGAGCCAGTGCCGGGAATCGCGCCGCGTAGCGCCGCGCTTCCCGTGTGTAATGCCGCCATGTCGACCGTACCTTCAGCCGCCCAAGCCCGGTTCGCTATTTGCGCAGGCTGGCGCGGTCCAATTCAAGCAGCGTTAACAGTGGTTTAATTAGGGACAAGCGCGAGGTATAATAACACCGAAATACCCACCATGAAAGGCAACGTGGAAAATGCGACAATCGGGTGCCCCCTCACAATCGCGACATGATTGGGTGGTCTCATTTTGCCGTCCGGATGTGGGGAAATGCTTCCGGAAGCTTAACGTGACCTAAACACCGACAAGCTCAAATACGTCGTTTGCCGGTGGGTTCAGGGCAACGGGTGGATGGTCGGGGCGAAACCGAAGATCGACGATCGTGGTCGTGTGTGCGGAGCAGATTCGCTGCGCGCACACGATCATGCGCGATGGCCGCGCCGCCGCGGGATCACCCGCGCATGCATTCTCATCCTGCTCTCGCTCCCCCTCACCCAATGCGGCAGGGCGCCGGAGGCAGGCATGCTCGCTGCGAACACCGAGACGAGCGGCGACACGTTCGAGGATCGTTTCCCGGCGCCACAATTTAGGGATCGCTTCCCGACCGAGAAGGAAAGCTTCGTCCCTTACCAGCGGAGCGCCGCAACACCCGCCGCCGCACCGGCCGCGCAGGCATCGCCAAGGACTGCGCCGCCCTCGCCGGTCCGCGTCGCCTCGATAGCACCGACGCTGACACTGCCGTCCGCGACCGAGCGCGACGAACTGACCACGCTGGTCAGCATGAAATCATCCGCCTTCCCGTATTTCGGCAACAATCCGCGCACCGACACGCCCTTCCTCAACGTCGGCAGTGGCGAACGCCGCGGCCACCGCAGCTATAGCGGCCGCGTCTACTGGCAGAACGAGACCTACAACGACAGCCGCGTGCTGGTGCACATGCCGGAAAGCTTCAACGTCAATAAGCCCGGCGTAATCGTGGTGTTCTTCCATGGCAACGGCGCAACACTGGAGCGCGACGTGCGCGACCGTCAGTTGGTACCGCAGCAGATCACTGATTCTGGGGTCAACGCCGTGCTGCTCGCGCCACAAATGGCCGTCGATGCGGCCGACTCCAGCGCCGGCAAGTTCTGGCAGGCGGGCGGGCTCAAGCGCTTCCTGGACGAGTCCGCGCCCCACCTCGCCCGTCTCTATGGCGATCCGAAATCCGCGCAGATCTTCGCCAATATGCCGGTCGTGATCATCGGCTACAGCGGCGGCTTCCTGCCGACGGCCTGGAGCCTCGATGTCGGCGGCGCCGGCAACCGCGTCCGCGGCGTGCTGCTGCTCGACGCTGTCTACGGCGAACTAGACAAGTTCGCGTCCTGGATCGAGAAAAACCGCACTGGCTTCTTCGTCAGCTCCTACACCCGCTACACCAGGCAACGCGATCGTGAGTTGATGTCGATACTCCGCGGCAAGGGCATCTCCGTCAGCGAGAGCATGGAGGGACCGCTGCGTCCGGGCAGCGTGGTGTTCGTGCAGACCCGTGACGGCATCACCCATCGCAGCTACGTGACGCAGGCGTGGACCGAGTTTCCGGTCCGGGACGTTCTGACCAGGATGGCGGCCACACCGGCACTTTCGCGCGTTGCGAGCGCGCCGTCTCAATCGGGCCGTTGACCGGCCGCGGCGCGCGGTCGCGCCCTCTCAAACGTTGATATTGATGACACGCTCGTTCACTCGGCTGCGGCGGCTATCGGGTTTGTCCGCGGCCGCGTCGCGATCACCACCGTAAGCGCCAACGCGATGAGGGCGGCAGCGACATAGCCTGCGCTATGCAGCCACTCGCGCGCGAACAACAGCCCGCCGATCGCGGAGCCGACCGCCTGGCCGATATAGAGCACCGAGGTGTTGAGCGAGACCGACGCCGACGCAAGCGCAGGCGCCGCGCCGACCAGGCGCACCTGTTGCATCGAGTTGGTCGATGCGAAGCCAAGCCCCCACAGCGCGACCGATACCGCCATCAGCGCATAGACGCCGGCGCTCACTGCCCAGCCGGCGACGCCGGCCAGCATCAGCCCCGTGAACAGGACCGAAGTTCTCCAGGCGCCCCAGGAATCCACGATGCGGGTAGCGACCGCGACGCCGATGAATCCGCAGACTCCGTAGAGCGCGAACACGAATCCGATGGCGTCCGGTTTGGCGCCCGTGAGCTTGGCGAGCAAGGGCCCCATGAAGGTAAACACCACGAACTGGCCGGACATTTGCAATGTGGTGATCGACAGCAGGGTGACGATCATGCGGTTGCGGCCGACCTCTGCCCAGGTCTTGAGGTCGACCGCCGTGCCGAGCAGTCCGCCCGGCAGGCGCCACCACAGCAGCGCGGAACTCACGAGAGCCATCATCCCGATCGCGCAATAGACTGCGCGGAAGCCGTAGCGGCTCGCGATGAAGGTGATCAGCGGCAGGCCCACCGCAGCGGCGAGCGACCAGCCCAGGAAGATGTAGGCGATCGCGCTGCCGCGCTTCCCGACCGGCACGATCAGCGCCGCGGTGCCCGCCGCCTGAGGCGTATAGATGACGCCGACGGCAAGCATCACGAGACGAATGATCAGCAGACCGGCGTAATTCGGCGCGAGGGCGGACGCCGCATTGGTGAGCGCGAACACCAGCAGCGTCGCGGTCAGCAGTGCTCGCCGTTCGATCCGGCTGGTCAGCCAAGCCGTCACCGGCGATCCCACGCACAACACGATCGCGCCGAAGGTGATCAAAAGGCCCGCGGCGTGGATGGTGACGTCCAACCCGCTCGACAGTTCCGCGAGCATCCCCGCCGGCGCCAGCACCGAGCAGCCGGTGACGACATTGCCGAGCATCAAGGCGGTGGGAGCGAAGCGTTTCACGGCGCGTTGATAGCAGGCAGCCGAATCAATGCAAATGCATCCAAATGCATGACACGCCCTCGCTTGCACCCCCTTGCGGTCGCTGCGACGCGCGGAACTCGCGCCGGGCTGGGCGGAAATGAATGCTCGACGTTAGACGAGGATCGATGGGTCGCATTGCCGAAGGCCGTCGCGCGAAACCAGATGGACCATTCACGGCGCAAGGCCGCGATGCGGATTTTATTGGAATCGCCAGCTTGTCCTGCCCGAATCGCCTGCTATACCGCTGGTTCCGCTTACCTGCGCTCGTTCGCAGGAGTGAGCCACAGGAGACCTCGATGCCCGAAGCGCCCAAATCCGAATCCGGATTCCAGTACAGCCTCTCGAACCTCAAGCCCGCCGAACCCTTGCACAAGATCGCCCTCACCTTTCCCGACGGGGCGAAGCGGGAATTTGCCAAAGGCACGACCGGCCTCGATATCGCCAGGGGCATCTCGCCCTCGCTCGCCAAGCGCACGGTGGCGATGGCGCTCGACGGCGCGCTTGCCGATCTCAATGACCCGATCGAAGCTGACGCCAAGATCGAGCTGATCAGCCGCGAGGATCCCCGCGCGCTGGAGCTGATCCGGCATGACGCCGCGCATGTGCTGGCGGAAGCCGTGCAGTCGCTGTGGCCGGGCACCCAGGTCACCATCGGCCCTGTCATTGAGAACGGCTTCTACTACGACTTCTTCCGTAACGAGCCATTCACCCCGGAAGATTTTGCCGCGATCGAGAAGCGGATGCGCGAGATCATTGCGCGGGACAAGCCGTTCACCAAGGAAGTTTGGGATCGTGAAAAGACCAAACGGGTGTTCCGCGACAAGGGCGAGGCCTTCAAGGTCGAGCTGGTCGACGCAATTCCCGGCGCCGAGCCGATCAAGATCTATTTCCAGGGCGACTGGTTCGATCTCTGCCGCGGCCCGCACATGACTTCGACCGGCAAGGTCGGCAACGCCTTCAAGCTGATGAAAGTGGCCGGCGCCTATTGGCGCGGCGACAGCAACAACCCGATGCTGACCCGCATCTACGGCACGGCGTTTGCGAGGCAGGAGGAACTCGACGCCTACCTCAAGCAGATCGAGGAGGCCGAGAAGCGCGACCATCGCAAGCTCGGCCGAGAGCTCGACCTGTTCCACTTCCAGGAAGAAGGTCCAGGCGTCGTGTTCTGGCACCCGAAGGGCTGGACCATCTTCCAGCAGCTGATCGCCTATATGCGGCGGCGGCTGACCGGCGACTACAACGAGGTCAATGCACCGCAGATCCTCGACAAGGTGCTGTGGGAGACGTCTGGCCACTGGGACTGGTACCGCGAGAACATGTTCGCAGCGCAATCGGCCGGCGACGAGGCCGAGGACAAGCGCTGGTTCGTGCTGAAGCCGATGAACTGTCCGGGCCATGTGCAGATCTTCAAGCACGGCCTGAAAAGCTATCGCGACCTGCCCTTGCGCCTCGCGGAGTTTGGCGTCGTGCACCGCTACGAACCATCGGGCGCGATGCATGGGCTGATGCGCGTGCGCGGCTTCACCCAGGACGATGCGCATGTGTTCTGCACCGAGCGGCAGCTCGCCGACGAGTGCCTGAAGATCAACGACCTGATTCTGTCGACCTACGGCGATTTCGGCTTCGACGGCGAGCTCACCGTCAAGCTCTCGACCCGGCCCGACAAGCGCGTCGGCACCGACGAGATGTGGGATCACGCCGAACGCGTGATGGCGACCGTGCTATCGGAGATCAAGGCGAAGGGCAGCAACCGCATCAAGACCGAGATCAATCCGGGCGAAGGCGCGTTCTACGGGCCGAAGTTCGAATATGTGCTGCGCGACGCCATCGGCCGCGACTGGCAATGCGGCACGACCCAGGTCGACTTCAACCTGCCTGAGCGGTTCGGCGCATTCTACATCGATCATGACGGATCGAAGAAGGTGCCGGTCATGGTGCATCGCGCGATCTGCGGCTCGATGGAGCGCTTCATCGGCATACTGATCGAGCATTACGCCGGCAACTTCCCGCTCTGGCTTGCGCCGACGCAGGTTGTGGTCACGACCATCACCTCTGAGGGCGACGAGTACGCCAAGGTGGTGGCGGCTGCCGCCCGACACGCCGGCTTGCGGGTCGAGATCGACCTGCGCAACGAGAAGATCAACTACAAGGTCCGCGAGCACTCGCTGGCGAAGATCCCGGCGCTCCTCGTGGTCGGCAAGAAGGAAGCCGAGACACATTCGGTCTCGGTCCGCCGCCTCGGCAGCGAACGCCAGACCGTAATGCCGACCGACGCGGCAATCGCCGCCCTGCTCGACGAAGCGACCCCGCCGGACGTCAAGCGGGCCCGATTGGCGGCCTGATCTTCATAATCGGTCTAAACCGGCTTTCGTCGACCCGGCCGTGCCCCTATCTGTGGGGCACGGCTACCACCGCAAGGACATTTCCGTGCCCGATGCCATTGAACTTCTGAAGACCCGTCGGTCGATGAAGCCGCGTGAGATGACCGCGCCCGGCCCCTCGCAGGCCGAGCTCGACACCATTCTGACCATCGGCGCGCGGGTGCCGGATCACGGCAAGCTCGCGCCTTGGCGCTTCATCATCTTTGAGGGCGACGCCCGCGGGCGCGCCGGCGACGTGATCGCGAAAGTCTTTGCCCGGAAGAATCCCGGCGCGCCGGCGTCCGACATCGAAGTCGAGAAGAGGCGCCTCACCGATGCGCCGCTGGTGATTGGCGTCGTCAGCTTCACCAAGCCGCATCCGAAAGTGCCGCCGTGGGAGCAGGAACTGTCGGCCGGCGCGAGCGCGATGAACATCGTCACCGCCGCGACCGCGCTCGGCTACGGCGCCTGCTGGCTGACCGGCTGGTTCGCCTTCGACCGCGACGTGCTCGATGGCCTGGGACTGAAGGCGGACGAAAAACTCGCCGGCTTCATCCATATCGGCACGCCGACCAAGCCGAGCGAAGATCGCCCGCGTCCCGCGCTGTCCGACATCGTCACGAGGTTCTGATAGTTCCTCAACCTGATGAGCGCGGAGCCGGCCATGAGGCTCCAAGTGGTCGCCACAGTGAGTCACGCAACCCTTGATGCTCGGACCGCGAAGGCAGTCAACAGGGCCTCGATCTCGCTTCCGGGTTTTGCCGCGCTGAACAGGAAACCCTGCACCTCGTTGCAGCCTTCGGCGCGCAGCGAATCGAGCTGGTCGACAGTCTCGACGCCCTCGGCGGTGGTGGTGATCTTGAGGCTGCGGCCAAGGCCCGAGATCGCGCGCACGATCGCAAGGCAATCGGAGCGACGCGCCAGGTCCTTGACGAAGGAACGGTCAATCTTGATCTTGTCGAATGGGAAACTGCGCAGGTAGCTCAGGCTGGAGTAGCCGGTACCGAAATCGTCCATGGAGATGCCGACGCCGAGCTCGCGCATTTGGTGCAGGATCGCAAGATTGGTCTCGGTCTCCGCCAGGAATACCGACTCCGTGATTTCGAGCTCAAGCCGCCGCGGCGACAGACTCGAATGCGCGAGCGCCGAGATCACGGCCTGGACCAGATTGCGGCTGCGGAACTGCACCGGCGACAGGTTGACGGCGACCTTGATGTCGGCAGGCCATTTCGCCGCTTCCGAGCAAGCCTCGCGCAGCACCCATTCGCCGAGCGAAACGATCAGGCCGATATCTTCGGCGACCGGGATGAACTCCGCCGGCGAGACCATGCCCTTTTGCGGATGGCGCCACCGCAACAGGGATTCGAACCCGCTGATCCTCTCGGCCGCGATATCGACCAGCGGCTGGTAATGCAGCTCGAATTCGCCATTGGCGAAGGCCATGCGCAGGTCGCGTTCCATGTCGCGGCGCTTCTGCGCCTGCTGGTCCATCTCGCGCTCGAAGAAATGGTGGACGCCGCCGCCCTCCGACTTGGCGCGGTAGAGCGCCATGTCGGCGTTGCGCATCAATTCTTCCGAGGTCGTGCCGTCGCCCGGCGACAGTGCAATTCCGATGCTTGCGCCGACGACGACTTCGAGGCCATCGATGGTGTAATTTGCGCTCAGCACTTCGATGAGCCGTTCAGCAAACGCACTCGCCTCGTTCGGGGAAACGTCGCCGGCGAGCACAATCGCGAACTCGTCGCCACCCAGGCGGGCCGCGACGTTATCGCCGCGGACCACTGATCTCAGCCGTTCAGCCACGAGCTTGAGCAGCCGGTCGCCCATCGGGTGGCCGAAGGAGTCGTTCACATTCTTAAACAGGTCGAGATCGACGCACATTATCGCGACGCGCCTGTTGCCGTTCAGGCTGCGCTCCAGCGCCTCGCGCAGGCGCTCCTGAAAGAAATCCCGATTCGGCAGATTGGTGAGCCCGTCATGATGCGCCATGTGGGCGATCCGCGCCTCGGCCGCACGACGCTCGGTGATGTCGACGACCGCCACCAGATAGCCCTCGCGGCCGTCGAACGGCACCCTGCGCCCGAACGTCAGGACATGAATTTCGCTGCCGTCCGCCTTGATGTGCCGCCAGTCGCGACTGGACTGATAGACGTCGCCGAGCTCACGCAGCGCCTCGCTGTGCGTGGCCCATTCATCCTGTGGCCAGATCTCACGCAGCTTCATGCCAAGGAACTTTTCGCGGGCGTAGCCGTAATGCTGAACGGCGGCATCGTTGACGCTCAGGAACTGCATCGTGTCGGCGTCGAACACCCACATCGGCATCGGGTTATTCTCGAACAGCAGGCGGAACGAGACCTCCCGGCGCTTCAGCTCGGTAACGTCGGAAACCGTCAGCGACAGCATGTCGCCGAACGCCGTGACACCAAGCCGAAGGCAGCGCTCGTCGGTCCCTATCTCGAACTGCCCGCCGGTACCGCGTCTGATGAATCCGCGCAGTTGGCCGACGACTTCCGGCGCGGATAACGGGTTGCCCCCGGTGCTGAGCCGGCGCCACAGCAAATCGGTAGCGGGCTGCGTCAAAAGCTTTGCAGCACCTTGATTGAGATGGACGATCTGGAAATCGGCAGGCTCGCCGCGCGCATCGCGGACCGCGGCGAGCGACAGCATACCTTCATCGGTGGCCGAGAAGATTGTATCCAGGAGATTGTACTGCGCATTGCGTTCGTTGACATAGAGGCCGACGAGCAAGCCGCCCCAGCGCGATACGGTTGGCAGCGCAAGCACGTCGTAGGTCCGCACCAGGCCCTCCCGCACGCAGTGCGCCGATGCGAGATAGGGACGACTGTTTTCGCAGGAGCTCGCTGCGGCTTCGCCAAGCGCGGTCGCGCAGTCAGGCGGCAGTGCGCTCAGCGGGATATTCCAGCGCTCATCGTTCAGCCATGTCTGGACGTAGCGGCCGGTGTGAGACACGCGCAGCGCCCCGTCGTCGTTGCGCAGCAGCAGGATATGATCGGCGAGCCGGCCAAGACTGCCGAGCATCACGTCTTCATAGCGGGGCAGCTTTTCACCCGGGCGTACTGCAGCGTGCCACTTCCGCTTCAGGATCGGCACATCGGCGAACATCTCGGCGCCGACTTTGGCTGATGTCTTGTTCGGTTTTGTCCCTGGTTTTGTTTTGGCCACGACCATGGCGCGCCCCACTCACGCAAACGCTGTCCCCGCGGCATCAAAGCCAGCCGCACTTAATGCGATGTAAAAGCTGTCCAACCGGTAAGCCGTTAAGGCCGGGCATGACAGTTTTAAGTTGTGTGATGGTTAGCGCAGGTTAGAGACTATGACAGTTCAATGAACCATCTCAGCGCGCGACGACCTCGACCTCGCCATCGACGCCGTTGACGACGTTGAAGGGCCGCTCAAACACCTTGCCCTCGTTCTTGGCGATCGCACGATACTCGCCTTCTGACAGCACGACACGCGGGAAGGCGCCGATCGATTCCTTGATCACGTCGCCGCCCGGCGTGATCACCGACCATGCGGTGTTGGCGAGTGCCTCGCCTCCCTTGTCGCTGACGAGTTTCAGCGTGATGACGGCGGCGCGATGGGTGACCGTGACGTCGGTCAGCTTGCCGGCCTGAACGCGGATGTCCGAGCGCACCACCGAGTTTGCGTCGCCATAGTTGGAGATGATGTAGTAGGTCCCTTCCGGCAGCAGCGCGACGTCGCCGGCTGCGACGTTCGGGATCAGCGCGCCGCGATCCGAGCCGTCGAACTGGCTGCCCTTGTAGATCGCGAAGGAAATCTGGTTGGCCGGGATCTTGCTGCTCCCGACTCGACCTTCGATCCGTAGGCCACCCGCCGGCAGCACAAACGACTCGCGGTCGGTCTCTGATTTCAGGCTGACCGCGCGAACCGCGCTCACGAGTCCGAAAGCGACATGGACGACGTAATTGCCCGGAGGCAGCGTGATGTTCGGCGTCGCGCCGCGGTCCTCGCGGACGAGCCTGAAGGTGCCGTTGTCGTCGGGCTTGTCGGCAAACACCCGCCACACCAGCCCGCTGTTGATAACCGGCAGATCCTTGCCGTAGCGCGCGGTCAGCGACAACACGCCCTGGCCGGAGTTGGACGCGCCCGGCGGCGGCGCCACTGGCGGAACAGTCGCAATCGACGGCTGCACGATGGTCGGCTGGGTCAGCGGCGCCGGTCCGGAACCCGGCCCGGATGACGGTGCAAGGTTAAACGCCGGGCCGGCCGGCACGTCCGGCACCAGGGCCGGCGGAACCGGCGGCGGTCGGTCGCCGAACAACTGCGCGGAGGCGGGCTTGGAACCCAACACAACCGCGAGGACCGCAAGCATAAGCCACTGGAGGAGCCGCCCGCTCCACCCATATCCGCTCATGCCATTGCCCCGCGCAGTCATTGTCCTGCTTTTCACCGAAAACGCGGCAAATTCAAGCCTGCGCGACCTAACGGGGCTCGCCGTCCCGTTGGAACCTGTTGGATCAACGTAATGTTAATTCAGAGTCGCGGTCAGGTCACAATCCATCCCTACGCCGGTTTTCCCGGGCATAAACCATGCATGAGGACGCTTCTGGCGGAGCCGCGCTGCGCGGCCTAGTCTTGCGACAGCAGGAGATGTTGCGTGTTGGATAGTTGGATGGGGCGCGGCAAAGGTTCCGATGGTCCTGACAAGGTCGGATTGGGGACGGTACGCCGCCCCGTGATCGGGCTTGCCCTCGGCGGCGGCGCCGCGCGGGGCTTTGCCCATATCGGCATCGTCAAGACGCTGCTCGCCCATGGCATCGTCCCCAATGTCGTTGTCGGCACCTCGATCGGCGCCGTGGTCGGCGGCGCCTATGCGACCGGGCATCTCGATACGCTGGAGCAATGGGCACGCAGCCTGCAGCCGCGCAACATCCTCAGTTATCTCGACATCCGCCTCAACGGCTCCGGCCTGATCGGCGGCACCAAGCTTGCCGCCGAGATCGAGACGGCGATGGGCCCGTCCCTGATCGAGGATCTCGCGGTCAAGTTCGCGACCGTTGCTACCGAAGTGCGGACCGGCCACGAAATCTGGCTGACCCACGGCCGCGTGGTCGACGCGATGCGCGCTTCCTACGCACTGCCCGGCATCTTCGCGCCGGTATTGATCGGCGACCGCTGGCTGGTCGACGGCGCGCTGGTCAATCCGGTGCCGGTGTCGGCGGCGCGCGCCCTCGGCGCCGAGGTCGTGATTGCCGCCAATCTCTCAAGCGACGTGTTCTCGCACTCGACCACGATCTACAATCACGGACAGGCCGCCGGGCCCGACGTGACGGTTGCGGTGGTACCCGAGCCCGCGCTCGACGCGGAGCCGCCGAAGCGCCGTTTTGCCCGCTTCTTTTCCGCCGAGCGCACGGTGAAGCGCGAATTCTTCGGTAGCGCCGGCCGGCCGGGAATTTCGAGCGTCATGGCCGATGCTTTCAACATCATGCAGGACCGCATCACCCGGGCGCGGCTGGCCGGCGACCCTCCCGATTTGTTGATCTCGCCGCGCGTCGGGCAGATCGGCTGGTTCGACTTCCACCGCGCCGACGACCTGATCGCTCACGGCATACGCGCCGCCGAGCGGGCGCTTGAGCCGATCCAGGAAGCGATCGGCATCCTGGTCCCGCAATCGACCGACGCCGGCACCGCCGGGAAATAGCATTTTCACGCCGTCTTGATGTAATCGCGCAGCGCCTCCTGCTCGTGCTCGTAGTCCTGGACGCGGCGCTTGACGATGTCGCCGATCGAGATCAGGCCGACCACCTGGCCGTCCTCGACCACGGGCAGATGGCGGAACTTGCCGGTCGTCATCACCTCCATAAGCGCGCTGACGGTGTCTGACTGGCGACAGCTCACGACCTTCCTGGTCATGACAGCGCTGACCGGTTCGTCTAGCACGCCGGCGCCACGTTCGCCGAGCACGCGCACGATATCACGCTCCGACAAGATGCCTTCCATCCGGCCCTGGCTCATCACCAGCACCGCGCCGATCTTGCGCTCACCGAGCAACTTGATCGCGGCCGACAGCTTGGCGTCGGGCTCGACGCTCAGGATCTCATGACCCTTGGCATCGAGAATGGAACGTACCGTCATCGTTGCCTCCCTGAATCCGTTCGCGCCCCCTTTAGCCGGGGATCGAGCCTGTTTGTTGAGTCTTCAATCAACGGTTCCGCGCCGCTCTCGGTTCCGGGGCGCGATCAGCAGCACGGCTGAATTTGCAAGGCCTGCTTTTTCTGAGTCACAAGGATGATGGATGAATTCGCCGCGCGCCGCAAGCGGCGATCAGACGCGGCCTGACTGGTCCAACGACGACGCATTTGCAGCATCGCCTCGCGTGCGCGGCACCGGATCGAATAGCGAAAACAGCACGAGGCCGGCGAGGAAGCCGCCGATATGTGCCTGCCAGGCGACACTCGCGCCATCGCCGCCGATCGTGATCGAGCCGAGACCGAACACGATGTTGACGCCGAACCACACCGCCAGAAATCCGAGCACGCGCCCGTCGCGCAGCGCGCGCGACAGTGACAGCGCCGGCACCCTGGCCGCAGCCTCGGCATCGCCCCGGCTGAACGACAGGAAGCTGCCCCGAACGAAGGCAAAGCGGATCGCCGCCGCCATGGCGCCGGACACCGACGCCGAGGCGCCGATCATCGGCGCGATCGCATGCTCATGGGTCACGAGATGCGCAAGCGCGCCGGCCGCCGCCGTCACCGCCATGAACACGAAGAAGCGCACCGCCCCGAAGCGCCGCGCCAGCGCGCTGCCGAACGGCAACAACCACAGCACGTTAAAGCCGATATGAGTCAAATTGGCGTGCAGCAGCGAATAGGTGACGAAGGTCCAGACCTTGGCACCGGCCCCGCCCGGGAAGGTCACGTTGAGCAGCGTCGAATCGTAGCGTTTCGGGATGAAACCGAAGACGTCGATCGTCCAATTCTCCATCTGCGCTGGCAGCAGCACCCGCAGATGGATCACCGCGATCAGCAGGACGTAGGCGGTCAGAGCCGACGGCAACGTCAGGATCGGCTCGCGCGGCACCTCGGCCGGCGGCGCAACCGGGGATTCGGGATGGGAGTCCAAGGGGACAGCGACCTCATATACGGCGGTTGACCTCAGATAGGCGGCTTTCGCTGCCTTGTGCAAGTGCACAGTCCGGAAATCGCAGCGCTTTGCTGCGCGGCGTTTTGCGCCGCACGGCGTCCGGGATATGAGGTTGAAAAGAAGAAAAGGGAGGGCGCTGAGAACGCCCTCCCTCATCCGGTTGACCTTGCCACGCCCCAGAGGGACCGAGAGTGCTTCCCCACCCCTCCCCGCGCGGTGACCAAACTGTTCGACGCCATTCGTGTACGTAAGCCGCCGGCCCTTGGAGACAACCGACGCAAACGGGAATGAGCTGATCTTAAGGGGCTCCATCGCACGCGCCAAGCGCATAGTTAAATTTACGTTAACGGCGCAAATTTCCCGGCAGGCCGTCCAAAACGCGGCTACGGCATGGACGCTGCACAGTCTTCCCTGCACAACAGAGAAGGGATCGCGCTTGCACGAAAACGAGACAGAGATGTCCCACCGAGGCCAGCGCCGGGCAAGGTTCGCATGAAACACGAGTCCAGTCGCGAGTTTTTCGCCTATTGGAACGCGAAACGAGGCGATGCACGCGCGCCCGATCGCAGCGAGTTCGAGCCATCCGCGGTGCGCGGGCTCTTGGCCGACATCTTCGTACTGTCTTATGACGGCGAGGCCGGCTATCCCTTCCGCGTTGCCGGCACCCGCGTCTCGGCCCTGCTCGGTTGCGACCCCAAGGACCGAAGCTTTCCGGAGCTGTTCGCTGGCGAAAGTCGCCGCGAGATCGAGGACCTCATCACCTGTGTCGCCGAGGAGACGCTGCCCGCGATCGCCGGCCTCACCGCGACAACCGGGACCGGCGCGCGTGTGCATTTCGAATTGCTGCTGCTGCCCTTCACCGCCCGCGTGCATGTCCCGACCACGCTGACCGGACTGCTCGCCCCCTTCGAGGACAACACCGCCACGGTGCGCGATTTCACGCTGACCTCCTGGCGCTATCTGCATCCGCCGGAGAAGCTGGTGCCGCGTGCACTGCGAAAACTCGCGATCGCCCGCGGCTTCCTGGTCTATGAGGGCCTGCGGTAGCAGCGGACGAACGTCGGCAGATTTGCTATGGTCCATCCGTTCACAAGAACGGAGCATCATCGCATGGACGCCGTGACGCCGGAGGATGCCGCCACGCATTCCCATATCGTTCGCCCGCAGGAGATGGAATGGCAAAAGACGCGCTTCCCCGGTTGCGAAGCGAAGACGCTGCTGTTCGATCGCAAGACCGGGCTGATGACCGCGCTGATGCGCTTTGCGCCGGGCGCTGTGCTACCCGACCATGAGCACGCCAATATCGAGCAGACCTTCGTGCTCGAGGGATCGCTGGTCGACAAGGAAGGTCCGGCCAGGGGCATGAGTTGCAGCGCCGGCGAATTCATCTGGCGCGAGGCCGGCAGCCGCCATGCCGCCTGGTGTCCCGAAGGCGGTTTGATGCTCGCGATCTTCCAGGTGCCCAACAAGTTCTTCGAGGCCGACGGCCGCGTGGTCGATGCCAGTGGCGAGGATTGGGATGCGGCCTGGGGACATACAAGGAAGGCGTGAGCTTCGCGCATGCATCCGCCTTCTCGCGACATGATTTGTCCGAGTTTTGCGTCTCGTTTCGCCCACTCTTCTCGCTGAGGGCGCAGGGAAAGCCGGGTGCCGATCGCACCCATGGGTCCCGTGCAACAAAAAGCACGGGGGTAGGACCACAGGTGTAACCGGAAACAACCCGGCTTTCCCTGCGCGATGGTTTTACGGTTTCCTTCGTGCTCTTTCCGGTGACCAGGCTTTGTTGACACCGTCCGCCTCGTGGATCGCTCCACGGACTTAACGCCTGCCTTGGGGCGTCAAAACCACACGACTTCGCCGTCCGCCTCACGCGCGCTCGTCAGTCACGCAAATCGGCGTCCACCGCATCTCAACCCAACACCCGTGACGATCGCGAAGCGCCCCTCGATCGGGTGAGACGGGCGGATTCAACACCTGATTTGGGTCAACCGCGAAGCAGTATATTTTTCAGGCGAAGGCTTGCCTCGTCGGGCAAATCAGTGATCGAGAACACAACCTGCAATCTATCGTTTCGCGATGATAGTTAGGTGCATTGGACTGCACCGTCGTCGCAATGCGTTCTCAAGAAATAATCAAGCCGGTCTTAAGCGAAAATCAAATCCCCGACCAAGTCTCGCGCCGGCGCTCCGGCTACTACGCTGGATCGACAGGAGTGAGATCATGCCCATTCGCGCGCGAGTCGGACGACATACCAGGGCTGGCGGACGCCAGTGCCAGAACTGGGCCGACGACCAGAAGACGGTTGTCGACCTGCTGAATCGGATTTCGACCGCCTACGGTGGCGCGGGCGCGGGCCTGAGGCAGCGGATCGTTGCGGGCATCGCGAGCAACGAACTTTACGCGGCGATCGTTGCGTTCGAGGCGAAGAATTTCCCGGGGCAGCATCTTGGCTTTTTCGAACCTGGCGGGCCGATGTTCAAAAAGCTCGAGGCGCTGGGCACTCCGGCTCCCACACCTCCGGCTCCCGCGCCTGCGCCGCCACCACCGCCGCCACCAAGCGAGCCGACCTCAGGCCCGATTCCTCGTGTTTTGACGACGGGGGAGAAACGACTGCTGTTTCCGATTTTCGGCGATACGCTCGATTACGACCAGCAGACCGTCGACAGGAACGACGATCACACAGGAGGCGAATACAATTCGTTCACGCCCGGCTACTTCCCCAATATGTCGCCGCACATCTGGAGCTGGGACTACAGCCTGGCGTCGCATGGGAAGGCTGCGGTGTTCGTGCATGAGATGGTGCATGTTTGGCAGTCGGGACACGGCAGCCACAACATCTTGAGAGGCGCCTATCTCTACGTCAGATATCGCGGCGACTACGACAGGGCCTACAAATACAACCTGGATTCGTCGACCAATCTCGGCGATTTCAACATGGAGCAGCAGGCCGCGATCATCGAGGACTATTATCTCGTATCCAAGCACCTGGCACCGGACAGCAACGTCGGGACGCGAAAGGGTTTGGGCGACTACGAGCCCTATGTGGCGCAATTGAAAGCCGCAGGGCGGTTTCGCTGGCCGGTCAGAGCCACCCGTAGTTGGGACAACATCGGGAACAAGATCTGAACCGTCCTTCCGCCACCGAGCGCGTGATCCGGCCCAGTCCGCGGCATCAGCGGGTCACCTCGTCGGTGCTGACGAGCAGTGCCGGTGACGTGATTACTTTTTCCGCGCGTGCTGGTCGAACACGCTCAGCACGGCGACGACAAAGCGCGCGGCCATCATCACGGGGTCGATGGTTGCCTGCGGCAACGCGCCGTGACCACCGCGGCCGCGGAATTTGATGTAGAGGCCGTCGGCGTTCGAGCTGGGCGATGAACGTCAGCGTGCCGCGCCACTGGTCTTTCAGGCCAACCAGTGTCCTGGCCGTTCCCACCCGGATCGCCATATGAATGTCGTGACCGCAACTGTGGGCCACGAATGTACGTCGTTCTTCAGCTTCTCAGGACGAACCGGCAGTGCTCCGATAATCTTCCGAATTGATATATGAAGCAATGCGGCGTGATCGGACGATTGCCTCACCAAGCTCAATAAATCCACCGAGGTCGTGAGGCGCCGCAGCCAACCCGATCCCGTCCATACCGCCAGGACGCGGTACCCATACCTCGCGAGTCTCCAGAAGATAAACGCCGTAAACGGTCTGCAGATCGGCTGGAGCGCTGCTCCCGAACTCTTGTTGTATCGAGTAAGCTGCCAGCGCTGCGTTAGTGACGATCGAAGCCTCGGTTAAGGCTTTTCGATATCCTGGGCTGAGGACGACGTCAGGGCCAAACGTGGCGAGCAGCTTTCTTGCCGAGGTTTGCACCACCAGAAGCAAACGGTCGAGAATATTGCGCAACGAATGCTTGGCGGCGAGCGGCAGGTAATCGCCCGGGTTCAAAAATACATCGACTGCTGTCGTTAGAGCGCCACATCCGCTATGACCGAGCACCACGATAAGCTTCAAACTGCCGCCGAGGTTTTCCACTGCATATTTAAGGCTTCCAAGCACCTCGGTGCCTAGACCGTTACCCGCCACGCGGATCACAAAAAGATCGTTCGGCCCTTCGTTAAAAATCAGTTCGATGGGCACGCGAGCATCTGAACAGCCGAGTATGGCAGCAAACGGACGTTGCTTCGCCGTTTCAGGACTGCCCGGCACCAGGCCCAAGTCGCGTGGGTCGACCGGGATTACCTGCTGTATTCCGCTCTGATCCTTTACGTGGTCGACAAGCGCGGCGAAGCTCTTGTTGCCGTGCTCCAGCCGGCCCAGAGCTGTTCCGCTATCCGACGGCAACGGCCGGATCGTCGTTTCTTGGGGGTTGAACCGATATATGATGTCGACCGTCTTCACGTCAGCCTTCGTTCACGACGAGGGTTATCTCCGCCGGTACGGTCTTGAGATCTGAACGAACCCAGGTCCCGTAACCAACAACGGCACACCTAAAGCCGCCACATGATAGCATATTGACATGGATCAAGCGGACACCGGTCGGAGAGCGAGATGGCGTCGCCAAGCGGAAACCCGCTGATGGCTCTCATGCGTCGCGCCCGCCGCTTTGGTCGCGCCAGGGGCACTTAAAGTCAGCCCCGACCCCTCTTGCACCGCTTCGCGACGCGCCTCGAAACGCGTGAGCCCCATCAGAAAGCTAAAGCCAACCATTAGAGCGAGCAGTCCGAGAAGTGATTGTTGGAGCGCGGAGACGTTACCGCTTACGCCTTTGCCTTCATGCCGTTTACCAAGTCGCCATCCGATTTCGCTCGCGAGGAAGACAATGCAGACGCCACCAAGAAAAATGAAGAGAAGGGGTAGTCGTAACGATGCCTCACGACCGCTCAACCTCCTATCAGTTGGTTTGGCGAGCGTATCGCCCGTGCGATCCGGATCACCAGTATCTGAAGCCGAGCCATGCGTAGTGTCCCTGGCGTGCTGCGAGGACGATCCGCGGTCGCGGATACTTTCTCGCGACTCGCGCGACATATTTCGCAGTCATTTGTCGCCTCTTCTGTTCAACCGATGCCATGTAGCGGGAGTCCCGCGATGACATGAGCGCGAGCGCGTCGCGCGCTGCGGACGTACCGGCGCGATCTGTTGACATCTCTCGATCCGTGGGCGGTGGTGGCGGGTCCTTGTCCCACGCCGAAACTGCTGCGGAGGCGGCGACTATGTTCGTCGTGTCGAAGATCACGGGCTCGGGCCGTTTTCGATCCGAGTGGATGCGTATGACAGGTGGATATGCTGCCGCTCTCTGGGCGAGCGGAGGCGTTGGCAGATAGAAGTCCGCAATCCACAGCAGCGCAAGCAATGCCACGCCGACGTTGCGGAAATATGCCGCAAGAGGCATTTGTCGCTCCACGCCCCCCACATTGCCTGGGTCGAATGCGCGACGCCCGCCACGAATTGCCGGGTGATCTCCCGGCGTCCTTCAGGACCAAACCATCCAACCGCGTTTGATGTGTTGAAGGAGCGCTATGCCCATCCTTCGCAGGATGGCTCTAGCGACGAACCCCAACGCGATTGACGCCGCCATTCAAATTGCCTCCGGCGTTGTGACGGACCGCAGCGCGTGCCACCGGACGGGGCCGGAGCACGACGCCGGCCCTTGCAACGCAACCTGTCGGATAGCCGACATACGTGCAGTACACGACCGCACCGGCCGGCTCACTGCTGACCGTAACGCCTGCGACTCCCAGCACCGCACTGAACGCGAGGCCGGTGAATGTTAGCTTTGCCAAAGACCTGGACTGCCGCACAAGCGCCTCCTCTTTTTGCCGTTGCCATCGACGGCTTGCCGTGGCTCCTGCTGTCCAGACAGTCGGCTTCCGCAGTGCGACAGTGTTGACTTAGGTCAAGCCCCACCGATTTGCGATCAGACGCGGCAATCCGTCAGCCCCGCGTCGACCAGATACTGCACCAAGGATCAATAGCGCGGTCCATGAGCTAACGGTTTGATGCATGGCTACCGCCGCTGTCACGACACACCCGCGAGTTGGGTCGTATGTCGTCGAGGCCGCCAAGCTGCACCTGCGCGGGCCGGAGCGGTCTTGCCGGCACGCAGCGCGAGTTTGTCACGCTACGGTTCGTCGTCGCGAGCTGGTTGGGTTGGGCCTGATCGCCGGAGGTGTCGGCTCCCACGAAACTGGTCTTTGACAGCACAATGACCGAGTACCTTGAAACCACGCATTGCGGCGTGCGAGATCAATGTATCAATCATCCGCCATGCGCGCTCAATAGCCTGCCCCCCATCGATACTGCCACGCTATCCCGACGTTGCTGAACTGGCTGCCCGTTCGGGTGTAGATGCCCGTACCGGCGTTGAGCTTGATCGAATTCTGACGATCGATCGGTAGCGCGACAGTAAAGCCTGCACGCATGTTCTCTTGTTGGTTATCGCCCTTGTTGCCGTCTACGGTGGTGCGGAGGCCTCTGAAGTAGGTGCCATCCAGTGAAATCCATGCGCCGGACTCAAAATTGTGAATGAGACTTGTCCGGAGCAGGTACAGCGGCGCCTGTTCAAACCTCTTGCCATTGAAGAAGTCGGGATTGACCGTGAAAAACGTCACGCTTGGCGCGACCTCGAAAATCCATCGGCCCCAGGCCTTGGAAATGCCGAGCTCGGGGCTGAACGACCAGCGATTGTTGCCGAGATTGAGCAGCTTGGTGTCGTCATACTGCCCCAATGGGGCCGACACCTGAAGGCTGACGCCGACGATGAGGTCTTGCTTGTAGCTTGCGAATTCCTTCAACGACAGGGCAGGAGCACCAAGCAGATTCAAAGAAACGCGAAATCGCGGATCGCCAAATCCAGTCATTTCGCGCTCCCGTTGCTGGCCCTGCACAAGGCTGCGTGCGGAAAATTCGCCATAGGGCATGAGCACATCGAACTTGGCGGATTGACCCAGGAAATCGAACGAGCGCACGTAAACTAGGGCGCCTGTATTGGAGTGGAATTGTGCGTCGGCAATCCGCAATTCCGGGTCAAATGCCGTCTGGCCTTGCGCGTAGATGTAACCCGCGATCAGAAAGTTAAGGCCGATGGGCGTGTTCGAGTACTGCCTTGGCTCGGCGTCCTGGGCTTCCACTCTTGCCGCCGCCAGGACGGTCGCAGCGATGCCGAAAATCGCCCAACGCCTGAAGCGATCGAGGAGATCGAACATAAGCATCCCCGGCAACCCGGCTGGGCACTCCGAAGCGGCATGCGCCAGCCTCCATGACCAACCTCATTTTGGGCGAATTCCAGTCGGCGCCGGCCGCTTCGCCGCCGCCGTCCAGTTCGCACAAAACCTATTTTACAACCAGATGCTTCGTGGGCGCTATCGCGGCAGCGGCGGTCGGGGAAATGGTGAACGTCAACCACGTATTCCATCCCGACGGACGGTGGGCCGCACCGAATTCGCCGTATCCCCTCAGGCCCAGGAAGCCCTGCATGTCTCCGACCGGGAAGCTGTATCCGATTTGCGGACCGACACCGAAAACGCGTGACCTGAAGCCACCGAGGATTGGGTTCTGGCCGGAATCGTCGGTGATTTGCTGGTAGGCGTAGCCAGCAATGCCGACGAAAAGCTGCTTGGTGAGGAAATGCGATGCGCCCCAGTCGAAATGGAAATCGATGCCACTCCTGTAATGCGTGTCGAGATTCTGGAAATTGTAGGTAAAGCCGGCGACGCCCGAAAACTCGTTCCCTGTCGCCTGATTAAGGTAGGTATAGGCGCCTCCAACGTCGATCGCGCCGTGGCCGAGCCCGATATTGGGAAGCCGAATCGGATCATAGTCGCCGACGGGAATATTGCCTGTGACGTAAGCCATGTAATTGTTGACGCCATCGTTCCATAGCAGTTCCGCGAATGGTGCGAGGTCGCCGTAGGAGGTAAGCGAGCCTTCGAGCGTTCCGCTGCGCGTCACCACAATCGGTCCGGCTATTGCTGTCAATGTACCGGAGATACTGGCGGCGGCTCTGCCATACTGGCCGGACATGCCTACGACCAACTGACCGCCAAGCACCGGCGTCGCGAAAGTATACGTTGGCGCGAGGGCGACCAGATCGGCCCGCCCGCTCAGAATCAGATTCAAATCAACGTTGACGGTCGCGGGGATTCTGCCGATCAGGATCTCTCTGGCTGCAGCAGCGCTCCCGGCGGCGGCGACGCCGGAATGGTAGTAGTTCACAGCAAGCGCCCAGCCTGGTGTCTGCTGCACGGCGACGAGACTCGCAAACTGACCCGGAAACCAGAATGAGCCGCCGCCCTGGTCGGCATGCGAAACATCAGGGCAAAGCAGGAGAGCCGCGGCCGTTACCGCATAGCCAATGACGCGGATTCCTGGCTCGTTGGATCCCATTTTGCGAACCTCTGGGCGGTATTGCAACCAGTGGCAGCTACCCACAAAGCGGCCCGCGAACCGCGAGGCATCAATTACGATGGGCATTCAATACTAGGGCACAAGCAGCGCCCGAAATCCGTGACAGAAGGGTAACAGCTGAGGATATTTGGTATTGCGGGCTGTGGCACAGACCCGGCCCGATCAAGAACTGGTCGCACTGGAGATGTTCGGTTCTTTGCCCCGGGGCAGGGCCTGTTCCTGGCGGCCCGAAACGGGACCTGCTTGGTCAGTCGGACCATGTCCGGCCATACCCGATGCTGTCGAAAAAGTCGAAAATGCGGCTAGGGAAAATTTCCCCGCAAAAGCTTGCTGGCGACAGATTTCTTCTAAGGATGCGTTCCTGATGCGAAGAAGATTTCTGTTCAAGTCGATGTGGTCCACCGCGTCTGATGGCTGCGAACAACTCCTCCTCCGTGGTCGATCCGCGCCTTGCGGTCGTACTCAATGACCGGATCAGCCAAGACGTGGATATGGTCACCGTGCGGTTTAACTACCGCTCCGGCGGCTAAGACGCGCCGGTCTCCCGTTATTGATTTTTCTGAAGTCCACCAAACTGAGCCCCGGAATCGTCCGGGGCTTTTTGTACGGTGACATCCAGCGGGCGGATGCGCAGCCGAGACCAACATACTGAGCCTGCGTTCGCGCCGTCGAAGCGGAGAAACCGTTAGGGCGTTACCCGCTCACGCGCGGCTGTCGGGTTTGGGACGCGAGGCAGAAATCACTTGCTCAGCCACTTTTCTCGCGGGCTCAATGGCAATTCGGGTAGGCTCTAACTGGCACAAACTGCACTGGCTTTGTTGAGTGTGGCGGGCGTAGCCTTAACGCCCCCTACGTGGAGTTGTGTCATGGGCAGTGACATGCTCTTTCAGGTTTGCATCGTGGCTCTGGGTCTGTGCCCGGTCGCCTTAGCGGCGGTCGCCGTCTTCGTACAGTGATGCTGGCGGCGTCCGAACTGACGGCCCGAGAGAAAAAGCTCCTCAGGCGCATGGCACTGGGGCGATCGGACTATGAGATCGCCATCCAGATCGGCGGGACCGAGGCGCGGATTGCGACTCAGCGCCTCCGCCTCCTTAGGAAGTTGAACATCCACTCTGAGGGGGAGATCGTGGATGCTGCCGCGAGGCTCGCCCCGAGGGCGCGTCAAAGCGCATTGTCCTAATCCCCCGGTTCGGCGCTTATCGTGATGGCTATCACGAGTGGTATTTCAGCATTGACGCTACCTCAGTTAGCGCCTCTTTCCATTCATTGATGCTGCTATTCCCGTCGCCTGTTGAGCCGGCGTCGAGAACGGACGGTCCCAACGTACGGCGATAGGTCACGCGCGCTGTCCTGGTAAATCGCGCCGTCCAGAACTGCGCCGTCTTCGTGTCGCTGATCGGACCAGAGAGAGTCCAAGCGGAAAGAAGTTTGCGCTCGACGGAAACAGCCGGTGTATATTCGCGACTGAAAGCGGCCATATCGGAGGCGCGCTTCGTTCTTGCAGAAGCCCTCCGTCATATTGCGCAAGATCAAATCCGAAAGTAGCGCGAAAGACTATGGTGGCTTTCCTGTGAACTGGCATGCATCCCTAAAAGGCAGACAGTTAGTGGAGAAAGCCCATGACACAGATACGTCGGACCAAAATTGCAATTGCAATTTCAACATTTGCTGGTGCCGCGCTACTCTCCTTCGGCTGGTCTGAGCAACGCGGTGTCTCGTTGTCAGTTGATAATGCGCAGGCGCGAGTTGGTCGTCCCTTGACGCCAGTGAGCGTTGCAGGTGTTGCCCGCCGACAAAACCGGCGGGCTGCGTACGGTGTCGGCGCAGGCGTTGCGGGCGCCGCGGCGATCGGTACGGCTGCTGCGGTCGGCACGGCTGCTGCGGTTGCCGCCTCGCCCTACACGGGATGGGGAGGCAATACTTGGAGCGGCGCTTACGCAGCTCAAACGGATCCTCGCTTTGGACAA
Source organism: Bradyrhizobium lablabi (assembly GCF_018131005.1). Lineage (GTDB taxonomy): Bacteria > Pseudomonadota > Alphaproteobacteria > Rhizobiales > Xanthobacteraceae > Bradyrhizobium > Bradyrhizobium lablabi_D. Next base: position 270,017 of record NZ_JAFCJK010000002.1, read on the forward strand.
CCTCACTACGCGATGAGGGCTTACTACGGAGGTAGTCCTTATTACGGCTATGCCGGATGGGACGATTACTCGCGCCGCAACTCTCTTAAATGCCTGCCTGGCACCATGACAAAACTCGACGATGGAAACATGTATCTCTGTCAGTAGTGGCAAGCGTTAGAGATGCGCAAGAGGCGGCTTGATGAGCCGCCTCCGTCACTTGCGTATCGCCGAAAGAGGGAGGCAGAAATGATCAAGTTGATTGCTGGTGCTGGGTTCGCCCTATTGGTCGCTACGTCGGCGCAAGGGATGACGTTGCCTGCGCCGCTCATTCAGCCGGACGATCTGGTCACGCAAATCGCCGTTGGCTGCGGCCCCGGCAGGACTCGGGTCAATGGTGTCTGCGTGGCGAGAACCACCGTTCGCCAAACCCGCCGAGCCGTCCGCAGGTGTGTGCGATGGCAGGGAGGCGCTTGCGCCCTGTATCAGTGAACGCCACCGGCTGCGACGTGCAGCCTCTTCGTGTTGCCGATACTCGGCTTCATAATGATCTCGTGATGGTGTGCGTCTCTGGCACTTGATTTTGCCGAGCCGGTTCGCAGTGGCGCGGCATGACGCGCGATCGGGGAGCCGTGATCAACTGGCGTTCTGCTGGAACTAGGTCACCACCCTTTTGAAGGTGGCTAAGGGATCGACCTGAGATTGACCCAGGTCAAAGCCACACCGGGCTCGTTGTGAAATACCGACCCAGTTGATGCTTCGGAGTCCAGGTGAGATGGCGCCAACCTGGTACGTCACGTTTGAGAGCGGTCCGCGCGGTTTGCTGCCCAAAAGGCGAAGTCCGCGCGAAACCAGGACATTTGCGACGGAAGGCGAGGCCAAGATTTTTGCGCGCTCAAAGCTGGACGAAGGCCTGATCGTTTTCGCAGGCACGATAAATCCCCACCTCCCGAGGCGACTTGTCCTATCCAGCCACGTCCACACGTGGCTGACAGAGGAGGACGAGGCTTCGGGAGAATCTCCCCTTCGTTCCAACCACGATTAAGCACCGCGCTCGTCCTGCACCGCGTAATTTCCGATTGCGCTTGAGTGTTGCCATTTTGTTACGGGGATCTGAGACGCTCGCGACTAGGCTTTCGACTCATCGACTGGAATCAGAAGTTATGCACGAAAACATGCACACGCGGTCGACGGTCGAAAAGATAACGATTGTTGGGGAAATGGAGACAACCACATGACGAGACTTTTAATGGCCGCTGTCGGCATCGCAGTTTTGGGCATGGCTGCTCCCGCATCGGCCGCCGACATGCCCGTCAAGGCACCGCCGCCGGCTCCGCTTCCGGTGATTTACAACTGGAGTGGCTTTTACATCGGCGCCAACGGCGGCTGGGGTCAAAGCCACAATTGCGTGGATTTCGTCACCGCCGTGGGAACAGTCGCAAGCGGTTGCGGTGATCGCTCCGGAGGCCTGGTCGGCGGACAGATCGGGTATCGCTGGCAAGCCAATCAGTTTGTGTTCGGATTGGAAGCACAGGGCGACTGGGCCGACCTCAGCAACACGCGCGTCAGCCTGCTCAATCCGACGCTCTCAACCACAGTGAAAACCGACGGCATCGGCCTCTTCACGGCCCAACTGGGTTGGGCGTGGAACGCGTCCCTGCTCTATGTGAAGGGCGGCGCGGCCGTGACCAGCAATCGCCTTGATGTATTCGACAACATTACCGGACTCGGCCTGGTGTCGGCCAGCAACACGCGTTGGGGCGGCACAGTGGGTGTCGGCTGGGAGTATGGATTCGCACCGAACTGGTCGGTCGGTGTTGAATACGACCATCTGTGGATGGGGAATGCGAACAATTCCTTCTCCGTGCTCGATCCGCGCCTTGCGGCCGTACTCAATGACCGGATCAGCCAGGACGTGGATATGGTCACCGTGCGCTTCAACTATCGCTTCGGCGGGTACACGGCACCCGGGCGTTACTGATTTTTCTGAAATCCACCCAACTTGCGCCCCGGCATCGTCCGGGGCTTTTGTTGTACCGTGACATCCAGCGGGCGGATGCGCAGCCGAGACCAACGCTGAGCGTGCGTTCGCGCTATTCTCGCTCCCGGCGCCAGCTAACGCGGGCCTAGGCAAAATCCGGCCCTCGAAGGACGAAACCCCGCGGACGCGGGCCTTGTCGAGGACAGTCCGTCCATCCCGTCGTTACCGGGACGAGGTGGCGAACGCCTGGATGGACATCCTTGCAAAAAGGGGAGGGCCGCAGGTCCTCCGAAGCTTCAAGCCGGCACGTCAGCTCTTTGTGCTTGCCGTCTTATCGAGCGCGGCGCGCAAGCCCTTGGCGAGCCTGATCGCGTCGTCGTTCGCCCAGAAATGCATGAAGAAGAGACGCGGCTGTTCGTCCAGCATGTGACTATGGATCGCCGTTACCTCGATCCCATGCGTGCGCAGCGCCGAGATCACCGGGTTCACCTCGTCGCCGGTCAGCACGAAATCGCCCGTGATGGCCGCTCTGCCTTCGCCGGTCGGCTGAAAGTTGATGCCGATCGCAACGCCCATAGGCCCGACCGGACTTAGCTGCATGCCGCCTTCACTGATGGGGTCGCGTCGCGGCACGTTGAACTGATAGACGCCGCCATTGGCTTGTCCCTTCACTCCGATGATCTGGTCGAGCTGCGCCGTATCGAGATCGACGGCGGGCGGTGGGCTTGCGGGCGCCGCAACCGTCAGCGGAGTTCTGCTTTCTGCGAGCCCATCGTGGATCGCCGAGGCCAGCTTGACGGGATCACCGTGGCCGGCGACGTGCATGTAGAAAGTCGCGGGACTCGCGCGCAGCAGATGGTTGTGCACGGCGGTGATCTCGAGGCCGCTCGCTATCATCTTCGCCATCACCGGATTGATCTCGGTCTCCAGGAGCACAAGGTCTCCCATGATCATGGCGCCGCCATGCGCCGGCTTGAACGCGACCCAACCACCCAGCGCCAGCGCCGGCTTGATCGTCACCCCGTCCAAAGTCACGCTGAGGTCCGTGCGTGGAAATCCGTAACGATGGACGTCTCCGGCGACCGCCGGCTTCCGTCCGAGCACGTCGTCAACCTGCTTCCAGTCGATGTCCTGGGCATGCGCCGTGGTGACGAAGGGCTCGGTGAATGGCTGCCAGTCGATCTTCTGAGCGTTTGTGCCAGGCACGATGAAGCAAGCGCCGATGCCAATCAGCGCCCAGATTGTGCTTCTCATTTTGCTACTCCTTGAACTCGAGTTCGGGAATCCTGAGCGGCTGTCGCGAGAGCATGCTTCTGCCTATTCTCTGGAGAGGCCGACGATGGTCCTCAAACCGGCGATGCTCTGTACCGAGACCTCGACCGCATCGCCGAAGCGGACCGAGTTGAAGATCAAGCCGTCCTGAACCTTGAACTGCTCCGTCGCGCCCCGAGATAGCCGGATCTTGATGGTGTCGTTTCCCTGATCGACGCTGTCGATTACGCCGCGCAACGTCTCGGTGGCGGGCGGACGGGCAACGGCGGCGCCTCGGGTTGCCGCGACAATCGCCGTCGTCGGCTGACTGACATCAGCCGGTGCAGAGAAGGCCATGCCCGGAAGCAAGATCGTCCAGGCGATCGCGATTGATCTCATCATGTTATCAACTCCATCGTATTCGGGGCGGGCCGCGGACCGAGGCTGCGATCGACCAGCCTTGCCGCTGCGGGGATCTCAGTGCTGTTCTTTGATCTGGCCGCCGCTGTCGACCACGAGCCTCACTTGCTTGCCGTTCTTCATTGCCTTGACGGTCGTGCCTTCGGCGGTCGACTTGATGTCGCTGACCTGCGAGTAGCCGGCTGCCTGGATCCTGGCGACGAGCTCTTCCTGGGTAAGGGCAATTGCGGGAGACAGCCCGCCGGCAATCGCCAGCGAAAGAACCGCACGAAGTATTGTTCGCGTTCGCATGTTCGTTCTCCTGGTCATCACCTGCCCCAGGTGAAGTTCGTTCGGTGGCATTACTCTGTTAAATGACGCCTGCCAGGCGCAGCAGGATGCCGCCGGCGCACGAAGCGGCGAGGACGACGAGCATCCCTGCGTTGAAGCGGAAGATCGCCGTGGCAGCCGCAATCGACAGGACGAGAGCCGGCAGATCGATGCTGGTGATCACGGGTGCGTCGAACGACAGGCCGAGGGTATGAACCGGAAAGGTCTGCCGGAACAGGGTGTGTAGCGCGAACCAGATCGAAAGGTTGAGGATCACGCCCACGACCGCCGCGGTGATGGCCGAGAGCGCGCCGGCGAGAGCCTTGTTGCCGCGCAGCGCCTCGATGTAGGGCGCCCCGACGAAGATCCAGAGGAAGCATGGCGTGAAGGTCACCCATGTCGTCAGCAACCCGCCAAGCGTACCGGCGAGCATCGGCGGCAATCCGCTCGCCTCGCGGAATGCGGCCATGAAACCCACGAACTGGACGACCATGATGAGCGGCCCCGGCGTGGTCTCGGCCATGCCGAGACCATCGAGCATCTCGCGCGGGGTCACCCAGTGATAGTACTCGGCTGCCTGCTGCGCGACGTAAGCCAGCACGGCGTAGGCACCGCCAAACGTCACCATCGCCATCTTGCTGAAGAAGATCGCGATTTGGCTGAACACGTCGTTTGGCCCCAGCACGATGAGAAGCGCCAAGACAGGAAGGAGCCAGAGTGCCAGCCAGACCGCTCCCACCCGCAGCGTGCGCGCGGTGTTCGGTCGAACGTGATCCGGCACCGCTTCGCCGAGCATGCTGTCGATCGCGGCCGAGCTTTTTCCACCATGGTCGATGGCCGCGAACTCCGGCCGCCCCAAGCGGGCGCCGACGAATCCGATGATGGCTGCCGACACGATGATGAGCGGGAACGGTGCGCCGAAAAAGAAGATCGCGACAAAGGCGGCTGCTGCGAGCGCGATCATGATCGGATTGCGCAGCGCGCGCTTGCCGACGCGGACCACGGCCTGGATGACGATGGCAAGGACCGCTGCCTTGAGGCCGAAGAACAATGCCTCGACGAAGCCGACGTTGCCGTAGGCGGCGTAGATGTAGCTGAGCCCCATGATGGCGAACACGCCGGGCAGGACGAACAGGCCGCCTGCCACGATGCCGCCGACCGTCCGATGCAGCAGCCAGCCGATATAGGTGGCCAATTGCTGAGCCTCGGGCCCCGGCAACAGCATGCAGTAGTTGAGCGCGTGCAGGAAACGCCCCTCGGAGATCCAGTTCTTCTCCTCGACAAGGATGCGGTGCATCACCGCGATCTGGCCCGCTGGTCCGCCGAAGCTCAGGATCGCAACTCGCATCCAGACGAGAAGCGCTTCGTTGAAGGAGATGCCGTGCGCGGGCGATTGCGCACCGATTTTCTGGCTTGCCGCGAGATCGGTCATGGCTTCACCTTGTTGGTGGGCCAATTGTGCGTCTCCTTGGTCGCGTCGCGGCACCAGCGGTAGAAAGCGTCGTACAGAAGCAGGCCGGCGCTCAACTGTTCGAGGTCGTCGTCGTACATGCGCGACAGGCCAAGCGAGGCCGCGAGCAAGCCAGGCGCTTCCGGCGCAAGGTCGAGCCGCGCGGTGTCCGCGGCCCGCACCATTGTCGCGAGCCGCTCCAGAGCCGGTGTCGAGAGGCCGAACTCCTTCACCATCACGTCAAAGGTGCAGAGCTCGCCGCGATGGCTCCAGAACACGTTCTCGATGTCGAATGGCGTCGCCTCGAAGCGCTCGGCCACGGCCTCGACTTCCGGGGGTGTCACGAACAGGAAGACGGCGGCCGGATCGACGAAGCGGCGGATCAGCCAGGGACACGCGATCCGGTCAATCTTCGGCCGTGATCGCGTGACCCACACGGTGCGGCCACGCCCGTCACGCTTTGGAATCTTGTCGGCGGGGACGGTTGGCAACTCGGCCGCCGTCCAGCCGAGATGACCACCTTCGAGAATCTCGGCTGTAACGCTGCCATAGCGCAGCCACGCGGCGGTTCCTTCGCTGAGCTTCTGGCCCTTGTTGCAAATGACGACGACCGACTGGCCGGTCATACGGGAGCCCCAGTCCTGCACGTCAAGATGGGAGCGGCGCACCGCGCCGGGTATCAGCCGCGGATCAGCGGCGAAATCCTCGTCGATTCGAACATCGACGAGTGCCGGCGCGTTGGCCGTGCCAATGAGTCGGGACAACTTTTCAGGGGAGATGGAGGTGTATGATGACATGCTGCGCCCTCTGGTAAAATCGGGACGCGATTCTTAGGCATGTCGCCTCGCGGGGAGATCGCTTTCCCCGGACCCCAAATAAAGACCCTCCGGTTCGGGGTGTCAACCTCGGTATGCTCAACAATTTCGAGAAACCGAAAGGCGGTCGTCACATCTGGTTCAGTCGACCGTTCCTATGGAACTGAGACAGACAAACAGGGCGCTTTGGCAGCGCCGGATCATGTGCGCATAATGGCCGCATGATTGTTGTCGAAGGCAACGGTGCCAAAATCCCGGCCATCGGGCTCGGCACATGGGAATTGCGCGGCCGCGCCTGTGCCCGCATCGTCGAGCAGGCGCTACGGCTGGGTTATCGCCACGTCGACACCGCGCAGATCTATGACAACGAGCGGGAGGTCGGTGATGGCTTGCGTGCCTCCGGCGTAAAGCGCGACGATGTCTTCGTCACGACCAAGGTTTGGACCACGCATTTCGCGCCCAACGACCTTGAACGATCGGTCAAGGAGAGCCTCGCGCGGCTGCGCCTGACCGAGGTCGATCTGCTGCTGCTGCACTGGCCGAACCCGCAGGTGCCGCTGCCCGAGACGCTCGGCGCGCTGGCGCGGGTCAAACGGCAGGGGCTCGCGCGCCATATCGGCGTTTCCAACTTCACGGTGGATCTGATCGAGCAGGCGGTGGCGGCTTGTCCCGAGCCGCTGGCTTGCGATCAGGTCGAGTATCATCCTTATCTGGACCAGGCCAAGGTGATGGAGGCCTGCGCACGCCACGGCATGGCGCTCGTCGCCTATAGCCCGATCGCAAGGGGTCGTATCAAGAACGACCGTGCGCTGGCGCGAATCAGCGACCGCTATCGCAAGACGGCCGTCCAGGTCTGTCTGCGTTGGCTCGTGCAGCAGAACGCCCCGGCGATACCGCGCACCTCGAAGCTCGAGCGCCTTCAGGAGAACATCAATATCTTCGATTTCGAACTGTCCAGCGAGGATATGCGCGATATTTCCGCCATGGGCGGCGCGAGCGGCCGGCTCACGGATTTTGGTTTTGCTCCGAAATGGGATTGAGGCGTCTTCTCCCCAACCGCTATGCTGGCGGGCAGGGGAGACATCACGATTTGATCGAGTGCGATGAAGTTTCGGGCAAATGCGGACATGATGGCGTCGGTGGTCGCGCACCTGTTGCTGCTGGCTTTGGTCGTGGTCTTCTCGGAGGTGCACCAGTTCGGTCCTGTCGCCGCTGACACGATGGCGGTGGACATCGTGACCCCGCAGGAAATCGCCGAGATCACGCCCGACCCGACGCCAACGCCGGAGCCCGACCTGTCATCGCCGGACAGGCCGGCTGACCAGCCGCCCGAACCGGCCGCGCAGGCGCCGGCCGAGCCGCCGCAGCAGCAGGCGGTGCCACCGGCGCCACAGCCGAGCCCGACTACGCAGCGCACGGCCGCGGCGGAGCCACAGCCGGCTCCGCAGCAACAGTCGCCACAGCCGCCGGCCTACACGCCGCCGGAGCCCGACCTTTCGGTCAAGTATCATGTAATGCTGGGCCTGCCGCCCGATCTGTCCGCGCAGACTGCACCCGCCGCGCCGCGTTCGGCGAACGAGGGGGGAAAGGACAATTTCGATGCACCGGCCACGGAGACCGCCAATATCGGCACCAGCATCGTCAGCGAATTCCGCCGCCATCTGAAGACGTGCCTGAAGCTTCCGGCGACGCTGAACAGCGGCGACGACGTCAGGGTCAAGCTGCGGGTGTTCATGGAGCCGGACGGCAAGCTTGCGGCGGCTCCGCTGCTGATCGAGGCCAGTGCATCCGCGAAGGGTCCGCTGTTGATGCGTAGCGCGGCCAGCGCGCTGCAGGCGTGCCAGCCCTATGCGATGCTGCCCCGCGATCGCTATGGCGAATGGAAGGTGCTCGACCTCGACTTCACGCCGCGCGATTTTGCGTCATAGCGCGCAAGCCCGCCGTCGTCTGCATGTCCGGTTGAACGCGTGTGATACGCCGTGGCAAGATGCCGGCATCCCAACAGGATTCCGCGCGAAAATGTTGAAGCTCATCATCGGCAACAAGAACTATTCGTCATGGTCGATGCGGCCGTGGCTGGCGCTGCGCGCCAACGACATCCCGTTCGAGGAGGTCTTCATTCCGCTCTACACGAACCAGACCGACAAGGACCGCATCCTCGGCTTCAGCGATTCCGGAAAGGTGCCGGCGCTGATCGATGGCGACGTCACGGTCTGGGATTCGCTTGCGATCATGGAATATCTCGCCGAGAAATTCCCGGATGCAGGACTTTGGCCTGCGGACCGCGCCGCGCGTGCCCATGCCCGAGCGATCTCGGCGGAGATGCATTCGGGCTTCATGGCGCTGCGCAACGAGTGCGGCATGAACCTGCACCGTCCGATCCGCGCCGTGGCGCTGTCGGATGATGCGCGCGCCAATGCCGCGCGCATCCAGGATATCTGGGCCGATTGCCACGCCCGCTACGGTAAGCAGGGACCATTCCTGTTCGGGGCGTTCGGTGCCGCGGACGCGATGTACGCGCCGGTGGTGCATCGCTTCCGGACCTATGCGATCCCGGTCAAGGGTGAGGCGCAGCAATATGTCGACGCCATGAGCGCACTCCCGGCGTTCCAGCAGTGGACTCAGGAGGGTCTCGCCGAGACGCTTGTCATCGATCGGTTCGAGCACGTCTGACGGCCGGGCAAAGGTCGATCACGGGCCACACACCGCTCGGTGCGCCGTGAACCCGGTTTTTGGACGTGTTGACAGAGAATTTCCGCATTCGTGGTGGCCTATCGCGCTGAAATATCTGCAAAAATCGCGTATTGGCCATGCCCTGATGCCGCTGGATTTCGCGGCCGGCGGTGTGCTAGGTTGTCGCGGGGTTCTCAATAAATTGGTCGGCCAGCGGGACGCGAGCGGCCGGCAATCTCTAGGATATGGAGAGGGCGTTGAAGCATAAGTACTCCGTTGGAGAGACTGTCTATTTTACTGCCAGCAACGTCGCCCGGCCTGCCGCGAGCGGGACCTATCAGGTCATCCGGCTGCTGCCGACTGATGGCGACGACTGCCAGTACCGGATCAAGAGCTCGACCGAAGCTTTCGAACGGGTCGCCAAGGAAAGCCAACTCGCGCTGTCCTGAGCGCTACGCGCAAGCCGGCGGGTGAGGGCGGTTCCGCCCACCGCCGTTACAAAGGCCCTGCTCGCGAATCCATTCTGCCGATGGTTGAATGCCCCGGGGGTGGTGGCATTCGCCGTCGCTGGTTGTGTTATGCTGCGTTGAGGGACATCGCGCATGAATTGGGCTTCCTCACTGGATCAGACTTGGCGTTTGCCGGCCTTTCCGATGTGGCTGACGCTGGCCGCGGCAGTGTTCTTCGGACTCGTCGTCCTGGTGACGCTGCTCCGCGCGGAGAAATCGGTCGCCAACGGCGCGCTGACCGTCATCACATTACTGGCGATCGCCGTTGCGGTCGCCGCTACCATCCGTGGTTTCGGTTCCGCCGGGCAGGCTGGGTCCACCGAGATGCGCACGGCGCAGGCGACAAGCCCGGCACTGCCGGCGCTCGCCTGCATCGACGACCTCGCCGGCGACGCCGTTCTCAGCGCGTGCGAGAAGTCATTGTACGGTTCGGCCGACGCGACTGCGGCCGCCGTCAGCTATGCCTCCGCCCAGATTTCGCGCCTCACCTCGCATGGCGACCTTGCGACTGCCGGGCCCAATGCCACAACCGAGTTGAAGGCGCTGCGCCGCGCGATCGAACGCGACCGTTACGGACTGATGGCCTATGTGCTGACGGCGCGTGACCACTGTACGCCGACCGAGTGCCCGGCGTTCGGTTCGTTGGGTGACAATCGTCAGATCGCGACCAACATGAACGACCACGTCTACGAGAACCTGATCGCCCGCTATGCGCCGACCTGGAACGCCGTGCAACCGCAGGCCGCGGCGGGCATCGTTGCTGCACTGCCGCCGTCGGCGGCCGCAGGGCTGCCACCCTCGGTGCCCACCGGCAAGCCGACCAATGCCGAGTTTCCGAGCGCGTCGTCAACGCCTCCGGTCAGCATCATGACCCCTGAGCCGCCGTCGCCTCCCGCCGCCAAGCCTCCGGCAGCGGCTGCCGCGCCGCCACCGGCTGCGCGCCCGGCGCCCCCGGCGACTGTCGCAGCGGCAAAGAAGCCGCCGGCGCCGAAGCGTCCTCCACAGACACCGGTTCAGCTCACGCCGGCAGCCCCGCCCGCGACGCCTGCGAGCCCACCGGCCGCCGCGAGCGAGAACTAATCACGATCCGTTTCTGTCTGGATCACCGCGTCACGATCTGATGCTCTTTTCAAAGCGTGCGGTGGGCGCTAAATGCGGCGCATGCCGCTTCATCTCATCAAGCTCGCCGTCGGTTGCGAATCCGTCAAGGAACTCAAGAGCTGGGTTGCCGAGCGGATGGCCACCGCGAAGAAGAAGGGCCTGCCACTCCGTCACGTCCACATCACGCGGATGACGCCGAAGCGCGACGACGAAATCCTCGCCGGCGGATCTCTCTACTGGGTGATCCGCGGCGAAATCGCTGCGCGCGAGAAGATCATCGCGATCGAACCGTTCCGCGACAAGGACGGCATCGGGCGGTGCCGGCTCGTGATGCAGCCCAAGGTGATCGCCGTCTCGCCGCGGCCGATGCGGCCCTTCCAAGGCTGGCGCTATCTTACCGCCGACGTCGCGCCGCCGGACCTGACGAAGTCGAGCGCCGCCGGCGTAGCCTCGATGCCGGAGCCGATGCGCCGGGAATTGCGCGATCTGGGGCTGCTGTAGTCCACTGGCGCTCAGACCGCGATGTTATCGATCAGGCGGGTGGCGCCGAGCCGCGCCGCCACCAGCATCCGCATCGGACCATCCTTGAGCGATGTGATGGGTGCCAACGTGACGGCGTGTCGGACCTCCAGATAATCGAGCCCGAAACCGGCCTTGTTGATCAACGCGACGCCGGCGGCCATCGCGGTGGCAACGTCCTCGCCGGCGCGCAGGCGGCCTGCGGTCTCCTTCATCACGCGATGGAGTTCGGGCGCCACGCGCCGCTCCTCGGGCGAGAGGTAGACGTTGCGCGACGACATCGCGAGGCCGTCGCGCTCGCGTACGGTTTTTGAGCCGATCACCTTGACGCCGAGGTCGAGGTCGGCGGCCATCTGGCTCACCACCCTGAGCTGCTGGAAATCCTTCTCGCCGAACACCGCGACATCAGGCCGGCATTGCGTGAAGAGCTTGCCGACCACGGTGGCAACACCGCCGAAGAAGTGCGGCCGGAAGCGATCTTCGAGCCCAGCGGTGGCCGGCCCTTCCGGCACAATCCTGGTGGCGAAGCCGTCGGGATACATCGCCTTCACCTCGGGATGCCAGATCAGGTCGACGTCCTCGGCGGCGAGTTGGGCGACGTCGGCCTTCCAGGTCCGCGGGTAGGAGCCGAAATCTTCGGTCGGCGCGAACTGGGTCGGGTTGACGAAAATCGAGACAATGACGCGTCGCGCGCGACGCTTTGCAAGCCGGACCAGCGACACGTGGCCGTCATGGAGCGCTCCCATCGTTGGGACCAGCGCGATCGTCGCCTTCTTGGCGCGCAGCGCATCGACGGCGCGACGCAGGGCAGGGACGGTGCGGACGACAGTGGGATTTCGCGGCATCTGGGTTCGGGTCTCTCGAGGTGAAGCTTGAGCCTTGGCGTTCGGCCTCGCGGCACGCAAACCGAGACTAGCAAGACCGAAGGGCTGCCGCCAAACCGACACGGCACAACTTCATCACCTTGCGCCGAATGTGCGGGAAGAACGGCGTCGCCGCCGACGCGGCAGTTTCGTTCGATCGATTCACGCCAACGAGGCAGTATGGATTTCATCAACTAACATGCATTTCACTTGACCGAAGTCACGCGCACTTTGAAGATGCTGCTGGGGGTTGAATCATGTTAGTGCAGGCTAGTCAGGGTCATTCCGGCTCTGCGCATGTCATTGTGCTGGGCAATGAGAAGGGCGGTTCGGGCAAATCGACCACCGCGCTGCATATCGCTGTCGCGCTGATGAAGGCGGGACAGCGGGTCGCCTCGATCGACCTGGATTGCCGCCAGCAAAGCTTTACTCGCTACATCAACAATCGGCAGGAATGGGCGCGCCGCACCGGCATTGATCTCGAGATTCCCGGGCATCACTGCATCAAGTACGGCGAAACGATGCAGATCGCGGAGAACGAAAACGCCGAGTTCCAGCAGTTCATCGAAGTGGTGAGCGCGATCGAGCGGGCCAATGACTTCATTGTCATCGATACGCCAGGGTCGGACAGCTACCTGATGCGGCTCGCGCATTCGATGGCCGACACGCTGGTGACGCCGATCAACGACAGCTTCCTCGATTTCGACGTGCTGGGCACGGTCGATCCCGCGACCTATGCGGTAACAGGGGAGAGCCATTATGCAGCCATGGTGCGCGACGTGAGGCGCAACCGCCGTCAGCTCGATGGCGCCACGACCGACTGGATCGTGGTCCGCAACCGCCTGTCGATGCTGGGCTCGCGCAACAAGCAGCTCGTCGCAGACGGATTGAAGCAATTGTCGCTGCGGCTCGGGTTCCGCGCGATCGACGGGTTCGCCGAGCGGATGGTCTATCGTGAATTCTTCCCGCGCGGGCTGACGGCGCTCGATCAAATCGACGAGGCGACGCTTGGCACCCGCCCGAGCATGGGCCATGTCACCGCGCGCGAGGAGGTGACGAGCCTGCTGCGCCAGCTCAAGCTGCCGCTCGACGAGCGCGGTCGGCGCCGCGCGGCCAACCGCGCCGAATGGTTCAGCCAGGTCGACAAGCCGCTCGAGTTCCACGACATCATCGGAAGCTAGCGCTTGTTCGATTCAATCGGGATGAAGCTCCGGGGCGTTCGTTTCACGACTTAGGAACAGCGTTTCCAGGCGGAAGGTAATTTGCCACCACCGTTGCGATGGAGTTCGAATAAGCGAGTTTTCAGGCCGATGACGGTCCGGCGCTGAAGCCGATCATCGATACCGAGATGGCTGAGTCACCGTAGTCTTGCGGTCAATTTGGCCACAACCCGGCCAACAAGCGGAACAATACTTGTCATGTCAGGTTGTTGTAGTAATCTTTGAGCGAGAGCGTTCGAGCCGAAGCTGTGGAACCAACGCTCGACAGTCAGGGGATGTGAACAAAACCGGCTGTACGTATACCTGCCTACCGTTTGGGTGCGTTGCACAAATTTATTGCGAACAGTTCACAGTTTTTGGACTTCCTGTCACGTCACCGTGACATATATGCTGAAGAAGGAGGCCAAAGAGCTTCCGGCGAAAATGCTCCAAAGGTTGGGCGCCTCGAGGACGTCATGAAACGTGGAATTACCGTTCTGCTTTCGCTTTCCGTGATTGTCACGGTGGGGTACTTCACTGCGAGCAAATGGGCGATCCGTCACGAAACCATCATGTTCCGTGATCCGTCGCGCAACGATCGCCCGGTCGAGGTCGACGTTGCTGTCCGACGTGACAAGGAGATGCAAGCCAACGCGGGCATGATCACCTTACCGGTCGCAATTCTCAATCACGGCAATACCGTCAAATTCACCGAATATTCCTTCCTCGCGAATGTGCTCGCGGCGCGCGGCTATCTAACGATCAGCATTCAGCACGATCTCCCGTCGGACGGGCCGATGGTGACCAAGGTCGGCGAACTCTACGTCGGCCGCCTGCCGCAGTATCAGCGCGGCATCACCAATATCAAATTCGCTGTCGAGGAGATGAAGAAGGTCCAGCCGAACGCGGACTACAGCAAACTCACGATGGTTGGCCATTCGAACGGCGGCGACATCTCGATGTACTTCGCCAAACAGTATCCGGACGAGATCAAGAAGGTCGTGACGCTGGATAATCTGCGCGTGCCGTTCATGACCGAGGGCAAGTTCAAGATCCTGTCGTTCCGTTCCAAGGATACACAGTTCAAGCCCGATCCGGGCGTCGTTCCCGATCCGGACGAGTGCGAGAAGGCCGGCATCACGGTGGTGAACACCGGCTTCCAGCACAACGACATGCGTGACACCGGGCCGGACAAGGCCAAGAACTCGATCCAGTCGATGCTCGATAAATTCCTGGCGGATACGGACAGCGATGTCCGGCCCGTCGATACCAAGAACGCCCCGGCGACGATTCTGGAGCCTGGCCCTGTCACGCTCTATGTGCCGGTTGAGAAAACTGGACAGGCCGCGGACGGGAAGGCCGGAAGTGGAAAGGCCGCGAGCGTAAAGCGGGATCCGTCCGAGGCGACGAACTGACCAGCCGGGCAAGCGGGCCGACGGCGACCATCCGTTGACCAAGTCTAAACCGCCGCCCACATATATAGCTTGCTGAGAGAGCGAGCGCATATGGCTGGCGAACCGACCAGACCAACATCCGGAAAAGACGTGCCTTCGGCGCGTGCTGATCAGCCACACAAGAATGATCCGTTGCCGGAGGCGCGGACATCGACGGCCGAGGACATCGCGGCCTTCGTTGCGAAGGCGCGCGCGATGTCGCCGCATCGCGCCGGCGCGCGCGGCAGGCTGGTGTTCGCGCTCGACGCCACCATGAGCCGGCAGCCGACCTGGGACATGGCGTGCGCGCTACAGGCAGACATGTTCCGCGAGGCCGCTTCCCTCGGCAGTCTCGATATCCGCCTCGTCTATTATCGCGGCTTCAACGAGTGCCGTGCCACGGGGTGGATTTCCGACAGTGCGCATCTGGCGAAGCTGATGAGCAAGATCAATTGCGAGGGTGGCAACACGCAGATCGGAAAGGTGCTCTCCGAGGCGCGTCGTGAGGCGATCGGCGCCGGCGTCCGCGCGGTGGTTTTTGTCGGTGATGCGATGGAAGAACGCGTCGATGAGCTCTGCGGCAAGGCCGGCGAGCTCGGCATGCTCAAGGTGCCCGTGTTCATGTTCCAGGAGGGCGACGACGCTGTTGCCGAGCAGGCGTTCCGCGAGATCGCCCGCCTGACCGGCGGCGCCTGGTGCAGGTTCGATCCCGGTGCCGCGGCCCAATTAAGGGAGCTGCTGCGTGCCGCGGCAGCCTACGCCGCCGGCGGACGCGATGCACTGCTGCGGCTCGCCAGAAGCGGAAGCAGTGCGGCCAGGCTGATCGGCCAGATGAAATAGGCTACTGCGAGCAAGCGGCGGCGATGCCGCGGCCTTTCGCCAGGGCACCTACCTGAGCGTCATCATGCTTTTTGCCTCCGAAGAGCATATATTGCGCTCATGCCAACACTGATCGCCGGCGTCGTCGCCGTTATCATTCTTTACTCGCTGCTGCAGATGTTTCGTGCGGCCAATCCGACGGTCCTTGCGCGCGCGATCAGGATCGCGGGCGGCGTGCTGGCGCTAGCGGTTGCGGCTTTCACCGGCGTCAAGGGCGAACTTGCTGTGGCGATCCCGCTAGGCATCT
Source organism: Bradyrhizobium lablabi (assembly GCF_018131005.1). GTDB lineage: Bacteria > Pseudomonadota > Alphaproteobacteria > Rhizobiales > Xanthobacteraceae > Bradyrhizobium > Bradyrhizobium lablabi_D. The sequence goes on from NZ_JAFCJK010000002.1 coordinate 285,645, forward strand.
TCGGTGCCGGACTGCTCGGTTGGTCGCCGTTTGGCGCCACGGGCTTCCCAAATCTCGGGAATATCTTCGGCGGCACGCGATCTTCGCCGGGACAAGCGTCGCGCGTCCGCTCGCAATATCTCGACATGAGCCTCGATCACGACAGCGGTGTGCTGAGGGGCCAAATCGTGGACGGTCCGCAAGCCGGCCGCACACTCGATGAGTTCGACCTGCAGCAGCTGCTCGCGATGGTGCCCGGCTTCGATGCCGAGAGCGTCGCGCTACTTGAAAGCTATCTGGACCGCCGGTTTCCCGCCTGGCGTCAGGACGCGCAGCACGACCGGGCAGGGGGGCAGCGCCGCGCGGCGGCGGGCGGAAAAATGACGGAGGAGGAGGCCTATCAGATCCTTGGCCTGCAGCCGGGGGCGACGCGTGACGACATCAGCCGGGCTCACCGCACCCTGATGAAGAAACTGCATCCCGACCAAGGGGGGTCGACGTACCTCGCTGCCCGTGTGAACGAGGCCAAGGATACTCTGCTTCGCACGCATCTCTAGCTAACTCCGGCAACGCTACCAACGCCACAGGCCGAGATCTGCTTCCGTCGATTACTGTCTGCTGCCTCGCGCCGCCCGCCATTGTCCGGCAAGGTCGATCGTTCATTCCCCAAAACTTAACCGTAAAACCTTGACGAGAAGTTTTCGCAAATCCTGCACGACGCGCGGGAACGGTCACCCTTTGTTGCCGAGAGCCGGAAGCAAAAGGCCGGCGCTTGCGGCGCCGGCCTGACCGAATTGAGGTGATGCATCGATCAGTTGCGAACGGTGATGCAGGATATCTCGGCGCGCTTCAGCGCCCGGCAGACCGCTTCGGCCTCGTCGCGCTCAAGCCCAGCGAAGCGGGCGCGGTAAAGCCTGCGGTTGTCCTTGGCGACAACCTCGGTGAACGGATCGGCCTTGCTTAGCAGTCCACGGGCCGAATTGCGGGCGAGGTCGATGCGTTGCTTGGCCTCGCCCTCGGATTCCAGCGCGCCGACCTGGATGATCCAACCGGTATGAGCGACAGGCGTCGCCGGCTGCCTGACAGTCCCACTCTGTTGGGCGACCGGCTGGCCGCGTGCCGGCTCGACGGCCGCCACGGCCCGAGGCGCGGCCGGCGCGGGCGTTTGCAGGGCCGAGGCTGGCAGCACGCCGAGCACGCCATTGCCGGTGCCGAAATTGGCGGGCTGCGGCGGCATGTCAGGCCTGCTGGTCTCGGTGATCCTCGCCATCACGGCGCTGGAGGTTTCCGCGACTTCGGCGCGCGCGGGAATCCCATTGGTGACCGATGGCGCGGGTTGAGCCGGACCCGCGGCGGCGAGCTTGATCGGTCCGGCCTTGACCTGGACGGTCTTCACCTTCACTGGCTTCATCGGCTCGGCCGAGCCTGGAATTGCGGCGATTGCCTGGGCCTGGATCACGCCGCTGGTCAGCGGAGCAGGCTCGGGCCTGGCTTGCGGCTGCTCGGCCTTGGCGGGCAGGGGCGGCAGGGCTGCAGCGGCCGCCGCCATCAGCGACGGCCTGTTGGCCGGGCGCGACGCCTGCATCGCGCCGGCGGCCGGTTCGGATGCGGCAGCGGCGCCGTTAGCGGGCGCGGCTTCTGCGACACGCGAAGCGTTATCGGCGTCGGCGACATCGAGATTCGTATCCGCGCCGTTTCGCTCGGTAATGGCGACGGCCGTACGGGTTGTCGCTGCCCTCTCGAGATTCTCGGCGAGCAGGTTGCGCATGGTGGCGTCGCGCGAGCCGCCGCTGCGGCCGCCCAGCACCACGCCGATCAGGTAGCGGTTGCCGCGGTGCATCGAACTCACAAGGTTGAAGCCGGAGGCGCGAGTGTACCCGGTCTTGATGCCGTCGATGCCTTCGACATTGCCAAGCAGGTGGTTATGGTTGCGGATTGCCTGGCCACGATAATTGAACACCGTCGTTGCGAAGTACCGATAGTAGCGCGGGAAGCGATCCTGGATCGCGCGGCCCAACGTCGATTGATCGCGCGCCGTCGTCACCTGCTCGTCGTTGGGCAAGCCCGACGCGTTGCGGTACAACGTCTTGCTCATGCCGAGTGCGCGCGCCTTGCGCGTCATCATCCTCGCGAAGTCCTCTTCGCTGCCGCCGATCGCCTCGGCGATGACGACCGCAGCGTCATTGGCCGAGCGGGTGACGAGGCCCTTGATGGCATCCTCGACCTTGATGGTCTGGCCGGGTCGCAGGCCCAGCTTGGTCGGCGCCTGTTCGGCGGCATGCTCGGAGACCGCCATCTCGGTGTCGAGCTTCATCTTGCCGGCGTCGAGACGCTCGAACAGCAGATAGAGCGTCATGATCTTGGTGAGGGAGGCGGGGTGACGCAGGCCGTCGGGGCTGTTCGAGGTGAGCACAGCACCGGAATTGCCGTCGACGATGATCGAGGCGAACTGCGGGCTATAGCTCTCACGCGCCTCCTGGTGCTGGCGCGCATGGCTGCGATGCCGGTAACGGCGCGCCTCGGCGCTGTCACTGGTGATCACTATCGCCGTGGTAACGGTAATGAGCCCGAGAACGCCAACTCGCAACGCCCGCGAGGAAGCCAAGGTTGTACGAAGCATCTACTTCCCCGTCCCAATTTCTATCTAGATCACCGGTTCGTTGGGCAAAATTGTGCCCGACGGCCGCCGACCCTTGCCTGCGCAACTACCGCACCAGGCAAAATGCCTGACGCCCGGCGACCGCTCAGGTTGCTGTTCTAGCTAAGATCCTGTTCAAAAACGGCTTTCAGGGCCGTCTATCGGAAGGCGAACAAAGTCCGGGAATCAGGTTAGGCGGCCTGAGTTTCCAAAAGCTTAAGCAACCGTTGCATGACCCGGCGGGACTTATTGCAAATGCCTCGAATCAAGGCAGTTTGCTTGTGCGACGCACCATTTTACTTGACATTATTGTGCAGTGCACTATCTTTGGAGGCGTCGAGGGGGCCGGAGCTTCCCGGCAAAGGGAATTGCGCATTCAAGTCTGGGAAAAGGAACCCTCTGATTATGGTCAAGCTCGAAGAGATTCAGAACTACGGCAAAGAGCACATGGAGTCGGTCGCGGCGTCCGCCAGCAACCTGCAAAGCGGCGTCCAGGCGATCGCCACCGCCTATGGCGACTACGCCAAGAAGTCCTTTGAGGACACCAAGTCGTATGTGGAGAAGCTGTCCGGCGTGAAGTCGCTCGACAAGGCGCTCGAGGCGCAGAACGAGTTCGTGCGCTCCGCCTACGAGACGTTCGTTTCGGAGTCACAGAAGATCGCCGGCCTCTACGGCGACTGCGCCAAGCAGACGTTCAAGCCGTTCGAAACCCTCGTCTCCAAATTTTCGCCGGCCCAGTAAGCGGCAGCGCGTCATCTCGGAATGGAAACGAAAAGCCCGGCCGTATAGGCCGGGCTTTTTTGTATGCTGGAGCGGGGCGCTTATCTGGCCACGCGCAGCCTCGACAGCGACTGACCGATCGAGTTGAACACCGACGCCGTTTGGGTGGCGGAAGTGACCAAGTAGAACTTGTCCGAGCCACTGGCGCAATATTGCAGGACCGCTGAAGTAGGATCCGTGCCGGTATTGACTTGCACCGTATAGATGGTGATGCCGGCCGCCTTGGCGTTGTCACAAGCCATCTTCTCCCGAGCATCGATTTGCGAGGCTGTGCTTGAATACCGGTTTTGCGTGTTCATGCCGTCGGACAGCAGGATGATCGCATCCTTGTAGGTATAGTTCGGGTCCTTTGGCGGAGCGTCGAACGGCGCGCCGTCGCCCAGCGTCATCCACGCCCAGGCAAGACCAATGCCCTGGTTGGTGTTGCCGGTCGGCTCCATGTCGTTGACTCGCGTCTTGAGCGAACTCCAGTTGTAGGTCAGCGGCATGATGGGTTGCAGGTAAGGATTGTTTGACGAGCTGCAGTATTTCTCGCTTCCCGACACGTATTCTTCAGCAGGGAACAACGTGGCCGTGTTGGTCGCGACCGGGGTCGTGTTGCTCACGTCGTAGTCCTTGGCACGGTCGGTGAAGCAGCCGGTCCATTTCGAATGATCAGGCGTCCACTTCTTGCCGTTTGATTCGCAGGTGCTCTTCGTCGTGTAGGTTGATCTGCTGCAGGTTCCCCAGCTTCCGTTGGCGACGTCCCACAGGCTCCAGTCGATCCAGGGCTGGTTGACGTTACTCGCGCCGGATGCGTCCACCTTGTAATTGACGTCCTTCGCGAACGGCACCACCGAGATGTAGATATCTCCGTTATTCTTGGCGAGTGCGCTGAGCTGATCGATCAGGCCGTTGGTACCGGCCACCGCGTTTTTCAACGCCGGCATCTTGCCGTCGTCAGCCATCGACCCGGTATTATCCAGCGCCATCGCCACCCGCATGCGGACATTGCCCCAGGCGGAGGTGGAACTGCTGTCGAAGTTCAGGTTGGGATAGCCGGCGAGCTTCATGAAGTCGGTCTTCACGAGGCCCGATCCATTGACCTGAACGGTCGAGCCCAGCGGTCCGCTCTGGGTGTAGCTGGCGTTGACCGTCACCGACTGCGCTTCGGTATTGGTGTACAGTGCCGTAAAGTAGGCCTGCGCCTTCGCCGGGATCTGCGCGGCGGTGATGTCGCCGTTGGTGAGGTCCTTCGCCAGCATCAGCGCGGTCGAGTCGAGCGCGGCCTGCATTGAGGAGCGGGCTTTGTTGGCGCGGGAGTAGTCGATCGCCGCGCCCATGAAGCTGATGATCGGCACGGCTGCGATGGCAAACAGCACCGCAATATTACCGTCGGTGGCGGCGGAAAACCGGCCGGCAGCCGAGCGGACGCGATTGAAAATGGCTGAACCAGACATGACGCTCTCATCGAGAAATTGGTGTGGCTGCCATCTCGACGCGGGCGGCTAAACAGAGAATGAATCGCGCTGTGGAAACCCGGCTAAGGTCCCTCCAAACATTAAAAAGCGAGGCAAAAGCCATCACTATCCTGAATGTTCGCTAAATTGGATGCCGGAGTCCTTTGTCAAATCGGACAGAAATGATTAACTTTGGGGCGATTGCTGCGCCGGATTTCGGCGGGCTCCGGGGCAGGGTGCCGAGGGGTACTTCTGCGCTTGCGGCAGGCTTGCCTCGGTCCCATATTTGGGACGCCGACCCAGCCGCCGGGCCGGATCGGGAGCGGCAATCTGGGAGGCGTTGCCGGAGGTTCCGCGAGAGCTGACGCCGCGATCGCGAAGCGGCCGTGCGCCATCCGGTTTCTCTTGTGGAATTTGAACGCCTGAGCCATGTCGCGATCCACGTCCATAGCCCTTTTGTCCACTTCGGCAACTTCGACCGCCTCCGCTCCCAGTATGAGCGACAATCGCCCCGGTGGGGCCAGCGGTCCCTCAACGTCGGTCATCACCAAGGTCAAGCCGAAGACCAAGCGTCCGAACCTGTACCGCGTCCTGATCCTCAATGACGACTACACTCCGATGGAGTTTGTCGTTCACGTCCTGGAGAAGTTCTTCAACAAGGATGCGGAGGCGGCGACCAAGATCATGCTCCACGTCCACCATCACGGGATTGGGGAGTGCGGCGTGTTCACCTACGAGATCGCCGAAACCAAGGTGACGCAAGTGATGGACTTCGCACGCAAGCACCAGCATCCGCTGCAATGCGTGATGGAAAAGAAGTAGTTCGCAAGCAGCAGTCGACCTGCCGCATCAGCGGGACGGGTCTTGCAATCGATTTTTGTGACGGAAGAATCCCCGCATGATTGCGGGGATCGGGTGCGCGACGACGCGGCGGCTGCCCGAATTTTACAGGAAATCCAACGTTTCGGAGCCGGTCTTTCGCCACGATCGGACGTAACTATATGAGGTGGGATCACGAAGGTTGTTATTGCCTGACCCGGTAATGGCGATCATGATGGCCGGGGACCATAGAGGAAGCGAATGCCAACTTTTTCCCAAAGTCTGGAACAATCCCTGCATCGCGCGCTGGCGATCGCCAACGAGCGTCATCATCAATACGCGACACTCGAACACCTTCTGTTGTCGCTGATCGATGATTCGGATGCGGCGGCTGTGATGCGGGCCTGCAGCGTCGATCTCGACAAGCTGCGGACGAGCCTCGTCAATTATCTCGAGACCGAATTTGAAAACCTGGTGACTGACGGCGCCGATGACGCGAAGCCGACGGCCGGGTTCCAGCGCGTGATCCAGCGCGCGGTGATTCATGTGCAGTCGTCCGGTCGCGAGGAAGTGACCGGCGCCAACGTGCTGATCGCGATCTTCGCTGAGCGCGAGAGCCATGCCGCGTATTTCCTGCAGGAGCAGGACATGACGCGCTACGACGCCGTCAACTACATCAGCCACGGCATCGCCAAGCGGCCGGGCGTCTCCGAGGCGCGGCCGGTGCGCGGTGTCGACGAGGAGACCGAGACCAAGGGCAACGAAGACGCAAAGAAGAAGGGCGAGGCGCTCGAGACTTATTGCGTCAACCTCAACAAGAAGGCCCGTGAGGGCAAGATCGATCCGGTGATCGGCCGTGGTGCCGAGATCAACCGCGCGATCCAGGTGCTGTGCCGCCGGCAGAAGAACAACCCGCTGTTCGTTGGCGAGGCTGGCGTCGGCAAGACCGCGATCGCGGAGGGCCTCGCCAAGCGCATCGTCGACAGCGACGTGCCGGAGGTGCTGGCGGCCGCGACGGTGTTCTCGCTGGACATGGGCACGCTGCTCGCGGGCACCCGCTACCGCGGTGACTTCGAAGAGCGCCTCAAGCAGGTGCTGAAGGAGCTGGAGGCGCATCCGAACGCCATCCTGTTCATCGACGAAATTCACACCGTGATCGGGGCAGGCGCGACCTCCGGCGGCGCGATGGACGCCTCCAACCTGCTCAAGCCCGCGCTGGCGTCCGGCACGATCCGCTGCATGGGCTCGACCACCTACAAGGAGTATCGCCAGCACTTCGAGAAGGACCGCGCGCTGGTGCGGCGGTTCCAGAAGATCGATGTCAACGAGCCGTCGGTGGAAGACGCAATTGCGATCCTGAAGGGACTCAAGCCGTACTTCGAGGACTACCATCGGCTGAAATACACCAACGAGGCGATCGAAGCCGCCGTGCAGCTTTCCTCGCGCTATATCCACGACCGCAAGCTGCCCGACAAGGCGATCGACGTGATCGACGAGTCCGGCGCGGCCCAGATGCTGGTCGCCGAGAACAAGCGCAAGAAGACGATCGGCATCAAGGAGATCGAATCCACGATCGCGACCATGGCGCGGATCCCGCCCAAGAGCGTGTCGAAGGACGACGCCGAGGTGCTGAAGCATCTCGAGCAGACCTTGAAGCGCGTGGTGTTCGGTCAGGACAAGGCTATCGAGTCGCTGTCGGCCTCGATCAAGCTCGCTCGGGCGGGCTTGCGCGAGCCGGAGAAGCCGATCGGCTGCTATCTGTTCTCTGGTCCGACCGGCGTCGGCAAGACCGAAGTGGCCAAGCAGCTCGCGGCGTCGCTCGGCGTCGAGTTGTTGCGCTTCGACATGTCCGAATACATGGAGCGGCACACCGTGTCGCGCCTGATCGGCGCGCCACCCGGCTATGTCGGCTTCGATCAGGGCGGCCTGCTTACCGACGGCGTCGACCAGCATCCGCATTGCGTGGTGCTGCTCGACGAAATCGAGAAGGCGCATCCCGATCTCTACAACGTGCTGCTGCAGATCATGGATCATGGTCGGCTGACGGACCATAACGGCAAGCAGGTCAATTTCCGCAACGTGATCCTGATCATGACCACGAATGCGGGCGCCGCAGATCTCGCGCGCCAGGCCTTCGGCTTCACGCGCAGCAAGCGGGAAGGCGACGACCACGAGGCGATCAATCGGCAGTTCGCGCCGGAATTCCGCAACCGGCTGGATGCGATCGTCTCGTTCGCGCATCTCAATGCCGACGTGATCGGCATGGTGGTCGAGAAGTTCGTCCTGCAGCTCGAGGCGCAGCTCGCCGATCGCGACGTCACTATCGAATTGTCCGAGCCAGCCAAGGCCTGGGTGATCGAGCATGGCTATGACGAGCAGATGGGCGCGCGTCCGATGGCACGCATCATCCAGGAGCACATCAAGAAGCCGCTGGCGGATGAGGTGCTGTTCGGCCAGCTCAAGGGCGGCGGCCATGTGCGCGTCGTTCTGGTCAAGGACGAGGCTGACAAGGACAAGATCGGCTTCGAGTTCGTCGAGGGACCGGTCACGCCGAAGCCCGAAAAGCTTCCCGGCGGCGCCCGCAAGCGCAAGCCGCCGAAGTCGGGTGGCGGCTCCAACGGCGGCGGCTCCAAGGGCCCCGCGTCGCGCGGGCCGCTGGTCAAGGCCTGAGGCGCCGACAGATAGCGAAATTGAAAAGGCCGGCTGATGAGCCGGCCTTTTTGCTTGGGCGAGAAGGTGTCAGCCCTCGCCGATCAGTTCCTTGATGCGACGCTGGAGCTGCCGCTTTTTAATCTCGCTGCGGCGCAGGCGCTCATCGAGATCGCTGACCGGCGCGTCCGATGTCATGATCCGGAAGGCAAGCCCGACCTTGTTGGCCTGCCGCCAGATCAGCCGCACCAGGAACGAGCGGCCCTTGCGCGCAACGGCGAGGGTCATCTGCTCCGGCAGCTTCGCGGTGGAATCGATTTCGACGCAGGCGCCGTGGTCGCTGATGTTGCGGACGACGCAATCCATCGTCGAGCCGCGCTCGTTGATCTCGGCGACCCCGCCATAGAGCACCTTGTCGCGCACGTCATGGCGCCGGTCCTGCATCTCGAAAATCCTCCAAATGAACGGCCGGACTGTATCGGGATGTGACGCGATGAGAAGATCGCCGGTGGAACCGGTTGGCGTTAACCTAAACCAATCCCGGCCATCACGACCGGGATTCCCGCCTAGTTTTCGCGTTGCAAAAGCTACGCCACGCGCTCCCGGAGGCCCTTGGCGATTTCCTTCTGCGCGTCGAACTCACGGCGCAGGCGCGCGAGCTCCTCGGTACCAAGCGCATCCGCATTGCTGTAGTCGCGCTTCCAGGAATGGTCGTCACTCCAGCGCAGCGGCGACTGCACAGTGGTCTGCGGACCCGGTGCCTGCTCCAGCACCCGCAGCGCAAGCTCCAGCGTGAACGCCTGCGAGGCTACATCATGCGGCTTTCCGGCGGAATTGCCGAGCGGGAAGTCGGAGAACAGGAAGCGCGGCACCGCCGCGTGCTCGACGATATCCTTCGCGCAACCCATCACGACCGTGGAGACGCCATTCTCTTCCAGATGCCGGGCGACCAGGCTGACGGTCTGGTGACACACCGGGCAACTCGGCACCAGCACCGCGGCCTCGACGCCATCGGCGCGGCAGCGCCGCAGGATCTTGGGCGCGTCGGTCTCGATGGTGACGCGATGGCTGCGATTGGTCGGCGCGCCGAAGAACCGCGGTGCGACGCTGCCGATCCGGCCCGTCTCGGCGAGGCGCCGGAGTTGCGCCAGCGGAAACCAGGTTCCGCTGTCCTCGGCCGAGGTGTGCACGCGGTCATAGGCGATATGGGAAATCCGCAGGTCCTGCTGCTTCGCGGTATCGCCGTCATAGACCGTGTAGAATTTTGCGCCGCCATTGTACTTAGCGCCGGGGCCCTGGTCGCCCTTGGCCGGATCGAACGGTGCCGCCGTCGTAACGATCGCGACACGCGACTGGTCGAGCGGCTTCTGCAACGGCTGGAACGGCGCCGAGGTGTAGTGCGCCCAGCGATAGGGCGTGGTGTAGCCGATTGCCGCATAATACTCGCGGGTGCGCATCATGTAGCCGATCGGCACATCGTCGTCGGGCGCAAAGCCTGGCTGATCGTCGGAAAGTGCGGCCATTTTGCGCTCCCATTTGCGCACCATTGTTAGTGTAATAGCTAGACGAGGGGTTTTGGGTGTCAAGCGCGGCGGCGCGGAGACAGAACTGCGATGCGAACGGGCCTCTGCGCCGGAACGTGGATGCTTGCGATGCTGGTTATTCCGGCGCACGCGGAAGACGCGGCGCCAGCCATGACCGGCGTCGCGCGGCCGAGCGTCGAGGAGCTCGCGATTCCCCAGCAGAAGCCGGCCGATGATGGCCGCGAGAGCGATACCCGAGAGGCGATGTGCCTGATGATCGAGTCCGCGGCTCGCGCGAACGACCTGCCGCTCGAATTCTTCGCCCGCGTGATCTGGCAGGAAAGCCGTTTCCAGGCGGATGCGGTCGGGCCGATGACCCGCAACGGCCAGCGCGCGCAGGGGATTGCGCAGTTCATGCCGGGCACCGCGAGTGAGCGAGGGCTCCTCGACCCTTTCAATCCGGTGCAGGCACTGCCGAAATCGGCCGAATTCCTGAGCGAGCTGCGCAACCAATTCGGCAATCTTGGGCTGGCGGCGGCCGCCTACAATGCCGGTCCGCGTCGGGTCCAGGAATGGCTTGCCGGGACCGGCTACATGCCGCAGGAGACCCGCAACTACGTGTTCGCGATCACCGGCTCCAGCGTCGATGACTGGGCGGCCGCAAGCCGCAACGGCAAGATGCCGGCGCGTGCGCCAACCTCGAGCTGCCGTGAGCTGATGGCGCTGTTGAAGCGCGCGCCCAATCCGTTTGTCGCCGAGCTCGAGCAGCACATCACGCTCTCGGCGGCGAAACTCTGGGGCGTGCAGCTCGCCGCCGGCTTCAACCGCGACAAGGCGCTAGCGATGTATGCCCGCGCCATGAAGCGGCTGTCTGCCGTGATCGGCGACCAGGATCCAAGCCTGCTCTCTTCCCGGCTGCGCACCCGCGGCAGCGCCACCTTCTACCAGGTCCGCATCGGCGCCGACACGCGCCCCGAGGCGGATGGTCTGTGCAATCGCATCCGCAAGGCGGGCGGCGCGTGCTTCGTGCTGAAGAACAGGGTGTGACCACATCATCCGCGTCGTTGCGAGGAGCTCGCGGCAAGATTGCAAAGCAATTTTGCGCTGAAGCGACGAGGCAATCCATCGATCCGCATGTGCAAAAGCATGGATTGCTTCCGCCTTCCAAGGCTACGGCGGACACGTCGCTTCGCTTCCAATGACGGCGGGGCATTGCCACGACATAGCCGCCCTGTGCGCCGCCTCGCTTGACCGCGCGTTCCGGCAGCCCTATTCCGCCACCGTCCAAACCCACTCCGACACCCCCGTGGCGCTTCCTCCGCTCGATTCCCCGCAATGGCAGACGTCGTTCCGCGCCTTCCTGTGGGGGGCACGATCGGTCGGCTCGACGGTGCTGACGCTGGTGCTGTTCGCGACCTATCTCGGCATCGGGGCGCTGGCGCATGATTCCGGCTTCTCGCTCGGCTGGACGCTCGCCAGCACCGCGTTCGTCTGGGCGGGGCCAGCGCAGATCATCGTGATCACGACGCTCGGCTCCGGTGCGACCATCGTGCAATCGGCGATCGCGGTCACAGTCAGCGCTGTCAGGCTGTTTCCCATGGTCGTTTCCGTTCTGCCGATGATGCGCACGGACGAGACCAAGCGGCGGCATCTCATTCTGGTCGCGCATCTCACCGCGGTGACGCTGTGGGTCGAATGCTTCCGCTTTCTGCCGCAGGTGCCGCGCAACCGGCGGATCGCCTTCATCCACGGCCTCGGCTGCGGGCTGGTCTGCGTCTGCCTGATCGCGAATACGATCGGATATGCGCTCGCAGCCAATCTCTCGCAGCTCCTGGGAGCGGGAATCCTGATGCTGACGCCGCTGGCCTTCCTGTTCTCGACCGCGCGCAACTGCCGGGAACTCGCCGACGTCATCGCGCTGGTGCTCGGGCTCCTGCTGTTTCCGGTGGCCGCGCTCCTGAACAGCGGTGTCGATATTCTGGTCAGCGGTATCGCGGCTGGCACCATCGCCTATGGTGTCCACCGGGCGAGGGCCGTGGCATGAGCAGCTTCATCGGCGACTGGCACGCGCTCGCGGTTCTGTTCGTCGCCGGCGTTATCCCCAACCAGATATGGCGGATGCTCGGCCTGTGGTTCGGCGGCGGGATCGACGAGGGTTCGGAGCTGCTGGTCTGGGTGAGGGCGGTCGCGACCGCGATCCTCGCCGGCGTCATCGCGCAGATCGTGGTGCAGCCGCCGGGTGCGCTCGCGAGCGTGCCGGACTGGCTGCGCTATGGCGCCGTGGTGGCGGGCTTTGCGGTGTTCATGCTGTCGCGGAAGTCCATCTTTGCCGGCGTGATCGCGGGCGAAATCGTCATACTCGCGGGCAAATACTGGATCGGCTGATTGCAGCGACCGCGCGATCGGGTAGTGTTGCCGTTCAGACATCTGATATCGGCGGACTGACACATGGTACGCGAAAGTGAACTCCGCGAGGGCGAGGTCGCCGTCGACATGCCCTCGGCGCGCGACGCTGGCCTCGTCTTCATCGGCCGGATCCGCACGCCCTGGACCTCGCGGCTGGCTACGCCGCGGCAGGGACGGCATGATGGGCCGGTGTGCCGGCTCGAGATCTTCGAGCCCTGGGTCGCCGCGATCAAGGGCGTCGATTTCTACAGCACTCTCGAGGTGATCTACTGGTTGCACCAGTCGCGCCGCGACATCGTGCTGCAAAGCCCGAAGAACAACGGCAACACCCGCGGCACTTTCTCGCTGCGCTCGCCGGTGCGCCCCAATCCGATCGGGACTTCGACCGTCAAGCTGGTCGGTGTCGAGGGCAACGTCATTCTCGTGCGCGGCCTCGACTGCCTCGACGAGACGCCGCTGCTCGACGTCAAGCCCGACCGCTGCGAATTCACACCGCTGGCCCCGCCGCAGCCGGGCGATTTCGAGACGGAGTGAGACTCGTGGCCCGGATTGCGTTGCGCTCTATCCAGCTACGTTGTGTTCCATTGTAGCGTCGGAATTTAGCAGGCGAACAGGTTCGTTCCTTGGCTATAAATGAAGTAAACCCAACCCTGCTGCGATTTGTATTGCAGCGATCCCATCCGGACACCGGTGTCGAGGACGGCGTCTTCAGCGCCGCGTATGAGCTTCGCGATCGAACTCAAGTGTCGGTCCAGGAGCGCGAACAGCTGGAAAATCTCCTGTCATGGTTCCGGAAAAATCTGGCAATACCCGAACGTTTCAACCGCACAAAGTCGAAGGGTTACTATCGCAGGAAAACAGCCGGTGTGTCGTGGCTCAAGCCCACGGCAACCGAGCACATTGAGAAGATGCGTGCGTTGGCCTCCGTGTTAGAGAACAACGGATACGGCGTTACTCAGATAACGACGGACAGACCGGGCTACATTATCTTCGAGGACCTCCATCAAGTGATCGCGGAACCGTTTCGCGAAAACAAGCCGCGTTGAAGTGTGGTCGGCGCGGCCTATTTCAAGGCCGCGATCAACTTGGTCGCATTGTCTTCCAGCACCTTGACGTCTTCCTTGCGGCTGGCGGGCGGCAAGAGCGCGACGCCGTCGAAGCGCGGCATCACGTGCATGTGCAGGTGGAACACGACCTGGCCGCCGGCGGGCTCGTTGAACTGCTGCACGGTGATCCCATCGGCGTCGAACGCTTTCATCGCGGCACCCGCGATCCTGTGCGCGGCGCGGGCGACATGGGCGTAGTCATCCGGCTTGATGTCGAGGATGTTGCGGGCAGCGGCCTTTGGAATGACCAGCGTATGCCCCTGCGAACGCGGCATGATGTCGAGGAAGGCGAGGACATGCTCGTTCTCGTAGACCTTGTGGCAGGGAAATTCGCCGCGCAAAATCTTAGCGAAGGGGTTTTGCTGGTCATAGGCAGGCATGTCGGCTCGGCTCCTCGGATCAAGTCCTGGAATGGGTAGCAGAAAGCTCAGGCTTCGTCGCCCGTCTTGCGGAACGGGCCGGCTTCGCTGAGTTCGCGGCCGACCTCGGCGACATAGGCGCGCTCGCGCTTGAGATAGTCGTCGATCGCTCGGCGCAACGCGGGATCGGCGATGAAATGCGCCGAATAAGTGGTCTGCGGCTGGTATCCGCGCGCGAGCTTGTGTTCGCCTTGCGCACCCGCTTCCACCACCTTCAGCCCGCGCTGGATGGCGAAATCGATCGCCTGGTAGTAGCAGACCTCGAAATGCAGGAACGGGTGGTGTTCGATCGCGCCCCAGTTGCGGCCGAACAGCGTGTCCGAGCCGATAAAATTGATCGCGCCCGCGATCCAGCGCCCTTTGCGTCTGGCCATGACAAGCAGCACGTCACGGCTCATGCTCTCGCCGATCAGCGAGAAGAATTTTCGTGTCAGATAAGGCCGGCCCCATTTGCGCGACCCGGTCTCCATGTAGAACTCGAAGAACGCATCCCATGCGTCTTCGGTGATGTCGCTGCCGGTGAGCCAATGGATTGTGATGCCGGCGGCGAGCGCTTCGCGGCGCTCGCGTTTGATCGCCTTGCGATGGCGCGAGTTCAGCGTGGCGAGGAAGTCGTCGAAGGTCTTGTAGCCCTCATTGTGCCAGTGGAACTGCTGGTCGGTCCGCTGCAGGAAGCCGTGCGCGCCGAGAAAATTTGCTTCCGCCTCGCGGGCGAAAGTCACGTGCACGGACGAGGCATCGGTGGCGTTGCAGAGCGCCCTGAGGCCGCGCGCCAGCGCTGAGCCGATCCGGCCGTGGTCGAGACCGTTGCGGATCAGCAGGCGCGGTCCGGTCGCGGGCGTGAAGGGAACGGAGACCTGCAGCTTCGGATAATAGCTGCCGCCGGCGCGGTGATAGGCCTCGGCCCAGCCGCGGTCGAACACATATTCGCCCTGTGAGTGGGACTTCAGGTAGCAGGGCACGACGCCGACAATTCTGTCGTCAATTTTTGCCACGAGATGCCGCGCCCCCCAGCCGGTCCGTGGGCAGGCTGAGCCGGAAGCTTCCACGGCGGCGAGAAAGGCATGGGATACGAAGGGGTTATAGCTCGACCTTGAAGCCGTCGGGCAGTTGCTTGCGGGATCGGGTGAGGCCAGCGTGTCGAGCTGTTCCAGGCTCGCGGGATCTGATGCCGGATTGGCACACGAGTCCCACTCGGCGGCCGGAATGCCGCCGATATCAGAAACAGCTTCGAGGGTGATTTCGGATGACGCCATCGAAAATTGAGACCGGTCCCAACTCGATCATGATGCGACTATCGCATCATGATCTCAGCCCTTTCTTTGTTTGAGCATGATCTCTTCGGAAAACCGGCTTCCACTTTTCCGGATCATGCTCCTGCGATCAGCCATCGCGCGTGGCGACCAACCGTTGCCAAGATCGTGCATCGCAGCGACGACTTCAAGGTTGACGGCGGCATGTCAGCTTCCCGGAACGAACCCCTCGAAAATGATCTGGTCGGCGTGACGCGCGGCGCGCTCGCGCTGTTCCGCCGTCCGCACGGTCCAGGCGAGCAACGGGCAGCCGAACACCTTACGGGCGATCCACGGCGCGGGCGCAGGCAGCTGGTCGACCCAGAATGCGACGAAATGCGGCTCGGTCCGAAACCCGTGACGTAAGTAAAGCATGCTGTCGCGCTGGGCCGGCGTCAGCTTCTTCCAGTAACCATCGTCATAATTGCGCTGGGCAACGATGCCGCGCGGCAGTTTCGGCATGATTTCGCGCAGCGCCAGCACCTGATCGGGGTCGAAGGACATGCCGACCACCGGGCCGGAATAAGAGGACAGCACCTCGGCCATCCGCCGAACCAGCTTGCGGTCACCGTTGAAATGGCTCTTTACCTCGACCACCAGCGGAACGCGGCCGCCGACGAGCGCGCAGAGGTCGCCGAGCGTCATCATCGGCTCGGACGTGTCCTTGAACTTCACCGCCTTCAACTCGGCCGCGGTCTTGCCCAGCAAGGCGCCCGAACCCTCGGTGAGGCGGCCGAGCGCATCGTCGTGATGCACCATCGCCTCGCCGTCGGCGGTAAGTTGGATGTCACATTCTATGGCGAAATTGCCGGCGACCGCGGCCTGCGCCGCAGCCGGCATGTTCTCGATGACGCCGCAGGCGGCATCGTGCAGGCCGCGATGGGCGACCGGCCGCCTGGTCAGCCAATCAGGTGCGCGCATCGCCGGTTCACGAGACTTCGAACAGGCCCTCGACTTCGACCGCCGCGTCCGCAGGCAGCGAGGCGACGCCGACGGTGGTACGGGCGTGACGGCCCTTGTCGCCGAAGGCTGCGACCATCAGGTCGGAAGCGCCGTTCAGCACCTTCGGCCCGTCGAGGAAATCTGGCGCGGAATTGATGAAGCCGCCGAGGCGCACGACGCGCACGACCTTGTCGAGATCGCCGAGCGCGGCCTTGATTTGCGCAAGCAGGTTGATGGCACAGCCGCGCGCTGCCGCGGTGCCTTGCTCGATGGTTACGCCGGCGCCGAGCTTGCCCTTGGCGATCAGCTTGCCCTCGGCGTTGAAGCAAACCTGGCCGGATACGAACAGCAGGTTTCCGGTGCGGACAAAGCCTACATAATTTGCGACCGGGGAGGCGGGCTCGTGCAGCGTGATGCCCTGTGCCGCCAGCTTCTGTTCGACTGTACCCGCCATGTTCTCATCCCTGGTTGAATTTATCTGAAATTTGGAAACGCGCTCAGGCGGGGCATTGTTTCGCGCATCGCGCCGCCGGTTGCAAGCGAAGGAACTCCTGACCAACCGTCGGAAATCGCAGGGATAGCCGCCGCAAGGCGGGCATGGCCGGATCCGTCCGTTACCTTTTTGTGAGACTCGCCCCAGTTGCGGCGCAATAGCGCCGTCACTATTGTGACGAATCGCCGTAGGGTTGAGGAAAGAACATGGTCTTGCCGTTCCGGCTTCCGTTGCGCGCCGTGGTTTTGTCGATTGCGGTTGCCGCTGGGGGCGAATTTGCCGGCTCGCCAGCCGTTGCTGCCGCGGGCGGGCCGTTTCTCTCGCATCAGGCGCTCTACGAGCTCAGCCTCGTCAAGTCGCGCGGCGGCAATGCGATCAGCAATGCGCGCGGGCGCATCCTCTACAACTTCTCCGGCAACACCTGCGAGGGCTATACGTCAGAATTCCGCCAAGTGTCCGAGCTCGACAGCGGCGAGGGCAAGGTGACGCTGTCAGACCTGCGCTCATCCTCCTGGGAGGACGCTGCCGGCAAGACCTACCGTTTCAAGATCGACGCCCGCATGAATGACAGCGATTCCGCACCGGTCGACGGGATTGCCGAGCGGGTCGGCGACCACATCACAGTCAAGCTGAAAGAGCCGGTCAACAAGACCTTCGATCTCGACGGCCAGATCGTGTTTCCAACCGAGCAGATTCAGCACATCATCGCCGCTGCCCGCGAAGGCAAGTCGGTGCTCGAGCTGACGGTCTATGATGGTTCCGATAATGGCGAGAAGGTGTACAACACGCTTTCGGTCATCGGCCAGCCGATCCCGGGCGACCGCGCAACCGCGTCGCCTGATCCGTCCACCGCAAGCGAGGCCATGAAATCGATGACGCGCTGGCCGGTGACGGTGAGCTACTACGACCGCGATGCCACGGCCAAGGACGGCGAGCAGACGCCAGTCTACGCGATGTCGTTCGAACTCTACGAGAACGGCGTTTCGCGCGCGCTGGTGCTTGATTACAACGACTTCGTCATCTCGGGCGCGATGGGCAAATTCGACGTCAAGGACAGCAAGCCCTGCAAGTGAGGCTGCGCTGAGGCATGTATTGCTTCGCGGAGCCTGCCATCCGGCGGCGCTTCGCGCCGACCGGGTAGCTCGTAATGACGGAAGCATCGTGTGTGACCGGTCTGGTCGAGAGTGCCGGACCCGGATAGGCTTCGCTGCAATCACGCGTCAGGGAGGCATAACATGAGCAAGCTGGAACATCTTCGCCCAAGCGGCCTTCACCATAATCCGGCATACTCCCACGTCGTAGTCGCCTCCGGCGCACGCACGATCTTTATCGCGGGACAAGTGTCCACCGACGAGGAGGGACGCGTGGTCGGCGTCGGTGATCTGGCGGCGCAGACGACGCAGGTGATGCACAATATCGGCCTGGCGCTGAAGGCCGCCGGCGCGAGCTACGCCAACATCGTCAAGATCACCACCTTCGTCGTCGGCTACAGGCCGGAGCTTCGTCCCGTCATCGGCAAGGCGCGCTCGGCGTTCTTCGAGGGCATGGAACCGCCAGCGAGCACGCTTGTCGGTGTATCCGCGCTTGCCGCACCTGAATGGCTGATCGAGATCGAGGCGGTGGCGGTCGCCGATTGAAGTCTGCTCGTCGCCGCACGGGGCGAGACGCAGCGACACTCTCCAAGGCTTCGGCGGGCAAGTCGCTCCGCGCGCAATGATGGAGTGTGCGCTCGCCGCCGCCGTGGCTACTCATCCGCCTGCTTCGCCGGCCCTTCATAGGCAATGCCTCTGATGACGGCGGCGTTGCCGAACCTCTTGCGCAGGCCGTCCATCGCACGCTCGGCATCGGCGGAGCGGCGGTCGAGCATGTCGGCATCGTTGGCCTGCGTGCCCGGCCGCAGCGCGCTGACGCCGGTGCCCATCAGGCGGAAAGCGGTGCCGTCGATTTCCCTGGCCAGCATCTCGCGCGATACCGCAAAAATCTTCGCCGCGAGTTGGGTCGGCGTCTGGATCGATTGCGAGCGGGTGCGTTGGCGAAAATCCGCCGTCTTCAACTTCAGCGTGATGGTGCAGCCCGAAAGGTCGCTGGTCTTCAGCCGTGCCGAGACCTTCTCCGACAGCCTCCAGAGCAGCTTCTCCAGCGTCGCGAAATCTCGGATGTCGTTCTCGAAGGTCGTCTCGCTCGAGATTGTCTTGGCGCCACGATCGGGCACGACGCGGCGGTCGTCGATGCCCCGCGCCAACTGCCACAGCCGGCGGCCCTCGCCGGAGAGCTGCTTCATCAGCTCGTTTTCATCGGCGCGCTGCAGGTCGGCAATGGTGCGGAAGCCGCGTTGTGCGAGCTTCTCCTGCGTCGCGGGCCCGACGCCGTAGATGAAGCCGACCGGCTTGTCCGCGAGCATCTCGCGGGCCTCGTCCTGGTCCAGTGCGGCAAAGCCTCGCGGCTTGTCGAGATCGGAGGCGATCTTGGCAAGGAACTTGTTGGAGGAGAGCCCGACCGACACCGTGATTCCGATCTCGCGTTCGACATCGCGCGCGAACCTGGCCAGTACCTTCGCCGGGATCATGCCGTGGACGCGCTGCGTGCCGGACAGGTCGAGGAAGGCCTCGTCGATCGACAGCGGCTCGACGAGCGGCGTCAGCGCCTGCATGGCGTGACGCACCTCGCGTCCGACCCGGACATATTTTGCCATGTCGGGGCGGATCACGGTCGCGTTCGGGCAGAGCGCGAGCGCCTTGAACATCGGCATCGCCGAGCAGACGCCATAGGTGCGGGCAATGTAGCAGGCGGCCGACACGACGCCGCGCTTGCCGCCGCCGATAATCACCGGCCGGTCGGCGATGTCGGGATTGTCGCGCTTTTCGACGGTTGCGTAGAACGCGTCGCAGTCGATATGCGCCAGCGCCAGCGCGGGGAGGGTGCGGTGGCGGACCAGCCGGGGCGAACCGCAATGACCGCATCGCTTCGCCCTGAAATCGAGGTCGCCGAGACAGTCCCGGCAGATCCCGAGCGGGCCGCCTGACGCTGGCGCCGCCGTCGTCACGGCACGTCGCGCTCCCAGTTCCGCTCACCCAGCACCTGATGGGCCGCAGCGATGTTGGTCGGATGCAGTTCCGAGGCGCTGGCAAAGGCCTTCACCATGGCATCATCGCGCATGACGAAATCGAGCACGCTCGCAAGGAATTGAGGATCGGAAGCCGCGCTCCGCAGCGTCTCGGGCCCGATTCCCGTCTCGGCCAGGAACAGACCCAGCCGCTCGGGATCGCCGGCAATGAAGCTCAGTGCCTGAATCGCAACGATTTCAGCAACTTCCCGAGGGTTGTGAACAGGCTTTTTCAACGCGCCAGTTTGCCTTTCCGTTAACTTATGATCTCTATTGAGACGCCCATCATGCCCGAGTCTTCCACGTGTGTTCAAGCAAACGGAAACCACGCTTTCGCAAGTTGGCGTTCGGGTTTAACGGGTTAAGAGCGATTCTGGCGCTAGTTTGAATTCACATTTCGACGCGCCCCAAGCGTGGTGCCCGATGCACCGCTGCCGGGCCCGTCTCCTGGATTTAGGAGGGACGGGATGGCCAAAACCGTCCTGATCGTGGAGGACAACGAGCTCAACATGAAGCTCTTTCGCGATCTGTTGGAAGCGCATGGCTATCAGACCTCGGGCACCAGTAACGGTTTTGAGGCGCTCGACATCGTCCGCAAGCTGCGTCCCGACCTCATCCTGATGGATATTCAGTTGCCGCAGGTTTCCGGCCTCGAGGTTACGCGCTGGATCAAGGACGATCCGGACCTGCGCGCCATACCGGTGGTCGCGGTCACGGCCTTCGCCATGAAGGGCGACGAGGAGCGCATCCGCGAAGGCGGCTGCGAGGCCTATTTGTCAAAGCCCATTTCGGTCGGAAAATTTATTGAAACTGTCCGACGTTTTATCGGGTAGTAGGGAGTGCAGTTCCGATGTCCGCGCGTATCCTTGTCGTCGATGACGTTCCGGCGAACGTCAAGCTCCTGGAAGCTCGACTGTCGGCCGAATATTTCGACGTGCTGACCGCTTCCAACGGCGCCGAGGCACTGGAGATCTGCGCGCGTGCCGAATGCGACATCATCCTGCTCGACGTGATGATGCCCGATATGGACGGCTTCGAGGTCTGCCGCCGCCTGAAGTCCAATCCGGTCACCCATTTCATTCCCGTCGTC
Source organism: Bradyrhizobium lablabi (assembly GCF_018131005.1). Lineage (GTDB taxonomy): Bacteria > Pseudomonadota > Alphaproteobacteria > Rhizobiales > Xanthobacteraceae > Bradyrhizobium > Bradyrhizobium lablabi_D. Next base: position 306,323 of record NZ_JAFCJK010000002.1, read on the forward strand.
ATCGTCACCGCGCTGGACAGCCCCGCCGACCGCGTCCGCGGCCTCGAAGCGGGCGCCGATGATTTCCTGACCAAGCCGGTGTCCGACGTCGTGCTGATCGCGCGGGTACGGTCGCTGACGCGGCTGAAGATGATGACCGACGAGCTGCGCATGCGCGCCATTACTTCGCTCGAGATCGGGATGCAGGCGCCCGAGCGCAGCGCAATCGCCGACAAGGGCGTGGGCGGGCGCGTCCTCCTGGTCGACGACCGGCCGTCGTCCTATGAGAAGCTCGCGCCGATCCTCTCCGCCGAACACACCGTCGACGTCGAGACCAATCCTTCAGAAGCCTTGTTCCACGCCGCCGAGGGCGATTACGACCTGATGATCGTCTCGCTCGGCCTCGACAATTACGACGGCCTGCGGCTATGCAGCCAGGCGCGCTCGCTCGAACGCACGCGGCAATTGCCGATCCTCGCCATCTCGGACGCCGACAACAACACGCGCCTGATGCGCGGGCTCGAGATCGGCGTCAACGACTATCTGCTGCGCCCGGTCGACAAGAACGAATTGCTGGCGCGCGCCCGCACCCAGATCCGCCGCCGCCGCTACACCGACCATCTGCGCGACAATGTGCAGAACTCGATCGAGATGGCGATCACTGATGCGCTGACGGGCTTGCACAATCGCCGCTACATGGAGAGCCATCTTGCGACGCTCGCCGAGCAGGCCTCGGCGCGCGGCAAGCCGCTTGCGCTGATGATCCTCGACATCGACTACTTCAAGTCGATCAACGACACCTATGGTCATGACGCCGGCGATGACGTGCTGCGCGAGTTCGCTGTCCGCATCCGCAAGTCGATCCGCGGCATCGATCTCGCCTGTCGCTACGGCGGCGAGGAGTTCGTCATCGTGATGCCGGAGACCGATCTCCACGTCGCCGGCATGGTCGCCGAGCGGCTACGCCGCTCGATCGCCGGCGAGGCCTTCGCCGTCAACAAGGGCGCGAGACGGATCGATGTGACGATCTCGATCGGCCTGGCCACGCTGGAGCGCAAGGGGGAATCAGTCGCCGACGTGCTCAAGCGCGCCGACACCGCGCTCTATCGCGCCAAGCACGACGGCCGCAATCGCGTGGTCTCGGCCGCGGCGTAGGCCGTTTACCCATAAACCTGGTGGCGTGATGTGACGATGCCATATCCGCCTTGCTCACAAAGCGGCCGAGGTCGCACGGCGGCGTAATGCGTCGCGGACGGCCATGTCCGGATCGACGCGGAGGTTTGATCTAGATCAATGCTGCGGCTTCTCGCGAGAGGGTGGATCGGTAGGGGACTTTTTGCAATGGAGCGAGCCATGACAAACCTAAAAGTTCTTGGCGCAATCGTGATTGCGGCATCCGCGCTGTCCAGCTCTGCTGCGCTGGCGCAGGCGGCCCTTTCCAATCCTGACGCATGCCAAGCTGAATTCGCCAGCTGCACGGGTCTTGGAACCGGGAGTACGCCCACCGGCGGCTATCGGCGAACGGCGTATGGCCGGCCGGCGGCGGTTGCCGCGGGCGCTACAGTCGGCGGCTGGGGCAATTCTTACGCCATGTCCGGCGATATGGCCTGGCGCGGCAGCTGGAATGCGTATGCGGCCCGCAACGGCATCGTCTGCAGGCCCGGCACCTATTTCAAGGGTGCTGACGGTCTCCAGCATCCCTGCCAATAGGTAATTGATGCTAACTCAGGCGGCGAGCCAAAGCGCCGCCTGAGTCACGGCGGACTGCTGTTTCGCCGAAGTTTTCAGTCCACGTCAGGCACCACGACTGGATGGGGGTGCGGCCTCCGGATCGAGGTCCCGCACCATCGCCAATGCTTCGACGTGCCGCCCCGAAGGCGCGCGATGCTTGGAGGCCACGACCCAAAGCGGCCAGCGTCTCCCATTTCCAAGTGCAGACCTTTGTCAGCGCTGTGCGATTGGCTCGCTCAGCGGGGTTGCCCTCGCCTGGTGAAACAAGACGGACTGCGGTGCGTCGCCGACAGGCCAGAAACCATCATCGGCAAAACACAAACTCCTGCGGTGACCGACGATGTTCCCAGCCGGCTCGCTCCAATTCCGGAATGTCTTCATCGTCCATTGGATAGCCGATGCAAAAGTATCCGATGAAGCGCCAGTCTTTGGGAACATCCAGAATCCTGGCGATGACGACAGGATCGAGGATCGACACCCATCCCATTCCGACGCCTTCAGCTCTGGCTACCAGCCACATTGAAAAGATCGCGGTCACGACGGAATAATCCGCCATCTCGGGCATCGTCCGCCGACCGAGGCCGTGTCCGACAGTGGTCGAGCGGTCGGCGAATACGGCCAGATGACAAGGCGCCTCGCGCAGTCCGGCCAGCTTCAAGCGGGCATACCGGGTCGCCAGCCCGCCGTCATAGTCTGCGAGGGCATCGGCGTTGCAGGACTCGAAATTGGCGATCGCCGCCTCGCGACGGCCGACATCCTCGACAAGTACAAAGCGCCAGGGCTGACTGAGGCCAACCGACGGCGCCAGACAGGCGACTTCGATCAATCTCTCGACCATGCCCGGCGGAAGGGGCTCAGAACGAAAGCGGCGCACGTCGCGGCGCCAGGCAAGTAATTCGAGCAAGCCCGCGCGAAAGGTGCTGTCGAAATTGGGTGCGTCCGGTTTTTGGTTCATGCTGGCCCTCGCTTGTGCTTCGACAGCTCCGGCGGGAGAGGGGACCTCCGCTCTCCTCGCGACCCGACCTGGTTTCGTTCGAAAGACGCGCTTGTGTTTCAACTGGCGTCAGGTTGGCGTATCTTCGCCGCTTCCCGTGGCTTGTCCGGGATGCTTTTGTCGATGTTTACACCGGCATGCGCCAGCAGCACGATCGCGGCTTGCCTGGCCGCACGGGCCATCGCGGGATCGTCGCGCACCAGATCCTGTGCGATCGAACCGTCGACCAGTAACACAAGTTGCGTCGCAAGCCCCTCGGCATCGGCGACGCCGAGTTCTCGCAACAGATCGCGAAACCAGGCGCGGCGGCTCTCCTTGAACGCAATAGCGATCTTCCGGACCGAACGGTCCTCCGGCCCGAGCTCAGCCACCGCGTTCACGAACGGGCAGCCGCGAAAATCCTTGCTCGCAAAACGCCGCTCCAGCGAATCGAAGGTGGCGAGGATCTGCTCGGCCGGCGGCTTGTCGGAGGCGCGCGGCTGTACGAAGCGGCGTTCGAGATAGGCCGCGATCAGCGCGTCCTTCGATGGGAAATGATTGTAGAGCGTGCGTTTGCTGATGCCGATCTTGGCCGCAATCGTGTCGACGCCAATCGCGCGAATACCCTGCATGTAGAACAGCTTGTCGGCGGTCTCGAGGATCCGCTCTTTCATGGTCTGTTTGGGGGGCGGGGATGCCATGCAGCAGCCGTGGATCCTCATAGCTTGACACTGAGCCGCAAGCATAGACTAGTTACACAGGTCTGTGTAATCAAAACAGCGGGAATCGCAGGCCGCGGTGATCATGCCGCGTACCCGAACGGGAGAACAAGAAGCATGCCCCTGTTACAGGTCCTGCGTCCTACGCTTCCCATTCTGATCGGCGCCTCCATCATGCTCACGCTGAGCATGGGGCTGCGGCAGAGCCTCGGCATCTTCCTGCAGCCGCTGACGCACGACATCCGCATCTCGGTCTCGGACTTCACGCTGGCGCTGGCCGTGCAGAATCTCGCCTGGGGCTTTCTCCAGCCGTTGGCTGGCGCGCTGACGGTCCGCTACGGCTTCCGCCCGATCATGGTGGTCGGTTCGTTGATGTACATTGCCGGTCTGGCGCTGATGGCGACCGCGCAGGGGCTCGTCAGCGTCATGGTCGGCGGCGGCGTGCTGATCGGCACCTCGCTCGCCTGCACCGCCGCAGCGATTGCGATGTCTATCGCGGCGCGCGCGGTGCCTGAGACCGTCCGCTCGACCGTGCTCGGCATCGTCTCCGGCGCCGGCTCGCTCGGGGCGCTGCTGTCGGCGCCGATCGGGCAGATGCTCAACGAAGGTTTTGGCTGGCGCATCGGGCTCGCCGGCTTCGTCGCGCTATCGGTAGCGATGATTCCTGCGGCCTGGTATGCCGGTCGCGTCGACAGGATTCCGCTGCCGAAACAGGCCTCCGACGATATCGACGACGCGACTGCGGTGACGGCCGCGAAGACCGCGTTCGGCAATGCCTCCTTTGTGGTGATGACCTGCGCCTATCTCGTCTGCGGCATGCAGCTCGTGTTCCTCACCACGCATCTGCCGTCGTATCTTGCGATCTGCGGCCTCGATCCGATGCTGAGCGCGCAGACGCTCGGCATGATCGGCGGCTTCAACGTACTGGGTTCGCTGTTCTTCGGCTGGGCCGGTCAACGCTGGAACAAGCTCGCGCTGCTTGGCGCGATCTACATCCTGCGTTCGTTGGCGCTTGCCTGGTACTTCATGCTGCCCGCTACTCCCGCTTCCACGCTGCTGTTCGGCGCGATCATGGGCTTCCTCTGGATGGGCGTCGGTCCTCTGGTCGCGGGCGCGGTGGCCGAAATGTTCGGGCTGCGCTGGCAGGCGATGATCCAGGGCCTTGCCTTCATGAGCCACCAGATCGGCAGCTTCCTCGGCGCCTATGGAGGAGGGGTGCTCTACGACGCGCTCGGCTCCTACACCATGGCCTGGCGCATCGGTGTGGCGTTCGGCCTTGCCGGCGGCATCATCCAGGTGGCGTTCGCGCTGATCCGCCCGTCGCAGCCGCCCATCTTGAAGACCGCGTAGAGCAAGATCGCGTAGAGCCGAACGGCTCCGACTGTTGACGGACCGCTGCCGAAGCAAGTGGCAGCGGTCGATCTCTGCCTATTTATTGACTTGGAATCTGCCGAAAAGGTGAGCAGCCGGCGACCATTTCTTTGTAAGACCCCTATTAAATGAAGATTTTCCAAGAGGTTACGATAGCGCCATCGCTGGCACGAATCTTGATTGAGTTTGATTAAGAAATGGAAGCCGGAACCGTTACTGAGGTTCCGACCTGGCGACAATGGGGAAGGCTGGCCAGCGATGAGGCTAGTCGCGCCGATCTCCCAGCCAAACCGAGCCCGACGACCTTGCTGCGCCGCCGAGCAACGGGCGTCTTGTGCCTCACGTCAGGCCTTCATCCTGTTGCGATCTGCGAGCGCGCAGGCCCCATACATCGCGGCGCTTCGAGAAATTCCGAGAACTGGACGGCGGGGCAACGCCGCGGCGTTCGCGCGCGAGCGAGCCGTTACGCGTGTGCGCGGCAAGAGGCGGCTCCGAACACCGGCATCTCATGCGACGGGAGGAAGGCGATGGAGTTAGGGACATACACGCGTCAAAGACTCGTGAGACTCGCGGTTATTCTCTCGGGGGTGGCCGTCCTGTGGCTTGCGTTCGGCGATTTTGCGCTCGCCGAGGATGCGGCACCGCCGCCCTGCGGCGGCAAGGTTCTCGAGAAGTGCACGCCGAACTCTGGCGACACCGCGTGGATGCTCACATCGGTGGCGCTCGTCCTGATGATGACGATCCCCGGCCTCGGCCTGTTCTACGGCGGCATGGTGCGCAAGAAGAATGTCGGCGACACCGTGATGACCAGCTTTGCCGTCACCTGCCTGGTCACGATTTTGTTCGCCGTGCTGACCTACAGCCTGGCGTTTCGCGCCGGCACGCCGTTGATCGGTGGCCTGGACCGCATGTTTCTCAAGGACATCCTGAGCGATATCGGCAAGGGAGGAATCGGCAATCCGAACCCGCTTGCCGCAACCATTCCGGAGACGGTGTACATCTGTTTCCAGATGACATTCGCCATCATCACGCCCGCGCTCATTGCCGGCGCGTTCGCCGAGCGGATGAAATTCTCGGCGATGCTCTGGTTCATCGGCCTGTGGGCAATCTTCGTCTACGCGCCGATCGCGCACTGGGTCTGGGGACCTGACGGAATCTTCGCTGCCGGCAACGACGCAGCGTGGGTGAAGGTGCTCGACTTTGCTGGCGGCACCGTGGTGCATATCAACGCCGGCGTGGCCGGGCTGATGTGCGCCATCATGCTCGGCAAGCGCGTCGAGACGGGGCCGGCCCACAACATGGTGCTGACCTTCATCGGCGCCTCGCTGCTGTGGGTTGGCTGGTTCGGCTTCAATGCCGGTTCCGCGGTCACCGCAGGCATGCAGGCCGGAATGGCGATGCTGGTGACGCAGATTGCCACTGCCGTTGCCGCCTTCACCTGGATGCTGGTGGAATGGGCGCTCAAGGGTAAGCCGACCGTCGTCGGCATCTGCTCGGGTGCGGTCGCAGGTCTTGTTGCGATCACGCCGGCCTCGGGCTTTGTCGGCCCGATCGGTGCGTTTGCCATCGGCATCGGCGCCGGCGTCTTCTGCTACTGGGGATGCACCGGCTTGAAGCGCATGTTCAGCTACGACGACGCGCTCGATTGCTTCGGTGTGCACGCAATTGGCGGCATCGTCGGCGCGCTGCTGACCGGCGTCTTTGCGGTCGAGCAGTACGGGGGAACACCGGGCCTTCTTGAGGGAAATCCCGCTCAGTTCGTGAACCAGTGCATCGGGGTCGCGACCGTGTTCGTCTATGACGCTGTCGTCAGCTTGATCATTCTGTTCGTGGTCAAGATATTCGTCGGCCTCCGCGTGGCGCAGGATGCGGAGCGCGATGGGCTCGACCTCGCGCTGCATGGCGAGGTGGTACACTAGGACGAAGCGGGGCGGCATCCCGCAGGGCCGGCGATCGCTGCCGGTCCTGCGGGGCAAGACTGTTCGCAACGAGGTCATCGAATGAACTGGTTCTATTGGAACACGGCGTGGTCGCTGTTTTTCAGCCTCGTTTGGTTCATGACCATCACGCACAATCCTGATGCCGAGATCGCGGACAGGCATGTGCGCGACGAGGCGTTTGGCGGCGGCTAGCTCCGATAGTAGCGCCACATCCTGAGGAACGTCCGATGAATCTCATCGGGCGTCCGGTCGAATGGCTCAAGGTTGACCCGCACGACGCCGCGGTGGTCCATCTGCCACGGCAGGCGCATCATCAGGCGATAGGCGGGCCGCTTGCGCCAGTCGGCAACGAGCGCGCTGCCGATCGGCGCGTTGAGCGCGATCTGGAGCTCATGGACGGTCATCGCGCGCTCGGCGATCTGGACGAGATCGATACGCTCGACCGCGCGCCACCGGATCAATCCGAACGCCTGGATGAAGATGCCATACTGATTGGCGCCGATGGTCGGACGTCCGGTCTCGAGCAGGGGAATGTTGTAGTAGGTGAAGCCTGCCGCTGCCACTGCGAGCGCCAACCAGTAAAGGGCGCATGTGACCCATGTGGCCGTGAGGAAGATCGCCGCCAGCGCGGCCGTGACATAGACAGGAAAGTAGATGTCCTCGCGGCCATACGCGACCGAGTACCCACCGACGTTACCTTCCTGCGAGGTCGCGATCATGTAAACCCTACGCCCGGGCCCGTCCGGGAGGCAGAAGGGGTGACGCTCGGCCACAAAGCAAAAACGGGGCCGCAAAGGCCCCGTCTGACGACGTCAGGGTCCAGCAATCTTACTTGATCTTGGCTTCCTTGAATTCGACGTGCTTGCGCGCGACCGGGTCGTACTTCTTCTTGACCAGCTTGTCGGTCATGGTGCGCGAATTCTTCTTGGCAACGTAGTAGTAGCCGGTGTCGGCGGTCGACACGAGCTTGACCTTGATGGTGACCGCTTTGGCCATGTGCAAACCTCGGAAATGCAGGGATATCAGGAACCGGCCAAATCGGCCCGCGTTGGCGGGGAAACTAGCCAGAAACGGCCGGAAGTCAAGATTTTCCGGCCGGAGAGCGGTTCCTTTCCTGGCAACTAGGCCCCAAAGAAGCGGTTTTCCGGCCGCGGCAGGTCCAGATTCTCCCGCAGCGTCCTGCCTTCGTACTCTTTCCGGAAAATCCCGCGTTTCTGCAGTTCCGGGACGACCTTGTCGACGAAGTCGAACAGCCCCTGCGGCAAATAGGGGAACATGATGTTGAAGCCGTCGCTGCCACGGCTCGTCAGCCATTCCTCCATCTGGTCGGCGATGGTCGCGGGCGTGCCGACAAAGGCGAGGCCGCCATAGCCGCCGACGCGTTGGGCGAGCTGGCGCACGGTGAGCTTGTCGCGCGCGGCGACATCGACAATGCGCTGCCGGCCGCTCTTGCTCGCGTTGGTCTCGGGGATCGGCGGCAACTGCCCATCGGGATCGAAGCCGGAGGCGTCGGTGCCGAGGATCACCGAGAGCGAGGCGATCGCGCTGTCATAATGCACGCAGCTGTCGAGCAGCGCGCGCTTTTCCTTGGCTTCCTCGACGCTGTCGCCAACCACGACGAAGGCGCCGGGCAGGATCTTCAGATGGTCGGGGTCGCGGCCGAGCTTTTCCATTCGGCCCTTGATGTCGGCATAGAGCCTTTGCCCGTCGGCCAGGCTGCCGCCGCCGGTGAACACCGCCTCCGCGGTTTCGGCCGCAAGCTGCCTTCCGTCGTCCGATGCGCCGGCCTGCACGATGACAGGCCAGCCCTGTACCGGACGGGCGATGTTCAGCGGACCGCGCGCCGAGAGATATTTGCCCTTGTGATTGAGCACGTGCATCTTCGAGGGCTCGAAGAACAACCCGGATTCGACGTCGCGCACGAAGGCGTCGTCGGCGAAGGAATCCCACAAGCCAGTCACGACGTCGTAGAACTCCCGCGCCCGCCTGTAGCGCTCGGCATGCTCCATGTGATCGTCGAGTCCGAAATTCAGCGCGGCGTCGGGATTGGCCGTGGTGACGATATTCCAGCCGGCGCGGCCACCCGAGATGTGATCGAGCGAGGCAAAGCGGCGGGCGACGTGATAGGGCTCGTCGAAAGTGGTCGAGCCGGTCGCGATCAGGCCGATGTTCTCGGTCACTGCCGACAGTGCCGACAACAGCGTAAAGGGCTCGAACGAGGTGACGGTGTGGCTGCGCTTGAGCGCGTCGATCGGCATGTTCAGCACGGCCAGATGGTCGGCCATGAAGAAGGCGTCGAACTTGCCGGCCTCGAGCTTTTTGATCAGTTGCTTGATATGGGCGAAGTTGAAATTGGCGTCCGGCCAGGCTCCGGGATAGCGCCATGCGCCGGTGTGAATGCTGACCGGACGCATGAACGCGCCGAGCCTGAGTTGACGCTTCGCCATTGACCCGTCCCTTCCGTTGTCGGTAGCCGACTAGATGGGGGGTCCGTCCGCGGCGCGCTATCCGGCGGTGGCAGAAGAATTTTGCAATTTTGGCGACGGCGGGAGGCGGGTCTACGCCCCCAGCACATCCTTCTGCATCTTGCCGCCGTGGAAATGGAAGAAAGGTACGGGCGCGTCATGGCGCAGCGGGCCGGTGGCGAGCCTGCGATCGAGTTCGGCGAGCACGTTCTTGGTCATGGCATGCGCATCCGCGAGCGGCTCCGAGCCGATCTCGACCCACACCAGCTCGACCAGTTCGGCATCGGCATGCACCACGCCTTCGACACGATGCGCGATCGTCGATGCGTCAGCAGTAAAGAAGCGCGTATCGAAACGGCGAACCCGGCCAGGCGGCGTGATCGCGCGCGCGATCAGGAACAGGCCGGACGGATCGGGCAACAGACCTGCATCGGCGAACGGCTTCCACGGACCTTCGAGTTTACCGGCCTGCTCTACCCTGCGGCCGAGGCAGAGACCGGTCTCCTCGCAGGCTTCGCGTATCGCGGCATTGGCGAGGGCGCGGGCGCGGCCCGTCGTGATCTTCGGGCTTCCCTTGAGCAGATTGGCCTCGAGCTCGGGGGTGATCGGAGCGGCGACGGGCACGCGGTTGTCGTCCTTGTCGACCCGGCCGCCGGGGAAGACATATTTGCCCGGCATGAACACCACGTTGTCGTGCCGCTTGCCGACCAGCACTTTCGGCCTCGCGCCGGAGCGGTCGATCAGGATCAGCGTCGCTGCGTCCTTTGGCCGAAAGTAAGGATGATGATCGGCTTCTTTTTCTTCCTTCACGGCAGTTGCGGCTTCGGTCATGCCATCCCCGTTTGGTTTCTTCTTGATCGGGTTTAGCTAGACCGGGGGGATGTCGCTAGGGGCATTTTCATCAAAGCCGTGCATGCGAAGCGCCCATTGGAAACCTACCACGGCACCTTTGACCGGCTGCAGCAGCGCCAGTGACGCGATCAGCGTGACCGGCAGATAGATCGCCAGTTGCAGCGCGATCGGTGGCGAATAATTGGTCTCGATCCACAGCGCCATCGGAACCACGATGTGACCGACGATGACGATCACGAGATAGGCGGGCAGATCGTCGGCGCGATGCGGCGTGAAATCGAGACCGCATACCGAACAATTGTTGTCGACCTTGAGGAACGCGCGAAACAGTCTACCTTCGCCGCAGCGCGGGCAGCGGCCGCGGAACCCGCGCTTCATCGCGTTCCAGACGTCGCGCTTCTCGGGCTGTGTCGTGTTGCGTGTCCAGACGACCGTCGGCGGGGTCACCGTTTCCATGACTTGCCTCGCTTCGATTTACCGGACTTTTGCTTCGCCGGTTTGCGGTCCTTCGTCTTGCGCTGTTTCCGCTCCTGGTGCGCCGTCACGCGGCGTTCGGCCCTCACGGTGCGCTTTCTGTCGCGCGCAACGGCCCGGCCTTCCGACAACAGCTCGAATCTCAAGGCGCCGGCCACCGGTGCAGCCTCGACCAGGCGCACATCGACGACGTCCCCGAGCCGATAGATAGTACCGCTGCGCGAGCCGATCAGCGCGTGGCGTGTCTCGTCGTAGTTGAAATATTCGCCGCCGATGGTGCGGATTGGAACCAATCCGTCGGCGCCGGTATCGTCGAGCTTTACGAACAGCCCGGCGCGCGTGACGCCGGAGATGCGGCCCTGGAACGTGGCGCCGACGCGATCGGCGAGGAAATGCGCGATCAAGCGATCGGCGGTCTCACGCTCTGCCTTCATTGCGCGGCGCTCGGTGACGGAAATCTTCGCCGCGATTTCGGCGAGCGTTTCCACCGTTTCATCCGCCGGCAGCGCACCTTCGCCCAAGCCCAGCGCGCGGATCAGCGCGCGATGCACGATCAGGTCGGCGTAGCGCCGGATCGGCGAGGTGAAATGCGCATAGCGCCTCAGGTTTAAGCCGAAATGGCCATAATTCTCGGCGGAATATTCGGCCTGCGCCTGCGAGCGCAACACGACCTCGTTGACGAGCGGCTCGTAATCCTCCCCCGCCACCTGGGCGAGCACGCGGTTGAACTGCGAGGGCCGCAGCGCGCCTGACTTTGTAAAGGGCAGGTCGAGCGTCTTCAGGAATTCCTGCAGATTGTAAATCTTCTCCTGTGTCGGCTCGTCGTGCACGCGGTAGATCAGCGGCAGGCTCTTCTTCTCCAGCGTCTCGGCGGCCGCGACGTTGGCAAGGATCATGAATTCCTCGATCAGCCGGTGCGCATCGAGCCGCTCCGGCACGACCACGCGATCGACGGTACCGTCGGGCTTGAGGAGGATCTTGCGTTCGGGCAGATCGAGATCGAGCGGGTCTCGCTCGTTGCGCGCGAGCTTGACCAACTCGTAGGCGGCCCACAGCGGTTTGAGGATTGGGACGAGCAGGGGGCCGGTCGTATCGTCGGGCCGGCCGTCGATCGCGGCTTGGGCCTGCGCGTAATGAAGCTTTGCGGCCGAGCGCATCAGCACGCGATGGAAGCTGTGCGAACGCTTGCGGCCGTCGCTGCCGATCACCATGCGCACCGCGAGCGCGCCGCGCGGCTCGCCCGGCACCAGCGAGCAGAGATTGTTCGATATGCGCTCGGGCAGCATCGGCACGACGCGGTCGGGGAAATAGACCGAATTGCCGCGCTGGAGCGCGTCGCGATCGAGCGCCGAGCCCGGCCGCACATAGAAGGCTACGTCGGCGATCGCGACGTTGACGATGTAGCCGCCCTTGTTATTCGGATCTGGATCGGTTTCCGCATGCACGGCGTCGTCATGGTCCTTGGCATCGGGCGGATCGATCGTGACGAGCGGCACGTCGCGCCAGTCGTCGCGGCCCTGCAAGGTCGCCGGCTTGGCGTCTTCGGCTTCACGCAGCGCGGAGGCGGAGAAGACCTGCGGAATGTCGTGGGCATGGATCGCAATCAGGCTGATCGCCTTCTCGCTCGACAGTGAGCCGAGCCGCTCCTTGACGCGGCCCGAGGCGAGGCCGTAACCGCGCGTGCGGATCAGGTCGACGCTGACGAGATCGCCGTCCTCGGCGCCGCCGGCATCCGGCTTGGCGATGTTGAGCTCGCGGCCGGCCTGTTTCTTGTCGACCGGGATCAGCCGTCCGCCGCCATCGGGAAGGCTGCGGAACACGCCGAGGATGCGGGAGCGCGCGTGATCGATCACCTTGATGACGCGGCCGCGATAGGGCGTCCCGTCGCGCTCGTCAGTGACCTCGACCCGCAGCAGCGCGCGGTCGCCGACACCGGCTGCGGTGCCGGGCTTAGGCCGTCGCGGCGTCTCGATGCGGATTTTTGGCGCGGTGCCGTTTTCTTCGGTGTCCCACTCGGCGGGCGAGGCGATAAGCTCGCCATCGCTGTCGCGGCCGGTAATGTCGGCGAGCACGGTCGGTGGCAGCGCGGCCGGCTCATGTATCTTGCGGCCGCGCTTTGCGATCGTGCCGTCGTCGGCAAGCTCGCGAAGGATCTTCTTCAGCTCGACGCGGTCGGCATTCTTCAGGCCGAACTCGCGGGCGATTTCGCGGGTGCCGACCTTGCCTGGATTGGCGCGGATGAAGGTGACGATGGCGTCCCGGGCCGGAAAGCCATGGTCATGTCTGCGTTTCACTTATCCTCGTGCCTTGCCGACGCTCTTTTTCGGAGATGTCTTCGATGCTGCCGCGGGTTTTGCGGGCGATGTCTTGGCCGCCGATGCGACCGGCGCGCGCGCCTTGGTGGTCGCATCTGATTTCGGTTTTGCGACGGTCTTCTTCGCCGCGGCCTTCTTCGCGGGCTTGGGCTCGGCTTCGGCGTCGCCATCAGCCTTGGCCGTTTCCGCCTTCGTCGACCTTGCCGGCTTCGCGGCCTTCGCCTTTTTGGTCCTTGCCTTGCCGCCGCCCTTGGCCGCGCGTTCGTCGATCAGCGCGACCGCTTCGGCAACCGTGATCTCGTCGGGCGTGCGGTCGCTCGGGATCGTTGCATTGATACCGCCTGCGGTGACATAGGCGCCATAGCGGCCACTCTTGAGTGCGATCGCGCCGAGCGTCGGGTGATCGCCGAGCGGCTTGCCCGGATCGGATCCAAAGCGGCGGCCGCTCGGACCCTTCGCCGCCTTCTCCGCGATCAGCGTGACCGCGCGGTTCAGCCCGATGTCAAAAACCTCGTCGCCGGCCTCGAGGCTGGCATAGGTCTTCTCGTGCTTGACGAACGGCCCGAAGCGGCCGATGCCGGCGGTGATCGGCTGACCGGTTTCCGGATGCCTGCCGATCTCGCGCGGCAGCGACAACAGCTTCAGCGCCAGATCGAGGTCGACATCGCCGGGCGAGGTGCCCTTCGGGATGCCTGCACGTTTCGGCTTCTCGCCCTCGGAATAGTCTTTCGCCTCGCCGAGCTGGATGTACGGTCCAAAGCGTCCCGCCTTCACCGTGACGTCGAACCCGGTCTCCGGGTCCTTGCCGAGGATGCGGTCGGCGCTCTCGGCGCTGTCAGCGGCAAGCGGGCGGGTGTAGCGGCATTCCGGATAGTTCGAGCAGCCGACGAAGGCACCGAACTTGCCGGCCTTCAGGTTGAGCCGGCCGGTGCCGCAGGTCGGGCATTGCCTGGGATCGCCCCCATCCGCGCGCGGCGGATAGATATGCGGACCAAGCATCTCGTCAAGCGCGTCGAGCACTTCGGCAACCCGCAGGTCCTTGATGTCGTCGACCGCGCCGATGAAGTCGCGCCAGAAATCCTTCAGCACCTGCTGCCACGAGATCTCGTTGTTGGAGACGCGGTCGAGCTGCTCCTCGAGGTCGGCGGTGAAGTCGTACTCGACATAGCGCGAAAAGAAGTTCTCCAGGAACGCGACCACGACGCGGCCCTTGTCCTCGCCGTGCAGCCGCTTCTTCTCGAGCTTGACGTAACCGCGGTCCTTCAGCACCTGCAGGATCGAGGCGTAGGTCGAGGGCCGGCCGATCCCGAGCTCTTCCATCCGCTTGACCAGCGAAGCTTCCGAGAAGCGTGGCGGCGGCTCGGTGAAATGCTGGGTGACGGCGAGGCTTTGGCGTTTCACCGCTTCGCCTTCGCTCATCGCGGGCAGGCGGCGCGAATCTTCGTCCTCCTCGTCGTCATGACCTTCCTGGTACAGCGCGAGGAAGCCGTCGAACTTGATCACCTGTCCCGAGGCGCGCAATTCCAGGACGCGCGAACCGGCTTTCGCCTCGATGTCGACCGTGGTGCGCTCGAGCTCTGCCGATTCCATCTGGCTTGCGATGGTACGCTTCCAGATCAGTTCATAAAGCCTGGCCTGATCTGCATCGAGCCGCCGGCCGATTGAAGCGGGACGACGCGACAAATCGGTCGGGCGGATTGCTTCATGTGCTTCCTGCGCATTCTTGGCCTTGGTCTGGTACTGGCGCGGGGCGTCAGGCACATAGGCGTTGCCGTAGTCCTCGCCGATCACCTTGCGCGCCTGGGCGACCGCCTCGTTCGCGATCTGCACGCCGTCGGTGCGCATATAGGTGATGAGGCCGGTGGTTTCGCCGCCGATGTCGATGCCCTCGTAGAGCCGCTGTGCGATGCGCATCGTGTGCGCCGGCGCGAAGCCGAGCTTGCGGCTTGCTTCCTGCTGCAGCGTCGAGGTGGTGAATGGGGCCTGCGGGTTACGCCGCGCCGGCTTGGCCTCGATGGTCAACACCTTGAAGGTTGCGGCCTCGATCGCACGCCTGAAATCCTCCGCCGCCGCGCCGGAGCCGATATCGAGCCGCTGGATCTTCTTGCCGTCGGCACCGACGAGGCGCGCCTCGAAGGCTTCGCCGCGCGGCGTCAACAGCGTCGCGACCAGCGACCAATATTCCCTGGGTACGAACTTCTCGATTTCGAGCTCGCGGTCGCAGACGAGCCGCAGGGCGACCGACTGCACGCGGCCGGCCGAGCGCGCGCCGGGCAGCTTGCGCCAGAGCACCGGCGAGAGGGTGAAGCCGACGAGGTAGTCCAGCGCGCGGCGCGCCATGTAGGCGTCGACGAGGGCGCCATCGATCTGACGCGGCGCCTTCATGGCTTCGGACACCGCCTGCTTGGTGATGGCGTTGAACACGACGCGCTCGACCTTCTGGTCCTTCAGTGCGCGCTTCTCCTTCATCACCTCCAGCACGTGCCAGGAGATCGCCTCGCCCTCGCGATCGGGGTCGGTTGCGAGAATCAGGCGATCCGCCCCCTTGAGCGCCTTGGCGATGTCATTGAGGCGGGTCGCGGCCTTGGGATCGACCTCCCAGATCATCTGGAAATTTGCGTCCGGATCGACCGATCCATTCTTGGCCGGGAGGTCGCGGACATGGCCGAACGACGCCAGGACCTCATAGGAGGCGCCCAGATATTTGTTGATCGTCTTGGCCTTGGCCGGCGACTCCACGATGACGATATTCATGTCATTCCAATGGCTTGCGGGAAAGCTTGAAAGCGGGTTCCGCTAGACTCGCGGCCCGCTGTTTCGGGGCGAACATGGGTGTTGAGGCGGCCCCTGTCAAATCGACAGATATTGAGAACGGCGCCCGGGCTGCGGTTCCTATCCCAAGAGTTGTACGCTACGCCCTAGAGTTGCGGCCGAAAAGGGCGTATCTGTTCAGACGTTGTGGGGAACTAGGTGCGCTTTTGACCAAAGCAGGGGGCGGCCGGAAGCGACCAGCATCCGCCGGGCGGCAATCGCCAAATGACACGAGTGGAGAGGACAGCGCTGACGACGCCTTGATCCTCATCGCGGCTGCGGCCAGCGAGCTCGCCAAGCTCGCCCAGCGCCACGAGTTCGACGTCCTCGGCCATCTGTTCGACATGGCGCGGCTTGAGGCCGACGAACAGTTGCGGTCGCGGAGCCGCCGAAAACTGTCGTGAAGGCCCCGCAACCGCAAAGTCAGAACAAGCGGCGTTCGCACATCAGTGCGGGCGCATGTCCTTCGAGGGGCGGCGGCCCGAAGGTAGCGCGAGCACAACGAGGCAGAGCGCAACTATCATCATTCCCACGAATTCCAATACAAATGCGTCCATGGGCCATTTCTCCCGATAGATCGCTAGATTTGTCGGGAGCGAATTGACGGGTTGTTAAGCCTTATAGTTACTGCGCCGGCCCTCGGCACATGGTGGAAGGTGAGTTAATGCTCACGAGCCATATCGTGCGTCATTGCGGTATCAGATGGTGACGTGCAGGATGAGCATCACGTTCCGCAGAACGTCCGCGTGACGCGCTGATCCGGCAGTGGCGGATCGGCATAGGCCGCAAATTGCGGCTGATCCTCGAACGGCTTCGCCAGCACCGTCAGCAATTCCTCGAACGGCGCGTAGTCGTCGCTGTTCGTTGCGGCCTGGATCACAGCTTCGACGCGGTGGTTGCGCGGGATGAAGGCCGGGTTGACGGCCTGCATCGCCGCCTTGCGCTCGGCGGCGGTCTGCGGCTCCAGCGCAAGCCGCTCGCGCCAGCGCTTGGACCAGTCGTCGAATGCCACGGGATCGGTGAACTGCGCGCGGACATCGGCGGTGTCGGCCTCGTCGCCTGCGGCGTTGCCGAGCTGCCGGAAGGTCAGCGTGAAGTCGGCGTCGTTCTTCGCCATCGCATCGAGCAGGTCCTGGACGAGCGCCTCGTCGCCGTCGCGCGCGGTGAACAGGCCAACCTTTCTTGACAGGCCCGCCTGATAGGCCGCTGTGAATTTTTCCGAGAATTCGCCGAGCATGAATTGCGCCTGTTCGATCGCCTTGTCCTTGTCATCGTCGAACAGCGGCAACAGGCACTCGGCGAGCCGGGTCAGATTCCACAGCGCGATCCGCGGCTGGTTGGCATAGGCGTAGCGCCCCATCTCGTCGATCGACGAGAACACCTGTGCAGGATTGTAGTTGTCGAGGAAGGCGCAGGGGCCGTAGTCGATGGTCTCGCCCGAGATCGAGGTGTTGTCGGTGTTCATCACGCCATGGATGAAGCCGACGAGAAGCCAGCGCGAAACGAGCTCGGCCTGGCGCGCAATGACGCCCTCCAATAGCGCGTGATAGGGACGGTCGGCGCTTCTCACATCGGGGTAGTGCCTGCTGATGACGTGGTCGGCGAGCGCGCGCACTCCGTCAACATCGCCGCGCGCGGCGAAGAACTGGAAGGTGCCGACGCGGACGTGGCTTGCGGCAACGCGGGTCAGCACCGCGCCGGGCAGTGCCGTCTCGCGCATCACAGCCTCGCCGGTGACGACGGCAGCGAGCGAGCGGGTGGTCGGAATGCCCAATGCGAACATGGCCTCGCTGACAATGTATTCGCGCAGCACCGGCCCGAGCGCGGCGCGGCCGTCGCCCCGGCGGGAGAACGGGGTCGGACCGCTGCCCTTGAGCTGGATGTCGCGCCGCACGCCCTCCTTGTCGACGACCTCACCGAGCAGTATGGCGCGGCCATCGCCGAGCTGCGGGACGAAATGCCCGAACTGGTGGCCGGCATAGGCCATCGCGATTGGGTCGGCTCCGTCAGGCACAAGCTTACCAGCCAGGATTTCGGTACCCTCCGCCGTCGACAGCAGGTCCGGATCGAGGCCAAGCTGGATGGCCAGCGCAAGGTTCAGCTTGATCAGCCGGGGGCTTGCCACCGGGGTCGGGGCGACGCGGGCAAAGAAGTTCGCCGGGAGCGTCGAATACGTGTTCTGGAACGGGAAATGGATGGTCATGTCAAAAAGATAAGCTCGCGGGCGCAATAGGCAAACGGTTCGCGACCGATTGCCGAAAATGTGCGGTTTCGGGCCGAAACCGCTCGTTCCCTTGGTTGCCGCACCCCGCTTGCTCGGGTAAACCCTCCGCAACTTCGGACCGGGCCCTGGGCCGTCCGATTCGTTTGCTCCGACATCAGTTTTGGGACACCCATGCATCGCTACCGGTCACACACATGCGGCGCGCTCCGCGAGAGCGACATCGACCAGACCGCCCGGCTGTCTGGCTGGGTTCACCGGGTCCGCGACCACGGTGGCGTGCTGTTCGTCGACCTGCGCGACCATTACGGCATTACCCAATGCGTGGCTGACCCGGATTCGCCGGCGTTCAAGGAAGTGGAAAAGTTCCGCTCGGAGTGGGTGGTGCGGATCGACGGCAATGTGCGCCGCCGCCCGGCGGGCACCGACAATCCCGAGCTGCCAACCGGCATGATCGAGGTCTATGTCAAGGAGATCGAAGTGCTGGGGCCAGCGGCCGAGTTGCCGCTGCCGGTGTTCGGCGAGCAGGAATATCCTGAGGACATCAGGCTTAAGTACCGTTTCCTCGACCTGCGTCGCGAGAAGCTGCATCAGAACATCATGACGCGCGGCGCGATCGTCGATTCCATGCGCCGCCGGATGAAGGAGCAGGGCTTCTTCGAATTCCAGACCCCGATCCTGACGGCTTCCTCGCCGGAAGGCGCGCGTGACTTCCTGGTGCCGTCGCGCATCCATCCCGGCAAGTTCTACGCGTTGCCGCAGGCGCCGCAGCAATACAAGCAGCTCCTGATGATGTCGGGCTTCGATCGCTACTTCCAGATCGCGCCGTGCTTCCGCGACGAGGACCCGCGAGCCGACCGCTTGCCGGGCGAGTTTTATCAGCTCGACGTCGAGATGAGCTTTGTCACCCAGGACGACGTGTTCGCGGCGATGGAGCCCGTCATCACCGGCGTGTTCGAGGATTTTGCCAAGGGCAGGCCGGTGACGAAGAACTGGCCGCGGATTCCGTTTGCCGAGGCCGTGCGTAAATACGGCTCGGACAAGCCGGACCTGCGCAACAAGATCATCATGCAGGAGGTCTCCGAGCATTTCCGAGGCTCCGGCTTCAAGGTGTTCGCGCGGATGCTGGAAGACCCGAAGAACCAGGTCTGGGCGATTCCGGGCGTGGGCGGCGGTTCGCGCGCCTTCTGCGACCGCATGAACTCGTGGGCGCAGGGCGAGGGCCAGCCCGGCCTCGGCTACATCATGTGGCGCGAGGGCGGCGAGGGCGCAGGTCCCTTGGCCAACAACATCGGCGCTGAGCGGACGGCCGCGATCCGCGATCAACTCGGCCTCAAGGAGGGCGATGCCGCGTTCTTCGTCGCGGGTGATCCGGAGAAGTTCTGGAAGTTCGCAGGATTGGCGCGCACCAAGCTTGGAGAGGAGTTGAACCAGATCGACAAGGACCGGTTCGAACTCGCCTGGATCGTCGACTTCCCGATGTACGAGTACAACGAGGACGACAAGAAGGTCGACTTCTCGCACAACCCGTTCTCGATGCCGCAGGGCGGCCTGGAGGCGTTGCAGACGCAGGATCCGCTAACGATCAAGGCGTACCAGTACGACATTGCATGCAACGGCTACGAGATCGCCTCCGGCGGCATCCGCAACCACAAGCCGGACGCGATGGTGAAGGCATTCGAGATCGCGGGCTATGGCGAGCAGGAAGTGATCGACCGCTTCGGCGGCATGTACCGTGCCTTCCAGTACGGTGCACCGCCGCATGGCGGCATGGCGGCCGGGCTCGACCGCATCGTGATGCTGCTGTGCGGTACCACGAATTTGCGCGAAATCTCGCTCTTCCCGATGAACCAGCAGGCCGTGGACCTGCTGATGGGCGCGCCGTCTGAAGCCACGACCAAGCAGTTGCGGGAGCTTCACATCAGGGTGAATCCGCCGAACAAGGGCTAGCGGGGCGCTCCACGCCCTCATTGCGCTTGCGAGATGGCCCGGCGCCGCGAGTGCGGGCTCTCCGTGAAGCGATCAGCTTGACGATCAGGTTGTCTGAACGACGAACCGCGTCTCCGCTTCAGCCGCGATGTCAGCCCTGACTTTCACAGGGAATGAAGTTGCGATTTCCGGCTGGAAGAGCGGAGGAGGCCGCAGCCGCGGGGGATGGCCTGCCGGGTCTGTTGACGATGACGTTACCGGATGTTGCGTCCAAGCGGTTGGGCATGCTTCACATCCGGCTCGATTTGCCGGAAAACTGACTTCCCTTGGACTAGCAAAGCAACAAGACTTCAGGGCCGGAAACGCGGGGAGCATGTATGTCGTCATCGTCCGAAGAACTCCATAGCGCGGCGCTTGCCTATCATCGGCTGCCGCGGCCGGGCAAACTCGAGATCCACGCGATCAAGCCGCTTGCCAACCAGCGTGACCTCGCGCTCGCCTATTCGCCGGGCGTGGCCGCGGCCTGCACCGAAATCGCCAACAATCCGGCCGAGGCGGCTGCGCTCACCGCGCGCGCCAATCTGGTGGCGGTGGTCTCGAACGGCACCGCCGTGCTTGGTCTCGGCAATATCGGCCCGCTGGCGTCGAAGCCTGTGATGGAGGGCAAGGCGGTACTGTTCAAGAAATTCGCCGGCATTGACGTGTTCGACATCGAGATCAAGGCCGACACCATCGAGCGCGTCGTCGAGACGGTTGCGGCGCTGGAGCCGACCTTCGGCGGCATCAATCTGGAGGACATCCGTGGGCCGGAGTGCTTCGAGATCGAGTCGCAGCTCAAGGAGCGCATGAAGATCCCTGTATTCCACGACGACCAGCATGGCACCGCCATCATCGTCGCTGCGGCGATCGTCAACGCGTTGCTGCTGAACGGCAAGAAGCTTCCCGACGTCAAGATCGTCTGCTCGGGCGCGGGCGCCGCAGCGATCGCCTGCCTCAATCTCCTGGTCTCGATGGGCGCGCAGCGCAAGAACATCTGGGTCTGCGACATCGACGGCGTCGTGTACGAGGGCCGCGGCACCACGATGGACCGCTGGAAGGCGGTTTATACCCAGAAGACCGACGCGCGCGTGCTTGGCGACGTGATCGGCGGCGCCGACATCTTCCTGGGGCTTTCGGCGCCGAACGTGCTCAAGCCCGAGATGGTCAAGCGGATGGCGAATCAACCGCTGGTGATGGCGCTTGCCAACCCGGTGCCGGAGATCATGCCCGACGAGGCGCGCCAGGCGCGGCCTGACGCCATGATCTGCACAGGGCGTTCGGACTTCCCGAACCAGGTCAACAATGTGCTCTGCTTCCCCTTCATTTTCCGCGGCGCACTCGATGTCGGCGCCACCGCGATCAATGAGGCAATGAAGCATGCCGCGGTCGACGCGATCGCCCAGCTGGCGCGCGATCCGCCGTCGGATGCGGTCGCGCATGGTTTCGAGACTGGCGAGACGCAAGGGTTCGGCCCGGGCTCGCTGATCCCGAGCCCGTTCGATCCGCGCCTGATCCTGCGCATCGCGCCGGCGGTAGCGAGGGCTGCTACGGAGTCCGGCGTGGCGACCCGGCCGATCAAGAATTTCGACGAATACTGCGCCCAGCTTCAGCGCTACGCGTTCCGCTCCGGCCTGACCATGAAGCCGGTATTCGCCAAGGCGAAGACCCAGCCGGTGCGGGTGATCTATGCCGAAGGCGAGGACGAGCGCGTGCTGCGCGCCACCCAGGTCGTGCTTGAGGAGACGCTTGCGCGGCCGATCCTGGTCGGCCGTCCATCGGTTGTCGAAACCCGCATCAAGCGCTTCGGCCTGTCGATCAAGGCCGGCCGCGATTTCGACCTCGTCAATCCCGAGGACGATCCGCGGTACCGCTCCTATGTGCAGTCCTACATCGATGTCGCCGGCCGGCGCGGCGTGACCCCCGATGCCGCGCGGACGGTGGTCCGCACCAACAACACGGTAATTGCGGCACTTGCGGTGTCGCGCGGCGAGGCCGACGCCATGCTGTGCGGCGTCGAAGGCGGGTACATGACCCATCTGCGCCATGTTCGCGAGATCATCGGCTTCCTGCCCGGGATCAGCGACTACGCGGCGCTGTCGCTGTTGATCACCACCAAGGGCGCCTATTTCATTGCCGACACCCAGGTGCGGCCCAACCCGAGCGCGGAGGAACTCGCCGAGGTAGCATCGCTCGCGGCAATCCACGCCCATCGCTTCAGCTTCAAGCCCAAGGTCGCGTTCGTGTCGCATTCCGACTTCGGCAGTTACGATACAGAGTCAGCGCGCAAGATGCGCCGCGCCATGCAGCTCCTGAACGAGAAGCACCCGGAGCTCGAGGCCGATGGCGAGATGCAGGCCGACACCGCGCTGTCGGCCGTGGCACGCAAGATGGTGCTGCCGCAATCGCGGCTGGAGGGCGAAGCCAACATCCTGATCATGCCCACGCTGGATGCGGCCAACATCGCCTACCAGACCATCAAGGTGCTCGCAGATGCGTTGCCCGTCGGTCCGATCCTGATTGGCCCGGCGCGGCCTGCGCATATTCTCACCCCAGGCGTCACGGCGCGCGGCATCCTCAATATGACTGCCGTCGCCGCGGTCGAAGCCCAGGAGCGAGCCGGGCGCGCGCAACCGACGCTGTTCGGTTGAGGGGCGGCAGAGGATTCGATTTGATCGAGGCAGGCGGAACGACCATAATCCTTTCGCCTGCTTCGTCGATTTCCGCGATTTCGTGAGGCCAACCCATGCCGGCATTCATTACGTTTGGGCGAGTCTTGTTCGCCGTCCTGTTCATCTATTCGGGGGCGACCAAGCTGTTCAGCATCCAGGCGACCGCCGATGTCCTGACGGCCAAGGTGGCTGTTCCAGCGCTCGTTGCGCCCTACACCGTGCAGCTCGAAACCTTTGCCGGCATGCCCTTCATGCAACTGCTCACGATTGCGATCGGCGCCTTCGAGATCCTCGCGGGGCTGATGATCGCGCTGAATCTGCTGGCACGGTTCTTCGCAATCCTGCTGATCATCTTCGTGTGCTTCGCCACCTTCTACTTCCACGATTTCTGGAATCAGTCGCCGCCGGACAACGGCAAGACCCTGATCGATGCGTTGAAGAACCTCTCGATCATCGGCGCGCTGTTCATCATCGCCGGCTACGGCCGCGGTCCGCGCAACGCCGAGGCCTCCTACGGAGATGCATAGCGTCCCGTCGACCGGTCATTCGTAGGCGATGTCGCGCGTCCTGCGGACGAGGCTTTCGCCGCCGTCGACCGCAAGGTTTTGGCCGGGGATGGATTTGTTGTCCGCAAAGAACAGCACGGTGTTGGCGATCTCCTCAGGCGAGGGATTGCGCCGGAGCACGGTATCGCTCTTGACGCGGTCAAAATCGCGAGCCGTCTGCTTGCCGCTCGGATAGAGCAGGCCCGGCAGGATGCCGAACACCCGCATCCGGTCAGTCGGGTTCATCTGCCACAGCCGGGTGACGGCGTAGAGACCGCATTTGCCGATCGTGTAGCTGTAATAGTCCGGATTGAGGTTGACGACCTTCTGATCGAGGATGTTCACCACGGTTACGGGTCGCCGGCGGCTCGCGCTTTTGTACGCGAGCTCCAGCAGCAGGAACGGGGTCTTGACGTGGACGGCGAGGCTCGTGTCCAGGATTGCGGCGGAAGCCTTGCCAGGAAAGTCGTAGCTGAACGCGGAGGCGTTGTTGACGATCAGCTCCGGCATGCCGTGGTGCTCGACGATCTTGCCGAAGAAGTTCGGGATCCGGTCCGGCCGGCTGAAGTCGCAGGCGACGAGCGCCGCGGCGCCGCCATCGTCAACGATCCGGCGTACGATCGCCTGTCCCTCAGTGCGCGACCGGTTGACATGAACGATGACCTTGAAGCCGTTCCGCGACAACAGCTGCGCGATGACCGCTCCGAGTCGCCTGCCGGCTCCGGTGACGAGCGCAATGCGCATCAGGTCCAGTTCGCCCGGGTTCGGTATACTTCGACACCGGCGGCCTCAGCCTCGTTGAAGATGTCGAGCTTCATGATCGAGACGCGGCAGGAGCTGACGCGCGCGTCGGCGAAGCATTTGTCCACGATCTCGTCAAGCAGCGTCTCGAGCAGGGGCGTGTGGGGACGCGCGGGAAATCCCTTCAGGAAGTCCCTGATGCCGTCGTAGTCGATATAGCCAAATTCTGCGAGGCGTCGCTCGCCGAGCGCAGCGAACAGCGTCACATTGATGGACAGCCGGTTAGGACGTTCGGGATGCTGTTCCCAGGGATGAATGCCGCACGCGGCCTCCACCACGACGTTCTTCAACCTTACAACGACGTGGTCGGATTCGGTATCCATGCGATTGTGGCGCAGCGCCGCCGATCTTTCCAGGATAGCGGCTATTCCGAGACCGTGGTGACGACGCTGTTCACCGGCCGCGAACTCACGGTCGGCAACTTGACGTCCTTGGCGAGCTCTTCCTCATATTGCGGGATCACCGTGACTGGGAATTTCGCCCGCATCGCGACCACCTTGTAGCCGCCCGCCTTCAGCTGCTTCAACAGCTCGGGCAGCGCCTCGGCGGTATGCTTCTGGAAGTCGTGCATCAGGATGATGCCTTTGCCGAGCTTGTTGACCTTCTTCATCACGGTATCGATCACGGCCTGCGGCTTGCTCGACTTGAAGTCAAAGGAGTCGAGGTCGCAGGAGAAGATCGCGATGTTGCGGGTGCCGAGATAGGTCACCATTTCCGGCGGATGCTGCAGGGCGGGGAAGCGGAAGAACGGCGAGGGCGACACGCCGAGCGCCCATTTGACCGCGGCGTACCCGCGCTCGATCTCATCCTTCCTCTGCTCCTCGGTCAGTTTCTTGTTGTTCAGATTGGCATGCGACCATGTGTGCGCGCCGACCGTGTGGCCTGCCGCATAGACCTGCTTGAGGATCTCGGGGTGATAGGTCGCGTGCTTGCCGATCGGGAAGAAGATGCCTGTCGTGCATTCATCGGCGAGCGCCTTGAGCACAGCCGGCGTGTTGTTCGGCCACGGGCCGTCGTCGAAGGTCAGCACGACTTCGTGGTCGCGCAGGAAGTCGAGTTGCTTGAAGTGCTCGAACCCGAAGCCCGGACCGCCGGTCGTGTCGATCTCGACGGTGCGGCCGACGCCGAGCGCGCTCGGATTGTTGCAGGCGGCTCGCGCCGGCTGCGGCGGCTGTTGCGGCGGAACGGGCGCCGCGGTTGCGGCTGTCGCCGGTGCGGCCTGCGGCGTTGCCGCCGTTCCCTTGGCTGCGGCCGGAGCAGGGGCGGCCGCTTGAGGAGTGGCAGTTGGGGGCGGAGCGGTTGCACCCTTGGCTGCGGGGCTCTGCGGCCACGCCGCGGTTGAGGCGAGCAACGACACCGTGCCCGCGAAGACCAGAGATGCCGCAATGCGCATGGTGTGTTCCTTGCTGATCCCGTTCCGGTACTGGCTCTTTACCGGTACCGAATCCACCGCCTGCCCCGCCGAATAGTACCCTAGTTGGATCGGTGCCGCCAAGACAACGGAGGTGGCGGCTTTGTGTCCAAATCCTCGCCGGATGAGTTGATTCCGGGGATTACCGCGGTTGCTCAGGCGGCCGTCAGCGTGCGCGCGATTGCGGTCTTGATTCGTGTGTCCGTGGGCTCGACCGACTCGGGGAAGACATCGGCGATATAGCCGTTGCGGCCGATCAGGTACTTGTGAAAGTTCCAGCGCGGCACGTCCTTCGGCCGCGCCTCGGCGGCCCATCTGTAGAAGGGGTGCGCATTCGGCCCTTTCACGACGGCCTTGGCGGCGATCGGGAATGTCACGCCGTATTGATGCTGCGCCGTCTCCGCGATCTCGGTCTCGCCGCCCGGCTCCTGACCGCCGAAATCGTTTGACGGCACGCCGATGATAACGAGGCCACGATCGTGGAACTCGGTCCATAATTGCTGCAGGCCGGCATATTGCGGAGTGAAGCCGCAGAGCGAGGCTGTGTTCACGATCAGCAAGGGATGGCCGGCATGGTCGGCGAGGCGGATGTCGCCGCCGGCAAGCGCTGGGAACGAGAACGCGTAGGCCGTAATCCGGCTCATTCCGGTCTGCGCCCGGAGCGGGCACCAACCCGCCGGCGCGGCAAGCGCTGCCACGATCAGTGTCCTGCGGTCAATCATGCTCGCGCCCTCGAACTGACTTGGCGGGATCATAGTGCAACGCGCCGGCCGCAGCCTTCAAGAAGCCGTTATGGCTTGCATCTCTAGTGCAGCGAGACGATGAAGTCGGTGCCTTCGCCGGTCTCGCCCTGGTTGATGCCTTGATCGGCGACGATGATGGATGCGCCGGTGCCAAGCGCCTCGGTAACCCGCGCCATCGCATCGGCAGGGATCGTGATGCGGTCGAGCGCCTCGGTCGGGCTGTTCGGCGCGGGCAGCAGCTTTGCTTCGACGGGCTCTAGACCAGTGACCTTGCGACGGCCCGAGGGACGATCCCCTTGGTCGATGCGCGCGGCGTGGCGGACGATGACCGGAAGCGTGACCACTGTCCACCGCAACACATTCGCATCGTTCTTGTCAGATTCCGCCGTGAACACATGCGTGCCGAGCGGCCGGTCGCTCTGGGCTATCGTCACGGGCACATCGAACAGCGGCGCGAAATTCTGTCGCACATAGAGTCTCGAGTCCTTGCGGCTGATCAGCACCGAGATCTGGCCGGTGCGCTTCGGTTCTGACTTTGCAAGCGTCGGAAGCCGTGACGAATCCTTCTTGCTGTCAGGTGCGCCCGCAGCCGGAGCATCGGGCGCCTTCGGCGCCACAGGGCCGATGACGGAAGGTTTTGCCGATTCGACTTTCGGCGCCTCGGTCTTTGCACGGTCGCCCGTCGATGCGGTGTCGCTTTGGGCCGCCGGTAACTCCGGTCTCGCTGCGTCGGCACTCACGTCAGATTTGGATGCTTGGTCGGACTGGGCCGTGGCGGCATCCACCGACGTTGGAGGGGCGTCGGACATCGTCACCGATGCGGTTGCCGACGATATGCTGCCGCGGGCATCTGCCGTGCGGGTATTGTCGTGAAGCGAAACGGGCTGGGACGAGGGACCGACCGTCGAGCGCGGATCGAGACTGGTCTCCGGCTTGTTCACGCCCTTGTCGCCCTTCACGCCGAGCGGCGCGTCGACCTTGAGATCCTCGCCGACAAGCTGCGGCGGGACCTTCTGCGCGACGAGGAGCGGATGCGAGAAGCTCACGGGCGTCATCTGGCCGGGCGTAACGATGACGCGGGCGCCCATCCTCGTCCAATTCCACATCTTCACCGCGAACGCCATCGGCATGCGGATGCAGCCATGCGACGCCGGATAGCCCGGCAGCACGCCGGCGTGCATTGCCACACCCGACCAGGTGATGCGCTGCATGTACGGCATCGGCGCGTTGCTATAGATATTGGAGTGGTGGAATTTGTGCTTCTGGATGATGCTGAACACACCCATCGGGGTCGAGTGCCCCTTCATTCCGGTCGACACCGGGCTCTCGGCGAACAGGCCATTCGAATCGAAAACCTGCACCCGCTGCTTCTCGATGGAAACCGTTATGACCAGCGGCCCCTGCGGCTTGGTGCCGGTCTCGCTCTTGACTGCTACGTCCTTTTTGACCGGATTCCGCCATGCCTTCTGCCGGCGCGGTTGAACCATCGGCACAGCGGGCACGTAATAACCGGAGTCATAGCCGCCCCAATAGTAGAGGGTTGCGTCCGCTGGCGTGGAGACGCCAATAGTGCCTGCGGCAGTCAGGATGGCGAACGGCCAAACTCGCCCATTCGTAAAATCAAAAATGGCAACACGGCGCCCGTTCGCACGCATATTCCAATTCCCAGTCCAAGCCTTGTATTAGTTGTCGCAAAGGCGAAATACGTTCACCAGCCTACACCTCTAACCCTTGCGTGATCGCCTGGTTTTCGCGGAAAGCGTAACAAAAAAGCCTCACGTAAGGTTAAAGCGGCGCGGTGATCGGTTACCTGCGGAGCGCCTTCCTGCGCCGCCGCTTTTTCAGCAGTCCACAGGGCGACTGCCAGCGGAGACCCTCATGACATCGAGCTATGTGAGCGCGTGCGACATCCTAACGCGGTGTCGGTGGTGGTTTGTGCTGGCGCTTCTGGTTGTCGCTTTGGGGCATGCTGGGTCAGCGATCGCGGCGGATGAGCCGGACCTGATCTTCCGCCGCTCCACGGTTTTCAAATGGATCAGTCCGGACGACAAACTCGCGACCTATGGCGTCGACGACCCCGAGGTCGATGGTGTGGCCTGCCATTTCACTGTGCCCGAGAAAGGCGGTTTCAAGGGGTGGCTCGGCTTGGCCGAGGAAGTCTCTGATATCTCGTTGGCTTGCCGCCAGATCGGGCCGATTCGCTTCAAGGACAAGATGAGCCAGGGCGACGACATGTTTCGCCAGCGCCGCTCGCTGTTCTTCAAGAGAATGCAGATCGTTCGCGGCTGCGATGCCAAGCGTAACGTGCTGGTCTACATGGTCTATTCGGACAAGCTGATCGAAGGCTCCCCAAAAAACTCGACCTCGTCGGTGCCGATCATGCCTTGGGGAACCGGCGATACCAGCGTGCAGAGGTGCGGCGAATTTATTCAGTAGACGATCCAAGCGCTTGAGCTGTGAAGCTCAGCTCGTCTGCGAACTAGCGCTTGGTCTGGCCGAGCTGCTTTGCGCGGAAGTCGTAGCCTGGCCTTTCGGGTTCGATCCTGGAATCGCGGCATCCGACCAGCCGCACAAGCTTCTGCGGCGCGCATTCATTGTCGCCCATCACATGGGTGCCCTGTTGTGGCATTGCGCCAGCCATCTGCTGGCCACGTGTGCGGGGTTCACTGCCAACACCGTTGTTGCCACTGCCCACGATTGACATCCTCCGCTGTGTTGAAGGACGACAACGTGCCACGAGGCGAAGGGTTGCATCAATGCTCACCATAAATCGGGTGCAGCATGATTCGTGGCGGGCTTGGCTTTGCTGCGCTGCGGTCCGTTTCAGCGGCGCACGCCATGACACCCGATTGAGCCAGCGGCGCCATTGAAACTGTTTGTCTTTTGCCGCCAATGTTTCGTCGACCCGCGGCCGACGAAACAATTCTCCCGGCCAATGAAACCATTTTCCGCTTTTGGCGCAGATGTCCGGAAACGGCGAGTTGTTATCAAACTGTCAAGAAAGCGGCGGGGGCCGCCGGAACAACACCGGAGACAGTCAAAATGCGAGCCACCAGCTTCATCCTCGCCTTCGCGGTCTTGATTGTCGCTCCGTCGCTGGCTGGTTCTGCTGACAGTGGATTGCCTGGCGTCGGTACCTTCTCCTACAAAAGCCCCCCGGTCATGACCCCGGCGCCGATGGTGATGGCGGCGTACTAATCGCGACGCAAATCCAGAAAATCGCCGGCAAAGGCTCCGCATGTTGCTCCGCATCTGTCTCGCCGCCCTTGTGGCATCGTTCGCCCTCACTGCCTCAGCGCAGGCGCAGTCTCAGCTTCCGCTCCAATCTTTGCAGCTCCGCTCGCTGTTCAAGGTGCCCGATCCGCGTGGCGAGTTCGTTCGCCTCTGCGCACCCCACATGCTTGGCCGCTGGGCGCATCCGGAGGCGGTGTGCGGCTGCCTGCACGACTACGCCGCCGCGACGGTAGAGGACGCAGACCTGCGCGAAGCGCTGCTGCGCGGCATCAGCGAGACCGGAGTGCCGACGATTGAGACCGACTGGGTGCCGCCGTCCAAGCAGTCGGAAATCGGCCCAACCTTCACCAAGATCGCCAAACCGACACTGCAGTGCATGTTCGAGCCGTCGCCAACGACGAACTGACCGCGGCCCCCCGCGAACTGCTTGGCGGATCGATGATTGTTTGCCCCCCTGATTAACGCCTGGTCAGCCGCTGCACGCATGTGCGGGTGCGCAGCACGCCGCTCTGTGTCAGTTGTGACCCGACGACCTGCTTGATCTGCCCGGCGGGGCACGTGCCGTCGTCGACCCATACGCGCTGGCCGACGCGCAGATCGATGATGTCCTGCTCTCGCGACACGACCTGCTGCTGGGCGGTAGCAGGCAGCGTCAATGTGACGGGCGCGACGCCGCCGAGCAGCGCGCCGATGACCAGATGCAGGACAGTGCGATTGCCGGACATCGGTATCTCCTTGCTGCAAATTGTTTCGGGCGGCAACCTAGTCAGGGGGCGGCGATTCTGACAGGGCGCGGTGGGTAGTGCCCGAGGGCGGTTGGCGACGCTCGGTCGCCATCCGAAACGCTGCTCGGAGATGCATAGCGGAAGCCAATCCGGCACAATATCCGCCGCGCTGAGATCAGGCTACGGTACTGCGCCTGACTTCCGACATTCCTCATGGAGCTGCTGCATGAATGCCGATACGCAACAACGAATCCTTGACGCCGTTGAGTCCGGCTTTGATGCACAGCTTGCGACAACGAAGGATTTTGTTGCGATTCCCTCGACTCGCGGAGCGGAGGGGCCTTGCCAGGACATGATCGCCGATCTCTTGCGCGCGCGCGGCTACGAGGTCGACGACTGGCACATCAATCTCGACGAACTGAAGGATTTGCGTGGCTTCGGTCCGATCGAGCACGACTTCTCGAAGGCGCGCACCGTGGTCGGTACCTACCGCCCGGCGACGAACAGCGGCAAATCGCTGATCCTGCAGGGACATTGCGACGTGGTGCCGACCGGCCCGCTTGACATGTGGGAGACGCCGCCGTTCTCGCCCGTCGTCAAGGACGGCAGGATGTATGGCCGCGGCGCCTGCGACATGAAGTCTGGCACGATCGCCGCGTTGTATGCGCTCGATGCGATCGGGAAGGCCGGTCTAAAGCCGACGGCGCGGATCCATTTCCAGTCGGTGATTGAGGAGGAAAGCACCGGTGTCGGCGCGCTCTCGACGCTGCAGCGCGGCTATCGCGCGGATGCCTGCTTCATCCCGGAGCCGACCAACGGCAAAATGATACGCTCGCAGGTCGGCGTGATCTGGTTTCGCCTGAAGGTACGTGGCTTCCCGGTGCATGTATTCGAGGCGGGCGCCGGCTCGAATGCGATCATGGCGGCGTATCACCTGATCCACGCACTTGAGAAGCTCGAGATCGCCTGGAACGAGCGCGCCAAGTCTGACCGCCATTTCAAGCAGGTCGACCATCCGATCAACTTCAACCCCGGCATCATCAAGGGTGGTGACTGGGCATCCAGCGTGCCGGCCTGGTGCGACGTCGATTGCCGGATCGCTGTATTGCCGGGCTGGTCGATATCGGAGTGCCAGAACGAAATTCTCAGCTGCGTATCGGCCGCCGCGCGTGACCATCGCTTTCTCTCCAACAATCCGCCGCAGGTGGAATGGTCGGGATTTTTGTCCGAGGGGTACGAGCTCACAAGTTCCGAAGCGCCCGAAGCTGCCTTCGCCAGGGCTCATCGGGCAGTTTATGGCGGCGCGGTGCAGGACCGCGCGTTTACCGCGCTGACCGACACCCGTTTCTACGGGCTGAATTACAACATCCCGAGCCTCTGCTTCGGCGCCAGCGGTGCGGCGATGCACGGTTTCAACGAATATGTCGACCTGGAGTCGCTGCGCAAGTCGACGAAAGCGACCGCGCTGTTCATCGCGGAGTGGTGCGGGGTGGAGAATGTCTAGTGCCTCACGATGAGGAGTGCGCATCTGGGGGCCACAGTGCCCGGACGATCGCATCGAGCCCGTCCGTCAGCGCGGCAGGGCCAGGCTGCAAAATGATCGCTGACTTGATCTCGACGATACGATCGTTACGCACGGCCGGAATTGCGTTCCAGCCATCGCGCTTCCTGATGCGATCGGGCACGACCTTCTTGCCACACCAGGACGCCAGGATCACGTCGGGCGCCGCCTGACGCACGACGTCGGGCGCGATGATGCGGTCCTTGGCGGCCTTGTGAACGCGCAAATGCGGCAGCGCGTCCTCGCCGCCGGCGACCTCGATTAGCTCGGACACCCAGCCGATGCCGCTGATCAGGGGATCGTCCCATTCCTCGAAATAGACTCTTGGCCGCGACGGACGCGGCGTTGCGGCGATCGCCGCAAGCCGCTGCTCGAGGCCTTGTGCGAGCTGTTCGGCGCTATCAGCGGCACCGACGATCGCGCCGAGGGTGCGGATCATCGAAAAGATACCGGCGAGGTCGCGCTGGTTGAAGACGTGAGCGGCGACGCCCGCCCTCACCAGATCGGCGACGATAGCAGCCTGTAGGTCGGAAAAGGCGAGCACAAGATCGGGCTCGAGCGCGAGGATCTTTGGAATATCGGCCGAGATGAAGGCAGAAACCCGCGGCTTCTCGCGGCGGACCTGCGGCGGCCGCACCGCGTAGCCGGACACGCCGACGATCCGGTCCTGCTCGCCGAGCAGGTACAATGTCTCGACCGTCTCCTCAGTGAGGCAGACGATCCGGCGGGGAGGGAAGTCGCGCATGACCGACGATATGCGGATTGGCCGTGCCATGTCACGGCGGCGACGTCATCGTCGCCATTACCTCCGACGTCATTGCCGGGCGCAATCGGCCAATCCATCATGCGACGATGTTGGCGAACGGAAAATCGGGAGGACTTGATGACGCCGCTTGAGAGGATCCAGTCGATGAAAATGCCGTTCGCGGAACTGAAGGGCGTCGTCTTCACCGAAGCCGACCAGGATCGCGTGGTCGCCAAGATGGTGGTGCGGCCGGATCTCTGCACGCTCAATCACACCATTCACGGCGGCGCGATCATGGCGCTCGCCGATTCGGTCGGCGCGGCGGCGACCGTGATCAACCTGCCCGAAGGCGCCAAGGGCACCACGACACTGGAGAGCAAGACCAACTTCATCGGCGGCGCCAGGGAGGGAACCACCGTGACCGCCACTGCAACGCCAGTTCACCGGGGACGGCGAACCCAAGTCTGGCAAACCCGGCTGGAGACCGAGGACGGCAAGTTGGTGGCCCTCGTCACCCAGACCCAGATGGTGCTATGATAGGGTAATTGGTAGAATCTACAGCCAATTCTATGGGCATTTCAATGAATCCAGATACTTGAATTATATGGTGCGGTGCACAATATAGAGCGTGTAGGGACTGAACGCCTCCTCGAGGGCTACCACGAGGAGTTATGAAATGAACGATTATTCCCCCCATTCGACGCTCGCCAAGGGCACCGTGCGGACGCTGAGCCGGCAGGAAGAGTTACCTCTGCTGCGTGATCATTTGTTGCGTCTGGACCGAGCCAGCCGCCATGACCGCTTTCATGGCTTCATCGACGATGACTTTATCCGCCGCTATGCCGAGAAATGCGCCCACGACGGCACGGTCGTCATCGGCTATTTCGAGGACGGCGTCGTCCGTGGCGCGGCTGAGCTGCATCCGGCGGAGCAGTCACCCGATGCTCAGCCGGAAATCGCCTTCAGCGTCGAGGGCACAGTGCGGCGTAAGGGCGTCGGCAGCATCTTGTTCCGTGAGCTGATCGCCGAGGCGCGCGCCAGGGGCTACACATCATTGCGCATCACTACCGGCGCGCAGAACGACGCGATGCGGGCACTCGCCAGCAAATTTGGCGCGCATCTGACCTTCCGTCACGGCGAGTCGACGGGCAGCATCGACCTGACCAAGTACAGCCAGCGCGAACCAGCGTCGGCCATGTTGCCGGTTTCGCCGATCGAGGCCGCGCGCACGATCGTCAGCATGAATCGCGCCTATTGGCGGATGCTGATCCAGATGTCGGGCTGGGGTCGCGCCGCGTAAGCCAACGGCCACGAGGAAAGGGCAATTCGCTCGATGAATTGCCCTTCTTCGATCTCAGGTGCCGGTGCGCTTGTCGATCGCGAAGCGGCGGACCGCGCGGCGCTCGACCACTACTGAGCGCTGCGCGCCCTGTTCGCCCGCGATCACGCGAGTGGCGATGCCGGTGCGCGCACTGACTCGGGCAGTCTTCTTCACCTCGGCCAACACGTCTTCGTAGGGAAGGCCCATAAGTGCAGAGGCGATCTCGGCCTGGGCCTCAACATCGTCGGTGATGCCGACCGCAGCGAAGATTGCTTCCTCGAGCGTCGGCGGGTCATGCCGCACGCGTCGGGTGCCATACTTGGTGTTCCAGTCTCCGCTCATCGTCGCCTCGATTCTGATAGCGAGAGATAACTATGCGCCCTCATGTTGCATTGCAATATGAAAGTGTTATGGCAATCCAGCCATGCACCTAGAATCTCTCGACCTTGTGAGCATCGTAGACTTCGATGGTGGTCGCGACCGCTGTCAGCAACCGTAATGCGCGGACAAATTCTCGCGAGGCCGGCACGGCGAAATGTGACTCCAGCGCCGCACGATCGGCCCATTGCTCGAAAAACACCAGCCGGAGCGGGTTCTCGCAGTCGATATGGACGGCGTGCGAGAGGCAGCCAGGTTCGGTGCGTGAACGGCGCACGTGTTCGAGGGCGAGCCGCCGCATCTCGTCAAAGGTGTCGGGGCGGGCGGTCGCGCTACCGGTGACGACGATCATGCGGTTCTCCCGATGCCGATTCTCAAGGTGGCGCCTCGGTTGCGCCCGAAAAGGCGATGGATTGCTGCGGCCAGCGCATCAGCGCCGCGCGTCCGGCATCTGTCAGCACATAAATGCCGCGCTCCGCGCGATCGAACCAACCATAGACGTTGTGCAGAAGGATCTTGCCGGCATCGGGGATATCGGTACGGAGGTCGCGCACCCGGCGCGGACCATCCGACAGCGCCGAGGCGCAGGCGAGCGCCTGCTGGCGATAGGCGGTCATGATCGGTGCGCGAGTCGAGCCGCCCATCACAGGATCGCCCTTGCGCTTTTGATGCTCAGCGATCAAGCGCGAGCGCTTCCTGGGATTGCGGCGCGGCGCCGCGGTTGGCGGTTTCACCAGCACTTCGACATCGCCGGTATTGTTGACGCCGAGCATGCCGAAACCAAGCCGGCGGCATAAATTGCGGTAGCGCGCATCGCTCTCGCGGCCTTTGCCGCGGGTCGATATCTTTGCAGCAATCCAGACCTCGTCAGCGGCGCCGGCGCGATCGACCGCCTGGAGGATCAGTTCCAGATTGAAGGCGAGCTTGAGTTCCCCGATCACCACGAGCGGCGGATTGTCGGCGTTGAGCGCAACGAGGTCGCAGCCGCCGATTTCCCCCTTGACCGTGAAGCCGAGCTTTTCCAGGAAGCGTTTGACGGGCAGATAAAGCGCGGTTTCCAACGGGGTGCTCCGGCGGCGTTCAGCCGCGACTCATTGCGCGCAGCATAGCGCGGATCGGAAAAGCCCGGCGTATTGATCTAAACGCGCCCGTTGACCGGCAGCAGCGCGCCGGTGACGGCGGACGCGGCGTCGCTGGCGAGGAACAGGATGACATCGGCGAGTTCCTTCGGCTTCACCCATTTCGAGACATCGGCCGTCGGCATGCTGCTGCGATTGGCCGCCGTGTCGATGATCGACGGCAGCACCGCATTGACGGTGACCTTGCCCTTGAGCTCGGCGGCGAGCGCCTCCGTCAGGCGGTGCACGCCGGCCTTCGAGGCGGCATAGGGGCCCATGCCGGCACCGGCCTGCAGCGCCCCCATCGCGCCGATGTTGACGATGCGAGCGGCGCTGGATGCGGTGAGATGCGGGATCGCCGCGCGCGAGGCGTTCAGCGCGGTCATCACGTTGAGCGCGTAGATGCGCTGCCAGGACTTGGGATCGCCGTCCGCGACCGTCTCGAAGACAAAGCCGCCGGCGATGTTGACCAGCGCGTCGAGCCGCCCGAAATGCGCGGCTGCCTTGTCAATTGCAGCCGTGGCCTGCGCGGTATCGGTGAGATCGATACCGCCGAGCTCGACATGATCAGGCGTAGCAGGAAGTTGCGAGGCGGCATGATCGATGGCGGCTACGCGTGCGCCGCGCGCCCGAGCTTCCTCAACCACCACCTTGCCGAGCGCGCCGAGGGCGCCGGTGATGACGATGACTTTTCCATTCATCAGGTACCTCCGTGAAGGCCAGGGCCGTCAGCGGCCACTATCATCATGCGGATTTCATTTGCAATGCCGCGGCTTTGGCCTTCCTACTGCGAGCGTTCGTAAATTCATTCGCGTAGAGGATGTTTGCCATGCCCGACCCGAGGCCGTGCGAAACTCATCTCGACGTCTTTAAATTCGAACACAGGATGCGGCATTTCAAGACAGCGCTTGATAGCCAACGCAAGGTCAAGATCGTCGCCTTTGGATCGTCGTCGACGGCGGGCGCCGATAACATCCTGCCATACCCGCCGCGACTCGAGATGCTGTTGCGGCAACGTTTCTACGGCCGGATGATTGACGTGATCAACCGTGGGATCGGCGGGCAGGAGGCACCGGAAGAGTTGTCGCGGATCGAGTCTGACGTCATTGCCGAGGCACCGGTTCTGACGATCTGGCAGGTCGGCACCAACGCGGTCTACAAGAACTACAACGTCGACGAAGTCCGAGCTGCGATTACGGCAGGGATCGACTTGCTTACGCGGCTCCCGATGGATGTTGTGTTGATGGATGCCCAGTACACGGAGGCGATCGTCGGGCCGCCCGACAAGCTCAAGCTCGCCAACACGATCATGTCGATCATTTCGGAGATCGCCATCAAGAAGAAGGTCAACCTGTTCCGCCGCTTTGCTCTGATGAAGCGCTGGGTCGACGACAAGATCCCGCTCGCCGAACTCGATGACGGCGCGCCCGAGCAT
The DNA here is from genome assembly GCF_018131005.1 of Bradyrhizobium lablabi. Lineage (GTDB taxonomy): Bacteria > Pseudomonadota > Alphaproteobacteria > Rhizobiales > Xanthobacteraceae > Bradyrhizobium > Bradyrhizobium lablabi_D. The sequence goes on from NZ_JAFCJK010000002.1 coordinate 342,828, forward strand.
CTTCACACCAGCGAATGGGCGACCAATTGCCTGACCCAGGCGTTGGCCGGCGCAACGATTGAGGCGATCGAGATCGAGGATGTGTAGGGACAGGTCGAAATCGCTAAAATTTGCGATAATTCCGTAAGTCGATTGCAGAACCCCATCAGGTAGAAGCGGGCCATTACTAGGCATGGGGCTTTTGCTATGGGATATCTTCCGGATCACGGTTTGCCGCTCGTTCAGCTCAAGGAGCAGCGGCGCGACCTTGTCGTTGCCTTGCAGAACCGCACCGGACCGGTGAGTAGCTGGGAATTGATGCAGATCGCCGCGATCCAGCAGGCGATTTCGGCCTTCGAGGACGTCATTGCCGATCTCGACGCCGAGCTGGAAGCAGCAGCCTGACGCCTGCAACCAGCGAAGCTGGATCGATCAGGCCTGCAGATAGCGCCCTTCGAGCGCGTTGCGCTCGGCCCGTCCGAGCCCCAGGCCATCGCGAAAATAGCTGTCGAGATCGCCGTAGTCGGCCTCGATCGCCTCGAAGGCCGCGCCAAGGAATGCCGCCTGCACGGTGCCAAGCACCTGCTTGACGTCGTCAGGCAGGTCACTGCTCGCGGACGGGTCGCGCTTATAGAACTGGTTGGTCAAGAGGTAATCCTCTGAAATCACCTCGTCGGGCACGCCGAGCGCGTGCAGGATCAGTGCGCAGGCGAAGCCGGTGCGATCCTTGCCGGCGGTGCAGTGGATGACGAGCGGCGCGTGGTCTTCGAGCAGATGGGCAAACAGAGTGCGATAGCGTGGCGTGTTCTCCTGGACATAGCCGCGGTAGGAATCCCGCATCACTTCAACCGCGTCCGCGCTTGATGGCGGCCGGCCGCCGGCAGCAATGGCGCGCAAGGCCGCCACCACAGTCGGCTCGACGGGCAACGAGTGCACGGTGATGTCGGCAAGGCCGCACAGTGCATCGGCGCGTTCGACAACGCCGCGAAAATCGAATGCGCTTCTCACCCCGAGGCTGCGAACCACCGCGACGTCGTCGGCGGTGAGGTGGCCGAGATGGTTGGAGCGGAAAATCTGCCGCCAGCGCACACTGCGGCCGTCGCGGGTCGGGTAGCCGCCGAGATCGCGGAAATTGCTTGCTCCCAAAAGATTGAGATGGCGGGCCGGGGCTTCGTGCATCGGACAGACCTGCGTGGCTGATTATGTCGTGTGGGCGCTGCGGATGACTGGTATAACCGCCCAGCCAGGGGGACAGTATGCATTATCGTCAGATCACCATTCTTGTGGGCACAGCTCTTTCCGTAGCCTTCGGTGCGTCAGCCGCGTCGGCGCAAACGTTCCAGAACTACCGCTGCGCCGACGGCACGCAGTTCATCGCGGCGTTTTACCAGTATGATGCGCGCGCCCATCTGCAACTTGATGGCAAGGCGGTGACATTGAAGAAGCGCTTCTCGTTGTCTGGATCGCGCTACTCGGGCAACGGCGTCACCCTCATCATCACCAAGGCCGGATTGACTTCGCTCAAGCACGCCCGACGGGCGGCCACGGCCTGCAGTTCGACATGAAAAAAGGGCCGAAACTTTCCGTTCCGACCCTTCCTTACTGTCCCGATGCCGCTTGATGCCTGGCGTTCATCGCGTCTCCAAATTGCGCCGGCATCAATGATCCTGTCCCCGATTGGCATCGTCGATCGCTGCCTGATGGTACCAGCTATCGCTGCAACTCGCGGTCTCGACTTGTGCCGCAAGCTCGAGTGCTGTCCGCTCGCTATAGGGACGTCCCCCGAGAGCCGCGCGGCCGCCGGATGGGAATTGATAGATCTTGGCGGATCCCTGGTTTAGGCCCGAAGTAATCATGTGAAGTCTCCTTAACGGACGCGGATCTCCATAGTGCGCCCGACTTGTTCGCCCGTGGTTACCAATTTCGGTATCGGCCGGGACTTTTCGAGACGCAAGCAGGGGCAGCTTGATTAGGAAACGGTCATATTCTGGCTAATTCATAGGCAATTTTGCGCCTGCCTTCCGAGAGGCAGCATGCGGATGGTCAACGCTCGGCCCTGACGGTTGGTTGCGAAGATCCGCCTCCCGGAACGCAAATCGTCGGCTGCCACTGCCTCGGCTTTGGTCGGAGGTAAGGTCCAGGAGCCGGACTGCTGGAGAATCGGGCGCTTCAAGGCTGCAACGCGCCAATTTCGGCTGCCTGGGGCGCATGCCAGCCGCGCTGCTTTGTCGCAGCAAAAAATGCAGTGCCGTCGCGGGCGTCCATCGGGTGGGTGGGTGCCGCAGTGCAGCGGCTGGCATTTTAATTGCTTGGCGAGAATCGGCCGACGGTGGCCGGGTACGTGCGGCACCAACCGGCTTTGGTTTCCGCACGTTTTTGCATCATCAACAGAGAGGCTAAATGACCAAGTACAAGCTCGAGTATATCTGGCTCGACGGATATACGCCGACACCGAATCTGCGCGGCAAGACGCAGATCAAGGAATACGCATCGTTTCCGACGCTCGAGCAGTTACCGCTTTGGGGATTCGATGGTTCGTCGACCCAGCAGGCCGAGGGCCACAGCTCCGACTGCGTGCTGAAGCCGGTCGCAGTGTATCCGGACGCCGCACGCGAGAACGGCGCGTTGGTGATGTGCGAAGTCATGATGCCCGATGGCAAAACGCCCCATCCCTCGAACAAGCGCGCGACCATCCTCGATGACGCCGACGCCTGGTTCGGCTTTGAGCAGGAATACTTCTTCTACATGGACGGCCGCCCGCTGGGCTTCCCCTCGTCCGGTTATCCGGCGCCGCAGGGCCCGTACTACACCGGCGTCGGCTACAGGAACGTCGGCGCCGTCGCCCGCAAAATCGTGGAAGAGCATCTCAACCTTTGCCTCGCCGCCGGCATCAACCACGAAGGCATCAACGCCGAAGTGGCGAAGGGCCAGTGGGAATTCCAGATCTTCGGCAAGGGCTCCAAGACCGCCGCTGACCAGATGTGGATGGCACGCTACCTGATGCTGCGCCTCACCGAGAGCTACGGCATCGACATCGAATTCCATTGCAAGCCGCTTGGCGACACCGACTGGAACGGCTCCGGCATGCACGCCAACTTCTCGACCAAGTACATGCGCGAAGTCGGCGGCAAGGAGTATTTCGAGAAGCTGATGGATGCCTTCAAGGCCAACCGCGCCGACCACATCGCGGTCTACGGTCCCGACAACCACATGCGCTTGACCGGCAAGCACGAGACGGCGTCGATCGACACCTTCTCGTATGGCGTGGCCGACCGCGGCGCCTCGATCCGCGTTCCGCACTCCTTCGTCAACAACGGCTACAAGGGCTATCTGGAAGATCGCCGCCCGAACTCGCAGGGCGACCCCTACCAGATCGCGTCGCAGATCCTGAAGACGATCTCGCAGGTTCCAACCGGCGCCAAGGCCGCAGCGTAAGACACCAACCAAATCCGGACGGCGACGTCCGGAGACACAATTTGGTCCGCCAGGCGAAAGCTTTGGCGGACCTTTGCGTTATGATGAGACGCTTGCTCGCAACCGCGCTCAAGGCGGTTTCGCTGCATCATGAACCGCGCTAGATAGCGCAGCACTTTGGGTGCTCCGTGGGGGGCGCTGATGCGACGGGCCTGAGGGATGACAGATCATTCGGTTCGCGTGCTCTCGACGCTGGCGCTCAAGGGAGCGGTCGGCTTGCTCGCTGCAAACTACCGGGCCGCGAGCGGCGTGCGCATCGATGCCGATTTCGCGCCGACGCTGGCGCTGCTCGAGCGTCTGCGCGGCGGCGAGACCGCCGATCTCGTGATCCTGACCCGCGAGGGACTCGACGAGATGGCACGCGAGGGCCACATCGCTCCTGAGAGTTGCGTCGATCGCGCGCGCTCCTATGTCGGTCTCGCCGTGAGGGCGGGCGCAGCGCGTCCCAATATCGCAACCGAAGCAGCGTTGCGTGCAACGCTGTGCGGCGCGCGCTCGGTGGCCTATTCACGGATCGGTGCGAGCGGCATCCTGTTTTCACGGCTGATCGAACGGCTCGGCATCGCCGCCGAGGTCAACGCCCGCGCTGTCATCATCCCCGCCGGCTTCACCGCGGAAAGGCTTGTCACAGGGGAGGCGGATCTCGCCGTCCAGCAGATCAGCGAGCTGAAGCAGGTCAGCGGAATCGAGGTCGTCGGTCCAATTCCGCTGGAATTGCAGACGCCGGCGGTGTTCTCCGCCGGTCGCACGATGTCCTCGGCGAACAAGGATGCCGCCGATCACCTGTTGCGCTATCTGGCATCCGCGGAGGTTGCGCCTGTGCTGCGCGAGACCGGGCTCGAGCCTTGAATTTGCCGGGGCGGCGAAGCAACCTGCCGCGATGATCAAGTCGCTCCATGCAATTGCCGTTGCCGCGATGTTGGCCGTGCCGGTGCTCGCGCACGCGCAGTCGGCGGACCTCGTCCTTTGCGACCGCGTCGCCGCCGATCCCTCCGATCCCGACAGGCCGACCGATGTGAAGGGCGTAGCGGAGATCGCCCCGTCCGACATTCCAACCGCGATCAAATATTGCGCGGTGGCGGCGAAATCCTCACGCCGGGCGATGTACCAGCTCGGCCGCGCCTACGCGGCCAATCGACAGACGGCGGAAGCGGTCGCCGCCTGGCGGAAGGCCTCCGACAAGGGCTCGACATCGGCGATGGTGGAGCTTGGCGTGCTCTATGGCACCGGCGCCGGAGTTGCAAAGGACGAGGCGCAGGCCCGCAAGCTCTTCGAGCGCGCAGCGCAGGCCGGCAATCCGCCGCGGCGTCAGCAATCTCGCGGCGCTCGGCGGCGGCGCGCCGTCCGATCCGGCGCGCTCCCGCGAGCTGCTTGCCAAGGCCGCAGAGACTAATGCGGAGGCGCAGTACCAGCTGGGTATGATGCTGTCGGAAGGCGAGGGCGGCGCGCAGGACGACGTCGCGGCGCGCGCGCTGTTCGAGAAGGCAGCCGCGCAGAACCATGCCGGCGCACTGGAGCGGATGGGCGCGTTCACGCAGACCGGCCGCGGCGGGCCAAAGGATGCCGACGCGGCGAAAGCCTATTACGAGCGCGCCGCCGCGCTCGGCGACGAGAGCGCGAAAAAGGCGCTGGAGCGCATCCGCTGTCCCTATGCAATCAAGGACAAGCGCGGCAACCTCGTAACTACTCTATGCTTCTAAAGCATGATCCGGAAAAGTGCGTAGCGATTTTCCCCCACAACAAACGCGGAGCGTTTCGCGGAGATCATGCTCAAACAAGGACCTAAGGCGCGATGATGATCCAGCCTAATTTCATCGCGCTCTAGTCGAGTTTAGCCGGTTGGAACATTGGCCCCGCTATCCCGGTTGATGCCAGGAAGATGTTGGCGAGGTGACGTGATGATCCGAAAGCTACGTTCCGGCGAATACCGACTCTACTCTCGCAAGGTCAACCCGAAAACCGGCAAGCGGCGCAATCTCGGCACCTTCAAGTCGCGCGCCGCCGCCGAAAAGCACGAGCGCGACGTTCAGTACTTCAAGCGGCACTAGGTAGTGTCGGGTATAATGTCGGGTATATTGACGACGCACCGCCATGGGCAGCTGCGCCAAAACACCCAGTGGCGCGGGGCCTCCCGTGCTGCTATCTCGCCTCGAGAATCAATTGCTTATGGATTTTTCGTTGCTCAACGGGCTTTACAAGGTCGAGTACGGCATCAACGGCGCGTTCGGCCGCAGCATCATGTGCATGCACGACGGCAAGATGCTGGGTGGCAATTCTGCGTTTGCCCATCTCGGCACTTACGAGGTGCGGGACGGTGGGATCGACGCGGCCGTGGTCACCGAGCGTCACAATGATGACCCCCATTTCAAGCCGCTAATGGGGGCAGACGTGGCCGCCATCAAAGTGCGCGGGAAGCGGGAGGGATCGACGATCCTGTTTGAAGGCAGCTCGGATGCCGTGCCGGGCGCCGTGTTCTGGGCCAACCTGACGCCACTCGATGACGAGGCGCTGCCGCCGAGCGGCACCGTCGGGACGGGCGGCATCGTCAATGGGCTGTATTCTATTCATGTCCGCACGCTCGACGGTATCGATGCGTGGCTATCCGGCGTCATGCTGCTGATGGATGGCCGTATCCTCGGGGGAGACGCTTTCTTCTACTACCTTGGCTCGTATTCTTCCGCCGACGGCCGCTGGAAGGGCGAGATGATCAATCAGGAACATACGCCTGCAAAGGGCGTAAGCCCCGTCTTCGGCGGCCACGAGGTCGGCATCGGCTTTACCGGTGCATGCCGCGAGGATGGCGCGGAGCTGGAGGGGATTGCTCTCGCGGGCAAGCGCAGCCTTCGCCTGTCCGCCGAACTGAAGCTGATGCGTCGCGCATAGCGCGGCCTCAGTGTGGCGGCCGAAGACACGTGATGAGACGCAGAATGCATGGAAACGGGCTTCCACCAGAGCCCCGGATCGAATAAGAGGCCGCAACTCCTGTTTTTCTAGCACGTCCCATGATCCGCCTCGATAACGTCTCAAAACAACTCGGCCATCAGATCCTCTTCATCGAAGCCTCCGCCGCGCTCCAGAAGGGCGAGAAGATCGGCCTGGTCGGTCCGAATGGCGCCGGCAAGACCACGCTGTTCCGGATGATCTCGGGCCAGGAACTGCCCGATGAAGGCCAGGTCTCGGTCGATCGTGGAATATCGATCGGCTATTTCAGCCAGGATGTCGGCGAGATGTCGGGCCGCAGCGCGGTCGCCGAGGTGATGGACGGGGCCGGGCCCGTGAGCGTGGTCGCAGCCGAACTCCGGGAGCTCGAGGCCGCGATGGCTGACCCCGACAAGGCCGACGAGATGGACGACATCATCACGCGCTACGGCGAGGTGCAGCACCGTTTCGAGGAACTCGACGGCTATGCGCTCGATGGCCGTGCGCGCGAGGCCTTGGCGGGCCTCGGCTTCAGCCAGGAGATGATGGACGGCGACGTCGGAAAACTCTCCGGCGGCTGGAAGATGCGCGTGGCGCTGGCCCGCATCCTCCTGATGCGGCCCGACGTAATGCTGCTTGACGAGCCGAGCAACCATCTCGATCTCGAAAGCCTGATCTGGCTCGAGCAGTTCCTGAAAGGCTACGAGGGTGCGCTGTTGATGACCTCGCACGACCGCGAGTTCATCAACCGCATCATCAACAAGGTGGTCGAGATCGACGGCGGCCAGCTCACGACGTATTCCGGCAACTACGAGTTCTATGAGCAGCAGCGCGCGCTCGCCGACAAGCAGCAACAGGCTCAGTTCGAACGCCAGCAGGCGATGCTCGCCAAGGAGATCAAGTTCATCGAGCGCTTCAAGGCACGCGCCTCCCATGCCGCGCAGGTGCAGAGCCGGGTCAAGAAGCTCGACAAGATCGAGCGCGTCGAGCCGCCGCGGCGACGGCAGACGGTGGCGTTCGAATTCCAGCCGGCGCCGCGGTCGGGCGAGGACGTCGTCAACTTGAAGAGCGTCCACAAGGCCTACGGCAGCAGGCGCATCTATGACGGGCTCGACTTCATGATCCGCCGCAAGGAGCGCTGGTGCGTGATGGGCGTCAACGGCGCCGGAAAGTCGACGCTCCTCAAGCTGGTCGCCGGCTCGACCGAGCCGGATGAGGGCACAATTGCCATCGGCGGCAGTGTCAAGATGGGCTATTTCGCCCAGCATGCGATGGACCTGCTCGACGGCGAGCGCACCGTATTCCAATCGCTGGAGGATGCGTTTCCGCAGGCCGGCCAGGGCAGCTTGCGCGCGCTCGCCGGCTGCTTCGGATTTTCCGGCGACGACGTCGAGAAGAGGTGCAGGGTGCTGTCGGGCGGCGAGAAGGCGCGGCTGGTAATGGCCAAGATGCTGTTCGATCCGCCAAACTTCCTGGTGCTGGACGAGCCGACCAACCATCTCGATCTCGCGACCAAGGAGATGCTGATCAATGCGCTGAGCGAGTTCGAGGGCACTATGCTGTTCGTCTCGCACGACCGGCATTTCCTCGCCGCGCTCTCCAACCGCTTGCTGGAACTGACGCCGGACGGCATCCACCAATATGGCGGCGGCTACACCGAGTATGTGGCGCGCACCGGGCAGGAGGCGCCGGGGCTGCGGAGCTGAGCTTTCGCTTCACTGCTACAGCGTTTTCGAGCGAGTGAACGCCGGTTTGCGTGAAGAAATCGCGCCAAAACAAGAAAAGAAGTTGGAGCTTCGGTTCTGATTCAATCAGTACCGCCTCGTGTCAGCGAAGAACGGCAGATCAGAATCCCAGCTGAAATCTGCGGACGCATACTCGACGGCTTCGCTGGACAACTAAGCAGGAAGGCGCCAAAACCAAAAGTGGTACCCCACTGCCTACCCACGTCGCAGTTTTGTCCCAACTCGGAACGATAAGGGCATTCTGGATTAATTCAGGTGTCTCATCTAATCCGCAGCGAGCTGACGGGATGGTTTCAAGAATCGGCCGAATGTTCAAACGCTTGCCGACGCACATCGCTGACATCAAGGAGAATCCACGATGGTTGCCGATGTTTGCGCTGGGACGCGTAATGTTGTTTCGTGAGCTGGCGTGGAAGTTCAAAACAGCACCAGGGCAACTCGATCTCACAAACACACTTTTTCCTGAAGTTCCCGCCGAGAAGGTATCGGAACGGTTACGACAGGACGGACTGTTTCAGGGCTTCAGGCTTCCAGCAGCCGTTAGGTCGGAGATCTCCTCGTTTGCCCGGCGCACGCCCTGTTTTGGCAATTTCGACCGCAAGTTCGAACTGGTTGCCCAAGACCACGGGGCAGCCGAATTGGCGACCGGCAAGGCCATTCTGACTGGTCACTTCTTCGAACGCGTGCTCGATTGTGAAGCGGCCCGTCGCGTGCAAAAAGATCCGCTCTTGCTGCAGATCGCTCAGAACTACCTGGGAGGCGAGGCGCGCGTCACCGCGACCCGGCTGTGGTGGAGCTTTCCGAGCGCGAGAGCTAACGACTACGATCTTCATCTGGCATCTCAGAACAGGTTTCATTTCGATCTGGATGATTGGAGAATGATCAAGTACTTTTTCTACATCGAGGCGGTCGATCAAGATACGGGTCCGCATGTCTACGTCTTAGGCAGTCACCGGCAACGCGTACTCCGACATCAATTCACACTGCTGGTCGGTCAGTCCTCGCAGGAAATCGAGCGCATCTACGGCCGGGACGCGATCGTCATGCTGACAGGCCCTGAAGGTTTCGGTTTTGCCGAGGATCCTTTTGGATTCCACACGGGCTCGCTGGCCAAAAGCGGTCCAAGGCTCGTCCTCGAAATCAGTTTCGGAGTTAGCGAAAAGCTGCATCGCCGTTTCCACGGTGAACCGGTCGTTCGTTCATCCTGAGCGGAACCCGTTTAGTCCCGTACACCTTCCACAAAGCCGATCACGCGCTTCTGCGCGTCTGCCAGCGCCGCAGCGTTGGCGGGATTGGATTGGCGACCGCGGCCGGGGTCGTCGAAATCGTGGGTCGCGCCCGGATAGAGCAGGACGTCGATCTTGCTTCCGGCGGCGATGGATCGCTGAGCCACGTCCTGACACCTCTGCGGCGACACTTCCTCGTCATCCGAGCCGATTAGCATGGCAATGGGTGCGGCTGACCTGAGTGTCTGCGACAGCAATGCGTCCGGCCCACAGCCGGGATAGAAGGCGAGCGCCGCACGAAAGCCCGACTTCACTGCGCCTTGTCGTTGCATCACATTGAGCGTCGTGCTGCCGCCGTTCGACCAGCCCTGCAGGAAAATGCGCTTGCCAATGATGTTGCTTTGGCTGCGCAGCCAGTTCAAGGCGCCTTCGGCATCGAGCGGCCGCACCGTCAATTCGTTGACGTCGGTGCGATCCGGATCGTCGTGGGTAAAGCGGCCAAAGCCGTGGGCCTTGCCGCGCGGGCCGAAGCTGTCCGGCAGCAGCGCGACGTAACCGTGGTCCGTCCAATACTGTCCCCACATCATGTGCCGCCTCGACAGGCCATTCGCGTTGCAGGCGGCGGACGGGCTGGCCCGCGACACCAGCGTGCACTCCCTGTTGACGTTGATCGAGTAGGGCCCGCCGCGGCCGTGCAGCAGTACGATCGCGGGGTGCGGGCCTGGTCTTTCCGGCCTGAACAGATAGGCGACGATCTCGGTCTTGCCGTCGGCGCTCGGGAAGAACACCGTGTCGGGCGCGGCCGCGGCCGCCGATGCCGGCAATGCCGCGAGCATCAGGAGGGCAAGCTGTGGCGCGCGGTCGATCATCGGCACAGCATGAGCAGCATTTCGGATGAATTTGCGGCACGGCTACCGCGCCAGCAATGCAGAAGGCGCACGGCGCGCCGCATGGTGCTCCGCTTGTGGGGCACTGCGCCGCCCGGTACGATCTTCCAAAACGGGAGAAACGGCCATGAAGCACATCAGGATCGGCGACATTACGATCGACGCAGTGATCGAGCGGGAGGGGCCATGGCGACGGCCGCAGGATTTCTTCCCGGCCTATGACGACGCGGTGTTCAAACATCACCTGCCGACGATGGAGCCGGAGGTGTTCGACGCCGTGCGTGGCATGATGGTGATCACCTACCAGACCTTTGTGGTCCGCACGCCGCGCTACACCATCCTGGTCGACACCTGCACCGGCGAGGATAAGGGCCATCCGCCGCCGTTCGACTTCCCGGGCAAGGAGCGCTGGCGCAACGAGTTGTTCGCGCTCGGCATCTCCTTCGAGCAGATCGACTATGTGTTCTGCACCCATCTGCATATCGACCACACCGGATGGAACACGACGCTGCGCGACGGGCGCTGGGTGCCGACCTTCCCGAATGCAAAATACGTCTTCCACAAGCGCGAATATGCGGCCTGGGAGGCTGAGAATGCCAAAGGGGCAAATCCGCCGGGCACGGTGTTCCGCGACAACTGCCTGCCGATTGTCGAGGCGGGGCAGGCGCTGCTCGTCGATAACGACTATGCGCTTGACGACACCATCACGCTGACGCCGACGCCGGGGCATTCGCCTTGCCATTGCTGCGTCAATATCTTCTCCAAGGGACAGCGCGCGGTGGTTGCCGGCGACCTCATGCATCACGTGATTCAGTGCCGTGAGCCGGACTGGTCGGCCAGGCCCGATTGGGACCCGAAGCAGTCGGCGGTGTCCCGGCGGAAGTTCTTTGCTTCCGTCGCGGAGACGGACACGCTGATCTTGCCGATCCATTTCCCGGCGCCGACGGTCGGCCTGATCAAGGCGGATGGCGACCGCTTCGACTACCGTTTCAAGCGGGAATAGCGCGGCCGCGACGTCAGCGTCTCAGCGCGACGTCCCGGAATGCTGCGACCAGCGGCCGCTCGAGCTTTCCCTTCATGTCGAGAAGGATCTCATACGCCTTCTCCCGTGGCATTGTCGGCTTGTAGGTCCGCTGCTCGATCAGCGCGGCGAAGATATCTGAAATGGTCAGGACGCGAACAAGGTCCGAGATACTCCCTGCGCACAGGCCGTCCGGATAGCCGCTGCCGTCGAGATATTCGTGATGGTGACGCGCCGCATCGAGGATTTCGGCCGATATGCCCGGAGTGCTCTTCAGCACGTCGTATCCGGCGATGGGATGGCTTTCGATCAGCGCGCGCTCGGCCTCGTCGAGCCGGCCCGGCTTGTCCAGCACTGCAAGCGGGATCCTGGCCTTGCCGATATCGTGGAACATCGCGGCCGAGTGAAGCCGTTCGATGTCGGTCTTGGCCATGCCGAGGCTAAGGCCGAAATCGACGGCAATGCCGGTCACCAGCAGGCAGTGCTGGTAGGTGCCTTCATGATGGCGGCGCACCGCCGTCAGCCAGTCGGAGAGGCCGTTTTCCGCGATGCTGTCAGCGATCCTGCCGCCGGCGCGCCTGGCGTCCGCAACGTCGATCGCCTCGCCGCTGATCACTGCCGAAAACATCGTCGCGATGCTGGCGGCACCTGCGGACGCTGCCTCCTCAGCGGTGTTGGTCGGTTCGTCCGAAACGATCGACGGCGCGTCGATGTCGGCGAGCTTCGCCAGGAGCTGCGCTGGCTTGACCGGATTGACGAATGCGTGGGTCGCGCCGAGCGCGTAGGCCTGGACCGTGGCGAGGCGGCTCCGCTGGTCTATGATGAAAATGCGCTTCGGGATGCGCGTGAGCCTGTCAGAGGCTGCCTTCAGCGCCGTGATGTTGTCGATCAGGCGCAAGTCCGCACTGACAATGACGGCGTCGATGTCGTTGTGGCTAAACCGGGCGGCATCAAGCAGATCGGACCTGACCTCGAATGCCCGTCCAAGCATGCCACTGACTGCTGACAGCTTGGAGCGGCTATCGGCGAGAACGTAAATCGGCATCGAAATGGCCCGTCGGCCTCCTGGCATCGAAGTGCGGGTCACCCAAACCGGACGTCGCGCGACCGGCGCGTGACCTGGGTGAGGAATCGTTCGAGATCGCTGCAAAGTTGAAGGGCAAGCTCCTCGTTGATCTCGAATTTCGCCGCCGCATCGGCGCAGTCGATCTCGATGATTCCGCGCAGCGGTTCGGCTGACTCCGTCGATACCGTAATGCTCGTCACTCTCTGCATGGTCATTCGGGCAGTTCCCCAGACTTGATGAATGCCGCCGCCTTCATTTCGCAATGACGGCTCGTCCCTTTTTCTTTCGTTCCTCGACGAACCTCACGCCGACCTCGGCGCCATCGACGCGGATCAGCTCGCAGCGGCGGAAGGCCAGACCTCGCGAGGAGAGCAGCAGGAAGAATTCCTGCGCCTGCAGCACCTCCAGCGTGCCATCGACTTCAAGCCGGGCACCGGTTTGGGAGACGTCGAGCAGGACGCAACTGCGACGCCAGGTGCCGTCCACCGCCATAAGGTTGACGGGATAGCGGTTTTCGAGGCGAACGCGCTCCGATTTTCGGTCGCCATATGACATCAGGTCGCTCCTGCCGCGGAAGGTGGGTTCGCGGTCAACTCGTTGATCGAACCAAACCGGATCAGGCGTTGTGCGTTCGAGAGTGGAAGGGTTTCGAACATCTCCCTGGCCTGCTCGAGATGTTCTCGTGAGAGTGCCGGGCCGGCCTTGCGGCTGTTAACGATGGCCGCCGTAGTGGTCCAGTTCAGGCGGGAGGCTCGGCAGGCGACGACGAGGCCGTGGATGTCGCTGTGCTCGAGCAACAGCTCGATGGTTGCGGTCGGGACAGTTGCGAGCTGCGCCAGCGCTGCAACGAGGTGGCGGTAATCGCGCCGTACCGCAAAGCGGTTGACACTTGAATCGTTCAGTTGACCGGCATTGTTGAGGGCGAGGACCGCGGCCTTCGCTTCCGTATAGTCGACGGGCACCGGCTTCTTGGCTTGGGCGCGGGCGGTACCCGCATCGATCGCCTTGCGGATCGCATCCTGCATGTCCGGACGCGCGGCCTTGAGCAGCCGAGCTTGAGCGGCCGGGGTGCTCTTGGCGATGAGATCGTTAAGGACGCCGTGCGGCAGATCATCGCGCATCACCAGGGAATGGGCAACGTCGTCGTCTCGCTCAGCCGCGTCTACCAGGATGGCAAAGCTGGCGGCGGAAAATTGTGCGCCAGGATTTCTCGCCAAGGTGCGGCAGACGCCGCTCTCGCCGCGCATCAGAAGAATATCGGTGAGCTTTTCGCCAAGCGTTCGTCGCCCTGCGACTGCAACCAGATGCCTTTCGCCGCGGGCCTTGGCGACGTCGATCAGTTCGTCGTTCGACAGGGAGGCGCATTTGAGCAGGATCGGCGCCGCGACATCGGCATCTTCGTGATGGGCGAGGCGCCGCGCCAGTTCTCTGGGCACGGAACGCACATCGGCAATGGAGCCGCTGAGCTTGGTCAGGGTCCGTGTCTCGACGCTTTCGGTCAGGCGCACGAGCACGTCGTCGAACACGTCGATATGGTGTTCGTTCAGCCGCTCGACGTCAGCAAGAAACAGGCTGGCCACCTGGCGCAAGATCCGCACGCGCCGTTCCGGCGAGCCAGATTTCACAACATGATCGAGCTCTGCAATAAGTTCAGTCGCAATGGCAGTCACAGCGGTACCCAGAACGCGTTCCGCGACAGACAATATGTTTATGTTCCCGCAGTTATTTTTGGCCCTGAGCCGTTAATGCCCGCTATAAAAGTTGATGGGGACATAAGGCAAAGACTATCGAAAATCGGCAGGGACAACCGTTTCTCACGTTGTGTTTTTAGGCGATTTTGCCGCAACTGGTCGAATTGGAAGTGGGACGATTCGCAGAGTGAGACTTGGATAATGACTGTGGCGCATGCTGCGCTGCAGCGGGCGGTGTTTCTCAACATCATCTCAAATGAACGGTGGTGCGATGGCACCATTTCAGGTGCCAAGAGTATTTCGATTTGACGACATCGACGCGTTTCGGAGTTCGATCAGAAACCTCGACGTGGATTTCACGCCGCTCGCGCGCAGGATCTCGGCAGAGCAGGTCATCCTGAGCCTGCCCGGGTGCGACCTCAACTACACCCGGTCGTTCCCGCGGATCATTGACGCGCAGCTCGCGCCCGATACCACGGCCGTCGGATTCACGATGGACGACGGCGTTCCGATTCGATTCAACGGCGTCGAGCGCGATCGGGCAGTGATCGTGATCGGCCATAGCGGCGCCTTCTACACCTCCGTGGAGAAGACGCCGCGCCAATACGTTTCGATCATCTTCACGCCTGAAATGCTCGATCGGGGCTGGCCCGGCGCGGGTCTCAATTTCAGTGTCCACGAGATCAGCCAGGCGGCGCAGGACCGGTTGCGCGAAGCGGTGCGCCAGGTCCTGTTCGTCACGTCAGAGGCCGCGATGGCCGACGTCACGGGTGAGGCTGTCAAGGAATCCCTGCTGGCGGTCATCGACCAGGCCTTCTCCGAAATCGTGCCGGCAAAGTGGACGGCACGGGCCAATTCGACGCGTCAGTTCAAGGTCTTTAACGATGCTCGCGCCGTGCTGGCCGGGAACGTGGCTCACCCGATCTATAGTGGCGAGCTTGCCAAGCAGATCGGCGTGTCCGTGCGCACGCTGCATGACGCCGTGCAGCGATACCGCGGAATGAGCCTGCACCGCTATCTGCGCCTGCGGCGGCTCTGGCTGGTCCGTCAGCAACTGCTTGCCGGCACGCATAGCGTCAAGGCCAGCGCCTTGGCGTTTGGCTTCTGGCACCTGAGCGACTTCTCCAGAAGCTACCGGTCGCAGTTTGGTGAATCACCCTCCGAGACGCTGGCGGCGGCGCGCCCGAAGTGACGCTTGCTCCGGCATTTGTAAACTGACCGGTTCCAGAGCCACAGTTCTGAACGAATTCTTAACGGTCGCCAATGCACTCGTTGTGCGGTCCAAGGCATCCGTCCGGCCGAGCAGTTCAAGATGATTTACGGCAACACGAAGAAAAGTTGCCGCCATCGCCGGCAGGGGCGTGCGTTCCGGCGTCTCGTCCTGATCGCCTATTGCTCGCCGATCATGTCGAGCACACGCCGCGCCAACGTATCCATGACAAAGGGCTTGGTCAGCACCCGCATACCAGGCCCGAGTTGGCCATTGCCGATGATGGCGTTCTCCGCGTAGCCGGTGATGAAGAGCACTTTGAGGTCAGGCCGCGTGACGCGGGCGGCGTCGGCGAGTTGACGGCCGTTCATGCCCCCGGGGAGACCGACATCGGTGATTAGCAGATCGATGTGGCCGCCTGACTGCAGCATGCGCAGACCGGTCGGACCGTCCTTCGCCTCGCGCACGGCGTAGCCGAGTTCTTCCAGCACTTCGATCACCAGCATGCGCACACTCGGCTCGTCATCGACGATCAGGATCGTCCTGCCGGTTTGCGCCTGCACGACCTCGGCCCGATCGTCGCCGGCGCCGGCGTCCGCGGCAGTGCCATAGTAGCGGGGCAGGTAAAGGCACATGGTCGTGCCGTGCCCGACTTCGGAATAGATACGCACCTGTCCACCCGACTGGCGCACGAAGCCGTAGATCATGGAGAGCCCGAGCCCGGTGCCCTGTCCAATCGGCTTCGTCGTGAAGAAGGGATCGAAGGCACGCGCGATCACGTCGGGCGTCATTCCGGTGCCGGTATCGGTGACGCAAAGCGAGAGATACTGGCCGGGCGGCAGGTCGCGCTCCTTTGCGGCGCGGTCGTCCAGCCACTTGTTGGCGGTCTCGATGGTGATGCGTCCGCCCTCCGGCATGGCGTCACGCGCGTTGATGCAGAGATTAAGCAGCGCGCTTTCGAGTTGCGACGGGTCGATCAACGCCGGCCATAGTCCTCCGGCCGTCACGACCTCCAGCGCGATCTGCGGTCCGACGGTGCGCCGGATCAATTCCTCCATGCCCATCACCAGACGGTTCACGTCGGTCGGCCTCGGGTCGAGCGTCTGCCGGCGCGAGAAGGCGAGGAGGCGATGGGTAAGGGCGGCTGCGCGCTTGGAGGCGCCCTGCGCCGCGGTGACATAGCGATCGATCTCCGACAGCCGTCCCTGGCTCAGCCGCGTCTGGAGCAATTCGAGTGAGCCGATGATGCCGGTGAGCAGGTTGTTGAAATCGTGCGCGATGCCGCCCGTGAGCTGTCCGACCGCTTCCATCTTGTGCGACTGGCGCAGCGCCTCCTCGGCGTCGAGAAGCCGCGCCTGCTCGCGCAGCCGTTCCGTGACGTCGTAGGCGAACTGGTAGGCGCCGATCTGCTCTCCGCCGACATTGCGCAGCGCGTTGAACCGCATTTCATAGTGACGCCGGTCGCGGCTTGGATCGCCGAACTCGCCGATCTCGATGAATTCCTCGCCGGCGAGCGCGCGCTGCCAGATCGTTGCAAGAGCTGCCCGATGTTCGGGCTGGTTCTTGAGCGCGCCGAGCATGTTGTCGCCGGCCTTGGGCCGCACCCCGAAGATGCGCTCGAATTCGCCCGCGGAAGCACTGTTGATCGCGAGCCAATTGAACTCATTGTCGAGGACCTGGACGAACGCATTCGTGCCTTCGACGATGTCGGCCAGAATCTTGCGTTCGGCAATGGCCTCGACAACGCGAGCCTCCAACGTCTCGTTGAGCTGCTGCAGCGCGGCCTCGGCGCCCTTGCGTGCGGTGATGTCCTGGAACAGCACGGCGACTTGACGGCGGCCCGGAGGGTCGATGCGAAACGCGGCGAGCTCCAGATGGCGTCCGGTCGCGATCAGCTCGCGCTCGAACCGGACGGGTACCCCCGTGCGCAGCACGCCGGCGTAAAGCTCGACCCATCCGTCGGCCTCGTCCGGCACCATGTCCCGGACTTTGCGGCCAACGACGTTCGGGATACCGGCATGCTGGGCATAAGCGGGATTGGCTTCGACATGGATGTAGTCGCTGAGCGGGCCGTGTGGGCCGTCGATGAACTCGATGATGCAGAAGCCTTCATCGATGGAATCGAACAGCGTGTGGTAGCGTTCTTCGCGCTCGGCCAGAGCCATTTCCGTCCGCTTGCGCCTGCTGACGTCGGCGGCGACGAGCGCCTCGAGACGAACGTTTTCCGCTTCGAGCGCTTTGATGCGCCGCCGCAGGTCCTCGGCGTCATCCAAGGTCACGGCTACTTGCCTGACTTGGGGTCGTGCTGAAGTGAGCAATGCGACGCAAAATGAGTCTCGACGAGGCAGGAGGACGTAACCGCTTCCAGAACAGCGGTTTAGGCACTCTATGAAACGTCGCCATGCCGTGCTGGTTCCCGGTGCGGGACGGTCAAAGCCTCATGCCATTCGCCTGGCGCGGGCGGCGAGGCCACGGCCGGGAGGCGGTCGCGCCAGACGTGGCTGGAGGGACGACGGCGCCAGGGGATCAGGCGCCGCTCTCGCATTTCTTCATGAAAGAGGTCTTGGCCGCGCCGGCGAGCTTCTTGCCGTCAGAGCCCACCGCCTTGGCCGCGCAGGCATCCACGGTGCACTTCTTCATGAAGGAGGTTTTTGCCGCGCCGGCGAGTGGCTTGCCGTCCTTGCCCACAGCCTTTGTTTCGCAGGAGGCGTCCTGCGCAAAGGCCGAACCGGCCGCGAAGGTCGCGATGACGGCAGCCAAGAAAATCCGCTTCATTTGGGCTTCTCCCTGAACCAAACCAGTGACGGGATTGGATATCGGATTTCTGGTCCGATCAAGTTCCCAGGGCCGAATTTGTCGATTAAATACCCGGCCGGACCGGAGAGAATATCCGAGGCCGGATTGGAAACAACGGAGATTGCGGGAATGGAATTCGAGACGCTGGTACAGACACGCAGGAGCGTGCGCGGATTCAAGAAGCAACCGGTATCTCGGACGACCATCGAGGAGGTCATCGGCGTGGCCAAGCGCGCGCCGTCCTCGATGAACACCCAACCCTGGCACGTCCATGTCCTCACGGGAGCGCCGCTGGACGAGGTGCGCCGGCGCAACATGGAGGAGATGAGCGCGGGCGCCAGGCCGAAGCGCGATATCGTCAGTCATGGCGAATATCAGGGCGTCCATCGCGGCCGTCAGATCGATATCGCCAAGAAACTGTTCGGCGCCATGGGGATTGCCCGCGACGACAGGCCGATGCGGCAGGATTGGGTGCTGCGCGGCTTCCGTCAGTTCGACGCGCCGGTGTCGCTGGTACTGACCTATTACCGGATCCTCGATCCGGGCGCGGTCTGCCATTTCGATCTCGGCGCGCTCTGCTACGGCATCGTGCTCGCCGCCTGGGATCGCGGGCTTGGCACCGTCATCAACGGCCAAGGCATCATGCGCTCGGATATCGTGCGCGAGGTGGCGGGTATTCCCGAAGACGAGGTGATCATGACCTGCGTCGCCATGGGCTATCCCGACGACAGCTTTGCCGCCAATACGGTGCGGTCGGACCGCGAAGCCAATGGGGACTTCGTCCGCTATGTCGGCTTCGCCGAGTGATCGGGAAGGTGGCGGGGATCGAGATGAGGCGCGACACTGCCGCCATCTGTTTGATTGATCGGCTCGCCTGCTGACATTACGCCGCGCGGACCTCGGACAGAAAGCGGTTGACCTGACCCGCGAGATCATTCGATTGCGCGGAGAGTTGTTCAGCCGCGCCGAGCACCTGGGCCGCTGCATCGCCGGTATCGTCGGCGGCGCGCTGAACGCCGGAAATATTGGAATTGACCTCCTGCGTGCCGCGCGCGGCCTCCTGGACGCTGCGCGAAATCTCCTTGGTCGCCGAACCCTGTTCCTCGATCGCTGCCGCAATCGCGGTGCCGATCTGGTCGATCTCCGTGATGACATCAACGACGTTCCGGATCGCGGTGACCGTCTCGTCACTCGCGGCCTGGATCGCCGCAATCTGCTCGGAGATCTCCGTGGTTGCCTTCGCGGTCTGCCCGGCGAGCGATTTCACTTCGGACGCGACTACGGCAAAGCCGCGGCCGGCGTCGCCGGCGCGCGCCGCTTCGATGGTGGCATTGAGCGCGAGCAGGTTGGTCTGGGCGGCAATGTTCTGGATCAGCGTCACCACGTCGCCAATCTTCTGTGCGCCGTCGGCCAGCGAGCGCGCGGTATCGCCGGTGCGCCGGGCATGCTCGACCGCGCGCGCGGCGATCTCGGTCGACGTCGTCACCTGGCGTGCGATTTCGGAAATCGACGAGGTCAGTTCCTCCGTCGCGCTTGCCACCGTCTGCACGTTGGTCGAGGTCTGATCGGAGGCCGCGGCCACCACGGTGGCCTGGCGGTTGGTAGCGGCGGCGGTCGCGGACATCGACTGCGCGGTCTCTTCCATCACCGATGATGCCGATGATAGCCCGCCAACGAGTTCGCTGACCTTTGCCTCAAAGGTCCGGGTGAGATCGTCGAGCACGCGGGCGCGCCGCATCTTTACCTCGTTCTCGGCTTCCTTCTCGGCGGTGAGACGATCGGCTTCGATCTTGTTGTCCCGGAACACCTGTACGGCGGCAGCCATGGCACCGATCTCGTCATTGCGCGCAGCGCCCGGAATGGCCTCGGCGACGTCACCTGCGGCGAGACGCGACATGCGGCCTGTGAGGGCAGCGATCGGGTTGAGGATGCGGTGGCGAACCAGGACGATGAGGCCGGCGTTCGCGGCCACGAATGCAATCAGCCCGGTCAGAGCGATAGCGAAGCTCAAGCACGCGGAGGAATAGGCGGCGGCAAGCCCCTGTTCGGCATTGTCGTAGAAGGCGTCACGCACGAGGACGATGGCGGCGAGGCCGATCTGCGACTCGACGTAATAGGCATCGGCGTCCTGCTCGTACCTGCCTGACACCGCGCCCTCCTTGGCAAGCTTCAGCGCCTTGCCGAAGCGCTCGACAAAGTCGGCCTGCATCTTGCCGAGTGCCGCCGTAACGTTCGCAGGCGTTGCCGGATTGTTGCGGAGCTCCTGCAAGGTCGAAAGGATCTGATCGGTCCTGCCGGTGCTACGGTAGAGCTCCGCTTTCTCGGCATCGGTCGCGACGCGCTTGGCGCCGACCAGCGCCTTATGGAGACTGGCATTGAGGCCGCCGATGTCGCGCAACGTCCAGGCGACGTTAGCGTAGTTGGCCTGCCGGTAAGCGTTGCCGTCGAGACCTGCGAGCCCGCGCACCTGCTCGTCAAGCAGCGTCGTCACGCCGGCGTTGAAGACGGAATTGTCGGCGACGATCCTGGTGCCTGCGGCACGACGGACGTCGACCGGGCCAGCGATGGCTGCTGCGATCTCGCCGCGGAGCGCGGCAAACTTCACCTTCAGCGCATCGATCGCGCTCGCAACAGCCTCGCCGTCGTCAAGCGAGCCAGGCAGCTCGGTGCGCACCCGGTCGACCCTGGCGAGCGCGCCGTCGGTCAGTTGACGCAGCTTGTCGAGTTCGGCGATCTGCTTCTGATCAGTCGCGCTCGTGCCGAACAGGATGTTGATGGCATAACCTCGCTCGGGGTTCATGTATCGCGGGATATCGCCGACGGCGCGGACGATCTCGAGCCTGCTTTGGGCGATGGAGATCCTGTCCATTGTCTGGTACTTGGTCACTGCGACATAGGCTGCGAGCCCGCCGCCGACCGCGGATAGTGAAATGATCGCGGCCGTCAAAAAAGTACCGATTTTCATGTGCTGTGCGCCGTTCGTGACGAGTGAGGAGTGGGGACCTCAACCGTACCGGGTGCGCATTAATCCTGGGTTTACGCTACGGCGTAGCGCAGGCCGAACCCTGTCAACCGTGGGCGGAATCCGGAGATTCAAGCTTTTCCGGCCGCTGCAGCCCGCCTCAGTGCTCGTCCTCGGTGTCGCCTTTGGTCACGGCGCGATGCTGCGTCGAACCATCGGAACCCATCTCGCCGCAGGGGAGCTGGGTCCAGCTGCCGTCGGCCGCCTGCTGGTAGGCTTGACAGGTTGAGGATGTCGGGGTGGTGGACTTGTCGTCGGCCTTCTGCCGCTCCGAACTCTTCGCCAGCGCCGGAGTGGCAACAGCAGCGAGGGTTGCGAGCGAGCCTGCGAAAACCAACCTTGCGATCCGCATGTCGGGTTCTCCTTTTCGAAGCGACCCGTATTTCCGAAAATGAATTTGGCAATTTTTGGCCAGGGCGGATCCGCGGTAGAGGATTGCTTAATGCTTGGAAAACGAGCCAAAACAGCAGTTAACGCTTGCGAACGCGGGCCGCGTGATGCATCGCAGGACCGCGCGATCGCGACCATGATAGGATGGTTGTCATGACCCACCGCATCCTCGTTCTTTACGGCTCCTATCGCTCCGATCGTATGGGCATCCGCCTCGCGCATTTCGTCGTTGAGGGTCTTCGCGCCCGCGGCGACGATGTCGAACTGATTGACGCCAGGGAAATCGGCTTACCGATGCTAGACCGGATGTACAAGGAATATCCGAAGGGCGAGGCGCCGGCGGGGCTCGAGATGCTCGCAGGAAAGATCCGCAACGCCGACGGGTTCCTGTTCGTCACCGGCGAATACAATTGGGGCATCCAACCCGGGTTGAAAAACCTCACGGATCATTTCCTCGAAGAATGGTTCTGGCGTCCCGCAGCCATTGCAAGCTACTCGGCCGGTCGTCTTGCCGGTGCGCGGGCTGCGACCGCCTGGCACGGCACGCTGTCGGAGATGGGCATGGTGGTGGTATCCAGCACGATCGCCGCGGGTCCCATCGCGCAGACGTTGTCGGCGGAGGGCAGGCCGATCGGCGAGGGCGGCAAGGCACTGGAGAATGCCTTTCCGCGCTTTGCCGACGATTTCGCGTGGTGGATCGAAGCGGCCAAGGCGCAACGCGCGCGGAAGGCGCCGCCATATTGATCATAGCACTATGGTCTTCGGGAGTCGTTAGAGCATGAACCTCTTCAACGCGCCGTTCGATCCCGCACAGGACGCAGCGCTG
Organism: Bradyrhizobium lablabi; assembly: GCF_018131005.1. Taxonomy (GTDB): domain Bacteria; phylum Pseudomonadota; class Alphaproteobacteria; order Rhizobiales; family Xanthobacteraceae; genus Bradyrhizobium; species Bradyrhizobium lablabi_D. Next base: position 365,080 of record NZ_JAFCJK010000002.1, read on the forward strand.
GTCACCGGCGCCGGCAACGGCATCGGACGCGCGATTGCGCAGGCGCTGGTCGGCGAAGGCGTACGCACGGTGTTCGCCGACGTGAGCGAGGAACGGCTCGCAGCCGCGATCAGGACAGCGCCGCGGCCGGAACTCGCGGTGCCCTGGATTGGCGATCTTGCCGCGCGCGAGGGCTGCGATGCGCTCATCGCGCACGCGCTGTCCGCGCTTGGTCAGGTGACGCATTTCGTGCATAGCGCCTCGCCGCCGCGCCGCGAGGCTGATCATACGATGGCGGTCGATGCGGATACCTGGCGGCGGATGCACGCGGTCAATCTCGACGCCGGCTTTCATCTGTCGCGTGGATTGGCGCGGAAGCTGATTGCGGCCAAGATGCCCGGATCGTTCCTGCTGCTCACCTCGCTGCATGCGGGGACGCCGCGCAATCTGCCGCATTATTCGACGGCAAAGGCCGGCATGGCGATGCTGGTGAAAGAGCTGGCCAAGAGCTGGGGCCGCTACGGCATTCGCGTCAACGCGCTCGTCCCCGGTGCGATCGCCGCCGGCGGCTTCGTCGCCGACCCCGCGCTCGCAAGTTACATTCCGCTCGGCCGACTCGGGCAGGCAGAGGACCTTGCTCCGATGGCGCTCGCGGTGCTGTCCAACAAGTTCTCCCGCTACGTCACCGGTGCGTCGATAGTGGTCGACGGGGGATTGTCGCTGACCAACTGGTTCGCGCCGGCGGAGTTTGGCGAGATTTGATACCGGGCAGTCACTCCTTCGTCCTGATAAAGCCTGCCAGTCGCCCCTTCTGATCGTGGCACCACGTCGTCATGCCAAGGCGGCGCTGGTCGAGGTCGGTTGACTGTGTTGCGATCGCGACTTCCGACATCAACTCGTCGTCCTGCTTCTCGCCCATCTTGCCGCCGGTGTGCATGAAGGCGATCGCCTTGCGTACCTTCTCGGTGGTGCCGTCGGGCAGGTGCATCTCCTGCGCCTTCTGCACCAGGTCCTGATAGACGAGATCGGTACCGGGGCATTCGACCTTCGCGGCAAAGGCCTGCAGCACCATCGTGACGTAGGTCGAGCGTGGATCGGCGTGGACCGGTGCTGCCGCAACGAGCAGGCCGATCAGGACCGGGACATAGCGCATCAAATCCTCCTGAATCTTCCGGAAGGCTAGCGTCCGCTGAACCCCAGTGCAACCGAAGGGACACACTCGCTGAAGGAGCCGATCAAACAGACGTGTTCCATGTTGCGTCGCCACGATTTTGGCGCGATTTCGGCCGCAACTGCCTCAAGTTGACGCAGGGGGAGATACAGCCGTGTCGAAGTCCGGGCTCGCGATGGTGCTGATGGGAGCGCTCGCGGTGAGCGGGTGCATGCAGGCGACGCTCTCGCCTGCAACAGATGTTGCTATGACGACACGCGATCGGCAGTTGCTGGCGCATCCGCCCTATGCGAGGGCGAGCATCCCTGAGCAGTATCAGCGTCACATCGTCGAATACACTCGCCGCGAGCAACCGGGCACGATCCTGGTCGATACCGACAAACGCTACCTCTACTACGTGCTGCCCCAGGGCAAAGCGATCCGCTACGGCGTCGCCGTCGGCGAGGAGGCGATGGCCTTCTCTGGCGTCGCCACCGTTGGCCGTGTGGCGGAGTGGCCGGACTGGATTCCGACCGCCGAAATTCAGGCCCGGCTCGGGCCGTATCCTTCGCGGGTCCCCGGAGGGCCGGCCAATCCGCTCGGCGCGCGAGCGATTTATCTCTACCAGGGCAACAAGGACACGCTCTATCGCATTCACGGCACCAACCAGCCTGAATATATCGGGCAGGCGATCTCGTCGGGCTGCATTCGCATGACCAATACTGACGTCATCGATCTCTACCAGCGGGTGAAGACCGGCGCGACAGTGGTCGTGCTGCCGCCAGGACAGAGCGTGTCGCTGGAGTCATTCACAGCGCGCGGTTGATCTCTCCTCCATTCGAACGCAGTCGCCAGCGCGCTTGATCATGATGCGACCATGCAGATCGCATCATGATATCTCGCCCCCTTTGTTCTTGGGCATGATCTCTGCGCAAGCGCTTCGCGCTTGTCCCGCGAGGGAAACCGCTCCGATGCCCTCAACGTAGGGGCATCGGCGGGCGCACCACCGGCTCGTCATCGAGATCAGTCGTCGCGGGCAAGGGCTGCGACTGGGCAGGCGGCGGAGCCATCCGCTGTGCGGGTGCGGCGACAGCCGGCGGCAGCGCCGCTGCCGACGCGGACTGCGGAGCAGGCACATAAGCCTGGACCGGCCGGCGCGGCGTCGCCGGGGGTGGCGTCACGGCCGCACGCGGCGCCAGCGTCGAGGCGCGCGGGCGCGGCGGCGGAGCAGGATTGACCGTGGCAGGCCTGGCGTCGGCAGGCTTTGCCTCGGCCAGCTTCGCGATACGCTGAACCAATTGATCCTGGCCTGCCTTGAGCTGATCGATGCTCGCCTTGAGTTGCTCGATCTGCTGCCCCATCGACGCGAGATCGTGCGTCATCGACTGCAGAAGCTGCGTCTGATCAGGTGCGGGCTCCGCGGCAGCCGCCGCCGCCAGCGCAGGTGCCTCCGGTGCAGGCGCCGCTGCTGGAACCGTCATGGCGGGAGCCGCTGCGGCGGCCGCGGCTTCCTGCGGTGGCGCCGCAGGCTCGGGCTGTCGGACAGCTTGATCAGCGGCTGCGGTCTGCACCGCGGCTGCGTTCGTCTGTTCGGCGGCCGGCGCTGATTTCGATGTCAGCAACGACGACAGCGGCGCGACGTTCGGCGTCCACCCCGCGACCATCTGCTTCGCGCGATCGCCGTAGTGCTCCCACGCGGCGGCCGCGACGGCGCTGCCGATCGCGAACACGAAGAAGAACGCGCGGATCGCCCATCGGAGGCGCGACGGCCTCGCGTCCGTGAGCTTGAGATCATCGTGATCGACGTTCTCCTGCATGAGGTCTTCGAGGGTGAAGGTGCGGGCAGATGGCTCCATAGGAGCGGCCATTGTTGCGGCCGGACCGAAATGCGGCTCAAGCTGTCCGGAGTCGCGATACGCCGAAAAGGCTGCGGCATCAGGCGCGATCGTGGGCTTCTCTGTACGTGCAACCGGCGTGATTTCGGGTTCGATCGCGAAGATATCGTGCGGATCGGCGTCTTTCATGGAGAGCGTGGATTGCATTGGCGGTCCCGTGTTCTGTCCAATGTCAAACCGCAACCGGCGGCCGGCGAAATTTGCGTGATGTGTCAACGATCCCTGACCCACCACACGACTCCAGTCCGGTTTGACCAAAGCAAGGCGAGAGGATGGAGAGGTTGGGGCCGAACATGGCGAGTGTGTTTCGGGAACCTGGATCGAAGCCGTTGCGGGGGGTGGCTCAAGGGGCGTGCGTAGCCATTGCGGCGAGGCGAGCTCCATCGTTCAAGTTTGCGCGTGTTCGTCGGTTGTGCGACCAGCACCTGCGGTGTCTCACCGCAACGTTCGTCACCAATGCAAACTGCCCCTCATTCCGATGAGAAGGCGAGTTCGGAGTAGAGCGCATCGCAGGCTGCTCTCCGGCGTGACGGTTGAGTGAAAATTGTGGCGCGATCAACACACCCGAGTGGAAATCGTGTCGTAGGAGCCGGTTGGCACAGCCGCGCGCCTCCCTTCCGCCCGATTGGATTCCGCTGATAGGCATAGTTGAATTTTCGGCTTGGGCTGGGGCGCAAGTTGGGGATGCAACATGCCACGGGACGGTGCCGTTACCTCCTACGCCGGCGTCAAGGGTCGCACGCTGCGCGTTGCGTCTCTGGCCTCGTTACCGCGTGTGCGACAAACTTTCCGTCTTTTTGCCGCCATGCTCGGTGCCGCCTCGCTTGCGGCCTGCGCACAGTCCTCCGTCGTCAGTCAGCGGTCGCAGGCGCTCGCGAGCCGACCGGCATCTGTCGAGCACGTGCGAACGGTGTCGTCTCCGATGCGAACGCGGGTTGCCGCGGCGCGCCGGCATACACCGTACGCTCCTCGCAAGGACGATAGCAGGGTCGCCTCGCAGGGAGTCGCGAGCTTCTACAGCGAGGAACAGGAGACCGCGAGTGGCGAGAAGTTCGACGGGCGTGAGCTGACCGCGGCGCATCGGACATTGCCGTTCGGCACCAAGCTCCGTGTCACCGACGTCAAGACCGGGCGCTCCGTGACCGTGCGGGTCAACGACCGTGGCCCCTACGTATCCGGGCGCGTGGTGGACGTCTCCTATTCCGCCGCGCAGACGCTCGGCATGGTCGGAAAAGGCGTCGCGAACGTCCGGCTCGATGTCGTGCGGTGAGAGTGATGGGAAGGGGGCCTGGCCGACACGTCACCTTCTGACCGTGCGAGACGCACATCAAGCCAAGCGCACTTGCTCATGACATGCCAACCGTGATTGGAGCGGTGCCGCGGGCTTGGCCGCACGCTTTGTGACCATCGCCCGCGCATCCACCAAATTGTCACGCTCCCGGCGAATTGCAGCCCCAAGGCGCTGGCACCACCGGGCCCGGAGCGTCAGGGAGGGGATGAAGCATGACCTACATGATGATCGCAGAACGCGAGAATGAGACGGTCAGAGTCGAACGGGCGAGTTCATTCATCATAGTCGCCAAGGCGAAAATCTGGGCGAGCGAGGGATGGCAGGTGGTCATCACCGACAAGGACGGCAGATCGTACCAGCCCACGGAATTCGACAAATTGCTGGCGGCGTGACGAGGCCATGGGCGAAGCGGAGAGACCGTTTCGCGCCGGGCAGCGCGGGCGTCGGGTGTGGAACCATAGGTCGTGTTCGGCGGTTTGATATCAGGCCGCGGGACATTCGCGGGTCCTGCGACGGTCGGAAGTCGAGGAGAGCGCCATGATATCCGAGACGCAAATCCACACCATCGCGCGCCAGATGCTGGAGAAGCACGGCCTGCAGGCTATCGCACAGGCCGCACAGAACGCGTTGGCTTGCGAACGCAAGGGCGAGACCGAAGAAGCCAGGGAATGGCGCCACGTCGAGGACGCCATGAAGATAATGCGCGGGCCGCATCAGAGCTGACGATACCGAACAGCATCCGCGCAGGACAACCCTCCCGGGCGAGGCCTTCGAGACGGCGGTATGCGGCACGATCGAGCCACCCCGCTAAGGCGGTGCAGCACTCGAGTGCTTAATCCGGCGCTAAACGCGCTTGCGCCAGCTCGGCATCGGATCGAGCGGTGTCCGATAGAGCTCCCTCTGATCAACATCGGTGACACGAACGGCGCAGCCCTTTGCTTTCAGCTCGGGCTTCACCTGCAACAGCTCGTTGGCGAGCTGATCGGCGCGATCAGAGGCGAGGTGCAGGTCCTCGAGGATGATGGTTCCCTGGTTCCTGAACTCGCTTCCGACGACGAGATCGAAATTGTAATAGGGCATTCCGAAGTTCCCCCGTTTCGGTTTGCACGACATGCTAACACTGAGTCGACGGTTCCCTAAGACGTACAAAAGACGCACAACGCATATTGGCTGAGCGGTCGATAAGAAATTGTTGGCATCAGATCCTGCGTGACGCGCAAACATGCAACGTGATGAGTCACGCGCCGCGGCCCCGTATTTTTCCGGAGCGGGCGACGCGCCTCCCATTCTTCCCTCAATCTCCCGATGTAGATGTGATGCAGTTCACCCTTGTCTTGTTAGGATTTTATTAAACATGTAGCGACAGGCTTGGCCTAAGCGGAATTGCAGTGGAACCGGACCTCGTGAGCCGGCAGTTGCAGGAGAAGGCCGGTGGCGTAACGCCCGCCGGCCTTTTCTCGTTAACGCTCGCCAGCTGACGCCACTGCACCTGTGTGAGCGGCCGATTCCCCGCCACTAATCGGCTCGGCCGAGGTGCTGCCTTGCGTGCCACTTCGGGCCAGGCCCGCGCATGTAGTGCAGTTCGGGCCGATACGGACGCACGAAGTTTCCGAGCAGCGCGTGGCAACGCGCGATGATTGCGCCGAGGCGGCGGCGCAGCAGCGTCACCGATGATTGCATTGACCGCATCGTTGCCCCTCAGTGCAGGCTGAGCACGGAGGCGAACGGCACATCGAAGAGCTCGTCGCCGAGGTCGTCGGTGACATGCAGGACCCAGCTTCGCCAGTCTTCCCCGCCGGGCGCCATGAGATAAGAGCGGATCAGGCGTTCGGCATGCTCGCGCGCCTCGCCGAGATCCATTGCGGCGCCGCCGGATTGGTCGAGGAGTACGTGGTGATCGTCGGAACAGTGGAAATAGACTTCTGTCATCGGCCTGATTCCTGCGGCGAGCGAGTCTCGGATGCCAGAGACTTAACAGCGGTAAGGCGCGCGGAGAATCCGGGCGATCCACGATCGGAAAGTTACGGGGATTGTGTACGATTCGAATCACGTCGCCGTGATGACGCACCCGAAATGCGCCGCAGGTCTGTCGTGCATGCTCAGGTACTGATCGCGATGCTTTCGAATTTCCGATCGGGACGAACCAGAGCCTCCGCGCTCTCGACGATGCGCATTTCCTCGGTGCCGCGGAGCGCCGTGCATTCCAGCACGGCAAAGGTGACCGATGCAGCGTGAGCAAGCGCGGCCGGCGTATCGAGCCCGCGGACGCGCCCGGCCACGAGAAGCGCGGCGAACAGGTCGCCGGTGCCGGACGGGCTGATCGGTAGCCTCGGCGTGCGCACGCGCCAGGCTTCTGCGCGTTCGACGGCGAGCGTTTCGATCGCGCCCTCAGGTACATCGGCAAGCTCGGCACTGGTAACGACGATGGTCGACGGCCCGCGCGCCATGAGAGCCCGCGCCGCTGCGGTCATCTGACCCGCTGTCCTGGTCTTCGCGCCACAAAGAAACTCGAACTCGAAATGATTGGGGGTGATGACATCGGCAAGTGGGCAGAGCAGGTCGCGCACCAGCGCCGGGATGTCGGCGCGGACGAACAGGCCGCGGTCGCGATCCCCTAGCACAGGATCGCAGCAATAACGCAGTGCCTGGTTTTTTTCCTTGGCGCGCCCCACGAAATCAGCGACGACAGAGGCGATCTCGGCCGAACCGAGATAGCCCGACAGGATCATGTTGCAGGTCTCGACTGCGCCGCGCTCCTCGACGCCGCGCAGCAGATCGGCGACGAGCTTCGCATCAAGCACTTCTCCGCGGATAGTCGGATAACCCGGCCGGTTGCTCAGGAGCGTGGTCGGCACCGCTATGACGTCGATCCCATGAATCTGAATGGGAAAGGTGGCCGCGCTGTTGCCGACATGGCCGAAGGCGACCTGCGACTGAATGGAGATCACATTCATGCGTGGGGCTCAGCCGAACAAGGCGGCATAGATCACATAGAGCCAGCCCAGGATGCCGTGGATGATTGCCCAAAGTATCGAGTGGTTGTTGGTGTAGGAGATTGCGATCGCAAGCGCCGAGCCGAAGCCGACGCCGTATTTCGCGCCCTCAAGGCGAACCCCGTAATATCGATGCCCGTTCATGGTTGATCCTTCCCGTCAGCTCCCAGGGTGGGTTAGCGCTTGCGTAGCGTAGCTCACCAACCCGCGAGAGAGAATGGCGGGTAAGGTGTGGTCGGCAATCCCGCCCGGCAATCACTCCATGCCTCCGCGACCTCGCGGCGCGAAGCATCCGAGGTTTTGCGTTTCGGCGCCGCCGAACGGGTTCGGCACACCGCCTGTCATGAGCCTGGTCGATCGGTTAATCGCCTGCGTGCTCACGCTCCACCGCGTAGCGCAACCATCAAGCTAAATGGGTCTAAGTGAAGTGAACCGGAGTCACGCGGCATGATTGATAAGCCGCGCCTGAGACTTCACAGATGGGATGATCGCCATCGCGGCCGGTGCGGACATTGGTACCAATTTCACGCTTGTCGCTTATTGACCCCTTTCCGGACATTCGATTTGAAGTCCGTGACGTCCACCTTCATCTGAGTTTGGTCAGAAGCGCCCACCTCCCGTGTGATGGGCGCTTCGCTTTAACGATCAGTCTTTCTTGGGTGGAATTGGAGCTGCTGTCAGCATTCGGGCCTTCCATTTGCCGTCTACTTTGACATAGACAGCGGTCCAGGTACCCGATGCATCCAGCGCATCGCCCTTGTCGTTCTTGCCGGTGATGTGAAATTTGCCCATCGCGGCCGGGGTATCATCATCGACCTGCCACACCTCATCGACCGTGGCATCGAGCTTATTAAAACCTGCTTTGAAAGTACCGGCATAAGCGGTCGCGACATCATGCTTCCCGGCCGGATTGATAAAAATACCGTCCTTGGTGTAGAGCGCGGCGACGCAGGCCGGGTCCTGCTTGGTGTAGCAATCCATATAGGCGGAAGCGATCTTGCTGACTTCCTGCTTCATATCATCAGCTGATGCTGGAACCGAAAACACAAACGGGATGCACAATGCCAATAAAACTGAACGTTTCATTTCCACTCCCTCCCTTGGTGGTGCGCAATTGCACCGTGACGCCCACCGCAATGGGCGCTGCGTTGCAATCCTGTACTTTTCCAGCCGACTTCATGGGACGCCGATCGGTCCGATACCGGAGAGCCTAACATGGGTTCGCCCGGCCGTCAGCGTTGGTTTCGACGTGGTGGCTGCAACTGACATCGCGGCAACAGATCAGAACGTCGCGGGCACCGAAGCTGCGCATTTCGCGGTACGTGATTCTCTGCGGTTAGGTATGCGTCCTTCGCCTCTACTGTAGCCGTGCTTTATAGCAAAACGGATATTCTCGCCGCGTCGAGAGTACGATATTTTGGCCATAGGGATTCAAGCTGTCGGAATCCCCTTTCGAAAAGCAGGAGGGTACTAAATCGAAGATATGGAGGCCCATAATGAAGGGCATATTTGGCTTGCTGTTTTATTTGCTATTTTTACCGTTGGCTTTTGCTCATGAACATACGAATGCCGTACCGGAGATCGATCGGAAGTTTCTCGACAATCTTCAGCGACCGGACAACCGGCCTGACGAGCGTTACGACAAGAAATCCAGAGCGTGCTGTACAGACAAGGATGCCGTAAAAGTCGAATACAAGATGGTCGTGCCCGAAGGCGCCAGGTATCCGGAGCCTGAGTGGTACGTGTGGATTGAATCGGATAAACCGGACGGCACCCCGGGCGAATACAAATGGGTGAAAGTGCCGTCGGAGAAAATCGTAGAAGAGTATTCGCCTTCAGGTCAGGCATACGTGTATGTGTTCGGCCACGGCATCCAATGCTTCGTGCGCCCGCAGACGCGGTATTAACGATCCAGTGCCTGCGCGGTCTGGGCTGCGGCGTGCGCTCTCGGGTGCCGCGGGCGAGTCGGCGTTGAAGAAATCAACTTCGACATGCGACGGTCCACACGACCTCAACGGCAGGCTCGACCGACACCTACTTCGGCGGAGATGGCATTGCCGAAGAATGATGATCGACGATCATCCAGCGGTCGCCGTTCTTAACGTAGGTGAAGCTGTAGCGCGCCGGGAAGACTTTGCTCTCTCCGTTCTGGACATATGAAAAGGTGTAGTAGCCGGTGTTAACTGCGGTGTTGCCGTACACGCGGATTAGGTGATCGCCGAACGTTACTTTCAGACCGGGAAGAGCCTTGAAGGCGCCTACGAAATAGTCCCGCAACGCCGTCGGATCGGACCGGAGCTTCGGGGATATGGTCCCCCAAAGAACCGCGTCGCTGGAATAGAGTGGAAGCACCTTCTCGGGATCATCCTCACCTAATGCCTGCGCCCACGCTGCGGCTGCCGCCGCGACTTCGTCTTTGGGTTCGGCGGCGGCGGTCGCGGAGAGCGAAAAGGCCGCGAATGTCAAGGTGAGTGCCACGCCGGCGACGTGTAGAGAAGCTCGCATCGTTCGCCTCCATCGCTGCACGCCTGATGATGCCGCGGACGCGCGGCCCGCGACGGCGATGCTAAGCTCGCCACAGAGGTACACCGGCGTCAATATGTCCTACCGTAGCCAATCAAAATCCGATCGGGACATGAACGAAGAAAAATCAGCCTCATCGCGTTGAATTATCTAGTCTTTTGTTGCCAACACGTCTCTGCGCGATGGTTTCACGGTTTCCTTCGTGCTCCTCCCGGGGAGACCGGCTGCGCTCACGACGCGCTGTACGGCCTCCTGCGGCCTCCTGCGGCCTCATGCCTGCCGTATGCCTGTCGGAACGTGATTGATATTTTTCACGAGCGTTTCGGCGCTAAGGTCCGCAATCTCAGAAGGAAGGGGGGCTTCTCCGATGCGCGACGCCAAATGCAACTGCGGTGCACTCACACTCTCGCTTCCAGAAGAACCATCCAAGATAGTCGTTGCGTGCCACTGCATCGACTGCCAACGCCGAACCGGCGCGCCGTTCGGTGTGGGCGCTTATTACCCCGCTGAGGTCGTCACCATCTCAGGAACCTCAAAAGAGTTCACGCACGACGCCGCAAGCGGGGGGAAAATGCATAACTATTTTTGTCCGCAGTGCGGCTCAACAGTCTACTGGAAGGTCACCAATCTGCCCGCGCTGATCGGCGTTGCTGTCGGCGCGATGGCCGACCCAAAATACCGAGCGCCCGTCATATCAGTTTTTGAGCAGTCGAAACATGACTGGGTTCAAATTGATGGTGCCGTTGAGCACTTCCGGCAAGGCTACGTCCCAAAAATTTCGAACTGAGACATACCCCCGCGCTCGACGCTGCGGTAGCCGTCGTATCTGGCCGGACCCGTCCCGGAAGGGCCAAGTGCGGCGATCGTGCCACTTTCGGGCGCACGAGAAATTGCTGTAACGTTCAATCATGAGCTGTCGACGTGCGGAAGTGCTGCGTCCCCGAAATGCAATCCACGTCCGGGCGGGCTCTTTGGCCTGTAGGCGGTGGGGCGACTGAAGCAATCGCGGTCACCTGGAAATCGGTCCCGCCTTTCGCGTGAGCGCCGGCAAAGTCACCCCCGGGAAGGAGGAGCGCAACGTGACGAGTGACCAATCGAGAAACATCGTTGTGTGCTGCGACGGAACGGGGAACAAGCTCGACGTTTCTCGCACGAATGTCGTTCGGTTCTTCCGGGCATTGGATCGCAGTATCCCGGACGAGCAGGTCGCCTACTACCATCCAGGCGTAGGCACCATGCCGGCGAAAGCCGCGCTATGGTTTCTGTCGCGGTGGCTCACGCGCATGGCGGGATTAGCGTTCGGCTATGGAACGCTCGAAAACGTTGCTGACGCGTATGGCTTTATCGTCAAGTGGTATAGACCCGGCGATCGTATCTACCTTGTGGGTTTCAGCCGTGGTGCCCTGACCGTCCGCCTCATTGGCGGGCTCCTGCACCGCATAGGGGTACTTCGACCTGACGCTATTAGCCTAGTGCCTTACGCGCTCGAACTGTATGGAAGACACCTAACGCTCATTTCGGATAAGGACGAGCGTTGTCAGGCCCGTGCCGTCATTGAGGAGTTTCGCAAAACCTTCTCCTTTGACGGCTCCGTATGCATCCGTTTCCTCGGCGTGTGGGACACGGTCAAGTCGTTCGGCGTCCTGAGACCAAAGAGCTTTCCGCATATGCGACATAACCCTTCGGTCCACACGGTTCGTCATGCGATTGCGCTCGATGAGCGTCGCCGATTTTTCATCTTCACCAGCTGGGGCGGACTTCGCGATTGCGTCGAAGCGGGCCCTCCTGAGAACCAGAACGTGAGGGAGGTGTGGTTTGCGGGAGACCACGCGGACATCGGAGGTGGACATCCCGAGAAAGAGAGCGGGCTCTCGTGGTACTCGCTCCGATGGATGGTCGGCGAAGCGAGGCGCGCAGGAGCAAAGTTTGACGAGGACAAATTGTCGGAAACGATGCGCAGCGCAATGGAGGGCCGCTCAGCTTGCGAGTGCTTCTTCAAGCGTCACAAAATGGAGGGTTGGTACCAGCTGTTTGATCCACTGGCTACTTTCTTGCCATTCCCTGAACTTGAGAATTCACCTTTGCGCTCTCGACATCCTTCGGTGCATTTGCAGGAGGACTTGTCGGTTCCGCTTGGCTGGCCGAAGCCAAGCTTTCTCCCAAAGAACGGCAATCGGCACCCCGAGGCCTACCGCCGAAATGACCCGGGGGGGCCGCTGCTTCTGCATTGGAGCGTGAAGCAGCTCGTCGTCAATGGAAAATACAAGACGGTGAGCGGGAGAGAATTGGATCTCGGCGACGTGAGCTATATTGATGACGAAAAACTCTAGTGAGCGGCCTCCGCGCAGTGAGTTGTGGGGCGGAAACTTCGCGTGATCCGCGTCCATTTTCCGCAGTGGGTCCGTCTTTCACCCGATTGCGTCCCACGCCTTCCTGCGACATCGTCGCGGGCTTCTCAACGTGAAAGGCGGGTTTCCGCCATCGATCGCCGGTCGTAGAGTGGGCCAGAAGAGCAGCGCCAAGCTGTCGACGCAACGCACACGCCTTGAGGGGAGGACAGTGATGACGTCGCCTGTGAACCGCCGTCACGCGCTCGCGACCGTCGGCTCTTTCGTTGCTGCGCCCTGGTTGGCCTCAAGTACCGGACGCGCCGGAGACGCATGGCCGGGACGTTCGGTGCGCTATGTCAACGGCTTTCCGGCCGGTGGCGCCACCGATACGCTCTCCCGCGTGATCTGTCAGAGGATGAGCGAGCTCTCGGGCCAATCCTTTGTGGTCGAGAACAAGGCTGGCGCCGGCGGCGTCTTGGGCGCGGATGCGATCGCGAAGGCGCCGCCCGACGGCTACACGGTCGGACTCGGCGGGATCGCGAGCAACGTGCTTGCGATCGGCTCCTACGCAAAGCTTCCGTATCGCCCGCGCGAGGATTTCACATTCATCTCCGGCATGTGGCAATTGCCGAACATTCTTACCGCGAGGAAGGATCTGTTCTCCGCGGACTTGAAGGAATTGCTCGCGGCGTTCCGGAAGGACCCGGGAAAGTATACCTATGCGTCGGCGGGCTTCGGCACGACGCTGCACCTCTCAGGCGAGATGATGAACAGCATGGCGGGCGTCCACGTGAGGCATGTCCCCTATAAGGGTGGCGCTCCGGCACTGAACGACCTGCTCGGCGGCAATGTCGATCTGCTGTTCGACAATTTGCCGGGCTCGCTGCCGAGCGTACGCGCAGGCGCGATCAGACCGGTCGCGGTGACCTCGAAGACGCGGCTAGCGGAGCTTCCCGACGTGCCCGCTATGGCCGAATTGTTACCCGGCTACGAGCTTAGTTCGTGGGCCGGCCTCGTCGGCCCTGCGAACATAGCGAGCGACCTCGTCACGCAGATCAACGCGCTGACCGTGAAGGCCTTGAAAGACCCTTGGGTAGAAAAGCGCTACGCCGACCTCGGCGCCTCCGCCTGGCCGACAACGCCGCAGCAACTCGCCGCCTATCGTGACAGCGAGGAGACGAGGTTGCTGCCGATCATGAGGGCCGCTGGGATCAAGCCGGAGGGCGGTGGGTGAGGGGACTGGTCGCTGACTTTACGCGAGCCGACGGGTCGCGCGAACGCGCCCAATGACAGGCTCCGCGACGCCTCGGGTAATACTCCGACCGGCTCCCGATATCGCTCCACTCATCCTGGCCTCTCTTGCTATTTGAATGCACGCAAGCGCCCGTCCTGACGGCCGTCTCCGGGATAAATTGTCGCGGGCAGAATGTGAACTGCTTCACGCATGGGGTGGAGGAACTCAATCATGATACCGATGGTTGAGTGCAAGAATTCGAGCCCTGGTTGCATTGATCGGGAGGAGACCATGCGTGCAATCATCATTTTAAGAATCCTCGTATTTGTCCTGGCGACGACGTGTGTCGCGACGTCGGCATCGGCCTGCCCCGCGGGTTACCGCCCGTGCGGCGGCGCCTGCTGTCCCCGGTAAAACTATGTAGACGTGCGCCCCGAGAGGAGGCCGTCATGCGTATCAGGACCATGGTTACGATAGCCGCAATCGTCGTGGGAGCGCCCATCGCGGCGCATTCCCTGCAAACGCCGAGCAACGATCAGCTCGGCGACACGTTGCGGGAATATGGATTTATCCCGAAGAATCCGCCGACCACGCTGATGACCGTCGGGTCGCTCTACTACATCGATCCTGACGCGAAGCGTTTCACTCCAATATGCGTTGCCAGCAAGGCGGATATCGGAGAGGCCCTGCTTTCGTCCCCCAGCGTGGAGCTACAGCAGCGGCTCGAACGCAAGGGGCAGCTCGCGACCGGCATCAGCATTGACATCGGATGGATCTTCAAAGGCAGCGCCAGCAACGACTACGTCGTCAAGGTGAACTATTCACTCACGGACGTCCGCGTCGATGAGCTTCCGCTCGGCGTCAACTCGCAGATCTTCGGCAAGCTGATGGACCAACCGCAGTGCAATCAGGTGGCAGTGCAGTACATGCGTGCCGGCGGATATGTGTGTCAGGTGACCAGCATTTTATCAGCCACCGCTGAATTCAAGCTGGATCGCGATGTGCAAAACAAGTTGGGGACCAGTTCGAATGAAACGGTCAACGACGTCAAGGACATCATGAAGCGCGCCGTCGAGTCGCATGGCAATCAGGAAGTGGTCGACAAGGAAGGCCGGCTGCTGGCGGGCAAAGCACTGCAATACGGCGCCGCATTGACTCCGCTCTGCCTCGCGCCTGAGCATTCGCGGTTTTCCCGCGTCGTCCCGACCACGACTCTCGGTCGTTTCTGGAACTACGTGCTGTTCAATATCCTCGAGCCGATCCTTCCGGCCAAGGATGACGAGCCGGATACGTCGCAGGGGTAGAGCCTGAATGACGGAAGTGGCGCAGCATCACGCAACCACGGCAGTAGCCAGCACTGGCGGGAGTCAAAACAGATGGGCAAGCACACGTTTGACAGCTTGCGTGCCGACTACCGGCGACTGTGGGATGGGGCTACTGTTACCAAGTCGGCCGAAGCAAGGCGACAGGCCCAGTTGATCAACAGCCACCGTGCGACCTACGAGGACGTCGGCAAGACGGTCGGAGCGCCCTGGTGGGTGATCGGCGTCTTGCATCTGCGTGAGGCCGGCGAGGGCGATGTTGGCCGTTGGCTTTGTGTTTTGCACAACGGCGAAAAAATCATAGGGACCGGTCGTAAGACCTGCCTCGTGCCCGAGGGGCGCGGGCCATTCACGAGTTTTGGCGCAGCCGCGATCGATGCTTTCGAAGTCGAAGGTCTGAAAGACCGTCGCGAATGGAGCGAATGCCCGGTCGAATTCCTGGCTTACGTCTCCGAGAAATTCAATGGGTTCGGTTATCGCGACGAGCGCAACATGGTGAGCCCTTATCTTTGGGGCGGCACCAGCGTGCAGCAGCGGGGCAAATACATTGCCGACCACAAGTTCGACGAGAACACCATGGACCCGCAGATTGGGACGATGGCAGTACTCAAGAGCCTGCAGCAACTTGATCCGGGCATCGGCACGGTGGCGGGGCGGACGATCGTGTCCCAAGGGACCGCGTCTGCTCCAAGGACGACGCCTCCACCAGTTGCATCGGATCTCGCCAATCTCGTCGTCGCCGCCATGGAACGCAAGGGTTATCAGGTCGACCGCGGTCCAGGCCAACTCAATATTGTTTACGTCGAGGGGATGAATCCGGATGGCACACCCAACAACGACGAGGCCAACAAGTGGAACGACTTGCGCCTGCTGATCCGGTTCGAAGGCGGCCTCCCGAAGATCGTCGGCAAGTGGGCGGCAACGACCGAGCCGGGGCGGTACTGGACGGAGAACCCGTTGAGTCCTCTCGGCGCCGCGCGTATCGCATTCGGCCAGTACTCGAGTTGGCAGGTCGGAATGCACCACGCCGACAAGCCTTCGGGCCACGAAGCTCTCGTGCAGACCGGCGGACTGGTGACGGTCTGCCGTGACCTGAACAAGGACGGCCTGCGGACGGGCGACAGGTGCCAGACTGGAATATTCGGGATCAACCAGCATTGGGGCTTCGATCTGGCCGAGGTGGACAAGGCAAGCGCCGGCTGTTTGGTTGGTCAAAGCAAGGACGGCCATCGCGAGTTCATGGCCCTCGTGAAATCTGATCCGCGCTACCAGGCGAACCAGAAGTACGTGTTTGCTACCGCGGTCCTGCCGGAATCGGACGTACTGGCCGAAGCACTGGCCGTGGCTCCGCCGCCGGCACAACGACCGCCCGTGCTAGCCGACGCGAGTCGCAATGTGCGCCGCTGGCAAAAACTCCTTGGCTTTTCCGAACAGGAGCAAGACGGCATTTTCAGCTCGATCACCGAGGAGGCCGTGAAGCGATTCCAGCGCCGGCATGGACTGGTGGTCACCGGCGACCTCGATGAGAAAACACGGGACCTGTTGGAGCGGGAAGCAACGATCACCGTTGCGGATGCCCCGAGAATTTTGAAGCCGGTCGAACTCGTCAAGCAGCGCGAGCTCTTGAAGCAGTTCGTAGTTCCGGGGTCGCCTGGAAACGCCAGGCCGACCGAACCATTGCTCAAACCTCGTCTGCCCGATTTTACAAATCTATTTCCTAACCTTGCCACGGGAGTTGCAACCATGAATCCGTTGATTGCGCTTGCGGTTGGAGTTTTGCCCGAAATTCTAAAGGTTGTCGTCGGAGACAAAGCTGGTGGTGTCGCGGGCGCCGTCAGCCAGGCGGTCGCACAGATCGCCCACACGACAGATCCAGAGAAGGCGAGGGAGAAGCTCAACGCCGATCCGGCAGCGTTTTCCGAATTGCAGGTCAGGTTGGCTGAAATTGCGGCCGCTCAGGACGAAAAACGGCAGGAAGCACAGCTTGCATTGATCAAGGAGCAAAACGAGCAGGAGGCAAGACGGCAGCAGGCACAGATTGCGGTCCTCAAGGAGCAATATGAACAGGACGCAAAAAAGCGCGAAGCGCAGCTGGAGCAATTTCGTGTCCAGATCGAGGACACGAAGAGTGCGCGCTCTACCTTCAGCGCCCTGGCGCTCGCCAACAGTCCGATGGCCTGGGGAGCGCCAATGGTGTCGCTGGTCGTTACGCTCGGCTTCTTCGGGATATTGATCGTGCTGCTCACCCGCGGCATTGCGCCGGGCGATCAGGTGGCCCAGATCGTCAACATCACGGTGGGAGCTTTGGCCGCGGCATTTGCCACCGTTGTCAGCTTCTGGTTGGGGTCATCGCAGGGCTCACGGGCAAAGGATGCTTCGACCAGTGCAGCGATCGAGACCCAGGCGAGGCAAACCGAAGCGTTGCAAAGCACCCTCCTGCAGGCGCAGGTCAAACAAGCTGAGGTGCTGCAATCCACGGTCAAGACAGCAATCGCAACAGCGCCGGCGAAGGGACCTAAGTCGTCCAATTTTCGACGGAGCATTGACGTCGTGCTGGCAAACCAGGGAAGGTTTTCCGGCGATACAGGGGACCTGAACGCAGTCGCTCAATTCGGAATTACGATCGCTACCTTGCGAGATTGGCGGCAGGATCAGAAACTTGCGGCTGAGGATGTGCGCAACCTCGGGCGCGATGAAGCTTGCGAAATCTACCGGACGCGCTTCTGGAACGTCTTGCGGTGTGACGATCTTCCCGAGGGCGTCGACCTCGCTGTCTTTGATTTCGGCGTCAGCGACGGACCTGCGCGGTCGGCCAAGATGTTGCAGCAGGTTGTCGGCGCCGCTCCCGACGGCTCGATCGGCGACGCGACGATCGCGGCAACCAGAGCGATGGCTCCGAAAGATATCATTAAGGAAATTTCAGATCGCCGGTTGGACTACTACCGGGATTTGCCCAACGGGGCCCGGATGCGGGACAGAGCCGCCACCGTTGAGAAGATCGCTCTGGATATGATCCCGGCGGAACGGGCGATGGCTGCTTAGCGTACCGAACCCAAAGGAGAAGCTCCATGACTACGATGAAATTCTTGTCGGCGGGATTGATCGGAATCGCGATGCTCACCACGTCCGCCATGGCTCGTGAGCATCTCACGGCCGAGCGACACGCCGTACGGAAGGAAAATGCGCAGCACCACGTTGGCCGCTGGATTTACAGCCATCCCCGCATTCCAGCAGCGTCCGACTCATCGCCTCGGAACGAGCCAGGCGGCGTGTGTGATCAGGGCGACAACGCGATGATTTGCTGAATCGCCGCCATTCGCTTGCTAGCTTAGTCACTAGGCGCTCATGGCGAGGCGAAGCATTGCGCCGTCTCGAAGCATGCGGCCATCAAGGGATAGCTAGAAGGCGGGTTAGCGAATGGTACCCGGCAGACCAGAGAGCGCGGATTACGCCTTCGGCTAATCGGCCCTGCGCTTGTTCCGGCGCTCCTCAGGAATGAGAGGGGGTGGCTCGGGTGCGACCGCCTACCCATCATCGACAACCCCACCATCAACTGTTCGTCTCGATCGAGACGATATCACGACACATCACGAAAGCTGGATTGGGAGCCAGAAGCTCTGCGGCGTCGGAATTAAATCGCCGTTCGATCGGTCATACCAGTGCACGACCTGGTGCATTCGGCAAAGCAGGCAAATGTCCCTGAGCGTGCTGAATCCAAAAAGGAGAAGCTCTCATGACTACAATCAAATTCGTGTCGGCGGGATTGATCGCGATTGCGATGTTCACGACATCAGCCGTGGCTCATGAAAATTTCGTAACCGAGCGGCACGTCGCACGGCAGGACAGCGTTGGCACCTTCCTCACCGGCCGCAGGGCTTACAACCATGTCCGCATGCCCACGGCGTCCGTCACGTCGTCCCGGAATGAGCCCGGCGGAGTCTGCGACGAGGGCGACAATCCGATGATATGCTGACCTATTAACGAAGTGTAACCTGTCGGTTGGGTCGTTGAGTCCTCAGTGCCATTGCCGGCAGGCCAGCCGATCAATGGATGGTTTCGACCAGGGTTACTTTCACATGACATCACAAGAGTTGGATCGGCATCCGCTAGCCTTGGTGGTGACGGAATAGAATGCCATGAGGTTAGTCATACCAGCACAGAACTCGTGCATTCAGCAGGGGAGGCAAACGTCCTTGGGCTGACTGAATCAAAAAAGGAGAAGTTCGATGACACAAATTAGATACCTGTCGGCGGGATTGATGGCGATTGCCATGCTCACAATTTCCGTTGTGGGCCAAGAGAGCTTCGCGGCTGAACGACTCACCGCACGGAGCGAACATGCGAGTGGTTCCCACGCTGGCCACTGGATTTTCAGCCGTGCCCCCGCTTCAGCTCCATCCGCTCAATCCGAAATGTCGCCCCACAACGAGCCCGGCGGCGTTTGTGACCAGGGCGATAATCCGATGATCTGCTAAGCTCGGCACTCCAGCGCCCCACAAGGCCGCCGCCGCGCACGAGATGCGCGGCGGCGGATGCCTGACGAAGCGCGAGACGAGGTTGCCGCCATCTGCATCCTCGATCTCGTCATCGACGAGATCTGGGGTCAGCGAGTAGCATGCATGAGCGACGCGATATCCGCATGCGTGCGGGATTGGTTCGGTAGCTGCCCCAGACATCGCCAGGCTTGCGATTGAGTGCGCGTTTGCGCGGCCCTTTGGCTGATCCAGGGGACGCATGCTACGTTCTTGAGCGACAATTGCCGCTCAAGAGAGACACGGATTCATGGCGAAGGAACTGGCGAGACGAGCAGCGCGACGAACCGTCCTGGTGATCGATGTCGGCGGAACGCACGTTAAGGTGATGACCGACAAGGGGCGAACCAAGCGCGAGTTTGTCTCGGGTCCTGATCTTTCCGCCAGAGTGATGGTGAGGAAAGTCAAGGCGCTGACGAAAGACTGGACCTACGATGTCATCTCGGTCGGATATCCGGGGCCTGTCGTCCGCAACCGGCCCTTGGCGGAGCCTCATAATCTCGGTCGCGGGTGGGCAGGCTTCGACTTCCAAGAGGCGTTCGGCCGCCCGACGAAGGTCGTCAACGATGCGCTGATGCAGGCGATCGGCAGCTACCAGGGCGGCCGGATGCTGTTCCTCGGACTGGGAACGGGCCTCGGATCCGCGATGGTCGTCGATGGCGTTCCCCAGCCGATGGAGCTCGGTCACCTGCCATACGTCAAGAGCAAGACCTTCGAGGACTACGTCGGAGCGGCAGGTCTCAAGCGCCTTGGAAAGAAGAGATGGCGACAGGCCGTCGACGACGTCGTGAAGCGGCTGTTCGCCGCGCTGCAGCCTGATTACATCGTGTTGGGCGGTGGAAACGCCGACAAGGTCGACAGCCCGCCGCGCATGGTCCGGTTCGGCAAGAACGCCAATGCATTCGAGGGCGGGTTTCGGCTGTGGAGGAGGGGTGCGGTCAGAACGTCCGGCTTGCGCCCATAAAGGACTCCGCTCCGGCGCATCCGTGCGCGGCGCTCAGGGCTGCGCTTGTTGCTCCCTAAGCAAATCTGCGGAAGTGTCGCGAACCAATTCAAAGAGCGTATCTGCGGGAGGTTCGTCCGAACCGAGGGTTTCTGACGCGAGTTTGAATGGAGCTTAGCAATCACGGCAGTACCTTACGACGCGCTCAATTTCGGATCGGCTTGATATTCCCAGATATCGCAGAGTTTTATCGTCGAATCTCGCAAGGGCCATCACCGCCGTCCTGATCTCTCGTTCGCGTTGCCAATGCGAGCGAAGCCTAAAGATAATTTTTCCAGCGCCAACGGCACTCGCAGGAGTCGCAACCTCAGCGCTACGACGCCGAGATGCATTGTGAACAATACGACCATCATTCTGCGACCTGTGACTGCCGACCATAAGACGTCTCGCTGTTGCCATTGACGGAAACTCTTGCCGTCCTGGTGGATGGAAGTCGTTCCTCCGCTGGATGCCACGTGGCCGTCGCGCATGTCATGGTCAAGGTACGATATCCACCGACTTCGGCGTCGTCGGCATGTGCGCTCGCCACTCATCTTGCAACGTGGGCGGAGCTGCTGACCGACAAGCTCGCCCGATCAGGACGCCCGCTGGAGCAGAAGTTTGGCGAGTTCGTTTGGCATGTCGATCATCGCATCGTGGCTACAATTGAGCTCTTCACACCACCAGCCGCGCCGCTTGGCCAGCGTTGCAAATTGAACGAAAAGACCACCAAGACCATCCCACCCGCGCGTGAGAATATACCCAATATCTGCGACGCTATCGCAAGCACCGCTGAGCCGGGCGGGCGTCTCATTGGTGACATGCGGATGCATTGTGCACCGCCGGTCAACCCAATCAGCGTCCGCCCCACTAAGCCCCATAGCTGCTGCCGGGAGCGGGGGCACCTTCCAACCTTGGCCATGAAGGACGGCCAGAACATGCAGGCTCTTGCCAGAATCGGCCAGATAGCTGGCGACCGACTTGCCGTTTTCGGGCACGAAGGCGTCAAGGTAGATGAGCGAGCCAATTCGATCGGGCAAGCGGTCTGCGACGTGTCGTGCGATGGCTCCCCCATAGGAGTGGCCAACCAGGACCACGTCCCGCAGATCTTCCCAGATCAACAGATTGGCGACATCCGCAATGTGGGTCTCGAAGCCAACTTCACGGCTCAACAGGTGTGAGCGATCTCCGAGGCCGGTCAGGGTCGGAGTAAAGACCCCGTGTCCCTTGGCCGTTAGCTGGCCACGAATTCGTGACCAGCACCAGCCACCATGCCAGGCGCCATGAATCAGAACGTAGTTTGTCATTGCAGATAAACCTTTTAACGCTGTGACGATCGGGCGCTCACAAACGCAGTGTCCGAGACTGGCGCGTTGGTGGCGTCGCCGCAGACTTCGGTCGAAGCAGCTACGCCATCAAGTCCGTTTTTCAGACTGGAATTCGAGATCCTCCGTGATTAGGTCGCGTGAATGCCAGCCGGTTATGGTCAATTCTGCCCGATTGCAAAGGCGTCCGAAGTCTTCGCCACGCGCTGGACGCCGCTCATCCTGCGCGAATTGATGTCCGGTGCGCATTCCTTCAACGACATTCATCGCGGCGTTCCGCTGATATCGCGGGCCGTTCTGGTCGCGCGGCTGCGGCAATTGGAGAAGCAGGGCGTCGTTGAACGACGAATTCGTGTCGAGGGAGCAGGTTACGAGTATTGGCTTAGCGAAGCCGGCGAAGGCTTTCGCCCGGCGGTCGATGCGCTCGGTCGGTGGGGTCTCTCCCACACGTGCGACCGGATCGAACCATCTGATCTTGATCCGGGCTTGCTGATGTGGGCATTGCGCAAGCGGGTGAAGCTGAGCGCGCTACCGACACAAAGGATCGTCCTGCGTTTCGAATTCCTGGGCGTGCCGGCGAGCCGCACAAAGCTAAAAGTCATGTGGCTTTTGCTTGAGCGTTCTGGTGCCGACGTATGCGCCAGGGATCCCGGATTTGCCGTCGATCTCACGCTTCGGGGCAACATTCGTGACTGGATAGCCCTTCTTCTAACCCAGACAAGATGGCGCGATTTAGTGGGGGCCGCCCTTCAAATTGAGGGAGACCGAAAATTGATGACAATGGTTCCGGCGTGGCTTCAATTCGATGCGGTCAGCAAGGACAAGCTGGCAGTCGCATCGTGAAGCCGTGGGGTAACAACACGAGCTTTCGCCAATGGTGATTGCGGCGGGAACCGTCACCAAATCGCCTCAGCTGCCGAAGTTTCTTGCTTGTTCGTGATGCGCCGTGTCGGAACTGATGCCAATTCCGCTCGTTCTATGCGACGTAGACAGTTCGACAGGAGTGGGACCATGCGAAAAGTGATTCTTCCAATCGTCACCGCCTTGGCGCTCGGTGCAGCGACACCCGCCATGGCTTACGATTCCGGCGACCAGATTTCGATGCAGGCCGCGCTCGATGTGGCGACCGATCTCGGCGTCGTGACGGTGTCCCACACCCAGTTCCTCGGTGATGAATGGGAGATCGAAGGCCGCGACGGCGTCGGCCGCTGGATGGAGGTCTATGTCGACTCCCGAACGGCCGAGGTGCGCAACGTGAATCGCGGATGGTAGTGCGGTCTTCGTAGGGCATCAGCGCGCATCTTATGCGCAGGAGACAGAAGGGCGGGTAATCCGCCCTTTCGCTTTCCTATCTCGCGAGCGGCGGGCTGCCCGCATGAGCGAAGCGATATGCGGGCATGAGCGGAATGCATTGCCGTCGATGCGACGCGGGGGGCGTCGCTCGGGAATATCATTCTATTTTCGTGCGGAATTTAAGCACGGGCCTCCAGTCGCGTGCGTAGTCGTGAAATGAAAACTCAAGCAAGGCTTTGACGACTGTCATGGCGGTCGCGTTAGGGCCGATCACGATGATGTTTAATATGATAGACATCATCTTATTGACGGTAGGACACGGGTGCATATCTCCGGTTCTGGAGATATTACCCAGGAGAATTTCCGTGAAGAAGATATCGCTAGTCGTCGCAGCCGCTGCTGCGATCTCAATTGGCGCTGCGACTGCGAGCTCCGCGGTCGAGTTGCCGACCTATGAAGCAGATGGGTTGCCGATCTCGCCGGTACAGGTTGGCGTGCTGGGAGCGGCGCGTGTCCAAGGGCAGTCGGAGGTCACGACCAATACGCCGTCTCCGCATCAGCTGAGTGTCCTGACGCCTCGGCGGAAGCAGACGGCGGCGACGTCGGTCCGCAATGGACGGGTGACCAATTAATCGCGCTTGGTCTTCAGCGCGTAGGAGAGGGCGGCCGGTTGGCCGCCCTTCGACCGGCTGCTCGAGGTTTCATTGGGAAGAATCGTCGGACGCCGCCGGCGTGTTGGTAAAAACGACCAATTCCGTGATTTCACGCCGCCAGTTTTGATAATTGTCGCTGTTTTCGAAATGCTAATCTTCCGCTGCCATGAAAAATGCGGCAGGAAATATGAACTCGAAACTAACGAGATCGACGGCTCATCTGGCCCGTCGGATCGACCTCACGACGCTGCAACTCTTCGTTGCCGTATGCGAAGAAGGCAATCTCACTCGCGCCTCGCAACGCGAAGCGATCGCGCCATCCGCCGTCAGCAAACGCCTTCACGATCTTGAGGAACTGTTCCAAGTCGCCTTGTTCGATCGTCAGCCGTCGGGAATGGCGTTGACGTCGGCGGGCGAGTCTCTGCTGCACCATGCGCGAGTGACTTTGCTGAACGTCGAGAAGATCGCGGTCGACATGACTGATTTCGCGCAGGGCGTGCGAGGCCATGTGCGGATGCTTGCCAACCTGTCGTCGATCGTCGAGTTCCTGCCCGACGACCTGCCCGGTTTCTTTCGCACGCATAGTCTCGTCCGCCTGGATCTTCAGGAGCGTCCAAGTGCGGAGGTCGTGCGGGGAATCGAGGAGGGCGCGGCCGAACTCGGCATTTGCTCCGCGGACGTCGGAACGCGTGGACTGACCCGCCACGCCTACCGCAACGACCGGCTGGTGATCGTGGTGCCGCAGCGTCATCCGCTCGCGGCGTGCTGCGAGATATCCTTCAGCGACACGCTCGACTACGATCACGTTGGCCTTTTCGCAACTAGCTCGATCTACCTGCGTTCGCAGATCGCTGCGCAGCAGCTTGGAAAGTCGTTACGGCTTCGTGTTCACGTCCCCGGTTTCGATGCCGTATGCCGCATGGTGCAAGCCGGCATGGGCGTCGGATTGATGCCCGACCGTGCGTTCGAGGTGCTAAGCGGAGGTATGAAATTGCGAGCAATCCGGCTTCGCGACGAATGGGCGAACCGTGAATTGACGCTTGTGGCTCGCGATCAGGCGGGGATGTCCCCGATCAGCCGATTGATGCTCGAACATCTCCGGCGTCCGATGTCGCAGCGATCGCACTAGAAATATCCGCCGAAGTGCGATTTCGGCGAAGCAGTTGATGCGGTCGTTCTCGATCCACGAACGCCTTGTCTTGAAAGGCGATTAGACTCCAGCCCCTATCTCGGCAACTCCTTAACGAAAGACAAATTCGAGGAGCGCCGACATTGGGTGGACCGTTGAATGGCATTCGCGTTGTCGAATTCGGCACGTTGATTGCTGCGCCTTTTGCGGCGCGCTTGTTCGCCGAGTTCGGCGCGGAAGTGATCAAGATCGAACAACCCGGAAGTGGCGATCCGCTGCGAAAGTGGCGCAAGCTCCATCAGGGTACGTCGCTCTGGTGGTACCTGCAGTCCCGCAACAAGAAGTCGGTCGCGATCGACCTGAAGTCGGCGGAAGGGCGGATGCTCGCCCTGGATTTGGCCGCGTGCGCCGACGTCGTCATCGAGAACTTCAAGCCCGGCGGCCTCGAAAAGCTCGGGCTCGGGTGGGACGTGCTGTCGGCCCGCAATCCGAACCTGACGTTGGTCCGCATCTCCGGCTTCGGCCAGACTGGCCCTTATCGCGATCGCTCCGGCTTCGGTGCCATCGGCGAGGCCATGGGCGGCTTGCGGTTCACGACCGGCGATCCGGATAACCCTCCAGCTCGCGTCGGCATCAGCATCGGCGACAGTCTGGCTTCGTTGCACGGCGTGATCGGTGCGCTGATGTCTCTCTTGCGTGTGAAGAGCGGGCAGGGCCGTGGCCAGGTCGTCGACGTCTCGCTCTACGAAAGCGTCTTCAATCTGATGGAAAGCCTCGTGCCGGAATACGATCTGATGGGCCACGTCCGGACCAGAACCGGCGGCGCGTTGCCCGGCATCAGCCCCTCCAACACCTATCCGAGCGCGGACGGCAGCCATGTCGTCATCGCCGGCAACAGCGATGCGATTTTCGGACGTCTGATGGGCGTGATCGGACGGCCGGACCTCGCCCGGGATCCCGCGCTCGCGAGCAACGACGGGCGCGTCCGTCGCAACGACGCGATCGACGATGCGATCAGCGCGTGGACCAGGAAGAGGCCGCTCGATGAGATCCTGACTGCCCTCGACGCCGCCGACGTTCCGGCGGGACGGATCTATTCGGTCGCCGATATCGTCGCCGATCCGCATTATCTGGCCCGCGAAATGATCCTGCCGACCGAGTTGCCCGGCAATGTCGCGGTCAAGATGCCCGGCATCACGCCGAAGCTCTCGGAAACGCCGGGTGCCGTGAACTGGCCGGGCCCGACGCTCGGCCAACACACCGACGAGGTGCTCGGTGGCCTTGGTCTCGGCGAGCAGGAGGTACGCCGGCTTCGGAAGATCGGAGCCGTCCAATGACGCGGGCAGTACCCGACATCGTAATCCAGGAGGTCGCCCTGCGCGACGGCCTGCAAATCGAACCACAATGGGTCGAGACCGACGACAAGGTCGATCTGGTCGACGCGCTCGCTGCCGCCGGCCTGCGGCGTATCGAGGTCTCCTCCTTCGTTTCACCGAAGGTCGTGCCCTCGCTGTGGGACGCGGACGTGGTGTTCAAGCGCATCCAGCGTCGTCCAGGCACGGTCTATTCTGCTCTGGTGCCGAACCTCAAGGGCCTCGCCAGCGCGTTGCGGGCGCGCGTCGACGAGGTCAATTTCGTCATGTCGGCGAGCGAGACCCACAATCGCGCTAACGTCAACATGAGCCACGAGCGCTCGCTCGCGGCGCTCGCCGAGATCGTCGCGTCGGCCCGCCCCGCCGGCATCAAGGTCAATGCGACCATCGCGACCGCCTTCGGGTGTCCGTTCGAGGGCGCACAGCCGCTCGAGAAGGTGCTCAAGATCGCCGGACGCTATCTCTCGTTCGGCGTCGACGGCATTACGCTCGCCGACACGACGGGAATGGCCAATCCCCGCCAGGTTTCGGCGCTCCTTGCCGACGTGCTCTCGCTGACGTCCCGAGACAGGCTGACGCTGCACTTCCACAATACCCGTGGGCTGGGCCTGGTTAACGTGCTCGCCGCCTACGACACGGGTGCGCGTCGTTTCGACACGGCGCTCGGAGGATTGGGCGGTTGTCCGTTCGCGCCCGGCGCCACCGGCAATGTCTGCACCGAGGATCTCGTCAACCTGTTCCATGAGATCGGGCTCTCGACCGGTCTCGATCTGCAGGCGCTGATCGCACTGTCGCGCCGGCTTCCCGACCTGGTCGGCCACGACGTGCCCGGCCAGGTCGCCAAGGCCGGGCGAGCGCAGGACCTGCATCCCATTCCAACGGCCTTGCAGAATTCCGGATAGCGGTCGGCGATCCGCCGAAGAAAAACAGAACACACAGGGAAGGAAACATCATGACGATCACGGCGCCGCTCATCGAGGATGTCGGCTCGACGGTTACCGAACAGAAGGTCATCAGCAAGATCGCATGGCGGCTGATGCCGCTGATCATCGTCTGCTATTTCTTCGCCTTCTTCGACCGCGTCAACATCAGCTTCGCCAAGGCGGCGCTGCAGGCCGATCTGGGTTTGAGCAATACGGCCTATGGCTTCGGCGCCAGCCTGTTCGTGGTCGGCTACGTGCTGCTGGAGGTGCCGAGCAACATGCTGCTGTATCGGTTCGGCGCGCGGCGCTGGATCGCCCGCATCATGATCTCGTGGGGGCTTGCGACCGCCGCCATGGTGTTTGTGAGGACCGAGTGGCAGTTCTACGGCCTGCGCTTCCTGATCGGCGCGATGGAGGCCGGCTTCGCGCCCGGCATTCTCTATTATCTCACTCTCTGGTTTCCGAAGTCGCACCGCGGACGCATGACATCCGTGTTCTTTCTCGCGACCGCCTTCTCCGGAATCATCGGCGCGCCGGTCTCTGGTCTGATCCTGAGCCATCTGCACGGCGTGCACGGCATCGCCGGCTGGCAGTGGCTGTTCCTGGCGGGCGGCCTGCCTTGCGCGGCGCTGGGGTTCGTCGTGCTGCTTCGCCTCGACGACGATATCTCGCAGGCCAAATGGCTCAGTGCCCAGGAACGCGGCGTCATCTCCACACAGCTGGATCGCCAGCGCGACGAAATCGGCGAGCATTCGCAGTGGCGCGCGCTATTGATGCCCGGCGTGCTGTTGCTGGGATTTATCTACTTCCTGATCCAGGTCGCGTCCTACGGCTTGAACTTCTGGGCTCCCGACCTGATCAAGACCGCCGGTGGCGGCAATTCGACGACTGTCGGCTTCTTGACCGCGGTTCCTTATATCTGCGGCGCAATAAGTATGCTTGTCGTCGGGCAATTGTCCGATGCGACCGGCGAGCGTCCGAAGTTCGTGGCCGCGCTGATCTTTGCCGCGGCGATCGGCTTCTTCGCCGCGGGAATGTTCGACAGGAACGTACCGCTGCTGGTCGGCGCGCTCGCCGTGCTCGGCGCCGGCGTGGTCGCGGCGATCCCGACCTTCTGGACAATGCCGCCAAAGATCCTGGCCGGCGCTGGCGCGGCCAGCGGCATCGCGCTGATCAATACGATCGGCCAGCTGGGCGGCATTGTCAGCCCCGTGATGGTCGGGTCGATCAAGGACATGACCGGCAGCGCGACGCCTGCGCTCTATGTCATCGGTGGACTCTGCCTGTTCTGCGGCTCGCTGCTGCTGCTGGCGATGCCCCGCGGGCTGAAGCAGAACGATCTGTGATCCGCCGTTGGCCGTGCAAGCATGCTGGTCAACCTAGCGTCTCACAGTTGATTCACGGTTAGTTGCTCGCGGCGATGCTCTAGGAGCCCACTATGGCGATGGGCGGCCTTTCAGCCGCCCTTCGTGGATGTCCAGGTCAAGCCCGGGCGTCGCCGCAATCGTCGTCTGGCGACTCACGAACACCCCGTCGTACTTCCACACGTATCGCACTTCATGCAGGTGCCGTTCCGCACCAGCGTGAAGTTGCCGCACTCCGAGCACATCTCGCCTTCGTAGCCCTTTGCCTTCGCTTCTGCACGGCGTTCGGCCTTGCTGGGCGCGGCTGCGGCGGCTGCGCCCGCCTTGCTCCATTGCAGGGCTTCGAGCTTCTCGGTCGGCGACAGGTCGTGGCTGACTTCCTGCTTCAGCGCCACCGCGCCCTCGATGGTGTCGGAGAGGCCGCCGCGCCCGGTTCCACCGTGCGAGGAGAGGGCGGTGACGCGGGAGCCGCCTGATGGCGCCGAGTCGGAGTTGCCGGTGACAGCGGCCGAGCCACCGCGCATGATGACGAGGTTGTCGGTGCGTGAGCGGGTCAGGCCCTTCGACAGGTACTTGGTCGCCTGCGTCTGGCCCTGGGCTTCCGGCTCCTTGCCTTCCCCGACTCCCTTGCCGAGCGCGTCGAAATTGCTCTCGTTCGGATCGACATGGGCGAGGTCGAAGCGGCCCATGTAGCTCACCGCGAGCTCGCGGAAGACATAGTCGAGAATCGAGGTCGCGTACTTGATGCTGTCGTTGCCTTGCACGGGGCCCGCCGGCTCGAAGCGGGTGAAGGTGAAGGCGTCGACATATTCCTCCAGCGGCACGCCATATTGCAGGCCGAGCGAGACCGCGATCGCGAAGTTGTTGATGAAGGAACGGAGCGCCGCGCCTTCCTTGTGCATGTCGATGAAGATCTCGCCGAGACGGCCGTCGTCATATTCGCCGGTTCGGAGATAGACCTTGTGGCCGCCGACCACCGCCTTCTGGGTGTAGCCCTTGCGGCGATCCGGCATCTTCTCGCGCTCACGCATCACGACGATGCGCTCGACGAGCTTCTCGACGATCTTCTCGGAAACCTGGGCGGCACGCGCGGCCATCGGCTTCTCGTAAAGCGCCTCCACCGCATCGTCCTCGTCCTCATCGTCAGAGATGAGCTGCGAGTTGAGCGGCTGGGACAGTTTCGAGCCGTCGCGGTAGAGCGCGTTGGCCTTCAGCGCGAGCTTCCAAGACAACAGATAGGCGGACTTGCAGTCCTCCACGGTGGCATCGTTCGGCATGTTGATGGTTTTCGAGATCGCGCCTGAGATGAACGGTTGCGACGCCGCCATCATGCGGATGTGGCTCTCGACCGAGAGGTAGCGCTTGCCGATCTTGCCGCAGGGGTTGGCGCAGTCGAACACCGCATAATGTTCTGGTTTGAGGTGGGGAGCTGATTCCACCGTCATCGCGCCGCAGATGTGCACGTTGGCGGCCTCGATCTCGCGCTTGGTGAAGCCGACGGCGGCGAGCAGGTCGAAGCCGGGGGCTGCGATCGCCTCGGCGCCGATGCCGAGCTGATCGCGGATGAAATCCTCGCCGAACGTCCACTTGTTGAAGGCGAACTTGATGTCGAACGCGGTCGGCAGCGCCTTCTCGACCTTGGCGATCGCCTCGTCGGTGAAGCCCTTGGCCTTCAGCGTCGAGGCGTTGATGCCGGGTGCGTTGGAGAGCGAGCCGTGGCCGACGGCGTAGGCTTCGATCTCCGCGATCTCGCTCTCGCGATAGCCGAGCGTGCGCAGCGCTTCCGGCACCGCCTGGTTGATGATCTTGAAGTAGCCGCCGCCGGCGAGCTTCTTGAATTTCACCAGCGCGAAGTCGGGCTCGATGCCGGTGGTGTCGCAATCCATCACGAGGCCGATGGTGCCGGTCGGCGCCACCACGGTCGTCTGGGCGTTGCGATAGCCGTTGGCTTCGCCGAGCGACAGCGCGTCGTCCCAGGCCCTGACCGCATGCGTGACGATGTCGGCCTGCGGGCAGGAGGCGTGATCGAGCGGCACCGGATTGACCGAGAGCGCCTCATAGCCGGTGGCCTGGCCGTGGGCGGCGCGGCGGTGGTTGCGGATCACGCGCAGCATGTGGCCTGCGTTCTTCTTATAGCCTGGGAAGGTGCCGAGCTCCGCGGCCATCTCGGCCGAAGTCTTGTAGGCGATACCGGTCATCACTGACGTCAGCGCGCCGCAGAGAGAACGGCCTTCCTTCGAGTCGTAGGGCAGGCCCATGGTCATCAACAGACCGCCGATATTCGCAAAGCCGAGGCCGAGCGTACGGAATTCGTAGGAGAGCTCCGCGATGGCCTTGGACGGGAACTGGGCCATCATGACGGAAATTTCCAGCACGATGGTCCAGAGCCGGCAGAGGTGCTCGTAGGACTCGACGTCGAAGCGCCTGGTCGCCGTGTTGTAGAACGTCAGCAGGTTGGCCGAGGCGAGATTGCACGCCGTATCGTCCAGGAACATGTATTCCGAGCACGGATTGGAGGCGCGGATGTCGCCGGACGCCTTGCAGGTGTGCCAGTCGTTCATCGTGGTGTTGAAGTGCAGGCCCGGATCGGCGGAGGCCCAGGCGGCGTAGCCGATCTTCTCCCAGAGCTCGCGCGCCTTCAGCGTCTTCGTAATCTTCTTCGTCGTGCGGCCGATCAGATTCCAGTCGCCGTCGGTCTCGACCGCGCGGAGGAAATCGTCCTTCAGCGAGACCGAGTTGTTGGAGTTCTGGCCCGAGACGGTGAGATAGGCTTCCGAATCCCAGTCGGTGTCGTAGGTGTCGAACTGGATCTCCTTGTAGCCCTGCTTTGCGAACTGGATGACGCGCTTGATGTAATTGTCGGGCACGAGGTTGCGGCGCGCGAGCTTGATCTCGCGGCGTAGCGCCGGGTTCTTCTCGGGATCGAAGCAGTCGTCGCCGCTGCCTTCGCAGTTGACGCAGGCCTTCATCACGGCCTTGAGATGCTTCTGGTTGATCTTGGAGCCGGTGACGAGGGCTGCGACCTTCTGCTCCTCCTTCACCTTCCAGTCGATATAGGTCTCGATATCGGGGTGATCGGCGTCGACCACGACCATTTTTGCCGCGCGGCGCGTGGTGCCGCCGCTCTTGATCGCGCCGGCCGCGCGGTCGCCGATCTTGAGGAAGCTCATCAGGCCGCTCGAGCGACCGCCGCCGGACAGGCGCTCGCCTTCGCCGCGCAGGCGCGAGAAATTCGAGCCGGTGCCGGAGCCATATTTGAACAGGCGCGCCTCACGCACCCAGAGATCCATGATGCCGCCATCGTTGACGAGGTCGTCCTCGATGCCCTGGATGAAGCAGGCATGCGGCTGCGGATGCTCGTAGGCCGACTTGGATTTCGTCAGCTTGCCGGTCTTCCAGTCGACGTAATAATGGCCCTGGCCCGGACCATCGACGCCGTAGGCCCAGTGCAGGCCGGTGTTGAACCATTGCGGCGAGTTCGGCGCGACCATCTGCTTGGCGAGCTGGCAACGCAGCTCGTCGAAGAAGGCCAGCGCATCTTCTTCGCTCGAGAAATAGCCGCCCTTCCAGCCCCAATAGGTCCAGCAGCCGGCCAGCCGATCGAACACCTGCTTGGCCGAGGTCTCGCTGATATAGCGCTCGCTCTCGGGCAGCAGGCCGAGCGCCTCGGTGTCCGGCACCGAACGCCACAGCCAGGACGGCACGGTCTCTTCGTCGACCTTCTTCAGCCGCGCGGCGACGCCCGCCTTTCGGAAATACTTCTGCGCCAGCACGTCGGAGGCGACCTGCGACCAGAATTCGGGGACTTCAACGTTCTCGGCGCGGAACACGACCGAGCCGTCGGGATTGCGGATCTCCGATGTCGTCAATCTGAAATTGATGCCGGCATAGGGTGATTGTCCGCTGGTGGTGTTGCGCCGTTCGATTCGCATTGGTCGAGCCCCGTCTCTTCGCTGGCCGGCCCGCGTTTTTCGCGGTTGCCGGAATGTTACCCCTTGCGAAATCAGGGATACGCGCTTTTCACCCGCACTCCCGTCATCCGCAGCTCAGCCGGTGGATCCGGCCTGTTCCCCTCAACCGCGGGAATCCGGCTTGCACCGGCCCTGCGGCGGCACGCCCTGGACCACCCGAAGCGGGTCTTCCAGGTCCGTGCATTCAACGCCCCAACACGTCACGCGACACGCTACTCAACGCATCTTTGAACGCATCTTCTCGGGCCGGTTCCGGCCTCTTGTTGCTGGCCTTTCGGCCCGTTTTCGCGTCCCTGAGCTGATCAAAAATCAGGGCAGGCAAGCCCTTCACCCGCGGCGATAAAGGCCGGCGGAGTGGTCATTTTGGACCCTTTTGGGAGCGACCGGCGGGGACCCAAACACACTCGCGCCGAACAGGATGAAAGCTAGGCCAAATCCGTCACGCCCGTCAAGAACTAGTACGAGTTCCTGAATCAAATACTAAATATGGTGGAAAGTGGAGGATAACAGGGGTCAATGCCGCGCCTGTGATCGCAGCAAGTATCAGTGAGTCCTCAGGGATTCCCAAGCGGAAAAAATCTCTCATGCGCTGTGGAGGAAAGCTTCGCCCATTGTTCACAGGGGGACTATTTATTCGCGCCGCCGGATTGAACTTTCGGGACTCACGTAAGCCTACGGACAAACGACGCAGCAGGCATGTCAGGCGCGTGATGGTCCAGCGGCCAAATCGCGGGCAGGGTGACCTCTGATTCCATTCGCCGGATCCCATGACGAACTTGAAGCCAACGACGCGGGCGCGCATGGCGCCTGCCGGCCTGATGTTCCTCGCCATCACCTCGGTCGGCTGGGGCTTCAACTGGCCGGTGACCAAATTCCTGCTCGGTGAGCTACCTCCGCTGACGCTGCGCGGCACGACCGGGGTGATCGGCGCGGCGTTGCTCGCGCTCCTGGCGCTGCTCCGCTCTCAAAGCCTGGCGGTCGAGGCGCGGCTGTGGCCGCGGCTTGTGCTGTACTCAGTGCTCAACGTCACCGGCTGGATGGTGCTGATGGGGCTCGCGCTGCTGTGGCTGCCGGCGAGCGAGGCGGCGCTGATCGCCTACACCATGCCGGTATGGGCTTCGCTGCTCGCGTGGCCCGTGCTCGGCGAGCGTCCGACGCTGTTGCGCGCGCTCGCGCTCATAATGGCCTTCGCAGGACTGGCCGCGATCATGGGCGGCAACGGCATTTCCGCAAGCGCGGACAAGCTGCCGGGCATCATCATGGCGCTGTGCGGCGCGTTTGGCTTTGCTCTCGGCACGGTGCTGGCGAAGAAGTATCCGGTTCAGATGCCGCCGATTACGGCCGCGGCCTGGCAGATCGGCCTCGGCTGCCTGCCGGTCGCGCTCGCGGGCCTCACTATCGAAACCACCAATCTTGATCGCGTCACGACGCTCGGGTGGTGGCTCTTCGGCTATTCGACCGTCATCCAGTTCTGCATCGCCTATGTCAGTTGGTTCGCAGCGCTGGCGCGACTGCCGGCCTCGATCGCCGCGATCGGCACCATGGCGGTGCCCGTGATCGGCGTGGTGGCGTCGGCAATTGCGCTGAAAGAGCCGCTGGGTGCGACCCAGATCGCCGCGCTCATCTTCACGCTCGCCGGCGTCGTGCTCGCGACGCGGTCGTAGCGCCCCGTACTTGCGGAGACGGGCAAGCGAGATCACTTGCCAAGCGCCAACTCCACCATGCTGGCGAGCTGCGACTTCCGATATGGCTTTGCCAGCAGCAGCACCCCCTCGTCGAGACGGCCGTGATGCACGATCGCGTTCTCGGTATAACCCGAGGTGTAGAGTACCCTGACGCCCGGCCGCCGCTTGGCCACTTCGTCGGCGAGCTGCCGGCCGTTCATGCCGCCGGGCATGATGACGTCGGTGAACAGCAGGTCGAACGGATCGCCCTTGTCGACGATGGCGAGCGCGGCGCGGCTGTCAGCCGCGGCGATCGTCCGGTAGCCGAGGCTTGCGAGCTGCCCGGTGACGTAGTTGCGTACCAGCGCATCGTCCTCCACCACCAGGATGGTCTCGCTGCCGCGCCGTGCCGGCGCCGCCGCGGGCGCTTCCACCGCCGCCTGGCCGCGCGCCGGCGGCAGATAGAGCTTGATCGTGGTGCCGTGGCCCTCCTCGCTGTAGATCTTGATGTGGCCGCCGGACTGCTTGACGAAGCCGTAGACCATGCTCATCCCGAGGCCAGAGCCCTTGCCGACTTCCTTGGTGGTGAAGAACGGCTCGAACACCTTGTCCTGCACGGCATGCGACATGCCGGTGCCGGTATCGCTGACCGCGAGCATGACGTAGCGGCCCGGTGTGACGTCAGGATTGGCCGTTGCATATGCGTCATCCAGCACGATGTTGCTGCTCTCGAACAACAGCTTGCCGCCGTCGGGCATCGCGTCGCGCGCGTTGATTGCCATGTTGAGCAACGAGTTTGCGAGCTGCGACGGGTCGATATGGACGTTGGCCACATCCGGCGCGAGCGCGGAACTGATCTCGATTTGCTCGCCGAGGGTGGGTCGCAACAGCTTGGCGATGTCGAGCACGGTCGCGTTGATGTCGACGGTGCGGGGTTCAAGCGGCTGGCGTCGCGCGAAGGCGAGCAGATGCTGGATCAGCTCGCGGCAGCGCTCGGCTGCACGGTCGATCAGCTCCGCGGTCTGCAGCAGCGCCGGCTGGCTGCGCAGGCTGTCGACCAGCGTCTCGGTGGTGCCGGTGATGATCGTGAGCATGTTGTTGAAGTCGTGCGCGACGCCGCCGGTGAGCTTGCCGATTGCGTCGAGCTTCTGCGACTGTTGCAACTTGTGCTCCATTTCGCGCGAGGCGGTGATGTCGTGATAGACCAGCGCAGCGCCGGTGACTTTGCCGTCTGCCTCGCGCAACGGGCGGCCTGACACCACCAGATGGAGCTGGCGACCGCCGCGCAGCGAACGCGCGATGAATTCCAGGTCGTCGAATTCCTCGCCGCGCAACGCCCTGGCGGACGGCATGTCGCCGACCTGCATCAGCGTGACGCCGTCGGCATGGAGCACGGTGCTGCGCGCGCGCAGGGCCTGGACCGTCATGCCGGCGCGATAGCGCAGCATCTTCTCGGCGGCCGGATTGGCGAGCAGCACGTTACCGGTGGCGTCGATCACAAGCACCGCCTCGGCCATTGTATGGAAGGTGGTCTCCATCACTGAGGTGGAGCGGCGAAGCTCTTCGAGGGCTGCGCCGAGATCCTTGGTGCGTTCGGCGACCTTGGCCTCGAGTGACAGGTTGGCGGCCTTGGTCGCGCTCAGCGCGTCCTGCAGTTCGCGGCTGGACCGCCGGGTCGCGGCCGTCATTATCGCCGTGAGAATCAGGATCAGCAGCGCGCCGAGCAGGTCGATCGCCAGCAGCAGGCTGCCGTTGGTCTTCGATCGGTCGCTACGGACCGCAAGCAGCCGGCGCTCCTCGGTGACAACGCGCTCGAGCGTCGCCAAGATTTTGTCCAGCTGTGCGCGGCTTTCGCCGCCGGCCAGCATTTTTGCGATGCCGTCTCCGTCGCCGGAATTGCGTAACCTTATCATCTCGCCACCAAGCGCAACTTCTCGATCGACCTGTCCCTTGGCCTCCTCAAGCAGGTGTGCTTCGTCGGGATTGTCCTTCACTGCCGCGATCAGGTTGCCGAAAGCCGAGGTGAGAGAAGCGCTCGCCTCCTGATATTCCTTCGCAAACGTCGTATCTCCGGTCAGCGCGAAGCCGCGCGCCGCACTTTCCACGGCATGCAGCAGCGGCCGCATGTCCGAGATCTTCTTGAGCACGCCGAGCGTACGGTCCAGTGACTGGGCATCGCTGCGCGACTTGACGTCGAGCCCGATCGACGCCGCACTAATCACGAGGAGGATGGCAAGACCGCTGCCGAGGATGAGACGCTGGGAAGCCATTGAAGCTTTGGTACGGACAATTATTTCGAGAGGCGAGCGGAAGGCGTCGACTTGACGAGACACTCGTTGACGGCGGCGACCAGCGCCTGCGGCGTAAAGGGCTTGCGCAGGCACGCCGAGGCGCCAAGCTCGATCGTCATCCGCAGGAAATCCGGCGCGCGGTCGGCATTGGCAAAGGCGTAGCCGGACATCGCGATGACGGGGATGGTGGGAGCTCGTTCGTGGAAGATGCGGATCGCCTCGAAGCCGCGCATATGCGGCATGAAGACGTCGACGAGCATCACGTCGAAAGTCGCGTCTTGCAGCGCGCGCATGCCGGCCTCACCGCCGTCTGCGACGGTGACTTCGAAGCCTTGCCGTTGCAGGCAGACCTCGATGGCGACGCACACCATCGGGTCGTCATCGACGACGAGCACGCGCGGCACGGTGCATCCTCATTTTAGGGCTTTGCGTGCCGACGACTCGCTTGGCCCGTTTTACGATTAAGGCGGAACGGCGACAGGTAGTCTGTATGATAGAATGCATATGTGGTTTGCTGACAAGCAGATTTCCAATAAGTCGTGTGTCACATCACCTGCATTTGTCCAACCCTAGATTACAGGCTCAGATTACCTCGGATTACGGGTCCATGACTGCAGTTCCCATCGCCGGGCGTGCCCGGATGTCGCCGCTCGGCGCCGCGTTCCTCGTCGTCGCGTCGATCGGCTGGGGTCTCAATTTCCCGATCATGAAGTACCTGTTGACGGAGTGGCCGCCGCTGTCGTCGCGCGGGCTGTGCGGTATCGTCGGCGCGATTGCGCTCGCCCTCTTCGCGGTCGCTCGGGGCCAGTCACTGCGCGTGCCGGCGAAGATGGGGCTGCGGCTTGCATTGGTGTCGACCTTGACACTTGGCGGCTGGGTTGCGTTCATGGGGCTGGCGCTGATCTGGCTTCGCGCGAGCGAAGCGGCGGTAGTTGGAATATCGATTCCCGTGTGGGTTGCGTTGTTGGCCTGGCCGATTCTCGGCGAGCGCGTGTCGCTGTTGCGTGCGCTGTCGCTGGCGGTCGCCTTGATGGGCATTACCGTGTTGATCGGCGGTGCTGGCGTTGACGCCAGCCTGGAAAAGCTGCCCGGTATCCTCTGCGCGTTGGCCGGCGCGGTCTGCGTTGGGCTTGGCACCGTGCTGACCAAGCATTTCCCGCTCGCGATGCCGCCATTGTCGCTGGCCGCCTGGCAGATCGGGATCGGCTGCCTGCCGGTCGCGATCATCGGGATGCTCGTCGAGCAGCCTCAACTTGCGGCGCTGACGCCGCTCGGCTGGGCGTCGATGATCTACCTGACGCTGATCCAGTTCTGCCTCTGCTATGTCTGCTGGTTCGCAGCACTCGAGCGCTTGCCGGCTGCCACGGCCTCGATCGGAACTCTGCTGGTGCCCGTGGTCGGCGTACTCGCGGCGGCGGCGATGCTGCACGAGCCGCTTGGGCCGCGGGACATCGCTGCTCTCGTGGTGACGCTCGCCGCTGTAGCGGTCGCGCTGCGTGGATGAAAAAGGGCGGCGCTCGCGCCGCCCTTTTCGCAATCGGGAACTCGATCGGTAGCTACGGGCAGGGGTGCCGCTGGCCGTCGTAGCCGAGATAGGTGCCTGACGCCGGGTCGTAGGATTTGTAGCGCTGGGCGCAATAGGTCGCATCGCCGCCCGGTGCTGCCTCCACGGCGACAGGGGCGCTGTCGTCATAGTAGTAGCCATCGTCATAGTAACCGGGACCGTAATAGTAGCCCGAACCATAATAGGCGTTTGAGGCGAGCGCGCCGCCGACCAAAGCGCCTGCGGCCAGACCGGGATAGAACCCGCCGCCGCCGTAGTAACGGCGATGGCCGCCGCTCCATCCTCCGCCATGCCAATTGCCACCGCCGCCTCTCCATCCGCCGGTCGGAGGTGCGCCTCCGCCAGCGAAGCGGGGTCCAGACGGCGCGGCGACGGCCGGGCCGCCGCCAGCGCGCACGCCGCCAAATGCCGCGGCGTTACCGCCGCCGCGGAAGGCGCCAGCGCCCGGGCTTGCGACCGCTCCTCCGCGGAAGCCTCCGCCGCCAGCACCAGGGCTTGCGACCGCGGCCCGGCCACCACCTCCACCGGCCGCGTGGCCCTGCGCCGGCCCCGCCGGACCCTGGGCGAAACTTTCACTCGGCACTACCAGCGGCAGCGCGAGCGCCAACGCGGAGGCGACACTTAAAACCTTAAGATCAATCATAGCTGGCTCCATCTGCGGTACACGATCCAACCCCTTCTGGCGGCGCAGGTTCCGAGCCTGCGCATGGATTATGCGCAACGCGGAGACTGAAAGATTGGTTCTGTACGCTGCATGAATGGCTTGCGCCGAGCCCGCGACATTTGGCCACCAACGATCGGTATCACCGGATTGGCATCGCGGCGTGATCGACCCCACGCGAACGGCGCTGTCCCTCGCTGGACTTTTGGAGATTGAGGTGGCATCACAGCCCAACTGCCTCGAACTGACGATCGATCTGTCGCGCATGAAACAATTCCTGCTCAAATTCTTCACGTGGTGGAACGGCCAGACCTTTGGCACGCAATTGTGGACCTGGCGCTTCGGCGAACTGGTCGGTGAGGATGAGCAGGGCAACCGCTACTATCGCACCGCGGGTGGCAAGATCGACCCGACGCTCGGCTTCGAGCGACGCTGGGTCGTCTATAACGGCTATGCCGAGGCCTCGCGCGTGCCCTCGGGCTGGCATGGCTGGCTGCATCACACCGTCGATGTTCCGCCAACCGAACAGAACTATACGCCGCGCGAATGGGAGAAACCGCATGTGCCCAACATGACCGGCACGGCGCAGGCCTATCGTCCGTCCGGCTCGACGCTCGCGAGCGGCCGCCGTCCTAAGGCCACGGGCGACTATCAAGCTTGGACGCCCGGAAGCTGATCCTCCACGGTCACGCCTGAAGCGTCGTGCAAGCAAATCTTTGCGTGCACTGCACCATACCTGTGGACAACGGTAACAGCGGGGACGGGAGCGCTGCGGGCGACGATGCGCGCTTGCGCTCGGCCTTCGTTCGCGGCTCAATAGAGCCATCTTACGGAGATGGAAGACCATCGCGTCGGTTCGGGCTCCAGGTCGCGACTGTCCCGATAAGCAGCGGCTTCCGAGTAGGAGACGGCCGGGAGATAGGCCCCCGGTGCAGACTTCCTGAAATCGCCCGCTAATGTTGAAGCCACCGTGAGAAAGGAAAGGCCGCCCGGGAAACCGAGGCGGCCTTTTTCTGTCGCGCGTTACGATGCGAGACGTGCGGCGGCGCGCCCCATCAATTCGCTGCGACGCGCCTGCGCGGGCGCAATTCGCTCCTTCATGACGGCGAGGATCTCGGCCGGCGCGGTGTCGGGCGAGCCCGCGTTGAAGGGCGGCGCCGGGTTGTATTCGAGCCGAAGCTGAATCGCCTCCGCGGTCTTGCGGTCGACCAGCTCAGAGACCAGCGTCAGCGCAAAATCGATCCCCGCGGTGACGCCGCCGCCGGTGAAGCGGTTGCGGTCGACGCAGACGCGCGTCTTGGTCGGGATCGCGCCGAATGCCGGGAGGAAATCGATTGCACTCCAATGCGTGGTGGCGCGGTAGCCCTTCAGCAGGCCGGCGGCGCCGAGCACCAGCGATCCCGTGCAGACCGACGTGACATATCTGGCGCCGGCGGCCTGCCTGCGCAGGAAGCCCAGCATGTCCTCGTCGCCGACCATGTCGTCGGTGCCGAGGCCACCGGGCACGCAGATCACGTCGAGCTGCGGGCAGTCGGCAAAGGTCGTGGTCGGCGTCAGCACCATTACCGAATCGGTCGCGACAGGTTCGATGCGTTTCCAGATCAGATGCACCCTGGCGCCGGGCACCGAGGAGAACACCTGCAGCGGACCGGTGAGGTCGAGCTGGGTCACCTTCGGGAAGACGAGCAGTCCAATCTGCAGCGGGGCGGACATCATGGCCTCCAATCAGCGCTTGACGGCGCCAAGATGCCATGGTGGCCTGTTGTCCAAAATGCCAAATTTCCCTCATTTTAAGACATTCCTTGCCCGGAGGAGGATTTGACGATGATCGGTGTCCTGATCTTTCCCGACTTCCAATTGCTCGATGCGGCCGGCCCGATCGCGGCGTTCGAGATCGCCGCGCGCTTCGCCAATACCGCGCCGGCGATCCGGACGGTCGCTGTGAAGGCCGGGCCGGTACGAAGTTCGTCCGGGGTCGACATGATGGCGCGCGGCTTCAAGCCCTCAGCAGCAATCACGACGCTGATCATCGCCGGCGGCAACGGCGTGCGTACGCCGGCCACCTGTGCGACGACACTTTCCTTTGTCCGGCGGCTAGCCAGCCGCGGCGCCCGTGTTGCGAGCGTCTGCTCCGGCGCCTATGTGCTCGCCGAAGCCGGCCTGCTCGACGGCCGCCGCGCCACGACGCATTGGCAGCGCACCCCGCATTTCGTGAAGGCCTATCCGAAGATCAAGCTCGAGCCGGACCAGATCTTTGTCCGCGACGGCAACATCTGGAGCTCGGCCGGGATCACCGCCGGCATCGACCTGTCACTCGCGATGATCGCGGAGGATTAT
The DNA here is from genome assembly GCF_018131005.1 of Bradyrhizobium lablabi. GTDB lineage: Bacteria > Pseudomonadota > Alphaproteobacteria > Rhizobiales > Xanthobacteraceae > Bradyrhizobium > Bradyrhizobium lablabi_D. The sequence goes on from NZ_JAFCJK010000002.1 coordinate 405,859, forward strand.
GGCGACGAGGTCGCGCAGAAGACGGCGCGGCAACTCGTGCTCTACCATCGCCGCAGCGGCGGGCAGTCGCAGTTCTCCTCGCTTCTCGAATTGAAGGCGCCGAACGGCCGCTTCGGGCCGCTGCTCGCCTGGGCCCGCGAAAATCTCGGTGCGCCGCTGACGGTCGAGGACCTGGCCGACAAGGCCGGGATGAGCTCGCGGCATTTCACCCGCGCCTTCATTGCGGAGACCGGCACAACGCCGTCGAAGGCAGTGGAGCGGCTGCGCATCGAGGTCGCGCGGCAGCGCGTCCAGTCGTCAGGCGAGGCGATCGAGCGTGTCGCCGAAATCACCGGCTTTCGCGATCCCGAGCGGATGCGCCGCGCCTTCATCCGCGCCTTCGGCCAGCCGCCGCAATCGCTGCGGCGGGCGGCGAGGGCTGGCTAGGTCGCGTCGCAAAAAATTCGGCTGCGCTCGGTGGACATCACGACATCCACGTTCAGATGCAGTTTGAGTTTGGGACAGCTTCGTTGCCCGATCTCATTGCATTCGCGCAGTCCATGCCTGTCGCGTTGCTGTTGAACCTGCGCGAAGTTCCCGTGACCCATATTAAGTAGGCTTTTTAAGTGGGCTTTGGGGACCCGGAGAGGTTCTGATGACGAAGCATCGAACGATTACTGGGGTCGTGGCCGTCGCTCTGCTCGCTGTTGCCGCCACCGCCGCCACCATGAAATCGCACTCGCCCTGGACCGACGGCATGGTTGCGTCCGGAACGACGTCGAAAAGCATTTCGGTTGACGCTAACGAGCTCGCGCCCGCGGATTTCGCCACCCGCTGGTCCGCCTTGACCTCGACAACAGACACGGCTGAGCGCGCGCCCGACGCCCGCTAGGGCGGCGCTGTCGCGAACAGTGATTGCAGTCGTGGCGCAAAAAAGCCCCCGCCGAAGCGGGGGCCTGATGTGCAATCGGTCATGCAATGAATGGAATTTACCAGTTTCGCGTCGCCGGGGCGGCGCAACCATTGACCTAAGATCAACTCAAGATCGCAGTAACCACGGGCGCTGATTACAAGACGCGGCCGTAGCCGAATTACTACTGGGTCAATGTGTCAGTCGCGATTTTCTTCTTAAGTGTTTCGCAGGTATCCCGAACTTCTGTGGTCATCAACGAGACGGCTTCGATTTGCAGGAAGAAGCGCTTACCTTGATCGCGATAACCTGCAGCGAATTCCTTGATTTCCGCGACCATGTCATGGACGCCAGCCACCATCGCCTCGCACTTCTTGGCGGCCAACTGCAATTCTGTTCCAAGCGCCTCGATCTCTTTCACTGCCGCTTCGTATTCGCGTACGACGGCTTCGGCTGACAGTTTGCCAACCTCGTTGACGCCGTTGCGGTGCTCGACGTAATCCGGCATCGGTGAGAGAGGCCGAACGTTGCCGCGGGGGCGGGGCGGACCCACCGTATTCATTTCGCGCTCCAATTGCTCCAACTCCAGGGGGGCGCGGGTACGGACTTCTGCACTAACACTCATACGAACGCTCCATAAGTTGTTACGGCAAATGGAGTTTACCAAGGTCAATGGATTTGTCTCGCTTTTCCACATCTTTGAAGTAAAGGAATTGTGCACTGCAATATGCTTTGCGGTATCACGGATGGCGGCCAAGAGCCCCGGATGACCAAGTACTGAAGCAAATGATACCGCTGTCGCCTTGCGGTGCAGTCATTGCGGCGGCTGGACGCAGGCAAGTACCCAAACGCGTGCCCGCGAGCGCTCGCGCCTGTCGCCGCCGAGCATTGACCCTGCGGTTGATTGGGCCCGGGGCGCGCTTAGGGAACCCGACCGGACCATTTCCTAGGCATTGGGATCGTTCGCATTGGGATAGAACAGCTGTTGGCCTTCGATCTTGTAATCGGCGATCGCTTTCTGCCCCTCTGACGAAATCAGCCAGTCGATAAAGCGTTGACCCGCCTCCTTCTTCACCGTGGGGTGCTTGGCTGGGCTGACCAGCATCACGCCATATTGGTTGAACAGGCGCTTGTCACCCTCGACCAGGATCGTGAGGTCGCCGCGATTCTTGAACGCCAACCACGTGCCGCGGTCTGAGAGCACATAGGCGTTGGACGCCGAGGCGGTATTCAGTGCGGCTCCCATTCCCTGGCCAATCTCCTTGTACCAAGGGCCGCGGTCTTTCGCGATATCGACCCCTGCGTCCTTCCAGAGCGCAAGCTCGGCGATGTGGGTGCCAGAGCGATCACCACGAGATATGAAGGGTGCGGCTTTCGTCCTTATGGCTTGCAGCGCAGCGGCGACGTCGCGGCCCTTGATCCCTGCCGGATCGTCTTTCGGTCCGACCAGGATAAAGTCGTTGTACATGACCGGATAGCGCTTCACGCCGAACCCCTCAGCGAGAAACTTCTCTTCCGCCGACCTGGCATGAACGAGTACGACGTCCGCATCACCACGGCGCGCCGTGTCGAGGGCCTGCCCCGTTCCTTGCGCGAGCACCTTGACCTCGACGCCGGTCTTCTCTTTGACAATCGGCAGCAGGTATCCGAACAGCCCCGAATCCTGCGTTGACGTCGTGGAGGCAACAACGATCGTTTCGTCTTGTGCCGAGGCGGAAACACTCAACGAAGCCAGCAGAATGATCGCAAAGGCACGGAGTGAACGACACCAGTGGGTCACGGGCGCCTCCTACAAAGAATCGTTTCAGGTCTCACCGACCCGTCAGGAAGCGCCCGAAAGAATAACTCAGTGCGCTCACGGTCATCGAAAGGATAATCAGAATAATGCCGAGGGCAAGCGCCAAGCTCAACTCGCCTTTACTTGTCTCCAGCGCTATCGCAGTTGTCATCGTGCGAGTATAGCCCCGAATGTTGCCTCCCACGATGATGATCGCACCGACCTCGGCGATGGCCCGACCAAATGCGGCTAGAAAAGCCGTTATCAATCTTTCGCGTCCGATGTTCAGAACCGACCCCGCGGCTCGCAAGCGCGAAGCGCCATCAACCAGCAGTACGTCTCCGTAGGTGGCCCAGAGGTCCACCATCATGCGGTGTACGAGCGCAATAACGATCGGGATGCCGAGGATGGTCTGCGCGACGATCATGGCCGTCGGCGTGAACAAGATTCCTAAGGCCCCCAATGGTCCGGACCGCGACAGGAGCAGGTAAACGGCAAGGCCCACCACGACGGGCGGCAATCCAAGCAAGGCGTTGGCGGTAACGATCAAGGCGCCCTTGCCCGGGATACGGTAAATGACCAGCGCCGTGCCGAAGGGAACTCCGATCGCAAAAGCGATAGCGGCTGCTGACAGGCTAACGCCGAGCGACAGGACCACAACCTCGCGCAATTCGGCATCGAGATGACCGATGAGGGTAGCGGCCGTACCCAAGGCTTGGACAAAATCATTCATTTCGCATTTCTAATGCCATACGTCGCAATCTCGCAAAATCCGGGAGGTCCTCCGTGGGGTCGAAACCGGTGGTCGTCGTGGTAGAAAGGGCATGCCGGTTCGACAACGGGTAGCGCGGGCATATTGCGGAGATTCTAATGCGGGGCGTCGGGATGCCAGCCGACACAGGCCAGCATCACGAAGAAGCCGACGACATAGGCGACAATGATCGGCCAGCCCTGAGTGATCCATCGCACGACGGATTTGGCCTCCGGGTACATGTTCGACACGGCCACGCCGGCCGAGGAACCGAACCACACCATCGATCCACCAAATCCGACCGCGTACGCCAGGTGGCCCCAGTCGTAGCCGCCTTGCTTCAGCGCGAGTGCGGTCAGCGGAATGTTGTCGAACACCGCCGAGACGAAGCCGAGACCAAGCGCGGTTGGCCAAGACGCTGCGGGCAATCTCTCGACGGGCATCATCGATGCCGCCGTCACGAGCGCGAGCAGGAAAATGGTGCCTTTGAGGGTTTCACGCATCACCGACCAGTCGGGGCGCCGCAGCGCCGCCGTGATCAGGATCGCGAACCATACCGCAAGCCCGAGCACAGGCAGCGCATCGAGCACTGCCGGGAATTTCAGATTGGCCGTGACGTTGGCAGTCAGTGCGGCGAGCAGGATAGCCGCAACGACCGCAACGCGCATCCAGTCGATGTTCAGGCCCGACGGCGCGTCCTTCACGATCGGGGAAAAGCGATGCTGCTGGAGCGATGCCGGCACGGCAAACACAAGCATGGCAGCGACGGCGGCGATATAGGCCTCCAGGACGCTGAATGGACTGATGCCGTCGATCCACATCATGGTCGTCGTGGTGTCACCGACCACACTTCCGGCGCCACCCGCATTGGAGGCGGCAACGATGGCTGCGAGATAGCCGATGTGGACCCGGCCGCGAAAGACGTGGCGGGCGACGGTCCCTCCGATCAGGGCCGCTGCGATGTTGTCGAGGAAGGCCGACAGCACGAACACAATCACGAGCAGACTCAGCGGACCCTTCCAGTCGTCAGGCAGCACTGCGGGCATCTCATCGGGAATTCGGCTCTCCTCGAAATGGCGGGACAGCAGAGCAAATCCCATCAGGAGCAGGAACAGGTTGGCGAGCCCGACCCAATCGTGCTGCATGTGGTGGGCAAGGCCCGCCACGCCCGTTCCGAACTTCGCGAAACCCGTGAACAGGAGTTTGTAGACGACGATGGCTGCGAGACCGCTCAACGCGACCGCAAGCGTGTGATGGTGGAACAAGGCGACGCCGAGGAGCGTCAGTCCGAACAGGATGAAGTCGAGCGGAATACCGAAGACGATGATGGGTGTGAGCAATGAAATCTCGATGGGTGTGGCCTGCTGGCTGCGTTGAGACGACCTGGCTGGCGCACTATCGCGCACCGCCGGGAAGTTCAACGCGCGTTATCGCCGCAAGACCAAGGCTGCACGACTCTGCTTCGCGCGTCCGGTGCGTCGATCGAGCGACCGGCGTGCGAAATTCCGGCGACCCGTCAAACGATCCGTCGATCTGGCTCAATTCAAGCTCCTCAGCCAGCCGCTGATCTCGGTGACGGCTACATTGGCCTGGCTGAGCAGTTTGCCCATGGTGAAGAAGCCGTGGAACTGTCCGGCGAAGTGACGGTAGGTCACGCTCACGCCAGCGTCGTTCAGGAATTTGGCATATTCGTCGCCTTCGTCGCGCAGTGGATCGGCCCCGGCGGTCAGCACATAGGCCGGCGGCAATCCGGCGAAGTTCGCCGCGCGCGCGGGGGAGGCACGCCAGTCGGTGGAGTCGGCGCCGCCGAGATAGTGATCGCAGAACCAGCCGATCACCGAATGCGTCAGGAGGATGCTGGTCTCGGGCTCGCGGTGCGAAGGATGCTTTCGCGAGAAATCGGTCGCGGGATAGATCAGAAGCTGGCCGGCGAGCTTCGGCCCCCCTCCGTCGCGGGCGATGAGCGCCACGACGGCCGCGAGATTGCCGCCGGCGCTGTCGCCGCCGACGATCAGGCGAGAGGCGTCGATGCCGAGCTCACTTGCGTTGGCGGCAATCCACCTGGTCGCGGTCACCGCGTCATCGACGGCGGCGGGATATCGGTGCTCAGGCGCCAGCCGATAATCAACCGAGATCACGATCAGCTCGCCCTCATGCGCGAGCTTCTGACACACCACCTCGTGGGTATCGAGATCGCCGATCACCCAGCCGCCGCCGTGGAAGAACACCAGGCACGGTGCAACACCAGCGGTCTTGCGCAGCGCCTTCGGCGTGTAGACGCGCGCGGGAATGGAGCCGTGTGGTGCAGGGATCGCGAGCGGTTTGCTCGACTGGAGCGCGGGCGGTTCGGGATTCACGACGAGGCGCGCGGCCCGGTAATATTCGCGCGCTTCCGGTGCGGTGAGCGTCTCATAGGCGGGGCGGCCGGCCTCCTGGAACGCCTTGTAGACAGCGGCGGCATCGGGATCGAGAACGACGGGCATTGAGGAAAACCTTCTGGCGGTGGTGAATTGAAGCGTCGAGCGGCGGTGCGGCCGCCGTCAATGAGTGTCGGGCCGGCTCCCCCGCGGTCGGCTCCGACAATCCGCGCCGCACTCGGCACGCAAATGGAGCGTCGCGGTTCCCATGACGCCGGCAGCACCGGTGACGACGGCGACCCAGCCGTCGAGACGGATGCGATCTGGCATGGTGATTTCCCCTGGCTGGTCCGGTTCGTCCGGATTTTCCTCGTTCTCGCGCAACCCGCGCGATTTCAGCGGAACGACTATCCCATGTGTTCGGAGGGCTGACCAGTGGCCGGGGAGGGCGGCAAACCGCCCTTTCCCCGCCGTATTCGCCGTGTTAACCGGTGATCCTGCGAGCGGCCGATATAAAGGTAAACTGTCGCGAGCCCGATTCGCCTGTTGCAGCCGCGCGAGAGATGTTTCGAACCATTGCCCTCACTGGCTTTGCGGCCCTGATCGCCGCCTCGACCGTCGCGCTTGCGCCGCCCGCGCGCGCGCAAATCGGCACGATTTTCTCCGATCCCGCGCCGCGACCGCCCGGCGCTATCCCGCGCGGTGGTCAGGTGCAGCAGCCCCCGAGCGATGACGACGAGGAAGTGCCGGAGTTGCCGCGTGGCCGGCTGCTGCCGACGCCGAACCGGCCATTGCCGCCGCCGCAGCAGCAGGGGGCGGGCGTGCCGCCGCCCGGCAGCGTGCAGTCGCAACCGCTGGCGCCGCCGCCCGGCACGACAGTTGCGCCGCAGAACCAGCCCGGCGTCGCAGTGCAGCCGCCGCAGCCGGGCGGGCCCAGCATCGCCAACGCGCCTCCCGGCCAGAGCCCGGCGCCAGGCCAGCCACCCGGGCAGCGCCAACCGAAGAACGTGCCGCAATCGCCGGCCACGCTGCAGCCGGGCGATGAGGTCGTGAGCGAGCCGCCTTCGACCAAGATCACCAACAAGAAGGCAAGCTTTTCCGGCCTCGACAAGATCACCGGACGCATCATCAATTTCGACGAGGATATCGGCGAGACCGTGCAGTTCGGCGCGCTGCGCGTGAAGACTGACGCGTGCTATACGCGGCCTTCGACGGAAGCCGCCAACACCGATGCCTTCGTGGAGGTCGACGAGATCACGCTGCAGGGTGAGGTGAAGCGGATCTTCTCGGGCTGGATGTTTGCCGCCAGCCCCGGTTTGCACGGGGTCGAGCATCCGATCTACGACATCTGGCTGACCGACTGCAAAGGGCCCGATCAGACCATTGTGACCGCGGCGCCCGATCCGCCGAAGCAGCCGACGCCGCCGCCTCCGCCGGCCCAGAAGCGTCCACCGGCGCAGAAGCAGGCGGCCCCGCGTCCGCCGCAGCCGCAATTCCAGCAGCAGCCGCCACCTCCGCCGCAACAGCAGCCGCGGCCGGGCGGATTGTTCGGCGGCCTGTTCGGGAACTAGCCGCGCTCGGCGATGATCGCCAGCGCCTCCGCGCCCTTGATCGGCTGCGTGGCATCGAGCATCAGGAACTCGGCGGGCACACCCATGATCGCCTTGTCGAGCAGCGCGCGGTAGCGGCGACGCGGAATTTCGATCGCGCCGAAGGTTTTCAGGTGCTCGGTCACATATTGCGTGTCGAGCAGTTCAAATCCGCCTGCGATCAGGCGCGCCACCAGATGCACCAGCGCGACCTTGGAGGCGTCGCGCGCGACGTGAAACATGCTTTCCCCGAAGAAGGCACGGCCGAGGCTCACGCCATAGAGGCCGCCGACGAGATCGCCGTCTTGCCAGACCTCGACGCTGTGGCAATGGCCGATCGCATTCAGCCCGAGATAGAGATCGCGGATGCGCTTGTTGATCCAGGTGTCGTCACGGCCGGGCTGCGGCGCCGCGCAGCCGGCGATCACGGCCTTGAACGCCTTGTCGACCGTCACGGTGAACACGTCCGAGCGCACGGTGCGGGCGAGTCGTGAGGCGATACGGAAGCCGTCGAACGGGATCACGCCGCGCAGTTCCGGCTCGACCCAGAACAGGGTGGGATCGTCGGCGCTCTCGGCCATCGGAAAGATGCCGCAGGCATAGGCGCGCAGCAGAACTTCGGGCGTGATTTCGGAAGAGGAGGAGTCGCGGGACGTCATGCGGAAGAGGATAGCAAAGGCGGCCTGGCCTTGCGATGGGCTCCGTCATGTCCCTGGGGCACGTCGAGGAGGCCGCCAGTTCGTCCACAAGCCGAGCCGTTCGTTCGCAGGCCGTAGGGCGTGACTGCGACTCTATGCTACGTTGCAATGAAAATGGTGACGCCGGGGACGCGGCGGTGGCTCGCGTTGCCAGGGATGAAACGAGGGGATGGGCTTGAAGATTTCCTGGAGAAAGTTTGCGCCGCTGATCGTCTGGCTGGCGCTATACCTGGTTCCGGTTCCGGAGGGGCTGAACGCCAATCAGTGGCACTATTTCGCGCTGTTCGGCGCCGTCATCACCGCCTTGATCCTTGAATCGATGCCGGTCGGCGCAGTCGGGCTGATCGGGCTCACGATTGCCGGCATCAGCGGCTATGTCGAGCACGACCCGAACAAGTCGCTGCGCTGGATGCTTAACGGTTTCTCGGAAAGCACGGTCTGGCTGATCGTCGGCGCCTTTGTTTTCTCGATCGGCTACCGCAAGAGCGGGCTCGGCCGCCGCCTCGCGCTGATGCTCGTGCACGCGCTCGGCCGCCGCACCATCGGGCTCGGTTATGCAGTGGCATTCTCGGACCTGGTGCTGGCGCCGGCGACCCCGTCCAATACCGCGCGCTCGGGCGGCACCATCTATCCGATCGTCAGTAACATTCCGCGCATCTATGGTTCCGAGCCTGGCCCGACCGCCGGCAAGATCGGCACTTTCGTCATGTGGACGGCATTCGCGACCACCGCAGTCACAAGCTCGCTGTTCCTGACGGCGCTGGCGCCGAACGCGGCAGCGCTGTCGATCGCAAAGAAGATCGTCAACGTCGAGGTTAGCTGGTCGGAGTGGTTCATCGGCTTCGCGCCGCTCGGTATCCTGTTGCTGCTGCTGGTGCCGCTCTTGAGCTACCTCGTCTGCCGGCCCGAGATCAAGGAAAGCCCGGAGATCGTGGCGTGGAGCAAGAACGAGCTGGCGGCCATGGGACCGCCGTCGCGTCATGAATGGATCATGGCCGCGCTGGTTCTGCTCGCGATGTTCTTCTGGATCTGCGGCTCCAATCCAAACATCAGCCTGCCGCTGCTCGGCTCCAACTTCATTAACGCCACAATGGTGGTGTTCGTCGTGATCTCGCTGATGCTGCTCTCCGGCGTGATCGCGTTCGAGGACATCGTTGCCGAAAAAAGCGCTTGGGAAGTATTCTTCTACTTCACCTCGCTGCTCACGCTGTCGTCGGGGCTGAACGAGATCGGCTTCATCAAATGGGTTGCGGAGGGCTATGCCAAGCCGCTCGCGGGCATGTCGCCGCTGATCGGGATGATCCTGCTCGTCTCGTTCTTTTTCTGGATCCACTATTTCTTCTCCAGCATCACTTCGCACACCGCGGCGGTTTTGCCGGTGGTGCTCGCCGTCGGCTCCAGCATTCCCGGCCTGTCCGTGCCGACTTTGATGCTGCTGTGCGTTTATTCGCTGGGACTGATGGGCGTGATCTCGCCCTACGCCACGGGACCGGCGCCGATGTATTACGGCAGCGGCTATATCGGGAAGGGTGATTTCTGGAAGTTTGGCCTGATCTTCGGGCTGATCTACTTCGCGGGGTTGCTGCTGATCGTGCTGCCCTGGTTGCAGATGGTTTGAGGCGCGTCGCACGCTACTTGGCAGCGGCGCTTGCCTCCGGCGCCGCCGCGACGCGGCGGAAACGGACCAGCACGCGGGTGCCCTTGTGGCCCGGATCGCGCTCGACGCTGGCGTCGAGCTTGGAGGCCATCGCGGCGACGATGCGCTGGCCCATTCCGGTCCCGCGCGGGCCGGTCTTGTCGCCGAAGCCGATGCCGTCATCGGTGATCGACAACAGGAGATCGGCACCTTCCGGCTTGAGCTCGACATGGATCGGTCCGGCACCGTCGGGATAGGCGTATTTCACCGCATTCATCACCAATTCGTTGACGATGATGCCGATCGCGACTGCGCGGTCCGGATCAATCTCGATCGGATCGGCGTTCACCGTCAGGCGTGACATCTTGTTGCCTTCCGCGGATCGCCGCAGATCTTCCAGCAGGGCCTCGAGATACTGGTTGAGCATTACGCTCTTGAAGTCGTGCGAGGTGTAGAGGCGACGATGCACCTGTGCGACCGCGGCGACGCGGCCCATGGCGTTGGTCAGCGCTGCCTTGACGTCCTTCTGCGTCGCGGAGTTGGCCTGAAGATGGAGCAGCGAAGCAATGATCTGGAGCGAGTTGCCGACGCGGTGATTGACCTCGCGCAGCAGCACTTCGCGCTCGGCCGCGAGAGCCGCATAGCGGTCGCGCGAGGCGTGCACTTCGGCCTCCGCCTCGTCGCGGGCCTTCTGAATCGCGGCCTGCCGGATCGCGCCGTTGACCGCAACCTGGAGCAGTGGAATGAACTCGCCCCTGACATCCTTGACCAGATAATCGGCGGCGCCGGCCTTCAGTGCAGTGACGGCGATCGCAGAGTCCTGCGACGCCGTCACGAACACCACCGGCGGAGCGCCCGGGACTTTCAGGATCCGCTCCAGCGTCTCCAGGCCATCGAGGCCCGGCATGTACTGATCGAGCGCGATCACGTCGATGCCGCCCTGGGCGAGACGATCGAGACCCTCCTGGCCGCTCGCCGCATGCACGACCTTGAAGCCGAGGCGCGTCAGGCCGCGCTCGACCAGGCGCGCCAGCGCGGCGTCGTCGTCTATATAGAGCAGTGTCGGCGTCGCTGACATCATGTGGCGGCTGGTGGAACCTGAATGACGGAGAAGAACAGGCCGAGCTGGCGGATCGCGTTGGCGAAGCTTTCGTAGTTCACCGGCTTGGTAATGTAGACGTTGCAGCCGAGCTCGTAGCAGCGCTTGATTTCCTGGGAGTCATCGGTCGTGGTCAGCACCACCACCGGCGTGGACTTCAGATATTTGTTCTCCTTGACCCGCTTCAGAATATCGATGCCGGTCGTATCGGGCAGATTGAGATCGAGCAGGATGAGCAGGGCCCGGCCCTTGTGCTCGGCGCCCGTCCCATCGGCGCCAAAGAGATAGCTGATGGCCGCTGTACCGTTCGTGAACGGCACGATCTCATTGTTGACACCTGAGCGCCGGATATTCCGCTCAATCAGGCGAGCATGGCCCTCATCGTCCTCAATCATGATGATGGTGACTGGATTGCTCATGATTTGTTGTCCCGCTGCTTTTCCGTCCAGTTGATTGGCAGTGTTATCGTGAATTTGCTGCCCTTGTGAAGTTCCGAGGCGACCGACATGGTTCCGCCCAGCCGGCGCACCAGCGCCCGGACATGGGCGAGCCCGATGCCCTGTCCGGGCTTGTCCTGGGTTCCCGCGCGGCGAAACAGGTCGAAAATGCGCTGATGGTCCTTGGGGTCGATGCCGCGACCGTTGTCCGCGATCTCGAAGATCGCAAAGCCGAGCTTGGTCCGCCCCTCGATCGAGATCTCGCCGGGTACGCCGTCCCTGAGGTATTTAAGTGCGTTGTCGATCAGATTCGAGAAGATCTGCTCGAGCGCAAGACGGTCGCTCGCGATATTCGGCAGCGCGCCGACATGGATCGTGGCTTCGGCCTCAGCCGCCTGATGCGCGACGGTCTTCGTGATTCCGTTGATCAGCGCGCAAACATCGATTCGCTCCGGCTTGAACTGGCGCCGGCCCTCGCGGGTGAGGTTGAGGATCGCCGTGATCAGGCGGTCCATCTTTGCAATCGAGGATTTGATGAAGCCGAGCGACTCGTTGAAGTCGTCGGACAGCTGCTTGTCCCCTCCTTCGAGCTCGGGCTCGGCGCCCGCCGTCGCATCGTCCGGTGTTGCGGGTGCAAACGCAGCGGTGCGGCTGAGCGCCGCGATCCGCCTGAAGATGTCGCCGCGCAACTCCTCCAGCTCGCTGGTGAAGCCCATGATGTTGACCAGCGGCGAGCGCAGATCGTGACTGACGATATAGGCAAAGCGCTGGATCTCGTCATTGGCCTCGCGCAGGTCCGCGGTGCGCTCGTCGACGGTCGTTTCGAGCGTGACGGCGAGGTCTCGCAGCTTGGCTTCGGCCTCATCGCGGACCCGTGCGGATCGGCGCAGCAGGAAGACCGCAACGGCGCCGAGCGCGATTACCATGCAGGAGCCGGCAATGGTGACGGTGGAGGCGAGAATCTGCGTTTGGTCGACGTTGGCGGTCCGCCTGGCAAACAGCCGATCTTCCTGTACGCGCATCGCCCGCGATACATCAGTGATCGCCTGCACTGTTTCGATCGAAGCACTGTCGCGCAGAACATCGATGCTCGCGGCAACATTGTTGTCCTTGACGCTGTCGATGGCGCGCGCGAAGTCGGCGAGCCGCTGACGCATCAGATCGTTCAATTTGGCGATGCCGGCCATCTGGTCCGGATTGTCACTCACCAGTTTGGCGAGTTGCTCGAGCGCCGGGAGAACACTATCCCTAGCGGTCTCGTATTCGCTGAGATATCGGGGCGCCGATGTAAGCTGGTAGGCGCGTGTTGCGCTCTCGGCGCGGCGGATTTCGAGCAGCAGGCTGGAGATCTGGTTCTCGACCTCGACCGTATGGACGAGCAGCGAGTTCTGCTCCCGTGCCTTGTTGACCAGAATGACGGACGACACGCTGACTGCGACCAGCACCAAAAATCCCGCCGCCAGCAGCAGGGCCTGCAACATCGCACGCCAGCGTCGTGAATCAGGCGCCACGATGGTCTCGCGTTGTCAACGAACTGCAGCTCAATGCGGTCTCTGGAAATGCCCCTAACCCAGTCAAACGCCCAACTGAGGCATCGGGTTCCATCGGAATCCGCAATTACTTCCCGTCGCCCGGTTCACCGGCGAGATACTGCTCCAGCCAGTGAATGTGATAGTCGCCGTCGATGATGCTGGGTTCGCGCACCAGGGCGCGGAACAGCGGCAATGTCGTCTCGATCCCGTCGACCACCATCTCGTCCAGCGCGCGACGCAGCCGCATCAGGCATTCGCCGCGCGTCTTGCCGTGCACGATCAGCTTGCCGACGAGGGAATCGTAATAGGGCGGGATCACATAGCCCTGGTAGACGGCGGAATCGATCCGCACGCCGAGGCCGCCCGGTGGGTGGAATTGCGAGATCCGCCCGGGCGAGGGACGGAATGTCTGCGGATTCTCCGCGTTGATGCGGCATTCGATGGCGTGGCCGATGATCGCGACCTCGTCCTGCCTCACCGGCAACTCGCCGCCGGCGGCGATGCGAATCTGCTCCAGCACGAGATCGATGTCGGTGATGCTCTCGGTGACGGGATGCTCGACCTGGATGCGCGTGTTCATTTCGATGAAATAGAACTCGCCGTCCTCATAGAGAAATTCGATGGTGCCGACGCCGAGATACTTCATGTCCCGCATCGCCTTGGCGCAGGTCTCGCCGATCTTGGCGCGGGCGGCGGTGGACAATACCGGCGAGGGACCTTCTTCCCAGACCTTCTGATGGCGGCGCTGCAGCGAGCAGTCGCGCTCGCCGAGATGGATCGCGCCGCCACGGCCGTCGCCGAGAATCTGGATCTCGATGTGGCGCGGCTTCTGCAGGTATTTCTCCAGGTAGACCGATGCGTCGCCAAAAGCCGACTTGGCCTCGTTGGCCGCGGTCGAGAGCGCAAGCGCCAGGTCGGCCTCGCTGTGTGCGACCTTCATGCCGCGCCCGCCGCCTCCGGCCGCGGCTTTCACCAGCACCGGGAAGCCGATCGACCTGGCGATTCCCATGGCGTCCTGCTCCGACGTCACCGCGCCTTCGGAGCCCGGCACCACTGGAATGCCGAGCCGCTTGGCGGTCTTCTTGGCCTCGATCTTGTCGCCCATCAGGCGAATATGCTCCGCCTTCGGCCCGATGAAGTGCAGATTGTGGTCGGCGAGGATTTCGGCGAAGCGCGCATTCTCGGACAGGAAACCGTAGCCGGGATGCACCGCATCCGCGCCGGTAATCTCGCATGCCGCGAGCAGCGCGGGGACGTTGAGATAGGAATCCTTCGACGGCGGCGGGCCAATGCAGACGCTCTCATCCGCAAGCCGTACATGCATGGCGTCGGCATCGGCGGTGGAATGCACCGCAACGGTCGAAATGCCGAGCTCCTTGCAGGCGCGCAGCACGCGGAGGGCAATCTCGCCGCGATTGGCTATGAGGATCTTGTCGAACATGGTGTCCTGTAGCGAGTGGCGAGAGGCGAATAGGGACGCGCGATGCCATTCGCTACGCGCTATTCCCCATTCGCCTACTCAATTATCACCAGCGGCTCGCCGAATTCGACGGGCTGGCCGTCCTCAACGAGGATCTGGGTCACCGTGCCCGCGCGAGGCGACGGAATCTGGTTCATCGTCTTCATCGCCTCGATGATCAGCAGCGTCTGGCCGGCCGATACTTTCGAGCCGACTTCGATGAACGGCTTGGCGCCCGGCTCGGGTGCCCAATAAGCGGTTCCGACCATCGGCGAGGGGACGACGCCCGGATGCTTTGCAAGGTCGGCTGCGGCCGCGAGCGGGGCAACCGCAACGGCCGATGCGGCAGCCGCAGGGACCGACGCGACCGGGACCGACGCCGCAATCGTGATGTTGCGCGCGACGCGCACACGCAGGCCGGCGCGCTCGATCTCGATTTCCGTCAGATCGGTCTCGGCGAGCAGCAGCGCGAGCTCGCGGATGAGCGCGCTGTCGTCGCTCCTGGTCTTTGCGGCTGATTTATCGTCTGGCTGGCGCGCCATGATGTTGATCCGGAATCTCTGTCGGGTAATGGGGAACGTCAGGACTGACGCTTAAGCCTTTGGCTTGGCACCGATCCTGGCTGCAAGGCCCAAGATCGCTAGCCGGTAGCCATCGATGCCAAAGCCGCAGAGCGATGCGAACGCGGCCTTCGCGGTGAACGAATGATGCCGGAAGCTTTCGCGGGAGTGAATGTTGCTGACATGGACCTCTACGGTCGGAATCTTCACCGCGACCAGCGCGTCGTGAAGCGCAATTGATGTGTGGGAGTAGCCGCCGGCATTGATGATGATGCCGACGGCCTTTTTGGCGTGAGCCTCATGGATGAAGTCGATCAGCTCACCCTCGCGATTGGACTGCCGACAGTCGGCGACCAGGCCGAATTGCCTGGCAGTGTCCGCGCAAAGTTTCTCGACATCGGCGAGCGTCGCGTGGCCATAGGTCTCGGGCTCGCGAGTCCCCAACAGGTTGAGGTTCGGTCCATTCAGCACATAGATCGTCGCAGAGGCTTGGGCCATCCAGGAGTCCGGCAAAGGGGGAATTAAGTCGCGGGGTTATAGGTAACAACGGAGCGGAGGGAAAGTCTTTAGGTTGATTGGGAAGCCCTTGAGAAGGCTCAATTCCCCTGCCAGGCATTGGCCCTAAGTCACGGAAAATGCTCATTAACCGACAACTGTGGAAAACTGCCGGCCAGTGCATCGGCGACGTCGCCCGGACAGCGCAAAGCCCCGCCAGCTGGGGCGGGGCTTCGAACCGGGCGATGGCGGCCTGGAGGGCCGCTCTCGCTTCCAGGGTCTGGGTCTGCTGTCAGCCTTCGAGGATGTAGACGATCTCATGCGTTTGCGGTCGCACGATCACGTAGCGGCCCTTGACCAGGATGAACTCATAGCCGCGCCATTCCGGATAGATCGCAACGACGCGCTCCGGCACCGGGTAGAAGTGCACGTGCGACGGCACCACCGTGCCGACCGCTACGTTGAAGTTCACGTTGGTGACCTCGCTAACCTTCTCCGACCTGATCGCAGTGGTAATCTGCGAACGCTTTTCGGCGGGCGGAGCCGCTGTCGCGGAGGTCGCCGCGTTACCGGTCGTGGTCTGCGAACGGCTGGTGTCGTTCGTCTGCGCGCGATTGGTGTCGGTTGGGTTCTTGGTCTGAGCGTTCTGGTTGGTCTGCGACGTAGAGCCGCTCTTCTCCTTGTCGCGGCTATCGGCGGCGTTGGTGCGGTCGCGACCCTCGCGGCCTTCCGCCTTCATGTCCTTCGAGTTCTCCTTGGATCCCTTGGCGGCGTCATTCTCCGAACTCTTGCTGTTCGACCGCTGCGTATCGTCGTGCGCGCCCTTGGCGGCGGCGCCGGCCTTGTCCGACTCCGACGATTTCATGCCCGACGACTCACCCTTGGTTGAATGCTCGGAACCCTTCATCCCGCCACTGTCGCGTTCCATCGTGCCGGACGCCGCGCCACCCGAAGGTGCATTGTGCTGCATGTTCGCGCCGCCGCCAGCCGCCGGCGATTCCTTGCCTGCGCCGCCTGTGCCTTGCGCAGTCGCGAAGCCCGTGCCGGCGATCAGGGCCGCCGCAGCGACCGAAATCAGAAAGCGTTTAGACATAGAGATTCTCCTCACGTGTGTGCATTGCCCGCGGCCGACAACGAGGGAGCGTGCGCGATGTTCCTCCTGATTTTTTTGTTCCGCGGTCTGTTTGGTGAATGTGCGATGAACGGCGGACCTTCAGCCGCAGGCGCAATCGAATTTCATGCATGTTGGTCGAGACGCAATCGCCGAGCTCGCCGTTGTGCGGCGGATGATTGAGCGGCGGGCAGTTCGTTTGCTGCCGCAAGCCAGTTCCGAACTTGCGATTCGACCAATGAAAAACCCGGCTGCAACGCAGCCGGGCTGTGATTGGAACGAACGTGATGCGCCCATTCGGATCAGCAGGTTGCCTTGCCGCAGCGGGCGACGCCGATCTTCTCCTTCAAATTGTCTAGGCCGATCGCACCGATAACGACCTGCTTGCCGATCACGTAGCTCGGCGTGCCGTTCATGCCCATAGATTCGGCGAGGCGGAAATTCTCTTCGATGGTCGCCTTTGCTTCCGGGCTCGTCATGTCCTTTTCGATCCTCGCAACGTCGAGACCGACTTCCTTGGCAACCGCAAGCGCGCGCGCCTTGTCGGCGGCGCCGCGGCCGCCAAGCAGCTTCTGGTGGAAGTCGAGATATTTCTTGCCGGTCGGATCCTGCATGCGCACGGCCACTGCGACCTGAGCCGCTTCGACCGAGCCCTGGCTCAGCACCGGAAACTCCTTCAGCACGACTTTCAGCTTCGGATCCGACTTCATCAGGTCGAGCATGTCGGACATCGCACGCTTGCAGTACCCGCAATTGTAATCGAAGAACTCGACGAAGGTGACGTCGCCGTCCTTGTTGCCAATGGTCACGCCGCGCGGCGAGTTGAAGATCGTGTCGGCGTTCTTGCTGATGCTGGCCTGGTGCTTTTCAGCCTCTGCGGCGGCCTGCCGCTTGCTCAATTCGGTCATCGCCTCCTCGAGCACCTCGGGATGCGCGATCAAATAGTTCCGTACGATGGTCTCGATGTCGCCGCGCTGGGTGTCGGAGAAGCTCTCGGCCGACGCGGCAAGCGGCGCGCCGCCGACGGCGAGCCCAATCAAGGCAGGGGCAAGAAAACGGAACAATGGCATGGGGACTATCCTTGTTCGGCCTAGCCCCAAGATACGCACGGGACAATGAGCCAGTTTCGATGATCGTTGTATGGAACTTCGGTTCATTTCTAGTTGTTTTTCGCGCCCGGCGGCGGCTTGGCGCTCACAATGTCGTCAGCTTTGACCCAGCCGGGCGTGCCGATCGCAAACCGCGTCTTGGCGCGCGAGGCGAGATCGCGCGCAGTCTTACTGTCGCCGCGCAGGTAGGCGGCCTGTGCCGAGGCGAGATCGGCCTGTGCATAATCGCCCTTGCGGCCATAGGCCATGGCAAGCTGGGTGTAGCCGAGCGGCGCCTCGCCCTCGCGCGCGACGGCGGCACGCAGAATACTTATGGCCTCATCGGTGTATGACTTGTTGTCGGAGGCGACCAGCGCCTGGCCAAGCAGCATCTCGATCAGCGGCGCGTTGCTGGAGAGTTGCACCGCCCTGCGCAGCGGCGCGATGGCCTCAGCCGGCCTGCCGCCCTCGAGCAGCGCCTGGCCGCGCAATTCGTAGAAATAGGGATTGTTGGGCTGCGCCTGGATCAGGCCGTCGATCTGCGCGATCGCGGACCGCAGGTCGCCATGCAGGTAGGTCGTGATCGCTCGCGCATAGCGCGCCGGAAGGCTGTTGTTGGAGAGCGGATAGCGCCGGTAGACAGTGTCCTGCCGCTCCATGAAGCCGGAAATCTTGGCGCGCATCATGTCGTGACGGAGCTGCAGTGCGGGATCATCCTTTTTGTCCCAATAGGGACTGGAATGCGCAAAGGCTTCCAGCGCCTGAACGCGATCGATCGGCATCGGATGCGATTGCAGATAGGGGTCGGCGCCGTGAGCGGCGAACAGGCTTTCGTCGGTGAAGCGCTTGAACGTCTCGTACATGCCCTTCGGGGACTGAGCGGTCGCGGTCAGGAACTTGACGCCTGCGCGATCGGCGTTCTCCTCCTGTTGCCGCTGGTAGGACAGGAGCGTGCGCCGGATCACCTCCTGCGGTGCCGACATGGCGGCGGCGCCGGCATTGGTCAGGCCGCTGCCGGATCCGCCGCGCGCGCCCACTGCGAGCGCACCGGCGCCGAGCAGCATGGCGATGATCATCTGGGTCTGCGCCTGCGCAAGCTGCTCGCGCAATTTTGCCAAATGGCCGCCCGCGAGGTGCCCGGTTTCGTGGGCAAGGACGCCGATGATCTGGTTTGGCGTCTCCGACTGCATCAGCGCGCCGTAGTTCACGAAAATGCGGCGGCCGTCGGCGACAAAAGCGTTGAACGTGCTGTCGTTGATGATCACGATCTGGATGTTCTGCTTCTCCAGACCCGCGGCGCGCAGAATCGGTCGGGTATATTCCCGAAGGAGCTGCTCGGACTCGGTGTCGCGCAGCAGAGGCGGGCCCTTGACCTGTTGCGCCTGCGTCGGAACGGCCGGGCCAAGCGCAAGCGCGACTGCGGCGGCGAGCGCGGTCACTTTGAAGGTCCGGGTGCGGAGCACAAGGCTGATCAGCATGGGGCGGTCTATTGGGGATGGCAGGCTGCGGAAGGACAAGTTCCGAATCTGGCCCTGATTAGATCAGAAGCGTGACCCAGTCTCTTGATTTTGCGGTTTTTCTTCACGCGAACCGGTATTCACCTAGCTTGAAAACGGTATAAGGAGCCGCCGAATGCGGCCAGTCTGGGGCGGTATCCGGTGCGGGAACCTGAATCCGGCCGCGGCCGTTCAAATAGCAGATATCAATGCTCGACGCGACACCAAGAGACTGTGTGGCAAGCCTGTTGACCGCGTCCGGACGGAGTGACGTTCCGCCCTTCATGGTGATGGATGTGATGGCGGCGGCGGCGCGAATCGAAGCAGCCGGCGGTCATGTCATCCACATGGAGGTCGGGCAGCCAGCGGCGGCGGCGCCGAAACCCGCGATCGCGGCGGCGCAGGCCTCGCTGCGTGACGGGCGGATCGACTACACCTCGGCGCTCGGCATTCCCACGCTACGCGCGCGCATCGCGCGACACTATTTCGAGGCGTATGGCTGTCCGGTCGACGCCGAACGCATCATCGTCACCACCGGCTCGTCGGGTGGCTTCATCCTGGCGTTCCTCGCAATGTTCGAGCCGGGCGATCGCGTTGCGGTTACCGTGCCGGGCTATCCGCCTTACCGGCATATCCTGACCGCGCTCGGTTGCGAGCCGGTGCTGATCGAGACCGCGAGCGACACCCGTCACGCGCTGACCGGCGAAGCGCTGATAGCGGCCCATCGCAAGGCGCCGCTGAAGGGTGTGCTGGTCGGCAGTCCGGCCAATCCGACCGGCACGATGATGTCGCGCGAAGCGCTGTCCGGCCTGATGGCGGCCGCCGAAAGCGCCGGCATCCGCTTCATCTCCGACGAGATCTATCATGGGCTCGATTACGCTTTTCCGGCGGTCACTGCCGCCGAACTGTCGCCGCGCGCGCTGGTGATCAATTCGTTCTCGAAATACTTTTGCATGACCGGCTGGCGCGTCGGCTGGATGGTGGTACCGCAATCGCTGGTGCGGCCGATCGAGCGGCTGCAGCAGAACCTCTCGATCTCGGTGCCGACGCTGTCGCAGATCGCGGCCGAGGCCGCCTTCGACGGCGCTGCCGAGATGGAAACTATCAAGCGCGGCTATCAGGAGAATCGCCGTATCCTGATCGAGGGCCTGCCGAAGGCGGGCCTCACAAAATTCCTGCCGGCTGACGGCGCATTCTATCTCTACGCCGACGTTTCCGACTTCACGTCAGACAGTTTCGCATTTGCGAGCGAGATGCTGGAGAAGGCGCATGTCGCGGCGACGCCTGGCGTCGATTTCGATCCGATCCACGGTCGTTCCTTCATCCGTTTTTCCTACGCGCGCTCGGCGGAGGACATGCAGGAAGCGGTTGCCCGGATCGCGCGTTGGCTTAAATAGCCCCGCAATCTTCAAGAGCCATCCCGGAGTTCAGCTTGTCAGTCGATCGGTTTCGCAGCGCGCTACCGCGCGCCATTTTCACTTGCGTCGGTATTGTGGCCCGGAGCGGGCCGGGAAGTTCTGCGCCGTCGCGCGTTTCCATTTGACTCTGCAGCCCAACTTGATCTTGGCTGTAGCTGCTTCTGAGGGGGAGTGAAACGCATGACAACGGCAACCGTAGCCACGGGTGCGCCGGCGAGCGCCAGCGCGAAGCCGTGGTACAAGGTTCTATACGTCCAGGTCCTGATTGCGATCGTGCTTGGCGCATTGGTCGGCTGGCTGTGGCCCAACCTTGCGACCAACGACTGGATCAAGGCGCTCGGTGACGGCTTCATCAAGCTGATCAAGATGGTGATCGCGCCGATCATCTTCTGTACTGTGGTGTCGGGCATTGCGCATATACAAGATGCCAAGAAGGTCGGCCGGATCGGCGTCAAGGCGCTGGTCTATTTCGAGATCGTCTCGACCTTCGCGCTGGTGATCGGACTGATCGTCGGCAATGTGGTGCGCCCAGGAGCAGGCTTCGGCAACGCGGCGGCGAACGCGCAGGCTGTCGCCAGTTACGCCAAGCAGGCGGAGGCGCAGAAGAGCGTCGACTTCGTCCTGCACATCATCCCCGACACGGTGGTCGGTGCTTTCGCGCAGGGCGAGATCCTGCAGGTTCTGCTGTTCTCGGTGCTGTTCGGCTTCGCGATCATGAGCCTCGGCGAGCGCGGCCATGTGATCCGCAGTTTCATCGATGACGCCGCGCACGCTGTATTCGGCGTCATTTCCATCGTGATGCGCGCGGCGCCGGTCGGCGCGTTCGGCGCAATGGCCTACACGATCGGCAAGTTCGGCACCGGTGCGATCCTCAACCTGGTCGGCCTGATCGCCACCTTCTATGTCACGGCGGCGCTGTTCGTGTTCGTGGTGCTCGGCACCATCGCGCGTCTGGCGGGCTTCTCGATCGTGAAGTTCCTTGCCTATATCAAGGACGAGCTTCTGATCGTGCTCGGCACCTCGTCCTCGGAGAGCGCGCTACCGTCCCTGATGGAGAAGCTCGAACGGCTCGGCTGCTCGAAGTCGGTTGTCGGCCTCGTGGTGCCCACGGGTTACTCGTTCAATCTCGATGGTACCAACATCTACATGACGCTGGCGACGCTGTTCATCGCGCAGGCGCTCGGCGTCGATCTGACCTTCACCCAGCAGATCACGATCCTGATCGTGGCGATGCTGACCTCGAAGGGCGCCTCAGGCATCACCGGCGCCGGCTTTATCACGTTGGCGGCGACGCTCGCCGTGGTGGATCCGCGGCTGGTGCCGGGCATGGCGATCGTGCTCGGCATCGACAAGTTCATGAGCGAATGCCGTGCGCTGACCAACCTGTGCGGCAACGGCGTCGCTTGCGTGGTCGTCGCCTGGTGGGAGGGCGAACTCGACCGCGAGAAACTCAACGCCAATCTCGCCAGACAGATCGATCCGACCGACATGGAAACCGCCATCACCACCGACTGAGCTGGCAGCCGGTGGCCTAAAGCGAAACCGCCCGGCATTGCCGGGCGGTTTTTCCTGAACTGGTGCTGGATCAGGCTAAAGCGCGATGAGATCAGGATGAATCATCATCGCGCTTTAGCTTGTTGTTTGCGCATGATCTTCGTGCAAACGCTCCGTGCTTGTCGCGAGGGCTTTAGTTGCCGCCGCCGAAGCGCCGTGACCACCAGCCCTTGCGAGCCGGAGCCTCGGTGGTGGCAGCCGGAGCGGGCTCCGCCGAAGGAGCCGGACCAGGCGACGTCTCAACCGCGCTCTGTGCCAGCGCGGCAGCCGGCGCATCCGCCTCATGATTCGACGACAGGAAGCTGACCTTTTCGCGCACTGTCGACCGGCGTCGCGCGGCGCGGTCGGCGTCGGCCTGGGCTTCCTCTGAAGCGGGCGCTTCGACCGCAACGGCCGGTGCAGGCTCGACCGGCTGCGACTCCGCCGCCTGCGGCGAAGCCGGCTCGGGCTGCTCCAGCGATGGGGCAGGCTCCGGCGAACCGCCATCGAAATCGGCGACGGCGTCGACCGCTTCCAGCTCGGCGGTCGGTCCGAGCTCGTCGGAAATTGATGCCGCAAGACCTTCTTCCGACGCTCCACCGCTGCGCCGACGGCGACCGCCACGACGGCCGCGGCGGCGCGGGCGCCGCTCGCCATTGCCGTCCTGATCGTTGCGCGCAAAAGCCGGCTGCTCGTCGGCGTCGTCCTCGTCTTCGTCAGCATCGTCGGCGGCAGCCGCCTCGACGCCCTCGGGCATCATGTTTGTAAGGTCGGCGTCCTCGCGCGCCTGGCCACCCTCGCGAGCTTCGCCGACACCAGCGCCACGACCGCGCCGCCTGCGCCGCCGCCTGCGGCGCTGGCCATCGCCTTCGCCGTCGGCGCTGGCTTCCTCGCCGGTCGACCGGTCGTCGGCGAGGCCTTCGGTCTCGTCGGTCTCGACCTCGGCTTCGAACTCGAACAGTTCCTCCTCGTCATCCGCCTCATCGGCCGGCGGTGGTGCCGCGGTGGCCTGCGCCGCCACGATAGCCTTGGCGGCCTCGAGCGTGTGCACCTGCTCGCCGCGATCGATGACGTAGGATTGCTGGCCGCTCACGGTCGCATCGGCGACCACCGAGAGTGAGACCTTGAAGGCGTTTTCGAGATCGCGCAGATGGCCGCGCTTGTGATTGAGGACGTAGAGCGCAACGTCGGTGCGGGTCCGCACGACAAGATTGTGGGTTGCCCCCTTCATCAGGATTTCCTCGATGCCGCGCAAAAGCTGCAGCGCCACCGAAGAGACCGAACGGACGTGGCCGCTGCCGCCACATTGCGGGCAGGGCTCGGTCGAACTCTCCAGCACGCTGGCGCGGATGCGCTGGCGCGACATTTCCAGAAGACCGAAATGCGAGATGCGGCCGACCTGGATCCGCGCGCGGTCCTGCCGCAGACAGTCGGACAGCTTGCGCTCGACGGCACGGTTGTTGCGCTTCTCGTCCATGTCGATGAAATCGATGACGATCAGGCCGGCGAGGTCACGCAAGCGGAGCTGGCGCGCCACTTCCTCCGCAGCCTCGAGATTGGTCTTGAGCGCGGTGTCTTCGATGTGATGCTCGCGCGTGGCGCGGCCCGAGTTGACGTCGATCGAGACCAGGGCCTCGGTCTGATTGATGACGATGTAGCCGCCGGAGCGCAACTGCACCGTCGGCGAGAACATTGCGTCCAACTGGCTCTCGACGCCCATCCGCGAGAATAGCGGCTGGCCGTCGCGATACTGCTTCACCGCGCGAACATTGGCCGGCATCAGCATCTTCATGAAGTCGCGCGCCTCGCGATAACCGGCTTCGCCGGCTACCTGAATCTCGTCGATCTCCTTGTTGTAGAGATCGCGCAGCGAGCGCTTGATCAGCGAGCCTTCCTCGTAGACGAGGCTCGGCGCCTGCGACTTCAGCGTCAGGTCGCGCACCGTTTCCCACATGCGGATCAGGTACTCGAAGTCGCGCTTGATCTCCGGCTTGGTGCGGGAGGCGCCGGCAGTGCGCAGGATGATGCCCATGCCCTCGGGCACGTCGAGATCCTGCACCACTTCCTTCAGCCGCGAGCGGTCCTGCGCCGACGTGATCTTGCGGCTGATGCCGCCGCCGCGCGCGGTGTTCGGCATCAGCACGGCGTAACGGCCGGCCAGCGACAGATAGGTGGTCAGCGCGGCGCCCTTGTTGCCGCGCTCTTCCTTGACGACCTGCACCAGCATCACCTGGCGGCGCTTAATGACCTCCTGGATCTTGTACTGGCGGCGCGGGCGGAACGGACGCTCCGGCACCTCCTCGAGCACGTCGTCGCCACCAACGGACTCGACGACTTCCTCCTCTTCGGCTTCCTCTTCGGCTTCCTCGCCGTCTTCCTCGTCGTCGTCGTCGTCGGTCTCGCTGCCATCATCGCCCTGAGGCGCAGCAGCATCCACAGCGGCATCCTCGGAGTCGGACAGTGTAACCTCCGCGACAGCCGGCTCGCCAGAGCCCGCAAGAGCCTCGTCCGCCGCGACAGCCTGGGGCGTGTCGTCGGCATGCGCGGCGTTCTCCTCGGCCTGCTCCTCATGCGTCCGTTCGGGCTCATGATTGATCTCGACGGTCTGGACGGTCTCGGGCGCGGCTGACGCAACGGACGCCTCGACCGCCGCTACGACCGGATCGGGTGGCGCATCGGCGGCCGTCGCCTCACTTACGGCATGGGCATCGTGGTGCTGGTCATGATGGCCACGGTCATCGTGGTCATGGCCGTGATCGTCATGGTGGTCATGGTCATGAGCATCCTGCTCACGACCTTCGTCCACCTGCGTGCCAAGATCATGGTGCTCGGCGTCGACCGGCTGTTCGCGACTTTCGTGGACCTCTGGCGCCTGCGGGTCGGCGCTGGCGCCCTCGACCACCTCGCTTTGCACGCGCTCGCTATGGCTGCGGCGGCGGGCGTTGCGATGGCGCGAACGGCGGCGGTGGCCGCGGTTTTCGTGCTCTTCCTCGGCCTCGCGGTGGGCGCGTTCATCAGCTTCGATCAGCGCCTGACGGTCGGCGACCGGGATCTGGTAGTAGTCTGGATGGATTTCGCTGAAGGCGAGGAAACCGTGGCGATTGCCGCCATATTCGATAAAGGCGGCCTGCAATGACGGCTCTACGCGCGTGACTTTGGCGAGATATATATTGCCGCGCAGTTGCTTGCGTTGGGCTGTCTCGAAGTCAAATTCTTCGACGCGATTGCCGCGGACCACGACGACCCGGGTCTCTTCCGGGTGGGTGGCATCGATCAACATCTTGTTGGGCATCTTGTAACTCTTGGCAGCGGCGGGCGCGGTGCATGGCGCGCGCGAATTGCGCCGCCCGGTGACGCGACGGTCCACCTGATTCGGGGGTGAGGGGAAGGCCAAAACGCGTCGCGAGGCGCAGAGCCGCGCGGGAATTCTCCGGGACGAGGCGTCGGGCGAAGCGTCCGCTTCGCGTCAGCGCGATCGTCTCGGGGATCCTGGTCGGCAATACCGTTTGGCGCATTAAGCGTCGGCCCGTCTAAACATGTTGGCGGCGAGAGATGCCGCCGTATCCTTTGCTGAAAGCCCGGCGTGGCGCCGAAGCGCTCGCCGGCCATCGCATATCGAGGCCCCGGGGGGCCGGATAATCAGCTATGCCGTGCCTCAAACCGTCCGTGTGGCGAAAGCGCGCCTGGGATCGGACGCCGCTCGGGCTTGAAACCGCCACTCCTTGTCTGCCGCGCACGGCGCTGGCTTGAGGAGTGGTCGGAAAAACACGCCGGAATCCTCGGCTTCGAAGATTCCACCGCCGCACCGGGAGGCTGAACGCGACACAACCGGCAGTACTAGCCGTCAGCACTCCGTACATACGTGGATTGACCGCCACGTGCAAGGGAGCGTCGCGGCGCGGCAACACTCGATCCTTTTCGCCCCAGCTGTGTTAAACCACGATTAACCGTGTCGTCCTAATGCGGTAAAACGCTGCTCGGAGGCATTGAATCGTTGGCGAATCGGGCAAATCACGGCGCTTTGCTGGGGTGTGGGCTATTGTGCGCCGCAGCATTGATGTTTGCGGCGGCAGGCCGCCCGAATGCTTCCGAGGGACCGGCAGCCGCAGCGAGTGCGAATTATCCAGTCGCTTCTGATGCACGCCTCGCTGGCGACGCCAGGCAGACCCGTTTCATCCTCGATCTCGATCGGAAGATCGAGTTCCACGCCTTCCCACTGGCCGACCCCTACCGGGTCGTTGTGGATATTCCGCAGGTCACCTTCCACCTTGCCGCCGGGACGGGCTCGTCGGGCCGGGGGCTCGTCAAGGCGTTCCGCTATGGCCTCGTGATGCCCGGCGGCTCTCGGATCGTCTTTGACCTGACTGGACCGGCGAGGATCGCCAATTCCTATATCCTCGAAGCCGCCAACGGCCAGCCGCCCCGGCTGGTGCTGGAATTCGAGGAGGTCGACCGTAGCAGGTTCGTCCAATCGCTCCCGGAGCTGAAGCCGTCCGTCGCAGACGCCAACGCCTCGGCAGCTGCGACCACGACGGCGGCCAAGGCGTCTGACGGATCCGATTCGCGACCGCTGATCGTGATCGACCCGGGCCATGGCGGCCTCGACAACGGCACGCAGTCCAACGGCGAGACGGAAAAGAATCTGGTGCTCGGATTCGGCCTCGCGCTGCGCGACCGGATCGAGAAATCCGGCAAGTACCGCGTGGTCATGACCCGCACTGACGACACGTTCGTCCCGCTGAACGACCGCGTGAAGGTCGCTCGCAGCCAGTCCGCGGCGCTGTTCGTCTCGATCCATGCCGACGCCTTGCCGAAGCGTGAGGGCGATGCCCAGGGCGCCACCATCTACACGCTGTCGGACAAGGCCTCCGACGCCGAAGCCGAGCGCTTGGCGGACGCTGAAAACAAGGCCGACGCCATCGGCGGGGTCAATCTGTCCGAGGAACCGACCGAGGTCGCCGACATCCTGATCGATCTCGCACAGCGGGAAACCAAGACCTTCTCCAATCGCTTCGCCCGCCTCTTGATGAGCGAGATGAAGGCCACGGTGCGGATGCACAAGCATCCACTCAAGTCGGCCGGCTTCCGGGTGTTGAAGGCTCCCGACGTGCCGTCAGTTCTGGTCGAACTCGGCTATGTTTCCAATAAGGGGGACCTCGAGCATCTGGTCTCGGAGAACTGGCGGAACAAGACAGTCGGTTCGATGGCCCAGGCAATCGACGCATTTTTCGCCAAAAGGCTCGCAACTGCCGGGCAGCCGCGGTGAAACCGGTGGAGCGAAAGGGCCGTAGCCGCGAGGGGAAGCCCTAGTTTGGCCACAGCGGCGACTGTATAGACAGTGGACCGCAGGGTCTTTGGAATCGACCATATTGTCCGAGGGCTCTTGTATATTGGGCGTGCGCAACGATGGCTCGTTGGGTCCCAGGCTGATCGTGTGAGTCTTTCGCACTTTTACAGGCGCTTCGGACAACTGAGCGCCGGAGGGTTGGAACGGAACTTCGATAATGCGCCTGCTCGTGCGGTTCATGGGTTTTTTGTTCGCCGCCGGAACGGTGGTGTTCCTGGTTGGCGTCGCTGCGGTCGCCGGCGCGATCTGGCATTTTTCCAAAGACCTGCCGGATTATTCGCAACTCCAGGACTATGAACCGCCGGTGATGACGCGCGTGCACGCGTCCGATGGTGCGCTCCTCGGCGAATACTCCAAGGAACGCCGGCTTTACCTGCCTATTCAGGCGGTGCCCAAGCTCGTGATCAACGCCTTCCTGGCCGCCGAGGACAAGAATTTCTACGAGCATGGCGGCATCGATTACCAGGGCATGGCCCGCGCCGCGATCCTCTATGCGCAGAACTATGGCTCGAATCGCCGCCCGCAGGGTGCCTCGACCATTACCCAGCAGGTGGCCAAGAACTTCCTGCTCACCAACGAGGTGTCGTTCTCCCGCAAGATCAAGGAAGCCTTGCTGGCGATGCGCATCGAGCGCGCCTATTCCAAGGATCGCATCCTCGAGCTTTACCTCAACGAGATCTATCTCGGGCTCGGTGCTTACGGCATCGCGGCGGCGTCGCTTGTCTATTTCGACAAATCGGTCAATGAGCTGACGATCGCGGAAGCCTCCTATCTGGCGGCGCTGCCGAAGGCGCCGGCCGCGCTGCATCCGGTGCGGAATCGCGACCGCGCCATCGAGCGGCGTAACTACGTGATCGATCGCCTGCTGGAAAACGGCTGGATCAAGCAAGCCGACGCCGACAAGGCTCGCAAGGAGCCGTTGGTCGTCACCAATCGCAGCAATGGCGCACACGTCTTCGCCGGCGAATATTTCGCCGAGGAAGTCCGCCGCGACATCTTTGAGCGCTACGGCGAAAAGAAACTCTATGAGGGTGGCCTGTCGGTCCGCACCTCGCTTGATCCGAAGCTTCAGGTGATGGCGCGCAAGGCGATGGCCGCGGGTCTCGTCAATTATGACGAGGCGCAAGGCTGGCGTGGCGCGCTCCACAAGTTGGATACTTCCGGCGACTGGGGCGTCAAGCTCGCGGACATAAAATCGCTGTCCGATATCTCGCCGTGGCGCATGGCGGTGGTACTCGAGACAAGCGATCAGTCGGCCCGAATCGGCTTCCAGCCCGGCCGCGAACTCGGCGGCGCAGTGTCCAAGGAACGCCAGACCGGCATCATCACGATCGATGGCGTGCGCTGGGCCAGGGTCAAGGGCAGGGCGCCGACGGCTGTCTCGCAGGTCCTGCAACCCGGCGATGTCATCTATGCTGACCCGCTGGTAACGAAAGAAGGCACGCCGGTCGAAGGTCAGTTTCGTTTGCGGCAGCTGCCGGAAGTCTCCGGTGCCATGGTGGCGATGGATCCCTGGACCGGCCGCGTGCTGGCCATGGTCGGCGGCTTCTCGTTCGACCAGAGCCAGTTCAATCGGGCGACGCAGGCCTACCGGCAACCCGGTTCGTCGTTCAAGCCAATCGTGTACTCGTCCGCGCTCGACAACGGCTATACGCCGTCGACCGTGGTGATCGATGCGCCGATCGAAATCGATCAGGGTCAGGGCGCGGGTGTGTGGCGTCCGGAAAACTACTCGACCGGCAAATATTACGGCCCGACCACGCTGCGAAACGCGCTGGAGCGCTCGCTCAACACTGTCACGGTTCGCCTCGCGCAGGACATCGGCATGCCCTTGATCGGCGAGTATGCAAAGCGCTTCGGTGTCTACGACGAATTGCCGAACTACCTGTCCTACGCACTCGGTGCCGGCGAGACCACCGTGATGCGCATGGTGACGGCCTATTCGATGTTCGCCAATGGCGGCCGTCGCGTGAAACCGACGCTGATAGATCGCATCCAGGACCGCTACGGTCATACCATTTTCAAGCACGACCAGCGCGAATGCCGCGGCTGCGACGCGCCCGGCGGCTGGAAGAGCCAGCCCGAGCCTCAGTTGATCGATCGCCGCGAGCAGGTGCTCGACCCGATGACGGCCTACCAGATCACTGAGATGATGGAAGGCGTGGTCCAGCGCGGTACCGCCGCGGCCGCGGGTTTCACACGGGAGATCGGCAAGCCGATCGCCGGCAAGACCGGCACCACCAACGATGAAAAGGATGTCTGGTTCCTCGGCTTCTCGCCGGACATCGTGGTCGGTGTCTATGTCGGCTACGACAAGCCGCGCAATCTCGGCCGCGGCGCCACCGGCGGTCACACCGCAGCGCCGATCGCGCGCGACTTCCTCAAGCTCGCCCTCGCCGACAAGCCGCCGACCCCGTTCAAGGTCCCGGCCGGCATCAAATTGATCCGCGTCGACGCAAAGACCGGCATGCGCGCCGGGCCCGGCGACGGCGGCCGCACCATTCTCGAAGCGTTCAAGCCGGGCACCGCGCCGCCGGACAACTACTCCGTCATCGGCGTAGCCGATGCCGATGGCCGCGCTCCCCCGGCGTCGCAGGGGCAGCAGCCTGATACGGGCCTGTTCATGCGTCCGGGAACCGGCGGATTGTATTAGCAGTTCTGTAGGCCAAATAATCGTGGCGGTGCGGCGAAGCTGATTGCGCTTTGCCGCGCTGGTCGTTACATCGCTCGCAAGTCATTTTCCCAACTCCTGAAAGACCATGCGCGCCGAAATCGAACGCCTTGTTGAAGAGATCAAGCAGTCAGTCGGGCTGCTGAGGAGGCATCTTTGACGTCGAGCAATCGACGGCACGCCTCGCCGAGCTGAACAAGCTCGCTGAAGATTCCAACCTCTGGAACGATCCCCAGAAGGCCCAGAAGCTGATGCAGGAGCGCACCTCGCTGGAGGATGCGCTCTCGGGCATCGGCAAGGTCGAGCGCGAACTTGAGGACAATATCGGCATGATCGAGCTCGGCGAAGCCGAGAACGACGAGGCCGTGGTTGCCGATGCCGAGAAGGCGCTCAGGGAACTGAAGAAGGAGGTGGCGCGGCGCGAGCTCGAGGCGTTGCTCTCGGGCGAGGCCGACAGGTTCGATTCCTATCTCGAGGTCCATGCCGGCGCCGGCGGCACCGAGAGCCAGGACTGGGCGCAGATGCTCTTGCGCATGTACACGCGCTGGGCCGAGAAACACGGTTTCAAGATCGAGTACCTTGAGGAGTCCCAGGGCGAAGAGGCCGGCATCAAATCGGCCACCATCCAGATCAGCGGCCACAACGCCTATGGCTGGCTGAAGACGGAGGCCGGCGTGCATCGTCTGGTGCGCATCTCGCCGTTCGATTCCAACGCGCGGCGGCACACATCGTTCTCGTCGGTGCAGATCTTCCCGGTCATCGACGACAGCATCAAGATCGAGATCAAGGAATCCGACGTCCGGACCGACACGATGCGGTCCGGTGGCGCCGGTGGCCAGCACGTCAACAAGACCGAATCCGCGGTGCGTCTGACGCATATTCCGACCGGCATCGCCGTGGTCTGCCAGGCCGGCCGCTCCCAGCACAAGAATCGGGCGCAGGCTTGGGACATGCTGCGC
Source organism: Bradyrhizobium lablabi (assembly GCF_018131005.1). Taxonomy (GTDB): domain Bacteria; phylum Pseudomonadota; class Alphaproteobacteria; order Rhizobiales; family Xanthobacteraceae; genus Bradyrhizobium; species Bradyrhizobium lablabi_D. Next base: position 436,761 of record NZ_JAFCJK010000002.1, read on the forward strand.
GCGCGGCTCTACGAGATCGAGCTGAAGAAGCGGGAGGAGCAGGCTGCCGCCGATCAGGCCGCCAAGACCGACATCGGCTGGGGCCATCAGATCCGCTCCTACGTGCTGCAGCCCTATCAGATGGTGAAAGACCTGCGCACAGGCGTGCAGACCTCCGACACGTCAGGCGTGCTGGACGGCGATCTCGACGAGTTCATGGCGGCCACGCTGGCGCAACGTGCCTTCGGCTCCGCACCCGGCTCGGTCGAGGATGTGGATTAGCTCATGCAGCGCGTTGCCTTCATCGGATTGGGGCGAATGGGCCACGGGATGGCCGGCCGCTATCTGGATGCCGGCTTCACCGTCGCCGTTTGGAACCGCAGCAAGGCAAAGGCCGAGGACCTGATCGCGCGTGGCGCGCGATGGTCGACCTCGCCGGAAGATGCCGCAATCGACGCCGACGCGGTCGTGACCATGGTGGCCGACGACGACGCCTCGCGCGAAGTGTGGCTGACCAAGGATGGCGCCGCCGCGACCATGAAGGCGGGTACGCTTGCGATCGAATGCTCGACAGTGTCGTATCAGCACGCGCTCGACATGGCGCGTGAGCTACACTCGCGCGGGCTGATTTACATCGATTGCCCCGTCACCGGCCTCCCGGAAGCGGCTGCCGCGGGCAAGCTGACGCTCCTGGTCGGCGCCGATGCCGCCGATCTCGACAAGGCACGGCCTTTCCTGGATCCGATCGGCAACACCGTCCGTCATTTCGGCGCGGTCGGCACCGGCACGGTGTTCAAGCTGATCAACAACCTGATGGGCGCCGTGCAGATTGCGGGCCTCGCCGAGGGAGTTGCGATAGCCGAGCACGCCGGTCTCGACATGAAGCTAGTGGCAGAGGCGCTCGCGACCGGAGCGGTGGCGAGCCCGCAGGTGATCCGCCACTCCAAACGGATGATCACTCGCGACTTCTCAGGCGCCTCCTTTACCGCCGCGTTGCGCCACAAGGATGCGACATACGCGGTGCGGCTCGCCGAGACGCTGCTGCCCGGCGTGCCGGTCAGCCGCGCGGTGCTTGCCGCCTACGACGAGGCGAGGGCGCACGCGGCGGACGATGACGAAGGCAAGATGATCGAGATCGTGTCGCGGCCGAAATAGGCCGGCAGGCTGCCCACGGAAATCGGGTGGGAATATTCCAGGCTGCCGGCTAGTCATCTGCGTTGAGCGCAGACGAGAACCGGACATGCTTTCCGCCGACAACAGGATCGACCGTCGCGACTGGTCGCTGCTCGGCCTGCTGTCGGTCTTGTGGGGTGGCTCGTTTTTCTTCAACGGCGTGATCTTGCGGGAATTGCCGCCGCTGACGCTGGTGCTGCTACGCGTCGCGCTGGGCGCTGTCGTCCTGTTGCCGTTGCTGCGAGGCTACAAGATCGAGCTTCCTCGTGGTTTGTCCGCCTGGGCGCCGTTCTTCGCGATCGGCCTGTTCAACAATGTCCTGCCGTTTTCGCTGATCGTGATGGGGCAGACCCACATTTCGAGCGGACTGGCCTCCATCCTCAACGCCACCACTCCGCTGTTCACCGTCATCGTGATGGCTGCCGCCGGCGAGGAGCGGCTGCAGGTCCGCCGCGTCGCCGGCGTGATCGTTGGTCTGATCGGAGTTGCGATCCTCCATGGTGATGCGTTCGGCTTCGGCACGAAGCAGGGCATTGGCATCCTGCTGTGTCTGGCCGCCGCCTTCAGCTACGGTCTGGCGGCTCTGGTGGCGCGGCGCCTGCCGTCGCGCGTGCCGCCGCTGGGGACGGCGACGTTCCAGATGCTGGCGTCCGCCGCGATGATGGCTGTTGTCGCCGGGGTCTTCGACAGGCCCTGGCAACTGCACATGCCAGGCACGACGACGTGGCTTGCGGTAATCGGCCTCGCCACGCTGTCGACGGCGCTCGCCTATATTGTGTTCTTTCAGATCCTTCAGCGCTCCGGGGCGACCAATGTGATGCTGGTGACGCTACTCATTCCGGTCACGGCGATCCTGCTTGGCTATCTCGTGCTCGGCGAACGGATCTCGACCAGGGAGGTCATCGGCGCGCTCGTGATCGGCAGCGCGCTGATCGTGATTGACGGACGCGTGCTGACATGGGCTCGGCGATAGCTACGCCCGGGTCTTCTTCCACTTCCCATCCGGCATATCACCGCGATGCCAGGCGGCAGCCACGGCATCGCGGCACTTGCGACGATCCGGGTACGGCGCAAAGCGGCCGCGTAGCGCGCGTCTGCCTTGGCCGCCCCCTGCTATCATCGAGCGCTCGCTTCCAGCTTGTACCAGCTGCCAATCACCCGCTGACGGGATGTTTCTCGCTTACTTCGCAGCCCGCGAACTCCCAATCGCAGACTGCGTCACGCGGTGGACGAGCGCCACTCCGGCTTTGCGATGTCAAAACTTATAGTTGACACCGAACCGCGCGATGTTGCCGACGTCGCGAACTTTGATCGAGGCGGCAACGCCCGGCACTGCAACACTCGCGTTGGTTTCGCCGAGTTCGTAGCGCAGATATTCGCCCCTCAGCGTGACCGCGCTGGTGCTGGTCAGATGGTAGAATGAATCGACGGGCAACGCATATTCGATGCCACCACCATAAGCAAAGCCGATCTCGGTCGTTTTGAGGCTTGCGTTCCCCCGCGTGCCAACACCAGGCTGAACTAAGTCGGCGCTATGCTCAACGGTCCCATATGCGAAGCCGCCGGTCCCGTAGACCAGGAAGCGATCATAGGCGTAGCCGAGTCTGCCGCGAATAGTTCCCAGATAATCCAGGCGGCTGCGCAGGTTCACCGTGCTTCCCGGGGCGACATCGCTGCTGTCGATCGGCAGACTGCCCGACACATCAGTATAGGCCGCATCGGCTTCGAGACCGATCACGATGCCGTTCAAATTGCCAAGCGAGAACTCGTAGTTGTAGCCGGCTTGGCCTCCCGCCGTGATACCGCTGCTTTTATTGCGAAGTGAGAGGTTGGGACCCCCAAGAGCCACTGGAAGACCGGACACGTCGACGCGGTCTGAATTGTCGAAGGCGCCGCCAACGTTCAACCCAACGTAGAAGCCGGTCCACGAAAACGCCTGCGGGGCCGGAGGAGCTTTCAAGGCCGGATGATAGCCAGCCGGCAAGTCCGCCGCGAAAGCGAGGCCCGGAACATTGGCGAGAGCGGATGCGAAGATCAGTTTCTTGAGCATGATGCGAACAGTCCTGTATGATGGCGAAGCTGGTCCCGACGCCTCCCTTCGATGACAATTGTTTGTAATCGTCAGTAGCCATAAATGGCAGGCGTTTGAAGACCGCGATCATCTTGCGCGCGCCGTGCAACGTTTCAATGCCTCGTATTACGGTTGAAATCCTTTTCGGGAATTTCACTCACACTGTGCCGATCTGTTGCCGCCAGGCGACACATCCCCGGAAAGGTTTGCTTCCGTCGCTAAGCAAAGTAGTGTCTTCATCACGAAGAAGCGATCGACAGTGAATGGGCTCTTGAGATCGACGGCGATGCGCAGATGGATCGGGGCTGTCAAGCAAACTATTAGCGCTGCGCACTCGTCCACGCCGCATACCATCCGGTGAATCGTCCGCTGTCGCGCTCGCCGCCGTGCCAGGCTGCGTAGGCGGTGCCGTCATCGGCGACCAGAACCACGGCATCGAGGCCCTTCGAGCGGCGGAGCGTATCGATGGCTTGCGCCGGCGTCTGCGCGATGGGGCCTGCGACATTGAAGGAGGTGTTGACCGACATCTCGACGCCGATATGGCGGCCGAGCGCCTTCAGATAAGCGTAGGTGAGGGGATCGTCCTGGGCTCGAACGATCTGGATGCGGCCGGTGCCGTCGGCATGCACCACCGCCGGGATTTTTTCGCGCGCCTGCGGCTTCGAGTGGGCCGTCAGCACCATGTAGTTATAGGCGTTGTAGTCGGCGTCGGAGGCGCCGTCTTCCAACTGGAAATAGTCTAGTGCCGCCTCCAGCGTCGCCATCGGCGCCAGCGGGCGGATAGCTTCACGGTACTTGACGCGTTCGTTGAGGCGCTCGCGGACATTGGGATCGCAGGGATTGGCCAGAATCGAGCGGTGCCCCAGCGCGCGCGGGCCGGTTTCCGCCGCGCCCTGGTAGATCGCGATGACGCCACCTTGCGCGACCATGTAGGCCATCAGGTCTGCGATGGCGTCGCGGCCTTCGGGGCTCGAGACATTGCCGATCGCTGTTGAGGCGACATCCTCGGCTTGCAGCGCCGCTGTGATGTCCGCATGCGTCGGCGGCAAACCGCAATAGAAAGCGTGCGACAAAGCGGCGCCGCGCGGCGCGCCAGCCATATGCGCAAACAGCCAGGCGGCGCCGATCGGCACACCGGGATCGCCCGGCACTGGCGGCACCCACATATGCAGCCGCGTCTTGCGGCCTTGCGCTTTCTCGAACCAAGCCTCGTCGAAATGCTCGAGCAGCCGCATGTTGCCGAGCGCGTTCAGCGCCACGCCGCCGGTCAGCACCAGGCGGTTGGTCCCGGTGATGCGGAGGAGATGATCGACAACATGGATCATCGCGTCCTCGAATACCATTTGCGTTGCGGCCGCCTTGTCGAGACGGTCCTTGGTGTCGGGACGGTGATGGATGTCCTCGACGCGCAGCATGGCGTCGGGATTCCAGAGCTGGTCGGGCCGCAGCGGCGGACCGAGGATTTCGATGAGCAGCGGCTTGTAGGGCTTGTCGGCCGGATCGCTATGCCAGTTGGCCATTGCGCGATTGAGACGCACCTCGCCGTTCGGGCCGAGCTGCAGCACTTCCTTCAATCGCTTGTAGTAGGGATTGGTCGCGCGGTTCATGTCGCCCCAAGCGGCGGCGCCCATGTAGCGGCCCTCGCTGGAGAGCCAGGTCCAGCCGCCCTGGCTGGAGGAAATCACCGTGTAGAAGGCGCCCAGCGAATCGAACAGGCTTTCGTTGCAGTAGAGTCGCTTCATCTCGCCGTTTTCGGCAACATAGAGCGAGATCGAACCGATATCGCCGGTGCCATCGAGCACGGCAATCGCGATCGGCTCTTGCGCGTCGGCAAACGGCGAGGCCGCGAATGAGTACCATGCATGATTGTCGTGATGCGGCAGGCAGATCAGCGGCAGCGGTCCGGCAAGCCCGAACATTCCGCCGAGCTTGCGCGACAGGCGCCGGACCTGGTCCATCTGGCGGAGGTTGATCGCTGGCGCGATCGGCGCGCGCAGCAGCTTGAGGCTTGCGGGCGCCTCCTCAATCGAGGTGCGGATCAGCATGGCCAGCAGCGCCGAATAGTCCCAGGTCGTGACGAAGGCTGCGACGTCGCCAATGTCGCGGCCCATCCGCCTCAGCACCTTGCGCATGTCGTTCAACGAGGCTTCCGGAAAAGCGTTGGTGTGCTTGTTACCGGAAAAGCGTTCCTCCTCATTGTTGATGATCAGGCGCGGTCCGCCGCTCTGAGTGACTTCGACCAGAGCAACACCGGTGTTGTGGGTACCCGGGCAGGCGAGCCCCGCGATGTAGACGCTCTCGCCACGCAGCAGGCGTTCGCGGATCGACGCGAGAGTCTGCTTGGCGAAATCGCTGTTCGCCTTGTGAAGGCCGCGCCGCTCCATCGCGGACTCGCTGATCCAGCGCGTGAACTCATAGCCCGCGCCCGCAATTCGCGGATGCCGGGGACCGGTACGGATTTTCGGCTTAAGCAATCAACCTGCCTCGACTTCTATGCACCCGGCCGACCATCAATCACAATTAGCGCCAGGCAACAATGCCGTTTCGTCGGACGGAAAAAAACCGGCGCTTGCCAGTACATGCGTGACTTGCGAGACTTGCCGCCAAAACAACGACAAAAATCGGGAGAAAACGATGCCATCTCGTTCTCGTTACATTGTTGTGATCGCAGCGCTCGCAAGTGCGGCGCTCGCCGCGACCTCTGCCTTTGCACAGAAGAAATACGATCCCGGCGCAAGCGATAGCGAAGTCAAGGTCGGCAACATCATGCCCTATAGCGGGCCGGCGTCGTCCTATGGCGTGATCGGCAAGACCGAAGCCGCCTTCTTCAGGATGATCAACGACCAGGGCGGAATCAACGGCCGCAAGATCGACTTCATCAGCTATGACGACGCGTATTCGCCACCGAAGGCGATCGAGCAGGCGCGCAAGCTCGTCGAGGGTGACGAGGTGCTGCTGATCTTCCAGGCGCTCGGCACGCCGTCCAATTCGGCGATCATGAAATACATGAACGCCAAGAAGGTGCCGCAGCTCTTCGTCGCTTCCGGCGGCACCAAGTTCGGCGATCCCAAGAACTTTCCCTGGACCATGGGCTTTCAACCCAACTACCAGAGCGAAGGACGCATTTACGCGAAATACATCCTCGATCATTTCCCCAACAGCAAGATCGCGGTGTTCTGGCAGAACGACGACGCCGGCAAGGATCAGTTCAAGGGCTTGAAGGACGGGCTCGGCGACAAGGCCGGCATGATCATCGCCGACAAATCGTATGAGGTGAGCGATCCCTCGATCGATTCCCAGATCGTCGCACTGCACGATTCCGGCGCCGACATTTTTTTCTCCTGGGCGGCGCCGAAGGGCTCCGCGCAGGCGATCCGGAAGGTCGGCGAGCTCGGCTGGAAGCCGAAGTTCTTCCTCGCCAACACCGCCACTTCGGTCGCCTCCGTGCTCAAACCCGCGGGCGTCGAATTTTCCAAGGGCATCATCTCCACGGCGTATCTGAAGGACCCGACCGATCCGACGTGGGACAAGGATCCCGCCATCGTGCAGTGGCGCGCCTTCATGGACAAGTATTATCCCGACGGCGACAAGGCCAACGCCAACAACCTCTATGGCTACGTGCAGGCGGAGGCGATGGCGCAGGTGCTGAAGCAGTGCGGCGACAATCTCACGCACGAGAACGTCATGAAGCAGGCGGCGAGCCTGAAGAACTTTCATTCCGAGCTGATGCTGCCTGGCATCATGGTCAACACCTCGCCCGACGACTATTTTCCGATCGAGCAGATGCAACTGATGAGGTTCGACGGCGAAGCCTGGGAGCTGTTCGGCGATGTGATCACCGGCGAAGTCGGGCACGAGGCGTCAAGATAGCGCGCAGTTGGATGGGCATCCGTACACTGGTTGCATAGGCTTGGAGCCGCGGAGGACCTCAGCCCGCGCTAAGGCGAACGCCGGCACGCAAGAACTTTTGCGGATCGACCGCCTCGCCATCGATCCGGGTTTCATAGTGCAGATGCGGCCCGGTCGAGCGCCCGGTTGAACCGACCGCGCCGATCACCTGACCGATCTTGACGACGTCGCCGACCCTGACATGGATTTCCGACAGATGACCGTAGCGGGTCGAGAGTCCGTTACCATGGTCGACCTCGACCATGCGGCCGTAGCCGCCGGCCCAACCCGACGAGACGATCTTGCCGTTGGCGGTCACGCGCACGGGATCGCCGGTGGCGGCGCGGAAATCGAGGCCTGTGTGCATGGCCGGGCGACCGAGGAACGGATCGCTGCGCACGCCGAAGCCGCTCGTGAACTCGACTTCGCCGACGACGGGCTTGCGGTAGGGTACCAGCGCCAGCGTCTGGTTCAGGCGCTGCATCTGCGCGCGGTTGATGTTGATGCGGTAGAGTTGGCGTTCGAATGGGCCGGCGTCGGCGGGGAGCTTGACGGGCACAAACGGACCACCCATGCCCGAGCGCGGCGTCGCCGCTTCGAGTTGGGCCATGTCGAGGCCGAGGTCGCCGATCACGCCGCGCATTCGCCGTACCCGCGATTCGATGCCGTCCTCGACCGAGGACAGCACGGCCATCTGCCGCCGCTCGATCTGATCCAGCGAGGTCTGCAGGCGAACGAGGACGTTGTCGACGCCTTGAACCTTGGCGAATTGATTGGGCTGAGCCTTGATCGCCAGCGGCGCGCGGGACTCCAGGCGTGCTTCGCGGTCGGGCGGTGCGACGAAGATCACGGTATCGCTGATCGGCGAGGGCTTTGGCGTACCGGGGGATGTCCCCCCGGTCTCGGCGCCGCGGCCCTGTGGCCTGATCGATCCGGTGACTGAGACGTCGGGGATCGCACCTAGCGCGGTGGTGCGCGATTCCAGTGTGGTCTGCCGACGCATGATCTGGTCGAGCTTCTGATCGAACTGTTCCTGGTCGAGCAGCTGGCGACTGGTGGTCCGATCGACCTTTGCGCGCAGTTCGGCGATGCGGTCCTCATAGGCGTATTGCATCTCGGCCTGGCGGGCGATCAGCCGGGTCAAGACGTCGTCGCGGAAGGCAAAATAGGTGGCGGTCGCAGCCGACCACATGCCGAGCAGGACGATGGTACCGACTGCGATCCAGAACACGACCGGCCCGAAGCGGACCTGCTTGCCGGCATGGACGATGGCGTACCCCGCGCCGGAACCGGCCGCGGCCGGCATTGTCGCCACCGCGGCGGCATTGGCGGCCGGCCGGCGCGGCGGCGTCCGGCCGTGGTCCTGCGGATGATGGTGCTTGTGATATTCGAAGTGATGACCAGAACGGCTCGACATCGGCACTCCCGCGCCGGTCGGACCAAGCTCCGTACGGCTATCTGTATGGCCGATTTGACCGTTCTATGGTTAATTTTCAGGAAATGGAACCGGACCGTCAGAGTGACCGTGCGGCCGCAAGCACCTCGTCGGCGTGGCCGTCGACCCTCACATTGCGCCAGACCTTGGCGACGTTACCCTGCGAGTCGATCAGAACCGTTGTGCGAATAATTCCCAGAAAGGTCTTGCCATACATGGATTTTTCGCCCCAGGCACCATAGGCTTCGAGCATTTCATGCTTCTCATCCGAGATCAGAGGAATCGACAAGTCGTGTTTGTTTCGAAATGATTCCTGCGCCTTAAGCGTATCGGCGGAGATCCCGAGCACCGCAGTGTCGGCTTCGGCGAAGGCGCCGTTCAGCCTGGTGAAGTCGACCGCCTCCCTTGTGCAGCCGGGGGTGTCTGCCCGAGGGTAAAAGAAAAGGACGAGCTTCCTTCCAGCGAAGTCGGTCAACGAGACAATGCCGCCGCCGTCGCGCGGCAGCGTGAAGGCCGGAGCAGTGCCGCCCTCGGAAAGTCCAGCGCCGCGCGATTTGGCCGCAGCCGCCGGCCTGGATTTTAACGGCTTCGATGATGCCCTGTGCGAGGCTTTGGCCGGGATGGATCTGGTGATCTTGCCTGAGGTCGCTGCAGCCGCCGTGCGGGGTTTCGCCGGGGACTTGCCCGTGCTCGCGCTTGCTCGGCGTGCGACCTTCGAGGCAGCCCGCTTTCCGGTTGGGTTGGAGGATTTCTTGCGCGTTTTCTTGGACATACGCCTTCCTTTCGTCGCTTTCCGCGGCTCAACCATTGGAGTATTGGGACCCTTGGCCACAGCGCAGGGATTCGCAGCCGTCGCGGTGCAAATTTGACCGCCTCGGGGTATGGTTACAAGGAATTCGATGCGTCACTCATCCGTTCGTTGAATCGCCTTTTGATTGGTTTCTTGGGTCTGTCAGCGGGCAGCAATATCAACCGAGGATTGGCGCGATGCCGACACAGGAGCGCTCGAAACGAATCGGAGGGCGCTCCGACGACGGCGATCAACTTCACCGCCAGCACCTAGAGGCAATGGCAAGGACTACGTCGCCGCAGGGGCCAAATCCGCGCACCGAGGCTCAATTCTCGCAATGGGAAGATGAGGTTGCGTGGGACGAACAGGACGAGGCTGCCGGCCATCGCGCGCGGCGGCTGTTGGCGCGTTCCGATACGGGTCTCCACCGCTTTTCCGATTTTTGTGCAGGCCTGCAGCGCTGGCTGAGGACTGGGCGCTGGGTGCGACGCGTTGGACTCGTGATGGTGGCGCTCGTGGCGGTCTTCGCGACCTGTTTCGGGGTGCTGTGGTGGCGCCTCGGTGCCGGTCCGATCAATCTCGACATGGCCACGCCCTGGCTCGCGGCGGCGATTGAAGAGAATATCGGTCACGGCAACACGGTTGAGGTCGGGGGCACCCAGATCGAGCGCGCCGGCCGAGTCAGAATCGCGGTGCGTATCCGCGATATCATCGTGCGCGACCGCGATCGTGCGATCGTCGCGAGCGCGCCCAAGGCCGAGGTGCGGCTGTCGGGAACGGCGTTGCTGATGGGGCAACTCCGCGCTGAAAGCCTCAACCTGGTCGATGCCGAACTGTCGGTGCGCATTACGCCAGATGGCTATGTGACGGTGTCGACCGGGGATACCGCCAAGCCGCTGGCAACCGGCGTCGCCTCGAAGAAGGACGCCGGATTGGCGCCGACACTTCCGCGCCCGCCGCCCGCCACTGCCGCGCCGTCGACGGCCGATTCCGCGCAGAGCGGGATCCTGGCCGGTCTCGATTGGCTCGACAGCCTCAGCATGACAGGGCTCGACGGCCAGAATCTCAATGAGATCGGTCTGAAGAACGGCAATCTCGTCGTCGACGACCAGCAGCGTGGCAGCAAATGGACCTTCGACAATATCAGCCTTAGCCTGCGACGGCCGAGCGGCGGCGGAGTGGCGTTGAGCCTTGGCGAGGAGGGCGCAAAACCCTGGTCGCTGCGCGTGCTCGTCGGCCCGCAAAGCAACGGCGTTCGCTCGGTCGACATCAAGGCCGACAAGGTCTCGACGAGCAACATCCTGCTCGCGCTCAGAACCAAGGATCTCACCTACAACGCGGACCTGCCGCTGTCGGGTGAACTGATGGGCGAACTCGGCCGCGACGGACTGCCGACCTATTTCCGCGGCAAGATCACCGCCGGCGCCGGCACCATCATCGACACCGACACGCCGGATTATCCGATGGCGATCGATTCGGCAGAGATAAGCGTCGAATGGGATGCGGGGCGGCGGGTGCTGCTCGCACCGTTCAAGATTATTTCCGGTGCCAACCGAATCACGCTGCTCGGCCATCTCGAGCCACCGAACGACAACGTTACCGATTGGCAGGCCGGATTCTCGGGCGGTACTATCGTGCTGGCCGGCATCGACAAGGAGCCGCCGCTGATCTTCAACCGCATCAACGTCGCCTTCCGCTTCGACACCGACAAGAAGCGCGTGATGCTGACACAGGCCGACATCAGCAATGGCGAGATCGGCGTCGCCGGCACCGGCAACGTCGACTATTCCGGCGAACCGCGGCTGCAACTCGGCTTTGCTGGCACGCCGATGTCGGCTTCCGCGCTGAAGCGGATGTGGCCGACCATCATCGTGCCGGAGGTGCGTGAATGGGTGATCGAACGCATCGAGAAGGGGACGCTCCAGCGTATCGATGTTGGCGTCAATTCGCCGGTGCGCAACCTGTCTCGCAAGGGACCGCCGATCCCGGATGACGGTCTCGCCGTCAACATCGTCGCATCAGGCGTCGCGGTGCGCCCGGTCGACGAAATGCCTGTCGTGCACGATGCCGATCTGAAGGCGAAGGTGACCGGCCGCACTGCGACGGTGACGATTGGCCAGGGCATCGCGGACACGCCCGCTGGGCGCAAGATCACGTTGTCGGATTTCACCTTCGAAGTGCCGGACATGGCGCCGAAGCCCTCGCCGTCGAAGGTCAAGTTCCGGGTCGATAGCGGAGTACCAGCGGCCGCGGAAATCCTTGCTTCCGACCGGCTGAGCGATCTCTCGGGCCCGCCCGTTGATCCCAACGCCAGCAAGGGCAACGTCACTGCCATCATCAATCTTGGCATGCCCGTGAAGGGCGCTCTGACCAAGGCCGACACGACCTACTCGGTCACCGCCGACATCAGCGGCGTCGCCATCGACAAGCTTGTGATGAACCAGAAGCTCGAGGCCAACGCGTTGAAGGTCGCAGCCAACAACGCGGGTTATCAGGTCAAAGGCGACGTCAAGATCAACGGGCAGGCGGCGTCGCTGGATTATCGCAAGCCCGCCGAGGGCGACGCCGATATCAAGCTGCAGGCAACCCTCGACGACGCGGGCCGCGCACGTCTCGGCCTTGATCTCGGCTCGGCCGCCAGCGGCGCTGTCCCCATCAAGCTATCCGGCAAGATCGGCAGCGGCGATAACAACACCAAGCTGGGCGTCGAGGCCGACCTGACCGCCTTGAAGCTCGACAACGTCCTGCCAGGCTGGGTCAAGGCGCCGGGCAAAGCGAGCAAGGCCACCTTCAACGTGGTGCCGAAACCCCAATCGACGCGATTCGAGGACATCGTCGTGGACGGCAGTGGGGCGTCGATCAAGGGCACGATCGAGATCGACCAAAACGGCGACCTGATGAACGCGAACTTCTCGACCTATTCGCCGTCGGAAGGCGACAAGACCTCGCTGAAGGCGGAGCGCGGCACAGACGGCGTCGTCAAGGTGACGATGCGCGGTGACGTGTTCGATGGCCGCGGTTTCCTCAAATCCGCAATCTCCGGCCGCGAGGCCGATGCCAAGGGCAGGACCAAGAACGTCGACTTCGATGTCGACGTGAAGCTGGGCGCCGTGGCCGGCTTCAACGGCGAAGCGGTGCGCAGCGTCGACGCCAAGGCTTCGCGGCGAAACGGCATCATCAAGGGCTTCAGCCTGACCGGGAAGGTGGGGCGCGACACACCTGTCACCGCGGATCTGCGCGGTCGTCAGCAGGGGCGCGAGGTGATCTACCTGCAGACTAACGACGCCGGCGCCTTCTTCCGCTTCACCGACACCTATTCCAAGATGCTCGGCGGCCAGCTCGCCCTCGCGATGGAGCCGCCGACGGTCGAACCGGGCGCCAAGGAGGGCCTGATCAACGTCCGCGACTTCGCGGTAAAGGGCGAAACACAGCTCGATCGCGCGGTCGCCGGCGGACCGATCGGCACGCAGAATGGCATCGCGTTCACGGCACTCCGCGCCGAGTTCACGCGCCACAGCGGTCAGCTTTCGATCCGCGACGGCGTCGTCAAGGGACCGAGCATCGGCGCCACGATCGAAGGCAGCATCGACTATGTCGGCAACCAGGTGCGCATGAACGGCACCTTCATCCCGATGTACGGGCTGAACAACATGTTCGGCCAGATTCCGTTCTTCGGAATTTTCCTCGGGGCCGGCAGCAATGAAGGCCTGATCGGCGTCACCTATGAAGTGGTGGGCACGCCCAATCAGCCGGTGCTGCGCGTCAACCCGATCTCCGCGTTGGCGCCCGGGCTGACACGGAAGATTTTCGAGTTCAGGCAAAACAACCCGACCGATTTTCAGCCGAACAACTGAAGCAACGGCACTGTGTCGGGCTTGCAATCTCCTGGCTCGGTGCCGGGCATCCTCGATGACGTCAGTAGCCGGCAGCCAGTCCACTGTTGCGACGCGGATCATTCGCTCCATAAAAGCGATTGCTGCCAACCGGCTTGCCCATAAGTGACGGCGCGCCGATGATGATGACCGCCAAATGATTGGCCGGGTGCGGCGGACCAAATTTGTGGCCCATGCCTTCCAGGATTTTGCGCGTGTCCGGTGACAGCGTGTAATTCTCCAGGTTGGTCAGGTCTGGGAGCCATTGCTGATGGAAGCGCGGCATGTCCACTGCCTCCTGGGCGCTCATGTCGTAATCGATGGCGCAGATCATCGTTTGCAGCACGGCGGTGATGATGCGGCTTCCGCCCGGCGTGCCCACCACCATGACCGGTTTGCCGTCCTTCGTCACGATAGTCGGACTCATGGAAGATAGCGGGCGCTTCCCAGGGACGATCGCGTTGGCTTCGCCCTGCACCAGGCCATACAGGTTCGGTACGCCCACTTTGGCGGTGAAGTCGTCCATTTCGTCGTTGAGGAGCACACCCGTCCTCGCCGCCGTCACGCGGGCGCCGAACCAATCGTTCAGCGTGTAGGTGACCGAGACCGCGTTGCCGTCCCTGTCGGCGATTGAATAGTGCGTGGTATTGCTGCCCTCGTGCGGCTCGACGCCCGGCTTGATGTCCTTGGACAAACCGGCCTTGTTTGGATCGATCACGGCGCGGATCTTGGCCGCGTAGTTCTTGTCGAGCAGGCGATCGAGCGGATTTTTCACGAAGTCCGGGTCACCGAGATAGCTGTTGCGATCGACATAGGCGTGGCGCATGGCTTCGATTTGGTAGTGCACGGCCTGTGCGGAGTGGAAACCCTGCTCCCTCAGCGGATAGCCCTCCAGGATGTTCAGAATCTCGCAGATGATCACGCCTCCCGAGCTCGGAGGCGGTGCGGAGACCACGTGGTAGCCGCGGTAATCGCATTCGACAGGCGCGAGCTCACGCGTCTTGTAGTTGTCGAGGTCCTCCTGCGTGATCAGGCCCTTGCCGGCCTGGCTCGATGCCACGATGGCACTGCCGACCCAACCCTTGTAGAAACCGTCGGTGCCTCGCTTGCTGATCTCGCGCAACGTTTCGGCGAGTTCGTGCTGCGCCAGCCGCTCTCCCACCTGGAACGGCTTGCCGTTGTTGAGGAAGATGGCGGCCGACGCGGGGTCTTCCTGAAAGTCCTTTGTCGCCGTGTGCAGCATTTCGATATCGCCCTGGTCCAGCACGAAACCATCCTCGGCCAGTTGAAGCGCCGGCGCGATCAGGTCGGCGCGCTTCATGGTGCCGTACTTCTCGCGGGCGTATTCCATACCGGAGACGGAACCGGGCACGCCGACCGCGAGGTGCCCCTTGGTGGACAGGCCCTTGATGACGTTGCCGTCCTTGTCGAGATACATGTTGGCGGTGGCGCCCTTCGGCGCCGTTTCGCGGAAATCCAGGAAGGTCTTGCGGCCGTCGGCGAGCTGGATGGTCATGAATCCGCCACCGCCCAGATTGCCGGCCGCGGGATAGACCACCGCGAGCGCATAACCGACTGCGACCGCCGCGTCGACCGCGTTGCCGCCCCGCTTCAGCACGTCGACACCCACCATCGTGGCCAGATGCTGGGCGGAAACCACCATGCCGTTTTCTGCGGCGACCGGCGCGACGGACGCCGCAGAAGCGGGAGCCGAGACCGCAATGCTGATCGAGGCGATCGCGGTGACCATCCACCGAAGCGCTGTTCCTGGTTTTTGCATCGATTTCCTCGGAAATGCCGGCTGTTGCACACCGGTTGCCATCGCACCGCGTATGTCTATCAGCGTGTGCGCCGGGGCGCCATGGGGTGGGTCATCCGTGGCCGGCGGGCTCCGAGATGGTTCACCTTCGCAGTGCCGGAACGACCAGGAACGGGATCATCCCGAGCACAACATTGACAAGCGCGAACACGATCAGCGGATTGTAGCTGTGGGCGTAGTCGTGGATCAGGCCGCCGCTCCAGGAGCCCAGTCCCGAACCAAGCCCGCTGCCGACCGAGATCGTGCCGTAGATCGTGCCGACACGTTCGCCACGGAAGATCTTGAGCGCAGTCGCCGTGATCAGTGGCCCGCGCGAACCGATCATGCTGCCGAAGCAGATCACGAAACCGGTGAGCAGCCAATAATTCGGGTACCACTGCAACAGCCAGAGCAGGATGATGCCGACGATCGAGACGCCGTAGCTGAACAGCACGGATGGTCTGCGGCCGATGATGCCGTCGAGCGTGGAGACGCCAAGCATCCCGATCACAGTGACGATGCCGGAAAATCCCCAGGCGGTCGCCGCCTGTAGCGGCGGGAATCCGGCATCGATCAGATAGGCCACGATCTGCGCGGTGATTGCGTACATTGCCACGGCGGTGAAGAAGAACGTGCAGAACAGCGCCCAGAACGTGTGATGGCGCATCGCGCTCGCCAGCGTCCAATCGTTCTCGAGGAGCTTGGTTTCGGCTCGTTTGACGACATGCGGCGAGCCAGCGGCGAACAGTCGCCAGGGCAACAGCAAGAGCGGAGCCAGCAGGCAGAGCGCGACCGCGCCGAACAGCTGGTAAGCTTCACGCCACCCGATGCGATCGATCAGGACCTGCGACATCGGCAGCAGCACCAGGATTCCCGTGCCCGTGGCCGAATAGATCACCGCCATAGCGGTGGGAAGCCGCGGGCCGAACCAGCGGCCGAGCAGGATCGAGTTCGGCACATTGCCAATCAGCGCAATGCCGAGACCGACGCAGAGCCCGACGCTGATCTGGAACTGCCAGAGATATTGCGCATGCGCCGCGATCATGAACGCGCAGCCGAGGAGCAGCAGTCCGAGGGAGAAGACGATGGGCGGCCCGGAGCGATCGAAGAGTCGGCCGACCAGCGGCGCGGTCAAGCCGCCGGCAAGCCATGTCAACGAATAGACCGAGACCACCTGCGCGCGGTCCCAGCCAAAACTTTCAGAGATAGGTTTCAGAAAAACGGTGAAACTCTCACCGAGGCCGCGGCCGAGCACCGACAGCACGAAGCAAAGCGCGAGCACGTTCAATGCGACGCGGGCCGGCTGCGCCGGCTTTATCAGCGTTTCGTCCCGAGGTGTGTTCTGGTCCATTGGATGCAGGGAGCGCGCTTTCGTGGCTCCCCACAACCGACAAATGAGAATGCGCCTATGCAGGCTTGAGCAGGACGTGCCGCTTCTTGCCGAGCGACAACTTGACGACACCTTCTGGCGTGAGGTTGGCTGATGTCAGCAGCATCTTCTCGTCGGTTACCGCAGCGTCGTTGACGCGCAGTCCGCCGCCCTTGATCTGACGGCGCGCTTCGCCGTTTGAGGCGACCAGGTCTGCCTTCACGAAGGCTGAGAGAACGCCAAGACCCGTATCAAATTCGCCGCGCGGAATTTCGACCGTCGGCAGCGTCTCGGCGAGCGCGCCCTCCTCGAACGTGCGCCGCGCTGTCTCGGCCGCCTCATTGGCTGCATCGCGGCCATGGAGCAGGGCCGTCGTCTCCGTCGCCAGCACTTTCTTGGCCTCGTTGATCTCGCCACCCTTAAGCGCTGCGAGCTTGCTGATCTCGCTCATCGGCAGGATCGTGAACAGCTTGAGGAACTTGACGACGTCGGCGTCCTCGACATTGCGCCAGTATTGCCAGAAGTCGTAAGGCGAGAACTGGTCGGCGTTGAGCCACACCGCGCCCTTGGCGGTCTTGCCCATCTTGTCGCCCGAGGCGGTGGTGAGCAGCGGCGTCGTCAGCGCGAAGAGTTGCGGGGTCCCCATGCGGCGGCCGAGATCGACGCCGTTGACGATGTTGCCCCACTGGTCGGAGCCGCCC
Source organism: Bradyrhizobium lablabi (assembly GCF_018131005.1). Classification (GTDB taxonomy): domain Bacteria; phylum Pseudomonadota; class Alphaproteobacteria; order Rhizobiales; family Xanthobacteraceae; genus Bradyrhizobium; species Bradyrhizobium lablabi_D. The sequence goes on from NZ_JAFCJK010000002.1 coordinate 453,837, forward strand.
ATTTGCAGCCGGCAGTCGACGCGGCGCGACAACTCGACGAAGTCGTAGGCCTGGCAGACCATGTAGTTGAACTCGATGAAGCTCATCTCCTGTTCGCGCTCGAGGCGGAGCCTCACCGAATCCATGGTCAGCATGCGGTTGACAGAGAAGTGTCGACCGATATCGCGCAGCATCTCGATCCAGTTCAGCTTCGTCAGCCACTCGGCATTGTCGAGCATGACGGCGTCGGCGTGGCCGCCGCCATAGCGCAGCACCTTGGCGAACACGCCACGGATGCTGGCCTTGTTGGCTTCGATCTCCGCGATCGTACGGATCGCGCGCGTCTCGTCCTTTCCGGAGGGGTCGCCGACCATGGTGGTGCCGCCGCCCATCAAGGTGATCGGCTTGTTGCCGCTCTGCTGCAGCCAGTACAGCATCATCATGGTGAGAAAGTTGCCGATGTGCAGCGACGGTGCGGTGCAGTCATAGCCGACATAAGCGGTGGCCTGACCCTTGGCAGCAAGCGCGTCGAGGCTCTCGAAATCGGAACATTGGTGGATGAAGCCCCGTTCCTGTAAAGTATTCAGGAAATCCGATTTAAATGCAGTCATTTGTCTGCGACTCAGATCAGTCTTGTTTTACGGTTTTTGCAACTATTTGCGGAACCTTGGCGCAAAAGCTGCCGTGGGCGGATGCGCTGTGGCATTATAGGATGTACTTGTTTGATACAAGCCGGGGGTTCCCGGCTGGGGCCCGACCTCGATGATCCTAACCGCACTCGGACTCATGAGCGGCACCTCGCTCGACGGGGTCGACGTCGCGTTGCTCGAGACCGACGGCCGCCAGATCAAGGCCTTTGGCCCGTCGGGATACCGGCCCTATACCGATGGCGAACGCAGCGTGCTGCGCCAGGCACTGACTGAGGCTGTACACTTGCCGCAGCGCGATGCCCGGCCGGGGATCCTGCGGCAAGCCGAACACGTCGTCACCATCGCTCATGCCGAGGCAGTCGCAGCTTTCACCGCGCATAACCGCATCACCTGCCAGGACATCGACATCGTCGGGTTCCATGGCCAGACCGTGCTGCACCGCCCCGAGCGCAAACTGACCGTGCAGATCGGTGACGCTCCCGCGCTTGCCAAGGCGATCCACATCCCCGTGATGCATGACTTCCGCGCCGCCGACGTCGAGGCCGGCGGCCAGGGTGCGCCATTCGTGCCGGTCTATCACCGCGCGCTGGCGCAATCGCTGAACCGTGATGGGCCGATTGTCGTGGTTAACATCGGCGGCGTTGCCAACGTCACGTATATCGACGGCACGGACACGCTGATCGCCTGCGACACCGGACCAGGCAACGCGCTGCTCGACGACTACATGTATCGCGAGATGCACCAGCCGTTCGACACCGAAGGGCGCTTCGCCGCGATGGGGAAAGCCGACGAAGCCTGGATCGCGCAGGCGCTGAGGCTGCCCTTCTTTTCGTTGCCGCCGCCGAAGTCGCTCGACCGCAACGATTTCGCAAAACTCAGGCTCGATGGCATGGCGCCTGCCGATGGCGCGGCGACGCTGACGGCCTTCACCGCTGCTTCGATCGCCCGAATCGTGCCGCTGCTGCCGAAGCGGCCGAAAAGCTGGATCGTCGCGGGCGGCGGCGCCTCCAATCTCACGATGCTGCGGATGCTGCGCGAGCGGCTGGCGCCGGCGACCGTCGAGGCGGCGGAAACGTTCGGCTGGGCGTCGGATGCCATCGAGGCACAGGCGTTCGGCTTCCTCGCGGCGCGGGGGCTAAAAGGCTTGCCGCTGAGCTATCCCGCCACAACGGGCGTGCCGATCCCGATGACCGGAGGCATCATTGCGCGGCCGTGATTTGATGCAGATGCATCGACCTTGACGACTTCATGCAATTGCATGTATTTAGATGCAAGCGCATGAAAATCGAGGTTTCTCCATGGCCACCCTGAAGCTCGTCAGCCACAAGCTCTGCCCCTATGTGCAGCGCGCGGTGATCGCGCTTGCCGAGAAGGGCGTACCGTTCGAGCGAATCGATATCGATCTCGCCAACAAGCCGGACTGGTTCGTGAAGATTTCGCCGCTCGGCAAGGTGCCGGTGCTGGTGGTGACCCGCGACGATGGCAGGGAGGTCGCGTTGTTCGAGAGCAACGTGATCTGCGAATATATCGAGGAGACGCAGGCCGGGCCCAAGCTGCACCTGCAGGATCCGCTCGGGCGCGCCGAGCATCGTGCCTGGATGGAGTTCGGTTCGGCCATTCTGGGCGATCTCTGGGGGCTTGAGACCACCACGGACGCTGCGACGTTCGAGAGCAAGCGCCAGGCGGTGGCCACCAAGTTCGCGCGCGTCGAGGCCGCGCTCGGCGCAGGCCCGATGTTCGCCGGCGAACGGTTCAGCCTGGTTGACGCCGTGTTCGCGCCGATCTTCCGCTATTTCGACGTGTTCGACGAACTCTCAGATCTCGCGGTGTTCACGGCTACGCCGAAGGTGCGTGCATGGCGCGTGGCGCTTGCGCAGCGGCCAAGCGTCCGCGGCGCGGTTTCGCCTGATTATCACAAACTGCTTCGCGCGTTCCTGGTCCGTCACGACGCGCATATGCTGAAACTCGCCGCATAGCGCTGGCTGGCGCGTCAGCGCACGTTGGCGAGGCGCATGTCGAGATAGCCGGTCACCGTCTCCATCAGCGGCTCGAGCTTGCCGTCGAAGAAGTGGTTGGCACCGGGAATGACCTGCTGGTCGATCACAATGCCCTTCTGGGTCTTCAGCTTCTCGACCAGAGTGTTGACGTCTTTGGCTGGCACGACCGCGTCCTTATCGCCGTGCACGATCAGGCCCGAGGACGGGCAGGGCGCGAGGAACGAGAAGTCGTAGAGATTGGCGGGCGGCGCGATCGAGATGAAGCCCTCAACCTCGGGCCGGCGCATCAGGAGCTGCATGCCGATCCAGGCGCCGAACGAGAAGCCCGCGACCCAGCAGGCGCGCGCCTCCGGATTGATCGCCTGCGCCCAGTCGAGCGCCGATGCCGCATCCGATAGTTCGCCGGTGCCGTGGTCGAACGAGCCCTGGCTGCGGCCGACGCCGCGGAAGTTGAAGCGAAGCACCGAGAAGCCGCGATGCGCAAACGCGTAGTAGCACTGGTACACGATCTGGTGATTCATCGTGCCGTGGAACTGCGGATGCGGATGCAGAATCATCGCGATCGGCGCGTTCTTCTGCTTGGCCGGGTGGTAGCGGCCTTCGAGACGGCCAGCCGGGCCGGTGAAAATGACTTCAGGCATCAGGGGTCTCTTGATTGATATTCGATTGATCTCTCGACTGATCCGCAGGCATCAATCGAATGGGGGCTGACTTTATCGGCTGCCGGCTGACAAAGTGGCTCATCGAAGGGTGATCGGCGCCGTCAAGCGTTGGCGTGGACGGCACTGGGTTTGCTTTTGAGGCCAGCTTCTAGCATGAGGCGAGGGGCAAAAAGCAAGCATCTTGAGCACCCCCAAAGGCCGGCTCGATCGATCGGAATTGCGGTTGTAAGCGATGCCGCAAGCACCACTTGCGACAAGACGGCTAAAGCGAGGCGACCCGCAGGGAAGGGGTATGCTCGCCGGGATAAGGTAATATTGTAGTTCATGGTTGAGCGCGTCTATCTCGACTGGAATGCCACGACGCCGCTTCGCCCCGAAGCGAAGGCGGCGATGGAAGCGGCGTGGGAGTTGAGCGGCAACCCGTCCTCGGTTCACAGCGAGGGACGCAGGGCGCGCCGGGTCGTCGAGGATGCCCGCGAGGCGGTGGCAAGGGCGGTCGGTGCACGGCCCCAGGACGTGGTGTTTCTGTCGGGTGGCACCGAGGCCAACGCGCTGGCGCTGACGCCGGGGCTTCGGCGCGGCTCCGGCGCACGGGTCACGCGGTTGCTGGTATCAGCCGTCGAGCATGCCTCGGTGCTTGCGGGCGGCCGGTTTCCCGCCGAGACGATTGGGACGATCAAGGCGACGCCTTCAGGGGTTGTCGATCTCGAGCATCTGCGCAGTCTCCTGAACGATGGTCCGCCTGCGCTGGTGTCGGTGATGCTGGCGAATAACGAGACCGGCGCCATCCAGCCGGTGGCCGAGGTCGGTGAGATCGTTCACGCCGCCGGCGGCGTCGTGCATGTCGATGCCGTCCAGGCGTTCGGAAAGATTGCGTTCGATCTTACCTCGCTGCAGGCCGATCTTCTGTCACTATCGGCGCACAAGATTGGAGGGCCGAAGGGGATCGGAGCGCTGGTCCTCGGCCAAGACACCGAGGGACTGGACGCGCTGCTGCGCGGCGGCGGCCAGGAACTCGGGCGCCGGGCAGGAACCGAGAATGTCGCAGGCATTTCCGGCTTCGGCGCAGCGACGAAGGCGGCGATGGCGGACCTAAAGGCTGATGCCGCGAGGGTCAGGCGGCTCCGCGATCAACTCGAAGATGGGTTGCGACAAACGCCGGGTCTGACCGTCTTCTCCGATGATGTGAAGCGGCTACACAATACGATCCTCTTCACGGCGCCCGGGATGAAGGCCGAGACCGCGGTCATCGGCTTTGACCTTGCGGGCGTCGCAGTCTCCTCGGGTTCCGCCTGCTCTTCCGGCAAGGTTCAGCCGTCCCATGTGTTGGCGGCAATGGGATACCGTCGAGAGATGACGCAGGGAGCGGTGCGGCTTAGTCTGGGCTGGTCTACCACGGAGACAGACGTAGATTTGGCGCTCAAGGCTTGGCGAAAGCTTGCCAATACCCTAGTTAAGGGGGAGCGACGAAACACAGCTTGAACGGTTCTAAGCAGGTGATTTCGTGCCCAAAGCATCGTAATAGACTTTCGGAACTGATCCACCGCGGTCCTTGAAACCGCGAGCGGAGGATTGAATGCCTGCAGTGCAAGAGACTGTCGAGCGCGTCCGGCGCATCGACGTCGACCAGTATCGATATGGATTTGAGACGTTGATCGAGTCCGACAAGGCCCCTAAGGGGCTGTCGGAAGACACGGTCCGCTTCATCTCAGCAAAGAAGAACGAGCCCGCCTGGATGCTGGAGTGGCGCCTGGAGGCATTCCGCCGCTGGCTGACCATGACCGAGCCGACCTGGGCGCGGGTGAATTATCCTAAGATCGACTACCAGGACATTTACTATTACGCGGCGCCGAAGCCGAAGAAGACGCTGTCCTCGATCGACGAGATCGACCCGGAAATTCTCAAGACCTACGAGAAGCTCGGCATTCCCTTGCGCGAGGTCGCAATCCTGGAAGGCGTCGAGCCGCCGCCGGGCGGCGAGCCCTCGGCCAACCGAAAGATCGCAGTCGACGCCGTGTTCGATTCGGTGTCTGTCGCCACCACCTTCCAGAAGGAGCTCAAGAAGGCCGGCGTGATCTTCATGCCGATCTCTGAGGCGATCCGCGAGCATCCCGAACTCGTGCAAAAGTATCTCGGCAGCGTGGTGCCGACCTCGGACAATTATTTCGCGACGCTCAATTCGGCCGTGTTCTCCGACGGTTCGTTCGTCTACGTGCCGCCTGGCGTGCGCTGCCCGATGGAGCTGTCGACCTATTTCCGCATCAACGAGCGCAACACCGGCCAGTTCGAGCGCACGCTGATCATTGCCGACAAGGGCTCCTACGTCTCTTACCTCGAGGGCTGCACCGCGCCGCAGCGCGATGAGAACCAGTTGCACGCCGCCGTGGTCGAACTGGTCGCGCTGGACGATGCCGAGATCAAGTACTCGACGGTGCAGAACTGGTACCCCGGCAACTCGGAAGGCAAGGGCGGCATCTACAACTTCGTCACCAAGCGTGGCGACTGCCGCGGCAAGAACTCGAAGATTTCCTGGACCCAGGTCGAGACCGGTTCGGCGATCACCTGGAAATATCCGAGCTGCATTCTGCGCGGCGACAATTCGAGCGGCGAGTTCTACTCGATCGCGATCTCGAACGGCTACCAGCAGGTCGATAGCGGCACCAAGATGATCCATCTCGGCAAGAACACGTCGAGCCGGATAATCTCCAAGGGCATCGCCGCCGGCAAATCGCAGAATACCTATCGCGGCCTCGTCAGCGCGCATCGGAAAGCCACGGGTGCACGCAACTACACCGCCTGCGACTCGCTTCTGATCGGCGACAAGTGCGGCGCGCACACCGTGCCTTACGTCGAAGCGAAGAATTCGTCGGCGACGTTCGAGCACGAAGCGACCACCTCGAAGATCTCGGAGGACGTGCTGTTCTACTGTATTCAGCGCGGCCTGAGCCAGGAAGAGGCCGTCGGCCTCGTCGTGAACGGCTTCGTGAAGGATGTGTTGCAGCAACTGCCGATGGAGTTCGCGGTGGAAGCGCAGAAGCTGATCTCGATCAGTCTTGAAGGTTCGGTTGGTTAAAATTCGTCCCGTCCAAGGTCACGGCTGAGCCGCCTCGGGATGACGCTCAGGAAAAATGTGATGTCATTGCTTGAAGTGAAAGATCTGAAGGTCCGCGTCGAGGAGCGTGAGATTCTCCACGGGCTGTCGCTGACGGTGAATCCCGGCGAAGTACACGCGATCATGGGGCCGAACGGCTCCGGCAAATCGACGCTGTCGCATGTCATCGCGGGCAAGCCGGGCTATGAAGTCACCGACGGGCAGATCCTGTTCAGGGGTGAAGATCTCCTGGAAATGGAGCCCAACGAGCGCGCCGCCAAGGGCGTGTTCCTGGCGTTCCAGTATCCGGTCGAAATTCCCGGCGTGACCACCTGGAATTTCCTGCATGCGGCGCTGAACGCCCAGCGCAAGGCGCGCGGCGAGGACGAGATATCGTCGCCGGCCTTCCTCAAGAAGGTACGCGAGGTCGCCAGGTCGCTCAACATTCCGCAGGACATGCTCAAGCGCGGCGTCAATGTCGGCTTTTCCGGCGGTGAGAAGAAGCGCAACGAGATCCTGCAGATGGCGCTGTTCGAGCCGGCCGTATGCATCCTCGACGAGATGGACTCCGGCCTCGACATCGACGCGCTGCGCATTGCGGCCGACGGTGTCAACGCACTGCGTTCGCCTGAGCGCGCGATGGTCGTGATCACGCACTATCAGCGGCTGCTCAACTACATCGTGCCTGACTTCGTGCACGTGATGTCGAAGGGCCGAGTGGTTAAGAGCGGCGGCAAGGAACTGGCGCTTGAGCTGGAAGAGTCCGGCTACGCGCAGTTCGAAGATGCCGCCTGACAGGACGGATTTTGGCATGAACGTGGTGGCAAAGACCGAGACTGGACGCGCGGTGGGCGATGGTTTCGCCCTCGTGCGCGACCGTCTGCCGGGCGGGGGAAAGATCGCTGATCTGCGGCGCGAGGCGTTCGAAGCCTATGAGCGTGCGGGCTTGCCGCACCGCCGGATCGAGGACTGGAAATACACCGACCTGCGCGCGCTGATGCGCGAGGTGTTGCCGCTAGCGCCTCGGCCGGATGCCGCCGCGCTGAGCCGCGCCGCGGCCGCTACCAAGCCGCAGCTGATCGGCGGCGTACGGCGTCTGGTACTGGTGGACGGCGTGTTCGCTCCGTCGCTCTCCGATCTCGGCAATCTCGAAAAGGGGCTCACGATCCGCCCGCTGCGCGAACTGCTCGACGCTGGCGACAGCGCGCTGTCGACGCAGGCTTTTGCTTTCGATAATTCCAACCCGATGATCGCGCTGAACGGCGCGATGGCGACCGATGGCGTCGTCATCGAGGTCGCCGATGGTACCGTATTGGCGCAGCCGCTGCAGATCATTCATGTCGCCTCCGGCGGAGCGCCGGCCGCGATGTTCACACGCTCGTTGCTCAGGCTTGGCCGCGACGCCGGCGCGACGCTGGTTGAGAGCCATCTCGCTGCCGACGTCGCCACGGCCTATCAGACGTACAATGCGCTGGTTGTTTCGATCGGCGATAATGCCCGGTTCGAGCATGTTCGCCTGGTCGAGGATGCGTTCGATGCCTTCAACATTTCCTCGGTGAACGTGTCGCTGGGCGCGCACGCCCATTACAGCACATTCGGCCTGACCTCCGGCGCCGGTGTCAGCCGTTACCAGATGACCGTGACGTTCGCAGGCGAAGGCTCGAGGGTTGAAACCAACGGCGTCAATCTGCTCAACGGCAAGCAGCACGCGGACACCACGCTGTTCATGGACCACGCGGTGCCGAACTGCGCAAGCCGCGAGGCTTTCCGCGCCGTGGTCGACGACCGCGCCCGGTCGGTGTTCCAGGGCCGCATCATCGTGCGCCCCGATGCACAGAAGACCGACGCCAAGATGATGACGCGCGCGCTCCTGCTCTCGGATGAGGCGGAAGCCGACAACAAGCCCGAGCTCGAAATCTTTGCCGACGACGTCACCTGCGGCCATGGCGCGACCACCGGTGCGCTCGACGAGAGCCTGCTGTTCTATCTTCGCGCTCGCGGGCTACCGGAGAAAGAGGCCGAGGCGTTGCTGATCCAGGCCTTCGTCGGCGAGGCGATCGAGCAGATCGCGAACGATGCCTTGCGCGAGGTTGCGATCGCAACCGCACAGCGTTGGCTCGAGGCGAGGGTGTAAGCCATGCATCCGGCGGTCTCCAACGGCGCTTACGACGTAGCCCGCGTGCGGCAGGATTTCCCGGCGCTGGCCATGCAGGTCTATGGCAAGCCGCTGGTCTATCTCGACAACGCCGCCTCGGCGCAGAAGCCGAATGCGGTGCTTGACCGTATGACCGAGGCCTACACGAGCGAATACGCCAACGTGCATCGCGGATTGCACTATCTCGCCAATGCCGCGACGGAGGCCTATGAGGGCGCCCGCGCCAAGGTGGCGAAATTCGTCAACGCCCGCCGCAACGAGGAGATCATCTTCACCCGGAACGTCACCGAGGCGATCAACCTCGTGGCGTCGTCCTTCGGCGAGCCCAACATCAAGGCGGGTGACGAGATCGTCCTTTCGATCATGGAGCATCATTCCAACATCGTGCCGTGGCATTTCCTGCGGGAACGCCATGGCGCCGTGATCAAGTGGGCGCCGGTCGACGACGAGGGCAACTTCCTGATCGAGGAGTTCGAGAAACTCCTGACGCCGCGCACCAAAATGGTTGCGATCACCCAGATGTCGAACGCGCTCGGCACCCTGGTGCCGGTCAAGGAGGTCATCAAGCTCGCCCATAACAGGGGCATTCCCGTCCTGGTCGACGGCGCGCAAGGGGCGGTGCATCTACCGGTCGATGTCCGGGACCTCGATTGCGATTTCTACGCCTTCACCGGGCACAAGGTCTACGGGCCGACGGGCATCGGCGCGCTCTACGCCAAGCACGAGCATCTGGTCGCGATGCGGCCCTTCAACGGCGGCGGCGAGATGATCCGCGAGGTCGCCAAGGACTGGATCACCTATGGCGATCCGCCGCACAAGTTCGAGGCCGGCACGCCGCCGATCGTCGAGGCGATCGGTCTCGGGACTGCGATCGACTATGTCAGTTCGATCGGCAAGGAGCGAATTGCCGCGCATGAGCACGACCTGCTGACGTATGCCCAGGAGCGGCTGCGCGAAATCAACTCGCTGCGGCTGATCGGCACGGCCCGCAACAAGGGTCCCGTGATCTCCTTCGAGATGAAGGGCGCGCATCCCCATGATGTCGCGACCGTGATCGATCGCCAGGGCATTGCGGTGCGCGCCGGCACTCATTGCGTGATGCCGCTTTTAGAGCGGTTCAATGTCACGGCGACCTGCCGCGCGTCGTTCGGGATGTATAATACAAAGGAAGAAGTCGACCACCTTGCGCAGGCGCTGATCAAGGCGCGGGAATTGTTCGCATGACCGATACGGCCGAAGTCAAAACTTCCAATATGGAAACCACCTCGGCGCTGCCGGCGGAGGAGACCGAGCGCATGAGCGGCGAAATCGTCGCCGCGCTGAAGACGGTATTCGATCCGGAAATTCCGGCTGATATTTACGAGCTCGGCCTGATCTACAAGGTCGACCTTAAGGACGACCGCGGCGTCGATATCGTGATGACGCTGACCACGCCGAACTGCCCCGCGGCCGGCGAGTTGCCGCAGATGGTGGAGAACGCGGTGGCGAGTGTCCCGGGCGTCGGCGTCGTCAACGTCAATCTGGTGTGGGATCCGGCCTGGACGCCGGACCGCATGTCCGACGAGGCGCGCCTTGTTCTCAATATGTGGTGATGCGTAGGAAGGCCGAACTTAACCCTTGGAACGACCGGCAATTGATTTTGCCGCTGGGACTGACCACATGAACGACATGACACAAGCTTCACCGACGCCGACCAAGCCGAAGCCGCGCCCGCGCCCGCAGGTCATGAAACTGACGGATGCCGCGGCGGCGCGGATCACCGAACTCACCAAGCGCGCCGATTCGGAGATCGTCGGCTTGCGCGTCGGCATCAAAAACGGCGGCTGTGCCGGACAGTCCTATACCGTCGAATATGCCCACGAGATCCGCCCGACCGACGAAGTGGTCGAGGACAAAGGCGTGAAGATTCTGGTCGACCCGAAGGCCGTGCTGTTTCTGCTTGGCACCGAGATGGACTACAAGGCCGACAAGATGCAGGCCCAGTTCGTGTTCAACAACCCTAATCAGGTCTCGGCTTGCGGTTGCGGTGAATCGGTGCAACTCAAGCCGGCGAAGGTTTAAGGGGGCGGTCGCCGCAGGCGCCAGCCCTCATCCTGAAGAGCCGCGCCTTACGCGGCGTCTCGAAGGATGGGCCGCGGGCTTCACTGAGGCCTCATGGTTCGAGACGCGCGTCCGCGCTCCTCACCATGAGGGGAGAGTGGGGCAACTTCAAAAATGGACCGCGAATTCCTGATCGACCTGTTCGCTGATTTCGGTCCGGTCACCATCCGCCGGATGTTTTCCGGATTCGGCATCTCCGCTGACGGCACCAATTTCGCCTTAGCGCTGCGTGCTGGCCTTTATTTCCGCGCCGACGACGAAACCATTCCGCGGTTTGAGGCTGAGGGATCGAAGCCGTTCCAGTACCAGACGCGCACGAAAACCGTCACGGTGAATTCATATTGGCAGCTGCCGGCGCGGTTGTTCGACGATTCCGAGGAGCTTGCCGTGTGGGCAAGGTCGGCGCTCGCCGCCGCCCAACGCGCCGCGTTGCGCAAGCCTCCGAAGGCGCGGAAAGCGAAGGTTTCCACGCAGAAGGCCGCGGGCAAGAAGGTAAGCAAGAAGAAGCGTGTCGCGAAGAAAGCGGTCGCTGGGAAGGAACGCGTGCAAGGGAAAAAGTCCCCATCCTGAAGAGCGCGCATCGCGCGGTCTCTAAGTACGGGCGGGTACGGTCGGGCACGTGGTTCGAGACGGTGCTCCGCGCCTCATCTCACCATGGGGCGATTTACGCCACCCGGCTCTGGGTTTCGGCGGCGTATTCCGGATCGATCTCGCAGATCACGCGGTTGCGCCCTGCGCGCTTGGCGGCGTAGAGGCAGGCGTCCGCGCGCTCGATCAGCGAGTCCGTGTCATCCCCCGGCTTCAGCATGGAGACCCCAACCGAAATGGTGACGCGGCCGAGGATTTCGCCGGTGGACTTCTTCTTCAATTCCTTTGCCATCACGGCGCGACGGATGTGATCGGCGACCGTCAATGCCTGACGCAGCGCGGTGTTGGGCAACACCACCGCAAACTCCTCGCCACCGTAGCGGGCGGTAATATCCTGGCCCTTGATGGTTTGTTTCAGGGACTGAGCGACCAGCCGCAATACCTGGTCTCCGGTGAGATGACCGTAGGAGTCGTTGAACGACTTGAAGTGATCGATGTCGAACATCAATAGCGACAGCGGCTCGCTGCTCGCAAGCGCGCTGTGAACGGTCATCACGATCGAGCGATCGAAATATTTGCGATTTCCAAGACCCGTGAGCGGGTCGGTCAGGCTTTCGGCACGGATTGCTTCGAGGCTGTGCTGCAGGTCGCTGATCTCGGATTTCGAAAGCGTGAGCCGGTTCTCCAGCGCCTTGTTGGTCTCGCGCATCTCGCCCGTCGACTTCGCAAGGAGGTCGACGATCGCCTTGATCTGGTCGCGAGTCGTAGCGGATGCGAGCCGGTCGGTTGCGCCGGCCAAGCTTGCTTCGTAGCTCGAGGAGACGTCAAGCGCGTCGGTGATCAGTTTCATCACGTCGTCGATTTCGCCGATGACGCGCGCACCGACCTTGTCGATACGGTCGGATGTCTTGATGTGCGACAGGTAGGTTTCGTAGATCTGCTCGAGATCTGACTCGCTGAGCTTGCCGCTGCGCGCCAGCGTCTCGTTGATGATCTTGTTGAGGGAGGCATTGTATCCGGTCGCGTAGACGTACCAGATTTCATAATTGCGGGGAACGGCGGTTTGTCGAAGGGAGCGAATCTGACCAAGAGCGACTTCGGCAAAAGCCAACGTGCGTTCGTGTTCGTCCAACAGCTTGACCACCGTCACGTCCCCAATGCAGGCGGTGCCGGATTTTGCCCAGCAACAATAATTAAAGTATCGCCGCGAGGGTACGGGACGAGAGTGAAGGCAAGGTAAACGGGTGGGCGTTGCCGGTGTGGCCTTTGATCCGCCTCTTGACGCGTGCCGGCGGTGCAGAACGCGCTACAACGGCAGGCGATTGAAAGATTGGCCTGACATATCGTTCAGGCCAAGCCGACGCTTCACGCGCGTGCGCGCACCGGGCGCAGCAGGAACGCTGGCAGATGCGAGTGATCGGCGGGCTCGTGGTCCGCCTCCCGTTGCGGCCGCCGCGGCTCGCTGCGGCCGATCGAGGGCACGTGCTGGACTGTCGCCTCGGACTGTTGCGCGGCGTTACGGCCGCCCTGACGCGGCTCCTTGTCTTGACGCGGCTCGCGTTCGCGGCGCGGCTTGCGGCCGCCGCGAGCACTGTCACGCGAACCGTCACCGCCACGCGATCTGCGCGGCGCCCGGCCGTTGTCGGAAGTCTCGCTTTGAACGGTGTAGTCGCCCTCCGCGCGCGGGATCGCCTGGCCGATCAGTTTCTCGATCGCAGCGATCGACTTGGCGTCGAGGGAGGTGACGATGGAGATCGCGGTGCCGGCGCGTCCGGCGCGCCCGGTACGGCCGATGCGGTGGACGTAATCATCGGGATGATGCGGCACGTCGAAGTTGAAGACGTGGCTGACGGCGGGAATGTCGAGGCCCCGGGCGGCGACGTCGGAGGCGACGAGCAGGGGCAGTTCGCCCTTGCGGAATTGATCGAGCGCGGCCATGCGCGCGGGCTGATCCATGTCGCCGTGAAGGGCGCCGACGCTGAAGCCGTGCTTCTGCAACGATTTGTGAAGGACAGCGACTTCGCGTTTGCGATTGCAGAAGATAATCGCGTTGTTGAGTTCCTTGGCCTCGCGCAGCAGGCGGCGGAGGATCTCGCGCTTCTCGTGCGGCTCGCGCCCCGCGGGCACCTGTGACTGCGTCACGGTAGCGGCTGTTGTCGCGGGCTTGGACACTTCTATCCTGGCCGGATTGTGCAGGAAGGTCTCGGTAATGCGGCTGATTTCAGGCGGCATGGTCGCGGTGAAGAACAGGGTCTGCCGCGTAAACGGGACAAGCTTGCAGATACGCTCGATGTCGGGGATGAAGCCCATGTCGAGCATGCGGTCGGCTTCATCGATCACCAGCAGCTCAACGCCGGTGAGCAGCAACCCGCCGCGTTCGGTATGGTCGAGCAGGCGGCCGGGCGTCGCGATCAGCACATCGACGCCGCGCGTCAGCTTGGAGTCCTGGTCGCCGAAGGAGACGCCACCGATCAGCAGTGCCACGTTGAGCTTCTGGCCCGCGCCGTATTTGTCGAAATTCTCCTTCACCTGCGCGGCAAGCTCGCGCGTCGGCTCGAGGATCAGGGTGCGCGGCATTCTTGCCCGTGCGCGGCCCTTTTCGAGGATCGTGAGCATCGGAAGAACGAAGGCGGCGGTCTTGCCGGTGCCGGTCTGGGCGATGCCGAGAACGTCGCGCCGGGCGAGAACGTGGGGGATCGCCTGTTCCTGGATGGGGGTGGGGGTGGTGTAACCGGTGGCCGCAACTGCGGCGAGGACCTTGTTGGACAGGCCTAGATTGGAAAAAGACATTGAGCCTCTGGTCGATACCGCCGTTCGGAATCGAAGATAAAAGGCTGTCGCGTCCGGCCCCGAAACGGCTCGCTTCTCAAAAAAGCTCGGGGGCTCTGACTGACGCTGACGGGCGGCAAACCTGACGAATCGCGTTTCGATCCGACGCTGCGCTCAGGCGGAACATAGGGGCCAAACCAGCAAAGTCAATCTTGGAACGGGGCAGATGGCCGAAAAAGCTTAATGTTTTCGCACGAATAAGCGTCTGTTCTGTCATTTTCCCGTCAAATCGGTCGCTAACCCCTCGGGGATGGTGAAGCAAGCCGGCACAACCGTCCTGGAGGCGGCGGGAACGCGGCTGGACCATTGAACCGGCCAAACCACTGATCCGACTATCGTCCGGCGGTCGCATGTGCCCGCTGGTTGCAAGCGGGGGACGGGATGACGCGTTGGCTTTGGGGAGTATCCGCAACAACCGCTATCGCGACCGCGTTCATGGCATTGAGCGCTCCGGCGCATGCGGATAAACGCGTTGCGCTGGTCATCGGCAACAATGACTACCGGAACGTGCCGAAACTCCAGAAGGCGGTCAACGACGCCCGCACCATGGGCGACACGCTGAAGCAACTTGGCTTTAGCGTCATGGTCGCCGAAAATCTGAACCGCCAGGCCTTCTCCGAGACGTTGCTTGCTTTCGACCGTTCAATCGACCCTGGCGACACCGCGTTCTTCTTCTATGCCGGCCACGGCTTTGAGATCGCCGGCCAGAACTTCCTTCTGCCGACCGATGTGCCGGCGGCGACCGAAGGTCAGGAAGAACTTGTGCGCGACGCGTCGGTCCTTGCCGATCGGATCGTCGAGCGGCTGCAAAACAGGCAGGCGCGCACCTCGATCCTGGTGTTCGATGCCTGCCGCAACAATCCGTTCGAGCGGCCGGGCACCCGCGCAGTTGCGGGCGGCGGCGGGCTTGCGCCGATGATGCAACTGCCGGAGGGCGTGTTCTCGGTGTTTTCGGCAGGTCCCCGCCAGACCGCGCTCGATCGCCTCTCGAACGACGACGCCAATCCCAACTCGGTGTTCACGCGGACCTTCGCCAAGGAGCTGGTGCGGCCCGGTGAGAATCTCGTGCAGGTCGCGCAGCGCACGCGGCGGCTGGTGAGCGAGATGGCCGATACCGTGAAGCACAAGCAGATCCCCGTCTATTTCGACCAGATGGTCGACGACGTCTTCCTGAACGGCATGGCAAAGGGACAGGCTGAGGCTGCCAGGCCCTCAGCGCCGCCACAGCAGGTGGCCGCACTGCCCCCGATGTCCGTGCCGAAAACCCCTAAAGAAGATACGGTCAACGCTCCGATCGCGAGCTTCTCGCGGCATAGTGGCGGCTGGACCGTGGTGTTCTCGATTGCCGACCCGACGCTCGGCATCTCCTGGCGGATGGGCGATGCGGGCGAATTCCGCGAAACCGGCTTCATCGACACGCTCGACTCGCGCACGCGTAAGCGGATGCCCAATCCGTCGATCGAGCTGCCGTCCGACGCGTCCGCAGGCACGATCCAGCTTCGCTATGTTGATACGCAAGGCGAGGTGCAGGGGCCGTTCCCGATCAGGTTCGATCCCGAAGCGGCGCTGATCCGCGACCAGCGCAAGATCCTCGACATGACCGCGACGAGCTGGCTCTCGTTCCGCGAGTTCAACGGCCTCCTCGTCTACTACACGCACCTGATGTCCTACCGCTGCGCTATTCGCGAGGTGCGCGTCGGCATTGATACGGCTGTGCCGGACAAGGTTCTGAAGATGCCGCCGTGTGATCCTCGCGATCCCAGCGTAATTCCGCATGATGCGCAGCCCTATTTGAAGCTCGCGCCGCAGACCAGATCGGTCTCGGTGGAGTTGACCTACCGCGACGGCAGCGTATCGGAGATCAAGACGTTCCGGCGATAGGAGTTCTGGTCCGAACGGCGTTACAATCCAGCAAACAACGGGGCCGGATCATGAACACAGGCAAGCTGGAGCAGCGTCAGGCGGGCTCGATGAAGGTTCGCTGCTGCATTGTCGGCGGCGGGCCAGCAGGGATGATGCTGGGCTATCTGCTCGGCCGCGCCGGGATCGATGTCGTGGTGCTGGAGAAGCACGCCGACTTCTTCCGCGATTTCCGCGGCGACACGGTGCATCCCTCGACCTTGCAGGTGATGGACGAACTCGGGCTGATCGAGGGTTTCCTGAAGCTGCCGCATCAGGAACTGCAGAAGCTCGACGGTATGTTCGGCGGCACGTCGGTGCGGATCGCCGATCTCAGCCGTCTCAGGGTCAAATATCCCTTCATCGCGTTCATGCCGCAGTGGGACTTCCTCAACTTTTTGCGCGAGAGCGGCAAGCACTTTACCTCGCTCAAGGTGCTGATGAGCACCGAGGCCACCGACCTGATCCGCCACGGCGATAACATCGCCGGCGTGCGCGCGCAGTCGCCGGATGGTCCCATCGACATCGAGGCGGATCTGACCGTTGCCTGCGACGGCCGTCACTCAACCGTGCGCGAGCGTGCTGGGCTTAAGGTCGAGGAGATCGGCGCGCCGATGGATGTGCTGTGGTTTCGCGCCGGGCGCCGCCAGGACGAGAACGAGAACGTGTTCGCCCGCGTCGAGCCCGGCAAGATGATGGTGACCTTCGACCGCGGCGACTATTGGCAATGCGCCTATGTCATCGCCAAGGGGCAATACGACGCGGTGAGGGCAAGGGGGCTGCCGGCGCTGCTTGATGACGTCGTGCGCATGGCGCCGGTCCTGAAATCTGGTATCGCCGAGGTGAAGAGCTTTGATGACGTCAAGCTGCTCACTGTTGCGATCAATCGCCTGACGCGCTGGACACGGCCCGGACTGTTGTGCATCGGCGATGCCGCGCATGCGATGTCGCCGGTCGGCGGCGTCGGCGTCAACCTCGCGGTGCAGGACGCGGTCGCGACCGCCAACCTGCTCGCCGCGAAGCTCGCCCAGGGCTGCCCGCCGGAGTTCGAACTCGATGCCGTGAGGCGCCGCCGCGAATTTCCAGTGCGAGTGACGCAGCGGATGCAGGTGATCGCGCAGAACAACATCATCACTGTGGCGCTGAAGTCAGGCAACCAGCCGCTGACGGTACCGCTGCCGGTGCGGCTGATCACGGCGATGCCGTTTCTGCAGGGGATCACCGCACGGCTTGTGGGCCTCGGCGTCCGTCCCGAGCACGTGCATTCGCCGCTCAGGAACCGGTCCGTCGCGACTCCGGTCGGCTAGAAATTTATCAAGGATAACAGCGGGTTAATCGACTCTGAAAAGTTGCGCGGCTGCAACAGGGGAAGGCGATTCAAGTTCCCTGCGCACAGATTCGACATGACCGCGCGCGCCTGTTTCCTTTTGGTAAGTCTCTCTTTGAGAAGGGTGGCACCCATCAGACAACTGGGGGTACCTCACCATGTTTCGTGCCAAACTGATTGCCGCATTGACCGCTACCACCGCGCTCGGTGTCAGCGCCGCCTCGGCCGCAGACTTCGCCGCGCGTCCTTACACCAAGGCGCCAGCCTACATCGACACCATCTACAACTGGGCCGGCTTCTATATCGGTGGCAACGTCGGTGGCTCCTGGACCAACCAGGAATGGATCAACAGCGCCAACAACACGGCGTTCGGCGATCTCTCGCCGGGCCAGGGCTTCCGGCAGAGCGGCGCCGGCGTCTTCGGCGGCGGCCAAATCGGCTACAATTGGCAGGCCAACAACTTCGTGTTCGGTCTCGAGGGCACGGTCGCCGGCCTCGACAACAGCGGCACCGTCGTCAACAACGTGTTCGGTGCCGGCCGCGACGATCGCTTCAACTGGCGGACGGACTGGATGGTGACTGTTGTCGCGCGCGCCGGCTTCGCCGTGCAGAACAACCTGTTCTATGTGAGGGGCGGTTATGCCGGCGCGAACAACAGCCTTTCGGTTGCCGATATCGCGCCGCCGGCCACTGGCAACGGCACGGCATCGGCGTGGCACAATGGCTGGACTGTCGGCGCCGGCTGGGAGTACGGCATCACCCCGAACTGGATCATCGGCCTCGAATACGATTACGCCTCGTTCGAGAAGAAGAACTATCAGCTCGCGGGCGCTGCTGCGCCTGCGACCTATGCCTTCGACGTGCGTCCGCACGACATTCAGTCGGCGGTGTTTCGCCTGAGCTACAAGTTCGGTCCGGTACTGGGACCGCGTTACTGAGCTTTTCCTATGTCGCACGACGTGAAAGCCCCGGACCGGTCCGGGGCTTTTGCTTTTTTCAAAGGTCAGGCCGTGATCGAATAGCCGCCATCGACGGGAATGGCGGTGCCGGTAATAAAGTCGGACGCCGGCGAAGCCAGGAAGACGGCAATCCCGGCGAGATCGCCTGGCGTGCCCCAGCGCGCCGCCGGCGTACGGGCGAGAACCCGCTCGTGCAATCCGTCGATCTGCTCTCGTGCACGCTTGGTGAGATCGGTGTCGATCCAGCCGGGCAGCACAGCGTTGGCCTGGATGTTGTCGGCTGCCCAGGCGCAGGCGCAGGCACGGGTGAACTGCACGATGCCGCCCTTGCTCGCGGCGTAGGCGGGCGCAAAGCTCGCGCCGAAGATCGACATCATGGATCCAATATTGATGATCTTGCCGCCTCCGACCTGCTTCATCGCAGGATGGACCGCCTGCGAGCAAAGAAAGGCGCTGGTGAGGTTGGTCTGAATCACGCTGTCCCATTCGCCGATGTCGAGCGCATGCGGCGGTTTGCGGATATTGATGCCGGCGTTGTTGACGAGGATGTCGATGCGGCCGAGCTCGCGGCTCACGCGCGCGACCATCGATGCGACGGCGGCCTTGTCGGTGACGTCGCAGGCAACTGCTATCGCTGTGCCGCGCTGATCGAGTTGCGCGATCGCGTCGGCCGATTTCACCTCGTTCCGCCCGACGACCGCAATCGTGGCACCGGCTTCCGCGAGGCCGAGCGCCATGCCGAGCCCGATGCCTCCATTGCCGCCGGTGACGATCGCGACTTTGCCTGAGAGATCAAACGGTCCGTCTTTCATTGTTGTCATCCGCTGCAATTCTGAAGCAGGTGCGTAACCTGCTTTCTGTGAGCCTTCCCTTGACGCGTCCCGTGCGCGTGCCAAGGGTCCGGAGACCGCTGCAACGGCGCCCGTAACTTGCAATCGGATACGATGCCACAGCGATCGGCAAGACCGGATCTCGCATGGAGAGCCGTGGAATGCGACGCAGGACGATCGCTCTTGCCCGCGGCCGGCGCCGTGGACCTCGATGCGTACCGGACGCGACAGGCTGACTGTAGCGTCGACCGTCGCGCAGGTCGCCGGGCTCACCTACGACAAGCCGCATTGTTACAATCGGGTATCGGGCTATTGCGATGCGCGTGGACAGGGCACATGCAGCAAAAAGCCCCGGACGATGCCGGGGCTTTTCTCTCTGTAGCAACGGGTGCTGACAGATCAGTAGTTGGCGGCGACCGGAGGGCCACCCCAGTTGAAGCGATACGTGATCGAGGTCGTGATCGTCTGCACCCAGGGCTTGAAGGTGATGTCGCGGCCGACCGGAACGCCAGCGGTGGTCAACTCGCTGATGTTCTTGGTGTCGTAGAAGGCCGAGCGGTACTCGGTCTTCAGGAACCAGCCGGGCGCGTTGATGCCGAAGAAGTTCAGGTTATTCTCGACGCCGCCGCCGATGAACCAGCCCGAGCGATCAAAGCCGTTGGTGACCCCGCCGACCGGGGTTCCGGTGGCGGTGTTCAGCAGCGTGGTGCCCTTCCAGTGAGAGCCCGACCAGCCGGCGTTGACATAGGAAAGGACGTTCGGCGCAACCAGATAGCCGAGGCGAACGCCCGCAGCGTAGTTGGCGTCGTTGTTGATGCGACCACCCACGAGCGCCGTCTGGTCCTGGATGGTGCCCTTCATTGAGCCCCACTGGCCGTCGCCGAAGATGCCGAACACCCAGGTCGGGCTGATCTGCCAATCGTAACCAATAGCGGCGGTGCCGAACCAGCCGTCGCCACCTTGCTGCTGGTTGAAGCCGCAGAGGATACAAGCCCCCGTGAACGTATTGACGATGCCCGTGTCAGCCTCCCAGACACCACCGCCGGCGCCGCCGGAGATGTAGAAGCCCGTCCAGCTAAAGACCGGTGCGATCGGCGGGGGCGCCTTGGCGTAAGGCCGGGCGCCAAGATCGGCCGCAGACGCCGAGGCTGTCATCGCAGCAACCGCCGTCATAGCGAGCAGAAATTTCTTCATTTTCTCAGTTCCTCGACTTTCGCATTCGCTTGACTGGGCGGGCTTGCACCGATTCCCAAAACTCATGATCGGACTATACGTAGTTCCGCCGAAAATGCTGTTGCTGGTGAGACACAACCGCCTGAAAACGAACTTGGCATTGGCCCTCAAGCAGGCAGCCGGCACCGCTCCCGGAGGGAGCAGAAGCTGTTCAGAATCAAGGCATTGACGCTTTAGACGTCGAGCAGTTCGTCGCTGGCAAATTCGGCCTTGTCGGAGATGAAGGCAAACCGTGCCTCGGCCTTGGTGCCCATCAGCCGCTCGACGGAATCGGCGGTGCCCTCGCGATCGTCTGCGAGCAGCACCACGCGCAGCAGGGTGCGCTTGGCCGGATCCATGGTGGTTTCCTTGAGCTGCGCCGGCATCATCTCGCCGAGGCCTTTGAATCGACCGATTTCGACCTTGGCGTTGGCGTTGAACTCGCTCTTCAGGAGGGCGTCCTTGTGGGCGTCGTCGCGCGCGTAGACCGACTTGGTGCCATGGGTGAGCTTGTAAAGGGGCGGCACGGCCAAATAGAGGTGGCCTTCGTCAATCAGCCGCGGCATCTGCCGGTAGAAGAAGGTGATCAGAAGCGAGGCAATGTGCGCGCCGTCGACATCGGCGTCGGTCATGATGATGATGCGCTGATAGCGCAGATCCTCTTCGCGATAGTGCGCGAGCGTGCCGCAGCCGATCGCCTGCACAAGGTCGGAGAGCTGGGCGTTTGCGGTCAGCTTGTCCTTGCCCGCAGAGGCGACGTTGAGGATTTTGCCGCGCAGCGGCAGCACGGCCTGGGTCCTGCGGTCGCGTGCCTGCTTGGCGCTGCCGCCGGCCGAGTCGCCCTCAACGATAAAGAGCTCCGAACCTTCCGTGCCTGCGTCGGTGCAATCGGCGAGTTTGCCGGGTAGGCGAAGCTTCTTGCCGGCGGTCTTGCGCGCGGTCTCTTTCTCCTGACGGCGACGCACCCGCTCGTCGGCACGCTCGATCACGAAATCCAGAAGCCTGTTGGCCTGGTTTGGATTCGCTGAGAGCCAGTGGTCGAACGGATCCTTCATCGCCTGCTCGACGATGCGTTGCGCCTCTGCGGTCGCAAGGCGATCCTTGGTCTGGCCCTGGAATTCTGGCTCGCGCACGAATACCGAGAGCATCACGGCGGCACCCACCATCACGTCTTCCGAGGTGACGGAGGTCGCGCGCTTGCCCTGGCCGACACGTTCGGCGTGGTCCTTCAAGCCGCGCAGCAGCGCACTGCGCAAGCCTGACTCATGCGTGCCGCCATCCGGCGTCGGCACGGTGTTGGTGTAGGACGAGAGGAAACCGTCGGCATCCGCGGTCCAGGCTACCGCCCATTCGCAGGCACCATGCGCCCCGCTGCGGCCCGACTTGCCGGAGAAGATGTCCGGATGCACCAACGTGTCGGCATGGATCGCCGCCGCCAGATAGTCCTTGAGGCCGCCGGGGAAATGGAAGCTCGCTTCGGCCGGAACGTCCTCGATGCCCTTGAGGAGCTCCGCGTCGCAGCGCCAACGAATCTCGACACCGCCGAACAGATAGGCCTTTGACCGCGTCATCTTGAACAGACGCTGTGGCTTGAACGTTGCCTTGGCGCCGAAGATGTCGGTATCCGGCTTGAAGCGGATGCGGGTACCGCGGCGGTTGTTGATCTTGCCGAGGTCTTCGAGCCTGCCCTTTGGATGGCCGCGCTCGAACCTCATCCGGTAGAGTTTTTGGCTGCGCGCCACCTCGACCTCGAGCTGCGAGGAGAGGGCGTTGACCACGGAGACGCCGACGCCATGCAGGCCGCCTGAGGTTTCGTAGACCTTGGAGTCGAATTTGCCGCCCGAATGCAGCGTGCACATGATGACCTCAAGCGCCGACTTCTTCGGGAATTTCGGATGCGGATCGACCGGGATGCCGCGGCCGTTGTCGGTGACGGTCAGGAAGCCGTCCGCCGTCAGTTCCACGTCGATGAAAGTGGCATGCCCGGCCAGTGCCTCGTCCATCGAGTTGTCGATTACCTCGGCGAACAAATGATGCAGCGCCTTCTCGTCGGTGCCCCCGATGTACATGCCAGGCCGCCGGCGGACCGGCTCCAGTCCCTCGAGGACCTCGATGTCGGCGGCCGTGTAGGCGTCCTCGGCTCCGCCGGAACGGGCGGCAACCTTCAGCGGCGCTCGGCCCTTGGGTTCCGTTGCCCCGAACAAATCGTTGCCGGACTTGCTTTTGGCAGCTGATTTCAGAGGTTTGGACATGGCTCTTCAGGTGTTGCGCGATCTCGGGCGCAGCGAATCGGTTGCTTCGACTATGCCACGGATGGGGTAGGAAAAGGTGGCGGCCGGGCTGCCAAGGCAATTCCCCGGGCAAGGCCCCCGCAAATAGAAACTCGTCACTACGCGCGTGAGGTCCGGAATGCAATTCGGGTGACCTGATGCCGATGCCTGCGATCAGCACTGCATTGTCGGGACGTTTCTACAAAATCCAAGTGGCGCGCCACTGGCGTGGGAAAGCGCCCCAAATCACGTTGCCGTGCGCCTTTGTGACTTGATGTCGGGCAAGCCGCGGGCTTACCTGTCCTTTGGCTATGAACCCGCAGAAGGGTCAAGCCGGCAAGGGGCGGGGAAGGCATTCATTTTATGGAAGATTTTGCGCGCGCCCTGGCTGATTTCGTGCGCTACAACCAGGCTTGGGCCGCTCCGATCGTTATGCTGCTGGCGTTCGGCGAATCGCTTGCGTTCATTTCGCTGCTGGTCCCCGCATGGGGTGCCCTGGTCGCAATTGGGGCCCTGATCGGCGTCAGCGGTATCAGCTTCTGGCCGGTCTGGATCGCCGGCGGCATCGGCGCTGCACTCGGCGATTGGGTCTCCTACTGGTTCGGCTATCGCTACAAGGAGCAGGTTGCGCAGATTTGGCCGCTGTCGCGCTATCCGGAGATCCTGCCGCGCGGCGAAGCGTTTGTCAGGACGTGGGGGGTGCCCAGCATCTTCATCGGCCGCTTCTTCGGCCCGTTGCGCGCCTCGGTGCCGCTCGCCGCCGGCATCTTCGAGATGTCGTACTGGCAATTCCAGATCGCGAACTTCACCTCGGCGCTGGTGTGGTCGGCCGTGCTCCTGCTGTTTGGCGACGTCATTGCGCACATCGTCGAGTGGTTGTGGCGGGTGGTGTAGGGGACCGTTCCAGGCATCCACACGCGATGAGAGAAGGTAAAAGTTTTTCTATCCAGGCGAGAGGGTAGTAATCTCCCAATGCTAGCTCTGAGGCCGGCGTCTTGGTGGTCGCCGGGGCTAGCATCACGATGGTCACGCGAATCTGTCTCTTCCCAGCTTTCCTGCTTTTGATCCTGCCGAGCTTCGCTGCAGCCGAAACAGCGGACACGGTCACTGCAACTGCGGACCGGCACCAGGTCTGGGTCGATCCGGGCTGGCGGCGGACGGTCGTCCGTTATGCCATCACCTTCGACGAGCAGGGCCTGAGCACAACCATTTTCGATTTCGAAGCCGAGGCGCTTGACGAGAGAGGGGCCGCAGCGCTCGCCCAGCGGACCTTTGGCTACAATAGCTACTTCTATGAACTATCGTCCAGCGAACTCGCCACGTTGAAGGCCGATGGCCGCGTCATCGCGGTCGACGAGCGGGCCGTCCGCGACCAGTCGGCCTCGACCGACGCGTCCTCTCCGTATTTCGATGAGCAGCGACAGCGGATGGTTGCTTATCCTGATGTCGCTCCCGGCGACAAGATCAGGGGGCGGCTGATCTACAAGTCGAAGCTCGCCGTGTTTCCCGGCGAGTTTGCAGGCTACTGGAGCCAACCGGCGGACCAACCTCCCGAGGTGATGGAGCTGTCGCTCGATGCGCCTGCCTCGAAGTCGTTGCGCATTGCGGAGCGCAATGTCGAGCACAGCGAGGAGAGGCTGGGCGACCGGGTCATCCATCATGTCCGCTTCAGGCAGGACACGCCGACGCTACGCCAGATCGAGGCAGGATCATTTGACGATGCCAGGCGCTTCGAGGTCAGCACCTTCGCGGATTATGCGGCTTTTGCGGCGATGCTGAACGCCCGCAATGCGCCAATGGCGCGACCCGACGAAATTTTGCGCAAGCTTTCGGCCGAAATTGTAAACGATGCCACCGACACGCGAAGCAAGGTCGAGCGGATCCACAACTGGGTCGCGCGCAACATCCGCTACGTCGGGATCGGATTTGAGGACGGCGGCTTGACGTCGCAACCGGCATCCGCTGTGTTGGCGGCGCGCTACGGCGATTGCAAGGCACATGCGACGATCCTCAAGGCGTTGCTCGCGGCTCAGGGGATCGAAGCCAATCTGGTCGCGGTGAACTCCGGCGCGCAGTACACGCTGACCGAGGTCGCCACGCAGAATTTCGACCACGTGATCATCTACGTTCCAGCGATCGACCGCTATCTCGACCCAACAGCATCGCTTGTAGCTTTCGACACCCTGCCACCGAACCTCGGAGGCAAACCGGCGCTCAACATCGACAAGGGGGTGCTGGCCCGCGTTCCGGTCGCCGGACCGCAGCGCTTCGTGCTGGCGGCAGATACCGACTACACGCTGCTCAGCGATGGCAGGCGTCGCGCGCGTTCAACCTTTTCCGGTGACGGCCTGGGTGCGGTCATTGGACGCTCCGTCGCCCAGCGCCTGGAAGCGATGGACCGTCAGAACAGCGCCAAGAGGATGATCGAGCAAGCCGGTCTGACCGGCAGCGGCGACTACGCCTTCCCGAACCCGCGGGAGCTGTCTGACAGCTATGCCATCACCGCGATATTTGAGATCAGCAAGCCCGTCGGCCTCGACCATCCCGAACGCATCCGCATGCTACCCTTGACCGATCCAAGGCCGTCGCCGCTGCTGCTTGCCACCGGCGGGGCCACCGACCGGGCCTTTCCCTGCCGTTCGCTGGAATATCGGGAGACCAGCTCGTTGACGGTGCCCGAGGGAACGCACTTCTACGAAAAGGCGGCCCCCGTCACCTATAGCCAAAGCTTCACCGGCAGCACCGTGTACGGCGCTGCAGCAGGGCGCATCGACGTCAATGCGACGGCCGCGCTCGACGGCCGGACGATGCGCTCCAGCACAACGCTGCGGCTCAGCATCGATGCTGCGGTCTGTCCGGCCGAGTTTGCCACAGCGATCAAGGCCGGCTTGGACAAGTTTACAGAGTTCAAATACCGACAAGTCGGATTGACGCCGAAATCGGTGCCGCTCGTTACCGAAGTTAGCGCCGACTTCACCGCCGGTGTGAACGCGTACAACGCGCAAAACTACACGCGCGCGATGGCATTGCTCCGACCCTATGCCGAGAGCGGAAACGCCTCGGCCCAATCCTATGTTGGGTACATGTACGAAAGCGGCTTTGGCATCGAGCACAACTATGCCGAAGCGATCCGTTGGTTTCTCATGGCTGCCGAGCAGGGCGATCCCTACAGTCAAGGGAAGCTGGGCTATGCTTATGAGTACGGGCTTGGAACGGCGCGCAACGAGAAGGTCGCAGCCCAATGGTATGCCAAGGCAGCCGACCGGGGCAGCGTCTTTGGCCAGTCCCGTCTGGCGCGCCTGTATCGGGATGGTGTCGGCGTCGCGCAGGACTATCAGCAGGCGGCGAACTGGTTCTCGAAGGCGGCCGATCAGGGCTCGACCTGGGCGCAGATGAATCTCGCGCTCCTCTATATCAAGGGCCAGGGACTGCCGATGGATCAGTCCAGGGGCATCGCCTTGCTCCGGATAGCTGCGGATCAGAATGACAGCGATGCCCAGTACAATCTGGGGTACGCCTATGAGAGTGGCACCGGCGTGCCAAAGGACACCCGAGAGGCCGTCAAATGGTACGCCAAGGCGTCCGATCGCGGCAGCACGCTCGCCCGCACGCGCCTCCAGGGATTGCTGGCGGGCGGCGGCTTTTGGGAGAGCCTTCTCCGCCACGTCGGCCTGCTGAGCAAGCTGTGAACGCCGACACGTCTTGCCCGCCCCCGGCGCCGGCGGTCGTGCGCAACAACATCGCGCTGGCTGGCTGGGCGGCAGTAGGCCTCGGAATAAGGTCACCGCGGAGGGGTTAGCGCGGTAGGCAAAGGCTGGATTGCCGTCATCGGGCGACCATCAAAACGCTGGTAAAAGCTCGCCGCACCATCGTGAACGCCAGCCAATTGCCAATCACGGTCTTACTGGGAGGACATCATATGGAACTGACACGACGACACGCTCTTGCCGGCGCCGCCGGGATCACTGCCGCCTCGCTGTTGCCGGCCGCTCCGGCCGGCGCGGCGGCGCCGATGGCGGACAAGCAGGCGCCGAGCTTCTATCGCTACAAGGTCGGCGACATTCAGGTCACCGTGGTGTCGGACGGGAAGAACGTCTTCAAGCTGGAAGACTCCTTCATCACCAATGCGAAGAAGGACGAGGTGAACGCGGCGCTTGAGAAAGCGTTCATGCCGCGCGACACGATGACGATCCACTTTGCGCCGCTCGTCATCAACACGGGCGGCAAGCTCGTCGTGATCGACACCGGCAACGGTGCGCTGGCGAAGACCAACAGCAAGGGTGCCAATGGCCTGTTCTCCGACAATTTCGTCGCGGCCGGCTTTGACCCGAAGAATGTCGACACGGTCGTGATCTCGCACTTCCATGGCGACCATGTGAACGGCCTTTTGACGGCCGAGGGCGCCCCGGCATTCCCGAATGCCGAAGTGCTGGTGCCGGCAACCGAATGGAAGTTCTGGATGGACGACGGCGAGATGAGCAGGGCGCCTGCCGGCCGCATGCAGGGGTTGTTCAAGAACAACCGCAACATCTTCGAGGCCGGTCTGAAGAAGAAGGTTACGCCCTATGAGTGGGGCAAGGAGATCGCGCCGGGCCTGACCTCAGTTGAAACGGTCGGGCACACGCCGGGCCATACCTCGTATGTGCTGGCGTCCGGCTCGGGCAAGGTCTTCATCCAGTCCGACGTCACCAACAACCCGAATCCGTTCGCGACCAATCCGGGCTGGCACGCGTTCTTCGACCAGGATGCCGATGTGGCGGAAAAGACCCGCCGGCGGGTCTACGACATGTTGGTCGCGGAAAAGCTCCAGGTGCAGGGATTCCACTATCCGTTCCCCGGCCTTGGTAATGTCGAGAAGGACGGCAGTGGCTACCGGGTGATCCCGGCACCGTGGAATCCGGTAATCTGACCGGATTTCCTTGACGTCACGCGGGCGCGGCCTTATAGCCGCGCCCATGATCAACGCTGCGACCATCATTGTTGCCCGCCGCCGCCGCATCTCAGCGGTGTGGGCGGTCGTTCGCGTTTAAGATCGTCGCCTCTGCCGCCGGATCTCCTCCCGCGGCGCTTTCTTCGAAAAAGACACGCGGTTCGATCTGGCGGCTCCTACGTCACGCAGGAGTTCGACATGTATACGCCACCGGTTTTCAAGCCCGACCGTGCCGCAAGCCTTGAGTTTGCCGAGACGCGCGGTTTCGGCATCGCCTGCGCGTGGGACGGCGCCAAGCCGATCGCCTCCGCACTTCCGTTCTATCTGACCTACGCGGACGACGGCACGCCTCGGGCGCTGTTTCATGTCGCCCGTCACAATCCGCTGGTAAAGCTTGCTGGCGGCGCGTCCTGGCTGCTGGCCGTCACCGGCGCGGATGCCTATGTATCGCCCGATTGGTACGTGTCGCCGGACCAGGTGCCGACCTGGCTCTATCAGGCCGTCCATCTGACGGGACCGGTACGCGTACTGTCGGGTGAAGAACTGGCCGCGCAAATCGATGCGCTGAGCGCGAAGTTCGAGAACAGGTTGCAGCCCAAAAGGCCCTGGACGTCTGGCAAGATGACGGCAGCGAGGCTGGAAGCGATGAAGAAGGCGATCGTCGGTCTTGAGATGGTGGTTGAGGAAGTGGAGGGCAGCTTCAAGCTGAACCAGCACAAATCCGAGACCGACTATGCGGCGGTCGCCGGCGCGCTTGCCGCGCAACCCGACGCCGGCGCGCAACAGATCGCGCAGCTGATGCGGCAAGCGCGGCCGGATGTCTTTGCAACGGAAACGAACGAACTCGAAAGGAGCGTGCCATGACCCTCACTGATAGCCAGCCGCCGAAGACCAAAAGCGGCGCGGCCACGCCTGCCGTGTTCGTTGATGGTGCCTCCGGCACGACCGGTCTTGGCATACAGGAGCGCCTCCGCGAACTGGGCGGTGTGGCGGTGAAGCACATCGCCGAAGACAAGCGGAAGGATGCCGGTGCCAAGCGCGCACTGATGGAGGAGGTTGATCTGGTCATCCTCTGCCTGCCCGATGACGCCGCGAAGGAAACGGTCGCATTGCTCGATACGATGGGGAATGCCGCTCCCAAGGTCCTCGACGCATCGACGGCGTATCGCGTGGCCCCCGATTGGGCGTATGGCTTTCCGGAACTCGCGCCCGACCAGGCTGACAAGATCCGGACCGCGCGCAAGGTCTCGAATCCGGGCTGTTATCCGACCGGTGCGATTGCGCTGCTGCGGCCGCTCGTCGATGACGGCCTGCTGTCCGCAGATTATCCCGTCACCGTTAATGCGGTGAGCGGTTATTCGGGCGGCGGCAAGTCGATGATTGCAAGCTTCGAGGACGGCACGGCGCCGTCCTTCGAGCTCTATGGTCTCGGTTTCGAGCACAAGCACGTGCCGGAGATGCAGCTCTACGCGCGGCTGACGCGCCGGCCGATCTTCATCCCGTCGGTCGGCAACTTCCGGCAGGGCATGCTGGTCTCGGTGCCGCTCCAACTGGACACACTGCCGGGCAAGCCGAATGGAACAGAGCTGCAGGCGGCACTGGCAAAGCGATACGCCGGCAGCAGCCACGTGGTTGCGATGCCGCTGCAGAACGAAGCCGTCAAGAGCGGCCGGATCGAGCCGGAAGCGCTGAACGAGACCAATAAGCTCGAGCTTTACGTCTTTGCCAGCGACAAGCATCATCAGGCGGTGCTCGTCGCGCGCCTCGACAATCTGGGCAAGGGGGCGTCCGGCGCGGCCGTGCAGAACATGCGGCTGATGCTGGGGCTGCCCGACGCCTGACGACCAGGCGACGCATCGTGGACCACGAGACGCTGCAATTCTATCGACGCAATGCCGAGGCCTATGCCGGGTGGACGAAAGCCCCGTCCGCCCGGCTTGCCGGCTTCCTCGCCTTGCTGCCCAAGGGCGGTGCGGTCCTCGAACTCGGCTGCGGCGCCGGCAACCATGCAGCAGTGATGCTGGCCGGCGGCTTTGCCGTGCGCGTCACCGACGGGTCACCCGAGATGGCCGCAGTCGCCGCGCGCCGTCTAAGCTACCCCGTTGAAGCCATGCTGTTCGACGAGCTCAATGCCCAGGAGGCCTATGACGGTGTCTGGGCCAGCGCCTGCCTGCTGCACGTTCCGCGCACCGAGCTGGCTGATATACTCAGCCGCATCCACCGCGCGCTGAAGCCGTCGGGCCTCTTCTACGCAAGCTACAAGATCGGCCACGACGATGGCCGCGACAGTATCGGCCGCTACTACAATTACCCGTCGCCGGAATGGCTGCAGGCAACCTACGCAGCGTCAGGCAGATGGACGCAACTGTCGTCCGGTACCAGCGAGATCAAGGGTTTTGACGAGGCGCCCGCGACGATGTTGCACGTCGTCGTGCGAAAGGCCGCGGATTAGGGTGCAGTCGGTGCGGCTGGCGCCGCAACCGACGAAGAAACGCGGATCAAACGACCTTGAAAATCGCCAGCGCCAGCACAGCCTGGGCCAGGAAGCCGACCGTAAAGGCGAGCGTCCGGAACACCGGCAAGCCGAGCGTATAGACGACCAGATGGGCGAGGCGAGCCCAGAAATAGACGGCGCAGGCGAGCACGGTCCATTTGGTCGAGTAGTCGGCCGCGTTGAGGATCAGTACCAGCGGTGCGAAGATCACGAGGTTCTCGATCGCGTTGTCGTGCGCGAACATCAGCCGCGTCGCCCAATCGGCGTGCGGCTTGTCGTTGCGCGAGGGATTGGCCATGGCGCCGCCGAGGCCACGGACCTGGCAGCGGTTGATGATGTAGGGGACCCACAGCAGCCCGGTCAGGATCACCGTCAGTGACAGCCAGAACAGTTCACGAGTCATCGTCTCCCCCTCAGCTGATTTCGATTCCCGACCCGGCGGGACGCTGTGTTTATAGCTGAGAGGGGGACCGCGCGCTATGCGCGGACCCGTACATAGCTGCCGGGGGCATCCTCGATCGGCGGCAGGCCGGAGGCGCCCACAGCACGCGCGGGCACCTTTTCCGAATCGATGTTTTCCAGCCACTCGCGCCAGTCGGGCCACCACGAGCCTTTGTGCTCGTGGGCGTCCTTCAGCCAGTCCGCAAGCTTCACGTCCCTGATGCTGTCGTTGGTCCAGTACTGGTACTTATTCGCCGCGGGCGGATTCACCACGCCGGCAATGTGTCCGGAGCCGGAAAGCACATATTTCACCGGGCCGCCGAAGAACTGCGAGCCGTAAAGCACCGATTCGGCCGGCGCGATGTGATCCTCGCGGGTGGCGAGGTTGTAGACCGGCACCTTCACCTTCGACAGATCGAGCAGCGTGTTGTCGAGCACCATGGAGCCCGTCGAAAGGCGATTCTCCAAATAACAGTTGCGCAGGTAGTAGGAGTGGTTCGATGCCGGCATTCGCGTCGCGTCCGAATTCCAGTGCAGCAGGTCGAACGCGGATGGCGACTGGCCCTTCAGGTAATTGTTCACCACATAGGACCAGATCAGGTCGTTCGAACGCAGCATGTTGAAGGCCATCGCCATCTTGCTGCCCTCGAGCACGCCGGATTCGTACATATCGCGTTCCAGCGCCGAGATCTGGTCCTCGTCGACGAACACGAGCAGATCGCCGGCATGGGTGAAGTCGACCTGCGCTGCAAAGAACGTCGCCGAGGTCACGCGCTGGCGGCGCTTCTCCGCGAGATAGGCGAGAGTGGAGGCGAGCAGGGTGCCGCCGACGCAGTAGCCGGCGGTGTGAACCTTCATCTCGCCGGTGACCTTTTCGATCACATCCATCGC
This sequence comes from Bradyrhizobium lablabi, assembly GCF_018131005.1. Lineage (GTDB taxonomy): Bacteria > Pseudomonadota > Alphaproteobacteria > Rhizobiales > Xanthobacteraceae > Bradyrhizobium > Bradyrhizobium lablabi_D. The sequence continues at coordinate 485,141 of NZ_JAFCJK010000002.1, forward strand.
GGTGAGCGGGCCTTCGGTCATGTAGTCGGCCCAGGTCTTTTTGCCGAGTTCCCTGTCCGGATTGACCCAGGAGATCACGAACACCGTGATGCCCTGGTCAACGCACCACTTGATGTAGGATTTCTCGGGACGCAGATCGAGGATGTAGAACTTGTTGATCCAGGGCGGCACGATCAGGAGCGGCGTGCGCAGCACATCCTCAGTGGTCGCTGAATACTGAATCAGTTGCATCAGCTCGTTCTGGTAGATCACCTTGCCCGGCGTCGTCGCCATGTTGACGCCGACTTCAAGGTTGGTCGGATCGGATTGGCGGATGCGCAACGTGCCCTGGCCGGCCTCGATGTCCTCCGCCAGCATCTTCATGCCGCGCACGAGATTGTCGCCATTGGTTTCGACCGTCGTGCGCAGCACGTCCGGGTTGGTCAGAACGAAATTCGACGGCGCCAGCGCGTTCGCAATCTGCTGGACGTAGAACTCGGCCTTCTTGCGGGTATGGGGGTCGATGCCTTCGGCATTGCTGACCAGTTCCTGCGCCCATCTGGACGTGAGCAGATAGAGCTGAAGCACGAAATCGAAGAACTGGTTCGACTTCCACTCCGGATCCTGGAAGCGCTTGTCTCGCAGAGCGGGTTCGATCGCGGGCTTGGCGTCCTGCTCGCCGGCCATGCGGCGCACGGCGGTGCCCCACAGATCGAGGTAGTCCTTGCCGAGCTTCATCTGCAGCTCGGAGGCGCGTTCCTTGTCAGATAGCCAATATTCGGCAATCACGGTAAAGGTCTTGATCACCTCGCCGAGTTCGTTCGGGGTCTTGTCGCGGACTTCGCCGGTCTGGCGCGGCTTGAGATAGGCTGCAAGGGCTTGACCGCTGCTTTCCATGGCCCGCGCAATATTCATGGCGAAGGCCTCGGCGTTGAACTTGGGGCCGGCCTGGGTTTCAGTGCTGACGTTGCTCATCTCGGAGACATTATAGCGTGGATTCGTGGACGTCATCGCGCGGTGCGGCAACGGCTGTCAAAGTCAGTTGTTTCGATCTGTTGCGCTGCGACAAAAATTCTTTGTTCTGACATATTGAAGCCTCAGGGGGACGCTTTGGTTGGCTCACGCATTAATTCGTTCGGACGACAATGGTTTGAACTGTTAAGGCGACGATTAACGCAGCGGGGACGTTGCAAGGCTCGTACCAGTGCGACCCGCGTCGGCGACGTGCAAAGTGCGCGCTAGCTTGGTGGGGACTTTCGGCGCATGCCGATCTATCGGATGATCAAAGCTCTTGCGGCCGCAATGCTGTTCGCGTCGATGACGGCGTTGGGCGGCTGCGCGAGCGTGTTCGCGGACCTGCCGGGGGTTGGAGTGCCAGCCGATGCGCCGGAGCGACCAAAGGAAGCAGGCGGCTACCTGCCAGTCCACGACATTCCGCCCGATCGCAGTGAGCAGGCGATCAAACCCGCGGAACAGGCCAAGATCGAATCCGAGCTGATCGCCGCGCGGGAGCGCCAGGCGTCCACGGCTGCGCAAAATTCGGCCGGCAAGTAGTCTTTCGAAAAGGCGGATCAAGCGCTGGCGCTGCTGTACGTCCGTGCTAAAAGAACATCAACTCAACCGCATATCCGGTCGTCGCCCCCGATTTGTGCGCCTGAATTCGCCATAAGTCATTGATTCGGTGCGATTTCTGGATGAGGCCGAATCCGGTTCCTCACAAGCTGGGGATGGTCGATTCTGCCGCACCCGGTTGTCGGAGCAAGGGTCCCATGGAAGATTTCTACCGCATTCGCCGTCTGCCGCCTTACGTCTTTGAGAAGGTTAACCAGGCCAAGGCGGCCGCGCGCAACGCCGGGGCCGACATCATCGACATGGGCATGGGGAACCCGGACCTGCCGACCCCGCCCCATGTGATCGAAAAATTGAAGGAGACGCTGGGTAAGCCGCGGACCGATCGCTACTCGGCCTCGCGCGGCATCAACGGGCTGCGCAAGGCGCAGGCCGCCTATTACGCGCGCCGCTTCGGCGTCAAGCTCAATCCCGACACCCAGGTTGTCGCGACCCTGGGCTCCAAGGAGGGCTTTGCCAATGTGGCGCAGGCGATCACTGCGCCGGGCGACGTCGTGCTGTGTCCCAATCCGAGCTATCCGATCCACGCCTTTGGCTTCCTGATGGCGGGTGGGGTGATCCGCTCGGTGCCATCAGAGCCGACACCGCAATTCTTCGAGGCGGTCGAGCGCGCGATCATCCACTCGATTCCGAAGCCGATCGCCTTGATCGTCTGCTATCCTTCGAACCCGACGGCCTATGTCGCGGACCTCGATTTCTACAAGGATCTCGTCGCATTCGCGAAGAGGCATGAAATTTTCATCCTGTCGGACCTCGCTTACGCCGAAGTCTTTTTTGACGAGAACAATCCGCCGCCCTCGGTGCTGCAGGTTCCGGGCGCTATCGACGTGACCGTCGAGTTCACCTCGATGTCGAAGACGTTCTCGATGGCTGGCTGGCGCATGGGCTTTGCCGTCGGCAACGAACGAATCATTGCAGCGCTCTCGCGCGTGAAATCCTACCTCGACTACGGTGCCTTCACGCCGATCCAGGTGGCGGCAACCGCCGCGCTGAACGGGCCGGACGACTGTATCCGCGAGATGCGTGATACCTATCGCAAGCGGCGCGACGCGCTGGTCGAATCGTTCGGCCGTGCCGGCTGGGACATTCCGCCGCCGCGGGCGTCGATGTTCGCCTGGGCGCCGCTGCCCAAGGGATTCGAGGACGTCGGTAGCATGGAGTTCGCCACGCTGATGGTGGAGAAGTCGGGCGTCGTGGTGTCGCCCGGCGTCGCCTTCGGCGAGCATGGCGAGGGATTTGTGCGCATCGCGATGGTGGAGAACGAGCAGCGTATCCGGCAGGCCGCGCGCGGCGTGCGCCGCTTCCTTGAAAGCGGTATCGAAACGTTGCACAACGTGGTTCCTCTCGCCAACCGGCGCTGATCCTTCAAGGTTTCTTTCGTCATGGTCGCACCGCTGAAAGTGGGCATCGCGGGGCTCGGCACCGTCGGTGCTGAAGTCGTCCGTCTGATCGAGGCGCAGGGGCGCACCCTGTCGGCGCGCAGCGGCCGCGGCGTGCGCGTCGTTGCCGTCACTGCGCGCTCGAAGGCCAAGAAGCGCAGCCTCGACCTGCGCGGCATCGAATGGGCAAAGAGCCCGCAGGCGCTGGCGGAAAATCCGAACGTCGATTGCTTCGTCGAATTGATTGGCGGCGCCGGCGATCCCGCGTTCGCAGCGATCGAGACCGCGCTGAAGACCGGCAAGTCGGTGGTGACGGCCAACAAGGCGCTTATCGCCAAGCATGGCTTGCGTCTCGCCAAGGCCGCGGAGAAGCATGGCGGCGCATTGAACTTCGAAGCCGCCGTCGGTGCGGCGATCCCGGTCATCAAGACCCTGCGCGAGGGCCTCGCGGGGACTGGCGTCAACCGCGTCTATGGCATCCTCAACGGCACCTGCAATTATATCCTGACGCGAATGGAGCAGGAGGGCCTTTCCTTCGCCGAATGTTTGAAGGACGCCCAGCGCCTCGGTTACGCCGAAGCCAACCCGTCATTCGACGTCGACGGCCACGATACCGCGCAGAAGCTCGCGATCCTGGCAAGTCTGGCCTTCGGAACAAAGGTGGCGCAGAGCGCTGTCTATGTCGAAGGCATTTCCTCGATTACGCCGGAGGATCTCCGCGCCGCCGAGGAACTCGGCTACCGCGTCAAGCTGCTTGGTGTTGCCGTGCGGACTACCAAGGGTATCGAGCAGCGCGTACATCCGACCATGGTGCCGAAATCCTCCTCGATCGCTCAGGTCATGGGCGTCACCAACGCGGTGACGATCGACGGCGAGGGGATTCCGCCGATCACGCTGGTTGGTCCAGGCGCGGGCGGCGCGGCAACTGCCTCGGCCGTGGTCGCTGACATCGCCGATGTCGCGCGCGGCATCCGCGCAATGCCGTTCGGGCGTCCGGTGGAGCGGCTGCGCGCTACGACCAAAGCGCCGATGGAACGCCATGAGGGTGGCTATTATATCCGCCTGATGGCGCGCGATCTTGCAGGTACTGCCGCAACAATCGCCACGCGCCTTGCGGAACAGAAGATATCACTGGAATCGATCGTGCAGCGGCACTCGAATGGCGTCGATGTGAACGGGTCGGCCAAAAAAGCTTCACCGGTTCCGGTCATTCTGATTACCTACGCGACCAACGAGGACGCGGTGTATCGCGCGCTCGACGCGGTGCAGCGCGACAAGGTCATCAGCGGCCGGCCGCAGGTGATCCGGATCGAGAAAAACTAGCGCGTGACCTGAGCGGGTTTCGCGCGAGATGAATGACGGGGGCAGCACGCCGTCCGTGAGGCTTAAGGAGTACGCTGATGTCGACACATATTTCCGTTCCGCCGCAGCTGTTGCTTGAGCGCATCCTGACGCTCGAAATCGTGCGGGTGACGGAGCGCGCGGCGGTGTCGGCCGCGCGGCTGCGCGGCCACGGCCAGGAGAAGGCCGCCGACAAGGCCGCGGTCGACGCGATGCGCCGCGAACTGAACAAGTTGCCGATCGAGGGCACGATCGTGATCGGCGAGGGTGAACGTGACGAAGCACCGATGCTGTTCATCGGCGAGAAGGTCGGCCTCAATGCAGGCCCCAAGGTCGATATCGCGGTCGATCCGCTCGAGGGCACCACGCTGTGCGCCAAGAACATGCCCGGCTCGATCGCCACAATGGCGATGGCCGACGGCGGCACGCTGTTGCACGCGCCTGACGTCTACATGCAGAAGATTGCGATCGGCCCAGGTTTTGCCAAGAACGTGATCGAGCTCGACGCGCCGCCGGCCGACAATGTGCGCCGGCTCGCCAAGGCGAAGGGCGTCGATGCCACCGCCATTACCGTGCTGGTGCTCGATCGTCCGCGCCATGCCGACATCATCAACAGTGTCCGCAGCACCGGGGCTGCCGTGCAGCTGATCACTGACGGCGACGTAGCCGGCGTCATCCACTGCGCGAACCCCGAGGAAACCGGCGTCGACATGTACATCGGCACGGGCGGGGCTCCCGAGGGTGTGCTGGCGGCGGTCGCGCTCCGCTGCATTGGCGGGCAGATGCAGTGCCGCCTGATCCTCGACAGCGAGGAGAAGCGGGAGCGTGCACACAAGATGGGCGTCACCGATCCCAAGATGATCTACGGCATCGAGGACATGGCGAAGGGCGACTGCCTTTTCGCTGCGACCGGCGTCACCACCGGCTCGCTGCTGACGGGCGTGAAGTTCAAGAAGGACGTCATCGAAACCGAGACGGTCGTGATGCGCTCCGTCACCGGGACCGTGCGCTACATCAAGGCCGAGCATCGCCAGCTCGACAAATTCCACCTCGACTAGAATCGACCATCGTTCGGGGCGATGCCAGGCATCCAAACCGGCGCCTCGAGATTCCGGGTTCGCCCTGCGCGTGCCCGGAATGTCAACCATAACAAATCTGGGAGAAGGGCATGTCTGATGTGTCTGCGGTCAAGGCGCTCGTGTTCGACGTGTTCGGTACCGTCGTCGACTGGCGTACCAGCCTGATCAACGACTTCTCCAAATGGTCCGAGGCGCGCGGCATCACCGCGGACTGGATGGCACTGGTCGATGGCTGGCGCGCGGTCTACGCCGCCTCGATGGACGAGGTGCGCAAGAACCCGCAGAACGGCTACGTCATCCTCGACGTGCTGCATCGCCGCTCGCTCGAAAAGCTCGTTTCGCAATTCGAGATCAAGGGGCTGACTGAAGCGGACCTGCATCATCTCACGATGGGCTGGCATCGCCTGCATGCGTGGCCCGACAGTGTCGCGGGCCTCACGCGGCTGAAGACAAAATACACCATCTCGCCGCTGTCGAACGGCAATGTCGCGCTACTCACGAACATGGCGAAGTTCGCGGGCCTGCCCTGGGACCTGATCATGTCGGCCGAGCTGTTCGAGCACTACAAGCCCGATCCGGAAACCTATCTCGGTGCCGCAAGACTGCTCTGCCTGCCGCCGGAACAGGTGATGATGGTTGCCGCGCACAACCACGATCTCAAGGCCGCGCAGAAGCTCGGTCTGAAAACCGCTTTCGTGGCGCGGCCGACCGAATACGGCCCGCATCAGAAATACGATTTCGAGGCGAAGGGCGACTGGGACATGGTCGCCAAGGATTTCGGTGAACTAGCGGGCCGAATGGGCTGCTAGAGGCTGGCCTGCGAATCATTGAAGCGTTACGATTCTTGCCTGGCTCGGAAGGGATCATGACGCTCCACGCATCCGCACTGCCCGTCGAGGCACCGCCGGCATTCCTCGGTGTGACGCGGTCGCTGACCGGAAAATTCTGGCGCGACCGGCTCGATGCGCGCGGCGCCGCAAGGGCGCTTGCCATCGTCCAGCGTTACAATCTGCCGGAGATGCTCGCGAGGGTGCTGGCCGGGCGCGACGTCGAGCTGGATGCTGTCCAGGATTATCTCGATCCGACCATCCGCAAGCTGATGCCCGATCCTCACACCGTGACGGACATGGAGGCGGCGGCCAAGCGCATCGCGGATGCGGCTACGCGCGGTGAGAAGGTTGCGATCTTCGGCGACTATGACGTCGATGGCGCAACCTCGGCCGCGCTGCTCGCCTGGCATTTGCGTCATTGCGGGCTCGACCCGCTGATCCACATCCCTGATCGTCTGTTCGAAGGCTATGGCCCGAACACCGAGGCCGTGCGCGCGCTGGCGGCAAAGGGCGCGACGCTGCTCGTCACCGTCGATTGCGGCACCACCAGCGTCGAACCGCTTGCCGAGGCGAAGAAGCTCGGCATGTCGGTCGTCGTGATCGACCATCACCAGACCGGCGATCAATTGCCCGAGGTCGATGCGCTGGTAAATCCCAACCGGTCCGACGACCTCTCCGGGCTTGGCCATCTCGCCGCCGTGGGCCTCGTGCTGGTGACGCTGGTCGCCGTGAACCGCGAGCTGCGCCAGCGCGGCTTCTGGTCAAGCGAAATGCCGGAGCCCGACCTGCTTGGCATGCTGCATCACGTCGCGCTCGGCACCGTCGCCGACGTCGCGCCGCTGACCGGTCTCAACCGCGCCTTCGTGGCCAAGGGCCTGATCGCGATGCGTCGGCGGGACCATGTCGGGCACACCGCCCTGATGGATGTGTCGCGGCTGAACGGCCCGCCGGAAGCCTGGCATCTCGGCTTCATGCTGGGCCCGCGCATCAACGCCGGCGGACGGATCGGGCGCGCGGATCTGGGTGTGCGGCTGCTGCTGGAGGGCGACATTTCGGAGGCGGCGCGGATCGCGGCCGAACTCGACCGCCTCAACAGCGAGCGTCGCGTGATCGAGCAGGCGGCCGAGGCTCAGGCCGAAGCCGAGGCGCTGGCCTCACTTGGAGTTGAAGATAAGGGCGCGGTGATCGTTACTGCCGCCGAGGGCTGGCACCCCGGCGTCGTTGGCCTCGTCGCCGCGCGGCTGAAGGAGAAATTCGCGCGGCCTGCATTTGCGATCGCGCTCGAACCTGGCGGAATCGGCACAGGCTCGGGCCGCTCGATTGGCGGCGTCGATCTCGGTAAGGCGGTGCGGCAGGCGGTGCACGATGGTCTGCTAATGAAAGGCGGCGGCCACGCGATGGCGGCCGGCGTAACCCTGCGCAAGGAGAGGCTTGCCGAATTCCGCGCCTTCATGGAAAGCGCGCTTGCCGCCGACGTCGCTGCGTCGCGCCACGAGAACGAGCTCTTCATCGACGGCGCGGCGACGGCGCGCGCAGTGACGCCGGAATTCGCCGCAACCCTCAATCGCGCAGGGCCGTTCGGTAGCGCCAATCCGGAACCCGTCATCGCGCTGCCGTCGCATCAGCTCGTCTATGCCGATGAGGTCGGGCAAGCGCATCTTCGGCTGCGACTCAAGTCGGGTGACGGCTCCATCGTCAACGGTATCGCATTCCGCTCTATCGGACAGAAGCTCGGTAGCGCCTTGACGCAAAATCGCGGCCAGCAATTGCACGTGGCAGGCTCTCTCGCCGTCGACCGTTGGCAAGGCACCGAACGTGTGCAATTCCGTGTGCTCGACGTCGCGGTGCCGGACCAGGGCCCCGCGGTGATCAGATGAGAACGTGCGGAGAGGGCAAATGTCGGGACAGGTTCAAGGAAAGGTCGCGCTCGTCACTGGCGGCGCGTCAGGTATCGGCGCGGCGGTCGTCGAGGTACTTGCTCAGGAGGGGGCGACGGTTGTCGCGACTGATATCGACGAACTGAACGGTCCGGAGCTGGCCGCGCGCCTCAGGAAAGCCGGCCGCGAGGTGATTTTCCTGCCGCAGGATGTCACGAGCGAGGAGCGCTGGGCGGAAGTGGTCGCCGAGATCGGCAAGCGCTTTGGCCGTCTGGATGTGCTCGTCTCCAATGCCGGCGTCGGGATTGCCGTGCCCTCAATCGTCGACATGACCTTGCAGGATTGGCGTCGTCAGACCGCGATCAATCTCGACGGCGTGTTTCTCTCGGTCAAACACTCGCTGCCCCTGATGCGCAGGCACAGTGGCGGCTCCATCATCATGATGTCGTCGCTCGCGGGCTTGCGCGGTGCGGCGAATCTGTCCGGCTACTGCGCGACCAAGGGCGGCGTGCGGCTGTTCGCCAAGGCGATCGCGATGGAATGCGCACAGATCGGAGATGGCATCCGCGTCAACTCGGTCCATCCAGGTATCATCGACACGCCGATCTGGGGCAAGATCCCGACCGGCGCCACAGGTGCCGGCCAGAACGCGCCGATCGATCCGGAAGAACGCGCCAGATTTGCAACGCCGCTCGGCCGCGCCGGCCAAGCAATGGAAATCGCGCAGGGCGTGCTGTATCTCGCCTCCGACTCGTCACGTTACGTCACGGGGACCGAACTCGTCATCGACGGTGGCATGTATGCCGGCGGAGTCGTGCGACAACAGTAAGTCTTGGTCGTTGCGAGCGAAGCAGTCACGGTTTCATGGAGAATGGATTGCTTCCGCCTTCACCGAAGCTTCAACGGACAAGTCGCCGCTATCGTTCCTCGTAGAGAGGATGGATCAACTTCCCTGCCGCAACCGCGCCAGCACCTTCAGCCCGCCGTAGCCGTCGGCGGGCAACAGGCCCGTCTTGATCTGATAGTCCTTGATCGCCTTCATGGTGTCATTGCCGACGCGGCCGTCATTGCCGCCGGTGTCGAAGCCCGCCTTGGTGAGCCGCGTCTGCATCTCCTGCACCTCGGCGAGCGTCAGCACGCGCTCCGAGCCGGGGAACGGCTGGATGAAGGGTGGCGCGCCGAGGCAGCGGTCGCCGAGGTGGCAGATCGCCAGCGCATAGTTCATCGAGGGGTTGTAGCTCTTCACCGAATAGAAATTCGGGCCGAGCAGGAATGCGGGGCCGCCTGCGACGGGAATCCAGAGCTGCGCGGACGCGTTGGGCTGCGGGAACGGCTGGCCGTCGGCGCGGGTGACGCCGACGCTCGCCCAGGCCGCGTAGGTACGGCTTCCGCTCGCACCGCCGCCGGGTGCGCGGACCTCATAGCCCCAGTGCTCGCCGCGGTGATATTTGCCGCGATTGACCAGATACTTCGCGGTCGATCCCAGCGCGTCGTCCGGCCGCCCGAAGGGCGAGACCTTGCCGTCGCCGTCATAGTCGAAGCCGACGTTGAGCCAGACTTCGGGCATCCATTGCGAATGGCCCATCGCGCCGGCCCAGGAGCCGCGCATCTCTTCCGGCGTGCTCCAGCCGCGCTGGACGATCTTGAGAGCATTGATCAACTCGGTTTCCCAATAGGCCTTGCGGCGCGGCTCGTTCCAGGCGAGCGCCGCGAGGGACGGGAACACCGGCCGCATATGATTCTGCTGCACCAGCGGATCGCCATAGGCGGATTCGACGCCCCACAGCGCGAGCAGCGTGCCGCGCTCGACGCCGAAGTCGCGCTCCACCCGGGCAAACAGCGCCTCGTTCTTCTTCAGCGCCTCGCGGCCGTTGATGACGCGCCAGTCCGAGACGCGGCGGTTGACGTACTGCCAGATCTGCTCGTTGAATTCGGGCTGGTTGCGCATCTGCCTGAACACGCTCATGTCCGGCTCGATGTGGCCCATCACGCGGGTCCAGGTCGCTTCAGAAATGCCTTTTGCGATTGCGCGGGCACGAAAATTATCGCGCCACTGGTCGAAGCCCGGAGGCGCGGCTGCCAGCGCCGCAACCGGATTCGCGAGCATTGCGCTCGCCGCAAGACCCGTCTTCAATACGGTGCGTCGCGAAAGGGACTTCAGGGAATCAATCTGTCTCATGCCGCCAGTCTAGCGGCGCTGATGGAGTAGACCAAAGCCAAGACGCCGCGGGAACTAGCTATCCTGCAAATCTGTGGCGATTTTTGACAACCAGCGCCGGACGGCGAGTTCCGCCTTGGGCGAAAGACCGGCGGCAAGGCGCCCCTCCAGCGCCTGGGCGATGTGCCGGCATCTCTCGAGCAGCACGGTTCCACGGCGCGTCAGCGTCCATTGCAGCACGCGCCCGTGGACGGGGTGCGGCGTCTTGCGGATCGCGCCATCGCGCTCGAGGTTGCGGATGATCAAGCCGACTGTCTGGGGCGTCAGGATCGCAACCCGCGCCAGATCGGCGCCGGAGAGTCCAGGATAGGCCTTCAGCATGGTGAGGACGACGAATTGCGGCGTGGTCACGCCGAGGTCCGCGAGCGCGCGTTCCATCGAAAGACGCGCTGCTGCCTGCGCCTGACGCAGGAGGTAGGCGAGGTAGCCCTGTTCGCCGCGCTTGCCTTGGCCGGGCAGCGGCGGAACGGAGCGGATCGGAACCCGATTTGCGGTGGACGACTTTTCGGGTGAGGGCGATTTTCGTCCGGTCCGCTTTTTTGCAGGGCGCCCTCTGGCGGTTCTGAATTTCCGATGCTTTCGCATTCCGGCCATGCGGCCTGATTTTGCCTTCGCGGGCTTCCGCGCCTTGCTCATGTATCAGTGCTCTTATACTATATCACGGCTCTGATAACATAAGGTCAGAACCAATGTCACATGCTCGCAAAGAGTATACGGATTTCGAGCTGCTGGCGCCGGATGTTTTTGCCGCCGTGCGATCTCTCGGCCAGTACGCGGGGAAAGCCGGTCTCGAAAAGCAGCTGCTCGAACTCGTCAAGCTGCGCGCTTCGCAGATCAATGGCTGCGCTTTCTGCGTGCAACATCACATCCTGCAGGGAGAGAGCCTCGGCGTTCCCACTGACAAACTCAACCTCGTCGTAGTCTGGCGTGAAGTACCGCAATTCTCGGCGCGCGAACGCGCGGCGCTGGCCTGGACCGAGGCGCTGACGTTGCTTGCAAACGGCGTCAGCGACGAAGTCTATGCACAGGCGAACGCGGAATTCTCGGAGCAGGAGTTGACTTATCTCACCTCGGCGATCGCATCGATCAATATCTGGAACCGGTTCGGCGCCGCCTATCGCTGGACGCCACCAGCGCGCAGGCCCGTGGTGGGCGCGGCATCCTCGTAGTAGGTCGGTTCACGAAGGAACTAGGGAACAGAAGGGTAAGGGAGAAGACACATGACGTCGATGGCTGCGACTTTCTCTGTTTCACCCCCGTCGCGATCGGTTTCGCTTGCGGTCATTGCGGGGCTCGCCTGCGCGATGGTGATTGGCAGGTCACTGCCGCTGACGATGGACACAATCTCATCGGCGATCGTGCCGCTTTGCGCGGCCGCGACCGGCGAGGGATCGGCGCTCGACAAGGTTGAGTTGATCACTTCGCACGCGTTGCCGAATGTCCCGGGCAAGCGCGTGACCGTCGTCCGCGTGACCTACGGCCCCGGCGGTTTTACGCGTCCGCATCGCCATGCAGGCTCGGTGACGGCCTACATCACCAAGGGTGAAATTCGCTCCCAGCTCGGCGGCGGGCCGGTCGAGACCTTCACGGTCGGCCAGTCCTTCTTCGAGCCGCCGGGCTCGACACATGTGGTGTCGGCCAATGCGAGCACCACCGAGCCGGCGGAATTGATCGCGGTGTTCGTAGCGGACGAAGGCGCGCAGCTTACGACATTCCTGGAGTAGGGCGAGCAAGCGTCGCCTAGATACCCGCGCGCGCCAGCGGATCACGGCCGAACCGATTGTCTCCTGATCGTCCGGGCAAGAAGCCCAGAACGGCAAGCAGCAGCAGATAAGGAAACCAGATCTTGATATGGATCGCGTCGGCGACGGCCGGAGCGGCGAGCACAAGCAGCAACCACCAGCCCGAAACGTTGAGGTCATGCAGCCGCTTCACCAGGACTGCGACGAGCGGCCATAACGTGATGAGCACGGCCAGCAACGGCGCTAAGTCCAGCGGCGGATTGAGGTCGGGAACATTGTAGTACCTGACACGCGGAATCGTGAGGTTCCGCCAGGTTCGGATGATCAGGACGTCGACCAGAATCAGCCCGAAGTACCCCAGTCGAAATTCCTGCCGGCTGATGCGGCCGTTCGTTGACAGGAAATACCAGGTGAAGGTTGAGAGCATGGCGCCTGCGGTTCTGCTTGAATTCGGCTGAAGCCATACCCCAACGTCCGTTAACGCCGCTGGAATCGAGCCGCGACATTTGGGCGCTTCTCGTCAACCATCAGTTGCCGACACCTTCCGGCGTGCCGAGATGATGCGCCACGTCGTCCGGCAACGCGTGGGCGGCGGCCGCCATCGGTCCGGGGTCTGGTCCGACCTCACGGCCGCGGCCACGGATCAGCCGTTCATAGTCCGACACCAGCGTGGTGTAGGGATTGACCCTGGCATTCATGAGCCGACGGACGAACAGAGCTGCCAGCCAGCACGAGACGAAGCTGGCAAACTTCCTGATCAATGCCCCCCTACGCCCTCGATTCCCCCGGAGAGCAGCGCCTAATCCTTGGCGCGCTCAACGTAGGAACCGTCCTCGGTCATGACCACGATGCGGGTGCCGGTGGTGACATGCGGCGGCACGCCGGTACGTATGCCGTTGGAGAGCATCGCGGGCTTGTAGGAGGAGGAGGCAGTCTGGCCCTTGGTCACGGGCTCCGTCTCCACGACTTCCAGCGTGACGCGCTGGGGCAGTTGGATTGCAACAGGATTGCCCTCGTGAAGCGAGAGCTTCACGGTCATGTTTTCCTGCAAATAGGGTGAGGCGGAACCGACGATCTCCTTGGACACCTGGACCTGGTCGTAATTCTCGGCGTTCATGAAGTGGAAGCCGTCACCATCCTCATAGAGGTAGTTGAAGTTGTGGTCTTCGACGGTGGCTTTTTCGACCTGGTCTGTGGTCTTGTAGCGCTCCGAGACCTTCACGCCGTCGCCGATGCGACGCATTTCGATCTGGCTGACCGGAGTGCCCTTGCCAGGATGGATATTCTCTGCGGACAAGACTACGTAAAGCTTGCCGTCCTGCTCGATGACGTTGCCCTTGCGGATAGAGCTGGCGATGACTTTCAAGGTTGTTTTCCTAAATTTGGCGGCCGGGGCTCAAATCGGTTGAGCCGCCCTCGGCCATGGCGGCGATTTCGGGCTGCAACATACTGATTTGTCCCTGAGATGCCAGCTTTTTGCGGCCGGTTTCGGCACGTTGCCAACCGCTCCGATGATGTGGATTTGGCTCTATTTTCGGTCCGTGTCGGGGATCTTGACCGCGTTGGGTGTGCGCGCCGGCGCCGGGCTTCTGCATTTCAGCCCACCGTCCGCATAGACAATGCGAGCGTCTTTCGACATGAAGAAACGAACCTCGGTACACTCCGTCAAGGCTAGGGCCATGTCGACTGCCAATTCTATCAATATCAATGGCTTGTTCTTGCTCTTTAAACAGACGCTCAGTCTCGCTGGTGTTGGTTGCGCGCTCACTCGGGCGCCGCGGCGATGACCGGACAAGGGCAACCCTCGCCCTGGTGGACGCCGGCGCGCTACGCCGACCGCAGGCCCTTCCTGCGGGCGCGGAGCGCGATCACGAGGGCGCTCAGGGTCTGGTTCGAGGAACAGGGGTTTACCGAAGTCGAGACCGGGATTCTGCAGGTCTCCCCGGGAAACGAAACCCATCTGCATGCTCCTCGTACCGAGTTGACCGGCCCCGATGGTTCGCGCACAACGCGGTACATGCGCACCTCGCCGGAGTTCGCTTGCAAGAAGCTGCTCGCGGCGGGCGAACCGAAGATCTACGAGTTCGCACGGGTGTTCCGCGATCGCGAGCGCGGCGACCTGCATCTGCCTGAGTTCACCATGTTGGAATGGTACCGCGCCGACGAAGGGTATGACGCCATCATGGCTGATAGCGTCGTCGCGATCGCCCACGCCGCGCAGGCGACCGGTATCGGAACCTTCTCGTTTCGCGGCAGGACCGCAGATCCCTTTGCCGAACCGGAACTGCTGACCGTCGGCGGCGCGTTCCAACGCTTCTCTGGTATCGATCTCCTGGCGACGATCACTGACGGCGAGGGCGACCGCGCGGCGCTCGCGGCCGCCGCGGGTTCACAGGTGCGGATCGCTGGTGACGACAGCTGGTCTGATATCTTCAGCAAGGTGCTTGTGGAGCATATCGAGCCTCATCTGGGGCAGGGGCGGCTCACCGTGCTGTTCGAATATCCGGCGCCGGAAGCGGCACTGGCGCGGACCAGGGCCGGCGATGCCCGCGTAGCGGAGCGCTTCGAGGTCTATGCCTGCGGTGTCGAACTCGCCAACGGCTTCGGCGAGTTGACGGATGCTGTCGAACAACGGCATCGTTTCACCGCCGCGATGGACGAGAAGGTCCGTCGCTACGGCGAGCGATATCCGCTCGATGATGACTTTCTGGCCGCGGTCGGCCAGATGCCCGAGGCGAGCGGCGTTGCGCTGGGCTTCGACAGGTTGGTGATGCTGGCCAGCGGCGCGCCCAGGATTGATCAGGTGGTATGGACGCCCCCTGCAGGAGAAACATGAACAGGATCGATCCGAAACTGGCGGCCACCTTGCGCCGGCCGCGCGAACTGGTCGGTGCCGGTTTCGCACCGGCCGCGGCGCTTCCCGACCTGGAGAGAGTTGCCGCGCGCTACGCGATCGCGGTGACGCCCGAGTTCGCGGCGTTGATCGATGCAGCAAACCCGGACGATCCGATCGCACGACAGTTCGTCCCGAGCGTCGAAGAGCTCGCCGAACGGCCCTTCGAAAATGCCGATCCGATCGGCGACGATGCGCATTCGCCGGTGCCGGGAATCGTGCATCGCTATCCAGACCGCCTGCTGTTCAAGCTGGTTCATGTCTGCGCGGTGTATTGCCGATTCTGTTTCCGCCGGGAAATGGTCGGACCGGGTAAGGCCACGGCGTTGTCCGAAGACGCCTATCGCGCCGCGCTGAATTACATCCGCTCGCATTCCGAAGTCTGGGAGGTCATCCTGACCGGTGGCGATCCCTTGATGCTGTCACCGCGCCGATTGTCCGAGATCATGGCCGATCTCGCCGGCACTGATCATGTGAAGATCATCCGCATCCATACCCGCGTACCCGTTGCCGATTCCGCGCGGCTCGATGCCGACATGATCGCCGCGCTCAGGGTCGAGGGTGCGACAACCTGGGTCGCGGTTCACGCCAACCATCCCCGCGAACTGACCGGGACCGCGCGAGCCGCCTGCGCGCGGCTCGTCGACGCTGGCATTCCCCTGGTGAGCCAGTCGGTGCTCCTGCGTGGTGTCAACGACGATCCCGCTACGCTGGAAGCCCTGATGCGCGCATTCGTCGAATGCCGGATCAAGCCCTACTACCTGCATCACGGCGATCTCGCGCCGGGCACCTCGCATCTGCGCACCACAATCGAAGCCGGGCAGGAACTGATGCGCGCCTTGCGCGGCCGCGTCTCCGGCCTCTGCCAGCCAGATTACGTGCTCGATATTCCCGGCGGCCATGGCAAAGCGCCGATCGGGCCGAGCTATTTGTCGCAGCCACCATCCCACGAACGTGACCCGTCCGCCGAGGGGCGGTATCGTATCGTCGATTATTGCGGCGACGCCCATCTCTATCCACCTGCGTCATGAGTGGGGCCGGAGTGGACAAGCGGGAGCCGCCGGAGGACGAGGGCGACCGGACGCTCGAAAACGCCGTGCTGTTTGGCCTCTTTGTGGTGTTGGTCGCCGCGGGAATCTGGCTACTTGGCACCATGGCCGATATACGCAAGGTTCAGGATTGCGCGGCGCAGGGGCGACGCAATTGCGCTACTATCGATGTTCCGGAGCGGGCGCGATAACGAGGGCTGAGAGGCGGGAGACGCAAGATGCAGAAAACAGTTTTGTCCCTGGCATTGATGATTGTGATCGTGGCGCCCGAGGCGTGGGCGCAGGGGGGATCGACCACGGTCCAGAAAAACCCCGACAGGCCGTTGATTCAGGCGCCGATCGGACACCGGCAGCCGCGCGCCAGCGACGTGCCGACCGAGAGGAACCTCAGCGACCCCAATAACCCGGTGAACAAGGAAGACGCCGCGCTCGACAAGAAGATCAAGAGCATCTGCCGCGGCTGCTGAAGCGGCAGGAGGCAGGCGGGGCGCCACGTTGCGCCCCCGCCGCCTGCGCTCAGTCCATTTTCCCCGCGTCAGGCCGAACGCTCCTTCAGGTTCCCGCGCTGCGCGCCGCGCCGGGCCTCAACGGCGTCGGCCAGCCTGCTCAGCACCTCGGTCGTCGTTTCCAGGTCGATGCAGCCGTCCGTGATACTCTGGCCGCGAGTGAGCGCTTTGCCCGCGATGACGTCCTGACGGCCGGCGACCAGGTTGCTCTCGATCATCACGCCGATGATGCGCTGGTCGCCGCCTGCGACCTGACATGCGACGTCGGCAGCGACGATCGGCTGGTTCTCCGGCTTCTTGCCCGAGTTGGCGTGGCTGGTGTCGATCATCAGCCGCGGCGCGACGCCGGCGCGGCCGAGTTCGCCGGCTGCGTCATCGACGCTCGCTGCGTCGTAGTTCGGAAGACGGCCGCCACGCAGGATGACGTGGCAATCCTCATTGCCGCTTGTCGCAGCAATCGCCGAACGGCCGCCCTTCGTGACCGCCATGAAATGGTGCGGGTGCGAGGCCGACTTCACCGCGTCCGCGGCGATCCGCACATCACCGTCGGTGCCGTTCTTGAAGCCGACCGGGCAGGACAGTCCGGAAGCGAGCTCGCGATGGATCTGGCTTTCGGTGGTGCGTGCCCCGATCGCCGCCCAAGATACCAGATCGGCTATGTATTGCGGCGTCGTCATGTCGAGGAATTCGGTGCCGGCGGGCAGGCCGAGATTGTTCACAGCCGATAGCACGTTGCGCGCGAGGCGCAGGCCCTTGTTGATGTCGAAGCTGCCGTCGAGATTGGGGTCGTTGATCAATCCCTTCCAGCCGACAGTGGTGCGCGGCTTCTCGAAATAGACGCGCATCACGACCTCGAGGCGGTCGGCAAGCTGTTCGCGCAAGGCGACGAGGCGCTCGGCATAGTCGACAGCGGCGGCGGGATCGTGGATCGAGCAGGGGCCGACGACGATCAGCAGGCGGTCGTCGGTCCCATTGAGGATCGCGTGGATGGCGTTGCGGGCGCCCATCACGACCCGCGTAGCGGTCAGGGTGCGCGGAATCTCTCCCATCACCTCGGCGGGCGTACTCAGTTCCTTCAGTTCCCTAATTCGAAGATCATCTGTCGTGCTCAACACGGCTGGCTCCTTGGGGTTGGGACCTGCCGGCACGAAAAAACCGCCAGGTCTGGCGGCTTGTTCGGACTTCTGCTGCAAATCTTAGATTGAGCGCGATCCTCCTGCCGCCAGCAAGCTGTCGTAGCCAAAATACCAAAAATAGCCGGTGGCGAGGTTGATCATGGCGAAGCCCTATAGCGCAGGGATTTTGCCTTGTCACTCCTTTATTCCGGCGGCCGCCCGCATCCGGTTACGGCCGAGCACGTACACCACGGCGGTTGCGATCAGGAGCAACAGCCCGATCAGGATCGACGTGAAGCCGATCGGGACCAGGATGAACGAGGCATTGCGCTCGGGACTGACGTACCAGTGATGGATCGAGGTGAGCAGGAACGATACCCCGGCAAAGCTCGCGCCTCCGCCGACCAGCAGGAGCGCCCACATCCGTCGCAATCGGCTGAGCCGCTCGCGTGCAAGCTCGGTGCGCGGCGCGTGGTGCTTGCCGACCCGCCGCACCAGCCTCACCGCAAATCCGATCGAGGAGAAGCCGATCAGCACGCTCGCCGCTCCGAGGAGCAGCCGTGTGGTCGAGCCGAGGTCGGGAATGTGCTGCAGCGAGAGCAGCGGAAAATCGAACGCCGCATGCAGCGCGATCGGCGCAAACAGCACGAGCGCCCCGCTCGAGATGCGCGCGAAGTCACGGTTGTGCCGGTGCGCGCCGAGCGCGCCGCCCGAGCGCGCGATCGCAAGATAGGCGCCCGCGATGATGCCGAGCGCGCCGTGGAACGGCACCGTCAAAACACTGCGCAGCGCGGCCAATGCGCGCCACATGTCCTTGTGCTGCACGAGATAGGCGAGGTTCTCATAGGCGGCAAAGCCGAGCCCGGCGGCCGCGCCATACACCACCGTATCCATCGGATCGCCGAAGGCGCGGCGCCGTGCCGACACGGCAACGATGACCAGGACCTTGACGATCTCTTCCGGAGCGGCAACGCCGAACACGGCGCGGACGGCCACGGTCATCCAAGGATCGCCGGGAATGGCGAGCAGCGCGTTGAACGGTGCGCGTGCAAGCCCGAGCAGCGAAATACTCGCAGCGCCCAGCACGAAGGCGAGCCACACCTGGGCCGGCGGTCCGGGCCGCTCCTCGGCGGCGATGACGAGCCATAACACCAGCAATGCGGGCGCGATGGCGGCGACGCCGATCACGGTCGGAAGCGACTCAAGCAGTAACATGAGCCAAACGGCTCCTTTCGTGGCTCAAACGGTGCGTTCTGAAGAAATGGCAGCAAATACAGTGGATTGCAATTGATGCGCGGCATCGAACGCGCTACGGAGAACTTCGTTGCCGATTTGCCACGGAACGCGCGAAACCGGCAGCGTCACGCCGGCAAGATGCGCTGCTCCTGGCCATTTCGACTGGCGCCTGCATTGCAGGTGATCGTCGCGGGCGACGGACTTGGCCCAAACAGGCCGCAATCACATTTCAGGCTGCGTGGAACGACGAGGCATGAGCGGCATCGTGGACGCGTGCCGCTCGTCAGACAGGAGGTATTGCCGGGTGTTTCTACGTGGTGCTGAGAGCCATACACGGTCATTTCTCAAGGCGGTCAGTTGGCGGACGCTGGGAACGCTCGATACCTTCGGCATCAGTTGGTTCATAACGGGCAGGGTCGCAATCGCAGGTTCGATTGCCGGGCTCGAGGTCGTGACCAAGGTTGCTTGGTACTACCTGCACGAGCGCGTCTGGGCTGTTGTGCCGTTCGGACGACGAACCTGATCGCGTTCGGCGGGAGAGGTAGGTTCAAAGGCTTGCTCCCAGTCCAAGCGGGCCACGTGATCTTGGCGTGGATTGCATCCGAGCCATTACAGGAACTTTTGCCGCTCTGAAGCAGGACGCCAGCAGGTCGTCATGGTCGTTGCGATGACGTTGAGACACATGAACTCGCATTCTCGCGGCGCGTCGCGTCCGAGGTTTTCTGAATCTTCGCCGCTCGAAAGACGGAGGGCGCAGGGAAAGCCGGGTGCCGATCGCACCCATGGGTCCCGTGCAACAAAAAGCACGGGGGTAGGACCACAGGTGTAACCGGAATCAACCCGGCTTTCCCTGCGCGATGGTTTACGGCTTACTTCGCGCTCTTCCCGGTGAGACCAGCCTTGTTGTCACCGTCATCAGTGAGAAGCTTGCTTCTCGCTGACTTGACACCTGCATCGGGGCGTCAGAACCACACGACTTCGCCGTCCGCCTTGGCACGTTCGCCTCGTGTGCCGCAGCGTCCACCGCATCTCAACCCAACACTCGTGACGATGGCGAAGCGCCCCTCATTCGGATGAGACGGGCGGATTAAACCGCTGATTTGGGTCAATCCGGAAGCGGAATATTTCTCGCCCGAGGACTTGCTGCGTCGGGCAAATCGGTGATCGAGAACGACCCACGGGGTCTGGCTTGTCGAGACGACTCGCTGCGATGACTGGTTGAATAGTCCATATCTACAACCAACGATATCCAGTCGATACTGGGCGAATACACCTTTCGGTGGTCATGACATCTATAGCGTTTTCGAGCGGAGTGGCCACCGGTTCGCGGGAAGAAAAACGCGTCAAAACAAGGATCTGGAGCTTCGGTTCTCATTCAATCAGAACCAATAATGCTCTAGTGGGAGTGACGGTAAGGCAGCGCTGCTGACCGAAAACGTGTCACACCGTGGACTTCAACCGAAAATTGCTGCTGTCGCATTCGTGTAGTAGCATCATCCGCATTGATGCCGCGAGAACCCGTCGGACGGGATATCTATTTTGCCGCGGTCGGAAGCAATAGAGGCTGCATAGAGGCGTCGCTAAAAAACTTGGCCAAAAAACCCATCAGGGATGTGAAGCGCCGCACACGTAGCGGCCGACCGGCATACTACTTTCGCTTGTCGAGCGCGCGTTGGTTTAGTTGAGAGCGAGTTCCGTTCGACATGTTTGAACCGAAGGACCTACACCCGAACACATAACAGGATATTGGCTCGAGGTTCGCTAGTTGCTTGCTGACTCAGCATCGCGACGGAATATTCAGAAGTCGGCACGCCTTTTTATCTGATCGTCCGCGGCTGTTTCAGGAGGAGAACTTCAGGAAAGCCGATTCTAGAACTCGATTTGACCGCGTTGAATTTAACTATTGCGAGGCCGCCATGCATAAGCCAGAGCCGTATCTGGTGCGCGCGACAAGGCAGTCGCTTGAGAATGAATTTACCCAGTCGGACGCTACCCTTGGCTCAAAACATTCTTCGAATGCCGCGCCGCACCTGCCTGGACGCGTTGCAGGATCATCCGATCAGCGTCTCATCCTGATAAGTCGCCCCGGACTGGTCAGTGACTGTCTTCACAACGCACTCAACGAATGCGGTTATGAAACCGTTCTCCACTCGCTGAGTGATCCACTCAGAGCTCCGATCGAGGGCGCCAATCTTGTCGTCATCTCCGTCGGTTCCAATGAGCCCGACGGTCTCGCGGCTGTCCGCCAACGGGCGCAAGAGTCACGCGACCGTCTGCCCGGTGTTCCGGCCATGGCTCTGATTGAGCAGTCCAGCCAAGATCTGGCAAGCGGACTGGCAGACGTCGGTCTCGTTGCGATCGTCCAGGGATATCTTTCGGTAAAGATCGTGACGGCCGCCATACACCTCGTCATGGTCGGTGGATCATTGATGACGACGAAAATCTGTCTCCATACCGATGAGCTGGCGCCCCTGCAGCCGGACAATATCATCGAGGCAGCCGGCGATGCTGACGACATGGACTTTTCCTCGATTGGAAATTTTACAAAGCGTGAAATTGCGCTGCTGACACGTTTGCGCCAGGGCATGCAGAACAAGATGATCGCCTACGAACTTGGCATCGCGGAAAGCACCGTTAAAGTTCATCTGCGTCACATAATGTCCAAATTAAATGCGAGCAACAGAACACAGGTCGCGTATATGTTGGCAGGCGGGCCGGTCACTGCGCCAAAGTCGGCGTTTCACAAGCTTGAACCAATCAATATTGCAGCGAACGTCTCTGAGCCGCTCTCGGTAACTGTCGATCCGGCAAAGGCATCTCCCGCGACGGGTTTTTGATCCGGCAGTCCACCAGCGTGAGCCGCTGTGGCGGCGCGTAGCACGCCTCTTTCTCCTGGCAATGCAACCAGGTGTGGCACGACGTCTTCGTCCGATCGATGGTTCGCGCCCGTGTTTCGCCAGGCGAGTCGTCCGCACGACGATATTGTCTCTCTTCTGGATATCACCGCTACTCAATCGACGAGCACCGACGCAGATTGCACCTGCGGCCGCGAGATATGATGCGGCAAAATACTCGGGGCCAACGCAGATCGTACTTCCTTTGGCTTAATCGCTTCGGCTTCTCGACGCGGCCGCGCTCGCATTTGCAT
Organism: Bradyrhizobium lablabi; assembly: GCF_018131005.1. Taxonomy (GTDB): domain Bacteria; phylum Pseudomonadota; class Alphaproteobacteria; order Rhizobiales; family Xanthobacteraceae; genus Bradyrhizobium; species Bradyrhizobium lablabi_D. The sequence continues at coordinate 507,162 of NZ_JAFCJK010000002.1, forward strand.
GTCCTCATGGTCAGCTTGCGGCTCGGGGAATTCGCCCGGATTATCGGGTCATCACGCCAATGTCGACGTGAGAAAAAACCGCCCGGCATCGGGCAATCGTCGCGCGAAGGAGACGCATAATGTTCAAGACCAGAACTATCATTCTTGCCGCTCTCATCTCCGCTGCCGCTCTGGCTAGCTCTCCAGCCTCGGCCGCCTGCATCGGATGTGGAAATGGCAACGGCAACGGAAACGTCGGTGTCGGCAACGGTAACGCGAACGGCAACGGCAATACCGGCGCCCTCAACGGCAACCTGAACGGCAACGGGAACATCGGGTTTTTTAACGGCAACCTGAACGGTAACGGCAACGCTGGGCTCGCCAACGGCAACGTGAACGGCAACGGCAACATCGGCGCGTTCAGCGGCAACGGGAACGGCAACTTCAACCTGGGTGCCTTCAACGGCAACTTCAACGGCAACCTTAACCAATAATCATGCGACATACGGGAGATCGGATGAACGCCAACCGTATGTTTGATTAGTGCTTTGTCGATGTTGCTCTCATTCGAGCGCTCGCGGCCCGCCCCACCGCGGACGCTTAGTGAGGGCAACATCGGGATGTTCAGGCGACAAGCCAGCATACAAGAACGAATTCAGACGAGACAGACTCAGACAAGAGCAGGCTTGCAGCAATCCAGTCTTTAGGAGTCGGATATGAAACGTACTCGAATGAATTTTGCAATCCTCACTTGCGTCGAGCTGAGCATCGCCGTTGCGATCCCCTTGAATGCCGAGATTCTCTCCATTTCCAGCAAGGGCGCCAACGTCCCCAAGGTACCCGGACTGGAGCGTTGGGCGCAGTGTATCGGATGCGGCAACGGCAATGGTAACGGCAACATCGGAATCAATAGCGGCAACAACAACGGCAATTTCAACAGTGGCGCAGGCAACGGCAATGGAAACGGAAACGGAAACGGCGCGCCGCAAACCAACGGAAATCTCGGTTTCATGAACGGCGGAACGGGAAACGTTGGAGCCTTCAACGGGCTCGGAAACTCCAGCTCGACAAGTGGCAACAACAATCTTGGTGCGTTTAACGGCAACGCGAACGGCGGAACTTTCAATGGCAACGGCAACGTCGGCTCATTCAACGGAAACCTTAACGGTATCGGCAACGTCGGCGGCGCAAGCGGCAGCTTTAACGGAAACGGCAACATTGGCGCATTGAACGGAAATCTTAACGGGAGCTTCAATCATTGACCTCTGTCGCGAGCAAACTACGACCCTATCAGATCATGAGGCGCACGCTGGTCATTATCAGCGCCATTACAGTCGCTCTCCTGCTCATTGGGGCCGGCAACGGCAACGGCAACGGAAACGTCGGCTACGGCAATGGCAACGGCAACAGCGGGAACTTCAACGGCAACAACAATCGCGGCAACAACAACGGCAACAGGAACGCGACCGACAATAATGGAAATAATCGCACCGGCGATAATAACGGCAATGACAACCCGAAGCGCCAGAACGGCAACAGGGGGCCGTACGTCAAGTAGCTGAGCAAGTCTGCGCGCTGTTGCGTTGATTGTGCAGAGTCAACAGCGGGCCAATAACGAGGAAGGCCTGGAGAGCAAGATGAAACTCCTGTTGGTGAGCTCGCTCATCGTCGGTTCCGCTGTCAGCTGGCCGATGACATCATCGTGGTGGCGAGCCGGAGGGAATACGCATCTCATACTGGCGAGTCTGGAGGGAACCACGTCTTCCGCCCCGGACTACCTGACGTCTTCAGTGAAGGTTGAAGATGTCGTCAAGACCATTATGGCGACCGGTTCGTTGATCCCTTCGCTCAATGTGGAGGTCGGCTCGGTGTTGTCTGGGCGGATTTCGAAACTGAAGGTCGATTTCAACGACAAGATCGTCAAGGATCAGGTTCTGGCGGAGCTCGATCCCAGGACATTCGAATTGGCGGTCGCTGCCAGTCAGGCCGCGGTTGGAGGATCAAAAGCCGATCTCAAAGCCGCTGAAGTCCGCCTCGAACGGGCGATGATTGAGGCCAGGCAAGCAAAGCTGGAGCGCCTCGTGCTCGCCGCGCGCGTCGATCGGGCGAAGGTCGCGCTTGATATCGCCGATCGCGAGTTCAGGCGCAAGTCGTGGCTGCAGGAACGCAACGCGGCACCCGCCATGGAGGTGCAGGATTCTCAGTCGCGGCTCGACGCCGCCGCGGCCTCCTTGCGCGAGAGCCAGGCCATACTGGAAAACCAGACCAACGCAATAGATGCTGCCGTCACGGGCGTCGAGCGGGCAAAGGTCGACATCATCGGCATCCGCGCGAGCGTGGACAAGGCACAGGCACAGCTTCAGACGGCACTCACCGAACTCGACAGAACAAAGATCAGGTCTCCGGTGGACGGAGTCATCGTTGGCCGCAACATCACCGAAGGGCAAACTCTGGCGACCGGTCTCGAAGCCAAGACGCTGTTCACCATCGCGGGCGATCTCGGCCACATGGAAATCAATGCGCGGGTTGATGAGAGCGATATTGGCAAGATCAAGGTCGGACAAGGTGCGACATTTACCGTTGACTCCTTTCCGGATCGAACATTTCAGGCAACGGTGAAGCAGATCAGGATGGCCCCGCAAGTTATCCAGAACGTTGTTACCTACACGGTTGTATTGACCACCGAGAACCCCGACTACATCCTGTTGCCGGGAATGACCGTGCTCGCGAAGATAACGACCGAGCGCACTCCGGCATCCATGACTGTGCCGCTCGCCGCACTTCGGTTTCGTCCACAAGGTGAAGTCGCGCCGAAGCGGAGCAGGAATGATCGCCAGGCATCTCTCTGGGTGTTGCGATCGGGTAGTCAGCCCGAGCGGCTCTCTGTGGTCAGAGGGGATGACAACGGAACGAATGTAGCCGTCAGTTCTGACGAACTCCGGGCGGAAGACCGGATCGTCATCGGTGAAGGCGCTCCGGCATCGGACCACGCCGTTGTTCGATAGTCGATGGACATCGAAGATGATTGCCGAGGCACGCAAGATTGGCAAATCATACGCGTTGGGATCGACGACGGTAACCGCGCTCCATCCATCGTCGTTTTCGATCGCCAGTGGGGAATTTATCGCGATTCTCGGGCCGTCGGGATCCGGGAAATCGACCCTGATGAATATCATCGGGCTGCTGGATCGACCATCCGTTGGTCAGTTCCGGCTGAACGGTACAGACTGCGCCGACCTCAGTGACGATAAGGCCGCGCAAATGCGTAATCGATTTATCGGCTTTGTGTTTCAGGCGTACCATCTTCTCCCGCGCGAGACCGTCTTAAAGAACGTTGAACTGCCGCTGCTCTATGCGGGGATCGGTGGGAGGGAGCGAGAGCGGAGGGCCACCACGGCACTTGCCGCGGTCAAGCTGTCCCACCGCATCCTTCACCTGCCGTCACAACTTTCCGGCGGCGAGCAGCAGCGCGCCGCCATTGCCCGCGCGATCGTCACGAATCCTTCCCTCATTCTGGCCGACGAGCCGACCGGCGCACTGGATAGCGCAACCGGCTGGGAAATCATGCGCCTGTTAGGGGCGCTCAACCGGAGCGGCCGCACGGTCGTGCTGGTGACCCATGATGTTCACATCGCGCAGCAGGCGCGCCGAATCGTTTCTCTTCGTGATGGAAAGATCATTTCGGATCAGGCTGTGGTGCCGGGAAGGACAGACGGAACCGATGATCAAGGGATACAGCGTCATGCGGCTGCTTGATTATCTGTCCGCCGCAGGCGGCGCCATGCGAGCCAATCCCTTCCGCACCTTCCTTACCATGCTGGGCATCATCATCGGCGTCGGCTCGATGATCAGCATGGCCGCGATCGGCGCCGGCGCGCAAGCCCAGGTTCAGGATCAGATTCGCTCCTTCGGGGCCAACGTGCTGATGATCAACGCGGTCCCCCGCAATCGGAACGGCATTCGCGAGGCCGGAAACGTTCGTCGCCCGCTGACGTCAGGGGACGCGCGGGCCATCGCGGAACTCGGCCCCGTTCGGGCTGCCGCTCCATCCGTCGCGGGAGCCGCACAGGTCGTCCACGGCAGCTTGAACTGGGCTACGACCGTGAATGGCACTGCTCGGGACCACTTCACCATACGCGGCTGGGAACTGGCGGCCGGTCGTCTCTTCTCGCCGGACGACGAGCGCGACGCTGGCAAGGTGGTCGTCATCGGTTCGACCGTTGCGCACAAGCTGTTCGGAGACGGCGATCCGGTAGGCCAGATTGTCCGGATCCTCAATGCGCCCTTTGAGGTCATTGGTGTCCTGCGGGAGAAGGGGACGGCGGGAGACGGACAGAAGCAGGACGACGTCGTGTTCGTTCCGCTTATGACGGCCATGATGCGACTGATCGGAAGCGCCAACACGGTCAACCGTGATGCGGTCGCCTATATTCTTGCAAGCGCAAGGTCGGAAACCTCCATGACTGCCGCGATCATGGAGATAGACGCGCTCTTGTATCAGCGCCACGATGTCGCCGACGACGACGACAAGGATTTCACGGTCACGACCGCCGCCTCGATCCTCGCCGCGCAGAAAGCATCGACCCGAACGGTCTCATTCCTGCTCGGTTCGATTGCCGCTGTCTCGCTATTGGTCGGGGGCATCAGCATCATGAACATCATGCTTGTGTCCGTGACCGAGCGAACACGCGAGATCGGATTGAGACTGGCCGTGGGCGCCCGGCCACGCGACGTGCGAAAGCAGTTCGTGCTCGAAGCGGCGATCATTTGCGCGGCGGGCGGAGTCTTTGGCGTCATCCTCGGTGGCCTGCTCGCGGTCGGCGTGGCAAAATTCGTCGGTTGGCGAGTTCTTCTGGAACCTCAGACAGCCTTGCTCGCCGTGGCGTTTGCAAGCTGCGTCGGGATATTCTTCGGCTATTATCCCGCGAAGAAGGCGGCGTCCCTGCAGCCGGTGATCGCTTTGCGCAGCGATTAGAGATCGACAATCCCAGAACTCCGATGATGCTGATCTCTTGGGTGCAAAAACGAAATGGGCGGCCTCGCAGGCGCCCCATTTGTTTCGGGCCAGTCGCCCAGAGCCGGCCCGGTAGAGCCGGGCCGGCCCGTCTTACTGGTCTAGATTACCAGTCCGCCTGGAAAGCAGCCGCCGGGGTGCTCGTCGTCGCCGTTGCAGCGATTCCGCCGGTCACAGCGGCGAGGACCAGAAGCGCGCTAAGCCATTTCTTCATCGTAGTTACTCCTTTGAGTTGAAAGTTGCCTGCGAGTGATCGCGGCGCTACCGGTCGCGGGTAGCATCAGCGTCCACCTCAGGACACGCGCAGACTAGCGTTTGCTGCGCGACAAGATCATTGCGGCGCCGCGCGATTGAGCTACGGCCGTAGCGCCCGGACCGTGGAACGTCACGAAGATTCGACGGTTGTTGCCAACAGGAACCTGTGACAACATCCCAATACCGAGGTGTTTTGACCCTGGATGCCGATGCCACGACGGAAATATGCTTGGGAAAAGCTGTCGGATGAGCAGTTGCTCAAGCAGCGCCTCAGTAGTCTGAGGGTTACGGTCGAGGGCACCTGGCTCGAGGATTGTCTCAGCACTCTTTACGAAGAGCTCGAGGAGCGAGGGATCCGGCTGCGGCCACACGCGTGGATATCGAGCGAATGGTTCAGTCCGGCGAAGGTGCCGGGCATTGCCATCCCATTCTATCTCACCCATCCCCGCCTGATGAAGATCGAGAAGAAAATGATGCTCGACGTCGAAGGGGGCACATGGTCCGAGTGCATGGCCATTCTCCGTCACGAGGCAGGCCATGCCCTCCAGCACGGCTACCAGCTGCAACGCCGCCGACGGTGGCAGCAGCTGTTCGGCCCGTCTTCCAGACACTACCCGCGCTATTACCGGCCCAATCCGGCCAGCCGGCGTTATGTCCAGCATCTTCGGCTCTGGTACGCCCAGAGTCATCCGGACGAAGATTTCGCCGAGACCTTCGCGGTGTGGCTGCGACCACGTTCGAGCTGGCGGACGCGATATGTCGGCTGGCCAGCGCTCAAAAAGCTCGAATATGTCGACGAGCTGATGGACGAGATCGCAGGGAAGCGACCGCTGATCACGACGCGAGAACGCATCGATCCGCTGCACGAGCTGAACCAAACGCTTGGCGAGCACTATAGAAAAAAGCAGGCGTTCTACGCCTTCAAGGCACCGAAGACTTACGACCGCGACCTTTCCCGGCTCTTTTCCGCCGATCCGCGGCATCAACGCAAGCAACCGGCTTCGGTCTTGATCAGGCGACACCGTGCCCAAATCAGGCAGCTGGTCTCGCGGTGGACGGGCGAGAACCAGCTTACGCTTGATGCCGTGCTTGACGATATGATCTCTCGCTGCCGCGAGCTCAATCTGCGTGCCGTGGGGCGCGAACAGAAGCTTGTGACCGACTTCACGGTCCTGGTGACAGCCAAGACCATGCACGCGCTGTTCGGCCCGTCGCGACGCAAATGGATTGCGCTATGAGACGCCTCCGTGTTCTGGTGCTCATGCATCCGGACTTCGTGCCTCCGGACTCGACCGACGGATACACTGCGCGGCAGATCAATGAATGGAAAACAGAATACGACGTCGTAAGTACCTTGCGCGTGGCCGGCCATGAGGTTCGCCCACTCGGCGTGCAGGAGGAGATCAAGCCGGTCCGCGACGAAATAGAGAGCTTCAAGCCACATGTGGTCTTCACGTTGCTTGAGGAATTCCACTATTTGGCGATGTATGACCAGCACATCGCAAGCTATCTTGAGTTGATGCGGGTCCCGTATACCGGCTGTAACCCGCGTGGCCTGATCCTGGCCCGCGGCAAGGATTTGTCCAAGACGCTGGTGCACCATCGCCGGATCGCGGTGCCAGCCTTCGCCGTGTTTCCGATGCGCCGCAAGGTCAAACGCCCGGCGCGTCTTGCGCTGCCGCTTATCGTGAAGAGCCTGAACTTGGATGGATCCTTTGGTATCTCGCAGGCATCCATCGTCGATACGGATGAGAAGCTCGCAGAGCGGGTTGCCTTCATTCACGAGCGGATCGGAACCGCTGCCATAGCCGAGCAATATATTGAGGGACGGGAGCTCTACGTCGGCGTGATCGGCAATCATCGGCTGCGAGTTCTGCCGGTTTGGGAACTGGAATTTGGCAGCATGGGCGGTCAGGGGGCGCGGCGCATAGCCACTGAAAAAGCCAAACACGATCCGAGCTATCAGGAGCGCGTTGGAATAGCAGATGGGCCCGCAAAGAACCTTGCGCCGGAACTATCCGCCCGTATTCAGCAGGCCGCGAAACGGATCTACCGAACACTGGGGCTCGATGGATATGCGCGGATCGACTTTCGTCTGTCCGCGGACGGCATCCCGTATTTCATCGAAGCGAATCCGAATCCCGAAATCGCGAAGAGCCAAGAGTTTGCTACAGCAGCTCGCCATGACGGGCTCGATTACCCGGGTCTCCTGCATCGCATCCTGACTCTCGGAATGAGCCGTGCAAAGGCAGGCGTATCTCCAGGCTGAAGGGTCGCCACGAGTCCAATATGGACGATAGCAGTGCGAGCTCAAAGGTCGATTGGGCGTGGCCCGATACGTGTGCCGCGACACGTGGTGAACCCCCGCCGGTTCATCGACGACAAATGCGCGAGTAGGACGATTGCAGGTGCCGGAACACGATGAGCGACCTTATCATTGACGCGAACGTCATCAGGAACATTGCGCAAGGAAATCGCGCTGCGGCAGAGGCCCTGACAAAGCTGATCAAATCGGGTCGTCGGGTCTACATCGCGCGGGCCGCCTGGAACGAGCTGTCCGAGCAGTATCGTGAGTTGCTGAAGGACCTGGGCGTCGGGTTCTCGCCCGATTCATCCAAACTTGAACTCATCAAGGCGCGCGGAAACGTCTATGCCGATAACATTCTGCAGGAGCCGCGCCCAAGCAAAGGAATTTCAGGCCCAATGCCGGAATATGGCGGCAAACGGGACCCGATCTCCGGATTGAAAACGAGGCCTGGCGATGCGTTTGTCGGCGCGGAAGCCAAGTCCCTTGATGCCGAGCTATGGACGTTAGACCAGCAATTCGCCAAGCAGGCCCGCCAGCAGGGCGTCAAGATCGCCGCTGAATCGCGTATCCCGTCCGTCGGAGGCGCTGAAGAAATCGCCGAGGCCCGCGTGCTGCTCCGCCCGGCGCTACCCATGCCGAAACCGTCTCCGGTCGGCGGCCTGCGGGTGCGCTTAATCGAGGCCAAGGCTGGCTTCAAGCTGGGTTTGCGCGCCGCTTTGAGTGCCGAAAATATCGCTTCGATGATTCCGGACGTGATACTTGCCGTCGCGGACAAAGTTGCAGCTCGCGAGGCAATCCGGAGGATTGCGACCAAATTCATCAAAGAGGGGTTTGCAAAAGGTGTTGCGGCGGGTGTGATGCGTTGGACGGAAGAGGAAGTGGGATCAAATCTCATGAACCACGTCACGCATTTTCGGGTTCAGGGCCTGGGAGATCCGGCAGGTTTTCTAACTTTGTCTTACATCCTCAAGCTTGCCGAAGTGTACGAAAACTATGCCGTGCACATAGGATATCAATTCAGCTCTGCAAAATCGCCGGAATGGAAGGACGACATACGAAACAAGGGGTTCGCCACTCTAAAAGAGCGCGGATATTATTTCGGGCAAAATCCCGATGCACTGTTCGAGTACGAGTTCATCGATAAACTCGCCTTCGTCCTCCATCACACGACCGACTCGATCGTTGAACCCGCAATCCGGTACCATTGAGCAGGACGTGTACTCACTCCAGTGCCAGTGCACATAATGCCATGATGCCGGTCGCGATGCGTTAAGCGCCCTCGGGTCGAGGGAGCAGGGCGTGTCCTGCACGTCTGCTCCCTCGAGGACAGCCGATCGGCTCAGGCCGAAACCGACATTTTTGCAATCTCGGCCGCGCTGGTCAGGGATTCGACGTTCCAGCACGTATCCATCACCCGGCGTATCGCGGGCGTTGCGATGATGCCATCAGCCAGATCGCTGAACTTGGTCTCGAGTTGCTTGTCGGTCATCGGCATTTCCACGCTGCCGATGGCGTGTTCGATATGGCGATGCAGTTGCCGGCCGTCCTTCAGCACGATGGTCATATCGACCTGCGCGGGGTCGATTCCGCGCGTGACAACGGGAACGACCTTGCTGCGCAGCGCGACCATCACGGGATCGGTGACGGCGCGATCGCTGAACTGCTTTTCGCCGCCGGCGCCTTCGACCAGCGCGACCGCGACGGCATGATAGATGCTGAACTTGCCTTCGAGTCCTTCACGCGGCGTCTTCTTGCCGGTCAGCTCGAGCACCAGCGGATGAACCTTGAGATCGACGCGCTCGATCTGATCGGCGGACAACTTGTTCTCGTTGCGCAACTGGATTGCCGCATCGATGGCCGGGTGCATCACAATTCCGCATGCGAATGGCTTGTATGTATTCAGCGCGGCCTCGTAACGCTTGCCGAGGTCGCCGAGAATCTCGTCGTAATCCTGCTTGGTGCTGATAGTGTGGGCCCAGCCGCGCTTGGCTTCGATCATGCCATCGGACGACGTGAAATTCTTTGACGCCAGCATGGCCGCGAAAATTCCGCTGCTGGCCGCCCGGCCCGGATTGAAGCTCTTGTTCATCGAGCCGAACGACTCGCGCAGGCCGACCGGCTGCGATGCCGCCAGGCCCAGAGCCCACACCATCTGCTGTTCGTTGAGCTTCAACAGCTTTCCGACGGCCGCCGCCGAACCGAACACCCCCGCGGTGCCGGTAATATGCCAGCCGACGTCGTAGTGGTTCGGGTAGACCGCGTTTCCGATCCGGCACTCGGTCTCGACACCAAGTACGAGCGCGTTGAGAAATTCCTTGCCCGTGACCGGCTGCATCTCCGCGAGCGCGAGGATGGCGGACGCCACCGGCCCGGCGGGATGAATGACGGTCTTGAGGTGGGTATCGTCGTAATCGAAGATGTGGCTCGATACACCGTTGATGAAGGCGGCATTCATGATGTCGAACCGTTCGCGACGGCCGAGCAGCGAGGCCTGAGCCGGGCCCGAAAACGGCGCGAGCGCCGAGACCGCGATATCGACCGTCTGATGACGCGATCCGCCGATGGCGACGCCGACCCAGTTCAGCAGTGTTCGCACGCCCTCCTTGCGCACATTGTCCGGAAGGTCCTCGTACTTCGCCGTGACGAGGTAGTGCGCAAGCTGCCTCGTCACGTCTTTCGGCGGAGCGACCTTGGCCGCAGCGCCAGAGGCGGCGCCGGCCGCCTGCGCGAACGCCGTGTCTCCGGCGATGGTGGCGAGCGGGAGCGCCGCCGCAACCTGAAGCATGGTCCTGCGATCTGTTGTTGACATGTGATTTCCTCCGAACGGTACGTCGCTGCAATCGATTAGCCGCCCGACGTCTCCGATGGAGATCAAGATGCCGTTACCATGCCTTTGCGACCTTGCTGCTCTGCGTCGTGGCGCAGGCTGTCAACGCGGCCGCCAACTTGGTCGCCTCGTGTCTGTCGTGCGACCGCTCACTGTGCAAGCAGGCGCCGACAGGTTTCGACAAAAACGCGAGCCCCCGTGACGATGTCGGCATCGGCGGTATTTTCGGTCCAGTGATGGCTGATGCCGCCAATCGACGGCACGAAAAGCATGGCCGACGGCATGATGGTGGCGAGGATCTGGGCGTCATGACCGGCGCCGCTCGGCATGCGGATTGATTTGCCGCCGGCGAAGTCAGCGCCGGCGGCCTCGATCGCATCCTGGAAGGCGGCGCTCATCGTCGCGGGCACACCGGTCCTGAGACGTTCCACCTCGATGCTGCAGCGGCCTTGCGCCGTCACGTCGGCTGCCATGCGGCGAAGATGTGCCTCGAGGCGTTCGATCACATTCGGATCGTCGTCACGGATTTGAAACAGCATCTCGGCACGGCCCGGGATGATGCTCGGCGCGCCGGGTTCGAGCGTGATGCGGCCGGTGGTCCATACCGTGCGCTGTCCGCACAGGGCAGGGAAGCTGTCGTCGATCGCGACGCAAAATCTCGCAAGCGCGAGGCCCGCATCCTTGCGGATCGCCATTCGAGTCGTGCCGGCATGATTCTGCTCGCCAGTGAATGTGATCCGGTATTGCCAGATGCCGACGATCGAGGTGACGACACCGATCTTGAGACCGCTGCTCTCGAGCGTCTCGCCTTGCTCGATATGCGCCTCGAGATAACCGACATGACGTCCCGGCTCGGCGTGCAGGCGTTCGCGGCCGGCGAGGCCCACTTCGCGCAGCGCCTCGCGCATCGTGCGGTCGCTGTTGCGATCGCGCGCCGCGTCGATGTCGATCTCGGTCACGGCTCCGGCGTAGGACCGACTGCCAAGGAAGTTGCCGAAATGCCCTTCCTCGTCGCACCATGCGGCAACCTCGACCGCGCCGCGCGCGTCGGGATCGGAATTGATCACCCGCGCGGCCTCGAGCGCATAGATGACGCCGAGCGGTCCATCGAGCCAGCCGGCATGGTTCTGACTTTCGAGGTGCGAGCCCGCAAGCAGCTTCGGCCCTGCTTTCGTAGTCCTGCCGAACACGTTTCCAATCCCATCGATCGTGGCGGCGAGGCCGGCATCGGGCAGCCGCTGCGCCAGCCATTCGAGCGAGCGCATGTGGGCTTGAGAAAAAGTCGGCTTGTGCACGCCGCTCTTGTAAGTGCCGATGCTGCGCAGCGCGTTGAGATCGGCGAGCACGCGCGCACCGTCGAATCGGCCGGTGACGTCAGGCATGGCAATGACTCCGTGTTGGCTCTTTCGCGCCCATTATTCGTCTTTTTTCGCTGGCGTGATCGGCCTGCGGCATGGAACGGTTTGTTAGCGGTTCCTGCCATAAGTCCAAGCACGAGTTGGGGCAGAGCACAATCATGTCAGACGTCGGGAATCGCCTGAGCCGCATCGCCATCCTGCTCCTGCCCATCGCGCTCGGCGCGTGTGCGCAGTACAGCATGATGAACAGCCAGGCTTCGACGGGGCCGGCGCCACTGGCCTGGGACGGCGCGGGCCGGGATCCCAACCTCGCGCCGGCTGCCCCTCGGCGCGTCCGGAATGCGTCACGGGCCGTCGCGCAATCGCCTGATGACACAGATGCGCTGGGGATCGATGCGGATGAGAGTCTGGCGCGTAAACTGGTGATTTGCCGCGCCTGTATCGCGCCATCGGAGCCGGCGAACAGCCGCGAGGACGTCGCCCACGTCGCCAATCGCTAACATCGAGACGCCGGGAAAGGGGGTTCTTTGAGCGCTTGCCCGGCCGGGCAATCGCCACTATACGTTCGGGCGTCGCGGCCGCGAGCAATGGCGGCCGATCCGGTTTATCTCACGGTATAACGTATTGATTTACCGGGAGTTTTGCTCCCTTCGTCTATCGGTTAGGACGCCACCCTTTCACGGTGGAGAGAGCGGTTCGATTCCGCTAGGGAGCGCCAGCGCCTCAGAAGACCTAAGAATTCAGTAACATAGCGCAATCATTGGCTTTTCTGCTCTCTAGGTGGTAGCAGGAGGTGATAGCTTTTGGCGCGGGTATCGATGGGAATAATCAGGGACAGGCTTGGGACGTACTACGTCCAAAAGCGGGTGCCTGAGCTTAAGAGGCGGTCGCTCGCGTCCTTGATGCGGATGAACCTCGTCGCGTTTTTCTCAAGAAGTCGCTTGGCACAAAGAGTCTAAAGGAAGCAAAGGCCGCCGCTCCGCACATCGTTGCCGATTTCAATCGGATCATCGGAGAAGCTGAAGCCAGCCTTAAAGAACAGCCTGTCGTCACGGCGCTCTCCGACATGCAGATCAAGCGCATGGCCGAAAGCTACTACGCGACCATGTTGGCCGAGCGCGCCAAAGGGAGTGAAATCAGATGCTGATGTCTCGAACTCTATGGGTACCAATTGCAGCCGCGACGGTTCTTGTTGGCGTGCTGCATTGCGCGCCAGCTTTCGCACAGGCGCATATCCGCGGCACGCTGACCGCCGCGAACGACGGAACGATCAGTGTTCAAACCGCCAAGGGCGAAACTGTATCGATCAAACTCGCCAACGACGCGGGCCTTTTCCTGGTGACGAAGGCCGACATGAGCGCCATCCAGACTGGCAAGTTCGTCGGCATCACGTCTTTCGAAGAGGAAGGCAAGCGCGTCGCACGCGAGGTTCACGTGTTTGATGAATCTTTGCGCGGTCTAGCCGAGGGGCACTATCCATGGGATCTTGAAGCCAAGCCAAACATGATGACCAACGCCAATATTTCTAAGGTCGAGGAGGCCGGAACGGACCGCGTTCTCATACTTAATTACAAAGGCGGAGAACAGACGATCACCATCCCAAAGAGCGCGACGGTTGTCGCCTTTGACAAGGCACCGGCCGATCAGCTTGCAGTAGGGCGCAAGGTCTTCATTGTTATGAAGAAGGACGGTTCGGAGGCCGCTGCGGTCGTGATCGGCGCGGAGGGTGTGAAGCCGCCGATGTGATGACGCTATAGTCTCGGCGAGGCGATTCGGCCTCACGGCCGAATGGCCTATCGGCATACGGCGCTGGTCGCAACTTATTTGATCAATGTCGTGCTTCTGACGATTACGAAAGCCGCCAGTCTTTTATAGCCACTATTCAGAAGTGTCACCCTCACTGAGCGATGTCCGCTCTTGAGCGTAAGAGCGCGCGGCGTGACCCAACGTGCCTAGCCGTGCACAGGGCCAGTACCCCCTACATTCAGCGCGTCAGCAATCTGCCGCGGGGTGCTCGCACCGACCTTCTATGCCTCCAGGATGAGCGGCCGGGTGCCTCTAGCGAAACCGCGATGGCCGTGGGGACGACCAAGAGTGTCCGGTGGACCTCAGGAAGGCTCCGCCGTTGTTCTGAAGGGCACGCTGTCCTGAAGGGTTCGGTATCGCTCGTGCGGCACCACCGGGACATCATCGGTTTCTGCGGGGACGCTTGGGGAAATACCTATGTGTAAGCACCAACCAACCCGCCCAGCCGTTCAGGGATTACCCAGGATATCGAAAGCTCGACGCGAATGAGGGATTGCGGGCTTACCCCTCGGGCACCCCAGCGAGGCGCATGCCGATGGCGGCGCGCTCAAGCCCAGCGACAAAGGTCGGATCGTAGCTTGATTTGCCGGTGAGCATGCGACGGATGGTGAAGCCTGGATCGAGCCCTAGTCCCGCCTTTGCAGCATTTCGCGCCTCATCCGGTGCGCCGAGCAAGCCCAAAGTAGCGGCAAGCCAAAAATGGGCGAGAGGATAATTGTGGTTGGCCTCAATGCTTCGTCGCAACCAACCGGCGGCTTCTGCATCCGCACCGAGCTGTAGCTTGGCTGCGCCTACAAAAAACATCCACCGGAAGGCAGAGACATCGCGAGGGGAGATACGGAGAGCCTCAAGTACATGGCCTTCGGTCTCGGCAGCGCGACCCATAAAGTACTTGGCTAAACCGATATCGCTATGAGCTTCTGCCAAACTACGATCAAGCGCTAACGCCCGCTCGCATTCAGCAATCCCCTGAGCAGCGCGGTTTGTTAAAATGTAGGTGGCACCCAAGACCGAGTGGGCCGCCGCATAGTTCGGAGCCAGTGAAAGAGCTTTGGTCGCAGTAGCTTCGGCTGCCGCAAGCCGTGCCCTCCGGTCGTCGGTAAACCGGGAGGCCCCTATTGTGAGCTCGACGATGGCCGTGCCGACCAGCGCTCCAGCATTTTGAGGATCGATTGCCAAGGCACGTTCGAAAAAGCCGCGCGCCTGGGTCAGGTGCTCAGGGGTCGGCTCCTTGTATAGCGACGCAAAACCTTGAAAGACTAGGTCCAGTGCACCGGGATGCTGTGAGCGTTCCGCTCGTCGTGCCTCAGCTGCAACGAGTTGGGTGCCCAACGTGTTGGCGAGCCTCGAGGCGATTTCGTCCTGCATATCGAAGAGGTCGACGACGGGCCTTTCGAAACGCTCGGCCCAAAGATGTTTGCCGCTTTCCGCATCGATCAGCTGGACGTTTACCCGAAGCCGGTTGCCGCCACGCTGCACTGAGCCTTCGAGCACGTAGCGGACGTTCAATTCGTGGCCAACTTGCCGTACGTCGATTGGTCTTCCCTTATACGAGAACGCGCTGTTCCGGGCGATAACGAAGGAGCCACCGATGCGTGACAGGTCCGTGGTCAGGCTCTCGGTCACGCCATCGACGAAGTAATCTTGCTCGGGATCACCACTCAGGTTTGCGAACGGGAGCACTACAATGGAAAGATGCGCGGCTGGGTGGAATTGACGAGCGCCTGTGCCCATCGCTCCACGCCAGTACCAGGCCGCACCGCTGACCGCCATCAGCAGGATGACAAGAGCCGCCATGATGCGGATGATGCGCGATTTCTGGCCGGCTGTGACGGCACGCGTCGCCACATCGGCATGCGCAACAAAATGTGTCCCCGAACCAAATCCATCGCGCATAACGGCATAGGCTCGTATCGGACGCGAGATATTCTTCAGGCTCTGCTCGCCCAAATTGGTGAACTCGACTGCGACCTTGCCGCGTACCTGATCATAGGCGGAAGATGAGATGCAGATGCCGCCAGGTTCGGCGATGCCCTCAAGTCGCGCCGCGATGTTGACGCCGTCTCCGAAGATATCATGGGCCTCAACGATCACGTCGCCGATATTGACGCCCACTCGGAAAGCGATGCGCCGGTCTTCCACCTCTGCGATTGTAAGTTCCGTGATGCTGCTCTGGAACTGGAAAGCGGCCCGAATCGCTTCTACTGCGCTCGGAAACTCCGCCAAGAACCCATCGCCGGTGTTCTTCACGATCCGACCGCCGTGTTCGGTGATTGCGGGATAGACAGCGTCGGTTAGCAGCGCGGTCAGCTTGGCATGCGTAGCCTCTTCGTCATCAGCCATCAGCCGCGAATAACCGGCCACATCGGCCGCCAGTATCGCCGACAACCTGCGCTCGACCCGGACTGGCCGCTCGTGCATCATGGCAGGCTAACCTTTCGCGCTGCTATTTGTACGATAAACTCGGCTGCTGCGCTACGGCTCGCTCAACGTGCGAACCTCCGTCCGAGCTTATGTACTTTGGCGGGAGCCTTGCGGGCATCGGCCGATCGGGAAGAACGAGATGTACACTGCTCCTGGCGGCCGACGCCTTTAAGTCAGACCATTTGAGTCGGGGGGATCGGGTCGGGCCACATTAGGCTCCAGTAGCCTGGGAGAGGCTCATCTTCAGGCGTCCATCCTCGCCCCATCGGCGTAAACTGCCGGCGACCTTGCTCCCCGTTCCTGATTGCGGAATGATAGCGGCGCAACACAGGTGGCACATCGGGGCACCGAATGTCCGACCTTGGCGAGGTCAGCCGGAAGCTCGTCGCCGTCTTCGCGGCGGACGTGGAGGGTTACAGCCGCCTCATGGGGGCCGATGAGATTGGTACGCTCAGGGGGCTCACCGAGCGCCGAGCGATCCTCGACAAGCTTATTGCGAACCACAGGGGCCGCATAGCCAACACAGCGGGCGACAGTGTACTTGCCGAGTTCGGAAGCGCCGTGGAGGCTGTGCAGTGCGCGGTGGAGGCACAGACCGCCTTGGCCGAGGTAAACTCTGGCCTCGCGATTGACCGTAGCATCAATTTCCGCATCGGGGTTCACATCGGTGACGTAATGATACGCGCTGGGGACCTGTTCGGAGACGGCGTGAACATAGCCGCGCGGCTACAAACATTGGCGAACCCGGGAGGCGTGTGTATCTCCGGGGCCACGTACGATCAGGTAAGGAAGGTCGTGCCGGTGACCTTCGTGGACCTTGGCGCTCAGCAGGTGAAGAACATCCAAGAGCCGATCAGGGCCTATCAGGTGAGTACGCCGAGTGAGGCGCGAGAGGCTCCCGCGCGCGTTGTTGAGGCTGACAGCTCGCCGCCGTTGCCCGACAAACCGTCCATCGCGGTGCTGCCATTCGAGAACATGAGCGGCGATCCCGAGCAAGAATACTTCGCGGACGGAATGGTCGAGGAGATCATCACCGCGCTTTCGCGGTTCAAATGGTTGTTCGTTATCGCTCGCAATTCGAGCTTCACGTTCAAAGGCAAAGCCGTCGACATAAAAGAGGTCGGACATAGGCTCGGCGTACGCTATGTCCTTGAGGGCTCGGTGCGCAAAGCCGCGGGGAAGATTCGCATCATAGGGCAATTGATTGACGCGATTACAGGGGCACACATCTGGGCAGACAGGTTCGAGCGCGACTTGACAGACGTTTTCGCCCTCCAGGACGAGGTAACGGTCGCCGTTGTCTCAGCCATTGAGCCAAGATTGCTTCAAACAGAAATTGCAAAGGCGACGCGGCGGCGACCGGAGAACCTCACTGCGTATGATTTTTATCTCCGTGCTATGCCGCAGTATTACCTAACGACCCGCGAAGGGCTGGCCGAGGCACTCCGACTGTTCCACCGCGCCTTGGAGGTTGACCCCGGGTTTGCTTGGGCCGCTTCTATGGCAGGTATCTGCCACATGCTCAACGTCGTTTTGGGCTATGCCAACGATCCTCAATTCGACCGCAAGGAAGCAGTTCGCCTTGTTCATTTGGCATTGAGCATCGACGATGGTGATCCGGAAACGTTAGCAAGGGCTTCCATCACCGCGGCGTTTATGGTCGGTGATAGTGAAGCCGAGATCGAAATGGCGGACCGGGCGGTTGCGCTCAACCCAAATTCATTTAACACGTGGAACTGCAGAGGCCAGGTCTATAGAATTGCGGGACTGCCGGAGGAAGCGATCCGGAGTTTTGAACGCGCCATTCGCATGAGCCCGGTAGACCCGCGGCTGCACATGCCGCTTACTGGCATCGGGATGGCCTTTATTGAGCTTCGTCGCTTTGACGAGGCGGTTGTCGTAGGGAAGAAAGCCCTTCGTCAGAAGCTCTATGTGGCAACTTACCGCTGCCTCGCGTCCGCCTTCGCCCATCTCGGACGTGACGCTGAGGCGCACGACGCGGCGGCGCATGGGCTTGAGATCGATCCCTCCTTTACAATATCGGCGTGGATTGCTCGGGGCGGGCAATCGAACGCAAAGCTGTTGATTGAGGGGCTTCGGAAGGCGGGGTTGCCCGAATGACCCCGGTGTATCCCCTCGCTCCCTGTGTCAACTACGCGGCGCGCTTCAGCTCGGCAGGCGCTTGCCAGCGAAGCCGCCAATTTTGAAGCCATTGGGCGGGCCAAATCCAACACCGTAGGTGCCCCTAAGGAGGGACCCATTCGAACAAGCGGTGGTGGGGCGCTGCAGCACGAGAACCGTTCGATAAGGACTTGGTTTGCTCCTATGCTCGCTCAAGGATGTTCGCGACGCTCTGGGCGTACCATTGCCCACCGCGCGCTGTGGCGATGCCCCGTGCGTTGAGCGCCTCTGCAATTTCCCTGAGGGTACGCGCGCCTGCCTTCTGGGCTTCACGGATGATTGGCAGCACATTGGCTGCGTAGCGATCCGCCTCGGTCTTCACGGCCTCCACAGCGTTCTTGCGGGCCGTATGGAGCTTGGGATTACCCAGTGTGACCCCACGAGCTCGGCGTCCGTCCAAGCCCTGATCTCTTTGCCCTTCGGCCGCTTGATGCCGGTCGATGGCTTCAGCCAACCCTAGCAGATCGTCGGCAGCAGACGACGGACTTCGGCGAGCAACTCGGGGATCGCCTTCTCGTCGTCTGCGAGATGCTTGAGCAACGCGCTCTGAAACAGGCCGTCGAACAGCGCATAGAGGGCCGCCGGCGAAGATGCCGGACGTGTACCTCCCAATTCCGCATAGCGTGAGGCGATCCGCCAGATCATCGCTTCCAGGCTCTTGTCGATCTCCAGCACGTCCTTGCGGAACGCAGCCTCGAACATCGCCTGCGAGCGCAAATCGTACCAGAGCCGGTGCATGCGCGCTTCGGTCCGCAAAGTTTCCGTGAGCTTGGCGAGGAAGCCTTCGGTCAACTGGTCGCGGCTCTGCGCAGTCGCGACCACTTCGTCGTACCGCGTCACGCATTTGGCCTTGTAGTGGCGGACGCAGCAGCAGATCAAATCGAGCTTGTTGCTGAAGTAGTAGTGAAAGACGCCGTGGGTGAACGCGGAATTCTGCGCAATCTCGCGCAGGCTGGTGCGCGCGAAGCCGAGCTCTCCCAGCGTTTCCAGCGCGGCATCGGCCAGCTCGATCCGTCGCGCATTGAACTTCTCTTCGCCTAGCGCCGCAACCGCTACGGCTATCCGCTGAGCCGCTCCCGTCGTTTGCCGCGCCATCCTGTTCCTTCCCTCAATACCGGTCATCGATCGCCGACGCGTTCACGAACCGTGCCGCGCCAGGCTCGGATTGCTCCAGCCTCTCGAAACACGTTCTTTGACAGGTGTCAAATTTACCTTGACAAGTGTCAAGATTCCAGCCGAGGCTCGGCTAACCAAATTTGGACAGTCGTCAAGACGTCCGCTCAGGGAGGAAGATTCGCGGGTGCTTACGTCGCACCCACCCGACTTGGTCATGGCTCGCGGTTGCGATCGCGCCGCGCCACCCCGGCGCTCGCCGCCATCAGCCCGCAGCGCAAATTCACATCACCAGCAACGGAGGAGCACGTCATGAGTAGGCAGAGCCTTGCGGGCAGGAAAGCCCTGGTCACCGGTGGCGCCCGAGGAATCGGCGCCGCGATCGCGCAGGCGCTGGCGCGCGCTGGAGCTTCGATCATGATCGCCGATATCCTCGAGGAGGCCGGGCGCGCCAGCGCGACCGCGATCGCCAAGGAAGGTGTTCCGACCGGTTTCGTCGGACTCGACGTCACCGACGACGCGCAATGGGAGCGGGCGGTAGCGCAGACCGTCGGCACGCTCGGCGGCTACGATATCCTCATCAACAATGCCGGCATCGAGATCACGTCGCTTATCTCCGAAGTCGGGGCCGAGGACGCGCGGCGGATGTGCGACGTCAACATCGTCGGCACGGTGCTCGGCATGAAGCACGCATTCCGTGCCATGCGCCCGAACGGGCCGGCCGGCAAGGGCGGCGCTGTCGTCAACATCGCCTCCGTCGCGGCGACGATCGCGTTTCCGAGCATCGCGGTCTATTCGGGCACGAAATCCGCCGTCGACCGCATGACGCGGGTCGGCGCGATGGAAGCCGGCAAGCTCGGCTACGGCGTGCGCGTGAACTGCATCTATCCTGGCCTGATCCCGACCGACATGGGCATGCAGCTCGCCAACGACATCGTCAAAGTCGGGCTCGCGGCCGACGTCAGCGCGGCGGTCGGCTCGGTGGTCGAGCAGACCCCGCTCGGCCGTCTCGCCGAAGTCACCGACATCGGCGACGCCGCGGTCTTCCTGTGCTCGAACGAGGCGCGCTTCATAACCGGCATCGGCCTTCCCGTCGATGGCGGCATGGGCATGTAGCAACAAGTCGACAACAAGCATTTCGGAGGATCTCAATGAGCGAGAAGAAGCCCGTCATCGTCTATGGCGCTTCCGGCTACACCGGCCGGCTGGTCTGCGAATATCTGCGCGAGTACAATATTCCCTTCATCGCCGCCGGCCGCAGCGTTGAGAAGCTCGAAGCCGCGATGAAGTCCAACGTGGCCGGCATCGAGACCGCCGACTACCAGGTGGTGGCGGTGCGCCACACCGTGGCCGCGCTGACTGAATTGTTCAATGGCGCCTCGGTGGTGCTCAACACCGTGGGCCCCTTCGCCAAGTTCGGCGGCGAAGTCGTACAGGCTTGTCTGGCTTCCAAGTGCCACTACACAGACACCACCGGCGAGCAGGACTGGCTGATCACGCTCGATCAGGAGTGGGGCACGAAGTTCGCCGATGCCGGCCTGCTGCTGGCGCCGGGCATCGCGCAGATGTACACCACGGGCGAGATCGCCGCGCAGCTGTGTCTGGAGACGCCCGGCCTCGACACGCTTGACATCGCCGTGTTCTGGGGCGGGAGCCCGACCATCGCCTCGACGCAGACCATCCTGGTCAACGCCGCGATGGCCAAGGCCTACTACCTGGAGCAGAACAAGTACGTCGAGCATCAGCCCGATGCCGGCCTCTACAACCTCG
Organism: Bradyrhizobium lablabi; assembly: GCF_018131005.1. Lineage (GTDB taxonomy): Bacteria > Pseudomonadota > Alphaproteobacteria > Rhizobiales > Xanthobacteraceae > Bradyrhizobium > Bradyrhizobium lablabi_D. The sequence continues at coordinate 528,197 of NZ_JAFCJK010000002.1, forward strand.
CCATCCCCGGCCAGCACGAGCTGGCGCTGGCGCTGCCTTGGGGCGGCACCTCGCACCCAGTGTGGTTCAAGCGCGATCCGCGCGTGGCCAACGTGAAGGTGCTGGGCGGAGTGTTCAACCGCGCGCTGATGCTAGGCGTGCCGCAGATCGTCGCCGCCGCGCTGGAGGCAACCAAGGACATGAACCCCGACGACCGCTATGCCGCGTTGGCGCAGACCGCAGCCGGCGTGATGAACACCATGCCGCCTCGCGAGAACCCGCGCGTCAACAAGTCGATGGATTCGGTGCATGCCTCCGGCCCGTTGGGGCGCGCGCACTGCATCATCTACGGCAACAGCAACTACAAGCAGACCGGTTTGTTGCAGGCCTATGCCGCTGCGCACCTGCTGCAGCAGCCGCCCAAGCGCACCGGATTCGCCTCCGGCTGCCAGGCGTTCGGCCATCGCGAGCTGCTCGGGCAACTGCGCAGCTTCGGGCTCGTTGGCAAGCCGATTCTGACCGTGCACGATTAGTTAAGTCGTGGGTGATGCGGTTCTCCGCGTCATCCACCGCCGCTTCGGGAGCGACCATGCGCTTCATCGACTATCTGGACAAAGGTGCCTCGCTCGGCCCCGACGCGCCGTGCCTCACCATGGATGGACGCGACCTCAGCTATGGCGAGGTGCAGCAGCTCAGTTATCGCATCGCGCGCGGGCTCGACCGATCGGGCGTCGTGCCCGGGGAGAAGGTCGCGATCCTGTCCGGCAACGACCCGCTCGCGTTCGCCTGTGTGTTCGGCATCTCGCGCGCTGCTGCCGTCTGGTGCCCGATCAATCCGCGCAACGAGGCGGCGGAGAACAAATTCATCCTCGATCAGTTTGATTGCAGCCTCCTGCTGTTCCATTCGAGCTTCGCGCCGATGGTCGAGGCGGTACGTCCGGATCTGCCCAAGCTGCGTGCGCTGGTCTGTCTCGATAGCGAGCTGTCCTTTGCGCCTTCGTTCGACGGCTGGCTCGCCGGCCTCGCAGGCGATCATTATCAGCGCGAGACGATCGACGATCTCGCGATGATCCCGGGTACCGGTGGCACCACCGGCACGCCGAAGGGCGTCATGCTGTCGGGCCGCAACATCGAGACCATGACCGCGTTGACGCTGATGGGCTATCCCTTCAAGGGTCGTCCGATCTATCTCGCGCTGGCGCCCCTGACGCATGCGGCCGGCGTGCTGTGTTTTCCGATCATGGCACTCGGCGGCAGGATCGTGATTATGCATCACCCCGATATCGGCGAGTTCCTCGATCTGATCGAGCGTTACCGCGTTACCCACACCTTCCTGCCGCCGACCGTGATCTACATGCTGCTCGACCACCCGAAGCTCGACCGCGACAGGCTCGGCTCGTTGCAGTGCTTCTGGTACGGCGCTGCGCCAATCTCGGCATCGCGCCTCGCCGAGGCGTTGCAGCGGATCGGACCGATGGCGCAGCTGTTCGGCCAGACCGAGGCGCCGATGATGATCTCGATGATGGCGCCGGACGAGCATTACAGCGCGGACGGCACGATCGCGATGGAACGATTATCCTCGGCCGGGCGGATCAGCCCGCTGGTCCAGGCCGGCATAATGGATGGCGAGGGACATCTGCTGCCGACCGGCGCACGCGGCGAGATCGTGGTGCGCGGTTCGCTGGTGATGGACGGCTATTACAAGAATCCGCAAGCGACCGCCGAAGCATCAGCGCATGGCTGGCACCACACCGGCGACGTCGGCTACATCGACGCGGACGGTTACCTCTATATCGTCGATCGCGCCAAGGACATGATCATCACCGGGGGCTTCAACGTCTACTCGATCGAGGTCGAGAACGCGCTGCGGGCGCATGAGGCTGTGCAGGACTGCGCGGTGATCGGGCTACCCGACGACAAATGGGGAGAGCGGATTGTCGCCGTCGTGCAGCCGCGCATCGGCCAAGAGATCGACGCAACCGCATTGGCCGCCTTCGTCAAGGAGCGGATCGGCAGCGTCAAGACGCCCAAGCAGATCGAGGTCTGGGATGAACTGCCGCGCTCCAAGGTGGGCAAGGTGCTCAAGCCGGACATCCGCGCCCGATTGGGCGGGCGGTCAAGCGCCTGAGACGAGTCGCGAACGGACATCGAATGTGGGGGCCGCTGGCCGTCCGCCGGATGCCGTTGGCCGATCGGCGGTAGACGACTGGCCGGACGCAGGTCCTTGCCAGTGAACTAGGTCACGATGGCTTGCGCCATTCCGTTGCAGGATGTGATCTACGGAGGGTTCAAGCCATGTTGTCCCGAGCGCGCGTACCTCGATGGCTGTCGATCGACCTGTTGATCATAGTTGTGTGCGGGATAATTATCGGGGTCGGGATCTGGACCGCCCCTTAGGATCGCGCAAGTGCGGACCGGCTCGCGGGCAGGCGGGCGATGGCGGCGGACCGTCTTCGGTGGAGGCGCTACCTCCCTGACCGGCGCGCTGGACGGCCGGGGCTCGATAGTGGCGACCCCTGGAAACCCCAGCTCTTGACCTCCGAGCTGGGGTTTTTCCAGGACGCGCGTTTCATCGATTTCCAGCATTCACCAGCGCTCACCGCCTCCACCCGGTGCCTTCACGAAGGCCAGGAAAGCCGGTGGCGGCCTGTATGGCTATTCCGTCCAACTATGCCATGCGCGGCAGTCCGACGTGAAACACTGCACCCTGGTTCTCTGCCCATTTATGACCCTCGTGCGAATCGCCAAGTTGCTGGTTCGGGCGATCATGCCGGCCCGGAATCCTTCCCGGAATCCGTCTCGAAATCCGCGCCCGCGAATCGCCGCGCCGCGAAAACGGCCGCCATTAGCGGCGTGACCACTTCTACCGAAGCCGCCGTGGAAAACACGGCCGTGGAAGCCGCCGCCGTGGAAGCTGCCGCCGCGCATGCCACCACCAAAGCCGCCACCCATGCCCCCACCGAAGCCACCGCCACCACCGCGCGCCGACACAACGTCGGGTGCAAGCATTCCAAGCGCCGCAGTCGCCAACAACGCGATCGTCACTTTACGGAACATGACTAACCCTCTCGTCCAAGAAGATGACGCCTAACACGCCCCACTTGCGTCGCGGTCCGGTTGCCGGCGCCGCACGATGTCGGGATGCCTTTCGCATTGAAGCCAGCTGCAATAGCCCGCAATGACGTAGCGCCGGCCGCCTGCAGCGCAGCGATCGTCGGGCCGATATCTGCAGCACGTGCCGCTGAACCCACGCCGAGCCTTTCGAAACATTCAGTTCGGCACGAAGAAAGCGTTTGCAGTTGCCGAACTGCTCACTCCCGACTCCTCCGCCGCTCCCCATTTGCGTCGGAAGCAGGTCTGTGTCGGAGCACTGTCAGCAGGATGCCCATGAAGAGCAATGCTGCGACCGGCCAATGGAACCAGATTTTGTGCAGACCGGAAAAAATATTGATCAGAATCAGGAAGCCCGAAACCGTGAGAGTTACGGCAATGGGGCGAGGCAGGTTCTCTAACTGATCCGAGATGAAGGTCAGCCAGGTTGAGGCCTCGTATCGGCTGCGAGTGCGTTGAGCGCCAGCTTCCGAGGCTGCAACTGCCCCAGCTTGGGAAGTAGGGCGCCCGGCGGCTCGGCCGCCCATGGTCACTCGATAGCTGATTACGGGAGCAACGTTCTTCATCTGTTGCTGGCCGAGACAGTCAAAGCCAAAGGATATTTTGTTGTGCACCTGATCGTAAACGGAAGCGGAGACCACGACGCCCCCGGGCTCGGCGAGTTCTTGCAGCCGCGCCGCGATGTTAACCCCGTCGCCAAAGATGTCGGAACCGTCTACCATCACATCACCTAGATTGATGCCGATGCGAAACCGCATCTGGTGTGCGTGAGGTGGGTCCGAAACCTGATTGGAAATTTCCTGCTGAATCTCGACCGCACACTGCACGGCCTCGACAACGCTGGCGAACTCGGCGATCACGGCATCGCCCCAAGTATTCACGATCCGCCCGTCATGGCGCTCGACCAATCCTGCAATCGCGCTGCGGTAGCGGCGCAGCGTCCCCAGCGTTCCCGCTTCGTCTGCTCCCATGAGGCGAGAATAGCCGTGCACATCGGCGCACAGGACGGTGGTCAGTCGCCGTTTCACCTTGTCATCGGTCATCGGCCACATGTTAGCCTCACTGACCGCCAAATGCATCAGGCATCGTCCCGGGACACAGCAGTTCAAGGCCGGTCCTTGGTCATTAGTAAACGTTGGGCCAGCGTGGTCCACCCAAAAGCAGCCAGCTCGTTCCGCGGTGGTTTGATTGCCCACAAACCCAAAGGCTCGCCTGGTCCACGCCCGGCGGGTTCTAGGCCGGCGTGCGGCGACCAGGCCCGGCTGATTGGTGGCTGTTTCGCAGGTGCTCCCGCCTGTGCACGCCCGTGCTCACCGGTGGGGGCTCCGAAGTCTTACGGAGAAGAATCTTCATTCCCTCGTCACGTGTTTTGGCCTTTAATCCAGGTGTTCTATCACCAGTTGATGTTTTCGAATTGCCCGGCAGATTGCTACCTGCCGGGTTTTTCGTGGCATGTCGGCCGCCTGACGCGCCGCCGAGAAGCTGAAGAAGAACCCGCCGCCCGACGCGTTCACGAAGGATAAAGCTGACGAAAGTTGACGCTACTTGCGCTTGGCGTGCTAGCGTCCGCGTCCCACCATGATCGGAGGGACAAATGGACGATGCACTTTCGAAGCGTCTGGAAGCAGTCCTGGAACGAAAGAAGACTGTTGACGAGGAGCTGGAAAACAAGGCCAAGCAGTTCGCCAACGCGCAGGCCGACACGAAGCGACGGCTAACTGAAGTGCTTCAACAATGGGCGCGCGCGAAGGAATGGATATCCGACGCGCGCAAATCAGTGAATGGCAAGCTCCATGGACATGGGCTCCAGTTCGATGCAGACGTGAATGAAGATGACCCTGCCGTCGCGAGGGTGACGCTCACTCTGCAAGGCGGCGATCCCATTCGTGCAAAGCAACTGCAGCTCAACATCAGCGCCTTTGGAAAAGGTCAGGTCAGCTACCCAAATTCGTCGGTCATCAAGGAGTTCGAGCTCGCCAAAGTGACCCCAGAATTTTTTGAGGAACTGATGATCGAACTCCTGGAGGGCACTTATCCAGATCAGAAGTAGTGGTAGGGGCGGCCGGACCTTCACCGATAACCTCTCCGTCACGAGCGGATGGTTCTGGAATTGAGCTAGGCGCCCATGTGACGTGGCTGTCGGGAGCTGCGGGGCGGCCAATGGTCTGACATTTCGCATATCGGCGGCGGTGCACTGGCGCATTTCAGCGCCGCCGACACGGGCGTGCAAATTATCGATCTCTTGGGATCGGAGCGCGCGAGAGCTCCAGCGTGTCATGCGTCACCGGAAGTGTAAGCGGCTAGCGGCTCATTGCCGGCGTGCGGGGGCATAGCGAGGATTGATCCCACAGTGGGCGCGTGTGCCGGAGGCGCTGGCCATGCATTGGCGACGGGTTGAAAACTGGCAGTTGCCAGGAAAGCCCCAACGGTGTCCTTGCAGGCAGTAGCGGTCCCGCGCCGCGGCGGCAGGTGATGCAGCCCCGATTGTGACGAGAACAGAAACTGAAAGGGCGGCCATGAGAAGACGGTGCATGATTTCCTCCGCTTGTTCATCGAGGCTGAGCGTTGTTCCTGGCCCGGTCACCTCGTCGTTGCCACGCTCGAAGGTCTCGCCCGCAAGATTATCTGAAGTTCCGCCGCATGTCGGCACGGCGCCGGCCACGCCACAGACCGTGGTTACAGCCAAGACTTAGTTCTGACGAGTCAGCAGCGGCGCCACAGAACTTAGAGTCTCAAGGATAAGGCGCTTGATCCCGAAAGGTGCATCGTTGCCCTGCAAACGCTTCTTGAGCTGCGGAGCCATGTCGGGTTGGCCGAGCGCCTTGAAGGCGGCCGGCGTACGTTCCCCGGGTCTAAAGTAGGGATTGTCCGCAGCAAGACGGGCGAGCGCCTGCAACAATCGGACACGTTGCGAAGGCCCAAGGCTTCCGGGATCGCTTCTCCCGAGGTGAGCGCACCGAAGATTCTCGGCGATGCGGCGGATGACTTCCTCCCCTACCGGAGTGTGTCGGCTATGCGGCGGGATGTGACAGGACCGGTGCAGCCGTATTCCTCACCGCTATGGAAGCCATACATGCCAGCTATTGGAAAATTTCGTTCCGCGGTGCGACAACTGAAATGTCAACGAACGCTACGGCTTCGTTAACGCAAGGAGCATCGCCATGAGAATCGTCAGTGTCTTGGGCGCCGCCTTGGCTAACCCACAGCCCATCGCAAGGAACTAATCATGTCTAAGACGATTCTGATCACTGGTGCCAGCACCGGCTTTGGCCGCGACACGGCGGAAACCTTGGCTCGCGCCGGCCATACCGTGTTCGCCTCAATGCGCGATCCGCAAGGGAAGAACCGGCCTCATGCAGAGGCTCTCCGCAAACAGAGCATCGGCGTCGTCGAACTCGATGTCAGCAACGATGCCTCGGTCGACCAGGGCGTGCAGGAGGTGCTGAAGCGCACGAAGCGTATCGATGTGCTCGTCAACAATGCCGGCATCGGGTCGGCCGGGGTCACCGAGGCCTTTACGCCGGACCAGGCCAAGATCGTATTCGACACCAACGTCGTGGGCGTTCTGCGCACCGCCCGCGCGGTGCTGGCAACGATGCGTGACCAGCACGCGGGATTGATCGTCAACGTTGGCTCGGTCCTGGGCCGCGTGACGTTCCCCTTCTTCGGCATCTACGGCGCGAGCAAGTTCGCAGTTGAGGCACTTACTGACAGCCTCCGCTATGAGGTCTCGCAACTCGGCATCGATGTCGTCCTGGTGCAGCCGAGCGCCTATCCCACATCGTTTTACGAGAACGTTCAGCAGCCCGCCGATACTGACCGGATCGCGGCCTACGGGACGGTCGGAGAGATTCCAAGCGCCATTTTCAAGCACTTCATGACAAGGTTTCAAGCCCCCGACGCTCCAAATTCCCACGACGTCGCCGAGGCAATCGCCAAACTCGTGGCGCTGCCGAAGGGCGGCCGCCCCGCGCGCACCGTGGTCGGCGCGGCATTCGGATCTGATACCGTGAACGCGCAGACGGCGCGCGTGCAGGCAAATGTCGTCGAGGCGCTCGGGTTAGGTCATCTAACCAAGGTCGCCTGAGCGAGCCATGTCGGATCGGTGGCGCCACTCCGCCGATCCGACTGCGCCCGGTGACGCTCCTCACGCGTCTCGTTGCATCGGCTTGTTGCCTGGACTTCGACGACGTTCTTTTTCTTCGGGGGCCATGCTTGTCGCGCGTACGTTGATGTGGAGAGGCTAACGGCGGCAGCCTGATATCCGCAACGCGCTGCGCCGCAGCGCGCATCAGCGGCATAGCGGACTTGACAGGAATTGCTGCTCTCGCCGCTCGGTCGTGAATGACCCCATAGCCGAAGGGCCTGCTCACGTCGCCAGCGAAGAACTTTTGCGTCAAGTTCCCGGTGGACCCATCGTAATATAAAGTTGGTTCGGGATCTCAGCGCAGCTCTAAGAGGCCGCACGGTGGATGGCTCGGAAAAATATCGCTCTTTCTATGCGAAGCTCGTTTGTACCGCGGCCAGGCTCGATGATCCCCGCGTCGAGGAGGCATTTCGCTCGGTGAGGCGCGAGCCCTTCGCTGGACCGGGGCCGTGGTGGACGGGTCTTGGTGGCCACCCCTACGTGCAGACGCCGGACGATGATCCGGCATATCTCTATCAAAACCTGCTCGTTGCACTAGATCGGGCGCGAGGGATCAACATAGGGGAGCCCCGTTGGCACGCGTGTTGGTTGGCAGCCTGCAACATCAAAGAGGCCGAGACTGTTGTGCAGGTCGGAGCGGGCAGCGGCTACTACACGGCCATCCTCGCGCATTTGGTCGGCCCTGAGGGCCGAGTGTACGCCTATGAGATCGATGAAGCGTTGGCGGCGCGGGCCAGCAAGAATCTTAGCGAACAGCGTCAGGTCGAGGTGCGCATGCAATCGGGCATCGCCACGGACCTGCCGCAAGCGGACCTGATCTACGTTTGCGCGGGAGCCGCGCAGCCGAGCCGAACCTGGCTCGACGCATTGCGTCCTGGTGGACGGCTGCTGTTTCCACTAGCTCCTACGGGGGTTTTCGGAGGCATGCTGCTCATCACACGGCCCGATCAAGGCTCCGCGTGGTCGGCGAGGTTCGTAACTCGCGCCGCATTCATCGGCTGCGTGGGCCTTCAGGACGAAGAAGCAGGTCGCCGGCTAACGGAGGCGTTTTCAAAGAATTGGGATCGTGTGCGCTCGCTTCACCTCGACGGATCACCCGACGACAGTTGCTGGTTTGCGGGTGACGGCTGGTGGCTTTCCACAACGGACGCGTAACAGACACTCCTACGCTACGCCTCCTCATGTCCTGTCGTATCTACTGCGTGATCGTTAGGCACCCGAAGGTTCTCCAGCATGGCAATGGTAGTCCCAATGTTCTCCCTTCGCTTCCTCAGGCTTCGCGCCAACACCGGATAGGCCGGGTCCGCCAAGTCGCGCATTCCAGCCAGTGCTTCCTCGCGTTCAATGTCGGCCGTGAGCAGCTCCACCGAGCGCGAGAGGCTCCCGATCAAGGTCGCGATTTGTAACCCGGTGATCGCTGCGGTTCTCCGGGGCGTCGCAATTAGATACGAGTTCGCCATTGGTAGCCTCTGCGTTGGTCTGTTTTGGGACGCGCTCGCTGCCCATCTCGCCGTGGAGCAAAGGGAATGCCAATGAGCTACGGGACAAAGACGTGCGGGCCACGGATGCCATTTGTTGACGAGAGGCCGCCCTAAGCCCAGACTGGCGCCAGGCGGCATCCCGGCAAGGATGGTGTCGCCGGGGCAGCTCAGCCATGGAGCAGGAACAGCCAGCTCGGGTCGGACGCAGGTTGGCGGCCATAGTCGCAGCCGACGTTGCGGGCTATTCGCGGCTCATGGGGCTCGACGAGGTCGGCACCGCCCGCACCCTCCGCGAACACCGCAAGGTTACCGACGCTCTTGTGGCGAAACATGGCGGCCGCCTCGTTAAGTCCACGGGGGACGGTGTGCTGCTTGAGTTTCCCTCGGTAGTCGATGCGGTCGAGTGTGCGGTGGCTATGCAGGCGGTGATGGCCGAGCGGAACAGCGGTGTCCCCGAGGACCGGCGAATGCTGCTTCGGATCGGGATCAACCTCGGCGACATCCTGATTGAGGGCGATGACATTCTCGGGGATGGCGTCAATGTCGCCGCGCGGCTTGAGGGCATCCCTGAACCGGGTGGCATTTGTATCTCGTCATCCGCTTACGAACAGGTTCGCGGCAACGTCCCGGTCGAGTTCACCGATCTAGGCGAGCAGACCTTCAAGAACATCGCCCGTCCGATCCGTGCCTTTGCGGTTGGTCTGGACGCGAATGCTCATCAAACCGCTCCACCGCCAACTTCAACTCCGCGTCTGTCCATCGTGGTGCTGCCGTTTGCGAATATCGGCGGCGATCCCGGTGCTGCGGCGCATGTGGGGCTTGCGCTCGATCCGCGTTTCACCATTCGTCGGTGGAGTGAAGCCACGAAAGCACGGAGCGACAATCCGACCTTTCTTGCCTACAGCCAACGCGAAATCGAAGGCATGCGGATGGCAGGGGCGCCCGAGGGCTGACGTTCGTCCGCGACAACACAGGCCGGTTAGGTTGACGGTACATGCCCCGCAGCCCACACTGGCTCCTATGGGTCGGCATTGGTGCGCGCATGTCAGACCCATGTCAGTCGGCCTTGCGCCTTTCGGTGGAGCGGCAGGCCGGCAGCGCTGATCGCGCATCAAGGTCACCCGGCACAAGACACCAGCTCGAGCTTCCGATCGACGAAGATCTTGCTTGCCGTGCTCAACGGCGCGTGGGCCAGGCGCGGCAATGCGATCGGTACCGCGAAGACTATTTGATCGTCGCAGTCACTGTAATTACGGACGTGCCGGAAGCCGTCGGTCCCTGACCGGTCGCCTTGATGGCAAAAGTATCGCTTCCCTTATATTTGGCCTTTGTCTTGTATTCGTAGGTGGTCGGATTGCGCTTTTTCAACTTGCCGTGGGCCGGCTTTTGCAGAATCTCCGAACTGCTCACTGTGCCACGTATCGTGATCGGAAACAGGCAACTTCCTCCGGACGTGACGCTGATGTCGCCGGTCGAGTTCTCGCCCCAGTCTGCGAGTTCTATCAGTCTTGGACAATCAGAAGCCGCCCGGGCCGGCGACACGGACATTGAGCCTGTGGCTCCGACGATGAGCGCTAGAGCAGCGACTTTCGACAACTGCATAATGGATTTCCTTTTCCTTCGCTTTTGCTTGGGCGGTACACGTATCGCCGTGCTGCCGCAAGGATGACGCAGCATGTGCGGCCTCTACTTTCGACGATGCGATTTACGTCTTGGTGGGTCTGTTCCCGTAATTGCCCGATACCACGCGGCGTCTGACTGAACGCGTGCACGGCCGGCGGCAACGTCCGATTGCCCCTGATAGATGCGGCTCAAGCCGATGTAGCAGTCAGTGCGCTGGGGTCCCGCGGGAAAAGCATTGCAGTCCACCTGCGCTCTCACGATACCCGGAAAGCTCATGAGGATCACTGCAACGGTACATGCGGTCAAGGGTGTCATGGCATCTCGGGTCCCGCGCGTCTGGCGATCAATCATTCAAATCTGCCGCGATTTCGCAACCCCTCCTTAAGCAACATGAGGTAAAGCATGATCCGGAAAAGTGTGTAGCGGTTTTGCCTCGCGACAAACGCGTAGCGATTGCGCGGAGATCATGCGCGAACAACAAGCTAACGCGCGATGATGATTGATCCTGATCTCATCGCGCTTTAGCGATTCCATCGGGTATCGCAGATGGCTCCAGGGACGAAAAAGCGCGACGCGCGCCGATCGCTGCGCCAATCCGGATGGATCACGCTCGAGGGCGGATTCGCCGCGCGTCCCTGCGTGGTCGAGGACATGTCGTCCTCGGGCGCCAAGATCACCATCCAGGACGCCAACACCCTGCCGGCAAGGTTGCGGCTGGCGTTTTCGCGCGACGCCCGGGCCGGGCGAGCCTGCGAGGTTGTCTGGCGCCGCGGCAAGACGTTCGGCGTCAAATTCGTAGGTTAACCGGGCTTCCCATCGAGGAGCGTTCCTTCGCGCGCGGCCGCAGCGGCGCGCTTGCTGCAGCTCTTCAGGCGAAGCGCAATGTAGATCGTCATGCACATGCTCGCAAATGCCAGCCACGCGTAAGGCCAAAGCAGAGGTAACCCGGCCAGCGCCAATCCGGTGTTGCCGCCCGGGATCAGCAGCCCTCCAACGCCCATGAGCGCGCCGCCTGCGAGATGACGAGCCGCGCTTGCGAGGCCAGTCCTGGCAACTTTGAAGCGGCCTGCAGTCACGCCGCCGGCCATGGCGCCCGCAAGAAGGACGATGCCCAGGATAATCTTCGACAACAGGCCGGACGCTGTACCACTCGCCAGGTCGCTCAGGACTTCGGAATAGGTCCAATTCGGTTGGACCGCCATCGTGACCACGAAGGTGACGCCAATGATTGTCGTCGCAACATGCGGTCGCCAGATGTGGTCCGACAGGCTACGGCCGATCTGCCGCATCGAACGGAAGTGGGTATAGAGACGCGCGAGGATCAGCAGGATGACCGGAACGGCGAGCCACGCCGAGGCGGTGATCACCGGTGATGTGCCGTGCAGTTGCGCCGGAGCGGGGAGATGTACGCCCGCGAGGCTGCCGAGATAGAATCCAAGAGGCATGGCAAGGTAAGATAGCTGTCCGGAGCCCAGCCGCGCGACAGTCCCGAATACGCAAGCCCCGTTCACGAATGCGCCGATGCCGAACAGGAAGCCCCCCAGTATCGTCCCGATGCCAACGGCATAATCCACCGGCGCCGAGGCGAGCATGCCTGTGGCGCTGAGCAGCACCAGTCCCGCACCGGCCCAGAGCGATGCCTCGAATAATGAGATCAGTCGCTTGAAGGTCCCCTTGACCACGACTTCATCCAGGGCAGCCACAGTACACGTGCCCCCGCGCTGGTTGGCGAAGCCCATGACGCCGGCAGCAGCGAAGGCGATCAGAAATGCGCCTGTGTGCATGAGCCAATCTCCAATATCTGCCTCGCGGTCATTGACGTTGCATCGGACCATTGCGATCGCTCATCGCCGGCGTAATGTCACCATCAGAATGCGCCCGACCGAGACCATCTCCCTCGCGAAATTCGAGTTCGGATTGAAATGGTGCCCAGTCGCGCTTTTGCAATTGTCTCTGCGGCTCCGACAGCCGCCGGGTAGACGCACTGCCACAGGTCAATGCGTGACGGCGAGGACGACACCGAACGCCGAAATCAGCGACAGGAACGCCACCGCAGAACCGAGGAGGGGCAGGACGAGATGGATCGGCGCGCAGGGGCCAGAACGATTGAAAGAGCTCATTGCCATGATTTCCTATGTTGAGTGCGCTGTATGCACGCCCTAACTCTATGATCGTTGTCGACAGCCAGTAATGCCGCGGGCGCTCGCTTTTATGCCCCATCGTATCGGTGAGGCTGCAAATGCGGGGAGCGGATGGCCCCCTGAATGGGATCTCGCACGCAGCCCATTGGCTCCATCGTCCACGATCGACCCGGCCTCGGTGCGCCATTCCTCGTTCGGTCAGCGTTCGCGTCAACGACGTCGGCCAGGGCAGGGCGCAATCGCTCCGGAGCTGGCTGAGACGATCGAGCATGTTTTTGCAACTCATCAGCATTGAGCGCCCAGCCTTGCGCGGTACGCTAACTGACAGCGGAGATGTTGACCCTGGGGCTGCGCGGGGAATGGAGCGATGTCTGTCGCGCGGCTCGAGCGTGGCCCGTCTGCCGTCGCGAATCCAGCGTGACCGCGAAACAAGACCACGCCACGGCGCTGTGCAAGTTGCGGGGGAATTCGCGTTGTTTGCGGGCTCGCACTTCACTCGGCAAGCTGCATCGCAGCAGCGATTTTCGCTCGATTGCTACTTTGTAGCTCGCTTGCAACTCTAGTTCCGAAGCAAGAGCCGAAAGTCGCGTATGCATCATACGAAAAGATACGTTCACGCGCGATTGCGGCTCGCCGATTGGCACCCCAGGTGTTTGGCGGGGACCGATTGGAGCTGAAGTCTTGGTAGTATCGTCGCAGGACGGTGTAGGCGTTGGCCCAACTGACGTGGATCATACCCTGCCTTGTTTTTCGGGCTCTGGCCCCATCGCATGAACAGCATCGGAGCTGGGCCCGAATGGCCGTACTTCTTCACGGAAATGCCTGATGTCGGAGGATCAACTCATTTCCGCCTTGCGACGATCGAAGTCCGAAGATGAATGACAGTGACCTCGATCAACTGCTTTCGACACTCGATGTCGCCGTCGAAGCGACAACCATATGCGAGATAGAGCGCGGCGTACGGGTCGTTGTGGAGCCGTCGGGCACCATCGAGGTGCACTACGTTCTGGATGGCACGATGCATCTGACAGTCTCCGGCTCGCCTCCGCTGGCGTGCAGGGCCGGAAGTCTGGTCATCGTGCCTTCCGGAGCACCACATAGTTTCGCCGCGGATATCAATCCCGACCGCGATTTGCGCGGAGCGGACCGCTGTTCGGCGGCCGGCGACGGATTGCAGCTCTGCGATGCTGCGCACGGAAGACCCGGCGACCTGCGCCTGTTCTGCGGCTTCATCGCGCCCAGTACGTCGAGGTCGGTCGGCCTTCTTGATCGTGTAATCGCGCCCATCGTCATGGATCTGAGCGATGCTCCGATCGTGCGGCAGGCTTTCGCCGCGATGTTGAACGAGATCGAGAGTCCGCGCCTCGGCACACGCGCCGTGGTGGGGACTCTCATGAAGATTTGCCTCGTAAAGGCGATCCAGGGCCACCTGAGCACGCCCGAGAGCAGGAAGCTTCTGCTTGCCTGCCTGCGGGCTCCGCACCTGCAGAAAGTTGTCGCCGAGGTGCGAGCAAAACCTGGCGCCGCGTATGACCTCGAGACGCTGGCGGACATCTCCGGCATGAGCCGTTCGGCGTTCGCGCGCGAGTTCGTGAAGAACTATGGAATGACGCCGATGCGGTTTGTCACGATCACGAGATTGCATCGCGCCGCCGAGTTGCTGCGTTGCACCGCGATGCCCGTCAAGACGGTTGCCGGCGTCGTCGGCTTTGCCAGCCGCAGTCATTTCTCCCGGGCATTTCGCGCTGTCTACGGAATTGATCCGCTCAATTTCCGCACCGCCACTGAGCTGCTTCTCTCACTTCCCTGCTAACGATTGAAGCCGCAGGCATCGTGCAATCTTCGCCGCCGAGCGCTGTCGCGTTCGTGATGCATCTTGGGGTCATCGTCACTCGGATGTGATCTCTTCTCGATCGACAGTCGTTGTCGCGTGATTGCGCTGACGCGCGATTGCTCGATCGCAGGGCTAGCGCTCCGGAAAGTAGACAGAAAATATTGGCATCGAGAGAGCTCATCGTCGCTCATGTCGATCGATGTGCACGGCGCCGCTCATCATAGGGACGATAGCGCACGCAAGCTCACTGGCAAACGTCAAACAGAGCCTGCACTTCATCATCTGCTCGATACGCACCAGGCATGAATACTTCATGACTTCGGAGTGTGCAGCACAGCAAAGCGATGGAGCGTGAACGCCGACCTCGCGTTGCTGAACCGCCAGAACAACAAACAAAATCTCTTAGGGAGAAAACCTTGACGATGCACACTCGCGTGCTGGTGCTCGCCACTCTTCAGCTTCCGCTTGCGGCTTCGATTGCTGAAACAGCCTACGCACAATCGCCGGAGCAGTTGGAGCGGATGGAATCGCTCATTCGCTCGCAGGCGGCCCAGATCAAGCAGCTTAGTCTCGAGATGAAGGAGCTGAAGAAAGGTCAGGCCAAGGCGTCGCAGAAGACCGAGAGCGCATCGCCGCAAGCCAAGCCCACGTCGCAGCAGGCGCAGAATGCGCCGCAGCGTGCGAAGCCTGCATCGCAGCTTAAGCTTCCCGGGCCGCTCGTGGCTTATCCGGTGGCTTATACGACGTTGCCGTCGACCGCAAAGACTCCTGGCGCAGTGGGCTCGCCACAATATCCGAACTACGTCTATGCGGGAGACAAGCCGCTCTCATGGAAGCTGCCCGGTAGCGATATCAACCTTCAGATCGGCGGTTATGCGAAACTTGACGCGATCGGAATCACCGGCGGCAACCGCTCCGTTGGAGCCAACGATCAGTTCAACGTGTTCCAGATACAAACGCGCGGGGTGCCGACGGGCAACGCTCCGGGAGACCCGAGCACGAACATTCACGCGCGGCAATCCCGCATTTACCTCGAGGCGAGCAAGGCCGACACGCCGCTTGGACCGGCACGCGCCTATTTCGAAGCCGACTTCTTTGGTCCGATCGATCTAGGCACGCCGACCGTCTCCAACTCGCACACATTTCGTCTTCGTCACGCCTACGGTGAAGTCGGGCCGGTGCTGGCGGGCCAGACCTGGTCGACATACATCGACCCGTCAACCTATGCCGAGATCCTGGATTTCACGGGGCCGGGAGGGGAAGCCTTCGTGCGTCAAGGGCAGGTCCGGTATACCCAGGACTTGGGTGGCGGCTTCTCAGGCGCGGTCGCGATCGAAAACCCTCAATCGAGAGTCCGCATAGGTGAAGGTGGGGTCTCCGGGACCGGTGCAGGAGCCCCCACCGTTGCCAACATTCAGAACATCGGCGTAGGCCCGTTCGCGCGCGACCGCATGCCGGATTTCATCGCCCGCATCCGCTATGCAAGTCCTCAGTTCAATCTCCAACTCTCCGGCGTCGTTACGCGAAACACCGCGCCGCCGGCAACCGCGGCGGCACCAACTGTGCCCGGAGACGGGCAGCTCGGGTTCGGCGTGCACCTTGCGGGGCAGGTCGCAGTTCCGCTGTTCAACGATAAGGACAACATCAGATTCCAGACGGGCTATCAGGACGGCGCATCGCGGTACATGCTGGACATTTCCAGCGTGGCCCCTTCTGTCGCCTACGACTCGACGTTGACGCAATTCGACACCATCAAATCCTACGGCGGGTTCGCGGCGTTCCAGCACTGGTGGACCGATAAGCTTCGGAGCACTTTCCTCTTTAGCGCCGACAAGATCGACAATCCGGCGTATTCCGGGGGAGCGGTTGCGCGCGCAACGCAATATGGGGTCGTCAATCTTCTCTACAGCCCGTGGGCGGACGTCGACGTCGGCGCGGAGTTCCAATATGGGCGTAGAGTCGACGTCGATGGGCGCAGCGGCTACCAGACGCGCATCCAGTCCTCGCTGATCTATCGGTTCTGACGAGTTTGTCACGAGGCCTTGGACTTGCACATCTGATCGCGCCAAAATGCTCCACTTGCTCGAGGCGTCGCGCGAGTGGAGGGGGCGTAATCCACTTCGAATGCGCTATAGCCCCGCCGAGCGACGCACGATATAAAGGCGGCATGTCCAAAACTGCGGCAGCCTTCATCGTGGCTATCTGCGCTCCGGCCATTGCGTTCGCTCAGGAGGGCGGCGCGCGAAGGCTCGACAAGTCGCCGGATGCGCACAAGACACTGCCGTCCAAGACCCAGACGCCGACGCGCGGCGATCTCTGCGCCTCGTTCGGGCCGGGCTTTGTCAGGATGCAGGGGAGCGACACTTGCATGAAGGTCGGCGGCGGCGTCTCGGTCGGAGGCGGCACCTCCGTCGGCGGGCGCTGATCGCGCCTCCCGGCAGTACCGGCTCTGATTGAATCGGAGCCGAAGCTCCGGATTTTTGTTCTGACGCGTTCCGTCACGCGAACCGGAGTCCGCTTCGCTCGAAAAGGCCTCAGGACATCGGCGGTGCGACGAAACGAACGAATCCGGGCCGGCTCGCCAGCTCGCCGAACCAGCGCTCGAGATGGGGCAGCCTCGGCTTGGCGACGCCCTCGATGCCGAACCAGCGGCGCACGAAGGCCCCGAGCGCGATGTCCGCGATCGTGAATTGATCGCCTTCGATGAAACGGCGGCTTGCAAGCTGGTCCTCGACGATTTGCCACGTCGCGCCTTCGGCATCGACACCCTTCTGGACCTGCGCCATGTCGCGCTTTTCCGGCGGCGTGCGTATCAGCGCCCAGAATACCGGGCGGGCAACCGGTTGCAGCGTCGACAGCGTCCAATCCAACCAGCGGTCGACTGCCGCGCGGGCTTGCGCTGACCGCGGATAGATCGGCGAATTCTGGCCGTAGGCAAGGCAGAGATAGCGCATCACGGAATTGGATTCCCACAGCACATAGTCGCCGTCGACGAGCGTCGGCACGCGACCGTTGGGGTTCATCGAGAGATACCCGGGCTGGTCGTTCTTGCCAAACTCCATGCCGGCGTCGATGCGCTGATAAGCGAGGTCGAGCTCGGTCAGGCACCAAAGGACCTTCTGCACGTTGACCGAATTGGCCCGTCCCCAGACCGTCAGTTGCTCCTTGCCGTCCGCCACGCGTTTTCTCCCGCCGTTGTTGTCCGGCGCCGTTCTTATCGGAGTTTTCGGCAAAAAGCGCCGTCGTCAGTGCGGCCGGCGAACAAAAAAAAGCGAGCCTGGCCGCGTAACTGCGCGGCCCGATCGTGCGTAAGATGGATGACCGGTTTCTCGCCGGATCACGGCTTGCTTCAATGTCCGAAAAACAGCCATAGCAGGATGATCACCGGGATCGGCACGCCCAAAAGCCAAAGCAAAATTCCTCTTCCCATCTGTTGCCTCCTCGCATCGCTCCTCTTGAAGCGACAACGCCGGTGGCTGTGTCGTGTTCCTAAATTCGGACGCAGCTCGCTGCAAAGCGGAAGTCCGCGCGTAAACTCTCGGACGATCGGGAGAGCGAGGGTTCGCGAAAGACGGCGCCGACACGACTGCGCGTCATGCCTGGTCGGGAGGGAAACGGCGCGTCCGCCGCGCGATCAGACGATCGGCGCGATGGCGGACGCGCGTAGCTTGCACAGGCCTACCAGTGGCCGGTGTTAGGCATCGACGTCCACGGCTCCGCCGGCGGCTTCGGCTCGCCTTTCTGCAGGAGCTCGATCGAGTGCAGGTCCGGCGAGCGCACGAACGCCATGTTACCGTCGCGAGGCGGACGGTTGATGGTGACGCCCATTTTCATCAGCTTCTCGCAGGTCGCATAGATGTCGTCGACCTCGTAGGCGAGATGGCCGAAATAGCGGTCTTCGCCATATTTCTCCTCGTCCCAATTGTAGGTCAGTTCGACGAGCGGCGCGCCGCGGGTCTGCGGCAGCTTCTTGAGCGTGTCGAGGTCCTCAGCCGCGCAGAGGAACACCAGCGTGAAGCGGCCCTTGTCGTTGTCAATGCGACGCACTTCCTTCAGCCCCAGCGCGTCCTGGTAGAATTTCATCGCGGTATCGAGGTTGCGGACACGCAACATGGTGTGGAGATAGCGCATGGTTTGTGGCTCCCTGTAAGCTTCTGGGGACGGGTCTGCTTGGGTGGTCGGGCGCCTTCAATAGCAGCAAAATCCGTCAAGGGGCAGGGCTTGCCGACCAGCCGTTCTTGCGCCGTTCGTATGCTGGAACGGCCCGGCGGCTGGATAACTCAGCGCGATGGAGTTGGGCCGATTGACGCACGAACGAGTTGCGCCGACGCAACCATCCGCGCCGTGCCGCCTCCGGTTTTACACCCTGATGTCGAGAAGAGTCTCGATCGCTTCGCGGTCTGCGTTGTTCTTGGCGGCGAAGACGTCGATGACGTCTTCGTTGATAATGCGAGCCTCAGCCTTCGCCGTCTGGTCGACGACGAGCTGCACTCGGGCTTGCGTCACTTCGACAGGTACGGGGTAGATGAGCATGGCTCTCCCTCCTGTCCAACCCTGTCAGCGGTTTCTTAACGCTTTGTAAATGAATTAGGTTAGCGCCCGACGTTCGAATCGGTCGAGCCATTAGCGCCAAAATCGCGCCACGGCTTGCTCGCGCGCCGCCCCGGTTCGGGCCATACTTGGGGGTGGAGGGCGCGATCGATGAAGAACGGGCTCTATTCGGTCCACATCTACATGATCGATGGTGTGAAGGGCCGCGACAGCGGCGTCCTCATCCTGCGCGATGGCCATCTGATTGGTGGCGGTCCTTACTTCTGGTCGATCGGCGAATACACAACCGGTGATGGGACCTGGAAGGGACATCTCAGCACCAATCAGCATACGCCGTTCGCGGACCCCTTCGTTCGGCCACTGTTCGGCGGACAGGAGGTGACCAGCGGGTTTTCCGGGACGTTTCAGGACGACGAGGCGGAGGTATTTGGAACCGTGCTGGTGGGAACACGCAGCCTGAGCTTCCGCGCCACCCTCAAGCGCCTGGCCGACGCATGATCATTCCGCACCGCAGCAGGTTGGAGTGACTGTGTGGACATGTGCGCAGCAACGTTATGGGTGTACTCGACAAGCCGGATTGGCGAACCTGTGGATTTGCTGCGGATAATGGGTGGATAGCAGTCGCGCGGGGGCGTGATCAGCCACCGGCGACGGGATGCTGGCCGAGTGGCGGCCGCCGGAATATGACGCGGCCGCGCGCCGAACGAATGCTGTCCGCGCCAGCGATGAGCTTGGTTGGTTGGGTTGGGAGAGCGTTGCTGATGCGTCTCGGAGGCGAACCGCGCAAGGCCAATTGAACGCGCCGCCGTGGACCGTCAGTCCGGCAGCTTTCCGCTACGCGGCTTGTGATAGATCGCGATGACGATGAAGCCCGCAAAAAATATCACGTTGAGCAGAAGTTCCAACCACGCTGGCATGATGCCAACCTCACTGCGCATGCTGGCATGACGCCAACCTGACCGGGCATGAGTGTATTCCGTAATTTGGTATTTGGTTCCCGCGGTAGTCGATAGCGCCTCCTCCGCAATCGCATGGCTATGAAACCTTCTGGATCGCTTTGGCACATTCGTCTCGTCTGCTGCGCTTCGTCATACGAGATGACTGCAACCATCGCCAGACGCGCACGTTGGTGTGGCAGACCAAGCGAGGAGGATACGGATGAAAAAGACATTGGCAGTCTTGGCGACGGCGGCGACGGTTGGCGCAACGATGCTCAGCGCGCCGGCAGAGGCGCGCGGCGGCCGCGGCATCGGACCTGGCCTGGCCTTCGGCCTTGCAGCCGGCGCGATCGCCGCCGGCGCGGCGACCGCGTACGGCCCTTATTACGGGCCCGGCTACTATGGTCCGCGCTATCACCGCTACTACGGTGCGGGACCTTACGCCTATTACGGCGGGCCGTACTACCGGCACCGCTACTGGGACTACTGATAGCGACAAAAGCCCGGAGCATCGCTCCGGGCTTTTTCAATCGTGCGCGCGCGGCGGCGTGGGTTATCAAGCCGACTTCTGCTGAAAGCCGCTCCACGCACTACCGAGGGTGTTGGCGTAATACTCCTCGCGCTCGCGTTCGAATCTGAGCTGCGTTGCCTTGAAGCTGGCGACGCGATTGACAATTTCTTCACGCTCGCGCGCGGGGCTGTCTTCCTTCTCAGTCATTGCCCGTCCTGTTCGTGCTTCTCCCGGCGCGCATTGGCGTTCGCGAATGGGGCACCATTGGGGAGGGGGCGTTGCAGCTTTGTGATCGAGCGATGGCGGTGGAAAGGGCGCGTCGTCTGCTCGCCCAGCACCGCAACGGGTCGATCCCGCATTCGCGCTATTGCATTTTCTTCGAGCGCGCTGGATGCCGGTTTGCTTGAAGAGCGCGCGATAGCGCTCCACCCGTGCTATAGTTGGCAAGGTCAATCGGATTACTTCCCGTGATTGCAAAGGATCTGCGCAGCGGCGTCGAGCAGCTTGGCGACATGATCGCTGAAGCCTCGATCATCGTTCCCTTCACCGGTGCCGGTATCTCGACCGAATGCGGCATTCCCGATTTTCGCTCGCCGGGTGGACTTTGGACGCGCAACCGGCCGATTCCGTTCGACGAGTTTGTTGCCAGCCAGGATGCGCGCGACGAGTCATGGCGTCGCCGTTTCGCGATGGAACCAACCTTCGCAGCGGCAAGGCCGGGCCGCGGACATCGCGCGTTGGCATCTCTCTATCGCGCCGGCAAGATTCCGGCCATCATCACCCAGAATATCGACAACCTGCATCAGGCGTCCGGTTTCAGGAACGACGACGTTATCGAGCTGCACGGCAATACAACCTATGCGTGCTGCATCGGCTGCGGCGCCGCGTATGATTTATCCTGGGTCAAGCAGCGTTTCGACGAGGGCGGCGCTCCTGACTGCACCGACTGCGGCGATCCGGTCAAGACCGCGACCATCTCGTTCGGACAGGCAATGCCGGAAGATGCGATGCGCCGTGCGACGGAACTGGCGCAGCATTGCGACTTGTTCCTTGCCATCGGATCGTCGCTGGTGGTGTGGCCGGCAGCGGGCTTTCCGATGATGGCGAAGAACTGCGGTGCCAGACTCGTGATCATCAACAACGAACCGACCGACCAGGACGACGAGGCCGATCTGGTGATCCGCTTCGACATCGGCGAGACGCTCGGGCCGTTCGCGGGCAATTGATGCTTGCGTGATTCGCTGCTGTGCAAGGCTGTTCATAGTTCCCGACAGAATCGTTTTTTGGCTATGCGCGGCAGGCGGGAGTGTTATGTTTTGATTCGAAAGATTCGCGTAGCGCTGTTGCGAGTTGACTATGAAAGGCAGCGTGTTCGGGCTCGACCGCAACGACGGCGAGCGACAATTGACGTGTGGGGTCCGGGGTCATGGGGTCGGACGGATTTGAGTCCAAGAAGCTCGGCGGGCCGCCGGCGGGCGGGGCGGGGCAGAACAGGCTTGGACCGGGCGAGTATGGACCGAGCGAGTATGCGAGCTCGCCGCGCGATCCGGCGATCGACGCATTCTCCGGCCTCGGCGACGCGGCCGCGAACCTGGTCGAAATCTCTGGCGTCATCAAATGGTTCGACGCCTCAAAGGGCTACGGCTTCATCGTACCCGACAATGGCTGGCCCGACGTGCTCCTGCACGTGACCGTGCTGCGGCGCGACGGCTACCAGACGGCTTACGAAGGTGCGCGCCTTGTCGCCGAATGCGTGCAGCGTGCGAAAGGCTACCAGGCCTTCCGTATCGTCTCGATGGACGAGTCGACGGCGATCCATCCGGCGCAGATGTTGCCGCCGCGGACCCATGTCACGGTCACACCGACCAGCGGGCTCGAGCGCGCACAGGTCAAGTGGTTCAACCGGCTTCGCGGTTTTGGCTTCCTGACCTGCGGGGAGGGGACTCCCGACATCTTCGTGCACATGGAGACGCTGCGTCGGTTCGGCATGACCGAACTGCGCCCCGGTCAATATGTGCTGGTGCGGTATGGGCCCGGCTCCAAGGGCATGATGGCGGCCGAGATCCATCCCGAGAGCGGCCCGTCAGCGCTGTCGTCGCACTGACCTAGACCGGGCGCCGCGGTCGGAAACGAGAGCAGCCGCGCCGGCCCGAAGGGGTGCCGATCAAAGGTGCCGCATCAAGGCTCTGGCAATCGCCGCAATCATCGGGTTAGTGTCCGCCGCAAATTTTGTCCGGCGTGAGTATCGTCAATGAACTTCGATCGCATTGTTGTGCGGCTTCGCCCATGGCTCGCGGCGTCGCTCGTCGTTCTGTTCAGCAGCCTGATTGGTCTGCATGCACGGGCCGCGAGCTTCCAGCCGCTGGAGATCGTCACCAAGTCAGGCGTGCATGTCTTCTCCGTGGAGATGGCGACCACGGATGAGGAAAAGCAGACCGGCCTGATGTACCGGAAGGAGTTGCCCGACGGCAAAGGCATGCTGTTCGACTTCTCGCCGGAGCAGGAAGTATCGATGTGGATGAAGAATACCTATGTCCCGCTCGACATGATCTTCATCCGCGCGGATGGCAGTATCCTGCGGATCGCCGAGAACACCGAGCCTCTGTCGACGAAGATCATCCCGTCACGGGGGCTCGCCAAGGGCGTGCTGGAGGTCGTCGCGGGTACCGCCCAGAAATATGGTATCCGCCCGGGCGACCGCGTGGCGCACCCGCTGTTCAACGGGCGCTAAGCGTCCGCAGCGGTGCCTTGCTGGCGCCGGTTTAAGCGTGTATCGACATCACTTCACGGAAAGTCGGGGTATAGCGCAGCCTGGTAGCGCGGCAGTTTTGGGTACTGCAGGTCGTTGGTTCGAATCCAGCTGCCCCGACCAAAAAATTCACTAAATCAATTGTTTAGACGAAAAACCTGGATGTCAGGGTTCGCATTTTTGTGAACTTGTGGATTTCGGCCTCTGGATCGTTCATCCAATAATCTCTCCATGATGATCGTGCGTTCGTCACCGTAGTAGCTGTCGCGCACCGGTCTGGATCCAAGCCGCGCGTTGCAGGTTTCAGCGGTGACTGAAGAAGGGACAGCCAACTTGAGCCGTATTTTTCGTGCGCGCTGTACGATCAATCTCGGCCATCAGCAACTTGCCGATACCCCGGGCTTGGAACACAGGGGCGACGAAGACTGAACGCATTACGCTCCCGGCGAGACTCGCTGTCCCAACGATGGAGCTGTCACTCGTTGCAACAAGACGGTGCGCTTGCCGATGAGTTCCCGCACGGCGCGCGGACTGAAGCTGCGCTGACTCTTTCGATGATGTCGCTTGCATAGTCCTTTGCATTCGTTTCGCGCGGTACACGCGAGATGACCGCGCTTATTTCGTCGGCGTCACCTTCAGGTGCAGGGCGAATTGTGCATTCCATTGTCCACGATCTCATGAATTCCGCGCAGCCACGGGCCGCATCGGCGGACAAGGAAAACCCCGCAAAGCGGGGCGGGGTTTCCAGCTGGCGGCAATCGGGATTTAAGGGCAAGCGCCGCCGGCAACAATGTAAACTAGTGATTGTATTGCAAAACGCAACAGCGCCGCCTGGACGGAGTATATTCGTCCTGCGGCGCTGCGCTAAACACTGGGCCCTTAAATCCCCAGTCCCCATATGTCGCGGTGGCGGGAAAAAGGTTCATTCGAAAAAGCCTTGGTATTTTCAATCGCTTGACGGTTGTGTGAGCGAGCTACGGCGGTGGCTCCGGTGGCCGACAATGCAGTCGCGGCTCGGCCGCCCCGCCCGCGATAACGTGCATCGTAACTGCTCGAGGTTCTCCACTCACATCATCGTGCGCGGCGTCCGGTTCGGGCTCAGGCCGGGTTGGGTATGCGCGGATGGGGCTTGCCGGCCAAGCGAAAGTGCGGTCAGGCTGACGGCGCCTCACAAGAATACTGAGCGAGAGGACGCCATGGCGCGCAAGCTGATCGATATCTCCGTCCCCCTGCAGAATGACGTGCCGGCCGATCCGCCCGGCAATCACCCGTCGATCCACTACATTGATCATCAGCAGGGTCTGCAGTCCATGCTGCAGTTCTTCAAGGGGCTGAAGGCTGAAGACTTGCCGGACGGGCAGGGTTGGGCGGTGGAGCAGGTGTCGCTCTCCACACATAACGGCACGCATCTCGATGCGCCCTGGCATTTCCATCCCACGATGAATCGTGGAGAGCGCGCTTGGACCATCGACGAGGTGCCGCTGGAATGGTGCTTTCAGCCGGGCGTGAAGCTCGACTTCCGGCACCTGCCGGACGGTTACGTCGCGACTGCCGCGGATGTCGAAGCCGAGCTGAAGCGCATCGGCCACACGTTGTCGCCGCTGGAAATCGTCGTGGTCAATACCAGTGCGGGCGCGAAATACGGCCGCCAGGACTACGTCATCTCGGGCTGCGGCATGGGCTATGAGGCGACAATGTATCTGCTCGAGCGCGGCGTACGGCTGACCGGCACCGACGGCTGGAGCTGGGACGCACCGTTCGTCTACACCGCGAAGAAATACGCCGAGACCAAGGATGCCAGCCTGATCTGGGAAGGCCACAAGGCTGGCCGGCACATCGGCTACTGCCATATCGAGAAGCTGCACAATCTGGAGCAACTGCCCGCGACCGGATTCATGGTCTCGTGCTTCCCGGTGAAGATCGAACGCGCGTCGGCGGGGTGGACGAGGGCGGTTGCCATTCTGGACGGCTAGCGAGTGAGGCTATTCGGAAGGGGAAGGTCCCATGCCGCGCCCCAGGGCGAATTGGCCGACCGGTCCCTCGACATGAAAGTCCAGTCCCGTCATCTTCGCGAACAAGTCGATATTGGTTGTGCCGATCGCGCAGCCGCCGAGCTCCAGATCCGTCGCTTTCATGTATAGCGTTTGGGTGAGGACACCGACATCCTTCAGGATCAGCGCATAAGCGATGGCGCTGTACTTCCAGGAGATCCGGCCAAAGCGCGCGGCGATCGTGATCAGGACATGCGGCGGAGACGGTGCGTCCATGGCAAACGCCGCGCCTTGCAACATGGCGTCGAATTGTTGCGGGTGGACGTCGATGGCTGACAGCGCATGTGCATCGGCGTCATAGTGATAGAAGCCCGCCTCAAGGCCCTCGCAATTCGCAACAGCGAGGTAAAGCTCAAGCTCGTAGGCGCTTCCGGCCGCGGGATATGGCCTGCTCGTGTATTCGACATCGGGACCGTCGTCGGCGAATTCGAGCTTGCTGCTCCAATTCGATCGAACGCGCGCGGCGCCGTCCAGGAATGCCGAAAGCTCAGCCAGCGTGACCGGCTTCTGGTCGTTGAAGTCACGCGTGGAATGCCTTTTGCGCAGCAGGTCGTCGAGTGGCGAGGCGACGTCGTCTAGCTGCTGCAGCTTGATGACCTTGCCGGACCAGGCGGGCCGGACCGCCGGCAGCGGCGCGATCATGCCGGCGTGCGGATACAGGCCGCCCAGTGGATTGGCCTGTCGACCTTCCGTGCTGCGGGCATGGAAGAGCAGGTCGTGAAAATCCCAGAGCACAAGGCTGTCATCGCCCTCCGCCCGCCGGAGAACATCGCGTCTCGCCGCGTCGATCCTGATGACGATCTGGCAATCCAGTAGCAGCGCAAGCAATGCGGGCCCCGGGTAGTCGTCCCGCCGTCGGAGGCGGCTGATCTTCTGCGGGGTGGCGAGAGTCGTGAGCAGGGCGGCAATCACGGGATCGCAAATCCTGAACAATGCACCGGCGCGCGGAGATTCCAGGACCATCTCGGTGCCTCGCCGTCGCAAATAGGCGAAGCGCGACAGCACGATCGTTTCTGCATCGCCAAGCTTTGGTGTCTGCGGCCAATAATCGGGAATCTGCGGTTCGATCACCGCCATCTCTCTGCCGTCGCGTGCGCGCCGTACGCAGTATTCGAGCAGGCCGCGGCGAGCCAATTGCCGGATCAAACGCTCGACGCCTCGCTCCGTGATATCAGCTTCGGGCGAAGTGGAAGGCAGCGCGATGCCCGTTCGCAACTCCGGTGCACGCTCCGCTGCTTCCGCGCTGAATTGTCCCAGGCGTTCCGAATAGCCATCGAAATGGGCCGCCATGTTTCCGTCGGCCTGCGCTTCCAGCGCGACGCGCGGGTTGAGCCGAGCGAGAAGGGTAGCCGGCGCGGTCCCTTGCGGTCTTCTTTTCGTGGACGCGGGCACGCCGGCATCACCTCAGGTGTGGGGGAGGAATGGCGTCAATTCGCTTTCCAGTGACGGCCGGTCGCGCAAGCCGAGCTTGACGGGCACATCATAGAGCCGTCCCGGACCGAAGCGGCGGTAGAAATGACGCATGCCGGGGACGATGACCCGGACCACGGGGACCTCTACGTCAGGCCGGGTCTGATCGAGGACGAGAAAGTCGAGGCCGGCACGCTCGGCGATGTCGACGCAGGCGTCCACCTGCGCACGCGTGTTGTCGAGCGGCACCTTTGATGCGTTGGCCGGGGGGATGGTCGGATTGGAGCTTGGAATCAGGAACGGATATTCCTCAAGCCGCAGCGGATTGACACCGTCGAGGCTCGGCTTTTCGCCGCTGCCGCCGCCCATCAGGCCGATCGAAAGAAACTGGTTCAGCTCTGTCAACGATCGCAGCAACGCGATGCGCGGATCGAAGTGAGCGCCCGAACCGAACTCGATGTTTTCCTGTCCGTTCTGCATCCAGTGCACGATCGCGACATAGGTCGGGACGCCGAGGTCGCTTGTGATATCGAGCACCCAGAGCCGGCGGCCGGACTCCTCGAGCTGGGTCTTGAGGTCACGGACGTAGGAATCGTCGAATTGGTTGAGATCGACTTCGGCCCGTTGCGATCGGTTGTACCACCAGATCGCGTAGGCATCGCGCTCCATCAGTTCGAGGAAGCCCTGTACGATCGCTTCCTCGCGCGTATTGCCGGCCGCACAGCCGTTGGAATCGGCGGCGAAGGCGGCGGGACCGTCGTAGAAGAAATACAGCAGGCTGGTCGGAATCTGCTTGAACCGCTTGTCGCGCAGCGACCAGACCGGCGACCATTCGATTTTGGCGGACGGATCAAACGGATCCGGGGCCGGTTGGGTGTGGTGCGTATCGTGGTGGTTCGGCAGCGCGCGGGTGCGGTACTGCTCGTCGCTGAAGAGCAGGATGTCGTTGGGACGAATGGCATCGCCCGGCGGAAAGTCGGTGAAGCGCTTTCGTATCCGGATCTCGTCTCCTTGAAAGATTCCAGAATAGCGCTCGATCGCCTCCATCAGCGCGCTAGCCTCGCCTTGCTCGGCCGTGCTGCCTTTTCCGAAACTGCCGCCGCTCAGCCCTGAGCGGAGTTGGTCGATATTGTGCGCCGGTGCGGAAAAATTATGCTGGGCGTAGAAATTGGTGTTCATCGGCAGATCGACCTCGATCCGCTCCAGCCGTGTTACCACGCCGGTGAGTGGGCTGACATGCTTCTTGAATCGCGCGACCGTGGTGCGCGACGATACGGTGCGATAGCCGCCGCTGGTCATGACAAGCCTGGCGCCCGGCCCCAATTCGATCGGCTGTGCTGATCGCCGCGGATTTTGCAGCTTCTTGTTGCCGCAGGTCGGACATTGCGGGCGCGCTGCCACGTAGTGCCTGGCGATGGTCGAGCCCAGGAGGTCGAGGCTCAGGATGTGATTGCGCAGATCGGTGCGGAAGCCGCTGGCGATCGCCTTGGCGACTTCAACCGCCGCAAACTGGATGGCGCTCTGCCCAACCGTGTGCTGCGCAAGGGGAGAAACGGCAATGGGTCGGGCCGCGCCGCGGTCAAGAAATCCCTTGATCTCGCGGTTGCGGATCATCCGATCGAACAGGCAAGTCCAGCACGCGCTCTCGCCCGGCTTGAACACCGGCCCGACCAGGGGAAACACGCCGGAAGGCTGCACCAGCAACCACGCGGACTTACCGGACACGCGCTGCTGGTTACGTTCGGCCAGCCGCCTGTCAAGATAATCGTTCACCAGTGTGATCGTGAGATCGGGTGACGTCTTGACGATGCGGACACCCAGATCCGTCAGCGCCTTGCTCAATTCGGCCGCGCCCTTGACGTCGATCGCCTCAAGCCGCACGCGGCAGTTCTGCAGGTTTTGCTTCGCGACCGCGCCGGGCAGGCCGAGGCTCGCCCAAAGCCCATCGACGGCGTTGCCCGGACTTGACGGCTTCGAGATCACATAGCGTCGTTCGCGCAGCCGCGCGATGGCTTCGTTGATCTTGTCGGACGGAAACCTTCGCCCGAGGTCCGCAACGAGCCTGGCGACGCTGCTTCCGTTCGCGCCGATTGCGGAGGCAAGCGCGCAATAAAGCTCCCCATGAAGAAAGAATTTCCGGTCCTCGGAATAGAGGCAGACGACATCCGGAGGCAGCACATAGGCCGTAAAATTCGGTGCGAACTGCAATACGTCCCTGGCGGCTTGCTGAGTGGATTTTCCTGGCAAAGGTTCGTTCCTGTGCAGCCCCGGCGGCCGGTGTCTCCGATCACGTGGAGCGTTGATCTCACGATCCCGGCGCGCTTGCCCAAGGCGTGTCGCTTAATGACACATGGACAACATGAAATGGCCGGGTCGACCTGTGTCGAACCCGGCCACGACGATCAATTTTCGTCAACGAGATTTTGATTGGCTCAGCAAAGGCGGCAGGCGCCCCACGACAGGCAGCAGCCGCCGCCTCCCCATCCGCAACCACCACAACCACCGCAGCGGCAAGCGCGGCAGGCGCGGCAACCGGCGCATCCCCGACATCCGCGGCAACCGCCGCATCCGCGCCATGCAAGCTGCACGCCGGCCTCGGCGTCTTCCTTGTCGAACAGGTGGAATGTTGCCAGGCTGACATCGGCGATTTCTTCTTCGCCGAGCGTGATAGCATGTGTCGGTGCATAGTTCGGAGTCTGCGGGGCGTCGGCCGTTGGCACTGCGGATGCGGATGCGCTTCCAACCAGTGAGAAAGTCAATCCGGCGGCACCCAACGCGGGCACGGCGGCTTTGGTCACACGCTTCCGCTTAGGGGCTTGCTTCACCCGTGGCATAGTCGCATCCTCCATTCCTGTAGAAACTGTTCAACCCCGCCCATTTTTACGCCGCGCGATTGCACCATGCAAGGCTCGCCGCGCAGACGCTCAACACTGCATCGTGTATCAGGTTCCTAGTTGATGCTGTGGTTCATGTTGATGAACAAATTGACAGCCGATTCTGTCACACGGCCACCATCATTCACGAGACGCTTGATGCTGCACTGCGATTGCCATGAAGACGAGGTTCGACATGTTGGATGAGGGGGCGAGCTTCGTCTGGTACGAACTTTTAGCCACGGACGTGGCTGAGGCCAGCGCTTTTTACGGCAGCATACTCGGGTGGGAGACGAAGGATGCGTCCACGCCCGAACTTCCGTACAGCTTGTTCATTTCAGGCGACCTTCCCAGAAGCGGTTTGATGGAGCTGCCGGAAGAGGGGAGGCGCCAGGGCGCGACACCGAGATGGATCGGCTATGTCGGCGTCAGCGATCTCGACGCAACCGTCGACCGGATTCAAAAACTTGGCGGTGCCATCTATGTGCCGCCGACGAGCACCAACATTGGCCGCATCTCCATCGTTGCCGATCCACAACGAGCGA
Organism: Bradyrhizobium lablabi; assembly: GCF_018131005.1. GTDB lineage: Bacteria > Pseudomonadota > Alphaproteobacteria > Rhizobiales > Xanthobacteraceae > Bradyrhizobium > Bradyrhizobium lablabi_D. Next base: position 558,141 of record NZ_JAFCJK010000002.1, read on the forward strand.
CGCTTGGATTGGTAAATGGTTTGAGCATCGCTGCGCTTTCGATCGCTGACCTCGACGCGTTCTGGCGTGTCGGCTGGCATGAATTGCTCGCCGCGGATTGGCGAAAGGCCTTTCGGTTCTACAGTGAAGTTTTCGGCTGGAAACAAGCTGCGGAGGATCTCGCTTCGGTCGAACCCTATCAGTTGTTCTCGGCCGGCGGGCAGACCGCAGGTGGAATCTTCAACAAGCGGCCGCTCGAGCCGATCCCGTTCTGGCTCTACTACTTCAATGTTGACGACGTCGACGCGGCCATTGATCGGGTGAAGATCGGCGGCGGACAAATCTACGAGGGGCCGCTGGGGCTGCCGGACGGCAGCTGGATCGTCCGTTGCTTCGACCCGCAGGGCGCCACGTTTGCCCTCCAGGGACCGCGAAGTCAGGACGGCTTAGCAAAGGCGCCAGCCGTCGAATATCGCTGGACCGCCAACTGGGAGGGGTTCTCGTCGAAGGGCAGATGGCGCAACGACCAACCGGGTGGCAAAGGCCGGACACCGGGCAAGTGAGGCAAGACGGTCAGGCCGGCTTCGGCGCCGGCGGCTTGACTGGCTTATCCTGCCGCTTCGACCAGGAGATGTAGTAGGCCACGATCGTCATGATCGCGATGCCGGAGATACTGACGAAGATCTGCGCAAACAGCGAGCCCGAGCTCATCGACAGCTCGAAATGACCGACGAAGGACAGGAATACGCCGACGCAGAACACGGCGAGCGACTGCTGGCCGCAGACGATCACCGGATCGAATATCCGCCACTCCAGCGCGGGCCAGTCCTTCGGGATGAAGCGGATCACCAGGATCACGATTACCACGAAGTGCAGGAAGCGATAGGGCGCGAGATTGGTCTTGTCGTTCGGATTGAAGGCCGAATAGAGCCACTGCGGAAACATCGCGCCGAAGTCGGGGAAGCGTCCGGCCATGGTCATGACCAGCGCGAAGATCATGTAGGCGATGCAGAAATAGAGGGTGTAGGGCGAGTTGATGAGCTCCATGTTCTTGCGCGCGCCGCCGAGTGCGCACCAGGCGCCGAACACGAACAGCACTTGCCAGGCGAACGGATTGAAGTACCAGGTTCCGGCCGGGTAGGCCGGCAGGTTCCAGCCGAACTGCCGCGAAACCAGCCACAGCGCGATCGAGACCGCCATGGTCCAGTTCGGCTGCCGCAGCATGAACCACAGCACCGGCGGGAAGAGCCCCATCAGCACGATGTAAAGCGGTAGCACGTCGAGATTGACCGGCTTGAATTTCAGGAGCAGCCCCTGCCGCAGCGTCTCGGTCGCGTTGTCGACGAGGCCTGCGACGTTGAACTCGTTGATCATCTCGGAATCGCCGAAGCGCAGCGCCAGGTAGCTGATCGAGGCGATATAGATCACGAACAGAATGATGTGGGCGACGTAGAGCTGCCAGACGCGCTTGGTCAACCGCGTGGCACCGACGATGAAGCCGCGCTCGAGCATCATGCGGGCGTAGACGAAGGAGGCAGTATAGCCGGAGATGAAGACGAACAAGTCGGCGGCGTCGCTGAACCCGTAATTCCGCGTCGTGATCCAGTTCACGATATTGTCGGGAATGTGATCGAGGTAGATCGCCCAGTTGGCGACTCCGCGGAACAGGTCCAGCCGGAGGTCGCGTCCTTTTTCGGGGAGTGTGGCGTGGATTTCCATGGCAAAGCCGCTTCGAGGTGAATGCTTTTCTGGGGCCGCGCCGCCGGCCGCGGCAATCACCACGGCCAAGATTGTCACAGCGCGGTAGAATGACTATACCGATCCGACGAGGGTAACCTCCGAGCGTAGGGAATCACCGATCAAATCCTTGAACGGTGTCTCTATACTATCCCGGCGGTTTCCTCCAATTGCTTCCATGTCGCACATCCCAAGGGACTCGACCATCCATGACCGCACGCATTTTTAAGCCCGCAAAAAACGCGATGCAATCGGGACGAGCCATAACCAAGGAATGGCAACTGGATTACGAGCCCGAACTGCCGCGGACGGTCGAGCCTTTGATGGGCTGGACCTCGTCCAGCGACATGAAGCAGCAGCTCACGCTCCACTTTGAGACAAAGGAAGAGGCGATCGCTTATTGCGAGCGCAAGGGCATCGCCTACCAGGTAATCGAGCCGCAGGACTCGGCCTACCGTCAGATCGCCTACGCCGACAATTTCGCCTTCCGCCGCTGGGAGCCGTGGACCCACTAGCCGCCGCCTGGGCCGCTCAATCCGGTGTGGGCCGGTGCCCCGGTATCGGCAATGGTGCGTCCTTTGAGACGCCGAGTACCGGGAAGCTTCTTATTTTGCGGACATTCGGCAGCGCGGCGAATTGCAGCAATTGTTGCCGCATGTCCTCGACATCAGGCGCGACGCATCTGAGCATGAAGTCGGCATCGCCCGAGATCCGCCAGCATTGCAGGAAGCGCGGCACGGCCGCAATTGCGGCCTCGAACGCCTCGATGACCGGCAGCGTCTGGCTTTCGAGCTGGATCAGAACGAAGGTGGTCACCTCATAGCCGAGCCGCCGCTCATCAAGCGCGGCGCGGATCGCCCGGATCGCGCCGCTTCTTTGCAGCGTCCTGACCCGGCGCAGGCAGGGCGGGGCGGTGATACCGACGCGAGCCGCCAGTTCATTGATCCTGATACGGCCGTCCCTCTGCAGTTCGGACAGGATCCGCAGGTCGATGTCATCGAGCTGTTGACGGCCCGTCATGAAGGCTAGCCGACCGCAACGCCGCGCGGCCGTTTACCGCCCTTGCGTGCCTGGCCGGCCAACGCCGGTGACGCGACGCCCGACAGCACGAGCTTCTCATGGGCTGCGATGATCGCCTCCTTGGTCAACCGGCCGCCGGGGCGGTACCAGGTGCAAAGCCCGGTCAAGAGCGCCAGGATCGCAAAGGTCGCGACCTGTATGTCGACGACCTCGAAGGCGCCCTCGGACACGCCATCCGCGAGAATCCGCGCCAGCCGCTGTTCGTAGGCTCCGCGCAATGACACCACTGCGTCGTAGTTCTTCGATTCGAGGCTGCGCAGCTCGGAATTCGCGATGAAGACCTCGCGCTTGCGGCTCATGTGATAAGTGACGTGGAAGGCGACGAAGGCGCGAAGCTGGTCGGCAGGATCGGTCCTTCCCTCCAGCGCGAGATCGAGTTCGCGTAGCAAGTCGTTGATGTGGTCCTGCACCAGGTCGAACAACAATTCCTGCTTGGTGCTGATATGGTTGTAGAGTGAACCGACCTGGATCCCGACCTCGGCGGCGAGCTGGCGCAGGCTCATCGCCTCATAGCCATGCTCGAAGATCAGGCGAACGCCCGCCTTGCGGATCGCCTCGAGCGTCTTGGGGCCAAATGAGCCGATCGTGCGTGCCATCAGAGCCTCGGAAACGGACGCCGGTCGCAAGGAAACGAGCGAACGACCGTATATTTATTGCATGAAATCGCAGCAGATTCAATGTGCTGCGCGCAGCGTGGGAGCGATGACGGAATGGCTGCTTGCGCTTACAATAAAAGAACGTATGATCGTTTAATTGCAAGAGGAAATTGACGGGAGGGATCATGGCGTCGAACCAGGCGGCAATGTTCAATTTCGACCTTGGCGAAACTGCGGACGCGATCCGCGAAACCGTCCATGATTTTGCCAGCAACGAGATCGCGCCGCGTGCGGCCGAGATCGACCGCAGCAACACCTTCCCGCGCGACCTCTGGCCGAAGATCGGCGCGCTCGGCCTGCATGGCATCACGGTCGAGGAGGAGTTTGGCGGCTCGGGCCTCGGCTATCTCGAGCATTGCGTCGCGGTCGAGGAGATCTCGCGCGCTTCCGCTTCGGTCGGCCTGTCCTATGGCGCCCATTCCAACCTCTGCGTCAACCAGATCCGTCGCAACGGCAACGCGGCGCAGAAGCGCAAATATTTGCCGAAGTTGATCTCGGGCGAGCATGTCGGATCACTGGCGATGTCGGAACCGGCGGCCGGCTCCGACGTGGTCGCGATGAAGACCCGCGCCGAGCAGAAGGGCGACCGCTTCGTGCTCAACGGCAACAAGATGTGGATCACCAACGGGCCGGTCGCCGATACGCTCGTGGTCTATGCCAAGACCGATCCGAATGCGGGTCCGCGAGGCATCACAGCCTTCCTCATCGAGCGTGGCATGAAGGGGTTCGCCACCGCGCAGAAGCTCGACAAGCTCGGCATGCGCGGTTCCGACACCTGCGAGCTCGTGTTCGAGGATTGCGAGGTGCCGGCCGAGAACGTGCTCGGCGAGGTCGGCCGCGGCGTCGGCGTGCTGATGAGCGGCCTCGACTATGAGCGCGCGGTGCTGGCGGCGGGGCCGATCGGCATCATGCAGGCCTGCATGGACGTGGTGCTGCCCTACGTCCACGAACGCAAGCAGTTCGGCCAGCCGATCGGGACCTTCCAGCTGGTGCAGGGCAAGGTCGCCGACATCTACACCACGATGAACGCCGCGCGCGCTTACGTCTACGCGGTCGCCAAGGCCTGCGACCGCGGCGAGACCACCCGCGAGGACGCCGCCGGAGCCATCCTCTATGCCGCCGAGAAGGCCACCCAATGCGCGCTCGATGCGATCCAGCTGCTCGGCGGCAACGGCTACATCAACGACTACCCCACCGGCAGGCTGTTGCGCGACGCCAAGCTCTACGAGATCGGCGCCGGTACCAGCGAGATCCGCCGCATGCTGATCGGCCGCGAGCTGTTCGACAAGACGGCGTGAGGCTGCACGGATTATCGCGCGTCTTGGCGCGATAATCTATTTTCGGACAGTCCCGACGGCCCCGATACCTCCAGCGAGACACGCAAAGCCACATGCCGCTTCAGTCGACGATCGATCCCACATCCACCGAATTTGCCCGCAACGCGGACGTGATGCGCAGCCTGGTCGTGGAACTTCGCGACAAGCTCAATCAGGTCGCCGGAGGCGGCGGCAAGGCGTCCCGCGCCCGTCACACCTCGCGCGGCAAGATGCTGGCGCGTGACCGCGTCGATCTCCTGCTCGATTCCGGCACCGCGTTCCTGGAACTGTCGCCGCTCGCCGCCCATGGACTCTATGGAGGGGATGTGCATTCGGCGAGCATCGTTACCGGGGTCGGACGCATCTCGGGCAGGGAATGCATTGTCGTCGCCAACGATGCCACCATCAAGGGCGGCACCTACTATCCGATGACCGTGAAGAAGCATCTGCGGGCGCAGGACATCGCGCGGCAGAACAATCTGCCCTGCGTCTACATGGTCGATTCCGGCGGCGCCTTCCTGCCGATGCAGGACGAGATCTTTCCGGACGAGCGGCATTTTGGCCGCATCTTCTACAATCAGGCGCAGATGTCCGCGGCCGGCATTCCGCAGATCGCGATCGTGATGGGCTCCTGCACCGCCGGGGGTGCCTATGTGCCAGCGATGTCGGACGAGAGCATCATCGTGCGCAACCAGGGCACGATCTTCCTCGGCGGACCGCCGCTGGTGAAGGCCGCGACCGGCGAGGTCGTTACTGCCGAAGAGCTTGGCGGCGCCGACGTGCATTCGCGGCAGTCCGGCGTGACCGACCATTACGCCCAGAACGATGCCCACGCGATCGGGATCGCGCGTCGCATCGTCGCCACGCTGAAGCAGCCGGTGCGCGCGAACCTGAACATGCGCGAGGCTCGGGAGCCGCTGTTCGCGGCGGACGAGATCTATGGCGTAGTCTCCGCCGACGGCCGCAAGCCGTTCGACGTGCACGACATCATCGCGCGGATCGTCGACGGCTCGGAATTCGACGAATTCAAGAAGCTTTACGGCACCACGCTGATTTGCGGGTTTGCCCACATCTGGGGCTATCCGGTCGGCATCATCGCCAACAACGGCATCCTGTTCAGCGAGAGTTCGCTGAAAGGCGCGCATTTCATCGAGCTGTGCTGCCAGCGCGGCATCCCGCTGGTGTTCTTGCAGAACATCACGGGCTTCATGGTCGGCAGGAAATACGAGGCCGGCGGAATCGCGCGCGATGGCGCCAAGCTGGTGACGGCGGTGGCGACCGCCGGTGTGCCGAAATTCACCGTGGTGATCGGCGGCTCGTATGGCGCAGGCAATTACGGCATGTGCGGCCGCGCCTACAGCCCCCGTTTCCTCTGGCTGTGGCCGAATGCCCGCATTTCCGTAATGGGAGGTGAGCAGGCCTCCATGGTGCTGAGCCAGGTGCGCCGCGACAACATCGAGGCCAAGGGCGAGAGCTGGTCGGCTGAGGAGGAGGAGAAATTCCGCAGCCCCATCCGCGCTCAGTATGAGAGCCAGGGCAATCCCTATTACGCGACTGCGCGGCTCTGGGACGACGGCGTGATCGATCCCGCCGACACGCGGTTGGTGCTTGGGCTCGGCCTGTCGGCCGCGGCCAATGCGCCGCTCGAACCGACGAAATTCGGCCTGTTCAGGATGTGACGATGGACCGCTCAAGACTCTACCGGCGCTTCCGCACGCTTCTGATCGCCAACCGCGGCGAAATCGCCTGCCGCGTCATCCGCACCGCGCGCGCGATGGGGTTGCGCACCGTTGCCGTCTATTCGGATGCAGACCGCGATGCCATGCACGTTGCGCTTGCCGATGAGGCGGTCCTGCTCGGGCCGGCGCGGGCACGTGACAGTTACCTCAACATCGAGCGGGTGATCGCGGCGGCCCGCGATACCGGCGCCGAGGCCGTGCATCCCGGCTACGGCTTCCTGTCGGAGAACGCTGAATTCGCGCAGGCCTGCCTCGAGGCCGGCCTGGTGTTTGTCGGACCGACCGCCGAGATGATGACGGCAATGGGCTCGAAATCCGGCTCGAAGGCGCTGATGGAGAAGGCCGGCGTGCCCCTGGTGCCGGGCTATCACGGCGAGGCGCAGGACGAGGCGACGCTCGCGGAGGCCGCCAACCGGATCGGCTTCCCGGTGCTGGTCAAGGCCTCCGCCGGCGGCGGCGGACGCGGCATGCGCGTGGTCAATTCGGCGACCGAACTGTCGGCTGCGATCACCAGCGCCAAGCGCGAGGCCAAGGCGGCGTTCGGCGACGACCGCATGCTGATCGAGAGATACGTCCAGAATCCCCGGCATATCGAGGTACAGATCATCGGCGACAGCCATGGCAATCTGCTCTCGCTCTGGGAGCGTGAATGCACGCTGCAGCGGCGACATCAGAAGGTGATCGAGGAGGCGCCGTCGCCGACGCTGAATTCCTCGCAGCGCGAGACAGTGTGCGTGGCCGCGCGCAAGGCGGCCGGCGCGGTCAACTATGTCGGCGCGGGCACGATCGAGTTCGTATCCGACGGCAAGGATGTGTTCTTCATCGAGATGAATACGCGCCTGCAGGTCGAGCATCCCGTGACCGAGTTGATCACCGGCGTCGATCTCGTCGAATGGCAGCTCCGCGTCGCCTTTGGCGAAGCGCTGCCATTGCAGCAGGACGAGATCGCGCTCAACGGCCATGCCATCGAGGCGCGCGTCTATGCGGAGAATCCGCAGAAGAACTTCATGCCCTCGGTCGGCCGGATCAAGACCTGGCGCACGCCTCCGGTAGGCGACGGCCTGCGTATCGATGCCGGCTATCGAAGCGGCGACAGCGTGTCGCCATATTACGACGCGATGCTCGCCAAGGTAATCGCCTGGGCTCCAACCCGCGAAGGCGCGATCGAGAAGCTCAATCGCGGGCTGGAGCAGACCGACGTTCGCGGCATTGTCACCAACATCCCGTTCCTGTCGGCGCTCGTGACGCATCCCGACACGCGGGCGAATGCGATCGATACCGGCTTCATCGAACGCGAGCTGAAGAACCTGACCGCGGACAAGGGCGCGGCTGGCGAGTTCGAACTTTGCGCAGCGGTGGCTGCGATCGTGAATGAGGAGCAGAAGGCCGCGCAGAGAGACGCCGGCTCACCCTGGCAGACCTTCGGCTGGATGCCGGTCGGCCGCCGCCAGCGCGTCTTTGCCTTCCGGCAGGGCCACGGCGCCGAACAGAAGATCACGCTGCACTATGGCCATGGCCCGTCGACCCTGTCTGTCGGCGGACATGAACTCACCTTCACCACCTCGTCAGTCGATGACACGGGTTTCGACCTGACGCTCAATGGCATCAAGTCGCGCGTCGCGTCCGTGATCGATGGCCATGAGCTTTATTTGCGTACGCGTAGTGGCCGCTTCGACCTGCATTGGGTGGATCCATTCGGTGGCGAGACCGAGGAGCAGGTTGGCGAGGACAAGATCGTCGCGCCGCTGCCGGGCACCGTGGTGGCGCTGCTAGCCCAGGAGGGCGCGACCCTGGAGAAGGGCGCGGCGATCCTCACGCTCGAAGTGATGAAGATGGAGCAGACCTTGCGCTCGCCCTATGCTGGCGTCCTCAAGCGGCTCAAATGCAAGGTCGGCGACATCGTCGGCGAGGGCGTCGAACTCGCTGAAGTCGAGCCTTCGGTGGCGTCATGAGCGATCGGGTACGCATCATCGAGATGGGGCCGCGCGACGGCCTCCAGAACGAGAAGACTTCCGTCAGCGTCGAAGCCCGCGTCGCCTTCGTCGAGGCGCTGGTTGCTGCGGGACTCACGACCGTCGAAGTCGGCGCTTTCGTCTCGCCCAAGGCGATCCCGCAAATGGCGAACTCGGATCAGGTGTTGCGCGGCGTCAGCCATGTCAAGGGCGCCGAATTTCACGTTCTGGTGCCGAACGAGAAGGGGTACGACGCCGCACGCGCGGCCGGCGCCGGGGTGGTCTCGGTTTTCGCGGCAGCATCCGAGGGCTTTTCGCGCGCCAACATCAATTGCTCGATCGCGGAGTCGATCGAGCGGTTCAAACCGGTCCTGGCGCGCGCCAGGGCCGACGGCGTCAGGGTGCGCGGCTATGTCTCCTGCGTGTTGGGATGTCCGTTCGACGGCGAGATCAGCCCGAAGGCGGTTGCCGATCTCGCAAAGACCTTGTGGGATCTCGGCTGCTACGAGATTTCGCTCGGCGACACCATCGGCGTAGGCACGCCGCTCAAGGCGAAGCAGATGCTGCGTGCGGTCGGCGCTGAGATTCCGGCAGCCAATCTCGCGATGCATTTCCACGACACCTACGGCCAGGCGCTCGCCAATCTCTATGCCGGCATGGAGGAGGGAGTCCGTGTCATCGATTCCGCCGCCGGCGGTCTCGGCGGCTGCCCCTACGCGCCCGGCGCGACTGGAAATGTGGCGACGGAGGATGTGGTCTATATGCTCGAGGGCATGGGCATCGGAACTGGCGTGGATATGGAGAAGTTGCTGACTGCAACGAACGAAATCGCCGGATTGCTGGGCCGGCCGCCGGTGAGCCGGGTAGCGGCGGCAATCAATGCGAAATCCAAGCGAATGGCGAGTGACCAATAGCGAATGGAGTCCATTCGCTACCTTCCATTAGCGATTCGCTTTCCTATCGCCCGCCGTCCGGCCCCATCACGAGATCCGGCAGCCAAGTGGAAATCTCCGGAAAGAAGCAGAGCAACAGCACCGCGAACATCATCAGCAGCACGAAGGGCAGCGTACCCCAGATCACTTCGCTCAAGGGGATATCCGGCGCAACGTTGCGGATGACGAAGATGTTCAAGCCCACCGGCGGGTGGATCAACCCCATCTCCATGACGATGGTCATGACGACGCCGAACCAGATGATATCGAAATTGGCGGCGCGGAGCGGCGGCAGAATGATCGGCGCGGTCATCAGGATGATCGAGACCGGCGGCAGGAAGAAGCCGAGCACGATCACCATCACGAGGATCGCGAACAGCAGCTCCCAGCGCGGCAAATGCATGGCGATGATCGCTTCGGCCGCCGACTGCGAGATGTGCAAATAGCTCATCACGTAGGAATAGAGCAGCGACATGCCGATGATCATCATCAGCATCGTGGAGTCGCGGATCGTCGACTTCATGATCGGCGCCAGATCGCTTGGCGTCCAAACGCTGTAGATCGCGGCGATCAGGGCAAGCGCCAGCAGGCCGCCGAGACCCGCGGTCTCCGACGGCGTCGCGTAGCCGCCATAGAGCGCGATCATCACCCCGGTCAGGAGCAGCACAAACGGGAGCACCCGGGGCAGCGCACTGAAACGTTCGGCCATGGTGAATTCGTCGCGCTGAAGGATCGCGGAATCGATCCCGCTCGCGCTGTAGGCCGCCTTGGCTGTGACATACTCCTTGCGGAAGCGGTAGACCGCGTAGAGTCCAAACAGCGTCACCAGCAGCAGTCCTGGCCCGATGCCGGCGAGGAACAGCCGCCCAAGCGATTTTTCGGCGGCAACCGCGAACAGGATCATGGTGATCGAGGGCGGCAGCAAAATGCCAAGCGTGCCGCCGGCGGCGATGATCCCGGCGGCAAAACCGCCGGAATAGCCGCGTTTGCGCATTTCGGGGATACCCGCGGAGCCGATTGCCGCGCAGGTCGCGGGCGAAGAGCCGGCCATCGCGGCGAACAGCGCGCAGGCGAACACGTTGGCGACGCCGAGGCCGCCGGGCACGCGATGCAGCCAGGCGTGCAACGCCGAATAGAGATCCTGGCCGGCGCGGGATTTGCCGATCGCTGCACCCTTGAGGATGAACAGCGGGATCGACAGCAGCGTGATCGAGGCCATCTCTTCATAGACGTTCTGCGTCACGGTATCGAGCGAGGCCCCCGGCATGTAGATCGCCATGAACAGCACCGCGACCGCGCCGAGCGCGAACGCAATAGGCATGCCCGAAAACATCGCGAGCAGGGTGGCGAGCCCATAGGAAACCCCGATGCCAAACACTGTCATCGGCGTGAGCCACCAGTCAGGGGAACGATGATCTGCAGGAGGATTTGCACGCAGAGAAGCGTCATGCCGAGCGCCATCAGCACATAGGGAATCGCGAGCGGCGGCGACCACACCGAATTGGAGACCTGACCGTCGACATAGGCCTCGTGAGCCAGCGTCCATGACTTCCAGGCGAAGAAGGCGCAGAACAAAAAGCTCGCGACATCAACCAGCCAGAGCCGGACGGCATTGGCTCTTGCCGAGAGCAGCCCGACAAAGGCCTCGATGCTGACATGGCCGCGCTGGCTCTGCACGTAGGCTGAGGTCATGAAGGTGGCGCCGACAAGCAGGAACACCGCGGCCTCGTCCTGCCAGTAGTTCGGGCTGTGAAAGAGGGCGCGGCCGAGTACGCTGTAGCTCAGGATGATGCAGGCTGCGATCAGGGCGAGCGCAGCGAGAACCACGATGATGTTGTTGCAGACGGACAGCACGCGCCCGAGCGCAGCCACGGGCGGGTTGTCCGTGACTGCGATTGGGCTTTCGGTTTGATCCGCGATCGGACCATGCATCATGCGGAGACGTCGGTTGCGAGCTTCAGCAGGTTCGCTGAGGTTGCCGTCTTAGCACTATATTCCTTCCAGGCGGTATCGCGCGCAATGTCGCGCCACTTGCCGACGGTCGCTGCGTCAAGGGTGCTGACCTTGGCGCCCGCCTTCTCATAGACGTTGGAGACCTCGGCATCGTCATCCTGGGCGCCCTTGCGGCCGAACGGCTCCAACTCCGCGCCGACGGCCAGGATGATGTCCTGCTGCTTCTTCGGCAGCTTGTCGAAGATCGCCTTCGACATCATCAACGGCTCCAGCATGAACCAGTAGGAGGCCTTGGCGCCCGAGGTCAGCGATTTCGCGACCTCTTCAAGTCGGAACGAGATCAGGCTGGTGGAAGAGGTGATGCCGGCGTCGCAGGCGCCGGTCTGCATCGCTGCGTAAAGCTCGTTGGAGGGCAAAGTGAGCACGGCAGCGCCGGCGGTTTGCAATACCCTGTCCATCTCCTTCGAGCCGCCACGAACCTTCAGGCCCTTGGCGTCTTCCGGGGCCACGATCGCCTTGGACCGGCTCGCGACGCCGCCGGCCTGCCAGACCCAGGTGATGAGCAAAATTCCCTTATCGGCGAGGAAGTCGGACAACGCCTTGCCGACCGGCTCCTTCTTCCAGCGCAACCCCTGGTCGTAGTTCGTGACGAGACCAGGCATCAGACCGATATTGGTCTCCGGCAACTCGCCACCGGCATAGGGCATCGGATAGAGGCTGAGATCGAGCGCGCCCTTGCGCATGGCGGAGAACTGCGCGTTCGTCTTGACCAACGAGGAGTTCGGATAGACGTCGGCCGCGATCTCTCCGCCGGAGCGCTTGGCTACTTCGGCGGCAAACATCCGGCACAGGCGGTCGCGGAAGTCGCCCTTCTCGATGGTGCCGCCGGGAAACTGGTGGGAGATCTTCAGCGTGGTGGCGGCTTGCGCTGTCCCGACGCCCATCCGCAGGACGGCGGGTGCGGCGAGGGCGGAGGCGAGGACGTGGCGACGTGTAAGCATGGTTTCTCCCTTGAATAACTCGCAAGTGGCCGTTAGGCCGAGCGTTGACCGCAGCATAGCCGGTCTTCGCCTGATTTTTCTCTAGTCGGATAGTTCGAGGCGCTCTGATAGTGCGAGCCGGGCCAAGACGGCAAGCCCCGATTCTGTTGCAGTGCACACTACAGCCTGATTACGCGAATATACCGCCAAACACTCGTGCGCGCCGGATCGGCCTGGCGTCCCCGGAGCGGCACGGTTCAACAGATTGTTATTGAGGTAACAGCAGGCAGCGCTGCTGCGTCGTGGGTAGTGTGGCATTCGTCGCTTCGCATTTAAGCACACAGAGGAAGACCACCTATGACCCCCAGCACTCGTATCGGCCTCGGCGTCTCCGCCGCGCTTCTCTCGCTCAGCCTCGCGTTTGCGCCCGCCGCTTTTGCCCAGGACAAGATGGGCAAGGACGACGGGATGAAGAAGGAGTCGATGTCCAAGGACGCAATGAAGAAAGAGGGCGGCATGATGAAGAAGGACGATGCCATGAAGAAGGATGGCGGAATGATGAAGAAAGACGACGGCATGAAGAAGAACTGATCGCCGTCGCGCCATCCGTGCGGGCCCGCCGTCGCGGCGGGCCTGCTACGCGGTATTCTAGCGCTTGTTCTTGCCGCGCTCCTTGCGCGCGGCATAGCGGGCGTCGCGCTTAGCCTTCTGCTCGGCCTCCAGCGCAGCCTGGCGTGCCGTTTCCTCTTCCTTCTCACGGGCGATCCGGGCGGCTTCTGTGGCGGCGGCTTCCTCCTCGCGGCGCCTCTCTTCGGCCTTCTCTGCCTCGCGGGCTTCCTTGGCCTTGACGCGCCGTTCGACGATTGCAGCGCGTTCGGCGGCGCGCGCCTGCACCGCGGGGTCGTTGGGGCCGGGTTTGGCGCGAAACTTGTTCAGGATGTTTTGCCGTGCCTGCTGCGCCGCCTTCTGGCGATCGGCAAAGCCCGGTTCCTTGAAGCCACTCATAGAGGAAGCCTTGCTGCTTTCTGTTCGGGTGATGGGATGGAGAAAAATCAGGTTTCGCGCTTCAATTAGGTGAACCCCGGCGAAATTGCCAGCGTCAAACGCGAGTGGCAAAGCAGAGGAGATATGAGTGAACAGCAAGTGGCCAATGCGCCCGGCTGGGCTCGACCGCGATGCTTGCGACCGGCGGACGATCGGCGATGCATGTGGTCGACCGATGCAATTTGCCGAAAATCTTAATCGCGCGGGGTCTCGCGCCGACCGTTTGCGCCCAGCACCTTGGCGACGGTTTCCGCGGTCATTGCGGCCCGATCCGAGGTTCGTTGCGCCTCGAGCCTGTCACGGGCCTTTTCCAGGATCAGCAGATCGATCAACCGCTGCCGGCTTGTCTCGTCGACGGCTTCAAATAGCAATTGCCGGTAACGACGATAATCGTACCCCGCTTCTTGTTGGCTCATTGATATGCCCCGCACACCCGCTCTCGCCTTGGCGGGTAGTTTTCCGCAAGCGCTTGCCGCATGCAACGGAATTGCGTCGCTTGTGCACCGGGCGTGCGTTTAGTTGCGCGACTGTTGCAGAATTGATCGCAGGCGATTGGTCAAAGCGTCATGGTACAGGTCGAAATTGATGGACGATTTGAGGCTTGCGCTGAGATGAGCGATTCCGACGGAAGTGGAGGGCGGCGTGGCGCGCTGATCGGTCTGCTGGTCGCGGCCGTGATGCTTGCGCTCGGCTTGTGGCTTGCCCACGCGCTTACCGCGTCGAGCAAGATGCAGGATTGCCTGATGTCGGGCCGAACCAACTGCAATGTGATCGAGCCCGCGCGTTGAGCTTCTTGCGGTAACTAGGTGTTGACGCCAGATCGAACGAAGAAGGGGTAACCCGAAATATCCGGTTCATTGTGACATCGATCACACGGGAGCGGGACGGGAGGATCCTAGTGTCCGGAGATCGAACAGGAACCGAAGCCATGATGTCCAAGCTATGGACCCGGAACGGAATGGCGATTGTCGTCGCGATGGCGATGTTCGTGGGCTTGGCGGCGCTCGTATTGTTCGGCGTGACGTCGTCAGAGCCGGTCTCCAACGCCATGCTCGGCCCGGACTGGCAGTGCAGTCGGCTTGCCTTCGTGCTCACGAGCTGCAGCCGAATTGGAGCAACCGAAACCCCGCCGGTCGTCCGCGCGCGGAGCCAGCCGGATTGCCCTTAAGCTCCCATCCTTGCATGGACTGGACGGAACCAGGCTAGGCCGGCGGCCTACTTCTTTCCGCCGCGCGGCTTGATCGACAGGCCGAGCCGCATCGCCATCTTCTTGATTCGCTCCGGAGAGCGCCCGGTGACTTTCACGACCTCCTCGAGTGACTTGGAGGAGCGTGCCAGTTCCATCAGTCGGCGGTCTTCCTTGAACGACCAGCGCGGCTTTCGGGCCATATTCCAAATATCCTCGCGTTGCCAAGGACAAAGCCGCCAAGCGCGACTGCCTGACGGCTTTGCCGGTGTGGGCCGGACCTTGGGGAATTGTCCGGTGGATAAGCAATACTGCTTCCGGATTAGGCCGCAATTGAAACCGGAACTTAACCTAACCGGTCAAGGTTACTCGATGGAACAAGGCGGGAGACCTTTATGCTCAAGGCCGCCATTCTCGGTGCCGCGGCATTTTCCCTGGCCGGTTGCTGGTCCGAACCGGAGGTGACGGGATCAACCTCCAGTTGCGTTGCGAATCTCTACAGCCGCTACAATCCCAAGGTCATGGAGCAGTGCGTCAACGCCTGCATCAAATGCGAGCGCGGCAATGTAACGACCTGCACGACCTCCTGCACGCTGAAAGGCGCGCGCTGACGGGAACATCACTCTGGAACTTTCAGAAGGTGTTTCGCCCGTTGCGACCGCAACGGTCGCGGTCGTCGTGTACGCCCGGACCGCGCCCGGTCTGGCTCTCGCTCGTGTGCGATTTCGATTTGAGAGTATCGCCCATGAGCGTGGGCTTGCTGGATGAAACGAACGCGTTTATCGCCTGTGGTAGCTCGATGCAGAGGTCGGGCGGCGCGGAGCACGTAAGGAAACAACCGACAGGATGAGCGAAGCGGCCTACGTGGCAGTCGATTGGGGCACCAGCAGTTTGCGGCTCTGGTTGATGGATCGCGCCGGCCGCAACGTCGCTGAACGCCGCAGCGATGAGGGCATGATGGCGGCGGCGAAGTCCGGCTTTGCGTCCGTGCTGCAATCGCATCTCGATGCGCTAGGCGCGGCGGCTGGTCTGCCGGTTGTCATCTGTGGCATGGCCGGTGCCCGCCAGGGCTGGGTTGAGGCCGGTTATATCGACACGCCGGCTCCTCTCGCCGCGGTGCTCGAACAGGCCGTTGTGGTTAGCGGACAACCGCGCGACATCCGGATCCTGCCGGGGATTGCACAGCGCGATTCACGCGCGCCCGACGTCATGCGCGGCGAGGAGACCCAATTGCTCGGAGCGTTGGGCGGGCGCGCGGCTGGCGAGGTCACTGTGTGCATGCCCGGGACACATTCGAAATGGGTCCACATCCGTGGCGGAATGGTCGAACGTTTCGCCACGTTCATGACTGGAGAGCTGTTCAGTGTCATCGCGCGCGACACGATCCTCTCGCATGCGGTGGCGGGCGCCGGGCACGCCGTGGATTCCGATGCCTTCAAGACGGCCGTCGGGACCGCCTTCGAGGCGTCCGCATCCGTCGCCAATCTTCTGTTCCGCGTGCGGTCGGGCCAGCTCCTGTTCGGCGGCAGCGCGACCGCAGCGCGCGAGACCATATCGGGCACGTTGATCGGGCTCGAATTGGCGGCGGCGCTCCCTGAACGCGTGCCGGAAACCGCCGTCACGCTGATTGCGTCGGGCCGGCTTGAGAGATTGTATCGAATTGCACTTGAAACGCTTGCCGTTCCCTTCAGATTCGTCGATGCCGACGACGCGGCGCGACGCGGTCTTGCTCTGGCGGCCAACGCGATCTGGAAGACCTAAAGGATCAGACGATGAGCGTTCCGTTCCCGCCGATGAAACGTCCGCTGGTTGCGATTCTACGTGGTGTGAAGCCGGAGGAAGCGGGCGGAATCGTGAGCGCGTTGATCGAGGTCGGCATGACGGCAATCGAGATCCCGCTCAACTCGCCGGATCCGTTCCGCTCGATCGAGATCGCAGTCAGACGCGCGCCCGCCGATACCCTGATCGGCGCGGGCACGGTGCTCACTAATGCGGATGTCGACCGGCTGCACGAGGTCGGCGGCAGGCTGCTCGTGTCCCCAAACGTCGATGTCGACGTGCTGGCGCGTGGCCACGCGCGGTCGATGGTCACCATGCCGGGCGTGTTTTCGCCGACGGAAGCGCTGCTTGCCGCGAAGGTCCGGGCGTCAAGCCTGAAATTCTTTCCGGCGAGCGTGCTTGGTGCCGCAGGCATCACCGCGATCCGCGCCGTGCTGCCGCCGGACCTGATGATCGCCGCGGTCGGCGGTGTCTCCGACAAAAATTTCGCTGACTATGTGAAGGCGGGTATCCACGCCTTCGGCATCGGCGGCAGCCTCTATAAGCCAGGCATGACGCCCGCCGAGATCGCTCGTCGGGCGAAGGCGACGATCGAAGCGTATGACCGGGCCATGCAAGGCGCGAGCGATTGAGGCCGGCGTCATCCGACAACGCTATTCGGTCGCCTTGCCGCCGTCGATCACCCGGAACAGCGGCGCGGCTTCGCGGGGATGTTCGAGCAGTTCGTCGACCATGGCGATTGCGGCCGAAACGTATTTCTTGGTCGCGCTGTCGAGCGGTCGCTCGGCTTCGTCCGCAAGGGCAAGCTTGGCTCCCTCGAGCAGCTTTCGCGTGCGTGCGGCGTGTTCGTCACCGGCCGTCAGCGAGGCCCTGGCGATTGAGCGGAGCACAAACAACTCGCCTTCCAGTCTCAGCAGTCGATCGTTCAGCTTGTTCAAGACGGCATTCAAGTTCTGCATGACTCCCTCTCGGGGCCGACCGCGTCGGCGCAAATCATGCGGTCTTCCCAGGACCAATGCTTTCTGCCGGTATTTTGATTCTTGTCTAGCCGGCCGATCCGGTCCTGAGGCCATTTGCGCTGTCATTGGTCTTGGGCGGCGGAAGAGATCGACGCGATCGTGGGGCCGCATATTCGAGGTCAGTCGCGGCGGGCCTGAAACCGCCGTGGGACGATGCCGGGCGGATAGCAGAACCCGTCGCGACGATCGAGGTCCGCGCCTGGACCGCAGGGCACCGGCATCGGCCCTTTCCCCGATTTCAGCGGATAATACAGGCCGGTTTGGAACTGCGGCGGCACGGTTCCGTTTCGGTAGCAGAGATTGTCGCGCGAATCCTGATCCCAGCCATCGCCGCATGGCGGCGGGTGACCCTCGCGACGGTATCGGATCGGCTGAACCCATTGGATGTCCGTCTCGGCCGCGGGCACCGGCGCGCTTTGCACGGCGATCGCGATCGCGGCAGCGCTGATGAACATACAGGCCTCCCGACATCCCGATTGATCGCATCGCGATGATGGCGATCCCGGCAAGACTCGGGTGAAATCTTACCATAAGCCGGTGTTCAACGCACGGTTACGGAGGGGAGCCAGCATCGGTAATGAGACAGGTCCCGTTTGCTGGAAAGGCTCAAGCTTGCCGCGACGGTCGCGAGGCCGTGCCAGTCCGGCATCATCTTTCTCGGGCGGCCATACGATCGGCTAAACGCCTTCCAAGGTAATCAGCATGTTCAAATCGCTGCGCGCTTACGTGGCGCGGTGAGGGGCTGGCACGCTGGATCCGTGTACCAGGCACTAAGCGCCTCCATGCTCGGGAATTCGATGATGACGCCGCGCTCGGGCAACCAATGGCCGCCCTCTGGATACGTTTGGCTACTACCCTTCGTTAGGTAGGACGCGAGCTTCGCAATCATCGGCGCTAACGATAATGCTCTACCGTCGCGCTATCGACTGGTGATCTCCAGCCCTTTTGTGAGCCGGCACGGGACCGACCGTCGCCCACACCACCAGCGCGATGGCGGCGGCGATCACAACGGTGCCGATCACGGGCGACTCCTTTTCCATCGCTGGCTCGGCTTACCTTGCGTGCTCGAGCTTGCGGATCTCCTGCAAGCGAGCCAGACAATAGTCCCGGTACAACTGGTTGATGAAATCCCACATGACCGAATCCCCACTGGTCCAACAAGGGAAGGCTAGGCCGGGTCTGTTTCCGGTCGGCTTCGTCGCCTCGGGAAAATGGTTTCGTGCGGGGAGCGTGGAGGAACAAGTCGGCGGGCCGGGAATCAATTATTGCTCCCCGTGTCCTGTCCCCCCGACCCGCGGGAGCCAATGCGGCGATCCCGGTGCGCCGCCAGCACCGGGATCGTTCATTTGTTTGCTTGCGAACAGGGAACAAACACGGAAGCGCCGCTGAATATATCAGCTGATGCGGCGTTCGTTACCCGTTGCCAATGATCTTGCCCGTTTGCCTGACTGTTGAATCAGGTCTTGGATCCCCTTGCTTGACCGTCGAACCAGGTTTGGGATCACCTACTGTGAAGGCCGGCTTAAGCCCGTTGCCGATGATGATGCCGGTCTGCTTGACCGTCGAATCTGATTTGGGATCCCCTATGGTTGCCAGTTGGCCGATCTTGCGCTTTGTCATCTTCGGTTCCTCCGAGCGTGCAGCCACCAACGCAGATTAGTCAGCAAGGAAATGCCAAGGTTCATCGCCTTGGTCGCCTTCATCGAGGAGTTGAAGCCGCTGCCGCTCGATGAGGCTCACCTCTTGTCACCCTTGGCGACCGTGTTCACGCGCGGTTCATACGCGTCCTTCTAATGCCATACTGCTGGGGGATTTCAGGGCCCAGACTGGAATGGACAGCGTCGCTGAGCGAAAATATTCCGCTCATCGGCGCTGTTTCCAACAGCTTCCTGAACGATCGCGGCGGCCGCGCGCAACCCTCGAGCCCGCGGGTGGTCAGCGTGAGGCGGACTTGCCGATGGCGATGTGTGCCGTGCTCTTTGAGGCCACTCTGGTCTAGGAAACGCTAGCTGTCCAATTCATCCGTTCATTACACGCGTCGAACGCTGACCAATCAAGAGCCTCGCCAGCAAGACCCGCGACGTAGATCAGCACAAGAATTGTTGCAGACACCACGGCAACATCAGCATGCGCGTGGAAGAACTTGAGCAGGCGCCGCAGCAGTGAGGGGTGCGGAAATTCATACACTCGACCTGTCGGCGTAATTAGCTCGAACTTTCGGACAGCCCGCGGCGCGTTCGGCATCTCTCTCGGCAACATCCGGACATCTCCTCTTCAGCTCCTCGATCATCCCGCGCGCGATTTCCCGCTCGCCCATGATGACGATATCCGCTCCCAGCCGCGTCAAGTGATCAACCTCGGCGTCCGAATGCGCCCGCGCAATGATGCGAATATTGGAATTGGCAGAGCGAGCCTGTTGAACGATCTGCCCTGCCTCGAAGGCCTCAGGGATCGCGACGACCAGGTGCCTGGCCTGTGCGGGATTCGTCGCGTTGAGAACATCGGGGTGAGCTGCGTTGCCCACAATCGCCTCAATGCCGCTTGCCTTCACCTTCGCCAGCGCGTTCTCGGAAACCTCGACCACGAGAAATGGCAGCTTCTGCTGCCTCAAGGTATCGCCGACTATCGCGCCGACACGACCGTAGCCGATCACGATCGTATGCCCGGTCAGCTTGGCAACTGGAATCGGATTGTATGCCGCAGCCGTGGTTGAGGATGATTCTTGCCGCGGCTCGAGATGGGGCGCGAGCCACCCGACAGCTGCGAACACCAGCGGATTGAGCATGATGGAGAGGATCGCTCCGGCCAGAATAAGGTGGCGCCCCTCTTCGGGAAGAATACGTGAAGCGACGCCCAGCTCGGCTAGAATGAACGAGAACTCGCCGATCTGGGATAGGCTCGCCGCGATGGTTAGCGCCGTGGCGACGGAGCGTCGGAACAGTATCACAATGAGAAACGCGGCGAGCGATTTGCCTATCAGTATGATCGAGAGCGTGGCGATCAGTGGCCAAGGTTCACGAATTGCACTTACCGGATCGAACATCATGCCGACAGATACAAAGAACAGCACGGCGAAGGCGTCCCGCAGCGGCAGCGACTCTTGCGCAGCGCGCTGGCTGAGCGGAGACTCCCGCAGCATCATGCCGGCAAAGAAGGCACCAAGGGCGAGCGATACATCGAACAGTTTGGTCGACCCAAACGCGATGCAGAGCGCGGTTGACAGTACCGCAAGCCGGAATAACTCCCGCGATCCGGTGTGCGCGATGTAGTGCAGGACCCAGGGGATCACCCGGCGTCCCACGATCAACATAAGTCCGATGAACAGCGCGATCTTGATGATGGTAAGTACGACGATGCCCGCGAGGCCGAGGCCCGCCTGAGCCGCCAGCGGCTCGAAGGCGGGCTTGTCGGCACCGCCGGCCTGAAGGCTCGCAACCGCGGGAAAAAGCACCAGTACTAGAACCATCGCCAGGTCTTCGACGATCAGCCAGCCGACGGCGATCCGGCCGCGTTCCGTCTCCATCAAATGCCACTCCTGGATGGCACGGAGGAGCACGACGGTACTGGCAACGGCCAAGGCCAGTCCGAACACAAGTCCGGCGGCAACTGTCCAGCCCATGAGCAACGCAAGACCAAGCCCCATGCAGGTGGCAACGACGATCTGGGCCACCGCACCGGGGACCGCGATCGTCCGGACTGCGAGAAGATCCTGAAGGGAGAAGTGGAGGCCTACTCCGAACATCAGGAGAATGATGCCAAGCTCGGCGAGTTGGGTTGCGAGCGCTTGGTCAGCAACGAAGCCGGGTGTAAAGGGGCCTACGGCAACACCGGCGAGCAGATAGCCGACGAGGGGCGGAATCCGGAACCGGTGGGCGAGAGTTCCAAGTACGAACGCAAGCCCGAGTCCAACGATGACGGTTGTGATAAGCGGCGTGTCATGCAGCATTTTTGCCTTTTCGCATAGCGTCACCTTTGGCGCACCGCGACGAAGTGAGGCGGCGCTTTTTGGTGGCGGCAAGCACATATCGAAGGGCATCGGGGGCGCGGTGCAAATTATCGGGTCCCGCCGCTTGTGCGCCTCAGCCAGGTCGCCTGCGTTGCTTGCAGCCAGAACAGACTTTTGGGAGCCTTGCCATGCGTTCCGGCGTTCTCTTTGCAGCGATGCTCGCAGCGTCCAGTGCGGCCGCCGAGGAGCCGCCCTTGACCATCGGCCAACTGCTCGGACAGGGCTGGGAGATCGCCGGCTATGCGAGCGGCTATGACAATCGGACCTCGCTCATCCTGTTCCGCAAACCTGGCATCAATGCGCTGGTGCAATGCGGCGTGTTGTACGACGTGACGCGCAGTCCGCGGACCGTCGTGAGCTGCTACGAGCTGCGGTGAGGCGGCGGGAACGGGGATGATCGATTTGATTTTGGCAAGCGATACGTTGATCGTCACTTCAGGCTTGCCACGAGCTATCTCGCCAACTGCCCGAAGGATGGCCGGCCGTCATCCGAATTATTCACGGTCTCGAGGAAGGCCGCGCCGCTCGTGAAGTCCTCAAGCACGAGATAGAAGGCCCGGTCCGGCCGGTCGTCGAGCCGACCCTGACGTGGTAGTCCCAACCGGGTTTGTGAGCGCGATCGTTGCCACGGCGAATCCGGCCGGACTTTCGTCCTTCGTAAATCACCACGTGGTCTTCTGAGATCCTGTTGCCGGCGATCACCGTGGGTCGAAGGACGAGCTTGATCACATTGCTTTCCGAACCATGATGCACGCCTTGAGCCAGTCCTCGCCGAGAAGCTCGATGGCTTCCAGGATATTCGTGTAGGCCGCGGGGAGGAGGTCCGTCCTGTTGAGCACCAGAGCTACTGCGATGGCCTCTCCATTGGAGAGAAGCCTCATTTCGGATTCGTCCTGCTGGACGCGTACAACCATTTTGAAGATCGTTGCAGGCAATCCTGGATCCATGGCTCAACTCACTCTGCTGGTGACCGAGGAAAAATTCACGAATTGCGATTTGGTTGCGGTTTAGTTCCGCGTGCGAAATAGCCGGGAGCTTTTCCGGGATTCTGGCGTAACAAATGGCGGCAAATGGCCGCTTTGTCCGCATCCGTTCGAAGCATTTTGTGAACTTCGCACCCAATCCCTCGCAGGATTGGGAGCATCAGATCAAGAGCGCGTCCGATGCGCAGATTAGCGCATTCACACCGGGTTGAAATGAACGCTTGGCCGCATCGGAAGGCTCAGCCGCCGGTCGAGCCTTCCTTTTGTCTATTTTTGGGTACTATTTTTGTTTTTTCAACAAGGAGTCGTTGAAGTGGCTATGGGGACAGTGAAGTGGTTCAATCCGACGAAGGGGTATGGATTCATTCAACCGGACGGTGGCGGCAAGGACGTCTTCGTTCACATATCGGCGGTCGAGAGGGCAGGTCTCAGCTCGCTCGCTGAGGGAGCGAAGGTTAGCTTCGACGTCGTATCAAGTCGCGGCAAAGAGTCGGCAGAGAACTTACGAGTGGGTTGATCTGATCTGGGCGCTGGGTCTTCAGCCCTCAAGCCCGATCGGACACTCTCGAAGGAACGCCCCAGTTCGCTTGCTCACGCCACTGGGGCCGTTCCCATTTTTACGGTTGGGTCCGGCGAAGGCGTCTCGCGCGCGTTTGGACCGGCAAAACCGGACAATCGGCAGTTCCGAAACCGCCCCTAACCGCTGCCCAATCGGGTGCATTTACCGATTTCGACCCTTACACGGCCAATCTCGACCATGCACACGGCCAAGACCCAAATCGTTCGCCAGCCACAGCGGAACCGTTATGTCTTGAGGACCATAGCTTATGACCGGCACCACGGGCCCGCCGCATGGATCGACCCGGTCGTCCTCAACGCGATAACGATATCGTGGAACAATATAGTAATCCCAGTAAGGAGGTGTCGTCACGGGCACCCTGATGAGAGGCCTTTGCCGTGGTTGACGAACGACTTCGCCCTGCTGCGCATGCGCTGGAACGCTAAATGTCCCCAGGTCGCAAAGCACCAGGGCCATTCCGAGAGTGAACGCTACGGTCAATATCCTCATGCCTATGCCTCTCTGCCACACACAGCTTGGACCCAACTCGGTCATCGGCGACGTTCGAACTTTACGCCGCTGTGAGGATATCGGACATCAAAGGCGCCTGATCCGCAATGTCTCATTTATTAGGACTGGCGGCCCGTCTGGCTTGGCGAAGCCGCGCGGCACTGCGGCGCGTTGCCATCTACACTCAAGCGGAAAGGGCCGCCCGGGCGATCACCGGACGGCCCATTCCGCAACTGCTGGCACAAGCCAGTTCCATCGCACTCTCATCTGGGCGGGATCGCCGCTCCGGGGTGCGGAGCGGCGATCCCTTATCGCGCGATGTATGGTCGGGGTGATGTGGCGTCGGCCAATCCGCACGATTATCGAGATGGTAAAGCCGGCAGGGCCAGCGGCAATTGCAATTCTGAACTAGCCCTAACGGCAAATTTCATCGATAGGAAATCACTATCTCCGTCCCTTGGAGAAAGGCGCCGCACGATTTCGGCAGCAATCCAAGCGGAACAGATTCTTGCATTGATCCAGCAAAGTCGGTCAGCGCCGACTCGTCCGGATAAGGATCTAGTGGGAGTATCTCCTTCGTTGCCGACCCTTGAATCTGTGAGAGGGCCGCGAACGCGTCAAACGCGTTGCCGACAGGTATAAATGCCCCTTGTGCGCTCTGCGGTGCATGAAGCTCCGCGATCGCGAGAGGCCTGTACCTGTAGAAGCGTCAACAGAAGTGCTCAGCCCGATTCGGCATCGGTGAACAGGGCGACAGCGGTGTTCAAATCAACAATGAGCTGCGGGTCCGCGAAGGCGATGAAGGACGTCGCCGAAATGAAGCCGGTCGTCCAGGCCGTCGAGACCGTCAAGGTCCGGGCAACCGGCGTCCGCAATGTCATTCGCTGGCTCTATTGGGTCGCTGTCCCGTTGAGCGGCGGCGTCGGCTGGATCATCACGAATTTCGTCGACATCCATCTGAAGCGTTGATGTTTCGCATCGTTGTCGTCGCCGCGATCACGTTGATCTGTGCGAGCTCGACGACCGAGGCAAGGCAGCGAGGCCGGCCACCGGAGCGGCAGGTACCGACTCTCCTCAGCTGAAACTCATGTCACGCTGATGTGTAGTTGGCCCGAGCCGATTGATTGCAGCCGTAATGACAAAGGCGCCCATCGTGACGTCTGTAACCGGTTCGACATCGTCCGGTAGCGTGGCTCTGCGAACTTCAACTGTGTTGAAACACAGTGAGTGTTGAAACACAAACACAGTGAGGATGACTATGAGCAGCCCTGCAACACCTCGAATCCCCACAATCCCAGATGAAGACCATGTTTTCCATGTCGGCACAGACGGCGACGATACGATTGTGACAGGGAACGGCGCCGACGCCTTGGTCGGTAAAGGGGGCAACGACATACTGGTCGCGCGCGATGGCAATGACAACCTGTACGGCGAAGACGGCAACGACAACCTGTACGGCGAGAACGGCGATGACCACTCCTGGGGGGGCGGCGGCAGCGACAATATCTGGGCCGGCGGCGGCACCGACCAGCTCTTCGGCCAAGGCGGCAACGACAACCTGTACGGCGAAGACGGCAACGATTACCTTGATGGGGGCGCGGGCAACGACGTTTTGATGGGCGGGGCCGGCAACGACATTTTGATGGGTGGCGACGGCCAAGACGAGTTGCACGGCGGCAGTGGCGACGACCTGATGAGCGGTGGAGTGGGGGGGGGGGGGGCGACTCGTTCTATTTCGAGCCGTCGGATGGCGTAAGCCACGACTCGATCTTCGATTTCCAGCCGGGTATGGATCACGTGGTCTTCAAAGGATTTGAACCTATCCCGGTGAGCAACGACGGTGATAGCGTGGTGCTTCACCTCCCCGGCGGCGCCACTGTCGAGCTCGTCGGCCTGCATTTTCACGACCTTCAGAACGGCGACATTGTCTTTGCTTAACGGCCATCGCTTCACCGAAGCGGACTTACGGCCGAGCCCGGTTGATCAGGAGCGGGCCACGCTGCAACGAAGTCAAGTCAACGATATTCCCCGCCGTCGGAAGCTGGCGGGGAAATTCTGGCTACGACCGTGCAAGACGGTAGCGGCACGCTTTAAGCACCAGTTGTCGAGGAAAAATCTACGCGACGTTATTCATTTCGGTGGGATACCACGCGCGTTTTAGTTCCGCTGTGCGAAATCAGTCCGGTGATTTTTCCGGGGATTCGGCGCAACACATGGCGGCAAATGGCCGCTTTTGTCCGCATTTGTTCTTCGCATTTTGTGAATGTAGCGATGAGGGCAAAACGGCTAAATCCATTTGAAATATAAGGAATTTTGGCTGGCTGGAAATGGCGATCCCGGCAGGATTCGAACCTGCAACCCGCGGAGTAGAAATCCGCTACTCTATCCAGTTGAGCTACGGGACCTCGGCCGTCTTCTAGCATCGCCAATATGAAAAATCCGCCTTTCCGCCAAGTCCGTCCGAACCGTTTTTTGCGAGCGGACGACAAAGGCGGGCGGGAGGCCGCATGAGGCGGCCGTGCCCGCTTCGCCGGGCGGTGTCCAAAATTCCACCGCCGCCCCGGCAACAGGACTGGTTTGGGGCTATGTTGGCTGCGACGTTTTCGGCCGTTCATTTTCGCGCCCTCACTCCGTCACCTTTTCGCGCACTTTTTGTCCGGCACGCGGCGTTTGTCCGCGGCCCAGGGAGCTCCATCATGATCGGTTTGATTCGCGCCGCGGCATTTTGCGCCACGCTGACGCTTGGCCTGGGCGTCGCGCAGGCCGCCGACAAGGCCTTCAGGCGCGACGATCTCGCCGATAGCGCGATCAAGCTCGAGGCCCAGATCAAGACCGAGGCGGGGGCCGTCAACAAATCGACCGCGACGCTGCGAACCGATGCTGACGCCGCGTTCAAGCGCAACGATTTCCGCTCCGGCCTGCAGATCCTCGGGCAGATCGCGGCTACCGCGCCTGAGGACAGCGCCAATTGGCTCAAGCTGGCCAAGACCGTCTTCCAGATTCGCTCGGCGAGCTCGAGCGAGCAGACGTTCCTGATTGAGCGCGCCTCCACCGCCGCCTATATCGCCTATCAGCGCGCCGGCAATCAGGGCGAGGAAGCCGATGCGCTAGCCGTGCTCGGCAAGGCGCTCGCGGAGCGGAAGCTGTGGCGGCCGGCGTTGGACAGCTTACGCCTGTCGCTCGACCTGCGCGAAGTTGCCGACGTCCGCGGCCAGTATGAGAAAATGCGCGACGAGCACGGTTTCCGGTTGCTTGATTATACCGTCGATTCCGACTCGACCTCGCCGCGGGCGTGCTTCCAGTTCTCGGAGGAACTGGCAAAACGCGTCGACTTCGCACCATACCTCGCGCTCGCCGGCACCGACAAGCCGGCGCTATCGGCGGAGGGTAAACAGCTCTGCGTAGACGGGTTGAAACACGGCGAGCGCTACAACATCAATCTGCGGGCCGGCCTGCCGTCGACGGTGAAGGAGGGGTTGCCGAAATCGGCCGAGTTCAACATCTATGTTCGGGACCGCAAGCCCTTCGTGCGCTTCACCGGCCGGGCCTATGTGCTGCCGCGCACCGGCCAGCGCGGTATCCCCCTGGTCAGCGTCAACACGCCGGCGGCGACGATCGATGTGTTCAGGATCGGCGACCGCAATTTGATCAACACCGTCATCGACAGCGACTTCCAGCGTACGCTGAGCCGCTACCAGCTCTCCGACCTCGGCGGCGAACGCGGCATGAAAGTATGGTCCGGCGAGCTCGCGACCGACACCACGCTGAACCAGGATGTCGTCACCGCGTTCCCGGTCGACCAGGCACTCGGCGACCTGCAGCCGGGCGTCTATGTGATGACCGCGGCCGCCAAGGGGCCGGGCAGCGACGATGACGGATCGCTCGCGACACAGTGGTTCATCGTGTCCGACATGGGCCTGTCGGCTTTTTCAGGCAATGACGGCATCCACGTCTTCGTCAATTCGCTCGCCTCGACCGAGCCGGTCGCCAGGGCTGAGGTGAAGCTGGTCGCCCGCAACAACGAGATTTTGGCGACCCGAAAGACCGACGAGGCCGGTCATGTGCTGTTCGAGGCGGGGCTCGCGCGCGGCGAGGGCGGGCTGTCGCCGGCATTGCTCACGGTGATGAGCGAAAAGTCGGACTATGCGTTCCTCAGCCTCAAGGCCAACGCCTTCGACCTCACCGACCGCGGCGTTGCGGGGCGGGTGACACCACTCGGCGCCGACGCCTTCGTCTATGCCGAGCGCGGCGTCTATCGTTCCAACGAGACGGTCCATCTCACCGCGCTGCTGCGCGACGGGCAGGGCAATGCCCTGACCGGGACGCCGCTGACCATGGTGATCGAGCGGCCCGATGGCGTCGAATTCCGCCGCGCCGTACTGCCCGACGAAGGAGCCGGCGGCCGGACGCTGTCGGTGGCGCTGAATTCGGCGGTGCCGACCGGCACCTGGCGGGCGCGTGCTTTCACCGATCCGAAGGGCTCCTCCGTCGGCGAGACCACCTTCATGGTCGAGGACTACATCCCCGAACGGATCGAATTCGACCTTCTTGCCAAGGACAAGGTGATTAGAACTGAAGTTCCAGCAGAGCTGAAGGTCAGCGGACATTTCCTGTACGGCGCGCCGGCCTCGGGTCTTCGGCTCGAAGGTGACATGCTGGTCGCACCAAGCACCGCGGGGCGGCCGGGCTTTCCCGGCTACCAGTTCGGCGTCGCGGACGAGGAAACTGCAAGCAACGAGCGGACCCCGATCGAGGACCTGCCGGAGGCCGACGCCAGTGGCGTGGCGACCTTCCCGGTGAAGTTGGAGAAGGCACCGACCTCGACCCGGCCGCAGGAAGCCCAGATCTTCATCCGCATGGCGGAGACCGGCGGACGCTCGGTCGAGCGCAAGATCGTGCTCCCGGTGGCGCCGGCGACCTCGCTGATCGGGATCAAGCCGCTGTTCGGCGACAAGAACGTCGCCGAGGGCGACAAGGCGGAGTTCGACGTCGTGTTCGTTGCCCCCGACGGCAAGCAAGTGCCGCGCGACGGGCTCCGCTATGAGCTGTTGAAACTCGAGTCCCGTTACCAGTGGTACCGGCAGAATTCGTCGTGGGAATATGAGCCGGTGAAGTCGACCCGGCGCGTCAGCGATGGCGATGTGAACCTGGCCGCCGATAAACCGTTGCGGCTCTCGTTCCAGCCGCAACCCGGCCGCTACCGTCTCGACGTCAAGTCGACGGATGCCGATGGGCCGCTGACCTCGGTGCAGTTCGACGTTGGCTGGTACTCCGATGGCAGCGCCGACACGCCGGACTTGCTCGAGACCTCGATCGACAAGCCGGAATACGCCTCCGGCGACTCCATGACGGTGTCGGTAAATGCGCGCACGGCCGGTAAGTTGTCCGTCTACGTGCTCGGCGATCGCCTGCTGACGACGCAAAGTCTCGACGTCAGGGAAGGCACCCAGCAGGTTCGCATCCCCGTCGGCAACGATTGGGGCACCGGCGCCTATGTGATGACGACGCTGCGGCGCCCGCTTGACGCTGCAGCGGGACGCATGCCGGGCCGGGCGATCGGGCTGAAATGGTTCGGGATCGACAAGAAGGCGCGCACGCTCGCCGTTGAATTGACGCCGCCGGCGCTGGTGCGGCCCGGCTCGGTGCTGAAGATCCCGGTCAAGCTCGGCGGCCTCAATGCCGGCGAGGACGCCAAGATCGTGGTCGCCGCCGTCGACGTCGGTATCCTCAACCTCACCAACTACAAGCCGCCGGCGCCCGACGATTACTATCTCGGCCAGCGTCGCCTCACCGCCGAGATCCGCGACCTCTACGGTCAGTTGATCGACGGAATGCAGGGCACCCGTGGGCAGATCAGAAGTGGCGGCGATTCCGCGGGCGCCGAGTTGCAGGGCTCGCCGCCGACGCAGAAGCCGCTTGCGCTCTATTCGGGCATCGTCACCGTCGGGCCCGACGGAGCAGCGGAAGTCAGCTTCGATATTCCCGAATTCGCCGGCACCGCGCGGGTGATGGCGGTGGCCTGGAACGCAACCAAGGTCGGCCGCGCGACCACCGACGTCATCGTGCGTGATCCCGTCGTGCTGACAGCGACGCTGCCTCGTTTCCTGCTCAACGGCGACAAGGGCACCATGAGCATGGATATCGACAATGTCGAGGGCCCCGCGGGCGATTACATCATCAGCGTGAAGTCGAGCGGGCCGGTGAAGGTTTCGGGCAATCCTGTCACGACCGCGAAGCTCGCCGCCAAGCAGCGCACATCGCTGTCGCTTGGGCTGGAGGCTGGCGGCGCGGGAGCCGCGAACTTCGACGTCGGGATCACCGGGCCGAACGGGCTGACGCTGGCGCGGCATTATGGGCTCGACGTCAAGCCGGCAACGCAGGTGCTGGCTCGCCGATCGATCCGAACGCTGGCGAAGGGCGAAAGCCTGACGCTGACCTCGGACATGTTCTCCGATCTCGTCTCGGGCACCGGCAGCGTATCGATCTCGGCGAGTCTGTCGACCGCGCTGGATGCCGCCACCATCCTCAAGGCGCTGGACCGTTATCCGCACGGCTGCTCCGAGCAGATCACGAGCCGCGCAATGCCGCTGCTCTATGTCAATGACCTCGCGGCCGGCGCGCATCTCGCGATGGATAGCGCCGTCGACCAGCGCATCCGCGATGCAATCGATCGGCTGCTGGCGCGGCAGGGATCGAACGGCTCGTTCGGCTTGTGGTCGGCGGGTGGCGATGACGCCTGGCTCGATGCCTATGTGACGGACTTCCTGACGCGGGCCCGCGAAAAAGGCTTTGCGGTTCCGGACGTTCTGTTCAAGAACGCGCTCGACCGGGTGAGGAATTCGGTTGTCAATGCCAACGAACCGGAGAAAGACGGCGGCCGCGATCTTGCCTACGGGCTCTACGTGCTTGCCCGCAATGGCGCGGCTCCGATCGGCGACCTCCGCTATCTCGCCGACACCAAGCTCAACAATCTGGCGACGCCGATCTCCAAGGCGCAACTCGCCGCGGCGCTGGCGCTGGTCGGCGATAAGGCGCGCGCCGAGCGGGTCTATGGCGCGGCGCTTGACGCACTGAACCCCAAGCCGGTGATCGAGTTCGGCCGTGTTGACTACGGCTCCGCGCTGCGCGATGCCGCGGCGCTGGTCTCGCTTGCCGGCGAAGGCAACGCGCCGCGCACGACGCTGACGCAGGCTGTCGCACGGGTCGAAGCGGCGCGGGGGCTTTCGCCCTACACATCGACGCAGGAGAATGCGTGGATGGTGCTCGCCGCACGTGCGCTGGTCAAGGAAACGCTGGCGCTTGATGTAGACGGCCAGCCGATCAAGACCGCGCTCTATCGCAGCTACAAGTCCGAAGAGGTGGACGGCAAGCCGATCAGGATCACCAACACCGGCGATGCGCCGGTGCAGGCGGTGGTCTCGGTATCGGGCTCGCCGGTCACGCCGGAACCCGCCGCCTCCAACGGCTTCAAGATCGAGCGCAGCTATTTCACGCTCGACGGCAAGCCGGCTGACGTGACCAAGGCCAGGCAGAATGACCGCTTCGCGGTCGTCCTGAAGATCACCGAAGCCAAGCCGGAGTTCGGCCACATCATGGTTTCGGACTATCTCCCGGCTGGACTCGAGATCGACAATCCGCATCTGGTGTCATCGGGGGATTCCGGTACACTCGACTGGATCGAGGACGGCGAAGAGCCCGAGAATACCGAATTCCGCGACGACCGCTTCACGGCGGCAATCGATCGCGCCGCCAATGACAAATCGGTGTTCACGGTCGCCTATGTCGTGCGCGCGGTCTCGCCAGGCAAATACGTACTGCCACAGGCCTATGTCGAGGACATGTACAATCCCTCGCGCTATGGCCGCAGCGGTACCGGGACGGTCGAGGTGCGGCCGGCAAAATGAGCGATGCGACCGCGATAATGCCAGCGACGAGCGAGAAGCCGCGCCGGCGATGGATCAGAAAGGCGGTGGCGATCTGTGCCGTGGCCGCCCTGATCGCGACTGGCGCTTTCGCAATCTGGGTCATTTCACTCGGGCCGTTGCCGCTGGACAAGGCCAGGCAGGTTTCCACCACGGTCGTTGACCGCAACGGCAAACTTTTGCGCGCCTACGCGATGGCCGATGGCCGCTGGCGGCTGCCGGTGGATGCGGCGACCGCAATCGATCCCAGCTATCTCAAGCTGTTGTTCGCCTATGAGGACAAGCGCTTCTATGCCCATGGCGGCATCGATCCGCTGGCGCTGTCGCGCGCGGCGTTCCAACTCGTTACCCGAGGTCACATCATATCCGGCGGCTCGACGATCACGATGCAGCTCGCGCGGCTGATGGAGCCGCGGCACGAGCGATCGGTCTACGCGAAGCTCCGGCAGATGGTGCGTGCGGTCGAGCTCGAGCGGCAGTTCTCGAAGGATCAGATCCTCGACCTCTATCTCGCGCTGGCGCCCTACGGCGGCAATCTCGAGGGCGTGCGCGCCGCCTCGATCGCCTATTTCGGCAAGGAGCCGAAGCGGCTGTCGCTCGCCGAGGCCGCGCTGCTGGTGGCGCTGCCGCAGTCGCCCGAGCGGCGGCGGCTCGACCGCTATCCGGGAGCAGCCCACATCGCGCGCGACCGCGTGCTCGACCGCATGGTCGAGGAAGGTGCGGTGTCGAAGGAGGACGCGGCCCAGGCCAAGGCCACGCCGGTGCCGAAGATGCGCAAGCAGATCCCGATCCTGGCGCCGCATTCCGCCGACCAGGCGATCGCGACGGTGAAGGACGGGCCAATCATCAAGCTGACGCTGGATGCGGGTCTGCAAAAGAATCTCGAGGCGTTGGCGCGCGACCGCGCGATTGCGCAGGGGCCGAATATCTCGGTCGCGATCATCGCGGTCGACAATGAGACCGGCGACGTGCTCGCGCGCGTCGGCTCGTCCGACTATTTCGACGAGCGGCGCGCCGGCCAGGTCGACATGACCCGCGCCGTGCGTTCGCCGGGTTCGACGCTGAAGCCGTTCATCTATGGCCTCGCCTTCGAGGACGGTTTTGTGCATCCGGAAAGCCTGATCGAGGATCGGCCCATTCGTTTCGGCTCCTACGCGCCGGAGAACTTCGACATGACGTTCCAGGGCACGGTGCCCGTGCGCAAGGCCTTGCAATTGTCGCTGAACGTGCCGGCGATCGCGCTGCTCGACCGCGTCGGCGCAAATCGTCTGTCATCGAGGCTGAAGCAGGCCGGCACCAGCCTGGTGCTGCCGAAGGAGGAAGCGCCGGGACTTGCGATGGGACTCGGCGGCGTCGGCGTGACCCTGCAGGATCTGGCGCAGCTCTATGCCGGGCTGGCGCGGCTCGGCGCGACAAAGCCGCTGCGCGAGATCGTGACGGCGAATGACGGTCGCGAGCCGATGCGCTTGATGGATCAGGCGGCGGCCTGGCAAGTCGGGAACGTCCTGCTCGGTACGCCGCCGCCGGAGAACGGCGTTCACAACCGGATCGCATTCAAGACCGGCACGAGCTACGGCTATCGCGATGCGTGGTCGGTCGGCTTCGACGGCCGCATCACCATCGGCGTCTGGGTCGGGCGCCCCGATGGTGCGCCGGTGCCGGGTCTGGTCGGCCGCACGGCGGCCGCGCCGATCCTGTTCGACGCGTTTGCGCGCACCGGCAGGATTCCATCCGCATTGCCGAAGCCGCCACGGGGCGTGCTGGTCGCGAGCAATGCGAAGCTGCCGCCGCCGCTCAAGCGCTTCCGGCCGCTCGGTGAACTCGTCCGCAGCGGCAGCGACCAAGCACCGCACATCCAGTTTCCGCTCAACGGCTCGCGCATCGATGTCGAGCGCGCTGATGACGGCCATCCCGCCGCGATGATGCCTGTGAAGGTCGCCGGCGGCGTCCTGCCGCTGACCGTGCTGGTGAACGGCATGTCGGCCGGCGACATCGACAGCCGTCGTCAGCGCCTGATCGACCCGCCCGGACCGGGCTTTGCTCGCGTGACCGTGATCGACGCCAGGGGCGCCGCGGACACAGTGGTGATCCGAGTGCAGTGATGGCGCGGGAAAGCGGAACAGCACGGTTGTTTGGGCATCGGTTTCATCGTATGCGAAACCCATGGTGGAAAGCCTCCAACCCCGGCGCTTCGGAGCAGGGCAACAGTCTGTAAAACCTGCGCATTCCGGCCGCAGGCTATCCATGGCGTTCGAGTTCGCGACGGCTAGCCACGGTCGCTCGGCACTGTTTTTGGTGCTCGCCTGCCTGGTGCTGTTTCTGCCCGGATTCTTCACCATCCCGCCGATCGATCGGGACGAGGTGCGATTTGCGCAGGCGACCAAGCAGATGGTCGAAACGGGCGATTTCGTCGACATCCGCTTCCAGGACGACGTTCGCTACAAGAAGCCGGTTGGCATCTACTGGCTCCAGGCGGCGACCCTCAAGACCGCCTCGGCGCTTGGATTGCCTAGGGCCCAGGTGCGGATCTGGGTCTACCGGGTGCCGTCACTGCTTGGCGCGATCGGCGCGGTGCTGCTGACCTATTGGACGGCGCTCGCCTTCGTGACGCGGCGTGGCGCGGCGCTGGCCGCGCTGATGATGGCAAGCTGCGTGCTGCTCGGGGTCGAGGCGCGGTTGGCCAAAACCGATGCGGTGCTGCTGTTCACGGTAACGGCCGCAATGGGCGCGATGGCGCGGGTCTATCTGTCCTGGCAGCACGGTGAGGACCCGGCGCATCCACCATGGGGGCCGCCCGCGGTGTTCTGGACGGCGCTCGCCATTGGCATCCTGATCAAGGGCCCGCTGATCCTGATGTTCGTCGGCCTTGCAATCGCGCTGCTGGCGTTCCTCGACAAGTCGGCGGCCTGGTTCCTGCGCCTGCGTCCGGTCTGGGGGCTGACGTGGATGCTGGTGCTGGTGCTGCCGTGGTTCGTGATGATCTTCCTGCGCGCCGGCGAGACCTTCTTCGCGGACTCCGTTGGCGGCGACATGCTGAGTAAGCTCGGGGCTCAGGAATCCCATGGCGCGCCGCCCGGAGTCTATCTGCTGCTGTTCTGGATCACGTTCTGGCCGGGTGCGCCGCTTGCCGGGATGGCGGCACCAGCGGTGTGGCGGGCGCGGCGCGAGCCCGGCGCGCAGTTTCTGCTCGCCTGGCTGATCCCGTCCTGGATCGTGTTCGAGGCCGTTCTGACCAAGCTGCCGCACTATGTGCTGCCGCTCTATCCGGCGATCGCGATCCTCACCGCCGGGGCGCTGGAACGACGCGTGCTGTCGCGCTCCTGGCTCGTGCGCGGCGCGGCCTGGTGGTTTGTGGTCCCCGCGTTCGGCGCGGTGATCGTAATCGTCGGCGCGATCAAGTTGATCCATCAACCGGTGTTTCCGGCGTGGCCCTTTTTCGCGGTCGCCATGGTGTTCGGCCTGATCGCCTGGTGGCTGTTTGAAGACAGCCGAGCCGAACGCTCACTGCTCAACGCGGTCATCGCGGCAGCGCTGATGGCCGTCGGGACCTATGGCGTGGTGTTGCCACGGCTCACGACGCTGTTTCCGAGCCAGGAGATAGCGCGCGCGCTACGCAACGTGACTTGCGTCGGCCCGAAGGCTGCTGCCGCGGGCTTCCATGAGCCAAGCCTTGTGTTCATGACGGATACCTCGACGCTGCTGACCGACGGATCGGGCGCGGCCGATTTCCTCGGCCAGGGTACATGCCGTTTCGCGCTGGTCGAACAGCGCTCGGAGCGTGCGTTTATCCAGCGCGCAGAGGCGATCGGGTTGCGCTACAACGCACCGGTGCGCGTCGAAGGCTACAATATTTCGCAGGGTAAGGCGGTTTCGATCGCGATCTTCCGCTCCGAGGGGACGGAATGACATGCCGCCGCGCCCCTCGAGCCCGGACCCCGCCAATTATTTCGGACGATTGCTGACGCTGACGTGGCTGTCCTTCGCGCAGCTTGTCCGTACACCGTCGCATTCGCGCCGGGCGGAGGCGGCGCGGCGCTCCGCGCGCCACGTGCTGCTGCTCGTCGCGATCGTCGGCGCAGCGACCGTCGCGCTGATGTACGCGTTCGACGCGCAGGAAATCGGCATGATGCCGCTGCGCGGCACGCCCGGCCTGTGGTGGGTGCGGCGCCTGACCGATTTCGGCAAGGACGAATATGTGCTGTCAGCACTGGCAATCCTGTTGATTGCGGTTGCGCTCGCGGCGCCGATGCTGCGCGGCATGTCGCGCGCGACGCTGCTTGGGCTTGGCGCGCGCCTGCAATACCTGTTCCTTTCCGTGGCGCTGTCGGTTGCCGCCGGTGAATTGATCAAGTGGATCGTCGGTCGTGGCCGCCCCTTTGTCGGCGGCAAGGCCAACGCCTTCAACTTTTCGCACTTCGCCGGCACCGAGGCCTATTCGAGCTTTCCGTCGGGGCACTCGGTTACGGCCTTCGCGCTGGCCTTCGCGGTCTCGGCGGTGTGGCCGCAGGCGCGCGTCGCCATGCTGCTCTATGCGATCATGATCGCCGCGACGCGCCTGGTGCTGCTCGCGCATCATCCCAGCGACGTCGTCGCCGGCGCGCTGGTTGGCACAATCGGCGCGATGGCGGTGCGATACTGGTTTGCCGCCCGCCGCCTCGGGTTTGCCATCCATCGCGACGGCACGATCATGCCTCTGTCCGGGCCGTCGCCGGGGCGTCTCAAAAGGGTTGCGGGGAGCCCCTTCGCCCCATAAAAGCGGTCGCCCGGCGGCCGGATCGGGCCGGTTCCAGCCGCGAACCCAAACACCAACCACGAGTGCCGTTTTGCCTGCTTCCGACCAGACGCCGGTCGTCGTTTCCATCGTCGTGCCCGTGCGTAACGAGGCCGACAATATCGCGCCGCTGGTCGCCGAGATCGCGACGGCGCTCGACGGCCGCTGGGGCTACGAGATCATCTACGTCAATGACGGCTCGACGGATGCGACCTCCGAGCGGCTCACCGCGCTCATGGCGCAGCGGCCCAGCCTCAGGCAGCTCCGGCATGCGGTGTCGTCGGGGCAATCCGCGGCAGTGCGCAGCGGAGTGCGCGCCGCGCGCGGTGCGATCGTGGCGACGCTCGACGGCGACGGGCAGAACAATCCGGCATTCCTGCCGGAACTGATTTTGGCGATCGAAAGAGGCGACGGCCGCATTGGCCTGGCCGCAGGCCAGCGGGTGGGGCGGAAGGACACCGGCTTCAAGAAGTTTCAGTCCCGCATCGCCAATACGGTGCGCGGCGCGATCCTGCGCGACGGCACCCGGGACACCGGCTGCGGGCTGAAGGCGTTTCCGCGCGATGTGTTCCTGTCGATGCCCTATTTCGACGGGCTGCATCGCTTCCTGCCGGCGCTGGTCCACCGTGAGGGATTCGAGATCGCCCATGTCGACGTGATTGACCGCCCACGTCACTCCGGAGTCTCGAATTACGGGTTCTTCGACCGGCTCTGGATCGGGATCATGGATCTCGCCGGTGTGTGGTGGCTGATCCGCCGCAAAAAGCCGACGCCGGCCGTGACCGAGGTGAAGTGATGTGGATTCAGTACGGCCAGGCGTTGAGCGCTTATTTCTATGATGTATTCGTCGCCAAGTTCGATTTCTGGCTGGTGTTCGGCCTCGTTGCGCAGCTGTTGTTCACCGCGCGCTTCCTGGTGCAGTGGATCTCCAGCGAACGCGCTGGCCAGAGCGTGGTGCCGATGGCGTTCTGGTTCTTCTCCATCGGCGGCGGGTTGATGACGTTGATCTATGGACTCGCCAAGCGCGAACCCATCATCATCATCGGGCAGGGGATGGCCACGCTGATCTATATCAGGAACATCATGCTGATCGTGAAGAACCGCGGTACTGCGTCGAAGACCCTCGACAGCTGATCAGGAACGGCCGGGTGCCGGCGTCGCGAGCGCGTTGATCTCGGCCTCGCTGGAGCGATAGGCTGCCAATTGCCCGGCCGCATCGAGCACCGGATAGGCAACCGAGCAGATGTGCGAGTGGATGCGGCGGAGGTCGCGCAGCACGTCGAGATGCAATGACGTCGTCTCGATGGTCTCGGGGCGGCCCTCGCGCAGGCGATCGAGATGCCGCTCGGTCGCAGCAAGCTCGGCCGAGCGCAGCGCCGCCTTCTCGGCGAGCAGCTTGTGTGCCTCGTTGACATCGCCCGACATGAACACGCCAAACGCGATCCGCAAGGAATCGATCGTCCGCTTGTGGAACGCCGACAATTCCTCGGCGCCTTCGGAAGAGAATTGCAGACGGCGCTTGATCTTCTTGGTCGCGAGCTCGCTCAGATTCTTGTCGATGATATCCCCGATATGCTCGAGGTTGATCGCGAAGGCGACGGTCTCCATGGCGCGCTGGCCCTCGCGCTCGTCCAGGCTGCCGCGGGTGAGTTTCGTCACGTAGAGCTTGATGGCTTCGTTCAGGCCGTCGACGCTGTTGTCCATCCGCGAGACCTGGTCGACCAGCGCGCGGTCGTTGGTCATCATCGCCGCCATCACTTTGCGCAGCATGACCTCGACATGGTCGCCCATGTGCAGCACCTCGCGCGCGGCGTCGGCCAGCGCCAGCGAGGGGGTCTCCAGCGCGCTTTCATCGAGATAACGCGGTCGCGACGGATCGGTCTGCTGGACGCGGTTCGGCAGCAGCGTCTTCAGTAGCCGCGCCAGGCCGTCGAGCAGGCCGATGAACAGGATCGCGGTCGCGACGTTGAAAGCGATGTGAAATTGTGCGGTCGCCTTGGCGAGGTCCGGCTGCCACGCATGGAATTGCGCCGCGATCGCGCCCAGGAACGGAGCCACCAGCAGAATGCCGACCACGCGGTTGATCAAATTGCCGAGCGGCAGCCGATAGCTCGCCGGATTGTCGCGGCGCGCGCCCTCGACCAGTGGATTGACGGCACTGCCGAGATTGGCACCCAGCACCAGGGCGAACGCCGCATAGGGCGAGATGAACTGCGAATAGGCCAGCGACATCACCAACAGCACGCTGGCGACACTGGAATGGACCAGCCAGGTCACGACGGCGCCGATGAAGATGCAGAGCACGGGATCGCCGGTGATCGCGTTCATGAAGACGCGGACTCCAGGGGCGTTCTCCGCCGGCGCCAGCGTATCGAGCAGAATGTGCAGCGCCAGCAGCATCAGCCCGAGACCGATCGAGACCCGGCCGAGGTCCTTGATCCGGGTGCGTGGTCCGGTGCGGAACGCGACCAGGCCGAGAATGAACAGCACCGGCGCGACGGCTGCGATGTTGAACGAGAGCACCTGCACGATCAATGTGGTTCCGACATTGGCGCCCAGCATGATCGCGAGTGCCGGCACCAGGCTGACCAGTCCCTCGGCGGTGAAGGAACTTGTGATCAGGGCGGTCGCGGTCGAGCTCTGGAGCAGGGCGGTCAAGCCGAGGCCGGCGGCGAGGGCGGTGAAGCGGTTGTTCAACGCTCTGGCCAGCAAGACGCGCAAATCGGGGCCAAAGGCGCGCAAAATCCCGCTGTGGACCATGTGAAGGCCCCACAGCAGCAGAGCTACGCCGCCCAATAAGTCCAATAGAACCATCGTTCCCATGCTCGTTCGTACCCCGGCAGATCGAGTCGATTGATCAGGCTATCGGCAATCGACCGCCAATCAACCCCTTTTGTTCCCGCGAAAGCCTGGCTGGTGGGGCTGATCGGTGGCCGGACAAGGCGGCGCCCCGTAAACGGAATTGGAAAACAACAGCTAAATTGCGATTCGTTCCGCTAGGCAGTTTCCAATGTTTCCCCGCTATGACGTTGGAACAGAAGTTTGTCCAGCAAGGCTTGGGGATCAGGAATGTTTGAGAATCGCCGCAAGAGCGAACGTCGCGTGTGCAGGAGCGTCGCCAAGATTCAGATCGCGTCGGGCTCGCTGCCGCGTGATTGTATGATAACCGATATCTCATCCGGGGGGGTGAAGGTGATCGCGGAGTATCTGGAAATTCCGCCGGAGTTCACGATCATCTTTTCGACCGGCAACCCGCGGCAATGCCGCCTGGCGTGGCGCATCGGACATGAGTTCGGCGCCCAGTTCGTCGACTGATCCGACACCATGACGTGAAGCGCGAATTTCTGCCGCCGCGCGCTTCCTGCCAAACCTGACCGGTAACCTTGTACGCGCGCGCGCCGGCTTGACCGTGCCGTGGCGAACTTCGCCTTGGCCCCGTCCGGGCCGGGGCGCACCTCGCCTCATCCCGTCGACCCTGAACCGGTCTTTCAGGCGCGCTTTGTCATCTCGACTGCATTTTGACCGTTCAGCCTGCCCCTTACAGGCGACTGGACCGGGAGCATAAGTCGGAACGATTCAAAGTCCCCATTAACGCCCCAGCAAATCTTCAGGTTGAGGCCATCGTCGAACCAATAACCGCTCGCTTCGGCCCCGACGATTGGGCGGCTGAAATTTGGTTGCCGCGCCGTTGCGCCAACCGAGCCCTTCTTGTCGAAGAAATAGAATTGTGTCCTGCCCTGTTTTGTGACCTCCCACCAGCCGGGAAAGGCGGACCCAACGAATACATCATCGGGCCGAGCGAAGTGGATGATTGAGACGAACGGATGCGAATCATTGCTCGACGTCTCCCAATTGTTATCTCTTTGAATCTGCGAATCCTTCAGCTGATCGCCTTTTGCCCGCTTGTGGTTGAGGTGAGTATGCATGGCAATCTGCTGGTTGCCCAGATACAGCGTCGAATGCAAATGCGACAATTTCGGCGTCGCAAACAAGATTACGTCGCCCGGCTTCAGAAGGCCCGAATTGATGATCCGGCGTGCCTTCTCCTTTTCAACGTGCTTCGCAAGCGTTTTGGTGAGCTGGCCCAGGCCACGCAGGTTCTTGAAGAGTTGCTCAGCGTCATTGGTTGGTCTGAAGCCCTTTATCTTCGCTTGCATGAGGCATTCTGAAACGAAATGCGCGCAATCGTTTAGACCAGTAAACGGAGCCGTTTGACCGATCGCCGTGTCCCTATTGCCGTCGG
This sequence comes from Bradyrhizobium lablabi, assembly GCF_018131005.1. Classification (GTDB taxonomy): domain Bacteria; phylum Pseudomonadota; class Alphaproteobacteria; order Rhizobiales; family Xanthobacteraceae; genus Bradyrhizobium; species Bradyrhizobium lablabi_D. The sequence goes on from NZ_JAFCJK010000002.1 coordinate 598,487, forward strand.
GAAACGAAATGAGAAAGATTCGAGGGTCGGGCACCGAGTCGACCGAAAAATTGCTGGTAATTCGGTTTTCGAGGTTAGAAAAGCTCTTGTGTATAATGAAGAGACCTTCGCGCGTCTTCGCGTCGGCTGAGTAGAAAAGGAAAACCGCTTCGTGAATGGCGGGATCAAGTTTTCGGGCTTTCATTTCTTGCTGGACGTTGATCATCTTTTCTCGAGTGACAACCAATCCGTCTTTGCATGGGACGGGCCAGAAACGATCGGCATGACTTATGGCGGCGCTCAGATCCATAGCGTTCCTCCCCTTCTCACAATTACTCGTTATCCGGAGTACCGCGCTCGAAATAGAAGAAAGCGAAATGTGCAACGGCGTTGCCCGAGCTGCAGGGCGTCGCCGGAAGGTCTAGCCTTGGTATCCCGGTTGCTAACTTGCAAATTGATGCCACCACCACCGTCGCCATAGAGGCCCGGCGGGAGGTCGGCTTGTTCGATGAACTTCACCGATAATTTGTCGGTCGCGTCCCATAACGCCATCCAGTGCGCACGGTGCTGCGTAGAAATCGGCGCGGGATTTTAGTGGATCGTGCTGGACGAGTATAGACCGCAGATCGGGTACTCGGCGGACTGTTGTGGAGCCGCGGCGGGATGCAGTGGCCATAGAGCTGCGCGAAGCGCCGCACCATCGCCAGCACGCAGCGCTGCTCCGGATCGAACTGATCCTGAAAAAGCACGAAGCGGGACAAATATCTCACGTGAGACGAAATAATCGATCTCATGGCCTCCTTTCCGTCCCGCGCGCGTTGCAGGAAATCGCGCAGACATAAACCCGTGCAGACATGAACCCGTGGAGATAAGCCCTTAGCGCGGTAGGCATTTCTGGCCACTTTTAACCTGAACTTAGGGTTAAGCTGTGACCATTTCGGAACCTTCGCCGTTCCGAGTCTCGTTCATGTTTGTGAAATTATCCCGACAGTTTATCCGCGTAAGCGGTCTTGCAGGTTCGTCCGCGATCCTGCTGCTCGGGCTGTCCGCCTGCCAGACGTCGGGGCCCTCTGACATCACTGGGTCATTAGGCGACAAGGTCGAATCGAGCTACGCCTCCGCCGATCCTCGCGGCGACATCGAGAGCCTTCGCGAGCGGGTCCATGCCAACCCCAGGGACGCCGACGCCGCGTTGAAATATGCCAGAGCTTTGCGCGCCACCGGACAGCGGGCGCAGGCGGTCGCTGTGCTCGAGCAGGCGACGCTCGCACAACCCGGCAACAAGGCGCTGCTTGCCGGTTACGGGCGCGCGCTCGCCGACAACGGCAATTTCCAGCAGGCCTTTGACGTGCTGGGGCGCGCGCACTCCCCGGAAGATCCGGATTGGCGCATCCTGTCGGCGCAGGGCGCGGCTCTCGACCAGCTCGATCGCCATGACGAGGCGCGCCAATACTATGCGAGCGCGCTGAAGATCATACCGGACGAGCCGTCCGTTCTGTCCAATCTCGGCCTGTCCTATTTGCTGTCGAAGGATTTGCCGAAAGCTGAAGAGACGCTGCGCCGCGCGCGCCAACGCGCGCCTGCCGACACGCGGGTACGGACGAACCTCGCCGTCGTGATCGGGCTGCAGGGCCGCCAGTCCGAGGCCGAGAACCTCATGAAGGCTGATCTGCCGCCGGAGGAGGGCGCGGCGAATGTCGCGTCGCTGAAGAGGCTGTTGGCACGCCAAGCGGGCCGCGCGGACGCAGACAAGATTCCGGTCGCCACCAACCGTCACGCCGACTGAGCCCCGTCGAGGAGAGATGGAGGCTCCGCGTCCGTCAGAGCATGTTCGGTTCTGATTGAATCAGAACGGAATCCCGCCAGGCACACACCCGCCTGAAAACGCTTCAGCCTGCGGCCCTCCGGCCGCCGCTGCGCCGGGCGTGCAACTTCTTGATGATCGGCGACAGGAAGGACTCGCGCTGTTCGGCGAGATCGGGACGGCCGGTCAGCCGCTGCGCGATCTGCAGGAAGGTGCGGGCGGTGCGATGACGCGCGGAGACTTCCGCGATCATCTGGCCGTTATTGGCGGCCTCGCCGAACAGCCGGCAGTCGAACGGTATGGTCGCGATCGGCTGGGATTCAATGGTCTTGGCGAAGTCCTTTACCTCGATCTCGGGCCGCTTCGGCATGCCGATCTGATTGAGGCAGTACAGCGGCGGTCGGTCGTTCGGGCGCGACGTCTTGAGCATGTTCATCATGTTCTTGGTGTTGCGCATGTTGGCGAGGTCCGGCTCGGCGACGATCAGGATGTCATCGGCGCCGATCAGCGCGCGCTTGGTCCAGGCGGTCCATTGGTGCGGCACGTCGAGAACGATGCAGGACATGGTCATGCGCATCGTGTCGAAGATCGCATCGAACGCGTCGGCACCGAAATCGTAAACATGGTCAAGAGTTGCCGGCGCTGCCAGCAGGCTGAGGCGGTCGCCGCATTTGGCGAGCAGACGGTCCATATAGGCCGTATCGGGACGCTCGGGCGAGAACACTGCGTTAGCGATGCCCTGCACCGGATCCTGATTGTAATCGAGGCCGGCGGTGCCGAAGGCGAGGTCGAGGTCGATGACGACCGAATCGAGCCCGAGATCGCGCGCGATCGTCCAGGCGACATTATGGGCGACGCTCGACGCGCCGACGCCGCCCTTGGCGCCGACGACCGCTATCAGGCGGCCAACGGAGACGGCCTCCGAGGCGGAGAACAGGCTGCAGATCGAGCGCACGATGTCGAGCACCTCGACCGGGCCGACGACGTAATCGTTGACGCCGCGGCGCACCAGCTCGCGATAGGGAGCGACGTCGCCGGCATTGCCAAGCACGACAACGCGGGTGCCCGGATCGCAGACCCCGGCGAGCTCGTCGAGGCCGGCCAGGAAATCCTTGTCCTGCTCGGTTTCGAGTACGATGACGTTGGGGGTCGGCGCCTTGTGATAGGTGTCGGCCGCGGCCGCGATGCCGCCCATATGGACGGAGAGATGCGCCTTGGCGAGCCGGCGGTCTTCGGCCGCGGCGCGTGCTGCCGTGGCGGTCGCGACGCTGGCACAGAAGACCTGCACCGAGATGCGGGGCGCCGGCGCGATGTAATCGTCGGCGTGGGGCTGCTCGTCTTTTCGTTGGGCGCTCATTTGCCTGTATCGCTCAGCTTGGCCTTTTCAACTTCGGGATAGGTGGTCGCTGTGGCCTCGCCCTTGCGGTAGCGCTCGAACGCAATCACGCGGCGGGACGTGTAGGCGGCCGTCTCGGCACGCGGCTGCTCGAGGTCGGACGGATTCGCGACCATCGCGGCCAGGTTGCGCTGGGTGGCGCAGCCGAGATTGTAATACGGCTTGTTCTCGTTGTAGCCGGGGTTGTAGAGCGAGGGGCCGAGATCGGCCGGCCATACGCCGCAGGGGCCGGCGACGGCGGCCATCTTGGGATAGCTCAGGCGGACGGTGGCGAGCGTGCGTGGGTCCTCGACGAGGTAGGTGCGCCTCGCAATGGCGTGGGCGGGCACGCCCACCGACGCGAGCAGTCCCCGGATCTCGCGGTACACGGCCTGGGCGGCGCGCGAATTCGGCGTATCGGCCGGCACGTCGATGGCGATCGCTCCAGTGCCTTCACGGCGCCAGCTGCGTGCCAGTCCGATGACGTCGTCGCGCTGTGGCTCGGTCAGGTTGCCGCGGGCGTGGCCGACGAACACCACGATCGACTGCTCGCCTTCAGTGACCGCGATCGGATGGCGCTGGCGGTAATCCTCGGGCACGGTCCCGGTGACGACGTCAGATGTCACGAGATTGCAGCCGCCGAGCGCGACTGATGTGAGGAGGAGAGCGCCGAGCAACGGCAGCGTCCCGAAGCGTTTGGCGTGTGTCTTGTGTGTCATCTCATGGTCCCCAAACCAAAGGCGCCTGTCAGTCGATGATGAAGCCGAAATTGATCGGCGTGGCGCCGATCGGTTCGGCGCGGGCGGCAACACCATAAATGCGGTTGATCCGGGCCAGGAGCGCGGACTGCGAGTCGGAGGCGGACGCGAATCCGTCATCCGGCCGCGACAGCTCCTTCTGCGCCACCGCGCGCACGACATAGGGCGTCACGATGACCATGAGTTCAGTCTCGTGGTTGACGAAGTCCTGGCTTCTGAAGAGTTGTCCAAGGATCGGTATCTGGTCGACACCGGGCAATCCGTTGATGGCCTGCTTGGTCTGCTCCTGGATCAGTCCCGCCATCGCGACCGAGCCGCCGGACGGCACCTCCAGGGTCGTGTCCGCGCGACGGGTCTTGATCGAGGGGATCGTCGTTCCGCCGGCACCGCCGGTCAGAGCGTTTTCGGTCGAGACCTCCGACACCTCGGTCATCACCTTGAGGCTGATCCGTCCCTCGCTCAGCACCACGGGCGTGAAGTTGAGCGAGATGCCGAATTTCTTGAAGCTGACCGTCTGCACGCACTGTCCGATGGTGCCCGACGTCGTCGTTTGGCAAGTCACGCCAGTCGGAATCGGAAATTCGCCGCCGGAGATGAAGGTCGCGGACTCGCCGGAGATTGCCGTCAGATTTGGCTCCGCCAGCGTCCGCACGACGCCGGCGCTCTCCATCGCGCGCAGGGTCGCGGTGACTGACGGCAGACCGGCTTTGGTCAAGGCCGCTCCCGTCAAGACGTTGCTGGAAACGAGCGGCGCATTGTTCGCGGTGAACGGATTGCTGTTGCTGAACACCACGGCCGCGGTTCCGTAGTTCATGTTGGCGCTGAGATCGACGCCCAGTTGCTTGATGATGTCCCGCCGCACTTCGGCGACGGTGACCTTGAGCATCACCTGGTCGCGCCCGCGTACCACAATCGAATTGACGACCTTCTCGGGTCCGCCGACCAGCTTCGCGGCGATCTCGCCGGCCTGCTGAGCCTCGATCGGGCTCGACACCGAGCCGGTCAACAGCACGCTGTCGCCGACGCCCTCGATCTGCACGCCGGGCATCGCCTGCCTGAAGGCCGCGCGGAGCCCGTTCAGGTCGCGCTTGATCGCGATGTCATAGGAGGCGACCTGCTGGCCGTCGGCGTCGAAGAACACCACGTTGGTCTGGCCGACCGCCGCTCCGATGATATAGGCGCGCTGCGCCGAGCGGATCACGGCGTTGGCGATCTTGGGATCGGCGACCAGTACGTCCTTTGCCTCGCGGGGCAGGTCGACCACCACCGACTTGCCGACGCCGAGCGCAACGAAGCGCTGCTTGACCGGAATGCTGCCGGTGACTGCGACCTCAGGGCTCTTGTCGGGATCGGCCGCCACAGCTGGAGACCACACGGGGGTTAACATAAGCGCGGCGATCGCCGAAAACGACAGAGCGTGAGCCAGCGCAGCCCGCACCGTCATTTGTTTTGCACCGCTTGTCATTTTTCAATTCCCCCCTGATCACTTCTGTGTCGTAGAGCTGAGGACGCCGAAGCGAACCACACTGATGCTCTGGCCCCGTTTCTGGGGCTGGTCGTCGGTCGAGGGATCGCCCGTGGCAGCATTGGAGTCGGCGATGCTGCGCAGCGCGAGCGAGAGGGTGCCGCTCTGCCGCGCGCGGGCGAGCGTCTCGGCCTGTTCGGGCTTGAGTTCGAGCGTTGCGGTCTTGCCGACCAGCGAGTTGCTGCCCTCCTTCTCCTTCGGAGCCTGGTCAATCGCGAGCACGCGGACATTGGCCATCAGGACTTCGGAAATAACGATGTCGGGGCCGCTGCGATCGGGGTTCTTTTCCCGCTTGGACAGGATCACGTCGACGCGGTCGTTCGGCAGGATGAAGCCGCCGGCGCCGGTCTCTGGAGAAATCTCGGTGGAAATCGCCCGCATACCGGACGGCAGGATCGCGGCCATGAATCCAGAGCCGTTGGCCTTTACGAGCTTTTGTTCACGGATCGGCTCGCCCGTGATGAAAGGGACGCGCGCAATCGAACCGATCACGTCCTTCATGGCGTCGGCATTGCCATCGCGGCGCATGAAACTGCTGCTCGCGGTCGCTGCCGGCCAGCTCTGCCATTGCAGATCTTCCGCCCTGACTGCCTGGCCGAGGCCGATGTCGGATTTGGCCACCAGGACCTCGACCGTCGGAAGCTGTGCCACGGGCGCGGCGGGAGGCGGTTTGTTATCGCTTCCGCTCGCGAGATACATGGCTACGAGGCCTGAAACGCCGGCGATGGCCAGGACCACGATACGTGCCGTCTTCATGCGATTTATGTCTTTGCCCTTCAGCCGGGGTGCCGCAACCTCTCGGTGTGGACACCCCTTCCCGGGAGCATGACTACGGGAGCAAAAGTGTAAGCGAACTTGACAGATCGTCGGCGGGATCACCCGATTGGTGAGGATGGTGAACGGCTGGTTATCGCAACCGCTCACAAGTCCGCAAAATCCCGGAGATCTTGTCATTTGCGACGACAAGCGGAGTCGCGCGCGTGACACTGCGTCAACGGCCGACGTCAGGCGTTAACGTTGCGTTCGCGCGGAGCGGCGGGGGCGTTCAGAGCGCAGCGTTCAGCCCTGCAAATCCGCGATCGAGGTCGGCCTTGAGGTCGTCGACATTCTCGAGCCCGATATGCAGCCGCAGCGTCGGGCCGCCCGGCGCCCATTTGGTCGCCGTACGATAGTCGGTGCAGTCGAAGGGGATGATGAGGCTTTCGAAGCCACCCCAGGAAAAGCCCATACCGAACAGGTTGAGCGTGTCGAGCAGTGCGTCGACTGCCTGCTGCGGCACGGGCTTCAATACGATGCTGAACAGGCCAGAGGCGCCGGTGAAGTCGCGCTTCCAGATGGCGTGACCGGGATCGGACTCAAGGGCAGGGTGCAGCACCCGTGCGACTTCCGGCCGCGCAGCGAGCCAGCGCGCGATTTCGAGCCCGGAGCGATAGTGCTGCGCGAGCCGCACCGCGAGCGTTCGCATGCCGCGCAGTGCCAGAAAGACGTCGTCAGGTCCGGCGCAGACGCCGAGCAGGCGGATGCCTTCGGATATCAGCGGCCAGGCCTTGGCATTGGCCGAGATGGTGCCGAACATGATGTCCGAGTGTCCGCCAATATATTTGGTCGCGGCCTGCATGCTGATGTCGACGCCCTGCTCGAGCGAGCGATGATAGAGCGGGGTGGCCCAGGTATTGTCGTCGATCACGAGTGCACCCCGGGCGTGGGCGACGGCTGATATCGCCGGGATGTCGGGCATCTCGAAGGATTGCGAGCCGGGTGCCTCGACCAGCACCGCCCTGGTGTTCGGCCTGAACAACGTCTCGATGCCGGCGCCGATCATCGGGTCGAAATAGCTGGTCTCGACGCCATACCGCGTCAGCATGCCGCCGCAGAAATTCCGCGACGGACGGTACACGTTGTCGCAGACCAGCAAATGGTCGCCCGCCTTCAGCACCGAAAGCAGCGTGGTGGTAACCGCCGCCAGTCCGGAAGGGGTGAGGCCTACGCCGGCGCATTGCGGACCTTCGAGGGCCATCAGCATGCCCTGCAGCGCCCGTGTGGTGGGCGTGCCGTGGCGGCCATAGGTGAATTCGGCGCGATGGGCGTGCAGGTCCTCCGCGTTCGGATAAAGCACCGTGGAACCGCGAAACACCGGCGGATTGACGAACCCCTTCTGCGCCCCCGTGTCGCGGCCGGCCGTCACCAGTCGGGTCTCGGACCGTTGGGAGTCGGATGGCGTGTTGCCGCGAGTGGAATTCATGCGTCGCTTCCGTTCGAGACCGTTTGCCACAGCCATAACGTGTCGGAAGGACAGGGTCACGCCGGGGCGTCTTACTAACAGGACACAGAAGACATGCGTCAACCCCTTGACCCGGCCCGTCAGTCGCTATGTGATGCGCCGCAACTAACCTGTCGCCGCACGTTGAGGGGCCTGCCGCGACCTTCGATCCTCTGCCCGATCGATTGGCACGTCAAACTGCCGGTCAGATGAGCTTGTTGCGATGGGGGATCATCGGCGGGGCCCGTGAGCGCCAGGCGATCACAACCTAACGTCTGCGGACGACCTTGAAAGGCCCTGACCATGAAACGTGTTTATTTGGCCCTTACACTTGCCGCCGCCACCGCTTTGTCGGTCCAGGCCGCCTCGGCGCAAACCCTCAAGACGGTCAAGGATCGCGGCATGCTGTCCTGCGGCGTCAGCGGCGGTCTGCCGGGCTTCTCCACGCCTGATGACAAGGGAAACTGGACCGGAATCGATGTCGACCTCTGCCGCGCGATTTCTGCTGCCATCTTTGACGATCCCACCAAGGTCAAGTTCGTGCCGTTGTCGGCGAAAGACCGTTTCACCGCGCTGCAGTCCGGCGAAATCGACGTGCTGTCGCGCAATACAACCTGGACGCTGTCGCGGGATACGTCGCTCGGGGCCAATTTCACCGGCGTGACCTATTATGACGGGCAGGGCTTCCTGGTGAAGAAGGCGCTGAAGGTGAACTCCGCGCTGGAATTGAACAGCGCTTCGGTCTGCGTGCAGACCGGCACCACGACCGAGCAGAACTTGGCCGACTACTTCAAGGGCAACAACATGAAGTATGAGGTGATCGCGTTCGCCTCGGCCGATGAGACCGTCAAGGCTTACGAAACCGGCCGCTGCGACGTGTTCACCTCGGACGTGTCGCAGCTCTATGCGCAGCGGCTGAAGCTCGCCAATCCGGCCGATCACGTGGTGCTTCCCGAGGTGATCTCGAAGGAGCCGCTCGGCCCGATGGTCCGTCATGGCGACGACCAGTGGTTCGACATCGTGAAGTGGACCCTGTTCGCGATGGTCAATGCCGAGGAGCTCGGCGTCACCCAGAAGAATGTCGATGAGATGGCGAAGTCCGACAAGCCCGACCTCAAACGCGCCTTCGGCTCGGACGGAAATCTCGGCGAACAGCTCGGCCTGACCAAGGACTGGTTCTCGCGGATCATCAAGGCGGAAGGCAATTACGGCGAGATGTATGACCGTAATGTCGGCGCCGGCTCGAAGCTGCAGATTGCACGCGGTCTCAACCAGCTCTGGAACAAGGGCGGCATCCAGTACGCGCCTCCGATTCGCTGATCCGCGGCGAGGCGGCGGCGGCGATGACCACCGAACCCCGAAAACCACCGCCGCAGTACGTCTTCAAATTGAAGCGCGCGCTCGGCGGCAAGTCCGGTTGGACCGGCCTTGTCGTGCAAATCGTGTTCGCCGCGGTGTTGGCCTGGGTGGCCTATGAGATCGTGGCCAATGCCCGCGCCAACCTGGAGACGCAGCGTATCGCTTCCGGGTTCGGATTCCTGAAGAACACCGCGGGCTTCGATGTCAGCCAGAGTCTGATCCCTTATTCGGGGTCGGACAGCTATACGCGGGTGTTCTTCGTCGGCCTGTTGAACACGCTTTTGGTGGCGGTGATCGGCATCGTCTTCGCCACCGTGATCGGATTCGTCCTGGCGCTGTGCCGGCTGTCGCCGAACTGGCTGCTGGCGCGGCTCGGCGAGATCTATGTCGAGATCGTGCGCAATCTGCCGCTCCTGTTCCAGCTTCTGTTCTGGTACCTCGCAGTGCTCGCGGCACTGCCGGGACCGCGGCAGAGCCTCAATCTGTTCAACGCCTTCTTCCTGTCCAATCGCGGTCTGGTCATTCCACGGCCAATCGGTGAGCCGGGGCTCGATCCGTTCCTCGTGGCGCTGGGGATCGGCATTGTCGGGTCGTTGGCGCTGCGTTACTACGCACGCCGCGCGCTGTTCGACCGCGGCCAGCTGATCCGGATTTGGCCTTACGTGCTCGGACTTCTGATCGGACTGCCGCTGGTCACGATGCTGATCTTCGGACTGCCGTTCATGTTCGAACTGCCGCAATTGAAGGGCTTCAACTTCGCCGGCGGATCGCGGGTCATTCCGGAGTTTGTCGCGCTGGTGGTAGCGCTCTCGACCTATACGGCGGCCTTTATCGCGGAGATCGTCCGGGCCGGCATCCTGTCCGTCCACAAGGGGCAGATGGAAGCCGGCTCCTCGCTCGGCCTTTCGCGCGGCGCCACTCTGCGGCTGATCGTCGTGCCGCAGGCGATGCGCGTCATCGTGCCACCGCTGACCAACCAGTACCTCAACCTGACCAAGAACTCGTCCCTCGCCGTCGCGATCGGTTATCCCGACTTGGTCTCGGTGTTCGCCGGCACGACGCTGAGCCAGACAGGGCAGGCGATCGAGATCATCGCCATCACGATGGGCGTTTATCTCATGATCTCGCTCGTCACCAGCGCGATCATGAGCGTCTATGGCTGGCGGATAAACCGGAGTCTGGGGGCATGACTGATCTCACCGCGCCACTCTTTGTCCGGCAGGACCTCGTGGCCCAACGTCCGGCGCCGGTGAAGACGACCGGCCTTGTCGGCTTTCTGCGGACCCGCCTGTTGAACTCGCCGACCAACGTCCTGCTCACGATCCTCGCGCTGCTGCTGCTCTGGTACACCGTGGTCCCCGCGCTCAGATTCCTGCTGGTCGATGCCGTCTGGAGCGGCAAGGACCGCAACGCGTGCCTTTCGGAGAATGCCGGGCATCCGGTCGGAGCCTGCTGGCCCTACATCCAGGCCAAGCTAACGCAACTGATCTATGGCTTCTATCCGGAGGCCGAACGCTGGCGGGTCAACCTGACCTTCATCCTCGCCGTCGTACTGCTGCTGCCGCTTTTGGTCCCGCGCCTGCCGGCGAAGGGATTGAATGCAAGCCTGTTCTTCTTCGCTTTCCCGGTGGTCGCATTCTTCCTGCTGCGCGGCGGTGGGCTTGGCTCGTTCGGCATAGGCTGGGTCGCCGGCTTGTTACAGCTGTTCGACGACAGCATCGTCAATGCCGGCCAGGTGCTGGTCAATCTCGGCCAGGGATCGGCAATCGGACCGCTGCTGTGGCTGATCGGCAAGATCATCGTGGTGGTGGGCAGTCTGATCTCGTGGGTGATCTTTCCGCTGACGTGGCTGCGCGAGCAGCTTCAGACCTCGAGCGAGCCGCTGTGGTTCGATTTCCTCCTCACCACAGTGATCGTTTCGCTCATCTTTTTTGTCCTCGGCGGCGGTTTCCGAACCGGCCAGCGCGCGCTGCTCACGAGCCTCGCGAGCTTCGCCGGCATCGCGATCGTGATCAAGATGATGGGGCTCGATCGCGGCGGCCTGCCGATCATCGACACACGCCTTTGGGGCGGCCTGCTGGTGACACTCGTCGTCTCGGTCACCGGCATCGTCACCTCGATGCCGATCGGAATTGCGCTTGCGCTCGGCCGCCGTTCGACCATTCCGCTGATCCGGATTTTCTCGATCGCCTTCATCGAATTCTGGCGCGGCGTGCCGCTGATCACGGTGCTGTTCTTTGCCACCTACATGCTGCCGCTGTTCCTCCCGGGCAATTTCACGGTCGACGGGTTGGTGCGTGCGCTGATCGGCATCGCGTTGTTCGCCGGTGCCTACCAGGCCGAGGTCGTGCGCGGCGGTCTTGCGGCGATCCCGCGCGGGCAAGGCGAGGCAGCGAGCGCACTTGGCCTGTCCTGGTGGAAGACCACGTCGCTGATCGTGATGCCGCAGGCGCTGCGCCACGTCATTCCTGGCCTCGTGAACAGCTTCATCGCGCTGTTCAAGGATACCTCGCTGGTCTCGATCGTGGCGCTGTTCGATCTGCTCGGATCGCTACACGCAACGTTCTCGGATCCGACCTGGTCGACGCCGACGACGGCGTTCACCGGGTTCGCCTTTGCCGGCATGATCTACTTCGTGTTCTGCTTCGGAATGTCGCGCTACTCGCTGTTCGTCGAAAACCGGCTCAACGCCCATCGACGCAATTGAACAAGGTCACCATGTCCACCAGCTCGATCGTCAACATTTCCGGTCTCAACAAGTGGTACGGTGACTTTCACGTGCTGCGCGATATCAACCTCGAGGTCGGCAAGAGCGAGCGTATCGTGATCTGCGGGCCGTCGGGTTCTGGCAAGTCGACCCTGATCCGCTGCATCAACGCGCTCGAGGAATTCCAGGAGGGCGAGATCGTCGTCGACGGTATCGAACTCGGCCCCAATTTGCGACGGGTCGATGAGGTTCGCCGCGAGGTCGGCATGGTGTTCCAGAGTTTCAATCTGTTCCCGCATCTTACCGTGCTCGACAATTGCACGCTGGCGCCGATCTGGGTGCGCAACATCCCGAAGAAGGATGCCGAGGCCACCGCAATGAAATTCCTGGAGCGGGTCAAGATTCCGCATCAGGCCAACAAGTTTCCCGGCCAGATGTCGGGCGGCCAGCAGCAGCGCGTCGCGATCGCTCGCGCCTTGACCATGAACCCGAAGGTGATGCTGTTCGACGAGCCGACCTCGGCGCTCGATCCGGAAATGGTCAAGGAAGTGCTCGACACCATGGTCGACCTTGCCAGGGAGGGTATGACCATGCTGGTTGTGACCCACGAAATGGGCTTTGCCCGCGAGGTCGCCAACCGCGTCGTCTTCATGGACGCCGGCCAGATCATCGAGTCGAACACACCGCAGGAATTCTTCGCCAATCCGCAGCACGCGCGGTCGAAGCTGTTCCTAAGCCAGATATTGAGGTGAGCGAATAGCGAATGGAGAGCAGCGAATAGGCTCTTCCAATCGCCATTCGCTACTCACTATTCGCCTTACACGAACGGCACGTCGATCTTCGTCTTCCTCTCCAGCCACGCCGGCACCGGAAGGTGTTTCGCGCGCATGAAGTCCGGATTGAACAGCTTTGACTGATAGCGGTTTCCGGAATCGGCGAGGATGGTGACGATGGTCTTGCCGGGGCCGAGTTGCTTGGCCAGGCGGATCGCGCCGGCGACATTGATGCCGGTCGAGCCGCCGAGGCAGAGGCCTTCATGCTCGAGCAACTCGTAGATCAGAGACACGGCTTCGTTGTCCGGAATCAGGAAGGCGTCGTCGACCTGAGCCGTCTCGATGATCGGCGTGATGCGGCCGAGTCCGATGCCTTCTGCGATCGAGCTGCCCGGCGTCGCCTTGGGTTCGCCGTGCTTGAACAGCTCGTACATCGCTGCTCCGTGCGGGTCGGCGCAGGCGACGACGATGTCCTTGCTCTTCTCCTTCAGATAGCGGCTGGTTCCGGCGAGCGTACCGCCGGTGCCAACCGAGCAAACAAAGCCGTCGAGCTTGCCGCCGGTCTGCTGCCAGATTTCGGGGCCGGTGGATTCGTAATGCGCCTTGGCATTGTCGAGGTTGTTCCACTGGTCGGCGAACAACACGCCGTTCGGCTCGGTCTTGCGAAGCTGCTCGGCGAGCCGCTTGCCGACATGCTGGTACTGGTTCGGATTGGCGAAGGGCAGGGCCGGCACCTCGACGAGTTCGGCGCCGCACAGCCGCAGCGCGTCCTTCTTTTCCTGGCTCTGCGTCTCCGGGATGACGATCAAGGTCCGGTAGCCGCGTGTGCTCGCCACGACGGCAAGCCCGATGCCGGTATTGCCCGCGGTCGATTCGACCACGAGGCCGCCGGGCTTCAGCGTGCCGCGCTTCTCAGCTTCCAGAATCATCCATTTGCCGGCGCGGTCCTTGACCGACTGGCCAGGATTCATGAACTCCGCCTTGCCCAAAATGGTGCAGCCTGTCAGTTCTGAGGCACGCTTCAACTTGATCAGCGGCGTATTGCCGATGGCTTCGATGACGTCGTTGTTGATTGTCATGTCAGGGCTGTTCTTTACCGCCAATACTCATCCGTCGCGAACCTAGTGTGCCGGTGGCCAAAGGGAAAGGCTTTTGCGTTGCGGCGAAAATGGCGGAGGCCGTCGGCGGGCGGGTTCGGAAGTTACGCAGAAGATGCTTTTGCCAAGTGAGCGCGTGCTGGTAGAATCTTGCCCGAGGCCGCAATATCGCGAAACAGTTTGCGCTGTGTACAGCACTGAATTCACGACGATCGCTCGATTTGGAAAGCCTCGTGCAGGCAGCAGCGCGTGTCGCATCGGATCGCGCTCAACGCCTGCGCCACCTTCGTGTGCCGGCGCCGCTCATTCGGCGCTACACTGCCGGAGAAATCCCCATGAAATCTTTGTAAGATTTGACAGGCATCTCGCCGTTCAGGATCGCAATAAGGCCTGCAAAATAAGGGGAAGTTGAAGTTCCGTCGCGCGCGATCGGCGCTGATCCGTCGGGGACGAGGTCCGGAGAGGGCTGTCCGCCTCTTGTTCCCGGGGATATTATGAGAGTTCGGTTCCACCGGATGCACCACCCGTGAAAGTCTCGCAGATTACCCCCGAAAGCGTCATCGGCGCGCCACGGCGGGAATCTGTGTTCTGCGGAGAACGGGTGTGACCGAGCCTGCCTTTGCGATGGCCATCGAGAGTCCGGATGGGCTCGCTTCCCGCTGGGGCCGGCTGGCGCGGTCGCTCGCGGCGCTCGGCATCGTCGCAAGCTGCGCCGGCTGCATCCTGACCCAGGATCTTCCCGATCCGGCGCTCGACGTGCCGCAGGGCTACAAGGCGGCACGGCTCGGCAAGCCCGGCGACGATCCGCCGACGCTCGACTGGTGGCGGGCCTTCCGTTCGACAGAGCTGACGCAATTGATGCAAGAGGCTCAGATCGTCAATCTGGACATCGCCGCGGCGGTTGCAAGGATTCGCCAGGCCGATGCCCAGGCGCGGCAGGCGGGCGCGGCGTTGCTCCCCAGCCTGCAGGGCTCCGGATCGGAGGCCTATTCGCGGACCTCGGGCTCCAGCGCCAGCGGCCTGTCCATTGGCGGGAGGGAAGTGGTCAACTATAACGCCGCGCTGAGCGCGAGCTATCAGCTCGATTTCTGGGGGCAGAATCGCGACGCCGCGCAGGCCGCGGAAGAGACCTCGGTCGCGACCCGGTTTGATCGCGAGGTGGTGGCGCTGACCACGTTGGCCACGGTCGCGAATGCCTACTTCACCGTGCTCGCGTCGCAGGACCGGCTGCGCATCGCCCAGGGCAACATCGCCAGCGCCGAGCGTGTGCTTGGCGCGATCAGGGACCGCTTCAAGGCCGGCACCGGCACTGATCTCGACGTCGCGCAGCAGGAAAGCGTGCTCGGCAATCAGCGCGCGCTGGTGCCGCCGCTGCGGCAGGCGCTCGAGCAGAACATCAATGCGCTCGCGGTGCTGGTATCGCGGCCGCCCGAAAGCATGCGGATCTCCGGCGGCACGCTCAACAGGATCGCGATCCCGCGCGTCACGCCGGGGCTGCCGTCGGAATTGCTCACCCAGCGTCCGGATATCCGCCGCCAGGAGGCGCAGCTTGCCTCCGCGACCGCCAATGTCGGCAGTGCAAGGGCGCAATTCTTCCCGAGCATCCAGTTGACCGGGCAGGGCGGCTATCAGAGCCAGGCGCTGTCGTCGCTGTTCCAGCCGCACGCGGCGTTCTTTAGCCTGGTCGGCAGCGCGACGCAGCCGATCTTCGACGGCGGCAGGATTCTCGGCAATTTCGAATTCGCCCAGGCGAAGCAGGATGAGTTGCTGCAGGTCTACCGCAAGACAGTGGTCCAGGCCTTCAGCGACGTCGACAGCGCCCTGGTGGCGATTCGCGAGACCACCAGGAGGCTGCAGTTGCTGCGCGACGTGCTGTCGTCGGCGCGGCGCGCGTTCGAGCTGTCGGAGCAGCAGCTGCGGGCCGGAACCGCCGACATCATAGTTGTGCTAAATACACAGCAGACCCTGTTCCAGGCAGAGGACGCCTACTCCCAGGCACAGTTGGCCCGCCTGCAGGCGATCGTCAGCCTTTATCAGGCGTTGGGCGGCGGCTGGGAGCCGAAGATGGAAAGATCGGTCGATGCTCTTTAAGCCCGACACCAAGGACGACGAGAGGAGCACCGCGCCGCGCCAGCCCAGCCTGGTCTCGCGCCTGCTCAAACGCATGGTATCGCTGGCGGTCACGCTCGTGATCCTCGGCGGTCTCGGCTACATCGGCTGGCTCGCATTCCAGCAGAAGCAGGGCGGCGGTCGCGGCAACGGAGGGCGGCCTGATTTGCCTGTGCCGGTGCTCGCGGCGACACCGCGCGTGCAGGATGTGCCCGTTTATCTCGACGGCGTCGGCTCGGTGAGGGCGCTGAACACGGTCATCGTGCGCTCGCAGGTCGACGGCAAGCTGATCGCAGTGAACTTTGTCGAGGGTCAGGACGTCAAGAAGGGCGACGTGCTCGGCGAGATCGATCCGGCGATCTATCAGGCGCAATACGACCAGGCGGTCGCCAAGAAGGCGCAGGACGAGGCGATGCTGGCCAACCAGAGAATCGACCTGACGCGCTATCAGCAACTGGCCACGACGAACGCCGGATCGAAGCAGCAGTACGACACGCAGAAGGCCACCGTGGCGCAGCAGGAGGCGCTGGTCAAAGCCGACCAGGCCGCGATCGACAATGCGGCGACGACGCTGGGCTACACCAAGATCGTCGCGCCGATCTCGGGCCGTGCCGGCCTGCGCCAGGTCGACCAGGGCAACATCATCCACGCCTCGGATACGACCGGGCTTGTCATCCTCACCCAGTTGCAGCCGATCGCGGTGTGGTTCAGCCTGCCGCAGCAGCAGATCATGCGCGTCAACGCCGCGGCCTCCAAGGCCACGCTTGCGGTCGACGTGTTCGGCAATGACGGCGTCACCGTGATCGATACCGGCAAGCTGACCGGCATCGACAACCAGGTCGATCCGACCACCGGCACGCTGAAGCTGAAAGCCGAATTCCCCAACGCCAATTACCAGCTCTGGCCTGGCCAGTTCGTCAATGTCCGCCTCAAGGTCGAGACGCTGCCGCAGGCGATCGTGGTGCCGACGTCGGCGGTGCAGCGCGGGCCGGGCGGTACGTTCAGCTATGTGATCGGCGAGGGCGACATTGTCACGGCGAAGCCGGTGACGGTGACACAACAGAACGAGCATGACGCCGTCATCGCAAAAGGCCTGACCACCTCGGACCGCGTCGTGACCACGGGATTTGCCAATCTCGCCGACGGTGCCAAGGTCGTCATCGGCAAGGAGGATCAGACCCCGGCGGCCGATCTCGCGCCGCGCAAACGCAGCCGCAGCCCCGACGGCAGGGGCGGCGGTCAGGGCAAGGACGGCAAGAAGGACTGGCAGGGAAAGAACGGCGAGCATCGCGGCCGGCACGAGCACGATGAGGGCGATCAGAAGGGGCAGACCGGACCGGCACCTGCGGCAGGGGGCGGACAGTCAGGCGGCGCGGCGAAGTCGCAGCCATGACCGAACGACGAATCCCGTAATGACTTCGCAGCGAGCACGCAGCCATGGGCGTCTCTGAACCGTTTATCCGCCGGCCGATCGCGACATCGCTGCTCGGGATTGCGCTTTTGATCGGCGGCGCGCTTGGCTATTGGGCGCTGCCAGTTTCGGCGCTGCCGCAGGTCGACTTCCCGACCGTGCAGGTGACGACGCAGTTGCCCGGCGCGAGCCCCGACGTGGTCGCCTCGCTGATCACGGCGCCGCTCGAGCGGCAGCTTGGCCAGATCCCGTCGCTGTCGTCGATGAACTCGACGAGCTCGTTCGGCGTCAGCCAGATCTCGCTGCAGTTCGATCTCAACCGCGACATCGATGGCGCGACCCAGGACGTCCAGGCCGCAATCAATGCCGCTGCCGGCATCCTGCCGAAGACGCTGCCGTATCCGCCCGTCTACGCCAAGGTGAACCCGGCGGACGCGCCGGTGATGACGCTCGCGCTGACCTCCGAGACGATCTCGCTGCGGGCGATGAGCGATCTCGCCGACACCATTCTAGGACAGCGACTGAGCCAGATTTCCGGCGTCGGCCGGGTCTCGATCCTCGGCGGATTGAAGCCGGCGGTGCGGGTGCAGGCGGACCTTGCGCGGCTCGCCGCCTATGGCATCGCCATGGAGGACCTGCGCAACGCGATCGCGGGCGCCAATGTGTCCGGACCGAAGGGCTCGCTCGACGGCGCGCAGCAGTCCTACACCATCGCGGCCAACGATCAGATCGCCGCGGCCGATGCCTACAGGCCGATCATCATTGCCTATCGTAACGGCTCGCCGGTGACGATCGGAGACGTCGCAGTCATCGTCGATGGCCTGGAGAACGACCGCACCGGCGGTTGGTACCAGGGCACGCCGGCGGTCATAATCGATATCCAGCGCCAGCCGGGCGCCAATGTCATCGAGGTGGTCCGCCAGATCCGCGCCGAAATTCCGCGCCTGCAGCGGTCGATCCCGGCCGGCGTCAACCTCACTGTCGTCTCCGACCGCACCGTGACGATCCGTGCGTCGGTCCGTGACGTGCAGTTCACGCTGATGCTCAGCGTGGTGCTGGTGACGCTGGTGGTGCTGCTGTTCCTGCGGTCGCTCCGCGCGACCCTGATCGCGGGCGTCGCGCTGCCGCTCTCGCTGATCACAAGCTTCGGCATCATGTACTTTGCCGGCTTCAGCCTCGACAATCTGTCGCTGATGGCGCTCACCATCGGAACCGGCTTCGTCGTCGACGACGCCATCGTCATGATCGAGAACATCGTCCGCCATATGGAGGAAGGCGAAACGGTGATGGAGGCGTCGCTCAGGGGCGCCAGCGAAATTGGCTTTACCGTGATCTCGCTGACGGTGTCACTGATCGCCGTGTTCATTCCGCTGTTGTTCATGTCCGGCCTGGTCGGCCGCATGTTCCGCGAGTTCGCGCTGACCCTGACGATCGCGGTCGTGACGTCCGCCATCGTCTCGCTGACGCTGACGCCGATGATGTGCTCACGGCTGCTCAAGAACGTCCATGAGGAGATCGCGATTCCGGGGCTTGCCGCGGTGAACCGATTCATCGACGGCATGGTGGCGTTCTACCACCGAACGCTGCTCTGGGTGCTGCAGCGCCAGCGCGCCACTTTGCTGGTAACGCTCGCGACGATTGCGGCGACGCTGGTCTTGTACGTGATTGCGCCCAAGGGTTTTCTGCCGCTGCAGGACACCTCGTCGATCACGGCGGTGACCGAGGCCGGCCCCGACGTCTCGTTCGCGGAGATGCAGCGGCGCCAGGCCGCGGTCTCCGACATCATCAAGGCTGACCCCGACGTGGTCGGCGTCGTCTCGGTGATCGGCTCCGGCTCGGTCAACCCGACCACGAATGTCGGGCGGCTCGTCATGACGCTGAAGCCGCTCGACGAGCGGCGCGACGGAGTGGCGGCGGTGATCGAGCGGCTCAAGCGGAAGGTGGCGTCGATTCCCGGCATGACCATCTACTTCCAGCCGGTGCAGGACGTGCAGATCTCGACCCAGTCGAGCCGTTCGCAGTACCAGTACACCCTGACCGGCACCGACGCCGCCGAGGTGTCGAAATGGGCGCAGAAACTCGTCGGGGAATTGCGGCGCGATCCGATCTTCCGCGACGTCTCGTCGGAAGCGCAGGAAGGCGGACTGCGTGCGGCGCTAGACGTCAACCGGCAGCGCGCAGGTCAACTCAGCGTCAGCCTGCAGGGCGTTACGGACACGCTGAACGACGCCTTCGCGCAGCGGCAGATATCGACGATCTACGGTCAGGCCAACCAGTACCGCGTGGTGCTCGAGGCCTTGCCGATGTATCAGCGCGACCCGTCGATCCTGGACAAGCTCTATTTGCCCGGCGCGAATGGCGCGCAGGTGCCGCTGTCGGCGGTCGCGACGCTGACCCGGACCACGGCCCCGCTTGCGATCTCGCACCAGGCGCAATTCCCCGCGGTTTCGCTCAGCTTCAACCTCGCGCCGGGCGAAGCGCTCGGCGACGCGGTCGAGGCGGTGAAGACGATCGAGACGCGGATCGGCATGCCCGGCAGCATTGTCGGTATCTATTCCGGCGACGCCGCCGAATTCGCAAGGTCGCTTGCGGGACAGCCCTGGCTGATCCTGGCCGCGATCATCACGATCTACATCGTGCTCGGCGTGCTCTATGAGAGCTACATCCATCCGATCACCATCCTTTCGACACTGCCCTCGGCCGGCGTCGGCGCGATCCTCGCGCTGATGCTGTGCGGGCAGGACCTTTCGGTGATCGGCCTGATCGGCATCATCCTGTTGATGGGCATCGTCAAGAAGAACGCGATCATGATGATCGACTTCGCGCTGGAAGCGGAGCGGCATCAGGGCATGTCGTCCTATGATGCGATTGTGCAGGCCTGTCTGTTGCGTTTCCGTCCGATTATGATGACGACGCTGGCGGCGTTGTTCGGCGCGTTGCCGCTCGCGATCGAAAGCGGCACTGGCGCCGAGCTGCGCTTTCCGCTTGGCATTTCCATCATCGGCGGCCTCCTGCTCAGCCAGTTGCTGACCCTTTACACGACGCCAGTCATCTATCTCGCGCTCGACCGGCTGAACCGGCGGATCGAGAGGGCGGTGCCGGAGGCAGGTCCTCACGGTCCGCCGGTTGCCGGCGCGACCGAGGGCATGCAGTGATGTCGATCTCGGAACCGTTCATCCGCAGGCCGGTCGGCACCACGCTGCTTGCGATCGGACTGTTCCTGCTCGGGATCGTCGCCTACCAGTTCCTGCCGGTCTCCTCCGTTCCCAATGTCGACTTCCCGATGATCCGCGTGTCGGCGACGCGGCCCGGCGCCGATCCGTCGGTGATGGCCGCAACCGTTGCCGCGCCCCTGGAGCGGAAGCTCGGCACGATTTCCGGGGTCGACCAGATCACCTCGACGAGTTCGCTCGGCACCACCAGTATCCAGGTGCAATTCTCGATCGGCCGCGACATCGACCGCGCCGCGCGCGACGTGCAGGCCGCGATCAACGCCTCGCTGGTCGACCTGCCGAGCGACCTGCCGTCGCTGCCCAAGTTCCGCAAGGCCAATCCGGCGGCAGCCCCGGTGTTTGTGCTGGCGCTGACCTCGAAGACGATCTCGACCAGCGCGATGTACGACGTCGCCGACACCGTGCTGGCGCAACGCCTCTCGCAGGTGCCCGGGGTGGGCGAAGTCACCGTCAGCGGCGCCGACCAGCCCGCGGTGCGCATCGCGCTCAACCCGGTCTCGCTCGCCAATGCCGGGATTTCGACCGACGACGTCCGCCTTGCGATCGTCAACGCCAATCCGCTCGGACCGGTCGGCATCTTCAACGGCGACCGCCAGAGCGAGACGCTCTCGATCAACAAGCAGATGCGCACCGCGGCCGAGTTCCGCGACATCATGATCAAGAGCTCGAACGGCAATTTCGTGCGGCTGGCCGATGTCGCCGAGGTCGAGGAGTCGGTCCGCAACGCGCGCTCGATCGCCTGGTTCAACAAGCAGCCGGCGGTGCTGATCCAGATCACCAAGCAGGGCGACGCCAACGTCATCGACACCGTCGACCGGATTCGCGCGCTGTTGCCCGAGGTCAAGGAATGGATCCCGGCCGGCGTCGAGATTTCCACCCTGGTCGACCGCACCGGCACGATCCGCGCCAGCGTGCAGGACATGCAGCTCACGCTGCTTGCAACCGTCGTGCTGGTGATGGTCGTCGTCTTCGTGTTCCTGCGCCGGGTCGTGCCGACGATCGCGGCCGGCGTCTCGGTGCCGCTGGCGCTGGCGGGCACCTGCGCCGGAATGTGGCTCGCCGGCTTCTCGATCGACAACCTGTCGCTGATGGCGCTCGCGATCTCGGTCGGCTTCGTGGTCGACGACGCCATCGTCATGATCGAGAACATGTACCGCAATCTCGAGCAGGGCATGGCGCCGTATCCGGCGGCGCTCGAGGGCGCCAGGCAGATCGGCTTCACCGTGCTGTCGATCTCGCTGTCGCTGATCGCGGCGTTCACGCCGCTGATCTTCATGGACGGGATCGTCGGCCGCCTGCTGCGCGAATTCTCGCTGACGCTGACCTTCGCGATCGTGGTCTCGACCCTGGTGTCGCTGACGGTCACGCCGATGATCTGCGCGCATTACATCCGCGAGGCGACCTCGGATCATGCGACCTGGTATGACCGCGCCATCGAGGGCACGCTGTCGCGGATCGTGGCGTTCTATGCCTGGACGCTGCGGGTCGTGCTCGGCTATCCCTTGCTGACGCTGCTGGTGTTCTTTGCCACGATCGCGCTGACCGTCACACTCTACATCAAGACGCCGAAGGGCTATTTCCCGACCGACGACAGCGGCTTTGTGATCGGCGCGACGCGCGCCTCTGCCGACATCTCGTTCCAGGCGATGCTCTCACTGCAACAGCAGCTCGCCGACATCGTGATGGCGGACACGGCGGTCGCCGGCATCGGCTCGTCGCTCGGCGGCGCCGGCGGACCCGGTGGCGGCACCTCCAACCGCGGCACCATGTTTATCAGCCTCAAACCGCCGGAGGAGCGGGGAGGCATGTCGACAACGCAGGTGATCGACCGCCTGCGCCGCAATCTCTCCATGGTGCCGGGCATCCGCCTGTTCATGTTCGCTGCGCAGGACATTCGCACCGGCGGCCGGCAGAGCGATTCCGACTACCAGTACACGCTGTCCTCGACCGACCTCGACCTGTTGCAGAAATGGGCGCCGATCGTCGCCAAGCGGATGGAGACGGTCGAGGGGATCACCGATATTTCCTCCGACCGCGACCCCGGCGGCCTGCAGCTCAATCTGGCGATTGACCGCAAGATCGCCTCGAGCCTCGGCGTTCGCGTGCAGGATATCGACAATGCGCTGAACAACGCGTTTGCGCAGCGTCAGATCTCGATCATCTATACCCAGCGCAACCAGTACTGGGTGGTGCTGGAGATCGATCCGAAATTCCAAAACGACCCGTCGAACCTGGAGCGCATCTACGTGGCCGGCGCGAATGACATGCAGATCCCGCTGTCAGCGCTCGTGCACTATGAGCGCGGCCTGTCGCCGCTAGCGGTCTATCATTCGCAGGCCTTCCCCTCGACGACGGTCTCGTTCAACCTGCTGCCCGGCGTGCCGCTGGAGGTCGCAACGTCGAACATCCAGCAGGCGGTCAACGAGCTGCACATGCCCGAAGGCATTCGCGGCAGCTTCGACGGCAATGCCGGCGACTTCAGCAAGACCAGTGGGCGGCAGCCGCTGCTGATCCTGGGCGCGCTGGTGGCGATGTATATCGTGCTCGGCGTGCTCTACGAGAGCCTTGCGCATCCGATCACCATCATCTCGACGCTGCCGTCGGCCGGCCTCGGGGCGCTGCTCGCACTACAGGTGACCAACACGCCGCTGACCGTGATCGCCTTTGTCGGCATCATCCTTCTGATCGGCATCGTCAAGAAGAACGGCATCATGATGGTCGACTTCGCGCTGGAGGCCGAGCGTCAGCAGGGATTGTCGTCGCGGGATGCGATCTTCGAAGCCTGCCGCGCCCGCTTCCGGCCGATCCTGATGACCACGATGGCCGCGCTGTTCGCCGGCATCCCGCTGGTGATCGCAACGGGCCCCGGCACCGAGCTGCGCCGGCCGCTCGGCATCACCATCATCGGCGGTCTGTTCGTGTCGCAGATCCTGACCCTCTACACGACGCCCGTGATCTATCTCCTGATCGACCGCCTGCGGCAGCGCCGTGCACCCTCGGTGGCGCACGCGCCAGCCGAATAGGTTGAATTGCGCTCATCCGGGCGTATAGCGGAGGGATGTCCGAACCAGCCAACGCCGAAACCGCTGCTGCCGTGACGCTCGCGGAGTGCCCGCATTGCGGCAAGGCGCTGCCGCTTTGCATCTGCGACAGCGTCATGCCGATTGAAAGCCGCATCCAGCTCCTGATCCTGCAGCATCCCCAGGAGCAGGACAGGGCGCTCGGCACCGCGCGCTTGACGGCGCGGCATTTCAAGGACGCAGTCGTCAGGATCGGGCTCTCATGGCCAAGTCTCTCGAAGGCACTCGGCCGGCCAGTGGCAGATCCGTCGCGATGGGCCGTGCTCTATCTCGGCTCGGCCAAGGTCGAGGATTTCGATACCGAGGCCGAGATCGTCGCGATCAACCGCAAAGGCGAGCTGGAGCCGGGCCAGCGGGGCATCCTCGCCGACATCGAAGGCATCGTGCTGCTTGACGGCACCTGGAGCCAGGCCAAGGCGCTGTGGTGGCGCAACGCCTGGATGCTGAAGTGCCAGCGCGTGATTCTCGGGCCGAAGCAGCCGTCACGCTACGGTCCGCTGCGCCAGGAACCGCGGCGAGACGGCCTGTCCACCATCGAGGCGGCGGCACTGCTGCTCGCGGCGCTGGAGCGTCGCCCGGAGATCGCTGAAACGCTAATTGGAAGCTTTGAGCGGATGTTGGCGCGGTTTCGTGAAGTTCAAGCCAAGATGCCCGAATTGGCGCCGAAACCAAAGAAACGGGATTTCCGCAGGCGACGGCGACGGTAAGCGTCCTGTTTGGCCTGCCTACCCCGGACAGGCGCACTGTTCGAGGCACGGGCCTCAATCAATCGGCCAACCGATACGATCCGCGCGGAACTCACCTGCTTTCGTCGACTGTTCCCTGGTGAAAGCGGGTGGTCCGCATTGCCCTTTTCAACCGCGCTTCGTAGCCTCGCAATGAAACGCGCGCACGTTTGGTGCAAGCTGAGCCAGATACTTTGTTGATTCGTGAGGTGCTGCCCGGTGGCCAAGTCATCGAAGCTTGTTGCCGCAAGAAATGGCAAGGTCCTGTTGGTCCGACGTCGGTCCGACCGGTTGTGGATGTTTCCAGGAGGTCGCAGACGTCCCCGGGAGACGGAGAAAGATTGCCTGCGCCGGGAGATCAAGGAGGAGCTTCCAAAGCTCAGGCTGGGCCGCCTCCAATTGTGGAAAGAGGTGAAGGCGAGGAAAAAGCGATCGAGCGGGCGAATGAGCGACGCGATCTTTATCGCCAAGAAGGCCAAGGGTCGCCTCGCAATCGGGGACAAGAACGAAATCGATCGCGCTGCCTGGCACAAGCCACGAGGAATCAAACTGACTCCTACATCGCGCTACATCCGCGATCGGCTTTTTCCCAAGTGACTAACTGAACAACCCTCTAGAATTGATCTGGGGGCGTGGCGCGGGAACAGAGCGGGTGCAGCGATTTCGGAAAATGCAAGGGCAATGGAGTTTTGAAAATTTGCGGGAGGAAAGCGAAGGCCGCTTGCCCAAGGCCCCAAAGGAGCTGGGGCTTTTCTACGCAAACAGGTCCTTGCCTGGGTCCGCATTATCTTCACACCCGCCCAGTCTTCGGGCCATTCAGCTGGGTTCAGGTAGGAACTACTGCTGCGCAATTGAGTTTGACGATGGTCTCGCTGGGTGGAAGCTCCGATGGAATCGTCGCTCGTTAGCATGATGCTGGCCGTGGTGTTCGTAGGCATTCTGCTCGTCGCCGGGCAGATATTTCGCGCTCAACTGCCGGAGCGAGACAGACCGCTTTTTGTTGCGACCGGTTATTATGCCGGTAAGACGGGGCCAAGCGTGGCGGGACATCGGACGGGCTCTTGGCGCTAAAGCGCGATGAGATCAGGATGAATCATCATCGCGCCTTAGCTTGTTGTTTGCGCATGAACTCCGCGCAAACGCTACGCGTTTGTCGCGAGGGAAAACCGCTGCACACTTTTCCGGGGCATGCTTGAGGCCTCGCGCAGTGAGAACGCCCACCAAGGCGGCCCTGCTACATAAACAGAACAATGAGAGCGATGGCGATAGGAGACAGGCAGAGCGCCGCGATGCTAGCTCGATAAAGCAGGTTGCTCATGGTGATCCGCTTACTTTGGCGGTTGCGGACCCGGAAAGGTCAGCCACGTGTGGATGTGAGAGGCGGCTTCGAACTGGCGGAGCTTGCGCTCCAGCACGTCGCGCTCTCGACCGGGTTGGAGGTTTTCAAATGCCACTTCGACGCGGGTCTTCTCCGCGTCCAGATTCTCATCAAACGTGTGGGGCTCTGAGCGTCGTCTCATGGCGCTCTCCTTCCCTGCTAGAGTGGGCGGGAGCGCAATGAGGCGTTCTCATCACCGATAGTTGCCGGTTATTTGCGGTGATCGTATTCAACATGCTTGAGCATGTCTGGTTCCTGACGCAATTCAATCGCAATCAGAAAACCACGGAAGTTATCCCGCCCCAAATGGAAGGCACAAGAACCCGGCGCGTGAGGGAGCATGCACGCCGGGAAAGGGTCACTAGTTCCTCAACGAGGTGCAACGAATTCCAGACGGCACAACGTTGCTATTTCCTGGGGCTTGTACCCGTAGTCGACTGGTTGCTGTCCTTATTCGGCTGGCCGGGAGGATGGGCAGCAGCACCCGGCTTTTCCTGATCCGCCACAAGTCCGGACTCGCCGGAGTTGCGGGTCTTGATTCCTTTATCGGCCTCCTGCCGCACCTTTTGATCAGGCTGCATTTGCTGGCTCGGCGCCGTGGATTGCTGCGCCTGCACCGGCACGGCGGTTGTGGCTCCGAACGCTACCGCGATGACGAGAATTGAGCTTCGCATGGGATATTCCTTTTTTGTCACCACCGCACAAACGCACGAAGCACGGAAGGTTTCCTGTCGATCCGGTCATGCTAGTCCGGCACGTTGTTCACTCGCGGCAAGATGAGGGGCGGGCAGCGAGCGCAAACAATTGCGCGGGGTTCTCGGGATCAGCGTTCTCCGGGCCACCACACCGAAGGCGGGTTGGCGGCAGATATCTTGTTGGTGCGCATCGCGACGAGATGACTACGTCTGAAGGGAAAGCCGCTGGCGCGAGTGCAATCGTTGCAGCGCATGTAGCGCTCGAGCTTGTGGATCGGCGTCATTTCGGCCGGCATACGATATCCAGCTCCACCGTCTGATGAGTCTCACAGACAGGGCATTTCACTTCGAGGTACCGGTGGTGAGGGCGGTCACGGGATGGAGCAAAGCCAGTCCCGTGCCTGCTCGCGAGAACGGAGCGGGCACACGAGTTTCAGAAATGGCACGGTTTGGGAGTTTCAGAATTCGGTCGAGATTTGGTGCGAGAATGGTTGCCTAAGTGCTTGAGGCTCTATATTGATCCGCCCTCGTTGGGGCCACGTGGCGGAGTGGTGACGCAACGGTCTGCAAAACCGTGTACACCGGTTCAATTCCGGTCGTGGCCTCCACTCATCCCATCAATGACTTGCGCGCGGAACGTGAGAAGCCGTCTCAGGAGGCGGCGTACCAGCCTTCCGGGAACGGAATCAGCGGCCAAGGCGCGGGATTGTCATTGGCAGCGCGGGGCAGCGGCTGGGTACGAGGCGAGGGCTGGGCCAAGAAATCCTCCTCGGAAATGGGCGCGACTGCCGTTCGCACGGCGTCCAATAGAATGTCGAAATCGACTTCGCTCATCGCGCTCTCCACGTTCGAGAGCCACGGTCGCAAAACTGTCTTGGATCAGGATTGAGCGAATTGTTCGAATTTTAGCAAAAGGACACTCGCACCCGCTCTTGGTTAATTAATTACTGCCTCGAAGCTTAGGTTCGGCGCACCGGACCATGTGTGAGAGAAATCACATTCTGCAAAAATCAGCTCGCGCAATTCCCGACCAAGCCGCATCCGGCAGGCGGTACAGCAATTTTATGGAGACGCAAACATGATGGCAAGCATCGTCTGATTGTCCGTGATCGCATGCTGCGCCCGCCGGGCGAGCACTTTTGGGCTACTCCTACCACTGTTTCTCCCGTCAAATCACCGTCGCCAGGCTGCGCGGCAGCATCGACTTGAACAGCGCGAGCGCGCGCCGCGCCTGGTTCGGCGGCACCGTGATGGCGTGACGCACGGCGGCGCCGATCAGCGTCATCGTTAGGTCCGCGAACGTGCCGAGGGCGGCAGCGGGCGCGATCCGCCGGACGGCGTCGGACAACAGGCCTGACAGGATTATCATGTCCTCTGCATCAAGGGTCCGGAGCGCGCGGTCGGCCTGCTTTGCCTGCCAGATGTCGCGCATGAACATCTCGTAGTAGCTGTCGACGATGCGGCAAAGGGCAGGGTGCAGGTCGCTGCTTGCCGGCCTGTATTTCGCGTTCTCGACGTTCATCACGACCTCGCTCGGCCGCATCGAGCAGGCGGCCGGCATCTCCGCGATGAACGCGATCAATGTCGACATCCTGCGCTCGCTGTTCATGCCGTTCTTTCTTGGTACGACGCTGGCTTGTGCGGTCCGCTCCGTGCTCGGTTGCCTGCGATGGCAGGAGCCGGGCGCAATCGTGATGGTCTGCGGCGGCCTCTTTTATGTCGTCGGCTTGTTCGCCGTCCGCTCCGGTCAAAGTTGCGCGTCGGCCGCCATTTGGTTCTTTGCAAGCCGGGAAGGCTTTGTTATACGCTGGCGGCTCGCGAACGGATGTTTCGCCTATTCCTCGGTAGCTCAGCGGTAGAGCATTCGACTGTTAATCGAATGGTCGCTGGTTCGAATCCAGCCCGGGGAGCCAGTTTCGACTCCATCACGACATTCCCGACTGCCCGATCCGAAGCCTGTGCCGGCTGCCGCCAAAACGACTCAATCGCTTCGGAAACTTCACGCCGCCGGTTTTTGTCGAGGGGTGATTGCTCATGTCTCGTGTTCAGACCGATGCGTCGGCCACGGAGCCGACCCTTGTTCCTAGCGATATTCCGACCATGAGCGACGACGAGTGCCTGCGCCGTCTGGCGAAGGCCGTCGAGGCTCACGATTCAGAACATCTCGACGAGGTCGCGTTGCTGATCGGGCGCCTGGCGGTCACCATCGAATAAACGTTACGCTCGGGCGACCGGCATTCTGGCCTCGCGTAAGATGGCAACGTGGCGCAGCCGCGATCGGCATGTTGCGTTTTGGTGGAGCTTGTTCCAAAAGGTGGCCCGTTCCAGTCCTTTGCCGCGGCGACACCGCGCTACTTCAGGGTTCCGCCATGTACGGTTTTTCGACCGCGCGCCAGAATATGGTCGATAATCAGGTGCGTCCGAGTGACGTCACCGATACGCGAATCCTCGATGCGATGCTGGCGGTTCCCCGCGAGGCTTTCGTGCCGGCAGCCAAGCAAGCCTTGGCCTACCTCGACCTCGACCTGGACGTTGCGGAACCTGGCTCGGTCAAGCGATACCTGATCAAGCCGGCGGTGCTTGCCAAGATGCTGCAGGCGGCCGAGATCGGGGCGACCGACCGCGTGCTGGTCGTAGGGTGCGCCACGGGCTACGCCGCGGCTGTGGTCGCACGATTCGCCGCGCAAGTCTTCGCGACGGAAAGCGATTCGGCGCTCGCGGCCAAAGCGGGTGCGACACTGGCGGAACTCGGCGTGCAGAATGCGAGTGTGACAGTTGCAGCAGCGGCCGATGGCGATGCCGCGAATGCGCCGTTCGACGTCATTCTGCTCGATGGCGCCACCGGGATATTGCCGACCGGCCTCTATGCTCAGCTCAAGGAGGGGGGCCGGCTGGTCGGCGTGTTCGCAGTGACCCAGCCGCCGCGCGCCAGTCTGGTGACCCATTCCCACGGGGATTTCGGGCACCGCGAACTGTTCGACGCCGCGGCCCCGGTTCTGCCCGGATTGGAACGCCGTCCTGCCTTCGTCTTCTAGCTATTAACCTTCTGGATACTCCCGCACCTCGGCGGCCTGATAAAATCCCGTTCTGAATCAGAAGTGTGGCCCGTTTGCGCCACGTGAAGAGTTTCCGTCGCGTACCGTTGCGGGGTGGTTCCGTTAAGCCCGCCTGCAGACTAAAGTGAGGTGGGACTCACTTCGTCTGAGGCAACGCCGGCGCGTGTTCCTTATGCCCGGCGAATACAAAGGATGGATTGTTGGGGATGCGAGGGGTGAAGGGAATCGCCGCAGCAGCAGCTGCGGGCCTTCTGTTGGCTGAGCTGGGCCCGATGCCTGCCCTGGCCGATACGATCGAGGCCGCATTGGTGCGAGCCTACCAAAACAATCCCCAGCTCAACGCCCAGCGCGCGTTTGTCCGATCCACCGACGAAAACGTGCCGCAGGCGCTGTCAGGCTACCGTCCGAGGGTCGCGCTGACGGCGAGCGCTGGTTATCAATATATCGACACCGACATTGCGGCCGGCGGGCACGGCACCACCGTGCCACGGGCCGCCGGTCTCACCGTCAACCAGTCATTGTTCAACGCGCAGACCCCGAACCGGGTGCGCGCAGCCGAAAGCCAAGTATCCTCGGCGCGGGAAGGATTGCGAATACTCGACCAGGGCGTGCTGCTGTCGGCCGCCACGATCTACATGGACTATCTGCGGGACGCGGCGATCGTCGAGGTTCAGCGCAGCAACACGCGCGTGCTCGAGCAGACCCTGAAGCAGACCCGTGACCGTTTTAATGTCGGCGAGGTGACGCGCACCGACGTCGCGCAATCCGAGGCGCAGCTCGCGGCCGGCAAGACCCAGCAGCTCACCGCGGAATCCAACCTCAACACCACGCGGTCGAATTTCCGTCGCATCATCGGCAACGAGCCGGAAAATCTTGCGCCCGGCTCGCCGGTCGATCGGTTTCTGCCGGCGACACTCGCCGCCGCCGTGGAACTCAGCCTGATCGAGAATCCGAACGTCACCGCCGCGATGTTTGGTGTCGACGTCAACTTCCTGCAGGTCAAGGTCAACGAAGGCGCGCTGTTCCCGTCGGTCAATCTACAGGCGAGTGTGAACCAGTCCTACGAGCAGACGTTGCAAATATCCCGTTCATTCAACGCGGGAGCAGCCGTTCAGCTGTCGGTGCCGATCTATCAGGCCGGCGCGGACTACTCGCTGATCCGGCAGTCGAAGGAAACGCTCGCGCAGCAGCGTCTCGTTCTGGAACAGACGCGAGACCAGGCCCGCGCCAACGTCGTCACTGCCTGGGGTCAGTTGGTGGCCGGCAAGGCACAGGTGTCGTCCGCACAGGCCCAGGTGACGGCTTCCGAGATCGCGCTGAACGGCGTGCGCGAGGAGGCCAAGGCTGGCCAGCGCACCACGCTCGACGTGCTCAACGCGCAGCAGGCACTCGTCAACGCACGCAACGCGCTGGTGATCGCGCAGCACGACCGCGTCGTCGCTTCCTATTCCGTGCTGAATTCGATCGGCCGGCTGTCGCCGCAAGTGCTCAACCTGCGGACCGCGACCTATGATCCGAGCGTGCATTACCATCAGATCCGCGACAGCTGGATTGGTGTCCGCACACCCGATGGCCGCTAAGCCGCGATGAACTCGGGATCAACCTGTGTATGCTCTGTCCGGAAAGGCGCGACACGCCTTTCCGGATCCTGCTCTAACCGCCACACCCCCGTCGTTCGGCTCGACAATAGCATTTTCGGTTCTGATTGAATCGGAGCCGATGCTCTAGATTCTTGTTTCACGCGGTTTCGTTACGGGACCAGCATCCACTTCCCTCGAAAGCGCTATTGTCTGTGATTCGGAGCCGTTCAGGATCACCGACAAGGCGCGTTTGCTTGCAAGGGATAGTTGCTCTGACATACCGTTACCTCTGGCAACAAAGCGATTCGCGACGAGTCCGATGGCTTGGCGCGGCGCCTTGTATCATGGGGCGACAGGAGCCTGCGCGATGCTTCGCGCGGGCCTGATCTGGGGACAAGTCGGGTGCGAGCGATGAAAATCGCGGCCTGCATTTTCGGAACCAGCAAATCCCGTGATGCTTGGTGTAAAACGGTTTCGATGTGGAGTCGGCGATGACGCAACCTGCGAAGGTCCAAGAGCCCTCGATGGAGGAGATTCTGGCGTCGATCCGTCGCATCATAGCCGACGACGAGGCGAAGCCGGCCGCCGGGGAGAAGCCTCCGGCGATTGCGGAGAAGCCTCCGGCCGCGGCGGCGCCACCACCACCACCGAAGGTCGAGCCGTCACCCGCCAAGTCCGCCGCGAAGGACGCGCCGCCGCCAGCAAAGGCGGCAGCGGCGCCCGCGCCGAAGCCTGCTGCCCCGCCGGCGACCATACCAGCTCCGAGCAACAGCCAGGACGACATTGATTCCCTGCTCGCCAGTCTGGATGAAGCTACGCCCGCGGCCGAAGTCAGGCCTCCGCAGCCCGACGGCGACGTGTTCGAGCTTACCGATGACATGGCCCTGCCGGATCCGGCGCTTGAGCAAGCGGACGCAGCGCCAGCGTCGCCGTTCCAGAGGGTCGAACCGGACGACGACGTCGAGTTTGCGGAATCGACGGCTACCAAGACGTTCAACCGGCAGCCGGCCTATGAGCCCCCGCCGATCGAGCCCGCGCCAGCCCAGCCGATCATTTCCGGGACAACCATGCGGGCGGTGGAGTCCGCGTTCAATTCACTGGCCAGCACGGTCCTCAGCAACAACGCGCGGACGCTGGAGGATTTGGTCAGGGAGATGCTGCGTCCGATGCTGAAAACCTGGCTCGACGACAATCTGCCGGGGTTGGTGGAACGCATCGTGAAGGCCGAGATCGAGCGGGTTTCCCGCGGGCGATAGCCGGCGACGGACCCGGAGCCCTCATTCAGCCACCCAAAGATGCCCGAATCGCCGTCACGGTGCGCCGGTCCGGTTGACTTGGTGCGCCGGGGCGGCTTTCTACCCGTTTCCATGTCCCATGTTGCAGCGCCATGATCGAGAAAAACTACCAGTTCACCGATATCGAGGGCCGGATGTCTCGCATCTGGGAGGAGAGCGGTGCGTTC
Source organism: Bradyrhizobium lablabi (assembly GCF_018131005.1). Lineage (GTDB taxonomy): Bacteria > Pseudomonadota > Alphaproteobacteria > Rhizobiales > Xanthobacteraceae > Bradyrhizobium > Bradyrhizobium lablabi_D. The sequence goes on from NZ_JAFCJK010000002.1 coordinate 630,853, forward strand.
AAGGCCGGCCGGCCGGAGCGGAAGGACGCCGCGCCGTTCAGCATCGTGATTCCGCCGCCGAATGTGACGGGCTCGCTGCATATGGGCCACGCCCTGAACAACACGCTACAGGACATCCTGTGCCGCTTCGAGCGGATGCGCGGCCGCGACGTGCTGTGGCAGCCCGGCACCGATCACGCAGGCATCGCCACCCAGATGGTGGTCGAGCGGCAGTTGATGGAGCGGCAGGAGCCGAGCCGCCGCGACATGGGCCGCGCCAAATTCCTCGAACGCGTCTGGCAGTGGAAATCCGAGAGCGGCGGCACGATCGTCAACCAGTTGAAGCGCCTCGGCGCGTCCTGCGACTGGTCGCGCGAGCGCTTCACAATGGACGAGGGCCTGTCGCGCGCTGTCGTAAAAGTGTTCGTCGAACTGCATCGCCAGGGGCTGATCTACAAGGACAAGCGGCTGGTCAATTGGGACCCGAAGCTGCTCACTGCGATCTCCGACCTCGAAGTGCAGCAAGTCGAGGTCAAGGGCAGCCTGTGGTACCTGCGCTATCCGATCGAGGGCAAGACGTTCAGCCCCGATGATCCGAAGTCGTTCATCGTGGTCGCGACGACGCGGCCCGAGACCATGCTCGGCGACACCGCGGTCGCCGTGCATCCTGACGATGAGCGCTACGCCGACCTGGTCGGCAAGCATGTCATCCTGCCACTGGTCGGCCGCAAGATTCAGATCGTCGCCGACGACTATTCCGATCCCGAGAAGGGATCCGGCGCGGTCAAGGTGACGCCGGCGCATGACTTCAACGACTTCGAAATCGGCAAGCGTCACGGCCTGGCGCAGATCAACGTGTTCGACCAGGAGGGCTGCTTGAACCTGGTCGGCAACGAGGACTATCTGCGCGGCCTGCCAGAGGGCGCGTCGGAGTTCGCCGAGGAGTTCCATCACGTCGAACGCTTCGCCGCGCGCAAGCGGATCGTGACGCGGCTCGAGGAATTTGGTTTCCTCGAGAGGATCGAGCCGAACACCCACGTGGTGCCGCATGGCGACCGTTCCGGCGTCGTCATCGAGCCCTATCTGACCGACCAGTGGTATGTCGACGCCAAGACGCTCGCGCAACCGGCGATATCGGCCGTGCGCTCTGGCGAAACCACCTTCGTGCCGAAGAACTGGGAAAAGACCTATTACGAATGGATGGAAAACATCCAGCCCTGGTGCATCTCGCGCCAGCTCTGGTGGGGTCACCAGATTCCGGCATGGTACGGCCCTGACGGCAAGGCGTTCGTCGCCGAGACCGAGGAAGAGGCGGTCGGCAATGCGCTCGGCTATTACGTCGAGCAGGAGGTCATCACAGAAGAGCAGGGCCGAGAGATGGCGGAGGATCCCGCCAAGCGCGAGGGCTTCATCACCCGCGACGAGGATGTGCTCGACACCTGGTTCTCATCAGCGCTGTGGCCGTTCTCCACGCTTGGTTGGCCGGATGACGCGCCGGAGGTGGAGCGTTACTACCCGACCAACACGCTGGTCACCGGTTTCGACATCATCTTCTTCTGGGTCGCACGGATGATGATGATGGGGCTTCACGTCATGAAGGAGGCGCCGTTCTCGACAGTCTACATCCACGCCCTCGTTCGTGACGAGAAGGGCGCCAAGATGTCGAAGTCGAAGGGCAATGTCATCGATCCCCTGCACCTGATCGACAAATACGGTGCCGACGCGCTGCGCTTCACGCTATCGGCGATGGCCGCGCAAGGCCGCGACATCAAGCTCGCCGAGAGCCGGGTCGAAGGCTATCGCAGCTTCGCGACCAAGCTGTGGAACGCTTGCCGCTTCGCCGAGATGAACGGTGCCGCGCTGGCTGGCGGTTTCGAGCCCGAGAAGGCAAAGGAAACGCTGAACCGCTGGATCCTGCACGAGACGGCCCTGGCGTCACGCGAGGTCACCGAGGCGATCGAGGCGTACCGTTTCAACGACGCGGCGAATGCGATCTACCGCTTCGTCTGGAATGTCTATTGCGACTGGTACGTCGAACTCACAAAGCCGCTGCTGATGGGTGAGGACGGGCCCGCGAAGACCGAGACGCGCGCCATGATCGCATGGGTGCGAGACGAAATCCTCAAGCTCCTGCATCCGTTCATGCCCTTTGTCACCGAGGAGTTGTGGGCGGTGACCGCGAAGCGAGACCGGTTGCTCGCGCTCACCGACTGGCCGCGGAAGGCCACCCTGACGCCCGAGCAGCTCGCGATGTCGATGGCGACCCCGAATGATGCGCTGATCCCGCCGGTCCTGTTCGTGCCGGATGCAGTCGAGTTCAGCGATCCCGCGGCGGAAGCCGAGATCGGCTGGTTGGTCGACCTCGTCACGGCGGTGCGGTCGGTGAAGGCGGAGATGAACATCCCGCCATCCACACTGACGCCGCTGACAATCGTCGGCGCTTCGGCCGAAACGAAGGACCGCGCTCCACGCTGGAGCGATGTGATCAAGCGGATGGCGCGACTCTCGGAAATCTCCTTCGCCGACGTGCCACCGGAGGGTGCGGTGCAACTCCTCGTGCGCGGCGAAGTGGTCGCGCTGCCTCTGAAGGGAGTGATCGATCTCGCGGCGGAACGCGCTCGGCTGGAGAAAGAAGCGGCCAAGGCCGATGCCGACATCAAACGCGTCGACGCAAAGCTCTCCAACGAAAAATTCGTCGCCAACGCGCCGGAAGAGATCGTCGAGGAAGAGAAGGAAAAGCGCGAGGCGGCGGTCGCCCGCAAGGCCAAGATCGCCGAGGCGCTCGTACGGTTGAAGCAGGCATCATAACGGGCGGTTGCGGCGATGCTGGATCATGTTTCCATCACTGTCTCCGACATCGCCGCCGCCGAACGTTTCTACGACGCGATCATGAAAACGCTCGATGTGGTCAAGGTCGGGCGTCGCGACGATTGGCTTGGCTATGGCGAACGCGCGCGGGCGGCATATCCGGACCGCGTTTATCTCACGATCCGCAAGGGCCCGAAGCCGGAGGAGGCGCTTGGCCGTCACTGGTGCTTCAAGGCGAAGTGGCGCACCCAGGTTGATGCATTCTGGGATGCCGGGATCGCCGCCGGCGGCGCCGATGACGGCGCGCCGGGCCTGCGGGGCCACCACGCCTCCTACTATTCAGCATTCCTGCGAGACCCCGACGGCAACCGGATCGAAGCTGTCTGCCACCACGCTGTTTAATCCGCAAAGCGCTTGCTGAGGAATTTCGACCCCTTCACGCCATAGCGCCAGGGCAGGTCGACGGCCTTGGTGATGCCGATCCGCACGCCGATGGAGATGTCGGGCGCCTCGGTTCGCGCGTAGAGCGCGATCGGCGGGCGGTCGAGCGGCAGCTCGCTGTGTGCCATGCTGATGCCGAGCGCCTCGCAGAGCTTGCCCGGACCGGAACATAACGCGTGCACGTCATCCAGCTCGCGCCGCCGGCGCATCGCTGCGATCCCATGTGTCGGTTCCAAGGCGCGCAGCAGCACAGCGCTGGCCGAGCCCGCCTCCTCGCACACGAAGTTGACGCACCAGTGGATGCCGTAGGAGCGGTACACGTAACTGAATCCCGGGGGGCCAAACATGATCTGGTTGCGCGGGGTCGGTCCGCGAAATGAATGAGCGGCCGGATCGGTGTGATGATAGGCCTCGACCTCGACGATGATGCCGCCGACGCCATCGACCAGAAACGTGGCACCGATCAGGTCGGGCGCGACCTCGTGCACGCTGCGGTCAAAGAATGAGCGTTTCAGCGGCTTGCCGAGTCGCGGCGTCGCAGCGGCAGTCGATCTGGAGTTTTGAGCCATTTTGGGTGAGAATCAGAGCGGAAGTGGCGGGTAGGGTGCCCATATCTTGCACAGTCTGCTAGGGTCACGGGAGCCCGGGTTGCAGGCTTCGCCAACACGGATTAGCTAAGCTCTCTCGCGACCTTCCAGGCGGTCCATGGTCACCATCGTCGACACCATCTCAAACACGCCAGTTCGCCCGCGTCACCCCGAAAAGGTGAACCGGCCGGACGCCGTGTCGCCGCCGAAGCCGGACTGGATCCGCGTCCGTGCTCCGAACACGCGCGGCTATGCCGATACTCGCAAGATCGTGAAGGAAAACGGCCTTGTCACTGTGTGCGAGGAAGCGGGCTGTCCGAATATCGGCGAGTGCTGGGACAAGAAGCACGCGACCTTCATGATCATGGGGGACACCTGTACGCGCGCTTGCGCGTTCTGCAACGTCAAGACCGGCATGCCCGGTGCGCTCGAGGCCAGCGAGCCGGACTATGTCGCCGAAGCGACTTTCAAGCTCGGGCTGACCCATATCGTCGTCACGTCCGTCGACCGCGATGATCTCGCCGACGGAGGAGCCGAGCATTTTGCGCAAACGATCCGCGCCATTCGCGCCCGCTGCCCGACCACCACGATCGAGATCCTGACGCCGGACTTCCTGCGCAAGGATGGTGCGCTGGAGCGGGTGGTTGCGGCCAAGCCCGACGTGTTCAACCACAATCTGGAAACCGTTCCGTCGCGCTATCTAACGGTTCGACCGGGCGCGCGATACTTCCATTCGGTCCGGCTGCTGCAACGGGTCAAGGAGATGGACCCGACCATATTCACCAAGTCCGGCATCATGGTCGGCCTTGGCGAGGAGCGGCACGAGGTGCTGCAGGTGATGGACGATCTGCGCTCGGCCGACGTCGACTTCCTCACCATCGGTCAATATCTGCAGCCGACGCGCAAGCATCATGCCGTGATGCGCTATGTGACACCGGATGAATTTGCGGGCTACGAGCGCGTCGCCTACACCAAGGGTTTTTTGATGGTATCGGCGAGCCCTCTGACCCGCTCGTCGCACCACGCCGGCGAGGATTTTGCCAGATTGCAGGCGGCACGGGCTGCGCTGGCTCGCTAGCTTCGGATCGCACGATGCGACGCATTCTTGTGATGGGATCGTCAGGGTCCGGCAAGTCGACCTTTGCTCGGCGGCTGTCCGACATGACGGGCATTCCGTTCGTCTCGCTCGACGCGCTGTATTGGAAGCCCGGCTGGGTGGCCTCTGACAACTCCGAGTTCGAGCATCGCGTGGCCGAGGCCGCGCGGCAACCAAGGTGGGTCATGGACGGCAACTATACGAGGTCTGGCGCAGGCGAATTGCGGCGCCAGGCCAGTGACACCGTGATCTGGTTCGACCTGCCGCGATCCACCTGCATGTTCGGCATCATGATGCGGATTGCCAAAAGCTACGGCCGGGTCCGGCCCGAGATGGCCGAGGGCTGTCCCGAGAAGATCGACCTTGAATTCTTCCGTTACGTCTGGACCTACCGCCGGCGGCAGCGGCCGAAGCTGCTGGACTTTTTTGAGGGATTGCGCCCGGAGCAGTCGCTCGTCTGCTTTACCGATCGGTTCCAGGCGAATGATTATCTGGAGGACCTCGCGCTCGAGCGAAACCGTGCGAGTATCCACTGATGCCGAGATTTTCCAGCAAACGGCGGGCTCGCCACTCCGCATCGCAAATGTTCGATCTGGTCGCCGACGTCGAGCGCTATCCGGAATTTGTCCCGCTATGCCAGTCGCTGAAGGTCCGCCAGCGCACGCCAAAGGACGACGGCACCGAGGTCGTGGTGGCCGACATGACCGTGTCGTTCAAGCTGGTGCGGGAATCCTTCACAACCAAGGTCACGCTCGACCGGCCCAACCTGAAGATCCTCGTCGAATATCTGCGCGGCCCGTTCAGCAACCTCGAGACCCGCTGGACGTTTGAACCCAGGTCCGAGACCGAATGCGATGTCGGCTTCTTCCTGTCGTATGAGTTCAAGAGCCGCATGCTCGGCCTGCTCATGGGCTCGATGTTCGACGCTGCGTTTTCGCGTTTTGCTGCCGCCTTCGAGAAGCGGGCGGATCTTGTTTACGGGAAGACCGCGTCTTAGGTCTATTTGGCAAAACCCGAGCCTTTTTGCAGATTTGCACGAAGACTTGGCGGTGTGGGCAAACTAAATCTTGAACCTTTGCCGGATTACACAATCAACCATGCGGTGGCTTGGCTTCGCGTCAAAAAGGCAAAACACTCGGACCGAGCATATGTCTTCCGCTTTACCCTCGAACTCGGGCATCGCTCGATGCATTCGTTTTCAGCCAGCCAGGGCCAGTAGCCGACATTGTCGAACTGGGACGGCGGCGACACCGCCCCAGCTCTTATTTCAGTCTTAGTTCTTACCGGGGTTTCCGACCGAGATTTTGTCCATCACATCACTGACCGTAAAGCTCGCGGCCTTGGCGCGCGGCGCAAACTCTTTGAAGCTTTCGATGTATCTCGCGACGATGGCCTGTGCCGGTACCTGAATGAAGACGTGCCGCGCCATCCAATCTCCGTAGTACATGCTGGTAGGACCACGCTCGAAGGGATCGGCACGCAGGTCGTACAACATTGGCGCGCGGAGTTTGGTGAATTGACCTTGCCAGACACCAACTGGGTTTTTTGGGCTGACCTCGGTGTGCTGTTCCATGAAGGCGATCTTCCACCGACTGACGCGCAGCGCCATAAGGTCGCCGTCGTCGCTCCAGTAGAGGAACTCCTTGCGAGGTGACTCTTTCACCTCGCCCTTGAGAAACGGCAAGAGATTGAAGCCGTCGAAGTGAACCTTGAACGTCTTGCCGTTCAGTGTGGTGCCCTTCTTCGTCCGCTCGACGAGATCAGCGTCGCCGCTCGCCGCCGCAAAGGTCGGGATGAAGTCCTCGTGCGCGCAGATGTCGTTTACAACAGTGCCGGGCTGGATGACGCCCGGCCAACGGATCAAGCAAGGCACGCGGAAACCGCCTTCCCAGTTGGTCGCCTTCTCGCCCTTGAACGGCGTCGTACCACCATCAGGCCAGGTGAAAACCTCCGCGCCGTTGTCGGTGGTGTAAACCACGATGGTATTGTTGGCGACGCCAAGATCATCGACCAGCTTTAGCAATTCACCGACGTGGCCGTCATGCTCTGCCATGCCATCGGGATAGAGGCCGAGGCCCGTTTTGCCCTCAGACTCCTTTTTTAGATGTGTGAATATGTGCATTCGGGTCGAGTTGAAGTAGCAGAACCATGGCTTGTTGGCGCGATGCTGGCGGTTGATGAAATCCTTCGCAGAGGCAAGGAATTCCGTGTCGATCGTCTCCATCCGCTTGGTGGTCAACGGGCCAGTGTTTTCGATTTTGCCATCGGCGTAGGAGTGCAACACGCCGCGCGGGCCGAAGCGTTTGCGAAACTCTGGATCTTTGGGATAATCGGCGTTTTCCGGCTCCTCTTCGGCATTGAGGTGATAGAGATTGCCAAAGAACTCGTCGAAGCCATGCGCTGTCGGCAGGTGTTCGTCGCGATCGCCGAGATGGTTCTTGCCGAACTGACCGGTGGCATAGCCGTAGGTTTTCAGTACATCGGCAACACTGGGGTCGAGCGGACCGAGGCCAAGCTCGGCGCCCGGCAAGCCGACCTTCGTCAGCCCGGTACGGATCGGCGTCTGGCCTGTGATGAAGGCGGCGCGGCCCGCGGTGCAGCTCTGTTGACCGTACCAGTCGGTGAAGACCGCACCTTCCCTGCCGATACGGTCGATGTTGGGCGTGCGATAACCCATGACCCCCATGTTGTAGGCGCTGACATTGAACCAGCCGATATCGTCGCCCATGATGAAGAGGATGTTCGGCTTGCTGCCCATACCTTCAGCCGGCGATGCTGATGGTGCCGCCTTCTGTGCCTGCGCCAGAGCCGATGACGTCAGCGTAGCGGCAGCCACTAACGAGGATGTGCCAAGCAGCACGTTCCTTCGGTTCACATTCCCACTTTCGTTTTGATCCTCTTTTATACTCACTGCACCCTCCTTTGCGGTCGAATGGAGACACGCCAAGACAGCTTATTGAGCGATGTGCAGCAGACCAATGGTCAACGTGCGTGACCTATTGTCAGAGGGACTGGAGACCTCGACCCCAGGGTTAAGTGTGTCGCCTCGGCCTCGCGCGCGCACATGGCCGCAAGCAAAACTCTCACGCCCGCGGCGGTCGCCTCCGCTTGACCGCGCTCCGCCGCGACGAGCGCGCGACGCGCAGGCGCAGGCGGCTTGTGGCCGCCTCAGGGCGCGGCTTGACGGCGGCCTGCGGGCCGCGCGCCAGTTCTATTAACATGCGCAGGGCCTCGACCACCGAGCGCTGGCGCACCGCAGTGCGGCCGATCGCGCCAAAGCGCTGTTCTCGATGGACGATGCGGCCGTCGCGCGCGGCGACGGCGAAATGGACGAGTCCGACAGGTTTGCCGGGCGTCGCACCACCAGGGCCGGCAATGCCCGTAATGGAGACCGCGAGGTCGACGCCGGCTTTTTCCAGCGCGCCGATCGCCATCGCGGTCGCGGTTTCCTTGCTCACCGCGCCGAAAGTCTCCAGCGTGGCGGCCTTGACGCCGAGCATCACCCTCTTGGCTTCGTTTGAATAAGTGACAAAGCCGCGGTCGATCACGTCGGACGAGCCGGGGATGTCGGTCAATGCACCTGCGACCAAGCCGCCGGTGCAGGATTCTGCGGTCGCGATGGTCAGCTTGCGCATCCGGCACAAATCGAGCAGCGAGCGGGAGAGGGCACGAGCGTCGCTGCCGCCCATGGCTATGCGCTCCAGCCCTTGTCGTTCCAGCCTTCATCCTCCCACGGCAGGCGGATGGTTGCGCTTGCGGTTGCCGCGATGCCTTCCTCGCGGCCGGTGAAGCCGAGCCGTTCGCTGGTGGTCGCCTTCACCGCCACGCGGGAGATGTGAATCCCGGAGATCTCGGCGATCCTCGCCCGCATTGTGTCGCGCAGCGGACCGATCTTCGGCCGTTCGCAGATCAACGTCACCTCGAGATTGGCGATCCGCCCGCCGCGCGCGGTGACGCGCTCGACGGCATATTTCAGGAACTGATCGGAGGAGGCGCCCTTCCACCTGGCGTCGCTTGGCGGAAAGTGCGAGCCGATATCGCCATCGGCGAGTGCGCCGAGGACGGCGTCGACCAGCGCATGCAGGCCGACATCGCCATCGGAATGCGCGAGGAAGCCTTTGGCGTGGGGCACGCGCACGCCGCAGATCATCACGTGATCGCCGTCGCCGAAGGCGTGCACGTCGTAACCGGTGCCGGTCCTGATGTCGCCAAGCTGGCTGGCGAGCCGCGCCTCCTCGCGCACGAAGTCTTCCGAAGTGGTGAGTTTCATGTTCGCAGGATCACCCTCAAATGTCGCAACCGTCAATCCCGCCCACTCCGCAAGCGCCGCATCGTCAGTGAAATCATTTCGACCCTCGCGCACCGCACGCCGGTGCGCTTGCAGTATCACGTCAAAACGAAAGGCTTGTGGCGTCTGCGCGATCCTTAAGCGAGCGCGATCCGGCGTCGCCTCGACGTCAGCGCTGCCGCCGATGACCTTGATCGTGTCCGTGACCGGGACCACGGGAATCGCGGCACCGGTGCGGGCCGTGGCGGCGATGGCGCGCGAGATCACTGCGGACGTGACGAACGGCCGCGCCGCGTCGTGGATCAGCACGATGTCGGGCTTCTCTTTCGCAAGCGCCTCGAGCCCGGCATGCACGGAGGCCTGACGGGTCGCGCCGCCCGGGGTCGGCGGCTGATGGCGCAGGCCGGCGACGGCTTCGCTGAAAAGCGCGGCGTCATCGGGATTGACGACGGGCTGCACGGCAAACACGTCCGGATGTCCGGAGAAAGTCTCCATTGCACGGTAGATCACCGTCCGCCCACCGATCGTTCGGTATTGCTTCGGCCCGCCAGCCCCCGCGCGCAGTCCGCGCCCGGCTGCGACAAGGATGGCTGCGGTACGCTCAGGCTTCGGCATTTTGAACCAGCAACAGTCGAATCGGGGATGAGGTGGACGACGGGGGCCGCCGCGAACAGCCCTTACCATGACCGATGCGCAAAAACAGAGCCATTCCCTCACGCTGTGGGAAAGCAGATTTTGTTGCAGTGCACCTGCGCTGATGTTACAACTGTCCAAACTGTAGGCATGAAGCTTGACTGCACAAGATTTGTGCTCACAATGGAGTGCGTCGGCTTCAATGACGTGGCTGACAGAATGATGAGACGTCCGTGACCGGCGTGCAAAGTATAGCCCGTAACTCTTTGAAGATAGGCGATATTGCTATCGCCAACCGCGTCCTCCTCGCGCCTATGTCCGGCGTTACGGACGCGCCCTTCCGGCGACTCACGGCGAAGCTTGGTGCGGGGCTCGTGGTATCGGAGATGACCGCCAGCGATGATCTCGCCAACGGCAAGCCGATGTCCAAGCTGCGCTGCGAAGCGGCAGGCATTGGACCGCACGTCGTTCAACTCGCCGGCTGCGAGAGCCGCTGGATGGCGGAAGGCGCCCGCGTGGCGGAGGCGGCGGGCGCCGATATCATCGACATCAACATGGGTTGCCCGGCGCGCCACGTGACCGGCGGCCAGTCCGGCTCGGCCCTGATGCGTGATCTCGACCATGCCGTGACGCTGATCGATGCAACGGTCGCGGCGGTGGAGGTCCCGGTGACGCTGAAGATGCGGCTCGGTTGGGATGAGCGTTCGCTCAACGCGCCGGAATTGGCGCGCCGCGCGCAAGCCGCCGGCGTCCAGATGATCACCGTGCATGGCCGCACCCGCTGCCAGTTCTACAAGGGGGAGGCGGACTGGGTCGCGGTCCGTGCCGTAAAGGACGCCGTCACGGTCCCCGTGGTCGTCAACGGCGACATCACCTCGTTCGAGGCGGCGGTCACGGCGCTGCGGATGTCGGGCGCCGACGCGGTCATGATCGGCCGTGGCGCGCAGGGGCAGCCCTGGCTGCCGGGACAGGTCGGCCGCCGCCTGGAGACCGGCGTCGTGGAGGCCGCCCCGTCGCTCGCCGAGCAGCTCGAGCATATCCGCGCGCTCTATGACGAGGTCTGCAGCCATTACGGCGTCCGGGTCGGGCTCAAGCACGCGCGCAAGCATCTTGGCTGGGCGCTCGAGGTTGCCGCCGGCTGCAGCCGCGCGCCGGCCGCGACATTGAAGGGCTGGCGGCAAAGGATACTGACGTCAGACGAACCGTCCGGCGTGCATCGCTCGCTGGAACATGCCTATGACGATTTTGCCTGGAGTGCTGCCGCATGACGTCAGCCGCTGAACACCGCCGGACTGTTCCCACCGACGGCGAGGCGATCCTCAACGCATTGCCTAATCCGGTGCTGCTCGTGGCGCCCGATGGACGGATCGTCGACGCCAATATGGCCGCCGAATCCTTCTTCGAAATCTCGACGCAATTCCTGCGCCGGCAGTCGCTGAAGGAGCTGGTGCCGTTCGGCAGCCCGCTTCTGGCGCTGATCGAGCAGGTTCGGGCCGCCGGTTCGCCGGTCAACGAATACAAGGTCGATCTCGGCACACCGCGCATTGGGGGCGACCGCCAGGTCGATCTCCACGTGGCGCCGCTGCCCGAGCGGCCCGGCCATATCGTGGTGATGCTGCAGGAGCGCACGATCGCCGACAAGATGGACCGCCAGCTCACCCATCGCAGCGCCGCGCGCTCGGTGATTGCGCTCGCCGCGATGCTTGCACATGAGATCAAGAATCCGCTGTCGGGCATCCGCGGCGCCGCGCAACTTCTGGAGCAGCAGGCGTCGTCCGAGGATCGCCTGCTGACGCGGCTGATCTGCGATGAGGCGGATCGCATCGTCACGCTGGTCGATCGCATGGAGGTGTTCGGCGACGACAGGCCCGTGGCGCGCGGTCCGGTCAACATTCATTCGGTGCTCGACCATGTGAAACGCCTCGCCCAATCGGGTTTTGCGCGCAACGTCCGCTTCATCGAGGACTACGATCCGTCCCTGCCGCCAGTGCTGGCCAACCAGGACCAGTTGATCCAGGTTTTCCTCAACCTGGTGAAGAATGCGGCCGAAGCGGTCGCCGATCTTGGCAGCGATGCGGAAATCCAGCTCACCACGGCGTTCCGGCCGGGCGTGCGGCTGTCGGTGCCGGGCAAGAAAACGCGGGTATCGCTGCCGCTCGAATTCTGCGTCAAGGACAACGGCTCCGGGGTGCCGGAGGATCTGTTGCCGAACCTGTTCGATCCGTTCGTCACCACCAAGCAGACCGGCAGCGGACTCGGCCTTGCGCTGGTCGCCAAGATCATCGGCGATCACGGCGGCATCATCGAATGCGAGTCGCAGCCGCGCAAGACCACGTTCCGCGTGCTGATGCCGATATACAGCGCGGCCAAACAACTCGACCAGAGCAACCGCGATGACGTTCCGGGTACGTCATCGACCGCCTCTCAGGATGCACGATGAGGATCAACAATGCCCGCAGGTAGCATACTTGTCGCTGACGATGACACCGCCATCCGGACCGTGCTCAATCAGGCACTCTCGCGCGCCGGCTATGAGGTGCGCCTGACCGGCAACGCCGCCACGCTGTGGCGTTGGGTCAGCCAGGGCGAGGGCGATCTCGTCATCACCGACGTGGTGATGCCGGACGAGAACGCGTTCGACCTGCTGCCGCGGATCAAGAAGATGCGCCCGAACCTGCCGGTCATTGTCATGAGCGCGCAGAACACCTTCATGACGGCAATCCGCGCCTCCGAGCGCGGCGCCTATGAATACCTGCCAAAGCCGTTCGACCTGAAGGAGCTGATCACGATCGTCGGCCGCGCGCTCGCCGAGCCGAAGGAGCGGGTGACCAATCCCGCCGACGACTCCGAATTCGACTCGATCCCGCTGGTTGGCCGCTCGCCTGCCATGCAGGAGATCTACCGCGTGCTGGCGCGCCTGATGCAGACCGACCTGACCGTGATGATCTCAGGCGAGTCCGGCACCGGCAAGGAACTGGTCGCCCGCGCGCTGCACGACTACGGCAAGCGCCGCAACGGCCCGTTCGTCGCCGTCAACATGGCGGCGATCCCGCGCGACCTCATAGAATCCGAGTTGTTCGGCCATGAGCGTGGCGCGTTCACCGGCGCCAACACCCGCGCCTCGGGCCGCTTCGAACAGGCCGAGGGCGGCACGCTGTTCCTCGATGAGATCGGCGACATGCCGATGGAGGCGCAGACCCGACTTCTGCGCGTGCTGCAGCAGGGGGAATACACCACGGTCGGCGGCCGCACACCGATCAAGACCGACGTCCGCATCGTGGCCGCCAGCAATAAGGACCTGCGCATCCTGATCCAGCAGGGCCTGTTCCGCGAGGACCTGTTCTTCCGCCTCAATGTCGTGCCGCTGCGGCTGCCTCCCTTGCGTGAGCGGATCGAGGATCTGCCCGATCTGATCAGGCATTTCTTCGCGCTCGCCGAGAAGGACGGCCTGCCACCGAAGAAGCTCGACGCTCAGGCGCTGGAGCGGCTCAAGCAGCACCGCTGGCCCGGCAATGTGCGCGAGCTGGAGAACCTCGCCCGGCGCCTCGCCGCGCTCTATCCGCAAGACGTCATCACCTCCTCGGTGATCGACGGCGAACTGGCGCCGCCGGCGGTCACGTCCGGCGGCAACGGCGCGGTCGGCGTCGACAATCTGGGCGGCGCGGTCGAGGCCTATCTGTCCTCGCACTTCTCCGGCTTCCCGAACGGCGTGCCGCCGCCGGGCCTCTATCACCGCATCCTCAAGGAGATCGAGGTGCCGCTGCTCACGGCGGCGCTGGCGGCAACCCGCGGCAACCAGATCCGGGCGGCCGATCTGCTCGGGCTGAACCGAAACACCCTGCGCAAGAAGATCCGCGACCTCGATATTCAGGTTTACCGGAGCGGGGCTTAGGGCGGCTGGCGGCGCCGTCCGGCGCCAGGGCGGGTGAGGCGTCACGGGGCTGGGGATAGGCTGCTTCGAGCGCCGCGGAAATGTCGCAATTCGGCAACAATGTGATATGATTGCATCAGTCGCGGAATACCGCCGACGAAAGCTTTCACCTCAGCCATTGCCGGGATGACCAGCGCAGAGACCACGGCCTCAACGTTCGACCCACCGCCTGCCGATCGCAAGGGCTTCACCCTGCGGCGATGGTCGGCGCTGTTCGCTGCCGCGACCGCGCTGCTGTCGGCCTTCCTGACCTTTGTCGTACTGAGCGGGCTGACCCCGATCGAGCCGAACAAGGAGGTCGTCTACTCGCTCCTGCTGATCAATGCCGCGAGCATCCTGCTGCTGGTCGGGATCATCGGCCGCGAGGTCTGGAAGGTGATTCAGGCCCGGCGGCGCGGCCGGGCGGCGGCGAGGTTGCACGTCCAGATCGTCAGCCTGTTCTCCATCATCGCGGTGCTGCCGGCCGTCCTGGTCGCCATCGTCGCCAACGTGACCATTGACCGCGGCCTCGACCGGCTGTTCTCGGGGCCGACGCGGGAGGTGATCCAGAACTCGCTGATCGTGGCGCGCGCCTATACCTATGAGCACGCGCAGCTCATTCGCGGCGACATTCTGGGCATGGCCAACGACATTTCGCATGCGTCGCCGCTGTACGACCAGGACCGCAAGTCGTTCCAGGAATTGCTGACGGCCAACGCCGCGGCTCGCAACCTGCCGGGCGCCATGCTGATCGACAAGGACGGCGGGGTCCTGATTTCGGCGCAAACCGGCATTCGGCGGGATTTCACCAGTCCACCGCCGGACTTTCTCAAAAACGTCGACGAGAACGAGCCGCAGATCGCGGTCTTCCCGGAGGCCAATTACGTTGCCGCCGTGATCCGCCTTCGCGCCTTTACCGACACCTTCCTCTACGTCGCGCGGCTGCTCGACCCGCGCGTGGTCAGCCAGTTGAAGCAGACCGAGGCGAGTGTCGCCGAATACGCCCAGATCGAATCGCGCCGGCTCGGCATCCAGGTCACCTTCGCGCTGATGTTCGCGGTGATCGCGCTGACCATCCTGATGGCCTCCGTGCTGATCGGGTTGAATTTCGCCAACTGGCTGGTCGAGCCGATCCGCAACATCATGAGTGCCGCAAACCAGGTCTCGACCGGCGACCTGCATGTGCAGGTGCCGGTGGCCAAATCCGAGGGCGATCTCGCCCAGCTCGGCCAGACCTTCAACAACATGACGCAGGAGCTGCGCACCCAGCGCGACGAGCTCGTCAACGCAAGCGAGCTGATCGACAGCCGCCGCCGCTTCATCGAGGCCGTGCTGTCGTCGGCGAGCGCCGGCATCATCGGCGTCGACGCGTCCGGCAGCGTCGGCATCCTCAACCGCTCGGCCGAGAAGCTGATCGGGCACGCCGAATCCGAGACGCTCGACCATCCGCTGTCGGATGTGCTGCCCGAGCTCGACGACATGATGAAGACCGCGCGGGAGGGCACGCAGCGCCTGGTGCAGGGCCAGATCACGATCAATCGCGACGGCCATGAACGGAACCTGTCGGTGCGCATCTCCGCCGAACAAACCAGCCAGTCGCGCGACAGTTACATCATCACGCTTGACGACATCACCGAGCTCGTGTCGGCGCAGCGTACCTCCGCCTGGGGCGACGTCGCCCGCCGCATCGCCCACGAGATCAAGAACCCGCTGACGCCGATCCAACTCTCCGCCGAGCGCATCCGCCGCAAATTCGGGAAGAGCATCATCGAGGAGAAGGACAAGTCGATCTTTGATCAGTGCACCGACACCATCGTGCGCCAGGTCGATGACATCAGACGGATGGTCGATGAGTTTTCACGATTTGCGCGGATGCCCAAGCCCGTGATGGAAGGCGAGGACGTCGCCGACGTGGTGAAGCAGGCGGTGTTCCTCATGAAGGTCGCCCATCCCGACCTCGACATCGAGGCCGATATCAGGCAGGACCCACTGCCCGCGCAGTTCGACCGCCGTCTGATCTCTCAGGCGCTGACCAACATCATCAAGAATGCGACCGAAGCGATTGAGCAGGTGCCGCCCGAGGGACTCGGCAGGGGCCGGATCGACGTCGTCGCGCAGCGGGAGAACGACGACATCGTCATCGATGTCGTCGACAACGGGATCGGGCTGCCGAAGGTCGCCCGTGCGCGCCTGCTTGAGCCGTATGTGACGACGCGGCAGAAGGGAACCGGGCTCGGGCTCGCGATCGTCGGCCGCGTCCTTGAAGACCATGGCGGCCGCATCGAGCTCAAGGATGCATCCGACTTCCGCGCGGGCCAGCGCGGCGCGTGGATGCGGCTGCGCTTTGCGGTGTCCGGCCAGGCGGCGAGACCCGAGGGCAAGGAGCAGGCAGCCGTGAAATCGGAATCCGCCGAGCAGAGCATTGAAAAAATTCCGCCGAAGGAGCCGACCGGGTCCCCGGCACAAGCGACCAACGATGAACCAAAATTCAAAGCCGCGACGGGCGACTGACAAGGCAGGTGTAACCCATGGCAAGTGACATTCTGATTGTCGACGACGAAGCAGACATCCGCGACCTCGTCGCTGGAATCCTGGACGACGAGGGCTTTTCCACGCGCACGGCGCGCGACAGCGATTCGGCGCTCGCCGAGATCGCCAACCGCCGCCCCCATCTTGTCTTCCTCGACATCTGGCTGCAGGGCTCCAAGCTCGACGGTCTGCAACTGCTCGAGCAGATCAAGAAGGACAATGCCGACCTGCCCGTGGTCATGATCTCGGGCCATGGCAACATCGAAACCGCCGTCGCCGCGATCAAGCGCGGCGCCTATGACTTCATCGAAAAGCCCTTCAAGTCGGACCGGCTGATCCTGGTCGCGACTCGCGCACTGGAGACATCGCGGCTCAAGCGCGAGGTGAAGGAGCTCAAGCAACTGGCTCCAGCGTCTAGCATTTTGACCGGGCGATCGGCCTGCATGAACCAGCTTCGCCAGACCATCGACCGGGCCGCCAAGGCCAACAGCCGCATCCTCATCGTCGGCCCCTCCGGCGCCGGCAAGGAGCTCGCCGCGCGCACGCTGCACAACGCCTCGGGGCGTGCGGACGGGCCGTTCGTGGTGATCAATGCGGCGGCGATCACGCCGGAACGCATGGAGGTCGAGCTGTTCGGGATCGAGGGATCGAACGGCGAACAGCAGCGCAAGCCGGGTGCCCTCGAAGAGGCCCATGGCGGCACGCTGTTCATCGACGAGATCGCGGACATGCCGCGCGAGACCCAGAACAAGATCCTGCGGGTGCTGGTCGAGCAGACATTCCAGCGCCAGGGGGGCACCACCAAGGTCCATGTCGACGTCCGCATCATCTCGTCCACCGCGCGCAATCTGGAGGAGGAGATCGCCGCGGGCCGATTCCGCGAGGATCTCTACCACCGCCTCTCGGTGGTGCCGATCCGCGTACCGCCGCTGTCGGAGCGACGTGAGGACATTCCCGAGCTGATCGACTACTTCATGGACCAGATTTCGGCCGCGACCGGCTTGCCGAAGCGGCAGATCGGGCAGGACGCGATGGCGGTGCTGCAATCGCATGTCTGGCCGGGCAACGTCCGCCAGCTTCGCAACAATGTCGAGCGGGTGATGATTCTCGCCGGCGGCGGACCTGAGGCCATCATCACCGCCGACATGCTGCCGCAGGATGTCGGTTCGATGGTGCCGGCGATGCCGACCTCCAACAATGGCGAACACATCATGGGCCTGCCGCTGCGCGAGGCGCGGGAAGTCTTCGAGCGCGACTATCTGATCGCCCAGATCAGCCGCTTCTCCGGAAACATCTCGCGCACCGCGGAGTTCGTCGGCATGGAGCGCTCGGCGCTGCATCGAAAGCTGAAGGCGCTTGGGGTCGGTTGATCCCCACGCTGCCGGCAGATGGGGCTCACTCCGCGATCGCCGAAGGGCGGTCGGATCCGGCCGGGACCGGGTGGCAATTTGTCCATTTGGTTGAGAATAATCGTCGCATTCGCCGGGTTTTCTTGGAATTGCCACCATCTGGGTGCGTGAACTGGCTTGCCTAAAAAGCGCACGTGGCCTCTAATCCGACACGCTAGGCCTGTCGGAGGGGGATCTCAGGGCAGGCGCGGGCAGCCGGGGCAAGCTCCGAGAGAGAGCAACAACCGGTTCAATAAAAAGAAACCCAAATGGCGGGACAAAAACAATGGCGGCAGACCGCGCACAAAACCTACAAGACACCTTCCTAAATCACGTTCGTAAAACCAAAACACCACTGACGATATTTCTGGTCAACGGAGTGAAGCTACAGGGCATTGTCACCTGGTTCGACAATTTCTGCTTGCTGCTCCGGCGCGACGGTCATTCGCAGCTTGTCTACAAGCATGCGATCTCGACCATCATGCCGGGCGCTCCGATTCAGTTGTTCGAAGGCGGTGAGGATAGTCCGGCTTGAGAGTGACCTGATTGGAACCCTTCAACCGTGAAGGGGACGCCGACCGTCCGCGGTCGGCGGGGGATAGCAAGAGCGGGCGGGTGATCGTCATCGGCCCGTATCTGCGCGTGCGCCGCGACGGCGGCGATGCGCAAACGGAATCCCTTGTCCGCGATCACGAAGCGCGGATCGAGGAAGCCGCGGGCCTTGCGGGCGCGATCGATCTCATCGTGGTCGAGGCGGTGGTCGCGCCGGTCGGCCAGATTCGCCCCGCCACCTACCTCGGCAAGGGTAAGGTCGAGGAGATCGCCGGTCTTGTTGCCAGCAACGACATTGAGCTCGTGGTGATGGACTGCGCGCTGGCGCCGATCCAGCAGCGCAATCTCGAGAAGGCGTGGCGCACCAAGGTGCTCGACCGGACCGGCCTGATCCTGGAAATCTTCGGCCGCCGCGCCAAGACCAGGGAAGGCGCGCTGCAGGTCGAACTCGCCCACCTGAATTATCAGCGCAGCCGGCTGGTGCGGTCCTGGACCCACCTCGAGCGACAGCGCGGCGGTTTCGGCTTCATGGGCGGTCCGGGCGAGACCCAGATCGAGGCCGACCGGCGCCTGATCAGCGAGCGCATCGCCAGGCTCGAAGGTGAGTTGAAGAAGGTGCAGGCGACGCGGCGGCTGCATCGCGCCGGCCGTCAGCGCGTGCCATACCGGGTGGTGGCGCTGGTCGGTTACACCAACGCCGGCAAGTCGACCCTGTTCAACCGCCTGACCCGCGCCGACGTCCAGGCCGCGGACATGCTGTTTGCCACGCTGGACCCGACCTTGCGCGCGCTCAACCTGCCGCACGGCGGCAAGGCGATGCTGTCAGACACCGTCGGCTTCATCTCCAACCTGCCGACCCAACTCGTGGCCGCGTTCCGCGCCACGCTGGAGGAGGTGCTCGAGGCCGACATCATCCTGCACGTTCGCGACATCTCGCATGAAGACGCGGAAGCGCAGGAGCGCGACGTCGAGGCGGTGCTGCGTCAGCTCGGCATCGATCCGACCGCCGACGGCGGCGAGCGCATCATCGAGGTCTGGAACAAGGTTGACCGCTTCGATCCCGAGGAGCGCGAGAATTTGCGCAACATCGCCGCGCGGAGGCCGCCGGAGCGGCCGTGCTTCCTGGTATCCGCCATATCAGGCGAGGGGATCGATCAGCTCCTGGCCGCGATCGAGGATCGCCTCGCCGCCAAGCGCATGACGCTGAACCTGTCGATCGACGCCTCCGATGGCGCAGGCATTAGCTGGCTGCACCGCAATGCCGAGGTGTTGAACAAGGAGCTGCACGGCGAGCGGTTCGACATGACCGTGCGCGTCGACGCCACCAAGCGCGACATCGTCATGAATCGCTTCGACGCCGTTCCGCACGGTCTGTGAGCCGGCTGCCGGCAGCGATCGTCGAAAATATGACGACGTCGTGACGTGGCCCGCTTGACCGGCCGCATGCGACCATGTGCTGCACTTTCTGTTTGAATTCCGTATCGCCTTGGTCCATTGCGCTGCTGGACGCGAAGGCGAGGCCGATCAATGCAGAATTCCAGCGAAGCCGTAGGGGACGCAACGCTCGCGAATGCGACTGGGGATCTCGCCCAGGAACGGGCGCCCGACATCGTGGAGGCGCTCAACGCGGAAGAGCCCGAGGCGGCGGCGGCGATGCTGCAATCATTGCCGGCCGAGAAGGCGATCGAGGTTCTTGATCTGCCCGGGCTCGCCAATACCTGCGAGCTCATTACAGCGCTGCCGTCAGACACCGCGGTTGCGCTGCTGTCCGGGGTCTCCGACGATCGCGCCGCCGACATCTTCAAGGAGCTTGAGGAGCCGGTCCGAACTGCGTTGCTGGACCGCCTCAATCCGGAGACGCGGGGCGTCATTTCCGGGCTGCTGGCGTATCCGGAGCGCAGCGCCGGCAGCATCATGACGACCGAGTTCGTCAGCGTTCCCTCGACCTGGACGATTGCCGAGGTCTTGCATCACATCCGCATGGTCGAGCGCACCCGGGAGACCGTCTACTCGATCTTCGTGATCGATCCGGTCAGGAAGACGCTGGTTCAAGCAGTGCCGCTCCGCCGCCTGATCTCAGGCGACCCGCACGCCAATGTCCTGACGGCGGCGCCGGCGCGGCGGCCGCTGATGATCTCGCCTGAAGCCGACCGCATGGAGGCGGCACGGCTGATCTCTCGATACGATCTGCTGGCGGTCGCGGTGGTCGATGGTCCGGGCCGAATTCTCGGCATCGTCACGGTGGACGACGTGATCGACGCCATCGTCCAGGAATCGACCGAGGACGTCCAGAAATTCGGCGGCATGGAAGCGCTTGACGAACCCTACTTGCGGATCAGCTTTGTCGAAATGATCAAGAAGCGAGGCGGCTGGCTGTGCGCGCTGTTCCTCTCGGAGATGCTGACCGCGAGCGCGATGCAGACCTTCCAGGACGAGCTCGAGAGAGCGATCGTGCTGACGCTGTTCATCCCGCTGATCATGAGCTCGGGCGGCAATTCCGGGTCGCAGGCGACGTCCCTGTTGATCCGTGCCCTGGCGCTGCAGGAACTCCGCCTGGGCGACTGGTGGCGGGTCGCCTTGCGTGAACTGCCGACAGGATTGGCGCTTGGCGCCATCCTCGGTGTGATCGGCATGGCGCGGATCACGCTCTGGCAGACGCTGGGCATCTTCGATTACGGCCCGCATTGGGGCCTGGTGGCCGCAACCGTCGGCGCCACCCTCGTCGGCATCGTGACGTTTGGATCGCTGGCCGGATCGATGCTGCCGTTCATTCTCAAGCGCATCGGCTTCGATCCGGCAAGCGCGTCCGCGCCCTTTGTGGCGACGCTGGTCGACGTGACGGGCCTCGTCATCTATTTCGGGGTTGCGGCCGTGATTCTCCGCGGCACGCTGCTGTGAGGGACGACGGCGCTCTTCGCCTCGTTCCACAACGCATCCATCTCTTGCAGGGACGCTTCCTCGAGCAAGTGGCCTCGCGCGGCGAGGGTCTTTTCGATATAGGCAAACCGCCGCTCGAACTTTGCATTCGTAGCGCGCAGCGCGGTCTCCGGATCGGCGTCGACGTGGCGTGCGAGGTTGACGAGGGCGAACATCAGGTCGCCGGTCTCTTCCGTCAGTTCCTGCTTGTCGTTGCGGTCGAGTGCGGCCTCGATCTCGTCGGCTTCCTCGCGGATCTTGTTCAGCACCGCGCGCGGGTCGTTCCAGTCGAAGCCGACGGTCGAGGCCTTGCGCTGCAATTCCATCGCGCGCGTCAGGGCGGGCAGGCCGGCCTTGACGCTCGCGAGCAGCGATTTGTGCGCGGTGTCCTCTGGCGCGCGCCGTGCCGCACGCTCTGCCTTCTCCTCGGCCTTGATGCGCTCCCATGCGCTCTTGACGCCGGCGGGCTGGATGTTGCCGTCCTTGTCGGCAAAGATATGCGGGTGCCGGCGGATCATCTTGCTGGTGATCGCCTCGACCACGTCGCCGAACGCAAAGGCGTTCCGCTCCTCCGCCATACGGGCGTGATAGACGACCTGGAGCAGGAGATCGCCGAGTTCGTCCCGGAGGTCGTCGAAATCGCCCCGCGTGATCGCGTCCGCGACCTCATAGGCCTCCTCGATCGTGTAGGGCGCGATGGTCGCGAAATCCTGTTCAAGGTCCCACGGGCAGCCGGTTACCGGCGTGCGCAACGCGGCCATGATCTCAATCAGGCGGGCGATATCGCGGGAAGGGGTCATGGGGCACCAAAATGTTGAAAGGCTCCGGCTTTATGCCAAAACGGCCCTGCCGATCCCAGCAAATCGCGCCGAAATCACGGCGCTGTCCGCCGATTGGCCATGGTGCCGATGAGTGGTAAAGCGGGTTCCATGAACGATCAGAGCAATTCCGGCACCGCGCTGGTGCTGTTTTCCGGCGGCCAGGACTCGACCACTTGCCTGGCCTGGGCATTGTCCCGCTTTGCCCGTGTCGAGACGCTTGGCTTCGCGTATGGCCAGCGCCACGCGATCGAGCTCGAATGCCGCGACCGTCTGGTGTCCGGCCTCAAGGCGCTGCGGCCGGACTGGGGCGCCAAACTCGGCGACAGCCACACGCTTGCAATCCCGACGTTGTCGGAAATTTCCGACACTGCGCTGACGCGTGACGTCGCGATCACGATGGGTGCGGACGGCCTGCCGAACACCTTCGTCCCCGGCCGCAATCTGGTGTTCCTCACCTTCGCGGCGGCGCTCGCCTATCGCCGCGGCATCCGCCACATCATCGGCGGCATGTGCGAGACGGATTACTCGGGCTACCCGGATTGCCGCGACGAGACCATCGAGGCGTTGCAGTCAGCGCTCAGTCTCGGCATGGCCAGGGACTTCGAACTGCACACGCCGCTGATGTGGCTCGACAAGGCCGCGACCTGGCGGCTCGCACATGATCTCGGCGGGGCAGGGTTGGTCGATCTGATCCGCGAGCAGTCCCACACCTGCTATCTCGGCGAGCGCGGCGCGCAGCATGAGTGGGGCTATGGCTGCGGCGAATGTCCCGCGTGCAGTCTGCGCGCCAAGGGCTGGCAGGAGTATGCGGCGCGGCTGTAGTCGCGCCGGTCCTGAATTGCGCGACGAGGCAAGCCTTCGCCCGAGAATCAGCTGGCTTCGGTCGGTGGGGCAAATCAGTCGTTCAATCGGCCCCGTCCCAGACGCAAAATGCACGACCAGCCGTTTACGGCGAGGAAACAAGGCCGAAAACATCCGGGTAGAATACCCTCAAGGGGGCGGTGCCGTATCCGTACATATCGATTTCAGCGGGCCACCGAAAATCGGCGCCTCACCCCATCATAGTTTGGAACTCGCCAGCCAGGGTGCAAGTTGTTCCCCATCACCGGCTTCGGCTCTTGCCCATAGGCGCTGGTGGCTGAGAGACCGTTCGCGCTCCCGCCTGAAAAAGGAAGGAGGAGCGCATGTCCCGTCGGCGCATCCAGCAAACGACCATTACGGGAGAACATCTTGCGGAAGAGGCACGGCGCTTTCGGAAGGAAGCCCGCGGCACCCCGCCAGGCATTGCGCGTGAGCGCCTTATTCGCAGAGCCCGCCAGGCCGAGGCCGCTTCTGATCTGACCAAATGGCTGAACTCGCGCGCACTGCAATCGCCAAAGTGAGTTTATATGGTTATCGACCGACTGTTACACGGCTGCGCTATAGACACGGAAACGATTAGCCGCATCACAGCAGCTTACGAGCGAGCACTGCATACGCTCTGCGTCAAGGACCGCGACGACCCGCTGACGGAAATGATCGCGAAGACGATCATCAAGGTCGCGCAAACCGGCATCAAGGACCCCTTGAAGATTTCGATGCAAGCGATCAAGGAACTGGAAATGCGGTGAGGCCGCTCAATGGCGGTTGCATGTCCGGCGCCGGCCGCGTTTGGGACTCGTTCTGATCGGCGAACGCCTTGCGTTTGGCCTGCGAGCGACGGGTTGACGAATATGCGGCGTAGTTGCCGGCGCGCCGATCACTGATTTGCCCGACGCGGCAAGTCTTCACACGAAAAATATTTCTGTTTTTCAGAAATGGAAATCAGGCTAATAATTGCTCCGTCTCATCCGATTGAGGGGCGCTTCGCGATCGTCACAGGTGTTGGGTTGAGATGCGGTGGACGCCGCGCGTGTGACTGACGAGCACATGCGATGCGGACGGTGAAGTCGTGTGGTCCTGACGCCCCAGTGGCTGGTGTTAAGTCCGCGGGAGGCCAACGCCTCTTGCTGACGACGGTGGCAACAAAGCCCGGTCTCGCCGAGGAGATCACGTATAAGCCGTAAACCATCGCGCAGGGAAAGCCGGGTTGTTTCCGGTTACACCTGTGGTCCTACCCCCGTGCTTTTTGTTGCACGGGGCCCATGGGTGCCAACCGGCACCCGGCTTTCCCCGCGCCCTCTTGATTTGGAGGGCGGAAAGACAAGCAAAGCTTGGACGCAACGCGTCGCGAGAATGCAAACTCGTATCCGAATCGCTGTTTGATATGTGAATCGGACGCCAGCCTCGCATTGCGAGGAGTGCAGCGACGTAGCAATGCATGAATCCACGTACGCGGAGGGATCGCTTCGGTTGACGAATGGAAACCGGGTACGCCAATCCATCACCGTTATGATGGGGAGGCCGCGAAGCCGCCGTCTCGAAGCACGACGGCCGGGCTCTGCGGGCTGACGCATCGGGGCCGCGCGTCCTTCGAGGCTCGCCCAGCGGCGCAAGTGGTCCGCAAGGCTCGCACCTCAGCATGACGGGAGTGATAGTGGCGCAGCGTGTCCAAGGAGGAACGCGACCCGCTACTCAAAATCCCCCGGCGTCAGCTCGATCGGCTTTCCGTGCGGGGTGCGGTCGGCGGCGTGATCCCAGGCGTCGCGGTAGCGCTGCAGATTGTCCAGCGTGGTGACGCCCTTGGCGGCGACCAGCGCCTCCAGGGTGGCGAGCCAATGCTGGTAGTAGGTCTCGCCGGTGTCGGGATCGCCCTTGGCCTGCGCGCGTTTGATCTCGGCGCCCAGCGCCTCTGCCCATTCCTTCCAGGTGAAGACTCCGGCCTCGTGCAGCGCGAGCGCCATCGCGAAGGCGCGCGCTTCCCAGGGCTCGCGGAACACCGGACCGTCCGCGTCGCGGGGAATTCCGGGCGCCGCGATCGCAGCGCGCATCGCTTGCTGCGGACCGATCGCCATCAGGGATGTTCCAGATAGGATTCCCAGGCGTCAACGGACACGCTCAGCGTCGGATCGCCGCCCGCGCCCCACAATTCGGGCCCGTCGAACCTGACGGTGAACAGCCATTGCGGGTTCTCGCCCTTGCCCTGCGAATTGAGGTCGGGAAACACGTGGCAGCCATGGTTCATCTCGACGGTGCCGAGATGGCCGCGGACATATCGGGGCAGACGGGTATGGGTCGTCGGATGAATATCCTTCATCCGCACGGTGTCGCCGACATTGAACAGTGCAGGCGCCGTCGGGCGCCGTTCGGTCGGGCCGCCGCGGCGGATCGCGGGCGTCACCTCATCAGGCGCCACGGGCTTGATGCCGGGCTTGGGCGGGAAGAGCATCTTGCCGGCCTCGATCTCCTCGCGCGTGACGAGACCGCGCTCGATCATCAGCGTCTCGAGGCCGGCGAGCCAGATCTGAAAATAGCTCTTGCTGAGATAATCCTCGGACGGGCGGTTCTCGCGGGCAAAGCGCGACATGTCGATATTCCAGCCGCCGGGACGCGCCATAGCAACTGTCAGCGCAAAGGCGCGCCGTTCCCACTCGGCGTGGAACACCGGCTCGTTCGTTTCGGCGACGACAGGGCCAAAGCCCCTGACGCCTCCCATGTCATGCGCGCCGTCCATCAGGCGACCTCGCCGGGCTGTCTCGGCAAGCCGGTGCCGATCATGCTGTCGCGGGTGACCAGTTCGCCGAGCTGATCCTCGCTCCAGCCCTCGGTGCCCTCGGGGCGCATCGGCAAGACAAGGTAGCGGATCTCCGCGGTCGAATCCCACACTCTGATTTTGGTTGTGTCGGGCAGGGTGACGCCAAAGTCCTTGAGGACGCCGCGCGGGTCGGCAACCGCTCGGGAACGATAGGGCGCGGATTTGTACCAGACCGGCGGCAGCCCGAGCACCGGGTGCGGATAGCAGGAGCACAGTGTGCAGACGACCATGTTGTGCTGCTCCGGTGTGTTCTCGATCACGACCATGTGCTCGCCCTGGCGACCGGAGTAATCGAGCTCGCTGATTGCCGATGTCGCGTCCTTCAACAGCCGCGCGCGATAGTCCGGATCACTCCACGCCTTCGCCACCACGCGGACGCCGTTGCGCGGGCCGATCTTCTTCTCATAGAGTTCAATCAGAAGATCGAGCGAGACAGGGTCGACATATTCCTTCTCGGTCAGAATCGATTCCAGCGCGCGCACACGCAGCTCGGTTTCCGACAATTCCGAATGGTCGTGATCGTGGTGGCGGTCGTGATCATGTCCGGTCATGTCGCCAGGATAGCAACAATCCGGACTATGTCGAGGCCGGGGATCCGGCGCCACGAGACGGATAGCGAAAAGCGAGCAGGCAGGAGGAGCTCTTCATTGCATTGAGGGCCGGCATCATTGCTCGCATCACATTCCCGTTGCGTCAGATTGACGGTGGTTTCGGCCCGACTATGATCCCGCCGCTCCCGCGAGCATGGATCCAATGAGATCATGCTCATCAGACAGGATCGTCAGGAAAAGGAATGACACGCTTGCCGTGCAATGAATGCCGTTTGCTTGGAGTTGCCAGCGCGCTGTTGCTGAGCTTCGCACTCACAACTCAAGTCACCCTGGCTGAGGACCTGACGCCCGCGCGCATCAAGGCGGCGACGTCGGCGGTCGACGGCGCCATGATAAAGGCCAACACGGCGACCTCGCGCGACTGGCCAACCATCGGCCTCGACTATGCCGAGACGCGTTTCTCAAAGCTCAACCAGATCAATTCCGACAATGTGAAGGGGCTCGGGCTTGTTTGGAGCTATAGCCTCGAGTCCGAGCGCGGCGTCGAGGCAACGCCCGTCGTGATCGACGGCATCATGTACCAGACCGGGCCCTGGAGCATCGTGCATGCGATCGATGCCCGCTCGGGCAAGAAGATCTGGACCTTCGATCCCGGCGTCGATCGCGCAAAAGGCTACAAAGGCTGCTGCGACGTCGTCAATCGCGGCGTCGCCGTCTACAAGGGGAAGGTGTTCGTCGCTGCCTTTGACGGCAGGCTGATCGCACTCGATGCCGCGACCGGCCAAAAGGTGTGGGAAAAGGACACGCTGATCGACCACGAGCACTCCTACACCATCACCGGCGCGCCGCGCGCCTTCAACGGCAAGGTCGTGATCGGCCAGGGCGGCGCCGAATATGGCGCACGCGGCTATGTGACCGCCTATGATGCCGAGACCGGCAGTCAGCTCTGGCGCTGGTTCACCGTGCCCGGCGATCCCTCCAGACCGTTCGAAGACGCTTCGATGGAGGCGGCCGCGAAGACCTGGGATCCTGCCGCGAAATACTGGATCAATGGCGGCGGTGGCACGCCGTGGGATACGATCACCTACGATCCCGATCTCAACATGGTCTATATCGGCACCGGCAACGGCGCGCCGTGGAATCGCAAGATCCGCAGCCCGTCCGGCGGCGACAACCTCTATCTCGCCTCGCTGGTCGCGCTGAACGCCGACACAGGCAAATATATCTGGCACTATCAGGAGACGCCCGGCGATCACTGGGACTACACCTCGACCCAGCCGATGATCCTCGCCGACATCAATATCGACGGCAGGCCGCGCAAGGTGATCCTGCACGCACCGAAGAATGGCTTCTTCTTCGTCATCGACCGCACCAACGGCAAGTTCATCTCCGCGAAGAACTTCGTCGATGTGAATTGGGCCACCGGATATGACGTGGACGGCCGGCCGATCGAAGTTCCGGCGGCGCGCGGGGACGATCCTTATGACAGCGTCCCCGGTCCGTATGGCGCGCACAACTGGCAGCCGATGTCTTTCAATCCGCAGACCGGCCTTGTCTATCTGCCGGCGCAGAGCGTGCCCGTGAACCTGACACCGGAGAAAACCTTCGAGCGTAATGCGGCGACGCCCGGCAAATTCGGTAGCTCAACAGGCTGGAACATCGGCTTTGTGCTGAACGGCACCCCGCCGAAGGCGCCGACATTCGGACGCCTCCTTGCCTGGGATCCGGTAAAGCAGAAGGAAGCCTGGCATGTCGATGATCCCTCGCCCTGGAACGGCGGCACACTGACCACCGCCGGCAATCTGGTTTTCCAGGGCACGGCTGACGGACGCTTCGTCGCCTACGACGCAACTTCAGGTAAGACGCTGTGGGAGACGCCGACTGGCACCGGCGTGGTCGCAGCAGCTTCGACCTATTTGGTCGACGGCGTGCAATATGTCTCGGTCGCTGTCGGCTGGGGAGGCGTGCTCGGTATGACCGGCCGCGCCACGCAACTGCGCAGCCCCGGCACCGTCTACACTTTTGCGCTCGGTGGCAAGGCGAAGCTGCCGGAGTTCGTGAAGTACCAGACCGAGAACCTGCTCGAAGGCGTTCCCTACGATCCGAAGCAATATGACGAAGGCACAGCAATTTATGTCGCCGCTTGCGCCAACTGCCACGGTGTGCCTGGCGTGGACAATGGCGGCAACGTGCGCAACCTTGGTTTTGTCCTGAAGGAGGAGATCATCAACCTGAAGGACATCGTCTTCAACGGCCCCTTCAAGGACCGCGGCATGCCCGACTTCACCGGCAAGCTGACGGACGAGGATATCGTGAAGATCCAGGCCTTCATCCAGGGCACTGCGGATGCTGTGCGAGCGAAGAAGTGACGCTGTCAGCAGCGGCTTGGGAGCGAGGCGCTCGCTCCCAAGCTGCATTATCGGTTCTGATGGAATCAGAACCGAAGCTCGGACGGCGGATCATTGCAAGGGTGCCATTTTGACAATCGGCGAGACGAACGCACATCTCTTCGATCCTGTCTGACATTCAGCATTTCGGAGCTTTGAGTAAGGTGGCCCCATAAGCGGTGTTGCTCATCCCGAGCCCCGTAAGAAGGAGTGTCACACCATGTCCACCTCAGCCAAGAATCGTTGGGTCAACGTTGCCGCAGCAGGGGTTGCCGTCCTTGCCCTGTTCGGCCAGCTTTCACCTGCGGCGGCGTCCGGTCAGAACGACCCGGCCGTTCTGACGTCGCACTTGGCCTGGCTCGCACCAACCAGCCAGGCTGCACCTTCAGCGCCGGAGCTACACGCCAAGACGGCGGGACCTCAAAACCAGACCAATGATCCATTCGCATCCCTGTACCTCGGATGACGATGGGCGATATGGAACGCTGAATCGGACAATGCGCTGGTATGGCTTACGGCAGCCTGGGAAGGGAACTGCCGTAAGCCTGGGTCTCAACTTCCTTGTCGGCGCCGGGTCGAAGATTTTGACGACCGCTCCTTGGTCTTTCCAAGAGAGACAACGCGCTAGACAAGAGCCGCTTGCCGACCACGGCCTGCATCAACGCTGACGCAGAGGCCCGAGATCGAAGTTCGGTTGAGAGTCAGCTGCTATGGCCCCAGCAAGGCAGCTGGAGCCGCGTAGTCGTTTCTGAAGAGACCGAGCGACTCCAGTTCGTGCCGATGACGATCCAGTTCCAGGATTGCCAGCAGGAATGTCAGCACGACAGCGATATAAATGAGCGACGGCGACGTTTCGGCGGGCATGTTGCCGTGACGTGGCGACCTCGACCCGCGGGGTGATCGCCACAGTGACATCAAGTGCAGATACGTCTTCGGTCGTATTTGCATGCGTCGTCCTCGACGTCCCATGATCAGCATAGACTTCGCCAATCCTTTGCTCAAGCCGGGAACGTGTCGTTGCGGCATTGAGTAGCAAGATCATTGCCGACTTGCGGTGCAGCATTGAGGCCTGACAACCGCCCCAATCATTGACTTGTATCAACAGCACTCAGGACATGTCCGGTGCGAACAACGCGAGAGCCGTCCGGTGGACCGCCGATGAATTGGGCCTCAAGTCTGAGCATTGTCGCCGCTGTGTGGGCGGCTGCACCGGCTTTGGCGCAAGGTCAGCTCGCAGGTCATGGCGGGCCCGTCCGGTCGATTGCAATTTCCAGTGACGGCAACACGGCCCTGTCGGGCAGCTTCGACACATCAGCAATTCGGTGGTCGCTCAGGACGGAATCCGCGGAACAGATCCTCCGATTTCACTCCGATCAGGTGACCGCGGTCGCCTTCCTGAAGGACGGGCGTATGGCCACCGCGGGAGCCGATGCGCGGATCGCGATCTGGACGCCGGGCCGCCAGCAGCCCGATCGGCTTTTCGAGGGGCATCACGCGCCCATCGTTTCACTCGCGGTCTCGCCTGACGGTGCGAAGCTCGCCAGCGCGTCGTGGGATCATACGGTTGGTGTCTGGTCGCTCGCCGACGGCGCGGCGCGGATGCTCGAAGGGCATACGCAGAACATCAACGGCGTCGTCTTCGCGGCGGACGGAAAGTCGTTGATTAGCGTCGGCTATGATCATGAGTTGAGGATCTGGCCGATGGCGGGCGGAGCGCCGGATGTGGTCTTGCTTCCGTCTCCGCTTGTCGCCGCGACAGTCGCTCCTGACGGGGAAATCATAACGGCTGGGGCAGACGGGGCGATACGGTTCCTGACATCGGACGGCAAGGAGACCGGGGAGGTGTCTGTCGCGCCGATGCCGATTGTCGCGTTGGCGATCTCCACCGATGGCACGTTGATCGCTGCAGCCGCAATTGGCGGAAGTGTTTCCATCATCGATCGCAGGGCGCGCAGCATCGCGTCGACGCTAGCCGCTCAAGGCGCGCCGGTTTGGTCGGTGGCATTCCTGCCCGACAATGCAACGTTGCTCACGGGGGGCGCGGATGGCCGGATCCGGCGCTGGAACGCGCGAACCGGCGATCCCATCGGCTCGTCACCGCTGGCAACGCAAGGCGATCCGCTCGCCGCCTACGCGGGAGATCGCGGTGCCGAGGTGTTCAGGGCGTGCGTTGCCTGCCACACTCTGTCCGGAAAGGAGCCGCAGCGCGCCGGTCCCACGCTCGACGGCTTGTACGGTCGCCGGATCGCGTCACTGCCGGGATATCGCTTTTCCGACGCGCTGACGAAGATGGATATCGTCTGGACTCCCGAATCGGTGGAGAAGCTCTTCGAACTCGGTCCGAACGCCTATACACCTGGAACGAAAATGCCCGAGCAGCGGATCGGGTCCCCGGAGGATCGCCGGGCGCTCACCGATTTCCTCGGGCGCGCGACTGCGGGACGACGGTGACGGCAGGTTACATCTCCCCACGCGGCTAGAAGCCAGGCCATTTCTCTACGGGAAGGTCCATTATGTTCGGGTACGCCTTGATCAATTTGACAACGTCCACGTTCGGATGCTCTTTCAGCGCCTCGGTGACGCAATTGTTGACGTATTTCCGGCGCGCGAGCCATTTGATCTTCCTGCCCTTCGCCTGCGCCTTGCAGGCAACGATCGCCTGTTTCAGGGCAGCCTTGTCGGCTTTCGACAGGGGCGCGGCTTCGACGGGCGCGTGCATCATCGCCGCCCCAACCGCAACTGCAACGAAAATGAATGTAAGCTGAGCTTTGATCAGATGAGACATGGCAATCCCCCAAGTGTGCTTTGGTGAAATTGGCTCCTGTTGGTCGGGCTAATCCTTGCTTTCCCGCTCGCGCAGATAATCGTCGGTCGTGCGAGGTGCCGCACGCTGCGACACGCCGGCGAGCGGATCGAACTGCTGCTCGCTCATGGTAATTACGCGACAATCCGCGCACATCCTCACCACGTCCAGCCGGCTGTCACCTGCGGGGTACATCCAGTGCCGGCCCTCGAGCTTCGCCGCGATTTTCTCGATCGTACTCTTCACGCCGAAAGGCTTGTGGCAGCGGATGCAAAGCGCCGGTTCTTCCTGCTTGATGATCTGCGCTGGGGCCCTGGCGGCACGGAAATCGATCTGGGGTTTAAGAGTGATGACCTTTTCCGGACATGTGCCCTGGCACAATCCGCACTGCACGCAGGCATCCTCGACGAATTTGAGCACGGGACGTTCGGGATCATCGCGTAGCGCACCGGTCGGGCAGGCCGACACGCAGGCCAGACATAATGTGCATCCCTCCACATTGACGCTGATTGCGCCAAGGGGCGCACCCTCCGGCAGCGCGATGATGTCGACCGGCGACGGGGCCAGACGGTGCAGCTCATGAAGAGCGAGGCGAAGCAATTCGCGCCGTTTGCCGACGGTCCGGAAGGTCGCGGGCTGGGCCACGGTCGGCGCAGGCTCGATCGACCAGAGCGTCCCGGCGAGCACGTCCGGATCGTCGGTTTCGATGGTGTCCACCCTGCGTCCTTCAAATCCAAGCCCGGAGATGATCGGATCGGCCATCGCGATCGTCTTGAACAGGCCGGTAACGTCGTGCCGCGGCTTTCCGCGGAGAAGGAAGCGTATCCCTGCCGCGCCATAGGCAAGGGCAGCGATGATCGCCTCCAGGCCGACCTGCGTCACCTCGTTCACCGCCAGCGGCAGCACGCTCGCCGGAAGCCCGTTGCCATGGCGAGCGAGCACATCGATTAACGCGCTGCCGTGTTGGCCGTCATGGAACAGGACGACGGCATGGCCGCCGCCGGCTTCGCAATAAGCCAGGAGCATGGCGCGCAATTTGTGCAGCAGCGCGTCGGCCGGCGGCAGTGCATAGGTGGCTGCGCCGGTCGGACAGGCCGTGGCGCATTGCCCGCATCCAGCACAGACTTCGGAATTGATGGTGACGTGATCGCCGTCCGGCGTGATCGCCCCGGTGGGGCAAAGATCGAGGCAGCGATGGCAACCCGTCAGCTTCGACCGGGAATGCACGCAGAGCTCTGGGGCGAAATTGACATATCGCGGCTTGTCGAAACTGCCGACGAGATCGCGCGCCTTGAGGACCGCGCGAAGCATCGCCGGCGGATCGCCCGGGTCGGCGCGGAGATAGCCGTCGCGCAGGTCATGCGCGGGAAAAAGCGGCGTACCGCCGGAAAGATCCAGGATGATGTCGCAGCGCGACGTCAGGCCGTTGCGCGGAGACTCGAAAAGGAGCGCGTCACGCGAGGACGGACGCGGCGCCGCATAGTCATCGATCACGAGCTCGAAGGCCCCCAGATGTCCCCAGGCATTGCGGATCGTGCCCGTGACGATCGGGAACGATGTCGTCGCCGGCGGCACAATCTGCCCCGGTCTCGTGATCATGACGGTGACATCGAGGTGATCGGCGAGCAGCCGACCTGCCTCAATCGCGACGTCGTCGCGGCCATAGATCAAAATCACACCCTCGCTCGACAGGCTGACAAGCGGGTAGGCCGGCATAGACTCCGACGCCGCGGCCAACAGCGCTGCCATTTTCGGTCCGGCCTGCGATCCCTCCATTGACCAGCCGGCAGTTTCCCGGATGTTGACGAACTCGGTCTTGGCCGTGCGTCCTTCCATCTCATCGGCAAACAGCGGCGCTTGCTGGGTGCAGCCGACGATCAGCGGCCCGGCAACTGTTGCCGCCTTGCGAAATCGATCCAGCTCGGCCCCGCAAAGCTGCTGGAACTCGGCGATTTCGCTGTTGCGGCATCCTCGTTTGATGGCGGCCGTATCGAGGCGCATCGTGTCTTCGCACGAGCAGATCAGGATTGTTTTCGGCGAGTCCACCATGAGCAGCCATTGGCCTCCGGACAGCAGCGGGAGCGACGGCGAGCGGACTCGCGTCCTCTCATCCGCTCGGATAAGCTATTCTTACAAGGGAAGAAAAGGAAGCTGGAGGTCCGTCTGTCACCACCTGCCCGTACGCGCTCATCGACTTCCGAGCCGTTCCATCTGCCTCCCCCGTTCACGCTGGTGAGGCTGCGCGAGAGCGGTGACGCCTTTGTCCACGCCATTGCGATCGCAGAAGAGAGCGGGGCAGGCACGCTGACTTATGTTGGGCGGTTCGACCTGGCCGAGTTTGCCGTGGTGCTTGAGCCTGGCGAGGCTTTACGCACCGCGCGCCGCGCCTTCTACGCCGCGATGGTGGCCTTGACTGACGCCTTGCGCACCTACGCTCCGCCGAACAAGGAGATTACGATCGACTGGCCCGATGCGGTCCGCGTCGACGGCGGGCTTGTCGGCGGCGGGCGGCTTGGCTGGCCGTCATCCACGAAGGAGGATGTGCCGCCGCGTTGGCTGGTGTTTGGCGCCATGATCCGCACGGTCGCGATGGCTGATACCGAAGCGGGAGTGCATCCGCTCGCTTCGGCGCTTGATCAAGAGGGATTCGGCGAGGCCGGCGCGGTTCAGATCACGGAGAGCTTTGCGCGACATCTGATGCTCGTGACCGAAACCTGGCAAGTCGACGGCTTTGACGCCGTCGCACGCGAATTTCTGACTCGGCTGGCGCGCGAGCGACAGACCTATCGCACGATCGCCGACAATGGTGATCTTCTGCTGCGCCGGATCGGACGAGACGGGACCGACCGGCGCGATTTCAAGAAGGGCTTGCAATCGCCGTCATGGTTCGATCCGAAGCGCGGAGGACCGTACCTGTGAAACTGCTGCGGACCATCGCGCTTGACCCGTCAGACACGTTCGTGTTCGACGTGCCCGCGGAGCCGGGCGATTGGGCGGTGTCGGGCGCGTTCCGTTTCTGCGATCGAGACCCGGTGAAACTGGGCGGCAAGGACCGCGCCGCCTTCCGCAGCGGCTTTCTCGGCGTACAGTCCTGGGGCTGGTCGACCTTGGCGCAGATCGTTCCCGCGACCGAGGACGATCGCCGGACGCTGGTGGAACTCCTCGCGCGGCAACTGGTGGATCGGTTGGGCGCGCCGGATCCGGAGATCGCGCGTGCCGCGGCGGAGGAGGAGGTCGCTTTTGCGCAGTCGCTCTGTGCCCATCCCGTCAGCACCCTGATTGCCGTCCATCGCTCGGAGAAGGACGGCGAAGTCCACGAGTCGTTCCGTAGATTGCAACTGCGGGAAGGGCAGCGTCACGGCAAAGCGTTCTCGTTCATGGAGGTGGACGATGATTCCGAAGCCGACAACGAGCTCAATCTTGCGGATATGAGCAGGGAGCTGCGGCGATGAGGGACTTCTGGATCGCCTGCGGCCACCATCTGTTGGATCGCCATGCGAACGGCGGGCTCGTCGCGACGGACCAATACCTGAAGGCATATTTCGCGCGCCCCGAGCTGATGCCGCCAGACGACGCCTGCGTGGTCGAGCGTCGCTTGCATCGGCAATTGCTGGCCGATCCGCGCCTGCCCGTCGCGGCGAGCGAGGTGGCCGCAATCGGCGACGCCGATGCGCGGGAGAATTGGCAATTCGTGCTGGCATTTCGCGACCTCTTGCTGCGTCATCCGACGCTGGAGGCGGCGTATCTCGCCACGGTTCGTTCGAATTCGATCAATCTCCCGCCGTTGTTCATCAACCAGCTCGTGCATGTGATTCTCCGCAATGCGCTCGACGGCTGCGAGGATCCGTTTCAGCTGCGCGCTGCCGAGCTGTTCTTCCGCCCGCAGCGGATACTGCCGCACGAACACGCTCTGCTTCTGGGGGACGAGGAGATCATCGGCGGGAGTAGCCCGACCCCGGTGTTGTCGCTGATGTCCATGCTGGGCGCCACGACTGATGTTCAAATCGACGTTCTCAGTGAGGAGAACGCCGACAGCTATTGGCAGCGCAGTGATCGGTTCGATATGGGGCTCGACCTGACTGGTGGCGGGCGGGCGCAGGCTGCGCTGGCAAACGCGATGGGGCGCTGGATTTCGCACCTCCTCGGAATCGATGTCGTGATCGAGCCGCTCACCGAACTGCACAACGCAGAGCTCACCTGGTATGTGGGCCTGGATTCCGAGGCGACCCGCATCGGTGACCAGCTCTGGCAGGGCGAATGCCTCGACGACCGCACCGCCGGGCGCGTCCTGGCGCTGTTTCGGCTCAGCTTTAGAGATCCCAACCTGAACGTTGACGCCGCGGGGCGCACGCCGGCCTATCTGATCCTTGCCATGAATTCCGATCAGGCCATCCGCATGAAGCCGCAGAACCTGCTGACCGGACTGCCGATCAAGCATTTGGAGGCTGTGCCGTGAGCCCTGTCGCCGAGCCGCTGGTCCGGATCTCCATCGGCGTCGTGGTCGAGCGACGCAAGGCGGAGTCCTCGTGGATCGATGTCGTCTGGCGTGGCATCGGGGTCTTGCCGGACGAGCCGGAGATGAAGCCGTGGACGGTGATCCGCGAGCAGGACGGGGCGACGCTGTTTTACGCCGGCAGCGCGACGGTCGATCTCTACCGTTCGGAGACCGAGCGCTACCGCGATAACCTCGGCTCCGGTGCACCAAGCATCTGGATCGTGTTGAGCCCCACCGAGGGGACGTGGCCCTACCTCATTTCTGCGGTCACCGCGGATCCCGCGGAAGGAGAGGCATTCACCGGAGCCAGCGATAATCTGGTTGAAGCCGTGGCGATGCCCGAGATGGTGCGCCAGACGATTGAAGATTTCATCGCCGAGCACCACGTCGAGACAAAGTTCTTCAAACGCGAGCGGAGCCGCGCTGATCCCGAGGCGCTGGCGCAGCGGCGCCATGAAGGTGGACACGAATGAGTGAACAGGACTTTCTCGCGCGCTGGTCGCGGCGCAAGCAGGCCGCGAAAGGCGGCCACGCAGAAGCGAGACCAGATGAGCCGATCGAAGCGAATGAGACAGCGCCGTCTGACGGCACTGCGACAGAACAACATCCTTCCGAGGTGGATCTCTCGAACCTGCCGCCGCTCGAATCCATTGATGCCGCGACCGACGTCACGGCGTTCCTGCGTAGGGGCATTCCGCAGGAGTTGAGCCGCGCGGCGCTTCGTCGGGCCTGGAGCGCCGATCCTGCCATCCGCGATTTCGTCGGACTGGCGGAGAATGCCTGGGACTTCAACGATCCGAACGCCATTCCTGGCTTCGGGCCGCTGGACTATTCGGCCGAGCAGGTCGACGCACTCGTCCGCCGTGTCCTCGGCGATGTCGTGCAGGCCGTCGAGAATGCTGCCAACCCGTCCTCGGCGACTGGCGAAGATGCCGCGCGATCGACCCCTGTCCAGGCCGATCCGGTGCAAGCATTTGACCCGGTGCAGGCCGTTGCTGACATTCAAACGCCGGACGAAGTTGCGTCCGCGGAACTGCCGTCGTGCTCTGCTGCACCGCAACCGCCGGTCGCTAGCGAGGAGATTCCCGTTCGGCGCCGCACACATGGCGGCGCACTGCCTCGCTAGGCTGCGACCAAATGCTATAGCCTTATGCTATAGCATCAATTGACCGGTCCCCGGCGCGCGCCTAGTCTCTGTTAAGCAAACGTAATCAAGCGCTTGGCTTGGCCCTTGGATGGGAGGGTGGCGTGCGCGAAGCGGGTCTTGAACGCGCGATCGAAGCGGCGGGCGGCATTGCTCAGCTTGCCCGAAAGATCGGTATTGCCCAACCCTCGGTGTCAAATTGGAACCGGGTGCCCGCCCAGCGTGTGATTGCTGTCGAGGCCGCGACGGGAGTGCCGCGGAAGGTCCTTCGTCCCGATCTCTATAGCGAGCTTGCCGTCTCGGACGGCATCCTTGACCCCATCGACGCCGGGCGCGCACAGGAATATGCGCTGCTCGCGACCCTGCTCTCGTCCGCGCCATCGCATGCCCTGCTTGAGCAGATCACGCAACTGAACGGCGATGCGACGCCGCTCGGATGCGCCCACGCAGCTCTGGCGGAAGCCGCTGCGACCGCGGTCCCGACCGATGTTGAGCGCGAATATTTCGATCTGTTCGTTGGCCTCGGGCGCGGAGAGTTATTGCCTTACGCGTCCTACTATCTGACCGGCTTCCTCAATGAACGTCCATTGTCGCGGCTCCGCAACGATCTGGCCGCGCTCGGCATCGAGCGGACAGAGCACAATTTGGAGCCCGAGGATCACGCGGCGACACTCTGCGAGATCATGGCGGGCCTGGTGGCGGGACGTTATCCGGCATCGCCGGAGACGCAGCGCGTCTTCTTCGAGAAGCATGTCGCCCGCTGGATGGGCCGCCTGTTCGCCGACCTCGAGAAAGCGGAGAACGCCGGATTCTACCGCCCGGTCGGAACGCTTGGACGCGTTTTTTTGGAAATTGAAGCAGAGGCTTTCAAGTTCGCCAACTGACCGGCGCCACCGGTCCAGGAGAGATGCGATGAAGGATGAGAAGAAAACGACGGTGGGTCGGCGCGACTTCCTTCGTAAGGTCGGCATCGGCACGGTCGGTGCGGGCGCGACACTTGCAACACCTTTGATCACGCCAGCGCAGGCCGACAGCGAAACCGAGACTGAGAAGCGCAAGGCGCGCTACAGGGTAACCGATGACGTGAAAGCATTTTATCGCGTCAATCGTTATCCGACTTGAAGGAGGCGGCCGTGTTGATCAGGAGAACACAACAGCGTTCCGACTCCGCTTCACGCGGATCAATCGCGACAGGCTTGTCCGGGCAGAACGGCGGCGTTGATCGCCGCACGTTCCTGCGTCGCTCCGGCCTTGCCGGCGGCGCGCTTGCCGCACTTGGTACGCTACCGCTTGGAGGCGTCCGCAAGGCCGAGGCCGCCGCTGCGGGCCCGCTCACGGCGGGCGCGACGCCCCGCAAGAGCATCTGCACGCATTGCTCGGTCGGATGCACGGTGACGGCCGAGGTGCTGAACGGCGTATGGATCGGACAGGAGCCGAGCTGGGATTCCCCGATCAACCGCGGTTCGCATTGCGCCAAGGGCGCTTCCGTGCGCGAGCTCGTGCACAGCGAGCGGCGGCTGCGCTATCCGATGAAGTTCGTGAACGGGCAATGGACTCGCGTCTCCTGGGAGACCGCGATCAACGAGATCGGCGACAAGCTGTTGGAGATTCGCGAGAAGTCGGGCCCCGATTCGGTCTATTGGCTCGGGTCGGCCAAGATGACCAATGAAGGCGCGTATCTGTTCCGCAAGCTCGGCGCGTTCTGGGGCACCAACAACACCGACCACCAGGCGCGCATCTGCCATTCGACGACCGTTACCGGCGTGGCCAACACCTGGGGCTACGGCGCGATGACCAACAGCTACAACGATATCCGCAATGCCAAGACCCAAATGATCATGGGCGGCAATCCGGCCGAGGCGCACCCGGTCTCGCTGCAGCATCTGCTCGAGGGCAAGGAGCTGCAAAAGGCCAACTTCATCGTCATCGACCCGCGCCTGACGCGAACCGCGGCGCACGCGACTGATTATGTCCGCATGCGGCCGGGCACCGACATCCCGGTGCTCTACGGCATCATGTGGCACATCCTCCAGAACGGCTGGGAAGACAAGGAGTTCATCAGGCAGCGCGTCTACGGCTTCGACGACCTTCGCAAGGAGGTCGATAAATGGAATCCGGAAGAGGTCGAGCGCGTCAGCGGCGTTCCGGGCGAGCAGCTCAAGCGCGTCGCCAAGATGTTTGCCACGGAAAAGCCGTCGACCCTGATCTGGGCCATGGGCCAGACCCAGAAGACAGTCGGCACCGCCAATGTGCGGGCGAGTTGCATTCTGCTTCTGATGACCGGAAATGTCGGCGGTCCAGGCATGGGCGCCAACATTTTCCGCGGCCATGACAATGTGCAAGGCGCGACCGATGTCGGGCTCGATATCGTGACGCTGCCGTTCTACTACGGCCTCGCGGAGGGTGCCTGGAAGCACTGGTCGCGGGTTTGGGAGGTGGACTACGAGTTCCTGAAGTCGCGCTTCGACTCCAAGCAGATCATGGAAGCCCCGGGCATTCCGCTCACGCGCTGGTTCGAGGCGGTCACATTGCCGAAAGATCAGGTGGCGCAGAAAGACAATGTGCGGGCGGTGTTCGTGCAGGGGCACGCCTCCAACAGTATCACTCGCATTCCCGAATCCCTGAATGGCCTGAAGGCGCTCGACCTGCTCGTCATCGCCGACCCGCATCCGACCACCTGGGCCTCGCTCGCCGTGGAGGCCGGGCGCAAGGACGGTCTGTACATTCTCCCCGTGGCCACCCAGTTCGAGTGCAAAGGGTCCCGCGTCGCCTCGAACCGCTCGCTGCAGTGGGGCGAACAGATCGTCAAGCCGATCTTTGAATCCAAGGATGACCTCGAGATCATCTATCTGATGGCGAACAAGTTCGGCTTCGCCGACAAGATGTTCAAGAACATCAAGGTCGAGAACAATCTACCCGAAGCGGAGGACACCCTGCGCGAGATGAATCGCGGCAGTTGGTCGACCGGATATTGCGGGCAATCGCCCGAGCGTCTCAAGGCGCACATGAAGAACCAGGCGAAGTTCGACATGCTGACGATGCGGGCGCCGAAGAGCGATCCGGAAGTCGGCGGCGACTATTACGGGCTGCCCTGGCCCTGCTGGGGCTCGCCCGAGGTGCGGCACCCCGGCACGCCGTTGCTCTACAACACGAATCTCGCCGTAATGGATGGCGGTGGCACGTTCCGGCCACGCTTCGGCATCGAGCGCGAGGAGAAACTTCCGGACGGCACGACTCGCAAGGTCAGCTTGCTCGCCGACGGATCCTATTCCAAGGATTCGGACATCAAGGACGGTTATCCGGAGTTCACACTGGCGAGCCTGAAGAAACTCGGCTGGGACAAGGATTTGACCGAAGCGGAGATGGCTGCGATCAACAAGATCAATCCGGCCACTCCCGACGCTGTGTCGTGGTCGCTCGACCTTTCGGGCGGCATCCAGCGCGTCGCACTGATGCATGGCTGCGTGCCTTACGGCAACGGCAAGGCGCGCATGAACGCCTTCGGCTTGCCGGATCCCATTCCGGTTCATCGCGAGCCGATCTACACACCGCGCGTCGATCTGGTCGCCAAGTATCCGACCTTGCCCGATGCAAAGCAGTTCCGCGTGCCCAATATCGGGTTCTCCGTGCAGAAGGCCGCGATAGAGAAGGGGATCGCCAGGCAATTTCCGCTGGTTCTCTCGTCCGGCCGCTTGGTCGAGTATGAGGGTGGCGGTGAAGAGACGCGGACCAACCCGTGGCTCGCTGAACTCCAGCAGGACATGTTCATCGAGATCAATCCCGCCGACGCAGCCGATCGCGGCATCAAGGACGGCGGCTGGGTCTGGGTCACGGGTGCGGAGAACAATTCCCGAGCCAGGATGAAGGCGCTCGTCACCGAACGCGTCGGCAAGGGCGTCGCCTGGATGCCCTTCCACTTCGGCGGCTGGCTCGGCGGCAAGGATCTTCGTGGCAACTACCCGAAGGGCACAGATCCGATCGTGCTCGGCGAAAGCGCGAACACGATCACGACCTACGGATATGATCCTGCGACGAACATGCAGGAGACCAAGGTTACTCTCTGCCAGATCGCGGCGGCATAAGGAGCAACGACCATGGCCCGGATGAAATTTCTCTGTGACGCCGACCGTTGCATCGAGTGCAATGCCTGCGTGACCGCCTGCAAGAACGAGCACGAGGTGCCGTGGGGCATCAACCGGCGCCGCGTCGTGACCATCAACGACGGTAAGCCGGGCGAGCGGTCGATCTCCATGGCGTGCATGCACTGCACCGACGCGCCCTGCGCGGCGGTCTGCCCGGTGAACTGCTTCTACACAACCCTCGACGGCGTCGTGCTTCACTCCAAAGACCTGTGCATCGGCTGCGGCTATTGCTTCTACGCCTGTCCGTTCGGCGCTCCGCAATATCCGAAGGTCGGCAACTTCGGCTCGCGCGGCAAGATGGACAAATGCACGTTCTGCGCGGGCGGTCCGGAGGCTGACGGCAGCAAGGAGGAGTACGAGAAATATGGTGCGAACCGTCTTGCCGAGGGTAAGCTGCCGCTTTGCGCCGAGATGTGCTCGACCAAGTCGCTACTTGCCGGCGACGGCGAAATTATCGCCCAGATCTACAGGGAACGCGTGATGAAGCGCGGCTACGGCTCGGGCGCCTGGGGCTGGAAGACCGCCTATCGCGAGACGATCGAGTCCTGACGACGACATGGCGCGGCCGCCTCGATATCGGGAGGAGTTTATGGCGTCTCTTGCGAAATACGTCCGTCTCGCGCTCGGCGCGTGGACCTTGTTGTTGTTTGTCAGCGCGGCAATGCCGACGGCCGCCCAGCAGGTCAACCCGACCGCGAGCTCGGTGAAAGAGCAGCAGCTTCTGCAGGAACTCAACCGGATCCAGGGACGCGTCAGCATTCCCGATCAGCGGTCCGGCGTGTTGGAGCAGCCGGCAGGGCGCGAGTGGCGGGAATTCCGCAACGTCACCCTGCGCTGGGTCGGCGGAATCGCCATCCTCGGCATGCTCATCGCGCTCGTCGCCTTCTATCTCATCCACGGCATGGTCCGCATCCAGAGCGGCAGATCGGGGCGGACGATCGTGCGCTTTAGCGCGTTCGAGCGCTTCGTGCACTGGATGACGGCAACCTGCTTTATCGTCCTGGCCATTTCCGGGCTGAACATCACTTTCGGTCGCCCGCTGCTGTTGCCGTTGATCGGCCACGAAGCATTTTCCGAATGGTCGCAATGGGCAAAGTACGCGCACAATTATCTGAGCTTCCCGTTCACCATCGGAGTCGTGTTGATCTCCTTGATGTGGCTCCGGGGTAACATCCCGAATAGGGCCGATGTCGAGTGGATCAAGCGCGGTGGCGGCATCGTGGGGCATGATCATCCACCGGCCAGTCGCTTCAACGCCGGCCAGAAAGCGATCTACTGGATCGTCGTCATTGGCGGCGCTGCCGTTGCGATCACCGGATATGCGCTGATGTTCCCATTCTACTTGTCCGGCATCGAAGGAATGCAGATCGCCCAGATCGTTCACTCGATTGTGGCGGTGCTGTTCGTCGCGGTGATGCTGGCCCACATCTACATCGGCACGATTGGAATGCAGGGCGCCTTCGAGGCGATGGGCAGCGGCACCGTGGACGTCAACTGGGCGAAGGAGCACCACAGCCTCTGGCTCGCGGAGGAAGAAGCGCGCGCCGCCAATGCCGGACGCTCCAATCCGACCGCAACCGCGGCGGAGTAAGGCCAACGCAGTGCGCCGCGGTCCGCTAGAGTCGGACGGCCGTCGTAGCAAAGGCTTCCGAGACCGGCTCTTGCACCTGGCTAAGAGCCGCCGCGCCGACTCCCGCCATGATGATGGCGGCCACGCAGGCGAGCATGAAGGGTCTCATTGCGGTTCTCCTGAAGACGTCGAGTGCCGGAAGAGCTTACACAAAGTGGATCAGCCCGGACAGCGGCGTTTCCCGCGAAGAATTGCGTCGGTCTAGAGAAACGCGGTAGCGCAGTCATTATCGGTCAGGCGCGCTCGTTGGCGACAAAGCCTTCGCCCCAAGGCTCGATGACTCGTTCGATAGTCTTAAGTCGCGGCCTCGCTCAATCCGAAGGTCCCACCCGTGAGCGCCACAACGCATCGAAAGTGTTAAGGTGAGTCGGCGGCAACTCTTGCGCGCCCAGATTGCCCGGTTTCTCTGTGAGGGCGGTTACAAGTTCTCTATTGGGCGACTGTGTCGACCCCTTCGCAGGCCACTCCAACGATGATTTCGAAAGCATGGGCTTGCCCTCGTACCAGCATCTTCGTCCGTCGATGAGGCGCCAAGACCAATACGCGCGCGTATTTGAGGGCATCGCGGCGCTGCACTGTTGTTTCGTATGTGCGGCTGGTGTTCCAATCAATAAAAACGCAGCCGTGCAAGAGGCTAAAATGATGACTGAAAATTGCTTGGTCATCTGAGCACTCAGAGACGACTTGGTTGCTGTAATCGGCTTACCGCTACTGCCAAATCGGGCCGATCAAGAACCTCCACCAATCTGGCGAGAATGCGCTCGTTGTCGTGGGGGCGGGGCTCAAGGTATTCGTTCAGTATGCCCAAGGCCTCGCTGACGGCCTGAAGTGCCAATTGTTGATCGGTCATCGCTTCTTACCCATTCGAGTTGATCGGGTGTCGCGCGCCTAAAGGAAAACTTAGCGATCAAGTCTTCTTTTAGACTTATCCCATCAAATTTTGTTTCAATCTGGGCACCGGTTGGGTTTGAGCTGGATTTGCGAGGTTTTGGCGTCGGAACGCCGTGCTTAGACCGCGAATGCGCCCGATATCGTCGGAAGGTCCGAATGCGGCCAAAAGCGGCCCTCATCGCCAGGTCGCATTTTCGACGATTGT
Source organism: Bradyrhizobium lablabi (assembly GCF_018131005.1). Lineage (GTDB taxonomy): Bacteria > Pseudomonadota > Alphaproteobacteria > Rhizobiales > Xanthobacteraceae > Bradyrhizobium > Bradyrhizobium lablabi_D. The sequence continues at coordinate 674,722 of NZ_JAFCJK010000002.1, forward strand.
TAAGTGAGTTGAGCCGATGGGACTGGAGGATTCCGCGATTCCCAGCGCGCATGGAAATCAAACAGGAGCGCGACTTCGCCCGGGCCTATGGGTGGGTAGGGGGCTTCGGTGGCGCGGCAGCTTCTCGAATCTTCACGCCGTGTCCGCTTCCCCGGTATAGAAGTGCTCAAGCGCCAATGCCGGGAAATGCCCATGAAACCAAAAACCATCCGCGGGCCGGGATTGTTCATCAGTCAGTTCATCGGGGCTGAACCGCCATTTGACACATTGTCTGGCCTCGCGGAATGGGCGCAAGGGCTCGGCTTCAAGGCGCTGCAAATCCCCGTTTCGGACCCGCGCCTGAAGGATCTGGCGGATTTGCCAGACCGTGAGGCGATATCGAAAATTGAAGCGGTGATGTCGAAGACTGGCCTGGACGTTAGCGAAATCGCCGCGCAGCGTTCAGGACAACTCCTAGCTGTTCACCCGGCCTATGACGAGACGATGGATGTTCTGGCCTCGCCCGATGTGCGTGGCCGTCCTGCCGCACGGCGGGAGTTGGCCGTCCAGGATTTGCGGTGGGCGATCGCGCGCGCGGCGGTCCTGGGCACCGGGAAGGTGGTGACGTTCTCAGGTGGGCTGGCGTGGCCCTACCTCTACCCCTATCCGCCGCGTCCCGCCGGGCTCGTCGAACGCGCATTCGACGAACTCGCGCGGCGCTGGCGCCCGCTGCTCGACGAAGCCGACCGTGCCAATGTCGACCTTTGCTTCGAACTTCACCCCGGACAGGACCTCCACGACGGCATCACCTTCGAGCGCTTCCTTGGCTGTGTCGATCATCATCCCCGCGTGAAGATCAACTACGATCCGAGCCACTTCCTGCTTCAGCAGATGGACTATCTTGGCTTCATCGATCGTTATCACCAGCGGATCGGGGCCTTCCATGTCAAGGACGCCGAGTTCAGGCCAGGCGCAGCAAGTGGCGTGTATGGCGGCTATCAGGATTGGCTTGATCGACCCGGACGCTTCCGCAGCGTTGGTGACGGCCAGATCGACTTCGGCGGTATCTTCGACCGGCTGACAAGATACAGCTATGACGGCTGGGCTGTTCTGGAATGGGAGTGCTGTCTGAAGAATTCGAACGACGGGGCGCGGGAAGGGGCCCGGTTCATTGACGAGCACATCATTCGTGTGTCCGAACGCTCGTTCGACGCTGCGCTCGGTGCATCCATGTCCGCGGACAGGATCGATCTCGCGCTGGGACTTGCGAGGCGCCCATGACCAACCCCGTGCTGGCGGCACTGGGGCGGCCGTTTCGTCTTGGCATTATCGGGGGCGCGCCGCCGTCCATGATCGGTCCCGTGCATCGTTTGGCCGCGATCATGGATCAGCGATTCGAGTTGGTGGCGGGCGTACTTTCCTCGCGTCCGGAGCGGTCGCGGGCAGAAGCTGTCGCAGCCGGCCTGCCCGAGGCGCGCTGCTACGGCAGCATCGAAGAGCTCATTGCCAAGGAGTGTGCGCGCGATGACGGCGTCGAGGCGCTCGCGATCATCACACCGAACGACAGTCACGCGCCGTATCTGAACCTTGCGCTCGCGGCGGCGCTTGACGTGATGATCGAGAAGCCGCTTTGCAATGACCTTCGCGAAGCCGAGACATTACGCGAAGCAGCGGCTTCCAGTGGTTGCGCTGTCGTCGTGACGCACACCTATTCCGGTTATCCGATGGTGCGCGAGATGCGGGCGCGGTACCTTGCCGGGGACATCGGCACAGTCCGGCTGGTTCAGATCGAGTATCTCGCCGGTGGGCTTGCCACCGCGGTCGAGCTCGGGCCTGACGGCGACCAGCGCTGGCGGTTGAAGCCGGAGCGCAGCGGGCCGTCCCTGGTGCTCGGCGATATCGGCACGCACGCGCACCATCTCGTCTCGTTTGTCACCGGGCAGCCGTTCGAGTCGGTCTCCGCCGATGTCGGCACGATCGTCCCGGGCCGCAAGGTGCATGACGTGGCGCAGGTGCGCTTTCGCCTTGCCGGCGGTGCGCGCGGACATCTCGAGGTCAGCAATGCAGCGGCCGGCATGTCCAACCACATTCGACTGCGCGTCTATGGCGAGAACGGGCACATGGAGTGGCTGCATCGCAAGCACAATGAGCTCGCGATCGCCTCGCTCAGCGGCGAAGTTCGCATCATTGCGAGTGGCCAGCCGATGCTGACGCCCGATGCGCAGCATTCGTCACGGCTAATGCGTCCGGGTCACCCGGAGGGATTGCAGGAGGCCGTGGCTAATCTCTACTGCGGTCTGGCCGACATGATGCTCGTGCGCCGAGGTCATCCGACATCGGGTGCGCCGAGGCTGGTGCCGACAATTGACGACGGCGTGGCCGGCCTTGCCTTTGTGATGGCATGTCTGGAAAGCTCGGCGCGGGACGGAGCGTTGGTTCGGCTGGATAGATGAATTCGGAGCGCGGTGGGCGATGGCGACAATACTGGTGACGGGGTGCGATACAGGACTTGGCGCCGAGTTCGCCCGGCAATATGCGAAGGACGGGCATCGCGTCATTGCGACCTGCCTCGATCCGGCCGCGGACAAGGAAACTTCGGCCACTACAGGCAATATCGAGGTGGAGAAGCTCGACGTCACCGATCATGCCGCGATTGAGGCCCTGTCACGGCGGCTCAAGCACGATGAAATCGACATTCTCCTGAACAACGCGGGTATCGGTCGGCCACACCCGCCATTCGGCGAAACCGATTACGTGCTCTGGCAGCGCATTCTCCAGACCAATTTGATCGGGCCGATGAAGATGGCGGAATGCTTCGTCGAGCAGGTTGGCCGAAGCGAATTGAAGATGATGGCTTTCGTGTCGAGCCGAATGGGTTCGATCGCGTTGAACAACTCCGGCGGATCATATGCCTACCGCTCGAGCAAGGCCGGCTTGAACATGATTGTAAAGACCTTGGCCGTGGATCTCGCACCTCGCCACATCTGTGTCCTTGCGCTGCATCCCGGCTGGGCGGCCACGGAACCGGGGGGCCGCGTGGCGGTGGCGGAAAGTGTCGCCGGTATGCGCGGCGTCATGCAACGCGCCGGCCGGCACCACACCGGCAGCTTTGTCACCTATCATGACCAACCGCTGCCCTGGTGATGCCTGACGCTACCGCCTCACTTGCCGGTTTCGGCGGCGGAAAGCTGAAGCGGACGCTTTAAGCTGATGTCTTCCGATTGGAAGTAAAGCCGAACTGGAATGCGGGAACGGCCGACGCCGGCCTTCTCCGCGCTGAGTTGAATGTTGTGCGACGGATTGCTGGCGAATTCGAACGACCCGTCGGCCTTGGTCTGCGTGGAAGCCTGCTCGACAAATGTCGTGAAATTGAACACCCACAGCTTGACCTCTGCGCCTTCGACCGGCGCGCCCTTGGCGTCAACCACGCGTCCCGCGACCGTGCCGTGATTGTGGGTGAAGACCCAGGCGTTCCAGACGATCGCGATGATCCCGATACCGCCCGGCACGAGGACGAAGCGGTTGAACAGCCATCGCTTCCACCGCGGTCTGGCAAGGTCTTCCTCGAGGCTCATCCCTTGGTCGCTCCGGTGGTCAACCCCTGAACGAATTCCTTCTGCGCGAGCAGGAACAGCAGGATGCCGGGGGCCAGCACCATGATGCAGAACGCGTAGAGCGCACCCGTGGTGTCCTCCTGGTAGGATATGAAGCGCGCCAATCCGAGCGGCAATGTCTGCATGTCCTGCGATCGCGTCGCGATGAGCGGCCACATGAAATTGTTCCAGGACCAGATAAAGGAGAGGATTACGTTGGTCGCCACCGCCGCCTTGGCGAGCGGCATCATTACCTTCCAGATGATCAGCCACTCCGACAATCCGTCAACGCGCGCGGCGTCGAGCAGCGATCGCGGCACCGCGTCGAAGCTCGCCTTGAACACGAAGATGCAGATAATCGTCGAGAACATTGGTAGCGCGAGCCCGAGATAGGAGTCGAGCAGGCCGAGTTTTCCGGTGATCAGATAGGCCGGAATGATCGTCGCCTGGAACGGGATCATCATGCAGGACAGGAAAAGCATCAGCACGATCTGCTTGCCGGCGAATGCCTGGGTCAACGAATACCCGGCCATTGCATTCAGAACGACGTTCGCAATGATCGTCAGGACGGAGACGACCACGCTGTTGAGGAAGTATCGCGCAAACGGAATCGCGTACCAGACGTCGACGTAATAGAAGAGATGCGGATCACGCGGGATGATGCTCGGCGGATAGGAAAAGATGTTCTCTCCGGATACCGATGTCTTGAGCACCCAGTAGAACGGCACCAGCATGACGAAGCAGGCCGCGATCAGTACCAGGTGAATGGGCCAGTGGCGCCGCTGCCTGGCCATCAGTCGTACTCCACAGCGCCGACATTGCCGCCCGAGAGGCGGTTGGCGCCCCAGGTCACGGCCAGCAGCAGCAGAAAGAAGACGACCGTGATCGCCGCCGCATAGTCGAAGCGGGTCTGATTGAAGGCGAGCTTGTAGATGTAGGTCACGAGGATTTCGGTAGCGTGGCCGGGGCCACCATTGGTCATGACATAGATGAGGTCGAAGCTCGTGACCGAATTGAGCATGCCGATCACGAAGCAGAGGAAGAGCGAGGGTCGGAGCAATGGCAGCGTGATGCGCAGGAAGCGGCGGAACGAGTTCGCGCCGTCGATTTCTGCCGCTTCATAAAGATTTCCGGGAATGGTTTGGAGCCCGGTCAGGATGATGATCATGTAGAACCCGAGCATCTGCCAGATATTGGCGGCAATCACGCAGGGCAGTGCCCAGGTGAAGGAGTTGAGAAATGGGATGGGCTGGTCCGTCAGATGCAGGGATCGTGCGACGTAGTTGATCAGGCCGACGCGCTCATCGAACATCCATCGCCAGATGATCGCGACTGCGACCGTCATGAGTGGATAGGACAGGAAGATCAGGGTACGGTAGACATCGCGCCCGCGGATGTTGGAATTCACCAGCAGCGCGAGCCCGAGCGCGATGGCGATGCCGAGCGGGGCGGAGGCGATGATTCCCAGCGTGTTCCACAGCGCCTGCCAGAATACGTCATCATCCTGGAACATCTCCCGGTAGTTGTCGAAGCCGATGAAGACAGCGGGCTTCAGTGGCGACCAGGCCTCGAAGGAGAGCAGCACGTTCCAGGCGAGCGGCAGTATGCGATAGAGCAGGAAAATCACGAGAGACGGCGCAAGGAAGCTCCAGATCAGCACGGCCTTGCGCGTCGATCGGCGCTCGGTGAAGCGTGACCGCGCGACTGAGCTGTCCATTGCCGTCACCGACATCGGCTTTCCCTGGTGCACCACGACGCCGCGCCGCGCGGCATCGTGGCGATTGTCTTGATCTTACGACCTGCGCAGAACGCGGGTGACGGCGCGTTCGGCGTCCGCGAGCGCCGTCTTGGCTTCCTTGCGGCCGAGAACGGCGTTCTGGAATTCCGGCCAGAAGGCTTCCTTGATCTGCGCATCGTTTGCAAGCGGCCAGTTACCGGTCATTTTATCGGTATGCTCGAGCTGCGTCTGCAGAACAGCATAAGCGAGCGGATCGTCGGACTTCACCGATTCCAGCCCGGCCTTGTCTGCCTCGGTGTTCGCCGTTAGCACGCGGCGGATCTGGGCAAGCCGGGTGGCCAATTTCACGCTGGTCATGTGCTTAACAAGCGCGAAAGCCAGTTCGGGGTTCTTCGAGCTCTTCGAGATACCAAAGCCATGGTTTGTCGGCGTCGACCAGTCGCCGGGTGCTTGGGTCGCGCCGAGCGTATCCGGATTGATCCAGCGTCCCTGACCCTTGACGAAGAAGTAGGAAGCTGAATGCGCCTGCAGCATGCCGACCGTGCCGGATGCGAACGCGCCGTTGGGCTCGACCCAGCGGCCCGTCCATGCGATCTTGTTGATCGCGCCCGCGGCTGTCGACTTGGCGAGCCGATCGAGCAGTGCGGCGGCAGCCGGAGTGTTGAAGGCAGGCTTCTTGTTGTCGGGCGTCAAGAGCTCGATCCCGTTCATCTTCATGAGCGGCCAATAAAGCCAATCAAAATTCAGCGTCAGGAAGCCGGTCTTCTCTCCGTTGCTCATCGTCTGCGAGAAGGAGAGCAGTTCGTCGAATGTCCTGGGTGGTGCAGCGAGTCCGGCCTCCTTGAACATCGTCTTGTTATAGTAGAGCAGGGTCTTCGCGACGTAGAACGGGACCAGATAGTTCTTCTTCTCGTAGACGAAGGAGGACATGTAGTCCGGGTTGAACAGTTTCACGAATGCGGGATCGTTCTGGAAGTAGGGTGTCAAGTCGAGCAGTGCGCCGTTTGCCGCCCACTCCACCCACAGCGCACCCTGAATGTCGATCACGTCGGGCGCGGTGCCCGCGACCAATTGGGTCTGATAGAAGGCCGGGAGATCCGGCCCCTTCTTGTCGAGCCATTCGATCTCGACGCCGGGATTGGCCTTCTTGAACTCCTCAAACTCCTCTTTGAAGAGGGCTTCCTGGTCTGCGATGTTCCAGGTCAGGATGCTGAGCTTCTTATTCGACTGTGCCCGCAGGTAAGCGGGCATTGCCAGTGTCCCGGCCACGGTCAAGCCCGTTTTGAGAACGGTCCTGCGATCCATCAAGTCCTCCCTGATCCTTTGGCGGGGGCGATCTTGGTGCCGTCCCTTCCGTCGGCGCCTGGGCGCCCTTGGGCGCGAATGTTAGCGCTTGCAGACAGGTGGTCAAGGGGAGACCCGTTGCATTGAAATTACCTGAATTCTGTCTGCACCTTTCGGTTGACAGGTGTGTGAAAGCGCTTTCATTCTGGTGCGGTTTGGTGCTGCTGCTGCATGGACGATGGCGGAAACACAATCTTCGAAGCGAGACCGTGCCCCCGTGCCTCGCTCGCGCATGGCGGATGTCGCGCGTCTGGCCGGTGTATCCACGGCGACCGTGTCCCGCGCGCTTCGTCAGCCCGAGATCGTCTCTCCGGAGATGCGCAGCCGTATCGATGAGGCCATCGAACGGCTGTCCTACCGGCGCAATCTCGTAGCGGGCGCACTTGCCAGCGCGAGCAGCATGACGGTTGGCGTGATCATCCCGTCGATCATCAATTCTTTCTTCGCTGCGACCATCGAAGCGCTCGAGGAGGGAATGGCGGGAAGCGGATATCAATTGATGCTCGGCAATACCGGCTACTCGCCCGAGGTTGAGCGGCAGCTCGTGTCTTCATTCCTGGCGTGGTCTCCCGCGGCGATGGTGCTGACCGGGCGTCGTCATGAAAGCGAGACCGTGCGCGCGCTGCTGATGAGCCGCATCCCGGTGCTCGAGATGTGGGAGCTGTCTGATCATCCCGTCGACATGATCGTCGGCTTCTCGCATCGTTCGGTCGGCCAGATTGTCTTGCGCCATTTTGCCGAGCGGAACGCGTGCAGGCTGGGCTTCATCGGCGCCTATATGGACAAGGACTACCGCACTGCCGATCGGCATGCCGGGTTCGTCGAGACAGCCGTGCAGGCGGGTTACGCGGCACCGGTCGAAATCCGGTTGCCGGAGCGAGCCAGCGCGATGGGCGGAGCACATGGCCTGAGGGAGCTGATGGCACGCGATCCCAAGGTCGATGCCGTGTTTTGCAGCAACGATATGATTGCGCTGGGAGCGCTGTTCGAGGCGAGGCGGCTTGGGCTGAATGTTCCTTCGCAGTTGAAGATCTGCGGCTTCGGCGATCTCGAGTTCGCGGCGGCCTGCGAACCACCGCTCTCGACTGTACGACCGCCCGGCCGCCAGATCGGCTTCCAGATTGCGAAGCTGCTGCGGGCTCGGCTGGAAGGCTCTATTGACGCCGGCGGCTGCTTCGACCTGGGTGTCGAGCTGGTGCCGCGCGCGAGCACCTGAGACGGGGTGGTGATGGCAACCGTGGAATTCCGCAACCTGGTCAAGCGCTATGGGACGATTGAAATCGTGCACGGGATCGATCTTGCGATTGCTGACGGCGAGTTCATCGTATTGGTCGGGCCGTCCGGCTGCGGCAAATCGACCACGCTACGCATGCTCGCCGGCCTGGAGGACATTTCTGCTGGCGAGATCCTGATCGGCGCGCGCAATGTCAACGAAGTCGCACCGCGTGACCGTGACATCGCGATGGTGTTCCAGGACTACGCGCTCTACCCACATCTGTCGGTCTACGACAACATGGCGTTCTCCTTGCTCTATCGGAAAATTCCGCGCAAGCAGATCGATGCGCGCGTGCGCGAGGCCGCCGAGATCCTCGGTCTCACGCCCTATCTCAGCCGCCGCCCCAGGCAGTTGTCCGGCGGCCAGCGTCAGCGGGTCGCCATGGGAAGGGCGATCGTCCGCAAGCCGCAGGTGTTCTTGTTCGACGAGCCGCTGTCGAACCTCGACGCAAAGCTGCGCGGCAGCATGCGGGTCGAGATGAAGAAGCTGCATCAGCGGCTTGGCGTGACAACGGTCTTCGTCACGCACGATCAGATCGAGGCCATGACTCTTGCCGACCGCGTCGTCGTGATGAACGGGGGGCATATCGAGCAGATCGGCTCGCCTGATGAGGTATATCATGCGCCGGCAACCCTGTTCGTCGCTGGTTTCATTGGCGCTCCCACGATGAACTTTCTGCCTGCGCGTCTCGTCGGCTCCGACACGCTGCAATTGGATGGGGGGGAGACGGTCCGGCGTCGAGGAGCGGGCGGCGCCGGCAACAACGTCGTGTTCGGGATCAGACCGGAGGACGTTGACATTGCCTCGGGCGCGCTTTCGGCGGGCTGGGTTGACCTGCCGGCGACCGTTGAAGTCGTCGAGCCGCTCGGGTCGGATACCCTCGTGTTCACCAATGTGTTCGGCACCTCAATGACGGCTCGGCTGCGGCCCGATCATCGACCAGCCCCGGGCTCGCAAGTCAGGTTGAGAGTGAATGCGGACCGCGCGCACATCTTCGACGCCACGACCGGCAAGACCATCCTGAACGCGGTCACGTCCTTCAACAACTGACTCTTCGACCGAGTGATTGCATATCACGCGGTATGAATATCGCTGCTCTCAACTGGAAAACGTTCTGGCCAGGTGATCCGGAACTATCGTTCCGATCGCTTCCTGCGGAAAGAACAGGAAATCGCGGTGCTCGCCGAGGCCGAACTTTGGGTGGGAGATGTCCTTCACATCGGCATACGCTGCGTATCGATTGCTCAGGTACATGAGGCCGCTATACCCCAGACTTTCAAAGAATCGAAACAGTGCCGTGGCTTCCACTGCCGTGCTTTCGAATTGCACCACGGGGCGGAAGGTTTCAATGGTCCGCCGGGCCCCCTCGAAGACACTCAGTTCATGCCCCTCGACATCGCATTTGATGAAGCTGGGACTACCCTTCTCGATGTCATCAAGCGGAGCGGCTTCCACCTGTATGCTCTCCGCACCTTCGCGCCACCTTTCGGTCTGGAGCGAGGCGCTCCCGTCGCCCACCCGCTCGCGGGCCAGGCAGACTGGACCCGACCTATTCGAAAGCGCCAGGTTAACGATAGACACGTTGGCGCAGCCGATGTGTCGCTTGCGCTCCTCGATGTAGGCCACCATTTCCGGCTGCGGTTCAAAGGCGAGCACTCTTCCATTTGGTCCTACGGCACGCGATAGCCAGAAGCAGTAGATGCCCTTGTTTGCCCCGATATCGATTGCGGTAGCACCGGCCAAGTTCAAGCTCATCAACGTCTTGAGCTGAAGTCTCTCGGTGTGAAGGCGATATCGAGCGCATCGAACCAAAAAGTGCGCCGTCTCGTAATAGCTGTTCATCGTCGTCAGCTTCCGAGGTGCAATTTCTCCAATCACAAATACCACCTTAACCTGCCGTGAATCTTCCAATGGTGTCAATTCCGGAGGCAACGAAATGGAAGGCGAGGAAGACGACGCGAGGCGAAGGCACATCCAGGCCGGCGTCGCGCAATTTCGCCGAGGGCCCGGAAAGTCGCAACCCGAAAGCGGCAGATGCAGTCGCGCCGTAGCTTCGGCGCGACTGCATGATGTTCTGGCTTACATTGGCTATTTCTTCTCCGGCACCCAGGTCGTACTTGCCCGATCGTACTTAAACCCTGGGGCTGTCTTCAGATCGTCCTTTGTCTCGTCCAGCGTCAACCACCATTTGTCGTTCTTCTTCGTGGTTTTGACAGCAGCGAATGGCACGATCACGTCCTTCTCGCCCACGCCAAGAAACCCGCCTACGCCGATAACCAGTCCCGTGACCTTTCCCGATTTGTCGACGAGCACATCGTCAACGTCGCCGATCTTGCTCTCCTTGGGATCATACACGGACTGCTTGTAATAGTTTGTCAGAGTCCAGCTTTCGGTGGGCGCCGCTTTGAGAACAGTCGTCGCAGCATGAGCACTCAGAACTGTAACCAGGGCCACCAGACATCCAGCGGCCAATTGCTTCTTCATTTCTCAACTCCTCAGCCAAGGTTTGTCTCGGCTAAACGGAGAAGAGTTGTCAAAGTTCCGAAGAATGATCGCACGGTCTGACATACGCGAGTAATTTCGCGGGCAGTGGTTGGGCTGCGTATGCGGCGAACCGACTGTCGTGATAGGAACGCTTCCGCCTCCTATCCATTGATCCCGAATGGCCGAACGACTCAAACTGTACATGGCATTCGCAGTCGATACATCGGGCGTCGCGCGCGCCACCTACGAGTTGAACTGTCTTACCGATGAGGAGGCGAAGCAGCGAGCTGAAGTGTACCTCGAGGTCCACGAGGTCATCGAACTCTGGACTGACCATAAGAGGATCGTTCGACTAAGCCGACGATAGAAAATCGAGTTTCCAGCCTCGGAGCGAAACCTCGTGGACTTGGAAGCCGTTGGATCTGTGGCGCGCCACTCTCTTGAGAGGGCACACACGAGTCCGTATTGGGGCAACGTCGCTAAGCCGCGGCGAATTGCGGCCGAGGATACCAGGACCGCGCGTTCTGCGGGAGGCATTGTGAAAAGCGACCTTAGATGGGCGATCGTCTGGGTCGTCGCTCTTGCGTTGATGCTTTGGCTGCTTTGGAGTCATCCGGAAGCCCTGGATCAGGCCCGATCGCCGCACGACTTCGGCTTTGCGGGACAACTAGCCCGAGGCGGCCCGGCCTGACTCTCGCGAATGCCTGGCAACGTTACCGCCGCATAACCTTGCCCTTGCTGTGTCCTGCATTGTGATGGTCGTCAACGTGCGGCCGATTGTCATTTATTTGACAGGCCGTATAAGCTGGCGGCGGGAGGAGGCCGTCCGTGGAGACAGACCGGCCGACAAGATCATGTTCGAAAGACACGATCCCTATCTCGTCGCGCTTTCTGTGGCGATCGCGATTCTGGGTGGCTATACCGGCTTTGCGCTTGCCGCCCGTATCCGCAACACACCGGGTGTCAGCAACCGCTTGCTGCTTGCGGGAGCGGCGGCGTTTCTAGCGGTCGGCATCTGGACCATGCATTTCGTTGGCATGCTGGCAGCGCCGCTGCCGTCGGGCACCGTCTATCTCGTCCTGCCCACCATCATTTCGTTTCTGATCTGCGCACTGGTGGTCGGCATCTCGCTCTTTTTCGTGAGCGTTGGCGAGCCTTCGCTGAAGCGTGTGGCTTCATCGGCGGTACTGCTGGGAGCCGGCATCGCCAGCATGCATTATGTCGGGATTCACGGACTTGCCGGACCGTTTACCATCGAGCATGACGGCTTGATGGTGCTGCTCTCGGTTCTGGTGGCGATTGTCACCGCCTATGGCGGCTTGCGCGCTTTCCTGGCGCAGCAGGAAGGTTTCCGCCTGATCGTGAGCGCGATCGCGTTTGGCATCGCGGTGTCCGGGATGCACTACACCGCGATGCTCGGTATGCACCTGGAGCCGCTGACCTCTGGTCGTCATCATCATCTCAACGGTAGCCTTGCCGCGTCGCAGCAAATTCTATCGATCGTCGTGGCGGTGCTCTGCTTCGTTATCGCAGCCGGCTTTCTGCTTTCGCTAGTTCCGGATTCGCGGCGACAGGTGCAGGCTCCTCCGGCAGCTCATCCGGTCGCGCCGCCCCTGGTGCTGGCCGCAGCCGGATCGACCACGGCTATAGCGGCACGGGCGACGTCAGCGCCCCTCGGCGGTCTCGGTCAGCCCCCCCGGGCACCGGCGCCACGGTTGCCGGTGGAAGCAGCCGATGGGACGCACTTCATAGATGCCGCTAACGTGCGAAGCGTGCGCGCAGATGCACACTATACGCGGGTCCACGACGGCACCCGAGAACGGATGTGTCCGTGGTCGATCTCGGAGGCCGAGGCGCAACTCGATCCCTCGCTGTTCCTTCGGGTGCACCGCAGCCACATCGTCGCGATTTCCCACGTCGCCTTCGTGCGCAGGGAAGGTGATGGGGCGGTCATCGAGCTCGACGGCCCGTCGCCGCACCGCGTGCCGGTGAGCCGGGCCAAGATCGCCGAGGTCAAAGCGCGTCTGGGGCTGGCCACGCGTCGCCATGCTTGAGTCTCTCTCGCGAAATAGGTCGTGCGTCCTGACGTAATTCGTGCGGTCCAGACCCCATTTCGTGCGAAAGTCAGGTATTTGTGCCCGAATTATTGCGCCTTGCCGCGCCGAGAGGGAGGTTCCTAACAACGTCCGCGCCGTCGGCGTACGGGACGATTGGGAGGAGATGATGATCCCCGGCTCATTCAGCTATCACCGGCCGGCAAGCGTTGCCGATGCCGTCAAACTACTGTCCGACCTCGGCGAGGACGCGCGGCCATTGGCCGGTGGACACAGCCTGGTGCCGATGATGAAACTCCGGTTGGCGAGCCCCGCCCATCTGATCGACCTGCACGGCATCGCCGGGCTCAAGGGCATACGCCGCGACGGCAACAATCTCCTCATCGGCGCGATGACCACCCAGCATGACCTGCTCGAGTCTCAAGAGGTCGCCGGGTCTGTTCCGATTCTGTGCGAGGCAGCGCTGCTGATCGCCGATCCGCAGGTGCGCTACCGCGGCACGATCGGCGGTAATGTCGCCAATGGTGATCCCGGGAACGACATGCCGGCGCTGATGATGACGCTGGGCGCGACCTATCGCCTCGAAGGGCCTCAGGGCGCACGCGAGGTTGCGGCCGCCGATTTCTACCAGGGCGCCTATTTCACCATACTCGAGCCCGGCGAGATCCTCACCTCCGTCTCGGTCCCGGTACCGGCGGCCGGCCACGGTTACGCGTACGAAAAGCTGAAGCGCAAGGTCGGCGACTATGCGACGGCTGCGGCGGCGGTCGTGCTCACCATGGCGGGAGGCAAGGTCGCGACGTGCACGATTGGGCTCACCAACGTTCACGAAACGCCGCTGCTTGCCGTCGATGCCGCGAAAGCGGTGATCGGCACGAGCCTTGACGCCGCCGCCCTGAAGAAGGCCGCTAGCGCGGCTGAAGCCATCATGTCGCCGGCAGCCGATGCTCGCGGGCCGGTCGAATACCGCAAACATGTCGGCGGCATCATGGTGACGCGCGCGCTGCAGCGCGCGGCCACCAAGGCGACGTGAAGGAAGGGACCGATGGCGAAAACACATCTGACCATGAAGGTGAACGGCGCCGAGGTTGAAGGCCTTGTCGAACCGCGCACGCTGCTGGTGCATTTCATCCGCGAGAATTTGCAGATGACCGGCACTCATATCGGCTGCGAGACCACCCATTGTGGTGCCTGCACCGTCGATATCGACGGCATGTCGGTGAAGTCGTGTACGATGTTCGCGGTCCAGGCCCAGGGAAGCGACATCACTACCATCGAAGGCATGGCAAATGCCGACGGCACGCTGTCGGCATTGCAGGAGGGTTTCCGCATGATGCACGGCCTGCAATGCGGCTTCTGCACCCCCGGCATGATCATGCGCGCCCATCGGCTCCTGAAGGAAAACCCCTCACCGAGCGAGCAGGAGATCCGGATGGGCATCTCCGGCAATATCTGCCGGTGCACCGGATACCAGAACATCGTCAAAGCAATCCAGTACGCCGCCGCCAAAATAAACGGCGTGGAATTCCGGGAGGCCGCAGAATGAACGACATGACTCCCACGCGGGAACAACGCACGGCTGCACTCGAAGGCATGGGCTGCAAGCGCAAGCGCGTCGAAGACGTCCGTTTCACACAGGGCAAGGGCAACTACGTCGACGACGTGAAGCTGCCGGGAATGCTGCATGGCGATTTCGTCCGCTCGCCGCATCCGCATGCCCGCGTCAAGTCGATCAATTCCGAGGAGGCGCTGAAGGTCCCCGGCGTACTCGCGGTGATCACGGCCGAGACCTTGAAAACCGTCAACCTCGCCTGGATGCCGACGCTCGCCGGTGACGTGCAGATGGTGCTCGCCGACGGCAAGGTGCTGTTTCAGAACCAGGAAGTTGCGTTCGTCGTTGCGACTGACCGCTATGCGGCCGACGACGGGGTCAACAAGGTGGTCGTCGAATACGAGCCGCTACCGCCGCTGGTCGATCCCTTCAAGTCCATGGACCCGGATGCGCCGGTTCTGCGCGAGGATTTGGCCGGCAAGACCACCGGCGCGCATGGGCCACGCAAGCATCACAATCATATCTTCGAGTGGAAAGTAGGCGACAAGGAACTGACCGACGCCGCGTTCAGCAAAGCGGAGGTCGCAATCAAGGAGATGATCTCCTATCATCGCACTCATCCGTCGCCACTGGAAACGTGCCAATGCGTCTGCTCCTTCGACAAGGTCAAGGGTGAGCTGACGATCTGGGGCACGTTCCAGGCCCCACATGTAATCCGCACCGTGGTGTCGCTGATTGCGAAGCTGCCCGAGCAGAAAATCCATGTGATCGCGCCGGACATCGGCGGTGGCTTCGGCAACAAGGTCGGCGCCTATCCCGGCTACATCTGTGCTGCTGTGGCCTCCATCGTCACCGGCAAGCCGGTGAAATGGGTCGAGGACCGCATCGAGAACCTGACCGCCACCTCGTTTGCGCGCGACTATCATATGACGACCGAAATCGCCGCGACCAGGGACGGCAAAGTCACGGGTCTGCGCGTCCACGTGCTCGCCGACCACGGCGCGTTCGATGCCTGCGCGGACCCTTCGAAATGGCCTGCCGGCTTCTTCAACATTGTCACCGGCTCCTACGACTTCCCGACCGCGCATCTCGCAGTCGACGGCGTCTATACGAACAAGGCGCCCGGCGGCGTCGCCTACCGTTGCTCGTTCCGCGTCACGGAGGCCGCCTACTGCATCGAGCGCGCCATGGATATTATGGCGCAGAAGCTCAACATGGATCCAGCCGAGTTGCGGCTGAAGAACTTCATCAAGCCGGAGCAGTTTCCATATCATTCGGCGCTAGGGTGGGAGTACGACTCCGGCGACTACCATACCGCGATGCGCAAGATGATGGAGACGACCGGCTACGCCGCGCTCCGCAAGGAGCAGGCGGAGAAGCGGGAAGCCTTCAGGCGCGGCGAGACCCGTGAAATCATGGGGCTCGGCGTCTCGTTTTTTACCGAGATCGTTGGCGCCGGTCCGTCGAAGAATTGCGACATTCTCGGCATCGCCATGTTCGACTCCTGCGAAATCCGCATGCACCCGACGGGAGCAGGTATCGCGCGAATGGGAACGAAGAGCCAGGGCCAGGGTCACGAAACAACCTGGGCCCAGATCATTGCAACCGAGATCGGCATTCCGGCCGACAACATCCAGGTCGAGGAGGGCAACACCGACACCGCGCCCTACGGACTGGGCACGTACGGCTCGCGCTCCACGCCCGTTGCGGGCGCCGCGATCGCGATGGCCGCGCGCAAGATCAAGGCAAAGGCCCAGATGATCGCGGCCTACAAGCTCGAGGTCCATGAGGACGATCTTGAATGGGATATCGATGGCTTCCGCGTGAAGGGCCTGCCGGAGAGGACCATGTCGATGAAGGATATCTGCTGGGCGGCGTACAATTCGGTTCCGCCAGGCATGGAGCCGGGACTGGAGGCAGTGAGCTATTACGATCCGCCCAACATGACCTATCCGTTCGGCGCCTATCTCTGCGTGATGGACATCGACGTAGATACAGGTGTCTACAAGGTCCGGCGCTTCTATGCCCTGGATGACTGCGGCACCCGCATCAATCCGATGATCATCGAGGGTCAGGTGCATGGCGGCCTGACGGAAGCATTCGCGATCGCGATGGGCCAGGAGATCCGCTACGACGACGATGGCAACGTCGTCACCGGCTCATTCATGGACTTCTTCATGCCAACCGCGGTCGAGACACCGCATTGGGAGACCGACTTCACCGTCACCCCGTCGCCGCATCATCCAATCGGCGCCAAGGGCGTGGGCGAAAGCCCGAATGTCGGCGGTGTGCCAGCGTTCTCCAATGCCGTCAACGACGCGTTCTCGTTCCTGGGGGCAACGCACATCCAGATGCCGCATGACTACTGGCGCAACTGGAAGGCGGCCAAGGACCTTGGAGCGGTTGCATAACCATGAAAGGCCGCGAGGAGATCGCGCAAGCTCTTGCCGCCTCCGGCTATATCGCGGATGCCGACCTGGCGACGGCGATCTCGCTGATGCAACTGTTGCGTCGTCCGCTGCTCCTCGAAGGAGAGGCGGGCGTCGGCAAGACGGAGGTGGCGAAGGCGCTCGCGAAGGTGCACGCGACCGAGTTGATCCGCCTGCAATGCTACGAGGGCCTCGACCAGTCCGCCGCCCTGTATGAATGGAATTACCAGCGGCAGTTGCTGGCGATCCAGGCGCATCGCGGCACCGACAGCATCGAGGATCAGCTCTTCTCGGAGAAATATCTGCTGGAGCGTCCCTTGCTCGCGGCAATCCGTCGGCCGCGGGCGCCGGTGCTGCTGATCGACGAGATCGACCGCGCCGACGACGAGTTCGAGGCCTTCCTGCTCGAGCTCTTGTCGGACTTTCAAGTCTCGATCCCCGAGCTAGGCACGATTTCGGCGGTGACGGTCCCGCATGTGGTGCTGACCTCGAACGGAACGCGCGAACTCTCCGATGCGCTGCGCCGCCGCTGCCTCTATCAATATGTCGACTATCCAGATGCCGACCGCGAGGCCCGCATCATCCTGGCGCGGATCGTCGGTGCCGGCCCCTCGTTGTCGGTCCAGATCGCGCGGATGGTGGAAGGAGTCCGCAAGGAGGAGTTACGCAAGGTACCGGGCGTGGCGGAGACGCTGGATTGGGCGGCGGCGCTGGTTGGGCTCGACGTCCGGGATCTCCACAACGTGCCCGAGACCGTGCACGAGACGCTGATCTGTCTGCTCAAGACGCAGGAGGATCGCGCGCGCGTCACGCGCGAGGTGACGTTGCGGCTGCTCGGGAGGGTCGCATGAGCTGCCGCGGCCCCAACCCCGAGTTCGACGACCTCAGCGAGGTTTCCCAACTCGTCTCCTCGAGGCTTGCCGCTTTCCTGCGTACTCTGCGCGATGCGGGTTTCCGCGTAGGGCTCGCGGAGGGGCAGGATGCGGCGACGCTGATGGCGGCCGGCTATGCCGCGCGGCCGAACCTCTTGCGCGCGGCGTTCAGGCATCTGTTCTCTGCGCGCAAATCCGATTGGGACAAGTTCGACGGGCTATTCGATGCATTCTGGCTCGGCAAGCGCGTCCGCTCGCGGTCCCGCACGATCGGCTCGGCCGCGGGCGCCAACAGCCCATCGCTGAAAACCATCCAGGACGCACGGCCGCAGCAGGGGGGCGGCCAATCCGTAACGGATCAGGTTCCCTCGTCTGACGAGGGTCCCGAAAACAGCGCCGGCGAGGGGCGGATGGAAGGCGCCTCGCATGCGGAACATCTCGCCAGTATCGATTTCAGGAAGTTCAGCGACCCCGATCAGCTTGCGCAGGCCCACGATGCGGCGGCGCAGCTTGCTCGAGTGATGCGCACACGGCTGACACGGCGCTATTTGGCCCGCCGGCGCGGTGAGCGGCTCGATCTTCGGCGCACCATTCATCACAACATCAGCCACGGCGGCGTGCCGATCAGCCTGGTGAAAAGGCGGCGCAAGGATAGACCGTTAC
This sequence comes from Bradyrhizobium lablabi, assembly GCF_018131005.1. GTDB lineage: Bacteria > Pseudomonadota > Alphaproteobacteria > Rhizobiales > Xanthobacteraceae > Bradyrhizobium > Bradyrhizobium lablabi_D. The sequence continues at coordinate 692,706 of NZ_JAFCJK010000002.1, forward strand.
GGCTGATCGTCCTGCTGGACGCGTCAGGCTCGATGAGCCTCTACACGTCGGTATTCCTGCGTTTCATTCACGGCGTGCTCGATGAATTCCACGAGGCTGAGGCGTTCCTGTTTCATACGCGTCTCGCCTACGTCTCCGACGCGCTGAAGGAAAAGGACGTGAGCCGTGCGCTCGACCGTCTTTCCATCATGGCGCAGGGCGCGGGCGGCGGCACTCGGATCGGCGAGAGTCTGCAAACCTTCAATCGCTGGCACGCCGCGCGCGTGATCCATTCGCGCAGCTGCGTGATGATCGTCTCGGATGGCTATGAGACCGGCGACGCCGTGCTGCTTGGGCGCGAGATGGCAGCGTTGTCGCGGCGTTGCCGGCGCATCGTCTGGCTCAATCCGATGATGGCATGGGCTGGCTACTCTCCGGAGGCCAGGGGCCTTAAGGCCGCGTTGCCGCATGTTGATCTGTACGCGCCCGCCAACACGCTGCAAAGCCTGCGAGCGCTCGAACCTTATCTGGCGAAGCTTTGAGGAGGCGCTGATGACCGCTCGTGTCGAGGTGCTGGATATCATCGCGCAGATGACGGCCTCAGAGCGCGCCTTCGTGCTAGCGACCGTCGTGCGCACGGTGTCAGTGACCGCAGCCAAGGCCGGCGCGAAGGCGATCATCGCGGCCGACGGCTCCATCGTGGCGGGCTGGATCGGCGGTGACTGCGCTCGCGGCGCCGTGCTGAAGGCCGCGCGCGAGGCGCTTGCAGACGGGGTGCCGCGCATGGTGTCGGTGCAACCGGAGAACATGCTTGCCGAGCTCGGCGTCAGGCCCGGCGACAGCCGGGACGGAATTCGCTTTGCCAGCAACATGTGTCCGAGCAAGGGCACCATGGACATCTTCGTCGAGCCGGTGCTGCCGCGTCCCTCGCTGGTCATTTTCGGCGCAAGCCCCGTGGCACTGTCTCTCGCAGCGCAGGCCCGCGTGCTCGGTTATCACGTCACGCTTGCCGCGCCGTCGAGCGACCTGACGGTCGAGCCGGATGCCGACGCCGTCCTCGACGGTTACCAGCTCGGCGAGCTCAACGAGGGGAAGCGCTTCGTCGTCGTCTCGACCCAGGGCAAGGGCGATGAGGCCGCATTACGTGCAGCCATCGCAACGGAGGCGGACTATCACTCTTTCGTCGGTAGCCGCCGCAAGATGGCATCGCTGCGCGCAAAGTTGACCGCGGAAGGTGCCGACGCTGCCGCAATCGATCGCGTAAAGGCGCCAGCCGGGCTCGACCTCGGCGCTATCACGCCGGAGGAGATCGCGATGTCGATTCTCGCCGAGATCACCCGTGAGCGTAGACGCGGCCAACGCGCCGGCAACAATGCTTCCAGCAGGGAGTGAGAATCCGCTATGCAGATGAACGACAGCCAGAGTATTCCCGCCTCTCGTGAGCAGGTCTGGGCGGCACTGAACGACCCGGATGTGTTGATGCAGTGCATTCCCGGCTGTCAGTCGCTCGAAGTGACCGGTCCGAACGAGATGACCGCGACCGTCGTCTTCAGGGTCGGCCCGGTGAAGGCAACGTTTGGCGGCAAAGTGGTGCTGTCAGATCTCGATCCTCCCAACAGCTATCGCATCTCCGGCGAAGGCTCAGGCGGCGTCGCCGGCTTTGCCAAGGGCGGCGCGATGGTGCGGCTAGAACCCCAGGGCGCGGTCGTCACCCTGCTGCACTACGACGTAGACGCGCAGATCGGTGGCAAGCTCGCCCAGCTCGGCGCGCGGCTCATCAACTCGACGGCAAGGAAACTTGCGGGTGAATTCTTCGCGTCATTTGCGGAGATCGTAGGGGGGACATCCTCGGCGGCCAAATCGTCGATCTAAACGTGACCGGCGCCTCACCACGAAGCATCGCGTGCGTTGCCGGCTCGTTGCGATTGGAAAGTGGGCATCAATGCGGCTTCTCAGGTAACTTGCATAACCTGAAAAGATGCGCCGGTAGCCTTCTGGAAACGTTAGGGTTTTGCAGGTTGGCAAGACTTGCGGACTGTGCCATCAAATAAGCACCGCGTGAGCCAGTGAAAACTTCTAGTTCGCCTGCCGGGCCTCCTAGGTTCGCCCTTTGGGCCTCTCACTGTTTCGCTCCGCCAGCTTTACCATGACCTGGAGAGCACGATTGGTGGGGGTCGGAATACCCAGCTCCGCGCCTTTCCGCACGATGTATCCATTGAGAAAGTCGATCTCGCTCGGCTTACCGCGCATGAGATCCTGCGCCGTTGACGATTTCTGGTTCGGCATCGCCGCGGGAATCTTCAGAATCTGTTCAAGCAGATCTTCCCGAAGAGATACACCGCAAGCACGAGCGACCAACATGGCTTCCCGTACCGCGCTGGTTGCCACATCCTTCGTTCCATCGACGGCCAGCATCGGACCGTAGGAGATGCCTGCCACGGCAGACAACGCATTATAGGCGCAGTTCGTAGCCAGCTTGCTCCAAAGGATGCTTTCGATATCGTCAGCGACGGTGGTCGGGATCTCGGCCGAGCACAGGGTTTGCGCCAGGGCTTCGCTTTCGGGAGATGCGCCAATCACGAGGGCTCCGCCCCCATGATGCTTGACGTGGCCCGGGCCGGCCATTTCGCTGCCGACATACACCACGACGGGGACAACCGGGTGGCCAATGACGGCACGAAGGCGCTGCGGATTGTCGACGCCGTTCTGGAGGCTGAGGACGGAAGTCTCGGGACGCAAGCGTCCAGCCAGGGAGCGACCCGCTTCCTCGGTGTCAGCAGACTTCACGCAAAAGAGTACCAGGTCTGCCGGGACAAGGGAGCTTGGATCCGTGACGGCTTTGGCGGGCAAGTATCCCTTGAAAAATTGCGCGTCCAGGACGAGGCCATGCGCGTTGATCGCATCGACGTGCGTTTGTCTCCCGACGAACGTGACGTCATGTCCCGCCTTGGCGAGCAACCCCCCATAATAGCATCCAACGGCTCCTGCACCGATGACAGTGACTTGCATGGACTCTCCAGTACCTTGACCGAGGACGGCTTGAGATACCCAATCCCAGTAATTGGCGCAATTCCTGGACGCGCGACTTCATTCGCGGGCTGGCTTCGCCAGGTTGGATGGACCCGCCGGCGACCGTTGGAGTCTCGTGCCGCTCGGGCCGGATACCTCTCGTGTTCGCCAATGTACCGTTGCCGAGCTAAGCGATGGTCTTCAGATACAGGCTCGGATCGAAATATTTGTTCGCCGGAGTGAAGTCCTTGATGCCCGCATTGGCCATGAAGAAGTCGGTCGATTGCTGCAGCCAGTTCGTCACCGTGCCGTCCGAATAGAAGCGCTTCCATTCGCGCGATGTGAACATCTTCTGCGCCTTGAAGGACTCGTTGATGTCGCTTAGCGGGGTCTGGCTGTAGTGACCCTTCTGCAGTTTCTCCATCGCCTCCAAGCTGTTGGCAACGATGTAGTCGTTGGCGTCGGACCAGCCGCGGATCAGCTTCGCAAGTGTCTCCTTGTTCGGCTCGTAATAGTCATTGGCTGCGGCCCACCCGCCGATGATGGCAGCCTGGGGGTAGTAGGCGGAGGCGTCGGCGAGCTTGACCGCGCCCTGGACCTTGTCACGAACCGTCACATTAAAGGGAACCCATAGCGCGACGGCCGGCACAGCCCCTGAGACGAAGGCGGTTACCGCTGCGGGCATGGTCTGGTTGACGAGCTCGACCTCCTTGGGATCGATCTTGTTGGCGCGAAGCGCCTTGTCCAGGAACACGTGTGCGGTCGTGCCGGTTGCCGTCGCAATGCGCTTACCCTTGAGATCTTCGAACGACTTGATGCCTTGGTCTGGCCGGACCCACAATTGAGCGGTGGCAACTTCGATATCGTTGATCAGGAACACCTTGCCCTGGCCACGAGCCGGGAAGTTGGAGAGCACCGCACCGGTCGCAAGGACGTCCAGGCTGCCGCCGATCAGCGCCTGGAAGATCTCGAGGCCGGTGTTGAATTGACGTAACTCGAGATCGAGACCTTCCTTTTCAAAGCTGCCGCGATCTATTCCGGTCCAGATCTGTCCGTCGACCGCAACGGTGTGCAGGTAGCCGACGCGGACCTTCGTCCTGGCTTGCGCTATCGCGGGCGCAGCTGCCGTAAATGTCCCGAGCGCGAGGCCTGCGGTTGTGGTCAGGAATTGTCGGCGATCCATTACGTTACTCCTCCGCGTTATGTCTATTCCGAGAATGAAACCGGACGCATCTGCGCCTGTTGTGCGCGGTACTCGTCCATCACGAGCTGCCGGATATGGCTGCGTAACTCGTTGAATTCAGGGCGCTCCTGGACGGATTCGTCACGCGGATAGGGGAAGGGGACTTCGATGATCTCCTTGATCCGTGCGGGTCGCGCCGTCACCACCACGATCCGTGACGCAAGGTAGATCGCCTCTTCCACGGAGTGGGTGATCAGCATGACCGTCTTGCCCTCGGTGGCGAGCACCTTGAGCAGCAAGTTCTGCATATTCGAGCGAGTCTGGGCGTCCAGCGCGCCGAACGGCTCGTCCATCAAAAGGAATTGCGGCTTCACGGCGTAGGCGCGTGCGATGGCGAGACGCTGCCGCATGCCACCCGACAGGTGTTTCGGGTACGAATTGGCAAAATCGGCGAGGCCCATCAGCTCCAGATAGTGCTGGCAGATTACGTCACGGTCGGCATCCGGCACGCGATTGGCCTTGAGCTTCAGCCCGAACGCAATGTTCTGCTTCACCGTCAACCAGGGAAATACACCATATTCCTGAAAGATGACACCGCGCTCGGGGCCGGGACCAGTGACCGGCGCACCGTCGAACAGCACCTTGCCGGTGGACGGCAGCTGGAACCCCGCCAGCATACTCATCATCGTGGTCTTGCCGCATCCGGACGGACCGATCACGGCAATGAAGTCTCCGTCGTTGATGTCGTAGGACACGTCCTCGACGACATTGAGCCGGCCCTTTGGCGTCTCGAAGGCAAGCGAGACGCGGTCGAACTGCGCGCGCTTTTTCATGAGACCGCCCGTTCCTGCCAAACCAGCAGGCGAGCACTGATCTTGCGCAGGATGAGGTCCATGATGAGCGCGATGAAGCCAATGCAGATGATGCCGACATAGATCACGTCGAGCAGGAAGTATGTGGACGCGTTCTGGATCATCGCGCCGAGCCCGCGTTGAGCTGCGATCAGCTCCGAGGCGACGAGAGTGGCCCAGGCGACGCCGAGAGCAACCCGCAGCGCGGTCAGGATATGAGGCACCGTCAGCGGAATAATGACTTTGCGGAAGATCTCGAACTCGTTGGCGCCGAGTGTCTTCGCGACACGGATATAGAGCGGTGTGATCTGCGAAACGCCTTCATACATCACGATCACGCCGGAGAAGAAAGCGGCGTAGAACAGGATAACGAGCTTGGCGACTTCGTCGACGCCGAAGTAGACGATGACGAGCGGGATCAACGCGATCGGCGGCAATGCGCGGAAGAAGTTGATCATCGGATCGGCGAAGGTGCGTGCCGGACGATACCAGCCGAGCAGGAAGCCGACCGGAACGGCCACCAGAATGCCAAGGATCACGCCAAGCAGAACACGACGCGAGGACGCGTAGATATCGAGCAACAGGTTTTCGCGGGTCAGGAGTTCGTAGAATTTTGCGGCCACCTGGTGTGGCGCGGGGATCAGTGAGGCCTTGACGAAGCCGGTCCAGCGAACGGCGTACCACAGCAATACGGCGCCGACCCATGGCGTGAGTCCGAGCAGGAATCGTCCCACGACCCGTCCATCCATTCAGTGCGTCCGTCCCTGCATTTCTGGTTGATGCGGCCAAAGTCATATTATAAATAGGATGACCATACAAGAGTGCTTTCGCCGCGGATCGCGCAGGTCTCAGGTCATGTCAATGCAGACTGTTACGGTCAGAAACGTCCAGGCATTTTGCTACCGCTACCCGCTGGCCGCCCCGGTCGTCACGTCGTTCGGCAAGATGCCGAACAGGCCCGCGGTCTTCGTCCGCGTCGAGGATGAAGACGGAAATGTCGGCTGGGGTGAGGCTTGGTGCAATTTTCCCTCGACGGCGGCCGAGCATCGCGCGCGCCTCGTCAACGAGGTTCTGGCGTCGGCAGCTTGCGGCCTGACACTCAATGAGCCTGCGGATCTCTTCGAAGAATTGACGCGCACGACCTCTGTTCTGGCGCTTCAGTCCGGCGAGGTCGGACCATTCGCGCAGTCGATCGCAGGCATCGATCTCGCGATCTGGGATCTCTTCGCGCGGCGCAACAAAATGCCGCTCTGGCAGATGATGGGTGCGGCTCGGAGCACGATCAGGGTTTATGCCAGCGGAATCAATCCGACTGGCTCACGTGAAATGGCGGAGGCCGCACTTGCTGGCGGTCATCGCGGCTTGAAGCTGAAGGTGGGGTTCGCGCCCGAGGCCGATCGGGCCAACCTGTCTGCGTTACGCCAACTCGTTGGCGCCGGAATGCTGGCCGCGGACGCCAATCAGGGATGGTCGATCGAGCAAGCACTCGATATAGCGCCGCGGTTGCGGGAATTCGGACTCACATGGCTTGAGGAGCCGATCCGTGCGGACCGCCCCTGGGAGGAATGGACGACGCTTCACGCCCGGGCCGGCGTGCCGCTTGCGGCGGGAGAGAATATCGCGAGCAGCGCCGGTTTCGCGCAGGCGCTGACCGGCGACGTGCTGTCCGTCGTGCAACCTGACATCGCGAAGTGGGGCGGGCTTTCCGTCTGTACAGGAATCGCGCGCGACATCATCAAGTCCGGAAAGACATTCTGTCCGCATTATCTCGGCGGTGGCATCGGACTTTTGGCGTCGGCGCACCTGCTTGCCGGCGTCGGCGGGGAAGGGCTGCTCGAGGTCGATGCCAACGACAATCCGCTGCGTGATCGCTTCTGCGGTCCCGTTGGTGAGGTCCGCGACGGCATGGTCACCCTCGGCGACGAGCCGGGTCTCGGGATCGAGCCGGACCTGGCCTCCATCGAGCAGTATCGGACTGCCTAGGCATGACCGCGCAAGGTTACGACTACATCATTGTCGGTGCCGGCTCGGCGGGTTGTGTGGTGGCGAACCGGCTGTCGGCCGATCCATCGTGTCGCGTGCTCCTTCTGGAGGCGGGCGGCTCGGATCGGAATTTTTGGCTTAAGCTCCCGGTCGGTTACTACCGGACCATCTACAACGAGCGCTTTTCCCGGTTATTCAAGACCGAGCCGGGTGAAGGGACGGGCGGTCGCCCAATCGTGTGGCCGCGCGGGCGCGTGATTGGCGGCTCGTCCTCGATCAACGGCCTGATCTTCATCCGCGGCCAGCACGAGGATTTTGACGATTGGGAGCAACTCGGCGCGACCGGATGGAGCTACCGCGAGCTGCTGCCGTACTTCCGCCGGTACGAGCGTTATCGCGGCGGCGAGAGCCAATATCATGGCGGCTTCGGCGAGTTCGACGTATCCGATCTGCGCAACGACAATCCGGCGTCAGCAGCCTGGGTGGAGGCCGGCGTCGAATATGGCTTGCCGCGCAACCCTGACTTCAACGGCGAGACGACGTTCGGCGTGGGCAGCTATCAGCTCGGCATTGGTCGGCACTGGCGCAGCAGTTCGGCGACGGCCTTTCTGCGGCCGATCTCGAATCGTGAGAACCTCACGATCGTCACCGAGGCGCAGGTCAGCAAGGTCGTATTCCGCGGTCGCAAGGCGAGCGGGGTCGAGTGGATCAAGGGCAAGCAGGTTTTCTCCGCGGCCGCCGATCGCGAAGTGATCCTGTCAGCCGGAGCGCTGCAGTCGCCACAGCTTCTGCAACTGTCAGGCATCGGTCCGGCGGATCTGCTGCGCCGGCTGAACATCCCTGTCGTGGCCGATCTGGCTGAGGTGGGTGGTAATCTGCAGGACCATTATCAGGCGCGCCTCATCGTCCGCCTGACGGATCCGATCTCGTTGAACGACCAGGTTCGCAATCCGGTTGCGCTCGCCAGAATGGGCCTGCAATGGATATTTGACGGCCGCGGTCCACTCACGGTCGGAGCCGGACAGGTCGGTGGCGCCGCCTGCACCAAATACGCGGTTGCCGGCCGGCCTGACGTGCAATTCAACGTCATGCCGCTCTCGGTCGACAAGCCCGGCGATCCGCTGCATCGCTATTCCGGCTTTACAGCCTCCGCGTGGCAGTGTCACGGCAAGTCGCGGGGACGGTTGGCGATACGCTGCGCCGATCCGTTGGATCAGCCGCGCATCGAGCCCAACTACTTCGCTGAAGGGATCGATCGCAAGACGCTCGTCGCCGGCCTGGAGATCCTTCGTGAGATCTATCGACAGAAAGCCTTCCGTCATTTGTGGGATGTCGAGATGGTGCCTGGCGAAGCCGCCGGCGACGACAAAGGGCTGTGGGAGTTCGCGCGCAACACCGGCGGCACGGTCTTTCATTGTGTCGGTACATGTCGGATGGGCAGTGATGTCCAATCTGTCGTCGATCCGCAATTGCGCGTGAGGGGCACCGAGGGGCTGCGTGTGATCGACGCATCGGTGATGCCGCAAATCACATCTGCCAACACCAACGCGACGAGCCTGATGATCGGTGAACGAGGCGCCGCCCTCGTAATGTCCTGATATCCTGACGACGCCGAGGCCGTGCGATGGATTTGAATTCCGACAGCCACGTTCCGAAATACGCGCAGATTGCCGACATCTTCCGGCAGCGCATCGCGCGCGGAATTTGGGTCAAAGGCCTACGGCTGCCGGCCAATGAGGAATTGGCCGCCGAGTTCGGTGTCTCGCGCGTTACTATTCGACAGGCCGTCGAGCTGCTGTCTCGCGAGGGCGTCATCGAAGCCCAGCAAGGTCGCGGCACGTTCGTGACGGGTACGCTGAAGCAGGATCGCTGGCTGAAAGTCGAGACGACGCTATCGGATCTCGCCGAGGTGTACCGCGATACGTCTCCGGAGATCCTCAATATCTCCGAGAGCCGTACCGACGCGCCGCTGCTGCCCGACGACGGCAAGCCGGCCCCAAGATACGTCTTCATGCGCCGCGTTCATTCGCGCCAGAAGGAACCTTATTGCGTCATCTCGATCTATCTGGACGAAAGGATTTTCCGCCGCTACCCGAAGCGTTTCCGAAATGAAACGGTAATTCCGATCCTCAACGATCTCCGCGATCCGGAAATCGTGCGCGCACGCCAGACCATGACAATCGGAACTGCCGATCTCGAGGTCGCGCGGCTTCTGAAAGTGCCGTTGAATTCGCCGGTCGCTGAGGTCCGTCGCATCTTTACCATCGCGGATGGCACAGTCATCTATCTGGGTGAAGTGACGTACCGTGGCGACTTTGTTCGCATCGACATGGACCTGCGTCCCTGAGATCAGCGGAAAAACAGCTCTTCGTTGCGCCGCTCAAGCTCTTCGCCATAGGTGCGCAGGACGTGTGACTCGCTGACGACGCCGATCGCCGCGCGATGATCGCCGCGATCGACGACGGCGAGCGCATCCGCCTCGCTGCTTTTGAACTTCTTCATGATGTCGCGGATCGACGCATGAGGCAGCAGGAATTCGTCCGTCTGACGTGCCAGCGTCTCCAGCGTCATGTCATCCTTGGCCGCGACGGAGTGGAGATCCGCCGAGGTTACGATCCCCGCATAGAGTCCGGTGGGATCGCGCAGCACGACTTGTCGAACCTGGGCCGGCGAGAAGGTCCTTTGTGCTTCCACGACTGACATGGTGCTCAATGCACTTTCAAATTCCGTTCGCATGAGCGACGTCGCGCTGAGTTGACGGACCCAGCCGACATCCTGCGGGCCGCGGATGACCTCGCCGCGCAGGTGAAAGCGCCAGGTCGCGAAGCTGTAGCCAAACAGTTCGCGCACGATCAGAGCGCATACGGAGGAGGCGACGACTGCGCCGACCGTGACAGAGAAGTCGCCGGTGATCTCAAGTGCGAGACAAACCATGCTGAAGGGGGCGGCGAGGACACCGGTCCCGAACGCCGCGAGAGCGGCAATGGCGGCGGTGCCGGGTTGCAGGGCGATGCCTGCGAGCGGACCGGTCATCACGACGCTGTAGAGCTGACCAACCAAGGCGCCGAGCAGGAGCGATGCGAAGAACAGCCCTCCGCGGAATCCGGACCCGAGGGAGACTGCGGACGCGGCCATCTTGAACAGGATCGTTGTCGTGAGCAGCAGCCAGGTCGGATTGCTCAGGAGAAGAATTTGCATTGCGCCGTGGCCCGCGCCGAGCACAGTGGGTGTGAACAAGGCGAGACCGCCCAGCAACGCGCCGCCAAGAATCGGTCGGAGCGCCCCTCGAAACACCGAGATGCGTTGGAAGCATCGCTCCGAGAAGGCGACGGCCAGCATCATCGCGATACTGGCAAATGCGCACAGGACGCCGATGGCCACGGTTTGCCCGATCATTTCGACGGAAACCGGAGAGGGAAAGCCCGGAACCATCAGGAACGACTGATGGGTCAGATGGCGTGCGACCAGCCAAGCCGTCACCGCGCTGGCGATCACCGGGACGAGGCCGGCGGACGTGTAAGCGCCGAGCACGACTTCAAACGCATAGAATGCGCCGGCCAGGGGCGCGGAAAAAGCGGCGCTGATGGCTCCCGCCGCGCCGCAGGCCACCAGCAGTCGCATGTCGTTGCGCCGGGCTGCCAGCCTCTGGCCGATATGCGAGCCGAACATCGAACAAATCTGCGTATAACCTGCCTCCAGGCCGACCGATCCGCCAAACCCGTTGGAGAGCAAGGTTTGGAGCGAGATCAGGAGGCTGCCCCTAAAGGACAGGCGGCCACCGTAGAGAGCATTGGCTTCGATCGCGTCGGCGAGCTGCTGTCCCTTGACGCGCGTTGCGAAGAACAAGGCGATGCCGGCCAGCACGGCCCCGCCGATGGTTGGAATCAGGAGGGTCCGTTGCCAGGAGATAACGCCGGTGGCGCTGAGATGGGCGTCCAGGGGAATGTCGAACAGCAGGGCGTGCGTGACCTGGCTGAGATAGGAAATCGCGGCAACCAGCAGACCGGACAGCAGCCCGATCACGATTGCGACCGCGACGAGCCCGGTTTCCCGGCTGCGGACGAAATTGCGCAGCGGAGCCGGCAGCAGATGAACCACGGATGCCCTGCCAACATTGACCGGCGACGTGATGGTCATGCTGTGCCTTGGGCAACGTCGAAGCGCACGACGCCATCGGGAAAACGCCGATCATCCGTTCCCATCAGGAAGCCGCCCCCGATCAGCGGACTCCGGCGGCGGAGTACCCGCGCTTCGCTGGGGACGACTTCGCGCGCAGCTGCGTCCGCCGTCGTAGGTATGTCGACGGCGCGGCTCTCGGCGCAGCAACGAGGACGATCATTTATCATTCGGCCTTCCGCGATGGGATGTCTTTCTGTCCAATTCTGGGCGGGTGGTTACTTCTGCTTCTCTTCCTCCCAGAACGCTGTACCACCTTCGGCTCTCATCAGCTCGAGGATCTTTTCACGGGGGATGACGCCGCACCGCCTCGCCCAGGCTTCATATTGTGCGGTCATGTCGCGGACGCGGTCCGGCTGTTGGGCGGCCAGATCGTTCATCTCGGTGCGATCCAACTCCATGTCGTAGAGTTCCCAGGGGCCCGGATACTTTCGCACCAGCTTCCATTTGCCGATGCGAACCGCGGCGTTACCCTCGTGCTCCCAGAACAGGGGCCCGCGCGCTTCGTAGGCAGACGAGAACGACGGCACCAGGCTTTCGCCCTCCAGGGGAAGGATGGTGTTTCCGTTGTATTCCTTCGGGTAGCTCGCACCGGTCACATCGACGATCGTGGCCATGACGTCGGGCAACTGGCTTGGATTGTGCCGTAGCCCTCCCTTTTCCTTGATGCCGCGCGGCCAGTGGACGATGAACGGCGTGGCGATTCCGCCTTCGTGGATCCAGTGTTTGTAGAGGCGGAACGGCGTGTTCGACATGTTCGCCCAGGCGGTGCCGTAACTTTGGTAGGTGTCTTCGCCGCCCGGCATGCGTGTCGGATCGTTGCCGAAATGAACCGGCTTTCCCGCGCGTGTCTTGGCCTTGGCGATCATCAGTTGATCGACCAATTCGTGTGCAGTGACGCCCTCAGGGATATCTTCTGCGCACGCACCATTGTCGGAGAGGAAAATGATCAAGGTATTGTCGAGCTGGTTGGTTTCCTCAAGCGCGGCAATGATCCGGCCGATTCCCTGATCCATCCGGTCGATCTGCGCCGCGTAGACCTCCATGCAGCGCAAGGTCCATTCGCGATGCTGGGCTTCCGTCCACGGCGGCTGGGTCGGATCCCGATCGGTCAGTTTCCAGTTGGGATGGATGATACCGTCCTCGACGAGCCGCTGCAGACGCGTTTCGCGCAGCGCGTCCCAACCGGCATCGAACCTGCCCCTGTATTTCGCGATATCCTCTTCGTGAGCGTGAAGGGGCCAATGCGGCGCGGTGTAGGCGACGTACTGAAAGAAAGGCGCATCCGCATTCTCTTTCGTATGCTGACGAATGTAGGCCACCGCCTGGTCGCTGATCGCGTCCGTATAGAAGAACGAGGGATCCTTCTCGGCTTCGTGCTCGATATTCGCGTTTCCGCGGGTCAAGGTCGTCGGGTGATAGAAGCTTCCAGCGCCGATGATGGTTCCGAAGAAGTGATCGAAGCCGCGCTGCAGAGGCCAGGCGTCGGTTGGCTCGGTTAGATTGCTGGCGATGTGCCACTTGCCGCTGAGATAGGTCTCGTATTTCTTCTGCTTCAGAACCTCGGCAATGGTGACGCAGCTCTTGTTGAGGTTACCGGCATAGCCTTCCGGACCATTGCTGTAGGTCAGGATGCCGATCCCGGTCTGGTGCGGATGCAGACCGGTCAACAGCGATGCGCGCGACGGACTGCAGCGCGCAGTGTTGTAGAATTGCGAGTATCGCAAGCCGTTGGCCGCGAGGCGATCCAGATTGGGTGTCTCGATTTCACCGCCATAGCAGCCAATGTCCGAGAATCCCATGTCGTCGTTGAGAATGAGCAGGATGTTCGGGCTGTCTGGCGATTTGCTGCCATTTGGCATGGTTTTCAGTCCTTCTTGAGCGAAGAGTGGTCAGGAGTGCCGCCGCGTGAGATTGATGCTGAGGCGGAAATATTCGGGCAAATAGATCGCGCGCAGCAGTTCCAGTGCGCGCCCGTCCTTGCCGAGCGTGAGACGTTCGATCGACAGCAGCGCGTTGCCTGATTTGACCCCAAGGAGTTTCGCGCAGTTGGCGTCGGCAAGACAGGCACTGATCGTCTGCTTTGCTTCCTTGATGGGATGGCCGAGTTCTTCCTCGATCACGGCATACATGATGATCGAGATCAGGTCCCGCTTCTCCAGCTCGAGCCCGATATCGGGCGGGTAGAAGGCATGCTCGATCGCAATCGGCGTTTCGTCTGCGAGGCGGACGCGCTTGAGCTGCCAGACGGCGCGCTCCTGCAGCATGTTGCGAACATTCTGGTCGTGCCGATTGGTCATGCCCTGGTCGAGTACTTTGGCTCCGGCCTTGTAGCCAGCGTCGCGAATAGTTTCCGAAAAGCCCATCAGCCGGCCAACCCAGTTCTCCGGCTGGTTTGTGCGCAGGAATGTGCCGCGCCCACGAGAGCGGGCAAACATGCCCTCATCGACCAGCGGAGAAATGGCGTTGCGAATGGTGATACGGCTCACGCCGAAATGGCGGCCAAGTTCGGCTTCGGTCATAAGCCGTCCCGTTTTGTCGATGAGTTCGCCGTCGCGAACCTGCCGGCGAATGGTCTCGCGAATCTGGATGTGCAACGGGACGGCGCCCGCGGCAGCGAGCTGCGGATCACCGGCATCGGCGGACACGTCTGTTGTCTTGCGTGTGCGGGCAGGCATTGTCACAGACGCTTTCGGGTTGTTGGATCGAACAGGTGGATGTCTTGCGGGCGGGCCGCGATCGCGATGGCGTCGCCTTCGCGCGGGACGTTGTCGTGATTGACGCGGGCGCGGATCTGCGTTCCGGAGCAATCGATATCCAGGATGGCGCTATCGCCGAGATCCTCGATCAGGTCGACCTTGCCGTTGATGCCGTCGGCCACTATTCGCAATGCGCTGGGCCGCAATCCGACGATCACGTCGCGCTCGCCCGCGAGCTGCGCGGTTGTCTTCAACCAGCGACCGCCGATCGTGATATCGCCGTTGATGTATCGCGCCGGCAAGAGGTTCATCGGCGGATTCCCGATGAAGCCTGCAATCTCGATCGAATTGGGCTTGGCAAAGACTTCGGCCGGCGTGCCGACCTGCTGGATCTCGCCGGCCATGAAGACCGCCATGCGATCAGCCAGCGTCATTGCCTCTTCCTGATCGTGCGTCACATAGACTGCCGTCACCCCGAGCGAGCGCTGAAGCTTCTTCAGTTCGGCCCGGGTCTCCAGGCGTAGCTTGGCATCGAGATTGGACAGCGGCTCGTCGAGCAGGAAGAGCCGGGCCTTGCGCACAATGGCGCGGGCGAGGGCGCAACGCTGCTGCTGTCCGCCCGAAAGCTGTCCCGGCTTGCGGTCGAGCAGGTGATCGATCTTCACCTTGCGGGCCGCGTCCACCACTGCCGGGCCGATCTTGGCCCTGGGCATATTGGCCATCTCGAGCGGGAAAGCGATGTTGTCGGCCACCGTCATGTGCGGATAGAGCGCATAGCTCTGGAATACCATCGCGATATCGCGATCGCGGGCGTCGACCGACGTGACGTCCTTGCCGTCGATATAGACGTGCCCCGCCGTCGGCGCGTCAAGACCTGCAAGAATCCGTAGCGTGGTGCTTTTGCCCGAACCGGACGGGCCGAGCAGGGCGAAGAATTCGCCAGGCTTGATCTCGAAATTGACACCCTTGAGCGCGGCGAATTCGCCGTGCATTTTGATGATGTCCTCGAAACGCACCTCGCCACGGCCACTCATCGGCGTCCCCCGCCCTTGACGGCACCGACCGTCAGGCCCTTGACGATATGCTTCTGCGCGACGACGCCGAGCGCGACGACAGGGAGCATCGCAAGCACAGACACCGCTGCGAGCTTGGCCCACAATGTCTGCTCGACCGACACGAAGTTGAACATGGCCACCGTCACCGGCCGCACGGTGTTGCCGCTCAGCACGACGGCAAATAGAAATTCGTTCCACGCATTGAGGAATACGAACACGACGGTCACGGCGATGCCGCCGCGAACCTGCGGGATGATGATGCGCCGAAGCGTGCGCAATCGGCTTGCGCCATCGAGATAGGCGGCCTCTTCCATTTCAAACGGGATGTCCTCGAAATAGGAGACCAGAAGCCAGATCGCGAAGGGCAGCGAGAACGACAGATAGATGAGGATGATGCCCTGATACGTGTCGATCCAGCCAATGTTCCGAAGCACCAGGAAGTAGGGGATGATGATGCCGACGGGCGGCAGCATCTGCGTCGCCAGGACATAGAAGCCCGCGAACTTCTTGCCGCGAAACCGCAGGCGCGCCAGCGCGTAAGCTGCTGGTATGGCCATTAGCATGGTGACAATGGTCGTCCCGACCGAGATCACGATGCTGGAGACGAGATTCGGCAGGATCGATCCGGAGCCGAACAGCACGTCGCGATAGGCATCGAGCGTCGGCGAGAAGATCAGCTTCGGTGGATAGGCAAGGACATCCGGATCGGTCTTGAGCGAGTTGAGCACGCTCCAGACGATCGGGAACGCCCACGCCAGCAGGAATACCAGCGAAATCGCAATCAATGCGAACATGCGGACGCGACGCGCGCTCATTTCGCCCTCCGCAGGGCAAACAGAACGCCGGATATGATGACGGTCACGATCAGCAGCGCGACGGCCAGCGCGGACCCGTAGCCGATCGAGAGCTCGGTGAAAGACTTTCTGTAAGCATAGAGATTGAGAATTTCGGTTGCTGTCCCGGGACCGCCCGCAGTCACGGTGAAGATCGCGGCGAAGGCCGTCAACGCCACCATCGTGCGCATGATGATGACCATCACGATGGCCGGACGCAGCAGCGGTAAGGTAATGCGGCGGAAACGTTGCCAGGCAGTCGCGCGATCGAGACGGGCCGCCTCATAGATATCTTCGGGGAGCGCGGCGAGCGAAGCCAGGAGCACCATGAAGGCAAACGGCGTCCACTGCCAGGTATGGATCGCGATGACCGAAACCATCGCCAGAAGGGGATCGCCGAGCCAGTTCTTGCTGCCGATGCCGGCATTGATGGCGAGGAAATCGACGATTCCGAATTCCGGTGCCAGCATGAAGGTCCGCCAGATCATGCCGACGACCGCTGGCGAAAGCACCACGGGCAAGATCGCAATCAAGCGGAACCAGCCTTGGCCACGTTTCATGTCCATCACCAGCAACGCCAGCGCCAGCCCGATGACGACCTGCAGCACGACGGTCGACGCGGTGTAGACCAGGCTGAGCAGCAGTGACGACCAGAACCGCTCGTCGGTCAGCAACGCCTGGTAGTTTTCGAACCCGACAAAGCCGTTCGCGAACGGCATTGCCAGATCCATCCGGAACGCGCTGGTCCACACGAGGAACATCAGCGGGAACGTCGTGGTCGCCAGCAGCGCGAGGAAAGCCGGAGCGAGCAGGGCGGCCGCAAAGCGGCGTTCGCGCTGCGCAAGCACGCGGCTGAAATCGTTCGGAACGATCGCAGCCGCGGCAGCAGCCGCCATGTCCGTCGTCGGCGCCATCGGGTCAGCCGCGCATCATCGGTTCGATGCGGCGCTGGGCGTCGTCGAGCGCCACCTTGATGGTCGCTTGTCCGGACAACGCTGACTGGATGGCGGTGGCCATCGTGTCGCCGATCGCGGGCCATTGTGGAACGCGCGGACGCCAGTCCACGTCAGTGTCGCTCTGCAACGCCTCCATCGTGGCTTCGACGAAATTATCGCCGAACCCGTTCATCAGCTTGACGTATTCGGGGTCGCGCCAGATCGAGCTCCGGTTGACGCCGGATCGTTTCGCGGGGCCGGCAAAGCGATGTGCTGTGCGTGCCTGCGTCTCCGCGCTTGCGGCCCACTGGATGAAGAGCCAGGTGGCCTTTTTCCTCTTCTCTGGGAGTGCCGAGTTGATCGGGAAACCCCAATTCCAGATCGAGGTGACGCGCTTGCCGGAGGGACCCTTGGGCCAGCGTGCATAGGCAACCTTGCCGATGACCTTGGACTTTTCGGGATTGTTGACGACCGATGCGGAGGAGTGGGCATCGATATAGCTGGCGACCGTTCCCTGCGAGAAGGCGTCGGCGATGTCGGGCCAGTTCCAGTTCGCGGCGGCCGTCGGCGCGTATTTGCGCATCAGGTCGATATACCAGGCGAGCGCTGCCTCGGCCTCTGGCCCGTTTACGGTGAGCTTGCCGCCCTTGAGCCACTCGCCGCCGAACTCGCGGAAGATGGACGGATAGATGTACATGTTCTGACCGGCGCCCGCGACGCCTCGAAGAGCTGCGCCCCAAACGCGGTCGTTCGGCGAGTTGAGCGCCGCCGCGTTAGCCATATAGGCCTCGAGCGTGTTGGCAGGCTTCAGGCCTTTCGCGTCGTAGAGGTCCTTGCGATACACCTGAATGGTGACTTCGCCGTCGTAGGGCACGCCATACAGCTTTCCGCCGACGCTGTCGGCGCTCCGCCAGGCGGGAATGATGTCGTCGAAGTTGAACCAGGCCGGATCGGTCAGCTTGGGGTCCTTGAGGTAGGTATCGAGCGGCTCGACCCATTTGTTCGCGGCGTAGAGCGCGTAATACATCGGATCAGCGGCGTGGGTCGCGTAGGTGCCGGTCTTTGACGTGAGATCAATGACGCTTTTTTGCCTGATCTGTGCCGGTGGAATCTTTTCGAAGCGGACGTCGATTCCCGTCAACGTCTTGAACTGCGGCGCAAGCGTGATGAGGTTCTCGAAATAGCTCGCCGGGATCACCGCAACGGTGATGGTCTCTCCCGTGGCTTGCTGCCAGTCGATCTTCGCCGATTTGTACGGAGCAAGGTCTGCTTCCTGCGCTGCGGCTTGCCGCAGCAGCGCCGGACCAAATCCCATCAAAGTCGCGGCCGCCGTACCCGTCTTGAGGAACGTCCGCCTGGTGGGTCTGTGCAATTTCATTTTGTCCTCCCTGACCCGGCTTTGGCCGGTTAAGTTAGGACTTTTGCCCATATGTTATAACATGTCAAACGCGCCTCCCTGGCTGAGCGCCAAAGCGGGGCGCGCGGTAGCGCTCCTGCAAATCTCCAATCGTCCAGGAAAGTAGAAACTTCCGCTAACCAGATGAGTTGGCTTGCGACGATGCGGCGTCTCATCGGAGGTGCAACTTGGCTGCCGCTACAGCCCAGAATTTCAGTGTTCAATCGACAGAAGGGTGAAAGGGATCAGCGATGTCGCTCAAGGAGGCGGGACAGGTCTGGACAGTTCTCGTCATTGCCCTGGTGGCTGGTTCCGCGTTCGGCGCAGAGATTGACGCGGCGGCCATCGAATCCGTGGAGCCGTCGAGGAAGACCTTATCAAACGAGAAGCCGACTCCGGCGGGCGTCCGGCTGCAGGTTCTGTTAGACAGGGCGCATTTCTCGCCGGGCGAGATCGACGGCAAGTTCGGAGAGAATGCGAAGAAGGCGCTGCAGGCCTACTCGGAAGCTCAGCAGTTGCCAAGTTCGGACGCTCTGACAGAGGATGTCTGGAAGGCGCTGCGGGCAGACGACCGGCCCGTGACAACGACCTACACCATCACCGAGCGGGACTTGGCCGGCCCGTTCCTGGCAAAGCTCCCATCGAGAATGGAAGACATGAAGGACATCCCGAAACTCGGATACACCAGCCCGCGCGAAGAATTAGCCGAGAGATTTCACATGAGTGAGCAACTGCTGGCGACCCTCAATCCTGGCCGCCGCATCGACCGTGCCGGCGAGACCATCGTCGTCGTGGATACGGGTGGCGGAGGGACAGTTGCACAGGCCAAGGCGGACAGGATCGAGGTCGATAAGAGCCGGCAGACTGTGAAGTTGTTCGACAAATCGAATTTGCTCATCGGGTTTTATCCCGCCAGCGTCGGGAGCGAGGAGAAGCCGTCGCCATCGGGTACCTTGAAGGTGACGGAAGTCAACCGAAACCCGACGTACCGCTACAATCCTGACTATCACTTCAAGAACGTCCGCTCCCGCAAGCCTTTCACCATCAGGCCAGGCCCCAACAATCCGGTCGGAACGGTTTGGATCAACTTGTCTTCCGAAGGATATGGCATTCACGGGACGCCTTCGCCGGGAAAAGTCTCCAAGGCAGAATCGCACGGCTGCGTACGTCTCACGAACTGGGACGCCGAACGAGTTGCCGGAAGCGTCGCGAAAGGCAATCCGGTTGCCTTCGTGGACCGTAAAGATGCGCCGAGGACTCTGGGGCGGAACTGAGCGCACCGCCGCGAGTCGGCGATGAGGACGTCATCCGAAGGGAATAGCCGGACCAGGTCCGGTGGCTCCTCCACCAAGGTGAACCCTGGGCATGTCACGACTATCACCGCAACGGCCTAGGCTCCCTTAATGTCAGTTGGCAATCCGCGAGGCATTGCGGCGACACGACCGGATATCACACAAATTGCTTGGAAAGTTATTTGAAGATCGCGGCGCGTTGATTTGTGTGTGTGCTCTTTCAAGGAAAGTTGAAGCATCTTACACGCGCACGTCATCCGCAGTGACTATTCGATATGATGTGAACGGTACAGAGTGCAGTCTCTGGTTGAATGATAAGCGAACATCAAAGTCTAGCGTCTGCACCGGGAGAGCTCTGTAGTTGTCCGCGTTTGCTCGATGTCAAATGTGCCGGTTGCAAACAACAGATGTCTTTACAAGCCGCGTGGAAACATGAACGCAAGCGAAGCGATTGAACTCGATATCGATTCTGTCAAACGGCAAGCAGCGCGCACCGCTTTACTAGACATCGGAGAGGATGCTCCACTGGGAGTCCTGCCCAAGAAGATGCACGCATGGACGATCCGGCGCGATCGTCACGGCGATCCCCGATCGGCATTCCAGCTTGAGACCGTTGACGTTCCATCGCTAGGCCCAAACGACGTGCTTGTCCTCGTGATGGCGGCGGGGATTAACTACAACGGGATATGGGCGGCCCTAGGCCATCCAGTATCACCGTTGGATTTCCACGGCGAGCCGTTCCACATCGCCGGCTCCGATGCAGCAGGAATCGTCTGGGCTGTCGGTTCGAACGTTCGATCTTGGCGTCCGGGCGATGAGGTGGTTGCGCATTGTTGTCAGGTCAGTGGGGACGACGAGGAATGCAATGGCGGTGATCCGATGCTGTCGCCGTCACAGCGCATATGGGGATATGAAACCTCGTTCGGCGCCTTCGCCCAATTCACCCGCGTTCAAGCCGCACAGCTTTTGCCTCGCCCCGGTCATCTGACTTGGGAAGCCAGCGCCTGCTATCTGCTGGTGTTGGCCACAGCGTATCGGATGTTGTTCGGCCATGCGCCCCACGTGCTTGGTCCCGGAAAGACAGTTCTGGTCTGGGGCGCCGCAGGCGGGTTGGGATCGATGGCGATGCAGCTTGCCGCCGCCGCAGGTGCCCACCCGATCGCCGTCGTCTCCGACGACGCGAAGGCGAGCTACGTCAGAAAGCTCGGAGCCGTCGAGGTCATCAACCGATCCCAATTCAACTGCTGGGGGCCGCCACCATCCATGGACTCGGCCGACGATTACGCGGCCTATCTCGAGAAGGTCAGGCAATTCGGCCGGGCTGTTCGCAAGGCCGCGGGACGCAGTGGCGAGGTCGACATCGTCTTCGAACATCCCGGCCGCGACACCTTCGCGGTCTCGAGCTTCATCGTCAGGCGTGGCGGCATGGTGGTGTTCTGTGCGGCGACCAGCGGGTTCGAACTGACACTGGACGCTCGCTACGTCTGGATGCGGCAGAAGCGGATTCAGGGCAGCCACTTCGCCAACATGAAGCAAGCCGCAGAGGCCAATCGGCTGGTACTTGAGGGCCGCATCGATCCATGCCTGTCCGAAGTGTTCACGTGGAACGAGTTGCCCGAGGCTCACGCCAAGATGCTGCGTAACCAGCATTTACCGGGAAACATGGCGGTCCTGGTCCACGCAGCGCGCAAAGGAGAGGGGGGCCGTCAGGGATAATCACTCGCAGTCAAGTTTATCTTTCTTCGCAAAGCTTCAATTGGCGGCGGTGACGGGCGGAGGCGAGGTGATCGCCACGATCTCATCGGCGGGGCAATGATACACGCGCGGATCGCCCGCGCACAACCGATCTCGGCAGATCCCATCGCGCAAGGAAATCGCGCGCAAGACGCTCGGCATCGATGCCGGGCGATCCAGTTCGCATGTCTTGTGAAATCAAGGAGACAGACCATGAGCAGTCCCGAAACAGTTCTCGAGCTTATCCGCAAATGGGCGGCGGATCATGAAATCGAAATGCCGTCTGATATCAACCAGACCTTTGACGGTTCCGGTTTCGACTCCATTCACTCGGTCGAGCTGGCCATCTTTCTCGAAGAAAAGTTGGGAATCCCTGTCGATGAGACAGTGATCTGGGAGAAGGCGACTTTTGCAGCGCTCGCGCAACACCTTGCGGATCGTGCCGGCGCTCCAAATCCGAACGACGGCAAAGGACCGGCCGGCAAAGATCAGCTGATCGGCGATGCCGCCGATTGGTGACGTGCTCGAGCACGCGTAACATCTCGGTAGGAAAGTCAATGCAATGAATGGTCGAGCCCAGCAGGAAGGCGTCTGTCCCGTTGATCCGGTTGCCATCATCGGAATGGCGTTTCGACTTCCAGGCGACAACGATGCGTCGTCCACGTTCTGGGAATTCGTCAAGGGCGGGAAGGTGGCAATTCGCGAGACGCCAGCCGACCGCTTCGACATAGACAAGTATTATTCGGTCGATCCCGACCTTGCCGGCACGACCTATTCTCGGCGCGCCGGCTATGTCGACGATCCTTATCTCTTCGATCCAGAATTCTTCCGCATCTCGATGGCAGAGGCGTTGGAGATGGATCCTCAGCAGCGCTGGATGCTGCAGCTGTGTTGGAGCGCGCTGGAGAATGCGGCGATCGTTCCCTCGACGTTGCGCGGCCAGCGCGTCGGTTTGTTCCTCACGGCCGGGGATGTCGATTATGCTCGCCGGACGGTCGGCTCGGGCGATCCGCACCGCATCACCTTCTATGGCAAGTTGGGGGCCAATCGCGCCGTCGGTGTTGGTCGGGTCGCCTACACGCTCGGTCTCCAAGGGCCGGCGATCTATGTGGATTCGGCTTGTTCGGCCTCGCTGGTCGCGGTGCATCTCGCGGCGCAGAGCCTGCGCTGCGGCGATTGCGACCTGGCGATCGCCGGTGGCGTCAATCTCATTCTCGGTCCGGAGGAAACGATAGGGTTCGCCCGCCTCAGGGCGATGTCGACCACCGACAGTTGCCGGACCTTCGACAGTGCCGCCAACGGCTACATCCGTGGCGAAGGCGGCGCGGTTGTCGTTCTCAGGCGGGCGCGTGATGCGGCAGCGAACAACGACCGGGTCGAGGCGCTGCTGGTCGGTTCATCGGTCAACAATGATGGCGCCAGCAACGGCCTGACGGCCCCGAGCGTCGCCGCCCAGGAAGCGGTGATCCGGCAGGCGCTGGCGCATGCCGGCGCCAAGCCGGAGGATGTCGCCTATGTCGAGGCGCACGGCACCGGCACCTCGCTCGGCGACCCCATCGAGCTTACCGCGCTGCGCAACGTTTACGCGACGACAGCAAGGCGCGCGCCGCTGATGCTGGGTGCGTTGAAGGCACAGATCGGTCACCTCGAAGGTGCGGCCGGCATCGCCGGGCTGATCAAGGCGATCCTGGTATTGCGGCATCACCATGCGCCGCGACAGGCTGGCTTCGACACGCCGACGCCGCGGTTTCGCTGGGAAGGATCGCAGATGCGCGTCAGTTCCGGCGAGACGCTGGCGCTCGGCGGACAACTGGTCGGCATCAGTGCCTTCGGGATCAGTGGCACCAACGCTCACGCGCTGCTGGCGCCGCCGCCCGCGAAGCAGGTGACGTTGCAGTCCGATCGGCTGCGGGTGTTGACACTCTCGGCTCGGTCGCCCGCGGCGCTGCGGAATCTCGCCGCCGTCTATCTGAAGGCGCTGGAGCGACCGGAGACTAACCTCAGGGATCTCTGCTACACGGCGAGCGTCCGGCGCGAGCATTGGGGCCATCGCCTTGCGGTTCTGGGCGCAAATCGCGAGCAGATGGCCGAAGCGTTGCGAGAGTTCGGAAAGAGCATCCCGACGGGCCGCTGGCATGCGCGCGGCGCGGCGGCCAAGACCAGGCTCGTCTTCCTTTTTCCCGGACAGGGCGGGTGGCGGCCCGGCGTCGGCGCGCAACTTTATCGCGACAACCCGATGTTCCGTTCAGCCGTCGACGACTGCCTTGCGCACCTTGCGCCCGAAGTGGCGTCGGATGTGAAGCATGCGATGTTAGAGGACGATCCGGCGTATAACCGCCATCACCCCGGACAACTCGCCCATTTCGTGCTGCTGCACTCGGTCGCGCGCACCTGGATGTGGCTGGGGCTCAATCCTGATGCCGTGATCGGTCATTCCCTCGGCGAGCATGCAGCGGCTGTCGTGGCGGGCGTCATGTCGCTCGATGATGGGCTCAAGGCCGTGGAGGCGCGCGGCCGACTGTACGAAGACTTGCGGCCGCAGGGCGCGATGCTTGCGGTGTCTGCCGGCGCCAAATGGGTCGGCGAAAAGCTGGTGCTGGGCAAGGATCTGTTCGTCGCGGCTATCAATGGACCGGAGCAGACGGTCCTTAGTGGCACGCCGGCCGCCGTCGCCGCTGCGGAAGCGCTGCTTGCCGGCCAGGGCCTACGCGTCGCGCGCGTGTTGACCTACGATACGCCGGGCCACTCGCCGTTGCTCGCGCCGATCCTGCCACCCTTCCGCGAGGCGCTGGCGCCGATCAAACTGAACGTACCCGAGATCGAAATGATCTCCACTGTCACGGGGCGCCGGGCCGGAGATGAGATCGCGACCATCGATTACTGGGTGAGTATGGTCGAGCGGCCGGTGCTGTTTCAGGCGGCTTTGGCGACTGTCGCCGGCGATGACGTCAGCTTCCTGGAGGTCGGGCCGGGCGCCGGGCTCGCCAACCTCGCCAAGGCGGCCACCGGTGATTGGACCCGCGCGATCTCTTCCCTCTGCGACGGCCCCGAAGGCGCTGAACATCCCGAGCCGGAAGGCTTTGCATACGCGTGCGCAAGGCTCTATTGCGCCGGCCATGCGCCGAAGTGGGAGCGTCTTTACGGAGCGCCCCCTGTTCCTGTCGAAGCGCCGACCTACGTCTTCGAGACCAAGCACATCGAACTCCCTGCGCTCGAGGAGCAGGTGATGAAAGAGCGCTCCATGCGTGTAGGCGAGCCTGACGTCGAAGCGCACGAGCTTGAAAACTCTAATGGGACGACGATCGATGCCGTGCTGGAGATCGTGGTCGACACGATAACGCCGGTTTCCAGCGTCGCATTGGACAACGATACGGCGCTGATTGCGCTCGGCTTCGATTCGCTTGCCTTGATGGAGCTGCGTGTGTGCCTGCAAAAGCGGTTCGGTCGCGTCTTGCCGGCGGGAATGCTCGCAGCCGGCGCGTCCATCCGCAACATCGCGACGTTTTATGCCGACGATGGTGAGGCGATCGACCGGACCGAGGCCGCGCAGAAGTCTGCGCGTTTGTCTCGGGTGCAAGCACAGCGCTCGGTAGGCCAAACAATGATCCATCACGGTTACAATGATCTGGTGGTGACGCTGCGGGAAGGGCGCGGGTCGGTGATCGCGCTGGTCCATCCCGTCGGCGGTGACGTGCTGTGCTACAGCGAACTGACCGCTGCCTGGCCGGGTGGGGCAAAGATCGTAGGGGTGCGGCATCCGGAAGCGGAGCGAGGAGACACCCGTTACCGGTCGGTACAGGAACTGGCCGAGCTCTATCGTCACGCGCTGATCGAAGCGCTGGGCACTGCGCCCGAGATCGTCGGTGGCTGGTCGTTCGGCGGCGTGGTGGCGCAAGAGATGGCTCGACAAATTGAAGACGAAGGCGACGAACACGCGGGTATTGTCGTCATCGACAGTCCCTTTCCGGGCGGTATCAGCGCCAGCCGCGCGCGAGCGCTCGTCGACAGGCTCGATGAGACCCATGACGATCCGCTCGGTTGGATGCTCGCTCATCCGGATTTCCGGACGATCTTCGACGAGCAGCATGGACTTGATCGTCTGAGGCGCCTTTCGGATATGGAGGCGGCCGACCGGCTGCTGCGGATCCATGCGGCGAACGCAATCGCGTTCGCGCGCCACGTGCCGCGCCCGATCCGCGCGCCGATCCGCTATGCGCTCGCGCTGCGGGCCGGGAACGCCAAAAGCGTCGAGGAGGCGCTCGACCGATTGCACGCCCTCAGCGCCGGTCCCGTCACCGCAGTCGGCTTCGACAGCGATCATTTTTCGATCATGCGGACGCCGGCCGTCCAAGGTGCCGCCGGCTTTCTCGGTACTGCGTCGATGTATCTGGAACGGGCGTTGCCGATGGCGGCCGAATAGCTGGGAGCGCCGACGCGGGTGGGGCGATCGCGCATGCCAAATCTCCAGGAAGCGATCGTCACTCTTCCACTGAAACGTCATGGCGGCGGAGCTTGACGATGAACATTGTGCATGACCTTCGGAGAGCGGCGGAAGGTTACTGCTTTGAGGATCTTGTGGTGGGAATGTCGGCGAGTTTCGCCAAGACGGTGACGGAGGCCGACATCCTGCTGTTCTCCGGTGTGTGCGGCGACACCAACCCGCTCCATCTCAACCAGGTCTATGCCGAGACGACCCGTTTCAAGGGCCGGATTTCGCAAGGGATGCTGAGCGCCGGTTTCATCTCGGCGGTGATCGGCACGCGGCTGCCGGGACCAGGTTCGATCTACGTCTCGCAAAACTTGCAGTTCATCGCGCCTGTTCGTCCTGGAGATACGGTCACGGCGCTGGTCACCGTCGCCGAACTGGTGCCGGAGCGCAACCGCGTGGTGCTGCGGACCCGATGCACCGTCGGCGACCAGATCGTTATCAATGGTGAAGCCGTGGTGCTGGTGCCCTCGAGACATCACCATTCAGTCTAGCGAATATTATTTCGATGCAACGGAGGCCTAGCAATGCTCAGCGTGAATGAAGTCAAGAACCCTTACCTTGGGGTTAGCGGCTTGGACAGTGATCTCTCCGCTGAAGAAAGAGAGTTTCAGGCCAGGGTCAGGCGTTTTGCGCTGGACGTCATGCGTCCCACCTCGGCGCAGTTGGATAAGATGACCGCTCAGGAGCTGATCGATCCAAGCTCCCCTCTGTGGAAATACCTCCAAAGCTTCGAAGAATTGGGCATCGCGCCCTCGGTGCTGATACAGCTTGGGCCGGAACGCCTCAAGCGCATATTGCCGATCGTTTTCGAAGAGCTCGGGTACGGAGACGCGGGCTTGGCGGTTGCCGCGTTCATATCGAAAAGGGCGGAATTCGCAGTAAGAGCAAACGGCGATCCCGAGCTAATCAAAGAGTTTGGCCACCTCCGCGGCTGCTGGATAGCGACATACCCTGATCGCGGCTCGGACGTGATTGACTATTCGGGCTTCGAGTTGGCGGCCGGATCGACGCAATCGGTGGCAACTTTGCAAGCAAAGGTGAGCTCCAGTGAAATCGTTTTGACCGGACGCTCATCCGAATGGATAGCGTGTGCTCCGATTGCGGAATGCGCGCTCATTCACTGTCCTGCTGATTATGGTGACGGTCCGTTGCGGCCAGATGGCGGCGTGTTCGGCGCCGTGCTGGTCGTGCCTCTTGACCTGCCTGGTGTCAGCAGAGGCACCCCCAGTGAAATGATAGGTCAGCGCTGTCTTCCAATAGGCAGCATAAAATTCGATGATGTCCGCTTGCCCACGAAGTACCTTTTGCATGGGAAAGAGGAGTACCACGCCTCGATGTTTGGCGTGCTTACGGCTGCAGTTATGAGCATTGGCGCCATTGCTACGGGCGTCGCGACAGCAGCGTTCGAGCGCGCACTTGAATATTCGCGCGAGCGCCGGCAAGGGGGCGTGCCATTGGTTCGTCATCAACTGGTCAGATGGCGGCTATACGAGATGTGGCGGAAGGTGGAGGTCTCACGTGCGATGCTCCGTCGGGCCGCCGCGTTTAATTTCTCGGCGGAAGGTCCTCATCTCCTCGCCTCGATAACGGCCAAGACGACGGCGATTGAGGCCGCAACGGACGTAGCATTGGAGGCAATTCGGATTTTCGGCGCAAACGGGGTCGGGCGACAATATCCAGTCGAAAAGCTGCTCCGGGACATTCAAGGCTGTACGATTCAAAGCGGCGAGGATCACACACTTGGTCTTCAGGCGGCCAACTGGCTGCTGCGGGGCTACCAGCCATCGGGCCATGGTTCTGGCGATGGAGCCAGAGCTTGAGCACCGCGATGTATCGTGCCCGCGTGGTCGGCTGTGGTGCGGCGCTGCCGGCCCGTCGGGTGACCAACGCGGAACTCGCGGAGACGATCGATACGAGCGAGGAGTGGATCACCCAAAGATCGGGGATCCGGGAGCGGCGTATCGCCGGGGAGGGTGAGAAGACGTCGGATTTGGCGATCGCTGCCGCCCAGGCCGCGTTGTCCCGCGCAGGCATCTCTGGATCGGATCTCGATCTCATTGTGCTCGCAACCACCACGCCCGATCAGACCTTTCCCGCGACCGCCGTGCGGGTGCAGGCTGCACTCGGCATGACGAAGGGAGCGGCCTTCGATGTACAGGCCGTCTGCTCCGGGTTCGTCTATGCTCTCTCCGTCGCAGACAGCATGATCCGGACCGGCCAGATGCAGACGGCGCTGGTGATCGGGGCGGAGACCTTTACGCGCCTTCTCGACTGGACGGATCGGAGCACCTGCGTGCTGTTCGGCGACGGCGCCGGGGCGGTGGTCCTGCAGGCAGTCCAAGTCGAACGTGGTGCCGGTGGACGTGGTATCCTGTCGACCCATCTGCATTCCGATGGCCGCTACCAGGATAAACTCTATACCGATGGCGGCCCGTCATCGACCGGGAGCGTGGGCCAAGTCCGCATGGATGGGCGCGAGGTGTTCAAACACGCCGTTGCCAATCTTGCGGCGGCGGCGGCGGAGGCGCTGGCGGCGAACGGCCTCAGTCCGGCGGAGATCGACTGGGTCGTTCCACACCAGGCAAATAGACGCATCATCGAAGAGGTCGGCCGCCAGCTGGATCTACCGAAAGAAAAGATCGTCCTGACCCTCGACCGCCATGGCAACACCTCGGCCGCTTCGATCCCGCTCGCCTTGGCGGAAGCCGTTAGCGATGGCCGGATCAAGCAGGGCGATCTCGTCCTGCTCGACGCGATGGGAGGGGGATTGACCTGGGGTTCGGCGTTGATCCGCTGGTAGCGCGCTTACCGGTTCACTGCACAAGCCGAGTGCGCAGTCGCGCAAATTCGGCATCGCTAATCGACCCTGCCTGTTTCAGCCGGCCGAGCTTTTCGATTTCATCGGCGACGCTGAAACCAACTACGCTCCTGAGTTCATCGCGCGCCTGGCGAGCTTGTTGCGCGTTACGCTCCGCCATGCCTCTTCCCTGAAAGATCAAGTACGCAAGCACGAAAATGTATGGAAATACGACCCATCCTATAACCCACATTGCCTTGACCCAGCCCGAGATGTCGTGGCGTCGGAATAGATCGGAAGCAACTGTAATAAGCAGCCACAACCATACGATAAAGAAGAATATCGTGAGGACGTCCAGCAGGAAATTTCGATAAGTGAAGCCCTCCTGAAAGAAGAACATTGCGATCCTCCTTACCTGCTATCGAGCGCGAGCGTCCAAACTGGCCTGTTATTGTTCCTTACGCGCGATACGTCCTTTGATTTAGATCAAGGTATGGCGGCTTGCGGTCAAGCCGTTGCTGCGTCTCGCCGGCCCGAGGTCGCCGGCGCGGATCGTGGGGCAATCATGGCTGCGGGCTCCGTTTTCGCGGTTTCAGGCTGGAGACGGGCCGCAAATTCGCTCTCGCGAAAGAACCGAAGCCTGCGATAGCACCAATCGGATAGGGCTTCGATCGGGTCTCGGTTTCTTGATCTAGATCAAAGGCCTTTAAGACACAACGCATGTCATTGAATTTCGAAGGAGATGCCAGATGTCGGCCGGTCGGCATTTCGTAGAGCACAAGCAATGACTGCAGCAGCGAGTGCGAACGCGATCAATGAGATGCGGTCATGGCACGCGATGCCTCGAGATGAGGTCGTAACGCGACTTGCGACCAGTTCTGAAAGAGGCCTTGATCCGGCTGAGGCGACGGTCCGACTTCAAAAATACGGGCCAAACCGTTTGCCGGAGGGCAGGAAACGGGGCCCATTTGCCAGGCTACTCGCGCAGTTTAACAACGTGCTGGTCTATGTTCTGCTCGCCGCAGGATTCACCAAGCTGATGCTGAACCTGTGGGTCGACGCCGCAATCATATTTGGCGTGGTCGTACTCAACGCGCTCCTTGGGTTCATTCAGGAGGGTAGGGCCGAGAAGGCGCTGGATTCCATCCGCAACATGCTGTCCGCCGAGGCTCGGACGGTACGCGGTGGAGAGACACGCATGATTCCCGCAGAGCAGGTCGTTCCGGGAGACGTCGTGCTGCTGGAGTCGGGCGACAAGATTCCTGCGGATCTGCGCCTTTTCGAGACAAAGAACTTGCGGACCGAAGAGGCCGCCCTCACTGGCGAATCGGTACCGGCGGAAAAGCGGGTCGACGCGGTGCCTGCGAACGCGACGGTCGGGGATCGGGAATGCATGGCATTTTCCGGCACCATGGTCGTATCCGGTCGCGCTACCGGATTGGTTGTTGCGACCGGCAATGAGACGGAACTCGGCCGCATCAACCAATTGCTCGCCGACGTCAGCCCGCTCGAGACTCCGCTGCTACGCCAGATCAAGAAATTTGGTTACGCCATCACTGCGGCGATCGGGCTGATCAGCGTCCTGATCTTCGCCTACGGCAAGTGGGTGAGGGGCATGGACTTCGTGGAGCTCTTCCAGGCGGTCGTCGGCATTGCAGTATCGCTCATCCCGGAAGGACTGCCTGCACTTATCACGATCACCCTGGCCATCGGCGTCCAGCGCATGGCCCAGCGCAACGCCATTATCCGGCGGTTGCCCGCAGTCGAGACGCTCGGCTCGGTGTCGCGGATTTGCTCGGATAAGACGGGCACGCTGACGCTCATGGAAATGATGGTGGTGTCGGCCGTCACGGCCGAGGGGGCGTATCAAATTACGGGCAATGGCTATTCTCCCGAGGGGGAAGTCAAAAAAGACGGACAGCCCGCAGGCAAGGACGCAGTACTTGCGCTCATGGGCCGGGTCTCCGTGCTCTGCAACGATGCCGAACTGTTCCAGGAGGAAAGCACCTGGAAGGTGGAGGGCGATCCGACCGAAGGCGCGCTCTATCCGTTCGCTGCCAAGCTCGGCCTGGATCGGCAGACCGAACAAGCTGCATCTCCACGTATCGACGCCATTCCGTTCGAATCCGAGCACAAGTTCATGGCGACGCTCCATCGAACTGTGGGCGGAGAGCAAGTCCTGCTCGTCAAAGGCGCCCCCGAAGTGATCATTGAGCACTGTGATCGCCAGCAGACCAGCGACGGCCAGTCGAGCCCGCTCGACCGCGAGCACTTTCTGAAACAGTCGGACAGGCTCGCGGCCCAAGGCGAACGAGTGCTGGCGCTCGCGTGGCTGCAGGATCCGAATGTAAAGGCTGGCAGCCTCACCGCGGCTGACCTGCCAAGGACCCTCGTCTTGCTCGGCCTAATTGGTCTGCTGGATCCGCCGCGAAAAGAGGCCATCGAAGCCGTGAAGGAGTGCCACGGTGGCGGCATCCGGGTCACCATGATCACGGGCGATCACAAGATCACCGCCGCGGCCATCGCCAAGATGCTCGGGCTTGGCGACGGAAAGACCGCGATCACGGGCGCCGAGATCGAGGACATGGACACCGCGACGTTGCAGGAACGTGTCCGCGGCGTTGACGTCTTCGCGCGCGCAAGCCCCGAACACAAGCTGCGCCTGGTGAAAGCGATCCAGGCCAATGGTCAGATCGTGGCGATGACAGGCGATGGCGTGAACGACGCGCCCTCCCTCAAGAAGGCCGACATCGGGGTTGCGATGGGTATCAAGGGCACCGAGGTGACGAAGGAAGCCGCCGGAATGATCCTGGCCGACGACAATTTCGCCTCGATCTCGGCGGCCGTGAAGGAAGGGCGCACTGTCTACAACAATATCGAGAAGGCCATGCTATTCCTGCTGCCGACCAACGTCGCGCAGGCGCTGGTCATTGCGGTAGCAATCTTTGTCGGGTTCACGATGCCGATCACGGCCCCACAAGTGCTCTGGGTCAACATGGTCACGTCTGTCGCGCTTGGCCTGGTCATTTCCTTCGAGCCGCACGAAATCGATGTGATGCATCGGCCGCCGCGCGTAGTAGACCGCCCGATCGTGACTGGCTTCGGGATTTGGCGGATCATCTTTGTCGGCCTGGCGCTCCTTGCTTACACCCTGCTGGCTTTTTTCTGGATGAAAGCGCACGGCGCGTCGGATGGGCTTGCCCGAACGGTAGCGGTCAATGCCATTACAATCGGCCAAGTCTTCTATTTGCTGAATAGCCGCTACCTGCTCGATTCGTCGCTCTCCCTGAAGGCGCATATGGGCAACGCGTACCTGCCGCTCGGCATCATTGCCGTCGTGATCCTGCAACTATTTTTCACCTATGCACCACCTGTCCAGGCGATGTTTGGCAACGAATCTGTCCCGCTTTGGGTGTGGCCTTGGCTTCTTTCGGGAGGGTTGCTGTTCTTCCTCGTGGTGGAGGCAGAGAAGCTTGTCATTCGCTCATCCGGCTCCTTGCGGAAGGCTGTTGTCGCCGCGGAAGCCGGCGCGTAAGCCTCCAGCTATCGAGCGTCACGCGCAAGCTCCGCACGAGCCGCCGCCAGTTCCTTCTTCTGCTCCGGGGTCACCTCCGGATATGCAAGGTCGAGCTTCTCCACTGCCTCCACGATTGCCGCGGCGACGACAAGCCGGGTGAACCACCTGTTGTCGGCCGGCACCACGTACCACGGCGCTTGCTCCGATGCAGTGGCCGCGATGGCCGCCTCATACGAGCTCATATAGTCGCGCCAGTACTTCCGCTCGTTCACGTCCGATGCAGAGAACTTCCAGTTCTTCTCTGGGTTGTCGAGGCGCTTCATGAAGCGCTTTTTCTGCTCCTCACGCGACACATTCAGGAAGAACTTGAGGATGATGATGCCTTGACGGGTAAGGTAATCCTCGAAGTGCGCGATGTCCGCCAACCGTTCGTCCCAGATCCGCTTGCTCATCAACGATGGCGGCAACCTCTGCCGCTTCAAGATATCTTCGTGAACGCGCACAATGAGGACCTCCTCGTAATAGGAGCGATTGAAGATTCCGATCCGCCCACGCTCCGGCAGACGCGTGACGTAGCGCCACATGAAGTCGTGTGCGAGATCCTCATTTGAGGGCTGTTTGAACGAAAAGACCTGACATCCCTGCGGATTAACTCCCGACATGACGTGTTTAATCGTGCTGTCCTTGCCGGCGGCATCCATGGCCTGGAACACGAGCAGCAGCGACCAACGATCCTGGGCATAAAGAATGTCCTGCTCTTCTGCGAGCCACCGGGTGCCTCGTTGAAGAAGCTCGGCAGCTTCGCCTTTTTCCATGTTCAGACCGCGCGTGTCGCCGGGGTCGAAGTCCCTCAGCAGAAAGCCCTTGCCCTTGGAAATGCGGAACGGGTGGATGTACTTCTGGATCTGGTCGAGAATCTCTTTTCTCGGCATGGAGCGTCCTCCCTTAAGACAGCACAATCTCGCGCTGTCTCTTCAGCGGCCCGATCTCCGACAGCCTTGATGGGCCGCATCTTAATCTATCATGGCGACAGGACTCGGTGCGCCGCGGCTTGATTGCCGCGCAGCTCATTACGACACTGGAGCGCACTTCCTTCCGAAACACGCAGGGCGACCGACTCGGCAGCGCGGGTGAGGGAACTCGCTTGACGCCGCGTTCGAGATGACCGCAGCGGGAAATCGGCCTCGACGTCCCACCGTCGGCTTGATCGGAACGGATCGAGGGGTCGCTGGCTTACCGCAGCGAGACCAACCGCTCAGTGCCAAAAAGAATCCATGTCGAGGAGAAGCGCGGCGAAGCGGAATTGAACTCCGCGAAGACGAGATTCGCATAAGGTATATTATGGAATATAATATCAACAATTGGATCAAACACTTGTCCCGCGTTCCATCAGCTTTTGGGGTCGATCAGAGTCAAACCGTTGCGGGCAGTTGGTGATCGCCGACTTCTACAGTCCTGACCGAGCCGGCCAGCCTCTGCGCCGCTGACTCCGATTAATGAGAATCGACAACATTTGCCGAGAACCCCTTGGAGAAAGCCGGAATTTGGCAATCGGGGTTGTGACCGCGGGCTGCGCCTGTCAGAACGCCTTGGACGCGGAAATGGCTGCCGGGACGGGCAAAGCAGCGCCCTATGCAGAGATCGGTGGTGACCCCGCGGCATCAGGTCCGTATACGAAGGCCTGTCGCAAGAACAACAAATCTCTCGAGGGAGAAACCGATGAGCTTTTCACGACGCACGCTGCTGAAGGCCACCGCTGCTTCCGCCGCTCTCGGCGGGATTGGTGCGCCATTGGTCGCGCGCGCCCAGACCGCCGAGTTCAGCTACAAGTTCGCCAACAATCTGCCGGAGTCGCATCCGTTCGTGGCGCGCGCCCGGGAGATGGCCGCGGCGATCAAGACCGAGACCAACGGCCGGTTTGACCTGCAAGTGTTCCCGAACAGCCAGCTCGGCTCCGATACCGACATGCTGAGCCAGGTGCGCTCCGGCGGCGTCGAGTTTTTCACCCTTTCAGGTTTGATCCTGGCAACGCTGGTTCCGGCGGCCTCGATTAACGGCATCGGCTTCGCGTTCCCTGATTATCCGACGGTCTGGAAGGCCATGGACGGCGAACTCGGCGGCTATGTGCGCGCCGAGATCAACAAGGCCGGTCTCGAGGTCATGGAGAAGATCTGGGACAACGGTTTCCGGCAGACCACGTCGTCGACCAAACCGATTACCGGGCCTGACGATCTCAAGGGGTTCAAGATTCGCGTGCCGGTGTCGCCGCTGTGGACCTCGATGTTCAAGGCTTTCGACGCCGCGCCCGCCTCGATCAACTTCAGCGAGGTCTATTCGGCGCTGCAGACCAAGATCGTTGAGGGTCAGGAAAACCCGCTGGCCCTGATTTCCGCTGCGAAGCTGTATGAGGTCCAGAAATACTGCTCGCTGACCAATCACATGTGGGACGGCTTCTGGTTCCTGATGAACCGCCGCGCCTGGCAGGCGCTGCCGCAAGACATTCGCGCCATCGTCGCCAAGAACGTCAATGCGGCGGCGGTCAAGGAACGCGAGGACACCGAAAAGCTCAACGCATCGGTCAAGCAGGAGCTCGCAAGCAAAGGTCTGGCCTTCAATCAGCCGGATGTTGCGCCGTTCCGCGACAAGCTTCGCGCCGCCGGCTTCTATGCCGAATGGAAGGGCAAATACGGCGAGAAGGCGTGGGAGCTGCTCGAGAAGTCCGTCGGCAAGCTGTCCTAGCCCGTTAGCGGAGCTCTTGCCATGGCTCATGTGGACACGACGTCGGCCGTGGCCGGTGAGGTCGCCTCCCGGTCCCCTCACCGCCGCTCCATTCTTGGTTCCATCGAAGCGGCGCTTGGGGTGTTGGTGGAGATCCCGGCGGCGATCCTGGTGGTGGCCGAGGTCGTGATTCTGTTCGCGGGCGTGGTGGCGCGTTACGCGCTCCACGCGCCGCTGATCTGGTCGGACGAGCTGGCGTCGATCCTGTTCCTGTGGCTCGCGATGCTTGGATCGGCGGTGGCGTTTCGTCGCGGTGAGCATATGCGGATGACCGCGCTGGTCGCGAACGCAGGGCCGGCGCTGCGGGCCTATCTCGACGTCGTCGCGACATGCGCGGCGCTTGCTTTCCTGTTGCTGATCGCGCGGCCGGCATACGAATATGCCTATGAGGAAAGCTTCATCACCACGCCGGCGCTGCAGATCTCCAACACCTGGCGCGCTGCGGCGCTGCCGATCGGCATCTGCCTGATGGCGCTGTTCGCGCTGCTCCGGTTGGCGCGGACCGGCGATGTCAGGACCTTGCTGACCGCCATGATCACGGTAGCATCCGTGATCGGGCTGTTCTGGTTCGCACAGCCCTGGCTGCGGCCGCTCGGCAACCTCAATCTGATCATCTTCTTTGTCGGCGTGGTCGGATTCTGCGTCTTTGCCGGTGTGCCGATCGGCTTTGCCTTCGGCATGGCGATCGTCGGTTATCTCGCGCTGACAACGCGCACGCCGCTGATGGTGCTGGTCGGCCGCATGGACGACGGCATGAGCCATCTGATCCTGCTCTCGGTGCCGCTATTCGTCTTCCTCGGCCTCCTGATCGAGATGACAGGTATGGCACGCGCGATGGTCGCGTTCCTCGCAAGCCTGCTCGGGCATGTCAGGGGTGGGCTGCATTATGTGCTGGTGGGTGCCATGTATCTCGTCTCGGGAATCTCCGGATCGAAGGCTGCCGACATGGCGGCTGTCGCGCCGGTGCTGTTCCCCGAGATGAAGCAGCGTGGCGCCCGGTCTGGCGACCTCGTCGCCCTGCTCGCGGCGACCGGAGCGCAGACCGAAACCATCCCGCCGAGCCTGGTGCTGATCACCATCGGATCAGTGACGGGCGTCTCGATCTCGGCGTTGTTCACCGGAGGGCTGCTGCCGGGTGTCGTGCTCGCGATCACGCTGTCGGCGCTGGTGTGGTGGCGCTATCGCGGCGAGGATCTCAGTCACGTCCAGCGCGCCAAGGCGGGCGAAATCGGGCGGGCATTCGTATTCGCCCTGCCGGCATTGGCCCTGCCCTTCGTGATCCGCTATGCCGTTGTCGAAGGCATCGCTACCGCGACCGAGGTCTCGACCATCGGCATCGTTTACGCGCTGGTGATCGGCTTGCTGATCTACCGTCAATTCGACTGGCGGCGGCTGCTGCCGATGTTGATCGATACGGCATGCCTGTCGGGCGCAATTCTCCTGATCATCGGGACCGCGACCGGCATGGCCTGGGGCCTGACCCAGTCCGGCTTCTCGCGCGCCCTGGCAGCGTCGATGACAGGCCTGCCCGGCGGTTCGGCGACCTTCATCGCCGTCTCGATCCTGGCCTTCGTGATCCTCGGCAGCGTACTCGAGGGAATCCCGGCGATCGTGTTGTTCGGACCGCTTTTGTTTCCGATCGCAAGGGCGGTGGGCGTGCACGAGGTCCATTACGCCATGATCATCATTCTGGCGATGGGCATAGGATTGTTCGCGCCGCCCTTCGGAGTCGGCTATTATGCCGCCTGCGCCATCGGGCGTGTCGATCCGGCCGAGGGCATCCGGCCGATCTGGGGCTACCTGTTGGCGCTGCTGATCGGCCTGATCATCGTCGCGATTTTTCCGTGGATTTCGATCGGGTTCCTATAAATTATTTCGATAGGATGGAGCCATGAGTGCAGCTCAAAATCAGTACTCAATCGGATTGGACAAGACTCCGGCCAACTACGTGCCGCTCACACCGCTGAGCTTCCTCGCGCGGTCGGCTGCGGTCTATCCCGATCACGTCAGCACGGTCTATGAGGGCAAGAGCTTCACCTGGAAGCAGACCTATGAGCGCTGCAAGCGCTTCGCCTCGTATCTCGCCGGCCGCAGCATCGGCCTCGGCGACACTGTGGCTGCGATGCTGCCCAATATCCCGGCGATGAACGAATTGCATTTCGCAGTGCCGATGGCGGGCGCGGTGCTCAACGCCCTCAACATCCGCCTCGATGCGCCGTCGATCGCATTCCAACTCGATCATGGCGGGGCGAAGGTGATCCTGGTCGATCCCGAATTTTCCGCCGTGATCGCGGAAGCGCTCACGCTGATGAAGGGGCCGAAACCGTTCGTCATTGACGTCAACGACACGGCATTCGCCGGAGGCAAGCCAATCGGCGATGTCGAATACGAGACGGCGGTCGCGCAAGGCGATCCCAGTTTCGTCGAACGGCTGCCGGCCGATGAATGGGACGCGATCGCGCTAAGCTACACGTCAGGCACAACGGGCAATCCCAAGGGAGTGGTAACACATCACCGCGGCGCATATCTCAACGCCGTCAGCAACATCCTCGCCGGCAATCTCGGCCAGCATCCGGTGTACCTCTGGACGCTGCCGATGTTCCATTGCAACGGCTGGTGCTTCCCGTGGACTGTCGCGGCGACCGCGGGCGTCAATGTCTGCCTGCGCAAGGTCGATCCGGCAAAGATCTTCGAACTGATCGCGAACCGTGGCGTCACCCATATGTGCGGCGCTCCGATCGTCTACAATACGCTGATCAATGCGCCGAACGCCCCGAAGGGCGGCAAGGCAAAATCCGTGGTCGGACTGATTGCGGGGGCGGCGCCGCCGGTTGCCGTGCTCGAAGGCGCCGAGAGCATCGGAATCAAGCTGACCCATGTCTACGGCCTTACCGAGGTCTACGGCCCCGCCGCCGTCTGCGCGGAGCAGCCGGGCTGGGATGAACTGTCGGCAGATCAGCGCGCGCAAATGAAGCGCAGACAAGGTGTGCCCTATCCGTTGCAGGAAGCGGTCACCGTGCTCGATCCGGAAACGATGCGCGAGGTACCGCGCGATGGCCAGACAATCGGCGAGGTGATGTTCCGCGGCAATATCGTGATGAAGGGTTACCTGAAGAACGCGAAGGCGACGCAGGAAGCCTTTGCCGGGGGCTGGTTTCACACCGGCGACCTCGGCGTCCTCGACGAGCATGGCTACGTCATCATCAAGGACCGTTCCAAGGACATTATCATCTCCGGCGGCGAGAACATCTCCTCAGTCGAGGTCGAAGACATCCTGTACAAGCACCCCGCCGTGCTGTTCGCGGCCGTCGTCGCCAAGCCGGATCCGAAATGGGGCGAGGTGCCCTGCGCCTTTCTCGAGTTGAAGGACGGAGCGACGGCGACTGAAGCCGAGATCATCGCCTATTGCCGCGAGCATATGTCGGGCTTCAAGACGCCCAAATCGGTGGTGTTCGGCGCAATCCCAAAGACATCGACCGGCAAGATCCAGAAATTCCTGCTGCGCAACCAGGTCGAGTCGGCAAAGGCGATCTCTGCGTAGCCTGGAGCAGCACCGCTATAGGTCCAGCCGCAGGCCGTCATAGGCTGGCACGACGTTGGCGGGCAGCGATTGCCGGAGCACCTCGTAGTCGAGGTCGGCATGCATGTTGGTGATGACGGCGCGCTTCGGCTTGAAGCGGTCGATCCAGGTCAGCGCATCGCTCACGCTGAAATGACTCGGATGGCCCGCATAGCGCAAGCCGTCGACGATCCAGAGATCGAGGTCTTGCAACGCCGGCCAACTTTCCGCGGGAATATCGTGCAGGTCGGGCGTGTAGGCGGCGGCGCCGATCCGAAAGCCGAGCGCGGGAATTTTGCCGTGATGAACCAGGAAGGCAGTCAGTTTCAGCGGGCCGCCCTTCCCTTCGGTGGTGTGAGTCTCGCCCGCCTCGATGGAATGCCGCGTCAGGATCGGCGGGTAATCACTGCCCTCAGGCGAGATGAAGCAATAAGAGAACCGCGCCATGATGTCCTTGGCGGTCGACTGGTTGAAATAGACCGGAATGCGCCGCCGCTGGTGCAGCACGACCGAGCGCAGGTCGTCGATCCCGTGGGTCTGGTCGGCGTGCTCATGCGTCAGGAATGCCGCGTCGATATGGTCGACCTCGGCATCGATCAATTGCTCGCGCAGGTCCGGCGAAGTATCGATCAAGACCCGCGTGGTGCCATGCGTCCCCTTGCGTTCGACCAGCAGCGAGCAGCGGCGACGACGGTTCTTGGGATTGGTGGGATCGCACGCACCCCAGCCGAGCGCCGGGCGCGGTACTCCGGCCGAAGAGCCGCAACCGAGGATCATCAACGTCACGGTCATGCGGCCTCATTCGGCGCCGGCACCTTGGAGAACAGGCGAAAGAAATTGTCCGTGGTCTGCCGCGACATCTCCTCCAGCGTGACACCGCGCGCATCCGCCAGCACCTTGGCGACCTCGACCACATAGGATGGCTCATTGCGCTTGCCGCGGAATTTTCCCGGCGCGAGATACGGCGCATCGGTCTCGACCATGATGCGGTCGGCCGGCAATTCCGCTGCGAGCGCGCGCAGCGCGTCCGATTTCTTGAAGGTCAAGATGCCGGTGAACGAAATCGAGAGTCCGAGTGCAATCGCCTTCAACGCAAGTTCACGCCCGCCTGTGTAGCAATGCAGCACCGCCTTGAACGGCCCCTTCGCCACCTCATCTTCGAGGATGCGGCCACAATCCTCGTCGGCTTCGCGGGTGTGGATCACGAGCGGCAGGCCGGTGGCGCGGGCGGCGGCGATGTGGGTGCGGAAGCCGCGCTCCTGCGCTTCGCGCGAACCGTGCTCGTAGAAATAGTCGAGCCCGGCCTCCCCAAGTGCCACGACCTTCGGGTGCCTGGCAAGTTCGATCAACTCGGTTGCGGGAATGCCGTCTTCCTCGTCGGCCTGGTGCGGATGCGTGCCGACGGAGCAGTAGACATTCGGAAAGCGTTCGGCGATCGAGAGCAGCGCGGCGAGCCGTTTCACGCGCGTCGAGATCGTGACGATGCGACCGACGCCGGCCGCCGCGGCGCGGTCGATGATCCCGTCGAGATCGTCGGCAAAGTCGGGAAAATCCAGATGGCAGTGACTGTCGACCAGCATGACTCGCGAACCGCTCACTCGACCTTCGGTTCCACATAGCGCGGAAATACGCCGATGGGCGCCGGCAGAACCGTGCCCGGCTTGATCCGCTCGCCAAGCGCAGCAAAGCTGCGCGCATCCTCGGGAATGCCGAGGCTGTCGAGCATTTTCGCGCAGGACGCCGGCATTACCGCCTGTGCCATGACGGCGATCTGGCGCACCACTTCGGCCGTGACATAGAGCACCGTCTTCTGGCGCGCGGGGTCGGTCTTCGCCAATGCCCATGGCGCCTCCCCCGCAAAGTAGCGGTTGGCTTCGGCGACCACGGCCCAGACCGTGTTGAGCCACTGATGGATCTGCTGCGTCGCCATTGCGCTCCGTGATGTCTCCAGCATGGCGTCGGCCTGGGCCAGGATCGCCCTGTCGTTGTCGGACAACTCGCCGGGCTCCGGCAGAAAGCCGCCAAGCTGCTTTGCGATCATCGACAGCGAGCGTTGGGCCAGATTGCCAAAATCATTGGCGAGATCAGCATTGATGCGCGCGACGATGGCCTCGTGGTTATAGTTTCCATCCTGCCCGAACGGCACTTCTCGTAGAAAGAAATAACGCACCTGGTCGACGCCATATTGCTCGGCGAGATTGAAGGGGTCGACGACATTGCCGACCGACTTCGACATCTTCTCGCCCCTGCTAAATAGGAAGCCATGCGCGTAGACGCGTTTCTGTACCGGAATTCCCGCCGACATCAGGAATGCCGGCCAGTACACCGCGTGGAAGCGGATGATGTCCTTGCCGATGATATGCACATCCGCGGGCCAGTAGCGCCAATTCGAATCATTTTCGTCGGGGTAGCCAACGCCGGTGATGTAATTGGTCAGCGCATCGACCCAGACATACATCACATGTGCCGGGTCGTTGGGGACCTTAACGCCCCAATCAAAGGTGGTACGCGAGATCGAAAGATCCTTGAGCCCGCCCTTCACGAAGCTCATCACTTCATTGCGCCGCGAATCCGGGCCAATGAAGTCAGGCTGGCTCTCGTAGAGATGCAGGAGCTTGTCCTGGTAAGATGAGAGCTTGAAGAAGTAGCTCTTCTCCTCGACCCACTCGACTGGCGTACCCTGCGGTCCGCGCCGGACGTTGTCCTCGCCGACCGTGGTCTCGTCCTCGGCGTAATAGGCCTCGTCGCGCACCGAGTACCAACCGGCATAGGTGTCGATGTAGATGTCGCCGTTCTCCTGCATGCGATTCCAGATCGCCTGCACGGAGCGGTGATGCGCCGGCTCCGAGGTGCGAATGAAGCGGTCGAACGAGACGTTGAGCCGCTGGTCCATTTCCTTGAAGCGCGCGGCGTTGCGGGTTGCGAGATCGGCCGGTGTCAATCCCTCGCTCTGCGCGGTTTGAATCATCTTCTGACCGTGCTCGTCGGTGCCGGTGAGGAAGAACACATCCTTGCCGTCGAGTCGCTGGAAGCGTGCCAGTGCGTCGGTTGCAATCGCCTCGTAGGCGTGGCCGATATGCGGCTGGCCGTTTGGATAGGCGATCGCCGTCGTGATATAGTACAGGTTGCCACGATCCGCTGCCGATGCAGAGATGGGCCGAGGCGCGGAGCCGGCGGCCACAACAACGGGTTTGGATTGGTTCGGTGCGGGGGTCGTCCTCGATGGTCTTTTGGTCGCTTTCGGTGTGGCCGGCTTCGCAGGTGGCGATGCCACGGCCGCGACGGCCTTTCTGGTCGACGTTTTGGCCGACTTATTCGGCGTCGTCCTGACCGCTTTCCTCGAGGTCTTCCGGGCAGCCGACTTCTTCGCGGATTTCTTAACCGTCTTCCTTGCCTTCGTGACGGCGCGCTTGCCCTTCTTGGCCACGCGCTTCGTCCCGGGCG
The DNA here is from genome assembly GCF_018131005.1 of Bradyrhizobium lablabi. Lineage (GTDB taxonomy): Bacteria > Pseudomonadota > Alphaproteobacteria > Rhizobiales > Xanthobacteraceae > Bradyrhizobium > Bradyrhizobium lablabi_D. The sequence continues at coordinate 734,415 of NZ_JAFCJK010000002.1, forward strand.
CTTTCTTCGTCGCGCGCGCCGGCGAGCCCTTCTTCGTCTTCTTGGACTTCTTCTTCGACGATTTCTTCCTAGCGGTCGCCACCACGGATTCCTTTGCAAACCAAATCGGGATTGTCGGGATAGTTGTCAGACGAAGCGTCTATCGGGTCGCTTCAGCAAGCAGCGAAAACACCGAGAAAACCAGCGGTTTGCGCTCCAGATTGTAGGCCTCAGTATCGCGCGCGGCGCGCATGATCTTTTCCCATACCTCCGCGAGCCGTGCAAGACGCGGCAGATTGGTGTTGGCGTCGCCCGCACGAAGCCTCTCACTCATCCAGCGATCGATGCTGTCGATGAAGGCGGCGAGTGCGACGCGGTCGCTGGTGCCGAGCGCATCGCCGAGCGCGTGCAGTTCGCGCGGATCAACCCGCGGCAGCGTCGCGAGCAGCGCGGCCGTACGCTGCTGCAGCTTGAGTGCATCGCCACCGAGCAGCGACAGCGCCCTTCCCACACTTCCCTCGGAGGCCGCGGCGGCTTCGATCAACGCGGGTTCGTCAGATGCAATGTCAGCCGCGGCCGCAGCGGCACGGATGACATCGCCCTCGTCGAGCGGGCGCAACAACAGTTTGCGGCAGCGGGAGAGGATCGTCGGCAGCACCCGCGAAGGCGCGTGGCTGACCAGGAGAAACAGGGATTGCTGTGGCGGCTCCTCCAAGATCTTGAGCAGCGCATTCGCGGCATTCGGATTAAGCTCGTCGACGGTGTCGACGATGCAGACCCGCCAGCCATCGACCGCGGCGGTCGAGCCGAAGAACGAAATCGTCTCCCGCGTTTCGTCGACGGTGATTACCGTCCGCAGCACGCCGCGATCGTTGAGGCCGCGCTCCAGCACCAATAGCCCGCCATGCGCGCCGGCCGTGATCTGCCGCGCCACGGGGTCAGCCGGATCGATCCGCAGCGTCGGCGCCTGCTGCACCTCGGAGGCCATCGAGTTGCGAAACGCAAGCACGAACCGCGCCATACGATAGGCCAGCGTCGCCTTGCCGATACCCTGCGCTCCGCCAATCAGCCAGGCATGAGGAATCCGCCCGCTGCGATAGCCGCCGAGCAAGGCCATCTCCGCTTCGCGATGCCCGAACAGGTCGGGCGTCTCACGCGGATGCCGGATTGCGATCTCCTGCTCGGTCTTGCGTGCGCTCATGCCGAACTGGCCGTCTTTGCTGCGGTGACCAGATGCTCGCGCAACGCAGCCCACACCTTGGACGACACCGTCTCGGGATCGGCAGTGGCGTCGATCAGCACGCAGCGCTGCGGATCGTCCTTCGCGATGCGCTTGTAGGCCTCACGCAGATCCTGGTGGAATTTGATGTCCTCCGCCTCGAAGCGATCGGCCGCGCCGCTGCCGCGCCGTACGGCGGCACGCTGCAGGCCGATTTCCACGGGCACATCGAGAATGATGGTCAGATCCGGCTTGAGATCGCCGATCGTGACCCGCTGCATCGCATTGACGAGTTCGGGCAGTACCTGGCCGAGCTGGCCCTGATAGGCGCGCGTGGAATCGAAGAAGCGGTCGCAGAGCACCCAGGTTCCCTGGTTGAGCGCGGGCAGGATGACGGTTCGGACATGATCGTCTCGCGCGGCGGCAAATAGCAGCGTCTCGGCCTCCGGCCCAAGCAGCTTACCCATCCCCGACAGCACCAGATGGCGGATGACCTCGGCGCCCGGTGAGCCGCCGGGCTCGCGGGTCACGATGGTGCGCAGCTTTGCTGCATCAAGCCGTTCGGCGAGTTTGCGAATCTGGGTGGATTTCCCGGAGCCCTCGCCACCCTCAAAGGTAATAAAGCGACCGCGCAAGTTCGGCCGTCTGACTGTTGCTTCAGCCATGTCAGAGCTTCTCGACCCCGGCGCGGAACATGCCGATGACGAGCTCCTGGGCACCGTCGAGCGCGCGACGGATCGTTGATCCGGTACCAATCGCCTCCGCCGCAAACAACGGCGTCTCCATGGCGACATTGCCGCCGCGCCAAACCCTGACGATGCCAACCCTCTGGCCGGCTGCGATCGGCGCGCGCACCGGACCGTTATAGATAATGCGGGCGATCAGCTTGTCGTTGCCGTTCTTCGAAACCATTACCTTGATCGGATCAGGGCTCACAAGTTTCACTGAACTGCTATCGCCGCCAAATACCTTGGCGTAGCCAACCGGCTGATCGGCCGCGATCAACGTCCGCGTTTCGAAGCTGCGGAACCCCCATTCCAGCATCTTCTTGGCCTCAGTGGCGCGATCCTCGGAATCTTCAAGACCATTGACCACGACGATGAGCCTTGTGTCGTTCTGGACAGCCGAGCCGACCATCCCGTAGCCGCCTTCCTTGGTGTAGCCCGTCTTCAGCCCATCGGCGCCGGTCAGCGCGTTAAGCAGGGGATTGCGGTTCTGCTGGCGAATTTTGTTCCAGGTGAACTCCTTCTCGCCGAACAGTTTGTACATGTCGGGATAAGTCCGAATGATGTGGCGCGCGAGCTTCGCAAGTTCCCGTACCGTCATCTTGTTTCCGGGATCAGGTAACCCATTGGAATTGGCGAAGGTCGATTTCGTGAGCCCCAGTTCCCGGGCGCGTTTGGTCATGAACTCCGTGGCAAAGGTATATTCGTTGCCGGCGATGCCTTCGGCGAGCGCAATGCAGGCGTCGTTGCCGCTCTGAATGATCGCGCCGTGGAGGAGGTCGTCGACCGAGACCTTGCTGTGGAGCGCAGCGAACATGGTCGATCCGCCGGCGGGCGCCCCACCTCGCCGCCAGGCGTTTTCGCTGATCCGGTACTCGTCGGTCAGCTTGATGTCGCCCTTCTTGACGGCGTTGAACACTACCTCGGTCGTCATCAACTTCATCATGCTGGAGGGAGCGCGGAGCTCGTCGGCATTCTTTTCGAACAGGACACTGCCGCTCGATGCTTCGATGAGGATCGCTGTCGGAGCGTCGCCATCGAACCCTCCCTCCTCCTTCTTGCCGCCCTGGATGCTGTTGTTGGCGGCGTAGACGAACCCGCCGTAGCCGATGCCAAGCGCGACGATGGCTGCCACCAGCCCACGCCAGCAACGTCCGGCACGGGCGGCGAACGTGTGGAGAATTGCGGTCTCGACTGCCATCGGCGATGTCCTGAAAGGTTGCGTTCTAACAGTTGGAAGTATCGCAAACAACTGAGGTTTTTGCGCCTGTGCACGGCAGGTTGGATTGCCGCTCGCCGCAAATGACCATATCCTCGGAACCGAACACCGACACCGCAGCCGAACAGGGCGGAAACGCGATGCCATCCTCACGCACCATCTCCGCCAACGGGATCGATCTGTTTGTGCGCGAAGCTGGCCAGGGCCCTCTGGTCCTGCTCTGCCATGGCTGGCCGGAACTGTCCTACTCCTGGCGACATCAGATCGCCGCGCTGGCCTCGGGCGGCTTCCACGTTGTCGCGCCCGACATGCGCGGCTTCGGCCGGACCAGCGCGCCGGAGGAGATCGGCGCCTATACGATCTTCGACACGGTCGGCGATATGGTCGCCCTCGTCGCCGCTCTCGGCGAAAGACAGGCCGCCATCGTCGGCCATGACTGGGGCGCCCCGGTCGCCTGGCACGCCGCGATGTTCCGGCCAGATATCTTTACAAAGGTGGCCGGTCTTAGCGTCCCGCCTCCGCTTCGCGGCCGCGGAAGGCCATTAGAGACCCTCCGCGAAAGCGGCGTCACCAACTTCTATTGGCAGTACTTCCAGCAGCCCGGCGTCGCCGAAGCCGAGTTCGAGCGCGACATCGCCCATACGCTGCGGCTTCTGCTTGGGCGCGGTATCTCCGACCCCACCTCAATGTACGTCGATGAAGCCGTGGGCTTTCTCGGCAACCTGCCGAGCGGAAGGCCACTGCTGGCCTGGCTCACCGAGGCTGATATCGCCGAATTTGCCGAGGGCTACCGGCGTTCCGGATTTCGCGGTGGACTGAATTGGTATCGCAACCTCGACCGCAACTGGGAACTGACCGCGCCGTGGCACGGCGCGCAGATCCATCAGCCGTCCCTCTTCATCGCGGGGTCGGGGGATGCGGTCATCACCGGCCTGATCGGCGCCAAGCGGGTTGCGGACATGGAGCGGGTACTGCCCAACCTGACGCAGAAACGGATCATCGAGGGAGCCGGTCACTGGATCCAGCAGGAGCGGCCAGACGAGGTCAACGCGGCGCTGATCGCCTTTCTCAAATAGTCGCGCGAAGCCTTTGATTCAGTAGAGGCCGCGCCCGCTCAGGACTTCCGCGGGGCCACGCGCGTCGATTGGCATGTAGGCCGATGCTGGGCTCGCCGCGTAGCGATCGTCGTTCTCGTAGGACACCGCGCGCAAATTCTCACGGACCCGCCCACGCGATCGGCTTGAGGCGGACATTTCCGAGGTGGCATTGATCGAGGCGTAGTCGGCCGAGGTATTGCCAAGGCTATAGGGACGTCCCTCCGGCACCGGAACATCCCCCCGGATGCGGCCAGATCCCTGCGAGCTGGGAACGAATGGGCGGGCCGAGGCGACCCTGACCGCAGAGGGCGACGGCGCCGGCGTGCCGTTGCGCAGCGTAGCCAGCAACTGGCGGTCGTCGGAACCTTCCAGCGGCGCCCGGCCAACATATTCGACGCGGACGCGGGCGACGCCGTTACCTTTGAATTCAAGGAGTTCGGCGGCTCTGTTGGAGACATCTATGAGGCGATTGCCGTGATACGGCCCGCGATCATTAACGCGGACGATAAGCGATCTACCGTTGCTGAGATTGGTGATCCGCGCATAGCTCGGCATCGGAAGGGTTGGATGGGCGGCCGTCAAAGAGCCCATGTCGAACACCTCGCCATTGGCGGTCAGGCGACCGTGGAAATCATCGCCGTACCACGACGCCAAGCCCTCGGCGCGATAATTGACGTCCTCCTCCGGCACATACATCCGCCCGGCAACGACGTAGGGCTTGCCGACGCGATAGGTCCCGCCGCCCTTCGGTACGGGATCGCCGAACGCCACGACGCGCGGGCTGGACGACACGCCGTATCTGGGATCGACGTTGCTTCCGAATTTGCCCGACGAGGCACAGTTGGCGAGGATGAGACACGTTGCCACTGCTGCGGCGCCCCGCGCCGCCCGGATGATCGAATCAGGCCGTCTCGTCCCCATCGCCCCAAACTACCATTCTGCGGGACGTACGCCCATTGCAGGCATCGACATCCCTTCTGTCGCGAAGCGGCCCACCTCCGCATCGAAGCGTAAAGATATCGCAACCGGAACACGGCGGAAATGCGGAGAGCCGCGCCATGGTGAATCAATGATGTCCCGCTTTCAGACAAACTGTTGCAGCAAATCATCACTCGGGTGGGATGTTCGATCCCGACAATTGAATCTTTTTGACTGTGCAAGGCTGCAATCGTTTCCTCTCGCACGCGGGGCGCAAAGGAAGTCTGCGATGATTGAGATGGTTTCGACGGTCATGGGCCTGGTAAGTGCGGCAATCTTCTTGGCCCATGCTTTGGAGGGCTATCGCTACCGGGCCTGATGCCCGCCAAAGGCGGAAAGATGCGTCACCTCTTTCCAGAAGAGCTGTTCGGAAAGCTTTAATCAATTCGGATCAGAATCTGATAGGCAGGTGCACCATGCGCAGTCACGATTTAGTCTCCGACGGATTCCTGACGCTGACCGCAGCAAGCCTGGTGCTGCTGTGCTCGAGCTTGCTTGCCGTCGCCTTTGGCTAAACTTTCGCGCTGAGCGCGAACGTCTGGGCGCGGTGGGACCACTCACCTGCCCCCTGCACGGTCCGACTGCCTTGCTGTTCGGCAGGTGTCTTGACACCGGGACGGTAGTCTAAGGCACCGGTTTTTGAAAAATAGGCATTGTGGTGCTTTTGCCGCGACTCAACCGAGTCTGTGAGAGGTCATCCGGTCGTGGTATCTCGGAGGGGGCCTTCGCGTATCGCCGCCGTATTTGATAACCTCGGCGCCGGAGCCCTCTACGACCGCGAGCATCCTGCGGTCATAGCTCTGATCTTCCGCTCCGATCGAAGCCTACAGAAAGACCGCCTTCGGTGCGTTCCGCTTTTCAACGGCCGCCGCTGGACTGCTGCCTCATGTCCGCGCCCGGGACAAGCGTCTGCGGAGGTTGACGCCGTGCTGCGCGCCGCCATAAACAAGCGCACCGACCACGTTGGGGAGCAACGCGGTAGCATCGTGCTGGACTGTTCCCTCTGCCGCGAGGAAACGCTAAACAGCTAGGCTTGGAAGGGTGGCCGAGTGGTTTAAGGCACCGGTCTTGAAATTCTACGCGGGGCCTCCTCTTCTGACCCAACTCGTCACGGATCAACTTGATTCATCTCCAGTTTTCCAGTGCCTCAGCGTTCCCTGTTCGTTTCAATACCTATGCGTACCTAGCCGTTCAGTAGCAATCCGAGTAGCAAGAACTACGCATCGCTCAGCGGGTGGCTACGGGCCAGGAAAGCTATTCCGCTGGCCTGGAAACTCTCCCGGCTGCATAAAAACCGCCGCATGAATCGGCGGGCTGTTCCCGGCCCGGCGAAACCATTTTCTTAAGCCCGTGAAGCCGGCCCGAAACAAACCCGGCCTAGCCTACCCTTCACGATTCAAAAGGAGCGACGGCTATGGTGGGCTCGGTTTGGACCCGTAAAGCACGCATGCTCGTGATAGCAAATTTGTTGGCCGGCGCCGCTGTTCTGTTAGCGATGGCTGCTCCCCATCGCGTCTCAAGTGTTGCGCTCGGTAGTGAGTGGCAATGTAGCAAGGCCGCGTTTGTTTTAACGACGTGCCGTCAGGTCCTCTAACGGGTGACACGGAAAACTACGCTTCAGTAGCGGACGGCGAAAACCCGCCGGCGTGAACCGGCGGGCCAAGCGCTTCCGACCCTCTAGGCGGCCGACGCGGGTCTGAACTGTTCGCGCAATACGTCGCCTAGATCGCCGCCAACGAATTCAAATAGAACCTCACCGGCCTTTCGGATCTCCCATCCCGCCTCGTCATCGGCAGCCAGGCATTCGTGCGGCGCTACACAGCTCAAGAGAACTGTCACCTAACGGTTTTGCAGTTCTCTATGGGCCATATCTCCCAGTCCCACCGCGTCCAGCTAAGTGCCGGAAAAAACGTACAAACCGGCGATGAACATGCCGCGTCGTCGCCTCTTGTCCCGCGCAGTTCCGAGCAGTTGGGTAGCAAAAGCGGTAGCAGAGAAAGCCCGCCAGCATTGCTGCTTGGTCCGCTTGCGTTTCAGTACTGCAATCCCCGGCGGCTTGCTGACGCCAACCCCGCCGGCGCTTCTACCGCACAATCCGATCAAGGCGGCAGCCCGTTATACAACCAAATATCTGATCCTTCATTTGGGTGCCTACCCGGCAACCCCTAATGCAAGCGCGCACATCGTCGCCCCATACACGGCCCTTGGTTTGAGAATTCGAGATACACCGATTGTTGCACGCCTTGTCGTTATTGGGGCATTTGGTCAAACACGCTGCAAGGCCAAGTCGCTCGCCTTCTGAAAATGTCGCTTCTTGGGCGGTTGCGAGCGTCGTCGTTGTCGCCGCAATATAAAGAGCGAGCGTGAATGCGCTCTTTAGGATTTTTGTAGTTGGCATTGTTTCCTGCCTTTGTTTGAGACCTCGGAAAACAGCGTTCGCCGGACGCACCACCAAGGCGCAAGGCGGCCAAGAAATATCGGATCGTGAAGTGGCCCGCCGGCGTGAACCGGCGGGCCGATCTTCGAGTGGTTTGAACCATCCCCTGGCGGCGGATTGTCCGGGCTGTAGCCCAGACGCTCCAACACCAGGAAGGAACGTGTGAGAGCAATATCGCAGGCCTCAGCCAGCGCCATGAGGTGGTCTTTGGTGAGGGTTAACCCCTCCAGGATTTGAGGCGCTGCGCCCTGCGCCGCAAGTTTTCCGAACCTCTCTTGGAGCCCATCGCTGTCTTCACGCAGCATCATAGTCACAGCGCGGACAGTCGGTAGATGCGCCAGGGCCCAGTCCTCGTTGGTCCATTTGAACTCGAGGTAGATCGGGGCGAACTTCAACCCGTCGCGCTCGGCCTGTGTTGCCGACGCATGGGAGGCGACAAGCTTCAGCTTGGCGCGCTTCGATCTTCTTGTGCTCATGATCGCCGCACTACATAATATGCGAAAGTCAAGGTATTACCAAAAAAGCGACGGGGGCGCCCCGCTACAGGCCGCGACCCTGTGACCGCAATTCGCCTATCGAGCGATCTTAGATCCGCCGTCGATGATTGGGCCTCGAAACAGGAAGACGAGCCGGGCCGCTCCGAGGCCATCCGCCGACTCGTCGAACTCGGATTGATCGTAAGGCCCAAAGGCACTCGAAAGGCCGAAGACCCAAAACGGCGCCGAGATACGAAACGACGCGCCCACGAATTGGCAGGCGACGCGATCGACGAGATGATCGAGGCCAAGGCTATTCCAGAGGATCAAGGCAGCCGTAAGCGGCGGCTCATTAGAGGGCCGGAAGAATTTCGGTCCGTTCGACGTGATCGGTCAGACCCTGATTGATGCGCGGCACCAACGCTTGGAGCGTATTCTTTGAGCGACGATCTGTTGGTCAAACTCGTGGTCACCGTGGTCGTTTTGACCGGGCTGCTCTTGTGGCAGGTGTCAGAGCGACGTCACCTGCCCGATTGTAAGAACTGCGCGACGGATCTCTCCGCGAGCCGAAAGCCCGCAGTCAAGTAAGGCCGAGGCGATTTGCGCAAAAAAGACGCCCCGTGAGCCTACGGGCTTGCCCTCTACCGCGGGTTGCGCTTGGATGATGCTTTCTGGGTCGGGGGCTACTTTTTATGCGTATACTAGGAATCGTGGCGCTGAGCGCCGCGCTGTGTGGCTGTGCGGGAAGAGCCCCGGCGCCGGTGCAGGTGGTTCAGCCAACGGATAGGTACATGGATTGCACCGCGATACTCGCGGAAGTGCAGACGAACAACGAGAAGGTCAAACAACTCGCCAGCGACAAGGGTCTCAAGACAGCGCAGAACGTCGCGGCTGGCGTCGCTGGGCTTGTCGTTCCCATTCTGTGGTTCGGAATGGATTTCCAAGGCACAGCAGACACCGAGATCACTGCGCTACAGAACCGTCAGCAATATCTCGCCATGATGGCAGACCAGAAACATTGCGGCACCGAACCCGAGCCGCCTTCGGCGCCGGCCGCGCGATCAAAGCCTCGTGCGAAGCCTAGGCCGGTTGCCGCTGCTCCAGCGGAAGCCGCGGAGCCTCAATCAGCAAAGCCGGGTACATGAACGGTCGCACAGCGGGCCGCCCCTTGCGCTCGCCTTCCGGTTGCTGAAAGCTTCCACAAAACCGAATCGGGGGATTTTTTGGGTGCTCGTCCCTCCCAGGATCAAATGGTGTGATCCGGCAGGCCTGGCCTCGGCCGATGCAAGCGGCGTCTGCCGTTGTGATGATGGCTGCGACTACGTAGTCAAGGATGGAAGCGCGAATAACGGGTCAACTCCGCATGACGAATGGTCCTGCACGCGCCTGGCAGAGATCGTCGGCATCCCCTCTCCGCCATGCACAGCAATCGAGCGCCCCGACGGAAGCTTGGTCTTTGGCTCGCGGTGGGAGGGCGGTGTAGCGAAAGAGCCGTGGTGGGAGATGATTAGGCGAGGAGACATTAGCCTAAAGGATATCCCGGCTTCTCTTTCGAGGATCTATGCTTTCGATCATTTTGTTCACAACGAGGACCGGCACCTAAATAACTTCCTGTTCCGTGAGCAGCGTCATGGCTGGGTAGTGCTGGCCTTTGACTATTCTCGCGCTTGGCTGTTTAACGGGATGCCCCTGCCCCAGCTTCCGTTTAGACCGCAAAAGAAGACTATCCTCGCTAGACGTGTTCTCTGCCAGTTGTTCGGTGAGTACATCGACAAGGCAGAGACTGATCAAATCCTCGACCGACTCGGGGGCGTCAAAGAAACGCACATTTTGCAGGCCATTAACGGTCATCCAAAAACGTGGTTGTCGGAAGGGCAAAAAGACGTAATCGTGAATTGGTGGAATTCCAGCGCGCGAACTGACAGAATCGACCAAATTCGCCAAGGCATCCACGATGGATCATACCTATAAGTACTCCGTTCTAACGGCCACTCCGGACCGCCGGCGCGGCGAGCGCGTCAATGTCGGAATCGTCGTGTTTCGTGACGGCAAGACCGATGTGCGCCTCGTCCAGGCGGCATTCAAACTCAAAGCGCTCACCCGCGAAAATTGGGAATCTCGTCTCGAGGCCATCCGTGATCGCATTGTGCGTCTTTGCGACAATGGCGATACGCCTGAGGCCTGTCTTGAACGACTTGCACTGGTGGATCCGCTTATCGCGCCGACCGGAATGGGAATGTTATCGGCCCACGGCGGCTCCGATTACGAGCGGACGGTTGGAGAAATATTGGAATCCCTGGTGTTGCTCCCAAAACCGCGGCCTACCGATGCCGTTTCTCGCATCAACACTGAGATTGCCAAAACCTTCCGAAAAGCGAAGGCGCTCGCAAAACCAGAACAGGGGCTTAAGGACGGTAAAATTGTTCGCTTTTTGCCGATCGCACCGAACGAGGGCCTGTTGGCAGACTTTGCTCTTCGCAACGGTCGAATGCATATTGCCAGCACACTTGACCTCAGGAAGCAGTCGGTCCGGCTGGATGAGGCTGCGTTAAAATCAATCGTTCTCGACAAGTCGCGCGAGGTCTATGGAAAGTCGGTGCGCCGAATCGGTGTGTATGCGGTCGAGCCTGATCTTAAGAAGCACTTCAGCCATCACATCGAACTGCTATCCGACTATGCTGATGAGACCTACAATTGGCTAGATCAGACGAAGAGAAACCGCTTCCTAAGGACGATGTACGACGCATTGCACTCTCACAGCTGACGGTCTCACGCCCGCAGCGGCACCAGATTGCCCCTCGCCGCCGCCGGCGGGCTGGCCCAGTAGGCCGCACAGTCGGCCATCAGCTGCGGGCGAGCGCTTTTTCCACACCCACGACGCGCAGTAGCTCCCCGCCGCTCCGAGCCCCGAGGGATTGATAATTTGCAGCCGCGTGCGCGCGGCGCTGTGATGGCGCCATGCGCGCGCGTCGTCGATACACGAAATGGTCAGGCCGCTACTTCCCGCCCGGCAGCCCAGCAGACTGGATTGCCGGCGGTCACGTTACTTGCAACATCCAGTGCAATGGCGGCTGTGATCGCAGGGTCGATTTCCGCCTAGACGCCTTGCCCCAAGACCGGCCCTGGTCGCGTGTTGGCTGGTGTCTCGTCTGCACAGTTTGCGGGACGGCAGGCGCTGTGAACATCGTGCCGAATTGGCATGACCGGATCGGCCACGCTGTGCCATTCAGCAGAGACTGGAAATCGTGATTCTTATTGATGAAGTACGCCGAAACCCGCCCCTACGCCGACCCGGAAAAAGCCGCCCGCAGACTGATGGAGCACGCTAACGCGTTTGTGGCGGTCCAGGACGGCCGGATCTACATTGAGAAAATCAATGAGCCGTTCCTGTTCGGGGACAGGGGCAGCCCGGCCGAATACGGCGCGGGGTTGAACCTTGCGATCGAGCGCGGCTGGCTTTGGCTGCATGAAAGCGGCACGTTCGTGAAGATGACGCAGGCCGGCAAGGACCTGTTCGCCTAATGAAAGTGCTTCCCCGCGCCAGAATCGAAAGGGACTGCTCACGCTACGGCCCCCATCTGCCGGGTTTAAAAAACACCGGGCGATAGCAGCCGCCCCGTGATAATCGGCCCTACGTCTCCGGCCATGCCTTCTTAATCTTTTCGATCGTGTGCGCGCCGAACTTCGGTGGCTGGACGGAGCCGCTCCCATCCAGCGGAAGTACCTTTCCTCCCTGGGACGCGCCGACCGAAATCACCGGCTTGGCAATGAAGACGTCATCTTTGCTGTGTGCGCAATTCGAGAGTCCGATGCAGTGGACAAGCTCATGCACCAGGATGTGCAGGCGCACGGGCTTGCCGACATCAACCTGGCCGATTTTCGGAGTTGCGGGCACCCGCAGCTTCACCGAACTCATCGAAGTGCCGCCGCGCGAATCTACGACTGACAGCGCGGCGCTACCGTGGAGGCCGGAACCTGGATAGGTCTCGGCAACGATCGGGCTGCCAGCCTCCTTGTCTGCCTTTTTAAAGGCGAGATGGATCCCGCTCTGCTTGAGAAGCTGATTGATTGTCGTGATCGCCGGATCAAGATCATTCACCCAGACGCTCGCGGTGAAGCTCGGCCCGGGGAATACCTTCAGCTCACCCGTACGCCGGATCCGGTCAGGCCAGGGAGTGATCTCCGGTTCTGTATTACACTTCGGATCAGCCATAACGCCCTGCGAAAAGGGTGCAGGGCAACTTTACAACGGGGCCAAGTCCTATGTCCATCCACACCGAATCCGCGAAGTCGCTGATCGCCGCCTTGCACCTAAAGTAAAAGGCCGCTGAGATGATCAGCGGCCCCCAGGCTAACAATCAAACCGAGATTGAAATGCTCCTCGCCCGGGCTTGGCAACTCTATGCAATCGCGTCGCCGAGCGTCTAAGCTATGATTAGTTACGAGGTGTACCCATTTGGTGGTAGGCGCGGCCCGGAGAGAGGCGTCGCGGGCTGGCGGTGGCGGTCTTCTCCGAGCCCGCAGGCATCTGTGCTGTGGCGCGGGAGATCATGTCCGCCAATCTCGGGCGAAAGAAAACCGCGAAGCAATCATCTCCTGCTTGGAAATGAGTAGCGGAATCGTGCGACCTCATCGCACGGAAGCAATCGCGACCCGGAGCTAGCCGCTTGCGCGCTGACGGTTCCTCAGCTTCGATATGGCTGTGGCTCAAGATGGCAAAGCGCGCGACTGGCTGGCATCGCGAATTTGAGGATCCGATTGAGTTGACGGACGGCCGCAAGCTTGTCTCGCTGCACGACGCCGCCACCTACATCACGAAGCTGCCGAAGGAGGAAGCCGCGGCGACCGAGTGGCAGAGCGCAATCTCAGAGCTTATGCTAGCCGTCGAGCGCAACAGGCCAACGATGCTGGCGCGGATCGGGTTCATGCAGGCGCTGAATCGGCACAGGGTTCGTGAGTTCAATCCCGACCGGAAAGACCACCACTGGGGCAAGCGCAAGCTGAAGAGAGACCAATGACCGTGGGGCTGGTTTATTCCAGCCGCTAATGTGCAGCTTTGAGGCTCGGAAGCTCAATCCCCTCTTCATCGAGAATCAGGGCGTCGTCCTCCCGCAAGTCGAAATAGTAGCGCTTCATGCAGGGCCAATCCCGTGCGGTCTGGACTGTCCCTAAAGTTTGCCGCAGTCGCGATGGTCGGTAGCCACGCCTGATAGGTCGCGCCTCCGGGGCTAGCGCTACCTGTTCACGGCTTGGTTTCCCTCGGGAATACGACCGACCGGTCATCGAAGTCCTGAACCGGGAGATCGGCTCTACGGAAGGCTTGAGGCTGCTGCGGGCTGGATGTAGCCACCGGTGATCTGCCCATTGACGGTGGGCGAGTGTGATACCAACCGGCCCGATGCTATCCCGAGCACAGCGGCGAGCATGAGTGCAGCAATCGTCAGACTCTTCTTCATGTCAAACCCCTGTCTGGTTTGAGAAGCTTGAGGTTGCCTGACTACCGCTGAATGCAACCCGTGCGTGTGATCTGCGTCACACCTCTCCAAGACGTGATCCCGCTCGCTGCACCATTAGCCGCATGACATTTGTCCGAATGAAGAAGCGCGCGCATTGCCGCTGGCAATGGTCAATCTCTTGGGGATAGGATCGGCGCCGGGACGCGCGGAGTTGCCTCCGCGCCGTCGCGCAGCGCGCCCCGCTGATGCGTTAAATTCGCGTGGCGGCTGCTGACACCGGTTCCGCCAGTGGATTGAGTAGATTACGGGGATTAACTTAAGGTTGGTGCCGACGCCACCGCGCGTGTCTGGCAGGCCTGTAGTTTCCAGCCCCTAGAGAGGAGATCAGTCCGGCGGCGGGCGAGCCCATTTTCTGCCGCAGCTCGTCCGTCGCGTCCATTGCGAACCGTCAATGACGGCGCGCTAAATCGGCTTCGTTGCGTTAGCCTTTATCGCCCGTAGGCGGCTGTCCTCTCCAGCGTATAGACGCCGTCGCCATAGTTCTTCACGACCATGGTCGTGGTCAGCATCACGGCAATCATGACGCTTGCGAAGATGAGACCCACCAGTTTCAAGCCGCTGCTGTCCGCCATTTGTCGTCGCCCTCTATGCAGCCCTTGCCCCGTGCGTCCTCCTAATAGCCATCGGTTTCACCATGCCTTCGTGAAAGCCGGAAAATGGTTTCATCCCTGTTTCGTCGCATTGCTGCGCACCAGGATGATCCAGCGCGTTGGCCGCCTCCTCGCGTTAGCGGCTCGTTTAGCGCGCGGGCCGGCAGCTTTTGCAGCCCGGCGACGATATCATGGCTTGCGATCCGATCCATCAGCCAAAGAATTACCGGTTCCGGCTCAGGCGCGTGCGCCTCGATCATATCGAGGAGGAGTCGCTCGACGTCTCGATCCGTGAGACGCGGGGATGCGGCGCCGTGGATGCGTCGGTTGTCGAGTCATAGCAGCACCTCGCGTCCATCGCGCTCGTCCTGATCGAGCTCGGCAGCGTCCAGGAAGGCGATCGGCCGATTGATCTCGGCGCGCACACCTCTTTGCTGAATATACGGGAGGCGCCAGGGTGTGGTTTCACGCTCCCGCCTTGGATAGCTGGGCCGCGCGCGCTGTTGGTGGCGGCCTTAGTCAGTTGCTGGTACGGAATGATGCTCATGCGCAACGCGCCAGTGGCCGTCTACCTTGCGCAGGCCCACGGTCAGCCGGAACAGGAAACCGTCTTTGTCCGCCGGATTGCTTGACGAGTCGGGACCGCAGCGCATGATTGCCGCTCCGAAGGCAACGTCCTGGCCCGCGGTTATGGTAAGCTCTTGTATGTCGAAGGCCGTCCCAGGCTGGTGATAGCGGAAGAGCAGGTCCCAGGTCTTTTCGTATGCCTCGATTCCCTTGCATTGCAGAGGCGGCGGCAAGTCGAACATCAATATGTCCGGCTCATGATGAGCAATGATGGCAGGAACGTCGTGCCGACGGACGGCGTCGGTCCAGGCTTCTAAAAGGGCCTTAATCCGGATTTCTTCGGCGTTGTTGGTGTGTTCAGACATGGCTTGCCTCCTTTTTGCGTCCAGAGGACGAGCGAAGGGGCACGAGCCCGACACGGATGCGCGAATAACTATTGTTATACCCAAGCGCAACGTAACGGGCACAGTCATCGGTAGCCGCAGCGTTTCGCCAACGCTACCGGGCGACGCCTTCGGATATCACGGTTCGACGAGCTACAGCACTCAGCGATCCGTTGTCCGTCAAAACAGCACGGTGTCTGCTCCGAATTCCAGCGTTTGGCCCGTTTGAGACATGCCGGCTGCATCGAGCAATGTCCGAGTTCGAGGGCAGCGCGGAAAATATATACTCGCACTGAGCGCGCCGCCGTAAACGGTGACAGCGCAGTGAAACGACGGACCTCTAGTGGCATGACGATAGGTGAACAACGGTCTACACACCGCTGTTCGCAGCGGCACCGCTAGGATAGGCTAGAGACCGCCAGACTGTGCGGGGTGTCGGTCATGGGAACTGCACTCACCGTCCGAAACTCGCGATTGCCACGACGCCAAGAGGAGGACCAGCGAGCGGCGCAGTACATTCGCATGTCGACGGATCGACAGCAGTATTCTATCCCTAATCAATTGGCTGCTATCGCGCTATACGCTGCCGAGCACAGGCTGACTATCGTGCGCACATACGTTGATGAGGCGACGAGTGGACTAAGGCTGAACAACCGACCAGGGCTCGTCCGCCTCCTTAACGACGTCCAATCAGGAACGAGCGGTTTTGCAAATGTCTTAGTGTTTGATGTGAGCCGTTGGGGCAGATTTCAAGACACCGACGAAAGCGCGCATTATGAATTTATTTGCAAAAAAGCAGGCATGAAAGTCATCTACTGTGCCGAGGTCTTTGAGAATGACGGAAGTCCATTGTCCGGCATTTTTAAAAATCTTAAGCGGCTTATGGCTGCGGAGTATAGCCGCGAACTCTCAGAGAAAGTGTTCGCAGGGCAGAGCCGAATTGCGAGGCTCGGTTTTTGGGTGGGCGGTCAGCCAGGTTTTGGGTTACGCAGAGAGCTGGTCGATGCGAAAGGAAACCGCAAGAGCTTACTGGAGCACGGTCAGCAGAAAGCCCTCCAAACGGACAGAGTGGTCTTGCGAGCTGGACCAGCCAACGAAATCGAGATTGTCAGATGGATATTTGAGAGTTTCGTCATTGGACGAAAAAATGAGACGCACATCGCGCGAGAGCTGAATGCCAGGGGCGTTCCCAACCATCGCGGAATGTCATGGGATCTTCAGATGATTGGGCGCATGCTTCGGAATGAAGCCTATGTAGGAAATACGGTCTACAATCGAACGTCGAACCGCCTGAGACAGCGTCGTATCGTCAACGGCAAAGGTAAATGGGTTCGAGGGGAGAATGCGCTCGAACAGATCGTTACTCGGGATATCTTCGACAGGGCCCAGCGCATCCTAGAGGAGCGCTTGCAAAAGCTGACATCGGAGGAGTTGCTCAAGAGGCTCAGGATACTTCAACTGAGGCACGGAAATCTGTCTCGCTCCATTATAGATCGGGAAAGGAGCACGCCGAAGGCGCACGTCTATGATCGCCGATTTGGCAGCCTCCGCAATGCGTATGCCTTGATCGGATATGTTCCAGAGACTAACTACGACTATCTCGAGACCCGTATCGAACGCGCTCACTTGATCAAACAACTTGCCAACGAAATTGGCCTTAGCTTGGCGCTGACTAATCCGAGCTTGATCGTTGAGCGGGCGGGCGGGTGCGTGATGGTGAAGGAAGGGTTCTTCATATCAGTTCGGGTGGCACGATGCTGGCAGCATTCTCAAAGGAATTGTCCGGCATGGACATTGCGGCGTGGGGCAAAGCCCCGTCCCGGACTTGTTGTCATTGTCAGAATGGATGAGAAAAACGCGTATCCATTGGATTACCTTTTGTCCCCTATGAGCAGCCTTCCTGCGCGCCCGCTTGTGGTCTCCGACACGACGTTGTCCAAACTTTATAGGTGCAGGTTCCGAAGCGTGGCGACCCTAATTCGCTCCTTGAAGCGAAGGTTGGCTTGCTAAAGGTGCGTCTGCTGCGGGTTCGTGCCCGGTTGACCTACCGGCAAGTCTGGCCAAAGTCCGCTATGCCGCCAAAAGCGGAAGTGCGTTATCCTATGGCAACGCGGCAGATGCTCCGTCATGCAAATAGGGGCGCTAATTGATTTTGTTCGAGTTGGCTTGGTCAATCGGCCCTTCTCGGACTTCGTGCAATGTCTGCTTCTACGCTGCTGTTGGGGGATAAGCGGACATCGCAGATCAAGGGGAAGAACCGCGACCACCCAGCGTACAGCCGCGGATGAATTCTAGGGCGCGGACGTCGGCTTTTGGGTTGTAAGCAGAACATTTCTGCTCAGTCAGAGCATTGCCGTTTTGGCCCTGACCGGAAATGGACGCAGCGCTGGTGCTCATGTTCGCCTAACTCGAAAGGTGATGTCCCTCCGAGCCTGCATCTGGGGTCCGGCAGGCACAGCCCGTCCTGTATGCGACCAATTGCATCACACTCAACCAATTGGGAAGCTGGTAGCCTAACTCCCGTTCTTGGCGTTGAGGGAGGGACGCATGCGACGTCGGGAGTTCATTGCGTTCATTGGCGCAGGAGTCATACTGCCGTTTGGCGCACGGGCGCAGCAATCGAAAAAGGTGTACCGGATCGCGATATTGCATCCATTGTGGCCGGTTACTGAGCTGACCGAAAGTAGCAGCAATCGGTTCTGGCGCGAGCTTTTCCTGGAAATCCGCCGGCTCGGCTACGTAGAGGAAAAGAACCTCGTAATCGAGCGTTATTCCGGCGAGGGGCGTGCCGAGATCTACCCTAAGCTCGCGCGCGATGTCGCAGCAAGCAATCCCGATCTTATCTTGGCGTTTACTAACTGGATGGTGGTCCCTCTCAAAGAAGCAACGTCCACCATACCGATCGTTGCGATGACCAGCGATCCGGTCAAGCTTGGCCTTGTGCCGAGCCTGTCACGACCGGGCGGGAACATCACGGGCGTTAGCGTCGATGCCGGATTGGAGATTTGGGGCAAACGGCTTGAGCTTTTCCGGGAAATCGTTCCAACATTATCGAAGCTCGCAATTCTGGGGCTGCGACAAAACCCGGAAGGAGCCTCGATGCAGGCGGCGGCTGAGAAGGCAGGCATCGCAGTCGTGGGCCCCTTCTTTCTCGAGGATGCGAGCGAGGCAGAGTATCGCCGTGTGTTCGCCCTCATGTCGCAGGAAGGTGCCGACGCGCTCTTCGTCGACGGGAGTCCAGAACTCATTACGAAGGCACAACTGATCGGCGATCTGGCTAAGAAATACCAGTTGCCGGCCATTTACCCATTTCGTTCGTATGTAGAGGACGGCGACGGGCTAATGGCCTATGGCGTCGATTTTGTTGAGCTGTTTCACCAAGTCGCTCGTGCCACGGACCAAATCCTCAAGGGTGCGAAGCCCGGTGACGTTCCTTATTATCGGCCGACGAAATTCGAACTCGTCATCAATCACAAGGCGGCGCGGGACATCGGCCTCCTGATCCGCGAGCCGTTGCTCGCCCGCGCCGACGAGGTCATCGAGTAACAGCCCTTCCGCTCTCATGCGTAGTTGCAGAAGCGCGGGACCGGTTTTGGCCCCAAGCAGTTCTGTGGGAGGTCTGCTATTCCGCAGCTGTCAGAGGATAGGCAGACATCCGGCGAACGGGCCAAAACTGACGCGATTGACCCTATTAAGGACGCCCGTCCAGGCCGCCACGGCGGGTCCTCTCTCCATCCATGCGAACCAGCGAGCAGGACTAATCACTTCCTTCCTGAGCCCACCAAGGCCGGCATGGGGACTCGATAGACACCATCGGAAGAGCGATACTGCCGCATCCCCTCGACCACCGCCGCGGAGATCGAGTTGCGCACGTCCTCGGTCTGGGCGCACAGCAAAGCGCGTGCTCGCACACCACCTTCGAGGATCGCCGTTATCACGCCTAGCGGGTCGGCTAACTCCCAGGTCTGTTCAACGGTCTCGACAGCTGCGTCACGGAATTCGATCTCTTGAATTGCTGCTTTCAATTTGTCGGGTTCGCTGAATTGAAAGAAATCGGGACCGTGAGGCAGAGGCACGTTGAGGTCACCGTGTTTCCTGATGGCGCCGAAGAGAAGGCCGAAACCGTTGCCTGGCTTCGCTGCTTCCCAAACGCTCGCGGCGAGAAAACCCTCGGGCTTCAGCACGCGGCGTATCTCCGAAAGGGCTTTCTGCGGCTCCGGAACGTGGATGATACCGTAACCGCAGACAACACTATCGAAGCTGTCGGCCTCGAAAGGCAGGGCTTGGGCATCACCCTGCCGAAATTCGGCGCCAGGCACGTTGCGCCTGGCAATCTCAATGACCTTGCCGGAGAAGTCGAGGGCGACGACCTGCGCTCCTCGCTTCACCGCCGCTCCAGCAAGCATTCCCGGCCCGGTGCAGACGTCGAGGACGCGCATCCCCTCGGCGACATGGGCAGCATCCAGAATGGCCGGTACGGTTTGAGTGGTAAGTCGCGCAAAGTGCCGCTCATACCCAACACTGACGGTCTCCCAACCATCATGTTCGAAGTCACGAAAGGCGCCAGGATTACGGGAACTCTCGATGGCCATCGCTTCCTCCCGAGGGAAAAGGCCCCATAGCTGCAGCTATATACACGAGTGCAATGCAGGAAATGACGAATTCGAGTGTGCGGATCGTCAACGACGGCCGAATTTTCGGGGGTTGCACGACCGACCTCAAACTGACCCGCGCAACGGTTCGCTTCTGCTCCGAAGATTTAAGAATTTTCTCCAGGGGGTGGGCGCGCTCGGTGTAGGCTGACCGCCGAGGCTGACATCGGCCGTTTCGCAATTCGGCGCTACCGTTGCCGATTATGAGCAAGGGGAGGACCATCATGCGGACGAAACCGGTAGCCCGTCTGCTTGCTTGCCTTGTATTGGTTGCGACCCCTGTAGTCCCTTCTCAAGCGCAGCGACGCACTCCGACCGTTGGCGTTCTCAACTATGCCGCAGCGCATGACGTCCGCGTCGTTCAATCACCGCGCTGCGCGATCTGGGATATGTCGAGGGACGAAATCTCGCGCTTGTCCAACGACACGCAGATGGCGTGCTCGACCGGCTCCCGGGGCTGGCCACCGAACTGGCCGCGGCCCAGGTCGATCTGATCATCGCCTTGGGGCCCGCGGTATGGGCGGCAAGACAAGCGACTACGACGATTCCAATTGTCACCGCATTCAGTGGCAACCCTGAAAGGATTATCGCCCCATGACAGCGCTGACGAATGGCTGACGGAAGGCGCTCTCGTTGCCGTTGGACTCCAAGATGCAGCGGGCGGCGAGAACGATCCTCCCGCGGCCGTCGGTGTTGAACTGGCGGCCGCGGTATAGAGTTCGCTGCAATTTGAGCATCACCTCTGCGTCGACCGGCGGCGCTTCGACAGCTTCAAGGATATCGCGGACCTCGGTTTCGAGTTCAGGGGTATCCCAACGGTGGAGTACCGGCAATTCCAGTATCGCCTCGTCCATCGAACCTCCGGAAATGGTGCAGCCCGACCGTGCTTACATCCGGCATCGGTCGGGCTGCGGAGCGAAACGCCTAAGCGTGGCGCTCAATCTTGACGGCCTTCTACAGCGTCTCGGCCGCGTTTCGCAATGCGGCCACGCGCTCAGCTCGCGTCCTGCCGTCCTTGGACTGACCGAGCTCGTAAGCGAGACGCATGCCCTTCTCGGGAGTGATTGCCGCTCGCCAAATGCAGCCGATAGGCTTCTCGTCGATTTACGAACCTGTTCGTTGATGTGACGAATCCTTGGTTCTGCCCGTCTGGCTGTTCGAACTCATATCCGTGCATAGCCTGAAGCTCACGGATAGCGTCGTTGTGTCGGTAGCCGCTCACGACCTTTCCGTTGGAGGCGCGAACAGCGGCGCAAATGATCACATCCGGCGGATTGGCCCTCTTCATGGATACCTCTTCAGGCACACTCTACGGGTCGCCCGACAGTTTCAAGCGGCGTGACGACGATCGCTGGTCATCGTTCGGTGACTGCATGGCTAGATAAAGCGAACGTGAACTGAAGTGTGTTTGCTCGGCCAGGTTGCAGTGTATTAGAGCCGCAAGAAGTGGCTGGGGAAAGTGCCTTAAATGAAGTCGCTGGGGCGGCGAGCAAGCACACGATGTGTGCAGTTGCTCGGCAACATCCTTAAGATTGCCTTCTATTTGGATATTTGGCTGAGACCGGGGAAGCGATACACCATTCCTGCCAACGCGGCCCCGCTGGCGCGCTCAACGTCTCCAAAAAGAATACCGCGCATTGTCTGGCAGACCAACTACACCAACAAAGTCACCCTCTCGGTCTATGTGAACTATCGGTTCAACCGATGGATGGCACCAACCTATGAGTTTCGGTTTTGCGGTGATGAGGACTGCGACCGATTCATCAGAGAGAATTTTTCGGCTGAAATCTATGATTGCTATTCGCGCCTCCAGATCGGAGCGGCGAAGGCCGATCTTTGGCGCGTGCTCGTCCTGCTCGTTTACGGCGGTGTCTACATGGATATTGATGCCGCTTTGTCGTGGTCGCCGGAAGCATTCTTGAACCCCGATCAAACCGAGCTATTCGTCCGGCCGCCCGAGGGCATGTTGACGAATTACTTTCTCGCCAGCGTTCCGGGCAACGCGGTCTTTAAGGCGATTGCGGACAAGATCGTTGCCAACATAGGCGCCGATTCTCTTGCCAGCGTCTACGATATGACAGGGCCAACAGTCGTTGACGCCATCGCGGGCGCTGTGCCGGTTTATGTAGAGCGCTACAACCTTGTCTGCAGGCAGGGTCAGTTCACGAAAAAATCCTTCCAGTATCCCAACAACAGGAAGGACCATTGGTCGATAGCGCAGCAACACACCCGCATCGTGAGAAAGCATGTCGTGGTTAGCTCTAGCGACGCCGTTGCCGAACCCGCCGTTACAGCAATATCTTCCTGAGCATCATGTCGATTTGCTCGACGGTCTCCCGAACGAGATATTTCGATCCGCCTTGAAGGAAGAGCATGGTACGCGCTTCGCCTTCGATGTGAGGCGACTTACCCGCTATGGAGCGCGGCTCGATCTCGACAAGGTGGCCGTCATCGGCAGCCGTTTAGCCGAAGCCAGGGGCAGCTCATTTCAATGCTGGCCCTGCATCGTGCTCAGTATGCGATCGATGCGGCTTGTAAGATCGCCGACAGCGGCGCGGTCATCTAACCTCATGCCCTCGACCGCCGCCGCCAAACGCGCCTCGGAGGCCGCCAATGCCTGCACAGAGGCATATTTCTCGGCAACGATCGCCTTGAACTCGGCAACCGACGCCACCAGCGCAAGCGGACATCGCAGATCAAGGTGAAGAACCGGCGCACCCCGCGTACAGCCGCGTGGCGGATCAACTCTGGGGCACTGATGTCTGCTTTTGGGGTGATTCTGTTGAAAAGTCCTTTGCTGCGAGCAGGCCATTTTTTAAGGGCGACTGATGTGCCTTAACGCCGCTGAACGTGGGGGACCACGTCGATCTAGTCAGGACCGCCTCCTAGCTTTATTACGAAGGCTTTTCTTGTTGGAGCTCGCTCCGAGCTGATTTCAGTGCGGTTTTTGCCGTGGCGTTATTTCCGACTTCTTCAACAGTATCGGCCCGTTTGAAACATGACGGCTGACACTAGGAATGTCTGTTCCTCAGGGGAAACCGAAAGCCGTATTTCTACTCACCGCACCTTAAAATCCGCCACCGCTGCGCACGGCTCGCCCCGTAGCCGCATCATGCCTGCGGCTGAGCCCCGATGCGTCCGGCTGAAGCTCAGGACGAGCCCCGTAGACGCGCTAACCTGACTGGCCAAGCACCCGCTGCACCACGCTCGTGCCGACACCGACCGTGCGGCCGATCTTGAGAATGCCCATCCCCTCAGCCTTCAGCTCCCGAATGCGCGCCTCGATAGCTGGTTTCACCGGCCGGCGACCTAGCTTCGTTCCCCTCGCTCTGGCCCTGGCGAGCCCGGCGTTCACCCGCTCACGGATTATCCCGCGCTCGAACTCGGCAAAGACGCCGAGCATCTGAAACATCGCCCTACCCGCTGGTGTGCTCGTATCGAGCGCTTGTTGATGAAGGTAAAGGTCGCATTCGAGCGCGCGCAACTCCGTCAAAAACCCGACAAGATCCTGAAGGCTCCGGCCCAGCCGATCGACCGACCAAGCAGCCACCATATTGAGCTTGCGCGCGGTCGCGTCTTTCAGCAACCGGTCAAAGCCCGGACGCTTATCACGGCCCTTCGCGCCGCTGATGCCGGCGTCCTCGTAAATGCTAACGACGTCCCATCCGGATCGTGCGGCGACTGCTTCCAGCTCACGCCGTTGGTTTTCCGTCGTCTGTCCGCCAGTTGAAACCCTGAGATAAATGCCGACACGCTTCATGATCGCCACCAACGACGAAGACGATCATACACCATGATATACGGCAATCAAGTGTTTTTCGTATAGCTCCAGTCATTAGAGATCTCATCTGAAAACACTAGAGGAATGTTCGTGTTCGAGGCTGAGGTTTTCGGTATGACGCCGCTGTCGACAAAGTCTCGGGCGCACACGCCTGATTGTCGCAAAATCTTTTTCGTATTTCGTCGGGATCCCGCATGGGAAATTGCAAACGGCATCCCACCTGTATATTCAGGTGACTAACGGAGGGCTTAGATGTCTGGAGTCGAACGAACGTCGGCCGGGCTACAGATGGTCATCCCTGGATGCGAACGGCGCACACTCCCAAAATCTACGACAAGGGTAGACGAAGTCGGTCAGGGCTTACTTCAGTTCTATAGGCAGCCGAGTTTGCGCGAAAAGCTTGAGAGCCGAGCGAATGCACCTTTGCGGCCAAGCAAAGGACAAAAGGCATTGCCGAAAAGCGGCTTGTTCAGTTCCTAAATGCTCCTGGGCAACGAAAGCTGGCGAGCAGGGATGGTACGGTGATCAACAAGCCAATATCGTGGACGGGATGTATCCGCGAGGACTTCTGGCCGGGACCATTCGACCCAATCGAAACCTGGGAGCAGTGGTTAGCCGAAGTGCAAGCTATGCCGAATTTTCCCACGAAGGATTACTGCCTTGAGAGCGCCAGGCGCGCGATCGAACACAAAAGGCAGTATCTTCGCGCGAAGCGCCACCGCGTCGATTGGGTGCACTAGCGCGTATCGGGCAATGATACTCCAGCGCCCGGATAAAACGCGAGCCTGCGTGACGCTGTCGCGCGGCGTGTTTCAGTTTCGCCCTTCAGAGCTCTGCAACAGGTTCGCGGCATGCCCCGAACCTCCGTCAAAAAGTCGTCGGATCATCGGTTAAGCGACTGCTGCGCTGTGCGTTGCCTAGGCCAGCGACGATTGTGTGCCACCAGTCGGCGCGCTCAACAGAATTCTAGAAGCGAAGGCCAGCATGTGAGAATGTCTATCGGCCATGAGACGCTGAATGTTCAGCTTGCCGATCGATCTCAACCAGGGCGTGGTCGATCCGCATAAGTTCAATCCAACAGATCGCAATGAAGAGGACTGCGATAGTCCACAGTGCGGCGCGCTTCATGGTGATTCACTATCATCACAATCTTTAATAGAAGCAACCCAACGGTGCGTTAAGTCGCCCTTGCCCTCGTGCACCACGATGTGATCCTGGGCCTTTTTCAATCGAGTCGAGCCACGGATCCCAGCGCTGCCTGCAACGATCTTCAAAATGGCTGTGCGCGTCCAGCAGGACGACGGGTGTTTATTCATCGGGTGCTGGATGGTCCAGAACTGCGTCTGGAGACTGGCCATGCGTGACGCGCTGCATACCCAGATGCTAAACCGGATCCAGATTCTAGAAAGACAGGTCACGGCAATGTCGACGCGCATTGCCGTGCTTGACCAACGCGGCGAGCGAAAGATGAGAACGATTGAGCCGCCGAGACGCAACCAACAATAACACACGACCGATCGCCGAGGTTATACGCTTCGTCACGTGAACAGGCGGCGGATCAGTCGCCACAGTCGCCGCCACCAGACTGCCACTCGCCGTCGCTCCAGTTCGCGGGCGATCTGCCAGGGCCGCTCGTCGTTGAAGGGCATTGCGAGAGTCCTTGCTCAGAAACAAGTTGTGCTCGTGCCCATGCCTGTGGGCACCGTGTTGCAGTGGATCATCGGCTGGGTTGGCGAAGAGATGCTTTGCAGCGCTGCGCCTGCCCGCTGTAGCCCCTCCGCTGCCGCTTGGGCTTGCGCCCGCCGGTTGGCCTCCTCTATCGCCCGTGTCTGCTGGTCCTGCACATACGCGCGTTCAAGGCACTTGCTGTAGTCCGGTGTACCGCGCTGGTAACCAAACGAAGCACAGCGCTTCGCACGATCAGCTTGAGCTACTCGCTCGGCTGCGGCCTTCTTGAGCGCGATTTCCTCACGCGACGCGCACGCACTCAGCAGCACGCAGGAGAGGATAAGGAACGGCATTGATTTGGTCTTCATAGCTGCTTCATTTTTTTCTTTTCTCTTCCCATTGAGTGAGGATGATACCGATTGCGCAACCGAGAAGTGCCCCCACGACAACAAGAACACCGGCACACCACATGGCCTTACTCCCCTCGCCCGTCGCGCGTTTGGTAATCGCGCGCGAAATCCTCAATGGCTCGCTCTTTGCCGTCCTGAACTCCCATCCTGTAGGCAATGCCCGCGAGAACCCCGAGCAAGAAGACGATCGGCATTAGAGTGATGATGCTGCTGAACGGGACGCTAATATCTTTGGGCATGTGACGAGAAGCACGCTCCTACGAGCGCGCGGGGTTAGGGATTCCGCAGCGAGGAACGCCCGCTGCAAGGCCAAGAAAAAGGAAGAGCGCGATATCGCGGCTCAAGCGGCCGTACACCACCGACGTGAGCACCGCGAAGAGCAGACCAAGGCCGGCAAACCGCAGTTCAGGTGACGTCAGCGAAACACGTCCGGGACCGAATGCGAAAACGGTTAGCAGCAGAAAGGCGATGCCTCCGGGCCAGCCGATTTCGATGATGGTTTGGAGATAGGAGTTGTGGGCAGGATGGCCGGTCACGCAGGTTACCGCCGCAAACCCGTCCAGGCCGAGGCCAGCGAATCCGGCCCAGCCCAGCAGCCTCGTTGCGTCCTTGTAAAGTTGGATTCGGATAGCAAGCGAGTTGTCGATGTCGATCGGCTCGCAGCTTAGCACGGGCACCGTCGGGGTACGGAGTTTACCGTGGTCGAACGGAATAGAAGACGGCGATCGCAGGTCTTCGGCGGAGACGCTTTCGAGCCCGGCCGATGTCAGGAAGCGATCGAGAAACACCAATGTCGTTCTCGATCGGGCCGCCATGCCGGCAACGACCGCGGCTAGCAGAACGCAGACGATGATCAGGACCGGCTTGCGTTGCTCACGTTTTCCGACTATCGCGCCGACGGCGAGCGTCAACAGCATCGCGTAGAGACTGAAGCGGACCACTGAAGCCGCGAATACGATCGTCGGGAGGGCAGCAGCGCCCGAGATGAAGAGCCCTCGGCGCACGGTCAGCGGTTGGCTGGCCGCGGCCAGAACCCCAAAGGACATTGCGGTCGCGAACTGTGTCGGCGCCGCATCGAACAAGCCAAAGACGAATGGCTTGCCGTGAGAGTCGTCCCACTGAGCAATCAGGTCGCGGATGGTGGCAGCAGTTGCGACTGCGACAACGAAACAGATCACGAGGATGAGTCCGTCGAGCTTGAAGAGCTTGCCGCTGAGCCGCGCCGCTGGATAGGCAGCGAGTGTGATGAGGAGCAGAACAGGCTCCTTTGCGTTCGGCCCAAAGCCATTGACCGCAAGGGAGGCCACGACGCAGCAGATCAGGACAGTAAACAGCACATCGCAAATGTTTGAAGAGAAGCCTCGCCAGTCACCGGTAATGATCAGCGCCGCGATCGGCAACCCCAGCAGAAATGCGGTGGTAACCGATCCAGCCCCGAGGACTCCGTGCCCAAGGACGGCAAGTGGTCCGGCGCAGAGAACAAGGCCTAGCAGCACGTATCGATCGGTAAGCATTCCAAGCAAGCTTGTTTGGTGTCCAACCAAAGATAGATAGCGCGCGCTAGCGGCTCGTTAAACTAGAATTTGCAAACGCGCAAATCACAGTCGAAATCGTACCGATCACGCACGCTTCACTTATCCTTTCGCTTCAGTGGTTGCAGTTTGAGTGCGTCGCCCGAACCAAGCGATGGCAATTCGCGATCGCGCGCCGACGGCCTGTCCTAAATCCAATCCGGTAAGCTGCCCGAGCAGAAATCGGGGCCAGCAAAATGCCTGCGGTGACGACGAGCCACATGGGCGGGTCCTATACGACTATGAGAGCCCCTATAGCCATGCTCTCAATGTAAATCCCCTGAGCCAAGATAATGATCAAATCCGCAAAACGTCTTCCATGGGGCTGACAGTTACCACACCTGACATCGTTCGTGATTGCGACGTCCGTTCCTGACTTGCTCGCCAACTATTGTTTCTTGGAGCGCTCATTCTGTCGGGCTGCGCCGCTAACACCATCAGCAATCCCCTCACCGTGGAAAAGCCCGCCGCCTTTTATTTACACATCGAAAGCGCATTCGAAATATCTCAAATTGCTAAAGTTATCCGAAGCTGCGGTTACCCTCACGCTGCCTTTAGTCGATCCATCGAGAGATATGATTCCGTTCGGCGCGCCGGCTACCTCTTGTCTCGAACAACGCGGCTACAGCGTCCCCATCGCATAGGCTGAAGGATTGCGGCACACTTCATGGCGCCGTGCCCCAAGCTCTCACCACGCGGCACACCCAGAAGCAGTAAATGCCTTTGGTGGCAATGGTCGCGGCATTTGGATCGAGGCGCATCATCGTCTTGTTCTGAAGCGTTTCAGTTCGGTGAGGATAATGAGGCACGTGATCATGTTCGAGCCACGACCCGAAATAAAAGCCGCGATCGATCGCTCACGACAAATGCCTGGCCAATTATGAGGCCGTCCGGCACCTTCGTCGCCTCCTCACATATCCAGGCAGCACGTGATGTCTGACAGACGGGATTCGGAGTCAGGGTACGATCCCCCACTTTCAGAGTGATTGCCCACAAACCGAAGTTGGAGGATGAGGCGCCCATGGCCGGAGAAGTGCGGCGCCCCTCC
Source organism: Bradyrhizobium lablabi (assembly GCF_018131005.1). GTDB lineage: Bacteria > Pseudomonadota > Alphaproteobacteria > Rhizobiales > Xanthobacteraceae > Bradyrhizobium > Bradyrhizobium lablabi_D. The sequence goes on from NZ_JAFCJK010000002.1 coordinate 762,731, forward strand.
TCGCAATTATTCGAGTAAACCGCAACATTAGCATGCTGACATCACGGCTTTCCAGACCGATGATCACATTCGGCGAAGCTGGCCAACGTCGTACATCGCGATCAGCCATGGAAGCGACGGAGACAAAGACACGGAAGAAGAAAAAAGCCTCCTCCTCTTCGTTGGGCAGTCTCAGGCCCGGTTGACTTTCTTATGCGTTTTGAAACTCTAAGCAACTAGAGCGAACCAAAAACGTGAGAGATCGCGCCTCCGTTTTAGTGTTAGTCCGAGGTCGATCTTGAAAGTTCTGCACTTCTACAAAACGTATCACCCGGACTCCCACGGAGGCGTTGAACAGTTCATTTTCCAGCTGGCACATGGCAGCAGCCAGCGAGGCATAGCGGTTGAAGTGCTGTCCCTGACCACAAACGCTGACGACGAGACGGCTCGGTTTGACAATCATATCACGCACCGCGTCCGGCAGACTTTTGAGATCAGCTCCACGGGCGTCTCCCTTAGAGCGTTCTCAAAATTCTCCGCGCTTGCACAACGCGCGGATATTATTCATCTCCACTTCCCGTGGCCATTTGCAGACGTGGTCCATTTTGCGACGAAGGCATCGAGACCCGTCGTGCTGACGTATCACTCAGACATTATCCGCCAGCGCTTGCTGCTAAAGTTCTATGGGCCGTTGATGCGCCGATTTCTGAAGAGCGTCGATAGAATAGTCGCGACCTCACCGAACTATCTAAGAACCAGTGAAACCCTCACAGGTTTACGAGGGAAAACAGAAGTAATTCCAATAGGTCTGGATCGTTCGACCTATCCCGATCACGACGCGTCGCATTGCACAAAATGGCCCGACTTGATCGGCAAGCGCTTCTTCTTGTTCGTGGGAGTCCTCCGATATTACAAGGGGCTTCATATTCTGCTCGACGCACTCCGTGGCACGGACTATTCCGTCGTTGTCGCTGGAGCAGGACCAATTGAAGCGGAACTTCGTCAACATGCCATTGACTTGAAATTGACGGACATACACTTTGTCGGAGCTCTAACCGACGGCGAAAAAGTCGCACTCTTCAATCTGTGCTATGCCGCGGTGTTTCCCTCGCATCTTCGCTCAGAAGCGTTTGGCATCACACTTCTAGAAGCCGCCATGTATGGAAGGCCTCTCATCTCAAGTGAAGTTGGAACCGGTACGAGTTACGTCAATATCCACGGCGAAACAGGGCTCATCATTCCGCCGAGCGATCCGGGCGCTTTGAGAGAAGCAATGCGGTTTCTGCTCGAAAACCCTGAGTTGGCGGCACAAATGGGCGACCGGGCCAAGCAACGGTATGAGAAATACTTCAGAGCCAGCCAAATGGTTGATCGCTATCTCGAGCTGTACGATCAGCTCCTATACGAACGCTCGGCGCCCACTTGAAAGCAACGTTCTGCGTTTTGAGATGCCCGCGCCCGCGATGGTTGCCGTGCTTGCGCTTGTGGCTGATGGTGTAGTGGTGATCCCGAAGAGCCATTCGCGGGGAACGCGCGAGCGGGATAGTCATCGTTTTGGTGTACTAACCTTTATAGGTCACGTGTGCGTCGTACCTGCTCCTTCCAATCAGTTAGAAGCCGAGAAATCGGTCCGCGCAGCTACGTGGAACATTTCAATTCCTACCTGATAGGTGTTACCAGGGTTGGATCTACAACTACTTCTGCAAGGTGATACAGGGCACCGGCTTAAGAACGTTAGGTATCAGCCCGGTCTAGCATCAGTCATCTCACTGTGTTCGTTCGAACTGGTCGAGCTTGAGAGACGATCCAATATCGCAATGTACTCGTTGACGACCGTGCTCCACGAACGTTTAGCAAGCTGCTCGTAGAGTGCCCGTTGTCGTTCTAGAAGTTCCTCCTTATTCTGAAGAGCCCATTCGATCCGTGCGGCCATGTCCTCCCAATCATAGGGATTGAACAGCATGATGTCTTGCAATTCGGGATCTGTTACCACTTCTTCAGTAACGGCGATCCGCGCCATGACGACCGGTGTGCCGACGGAAAGAGCTTCGGTCAATGTAAATGGACATCCGCCTTCACTGAGGCTCGGATTTACCGCAAGATCCGCAAGCCGATAGCAGGCGGCCAGTTCCTGGGCCGATAGGTCATGAAGACACAGCACGTCATTCTGAAGATTGCGATCGCGAATGAATCGGGCGATGTCGGGAAGAGAGTTAGGATCGCCCGTCAAAACAAGCTTGTGAGCGATATAGCGCCGCTTGAGTAGATGGTCATAGGCCCGCAGCAGTGTCATGACATTCTTGTTTGGCCGAAACTGGCTCGCATAGAAAATGAACTCAACGTCGCCACTATCGAAATTTGACGCCTGCTGCGTTCCGATCGCCTTGTACAAGGCACCCTGAAAACGATTGACGCAAAATGCCTCTGTTGACGCTTCGTTGTCAGGGAATCCCGAGACCGCAATCAAGTTATCGAGCCGGTTGGCCCCGTGCGGCACCACGTCGATCGCGCTAGGACTTACCTGATAGCGTTCAACAAGTGTCCGATACTTGATGTGCTCGCTATAGGTGACAAAATGATCGCCTCCCTCGATTGTCGCTTCCACCAATCCAAAGGTTTGCAGGACTCGGTCGCCGCCAACAGCTGAAAAACCAATGGGAGATTCCGACAGGACCACATCGGGCACGCAGGTCAGCCGGGGCGCGTTGATCCGGTTAAAGTGCGGCCAGAACGCTGTCGGCGAATACCAGGCGGAGACGTCCTTTCGGCTGTTGATATCCTCGAGGAGAAGGCTTGCCTCTGCTTCCTCCATGAGACGGTAGAGTCGGACGGTCGTCGAGCTGGCTTGCGGCTTCGTGGCAACCCTCGTAACGAGTGTTGAATATTGCCGGAACAGGCGACTCCGAATTAATCGGACGCGAAGCTTCGGCCACGCCGCGACAAACAAGGCACTGAACCAGCTTACGGCCATCGCCGCTACGGCTATCACGACAAACGGAAGCGCAAGCAGTGCGAGAAACGCTAGTAGTAGGCTACTACGGGTCGTCACAAGGAGGCCTTCCGCACGGGTGAGATCTCGCGCGCACCGTCGCTTGAGGACCCTGAAGAGTCGAAGAAATCGGCTCTGGTCTCGCGTGCGCCGCTTGTAGTCCTGATAAAGCTGATACAGTTTCAAAAACATTGGCTGGTCTTTCGGGCCAATTATTTCGAACGCATCCGGAGAAACTCCGACGCCTTCAAGAAGGTCGCCGAGGGATTTCCTCGTCCAGCTCGGGCACGCAATCACAAATTTAGCGGTAGGGCAGTTCTTTGCTTCCTTCAGAAATTCAGCAAGGTGTCGCCCGAGACCCTCGGCGCGCAGATCGAGCGTCGGCGGATAGGCCAGGTAGATGCCGAATTTTTTCATAGGTAGTCCTTGATCACGCTCCAGTACGCACCGGCGAGTCTATCGACGGATTGGCCGGCAAGCTCTTCCGCTGAAGGCAAACGGCGCCGCGCCCGCTCGAAATTTGTTTCCATGCGCTTGAGCTGATGGGCCATGTCGTCTGGATCATCCGGGTCCATCCAGGTCAGGTTCAAGGCAAACTGCTGGTCGATTTCGCGCATGGCTGGGTAATCGCTGGAAAGAGCGGGAACGCCGAGGTGGGCAGCCTCGACTACGGAAAACGTCCCGTTGTCGATCCGCCCGGGATGCCAAAGGAAAGCGGCACGGCCCAGTTGGGCCTGATAGCGTTCTTCAGGCAACTCTCCCTCGATTTTCAGATGCTGCTTCATCGCCGCGCTTGAACTGCAGATGTCTCTCAAGCCTCTCAGGCGTCGAGCATCTCGTTTTAATAACTCCCCGGTATCCACCCCCGTCACGTGACAGTTCAGCGTCCCTTCGTACTTCTCGTAGTAGAGCCGAAGCGCCTTGAAGGCATTCTCGTGATTCTTGTGAGGATTAAGATTGGTCGTCCAAAGAAAAGACGCGTCAGTATCGCCTTCGAGACGAGCGGGATTCGCGAAGAATTCCGGCGCCAGCATGGGCACTTTCTTGATCTTCTTCGCAGGAATACCCGCAAACTGGCGGGCATCGCTGGCGGTGAACGCTGTCGTGACCATCACGGCTTCCGCGGCGTGAGCGCGGGCGACAAATTTTTGATTGGTATCGTCATCGAACGTGGTTTGATAGCGTTGCAGATAGTCATAGATCATCAGCAGATACGGTCGAATGGGCAGCGGTGGCGAAAGAAGCCGATCCGAGATGACGATCCAGAGGTCACAATCCGTAAACTGGCTGATACCATCGTCGGGAGCTTGATAGGTCTGGTACTGCAACGAGCCGCCCAGCCCGGCATAGGCACATGCACGCACAGCCTCGTCGTGAGACACGGTTCGCCAACGATAAGGCCTGCGCTTAATGGAAGCCGGGAGATCCTCGAACGCTTCCTTGGGATAGCAGGCGGGATCATCAAGATGTCCAAACACGACCTCGATGTCCTCGCCACCCATTCGGCTTCCTGTTGCGATCGCGCGAGCTAACAGCTTCGCCCCTCGCAGGCTGCCGCCGCGATAAGCGGCGGGCAGAAGGACGGCTATTCGCTTTTTAGGTTTGTTGGCCGAGGAGATGTTCGGCGAACTCTCTCTTAGCTTACCGAGTACCCGCCCGAGCCCCGCGCGCCAGTCCGCTTCACAGGCGTCCGCCTTCATCGGTTCAAGCAATCGCTGCTGCGATTGACGGATACTGTCGATCAACCGGCGATCGCCGGAAAGAATGCGTTCGACTTTCTGTCGTGCCTCTTTCGGTGTTTTGCTGCGTCCCGGCAAATCGATGCCGCCGAGCCTGTCAAGGAGGCCGCCCGCCATGAACACAAGAGGCATTCCCGAGCGTACAGCTTCAAAAGGGTGATAATGGATGTGATTAGGTTCGGTGCCATGGTAGTACATCACACGCAGTTGTCGCATGTTCTGCCTGTGCTGCTCGCTCGGCAGATACCCCAGGACGTGACTATCGCTCACGGAAATCGGCTGCGCTCCACCTACGACATACGGTAAGCCGCCAAACGTCTTCCTAAAGCGTCGATAGACGTTTTCATAGTAGCTATTGAATGCCAGATCTGGGCAAATGAAGAAGATCCTCTTGTCATCGCCATTCCATTCATCGCGAACGGATGCGTCAGCAAGCCCAACGGGAAAAAGGACGGCCTTCTTCGCGATAAAATGCGGCTCCTCAGCAGCCAGATGTGCGTAAGCTTGGCCGAACCAAAGGTTCTTGCTCGCAACCGATGACCACACAGGCGCCTCGCGATGAGCAAGCAAATCTAATATTGCATGATAGGAATTATTTGGAAGGCCGTAAGTCCGCCAGATCTTGGCTCCCTTAAAATGCCTTGACATCGATTTCAAGAAATCAGTCTTGAGAAGAATAAAAAATGCGACGTCAAAATGCCTGCTAGCAATCTGCCACGCTTCGATTCCCGGATTGTGATACCAGTCGGCATCATTCAGGATCGCAAGGTCATCTTTCGGGATCGTGAGGTGCTCATCCTCCGACCAGTCCACCGAAGCCGAGCGTAACGCCGGGTCTGCAGGGTACTTCTTAGGCAGGAAAATCTCTTGGACTCCGATGCGCTTCAGCATTGGGATTTCAAATTTCCGCGCTGTGGTATGGTTCAATAACCACATCACACGCAAAGGGCGATCGGTCACGCGTTCACTCCAGTCAACCGTCCATACTCCTTGATTGCGGCACCCGCCGCGCCATCGAATTTTACTTCGCCATGATGCAGAACGATCACCCGGTCGCAAATGTCGCGCAATGAGTCAAAATCATGTGTGGCGAGGATTAGGATCTCGGACGCCTCGATCAATTTGGTTATGCGCGCCTTTGCCCGCCGCATGAAGGTCACATCGCCCGCGCCGATCACCTCGTCGAGCAGCAGGATGTCGCCGCCGACCATGGTCGAGATCGCGAAGGCCAACCGCACCTGCATGCCCGCCGAATAAGTTTTGATCGGGTAGTCGATGAATTCCCCGATATCGGCGAAGGCGACGATCTGCTCCTCTACCGAGCGCATGAATTTCGGCGTTTGGCCGAGCAGCAGGCCGCGATAGAGAATGTTTTCACGCCCCGTCGCGTCGGGCTCGAAGCCGAGGCTTAGATCGAACAACGAACGCACCGTGCCTTCGACCTGGCGCGATCCGGAGGAAATCGGATAGAGCCCAGCGACCATCTTCAAAAACGTCGACTTGCCCGCGCCATTGTGGCCCAGCAGCCCGACACGTTCGCCCGGCGCTATCTCGACGCTAATATTCTTGAGCGCGTGGATATCATGCACGACCGGTTTCGCATTCGGTGCAGCGAAGGCACCCGCGAGCATCGCCTTCAACGACCGTTCCTTGAAGGCGACCGCGGAATAGTGAAGGTTCACGTTGTCGAGTCGGATCCAGTTTCTTGTCATAGGTAGAAAATGACTTTTCGTTCCGTACGTCGCCCGATAAGAACGGCTAGCGCAGAAAAGACAACAATCGTAATGCCGCACATCGCAACATTTGCTGCGGTCGGCCATTGCCCGCGCAGCAGTGGCGCGCGTAGTAGTTCCAGCAAGTGGTAGATTGGGTTGTAGTCTACCAAAGCGCCGATGCCGCCGTCGCGGAATAACTTCGCGTCAAAGTAAATCGGCGAGACGAACCACATCGCCTGCATAATGAGCCCCAGCGCATGGGGCAGATCGCGGAAGCGCGCCCCGACATAGGCGAGGCAAGTTGCGAGTGGCCATACGATAAGCGCTGCGAATGGAAATACCAGTATGGCGGCAAGCCAACTCCAGCCGAAGGACTGCGGCCTTACAACCAGCACCCATCCTATGAGACTCAGACTTGCCATCATCCAGACCATTAAGTTCGTCAGCGTGGTCCGCAGCGTGTAGATCGCAAGTGGGTGGCGGTACTGTTTGATGTAGGCATCGGCCTGCACGAACGACAGGGATCCGCCCGTGAGCGTGGTGGTAAAGAAGTCCCAGGTGATCATACCCGAAAGAATGTACGGGGCGTATGCGACAATATCCTGGTGGAAGATCCTGCCGAACACCAGGGCCAATAGCATTGTCATTCCAAGTGGCTGCACGATCGACCATGCTACGCCGAGGAAGGAACGGCGCCACTTGCTGCGAAGGTCCGCGAATGCAAGGTGCGTCCAAAAGTATCGAGATTCATAGATACCCAGGAAGTATGCGGTCATTTCCGAGGTCTGGCTTCCATTCGTACGCATATCTATTCCGATACACTCTATTGCCGGCGTCCCATACGGCAGTTTAGCTTGAGGGGCGCATACTCGAAGAACGTAGCGATCGAAAATGGATCGATTGTGTTGCGGGAGACAGAACAACGTGTAGAGCATCGTGACTGTTTCGCAATCATGCGTTCCGGCGGGCAGCCGCGCAGCACCGTCACCGGATCGCCGGTAACGTCCGATCAGCTTCTCTGCTTTCTAAGATGATTGAATGTTGCTCGCGTTGGCCAGCGAACGCCAAAGGCCAGAGACTGTGTCTTACTTCAGCTCGCTGCTTTGCAGATGATGCTTTTGGCGGCGGTGCATACCTTGAGCCATTGCTCGAGCTCCAATCATCGAGGAATTTCAGCCCGGACGGCGTTCCTGTCATTGCCAACCTCCAGTTTGGCTATCGCCAGATCGCTCGCGACCATTTCCTTGACCAATTGGGCGAACGGTGTCTTCGGCTTCCAACCGAGTTTCTCATGGGCCTTGCTGGCATCGCCAATCAAAAGATCGACCTCGGTCGGGCGGAAATAAGTCGGATCGATGCGCACCACAGTCTTGCCGGATTTCCTGTCGATGCCTGTCTCCTCGGCGCCCTTGCCACACCATTCTATTCCGCGGCCGATCTCAGCAAAGGCCATCTCCACGAATTCACGCACCGATCGGGTCTCGCCGGTCGCCAGCACGAAATCATCAGGCGCGTCGGCCTGCAATATCCGGTGCATGCCCTCGACATAGTCCCGCGCATGGCCCCAGTCTCGCTTGGCCTCGAGATTGCCGAGATAGACGGTGTCCTCGAGACCGACCTCGATGCGGGCAACGCCGCGACTGATCTTCCGCGTGACAAACGTCTCGCCGCGGATCGGGCTCTCGTGGTTGAACAGAATGCCGTTGGAGGCATACATGTCGTAGGCCTCACGATAGTTCACCGTGATCCAGTAGCCGTACAGCTTTGCCACGCCATAGGGCGAGCGCGGATAAAACGGCGTGGTCTCCTTCTGCGGAACCTCCTGCACCAGCCCGTAGAGTTCCGAGGTGGAGGCCTGGTAAAATCGCGTCTCCTTTTCCATGCCGAGGATTCGAATGGCCTCTAACATCCGCAGCACGCCGATCGCGTCGGCATTGGCGGTATACTCTGGGCTCTCGAAGCTAACCGCGACATGGCTCTGGGCGGCGAGATTGTAGATCTCAGTCGGTCTGATTTGCTGCATCAGCCGGATTAGGTTGGTCGAGTCCGTCATGTCGCCATAATGCATCAGAAACGACAGATTGCCGGTATGGCGGTCTTCGTAGAGGTGGTCGACGCGCGCGGTGTTGAAGGAGGACGAGCGGCGCTTGATGCCGTGCACGGTGTAGCCCAGCCGCAGCAGATATTCGGCGAGGTAAGCACCATCCTGTCCGGTGACGCCAGTGATCAGCGCAACGCGCCGTTTCGAGCCTGCCACTGTCATACTGTCTCATGTCTCATGGTTGATCGGTTAAAAGGTGCCTCACGACTTGTCCAAATTGGGAGCCGATGGCACGCGGGGGACCCTACTGTCTTTCTTAGCATTCGGTGATTGGGAAGGTTGTGCCACTTTATGAAGAATGCGGGCCAATCTCGCGCCGAAATGCGGCTGGAGTAATTCCAACCACTTTTTGAAACGCTCGGCTCAGCTGGCTTACATCACTGAATCCCACCGTGAGCGCCACGTCAGAAAGCGAGAGATTGCGTTCGGATAACAGTTCTTTCGCTCGTCGAATCCGTTCTGACAGCACATGCTGGTACGGTGACAGGCCAACTGATTCTTTGAAGGCCCGAATAAAATGAAACTGGCTCAGGCCAACCAACGCTGCCAACTCCGATATCGTTATGTCATTCGAGATTTGAGAATCGACAAATTCTGTAACGCGTCGTAGCTGACGTGCAGTTAACCCTCCTCGAACCCCTTCCTGTCGGGACTCTGGTGGGTACGCGGCACGCTGCAGTTCCCACAAAAGCAAGAGCCCGAGTGTTTCGGCATAGGCAGCGTCGTTTATGGCAGATTCATCCAACACACTTCGGAGCTTTAGAAGCGTCGTCTTGAGACTCTCGTTCTCAAAATACAAAGAGGGAGGAACACTTGAGATATCCGTTGCCTTCAGATCCGGCGCCAGAGGCGCGAAATGAACCGCAAAGACGGACGACGCCCGGCTTTTGAAGCGATTCCATCCCTCGACGGAACACCCGGCCGGCGCGAATGTTAGCTTATTCTGAAGGTCCATCATGGTCGAACGCATTGCCCCGCCAATGGTCGTCTCTCCGTCGGAGCGAAGGAAATCATGCAGCGCCAGATAAGCAGCATCGCCCCTAACTCTGTATTCCAGCTCGGTTGGTCGGATCCGAACAAGCTCGACGGTTAGCCAAGACCAAGTCCGCCGTCTAACAAAGTATGGATCGCGCGCATCGGGATGCCGCTTATGCCATTCAATTTTGCCGAACGGTTTCAAACCGCTTCCTTGTATTCAAAGCCGACTTGTCTGATCGCACTTGAATTTAGGTGGGAGCCTGCTGTCTTGCCGCTCTTGGTCCGCGCGGTCACGTTGTCTTGTGCAGCCTTCATCAACTTCGATGGTCACGTCTTCTCAAGCGATGTAGCCCAGAAGATCACAAGCACACGTTGGTTCGTGATGTATCCACGCGAAGATGCATCCCTTGTCCCCGTCACAATTTCGCTGCCCGCTCGCCTTATTGAAGAGCTGCGCGTCGATCCAGTGCTCAAGCGCGGCGCCGTTTTTTACATATCGAAAGCGCGTTCGAAATATCTCAAATTGCTAAATGTATCGGAAGTTGCTGGTTCCTCTCGCGCTACATGTAGGCCAGCCCTCCTACAACTTGCTACTCCTGACATTTCCTGCGCCAAAAGTAAGCGCAACGCTTGCTTCGCATTGCCAGATGCGATGCGTCTCACGCACATCAAAGGATGTGAGCGGAGTCGACCCTGCGAGCGGTTCTGGGAATCCGTCCCAAGGGTCTAAAGAGCTAATCGTTGAGCCAGGGCGAGCGGAATATGGAGCGCACAGTTGCGGATGGACGGCTATCGCCTGGTGCAACCGTCGCTGAACTTCTCCCGGTGTATCGGCCGTTTCTCGGAGGGAGAGAAAAGGAATACGTTATCGAATGCATGGATACATCCTGGATATCCTCTCGAGGCGCCTTCGTTGAGCGATTCGAAACTGCATTCAGCGAATTCATTCAAGCGCCGTACGTTACGAGCGTTTGTAATGGGACTGTTGCCCTTCATTTGGCACTTCAGACTCTTGGGGTTGCCCCGCACGATGAAGTCATTGTGCCTACGCTGACCTACATAGCTTCCGTAAACACTATTCTTCAGGCCGGTGCGACTCCAGTCTTTGCCGACTCGCTGGAGGATACATGGCAGATTGACCCTAATGACGTGCGCCGCAAGATTACCCCGCGCACGAAGGCGTTGATGGCCGTTCATCTATACGGCCACGCATGTCAGATGGATGAGCTCGTTAGCATCTGTAAAGAGTTCGGGCTCTTCTTGATCGAGGACTGCGCCGAAGCCTTCGGCACTCACTTCAAGGGCCGACACGTCGGGACATTTGGAGATTTCGCGACTTTTAGCTTCTTTGGGAACAAGACGATCACGACCGGCGAAGGCGGTATGGTCGTTGCCAAGAACAAGGATCTGTTAGATCGAGCGTATCACCTTAAGACCCAAGCTGTTTCGCCGGACCGCGAGTACTGGCATGACGCAGTTGGATACAATTATCGAATGACTAATATCTGCGCAGCGATTGGTTTGGCGCAGATGGAAAATGCGGCGAGGGTCCTGGAAAAGAAGCGTCAAATTGCGGGGTGGTACCAGCAAGGCCTCGAAGGGCTCCCTTTGAGGTTACTGGGCGAGGCTCCTGATACAAAGAACTCATACTGGATGTGTTCGATTGTTGTCTACGATCCGGGTATTCGGCAGCCTCTCAGGGATTGGTTGAGAGCGGCGAACGTCGAAACTCGTCCCCTATTCCACCCTTGTCACGCTCTTCCGCATTGCAAGACCGACGAGACGCTCGCCATTGCTGAATCCTTGAGTGCAAGGGGTATAAACCTTCCGAGCTTCCCTGAACTCTCACTAGAGAACGTGACTACAGTTTGCGCGGTGATTCGCTCGTTTTTCGGTTAAGCGGCCAATGAAGCGGGATAGCGGACTGGTGATACTGGGTTTCGGAGGGCACGCCCGGAGTGTCGCCGCGGTAGCCATTGCGAATGGTGTCCAATCGCTGCTCTTCGTGGACGAGAATGCAAGGGATGACGATTCGTTCCTGGGCTTCGCGGCAAGACGTGAGCTCTCAGCGGGGATTCCGGCGGGATGGTCGTGCGTTCCGGGGGTGGGCGACAATACCAAGCGAAAGGAGCAAGTGGAGTGCCTGCAGTCAGCGGGCTGGGAGTTGGCGAAAGTCATTTCCAGCACTGCAACGATAGACGCCAACGCTACTGTATCGCCCGGATCCTTCGTGGGACATCACGCACACCTTGGTCCGCTGGCGCGAATAGGATTGGGTTGCATTATTAACACCGGCGCAATCGTCGAGCACGAGTCTCAGGTCGGCGATTTTTCGCATGTCTCTGTAAATTCGGTGGTGGCAGGGCGAAGCCAATTGGGTCGCTTTGTTTTTCTTGGGGCAGGTGCAACCGTTATTGATGGCGTTTCGGTAGGTGACAACATAACGATTGGTGCTGGTGCTGCCGTTGTTGAATCATTGAGTGCGCCAGGCACCTACATTGGCTGTCCAGCGAGACGTCTTCCGGCAGGTGCACACCCATCGTCGATTTCGAATGCAGTATCCTGACTGGCGCCTCGGCCGCCGATCCCGATTTGAGCTAGCTGGCTTTCCTGAATTGATTTCGCAGAGTCTGTTAGCATTTTACTTAGTGCTGGTGATAATATCATTGTATGCGGTGGAGATAGTTGCAGGAGCAACAGTCACCCCCACGTGGGCAGCCTCTCTGGGTACGGCATCGTTACTCTGCCTTTTGCCCATATTCTCCATTGCTAACTTCAGTTTCGGATACCTGTTGAGCGTAGCGTTCTTCGGGACGGTTGCTGGCTTTGTTTGGCTTAGCTACTTCAGCTCGTCACAGTATGATCACGCTGCTGGTCGCTGGTCGGCAATTGCATCCCTGTTCGCATTTTTGGTGCCAATTGTTTTTCAGGTCCAACCTGCAAAACGCAAGTTCGTAATGGTCACTGAGACCATGGATGCATGTATCAGGGCTTTACTCATCCTAGCGGTCGCTATTCTGCTACTAAATTTCAACTATGGCTTCGCCTTTGTAGGGCTACATGAAGCGGGAGAGTTGCGTGGCGGTTTCGCGCGACCAGCTCTTCTAAACTACGCAACGAACAACGTCGTTTACGCTGTATTGCCGTTTGCATTTGCATTTTACGCGCAGCGCGGATCGAAAGTGATGGCTGCAACAAGTCTACTTCTACTACCATGCTTCTATCCTGTCCTTCTGAACAAGACTGTCCTATTCGCTGGAGCCTGGCTTCCATTCATCTTCCTGGTCTTTCGATATTTCGACCCGAAGCAGGCATCTGTCATTTCCTTGGCCGCTCCGCTCTTGCTGGGATTGCTCCTCCATTTCATCGGGCCCAGTGAGAGTTCAATCAATCAGTTTGTATTCGGTTATGTGAATGAACGAATGTTCGCGGTCCCCTCGATAGCAATGGACTACTACGCCGATTTTTTTTCCAGCAATCCGAAGACCTATTTCTGTCAGATCAATATCATTCGATTGATCGCGGGTTGTCACTATTCCAATCAACTTGGCGTCGTTTTTGCGGCTCGCTACGGTGTGGGCAATCTGAATGCTTCACTATTTGCGACCGAGGGCATCGCTTCCGTCGGATTACTCTGGATGCCCGTGGTCATGTTTCTTTGTGGAATGGTGCTCTCTATCGGCAATAGTTGCTCGCGACATCTCCCGGCGCCGATGATGGCAACTTCCGGAGCGCTTGCGCTCCAAGCTCTCCAAAACGTTGCACTTAGTACAGCACTGCTTACAAACGGCGTCATGTTGCTGTTTCTGATCTGGTACGTGTGCCCAGAGGATCGAGCTGGCCGCGGCCGTCAGTCGACCACACTGAGCGATGCACCAGCTGACGTCTGTACTGACTGTATCTTCGACGGTACGCCTCTCCGCTTCCGCTCCAATGGCATGATAGATGCGATCGTTGACGATCGAGTTGTCGTATTCGACGACTGGGAAGAGTTGATGAAGTTCCTTCGACGATAATCAAGGCCTCAAAATGCGCAGCAGCCCCAACCGGCAATCGATCGCCGACTTCACCTACCTCTGAACCGCGGAGGGGTGAATGACTCATATCCCAAGGAGCCACTCATTGCCGGTCCAGACTGCTGCAGACACTTGCGCAAAAAGGGGGCTGTCGTTACTTCTGGCATCGGCATCGTCGGCCTGAGCGTCGCAAAATCGATCGCCTTCATCGTGAGAATTTGGGGACACGATACGAATGTCATTTGCTTAAATCCTAAGCCGACTTTCTTCGAGTGCGCCGACGGTGCGCGCGGCGCTTTATTCCGGCTTTTTCCAGTAGTGTGCACGCGCCAAGGGCCGAAACGCACGCAGAGGCCGCCTCGGGACCTATGGATGCCGTCCATACCGCGAGCGGTTTAGTTCTGTGGTCCTTAATCGAAGATGGCATTGACCATTGGGGCGGTGGCTCATCGGGGTAAACCGGACCGCCGTCATCGCCAGTGTTTGGCCCGTAGCCTTCGCACCCGCGCCGCTCGAAACTGTCCCGCGGACTACTCCTCCAAAAGCTTGGAAGCCGAGACGCGCAGTCCCTTAGCGATCCGAGCGATATTGTCTATGGAAACGTTGCGCTCGGATCGTTCCACGCCGCTTAGGTAGGTTCGGTTGATCCCACATTCATAGGCCAAGGCCTCTTGGCTGAGGCCCCGCGCAGCCCGAAGGCGGCGCATATTTCGCGCTAAGACATCCCGCAGCGGCCCCTTGTGAGTCCTTTTCACAAAGCCTATTTCGGCGTATTGTCGCTTTTAAGGCGACCGCTTTTAAGTTACAATCGTACATCGATCGAGCTGGGAATGACCATGAAAAGCAAGGAAGCGATGACGGCTATCGTTATGGCTTTGGTATCTCTGACTCCAGCGGCCGCAGCAGAGGACCTATCGTCATTCGGAGATCGGGTTGAGGAGCCCGGCCCGGCCCATCCGGCCACGCGGTCCACCGAGCCCGCCAATAAGCTTTGGCCGGCTGATGTCTGCGCTGAAATTCAGCAAATGGAGAAGGTCGTGATTTCGGGAGCTCGCCCGCCTGACCGGGGAATGTTTCGCATTGGGCTATTGATGCTCGAACAGCTTCATTGTGGCATAGACGCGAGCAAGAAGATCGCGGCCGATCAAGCCGTCCTCGAGGAAGAGCAACGAAAATCTCAACGAGACTTTGAGGAGAACAAGGCTGCGGCACAGCGCGCTGCATCTCGTCCTCGGGAGCCAATCGTCGTGCGGGCCCCAAAGGCCACCCCGGAATCTTCAGCTCCTGACCCTTCTCCAACACTGAGCTGCTTTACCACTCGACTGGGAGGCGGCATGTCGACCACTACTTGCCGGTGACGATAACTGGCGACTCCATCGCCATCGCGCCAGACTATGTCGGGCATTGGGACGTACTCCCAGGCGGTTAGCCCATAGCTACCTAATTGGTGGAGAACGAAGCTCCGCATCACAAGGGCTGTCCCAACTGTTTCATCCTGATTCGGAACGGTTGGCTCTGGATGAAACAACAGAGCTCGTGAGCCGGGCTGCCGACCGCTGCAGGGGTGAATCATCTGCCATTGCTGACGCAGCTCGACGACACGCCGAGCCGGTGCGGCAAGCTTGAGCATTGAGAACAATATTTGAACGTCCGCGCTCTTTCTCAGATTCATTGGTGCTGCGACTAGATCTCTCGCTCGCGGAACGAATAGTGGCGAGCAACAGGCAATCGGGAGAATCTACGATGAAGTTCACGCCCCAGGCTCATATGAAGATGGCGAGAATAGTTCTCCGGGCTGCGAAGCAGCCACAGGGACGAAGAACCTGCGCCTGGAAAGCCTCGCGCACGCTCACAAGGTCAGGGCGAAGCAACTAGAGGCGGAGGTCGATAAAGAGATCTACCGGCAAGCCCGTCCCTGGTTCAGGGCCGGCGTGGCAGGTTTGAGCATAGTTAACTCCGACATGGCAATCATCGTGCGTGCCCTGATCAGCTATCTGGCGGGCGCGGGCTTGGATGCCGATAAGATCAGGGCCACGAAACCCTACATTCGCCGCTTCATCGATGATGTGACCGCAGGCCGGGGGCGATCCATGCACCACGTCTCTGCGACGTATTGGAACAGGATTGCAGAGAGCCAACCGCTAGCAACGACGTGGGCGAGGCGAATGTTTTCTCTACCGCCGAACGAATTGGATAAGGCGCTGGATAGAGAGGAGACGCGGCTAACGCGAAAGACGAACGATCCAGTACTGGCAGCGGCATATCTCAAGGTCATGCCCCTGCTGTGGGAGCGGAGCGCAATCTCAAATTACCTCGACGAGAATCCATCATTGAGAGGGGCAATATTACCGATGGAGAGCCTCACCGAGGTCCTCCGGACAGCGAGGACAGATTTCCAGCTGAGCGCATCCCAAACGGAAAAATTGGCGGGAATGTTGAAAAATGAACCCAAGTGCGAGGTCGATCCCAAACAAAGTTGCTCGGTCATTAGGCTAAAGGATCTTCCGATCCTAGGATTTGTCGACGGTCCTGGTCCTTTCGACCCCATCGAAGCGTGGGAGCGCTTCGTGACCGAGCTGCGGTCTGCGCCGGCGATGCGGGGTAAGTACGACGAGATTCGGAGAGCTGAGGAAACGATCGATCGGATGCGCCGTGACCATGAAGGGAATTGAATAAAGCTCACGTGTTCGTTCGCTACGGCATGCGGTGGTATTCGATTGGTACGCGATTGAATTCGCTGCTGCCAACCATCGGGAGCGCAAATCTGGCTGTTCTGGTTAGGTACCGTATGGCGAGGAGTTCGGTACTAGTGGAGGACAAGTTCAGCACCACTTCCGAACTAGGCATGCCGTCGAGTGGATTGGCTTGGACCACGTAAGCTGACCTCGCGCTCCCTCTGCCTCAGCTCCCCTTCTGATTCAGATTGATATTGCCAATAATCGCTTGTGCAGTATCCGAAACCTCGATCCGTTCGACGCGAATAACTTGTGCACCACCGTTGCGGAGGCGGCGCATAGCCTCGATCTGGGTAGCGAACGCCCTCAGTAGCCGAGCGCCGGCTGCTGCCATCACAGCTACGTGACGGTCGCCGCCGTGGCCACCCCCAACCCTGCTCAAGACCGCCATGGCGACTGCATGCGTGCAGGCCATCTGAATCGCCAACGCACCTTCTATCTCATTCTTTGGCTCTGCGGCCTCAATGAAGGCCAGCACCGCGTTGACGCTGGTTTCGGAAACACCGCCTGACGGCATACGCGAGGCGTTCTGTATCTGGACCAGCGTCGCGTTCACGAAATCGCTCGAGGTTGTGCCCAAGGCCGCCTTTAGCCGCTCCCACCACCCCTTCTGGTCTCCATCCGGTGGGTGTGGCTCCGAATACTCGCTATTAATGCGCTTCAACTGGACGCGGGTGCGTGAACGGTGCGCTTTTGCGACAGGTGAGTCCCGAACGGTTAACGCACGGGTCATTCGCCGATCCGGGTTCCGTAAAGCTGACGTATCCTCGTCACCCATCTGCAGTCCTCTGTAGCTGCGGCGTCCGGTAGCCGCTCTTGAAGTTGCCGTTCTTTTTGGCCGCGCGATGCCCGAGGAGTTGACCATGGCACCCGAATTGGCGCGAGCGCGATCTTAGGTTCCGAAATTGTGGTTGTACGACAGCGGGACGTCCACATCGTTTTCTGGGAAAAGGCGGTGCTTACGTTCGATGGAGCGCGCAATCTCCGGGCGTTCGTTGTAAAGCCACTCGATCAACGTGTCGCCACCCGGCCAATATCCCCTCCACTTGGGACAAACGCGGATGGCTGCATCCCACATATCGAGCTGGAAACTCTCAATTTTTGAGAGACTCCTCTCGGTCAGCAGTGCATCAAAATCATGCTTCTCGGAGTTGCTCATTGTTCTTCCGCTTCTGTGATCCAATTTTCGACCTCTTGCTTTGACGCATCTTTGCGCGAATTCGGGGCGTCAACGGCTTGGGGACGAAGATCACCGGTGTCATTACCGGGTGATGATTCGACGATCCCCTTCGTATAAACCTCGACGATCTGTTTCACCCATCGACGGTCCTGCAACGCTTTGTGGGTCCAGAACCCGTCCTTGAAATTGCCGTTTCCCTTGCCGCGCGGCGCGCCGGGGCTCAGCCCGCCGTGGATCCGGCATCGCGTCCGGCCGCGGATAGCAGGACATTGACACGGCCGCCCTGCGCGCGTCTTTGCGCCGCAGCGAAGTGCTCCGCGCAAGTTGTTCATTCGATCGGTTAGCTCCTGGTTCATGGGGTTGATTCCAAAATTTTCACGAGTCCCCCTGAGAGATATTTTTCGCAGCGCTGCGGCATTCAGCGTACTTCGTCAGCATGCCAGCCATTCAGTGCGCCAATCGCCTGATCTGGTCGGCGACCTCCATGTGAAATGCCGGTCCCGATCGGTTTTCCGCACCTTGCAGGATGTTCACTAGCACGGCGCAGTCTCCGACCTGCCCTGACCAGTTCGACAGGCGAGTCATGGCTCGTTCGCGAGGTTCGGCCATCCGATCCATGATCAGCTGCAAGCCGTCCTGCTTAAGCCAGGTAGCAGGATCCGGTCCCGATACCGCTGCGATTTCTACTGCTTCCCTTGCTAAGCCAATTGGCCCGACAGCGACGGCAGTGGGCGTTGACGGAATCGGTGTCTCCTTAAAGACTCTGTTCTGATCTACCGTGACCGTCACGGAGGCACGCGTGACATCCTCGGTGGGCTTTGAGACGGTGGGTGCTACCTCGATGGGATTCGCTGATGGGGTCACGCTGTCACGCTGTGACAAGCGTAGGTCACGCGTGACAGCGATTCCAACAGACTTCGCTTCAAGTTCCACTTGCAGCTGTACAAGTTGCTGCTGGTCGAAGCTCATGAGATTGTTCTCGATGTCGGTGCGCTCGCCGCTTGAGATTTTTCCAAATTTGGCAAGATCTCGGAGCTTGCTGAGAATCTTGGCCCGGGACCGCTCACGACGTTTGCGCTCTCCAGAGGTTGGATCCTCGATATCAGGATTACGATCGATAAAGTCTGCGATTATGCCGTCCGCTATCCAACCGATGTCGGGGTGCTCAAGAGCGGCAAACAACCTATTTACATCCTCAGCCGTGATATCCAATGCCGCTGCGAAATCCTCGGCCTTGAAGCCGGCAACGCTCCCGCGAATGTCGCCTCGATTGGCGGCGTCGTTACCGAGCTCCTCCAAGCGATTGACAAAGGCCAGCACGATGCAGAGATCGATGCCCGAGCGCGCCTTTACCGCCCGCCATTTTGGATTATCTGAGAAACCGTTCGGCCGGCGACACCACGGGAACGACCTATTCCGCGGGCGCTGTCCGCCCGACGCACGAAGATTTAACGTCGACTTGATGGGGTTGGGCCAGCTGGACATGCTATTTGGCTCCCGCAGTGATGAGCGCCTGGACATTCATGACTAACCTCGGTGATCGGTTTGTCGGTCGCCACGGCCAATATCTTGGTGGGCTCCGAAAGTTGATTATCGCTTGTCACTGGCGAACATCGTCTGTCAGCTCACTTCCCGTCATGGGAGTCGAGCCCCTCGGCGAGCATCCGCCGCCACTTGGCGCCCGGCACGCGATACTTGCCCCCGAGCTTGATGGTTGGAATCTCGCCGCGCTTTGCCGCGGCGTAACTCGCATTCTTACCAATTCCGGCGAGGGAGCCAGCAAATGGAATGGAATACGTAATCGCGTCCGCGCTTTCATCAGGTTCAATGTTTGATTTCATCGGGGCACCAATTGTTGCGTCGGAGGCCCTTCTAGCACTTGTTGTCTCGAGTTGTATTGGATAAAGGATAACATCCGTTACATACCCGGCACACAATGACCGCGCTCAGTCTCAACCTAAGTTGGTTCAAAGATTCAAAAGGCTACCGCATTGCCGACTACGGCAAACGCGGAGCGAGAGTTGTCGGAAACGGGGGAAAACTCATCCCGTTTCGACCTCTAGACGGAAACGACATGGTGTACGCGGCTTTCGCGAGCGTGAAATCGCGGTCATCATTGCTGTGTTTTGTTGAGCATTACGGATTGCTGGTGAAGCCTGCCTACGGCGTGAACGTCCCTACCTCGCGCGGCTATAGCAATTCCCTGGGCTCCGTCGCTTACACTATGAGTGCCGACGGAAATCTCACTGAGATCGATTCGGCTCCCACCATGTTTGGTGAGGACGTAGATTCCCACATTGAAACCGCCGGACTTTTTAAAAAAATCCTGCAGCAAAGTGAACGGGGTTGGGCACGAATACCTGCCTCTCTGGCAGATTCCATTGCCGACGCATTGGGAGAAACAGCGCTTGGCGAGATCACACTGGCGGCCAATCGCGAGCGCGGCTTCCGCATGGTTTTCACGGCTACTTCCCTGATCAGCGGGCTTTGGTTGCAACTGGGACAGAAGGTTTCCGGTCAAGCCAAATTTCAGACCTGCGAGCTTCCGAGCTGCGGCCAAGTTTTCGAAGTTGGGTCGAGTTCGGGTCGCCGGGCGGACGCCCGATTTTGTTCAGATTCCCACCGGATTGAATTCAACAGCCGCAAGCGAGCTAAAGGAGCCTAACGATGCGTCCGACCGGCCATATCAGGCAACGCTCGCCCAAATCTTTCGAAATCCGCTACAGCCTGGGGACTGATGAAGCGACCGGCAAGGGCCGTTACGCCACAGCGACCGTGGTCGGCACCCGCAAAGACGCCGAACGCGAACTGCGGCGCCGCCTCCGCACGCTTGATACCGGCGAGCATGTCGATCCCAACCGCATCACCGTTGGCAGATGGCTGGCGGATTGGCTCGCCACCGTGCGTGGCGAAGTGTCTCCTAAGTCCTATGAACGATACGCTGAGGTGGTCGATGGCTACCTGACGCCCGCCCTAGGCAACCTGCCGCTGATCAAGCTGACGCCGTCCCATATCCAGAAAGCCTATAACGGCTGGGCCAATGGCGGCCGGCGCGATGGCAAAAAGGGACCTCTGGCGCCCCGCACCCGCCGGCATATCCACCGCATTCTGAACTCGGCGCTGGCGCGCGCGGTCGAACAGCAGGTGCTGGCCCGCAACCCAGCGGACGCCTTCAAGAAGCGCCTGCCCAAGGTCGAACGCAAGCCGATGGCGGTGTTCACCGCCGAGCAGTCGGCAGAGTTCCTGAGCGCCATCAAACATACACATACTTACTGGCCGGTGCTGATGGCGCTCGCCACCGGGATGCGCCGCGGCGAGGTGCTGGGCCTACGCTGGAAGAATGTCGACCTGGATCGGGCATCGCTGCGGGTGGTGGAAAGTGTCGAGCAGACCAAGGCCGGGCTGCGCTTCAAGGCCCCCAAGACCGAACAGGCCCGCGCCGTCACCCTGCCCGCCTTCGCCATCGATGAGTTGCGGAGGCTGAAGCGCCGGCAGGCTGAGACCCTGCTGCAGCTGGGCGTCAGGCAGACCGGTGAGACCCTGGTGTGCTGCCGCGAGGATGGCGAGGTGCTGCAGCCGACCAGCCTCACCCATCAGTTCACCTACCTGATGGGACGGTCCCCGGATCTGCCGCGGCTGCGGTTTCATGATCTGCGCCATAGCCACGCGACCCAGCTGCTGGTGGAAGGTATCCATCCCAAAGTGGTCCAGGAGCGCCTCGGACACTCTTCGATCGCGATCACCCTCGACCTGTACTCGCACGTCATCGGCACGCTCCAGGAGGACGCTGCGACCCGGCTCGACTTGGCGTTCGGCCCTGCTATAAGGCGCCTGTCGCTGGCGTCTAAAAAAACTCAGTAGCAATTTCAGTAGCAACGGGCCTTTGGCTCATTCTTCGGAAGTTGTTTTCGCTAGTGATAACAATGGCTTGGAAGGGTGGCCGAGTGGTTTAAGGCACCGGTCTTGAAAACCGGCGTGCCTGCAAGGGTACCGTGGGTTCGAATCCCACCCCTTCCGCCAGTATAGTGTTCTCCGTTGTTCTCCACCGTTCGGAATCCCCAGTAAAATCAGCGCTTTCGTTGGCCGACTGTCTTCCTTAGTTCGCCGTCGTTCCTCACAATCAGAGCGCAAACCGTAGCTTGTTGATTTCGTTGCGCTCTGTGGCGAGCATCCGAAAGCTACGGTTGGAGTCCACGGTACGCTAGCAATTCACCACTGCGCGCTTGCTCATCTATCCGCTCCATTGCCCGATGAAATCTACAACCTCATTGGACGGTCGATGCGTCCCATGAGAACGACGTCGACGAAGCGCCCGTCGATCAGCGCCCCGTCGCGCTGAACGCCCTCGCGGACGAAGCCGAATTTCTCATAGAGCGCGATGGCGGCGGCGTTGTCGGCATGGACGTCGAGTTCGATGCGGATGAAGTCGCTGCAGCTCGCCAGGCCGAGAGCCGCGGTCAGGAGCGCCTCGCCGACCCCCCGCCTTCGCCAGTCGGCGATCACCCCCATTCCCAGGAGGCCGCGATGCTTGCGCGACGGGGCGCAATTGCGGCCGATGTCGCACCAGCCGACGAGCGCGTCTGCGCCGATCGCGACGACCATCGGATCGCCGCACGCCATCCGTTCTTCGACGTAACGCCGCGTCTCGTCTAGCGACGGCGCTTCAAAAGCGGCAAGAAACTGGCGTTCGCGCGCTACGGCGTCAAACACGCGGCGAAAGGCGGCGACGTGACTGAGTCGGATCGGTGTAATTTCAAAGCCGACGCGATGGGCATTCATGCTGCGAGGCTCGCGGAATCCAGGCGCAGCGAACCGTTCGGCTGCACCGCCAGGACAGGCTGGGGTCAAACCTGAATTAGTTCCATGATACAGCAGCGCGATGAGGCGGACGAGAAAGTCGTATGCGATTTATTCGTAATGGGTGGCGATTGCCGCCGTCCCGCGCGCCGACTAGAGCCTTTCGGCTCCGCCTCCGCGCGCAGGTCCGGCCGTGACGTCGTAGTCGTCGGGCTTCTTGGCGATCAGCGTCTGCGTCGTGAGGATGAGCGCGGCGACTGACCCGGCGTTGCAAACCGCATTGTAACAGACCTTGACCGGATCGACGATCCCCGCCTTGAACATGTTGACATGGCGCCCGCTGCGCGCGTCGAAGCCGTGCCCATTTCCGGTCGCTGCGAGTTCCGCTAATTCTTTCGCTGAGTCGCGACCGGAATTTGTGATGATCAACGCCAGCGGTGTTGACAGAGCCTGTCGTACAAGCTGCGCGCCCTTCTTGCGGTCTCCCTCAAGTTTGTCGATCAAGGGGTCGAGCATTGGCGCGGTCTGCATGAGTGAAATCCCGCCGCCTGCGACGATACCTTCCTCCATCGCCGCGCGCGTCGCGTTGATCGCGTCTTCAATGAGCTGCGCGATACGCTTTTGGGCGACCGGCGTCGCGCCGCCGGCCAGGATCATCGCGGTGCCCCCGGAAAGCTTGGCAAGACGCTCCTTGAACTTGTCGCGCTCGACGTTTTCGGGCGCGGCGTCATACTGGCGCCTCACTTGTTCGCGTCGGGCGGCCACCGTCTCCGGTCGGCCTTCGCCGCCAATGATCAAAGTGCGATTGGCGGAAATGCGCACCTGCCGCGCTCCTCCGAGATCTTCGGCCGAGGCTTCCATGACCTTGCCGCCCAAATCGCGCGCAATCACGCGGCCGTCGGTCGCAACCGCGATGTCCTCCAGCATCGCCTTGCGCCAATGACCGAATTCAGGCGGATGGATGGCGGCGATCTTTACCTTTGAGTCGCCGCGCTGCGAAAGCAGGCCCATCACCGCAGGCGGCGCTAATTCCTCGGCAATGATCAAGAGTGGTCGCTGATGCTGCTCGGTGAGCGCCAACACCCCCGACAATTCATCGGCCGATTGGATCTTGTTGTCGGTCATGAGAATGATCGGGCTGTCGAGCACGACTTCCATCCGCTCGACGTCAGTGACCATATGATGGGAGATATAGCCTCGGTCGAAGGCCATGCCCTCGACGACATCGAGCACGGTGTCCACGGTCGCGCCGAATTCGACGGCGACGATGCCGGTCGGGCCGGTGCGCTCGAAGGCCTCGGCGACAAGCGCGCCGAGCTTGTCGTCATTGGCGGCGATGCAGGCGACCGCCCGCACGCCCTTGAAGCCCTCGATCGGTCGCGCCGCTTTTTTCAAGTGCGCAACCGTCTCTTCGACCGCCAGCTGCAGTCCTTCGACAACATCGACGGGGTTGGCCCCGGCCTCGACCAGCTTCAGTCCGTCCTGAACCATGGCGTCGGCGAGAACGGTCGCCGTCGTCGTGCCATCGCCCGCGACGTCGTTGGTTTGCTTCGAGACCTCGCGCACGATCTGCGCGCCCATGTTCTCGAACGGATCGTCGAGTTCGATTTCGGCGGCGATCGAGACGCCGTCGCGCGAAACGATTGGTGTCCCGAGCGGGCGATCCATGACCGCATTCATGCCCTTGGGGCCCAAGGTGCCCCTCACCGCGCGGGTCAATTTGGCTACGCCGCGCGCAAGCGCCGCGCGCGCCTCGGCGTCGTGCAACATCATCTTCGGCATCCGCATCCCCTCACGAATTGTCGTCACGCGCCCGCCGAGAGCGGGCCATCGGTCGAATCAGGCCTCTGGAGCGTCGAGACCGAAGCGTTCACGCAGCAAGCCGCGACAGAGGGCGCCGTTGAACTCAGCGTTCACGCCGACCCGTCGCATCGCGCGCATATAGACTCCCAACGTCTCGGCCTGTAACCGGTCGCCCTCCGTGTCGACGAAGGCGCGCCCGGCGTCAGCCTCGCCCACAACGCCCCGCCGCTCGAAATATCGTCGCCGCAGGGCCGAACCCGTGTCGTCGAGATCGGCCGCCGACAGCTCCTTGAGGCTCAGCTCTACGAGCTGCGCCGCGGAAAACCCGGCGGCGACAAGATGATCGAGCAGCGCGGATTGTCGCCGCTGGAACGCCTTGACGAGAAACGTCCGCCGAAGCGCGCCGAGATCGTCATCCGCCTCATCGCCAAATGCTTCGGCAAACGAAAGCCCGCGCTTGAGGCCTTCGTTGATCTTCTCGGCGTACATGTGCTCGCCGATTGTGACTTCGACCTCGCCGACCCAGGGCAGCGCTCCAATCGCGTGCCGCATGTCGTCGGCCATCAGATACGAGAAGTTCGCCGCGCACCAATAGGTCGGCAGACGAAACCCGACCCGAACCTTCTCGCCCGCCTCCACGTCGACTTGGGTGACGAAGCCCAGATCGACCACCGATTCGTCGAGTTCGGGATCGATCACGCCGCGCAGCCGGTCCCAAACCTCGGCGCGGCGTTCCTCTATGGACACAACCGCCATGGTAGGCCTACTGCGGGCTGTGCGCGGCCGCGGACAGATGAGCGTATCCGCCGGCCGCCTGAATTTTTTTCTTCTGATCCGCGACGTCGATCCCGTAGAGGCGCGCTGCATTGAGGCCGAGGATCTTCGTCTTGTTTTCAAGCGTCAGGGACGAGCCGGTCTCCTTTGCGAGGTCGTCGGGAATCTCGAACGCCATGAACTTGTCGATCAGCCATTTGGGCGTCCAGATGCCGTAGTCGCTGCCGTAGACCAGCTTGTCGGGCCCAAGCCAGAAGAGCAGCTCCGCCATCACATGACCGAAATAGCGCGGGCGCGTGTGGATGAAGGGCAGCGCCACCGCCAGACCGCCGTAGACGTTGGTCTCCTGCGTCGCGATCCAACAGAAGTCGTCGAGGCGCGGCAGGCCGCAGTGCTCGACGATGAAGTTGAGGTCCTGGAACGATGTCGCGACGTCGTCAATGTCGGCAACGTCGAATGCATCACGGTTGAGCGGAATGATGGTCGGGCCCTTATGAACGTGCAGGTTCTTGATCCCGTATTTCTGCGCCGCCTCGATGAACTTGTAGGAGTCCCTGTCGGTCAGCTTGTAGCCTTTGGACTCGCCGCGCCATTCGGCCGTGTAGAGCTTGACGCCCTTGAGATGATACCTTTCGCATTTGGCGTGCAGCTCCTCGATGCCCTTGTTGCCGTCGCGCGGGTCGAAGGCGCCATTGAGGATGAAGCGCTCGGGGTGGCTCTTCTTCAGCGCCGAATTTTGCTCGGTGGTGTTGAAGCCGTTCTTGTAGAAGTCGGTGAGATAGGTCGGCTGCAAAATCGCCATGTCGTCGTAACCATGGATGAACAAGTCGTCATACATGGTCTTGGCGTCATACTTCTCGAATTTCTCTTTCGGCCATTTCTCGGACGGAGGGCTCAAGTTGGAATGATACGCGTAGAAGCATTCGATAAATTGCTTGCCATGAATGTTCTTTTGATTCGCCGGGCTGCCGTCCCACAAGTGCGTGTGCCCGTCGATGACGAAAATCTCTTCGCCGGATTTCGTCCGATACATCTCATCCTCCCTCTGCCGTCGTTGAAGCCGTTTGTGGAGATCGACGCCGAGAAACGGGTGCCTCGGCGTCAACCCCGCCGTTTAGTGCTCTATGTACGCGAGCGCTTCCTGCATGTCGCCGAACACCACGACGGTGTTGTCGTCGACCATCACCATGCGGCCATAGTGAGTGGAAGTCGAGATTTCGAACAGGTGCGGCGTCATCGACCGCCCCAGCGCCTCGCTGATCTCTTCCATGTTGAAGATCAGCTTGGGGTCGCCGTCGATCCGGATCAACGACGGTTGATAGGTCACCGTGACCCCTTTCTTACTCTCCATCACATCCGCGATGGCCCTCGCCTCGACGCTGTCGTTCATGGTGATCCCGCACTGATGCGAGATGGTGTCCTCGAACCGAATATCCTTCATCGACTTGAATATATTGCTGTGCTGCACCGCTTCAGTCATCGAGTCCTCCTAAAAGACGAGTTGTTTTTTGGAACTGGCCATCAAGGAACCGCGAGGCCGACTTCGCTGCAGATCGACTCCAGCCGGTTCTTCGCCTGCGCTTGCGCGTCGGCGAAAGAGAAGACCTTGACGCGAGGTTGCGACCACAGCGGCTGCAGGCCGTTGGCGGCTGCGGCTGCTAGTTCCGCATGTTTCTTCATCCAGCCGTTAAACAGCGCCGTGTTATGCGCGGCATGCTGCTTGTCGGTCGTTAGAATGTGGAACAATTCGACGCTATTGGCGAGGTTGCGCTCGTAGTCGGCCTCCGCGGCGGCGACCACCGCCGGCGTGGCGAAGTCGTTCTGTCCCGCGGCCATCTGCATGATGAAACCGCTGCGGAACAACTCGCCGACTAACGGCTCGAACACGAAATTGGTCGCGAGATATTGTTCGAGATAGTCTGTCGCGCCCATGATCGATTCGGTCGACTTGCGCACGCCTTGCCAGATCGGGTCCTCGAGCCAGTGCTTCTTGCCCGCGCCAGTGTCGAACCCTTCGACGTCGAGACCGATCTCGGCGAGGTAGATCGTCAGATCCTGCGCGAAGCGCATCTTGTACGACGAGTTGGTCAAGATCGCAGTGTTGATCATCTGGGTATAACCGTAGCGTTGCGCTTGCATCATCGAGGTACCCAGGCCGAACTCGGCGTGCTTATAGGCGCCCAGATGATCCTGCAAAACCTTGACCCAGGCCTTATCGAAACGCTTCGGCGCGCCGGACTTCCGCGCGTTCTCGATTACGCCCTGAACCATGCCGCAAATTGTCGACTGGCGCTGATAGTGCGTGCGCTCCCATTCCTGGTCGACCGCCCGGAACTTATGCCAATCGGAGCTGAGCGCTTTGGTCCAGGTCTTGGAATAGGTCGGCGTCCCGTCGGGAAACGAGATGATCCAATCTTGCAGCAAGTACCGCTCCGGATCCGGCTGCACGTCGACGGTCACGTCCTCGTAATGCGTCGCCTTCCGGCCCTTTGGCTCGAAATAGTTGAATTTCCGGCTGTCTGATCCCGGAAATATCGCCGCACCGGCAGCGCCGGACTTCACGGGTTGCGTAGCTTGTGCTGTGCTCACTGTTTCCTCCATTTAGCGTCAGCTCTTTGCCTGATTGCCTCGGCGGTGTTGCGGCGGCCCATTACCGGGTCGCCGGGGTGAACTTGTCGAAATAGATGTGCTCAGGCTCGATCGGGCTCATCCGCAGCACAGGTAGAACCGCGTCGATCATCGGCGGCGGCCCGCACGTATAGGCGTCTTCGGCGTCGGCAAGCCGCCCCGCGCGAAGGTGACCTTGAACGACCTCGTGGATGAGCCCCGTCTCACCCTCCCATCCGTCATCCGGAGCGCCGTGCGAAAGCGCCGGAATGAACTGGAAATCGGAGATTCGTTCGCCGATCGCAGCGATTTCGTCGAGCATGAAGAGGTCGGCCTTTGTCCGCGCCCCGTAATAAAACCGGACCGGTCTCGTCTCACCGCTGCGGGCCTGGTCAGTCAGGATCGACCACAAGGGCGACATGCCCGAACCGCCGCCGACAAGAACCATCGCGCCGGAACGACCTGCGCGCCGGCTGCAGGTGCCATAGGGCCCCTTGACCGCGACCGCCTCGCCTGGCGCCAATGCTCCGTCAAGCAGCGACGAAAAGGCACCGTCCGGATATTTCTTGATGATGAACGACAGTCGCCGATCGTCACCCGGCGCGTTCGACATCGAGAACGATCGCGTCACGCCGGTGGCGGGCAAGGCCAAATCGACATATTGGCCCGCCCAAAATTTCAACGGTTTATCCAACTCGATGTCGAGTTGGCGGATATCATGCGTCAGCGCCTTCGTCTCAATGACGGTCGCAGAATAGGTCTTGACCGGAATCGCGCGCGACAGCAACTCCTCGTCGAAGTTGAGCAGCTCGATCTCGAGGTCGCTGTAGGCGTGGGTTCGACAGAGCAGCACGTGCTCAGTCTCCCTCTCATAATCCGGTAGAGCAAACGTCGAGTACTTGAGCAATTCGATGTCGCCGCCGATAAGGCGCGACTTACAGGAGCCGCATTGGCCCTCCTTGCAGCCGTGCATGAGGGCGATGCCTTGACGGAACGCCGCTTCCAAAACGGTCTCGCCCTCCTCGACGTCCATTTCGACGCCGACCGGTTCGAGACGCACTTTGTAAACCTGCGCGTCGCCCATCCTCTTGGCCTCCTCCGCACGCTTTTAGAGCGTGCGCCGCGGCGATCTCCGCCGCGACGCATTCTCAGATCCTTATGCAACGGGGTCGCCGCGGGGCGACCTTCGCGTCTTCAGCTCACGATCAATGGACGGGATTGATCGTGAAGCCTTTGCGATATTCGGCGACCGCCGCGTCCCGCTCCGCGCCCGCCTTCAGCGCGCGGAAGCCACGCAACGGACTGCCGAGCGTATGGCCGCGAACATGATCGAGGGTCCACATGTCCTTGGTATCGAACCGCAGATGCGGTTGCGGGACGAGAGTCTTGCCATCGGAGCGGACGAAACCGAGATCCTTGATCGCGTCGGCGAGATCCCACCCGTGATAGCAGTCTTCCCATTCGCGGCGACCGCTGAAACGGCCCATGGCAGGAGTCGGGCGGCCCTTGTATTCGCCACCGAAAGCCACCTTATGCGTCCAGCGGCATCCCTCAGAGCAATAGGTGTACATCTTGCCGTCCACTTCGTCGCAGACAAAGTCCTCGCGGATCAGGCACGGAACCATGCAGCTCCAGCAGCGATGCGGATAGACGTAGCCGACATCGCCATTGAACAGGATGTTGGTCTCGCCGGGCTTCGAGAGCTTCGCATACCACTTCCAGAACTCGCCGAACTTGGCGTACCAGCCGGGGTATTTGTGCTCAAACCATTCGAAGTCCTTCTCGGTCTGGGCTTCGATGCGCCAGAAGTTCACTGGCCAACCGACTGCGAAGAATTGCGCAGTCAAATGAACATAGTCCTTCTTAACGATGCGATCCCAGGCCGCCGCCACGTCGTCGTGGTGGATCTTGACGCCGTATTTCTCGAGCGGCAGCATGTAGGTGCGATAGTAATCTTCGTAGATCCAGCGGTGCCATAGCTCCGCATAGGATTCCTTAGTCTTGTCGCGATTAGTGGTGCCGTATTCGACGAACGTGCCGATGGCCGCGTCGACGATGGCGTGGTTCTGCCAGAACGCGTATTTGAGATCGCGCTCCAGAAGATCATGGTTCGATGGATCGTGGATCATTGCCATCAACAACGAGTGGCCGTTGCCGATGTGACGCGATTCGTCGGACTGCACCGACAAGAACACTGTCGGCAGGGCGTAGTCGCCGTTGCGCGCCGCTTCCGACGGCATCGCGACGAACAGCGTGTTCGTGAATGCCGTCTCGGCCACGACCGTCAAGTAGATATTCGCCGCGGTGATGGCGTCGCCGGTCAGGAAGCCCTCGGCGAACTGACGCCCGATGGTCGATGCGTAGCACTTGCCAAACGCAGCCTCCGTGATGTCGAAGCCGGCCGGGTCGATGTAGTTCTCCATGTACCACTTTTTCAGATTCATCTGAATCGTCGAGTGACGGAGCTCGTCGACCATTTGCATTGTGAATCCGGTGCGTAGCTCTTCGCCGGGCGCCAGGCGGCCGACCATGGCCATCGACCGAGCGGCCGAGATTTCCGGGAATGGGATGATCGCCAGGAAGAGCTTCATCCACTCGATCCACCGGGGCTCCACGTTACGGAACATGTCGCCGCGCAACGCCGCATCGAGCGCGCCGTAAACACGGTTGTCCTTTTCCTCCTGCATCGGGAAATACGAGCGCAGCACCTGCTTCATCGGATCGCGCGGCACCCGCGAGATCTTGTAGTCGGTCGGGAAGGTCATCGCTTCCTGAACGTAGCTCGGTGTCCAGCCCAGATCGGCGACGCGATTGGCCGCCTCGCCGATGCTGATGCCTTTCTGCGAGGTAATCTTATTCAAAGTTAGACTTGCTGCCATGGCATCGTTCTCCTGTTTGCTCCTTCCAGGCGCCACGGATCGCTTCCGACCGTCGCGTCCTCACCAAACGCGTCCCAAGACCGCCCTCCGTGTCGGACTTCGTGTGCGCGTTCGCGCACCCGAAACTGAGTCTTCAGCGCTCAGTTTCGCGGCCTTCATTCAATCGCTCATCGAACCTTACGGCTTTGTGAGCGGTCTTCCTTCCGCAATGAAGCGAGCGGCTAAAATCAACCCGCCCATCGCGAAGTCCTTCCCGTGCCTCGCGATCATGTCCTCTGCAACATGGGCGAGCCGCACCATCAACTCGTCCTTTGAGCGATCCTCGTCGTTCAAATTGGCGACCGCCGAATCCTCCGGCCTCTCAGTCGCGTTCATGACAAGGCCCCTCCGCCTCCTCAGTAAATTCCATCAGCGATCTGTTGAGCCACTCCCGCTCCGAGACGAGACGACCATGCTCCTCCTCGAGGATCGCGATCCGCCTCTTGACCTCTTCGAGCCGCACGGCCGCGTCACGATCGTTTGGGTCGCGCGCCAGATCGCGCAACGCTCCAGCCTGCTCGATGTCGGCCCCCGCCCGCGCGCTATCGAACCGCAATTGGCGCGCGTTGTTGTCGATCATCGCAAGGATCAAACGTTGGCGAGCCTCGGCGCTCGCCTGCGACCGTCTGGACGCCCCTGCGTCGCGCGGCGACTGATCGTTGCGACCATGCTCAGAATCAATCATGGGATGAGCACCGCGCGCCCGTTGATCTGGCCATGATGTAGATCGTGCAGCGCATCATTGGCTTGGCTGAGCTTGTATTCGCGCGTGTGCAGCGTCACCCGACCTCGGTCAGCGAGCGCCATCAGTTCGACGAGTTCGGCGTAGGTGCCGACCAGATTCCCCACGATCGTCTTCTCGCTGGTGATCATGTCGATGGTCGGAATGTCGATTTTTCCGCCGTAGCCGACCACATAGTAGAAGCCCTGATTCCGCGTCATCGCGAGCCCTTTCGCGACCGCGTCGCCTTCGCCGACAAAGTCGATGACGGCCTCCGCGCCTTTGCCATGCGTGAGATGCAGTACTTTCTCGACCTCGTCGCCGTCAGCTTTCACAGCGTGATGCGCGCCGCACGCCTTCGCCAACTCCAGCGACTTGACGGAGCGATCGACCACCACGATCTCCGCCGCGCACAGCGCGGCCAGAACTTGAATGCCAATGTGCCCGAGCCCGCCGGCGCCGATGACGACCGCATATTCTCCGGGGAGCAGATGGCGCGACGCCTTCTTGGCCGCGCGGTAGGCCGTGAGGCCGGCGTCCGTGTACGGTGCCACTTCCTTCGGCGCGAGCGACTTCGGCAACTTGATCAGCGAGCGCTCGCCGGTAAGGAGATATTCCGCATAGCCACCATTGGCGTTGATGCCGGGGAAACTGCTCTCCTCCGCATGCATATCGTTGCCACGCCTGCACGCTATGCAGTGGCCGCTTGTCACGAGGGGATGACAGATGACTGCATCCCCAACCTTGACTCCCTGTACGTTCTTGCCGACCGCTTCGACCCAACCAGCATTCTCGTGCCCCATGATGTAGGGCAGATTGATGTCGACCTTGCTGCGCCAGATGCCCTCGACGATATGCAGATCCGTGCGGCAGACGCCTGCGCCGCCGATGCGAACGATCACATCCGAGGGGCGGCTAATCGTCGGTTCCGCGACATCCTCGTATTTGACAAACTCCTTCGCCGTCAGCTTTTCGTCGAACGCGTGCAAAACAGCCGCTTTCATTTCCTCCCCCTAGACTAGTTTCCGTTGCGAAAGGTGTTGGTGCTGTTGAGCAACAACCGTGCCACGTCGTTATCTATTTGAGACGACGTTGGTTTCGACGCAGCGTGGGTTCGCCGTTTCGCTCTGAATCGGATCGGTCACAGAGCAACATTGCTCCGTTTCGGAGCAATCGGATGCGAGCCGAAGAACATTGATTTCGGCTTTGCTTCGGGTAGTCTCACCGCCATTGCGGCGCTTCAGGTAGTCACCGCAATCGCGGCGCGCGGGAACGATGAGCGCATGGAGTTCCCTGACGAGCCGCTCGGCCACGTGGAGGCCCTATGGTCGGCGCACCTGCGGGGGGGAGCTCGTTAGCGCGCGCTGCTTTGCGACGCGACGGTGTTGTGCCGACTGGCTTATTGCCGGTCGACATCTACGACAGCTGGTTGCGATGCGTGGCGCTCGGCCTCGATTGCGACCGGCCGCCGAACATGGAATACGTCAGCGGCGGAGAATTGCGGGCCGAGCAGGAGCGCCGGAGCTTTGTGCGCGGCCTGGCGCTCGCCGAGATGCAGGTGCTGCATCAGCAGATCGCCGGCACGAATTTTCTCATCGCCTTTGCGACGCCTGAGGGCCTGTTGCTTGACATTGTCGCCGACGAGAGCTTCAAGGACGGTCCCGATGGCAAAGCGATCCGACCCGGCGTTTGGTGGGACGAACGACGCTGCGGTACGAACGGCATCGGCATTACTGCGTTCCTCAAGCGGCCCGCGGTTGTGCACGGCGACGACCACTTTTACTCGCGTTTTCGATCATTGACATGTTGTGCCGCGCCGGTGTTCGATCCGGACGGCTCCTTGGCGGGCGTGCTCGACGCCTCCTGTGACTGCGTATCTCGGCAGAGTCATACGCGAGTGTTGGTTGAAATGTCGGCCACCCAGATCGAGAACGGCCTCTTTCGCGAGCGGCACTGGAGAGACATTGTAGTCGCCTTCCACAATCGCAGCGAGTTCTTGCATACACTTAGCGTTGGACTGTTGGCTCTCGACGAGAGCGGTTGCATTTTGGCCGCCAACCAGGCGGCGCGCGCGAGCTTGCACGGTTTGCCCTTGTCGCCGGGGCAACCGTTCGGCGAGATCTTCCGAACGCGCATTTCGGACTTCATCGGCGAGAGCCGGCGCTCAGAGCGCCAGCGCCTTCAGGATGTCGTCGGCAGCAACTATGTCGCGCGCGTCGAGTCGCCGCAGGTTTCGCCGATGCTGCGCGCCGTGTCGACGCCGAGGCCACTCGCCGAGCGCGCGCACCCGACCGACTTCGTCGCCATTGATCCGACAGTTGCGGCCATCGTTCGCCAGACGGAGGCAGCCGCGCGCCGCAAAATGCCGATTTTGATCCGGGGCGAGACCGGAACCGGAAAGGAGCAATTGGCGCGCCACGCCCATCGTGCGAGCGGCCGGAAGGGCGCTTTCGTCGCGATCAACTGCGCCGCGCTGCCCGAAAGCCTGGTCGAGTCCGAACTGTTCGGCTACAGCGAGGGCGCTTTCACCGGCGCGCGCAAGGGCGGCGCGGTCGGGCTCTTCCGGCAGGCGGACGGCGGCACATTGTTCCTCGACGAGATCGGGGAAATGCCGACGGCTCTGCAAGCCGTGTTGCTACGTTTTCTCGACGATTGGACCGTCCGCCCTGTCGGCGGCGCTGAGAAGAAAGTCGACGTGTTCCTCGTCTCGGCGACCAATGCCGGCCTCGAAAAGGCCGTCGCCAGCGGCTCCTTCCGCGCCGACCTGATGTTCCGCCTCAATGCGCTCGAAGTGAATCTTCCGCCGCTCGGTCAACGAACGGACTTCGCTGCGATTGTCCGCAAGGTGCTGGCGGACGTCGACCAAGAGCGCAGAATTGACGATTCGGCGATTCAGCGACTTGCGGAATGCGCCTGGCCGGGCAACATTCGCCAGCTCCGGAACGTTCTCTTGCGTCTGACGCTTGAGGATTCGGAACCGACGATCGGCGTCGACGCTGCGGCCGGCGTCCTCGGGAAGGCGCAAAGCGCGCCGAGCCAGTGTTCGACGCTGCACGAACATCATCGCGCGCGAGTGTACGCGACCTACATCGAATGCCACCGCAATGTCAGCGAAACTGCGCGCCAACTCGGCGTGTCGCGTAACACCATTTATCGCGCGCTCGAGGAACAGGCGCGTGGGGCGCAAGGCGGTCGAAGAGTGGAGGTCCACGATGTTCGAGCCGATAAATCGCGTTGAGCGGCTTATGCAGGCGGCCGCCGCCGACCCGAAGCAGATCCGGGGGTTCTATGCCGCCCTTCTCGAGGCAGAGATCTTCGTGCTGACGCCGGAGACCGAGGTCGGGCCGGAGGGTCGTCGATCTCTCAAGGCCAGTGAACCGTTCAACATCGCGACCGTCGATTTCAATGGGCTCCGTTGGCATCCGGCTTTCACCGCCAAGGAGCGCATTTCGACCTACTTGACCGAGCCGGAGTCATGTCTCGGAGCGAAAGCGCGCGATCTCTTCGCTTTGCTGCCAAAATCGAATTTCTGGCTTAACCCGCGCTCAGAATGTCAGAAGCCGCTGCCCGCCGAGGAAATCGCCCTCATCATGAACCGAAAGATCTTCGACATCGATTTTCGCCGACCCCGCCAAGCCTAGCAATTGAAGCCATACCTGTTGGAGCGGAAGCCGAAACCGCGCAGTATCGGTGGTGATCTGTTCATCGCGCCAACGAAGCGCATGGTCGGCGTGGCCACCGCCTCGCAGATCGCCTCCGCATCTGCCACCACGTTGTTGCCGCGCTTGCCAGGCGGCTGCGAGGGTGAAACGACGAGGGCGCGGCATGCTCAAGGGAGTCGTGGAGCGTGGCCCCTCGACTACAGGGCGGCCGCTTTTCCGATAGAACGGCAATGCCCTGCCCCCGTAGTCAAGACCGTAGCTTTTCAAAAAACGGCGGCGGAAGAGCCTTGCAATTTCAGGGAGGCTGACAGGACACCCCTTCCGCCAAAATCATCATTTTTCGGGTATTTTCGTGAATGTCGCGCTTTGTACCCACCCGCCCGGCAGCCCTGCGGAGTGGCTCGCCGACGGCCATGTCACCTGCAACATTGAAGGCCGCGACTGTCGTTCACGTCAGTGTCAAAGCTTCGTTGGGCGTCGATCGCTCACTCTTGAAGGACGCCAGAAACGCGTACCACTCGTAACAGAAGGCATTGCGGACTGCTTTCGCATGTGTGTCATTGAAGGCGCCGTTGTACTGGCTTGGTTTAGGATGCGCTGACACGATGTAGGTCGAAGGATGAGAAACGAAGTGACTCATCTCGTGGATCAGCGAAGTGATCAGATCGCTGCTATCGACGTGATCAGATCCTACCCGGATGTGAGCAAGGTTTGCGTTCTTCTTCCACCATCCCTGCAGCTCCGCATCGGCGATGGTCGGGAGACCATGATGTTCCCTGTCCAAGGTGCGCTGCCTGATGACCCTGACGAAACGTCTCGTCCCGGTCCTCTCGGCCTTCGGGGTCGTAAGCATGGTGGCCGCGATGACGTCCCCCATGCTTGTGTAGATCCTGCGAAGTCTGTGCAGAACATCGCTGACATTGGGATACTTCATTTTTTCATCAGCGATCTTGAAGCACCGGTGCACGGTTGGTAACTCCAGCAGCGCGGTCTCGCTCTCTTTGTAAGTTTGGTAAAGCGCTTCCTTGGGATCGGGCCTGAGGTACGATTTCAGATTGATCCCGTCCAGTTCGGCCGTTGCGACGTCCAAAGCCCTTATCGCCGCGGAAATCCGGAATCGCGCCAGGGCCATGCAGATGAGCGGCATCGTCGGATCTAAAGGGGGCGTGGGAGCGTGATGGTGGTGGGGCGCGGCGATTTCCCTCGCATCAGGCCTATCCGCCTTGGTGCCGCCGCTCGCCATCTCGATTTCGCCAGAAAGCGCCAGCAGGCTTTTCCAGGTGTTCTTGCCGGGATCGATGCGTCCGTCGTGGAGTAGTCCCGGGTGGTGCTGCTGGAAACGCAGGATCGCTCCTCGCGTGAGAGGACCGCAAAGACCGTCCGCATCGAGCATAGAGCCGGGCCCGCCACCCTGCGCTGTCACCCGATTGAGGCGCGATTGTACATTGCGTACGTCGCTTGTGCGATTGACACCTCCCTGTCCCACAGAACCGGAGAGGATCGTCGACTCCTCGGAGCCGGGGTCTCGGGTCCAGACCTCAACGCATTCCTTGTTCTGCATTCTCGCAAAA
Source organism: Bradyrhizobium lablabi (assembly GCF_018131005.1). Lineage (GTDB taxonomy): Bacteria > Pseudomonadota > Alphaproteobacteria > Rhizobiales > Xanthobacteraceae > Bradyrhizobium > Bradyrhizobium lablabi_D. The sequence goes on from NZ_JAFCJK010000002.1 coordinate 799,016, forward strand.
TGCAATGCTCTCATGGAATACCCCCGCACTCTCTCTGTGTCGCGCGCGACGGGCCGATACACCGAGTACAGCATATCTTTAGGGACAGCGATTCTAGTTCTACCGTATGGTCAGTTGTGTGTCCGGCTGAGCAAAGGTTCAAGATTTAGCCTGCATGCGCAGCCAAAACGTCGTGCAAATTTGCAAAAAAAGGTCGGGTCGTCGCTTCAAAGACCGACCGACCTAAAGTCTCAATTGGAAGGCGGTCCGCGCGCTCCCGCAGCATTCGAGTTGTCGCACACCTTGCCCGCCCTGGAGCTCTCAATTCCTTCACAGCCGCACGACAAGCCTGGATGCGCAGGAGCATTGGTTCGGGGCTTGAATCGCGGTTTGGCAAGCCGGCAGCCCGCAGTGCCGCGCCGACATCAATCGATTCGGGATTTCTGAGAGATGCTGATGCTCTAGCCGCAATCCTCATTCGATCGGGGGCCGCCGCGTATGCCAGTCGGTGGTCGACTGAAACGCATGCGCGACGCGCGCCAGCACGCCTTCGGACAAATGAGGCCCGACCAGTTGCATGCTCAGTGGCATATTATCCAAGGCAATTCCCATCGGCAGCGTGATTGTCGGGCTGCCGCTGAAGTCGAAGACGGCGGTGAAACGCAAAATGCTCAGCAGTATGTTTGGATCTGCCCCATACTCGCCCATCTTCGTGAGCGTCGGGACCGGAACAGGCATCGTCGGAATCAGCAGAAGATCGATGTCCTCGAACATCGCCGCAAGACTGCCGCAGAATTTCAACCGCTCGTGGTGAGTGGCTGCGATCTCGACGCCGGTCACGGACCTCCCTTGCTCGATCAACTGCGCAAGTTCTGGCCCATATTCCTGTTTACGCGACGGATACGTCTCCAGGTGCGCTTCGGCGGTCTCCACCGAGCACATCGGGATCCACTGGCTGACAAGCTTCTCATAGGCGGGAAAACGTACCTCGCGGATTTCGGCGCCGAGATCGGCCAGCGTGCGCTCAGCTTCAAGCAACGCCTTGACGATCTGCGGGTCGATTCCTTCCTGAGTGTATTTGCGATCCACCCCAATTCGTAGTCCCCGAGCACCATCGCCGATGCCAGTCAGGTAGTTCGGGACAGGGGCCCGCAAAGTCGTTGGGTCGTTCGGGTCGCCGCCCGCGATGACGTTGAGCATCACTGCGGCGTCCGCAGCTGTCCGGCACATCGGTCCGATGTGATCGAGGGAGTCCGCCAGCGGAAAGACCCCGTGCCTGCTGACCCGGCCCCAGGTCGGCTTAATGCCGGTCAGGCCGCACGTCGCCGAGGGAAACCTGATCGAACCGCCCGTGTCGCTCCCGATCGAGCCATAGCAAAGGCCTGCCGACGTTGCGACACCGGATCCGCTCGAGGACGACCCAACCCAATAATTCGCATTCCAGGGATTGAGCGGCGCCTGATCGTCGGGGTGATGGCTGGTGTACGCGCCATCCGTCATCTTGAGCTTCCCAAGCGTCACAACACCGGCTCGTTCCAGCCGATCCACGATTGTCGCATTGAAGGACGGAACGAACCTTGCGTGAATCCTCGTGCCGCCGGCGGTCGGCGCGAACGTTGTGTAACACAGATCCTTTAATCCGATCGGAACACCATGGAGCGCGCCGCGCCAGAGGCCCTTTTCGATCTCGTTATCATACGCCCTCGCCTGCTCCATCGCGCGCTCCGCCAGAACGACGGCATACGCGTGAAAGATGGGATCGAGCTTTTCAACGCGGTTCAACGCTGCCTTGGCAACCTCCGAAGGCAACATCTCACGGCGGCGAATGAGTTCCGAAATTTCGGTGATGGATTTGTAGTGAAGCAGCTCGGCGGCCATGGTGGTGCTCTGTCATTGTCGGGGTGCGGCTAGAATTGGACGCCGCGCGTCAGCGCTCCGTCCACGACGAGATTGGTTCCTGTAATGAAGCTCGCGGCGCGGCTGGCCAGAAACACCACCGCGTTCGCCATTTCTTGCGGCGTACCCATGCGACCGGTCGGGTTGAGGGCTAGCGCAGTCTTGTACAATTCGGGATTGTTGTCCTTGATCATGTTCCAGACCCCACCTTCAAAATAGGTGTTGCCTGGTGACACCGAATTGGCGCGGATGCCCTTGCCAGCCAATTGGTAGGCCAGGCCCTGGGTATAGTGAATGATAGCAGCCTTGAAGGTACCGTACGGGCCACTTGCGAAATCGACCTCCCGGCCGGAGACGCTCGAGATAGTCACGATCGCAGCCGCCTTGCTCTTTTCGAGAAAGGGCATCGCCGCGTCCACGAGACGCACCGTTCCCATCATGTCGGTCGAGAACTCCTTCTGCCAGCTCTCCTCATCCTGTCCTATCGCGAGCGCGCTGACATTGGCGACCACGGCATCAATCCCGCCGAGCTTCGCGGCCATGTCTGTAACCCACGCCTTGAGGACGGCGCCGTCGGCCACGTCGACCGCGGCCCCGAACGCCGCAACGCCCTTGCCCTTGAGAGCCGCGACCGTGCTGTCCACGTCGGCCTGATTGCGCGCGCAGATCCCAACATCGGCGCCTTCGGCCGCGAAAGTCTCCGCAATCGCCCTGCCAATCCCCTTGGTGCTGCCCGTTACGAGAACCTTGGCTCCCTTAAGTCCTAGATCCATGTTGTCTCCTCCCTGATTATTCCTCGTCAGACATCCGTCCTGCTTGCGAGACTTTATTCGCGAGGACCCTGTCGGTGTCACAACAGAAGCTGCGCGCCCACATTGTCGGCATTGATCTCCTCGCCCGTCAACGATCGAGTGATCTTGCCTTTTTCCATGATGTAGCATCGCTCAGCGATCGCCAAGATCGTGTCGAGATTTTGCTCCACGAAGACGATTGTGGTTCCGAGTTCACGCCGAAACGATTTCAGCGATTCACAGATGTGCTGAACGATCGAAGGCTGAATGCCTTCGGAGGGTTCGTCGAGGATCATCAGCGTCGGATTTCCTATCAACGCACGTCCGATTGCAAGTTGCTGTTGCTCGCCTCCCGACATAGTCCCGGCTATCTGCCGCCGACGTTCCTTCAGTCGAGGGAAGTACTCGTAAACAAGCTCCGGCAACTTCTTGCCTTTCGGTCCGCCAATGAGCTCGCCGACCTGTAGGTTCTCCTCGACGCTCATCTGCGGAAAGACATCCCGTCCCTGCGGGATGTAACCGAAACCGGCTCGCGCCCGGGCGTCAGCCTCCAGCTTCGTCACATCGCGATCCATGAATGTGATCGAGCCCCGCCACGTATCGAGAAGGCCAATCAGGCACCGCATAAGCGTCGATTTGCCCACGCCATTACGACCGATCACGCCTACGATCTCGCCCCGCAAAACCGACAGGCTTACGCCCTGCAGTATGGGCGTGGCGCCGTAGCCCGCCCAAAGCTCCGATACGTCAAGGAAGTGATCAGTGGGCATGTGTCTTACCGAGGTAGATTTCTGCAACCTTTTCATCCGCAAGGATGGTCTCGAGATTGCCGCGAGCAAAGATCTTACCAAGGTGCATAACGGTGACGCGCTGCGCGACCTGCCGCACAAACGCCATGTCGTGCTCGACGACAAGTATCGTCATGCCCTCGGCATTGAAGGACTTGATGAACTCCCCCGTCTTGAAAGTCTCCTCCGGAGACATGCCGGCCGTCGGCTCGTCCAGCAGCAGGAGCTGCGGCTGCAGCGCCAGCGCCATCCCGATCTCGAGCCATTGCTGCTGACCATGCGAAAGCGCCCCGGCTGGCTTTCCGCTCTCCGACGCGAGGTTCAGATGATCCAGCAGGCGCTCCCTCTCCGCGTCTCGCTGGGCTCCCGAGAGCCGTCCTTGCAGCGCAATCTCGATATTCTGCCGAACAGGTAACTCCCTGAACACGCTTGGCGCCTGCATCTTGATGCTCATGCCCCGCTGCACGCGCGCGAAAGGACGCTCATCGGTGATGTCGACGGAATCGAAGGAGATCGTGCCCTTGGTAGGCGGATAAAGGCCTACGATCAGCTTGAAGAGCGTGCTCTTGCCGGCTCCGTTGGGACCGATCAGGCAGTGCACCTCGCCGGCGCTCACCGTGAGATCCACGTCTGAAACAGCCGTCAATCCGCCGAAACGCTTCGTTACGCCTTTCACATCGACGAGCGCCATAATCAGGTCCCGTCCGATTGCAGACGGCCCGCGTCGGGCAGGGCCGCGGTCGCATCACGACGCCGACCGGCCGTCCAACGGTCGGCAACAAGCTTGCCTACACCGAGAACGAAGCCTTGCGGGGCGAGCATGACCGTGACGAGCAGCAGTGTGCCCATCAACACAAGCGCCACCTGTTGGCTGTAGACCGTAATGGTCTGAAATCCGAACAGCAGCAGAAATGCGCCAACCAGCGTCGCAGTCAGATCGCTCCGTCCCGAGAATGCTACCCACACGATCGGCATGGCGGCCGCCGGCAAGCCGATGCTCGACGGAGTTATGAACTGGCCCCATGACGTATAGAGAGCACCGCTCAGGCCGGCGAGCCCGCTGCCGATGACAAATGTCAGCAGCTGGTATTTGCGGACATCATAACCGAGCATCTCAGCTCGCTGCGGATTCTCGCGCGTGGCCACAATCACGTTGCCGATGCGGGAGTTCACCAGCACGCGCAGCGCGATGTAGACGATCACGATAAGGGCGACCATGACGTAGTAGAGCGCCGATCCCTCAATGTAGAAATCGCCGATCGCGAGCGGATCCATTCCCTTCATGCCGTTGAAGCCATTGAGCCGCGCAGGCCCGATGTGCCATTCCGGGCCGGCCGTCTGGCCGAGAAAGAATGCCAGCACCAGCGTCGCCGACAGCGTCACGATACCGAAGAAGATACCGTTGATGCCACCCCAGATCATGAAATAGCCAAGGATACCCGCCGCGACCATCGCGATAATGATCGACAGGACAAGGGCCGCGATCGTAGTCGACCCGCCGCCCATGTTGATAGCGAGGACGCCATAGGCATAGCCCGCGATGCCAAAGAAAAATGTCTGGCCAAACGATAGCATGCCGCCATAACCCCACATCAGGCAGAGGCCGAGAGCCATGAAGATCCAGATCAGGAAATAGGAGAAATTGCCGACATCATAGGAATCCGCAAAGATCGGATAAACTAGCGCGGCCGCCAGCACGATCAGGAAACAGGACCAGAAGGTCCGCCCGCGTCCCAAGGTCTGCGGTCCATCAAGCAGCTTGAACATCAGGTCTCCCGCTCAGCGCCCACGACGGACCAGCACACTGGAAAGGCCCTCGGGCAGGACACGAATGATGAGGATGACGGCGAACAGCATGCCGATCTGGCCGATGATCTGCCCGTAGCTGGCGTTCAGGGCCATGCGGATCATCGCCAGGAACACCGCGGCCGGCGCAGTCCCAAGCAGTACATTTGCTCCGCCGACTACCACGGTGACAAAGCTTTCCACCACAAACGTCGCCCCCATCGTCGGGATCAGCGTCATTGTCGGTGCGTAGAGCGCACCGCAAAGCCCCGCAAGACCAGCGCCGATGCCGAAACTGATCGCATAGATCCGTCCCGTGCGCGCCCCCAATGCTTTGGCCATCGCGGCATTCTGCATCGTCGCGCGAGCCATCACGCCGAAGCGCGTCTTCATGAACGTTACGTAGAGGCCGATAAGGACCGCGACCGCGCAGGCGAACAGTACAAGGCGATACGTCGAAAATGTATAGTCGCCGATCGCAAAGCTGCCCTCTGGCGTTCCGATACCCGTGATTGACGATCCCACGATCAGCAACATGGATTGCGTAACGATCAGGCTGAGACCCCAGGTCGCCAGCAGAGAATCGAGCGGCCTTTTGTAGAAACGGCGGACGATGAGAAATTCGACCACCACGCCCGCGAGCGCGGCAGTGAGCGCAGCAAGCCCCTGGGCAATGGCAAGAGGTACGCCGAGTTTTACCAGTCCAACAGTGACATAGGCACCGCACATGATGAACTCGCCATGCGCCATATTGATGACGCCCATCATACCGAACACGATGGCGAGCCCGGCAGCGGAGAGGATCAGGAATGCGAATACGTCGGCGAACTGATAGAACACCGAAAACAGTTCAGCCGACATTCTTGCTCTCCTGGCGTTCTCCAGGGCGCCGCAACGTTGCGGCGCCCGCGCGCTGCAAAGTCATGACGCGATGAGACACGATCGGAAAAGCAAGACTCGTGCCCGCAGGCGCCTCATGACTTGTTGGGAAGGTGACTGGGCGTGTACTGATCCTTGTCATTCTTCTTGGTGAGGTCACAGCCGATCTCGCCAAGCCAGTATGGGGGGATCGTTCCATAGTCCTTCACGACCGTTACCTCATGCTGGGGGCCGACCGAGATCAGGCGCATGCGGTGAGACGTGTGCTGGCTCTTCGGATCGACGCAGACCTTACCCTCTGGTGCATCGATGCAAGCGTCGCCCGTTGCGATCACCTTGCGCATGTCCTCGAGCTTGATCGATTTGGCTTTCTCGACCAGCGTCTTGTACATGTAGAGCGCGTTATAGGCGTTGTAGCCCATGTCGTTGATATAGAGCTCGTCGGGAAACTTCGCATGCCAGCGCTTCTTGAAGTCATTGGCTTCAGGCGTATCGATCTCCTCGAACCAGTTCGCGGTCGCGTGCATGTTGTTGAGCGCCGGCGGCTTGAAGCGCTTGTGCTCGAAGCCGAGCATAACCTTGATCGACGACCCCATCGGCAGGTTGAGTTTTGCCGCGGCCGCCTGCTCGAAGAACGAGTCCTGAGCGGCGCCGACATTGATTGTGAGGAGCCAGTCCGGCTTTGCCTTCTGGATGTTCTGGATAGTCTGTGCGAACTGAGAGACGCCGAGGGGAATGAATTCCTCGCCGACCACTTCGCCGCCGAGGTCCTTCATGAGCTTCCGGTTCCACTCCGCCGATATCTGACCGAAATTGTAGTCGGCGGCGATGACGTAGACCTTCTTGCCAAACTTCTCGACCATCCAGGGGATCAGCGTCGAGAATTGCTGCTCGGGAACCGCTCCCATGCTGATCATGCTGGCGTCGCAGACGCCACCTTCATACTGGTTGGTGTAGAAATACGGTGTGGTCGTCCGGTCGATGATCGGCCGAATGGCCTCGCGGGAGGCAGAGGTGATACCTCCGATCAGCACGTCGACTTTGTCGCGGCTGAGCAGACGCCGCGCGAACTCCTGGTAGCGCGCGTTGTCGCCTTGCGGATCGAGATGGATGAGTTCGACCTGTCGTCCGAGAATGCCGCCGTTCTTGTTGATTTCTTCGACCGCCAATTGCGAGCCGTGGAGTTTTGGCATGCCCATGAAAGCAAGATCGCCCGAGACGTCCTCGAGCAGACCGATCTTCAGCGGAGGCTCGGCCGCCTTCGCGGCGCAGATCGCCGAGACCGTCCCCAGCATCACACCAAGAAATGCAGTTCTGATCAGATGTCCCGATGCCATTGAAATGACCCCTTGTTGAATGTCGCTGGTAATCATGCCTTGAGGTAAGATTTGAGAATCGACGCGCCCATCGTGTATTTCGGGTCGACCATATTGCCGAGCCGCATTCGCCCGGCCTGGCTGAGCAGCATGTACGCGTCGATCTCGTCGAAGCCGTAATCGGCAGCCATCCATCGCGTTAGCTCGCGATAGGCGATGCGGGCCGCGTCCTCGAGCGGGCGCGCGCTGCCGATCGTCATGATGAAGTCCTTTGTCTCGAGCCGCGGCCAGGCGAAGCTCCAGTTCTTGATCAGATCGACCTGCAGCGTCACCGTTGCGCGTTGCTCGAGCGCGACGCCTGAGAGTTCGCCGTCACCCTGCGTGGCATGGCAGTCGCCGACGTAGAGCATTCCACCCTCGGTGTGCACGGGCAGGTAAAGGACGGCACCGGGCGCCACGTCGGGCAAGTCCATGTTGCCACCGTGATAGTCCGGTTGGAGCGAGGAGATCGCTTCGATCTCGGGAGAGACGCCGATCGTGCCGATGAAGGGTTCGTAAGGCAGTGTGATCTTGTCGTTCCAGCGGACGCCGTTCCTGTCGACATGCAGCTTTTTCACCCGCTCGGGGAGCGGCGGATTGAGCATGGCTGTGGAGCCGGTGCCGACCAGCCCGCCAAACTCGGGAATAATGCAGGTAGTGCCCGCCGGCTGTGCGCCGCGCGTCTCGACATCGCGGATATAGACGGCAAGGCAATCGCCTTTCTTGGCGCCCTTGACCGCTATGGGCCCGCATTGCGGGTTGAGATACGGAAAGGTCAGCTTCGCCGTCGGACTGTCGCTCTCGCTCGTGAGCACCCCGCCGAAGGCGTCTTCGGTCTCGACGACGACGACCCCTCCGGGATCGATCGACAAAGTGGGCTTCGCGTAGGGCCCGTAAACGTAATGGAAGCCGCCCTGCTGCTCGATCGTCAGACTGTACGTTACGCTGGCCACCCCCTTGGCTACGCCGCGCTTCGACATAATGGAACTTTGCAACCAGTCTTCCGCTTTCATGCGAACGGCTCCTCGGGTCAGATGACAGGATGACGTTTGTGCCAATCGGTCACGCGCTGAAACGCGTCGCCCGCTCGAACCAGACTGGCCTCATCGAAGTGCCGGCCAGCGAACTGGAAGGCGACGGGACCGCCGTTGGATGCAAAGCCGCCGGGAAGCGTGATTGTCGGGCTTCCGGTCATGTCGAAAGGACATGTGAAGCGCAGCAGTGCGGCGATCAGGGAAGCGTCTTCGCCGAGCGCCGCCATCTTGGCGAGCGTGGGCGCCGCGAAGGGCTGGGCCGGGATTGCGATGAGATCGACAGCTTCGAACAGAAGCCGCACCGCACCGCGAAAAGCCTCCCGCCGCAGCACAATCTTCTGGTAGTTCGTGCCGGACTGCTGCAAGCCAAGATCGAGCAGTCCGGCGAGCGTTGGACCGTATTCGCCCTTGCGCGAGGGATAGGTCTCTTCGTGCGCAACCGCCGCCTCGATGCCGCAAAGCGGGAACCAGTCATCGACAACGGCCTTGGTATCCGGAAACGTGATCTCGCGGATCGTCGCGCCAAGATCCGCCGCGGCGCGCAACCCCTCACCCAGCACCTTGGCCGCGGCCTCATCTGTGCCCTCGCCGGTCCAGCGCCGATCGATGCCGATCGTCACGCCGCGCAGATCGCCGGACAACCCTGCCAGATAGGCAGGCACGGCCAACGGCACGGAGGTCGTGTCCTTTGCGTCCTGCCCGGCGATCACGCCGAGTATTGCACCGCAATCGACCGCGCTGCGCGCCATCGGACCTATGTGATCGAGCGTAGCCGCCAGCTCGAACGCCCCGTAACGGCTAACGCGCCCCCAAGTTGGTTTCAGCCCGGTGATGCCGTTGGCAGCGGACGGAAATCGGATCGATCCGCCTGTATCCGTTCCAAGCGACCCGAAACAGAGCCCCGCGGCGGTTGCCGAACCGGAACCGCTCGACGACGCTCCCGGCCACAACTCGGGGTTCCAGGGATTTTTCGGCGGCTCGATCTTGGGATGATGATCGGCGTAGGCGCCTTCGGTCTGCTGCAGCTTGCCGAGAATGATCGCGCCAGCGCCCTTCAACCGGGTCACTACCGTGGCATCCTCGTTCGGGTGGAAGTCGCGGTGGATGGTCATGCCGTGCGCAGCCGGCGCACCCTTGACCCAACAGAGGTCCTTGATCGCAACGGGCACGCCGTGCAGCGGCCCTTTCACATTGCCGGACCCTATCTCTTTTTCCGCTACGGCCGCCTCGGCCAACGCAGAGTCTGCCATGACATGGGCGTAGCTCTTAAGCTTGCCATCGAGCCGCTCGATCCGGTCGAGCATCGCCTTGGTCACTTCGACCGGTGATAGCTTCCTTGCATGAAGCTGCTGCCCGACCTCGACCAGCCCTTGATAGTGAAGATCAGTCGTCGCCATTGCCGTTCGTCCCCACACTTGTTTCGCGACGCAATTGCGGCTCATCACCGCGCAAGCGCCCACATTCTGTCGACACGGACGCATCGCCACTTTGGGCGACAAAAGAAAAAAGCCATCCGTCCCTCCCGCTTGAGGCGACGAATGGCTTCAATGCCGCGGCTATGACCCATAGATAGGGCTGAAGTCGAACAGAGCACTCAAAGCCAAGATCTGGACGTCATCGGCCAGATCAAGGCAAGCAAGGTTCGAGGCAAGCCCTTAACCCCGAAATTGTAAGTTCGTGTCCGCCGCGCTGTCAACGAGGGGAGGTGCACAAATTTGGCGAGTTCGCTGCTCAGCAGATCAGCAAGACCTCTTGCGTCGATATCGGTCATGATGATCTGCTCAAGATGTCGCGCTTCCCGAAAGAGAGAGATGACAAAGCCGTCCATTCCAGTTGGCATCCTATGCTCGCAGTCCGGTCCCTATCAGGCCATGGGCCGCGAGATCCTCAAGAGCGCCTTGATGGCGGTCGACGAGATCAACGCTAGTCCAGATTTCGATTTCGCGCTTACCGCTCATGTCCGCGACCCCCGCGGCATCATCGCGGAGTACCACACGGCTTGTGACGACCTTATCCGCAACACGGAGGTCAACCACCTTATCGGCTGCTACACATCCGCATCACGGAAGCAGGTGTTGCCGATCGTCGAGCGCACCGATCGACTGCTATGGTATCCGGCGCGTTACGAAGGATTCGAATGCTCCGACAACGTTATCTATGTCGGCGCTTCCCCCAATCACAACGTCCTGCCACTCGTGCGGTTTGTGCTCGATAACATCTCGCGCCACATCTTTTGCGTCGGGAGCAACTATGTCTGGACCTGGGAAACCAATCGCGTCACGCGCGAACTGGTAACAGCGGCACAGGGAAGTATCCTGGCCGAACGCTTGCTGGAGCTCGGCGAAAGCGCGGTCGAACACATCGTCAGCGAAATCGTGCGGCGCAAGCCGCCGGTGGTGTTCAACACGCTCGTTGGCAGCTCGAGCTACGACTTCATTCGCGCCTTCCATTCCGCTACCACGGCTGCCGGCCTCGACATTCCGATGTTGAGCTGCAGTCTCTGCGAACCTGAGCTCAAGATCGTCGGACCGGCATCGGCCGGCTGCATCACGTCGTCAGCCTGGTTTGAGAGCATTCGACTGCCGGAAAATCGTGCGTTCGTCGCTCGCTGGAAGGCACGTCACGGCGAAGGCAGCAGTCCCTCCGTTGATGGCCAATCGGCCTATGTTGCGGTCTATCTGCTCGCGCGCGCGATCCAACGGGCCGGCACGGCCGATATAGATGAAGTACGTCGGGCCGCTGTCGGTTATCGCTACAATTCGCCGCAGGGGCCCGTCTGGATCGATGGCGAGACCAATCATTGCGTTCTTACACCACGTCTGGCGGTCTCGAACGCACAGGAACAATTCGACATCTTCTGGGAAGCCGCCGCCCCCGTAAAGCCCGACCCCTACCTGTCGCAACTCGACGTCGCTGTCTTGCCTTCACGGAATGAAGCGTTGCCAAATGCGCCCCATCTGCGGATCGTTAAATGAGCAAGCCTTCATCATTCTCTCTCCGCGGCCGCAAGGCCCTCGTCGCCATCAAGGACGAACGTGATTTATCGATCGTCAGACGTCAGCTCGAGCGCCTTGGAATTGACGTCCGCAGTTGGGAACCTGGTCATGGTATTGAGCCTCACGCTGACATTGTCCTGATCGACGACGAGTTTCTGCCCCTGAACTCGACGATAGAGCACATTTTTCACGGAGGCGTTCCCGTGGTCGCACTGCTCGGCACGGAAACGCCAAGCCGACTTAAGCTCCTGCTTGAACTTGACCCAGCATCGTTTCTCGTCAAACCGCTGCGTTCAGCGGGCATCTACGCAGCCCTCGTCATGGCGTTCGAGCGAAACGGGCGCACCAACGAACTGAAGGAGCAGATCTCCAAACTCGAGCAACGTCTGCGGTCACGTCGCATCGTACTTGCTGCTGTTCTTCAAGTGATGCACTTGCATTCCGTCGCCGAACCCGAAGCCTTTGCACTGATCCGGCGGGCCGCAATGGAGCGGCGCAAAACAATCGAGGAAATCTCGGCAGAGATCACAGCAAGGGGAAGCTCGCCGCGGGCAGCTGGATAGCTCGCTCCTCGCCCACGCGCTCGGAGAGATCGCCAAACGTGGCCGCTTCATTCGCTCGAGAATTCTGATGGCGCTTTGCCGAAAGCCACCGCGTTCAGCCGGCCCGCCTCCGTATCAGAGCGACACCGATCCAGGTGGAAAAAGCCGCCTGATCTGACAAAGTTGTTCATGTGATCCAGTTCCCGCATGCAAACACGCTGCCATGGAGCGATATCTCCCGCATTGAACTAAGTGAATCTCGATTCCCAAGCCCCCTGCTTCATCGATGGTCATCAGGATCGCAAAGCGTCGATGGCATGGGCAATGAGAATGCCGACACTTAATACAATCAAAAATGAAATTGCAGCATCAAACATGCCCCTACCGAACCGTCTGGCGCCTGATCAGTCAAAACGATTTTCGCTCACGGGGATCGTTTCCTTCATCGCCGATGCGGTAAGGCCACAGTTGAATTAGCGCGCGGCGTAAAGCATCGCACGACGATCGGTCTCGCGGGCGAAACGCGGGATTCGAGGGGCGAGATCGATAGACGACATGATCGCTTGGCCAGCCACTGCCGCGTTTGGTGGATTGCTTTGGAAGTCGAAAATGCGCTCGGCATAATTCACATGAGGTCCTTCGACCGCGACTGGAGCGACCCTGACGTCGGCATCGGCAAGTGCGACCCGCCTGGGGCGGCACCGTGGGGGCGGGTTTGAGTACGTTTTCGCGCCGAACTGGTCGTTCGGTACTGAGTGCGACCATTTCTTCATGGGCGCGGCGCTCGCCTCGTGTGTACTGCCGGAGGTGCCGCAGGATCTGTGAACTCAGGAAGATTTAGGAGATTATTCGGAGCGAATCCGTCCGCAGTAGTCTTGAGATATTTGCGCCCGTTGTCGGTCGCCACCACTACGTTAAGGCTCCTTCCATTCACGCTGATGAAGAACCTGTAAGTCCCGCTTTCGATGGCTGCGATTGCAGCATCCTCTTCTAGCCACCAGCGTGCGCCGTTATGAACGCCGCCAACGCCTTGGATGCGCTCATGGGGATCGTAGTGGCCAGCACGTTCGGCAATGCACTTTATCTCTACGCGAGTGGCCATCCTGGCGCTCGTCATCTTCGGACCACCGCTTGGCACTGTTGACCGGGAAACCTGTAATCCTCTGGACTGCATCAATGATTGCAGATTCTGTGATTGCCGTTTGTTCCAATTTGTTTCTGAGAGTGTCCCTTCGCCAGCGACAGCACCTGTGCTTGGCGCTAAAAATTGATCCCGTGTGATCACGGTCGCCATCATTTGGGCACCCATGTGGAGGAGGCTAAGGTCGGTAAGGATGCCGAGGCGGCCACTGCAGGGGGGCCTGCAATTGACGGATCAACCCTACGATACCTTGCAAGATGCAGATTTACGCAACCTCGCGCGGGTGATTTCCGCGTGCACGTTGGGGCTCTGGGCGTTTGCGGCGGGCCTGCTGTTGGGAACCTTTTTGTTTTCCTGAAATAACACGCCAGCGGTCGCTACATTAACTTGAGGGCGGAACCCGACAGAAGAATAAGCGAATTCCGTCGATTGGCCCCGCTAACCTGTCGCGACTTCGGTCAAACCCGCCTGTTTGGTAAACATGGCTGACGTTTTGAGCGGTTGGGCGACAGATGGCATCCGCGAAAGTAAGTGGCAGCTAATTCGAACGTTCCCGATGAGCGCGCTGTATGCGGCGATTAACTGCAGCGACTAGGCCTGGTTGTTCGAGTACTTCGACCAGTCGATCGAGGATCAGCCGTTCATTGGAGCGCGGCCGAGGTTCAAGGTACTCTTCCAGTATTTCTTGGGCAGCACTGACTGCCCGGAGAGCGATTTCCTCATCCGACATATTTCGAACTCCAAGGAATCACTTCGCCTAATCGTTCTACGGTCGGATGGTTCCCATTCAGTTAAAATTGGGATGGTCGTCATGGACTTCGCCACAATCCCGCGAACTTGCTGCGCCGCGGATTATCAGGAACCTTGAGTGTCATTAACCAGCGTCCGCAACTTCCAATGAGACTATTCGCGCCTTTGCCCGGCCGAATAGAGGGCCAGGAACGTCACAACGCCTAACAGTGCAGCCCAGACCAGAAAGTGTTCAGCGATCATGCCAGCCCTCCGTTGGCAGCTTGGGAAAGCATGAAACGGGCCAGGCATCAGACCCGAGGCATTAGCGGTGCGAAGGAAGCCCGCCATTCGCGACGGGCTTGGAGTCTCAGGGAGAAGCGTCGTGAAGACGCTCGTACAGCCTATGATGAGTCGCGTCCCGATGGTGTTGCGTGACTAGCACTGTGGACAACAAAGCCAACGAATACGACACCAGGGCTTTGGTCGGTGAGATCCTTCGCTTGTAGAATCGTAGCGGATTCGCAGGAGTTAATTTCATGACGTTCCCGATTTGTCGTGCTGGCGATGTCGCCAGATTACGGGCGTGCAAACTCGAAGCGACGCAGGCCGACTGTCCCACCGGCGCTGTACATGAACGGTAGCCGTGATGTCGTTCGGCTTTTGGGAATACCGAACGAGCCACGGAACGTTTCGGATCATGCCACGGGCGGGAAGAACGTATCATCCGTTCTATGAGGACGAAGACCTTGGGTCGTACCATACCGTGACCGCGGCGCTGGACGACCTTGTTGGCGGCTACACTTTCTTTCCCTCGAACGGCCTCGATCCATCAACGTGCGGCTTGCCCGATGAGCTTTCCTTGTGGACTTTCGTGAGAACGCGTTGAGCGGGCGCCGATGTCAGATCGAGCGGGCGCCGATGTCAGATCGACCAGCTATTGTGCGAGCCCTCCGAACCAGGCTCCGAAATAGCCAGCATAGAGCAGCGGCAATTCGAGATTCATCGAATGCCCGACACCTGGCACAACCACGAGCCGGCAGTCGGGCATCACGGCCGCCATCGTCCTGAGATCGTCCGGCGGAATCCAACCATCGTATTCGCCCCACAGCACCAGGTGTTGATGGCGAAGCTCCGGCATACGCCTCTGAAGCTCCCCAGTTTCGCGCTCGCGGGTGAGATTGACCGGCGTCCCGATCCAGATGCCTTCGGAAACGCCAAACGTCTGCTCCAGTATCCGCTCGAACAGCCTCTGAATTTCACCGATCCCTTCGCGGAAGCGCGGGATCGTGTTGGGTGCGAGACTATCGGGCGTGAACAGTGAGGACGCCGCGGTCGCCATCACGCCCCTCGTCACCTCCCTGCTCGCCATCATGGCGCGGAACAACCCGATCTGATCGGCATTGAACGCCATGCCGAGCGGGGTGACGGGATCGAGTGCGAACACCCTCCCAAACCGTTCCGGCTGCATCAGGAGCATCCGCGCGGCGATGATCCCTCCGGTCGAGTGCGTCGCCAGGTGGCAGAACTTGATGTCGAGAGCATCGAGCGCCGCCAGCATATCCTGTGCATGCTGCTGCATCGAGTAGTTGGAATAATCGGGCGCAGGGATCGGCCGGTCGCTGTCGCCGCAGCCCCGCCAATCGATCCCGATCACCCGCAAGCCGCGAGGGAAATGCGGAGCTGCCAGCTCGATCCAGTCCTTGCTGGCGAGATTGCCGTGGATGAAAACGACCGTGACGCCGCCTCCTCCCCATTCCCGCCAGCCGAGCTGGACCTCACCCGCCTGCACCCAGGGCATGACAGCGACCTATTTGTTCAGACCGGCCGTGGGCGCGGCACCCGGGGGTGTCGGAGCCACCGGCAGGGCCGACACGACCGAGCCCTTGATCATGCGATCGGTGCCCTGCGGCGATGATGTGTCGACCACGCCCTTGGTGACGAAGTCCACCACATCAGCGGAATATTCCACCGGGTTGTCCGTATGGATGAAATGTCCGGTCTCCGGATAGATCTTCAGCATCGGCCGGTTGCCGGCATTGGTCATGCGCGTCATGAACGGTGTGATTACGTCGCGCCCAAGATCGGTCAGCCCGTTGAACGCGGGCGTCGGAATGAACGGCTCCTTGTCGCCGAACGCCAGGAAGATCGGCGCCTTGATCCCTGTGACCCGCTCGTAAAGGTTCTTCGGATCATCCTGCTGGAGCTCCGCTCCGATCGTGTAGATGTCGAAGATGAAGATGTTGCACCACTGTTCGAGCTCCTTGGGGTTGCCCCTGGTGAGCCCCACGCGCTGCTCGGTGTGGAAGCGGGCATATTCGCTGTCATTGTAGAAATAGCCGCTCTTCGCTGCCGACACAGTGCCGGTGTCGGGGTCACGCTTCTTGAAGTAGAAGAAGTCGCGGATGCCCTGCTCATCGCGGGCCTTCTCCGCCGCCAGGATGCCTGTCTGGTCCCAGATCTGCCTCCATTTGTCGAAGTCCCGACCGAGTCCCGGTTGGAACAGAGGTGCCTTCTTGTCCTTCGCGATCGTGATGTCGCGCGGATATTCTTCCAGACCGGACGGCGCCTCCAGGGCAAGCCCCTGCACCGCCTCCGGCCAGGTCAGGGCGTAGCCCACGACAAACTGGCCGCCGAGGGAGTGGCCGAGATAGTAGGCCTTCTTGACGCCGAGCTGGTTGACGACGACGTCGTAGATGACCTCGCGCATGTCCTGCATGGTGCGCGCCGGGCTCTTGTCGAGATTGCCGGGCCCGGACATGCCGTAATTCGGCAGGTCGGGCACGATCACGCGCAACCCGCTCCGCAGCGCATACTGCATGATGTTGCCGTAGTGGCCGCCGAACGCGCCCTTGCCATGGATGATGACGAGGACCTTGGGATCCTTTTCGGTGCCGGCATACTCGTCCATGTAGCCGATCTGCCAGGTGTTTCCGATCTTGTCCTTGGCGTTGGCGTATTTGACCGGATAAGGATAGGTCACGAAGTCCTTCCAGAAGGACTTGCTCGGATCGATCTTGTCGGCCACGCCCGGCACACGGTAGTTCTTGTCGACGAATTTCTGCGCGCGGTCGAGGGCCGCGACGTCGTCCATGAAGGCGACGAATTTCGGATCGTTCTTGCGCTGGTTGATGATCGGGAACACGCCGTAATGCGCGACCGGGCTCTCCTGCGCGATCAGGTCTGCGCCCGGCACGCGATCGACGGCCTTCTGCGCCAGCTTGAAGTTCAGCCAGAGGTCGTTGGTGATGTGCATCACCAGCGTGCGCGCCTGGATTCGGCCGAGATAGGGATTAATGTTGTGGGTCTCGCCGACCCGGTTGCGCCAGACAAGATCGACGGCGTCATAGAGCTTGGCGCGGTTGATGACGTTCAAGCCGGCCTTCTCGTTCGGCGGGTCCCAGTAGAAGATTTCGGGCTGCACCGCGACCCAGTTCTGGGTCGTGCGATAGCCGAAATCGTAGCCGGTCATTCCCAGGATCGACCATCCGAACGCCACGCCCGGCATCGGATGTTTTTCCTTGGGCAGCTTGTAATAGTCCCCCTTGGTCGCCTGCCAGACCGGATCGCCCTCGATCGCGGCCGTCATCATCTGGAAGGTCCAGTTGCCGACCGGGTCCTCGCCGTCCGACTGCGTGGTGCCGCCGATGGGCATGATTGCCCCGATATATTCCGGATGCATCACGCCCCAGACATAGGTCTGCGTGCCGCCCATTGAGACGCCGGTGACCAGCGCGACGCGCGCGACCTTCAGCTCGTCGCGCAGCAGGCGGTAGTTGGCCTGTACCATGTCGTAGTAGCTGTACTGCGGAAACTTGATTCCGAGTCCGTCGGACGGCTTGCTGGCACCCCAGGTGCCGAGCGGATCCACCATGATGACGTAGTAGCGGTCGGTGTCGATCGGCCGGCCCGATCCAATGATCGGGACGCCGCCCGACAGGGCTGCCCCCTTGACCCATTGTTCGTACATGTCCGTCGAATCGCCAGAGTAGTAGGAGTTGATCACCACGGCATTGGTGATCTCACCTGCGGAATTGCGTCGCGGATTGCCGATCGCAATGTATCCCGTGCGCAATTTGCCGGCGCCGAGCGATTCCAGCGTGATGCCGCCCTCGCCGCCGTTCTCCCACTTGGCGGGATCGGAGAGATCGTATTTGCCGCCGATGCGGAAGTTCGCGACCTCATAGGTCTTCTTCAACCCGTCATGCTGCATCTGCGAAGAGCGGCGCGTGAACGGCTGCGCGACGGCGAGGCTGGCACCAACCAGCAGGACGATCAGGCTCAGGACGCATTGCTTGACGGCGCTCTTGCCAGTCATGGCGGATTCCTCCCGGTGACGTTTTGGAAAGGGTAGTCGGCTCCGAGGCAGGGCCTTTGATCTAGCTCAAGGGATTTCGCTCGCAGAAGTCGACCATTGTGTCAGCCGAACCACGCCGGATTGCCGCAATGCCCTTTCTCGCCCACGGCTCATATCGGATACGCTATGAGCTGGACGGGCCGGCGAATGCACCGGCCTACGTGCTCGTCAACGGCCTGACGCAATACGCCGAATTATGGGGCGCCTACCGGGATGCGTTGCTTGCAAGGCACTTTCGCGTTGCCACGTTCGACTTGCTGGGCCAAGGGGCGTCGGACAAGCCCGGGCTTTTCATCAGTCAGGAAGACCAGGTCGCAGCACTGCATTTGCTGATTGGTGAATTGGACGATGGCCCGGTCTTTCTCAGCGGCATCAGCTTCGGCGGCCTGATCGCGTTACGCTATGCGATCGCGCACAGCCAAAGGCTGTCCGGACTGGTGCCGATGAGCTGCTTCGCTGAGCTCACGCCGCAACTGCTGTTGCTTGGCAATGCCTTGCGTACCGGTTTGATCCTTGGCGGGACGGGATATTTGCAGGACCTGTTGCTGCCGATGAACCTGTCCGATGCCTGGCTGAAGCCGCTGCTGAATAACCTCGACGCCGTGAAGCGGCAGGGCTGGCTGGTCAACGATGTTTATGCGCTGCAAAACCTTATGGAGTCCTTCCTCGACTTCGAACCCATCACGCCGCGGCTACCGTCGATCAGCGTCCCGACGATGATCCTCAACGGCGAATTCGACTTCCTGACGCCACGCTCATTGCATGAAACGCTCCGAACTCACATTCCGAACAGCTCGCTCGTGATCATCCCGGAGGCTTACCACGCCTTTACGCTGGAAAAGCCAGCTCTGACCGCCGATCTTCTGGCTCGCTTTGCCGAAGATGTCATGGCGGGCCGTTGGCATGGCGATGGGGGCGTCTGGATCGCCCCGCAGGAAGCCGGTGGCCCACTCACGCCGTTCCCAGCCGGCTATGATCATTTGCGCGCGATACCAACGCCCGGAAAAACCTCATGAGCGAATTCCTAGGTCCGCTCGGAGCCGGCGGAAATGTACCATCCCGACAGCAGACCCGCGTCGCGGCCTTTCTGGTTTCGGCCCACGGTGCCCTCGCCCGGCAACTTGCATTCGCCCAGCCCGGCTACCTCAAGGCTGGCTGGCAAGCCGAACTCAATGCGCAGCTGTATCGTGAGTCCGAGATAGTCTCGCTGCTGCTCCGAGCAACGTCGTGGGTGCCGGACCCCGCGTTGGCCTATCTTTTTGCCCGTTGGGAGATGACCTGGCTGCCACAATCGATTGACGGGATTCCCGAGCGGACCTTGTCGCGAATTGTCGATCTTTCAACGCTTGCTCATGCGCTCCACGCCGCTATCCGCCCGGCCGCCCTGCTTCCGGTCGAGGCCAACGCCGAAGATCCTTTCGTGTCGGCCCTGCGACGGATCGAATTCGAAAGCGGACGGATGCTGCAGGCGCAGATCCTTTTCCTGAAGGGCCAGGATCTCAAGCCGTTCCGCCGGTCCGTCAGTGCAGCGCTGGAAGAGCGTCACGCCCAGGTCCGCAGGCTCTGGAGTGAAATGCTCGAAGAAATCGGGGTCAGCGTCCGCGAAGGATGAGCCTTTCCTTGATGCAGATCAAAGGGAGCGGCCGCGTCAACCGGCAGGATTTGGTGTGCCGCTGCCCGGACTGCGAACGCCGCTGAGTGGAGCTCCGACCATGAAAGCCGTTTCTCTCGAAGAAGCTGTGGCAATGATTCCGGCCGGCGCCAGCGTCATGGTCGGCGGCTTCATGGGGGTTGGCACACCCGAACGTCTGCTCGACGAGGTCGTCCGCCAGCAAAAGAGCGGCCTGACATTGATCTGCAACGATGCGGCAGTTCCCGGCAAAGGCGTCGGCAAACTGTTCGACGCAGCATTGGTTTCACGCCTGACGGCGACGCATATCGGCCTCAATCCGAAGGCGCAGCAACAGATGCTGACGAACCAGATCAACGTCGATCTCGTTCCTCAGGGAACCTTCGTCGAGCGCATTCGCGCAGGCGGGTGCGGCTTGGGCGGCATTCTGACGCCGACGGGCGTCGGCACGTTGGTCGCGGAGGGAAAGCGCGAGATTGAGGTCAATGGACAACCATTTTTGCTTGAGACGGCACTGCGTGCACAGTTCGCGTTGGTCCACGCGTTTCTGGCCGACTACATCGGCAACCTCGCTTACGCCCTGACTTCCCGCAACTTCAACCCTGTCATGGCGATGGCCGCCGATACCGTCATCGTCACGGCGGAGCATATCGTGCCCGTCGGCGTCATCGCGCCCGACCATGTCGTGACGCCAGCCCCCCTCGTCGACTATCTCATTACCAACGGGTGATATCATGGATCCGCAGACCATCATCGCCCGACGTGTCGCCAGGGAGCTCAAGAGTGGTGATCTCGTGAATCTCGGCATCGGCATTCCGACGCTGGTCGCAAACTACGTTCCGCCCGATCTGAAGGTGTTCTTTCAATCGGAGAACGGATTGATCGGCACCGGGCCGATCCCGGAGCAAGGCATGGCGCATCCCACGCTAACGGACGCCGGCGGCCGTCCGATCAGCGCGCTGCCAGGAGCATGCACTTTCGACAGCGCAATGTCGTTCGGTTTGATCCGGGGCGGCCACGTCGATGTTACTGTGCTCGGCGGTCTCCAGGTCGATGCGCATGGTCATCTCGCCAACTGGATGATCCCTGGCAAGATGGTGCCGGGTATGGGAGGCGCGATGGATCTTGTCACCGGCGCCAAGCGGGTGATCGTCGCCATGCAGCACGCGGCAAAGGGAAAATCAAAGATCGTCGCGAAATGCACGCTGCCCCTCACCTCGGCGCGGCCGGTAAGTCTGGTCGTGACCGACATGGCGGTGATCGGCTTCCCCGACGGCAAGGCGACCCTCCTTGAGACCGCGCCCGGGATCAGCGTCGGAGAGGTCATGGCGGTCACGGACGCCGAGCTCGCTGTGCCCGACACCGTGCCGGAAATGAAGCTCTGACGAGGTCGCGCTATGCGGATGTTCAGTGATTTCAGCGAGATCAAATCCGCCATCGGCACCGAGATCGGCGCAAGCGAGTGGATCGAGATAACGCAGGAGCGCATCAACCAGTTCGCCGAAGCGACCTGCGACGAGCAGTGGATCCATGTCGACCAGGAGCGCGCCAGCAAGGAGCTGCCCGGCGGCACCACCATCGCTCACGGACTGTTATCGCTCGCGCTCGCCCCGCTCTTCATTCGCTCGGTGATAGGGCTGAAGGGCGTGCGCAACACCCTGAATTACGGCGCCGACCGGATACGGTATCTGGCGCCGGTCCCGGCCGGTTCGAAGCTGCGCGGCCGCGTCACTGTCGCCGAAGCCGAGGACGTTCCGCCGGATGGCCTGCGCGTGAACTACCATCTCGTAATCGAGATTGAAGGCGGCAAGAAGCCTGCGTGCGTCGCAGAGCTGATCGCCCTGCACTACCATTGAGTACGGCGCACGACATGCGCCTCGCCGCGATCCAACAGACCGGCGTGCATCAATAGATTTGCTGATGTCGCCGGTAGGTCCCATCACGGCGCGCTTGAGCTCGAGCGAAATACGGATTTAGCTCGCACATTGCCGGCCTGCCCGATGCTGTCGCCCGACATTGCGGCAGCGACGTAAAACTACAATCGTATCGCTCGCCGCCGCCGAATGCAGCGTCATACACTTTCATGCAAACGGGATAGCGAGGGTCGTAGGTCTGAGCCTGCATCGGAACTGTCATGATTGCGAGCAGCAGCACGCTCGATGTCAGAACGCGCATCTGTCTCCTCCGTGCACGTGGCGACCTCGCTACGCAACAGAGCCACGCAGTCGCACTCAGTCGACGATATTGTAGCCGCCGTCGATATAGAGAACGCTGCCTGTGATGAGCTTGGCGCCGTCGAGCGCCAGGAACGCGGTGGCGTTGCCGACATCATCGATGCTGACGAGGCTGCGAGCGGGAGCCGTCGACTGCGCCTTGTCCATCAACTCGTCGAATTCCGGGATGCCTGATGCGGCGCGCGTGGCGAGCGGTCCCGGTGAGATCGCATGGACGCGAATGCCCTTCGGGCCAAGCTCCGCAGCGATGTAGCGGACGGCGGCTTCGAGCGCTGCCTTCGCAACGCCCATCACGTTGTAATTCTCCACCACTCTTTGGCTGCCGTAA
The DNA here is from genome assembly GCF_018131005.1 of Bradyrhizobium lablabi. GTDB lineage: Bacteria > Pseudomonadota > Alphaproteobacteria > Rhizobiales > Xanthobacteraceae > Bradyrhizobium > Bradyrhizobium lablabi_D. Next base: position 821,480 of record NZ_JAFCJK010000002.1, read on the forward strand.
TAGGTCATCGTGAACATCGTGCCGCCATTCTTCATTAGCGGCTCAGCAAGATGCGCCATCCGCATGAACGACCAGCACGAGACGTCCATGGTCTTCAGGAAGCCGTCGCGGCCGACATCCACCACCCGCCCGTGCAGCGCCTCCTTTGGCGAGAAGGCGATCGAATGGAGCAGAAAATCGAGCTGCCCCCATTCCCTTGCGATCCGCTCGAACACCTGTTCGGTCTGTCCGTCGACCATGACATCCAGCGGCATGAAGATCGGCGCTTCCAGCGCCTGCGCAAGCGGTTCGACGTGCTTCTTGGCGCGGTCGTTCAGGTAAGTCACAGCGAGGTCAGCCCCGAGCGCGCGAAACGCCCTCGCGCAGCCCCAGGCGATCGACTGGTCATTGGCGATGCCAACGATGAGGCCCTTCTTGCCCTTCAGGGCAACTTTGGAATCCGGGAAGACGGGGATCATGATACCCTCTCACGCTTGGGGCCGGACAGTTCGGAATTCATGAGCAGCGACAAGGTATGCTGTGCAATCATCAATTCCTCGTCGGTCGGCACGACATAGACGGGAATGCGGCTGTCGGGACGCGAGATCAGCCGCGCATGGCGGGCATTCTCGGCCGCATCGAGCTCTACTCCGAGCCACGAGAGCTTCTCTCCGATCCGCCCACGGATATTCGCTGAATTCTCGCCAATGCCGGCGGTGAAGACAAACGCATCGATGCCCTGAAGCGCGGCGGCGAGCATGCCGGCGTTAAGGCCGATCCGATGAACGAAATATTCGATCGCCAGGATCGCGTGCGGGTCATCACTTGCTTCCAGCTCCCGCATGTCATTGCTGACGCCTGATAGGCCCTTCAGCCCGCAGTCACGGTAAAGAAAGTTCTGAACGTCGGACGCAGACATCCCCTTTTCGGAAATGAGGTACAACACAACACCTGGATCGATCTGCCCGGGTCGAGTGCCCATGGGAAGCCCGTCGAGCGCCGTAAATCCCATCGTGCTTTCGACGCTGCATCCCTCTTTCAATGCGCACATCGACGCGCCGCTGCCGAGATGCGCGACGATGACCCGGCCTTCGGCAATCTCTGGAGCCACCTGCCGCAGGGTCTTCGCAACGTACTCATACGAGAGCCCATGGAAGCCGTAGCGTCGTACACCCTCGGCATATAGGTGGAAGGGAACCGCGTAGTGATCCGCCAGCGCGCCGTGGGTACGATGGAACGCGGTATCGAAGCAGGCGACTTGCGGCAGATCGGGGCGGTTTGCAAGCAGCGTCCGGATCGGAGCCAGATTGTGAGGTTGATGAAGAGGTGCCAGTTGCACGAATTTTTCGAGGCGCGCCACCACGCCGTGGTCGATCCTTACCGGACGCTCGTACTCGGGACCGCCATGAACCACGCGATGTCCAACCGCGATCGGACTGATGCGAAGCTCGTCGCGAAGCCAGCCGCCCGCAACCTCAAGCGCGGCCGGCACGTCCGCAACGCGCTCGATTGGATAGGCCCGATCCGCCAGTGGCTCGCCATCCGCCCCGCTGGCTCGTAGCCGCGGGCGACTGCCAATCCCGTCCATCTGACCCTTGATCTGCCGCGTGAGCCTGCCGTCGCCATCGACCGCAAAGATCTGGAACTTCACGCTGGAGGACCCGGCATTGACGACAAGGATAGTATCCATGGCGATCACGCGGCTGTTGGGGCCCGCCGGCGGCGGGCGTCGGCATAGAGCGCGGCGACCGCGCACGAGGCCATCCTCGCCCTTGGCGAATCGGCCCGGGACGTCAGCACGATCGGAACCCTGGCCCCGAGCACGAGTCCGGCGCTATCCGCCTTGGCGAAATAGGCCAGGTTCTTGGCCAGCATGTTGCCCGACTCGAGATTGGGCACCACCAGAATCTGTGCCCTACCGGCGACCTCGGACTTTATGCCCTTGATCCGCGCCGCTTCGACGTCGACGGCGTTATCGAACGCGAGTGGTCCATCGAGCACGCCGCCTGCGATCTGGCCGCGGTCGGCCATCTTGCAGAGTGCGGCCGCCTCGATGGTGGATGGAATCTTGGACGTCACCGTCTCGACCGCCGAGAGGATGGCGACCCGCGGCAGCTTGCCGAAGCCGGCTTGCGTGAACAGGTCGATGGCATTCTGAATAATGTCGCGCTTGTCATCCAGATCGGGGAAAATGTTGATCGCAGCGTCGGTGATGAGAAGCGTATCGGCGTAGGTGGGCACATCCATCACAAAGACGTGGCTGATGCGCCGATCGGTTCGCAACCCCGTCGTCTTCGCTGTGACGCTTCGCATCAGTTCGTCGGTGTGCAAGCTGCCCTTCATCAACATCTCGCCTCGGGCAGCATGGATCAATTCAACGCCCTTGGCAGCAGCGGCGTCGCTGTGCGGCGCATCGACGATCTCGAGACCCGCGATGTCGAGACCGTGCTTTGTGGCCGTCGCCTTGATCTTCGCTTCGGGGCCGACCAACAACGGCTTGATGATGCCAGCCGCGGCACTGTCGATCGCACCGCGCAGCGACGTCTCGTCACAGGGATGAACCACGACAGTCGGGACTGCCGAGACAGCCTTGGCGGCGGCGATCAGTCGATCGTACTTGGTATGAGCGGTTTCATTCATGGTGCGACTCCGGGTCCCCTCAGATCGTATCAGGATGCTCTTGCTTTGGGATCGAAAGGGGCCACGTTCGACACCTTCTCCGAAATCTCTCCTGGCTCGAGGCCGAACAGTTCCGCAACGCGATTCAGCCGGCTCGCCACCTCGCCTGAAATCCCTGCGCTCGCCGACAGCACATCACGAATCGCGCCGAACGCCGCGCGCCGTTCATTCATATTGTCCGGCAGCAGGGCCGGGATCGCCCCTAGTGCAGCGTCGCGATCGAGAAGAAGCATGAAGAATTGCTCACGAACCAGAGACTTGAATTCGGAGAGCGTCACGGGCTTGCCCGCAACATCGCGGCGCACCCGACGCAAAGCCTCAAGGCTGCGCTCGTCCACCATGCCGCGGGCCGACCCAACATAGAGGAGAGCGCGGATCGCGGCCTCGCGAAGGCCACCCTCGCTGATTTGCGACTTCAGTTCGGCGACCCGTTTCTCCATTTGCTGCCGATACTGTGTCGGCATTTCCTGTCTTCGCGACGGCGGCGCCGATCGGGGATCAACGCCGACCGCTGCTTGCAGCGCAGGTGAGCCATATACGGCGAGGAATACCGCTTCGCTGAGCGCTTCCTGAGAGTCGCGCCAGGTGTCGAGAGCGTGAACGATCTGCTTGGAGATGGTCTCCTGGAACGCAAGGAAGGGATTATCCGAACTTGCCGGCTTGCGCCGTTCCTCGACCTGTTGCGCGGTCGCCTTGACCGCAGCCATGAACGGATTCTGGCTGCTGAAAGCCTCGTACTGCAGGCGCAGCGGATGGAGGTGGCTCGTCCACTCTGCCAGTTCAGGCGTCACCATGCGCCTGATCAGAGGTTGGACGAACTTGCGGTAAGCGGCGAGATTGAACTCCGAAACTCGCTTCGCGGTTTCGAACCGCCGTTCATCCTCCGTTGAATTGCCTCCCATAGCCCGGATGTCGTCGAGGGTCCGCGCTTCACAACGCATCACCCACTGCCCGACGGCAAGCTCGGCGTTGGCCGTCTCGGCGCCCTTGGCCTCGAAGCTCGCCTCGTAGAGGCCCGACGGAAGCACGTCGATCAGGTCGATGTTACTGGAAAATTCCGCATGTTCCTTCTTGGCTACGCCTCCTGATACGAAGATGCCGAGATGACCGATGGTTTCGTGAACCGTGTAAACGATCGTCTGTCCGTAAGCCCGGATCTCGTCAACGTCGGCGTAGAGATCGAGGATCCAGTCCAGCGCCTGCTGCGGCGGGGTGACATTGTCACCTTTGGAACAGAAAACGACGATCGGCGATCTGATGTTGCGCAGGTCAACGGTTTCACCGTCCGACATCTTGATGCGGCCGGCAGCAAGATTGTTGCCGATGAAGAGCTCGTCGACAATGAACTGGATCTCCTCGGCGTTCAGGTTCACATGGCCGCCCCACCAACGCTCGAATTCAAGGTAGCGGCTAGCCTCGGTGTCCACCTTGGAGAAGACGTTGTACTGTTTCGTCCACAGCGTGTTGGACGGATTCTGGTTCTCGAAGTTCTGGACAAGCCAGGCGCCATCGAACTTGCCACCGCCGAGGTCGCTCGTCAGCGCCGTCAGCCAGCTCCCGCCAAGCAGACCGCCCGAGTAGCGCATCGGATATTTGCCGTGCACGCCGGCCCAATACGCGAGCGGCGCCCCCGCGACGATCACCGGGCCAAACAACTCTGGACGCAACGAGGCGAGGATCATCACGGCCCAGCCGGCCTGACAGTTTCCGACCACACAAGGCTTGCCGTCCGCATCCGGGTGAAGGCTGATGACTTTTTCAAGGAACAATGCTTCCGCGCGCGCGATGCGCTCGATGGTCTGCTCCGGCATCGGTTCCGGCAGAAAGCCGATAAAATAGCAGGGATGCCCGGCCTTCATGGCAACCCCGATCTCGCTGTCCGCCTTGAAACCACCAATGCCGGGGCCGTGACCGGCGCGCGGGTCGACGACGACGAACGGCCGTCGTTTCAGATCGATCTCGATGCCTTTGGGGGGAATAATCCGTACCAGCGCGTAATTGACCGGATCGTCCAGCTTGCGGCCATCCATGATCAATTCGGCCGCATAATTCAGGACGTGCGGCGCGGTCTTGGCGACATGCTCACGATATTGATCGCCGCGCTGGCGCAGAATGTCGAGAAACAGCACGCTACGCTGGCCGGCATCGGTCATGTACTCGACGGCGGACGCCACCAATCGCGAGATCGGATCGTTCGACAGCATTGTGTTCTCCATCACCATGCTCCGACTTACATGTGTGCTCCATTCAAGGTGCATTGCGGAAAGACGCTTTGATCTAGGTCAAGCGCCACCGAACAACAGTGACGCCAGATAGCGCCCGCTCGACCCAGTACCGCGAGAAAGCCCCAATGCTGGATGCCGCTCACTACGCAGTGTCGGAACCTCTGCGCGATGGCGGCAGCGTAGAGATTCGAGCACTTCGGCCAGAGGATGAGGCCGGCATGCTCGCAGCGGTCGAGCGAACCAGCGCAGAGTCACTGCACCGGCGCTTCTTCGTGGCGAAACGTCACTTTTCGGAAGCGGAACATGCGTTCTTCATGAACCCGGACTTCAAGGAACATGTGGCGCTCGTCGCGATTGCGACTGAACATGACCGCCCGATCATCATCGGCGGCGGCCGTTACGTCGTCTTCGAACCTGGACGCGCCGAGCTCGCGTTCGCGGTCGTCGACGAGTGGCAGGGGCACGGCGTTGGCACTCTTTTGATGCGTCATCTGGCCAAGATCGCGCGTGATGCTGGTCTTGAGGAACTCGTCGCGGAAGTCCTGCCGGAAAATGCTGCGATGCTGAGGGTTTTCGGCAAGTTCGGCTTCAAGCCTGCCTCCCGGCGCGATCCGCAAACTGTTCATCTCGTTCTGCAACTCACCTGATCAAAAGCCTGACGTCTTTGGCTTTCCGGAAGAGAAGGCCTCATCGCAACGAAATCCTGATGCTGCTGAGATTGGCCGCGACCTCCATACCGGCCTTGGGTCCCTGGAGCTCGAGCACAACGCCCTTCTCGTTTCGCAGGTGCGCGGCTCCGACACCGCCGACGAAAGCGCCGCCGCCGCCCACTGACTCGTATGTGCCGGCGAAATCGCTGATTGCGCGCAAGCCGGTCACCCGTCCCTCCAATCGGCTGATAGAGGCACCGGCGGTGACGCCCAGACTGAGGCCTGAGACACTGAACGGGTAGGTGTGGCCACGATAGGTCAGGATACCACTCCCGCCACCCGCTCCCACCATCAATCCGGCCTTGACGAACTTGACGCGAACATGCCCTGAGGCCTGCGCGAATAGCGGCGCGGACAGCAGAGTTAGCGCGACCAAGGCAAGGCCAATAGCCCGGATCGGACGTCTCATCATCGCAGGGACTCCACGGTTCTCAGGGATTCTTCACGTCCACCTTCTTCCAGGTCTGGTCGGGGTCGAACGTGATGAGGCGCCTTGCGATGATCTCGGTGCGTGGACCGAGGTCCTTCTGGTAGACGGTTCCGGCGTGATTGACCATGAAGGTCATCACGCCCGAATTGCCGTATTCGGCGGGATAGGCGATGAGTGCAAAGCCGCCGATCATCTTCCCCTTCACGACGTAGTTCAAAGCGCCGCCGGGTGCGTCGGATCCCTGCGCCTTCAGGATCCGGTAGTAGTAGCCATGGTAAGGTGCGCCATCCCCTCCAACCTTGTAGCCTTCCGCTGCTGCCTGGGCCGCCAGTTCGCCGAGTGGGCTTGGGTCGCGGTCGTCGCGCCAGAACAGGCCGTCCTTCTTGCCAGGACTGCTGACGATGCGCTGCGCGTAGGTCCCCGCTCCCTCGCCGGTTCGATCCTTGTCGGCATATTCGTTCTGCGCATCGACGTAGGCGAGAGAGGTCTGGATGGCATCGAGCTCGTTGCGGCCGATGCGGCGATAGAGGATCTCGCGGCGACCTGCGGAAGCATCGAATTCCCAGCCGTCCCTGTTGTTGACGAGAGGAATCGGGAACGGAAAGTCATCGGCGCCAAGTACCAGCGTGGCCTTCTTGTTGCCTTCGGCCTTGATGGAATGCTTCGCGTCATAGGCCGTAAGGAAGGTCTGGCGAGTCTCGGCATCGGCGACCTCATCGCCGGACTCGATGATATCATCAGCGTCACGGCCCAACACTTTCAGGATGGCCCGCTTCGCGCCGCTCCGCACAGCGGTGGCCAGTGCTGCCGCTGCGTCTTCGGGATTTGGATAGGCCTGCTGCGCTTGAGCCGAAGGGATCAGTAGCGCCAGAACTGTCGCCGAGACCACGCTGACGAAAGCTGCATGGCTCAAGCGGAACATCGGGAAGCCTCTCATCGCGATGCCTCCGATCGGGCGGGGATTTGCGCGCCGTTGGCGAGCCATTCGCTGTAGGCGCGCAGCTTGAGACCGAGCTTGTCGTAATAGACCCTGAGATAACCGTCGCTGCCTCGCGTAACGGCTTGCGGCATCACCTGCGCAACCTCTTGCGCCAGCACGCCGACATAGGCCTTGCTGCTGCCGAGATAGCTGAAACGGTAGTAGCCGAGGCCGTTGGCCAGATGGCCGAGCAGGACGATGTCATGCTTCAGGGCAATATCCGATCGCCTGCCGCCTCCACCGCCGCGGAAGCCGCCACCGCCGCCCCCGTGGAATCCTCCGCCGCCACGGCCGGCAAAGCCGCCGCCAGCCGCGACGCGACCGCCGCCGCCGCCGCGTCCGCCCAGGCTCATTTGCCCGCGAGCCGATTGCAGGTTGGCGGCACGGCCGGATGACACGTTTCTGAAAGCGTTGTCGCGACCGCCGCCACCGCGCGCCGCGTTGCGGCCACGGTCGCTGGTCCTGGCCCGATCGCCTCCCTTGGCCCGATCGCCCCCTTTGGCGCGATCGCCAGCCTTGGCGCGATCACCGCCTCCCTGTGCACGATCGGCCGTGCCTGGACGGTTCGCACGGTCGCCGCCGGGCCGGTCGCGCGAAGCGGCACGATCTCCCGCGCGGTCGCCCGCGCCAGCGCGGTCACCACCTCCGGGTCGGTCCTGTCCGGGGCGAAGCACCTGCTGACCGTCGCGACCTCGAAAATCCATCCGATTTCCGGCGCCAGCTTTCAGATTGTTGTTGCCGAAGCGCTGCTGGACGTTGGTGTTGCTGTAGCGGACGCCCTGCCGATGCGCCGGGTTGTGCTGCCAGTTGTTTCCGATGTTGTTCACCCGGTTGTAACGGTTGACGTAGACGTTTCGGTTGGCCCAGTTGAAGCCGCCGCCCCAATAATTGCCCCATCGCCCGATCGCCCAGGCCGTCCCGAAGGCAAGGCCCGCCGCGATCACGCCGGCGCCGATATAGGATGGATAGCCGAAATAATACGGAGGATAGGCTGCATAGGGCCAAGCGCCGTAGACCGTCGCGGGATCGTAATAGGGTACATAGATCGTGTCCGGATCGGCCTGCTCGATGACGATGACCTGCTTGTTCTCCTGCGTCTGGACGCTGACCTTTTGTTGCTTCGTCGTCACCAGCTTGTTGTTGGCCTGGGCCTTTGCGCGCAATCGCTGGATCGCGTCCATCACATCCGCCTGCTGCGCGAGCACCGCGTCGCCGAGACTCTTGGTCCAATCGATCTTGTCGCTCATCATCGACAGGACCGCGGCCGTGCTGGCCAGGGCCTTCACGCTGTCGTCCCAGGATTGCTTGGCCACCTCCGCCTTGAGTGCGTCTCCCTTCAGGTTCTTGTGCGCGCTCAGCCAGCGGTCTGCCTGCACTATCTCGAGCGGATAGGTTGACGCTGCCAGCACGTTCGCGAGCAGTGCGTCTGGATAGAGCGCAATCGGCGCAACCAGCGCTTCGAGCTGCTCCGGTTTCAATAGCTGGTCAGCCGGCTGCGTCTGATTTGCCGGCTGCGCCTGATCGGCGGGCTGCGCCTGATCGGTCTGCGCCGCCGGCTTGTCGGCGGTTTGCGCAACCGCAACGACTGGAATTGCCGAGAACAGCGCAAGCGCGAGCAGGATCTTGCCCGAACGGAACATCGCAACCTCCATCCACACCGGATAGCGAACATCGGAGACGAGCATCGAGGTTCCTTTGATCGAGATCAAGGAAAGCGTTGCCGCTTCAGCTCCCGGGGACGCCGGGTTGCTGCGATGCGAGATGGGCGCGGCGATCGTGAATCAAGTTCTCCAGACGGTGGGCCGCGACGTTGACCGCCGTGACGTCGCGTTCGGCACTGTCATCCGCGGTCGGACGGCTTCGTTGGGTCCGAAGCACCCGATCGATTTCGTGCTCGATCTCGTCCAGCTCCGATGCCTGCCTGGTTTCCCGGATGCGCGGTCCCAGCGCGTAGAGCGCATCGAGTGCCTCCTGCCTGGTCTTGGTCTCGACGGGACGAACGAACTTCCACGTCGCCGCCAGCACCGAAGCCAGCCCGCCCACGATCATCGGCACAAGAAAGATCACGTTGCCCCACGAATCGAGAAAACTTTCACGTGTGCCGTCGTAGAACGCAGCTGCCCCCGGATGCACCGGCAGGTAAGCATCCGCCGCAGTGTCCGGCGCCGTGATCTGCGCCAGCACCGGCAATTCCGCAAGCAGGTCCCTGCGCGCATTCATGACGGACTGCGTCAAATCGCCGATCAGATCGGCGCCGAGCTTCTTCTGCGCCACCAGGTAGAACGACGTCCTGAGCGTTGTCAGGTCCTCGGCAGGAATTGGCGGCGAGCCGCGCAAGGTCCCCTTCGGCACATCAAAACTTTCATATGCTCGCTCCTTCTCCGCAATAGCGCCTGCCGATTCGATCGCGATCATCACGGGACCGGCTCGCGCATTGTGTGGGAACACGCCGCGCAACTGCGCCAGATATTTTTCCGTCAGCGGGATCACGAGCAGGATCGCCCGCACCTCCTTTGCATCGAGAGCGCGCTTTGCATCGCCCAAAGTTAGTGCCTTGAAGGAAACGCCGGCCCGCGCCAGGTCGTATTCGTCGGTCAGAACCTTGATGAGCTTCTGGTTGGCCTCGTACCCGACCACGCCGATCGTGGCGCGCTTCAATTCCGTTACGTCCGCTACCGCGGGTCCCGGTGGGGCCACGAGCAAAACGACGGCGTGTGCGAGCACCATGACAGCCTGAGCCTGCGACAGATCGCCGACATCGCCGCGCACCACCGCAAGATCGACCTTGCCGGACGCAAAGGTATTGGCCGCCTCTAGCGGACCGGATGTTTGAACGAGATGAAGCCGCACCGGTGCGGCGGCCTCGGTGAGCCTGCCGGCGATCGCGGAAACCAGCTTGACTGCCTCTCCGTCGAGTGAACCCACCGCAACGGTCAGCGTGGTCGGTCGCGTGTACCAGCGGTAACCGACGAAGCCGGCGCCTCCGATCAGGAGAACGACCCCGCCGACCAGGGCCATCCGCAGCCAAGTCGGCATCTTGATCGTGTCCATGGCAGCTCACCGATCAGCTATGGTTCGGCCAGCAAGCGCACTGTGGAAGGACCGGCGCAAGCGTTTGCAAACGCGTATCGCGTCTGTCTAGATCTTGCAACGGTGATACGTGACCTCCATCCCCTCGATGCCTGGGAATTGCCGCGTGATCGTGTTGTCGTCGACCGTCTTTATGAAGAACTGGACGTTTGACAGCATGATCCCGGAGGCGCATGCGACGACGATGTTGATGGTCTGACCGTCATCCTTCCGCGACTTGATCGCACAATTCTCGAACTTGCCTCGCAGACGATTGGCCTCGGCGATAAAGCCGCCGCCGTAAACCCCGGAGAAGTTTCTGAACGTGACCTGATTTGCCCTGCCCTTGTGCGCGAACACCTTGCCGCATTGATCCGCACTCGTCGCCCATGCGCCGGTAAGATCGAACGCCTGCGCGCAATCGGGGAATGCGAAAATCACGCTCGCCACGACGATTGCGCGAAGCCTGCAGTCCGATCTCATCCGACATCTCCTTGTGGTAATTCGCGGCAGTCAGTGACCGCTCAAGACCAGCGTCTTGATCGGCAGCAGCAGCGCCTGGATCCGAAGCAGGAGTGCATGCACGAGCCCGGTCGCGTCGACGGCATGCAGGGCAAAACCCATCAACGCGCCGGTTTTCGGATCGGCAATCACATCATGGTTGCTGGTGTAGGCATTGACGATGCAGGTGCTGCCCGGCGTAACACCCTCGAGGCCATCCTTGTAGAGCGGCTCCAGAAAGGCAAGAATCGAACCTGGCTTTTGCAGATTCTGCGGATCGATCAACACTTCGCTAGCCCGGAACTGGCCGGCGGCGATGAAATCCTGCACGCTGGTGACGACCAGCGGAATGATCACCCAGGGTTTCGACATGCACGTGGCTTCTGCGACCATGCCGGGCTTCATCACCTGGGCCTCGATCTGCCCGAATCCGGCCTGCAACCTATTCCGACCCGCTTCGTCGGGTATCAGGACTCCGGCCGGCCGCATGATCTGGGCAACGAGGTCGCCGGGGCGAACGAGGAATTGCTCGACGCGGCCATCGACCCCGGCACGGACGAAAGTCTTGTCGAGATCCACTTGCGCCTGCGCCTGCGCGGCCACGGCGCTCGCCTTCTCCGCTGGCAAGAGCGTGGAGACGCGCAACGTCGCCGATTCCTTGACGGCGGTTGCGGCATCGACGCCCGACTGCCGCTGATCGACCAGCACCTGCAGCTTCTCGATGTCGCGTTGCGGCACGATGCCGGGATTACGGCGCTGCAATTCGCTTTTCACATCCAGTTCGTCTTTAGCCTGCTGCAAGGAGGCTTTCGCCTCCCCGACCTGAGCCTCCGCCTTGACCACATCGGCCTGTGCCGAGATCAGCGACGCGTCCACCTCGGCGATCTTTCGCTTGGCGGTCTCCAGTGCTGCCTCTTGTTTCGAACTGTCGAGCCGGAACAGAACGTCACCTTTCTTCACCGGCGCGGTGAAACCGACATTGACCTCGACGACGCGGCCGGAGCCTTCGGGCAGGATCGGCACGGTCCTGAAGTAGAGCGCCGCGGAGGTAGTCGAGGGATGGAAGTAGAAGATCATCGTGATCAGTGAGATCGTGAGCATCAGGCAGCCGGTGATACCCCATCTCAGTTCGTACCAGACGGAGAAGAACGTGATCTCCTTGCCGAACCGCTTGCCTTGCCAATAGCGGCGGTAGAGGTAATCCGGCAGGATCGTCACCAGCGAGCAGATCATGAGCTCAAGCATGGTTGTGCACCCCTTCCTTCGCGGGCGCCCGGACGTCGGAATCGCGGCGAGGTACGGATTCGGCTTCGGGTTCGGCGGCAGGCGTTCCCGGCGTGGCGTCGGCAATGCGCTCGACGGAATCAGCAATGCTGCGCATCGGCGTGCTGAAATCCGGCAGGTCGATAAGTGCCAGCAGCAGGCCGGCAACCCAGAAGATGTGCATGTGGGTGAAAAGCGATATCAGGCCGAGCACGGCGACGATCTCAAACTGCAGCTTCTGAGACTTGTGCGCCATGCGCTCCGGCAGGCTGTGCAGCTTCCAGTAAAGGGTGCCCACCCATAGAACTGTAGCTACAAGGAAAATGCCCATCGCCACCATCAGCGGGTCCGAGCCGCCAGGGCCCGGAATGAAAAACGGCAGATGATGGGGAGCTGCCGGATGCATCTGTTCGGTCAAATTTCATCTCCCTTCCGGGCGCCTGAGCGTCCCGCAGCCGTGTCCCGCACCGTGCCCGCCTGCGGCGCGGTTTGCTTGATCTGGATCAAGCGAGCCACGCGGCCGGGCCGTAGCGTTCATTTGCAGGACAAACGATCGGTCCCAGGAGGCCCAAGCAATGCCAGACAAGATCGACGATCTGATCCCGAATGCAAGCGTAATCCAGAAGGAGGCGGCTCTGAAGGAAGCGGAAAAGGCCGACGAGTACGCCCGTCGCGCGGCCGCCGCCGAAGCCGAAAAAAGAGCCCTGATCGAGCGGTTGAGCAAGCCGTCGGGGCTTACCGAAGAGGAAAAGGTCAAGCTGGCATCGACGGTGATCCAGCGTGCGGTACGAAACGGACTAACCGAGGTGCAGGTCTACCGCTTCCCGAACACGCTCTGTACCGACAAGGGGCGCGCCATCAACCAGATGGAACCGGGCTGGGAAAAGACGCTCACCGGAATCCCAAAAGAGATCTACCAGCTCTGGGCCGATTATCTGAAGTCGCGCGGCTATCGCATCCGCTACCAGATCATCGATTTCCCGGGCGGCGTGCCAGGCGACATCGGCGTTGTAATCGCCTGGGGGGATTAGAGCTTGCAACGACGGATGCCCGTATGGCGAAGGGCGGCCCCGTGGAGAAGATGAAGCGCAAGATCTACGAGAAGGAGTTGGAAAAGCTGCAAGTCCAGCTCTGCTATCTCCAGGACTGGGTGAAGGCAAACAAGCTGCGCGTCATCATCCTGTTTGAGGGCCGCGATGCCGCCGGCAAGGGCGGCACGATCAAGGCCCTCACCGAGAAGGTCAGCCCCCGCGTGTTCCGCGTCGTGGCCCTTCCCGCTCCCTCCGACCGCGAGAAGTCGCAGCTCTTTATCCAGCGTTACATGCAACATTTTCCCGGCGCCGGCGAAATCGTCATCTTCGATCGCAGCTGGTACAATCGCGCCGGGGTGGAATACGTGATGGGGTTCTGCACACCCGCTGACCACAAGCGTTTTCTTTCGCTCTGTCCGCAAATGGAGCAGTACACCATTGAGGGCGGCATCATCCTGATCAAGCTCTGGCTCGAGGTCGGGATGGAGGAGCAGGAGCGCCGTTTCAGGGCGCGCATCGACGATCCGTTGCGACAGTAGAAACTAAGCCCGATGGACACTGAATCCTACCGGCTTTGGTACGATTATTCCCGCGCGCGTGACCTCATGTTCAAGGCGACCAACTCGAAACATGCGCCCTGGTATGTCATACGGTCCGATGACAAGCGGCGGGCCCGGCTCAACTGCATTGCACACATCCTGAACAGCATTCCGTACGGGCGCGTGAAGCATGACAAGGTCAAGCTCCCGAAGCGATCAAACAAGGGACGCTACAACGATCAGGCAGGTCTGCGCGGGATGAAGCTGGTTGCCGAACGGTACTGAGCCTGCCAGGCCGCGCCTTCTTCGCACAGCCTGGTCGGGCTTTCCCTTATTTCAGACGTATCGTGACCCCACCCACCGCGGCCGATACTTCGGCGCCAACCCTCGGGCCGCTGAGCTGCAGGATTACGCCATTGGCGTTCTGCAACTGCACCCCTCCTGCGCCGGCCGCGACCGCACCGCCCGCACCGGCCACGCTATAGGAGCCCTCGATCGAGGCCGGTCCCCTGAGATTGTAGGCACGACCGACAAACTTGCCAGTCGAAGCGCCGACCGTGAAGCCAACGCTCATCCCCGACACGGTGAACGGATAGTGCTTGCCGCGGAGGGTCAGCACGCCCTCACCACCTCCGACGCCAATGACGAGACCGCCCTTTGTGAAGACGACGGAGACCGAGCCGGTTTCGGCTCGCGACGGCGCGGCCAATCCGATTGACCCCACCAGCAAAGCAACAACAGCAACAAGTAGACGACCCTTCATTATGTTTCCTCCAAGAGACCAGGACGGGACAGCAGCCTATTGTGCAAGCAGCATAGCGAAATAACCGAAGATGGTAAGCAGGATACCTGATACGGCGTAGGCGACGGGGAAGCCGATCCAGGGCACGGAGCTTTGGATCTCCACCGCAGCCTCGCGGCATGGGCCGGAATGCGACCGCGCGCCGGCCACGCCCCCCATCAGCACCGCGGGATTGATCTTGAAGCCATGGAATCCGATCGCCCAGACGATGAACGGAGGGATCGTGCAGGCAATGAAGCCGACGATGAATATCTTGAGCGCGAGCGCTCCCGTCAGCTGCGCCAGCAGGCCGGCACCAGCGTTGACGCCGACGATTGCAACGAAAACTACCAAACCCAGGTCCTCCAGCACGTTGCGCGCCGCGTTCGGCGTGTTGCCGAAGAAGCGCAGACGGGAGACGATCGAGGAGATAATCACGCCCGACAGCAGCAAGCCACCGGCGTTGCCGAGGCCAACCTTGGCGCCGAACGCCGGGAATTCGATCATCCCGATCAAGAAGCCGAGAATCATGCCCACCGCGAGCGTCAAAAGGTCCGTCGAGGTGTTGGTGCGCGCGATACGCCCCCACATCTCGCCAAGCTCGTTGACGGCGGACTTTAACCCGACCACCGAGACGATATCCATTCGTTGCAGCTCGGTCTTGAGGCCGGCCGGAATCTGCACGCCGCCGCGCTCGACCTTGGTGACCTGCAACTGGCCGGCAATCGCCGTGTCGCGGAAGGACTCGAAGGTACGTCCGACGACGTCCTTGTTGAAGACCACGATCTCGGCCTGATCCATCGGGATGCCAAGCGTCTTGGCATCCGCGACCTCCGGGCCGATCAGCCCCATCTTCCCGGTCAGATGTTCGGTCGCGCCACCGAGTGCGATGATGTCACCCTTTTGCAGCACGAGATCGGGATCGGCGCCCAACGGCTCGCCGCCGCGCCCCACATTGACGATGCGATATTCGGGATTGCCCTTGCGGAAGCCCGCAATGGTCATGCCCACTTGCGCCGGATTTTCCAGCCGGTAGGCGCGCAGGCCGAACTGGCGAAAGCCGGTCAGGCCGCCGCCCTCGAGATCCTTCACGCCAAATTCCTGCTCATACCTCTTCGCTGCCGCCTTGGCATCGATGCCCCACCAGCGCGGCAGATACTTGCAGATCAGGATGATGCCGACGGTGCCCCAGATGTAGGTGATCCCGTAGGACAGTGCGATCATGCCCGACGCATCTTCGGGCTTCATGCCCGCAGGCAGCTTGACGACACCTGATGTGACTGCCTGCTCAGCTGAGCCGATCGCAGCCGACATGGTCTGCGACCCCGCAAGCATCCCGCCGGCGGCGCCGACCGGCAATTGGAACATCTTTGCGCCGATCACCACGAGTGCAAGTCCCAGCACGCTCGACACCAGCGCCAGAATGCAGAATTTCAGACCGTCGCCCCTGAGACTGTTGACGAAGGATGGTCCGACCCGGAGGCCGACGCCATACATGAAGAGATAGTAGAAAAGGCTTTTGACGAAGTTGTTCAGCTCGAGCTTCACGCCATAGGTCGAGGCCCAAACCGACAGGCCGGCGCCGACCACGATGGCGCCGGCAACCATGCCAAGCCCATAGCCCTTGATGCTGGCGCGCCCGATCCAGACAGCGAGACCGACGACGAAGAACAGCAGCAGATAAGGATTCTGCTGAAGGAATGTGAAAAAGCTCTGCATGACCGTCCCCCTTTTAACTTAAGAAGCAGCCTTGAGCTTCGGTGCAGCTCTTGGCTTGCCCATCTGCGCCAGGGCCTCGGTCTTCACGAGCTTCAACCCCTCGACCGCGTCATAGCCATGGATCTCCTTCACATCGAGCTTGCGCATGAAGTCGATGGTTTCCTGGGTGATGACCTGCCCCGGCACCATGATCGGGAAGCCCGGCGGGTACGGGATCACGAAGTTCGCGGAGACGAGATCGGGACCACTCTTCAGGCGGCGGTCGATCTCCGGATCGTTGAGGCGGATGTATTCGCAGCCGGCGGCATCGTAAGCGGAATAGAAGCCGCTGCGAATGTCGCCTTCATTGGTCTTGGCACCTGCATCGCCGCGATAGCTCTGGTGAAAATGCGAGAAGTTCGGCAGGTCCGGCACGTCCTTCATCAGGCTCCGGACCCGCGCCTCGAAGGCCGCCCGAGCATTGGCACCGCCCTGGGTGAGCCCGCGCTCGACCTCACCGGCGATCTCAGCCAATACTCGGACGAGATGCGCGACGTCGCTCCGCGTATTGTTGATGTTGGACTGGATCAGGACCGAGTTGCGCGAGGTCTTGTTGACCTGGATGTTGTATCGGCTGGCCAGCAGGCCCTTGAACTGCGTGCCGTCGAAGCCGGCTGTGCCGCTGACCAACGTCATTCGCGTTGGATCGAGGCAGAACTCGTCGTCGTTCAGGCTCTTCAGGACGCTCGCCCAATTCGTGTTAGGCGCCAGATAGTCGGTAAACCCGCTTTGACGATACTCCGCGGGTACCATGGCATCCGCGCCGAGAACGCGGAAATATCTGGAGATCAGGGGATTGTTGTTGACCGCTTGGCGGATGGCGACCGCAATCTCCATCGCGTTGGCCACAAGACCGTAACCTTCCAGCTCCATCTGGCGTCGTGAGACATCGAGGCTTGCGATGAGCTGCTGGTTCGGACTGGTCGAAGCATGCGTAAACACGGCCTCCTTGAATTGCGCTTCGACCGTGTGGAATTCGACGTCCTTGACTGCCAGCATCGAGCCCTGTCGGATTGCCGACATGGATTTGTGCGTCGAATTGGTCTGGTAGACGCGCAGCCGGATCTGGCGCGGATCGGGGATGAGCCGGGTCTTGAGCAGCACCTCATCAGAGGGATTCTTGCCGAGCTCGGCCTGCTGTTTCTCGTAGGCCGCAACCGATTTCGGGTCATGCATCCACGCCTCGATCTCGTTGGCGGCCCCCATCGCGGTACGCCGCCTCAGAAATGGCGAGAACCGCGCGAAGCCGAACCACGCCTCGTCCCAGAGGAAGATCAGGTCGGGCTTGATCGCGAGGCATTCCTCCATGACCCGGCGCGTGTTGTAGATGTGGCCGTCGAAGGTGCAGTTGGTCAGGTCGATCAACTTGACCCGGTCGAGCCGGCCATCGGCCTTCGCATTCAGGAGCGCCTGCTTGATCGTCTTCAGCGGCACAGCGCCATACATCGAATACTCGGTCATCGGAAACGCTTCGACATAGAGCGGCTGCGCGCCGGCGAGCACCATCCCGTAATGGTGCGACTTGTGGCAGTTGCGATCGACGATGGCGATATCGCCGGGGGCCAGCAGCGCCTGCACGGCCATCTTGTTGGATGTCGAGGTGCCGTTGGTCACGAAGAAGACGCGGTCAGCGCCAAGTGCGCGGGCCGCCTTGTCCTGCGCCTTTTTGATATTGCCAGTCGGTTCGAGCAGGCTGTCAAGCCCGCCGGTGGTGGCGCTGCTCTCGGCCAGGAACAGGTTCAGGCCATAGAATTCACCCATGTCGCGAATCCAGTCCGACTTGAAGACCGATTTCCCGCGGGCGATCGGCAGCGCATGAAAGGTTCCGATCGGCCGCTGCGCGTATTTCTTCAGATTGTCGAAGAACGGTGTCTCGAAGCGATCCTGCACGCCTTCCAGGATCGAAAGGTGCAGCTCGAGGATGTCCTCGACGGAGTAGAAGACCCGCCGAACCACATCGGCCTCGGGATTGCCGGCCATTTCCTCGACGTCGCGATTGGACATGAGGTAGAGATCCAGCTCGGGGCGGACCCGCTTCAGGATATGCGCCAGCCGGAGCGCAGAGGCATCGGATTCTTCATTGAGCCCCATCGCTCCCGTCATGGCGCGAAGCACGGGTGCAGTGTGGCGCGAGCGTAAGCCAAAGCCCTCGTTGATGACGACCGCCGCTATGTTGGGGTTGAGCATGGCGGCGCAGAAGGCGTCCTCAAGGCTGCCAACGATGACGGGCTCATAGATGAACGCGTCGACTGGACGCCGCAGCTTGCGCCATTCGGTAGCAAGACCCGGCCAGTTGTTTGCCGACACCCCGGTGACGATCAGGGTTTCGAAATAGGGCCGGCGCGCCGTGGGCTCACCGAAGGTCGGCGGGAGCAGATCGGGGACACCGCCATCTCCCTCATCCTGTGCATTCCAGTCACCGGCGTGCTGTCGGAAGGATTTGGTCTGCAGCGCCTGCACGATCCGCGTTGCGAGCCTGAGCGAGGTGGCGGCGTCGCCGGCCTCCGCGGCTTCCTTCAGGGCCGCCATCAAATGGAGACCGGGATAGCCGTGAAACTCTTCCGTGGCCGCAAGAACCGACAGTGCCTCATCGTATCTCGCACGATCCCCGCCCTTGCTCCATGCCTTCGCAGCGTCAACCAGATCGCGCCAATTGTCCGCCCGTCCACCGGGTCCAGAGAGGAACTGATCGATGCGCTGTTGTGCCGGCTTGGCGTTGGACATGGAATATCTCCGATCCTGGCGGTGATTGCGCCGATAATGAAGCCGCTACGCGTTGCCCCTCTTGATCCAGGTCAAGCCGCCGCAAGCTCGATGCGCGATCTCGGCAAATCCCAATCCGGCAGTTCATCGCAGCGCAACACGACCTGAAACTGCTCTTGACCGCTGACGGACGGACCGAGCGTGCCGTCAGCCCTGTAGCGGCGGCTTCCTGTCGGTCAGCACGCTATCGAGCGTTCGCATCCACTCGTTGCTATCAGTCTTCTCTGCCAGGCCATCCGCTCTCAGGAGCTCACGCAACTGCGCATGGGCCCCGACAATGGAGAAGGCGATCGAGCGAGACGCCAGTTCGTCATGAAGATCGCGCAACATTTGCGATCCCGCCAAGTCGATGAAGGGCGACGCCGAGAGATCGCAGGCCACCAGCCGGACGTCGGGTGACGTCCGCAACGCGTCCAGCACGGTTTCGAGAACCGTCTCGGCGTTGATATAGAGCAAAGAGGTTTCGGGGCGGAAAGCGATGATGCCAGCCAGAGGCTCCACCTCTTCATGCCGGGCACGATCGGAAAACCGGCCGCTCCCGGGAAGGCGGCCCAGGAAGGCAACGTTGGGCTGGGAGGCACGGAGCAGGAGCAGGAAGATCGAGGCAAGCGCCGCTAACAGGACGCCTTGGAGGATGCCAAGGAACAACACCGAGACAAGGGCGATGATGGCCGCATAGAAATCGATCCGGCTGATCCGCCACATGCGGATCAAAGCCCCGACATCGACCAGCTTGTACACCGCGGCAAACACGACAGCCGCCAGGACGGCCTTCGGCAGGTTCGTCAGAAGGCCCGTGAAGAACAACAGGCACAGCGAAAGGGTGATGGAGCAGAAGAGGAGTGCCAACGGCGTGCGCGCTCCGGCCGAGTCGTTGACCGCAGACTGTGACAGTCCGCCAGCCACCGGATAGCCGTGACCAAATGCGGTGGCCAGGTTGGCGGCGCCCAACCCAAGAAACTCCTGCCGGACGTCCAGCGTGTAGCCGTGCTTCGCCGCAAAGCTCCGGGCGGCCGAGACGCCTTCGACATAGGCGAGCACGAGGCATCCGGCCGCGATTGGAAACAACTCGTCGAACTCAAGCAACCCAAATGTCGGCAACGCGAGCGCCGGCAGTCCCGTTGGTATCTCGCCGGTCACGGGCACGCCAAGCGCAGGCAGACCGAAGATCGATACGACAAGGATCGACAGTGCCACCACCGCAAGGCCGATGGGCTTTCCCGGCAGCCGCCGCTCACCGAGAAGCAGGAGCAGCATTGCAGCAAGGCCTATAATGAACACAAGAGGCCTGGTGTCGCCGAGTTGGCGGGCGAGCCGCAAGGCACGGTCGAAAAAATTGTGTCCTCCGCCCGCAACCCCGAACAATCCGGGCAACTGGCTCATGATGATGGTGAGTCCCGCCCCGGCCTTGAAGCCGACGAGAATGCTGTCGCTGATCAGCCGCACCAGCAGGCTTAGCCTGAATAGCCACGCGACCAAACATAGTACAGCGACAGAAAAAGCGACGAGGCTCGCGATCTGCCCGTAACGCACCGGATCGCCTCCGGCCAACCCTCCGACCGCGCCTGCGATCATCAGGGAGATTGCCGACGTCGGCCCCACCGCGAGTTGGCGGGACGAGCCGAGCAAGGCATAGCCGATACCGCCAAGCAGGTAACCGTAGACGCCAACCTGCGGCGGCAGCCCGGCGAGACCCGCATAGGCCAGCGACACCGGAATCGCGTAGGCGGCAAGCGTGATTCCGGCAATCGCGTCGGAACTGAGCGAGGACGCACGAAATTCGGCAAGCCAGGTCGCCGGCGGAAACAGCCGAAGCCAGTTCGCTTGGCGCGGGGATACACTCATGTCTGCTATTTCTTGTCCATTGACCGAGCGTCCCCTTTGCCTGCCAGTGCGGATTGATTCAGGTCAAACCTCACCTCTCACCTCGCAGCGCAACAGGACGATCAACAGTGCGACCACCGGAAGGCCAAGAGCCACATCGGGTATGCCCTTAGTGGCAAACGCACCGATCGCTGCTCCCGCTCCGAACGCGACACACACGCCGGCAAAGATACCCGAGCGGCGAACCATCCCCGGCTGACCGCCCCCGGAGGCCGCGGCGAACAGGCCTTCGACTGCCTGACGCAGATTGCCGGTGATCATCACCGAACTGTAGGTGGCGCCCTCCACCTTGGTAAAAACCACAGTCTGCATGGCAGCAACAAATGAAATGCCAAGGGTTCCTGCCAGGTCAGGCAGCCGATTGTGCAGAATGCCGACTGTCACGAGCAGTGCGATCTCGACCAGTATGCTGATCGCGCTTGCCCGCTTTACGGCGGCGCGCCGCAACCACGATGCGACTATGATGCCAACTATGAATGCGATGATCGGCGGAAGGAAGTGAAGCGCCTCCTCCCAATTGCCCACGGTGCAATACACCCAGAGCAGAACGAGGTTCGCCGTCTGCGCATTCGCCATCACCCCGTGAATGATCCAGGTGTAGGCGTCGAGATAGCCACCGGTTGAGGCTAGCAATAGCGCCACCTGTGCCATTTCCTCCGGGCGAATTGGTTCGCTGGCGACAATGCCCAAGGAAATTGCCCCCTATTCCTGAAGGATTCGCCATCTGCACACCCAACAGACAACCGTTTGGCGGGGATCGAGATTGATCTGGATCAATCCATGCCAGGTCCCTCGGCGCATCCTCGCCATGGCAGAGGAATGGAGGCGTCGCTCTATGCATCAGACGTACCTGCGATCCCTTACGCTCGCCATTGTGCTTCTGCTGACAAGCGTGCCGGCGTCGGCGGGCACGGACAATCAGGCTCCTGTGCAGCGCATTCAGGAAGAAATCTGGGCGCTGCCGCTACCGCTTCCGATGTTCGCCTATCTGGTCCGCCCGGTCGGCGACGGCCCCTTCCCCCTTGTGATCATGAATCACGGCGTGTCGCTCAATCCGAGAGACCGCAGCTTCTTCCCACTGGTTGAATTCCGTGACGCCGCAATGTGGTTTGCAAAGCGCGGCTATCTTGTGGTCGCGCCGGTCGGCACCGGCTACGGCGCGGCGGCCATCGACATTCCCGAGCGCGGTCTCTACGGCCCGTTCTTCTCCAAGGTCGGCAAGTGCACGAACCCAAACTTCCTCGATCCCGGCCTTGCGGTCGCGCAGGCCGACCTCTGGATCATCGATTACATGGCGGCCGAAAAGCGCATCGTGCCGAAAGACGTCATCGTCGTTGGCCAATCGGCCGGCGGCTGGGCCTCGATCGCGCTGTCCAGCCTCAATCCGCCGCAGATCAAAGCCATCATCACCTTCGCGGCCGGTCGTGGCGGCCGCGTCGACGGCAAGCCCAACAATAATTGCGCGCCCGACAAGCTCGTGGAAGCGACCGCCCTGTTTGGACGCACGTCGCGCGTTCCCATGCTGTGGATCTACATCGAAAACGACACCTTCTTCGGACCCGCGCTGTCCAAACGCATGTACGAGGCCTTCACGGCCGCGGGCGGCCGGGCCGAATATCATCTGCTGCCGCCATTTGGCAATGACGGACACTTCCTGATCGGTTCCGCCGACGCGATCCCGATCTGGTCGCCGCTGGTCGAACGATTCCTGGACAGACTCCAGTAGACGTGGAGCCAAGCTTGGAGGAGCCATCATGAGCACGCCCTATCGCTCTCGACGTTCGCGCCTCTTGCAAGCTGGAGGAGCCGCATTCGCCGGTCTCCTGCTCTCGACGGCCGGCAGCTATCCAGCGCGCAGCCAGCAGGTCTCCCCTCCAGGCGATGCCGCGAAGCTAGACCCGGCCGAAGTCCCAACGCGCGGGCAACGTCCGCCGCGTGAGATCAAATACGGCGACTGGCGCAAGGTCTGCTTCAAGGCCGCCGGCGCCAAGGCGCTCTGCCGGACTACGATCACCGGTACCTTCGAAACCGGCCAGACCGCGGTCCGCATCGATCTCATCGAGCGCGAGGAAGGTGGCGGCACCCGGCTGCAACTATTCGTACCGGTCGGGATGTATCTGCAGGCCGGCGTCAAGCTCTCGGTCGACCGGAAGGAGCCCTATCGCCTCCCCTACACATGGTGCCTGAGCAACGCCTGTATTGCGGCAAGCCCTGCCGATCCCAAGCTCGTCGCGGAGATGGAGTCTGGACAAGCGCTCGCGTTGGAAGTGGTCGATTCCAACATCCTGTCGGTGGCGACGTCGGTCCCGCTCGAGCGATTCGCGTCCGTCCGCCAGGGCGCTCCCGCGCAGACACTCGAGCAGGCCATCGACGAATAGCGCACAAGGCGCCGGCTACGATGCTGCCGCCAGCACCTTCTCGATCGGCTCGATCAGCGACCGCGCCGTGAATGGCTTGGTCAGATACGCGACGCATCCCGACTCCACTGCTGCTATGCGTGTTGCGGGGTTGTCGTTGCCAGTGATGTAGATGACGGGCAGATCGATGCCGAGGCCCGCGATACGAT
This sequence comes from Bradyrhizobium lablabi, assembly GCF_018131005.1. GTDB lineage: Bacteria > Pseudomonadota > Alphaproteobacteria > Rhizobiales > Xanthobacteraceae > Bradyrhizobium > Bradyrhizobium lablabi_D. The sequence continues at coordinate 844,637 of NZ_JAFCJK010000002.1, forward strand.
GTCGCAGATCAATACCGGAGCCGTCGCTCAGATTGATATCGAGGATGAGACAGACGGCGCTGCTGAAGTCGCCATGATTCAGCAACGCCCCGCCGGTTTCGAACAGCTCGGACGCGAAGCCGTACTCCCTCAGCAATCGCTTGATGCCCCTGAGCATCGAGAGATTATCATCCACAACGAAAACAAGATTCGGCGTCGGCAAGGAGGTCGGCCTCGGTTATTTTCAGGTTCGCTTGCTAGTCTGCTGCCGCAAGCTCAATCTTACGGATCGATTGCTTGCAGCAAATTCCCGTCAGACGACGCTCCCGATCGCCCACTGCGTTTGCTGAGATACGCCCTGTCATACAGCTTTCATATTGTCCCTTCGGACAGGGCGTCGACGTCCTTTCAATTTTGCTGACTGGCGACCGGACCCAGCATGCCAAGTCGCTCGGCGATCGAGACCAGCTCAGCAAGGGATTGAACCCGCATCTTTTCCATGACCTGGTGGCGATGCGCCTTCACGGTGCGCTCGGTCGTTCCGAGTTCGTACGCAATCTGCTTGTTGATCCTGCCGCGCACGATCAGCTCAAACACCTGACGCTCACGAGGCGTCAGCATCGAACAAAGGTCGCGAAGGGATTCGAGGCGACTCCGTTGCAAGCGAGCCTGCTCGTGGCGCGAGATGGCGCGGTTGATGGCATCAATCAACTGATCCGAAGAGACAGGCTTGGTCAGGAAATCCTCCGCACCCGCCTTGATCGCACGTACGGTGGTCGCCGTATCAGCGTGACCGGTGAGGAACACGATAGGAAGTATCGAGCCGAGCTCGTTAAGGCGAGTCTGCAATTCAGGACCGCTTACTCCTGGGATACGCACGTCGAGCAGAATGCAGCTCGCCTGATCGCCCTGAGGAAGGTGATCAAGCAGTTGTTGAGCCGATGGATAGGTCGCAACCTGAAAGCCTGCCAGCTTGAGCCGACGCTCCACGGCCTTTCGAAACGATGCGTCATCGTCAACGACGTGAACGAGAGCTGGCAAGTCTTGCTCCTATAGCGCTTCCGAGCGAAGCGGGCACCGGTTCGGAGGAAGAAAACGCGTCAATCCATGAACCCAGAGCTTCGGTTCTATTTCAATCAGAATCGATAACGCTCTAGGCGGCCAACGGCAAGGAAAGATGGAATACTGCTCCGCCTCCGGACTGGTTCTCCGCCCAGATCTGTCCGTTGTGGGCGAGCACGATGGTCCGCGCGATGGACAATCCGATTCCCATCCCCTGCTCCTTGGTAGTGAAAAACGGGTCAAAAACATCGATCAACCTATCGGGCGGTATTCCCGGACCGGAATCCGAGATCGAGACCACGGCCGACGCGCCCCCATTGACCTCAGTGCGGCCAATGATCGTGCGGCCGTAGGGCATCTTGGCCATCGCATCCATGCTGTTCACGACGAGATTGAGGATGACCTGCTGCAACTGCACTGGATCGCCCTTTACCCGAAGTGCCTCTGGAGAGGTCTGCAGGTAGAAGGCGACATTGCGCGCGGAGGCCTGCAGCGAGAGGAAGTCGAACGCCTCGCGCATGGTCTGATTGAGATCAATTTCCTTTGTCTCAAAGGGCACGCGTTTGAGAAGACTCCGCATCCGGCGGATCACTTCGCTCGCACGCAGATCGTCCCGCTTGATGTCGGAGATAATTTCCTTCACTTCGTCGAGGTCCGGCGCGGTCGAGCGGAGAATCATCTCCGCCGATTCCGCGTTCGTCAGAATCGAGCCAAGCGGCTGATTGAGCTCGTGCGCGATGGATGAGGACAACTCCCCTGCCGTCGCCTGGCGGTTGACGTGGGCCAGCTCGGACAAGCGTTTCCGCGATTCGACCTCCGCAGTGCGGCGCATGTGGCGTTCTCGCAGCAGAAACGCGATCAGCAGGGCCTGGATCAGGATCGCCGCGACAAGGGCGACTGCCCGCCACCGATATTTTTCGAAGAATGACGGTTCGCGGAAGCGGATTTCGCTGCCCGCGGGCAAGCTCGATTCACTGACGTTCCAGCGCTGCATTTGTTGCCAGTTGAAGATCGGCTTCACGGCATCCACGATCGATGACGCAATGTTTTCAGGCTTCTCGCCATCGAGGATCCGAAGGACCCTTTTGGCCGCCTCATATCCGATCACGGTCGGGACAAGGACGAAGCCGCCGATGCCGCCAGCGTCGAGGAATGTCTCAGCCGGGACGACGATCGGCCGGTTCGCCTTCTCGCTGATAAAGGCGAGCGCGTCGGAGGGCGGATAATAGTTGCCGTTGCCGTCGGCATACACACCCGTGTAGATGATCGCGCTATCGCGGGGCAGCGCGGCCACCCGCGCGAGGACCTCTGGCATCGGCCGTCCGACTATCTCGACGATGTTGAGCCCCTCGATCCCGGCAGCAACCTGGTCTTTCCAGCCGCGGAAGACGACCTGACGTTCCCACTCGGCACCCACGATGGCCACCGTTGCGAGGTCGGGCACCACGGCGCGTGCCGCCTTGACGGCATCGCTGAATTTCACCGACACCTTGCCGCCGGTGACGTAGGATGGCGGGTTCAGGCGCGCAAAATCGCTTTCTTCGACCAGAGCGAACACGACAGGCGTGTCTGGCCACAATTGTGGGCGCCAGCGGAGCACAAGCTCGAGCGAGGCGGCTCCAACAGCCACCACGGCGCCGATCGGCCGGTCGCGGTACTTCGCCTCGAGAAACCGGCGAAGATCGTCCTCATACTGTTTGCCGCCAAAGCGGTTGAGGTCCAGGCTCTCGGTATAGACCGTGGTTGGCGCGTGGGCATGGGCGCTCACCGCCGCCCGCAATCCTGAAAATACCTGGTAGTAGAACGGACCGCGGCGATCGGACTGGTCCAGCACCAGCACGGATCGCGGCCGCATTTCTTGCGCCTGGAGACTTATCGGCGAAAGCAGCGCGACCAGCAAAATGATCAGTCCGAGGAGCCGGATTGCCTTGTCCATTGCGTTCGGGACCGGAGACCAAGCATCAGGAACCTAGCATCCGATCGCAAGGATTGAAAAGCAATCTCGGCGTCCGCACCTGTCCTTTGGGACAATGACCTCAAGGCCAATAGCGACAGGAGGCGCGCGCATCGTAGATCACGGACGCGGACACCTGCATTTCGAGCCGCCACCGACGTACTCAGTTCAGTACAAGCAGGGAGTTGGTCCATGTTTGCTCGCGTCAACGCCAGCCCGGCCTATCCCTCCTACATCCCTGGCGGCTTGACCGCCAGCCACGCAGGCTTCCTCAGCAGCGAGTTCAACTACAGGAAGGGCACCGAGATCTACGGCGAGAAAGAGCCGGCGGAGTATGTCTATCAGGTCATTTCCGGCGCGGTCCGCAGCTACAAGCTGCTGTCCGACGGACGCCGCCAGATCGGCGCCTTCCACCTTGTTGGGGACATTTTCGGGCTGGAAAACGACGATATTCACCGCTTTACCGCGGAGGCCATTGTGGACACTACGGTGCGGCTGTTCAGGCGGTTGAGCCTCGAGCGGGTCGCGCACTCGGATCCGGCCCTTGCCCGTCACTTGCTGACTATGACGACCAACAATCTGCAGCACGCCGAAGATCACATGCTGCTGCTGGGACGCAAAACCGCTTTGGAGCGGGTCGCGGCCTTCCTTCTCGAGATGGATCGTCGGCTCACCGGGGTCGGCCTCGTCGCGTTGCCGATGTGCCGACGTGACATCGCCGATTATCTAGGGCTGACGCTGGAAACCGTTTCGCGCGCATTGTCCAAGCTGCACGCATATGGCGCGCTCGACTTCCTCGGCTCCAACCAGCGCGAGATCATGCTGGTTGATCGAGACCAGCTGGCCAGGCTCGACACCTGACGCGAGCCGTCGATCTAGGACGACTTCACTAGCGACGCCTGCCGCTCGAGCGTCTTTTGCAGCACTTCGAACAGGACCGCGGTCGACCAGCCGAACATTAGAATGCCGTTCATTGCGGCCATCGGCCCGATCAAGAGCCAGTCCTTGACCGGCGTGACATCTCCGTAGCCAAGTGTCGTGTAGTTGACGAATGCGAAGTAGAGCAGATTGCTGCCGGGCGGCGCCGCGCGAAGCACCCAATAGGCCAGCGCCCACACCGTAATCTCCAAGGTATGCGCCAGCATCAGCACCAACGCTGCCACGATCATTACGCCGGCGAGTTGCAGCCCGGGTCGCGCTGCGGCATTTGGTATGGCGGTCCGCAAGAGTCCGATCACGACGACGGTCAGCAGCGAATGGATCGCGATGTTGACAGCGCTTACCGCAGATCCCGTGAGCAACTGAAACAACATCGCTCATTCCCCCGCCAGACGGGCGCGGTCTTCCCGGATCCACGCCGTCATCAGTTCCCAGGCCACCGCCAGGATGATCGGGCCGATGAAAAGACCGACAATGCCGTGAGCCAACGTTCCCCCGATCACACCGACGAAGATGACGAGCGTCGGTGTGGTGAGCCCCCGTCCCATGACAAGCGGCTTGAGCACGTTGTCGAGCGCACCGACCACCAGGAAAAAAAGCGTCAGAGCCAGCGCCGTCGCAAAATCCTTGGCTGACCAAACCCAGATGATGACGGGAAGCAGCACGATGGCGGGCCCGATCTGGATGATGGCGAGCAGCATCACGACAAAGGCCAGCAGGCCTGCGCTCGGTATGCCTGCCAGCTTGAAACCAATGCCCGCGAGAAGCGACTGCAGGACCGAGACGCCGATGACGCCCCGGGAGACCGCGCGTATGGTTGCTCCGGCCAGATCCAGGAAGTGTTCGCTCTGCTCGGGCACGACGCGGGAGAGGAAGTTCCGGCAGGCCGCGGCAAGTTGTGAGGCATACGGAAACAGGTAGCCCGCCAGCGCGACGGCAATGAGGAACTTCAGTGTTCCGACGCCGGCATTGCCAGCAAAGGCAAATAATGTCCCGGCAAGCGGCTTCAAATATGGCACGACCTCACGCAGCACCGCCCGGAGATTGCTCGAGGCCTGATCCCACAATTCGTACAAGGGCTGACCGACCAGCGGCCAATTTCTGACCTCGGCCGGTGGCGATGGGACCACGATGGTGCCGTCGCTCAATTGTGCGGCGATGTCTTTCATGCCATCCATAGCCTCTACCCCAAGCCAGGCCGCCGGCCCGATGACGATGCTGAGACTGACGATGGTCAGCAGCACCGCGGCGGCCTTGGGACGGCCGCCGAGCGCTTGCGAAAGCCAGGTGAAAACGGGATAGAGCGCGACGGCAAGAACCACGCTCCAGGCGAGGATCGCCACAAAGGGTTCGATGATAACGAATGTCCAGTAGATCAGAAGCGCGAGCAGCCCAAGCCGAATTGCGAGCTGGATGAACTCGTCCCCGGCCACAAGCTGGCGAAGTGTCCTCAAGTGCGCGCTTCCGGTTGAGGTTCGGCAAACACAGTGGCAGCGTAGCCTCCGCTACTCCACGCCCGGCTTGATTCAGATCAAGCCAAAGAGGCTCCTTGAGGCCTGTCTTGTTCCGGTCGCGTGGACGGCCGCACTTTTTGTGGCATCAGCGGAGGCCAAGCAGCGAGCGCCGGTAGCCACTGTCGCGCGCCTCTCCCCTGCATACGAAATTGCCACTGAAACCCTTCGCATAACGTTTCTGTCCCTTGAGATAATAACGTTCCTTCCGAAAATCGAGCCACACCACGGTATCGCCTGGACAGTGGCGTTGGGCCTGGACCTCTGAACGAAACGGCGTGAGCGGCAACGCGCCCGCCTGCTGTGCGAGGCATGGCAGCGCCAACAACGCAAGCAAAGTGACCCCGAGCCTGAACAACCATCACCCCCGAGACCGGCGGTACGCGCAGGTCGACGCCAGAATTTGACATAGGCTCGGGCGCCTCGTGCAGTTCAGCGTGTTGATCCGCCGGCGGGTCTCTCGCGGCGAACGCAGCGTCCGGTGGTGAGCTACCTTTGGTTCTGTCATGGCCCAATCAGGCAGACGGTCCATGCCAGCGCGGAGAACAAGCCAGCGCTTACTACACCCGCAGTATACGCGAGATCGCTACCTGAACCCTCCAAGACGCGGCGTACCCTCGCGCGCAGCAGGCGACGTCCTCGCTCAGACCTCTTTATTAAATTCGTCACCGGCACCCCCGATAGACCCTCATTATTGGCCGGGGCGGCCGGGTTTCGCCAGTGCAGTTTGTGCCAAGCACGACCTACCGATTGGAAGTTGCAAACCAGACTGTGTGTAGCAGCGCCTCGGTCAATCCCCGACGCTTCATTTTGAAGCACCACATCAAGCCACAGCGCCAAGCGTTGGACGATTGAGATCGCCGGCAAGAGAAAAAGAGGCGCCATCAGCGCCTTGAACAATTCGCCGATCGACGGACCCGGATGCCAATTGATCGAGAAATCAATGAATGCGCAGCCCGTAGCTTGCGAGCTGTTCGAAACCCGCTTGCCGCACGTCTATTGGATTTGGGCAAGCTCGAGTAAGCGATGCTCACTTCACGAGGTGGAATTAGTAGGGTCGGCCCGGAGATTGCGGCGCGGCTGGCGGTACAACCGACTCTCTCCGGGCCTGCAGGCATCTGCGCTGTGCCCATCTTGCGCGGAAGTCTGTCCGCGAATTTGAACGCAAAGAAATCTGCTGAGCAACTTAACGTTTTGAACGTGGCTCGAAATGACTAGCGAAATCTTGCGCCGCGTCGCAGCGATAGCCGCAACACAAGTTCCGGCAGGCGGCAGTTGCGTCCAAGTCAGAAGACTCGTCCATGCGCTCGTTCGCCGATCCAATATCGAAAATCGACGGAACGGTTTCTCGAAACAAGCCGGTCGCGGGCGCGGAGATCGCGCCAACGCCTCCATTCCGGACCGCGAGCGACTGAGGCCACCGGATCCGACTCGGCAATTCGGTGCAGCTTCCCCCTTGAGGCCCGGTTCCGGAACCGGCAACAGCCCCGCGGGACCAATTGTGTCCCCTTCCGCGGACCATGTTCGCTGATGACAGCCCCCACCCGCTGTGCGCTAGAATGTCGCGCGCGGTGGTGCGGGAGGTGTGTCGATGGCGAGGAAGGGAATCACCGGCCACGATGAATGGGTGATCACCGAGGCCTTGGCCACGGCTCTGGTTGCGCTCGAGCAACTTCCACCCAAGCACCAGCCGCGCGCGCACATGGACGATATCCGCAAGATTCTCACCGCTGGCTGCGATCCTGGCGCGGTAACGCTTCACCTCGCACAGGCCAAGTGCCGGCTGTTTCCCGACACGGATCCGCTGACCATCTACGAGGAATACGGTCTTGGGGACGGACAGGGCTAGCCCGCGAGTCGCTCGGCGTATTCGATCGCCTCGATCATGCTGCGCTCGTTGGCAATGCCCTTGCCGGCGATGTCGAAGGCGGTGCCATGGTCGACTGACGTGCGCACAATCGGCAGTCCGAGGGTGATGTTCACGCCCGACAGTTCTTGCCATGTGCCCGTAGCGGGATCGACCTCGAAGCCGAGCAGCTTGACCGGGATATGCCCCTGGTCGTGATACATCGCGACCACCGCGTCATACTGGCTGGCACGCAGCTTCACGAACACGGTATCGCCGGGGACCGGTCCGACGATATCAAGACCGTCGGCGACCGCCGCTGCGATCGTGGGCGCCGACACTTCGATATCCTGGCGGCCGAAGAGTCCGCCTTCACCCGCATGCGGATTGAGCGCGGCAACCGCGATCTTCGGGCGAGCGATCCCGATGCCCTTCAGCGCCTTGTGGGTCAGGTCGATCACGTGCCGCAGCCGCTCCGGCGTCAGGCGGGACGGCACATCCTGTAGGGCGACATGGGTCGAGACGTGGCTCACCCGCATGTTGCCGTGTGCGAGGAGCATCACGGATCCGCGCACGCCGGTAAGTTCGGCGAGCATCTCGGTGTGGCCGGGATAGTGGTAGCCGGCCTTGTTCAGCGCTTCCTTGTTCAAGGGCGCGGTCACGATGCCGCCGACGCGTCCGGAGAGCGCAAGACGAACGCCCCGTTCGACCGCCTTGAACGAAAACCGGCCGCCATCGGCGGACAGCACGCCGGGCTCGATCGCCGTGGCTTCCGCATCGGCCTGCAGGAAGCCGAGGTTCGGCCAATCGGCGTCCTCAGCGTTGACCCTTGCGACGTCAAGCTTGGCGCCAAGTCGGCCATTGGCCTGGTCCAGCGCACGGCCGCTGCCGATGATCAGGAGCTTAAGGTCGGATGCCTCCAGGCGGTCGCGCAGCCGCGCACAGGCCTTCACGATGATCTCTGGGCCGATCCCGGCCGGATCGCCCATGGTGATTGCGAGATGTCGTTTCGGCTTGGTGCTCATGTCCTAGATCAATCCGTTGTCGTTCAACAGTTTCCACCAGAGATCGGGCGGTCCGAAGGCGCCCGATTTGGAGATCACGTCGACGCCCGCCCAGCGTCCGCCGTGTATCACAGATCGGGGCACGCCGGGCTCCAATCGTCCGGTGACCATGAGCGCATGGGCATTCACGGCCACGCATTGCGCGCGGAGCGTCTCGCCACCAGCGACGATCAGTGTCCCTGGCGGATCGATGGATTCGCTCAACCGGGCAATCTCGTCGGAGAAGCGGCGCGCGGCTTCCGCCCGAGCACTTCCTTCAGGGGCACGCAGCAGGACGAATGCCGCACCCTCCGCCATCCGGCGCTTGAGGCCGTCGAGCCCGTCGGACGCCAGGACGTCCCGGCAGAGCGCGAGTTGCGCGCGCGTGGCGGGATGGTCCGACCCGAACACGCCCAATACGGGGCGCCTGAGTCTTCGTGACGCGACGGCGTCCGTGCCGCGCGCCAATGCACTCGCCAGCCCTCCGCTTCCGCACCACAATAGTCGTCCCTGATACCGCCGACCGGTCTCCACGACGCGATCCAGATCGGATTCAGATTCGGCATCGAAGACGGTCACTCCTCCTCGGATGTCGTCGGCACTGTCTGCCACATGCGCATCAAGACCTCCGCGCCGAAGCTGGTCCTGGATCGTCTCGCCGACCCTGCTCCAGCTTCGGTCCGGCATCAGCGCATATTGCTGGCCGCCTCGCGTCTGCCGTCCCTGATGGATGAACGCCGGCGCAACAATGCAGGCGTCCCAGAAGCCTGTCCGCAGGCAGGCGGCGAGTTCGGTAACCCAGGGCCCTCGCAACAAGCTGTCGATCTTCTTGTAGGCGACTGTGGCGTCTCGAAGCGTCGGTGCCAGGGCCTGCACGATGGTTGCGGCGTTCTCCGGCACCAGTTCACGCGTGCCGCTGTCGATCGCGAGACTTGCCTGTATGCGGCGCGCCGGATCCACATCCCAGACCACATCCAACGCGCCGAACCGCCCGGCGAGTTCGGCGGCGGTATCGAGCGCGCCGGTAAGATCATCGGCAAGAAGCCTGACTGTCTGCATGATGACGCGAGTTGTCATTCGTGACTGATGCGCCAGATCGTACCGTTGGCGTCTTCCGAGACAAGCAGCGCACCGTCGCGCGTCACCGTCACGCCGACCGGGCGACCCCAGACCTCATTGTCGCTGACTACGAAGCCCGTGACGAAATCCTGATATTCGCCCGTCGGGACGCCATCCTTCAACCTGATGCGAATGACCTTGTAGCCAGTCCGCTTGGCGCGATTCCAGGAGCCGTGCTCGGCGGCGAAAGCATCGCCACGGTATTCGGGCGGAAAGCTGCTGCCGGTATAGAAGGTCAGCCCGAGCGAGGCCGAGTGCGCCTGGATCAGAACATCGGGGACCGTTACCTTGTCTTTCAGATCGGGACGCTCGCCGCGATGCCTGGGGTCCTCGTTGGCGCCGATATAGAACCAGGGCCAACCGTAGAACGCTCCCTCGCGGACGCGGGTCACATAGTCGGGCACGAGATTGTCGCCGTGCCCGTCGCGCTCGTTGGTCGAGCACCACGGCGTCCCGCTTCCAGGCTGGATCGCCAGTCCTACGCAGTTGCGGAGGCCGGTGGCAAAGGTCTTCTGGTTCTTGCCGTTGGGATCGAAAGCTAGCACGGCGCCGCGATCCTTCTCGAGGCCCCAGGCCGCGCCAAGCGCCTGATCGCGGCTCCAGGCCTCGATGCCACCGGGTGGCCGGCCCAACCCCTCGCCGACATTTGCGGCGGAGCCGACCGACACCAGCATCCGCTTGTCGTCGGGCGTGAAGACGATGTCGCGCGTCGCGTGGCTATAGCCACTTGGAAGTTTGGCAACGATCGTCTCCGGCTCGCCTGCGGCCTTGACGTCGCCGTTGTGGTAGCTGAACCGCACGACGCCGTCGGTATTGGCCACGTACAGCCATTGCGGATTGTCGCCGTTCGGGAAGAACGCGATGCCGAACGGCCGGTTCAATCCGCTCGCATAGACCTCATTGATTGCCGGTTTCGTCGCGTCGCCGGCACTGCGCAAAACGCGTATGCGGCCAGGCCCGGTCTCGGTGACGAAGACGTCGCCGTTGGGCGCGGTGCGCAAGTTCCTCGGGCCGCTGAGGCCGTCGACGAAGAGCTCGATCTTGAATCCCGGTGGCACCTGCGGATTCACGGATGCGGGTCTCGACACGACCCGGGAGGCGTTGCTGGTGGACGAGGTCGCGCCCGGCTTGGGCAGATCCTGCGGCGTGATCAGCCTGACCGTACCAGGCTTGTCGCGCCGCCAATCGCCGAAGGCGTCAACGCCCTTCAACACTGGCTCGGCGGCGGCTCGTTCCATTGTCAATGCCGCAAGAGCGATAGCGAGGACGCCGGCAGCGGAAACGCTCAATTTGGGCATGCTCTCCTCGTTTCAGCAATAAGTAGCGCAGTTTTGTCGTCGGCCCCGTTCACAATGTCGTCTGGCGCCTCGATACCCTTTGCAGGTGCTGTCGGATCGATCGGCTTGATGATACCGGCGCGAGCGGGATCATCACCAGCCCCAAATGGGCTCGATCAGCCTGATGGAATTGCTGGTCTTGCGCGACGACGCACATGCCCGAGCCTGCTCGAGCGCTGCCGCCTGGTCTTATGCTGGGCTTGAAGCGCTACACTGCCCTGAAGCTCAGCGCCGGCTGGCGCTCATGCTCGGGCACGTCCCGGTATGGTGTGGTCTCGGCGATGCCCGTCTTGAGAGGAACGGTCAGCCGGCACACGAGACCTTCTGGCCGCCAATCGAAATCGGCGCGTCCGCCGAGCTGGGTCTCGATGCTGGCAATGACGCTGCGCGTGCCGAACCCCTTCTGCGTCGGCGTGGTCACGGCCGGTCCGCCGGTTTCCACCCAGGCGAGGATCAGGGTTTCGTCCTGAATTTCCCAGGTGATCGCGAGCCGGCCCGACAACGCCGACAGGCTGCCGTATTTGGCAGAGTTGGTAACGAGCTCATGCAGCGCAAGCGCCAGCGTCTGCGCTGTCGCGGGCAGCAGTTGTGCCTCTGCGCCTTTGATCTGAATCTGGCCGGCTTCCGAATAGGGCGCGATCTCCTCACTGACCAGCCGCCGCATCTCGGCGCCTTGCCAGCTCGACAGCGACAGCACGGTGTGGACCCGCGCCAGCGCGGTGATGCGCCCCTCCACAGCCCGTACATAGGCGTTCATGTTCTGCGCACGCGTCAGCCGCACGATCGACTGGGCCAACGCCAGCGCATTCTTGGCGCGGTGATCGACCTCCCGGGTTAGCAGGTTCTGGCGCTCCTCGGCACGCTTGCGGTCTGTGATGTCGACGGTCACGCCGCTCACTCGTACCACCTTGCCGTTGCGGTCGCGCGTTGCCGCCGCCGTTCCGACGCACCAGCGCACCTCGCCGTCCGGTCGCATGATCCGGAATTCGACTTCATACGATTTCACGCCCTTGGCGAAATCAACCCACGCCTGCCGGAGCTCGCAGACGTCATCGGGATGGAACAGCGCCTGGATATTGCCCGATGACAGCTCGAAGGACTTAGGGTCAACGCCGAAGATCTTGTATTGGCCCTCGTCCCACATCCAGTCGCCGTTCGCCCAGTCCCAATCCCATGACCCCATCTTGCCGGCGGCGATCGCCATGCTCCGCCGCTGTTCGCTTTCGACAAGACGCGTGGTCGACTGCTCAAGCTCGGCGGTACGCGCCCGTACACGATCCTCGAGTTCGGCATTGAGGCGTTCGAGTTGTCTGGTCTTGCGGTACAACTCGGCGAATACGCGGATCTTGGCGCGCAGCACTTCCGGCACGACGGGTACCGGCACGTAATCGACCGCGCCCATCTCATAACCGCGAAGCCGGTCGAAATCGCTGACCTGGATCGCCGATATAAAGATCATCGCGGTCTTCTGGAAGCGCGGATGTTCACGGATCATCGCCGCGAGTTCGAAGCCATCAAGTTCGGGCATGCAGACATCGACGAGGATGACCGCTACTTCGTTCTTGAGCAGGAACTCCAGCGCTTCCCGTCCCGACGACGCGACGACGAGGTTTTCGCCGAGCTCCTTCAGGATAACCTCATAAGCCAGCAGTTTCGCCGGCTGATCATCGACCAGAAGAATGTTTACCTTTTCGTGGTCCATGACGTTGATCGCGGATCAGCGGTGCAGCCACATGCGAATGGCAAGCAACAGTTGCTCGGTATTGACGGGTTTGGCCAGATAATCGGACGCGCCCGCCTCCAGGCATTTCTCGCGGTCGCCCTTCATCGCCTTTGCCGTTAGCGCGATGATCGGCAGCCGCGCAAATGCCGCGCTCCGCCTGATCGCGCCAATAGTCTGGTAGCCGTCCATCTGCGGCATCATGATGTCCATCAGCACGATCGCGATCCGCGGGTTGGAGTCGACAAGCGAGATCGCCTCATGGCCGGTGGTCGCGGTCAGCACCTTCATACCACGCCGCTCCAGCACACTGGAGAGGGCAAAGATGTTGCGCGCATCGTCGTCGACCAGGAGCACGGTCTTGCCTATGAGGTCCTCATCGGAACTGTTGAGTTTCTCCAGCATCCTCTGCTTTTCGGCTGGCAATTCCGTGATCACACGGTGCAGGAAGAGCGACGTCTCATCGAGCAACCGTTCCGGGGATTCCACGCCTTTGACAACGATGCTTCGCGCCATGGTGTGAAGTTCCGCATCCTCCTCCGCCGATAGTTCCCGCCCCGTGAAGACGACGACGGGAACATTCGACAGCGTGTCATCCTTGCGGATTTCGTCGAGAACATCGAAGCCGCTCATGTCGGGCAAACGCAGGTCGAGTACGACACAGTCGAAAGAGCTTTCCCGCAACGTGGATAACGCTCCCGCGCCCGTATCGCTAGTTACCATTTCGATATCCCTGTGACCGAGGAGTTCCCTGATGCTGAGTTGCTCGGCGGCGTTGTCTTCGACGATCAGCAGCCGCCTGCGCCGCGGCTTCGCGTATTCCTTGATCTGCGACAGCGCCGCGCTCACGCCTTCGGTCGTGGTCGGCTTGTTGACAAAGGAGAAAGCGCCGCGAGCCAGCGCGTGCTGCCGGTCTTCGTCGAGCGTGACGATCTGGACCGGGATGTGCCGGGTCAGCGGGTTGTGCTTGAGCTGGCTCAGCACCGTCCAGCCCAGCATGTCCGGAAGGAACACGTCCAATGACACAGCGCTCGGCTGGAACTGCTTGGCGAGATCCAGCGCCTCCGCGCCACGGCTGGCGATCAGGACCTTGAAGCCCATGTCGCGGGCAAGGTCGATCAGCACCCGTGCGTAGTGCGGGTCGTCCTCGACGATCAGCAGGATAGTGTCGCCGGGCTGCAGGTTGAGGCGATCGTCCGGAAGCTGTTCGACAACGCGTTCCTGCACGGCGTTTGCCTGCAATGACGGCGCCACCGCATGCGGCATGGATGCACTCGCCGCCTGCGGACGAGCCGCGACGGTTGGTCCGGAATATTTCAGCGGCAGGTACAGCGTGAACGTGCTGCCTTTGCCGGGCGCGCTGCGCAGGTGAATCTCCCCACCGAGCAGGTTCGCGAGCTCGCGGCTGATCGCAAGGCCAAGGCCGGTGCCGCCATATTTGCGGCTGGTGCCGGCATCGGCTTGCTGGAACGCCTCGAAGATGAGCTTCTGCTTCTCGAGCGGAATACCGATGCCGGAGTCGGAGACCTCGAATGCGACCACGGCCGGAGCAGTGTTAAGGATTGGATGGTCGGCGCTCCAACCGCCGACGACGGCCGAAACCGTCAGCTTCACGCCGCCTTCGGCCGTGAACTTGAACGCATTCGACAAGAGATTCTTGAGCACCTGCTGCAGTCGCTTGGAGTCCGTGACCATGCTGCGGGCAAGGTTGGAATCGACCTCGACGCTGAAGGCGAGATGGCGGTTCTCCGCCTCGTGCCGGAACGGCCGACCAACGGTCTCGAGCAGGCTCGAGGTCAGGATCTCCTCGGCGTCTACGGTCACGGTGCCGGATTCGATCTTGGAGAGATCGAGGATGTCGCTGATCAGGTTGAGCAGATCGGTGCCGGCGCCGTGAATGGTGCGGGCGAATTCGACCTGCTTCGCCGTCAGGTTGCCGTCGGGGTTTTCCGTGAGCTGCTGGCCGAGGATCAGGATGCTGTTGAGCGGAGTGCGCAGCTCGTGCGACATGTTGGCGAGGAATTCCGACTTGTACTTCGAGGTCAGCGACAGCTCGGTCGCCTTCTCCTCCACCGCGCGGCGCGCCTGCTCGATTTCCTGGTTCTTTCGTTCGACCTCGACGTTGCGTTCGGCAAGCTGCTGAGCCTTGAGCTCGAGCTGCTCATTGGTCTGCTGCAGCTCCTTCTGTTGGGTCTGAAGTTCACCGGCGAGCTGCTGCGACTGTTTGAGGAGGCCCTCCGTCTGCATCGTCGCCTCGATGCTATTCAAGACGATGCCGATGCTGTCGGTGAGCTGTTCGAGAAAGGTGACCTGCGATGTCGTGAACGACGCGATCGAAGCCAGCTCGATCACCGCCTTGACCTGGTTCTCGAACAGCACCGGCAACACGACCAGATTCTTGGGCATGATCCGCATCAGCGCCGACTTGATCGGCATGGCGTCGCCCGGGATGTCGGACACGAGACGCCGACGCTTGTCGAGCGCGCATTGACCGATCAGCCCCTCGCCGAGCTGCACGATTTGCGGATGCGGATTGGCGCTGTCATTGGCATAGGCAGACAGCAAGTGCAGTTGCGGGCTGTCCAGGTTCTCGACCTGGTAGATCACGCCCATATGGGCGTTGATCAGCGGCGCAAGCTCGGTCAGCAGCAGGCGGCCGACGGTCGCAAGGTCGCGCTGGCCCTGCAGCATGTTGGTGAAGCGCGCGAGGTTGGTTTTCAGCCAGTCCTGTTCGGTGTTTCGCTCCGTGGTGAGACGGAGGTTTCCGATCATCGTGTTGATGTTGTCCTTGAGCTCGGCGACCTCGCCGCGCACGTCGACCTGGATCGATCGCGTCAGGTCGCCCTTGGTCACGGCGGTTGCGACCTCGGCGATCGCGCGGACCTGCGACGTCAGGTTGGCGGCGAGCAGGTTGACGTTGCCGGTGAGATCCTTCCAGGTGCCGGCGGCGCCGGGCACGTTAGCCTGACCGCCCAGTCGTCCCTCGACGCCGACTTCGCGCGCCACGCTGGTGACCTGGTCGGCGAACGTCGCAAGCGTCTCCGTCATGTTGTTGATGGTGTCAGCCAGCGCCGCCACTTCGCCCTTCGATTTCACCGTCAGGTTCTGCTTCAGGTCGCCGTCGGCGACCGCGGTCACGACCTTGACGATGCCGCGAACCTGTTCGGTGAGGTTGGCCGCCATCACGTTCACCGTGTCGGTCAAGTCCTTCCAGGTGCCGGCAACGCCGGGCACTTCGGCCTGACCGCCGAGCTTGCCCTCGGTGCCGACCTCGCGGGCCACGCGCGTCACCTCGCCCGCGAAGGCGTTGAGCTGGTCCACCATGGTGTTGATGGTGTTCTTGAGCTCGAGGATCTCGCCCTTCACGTCCACCGTGATCTTGCGCGACAGGTCACCACGCGCCACGGCGGTGGTGACCTCGGCAATGTTGCGGACCTGCGTGGTGAGGTTCGCGGCCAACAGGTTGACGTTGTCGGTGAGGTCCTTCCAGGTGCCGGCGACGCCGGGCACCACGGCCTGTCCGCCAAGCCGGCCCTCGGTGCCGACCTCGCGCGCCACGCGTGTGACTTCCGCCGCGAAGGAGCGGAGCTGCTCGACCATCGTGTTCAGGGTGTCCTTGAGCAGCAGGATTTCGCCGCGCACGTCCACCGTGATCTTCTTCGACAGGTCGCCGCCGGCGATCGCGGTCGCAACCTCGGCGATGTTGCGGACCTGCGCCGTCAGGTTCGACGCCATGAAGTTCACGTTGTCGGTGAGGTCCTTCCAGGTGCCGGCGACGCCGGGCACTTCGGCCTGGCCGCCGAGCTTGCCTTCGGTGCCGACCTCGCGGGCCACGCGCGTCACCTCGCCCGCGAAGGCGTTGAGCTGGTCCACCATGGTGTTGATGGTGTTCTTGAGCTCGAGGATTTCGCCCTTCACGTCGACCGTGATCTTGCGCGACAGGTCACCCCGCGCCACGGCGGTCGTCACTTCGGCGATGTTGCGGACCTGGGCCGTCAGGTTGCCCGCCATCGAATTCACCGAGTCCGTCAGGTCCTTCCACGTCCCGGCGACGCCGGGCACGTTGGCCTGACCGCCCAGACGTCCCTCGGTGCCGACCTCGCGCGCCACGCGCGTCACTTCGCCCGCAAAGCGGTTGAGCTGGTCGACCATCGTGTTCAGGGTTTCCTTCAACTGAAGGATCTCCCCGCGGACGTCCACGGTGATCTTGCGCGACAGGTCGCCACCAGCGATCGCGGTCGCCACCTCCGCAATGTTGCGGACCTGGGCGGTCAGGTTGCCCGCCATCGAGTTGACGCTGTCGGTCAGGTCCTTCCAGGTCCCGGCGACGCCAGTCACCTGGGCCTGACCGCCGAGCTTGCCGTCAGTGCCGACCTCGCGCGCCACCCGCGTCACTTCGCCGGCGAACGCGTTGAGCTGATCGACCATCGTGTTGAGCGTTTCCTTCAACTGAAGGATTTCTCCCGACACGTTCACCGTGATCTTCTTCGACAGGTCACCCTTGGCGACCGCGGTCGCAACGTCGGCGATGTTGCGAACCTGGCCGGTCAGGTTGGATGCCATCGAGTTGACACTGTCGGTCAGGTCCTTCCAGGTGCCGGCGACGCCGCGCACCAGCGCCTGGCCGCCAAGTTTGCCCTCGGTGCCGACCTCTCGCGCAACGCGCGTCACTTCGCCGGCGAAGGCGTTCAGCTGGTCCACCATCGTGTTGATGGTGTCCTTCAGCTCGAGGATTTCGCCGCGGACGTCGACAGTGATCTTCTTGGACAGGTCGCCGTTTGCGACCGCGGTCGTCACCTCGGCGATGTTGCGGACCTGCGCGGTCAGGTTCGACGCCATCGAGTTGACGCTTTCGGTCAAATCCTTCCAGGTGCCGGCGATGCCGAGCACATTGGCCTGGCCGCCGAGCTTGCCTTCGGTGCCGACCTCGCGCGCAACGCGCGTCACTTCCGAGGCGAAGGCATTGAGCTGGTCCACCATGGTGTTGAGCGTTTCCTTCAACTGAAGAATTTCGCCCGACACGTTGACCGTGATCTTCTTCGACAGGTCGCCGCCGGCGATCGCGGTCGCGACGTCGGCGATGTTGCGGACCTGCGCCGTCAGGTTCGAAGCCATGAAGTTGACGCTGTCGGTCAGGTCCTTCCAGGTACCGGCGACGCCCGGCACCTGGGCTTGGCCGCCGAGCTTGCCTTCGGTACCGACCTCCCGCGCCACGCGCGTCACTTCGGAAGCGAAGGCGTTGAGCTGGTCCACCATCGTGTTGATGGTGTCCTTCAGCTCGAGGATTTCCCCGCGCACGTCCACTGTGATCTTGCGCGACAGGTCGCCGCGCGCCACGGCGGTGGTGACGTGGGCGATGTTTCGCACCTGGGCGGTCAGGTTACCGCACATCGCATTCACGGAGTCGGTCAGGTCCTTCCAGGTGCCGGCGACGCCGGGCACAATGGCCTGGCCGCCGAGCTTGCCGTCGGTACCGACTTCGCGCGCAACGCGCGTCACCTCGGAAGCGAAGGAGCGAAGCTGGTCCACCATCGTGTTGATGGCTTCCTTGAGCTGCAAGATCTCGCCGCGGACGTCGACCGTGATCTTCTTGGACAGATCGCCGTTGGCGACCGCGATCGTCACCTCGGCGATGTTGCGGACCTGGCCGGTCAGGTTGTTGGCCATTGAGTTGACGCTTTCGGTCAGGTCCTTCCAAACGCCGGTCACCTCCGGCACCTGGGCCTGGCCGCCGAGTTTACCTTCGGTACCGACCTCACGCGCCACGCGCGTCACCTCCGAGGTGAACACCGAGAGCTGCTTGATCATCGTGTTGACGATGTTCGCCGACTGCAGGAATTCGCCGCGCAGCGGCCGTCCCTCGACGTCGAGCTGCACGGTCTGCAGCAAGTCGCCCTGCGCGACTGCGGCGACCGCGCGCGTGACCTCGCGGGTCGGCCACAGCAGGTCGTCGATCAGGGTGTTGATCGAGCTTTCCATATCGGACCAGGCGCCGCTGGCGAGCCCGAAATTGACGCGCTGGCGAGTCTGTCCCTCGCGGCCGACCACCTGGCCGACGCGCGCGAGCTGCTGGGCCATGCGTTCATTGGCGGCAGCGATCTCGTTGAAGGCGTCGGCGATCTTGCCTTCGATGCCGAGGTAGTCGCCTCGCATACGGACGGAGAAATCACCGGCGCGCATAGCTTGCAGAGATTGCAGCAGATCCTGTGATGGATCGACGCTTCCGTTGGGTGATTTGACGTGACGCGATTCAGTACGGGGACGAGGTGTAGAACCGAGATCGGTCATGGAATTCCCCCTGCACGCCGGCCACGAATCCTAGACTCGCGCCAGCCAGCAAGACCATAAGAGTGACTGCCCGTGATCTAATCAAGCCACAAATCACAAATCGCAAATTGTCCGGAAGAACAAGCACGTTAATCGCAATTGGAACCAAAGGTTCCCAATAGTAGGAAACTTTCTGGTACACCGGCCCGGTCCGATTATTCCTGCGGAAATTTTGCAGGGCAAAGGAACAATACGCCCCCCACGGCGTTTGGGGGCGTCAGCAGGATTCAAGATGGCCAAGAAGTCAGAGCAGCTCGAACGGGACATTCTCGAGAGCGAACGAAATTTCCGCCTGCTGGTTGGCGGGGTCATTGACTACGCGATCTGTATGCTCGATCCGCAAGGCCGGGTCATCAACTGGAACAGGGGCGCCCAGCGCATCACCGGCCATACGGCAAAGGCGATCCTCGGCGAGCATTTCTCGATATTTTATCTTCCCGAGGATCGCGCATCCGGCCTTCCCGAGAAAGCGCTGCAAATCGCCCGAAGGGAAAAGCACTTCCTGACCGAGGGTTGGCGCGTCCGCAAGGACGGCTCGAAATTCTATGCCTCCGTTGCCATCGATCCCATTTATGAGAAACGCAGGCTGATCGGCTATGCCAAGATCACCCGTGACATCACCGAGCGCCGGCAGGCACTCGCCGACCTGGACGCCAGCGAGAACCAATTCCGCCTGCTGGTCAGCGGCGTCACGGATTATGCACTCTATATGCTGACGCCGACCGGCATCGTCGCCAACTGGAACGCCGGCGGCCAGCGCATCAAGGGCTATACCCCCCAGGAAATAATCGGGCAGAACTTCTCGCGCTTCTACACGCCGGCCGACCAGGCTTCCGGCAAGCCCGCGCGCGCGCTCAAGATCGCCGAAGACACCGGACACTACGAGGAGGAAGGCTGGCGGGTGCGCAAGGATGGCTCGTTCTTCTGGGCGAGCGTGGTGATCGATCCGATCCGTGATAACGACGACACTTTGATCGGCTTCGCCAAGATCACCCGAGACATTTCCGAGCGGCGGGAGGCGCAACAAAGGCTCGAACAGGTACAGCGGCAGCTTGCGGAATCGCAGAAGATGGATGCGCTCGGCCAACTGACCGGCGGCGTTGCGCACGACTTCAACAACCTGCTGATGATCATCGCCGGCAATCTGCACAGGATCAAACAGGAAGTGAGGAGCGAACGCGGCATGCTGGCGCTCGGCGCGATCGAGACCGCCGCGCAGCGTGCCGCATCGCTAACCGGTCAGCTCCTCACGTTTGCGCGCCGGCAGAGCGTCAATCCGCAGTCCATCGATATCGCTGACCGCATCGTCTCGGTGCGGGAAGTCCTGACCAGCGCACTCGGCAGCATGATCAAGCTGAACGTCGACATCGAGCCCGACATCTGGCCGATCTTTGTCGACCCGACCGAGTTCGAGACGGCACTGATCAACCTCGTCATCAATGCGCGCGATGCGATGCCCGACGGCGGCACCCTCACCGTCTCGGCACGCAACAAGCCGGGCATGGCGCAGGTGGTCGTCAGCGTCACCGATACCGGTTCGGGGATACCGGAGGACGTCCTGAACAGGGTCTTCGATCCCTTCTTCACCACAAAGCCCGTCGGCAAAGGTACCGGCCTTGGCCTTTCGCAGGTCCATGGCTTTGCCCACCAGGCCGGCGGCAAGGTCGAAATCGCCAGTGAGCTCGGCAAGGGAACCACCGTCGGGATCTATTTGCCGCGAGGGATCGTCGAGGCGAAGCGCGAAGCCGAGAGCCAGACGGCGCATGCGCCCGCGACCGTCCTTCTGGTCGAGGACAATCCCGCGGTGGCGGACGCGAGCACCGGCCTGCTCGAACAACTCGGTTACACCGTGCGGTGGGTGTCCAATGCAGAGACCGCGCTCCAGGAGCTCGAGGCCAACGGCGTTGACCTGGTATTCAGCGACGTCATCATGCCCGGCAAGATGGATGGATTGAAGCTGGCGCGTGCGATCAGGGAAAGGAACCCGGACCTGCCGATCCTGCTGACAACTGGCTACAGCGAAAGCGTTCAGGACGCGCGATTCGACTTCCCCGTCCTCCGCAAGCCCTATCAGCTTCACGACCTCAGCCGCGAACTGTCAAAGCTTACCGGACAGGATTGAGGGGCGGTTGCCGTCGCTCTAACGATCCATCGGCCAGGTTCGGCGCACCAGCTGCACTCGCTCGATGCGCGCGCACTGTTCGCAGCGATACTGAAGGATGTCCTTGCCCTCGCTGCCGGGATAGCTGGTCTCAAGCCGCATCGTCCTGTTGCAACTGATGCAGGACATCAGCGTCAGGAGGGGACTGCGGTCGTCATTCACCGAGGCTCGTGGTTGAGCGATCATTTCGGCGATCATGGACGTCTGGCGATGGGACAGCGGTAGCCTCACCATCTGAAAATCCCGACCCGAGCCGATGGTTCCCGGCGTGAAACCCGATGCGGCCAGTTTACGGCAAAGAGCCGCAGCCTGTCGACACGCGATTGCCGGCCGGATCAGGCGTGCGCGTTGGTCCCGCCCGATTTCGCCTTTGGCTTGTCCGGCTTCATTTTCGCGGCCGGACGGTCAACATGGTTTCGGCTCAGCCGTTCGCGGACCGTCGGCAGGCGATCACCCCCACCGGACGCCCTCCACTCGCGAACCAGTTCGGCGACCTCCGCCCGCATCGCCATCAGGCGGCCGGCCGCCTCGCTGCAGTCGAGGTCACGATTGACTTGATCGCGGATAGTCGCCTCGACCAATGTCATCTCTGACCTCAAGGCACTGATTTTGCGGCGAATATCATTAACTCTGTTGTCCATGCCCTGTTAGAACGAATATAGAACATATTGTCAAGACAACGTTCGTATAGGGAGACCAAAAATGGCCATGTCTGCTGCGAAATTTGGCGCGGTTCGACGGCGTATCGGCCGTCGAATGACCCGGTCCCAGGCCGCCCGGTTGAGGAGCCTTGCCACCGAAGCCTATCAGCCCAAGCAGTACGCGCCCGATCTGACCTTCGAGGAAGCCCAGCGACGCATCAATGTCCTGAAGGTCGAGATCGCGCTTGCCGACTCGTTCTAGAGAGCATTGTCGGTTCTGATTGAATCAGAGCCGAAGCTCTAGATTCTTCTTTGATGCGTTCTCTTCACGCGGACCGGCACCACTTCGCTCGAAAACGCCATAGCCACCTCGGGACATGTCTCAAAGCGTCCGTGACCTTGCATTAACAAATGCTATAGGCGACGCAGCCAAGCCTGCCTCATCGCCGCCTGCGGAGTGCTCACGTGCCGGAATTGGAGAAGCGATCACCGCTCGCGTTCTCGATCGTACTGAAGGACGGACGCGTCCTTGAAACTGTGGGCGATGCCGCGGGGTTCATGGCGGCGCTCAGTTCAGATCGGCGCGAACGCCCGCACTGGAGGACGACGATCATGATGTTCAACAATGCGATGCGAGAAGCGCGCTATCTCAAGGCCGCGACCGTGAATCTACGATCCGCGCTATTGTACGACCGACTGATCGATGACTCAGATCTTTGACTGTGGTGCCGCCGCTACAGCCGAATCGCCGGCGCTTTCGTAAGCGCATAGCCGTTATGGCCGCGAACAAGGTAACGGCGGTACACACCTTGGCTCGAAGCTGCATGCTTGGGCCGCAATCTGGGGCCGCCCGCGAGGGACGGGCGGCCCATTCTTTTTGGGTGGCGACGTTCTCACAGCAGCTTGGCGCGGACGAACAGCAGGCGCAGCGCGTTCGTCGCCTGGACGGTGAGCATCGCGTTGCCGGCCGCGTTTTCCAGCGCGTCGACCGCGTCGTCATGCAGCGAGCGGAATTCCAGCCATTCGACGGCGCTAAGGTTGGTGATGAAGCGATAGGCCTGCCCAACGGTCGCGAGCGTCACCGTCTCGCCGTTCAGCCTCAGCTTGAATGTCGCCTTGAGCGGCGTGTCGGAACCGGATACGTCAGCCATGAAGCGGTTGTGCAACGCGCGGCGTCAATGTCAATCTAAATTCTTCCCGCCTGCGCCGAACCGTGCGTCCCAATCATCCTGATGTCTGTTAGCGTTTGGCAGGGGGTGATTCGTGCCGATGCTTGCCAGCACAGCCTATCTGGATGGGCTTAATCCCGAGCAGCGCCGTGCGGTCGAGCACGGCATCGGCCCGGACGGAACCATTGGCGTGCCACTCCTGGTGATCGCCGGTGCCGGCTCGGGCAAAACCAATACCCTTGCCCATCGCGTGGCGCATCTGATCGTCGCCGGCGCCGATCCACGCCGCATCCTGTTGATGACGTTTTCGAGGCGCGCTGCCGCCGAGATGGCCGATCGCGTCGAGCGGATCGCGCGTCGCGTGCTCGGTGACACCGCATCCGTGATGACAGACGCATTGAGCTGGGCCGGCACGTTTCACGGCATCGGCGCGCGGTTGTTGCGCGAATATGCCGAGCGCATCGGGCTCGATCCTGCCTTCACCATCCACGACCGCGAGGATTCCGCCGATCTGATCAACCTGGTTCGTCACGATCTCGGGCTCTCCCGGACCGAGAGCCGGTTTCCGACCAAAGGAACCTGCCTCGCGATCTATTCCCGCTGCGTGAACGCCGAGATGGAGATCGAGGCGACGCTCGGCCAGTTCTTCCCCTGGTGCGCGGGCTGGGTCGGCGAATTGAAGCGGTTGTTCGCCGCGTATGTCGAAGCCAAGCAGCAGCAAAACGTACTCGATTACGACGATCTCCTGCTCTACTGGGCACAGATGGTCAAACATGCCGCACTGGCCGAGGAGATCGGCGGCCGCTTCGATCATGTGATGGTCGACGAATATCAGGACACCAATCGCCTGCAGTCGTCGGTTCTGCTGGCGCTCAAACCCGCAGGACATGGCCTCACCGTGGTCGGCGACGACGCGCAGTCGATCTATTCCTTCCGGGCCGCAACAGTGCGCAACATCCTGGACTTCCCGGAACAGTTCAGCCCGGCCGCCGAGATCGTCACGCTCGACCGCAACTACCGTTCGACCCAGCCGATCCTCTCGGCCGCCAACGGCGTGATCTCGCTCGCAAAGGAGCGCTTCACGAAGAATCTCTGGACCGACCGGATGTCGGCGCACAAGCCGCAGCTCGTCGCCATCCGCGACGAGGCCGATCAGGCCCGCTACATCGTCGGGCAGGTGCTGGCCAATCGGGAGCAGGGCACGCTGCTGAAACATCAGGCGGTGCTATTTCGTACCTCCTCGCACAGCGGGCCGCTAGAGGTCGAACTCACTCGCCGCAACATCCCGTTTGTGAAGTTCGGCGGCCTCAAGTTCCTTGAGGCCGCGCATGTCAAGGATATGCTGGCGCTGCTGCGCTTCACTGAAAACCCGCGCGACCGCGTTGCCGGCTTCCGGGTCCTGCATCTGTTGCCCGGCGTCGGGCCGGCATCAGCGCAACGCGTGCTCGACAGCATGGCGGAAGCTGCCGATCCGATCGCCGCCCTGGCAGCCCTGCCCTCACCGCCCAGGGCTGGTGAGGACTGGCGGCTGTTCGTCGAGACGGTCGAAAACCTTCGCAGCTCCGAGTGGCCGGTCGATCTCGAGCGCGCTCGGTTGTGGTACGAGCCGCACCTCGATCGCATCCACGAGGACAGCGAGGTGCGCCGCGCCGACCTGTTCCAGCTCGAGCAGATCGCCGGTGGTTATCCGTCGCGCCAGCGCTTCCTCACCGAGCTCACGCTCGATCCGCCGGACGCGACCAGCGACCAGGCCGGCGCGCCGCTGCTGGATGAGGATTATCTGATCCTGTCGACGATCCACTCCGCGAAGGGCCAGGAATGGAAGTCCGTCTTCGTGCTCAACGTCGTCGACGGCTGCATGCCGTCTGACCTCGGGGCCGGCAGGTCAGCGGAACTCGAGGAGGAACGCCGCCTGCTCTATGTCGCCATGACGCGCGCCAGGGACGATTTACACCTACTGGTGCCGCAGCGCTTCTTCGTCCACGGTCAGGCCGCGAAGGGCGATCGTCACATGTACGCCTCCCGGACCCGCTTTATACCCGAGAAGCTGCTGCCGATGTTCGAGCGGACGACGTGGCCCCGCGCCGCCCCAGCCGAGCCGTCGACGGCGAGCCGGGCAGCGCCGATCGACATCCGCGCCGGGATGCGCGGCATGTGGCGCTGAAACGGAACCCAAAAAATTCTTTCAGGGCCTGGAACGATTCCGCCATCGGCACGTTGAGCGGATGTTCGTAATCGGCAAACGACCATCCCCGACGGCCTCGGCGCGCAATTGAAGGCGCACCGAGGCCGTCTTCTTTGCGCTGTGCCAATTTGTGTGGCGCGGTAGCGTTTTCGAGGATCAGCGGCGCACCGTTAGCGATCAAGCGCCGCACTCAGGCCGTGACCACGAAGCTGACGCCGATCCTGTTCTTCTTGGTCCAGATCACGCGGCATTCGTGGACCACCGAGGAGTCGTTCGCCAACACCAGACGAAACCGATGGGGGACAAAGGCAGGGTTTTCCACGTCGATCGCAGCCCCTTCGGGCGAGATATTGATAATCACGCAATGCATGACCGAACCGCCTGACGACACGTAGCCGGGCTGATTGACCTCGGTTCGTGGGTGTTTTCGCTTCTCATCCATCCGGTGTGCCTTGAGATGTGTCGGGGCAGGCTTGGCGTTTGCCGACAAATTAGTCAACGCCCCGAGCCCACCGTCTCGGGCTTTCACACCGCCATTTGAGCGCAGCACTGAGCATCAGGCCCATCGCTTACGCGCAGATGAGCCCCGCGCCGGTCCGGGCTTGTCGCTGGCGACGCTGGCAAGATAGCGTTGCCCTATCGGCGGTGTGACGGCGCGACGCCCGCTCTCAAAAGAATGAACAAGCGCCAAAGGGAAACGCCATGTTCGAGATACTCGATCGCCGAACGACTCTGACCGGCAATCAGATCAAAATCCTCGCCGCGGCCATCATTGGCGACGCACTCGAATTCTTCGATTACTTCCTGATCGGCTTCGTGCTTGCTTTCCTGATTGGTCCCTGGAAGCTCACGTTCGGCCAGTCAGCCACTGTTCTGATGAGTTCCGGCATCGGCGCCATCCTCGGCGCCTATGTCTGGGGCTGGCTCGCCGACAGGGTCGGCCGACGCTTCGTCTTCGTCGGCACTGTGCTGAACTTCTCGATCGCGACCGGCCTGCTCTATTTCACGCCTGACAACGGCTGGGTCTATCTGGCGATCCTGCGCTTCTTCGTCGGCACCGGCGTCGGCGGGCTCTATTGCGTGGACCTGCCGCTGGTGCAGGAGTTCATGCCCTCGCACAAGCGCGGCTGGATCGGCGGGCTCGTCACCTGCGTGATCCCGCTCGGCGTCGGCCTTGGGGCCGTGCTGGGCGCGCTGATGGGAGCCGACCAATGGCGGCTGTTGTTCGCCATCGGCGTGCTGCCGTCGCTGCTGGTGCTGCTGGTCCGCCTGTGGGTTCCGGAGTCGCCCCGTTGGCTGTGCCGCCAGGGACGCTACGAGGAGGCCCGCAAGTCGCTCGCATGGGCGCTGCAGGTGAAGCCGTCAGACCTGCCGCTGCCGACCGCTGCCGATGCCGGCCCGATCGTCAAGACAAGCTGGCTCGACCTGTTCAAATATCCTCGCAGCCTGATTGTCTCCTGGCTCGGCAACGCCGGTGCGCAGACAGGCGTCTACGGCATCACGCTGTGGGCACCCGCGCTGTTCGTATTGCTGCTGAAAGTCACGCCCCAGGAAGCCGCCAAAATGATGATCCTGCTCAGCATCACCGGCTTCATCGGCCGTGTTTCCTTCTCCTATTTCTCGGAACTGCTGGGACGGCGAACGGCGGGCGGCCTGCTCGGCTTCGGCGCGGGCGCACTGACCATCATCGCCGGCTATCATTACGACGCGACGCTGTTCGGATTGTCTGCATTCTGGCTGCTGCTCGCGGTGACGTTCTTCTTCGCCGATGGCGGCTTTGCGATCGTCGGCCCGTACGCGGCGGAGGTCTGGCCCTCGCATCTGCGCACCACCGGCATGGGGTCGGCCTATGGGTTCGGCGGCATCGGCAAGATCATCGGGCCGGTCGGCCTCGCGCTGATCGTCGGCTCTAACAACTACCTCAAGCCCGACGTACCGCTAACCCAAATCCCGACCGCCTTCGTCTATCTCGGCTGCTGGTTCCTGATGGCGGGCTTCGTCTATTATTTCCTGGGTATCGAAACCAGGGGCAAGTCGATCGAGCAAATCGACAAGGAATTGACGGCTTCGGCCGACATTGCGGCTTCCGCCACTTCGCCCGACGCGCCTAGAGCATAATCCGGAGAGGAGCGTTTCCCTTCGTTACAAGTGCAGCGTTTGCGCGGAGATCATGCTCAAACAAAGATGGATCATGATGCGGTTTCGACGTTTTCGCATCGTGATCCGGGCGGCGGTGCTGGAAACGCCCGGCGGTCGGTACCGGACGCCGGCGCCAACCGCACCTTCATCTAACCCGATCTGTCAAGGAGAAGAGCAATGCCATTGGGTGGACTGCAACATTTCACGATCGAACCGCAGGATCTCGAGAAAACGAAGGAGTTCTATTGCGACGTGCTCGGGCTCGAGAATGGCGATCGTCCGCCGCTCGATTTCCCCGGCTACTGGCTCTATTCGGGTGGTCAGGCCACCGTACATCTGATGGGCACCCGCAAACCGCGCGACGGCATCGTGGTCCGCGGCACCGAGAAGAAATATGAGGACACTGGTCGCCTCGACCATATCGCTTTCGCCGCCACCGACGTCGAAGGGGTTCGCAAGCGGCTGCAGGCCAGGAATGTCAAATTCCGCGAGCAGATCGTGCCGCGCACAGGCGACACCCAGATATTCCTCTATGATCCCGATGGCATCGGCGTCGAGTTGAATTTCCCGAAAGTCTGAGCGGCGGTCCGATCACGCCGTTCGTTCGATCGGAGCGGCCGGTTCGAGCGCCGGCCGCCGTTGTTTTCCCCTTTATTCACGAATCAGCGCCGAAACCGCTAATCGAGCCCGCGCTCGTGGCTGAGGCGAACCATTTCATTGATGAAGACCTGCTTCTGCTTGTCGTCCAGACTCGCAAACAGCGGCTCCGCGGCGTCGGCGACGTTGCGCTGATCCACTGCACGGTCGTTCAGGAACTGGGCTTCGTTCCGCATCTGCTCGATGATGTCGTCGGGCGGATCGCGTTGCGCGCGCGCAATTCGGAGATTGAGCCGGTCGGCACCGTTGTGGCCAAGATAGTGCATCGCGCTGTTAAACCCGGCCCAGTGCTTTTCCTGCTCCGGAGTCAGGTTCAGTTCCTTCTTGATCCGTTCGATATTGGCATCGCTGTTGGTGACGATCTGCTCCGCCGTGAGCTGCGGCGCGCCATCCTGAGTGAGAACCGTCGCCTGCTTGACGGCCTTGGCCTTGCCGGCCTTCGCCGACTTGGTGGACTTGGCGCCCTGCTTGTCACCGGGTGCCGCCGGCTGGGACTGCGCGTTCTTGCCGTTGGCGGCATTGCTGCTCGGGGCATTTGAGTTGTTACCGGTCAGGACTCCGGTCACCCCAGTCACCACGCCAACCACGCCCCCGATGGCGCCGCCCAGGACGCCACCGACCGGCCCGGCCGCCCTGCTTCCCTCACGGGCGCCCTTCTGGACGCCCTCAACGATCTGTGCATGACCGATATGGGGCGCGGCAAGAAGCGTGATGGCGGCCACGCCAAGCGCAGCGCACAGCGTCCACCATGCACGCACCTTCGCTACCGGGCTGGGCATTATTTGGTCTCCATGATCGATCGTGGGTTTCAGGGAATGACGTTCTTTGCGCAGGGAGGCCTCGCCGAATCCGCATTTTATCGGCTTTGCTCTGATTTGGTCTATTTGTTGGGCAGGCATGAAGATGACTGAAGTACGCGTTCGTGCCAAGCGCCGGGGCGACCGGCAGACAAACCTGCGGCTCAACCGCGCACCGTGTGAATCATTCGCCGCGCGGCGTTGCGTGCGGCGCAGCATGAAATCGTGATAGCGCTGCCAAATTGGAGGAGCGGCGATCACCGGCCGAACTGCCTTCGATTTGCACACACAACGTTAGTTCTAGAGAAGGGCTGTATCTGATTTCTCGACAGGCGCCGGCAATTCTGTTCTGATCAGGCTGACGAAATCTCATGGCCTCGCCTCGCGACGGCTCAAAAAAATAACAACGAGGTTTCCAGAAGTCTTTTGTCCGTCGGCTCACCAGGGAGGGAATGCCATGACGCGGAAGAAGCTTTCACGACGACAATTCGTTGCTGCGACAGCGCTGTCATCGGCGGCGCTGATTACAGCGCCTTACGTGCGTGGCGCATACGCTGCCGGAAAGCTCTCGATGGGCTTTTGGGATCACTGGGTGCCCGGTGCGAACAAGGCGTCGACCGACCTCGTCAACGAGTGGGCCGCCAAGGAGAAGGTCGAGGTACAGATCGATTACATCACGAGCCAGGGCAACAAGAACCTGCTGACGATCGCTGCCGAAGCGCAGGCCAAATCCGGCCACGACATCTTCTCCATGCCGACCTGGTGGGCGCATGCGAATTCAGAGCAACTCGAGTCCGTAAACGACATCATGGGCCCGATCGTCGCCGAGAACGGCGAGGTCAACGGCACGGTCAAATATCTCGGCCAGTCGGAAGGCAAGTGGCTCGGCGTTCCCGCCTGCGTCGGCAGCCAGATCAAGGGTCCCTGCTCACGCATCGACCTGATGAAGAAGCATGCCGGGATCGACGTGCAGGAAATGTACCCCGCCGGCTCGCCCCCCAAGGCTGACAATTGGACGCTCGATACCTTCCTGAAGGCGGCGGAAGCCTGCCACAAGGCCGGCGTGCCGTTCGGAATCGGCCTTGGCGAAACCACCGACAGCGTCGACACGTGCGGCGCGATCTTCCAATCGTTCGGCGCCCAGCTTGTCGACGCCAAGGGTAACCTCACCGTCAAGACCGACGCGGTGCGCCAGGCGCTCGAATATTACAAGAAGCTGATCGGCTTTCTGCCGCCTGACGTGGCGGCCTGGGATGACGCGTCAAACAACAAATGGCTGGTGTCCGGCAAGGGCGCGATGATCATGAATCCGCCGAGCGCCTGGGCGGTGGCCAAGCGCGATGCGCCGCAGGTCGCCGAGCAGTGCTGGACCCACGGCTTCCCGGCCGGGCCCAAGGGGCGTTTCGCGCCGTTCCTGCCCTACTTCTGGAGTATCTGGAGTTTCTCCAAGAACAAGGAAGCTGCCAAGAGCCTGCTCGTCCATCTCTCGAAGCCGGCCTCGATCGAAAAGATGGTCGTCGCGAGCGGTGGCTACGACTTGCCGGCGTTTGAGAAGCTGACGACGCTGAAGGTCTGGCAGGAGGAAAGCCCGCCCAAGGGCACCCTGTACCACTACCCGAACCCCTACAATCATCAGACCCTGTCGATTGCGACCTCGCCGGCGCCGCCCAAGATAGCTCAGCAGATCTATGCACAGGCGACCCTGACCAAGATGTGCCTGCGCTTCCATCAGGGCGAGTCGATGGAAAAGACCCTCGCCTGGGCCGAAGGCGAGTGCGAGGGCTTCATGCGGACCTGAGGTCCTGAGGATGCGCCGCGTGCCGGCTTGATGGCTGGCTGCGCGGCGCATCTGCCTCCGCACGTACCCGTTTGGAAACCGGCAAGTGCCGGTTTCACGGCGAACCATTCAGGGAACACGCATCATGGCTGATGTCGCATTTCAGCAAGGCGCCGTCTCCGGCGCGGCAAGGACAGCCAAGCGTTCCAGCCTGCGCCGGGCGCTGAAACGAAAATCCAGCGCAGCGTTCCTGATGACGTTGCCGCTGATCCTGCTGATCGGCGTCCTGGTCATCTATCCGGCTCTCTATTCCCTGCATCTGGCAACGCTGAACAAGTCGATGGCGAAGTTCGTCGGCTTCGGCAATTTCGAGTTCCTGTTCAAGCGCGAAACGTTCTGGCTGGTCGTCAAGCAGTCCTGCATCTTCGCCATCTCAGCCGTGATCTTCAAAGCGCTGATCGGCTTCATCGTGGCGCACTTCGTGCACAACGTACCGGCCAACAAGCAGCGCAAGTGGCGCGGCATGCTGCTGGTGCCATGGGTGATCCCTCCGGCGATGAGCACCCTCGCCTGGCTGTGGCTGTTCGATCCCTCCTACAGCGCCTTCAACTACACGCTGTCCTTCTTCGGCATTGGGCCGATCCCCTGGACCGGCGACGCGATGTGGGCGCGCTTCTCCGTGATCCTGGTCAATGTCTGGTACGGCGCGCCGTTCTTCATGATCATGTATCTGGCGGCGCTGAAATCGGTGCCCGAGCAGCTTTACGAGGCGGCGGCGATCGACGGCGCCAATTGGTGGCAGCGCATCTGGTACGTCACCCTTCCGATGATGCGCAACATCATCGCGATCACGACGCTGTTCTCGCTGATCGTGACCTTCGCCAATTTCGACATCGTGCGCATCTTGACCGCCGGCGGGCCGCTCGACCATACGCACATCTTCGCAACCTGGGCATTCCGCGTCGGCATCGAGGGCAGCGACATTCCGCTCGGCGCCAGTGTGTCACTATTCATGGTGCCGATTTTGGCGGTCGCGGCGATCTTCATCCTGCGCGACGTCTCCAAACGCGGGAATGAAGCCTGATGAGCACGGTCACAATCGACAAAGCCGGCCCGACCCGCCAGGTCAAGTACGGCAGCATGAGCCGCGACCGCGCCTGGGCGCTGCGCTGGTCGTATTTCTTTCTGACGCTGTTTGCGATCTTCTCGCTGGTGCCGCCGATCTACATGCTGATCACCTCGCTCAAAAGCAGCGCGGAAATATCGGCGGCGACCAATCCATGGTGGGTGTTCCATCCCACGCTGGAAAACTATACCGGCCTGCTGACGTCGAACCAGTTCCTGCGCTTCTTCTGGAATTCGGCATGGGTTTCGATCATCGTGGTGACCATCACCATGCTGATCAGCGTGCCGGCGGCATTTGCGCTGTCGCGGATGAAATTCTGGGGCTCGGCCACGCTCGCGACCGGCGTGTTTCTGACCTACCTCATCCCGGACAGCTTGTTGTTCATCCCGCTGTTCAAGATGTTCGCCGTGATCGGCGACTGGACAGGGATCCAGCTGGTCAACAGATGGTATGTCCTGCTGTTCATCTATCCGACACTCACGGTGCCGTTCTGCACCTGGATCATGATCGGCTACTTCGCCTCGATCCCGAAGGAGCTTGATGAAGCCGCGATCATCGACGGCGCGTCCTGGTTCCAGACGCTGACGCGGATATTCATTCCGGTCGCGCTCCCCGGGCTCATCGCCGCGACGATCTTCGCCTTCACCGTGTCCTGGGCGCAGTTCCTCTATCCCCTGGTCTTCACGACCTCGACCGACCAGCTCGTGCTGCCGGTTGGCATCATCACCACCCTGATCAAGGGCGACGTGTTCAACTGGGGGCAGATCATGACCGGCGCCCTGCTCGGCGCTGCGCCGCCCCTGATCATCTACGCCTTCCTGATGGACTACTACATCGCCGGCCTGACCGCCGGTGCGACAAAGGGTTGAACTCATGGCTGACGTGACGTTGCGTAAGGTGGTGAAGCGCTACGACGACGTCGAGGCGGTGCGCGGCATCGACCTCGACATCGCCGACCATGAGTTCGTGGTGCTGGTTGGACCATCCGGTTGCGGCAAGTCGACGACGCTGCGGATGATCGCGGGGCTTGAGGATATTTCGGACGGCGACATCATGATCGGGGGCGACGTCGTCAACGACGTGCCGCCCAAGGATCGCGACATCGCGATGGTGTTCCAGAACTATGCGCTCTACCCGCACATGACGGTCGCCGAGAACATGTCGTTCGGGCTGCGCCTGAAGCATTATCCCAAGGCCGAGATCAAGGCGCGGGTAACGGAAGCCGCCCGCATGCTCGACATCACCGACCTCATCGATCGCAAGCCGAAGCAGCTTTCGGGCGGCCAGCGCCAGCGCGTCGCGATGGGACGGGCGATCGTGCGCAACCCCAAGGTGTTCCTGTTCGACGAGCCGCTCTCGAACCTCGACGCCAAGCTGCGCGTGCAGATGCGGATCGAGATCAAGAAGGTGCATCAGAAAGTCCGCACCACCACGGTCTATGTCACCCACGACCAGGTCGAGGCAATGACGCTCGCCGACCGCGTGGTGGTAATGAACCACGGCCGCATTGAACAGATCGGCACGCCGCACGAACTCTACCACAACCCGGCCACGCGCTTCGTCGCAAGCTTCATCGGCTCGCCGGCGATGAACTTCGTGCCATGCCGCATCGAGGATGTCGGCGGCAAGCTGCATGCGAGACTGACCGACCGTCTCGCATTCCCGCTGCCGCCCAGCCGCGCCACGCGGTATCAGGCGGTCCCGCGCACCGACAAGCTTTTGCTTGGCATCAGGCCGGAGCACGTCGCCGAGGCCAGTCCGCATGCGGAGCCTGGCATTGAGCCGTTCGACGCGATGCTCGACGTCACCGAGCCGATGGGCATGGAGACGCTGGTCTATTTCACGCTCGAAGGCACCCAGATCTGCGGCCGCGTCAATCCCAATGCCGGCGCGCAGGATGGCGGCCCGCTCCGAATGGCTGTGGACCTCAACAACATGCATTTGCTAAACGAGGTGACCGGCGCCGTCCTTTGACGGCGAACAAGAACCGCAAGAGCAGGAAATGGGCACCAACAAGAAGAAGATTTTCATCACCCAGACATTGTCGCCGGGAGCACGGGCTCTCCTCACCGAACGGGACGACATCGAACTCGTCGAATTTCCGAATCTGATCTCCGCCAAGGACTTCGAGGCCATGTTGAAGGAACATGCGCCGGTCCACGGCGTCGCGCTCGGCGCCACCCGCTTCGGTGAGCCGGAGCTTGAAGCCTCCAGGGACATGAAGGTGGTGACGCGGATCGGCGTCGGCTATGACGCCGTCGACGTCGCCGCGCTCTCCCGCCGCAAGGTGCCGCTCATGGTGGCGGGCACCGCGAACTCGCCCTCGGTGGCCGAGCACGCGCTGTTCATGATGCTGACGCTCGCGAAGCGAGCGCAGGAGATGCACGCCATGGTCAAGGACGGCACCTGGGCGAGCCGGCTCGGCGTGCTGCCGTTCGACCTCTACGGCAAGACCGTGCTGGTCGTCGGATTCGGCCGCATCGGCTCGCGCACCGCCAAGCGCTGCCTCGTGATGGAGATGCAGGTGCTGGTGTACGATCCCTACAAGCCGGCCGGCGAGATCATGGCCGCCGGCTGCGAAGCGGTGCCGGATCTCGACGCCGCCCTGCGACGCGCCGATTTCGTCACCATCCATTGCCCGAAGACACCGGAAACGCTCGGCATGTTCAACGCGGCGCGTTTCCGCCTGATGAAGCCGACCGCCTACCTCATCAACACCGCTCGCGGGGGCATCGTCGATGAGAAGGCGCTGCACGATGCGCTGGCGTCGGGCAAGCTTGCCGGCGCGGGCCTCGACGTGTTCGAGCAGGAGCCGCCGCCGGTCGGTCAGGCCCTGCACAGCCTGCCGAACGTGATCATGGCCCCGCACGTCGCCGGCGTCACCGTCGAGGCGGTCGATCGCATGAGCGAGCAGACGGCACGCAATATCCTGAGCGTGCTTGACGGAGCGCCGCTGCGCCAGAACGTCATCAACCCGGACGTTCTCGGCTGAGCTTGCAGCCGTTCCCTTTCGCGCCGCGGCCGATCCCTGGAGCTCGGTGCGGTGACGTGGAGTATGCACATGGCATTCAAGGAATTCGCCAATTATGACGCGGTCGGCCTCGCCGAGCTCGTCCGCAAGAAGGACGTATCGCCGAAGGAGTTGCTCGACGAGGCAATCGACCGCACGACGAAGACCGATCCACAGATCAACGCGGTCGTCGTCAAGCACTACGACTACGCCGAGCGCCAGATCGCCAAGGGATTGCCCGACGGTCCCTTCGCCGGCGTGCCGTTTCTCCTGAAGGACCTTGATCCGCTCGAAGGTACGCGCACAACGTCGGGTGCAACCGTGCTCAGCGAATTCGTGGCCGATCACAGCGGCACCCTGGTCCAGCGCTTCCTCGATACCGGCGTCACGATCTTCGGCAAGAGCGCAAGCCCGGAATTTGGCCTGATGCCGACGACGGAGTCGCGGCTGTTCGGACCGACGCGCAATCCGTGGAATCTCGACCATTCCTCGGGCGGCTCGTCCGGAGGCGCCGGTGCCGCGGTTGCCGCGCGCATCCTGCCTATGGCGCATGCCAGCGATGGCGGCGGCTCGATCCGCATCCCCGCCTCCGCCTCCGGTGTGTTCGGCATGAAGCCGACGCGGGCGCGCAATCCGCTCGGCCCGGACCGCGGCGAAGGCTGGGGCGGATTTTCGGTCGGCCATGTGCTCAGCATCAGCGTGCGCGACAGCGCCGTGATGATGGACGCGATCCACGGGCCCGAACCGTCGAGCCCGTATGTCGCGCCGCCGCCATTGCGCCCGTTTTCGCAGGAGGTCGGCCGCGATCCCGGGTATTTGCGCATCAGCTTCACCGACAGGTCGCCGTTTGGCGAAGCCATCGACCCCGAAATTGCCGCCGCGGTCCGCGCCATCGCCCAGGTCCTGGCCGGTCTTGGCCACCGCGTCGAAGAGCGGGCACCGACCCTGCCCGCCGATCCGGCTGCGGTCATGACGACGATTGTCGGTGGCAACACGGCACTGACGGTGCGGCTGCTCGAGCAGCGCTTCGGCCGCGCCATGACGGCTGATGATCTGGAGCACTTGACGCTGGTCAGCGCGCGGAACTCGCAGAAGCTTGCACCGGTGGACTACGTCGCCGCTCAACTCGCGGCGTTCCAGATTTCGCATACGCTTGCGACCTTCTTCGCAGGCTGCGACGTCTTCCTCAGCCCCACATTGTGCACGCCACCGGTCCGCATCGGCGAGTTCAACACGATGTCCGACGATCTGACCCACATCGCGCCGCTCCTGCGCCGCTACATGCCGGGCACCTCGATGTTCAATATGTCCGGCCAGCCTGCGATGTCCGTGCCGTTGGCATGGAACAAGGCCGGTCTGCCGCTCGGCATGATGTTTGCGGCAAAGTTCGGCGAGGAAGGGCTGCTATTCCGGCTCGCGGGCCAGCTCGAACAGGTTCGCTCGTGGCGGGACAAACGCCCACCGGTATGTGCGTAGACTAACAAAATTCAGCCAAATCAGTTAGATACGAGACCATG
Source organism: Bradyrhizobium lablabi (assembly GCF_018131005.1). Lineage (GTDB taxonomy): Bacteria > Pseudomonadota > Alphaproteobacteria > Rhizobiales > Xanthobacteraceae > Bradyrhizobium > Bradyrhizobium lablabi_D. The sequence continues at coordinate 880,653 of NZ_JAFCJK010000002.1, forward strand.
CTGGCATCAATTCTCGCACGGAGGCTGAACCGTGAATCAAAGCGACCCGACCGACAATGCGCTCGCCGCGATCGCGAGCATTCTCGACCAGGCCACTGCGCCCCCCGAACCGGCCAAGGCGCAGGAAGGCGCGGCAGACAGCGCGCCGGAACAGATTGAAGAGACAGCCATGGTGTTGCCACCGCCCGGGCCGCAGCCGATCGAGGCCAGCGGCTATTCCAAAGTCGGGCCGGGCCCAATAGCCGCATTGCGCTTCCGGTGGACGGTCCGAGAGGACAATGGCCGTTATTACGTCGACGAGGCTGTCGGCGAGACGTCGACCCCGGTCGTCAACGGCCCGATGGACCGAAACGCCGCGATCAACTTCGTCGACGATTGCGAGGCGAAGGCGCGGCAGCGCTTCGAGCACTTCAGGCAGCAGATGACCGGACGCACTGCCGCCCCCGACGGCATGCGCGGCGACGACGACTACGAAGGTTGAAGCACGATCCGGATCGTTAAGCCTGCGCTGCCCTTGGTGGTCCGAGGAAATCCTTCTTCGCGAGATCGACGCCGGCATGGCGCAAGATGTCGTAGGCAGTCGCAACGTGGAAGAAGAACTGCGGCACGCTGAAGGTCAGCAGCAGCGATTTTCCCGTGAAACGCCGCGTCGCTCCGCTGCGGAACGTGAATACCACATCCTTGTCCGCCGCGGCGTCGATCACGGCAGGAGGCAGGCCTTGGGCAAAACAAACCGTCGACGATATCCGCGATTTCAGTTCGGTGATGTCGGGCTCCGCTTTCGCAAACGTCAGCGGCTCGCAGCCGGCCAGCAACGCGCAGCTCAGGATCACGTGGCGGTTGGCTTCCTCGACCTGCTGCCGAAGGCTGTACATGGTCGGCGCGAGCCTGAGGCCAAGCAGCACGGCCGGATCGACTTTCCGTGCGGTCGCGTAAGCTGCCGCATGATCGAGCAAGGCTGAGAGATTGCGCAGATACGGCACATAGACGCCGATGGATGCTTCATGGAGTGAGATGGTCACTTCGCCTCCCGGTATGCTGGCCCAACCGTGCCGTCTGGTCTAAAGGCTCTGCAATGACGTGTCATCGCAATCGACGGAGACGTGGATGTTTCGTGCATTGGCCGGCCTCGCATTGGCCCTCCTGGTGTCGTCGGCACAAGCCCAACAGCAGGTCGCTTCCCGTCTCGATGACATCGTCAAGCGCGGCACGCTGCGTGTCGGCATGACAGGCGACTATCTGCCCTTCACCTATCTTGAGCAGGACACCAAAGCCTTCCGTGGCTTCGATGTCGACATGGCCGAATCGCTCGGCAAGGCGCTTGGCGTTAAAGTCGAATTCGTGCAGACGGCATGGCCGCAACTGGCGAAGGATTTCGAGGCTGACCGTTTCGACGTCGCAATGGGCGGCGTCTCCATCACTTTCGATCGACAGAAGAAGGGCCTGTTCTCGACGCCCATCATGCGCGAAGGCAAGACGCCGATCGCGCGCTGCGCCGACAAGGACAAGTACGAGACCATCGCCGACATCGACAGGGCCGGCATCCGCGTCACCGTCAATCCCGGCGGCACCAATGAGCGCTTCGCGCGGGCCAATGTGAAGACAGCCGAGATCCGCGTCTTCAACGACAACACCAAGATCTTCGACGAGATCGCCAAGGGCGATGCAGATCTGATGATGACGGACGCATCCGAGACGCGCTACCAGCAGAAGCTTCATCCCGGCGTGCTCTGTGCGGTACATCCGGACAAGCCGTTCGACTTCTCCGAGAAGGCCTATTGGCTGCAGCGCGATGTGGCGTTGAAAGCCTTCGTCGACCAATGGCTGCATGTCGCGATGGAGGACGGCACCTTTCGCAGGATCTACGCCGCATGGTTTGAATGACCATGTGGCAATGAGCGCCTCTGACGTGCCGAAATTTGACCACCTCTCGGGCCGACACTGGACCGAGTTCCAGTCATTTGAACCCAAGGCCGCGGCTGCACGACTCAGGTTTTTAAAGTGACCTAGGTCACTTTGAATGAGATTGCCGCCACGTAGCCTTAGCGACGGAATTCCCTCAGTGGAGGTCGAGATGACAAAGCTCCTGGCAATCGCCACGCTTTTGTTTGCGAGCACGGCTGTCGCGCAGGCCCAATACACTTTCGAGTACGGCGGCCGCACCATCCGGATCGATCCCGATCGCGGCACGGTCTCGATCCCCGGCGTCTATGACAACACCGGCCGCAAACCCAAGCGCGCCAAGGGCGATGCCGCCGAGCCGAAGCGCAAGCCAACTCCACAACAGGTCAAGACAGATCCACAAGCCGCGCCGGCGAGCACAGCACCCTCAGCGCCTGCTCCTGCCGAACAGGCCGCGGTCCCTGCCGCGCCGGTGCCTGAGCCGGCACCTTCAGTCGCGCCAGCCGCACCGGCGCCTGAGCCGGCCACCGCGACCGCTGCGGTAGCGCCCTCAGACACCGCGGCGATCGCTCCACCTCCGGCGGCGCCACTTGCGCCGGCACCCACTGTCGCCGCTGCGCCTTCGTCACCGCCACCGGCGTCCTCTCCACGTGCGGCTCCGAACCCGGTGCAGGCCGCGAATTCACCGCTCGGCGTCTGGCTGACCGAAGAGAGGGAAGGCAAGGTCCGCATCGAGCAATGCGGCGCCAATCTGTGCGGCTACGCCGTCGACAAGAAGTCGAACCAGAACGGCGAGCAGGTCCTGATCAACATGAAGCCCGCCAAGGACAAATGGAGCGGCCGGATCCTCGATCCCGGCACGGGTAGCACCTACGACTCTACGATCGCGCTGAAGGGTGCGGACACACTGCGCGTCCAGGGCTGCGCCTTCGGCGGCATGTTCTGCGGCGGCCAGACCTGGACGCGGGTCAACTGAGCGGCCGCACGAAATGAAAAAAGCTCCGCAGCCCGCGGAGCTTTTTGTTTGGCGCGCGCGGCCGCGGACAGGCTACCCAATCAGCTAACCGACCTTGCCGTTATATTCCTCGTCGGTGACATGCTCCATCCAGGTCGAGTAGACGCCGTCGAGCGCCTCCTGCATGGCGATGTGGGTCATAGCGTTATTCGGCGAGGCGCCATGCCAGTGCTTCTCATTCGGCGGAATCCAGACGACATCACCCGGCCGGATCTCCCTGATCGGGCCGTCTTTCGCCTGCACCCGTCCGATCCCGGAAATCACGTAGAGCGTTTGGCCGAGCGGATGCGTGTGCCAGGCGGTTCGCGCCCCCGGCTCGAAGGCGACGCGGGAAGCGTTCAGGCGGGCCGGTGCAGGCGCCATGTTGATGGGGTCCTGCAGCACGGTTCCGGTAAAGTTCTCCTTTGGCGCGCGGCGGGTCGGCCGCGAGCCGGCAACGTGGACATCCATAGGCTTACCTCGCTCTCTTCACGTTATTTCTTGCTTGCGGCGTAGCGTGCCTTGGTTTCGGCGTTCATCGGATAGAGGCCCGGCAGCGACGCCCCGTTGTTCACTTCATTGACGATCCACGCCTCCATCCGTTCCTGCTCGGGCCCTTCGGCCAGTACGTGATCCAGGAATACCTGCGGAATCAGCACCGCGCCGTCCTGATCGGCGACCACCACGTCATTCGGGAACACCGCTACACCGCCGCACCCGATCGGCTCGCCCCAGCCGACGAAGGTCAGGCCTGCGACCGACGGCGGTGCCGCATAGCCGTCGCACCAGACCGGAAGTCCGGTGCCGAGCACGCCCTCCACGTCGCGCACGACGCCATCGGTGATCAGTGCCGCCACGCCGCGCTTGACCATGCGCGCACAGAGGATGTCGCCGAAAATACCGGCATCGGTGACGCCCATCGCGTCGACGACTGCGAGGCAGCCCTCCGGCATGGCCTCAATCGCGGTGCGGGTCGAAATCGGCGACGACCAGGATTCCGGCGTCGCCAGATCCTCGCGCGCCGGCACGAAACGCAGCGTGAAGGCCGGTCCAACCAGCCGCTTCTGCCCAGGCCTCAGCGGTTTGGTGCCGCGCATCCAGACGTTACGTAGCCCCTTCTTGAGCAGGACGGTGGTGATGGTGGCGGTGGACACGTGCGACAGTGTCGCAATCGCTTCGGCGGACAGGGACATCTCGAAAGGTAGCTCCGGTGGGAGGAAGAGGAAAAGACGAGCCGCATCTTGCGGGGCAAAACCTTCGCGTCAAGGGCCGTGACGCCGGTTCTGCGATCACCATATCCTATCGCCGGCATGCGAATTAATTTATTGAAGTTGCAGCGTCATTTTGCACGAAGCGAATTCCGCTGCGGCCCGAAACACGCTAGCTTGATGCGCGACGAGTCCGCATACATCATGGCCGAAACTCTCAGTCCTCCCCGCCTCCTGCCGAGTGGCGACAGTGCCATCACGGTTGAATTCAGCCGCACCATCGACGATGCCGCCAACCGGCGGGTGCTGGCGCTCGACCGCGTCATATCGGCCGAGCCGATAGAGGGAATCACCGAGACGGTGCCGACCTATCGCTCGCTGCTGGTGCATTACGATCCCGTCCGGATCGGTTTCGATGCGCTCGGCGAACAATTGCTTGCGCGGGCAGCCAAGGCTTTGCCGACCGCGGTTCGAACGCGCCGTTGGCGAATTCCCGTCGCCTATGGCGGCGAGCATGGGATCGATCTCGAGGACGTGGCGAAGGCGCTCAACACCACGCCCGACGATATCGTCGGGCGTCATGTCGCCGGCGACTACCGGGTGGCCATGATCGGGTTTACGCCCGGCTGGTCCTACCTCAGCGGGCTCGAAGAATTTCTGCACATGCCGCGTCGCCAGGATCCGCGTCTGCTGACGCCCGCCGGTACCATCTCGATCGGCGGCATCCAGACCGGCGTGCAATGCCTTGCCGGCCCGAGCGGCTGGCATCTGCTTGGCCGCACAGCCGTGCGAACCTATCAGTTGCATCGCGATCCGACCTTCCTGCTCGAGCCGGGCGACGCCATCACCTTCACGGCGGTCGATGCAAAGACCTTTGCGGAACAGGACCGCGCCGCCGAAGCTGGCGAATTCATTGCCGAACTGGTGTCGTCATGAGCAAGCTCGTCGTTACCTCGATCGGTCCGGCGAGTTCGGTCCAGGACGGCGGCCGCCCGGGCTCGCAGCGATACGGCCTGACACCAAGCGGTGCGATGGACCGGCTGGCGCTCGCGGCCGCCAACACGCTGGTCGGCAACGAGCTGTTAGCGGCGGCCGTCGAGATCGGCCCGTTCAGTGCCGCCTTCACGGCACGCGGCAGCGCTGTACGAGTCGCGCTCGCGGGCGCGCCGCGCAACGCCGACATTGGAGGGCGCGCGGTCGCCTTCGACACTTCGGCGACGCTGGCCGAAGGCGAAACTCTCAATCTCGGCTTCGCCCGCGGCGGCTCGTTCAGCTATCTCGCGATCGAGGGCGGCATCGCGGGCGAGCCGATGTTCGGCAGCCTCGCGGTGAACGCCCGCGCGGGGCTCGGCAGCCCCTATCCTCGGCCGCTGCAAAGTGGCGACGAATTGAAGACACAGCCCGCGAGCGGAGCCGCCGAGCGGCGGATCGATCTGCCGGCGCCAGCCGACGCGCCGATCCGCATCGTGCTCGGCCCACAGGACGACGAATTCGCCGAGGAAGGCAAGAAGCTGTTCCTCGAGAGCGAGTGGAAGATTTCCGCCACCAGCGACCGCATGGGCTACCGGCTCGAGGGCCCTGTCATCAAGCATCTCGATGGCCACAACATCGTCTCCGACGGCACGGTCAATGGCAGCATCCAGGTGCCCGGCAACGGTCAGCCGATCGTGCTGATGCCGGATCGCGGCACCAGCGGCGGGTATCCGAAGATCGCGACCGTGATCACGGCCGATTTCGGCCGCTTTGCGCAGATTTCCGCCGGCCGCCCGTTCCGTTTCAGGGCCGTGACCGTGACGGAGGCACAGGCGGAGGCGAGGAAATTCTGGGAGCTCTTGCGTTCCCTGCCCGACCGTCTCCGCGGCATCGAGGATTTCGGCCTCAACATCGAGGCACTCAGGGATGCTAACGTCGCAGGCCAGGCGGTCAGCGCCGTCGACGCCGCGACGTGGCAGGTCGCCGTGCCGGCACCCGGCTAGATCAACATCAACAACGACGGACCGATCGTCATGACCCCAACCATCGACCTCAATTGCGATCTCGGCGAGAGTTTCGGCCCGTGGGAAATGGGCAATGACGCTGCGATGATCGAGCTTGCGACATCGGTCAACGTCGCCTGCGGCTTCCATGCCGGCGATGCCGACATCATGCGGCACACGGTCGAATTGGCGAAGGCTCGTGGCGTCAGCGTGGGCGCGCATCCCGGATATCGCGACCTGCATGGCTTTGGCCGCCGCGCGGTGCCCGGATTGAAATCGTCCGAGATCGAGAACCTCGTCGCCTACCAGATCGGCGCCTTGCAGGCGATCGCGACCGCGGCCGGCCACAAGGTCACCCATGTGAAGGCACACGGCGCGCTCTCCAACGTCGCGTGCGAGGACGACATGACGGCGAAGGCAATCGCCGACGCGATCAAGGCGGTCGACCCGAGCCTGATCTTCGTCGTGCTCGCCAACTCAAAGCTGGTGCGCGCCGGCGAAGCCGCCAATCTGCGCATGGCGCACGAGGTGTTCGCCGATCGCGCCTATGAGGACGACGGCAATCTGGTCTCGCGCAAGAAGCCCGGCGCGGTGCTGCACGATCCCAAGGAGATTGCCGATCGCGTGGTGCGCATGGTGCAGGACGGCGCGGTGGTATCCGTGACCGGCAAGATCATCAAGATGCAGACTGACACGGTCTGCATTCACGGCGACACGCGCGGCGCGGTGGAGATTGCGCGCGGCGTGCGCCGGGCGCTCAAGGAAGCGGGGATCGCGGTCGCGCCGTTCAGGACGGCGCGTTGATTTCGACGAAGTCCTGCTTCTCGCAAAAAAGCCGCCGCCTGGGGCATCAGGCGGCGTTTTCTTGAAGATGTCAGAACGGATGAACCGAGAAGGTACCGAACACGATGGCTGCAATCATCGCGAATGCGCAGTAGAGCGCTGCGGTATGAAATCCCGCGCCCGCCTTCCGGGAGACGGATCGCGCGTAAAGGTGCAGCCGGGCTTCCGCCGATAGTTCGCGCATTCTCGATCTCCAACGCTTCATCGCCCGCAAATGAAATATCGTTCGCGCCTGGATTCAAGCGGGCCGCAAAAATAGTGATATGGCCCCCTCCGCGGAGTCAATTTTGAGTGAGAAATTCTTGATCACGGGGGAGATCGGGAATTTTATTCGTTCGAATTCGAAACATCCGGAACCTCGATCAGGCCCGGTTCTGACTGATCACGGCGCACGCCCATTACCTCAGACGTAGCAGATCACGCGCGTTTGATGCTTGCTGTGTCCTCAACGAGCGCGTCCACGCTTCGCAGGAAGCATTCCACCGGCCGCAAGCCGTCAATTGTTGGCATTCCCTCGCGGGCCCGGACGTGTGAGCACCAGGGATATGGCAGCTCGTCAAGCCACTGCATGATCGGCCCCGCGGTCTCGACTGGCAGGACACACATTATCTCGATGTCGATCACGAGCTTCTTCACGCGACCATCGTCGGCGTGATCGAATTGCCAACCATAATGCCCGCAGCCAACGCGAACTGCTCCGCCCTGTCTGGACGACATCCCAACCAGCCAGTCGCAATGGAAATGGGGAAGATGATCCGAGCTGGGCCGCGACAGGCCGAACGTGCGAATGTCGCTGAACTGCTCTCCGAAATCAGTGACCAGCACCCGAGTGATCTGCTCCAATCCCCTTGCAGAACGTGGAAAGGAAATAGCGTCAGTCTTCGCCACTATTTCAAGTTCGCAGTCCTCAGCGAAGGCGTGCTTCATCAGTTGCGGGCGGTTGCCGTCCTTTGCCAGGATATAGGTGCTGATCGCAGCGGCAGCATTGATGACAGTGAACCGGCTCATTCGATCGCAGTCGTGCCCGATCTCCAGGCCGTACCTGCGTCCTTCTGCAATGCCCTCGGCGATGGCTCTTGCGACAATCTCGGCGTCGGCGGGCGAGAGGTGGCCGAGCGGCTTCCACGAGCGCGCGATTTGGCGCGCGCGTGCGATATCCCTTTCGAGAATCGGAGGCGGCTTGATCGGCATGCCCAACTCCACAACCGAAATGCGAGCAGGCTACAGCAGGACACGATGTTCAGCTATGCGTTCTGACGACGAAATTCTTCGTTGTGCATCGCGCAAACCGCATGCTTCGGACAATTTGCCGAGATCGGCCCGACGTCTGGTTAGGCTGCAGATCGAGCACGACCTAGTACACGTCCTGCTGGAACCGGCCTTTCTTCTTCAGGTCGGCAACGAAGCTGATCGCCTCGTCCGTGGTGCGCGCCCCGAACTGGGCAACGATATCCACAAGCGCCCGCTCGACATCCTTCGCCATCCGCTTGGCGTCACCGCAGATGTAAACATTCGCGCCTTCGGCGAGCCAGGTCCACAGTTCGCGGCCGACCTCCCGCATGCGGTCCTGCACATAGAATTTCTTGTCGCCGTCGCGTGACCAAGCGAGCGACAGGCGCGTCAGCAGGCCGGCGGTCTTCATGGCGTTAAGCTCGCCCGCATAGAAGAAATCGCAATCGCTGCGCTGATGGCCGAAGAACAGCCAGTTCTTGCCGGGCGCGCCGGTCGCCCGGCGATCGAGCAGGAAGGCGCGGAACGGCGCAATGCCGGTGCCCGGCCCGATCATGATGATCGGCGTCTTCGGATCCTGCGGCAACCCAAAGCCGTGGGCCTTCTGCACGTAGACCCTGACCTCATCGCCAGGATTGATGCGCTCGGCGAGGAATGTCGAGGCAAGCCCCAGCCGCTTGCGCTTGTTGATGACATAGCGGACGCAATCGACCGTCAGTGACAATTTCCCGGGCGTCGCGTTGTGCGAGGATGAGATCGAGTAGAGCCGCGGCTGCAGCGGCTCCAGCGCTTCGACGAAGGCTTCCGGGTGGGGCCGCACGGTGGGGAATTTCTGCAACGCGGCCATCACATCGAGCGTCGCGGCGTCGCCGTCGGGGTCTTCGCCCTGCGCCAGCGCGCGCGCCCTCTCGCGCTGGGCACCGCCGGTCAGATAGGACACCAGCTCGAACAGCGAATCCGGCGCCGGCGACAGCGAGACGTCATCCCGCAGCACCTCGCGCAAGCTCTTGCCGCGCACTTCGGTGGTGTGCGAGGCGCCGAGCATGGCGATGATCTGATCCACCAGACCAAGGTCGTTGCGCGCGAAGATGCCGAAGGAATCGCCGACCACATAGTCGAGCCCACTGACGGCCAGGTCGAACTCGATGTGCCAGGTCTCCTTCTCGGAGCCGGCCTTGTTGAGCAGCTGTCGCGACAGGAATTTTGCCGCAACGGGATTGTCGCGCGAACGTCCGGCCTCACCGAGCGGCACCGCGGCGGCGGGTTCAGCGGCTGCGGGCGCCGAACCCTGTACCTTGTCGAGTTCCTCGTAGAGCGACTTCAGCATCCGCGCGGTTTCCTTGCCGCCGGGAACGCAGAGATTGAGCCGCGCCTCGCTCTTGCTGACGATCGCCTCCGAATAGTCGTGACAATTGTAGCCGCACTGGCCGCAGTCTTGCTGGGCCATCGCCGCCATCATGCGCCGGCGCAGCGGCCGCCCTTCCGCGAGCTTCATGCGCTCGGCGATCGGCATGGTCTGGTCGTGCCATGGCGCCTCGCCATCATCGCCGTCTCCGGCGCCCTGCATGATCCCGGCGCCCTGCTCGGCTGACAACGGTGTCGAACCATCCGACAGCAGGCCGGCGAAGAAGCCGTTGAGCCAGGACCGCTGCGCTTCCGAGAACGGCGCGCTGGCGGGAATGATATCGATTTTCGGCGGTGGCGTGATCTGGTTCATGCGGAGACCTCGGCGTCGGCGAGCTTGCGCAGCGTCTGGCCATCGTGGCGGCGCGCAAAGCTCAGGAAGGTTTCGTCTGACGATGCGCGATGGGCGAGATAGGCTTTCAGCAGGCGCTCGACCGCCCGCGGCGTGTCCTCGGCCTTGAGGTCGCGGAACACCTCCTGCCCGATCACGGCATCGGGGCCGAAGCCGCCGCCGGCGAACAAGTGGTAGCCCTCGGCGGTATCGCCCTCTTCGTTGATGGGCACGCGCGCGCCGATCAGTCCGATGTCGCTGATGTAATGCTGCGCACAGGAGTGGTGGCAGCCGGTCAGATGAATATTGACCGGGCCGTCCATCGCAACGCGCGGCTCGCACCAGTCGCCGATCTCGGCGGCATGGCGCTTGGTGTTCGAAGCAGCGAAGCGACAGCCGGCGTTGCCGGTGCACGCGATCAGGCCGGCGCGGATCTGCGAGACGGCGACCGCAAGGTCGATCTGCCTGATCGCGGCGACCGCAAGCTCGACATTCGCGTCCGGCACGCCCGATATCAGCAAGTTCTGCCAGACTGTCAGGCGGAGTTCGCCATCGCCGAGATCGCGCGCGATCTTGGCGAGCCCTCGCATTTGCTCGCAGGTCATCTTGCCGAGCGGCAGCGCGACTCCGATCCAGTTCAGCCCCGCCTGCTTCTGCGGGTGGACGCCGACATGCGCCATCCGGTCGAATTGAGGCCGCGGCGCAAGCGCCTCTGGCGGCACGCGGGTGAAGGGCTGGCCGAAGCGTTGCTCGACGAGTGCGAGGAATTTCTCGTCACCCATGCCGTCGAGCACATATTTCAGCCGCGCCTTGTTGCGGTTGGTGCGGTCGCCGAGCTCGATGAAGACGCGCACGATGGCGTCGGCGACCCCGGTTGCATCGGACGGCTTGACGACGATGTCGGAATATCTCGCGAAATCCCTATGCCCGGTGATGCCGCCGATGCCTAGGCGGAACCAGACGCCGGGATCGACGCCATAGCCCGCCTTCACCTCCACCGCGGTGAAGGCGATGTCGTTGGTCTCCTCGAGCACGGCGATCGAGCCTGCGCCGTCGAAGGCAACGTTGAACTTGCGCGGCAAGCCATAGAGCGAGCGATCGTTCAGGATGTGGTAGTGCCACTCCCGCGCATAGGGCCTCGTGTCGAGCAGCTCCCGCGGATCGATGCCCGCGGTCGGCGTGCCCGTGACGTTGCGAATGTTGTCGGCTCCCGACCCGCGCGAGCACAGGCCGAGGTCCTGGATGCCCTCGAGCATCGCCACGGTGTTCTTCGGCGGGATCTCGCGGAGCTGGAGGTTGGCGCGCGTGGTGACGTGGCAGAACGGCCCGCAGAGTTGTTCGGCGAGATCGGCAAGTCCTGCGAACTGCCAATGCTTCAGGATCCCGTTCGGGATGCGCAGCCGGCACATGTAGGAGTCCTGTGCGGGCGCGACATGGAACAGGCCGAAATAGCGCCAGCGGAAATTGTCCGCGGGGGACGGCGGCGTGTTGTCGAGCGCCTGCTGCTTCAGCCGCGGATAGGCGTCGAAGGGATGCTCGTCGCGCTTGAACCTTTCCTGGTCGGCGAGTTTCCTGCCCGACGCGGTGACCTTGTCCTGCGCCTTGATATGCGCGGCATCCGGCCCCATCGGTTCGACGCTGGTCTTGCTCGCGGCGCCGCCAAGGCCGCGGCCGACACGGCTGATTTGCAGTCCGGTGGTGAAGCCTTCGAGGTAACGCTTCTGCTCGTCGGTAAAGTCGAGTGAGAGCGGTTCGATTTTCATGGTCGCGACGAAGCTCCTGCGGCCACCCTTGGGTGGATTCAACGAAACGGGGGATGGCCATTAGGACCGGCGCGGCGTCAGCGCCCACGCGATCACACACGGCTCGGACAGCCTCGTTGCTGCGGAAATCCATCTTGGACATGAGCCGGCCGCCAACGCCGACGGCCGACTGCACCGCAACATTCAAGTCGCGTGCCATTTCGAGCCGCTGAGAATATCTTTTTGTTTCAGTTAGTTGGGAGGCTACGGAGGAACCGGTTGCCCTACGATCGCTGCTGATTCCTATGCATCCTGCCCAGACAATGGGCGGATGAACCAATTGCCCAAGAGAAGGTCACCGGCCCTCAGGGCTTCCAGCGTCCGATCTCGAATGCCGCCAGATGGGCCGAAACGTCTTCGGGATCGAACGGCGGGCCGGCGAAGGCGCCGATGGCGTTCGGAGCGCTCGCCGGGCGTCCCGATGCGGCGTCAAAGAGTTCGGGCCTGAACACGGCCATCGCCGCCCGTAGCGCCTCCGGCTTGAACGGCGTCTGGCCCCAGCGGACCATCTGCGCATAGAGCCAGGCGGCCTGCGCCGGGTCGGGACGGCCTGCGGCCTCGCGCCCGAGCAGGAGGTAGCGATTGCTCTCGCGCATGGTACCGTCGGGAGAGACTTTCAGCCGGCCGTCGAGCGTGCGCTGGATGACGCTGGCGTCGACGCCGATCCGCGCCGGCTGGGCAAGGATCTGCGCCACCTCCGTCCTGTTCTCCGGCTGCTCGATGAACTCCGAGGCGCGCAAATGCGCACGCACCAGTGCAGTCACCAAATCCGGATGCTTCTCCGACCAGTCCTGGCGAAGCGCCAGCACCTTCTCGACGGCGTTGTGCAGGATGTCGGCTACGAAATGCAGGATGTGGCCGATGCCGAGATCGACCGCGATCGAATTCCAGGGCGCGCCGACGCAGAACGCGTCGACATGACCGTTGGCAAGGCTGTCCACCATGTAGGGCGGCGGCAGCACCACGAGTTGCACATCCTCGTCGGGATCGACGCCGCCGGCCGCCATCCAGAACCGCAACTGGTAATTGTGGGTCGAGAACGGGAAGGTCATGCCGAAGGTCAGCGGCTGCGCCCCGCTCTTCCGTCGCTTCGCGACGACCCGGGCGAGCGCGCGTGCGGTCGCCATCGGGTCGAGGCGGTCGCCGTCGATCGCCTCCATCAGCGCCGCATGGAGCGACGGCGACACCGTGATGGCGTTGCCGTTGAGTCCGAGATTGAAGGGAGCCGCGATCGGCACCTTGACATGGCCAAGCCCCAGGCTGGAGGCGATCGCGACCGGCGCAAGCAGGTGGGCGGCGTCGAACAGCCCGATATTGAGCTTGTCGCGCACGTTCGACCACGATACCTCGCGCACCAGCGTGACGTCGAGCCCTTCGGCGCCGGCAAAGCCCTTGTCGACCGCGACGATCAGCGCCGCGGCGTCGACGAGCGGAATGAAACCGATGCACAATGGTGCGGTCATTTGAGCAGCTCCGACGCCGTCAGGATCGATTGCGCTATCTCGCCGATCTTCTTTTTCTCGCGCATCGCGGTCGAGCGCATCAGCACGTAGGCTTCTTCCTCGGTCAGCCCCTTTACTTTCATCAAAATGCCCTTGGCGCGGTCGATCACCTTGCGCTCCTCCAACGCATGCTTGGTGCGATCGAGTTCATCCTGCAGCTTTGCAAAGGCGTTGAAGCGGGAGACGCAGAGGTCGAGGATCGGCTTGATCCGCTCCTTCTTCAGCCCGTCCACGATGTAGGCCGACACGCCAGCCTCGACCGAGGCCTGGATCGATGCGGCGTCGCTCTGATCGACGAACATCGCGATCGGTCGGCGCACGGCACGGCTGACCTGGAACATTTGTTCCAGCACGTCGCGGCTCGGGTTCTCAAGGTCGATGACGATGATATCGGGGTCGAGCGCGTAGATCCGCGCGAGCAGGCTCTGCATCTCGCTGATATGGACGACGCCCGTGTAGCCGGCCTCCCGCAAGCCCTCCTCGAGGATGGCCGCGCGGATTGGGCTCTCGTCGACAATGACGATCTTGGGAGACGACTCAGCGCTCATCGACCTCTGAGCATGATGCGACGCATTATGCTCTCTCATCCTGTTGTTTGGGCGTTTTCCTCACGCGAACCGGTACCCACTTCGCTCAAAAACGCTCTCGCAAAACCCGGCAGGGCGAATCCATAACACGCAAAGTGCCCCGGCAAAGGGTTGTAATTCTCGGCAATTGGGACTAGCTCCTGCCCATTCATCAGGCAGATCAGAGATATGCAACAGGCCGCCGCGCCGAAAGTGAGCTTTGTGTCCTTGGGTTGCCCCAAGGCGCTGGTCGATTCCGAACGCATCATCACAAAGCTGCGCGCGGAAGGCTATGAGCTCGCGCGCAAACATGATGGCGCCGACCTCGTCATCGTCAACACCTGCGGCTTCCTCGACAGCGCCAAGAAGGAATCACTGTCGGCGATCGGCGAGGCCATGGCCGAGAACGGCAAGGTCATCGTCACCGGCTGCATGGGCGCCGAGCCCGAGCAGATCGAGAGCGCGTATCCCGGCGTGCTGTCGATCACGGGTCCGCAGCAATATGAAAGCGTGCTGGAGGCGGTGCATCGCGCGCTCCCGCCGGCGCACAACCCGCATCTCGACCTGGTGCCGCCGCAGGGCGTGAGGCTGACGCCGCGCCACTACGCTTACCTGAAGATTTCCGAGGGCTGCAACAACCGCTGCAGCTTCTGCATCATCCCGAAGCTGCGCGGCGATCTGGTCTCGCGTCCGGCCAATGACGTGCTGCGCGAGGCCGAGCGGCTGGTGAAGGCTGGCGTCAAGGAATTGCTCGTCATCTCGCAGGACACCTCCGCCTATGGCGTCGATCTGAAATATGCCGAGAGCCCGTGGCAGGACCGTAGCGTCCGCGCCAAATTCTTTGATCTTGCAAAGGAGCTAGGCGAGCTCGGCGTCTGGGTGCGGTTGCAATATGTCTATCCCTACCCGCATGTCGACGAGGTCATCGGCCTGATGACAGAGGGTAAGGTGCTGCCCTATCTCGACATCCCCTTCCAGCACGCGAGCCCTGACGTGCTGCGCGCGATGAAGCGCCCGGCCGCGCAGGAAAAGACGCTGGCGCGGATCCAGGCATGGCGCGCGCAATGCCCGGAGCTCACTCTGCGCTCGACCTTCATCGTCGGCTTCCCCGGCGAGACCGATTCCGATTTCGCCTATCTGCTCGACTGGCTCGAGGATGCCCAGATCGACCGTCTCGGCTGCTTCAAATACGAGCCGGTTGCCGGCGCCGCATCGAATGCTATCGGCAATGCCGTGCCCGACGAGGTCAAGCAGGAGCGCTGGAATGCGCTGATGGCGCGGCAGCAGAAGATCTCTGCCAGGCGCCTGAAGCGCAAAGTCGGTACCCGCCAGCAGATCATCATCGACGAGGTCGGTCCAACCGTCGCAAAAGGCCGGTCAAAGGCCGATGCGCCGGAGATCGACGGCGCGGTCTATCTGTCCAGCCGCCGCCCGCTGAAGGTTGGCGAGGTCGTCACCGCAAAGATCGAGCGCTCCGACCAATACGACCTGCACGGCAACGTCGCGGGATACTGATCCGCTTGACACGGCCGCCCCTCCCGCTGTATGGGCACGCGCCATGAAGCTGAACCGGACCAACCGCCGCGCCATCTGCCGTCGTCGTGCCAACGACGATGATGGGTCGCGCCGTGTCCGACGCCAGCGCTGATTAGATAAAATCAGCCCAGGTTTTCGAGAAGGCCGCGCCCCAAAGCGCGGCCTTCTCGCTTTTCGGCCCGCCTTTTTCACCCCAGAACCGCCAGAGGAGATCGACATGACTGACGCCGCCCATCCGTTCGACGCGCTGATGGACATCACCGCGCGCCCGAAAGCCGTGTTCGTGCGCGGCGCGGGCTCCTACCTCTGGGACCACTCCCGCAAGCGATATCTCGATTTCGTGCAGGGCTGGGCCGTCAATTCGCTCGGCCATTCGCCGCCCGCGATTGCCGATGCACTCGCCGCACAGGCCAAGCGGCTCTTGACGCCGAGCCCGGCGTTCTACAACGGCCCGAGCCTCAAGCTGGCAAAGGCGCTGGTCGAGCAGAGTTGTTTCGACCAGGTGTTCTTCGCCAATTCCGGCGCGGAGGCCAATGAGGGCGCGATCAAGCTCGCGCGCAAATACGGCGCGAAATACAAGAAAGATGCGCACGAGATCATCACCCTCGAGGGCGGCTTTCACGGCCGGACGCTCGCGACCATGTCGGCCTCGGGGAAGAAGGCGTTCGAGCCGCTGTTCGAGCCGAAGGTCCCGGGCTTCCGGAAAGCGCGGCTGAACGACATCGAGTCGGTGCGGCAGCTGATCTCGCCAGCGACGGTCGCCGTCATGCTGGAGCCGATCCAGGGCGAAGCCGGCGTATGGCCTGCGACCGACGAATTCCTGCAGGAGTTGCGCGCGCTGACCCAACAGCGCGGCCTGCTGTTGATCGTCGACGAGATCCAGACCGGCATGGGCCGGACCGGCAAGCTGTTCGCCTATGAGCACGCTGGCATCGCTCCCGACATCATGACGCTCGGCAAGGGCATCGGCGGCGGCGTGCCGCTCGCGGCACTGCTCGCCACTGAACACGCCTCATGCTTCGATCACGGCGATCAGGGCGGTACCTTCAACGGCAATCCGTTGATGTGCGCCGCCGGTCTTGCCGTGCTCGACCATGTCGGCCAGCCCGACTTCCTGAAATCGGTGATCGACGCCGGGCAGTTCCTCGAGAGCGAATTGCAGCGGCTGTCGGCGCGGCACGGGCTCGGCGCGATCAGAGGCCGCGGCCTCCTGCTCGCGCTCGATCTCAAAATGCCGATCGGTGCCGCCCTCGTGGCGCAAGCGTTTGCGGAGGGCGTATTGATCAACTCGCCACAGCCGGACGCGCTGCGTTTCATGCCGGCGCTCAACGTCACGCGCGAAGAGATTTCTGCGCTGACCGATTGCCTTGATACGGTGTTGACCAAGGTGGGAGCCGCGCGGCGGGTGGCGTAGTGGCCACCACGCCGGTCACTGCGAGCGAAGCGAAGCAATCCATCCCTCCGCGCACGCGGAAACCGTGGATTGCTTC
Source organism: Bradyrhizobium lablabi (assembly GCF_018131005.1). Taxonomy (GTDB): domain Bacteria; phylum Pseudomonadota; class Alphaproteobacteria; order Rhizobiales; family Xanthobacteraceae; genus Bradyrhizobium; species Bradyrhizobium lablabi_D. The sequence continues at coordinate 897,437 of NZ_JAFCJK010000002.1, forward strand.
GTCGCTTCAGCGCAAAATTGCATTGCAATTTTGTCGCGAGCTCCTCGCGATGACTCCGAGAACTACGGACGCAGGATCGCCGCGCCCGTGGTCGCCCGGCTTTCCAGGTCGGCATGCGCCTTCGCGGCGTCCTTCAGGGCGTAGGCGTGGTTGATCGGCACGTGCAGCTTGCCGTTGATGACAGCCGCGAACAGCGTGTCGGCGCCTTCGAGCAGTTCCCTGCGAGTGCCGACATAGTCGTTGAGCTTTGGCCGCGTCGCAAACAACGAGCCGTGGTTATTGAGCTCGGCGAGCGCGAACGGCGGCACGGGACCGGAGGCATTGCCGAAGCTGACGAACAGGCCGCGCGGCCTCAGGCAGGACAGCGACCCCGGGAACGTGGTCTTGCCGACGCCGTCGTAGACCACGTCACATAGTTCGCCGCGGCTGATCTGCTTGACGCGCTCGACGAAATTCTCCTCGTTGTAGAGGATGACGTGGTCGCAGCCATTGGCGAGCGCGAGATCGGCCTTTGCCTTCGAGCCGACGGTGCCGATGACATGCGCGCCGAGCGCCCGCGCCCACTGGCAGGCAAGCAGGCCGATGCCCCCGGCCGCCGCATGGATCAGCACGCGGTGGCCTTGCTCGACCTTGAAGGTCTTGTGCAGAAGGTACCAGACTGTCAGTCCCTTGAGCATCAGCACGGCGCCCTGCTCGTAGGTGATGTGGTCGGGCAGCTTGACCAGCTTGTCGGCCGGGATGACGCGCTCGGAGGCATAGCCGCCGAGGTTGAAATAGTAGGCGACGCGATCGCCAGGATGGAAGTTCGTCACTCCGGAGCCGACGGCGACAACCTCGCCGGAAGCCTCGTTGCCGGCGATGAACGGCAGCCCGGGCGCCTTGTAGAGGCCGGTGCGGAAATAAACGTCTATGAAGTTCAATCCGACTGCGTGCTGGCGGATGCGCACCTCGCCGGGTCCGGGGGCCGCGACCTCGACGTCCTCATAGGTCAGGACTTCCGGGCCCCCCACCTTGTGCACACGCACAGCCTTGCTCATGTCATCCGCTCCCCTTCAAGACGTTGAATGGGGGCGAGCGAATGCCATCGGAGCCGCGTTGTCAACTGAGGCAACCGGAACCGGCTATTTTGTCGCCTTCCTGCGGTTTCGCTTGGCCAGCACGTTGAACATTTCGACCGCGGCCGAGAACGCAATTGCGAAATAGATGTAGCCGCGCGGGATATGAAACTTGAAGCCATCCGCGACCAGCGCCACGCCGATCAGCACCAGGAAGGCCAGCGCCAGCATTTTGGTGGTCGGATGCTCGGCGACAAACCGCGCCACCGGGCCTGACGACACGTACATGATGATGCAGGCGATCACGACCGCCGCGATCATGATCTCGAGGTCCTGCACCATGCCGATCGCGGTGATGATCGAGTCCAGCGAGAACACGAGGTCGATGATGATGATCTGCACGATCACCAGGAAGAACGCGCTGGCGCTCGGCCTGGCCTCGCCATCACCGTCGCGCGCCTCGACCTCGCCGTGAATTTCGTGGGTCGCCTTGGCGATCAGGAACAGGCCGCCGCCGACCAGGATGATGTCGCGCCAGGACAGCGCCAGGTCGTCTCTGACAATGATCACGGGCTGCGTCAGCCCGATCAGCCACACCAGGAGGCTAAGCAACAGGATGCGGAACAGCAGCGCGAGCAGGAGGCCGATTTGCCGCGCCCGCTTGGCCTGCGCTGGCGGAATCCGCGACACGATCACCGAGAGAAAAATGACGTTGTCGATGCCGAGCACGATCTCCAGCGCGGTCAACGTCAACAGTGCCGCCCAGGCCTCTGGGCTGGTGATCAATTCCATCATGCCTTGAACGCTCTTATCCAGCGAATCACGGCGTCACTGCCGACGATATAGGCGGCGATGGCGCAAAGTCCGAAAATGATGGGCGGGCCGACGACAAAGTCGAACGCGACGGTGTAAAGGGCGAGCGCGGTCCAGGCGGCCAGCAGCCAAAGCGTCAGCCAGCGCAGCCGCACCACGCGCAACGGATGCAGCACGTGGAACGGCGCAAAGGTCAGCGCGATCAGGATCGCGACCACGAGCGTCGAGAGCACGGGCGACAGATGCAGCAGGAACAGATAGAACGCCGCGGCATTCCACAACGCCGGAAACCCTCGGAAATGGTTGTCGGCGGCCTTCATGCGGCGGTCCGCGAAATACAGCGCGCCTGAGACCACGATGCCGACCCCGAGGATCGGCGCCGCGAGTGGCAGCAGCATCCCACTCGCCGTGATTGCATAGGCCGGCACGAACACGTAGGTAACGAAATCGACCACGAGGTCGAGCACCTCGCCGGACCAGTTCGGCTGCAGCCTCTCCACGTCGAGCTTCCGCGCCAACGGGCCGTCGATCCCGTCGATGATCAGCGCGACACCGAGCCAGCCGAACATATTCGCCCAGTGCTCGCGCACGGCCTCCAGCATGGCGAGCAGCGCAATCCCGGCGCCCAGCGCCGTGAAAAGATGAACGGAAAATGCGGCGGCGCGTTTCCGTTGCAACGACGAGTCCGGCTGGCTGGTCTGGTCCATACGGCTCGCAGTGCTATCAGGAATCGTGCTGGTTTGCATATCCGCTCTTGCGGCGTTCCGCCGCGCAATCTGCCGGAAATGTTTGAGGCATGGGTGGCTTGCAAATGCCGCCGACAACGCCAATTGTCCCGGCATGAACGAGGCTTTGCAAGCTTATGACGTTATCGTAATCGGCGGCGGTCCGGCCGGACTGACTGCCGCGATCGCCCTGGCGGATGCGGGTGCCAAAATCGCGCTGCTGGCCCGCCGCGCGCCCTATGCCGACAACCGCACCACGGCGCTGCTCGGCGCCTCAATCGACCTGCTGGAGCGGCTGGACGTCTGGCGGCGCTGTGCGGACAAGGCCGCGGCTTTGCGGGTCATGCGTCTGGTTGACGACACCGACCGGCTGATCCGCGCCCCCGAGGTGCGGTTCTCCGCTGACGAGATCGGGCTCGAGCAATTCGGCTTCAACATCGACAACCGTTCGCTTGTCGCGGCGCTCGAGCAGCGCGCCGGCGAGATGCCCACGCTGACACGGTATGACGACGAAGCCATATCCGTCGACCCGGACGGTTCTGCGGTTGCCGCGCGGACCGGACAGGGCCAGCGCTTGTCGGCCCGGCTCGTGATCGGCGCGGACGGCCGCAATTCGCTGGCGCGCGAGGCGGCGCATATCGAGATCACGAGTCGCAACCTCAGGCAATCCGCCCTCACCTTCAACATCACGCATGCAAGGCCGCACAAGAACATCTCGACCGAGTTTCACACGGCTCACGGCCCCTGCGTGTTTGTACCGCTCAGCGGCAACCGCTGCAGTGTGGTCTGGGTCTGTGCCCCGAAGGAAGCCGAGCGGCTGATGGCGCTTGGCGATGCCGAGTTGTCGGAGGCCGCCGAGAGGCAATCGCATTCGATCCTCGGCCGCGTGCAGGTCGAGGCCGGACGTCACGTGTTTCCGCTCGCCATCGAATGGCCCCGGCAGTTTGCGAAGGATCGTGTCGCGCTGGTCGGAGAATCCGCCCATGTTCTGCCGCCGATTGGCGCTCAAGGTCTCAATATGGGACTGCGCGACGCCGCAGACATTGCCGAGGTCGTGGGCGAGTCAATTTCGCGCGGTGAAGACCCGGGCGCAACGCAGGTGCTGTCGCGGTACCAGTCGGCGCGGCGTCCCGACGTGACCAGCCGGATGTGGGCGATCGACATCGCCAACCGCTCGCTGCTCAGCGATTTCCTGCCGATGCAATCGCTGCGCGCGGCCGGCCTGCATTTGATCGGGTCGATCGGACCGCTGCGGCGGCTCGCGATGCGCGAGGGCCTTGCGCCCTCGTGGCGACGCTAAAGCGCGATGATGATTCATCCTGATCTCGTCTCGCTCTACGGAAACACGAGCCGTCCGGTTTGGATCAACCACATCACGCTGGTCAGTGTCACCACTGAGGCAAAGGTCCCGATCAACACGGCGACCGAGGCCGGCTCGATCCAAGTGTCGTTCTGACGTGCGATCACGAAAACGTTCAGTGCCGGCGGGAGCGAGGCCATCAGCACCGCCGTTGCCGCCCAAGGCTGCGCAAACGGACCGAACAGCAGCATCAGGCCCAGCGCCACCAGCGGATGGATCAGGAGCTTGATAGCGATCACGCCGGGGACCTCCCATGGCACCCGGTCGAACGGCTTGAGCGCGACTGTGACACCCAGCACGAACAGCGCCATGGGAGCCGCCGCGTTCTCCAGAAACTGGATCATCCGATCGAGTGCGACTGGCAGCGGAATGTGGAATGCCGCGACCAGTGCGCCGAACACCGCCGACATGATCAGGGGATTCTGCACGATCTGTCTTAGCACTACGCCGAGCGCATGCAGCAGCGAGGGATGGTCACGGTCGGTGAGTTCGATCAGCAGCGGCACGATCGAGAACAGGAAGATGCTGTCACAGCAGAAGATCAGCGCGGTCGGCGCGGCCGCCTTGCCGCCGAGCACAGCCAGCGCAAGGCCCGGCCCCATGTAGCCGATATTGCCGTAGGCGCCCGAGAGGCCCGCCAGCGTCGCCTCGCGCAATGTCAGGCCGCCGAGTGCCCGACCGACGACCATCGAAAGGAAGAAGGCCGTGACGGTGCCGAGCGTCGTGGCGATCAGGAACGGCGGATTATTGAGTTCCGAGAACGGCGTCTTGGACATGATGCCAAACAAGAGCGCGGGTAACGATACGTAAAGCAGGAAGAAATTCATCCAGGTGAGCCCGCTTTCGGGCAGGCCCTTGGCCTTGCCGCAGGCAAAGCCGATGAAGATCAGACCGAAATACGGCAGCGCCAGATTGAGGATATCGACCATTCTAAAAGTATTTTCTCTGCCGCTTTTGCGCCGGTTGCAGCCGGCTAGAATCGGTAAACCATGAGTTAATTCGCCTCCATGCCCCTAGCATCGGCCCCAATGTTGGTCTATCGACGGGACATGATCAAAGCACGCACCGCCAAGTTCCAGATCGGGCAGATCGTGCGCCACCGGGTTTTCTCATTCCGGGGCGTGATCTTCGATATCGATCCGGAGTTCAACAACACCGAGGAATGGTGGCTGTCGATCCCTGAAGAAGTCCGGCCCCACAAGGATCAGCCGTTCTATCACCTGCTCGCGGAAAACTCGGAAACCGAGTACGTCGCCTATGTCTCCGAACAAAATCTGCTGCCGGATGATTCCGGTGAGCCGATCCGTCATTCGCAGGTCGCGGAGATCTTCGTGAAGGACAAGTCGGGAGGCTACCGCCCGCGCAATCCGTCGCTGAACTGAGGACATGCAGCTTCAAACGAAAAGGCGCCCTTCCGGGCGCCTTTTGTTTTTGCGAAGGCGCGCGCCCGCTCTGCTACTTGGAAGCGGGATTGCCGGGTGCAGCCGCAGCGCCACCCTGAGCGCCTTCGAGCTTCTTGCGCTGCTCTTCGGCGCGCTTCTGCAGCTCTTCCTGCAGCTTCTTCTGGTTTTCCTCGAACTGCTTCGGATCGGTCGGCGGGCCGTCATAGGCCTTGGCGAATTCGCCGGCGAGCGGCAGCGGCAGCGTCAGCGCCGCGCCGTTGGAGTTGATCGCCTGGACGATGAGGTTGCTGCCCTTCTTCAGGTTGGCAATCATTTCCGGCGTCGCTTCGTAGTCCGACATGCAGCCGTTCTGGAAGCAGATCACGTAAGGCGCCTGCTGCGGCTGGTTGTTGTCGACCAGGATGCGGGTGCCATGAACGAGCTGCATGCCGAGCGGTAGTGTCACGCGCAGGATCTTCTTGGGCTCGCCTTCCGGCTCGATGATCACGGCGGCGATGACCGGCTGACCCGACTCGATGCGGCCGTCCTTGCCGGTGAAGCAAACCTGCTTGGCGTTGGCTTCCTGGCCCTTGAGACAGAACTTGGTCCAGGGGGCGTAGATGAGCTGAACCTGCTGATCCTGCGGCGGCTGCTGGGCTGCCGCCGCAGGCGGCTGGCCCCCGCCAGCAGCGGGGGGAGCCGCCTGGGCCGCCGGCGCGGGCGCCTTGGGCGCGGCTTTCGGCGCCGCCTTGGGCGCTGCCTTCGGTGCCGCTGGCGCCGCGGGCTGCTGGGCCTGAGCGGCAGGAACCAGCAGCGCTGCGGACAATGCCGTCGCCGCCATCAGGGCGACAATGCGCCCACGCGGCCGGACCGATGCGGCCAGGATACGGAAATTCATTGCGGAGAACCCTTTCTGAACGGCAGCGCCGAAGCCGCTGCAGGCGCCGACACATAGCCGTTTGCGCGGCTGTCTTCTAGTCAATTGAGGCGGATACGTGACAGATGTACCGCCAGATCAATTGCACGCCTTCAATACAGCGGCAGACGAAAAGATCAATGGTGACAAGTGCATTACGAGGATGTCACGGCGACTTGGGGCAGCCTGTGGTAAGATTCCTTGCGTGACGCTTCGCGAATCAAACTCGGCGCCTCGCGCGCGCGTTCCCGGGCGCGCTGGGCGTTGCGCATTGATCTGGCTGCCCCTCGCAGCGGCTCTTGCGGCAACGGGACCGTTCCCCGCCGCGGCAACCGAGAGCTATGCGATCGCAATGCACGGCGCCCCGGCGCTGCCTCGTGGCTTTTCTCACCTGCCCTATGCCAATCCCGATGCGCCCAAGGGCGGCCGATTGGTGCAGGGCCTGATCGGCACATTCGACAGTCTCAACCCTCTGACCGTGAGGGGTGTCGCGGTTCAACAGATCAGAGGCTACGCCTACGAACGTGGCTACGTTTATGAAAGCCTGATGGTGCGGGGCAATGACGAGCCCTTCACCCTGTACGGGCTGCTTGCCGACAGCATCGAGACTGACGACAACAGAAGCTACGTCACCTTTCACATCAATCCTCGCGCACGTTTCTCCGACGGACAGCCGGTCCTGGCCGATGACGTGTTGTTTTCTCTGGACCTGCTGCGCGACCATGGCCGCCCCCTGCATCACCAGTATTATTCGAAAGTCGCAAAGGCCGAGGCGCTCGACACCCACACGGTGCGGTTCGATTTCGGCGGCGTCGCGGATCGCGAACTGCCGCTGATCCTCGGGCTGATGCCGATACTGCCGCGTCACGCGACCGATGCCTCGAGCTTTGAGGAAACGAGCCTGACCGCACCGATCGGTTCAGGTCCCTATCGCGTGGCGGCGGTCAAGCCCGGCGCCAGCGTGACCTTCACCCGCAATCCCGACTACTGGGGCCGCGACTTGCCGGTTAACCGCGGCCTCTGGAACTTCGACGAGATCCGGCTCGATTTCTATCGCGAGGCAAACGGACTTTTCGAAGCCTTCAAGCGCGGCCTCTATGATTTCCGCGCCGAGACCGAGCCGCTGCGCTGGCACGACGGCTACAATTTTCCGGCGGCGCGCAACGGCGAGGTGATCCGCGACACCATCAAGATCGGCGTTCCCCGGCCTTCCGAATTCCTGGTGTTCAACACAAGGAGGCCGGTGTTTTCCGACGTCAGGGTGCGCCAGGCGCTTACGCTGCTGTTCGACTTCGAATGGATCAATCGCAACTATTATTTCGGGCTCTACGCGCGCGCCGGCGGCTATTTCGCGGGATCGGAATTATCGGCCTATGGCCGCCCGGCGGACGAGCGCGAGCGCAACCTCCTCAAACCCTACCTGTCGCACGTCCAACCCGATGTCCTGGAGGGGCGCTACCGGCTTCCCGTCACCGATGGGTCGGGCCGCGACCGCACCATGCTGCGTGACGCGCTCGCGCTGCTGGCGGAGGCCGGCTACGAACTCGATGGCACGGTGTTGAAGCAGCGTTCGACCCGGACACCGCTCGGCTTCGAGATCCTGGTGACCTCGCGCGAGCATGAACGCATTGCCCTCGCCTATCAGCGCGACCTGAAGCGCGCGGGCATCGAAGCCACGGTGCGGGTGGTCGACGCCGTGCAATTCGAGCAGCGCAGGCTCGGCTATGATTTCGACATGATTCCGAATCGCTGGGACCAATCGCTCTCACCCGGCAATGAGCAGTCGTTCTACTGGGGCAGCCGCGCAGCCGACGTGCCGGGAACCAGGAATTACATGGGCGCCAGGGATCCGGCCATCGACGCCCTGATCGCGGCGCTGCTGGCGGCGCGTGAGCGGCCGGCCTTCGTTTCGGCGGTGCGGGCGCTCGATCGGACGCTGATGTCCGGCTTTTACGCAATTCCGCTCTTTAACGCCGGTGAGCAATGGATCGCGCGATGGAATCGGATAGAACGGCCTTCGACCACGGCATTGTCGGGCTACCTGCCGGAGACCTGGTGGCAAAAGGTCGACCTGCAACTCAAGTGACGCGGCGCAACTGAAACCAACGAAGTTGAACCTGTGACCCAGCCGACCACCTCGCCCACGCTCGATACCTTGTTCAAGCGGATCCTGGCGCGGCAGCCTGATGCGCTCGCGCTGGTCGACCCTCTCAACAAGCAGCGCATCACCGGACAGCCCCGCAAGCGGCTGACCTACGCCCAGGCCGACCGGGCGATTGCGGCGATTGCGGCACATTTCATCGAAAGCGGTTTGCCGGCCAATTCCGTGATCGCCGTGCAACTGCCCGGCACGGTCGAATTCGCGCTGACGGTTCTTGCGGCGCACCGCGTCGGACTGGTGGTCGCGCCCCTGCCGCTGTTGTGGCGTCAGGCCGAGCTGACCGCCGCGCTCAACCGCACCGCGGCGCGAGCGATCGTCAGCAGCAGCAGGGTCGACGGCGTCTCGTATGCCGACTTCGCCATGAACGCAGCCGCGGAAGCTTTCTCGATCCGTCACGTCTGCGGTTTCGGCAACGATCTGCCAGAGGGCATGGCCTCGCTCGACCAGGCGATCCTGCAGGATTCCCGGACCTCACGTTCCGTGATCCAGGACGGCCGCAAGGCGGCGCTGATCTCCTTCGACGTCACGAGCGGAGGTCTTCGTCCGGTGCCGCGCGCGCATTTCAGCCTGATCGCGGGCGGCCTCGCGATGTCGCTGGAGAGCGATCTGGCGCAGGGCGCAACCATCATGTCGGCTTTTGCGCCGATGTCGTTCGCCGGCCTCTGCGCCTCGCTGGTGGCTTGGCTCCTGTCGGGCGGAACGCTGGTGCTGCATCATCCCTTCGATGACGAGGTGCTGGAGACCCAGATCAACGACCACTCCTGCGACACGCTGATCGCTCCGGCGCCGCTTGCTCTGCGGCTCGACGAGCTGGATCTGTCGGAGCGAATGCCGAGCCTGCACAACGTCATCGGCCTCTGGCGCGCGCCGGAGCAGGTTGCCTCGAGTCCATCATGGACGGCCAAGCGCGCAAGCCTGACCGACGTCTATTTGTTCGGTGAGGCCGGGCTGTTCGGCGCCCGCCGCATCGACATGGATGGTTCGCCGGCGCTGATCAAACCTGGCCCGCACGGCGCGCCGCGCGACGTGCCGAGCGCGACCATCGCCGGCGACATCCTGCTGACTTCGAAGGGTACCCTCGGCCTGCGCGGACCGATGGTTCCGGTCGCCGCCTACGCGCCGCCGCCTTCGCATAGCGACGCCTCGCCGCCGCACGATTACGTCGACACCGAATATGCCGCGCGGATCGATCGTGCGACCGGCGGCATCAGCATCACCGCGCCACCCTCCGGCATGATGGCGGTCGGCGGCTATCGTTTCCTCGCCCACGATCTGCAGGAATGGTCACGCCGCCTTGGCCAGGGCGCGCTGCTCACGGCGTTGCCGGACCGACTGAGCGGCTACCGCCTCGCCGGGCGCGCGCAGGACAACGCGCGGGCCCGCGACGCGCTGGCGGAACTCGGGCTTAACCCATTGATGGCCGAAGCATTCCGGGATCGTACGAACGCCTCCCTGACCTAAATCCGCGCATCGTGTTGACACTGCATTAAGCGGCGCGAACTAGCATCGCAGGCCATTGCGCATCAGTGGTATTGGCTTCGAGCTTTCCGATGTCCCAACAAGGTCCGGTCCTCATCGTGTCGGCGACGGCCAAGCCGTCAATCGCCGCCGTTCTCGATGAGATCAAGCTGTTTCCGGTGGTCGCGGTCAACTGGACCGACGCCGTGCGCGCCATCGAACAGGTGCGGCCGGCGGCCGTGATCGCGGCGACCCATGGCGTGGATGCGGCGGCCTTTGCAGCACTGGCCAAACGGACCGCGGCGCACGCGCCCTATCTGCCGCTGATTGCTGTCGATCCCGCCATCACCCTACCCGACACCGCGATCCCGTTGTTCCAGGACCAACGCCATCCCGATCGCCTGATCGCCCGACTCAATGCGTGCCTGCGCGTACGCAGCCTGCATGCAACCGTGATGCGGCGCCTAGTGCCGCCCCGATCGAGTGCGCTGTCGGAGCTCGATCCCGCCCGCGAAGCGACCGCACTCCTGATCGGCCGCGGTGGCGCCTATCCGGCGCTGTCGGTCGCGCTCGGCGAACGCAGCGGCTTGGTCGGCGCGCTCAGCATCGAGGCAGCGGCCAAGCACCTCAGCAGCCGTGACATCGACGGCATCGTGCTGTCGGAGGGATTCACGCTGCGCGTGATGGATGCCTTCCTCACGGTGCTGACCGAAGACGTCCGCTTCCGCAGTTTACCCGTCGTGGTGACGTCGAATGAGCTTACGCCACGCTACGATCTGCCCAATTTCGAGATCGTCGCGGCCGAGCCCGCGCACGTCGCGGCCATCGCGCTGCCGCTGGTCCGCCAGCACGCCTTCGAGGCGCGGCTCAGCCGCACGCTGCGCGCGATTGACGCCGACGGCCTGATCGACGCGCGCACGGGCCTGCTCACCAAGGCCGCCTTCGATCGCGATTTCGCGACCACCGCCTACCAGACCCTGGAGCGCGGCGGCGCTCTCTCGGTCGCGCGCTTTGCCTTCGACAGCACCCATCCCCGCGCCCAGTTCGACGGCGCACGAATCATCAGCCGCTTGATGCGCCGAACCGACTTCGGCGCGGTGCAGGATGACGGTTCGATCCTGGTCGTGTTCGCCGGAACCGAACTGCGCAACGCGCATGCGGTCACGCGGCGGCTGTCGAGCGTGATGCGCCACACCGCCCATGGCCGGCGCGACATCGGCGCCGAACCGTCGGTCAGCGTGGCGGCGCTGCTGCCGAATGACACGGCAAAGTCTCTGCTGGCACGACTATACGCAAGCTCGCAGCGCGCGGCGTCATAACGCAACGCGCACGTGATCGCTCTCCATCGTTATTGCCATTCGCGACGACCTCGATAGAGCACCTTACCCAGAGCATGATCCGGCAAAGTGTGAAGCGGTCTTTCGTCGCGACCAACGCGGAGCGTTTGTGCGGAGATCATGCTCAAACAAGCACCTGAGGCGCGATGACGATTCAGCGCAATCTCATCGCGCTTAGGCCGCCTTCTTGCTCTCGGCAAGATTGGCGAGCTGGCGCAATATCTCGGTAGCGCCGGCCAGCCGCTCTTCCGGCGTCTCCCAATCCTGCAAGAACACGACCTTCATGTCCGGGCGCACCTTCGCGGCCTGACCATGCTGGCGGATGAAGCCGACGAGGCGCTCAGGCTGCGCAAAGCTGTTGTCGCGGAAGCTGATGACCGCGCCCTTCGGCCCGGCGTCGACCTTCTCGACATTGGCCCTGCGGCAATAGGCCTTGATCGCGGCGACCTTGAACAGATAGCGCACCTCGTCCGGCAGCACGCCGAAGCGGTCGCGCATCTCGGCGGCGAAATTGTCGATCTCCTCGTCCGTGTCGAGATCGGCAAGGCGCCGATACAGCGACAGCCGCACGCTGAGGTCGTTGACGTAATCTTCGGGTATCAGCACCGGCATGCCGATAGTGATCTGCGGCGACCAGCGGTCGGCCGCGGGCTCGGCGACGCCAGCCTTGAGGTTGACGATCGCCTCCTCCAGCATCGACTGATACAGCTCGAAGCCGACCTCCTTGATGTGGCCGGACTGCTCCTCGCCCAGGAGATTGCCGGCGCCGCGGATGTCGAGGTCGTGCGAGGCGAGTTGGAAGCCCGCGCCGAGCGTTTCCAGCGACTGCAGCACTTTCAGCCGCCGCTCGGCCTGCGCCGTGATCTTGTGCTGCGACGGCAGCGTGAACAGCGCATAGGCGCGCAACTTCGAGCGTCCGACGCGGCCGCGAAGCTGGTAGAGCTGGGCAAGACCGAACATGTCGGCACGGTGCACGATCAGCGTGTTGGCGTTCGGAATGTCGAGGCCGCTTTCGACGATCGTAGTCGAGAGCAGGATGTCGTACTTGCCGTCGTAGAAGGCGGACATGATGTCCTCGATCACGGTCGGCGGCATCTGGCCGTGCGCGACCGCGACCTTCATTTCCGGCACGTTCTTGTCGAGGAAGTCCTTCACGCTCGCAAGGTCCTCGATCCGCGGCACCACGTAGAACGCCTGGCCGCCGCGATAGCGTTCGCGCAGCAGCGCCTCGCGGATCATCAAGGGATCGTGGGGTGCCACGAAGGTGCGGACCGCGAGGCGATCGACCGGGGGCGAAGCGATGATCGAGAGCTCGCGCACGCCGGTGAGCGCGAGCTGCAGCGTGCGCGGGATCGGGGTCGCCGACAGCGTCAGCACGTGCACCTGGGCGCGAAGCTGCTTGAGCCGCTCCTTGTGGCTGACGCCGAAATGCTGCTCCTCGTCGACGATCAGAAGGCCGAGGTCCTTGAACTTGATGGTCTTGCCGAGCAGCGCATGCGTGCCGACCACGATGTCGACATTACCGTCGGCGAGCCCCTTCTTGACCTGGTTCAGCTCCTTAGTCGCAATCAGGCGCGAGGCCTGCGCGACATTGACCGGAAATCCTCGGAAGCGTTCGGCGAAAGTCTTGCTGTGCTGGCGCGCAAGCAGCGTGGTCGGGACCACGACCGCGACCTGCTTGCCTTCAAGCGCTGCGGCAAACGCCGCGCGCAGCGCCACCTCGGTCTTGCCGAAGCCGACGTCGCCGCAGATCAGCCGGTCCATCGGCCGGCCGCTTTCGAGGTCTTTCAATGTCGCGTTGATGGCACCCAACTGGTCCTCGGTTTCCTCATACGGGAAGCGCGCGCAGAACTCGTCATAAACATGCGGCTGCAGCGGGAATTTCGGCGCCTCGTGCAAATGCCGCTCGGCGGCGATCTTGATCAATTCGCCCGCGATCTCGCGAATGCGGTTCTTGAGTTTTGCCTTGCGCGCCTGCCAGCCACTGCCGCCGAGCCGGTCGAGCTCGACATTGGCGCCGTCGGAACCGTATCGTGACAAGAGCTCGATGTTTTCGACCGGCAGGAACAGCTTGGTGTCGGCGGCATAGTGCAGCTCGAGGCAGTCATGCGGCGCCCCGGAGACCTCCAGCGTCTGCAGCCCGACGAAGCGGCCGATGCCGTGCTCGACATGGACGACCAGATCGCCAGTCGCCAGGCTCGTCACCTCCGAGATAAAGTTGTCGAGCTTCCGGCTCGCCCTGCGCGGCCGCACCAGGCGGTCGCCGAGGATGTCCTGCTCGCTGATAACAGCGAATGCGTCGGTCTCGAACCCTGACTCCATGCCGAGCACGGCCAGCATGGTCTCGTTGCGCGGCGTCGCCTGCACGGTCCGCCAGGTGTTGACGCTGGTGAGGTTCAAGAGCTTGTGGTCACGCAGCATCGCGCCCATGCGGTCGCGCGAGCCTTCGCTCCACAGCGCGATCACAACCTTCTTGCGTTGCGCTTGCAGTGCACCGACATGGGCGACAACGGCCTCGAACACGTTGACGGCGGTGTCGGACCGTTCGGGTGCGAAATTGCGGCCTTGCCGCGCGCCGGCGTCGAACACGTCGCCTGCGCCTTCCGGCACCGCGAACGGCGTCAGCCGCGCGACCGGCGCCTCGCCGAGCAGCTTGGTCCATTCGGCGTCGGTCAGATAGAGTCTGTCCGGCGGCAAGGGTTTGTAGATCGCGCCGCCGCCCGGATGCTCCAACGCCTCGCGACGGGCGTCATGGTAATCGTTGATCTGCTTGAAGCGCTCGCGCGCCGCATCTTCGCCCTGCGGCTCGATCGCGACCGCGGCGCCGTCGAGATAGTCGAACAGCGTGTCCATCCGATCCTGAAACAGCGGCAGCCAGTGCTCCATGCCGGGATGCCGGCGGCCCTCGGAGACCGCTTCATAAAGCTGGTCGTCGCGCTCCGGCGCGCCGAAGGCTGCGACATAGCCCATGCGAAAGCGGCGGATGGTCTCGGTCGTGAGCTGGAATTCCGAGACCGGAACCAGGTCGAGCCCGCGCATGTCGAGCAGCGTCCGCTGCGTCTCGGCATCGAAGGTGCGGATCGATTCCAGGCTGTCGCCGAAGAAGTCGAACCGCACGGGCTGCTCGAGGCCCGCCGGAAACAGGTCGAGGATGCCGCCTCTCACCGCATATTCGCCGGGCTCGCGCACGGTGGAGGAGCGCGTGTAGCCGTTATGCTCGAGCCAGGCGACGATCGAATCCATCGGCACGACATGGCCGGGCGCAACCGACAACGCCTGCGCCGCGACGAGCCCGCGGGCCGGCACGCGCTGCACGATCGCGTTCACGGTGGTCAGCACGATCAGCGGCTTGTCGCTTCCCGCAAGCCGCGACAGCTTTGCGAGCGTGGTCAGGCGCTGCGCCAGGATGCCCTGATGCGGCGAGACACGGTCATAGGGCTGGCAATCCCATGCCGGGAACTGCATCACGCCGATATCGGGCGCGAAGAATTCCAGCGCGCGGGCGAGCTGTTGCATCCGCGCGCCGTCGCGGCACACCACGGCAAGGCTGACCGCCGACGGCTTCGGCTTCGCTGCGATCGCGCGTGCGAGATCGGAGATGACGAGCCCTTCGGCGCCTTCGGTGACATTCGCGAAGGTCAGCGCACGGCCAGGCGCCAACATCGCGGCGGGAGATTTGGCAGGCTGCTTCATGCGTCGCTACCCACCGCGCGGAACGCCCTGATCCGCTCGAACAACGCCGTGGCGCATTCGGCCGGTAGCACCTTGTCACCGGTCAGCGCGGCATACAGATCGGGATCGGGCACCTCGATCAGTTGCTCGAGCTGACCGAGCTCCTGATCGGACAGATCGGCGATCGTGGCATCGGCAAAGCGGCCGAGAATCAGATCCATTTCCCGTGTGCCGCGGTGCCAGCAGCGAAACAACAGCCGCTTGCGGCGGTCATCGAGCCCGCCGCTCGATCGTGTCGATCCCGTCATGTCCCAAATCCATCCAAACGCCAAAAGCCCGGACGTGCCGGGCGGGGGTTGATATAGCGGCGGCGCCGGCGAATGTCAGCCCTTGTTCTGCCCTGATTTATCAACCAGCCGCGCCATTGCCGGGCTTGACCCGACGATCGCCGTCTTTTGAAGATGGATGCCCCGATCAAGTCCGCGCGAGACGACGAGTGTTGCGCGCCGAAAGGCCTAAATGCGTCCAGCTCTGCTCAATCCCCTGTTTGCGCCGGTCACGACGCTCCCCGGTGTCGGTCCGAAGCAGGACAAGCTGCTCCGCTATCTGCTCGACCGCAGCGAAACACCGCGGCTCGTCGACTTGCTGTTGCACCTGCCCGCGAGCGTGATCGACCGCCGCGCGCGGCCGAAGATCAGGGACGCGTCGGCGGGAACCATGGTGACGCTGGAAGTCACGGTCGATCGTCATCGGCCGCCCCCGCCGCGCAATTCCCGCGTGCCCTATCTCGTCTATGCGAGCGACGACACCGGCGACGTGGTGCTGACCTTCTTTCGCGCCCAGCCGGGCTATGTCGAAAAGCTGCTGCCGGTCGGCGCCCGGCGCTACGTCTCCGGCACGCTCCAGATGTATGAAGGCACGCCTCAGATCGTGCATCCCGACCGCGTCGTCGATGAAGCGGGCTTTGCAAAGCTCTCCGGCATCGATCCGGTCTATCCGCTCACCGAGGGACTCGCCCTCGGCTCGCTCCGCCGTGCCATTGCGCAGGCGCTGCAGAAGCTGCCGGACTTGCCGGAATGGATCAGCCCGGACGTGCTGCGCCGATGCAAATTCCCGTCGATCAGGGAAGCGCTGACCCGTGTGCATGTGCCGGTTGAGCTCACCGACATTCTGCCCGACGGCCCGTTCTGGTCGCGACTCGCCTTCGACGAGTTGCTCGCGGGCCAGCTTGCGCTGGCGCTGATCCGAGCCCAGCTCCGCCGTCCGGCCGGCGATCGCAATGCCGGCGACGGTCATCTGCGCAAGAAGATCATCGACGCCCTGCCCTATGCGCTGACGAAGTCGCAACGCGAGGCAGTGGCCGCCATCACCGACGATCTGCGCCAGCCGGTGCGGATGCTGCGGCTCGTGCAGGGCGATGTCGGCTCCGGCAAGACGGTCGTCGCGCTGCTTGCGGCGGCGGCTGTCGCCGAAGTCGGCAAGCAGGCCGCGCTGATGGCACCGACGGAAATTCTCGCGCGCCAGCACATCAAGACCATCGCGCCGCTCGCCGAGTGTGCCGGAATACGCGTCGCGATCCTCACCGGTCGCGAGAAAGGCAGGGAACGGCGCGAGCTGTTGGCCCGGCTCGAAGCCGGCGAGATCGACCTGTTGGTCGGCACGCACGCGCTGATCCAGGACGATGTCGTCTACAGAGCCCTGGCGCTCGCCGTCGTCGACGAGCAGCATCGCTTCGGTGTCCGCGAACGGCTCGCGCTGACGTCGAAGGGCGACGCGGTCGACGTGCTGGTGCTAAGCGCTACGCCGATCCCGCGCACGCTGGTCTTGACCTACTTCGGCGACATGGACGTCTCGGAGTTACGCGAAAAACCCGCCGGCCGCCAGCCGATCGACACCCGCGCGGTGCCGATGAGCCGGATCGAGGAAGCGATCGACGGCGTCGGCCGCGCGCTTGCTTCAGGCAAGCTCGTCTATTGGATATGCCCGCTGGTTGACGAATCCGAAGCCGAAGGCGCCGAGCACCTCACCAATGCGACCGAGCGCTATGAATCGCTCCAGAAGCGCTTCGGCGACCGTGTCGGTCTCGTCCATGGCCAGATGAAGGGTGCCGAGAAGGATCGTGTCATGGCGCAATTCGCCGCGCACGAGATCGGGCTGCTGGTTGCGACCACCGTGATCGAGGTCGGCGTCGACGTGCCGGCCGCGACGATCATGGTGATCGAGAACGCCGAGCGTTTTGGCCTCGCCCAATTGCACCAGCTGCGCGGCCGTATCGGGCGCGGTTCGGAAGCCTCGACCTGCCTTCTGCTCTACAAGGAGCCGCTCGGCGAAATGTCGAAGGCGCGCCTCAAGGTGATCCGGGAAACCACCGACGGCTTCCGTATTGCCGAGGAGGATCTCAAGCTGCGCGGCGAAGGCGACGTGCTCGGCGTCAGGCAAAGCGGCCTGCCCGGTTACCGCATTGCGCGCTCTGACGTGCACAGCCAGTTGATCACGCAGGCCCGTGACGAGGCGCTGCGCATCATGAAGGATGATCCGAAGCAGAAGGGCGAGCGCGGCGAGGCGCTGCGCTGCCTGCTGTACCTCTACGAACGCGACGAGGCAGTACCGCTGATCGGCGCAGGCTAATATCTCTCAGCGTCATTGTGACTGCGGTGTCATTGCAAGCGAAGCCAAGCAATCCATCGCGCCGCATACAGGGAGAAATGGATCGTTTCGTCGCCTTGCTACTCGCAATGACTGGGACGGAGCGCGAACGCCGCCGCCTACTCGACCTTCGCCGGTGCTGCTGCCGGCTGCCGCGAGGCCTGGTTGGCGATGCGCGCTGCGTTGGCTACGCCGGCTAGCGCCGCCGTCCGCTTTTGATCGTTGGTGCCGGGCTGTACCACCCCGGCCGACATGATCAGCGTCGCGGCATCTTCGGCACTCATCTCGACTTCGATGATCTTGCTCTTTGGCACGTAGAAGAAGAAGCCGGTGGTCGGGTTCGGCGAACATGGCAGGAACACCGAGATGTGCTCTTCCTTCCCGGGCAGGCTTGCCGCCACGTCCGCGCTCGGCGACTGCGAGATCAGCACGATCGACCACATGCCCGGGGAGGGAAACTCGACGAGGCCGACGCGGCGGAAGCTCGATCCATTGCCGGAGAACAGCGTCTCGAACACCTGCTTCAGGCCACGGTAGATCGCACGCACCGCCGGAATGCGGCCGAGCAGCTTTTCGCCGAGATCGACCAGCGTGCGGCCGATCAGGTTCGCGGTGAGGAAGCCGAGCAGCGTCAGCGCGATGACGGCGACGATCAGCCCGGACCCAGGCAGCCCGAATGGCAGATAGGTCTCCGGCCGGTAGGCTGACGGCACGAACGGCCGGACCAGGCTATCGACCCAGTTGACGAAATACCAGGTGAGATACAGCGTGATCGCCACGGGGCCGGCAACGACCAGTCCGGTCAGGAAATAGGTACGGAAGCGCGCCATCAGCCCGCGCGGGGCGTCGGGAGGCAGTTCACCAGGCGTGACGGGAGGCACTTGGTTGGGAGTCATTATGGTTCCAGGGCGTCGAAGCAGCCGAAAGGCCGCCACCCCCAGCTAAGCCATTCTAACGGGTTTTTGAAGGCCCTGCGTGGCGTCGGCCCTTGCGACTATTCGACCGTGACCGATTTCGCGAGATTCCGCGGCTGGTCCACGTCGGTCCCCATCACGACGGCGGTATGATAGGCCAGCAATTGGACCGGAATGGCATAGACCATCGGCGCAAAGGTCGCCCCCATGTCGGGCATCACGATCGTCACCAGCGAAGAGACGGTCGCCTCCGCCGCCCCCTTGGCGTCCGTCATCAGGATGATCTTGCCGCCGCGCGCCGCGACCTCCTGCATGTTGGACACCGTTTTCTCGAACACCTTGTCGTAGGGCGCGATCACCACCACCGGCATGTTCTCGTCGATCAGCGCGATGGGGCCGTGCTTGAGCTCGCCAGCGGCATAGCCCTCGGCGTGGATGTAGGAGATCTCTTTCAGCTTCAGCGCGCCTTCCAGCGCCAGAGGATAGCTGGTGCCACGGCCGAGATAGAGCACGTCGCGCGACTTCGCGATCTCGCGCGCCAGCTTCTCGATCTGCAGCTCCGATGTCAGCGCTGCCGCCATCAGCCGCGGGATTTCGACAAGACCGTGCACGAGCTTGGTCTCGTCTTGATCGGAGAGCTCGCCGCGCGCCTTGCCGGCGGCGACCGCCAGCGATGACAGCACCATGAGCTGGCAGGTGAAGGCTTTCGTCGAGGCGACGCCGATCTCGGGACCGGCCAGCGTCTGCAGCACCGTCTCGCTCTCGCGGGCGATCGTCGACGTCGGCACGTTGACGATCGAGAGCGTGTGCACCCCTTGCGCCTTGGCGTAGCGCAGCGCTGCCAGCGTGTCGGCGGTCTCGCCGGACTGCGAGATGAAGATCGCGAGATCGCCCTTGCGCAGGGGGGCCTCGCGATAGCGGAATTCGGAGGCGACGTCGAGCTCGACAGGCAGCCGCGCCAGCCGCTCGAGCCAGTATTTTGCGACAAATCCCGCATAGCTTGCGGTGCCGCAGGCCGTGACCGAGACACGCTGGATGTCTTTGAAGTCGAAGGGCAGCTTGACCGGCAGCATGACGCGCTCGGTCGCCATGTCGACATAGCGTGCGAGCGTGTGGCCCACCACTTCGGGCTGCTCGTGAATCTCCTTCGCCATGAAGTGGCGGTAGTTCGCCTTGTCGACGAGCGAAGTCGCAGTCGTATGCTTGATTGCGTCGCGCTGGACGATCGCATTATCCTTGTTGAAGATCGTGGCGCCCTTGCGGGTCAGAACCACCCAGTCGCCATCCTCGAGATAGCTGATGGTGTCGGTGAACGGACCGAGCGCGATCGCGTCCGATCCCAGATACATCTCGCCCTCGCCGTAGCCGACCGCGAGCGGCGGGCCGTTGCGGGCGCCGATCATCAGGTCGCTCTCGCCGGCAAAGATGAAGCCGAGCGCGAATGCGCCGCGCAGTTGTGACAGCGCGGCCCTCACCGCCTCGATCGGCTTGACGCCGCCCTGGAGCAGATTGTCGACGAGATGAAGCACGATCTCGGTATCGGTCTCGGTCGCGAACACCGTGCCCTTCGCCTCGAGTTGCACGCGCAGCTCGCGGAAATTCTCGATGATGCCGTTGTGGACCACGGCGACCCGCTCGGTCGCGTGCGGATGGGCGTTGTTCTCCGTCGGCTTGCCGTGGGTCGCCCAGCGGGTGTGGCCGATGCCGGTATGGCCGCCGAGCGGCTCGGCTTCGAGCCGCGCCTCGAGATTTTTCAGCTTGCCCTCGGCACGGCGCCGCGCGAGCCCGCCGTCCTCGAGCGTGGCAACGCCGGCGGAATCATAGCCGCGATATTCCAGGCGTTTGAGCGAATCGACCAATTGCTCCGCAACCGGAGCGCGTCCAAGAATGCCGACGATGCCGCACATGCAATTCGATGTCCCCAAATCGCCGAGAAATTGCTCATATGGCGACACGGTCCCTTAACGGGAATCGCCGCCCGCAAGATACTCAATAATTATTGCGATTGCTCACAATCCAGCGTTTTCAATGACTTCCCACCCCTTTTTGGGAGGTTCGGTTATTTTTCTGCCAATTCGTCTCCAAGACCGGCGGGTTCCTCCGATGTCGTCCTTTGGCAGTACCACAAGTCGCCCTTGACAAGCTGAATTGCCGGTATGAGCATATGCCCAATCCGTGGGCAGCTGCTCAAAGGGTGATCCAATGCTTAAGGCGGAAGGATACGAGGTCATCTCCTCTTCAGCAGGACATGATCAACACTTCTTCGCATCTGAACAAGCTCCGGGCGATGCGAACGGCCAGGAGCCGTTGCAGAACTCGGCGGAATTCGCGCAGACCTGCAATGCGCAGGCCCATCAGGTCGTCGACGCGATCACGGCAACGGTCGCCAATGCACAGGCCGGGTTAAACTGGCTCCGCGCCGAACCGCCGGATCTGGAGGAAGTGCGCCGCGCGCTCGATAATGTCGCCAACGCCGGTAACCGAGCAGCCGAAGCCGTCGTTCGACTTCGATCTCTCATGAAGACGGTGCCCACAAAGGATGGAGCTCCCGATCCGTCTGATAGTCCCAAGGTGGCCGGAGCGGAGCCTGGTTAGCTTCCCCCGGCGAATTCGACTGCGGCCTCCAATCCTTGATGTGTTTGCGGCGCTTTCTGCCGCCGCCTCAAGCTGGCCGGTCCGGGCGGCGCCGCGGCCGCCGCCAACACCGACGAGCGCGATTCTGCGCTGAAGCCCGCTACGACGAATGCGGCCGACGAAAGCGAACGATCCGAAGTTTGCGCCTGAGCACGTCGTTCATCGTGGCGAAGGCGGGCACGATCAAGCCGCCGCCGAAGAAGCGCAGAACATATTCGCTCACGGCCGCATCCTTCGAAAGATTTGCCTTTGGTGCGAGGAGTCTTCCCGGCGGAGCATGACAGTTTTGTAAATGCCTGCAGAAAAACCAAGCTCCACGCGGAGCTCCGGCTATTCCCGTCAAGCCGGGAAAGACCTGCTTGCAGAGAAGCAGCGCGGCAATCCGGGTCACCCGATCTCCATTACGCGGGCGGCTGTCCTCACCCCAAAGGGTGCTGCTCATATCCGGCGAGAAACGAACCAGCCATGTGGCGGTGAATTCCGATCGCGGCGCGGCGGACGCGGCCGGGTGCGCCGCGATCAAAGCGGTTTGGCGCGAACGACTGGCCGGATGGCGATGAAGCAAATTCCGGATCGATCGGCCACGCGCACAACTCTCCGAATCTGCAGGAGCATGCTGGAAAGCACCAAAGTCCGCGTTGCGAAGACGGCGCACTGCGATCCGTTACTCGTGTGCTCATGGAAGCCACCAAAAGTTGACCGCGTGGCCGCAATAGCCGTTTGTCTTGCTGGTCGATATCGGTGCAGATGGTCCGGCAAATCCATCAAGGGATGATTTTTGGCTGGGAGAGAAATGGCAGATGTATCCGCGAAGTCCCTCTGATCTAACCGTCGCTACTGTCTGCACCGCGCTTGGGCTTGACGCGGCGAGTGTTGCGTCGATGCAGACCGAAGTGATCGGACAAGGCGTCGGAGTTCTCTGCCAGCTCGCGCGGATCAAATTTTCCTATCATGCCGGTGCGCTTGGGCCGAAGTCGGTGGTTGCGAAATTCCCATCAGGGAACGAGCAAACCCGCGGCCTCGCCCGCCAATTCAAGTTTTATGAACGCGAGATAAATTTCTATAGTCGCATCGCCAAAGAGATTTCACTACCAAGTCCGCGCTGCCTCCATGCCGCCCACGATGTATCAACCGATGATTTCGTCCTGCTCATGGAAGATCTCGGTGACCGGCGACTCGGCGATCAACTGCAAGGCTGTTCGGCGCAGGATGCGTTTGCTGCAATCCGTCAGATTGCCTCGTTCCATGCCAAATGGTGGGATAATTCAAAACTTCGCACTATCGATTGGGTGCCAGTTGCCGAAAGCGATATCAGCAAAGGGGGGCTCGCGCTCTGTCCGGTCGCGTGGCCGTCTTTCCTGCAACGAATTGGCGCCAGCCTTCCGGATGACTTTAGGGAAATCGGCGAGCAATTGTCCGGTCAGATCGGCGACCTGCTCGACCGCTTCCGAGATCGGCCCCGGACTTTCTGCCACGGCGACTACCGGCTCGACAATTTATTCTTCGGCCTGCGACCGGAACACGCGCCAATCACCGTTGTCGACTGGCAGATCGCGATCCAATGCATCGGCACCTTCGACGTTGGCTATTTCGTCAGCCAGAGCCTGCCGCCAGCACTGCGTCGCGAGA
This sequence comes from Bradyrhizobium lablabi, assembly GCF_018131005.1. Lineage (GTDB taxonomy): Bacteria > Pseudomonadota > Alphaproteobacteria > Rhizobiales > Xanthobacteraceae > Bradyrhizobium > Bradyrhizobium lablabi_D. The sequence goes on from NZ_JAFCJK010000002.1 coordinate 920,139, forward strand.
TCGAACTCGAATTGTTGCGTACATATCACGACCGGCTGGTCGAACTCGGCGTGACCAACTATTCGTTCGGCGACTGCATCGAAGACTACCGTTTCACGCTGATGTTCTGCCTCTGCTACCCGATAATCGCCGGCGGCCTCGGCGATCCTAACAACCAACGAGGAGTCGCGTTGGTCCAGGCCATGACCGAACGCTGCGTTTCCGCCATCAGGGATTGGAAGGCGTTTGAATTCTTGAAGTCGTAGGTTCGATATCCTCGACGGCTTCTAATTCCAAGCAGCGCTGTGAGCCCCCGGACGGAACTCCCCTCGAGAGCGACGAGATGAGGATGAATCATCATCGGACCCGCGCCTTTGTCTGAGCATGATCTTTGAGGCGAGAGGCTGCGCGGAAGGCAAAGACGCTGCCTCCCGGCACCGAGGAACGGCAATTGTCTCCGGAGGCCCGACAAGCCGACTCCGTTGTTCACATCAGCGAATGACCGCCGTTGCGCGGCTTGATCTCACACTTGGGTAGGTTTGGCACAAACTGCACTGGCGCTGCCGAATTTTCCCGGCGTAGATTTCAGCCCCAACGCAGGAGTGCTGTCATGGGCAGTGACATACTTTACCGTGCGTCCATCATTGTGCTTGGACTTAGCCCTATAGCGATCGCGGCTGTTGCCCTCTTCATCTAGAACGCGGGCCGTTCTAGCGACCGCTTCGGGGCAGAGATTCACGTCATGCCCCAACTCAATGCTTGCTTACAGGTTTTGCACCGCTTGATTGCCGAGGGAGACGTGAAGGGCGTCCCCATCGCCGAGAGAGCCATCAACGAATACCTGGATGCGACACCCGACCCGGCTCGCAGGAGCGGCCTCCGATTGATCCAGCAATTCGTTCTGGTCCAGCGCGACGCCGTCGCAGAACATCAGCAAGGCTTTGCCGACGCCATAATCGCCTATATTGAGGGGAGGCCAGCAGCGTAATCCTGTGTTGCCAAGAGCGCCCTCACGCGCCGCCGCGATCCGACCCGCCACTGCTTAGCTACCACCGTTTTGCAGCACAGAGTGCACGCGTCGAGCCAGCTCGGATGCACGGAACGGCTTATGAATAATTGAAAACTCGTCGATCGCCTGGTGACGATCAAGCACATCTTCCGCGTAGCCGGAAGTAAGCAGTATCTTGATCTCGCTGTTCCGTCGCTTCGCTTCGCGGGCGAGTTCGATACCATTGGGTTGACCCGGCATAATAATATCGCTGAAAAGAAGATCAAAATCCTGGCCGCTGTCGAGAGCCCGGATGGCTTCAGCTCCATTCCGAGCGCAGACAACCCGATAGCCGAAGCCGGCCAGCATCTCTGATGTGACTTCCAACATATCCTCATTGTCCTCGACCAAGAGGATGCGCTCCGAGCCCTGCGGCATGGACTGCTTTTGGTCAGCTTCCAGTTCGGCATGAGACTTTTGCATGGCTTTCGGCAAGTACAGAGCGATCGTGGTCCCCACGCCGGGCGCGCTTTCGACACTAATATACCCGCCGGATTGCCGGACAAAGCCATAGACCATGCTGAGACCGAGGCCGGTGCCCTTCCCGACTTCCTTGGTGGTGAAGAAGGGCTCAAAAATCCGGTCCCGCACCTCGGGAGGCATCCCATGGCCGGAATCGACGACGGACAGTCTCACATATGATCCAGGCGGGCACCCGGTCACGGCTCCCTCGTCGAGGAGGACGTTCCGCGTCTCGATTTCAAGCACGCCGACGCCCGACATCGCATCGCGACCATTCAGCGCCAGGTTGAGAAGAGCTGTCTCCAGCAGAGACGGATCAACCTCACACAGCCACAGTCGCTCGTCGGTCCGCAGCCTGATCTCGCATCCTCCCCCGACCGCCTGATGGACAAGCCCCTGGAATTCAGAGATCAGCTTGTTGGCATTGACAAGCTTGGGATTGAGTTTTTGTCGGCGGGAGAATGCCAGCAGCTGCGCGGTGAGAGTCGCTCCGCGGTCAGTGGCGCGCCGCGCTATTGCAAGGAACCGGCGGATTTTATCGTTGCCGCCGGAGCCCTCAATGAGCTCGAGGTTCCCCGAAATGACGGCAAGCAGGTTATTGAAGTCATGGGCAACGCCACCCGTGAGCTGGCCGACAGACTCCATCTTCTGACTCTGATGAAGCTGTTCCTCAATGAGCTGGCGCACTTCCACGGCACGCTTGTGCTCGGTGATGTCTCGAAAAAAAATAGCGGGACCTTCGCCGGAAGGGAACGCATTGATCGCATACCAGACACCACGCCGAGCGAACCGTACCTCGAACGAAACCGCACGATCGTGCGACATGGCCTCGCGAAGCCGACTGAAAATCTCCGTATCGGAGGCATCCAAAAGCGCCTCCTGCAGGTCCATGCCAATGAGCTCTCGCCCGTCGGCGATCTGCGTCCAAGCCTTTTGGTTGAAGAAGCTGATGCGCCAGTCGCGATCGACGATAACCACGCTGTCGGCGGTACTTTCGAAGACCATCGTGAGCCGGGCCGCGGCGTCCTCAGCTCTCTTCTTCGCGTCGGACAATTCTCGTTCACGACGTTCCAGCGCGTCGGCCATGATATTGAAAGCGTCGGCGACCCGCGCGATTTCGGATCTGTCCTGGATGTTGACGCGGCGCGTATAGTCGCCGAGCCTCCATTGGTTCGCGGCCTCGACCAATAGTCCGAGGGGGCGATGGATGAACTGCCGGGCCCCAAGCAGCGTGAAAACCAGCACGATCATCGCGCTTAAGCTGATGAGCAGGATGTCGAACCGAGTTCGACGCTGGATCTCGGCAAACGCCTCCGTCTTGTCGAGGCCAAAGCTCACGCGCAATCCTCCGGACTCGGGCCCGAAGGCGGAAAAGCCGACAATCCTCTCGACGCCATCGACGTCGATCAAATCTGACGCAGGCGCACGGCCAACATCCGGTTGCTCGTTGGCGACAGATAGTTTGCCCCCGACAAACTTGCTGTTATCGGGATACCGAGCAAGGTATGTGCCGTTACGATCCATGATCGCCAGCGCGCCTCCTGCCGGAACATCCATCCGTGCGACGGAGTCCGCCAGCCAGTCGAGGCCGAGTGGTGCGATGATGACGCCGCTCATGCGACCATCATCTCCATAGAAGGGCAACGCAAATTGAATGACCCTCCGGGGAATCGAGAGCCCGGTCGAGAATTCGCCCACAGTAAATGCACCGGTCTTTAACGCGTCGGCGAAGTAGGCCCGCTCGGATACATTGACCGGATTGCGCTCACTGTTTGTGTCGCAGAAGGGTTGGCCATGCACATCAGTAATCAGGAAGGTCAGGAAAGCCGGGAAACGCGACTTCATGCCTGCCAGTGCTTCGTTGCACGACTTGCCGTCCCTCGACTTAACTGCCGGAAGTTCCGATAGCGCCATCATGACTTGCCGAATGCCCTGAATGGTCTGCTGTTGCTCTTCGGCGGCGAGCTTGGCCAGGCTGAGCGCCTGGTCCTGTACTTCCACTTGGCGCTTGCGTCGCAGGTTAGACTCGTTGGCCGCCTGGATCGCGAGTGTGGGTAACAATGCAACTGCAAGAAGCGTCAACAGACGCGACAAGATTGTCATTTCGGCCGGACTCAAACGACCCCAAGTCGCGTCAACATGCTGGGTCTCGTCTTGATCGACTGGTAACGCGTTTTGCGGAACATCCTCATCCTGGCCGCCGTTCCGGCGCCGTACGGCACCATGCGGAATTGTTTGTTCATCCCACCAATCTGAAACACGCAACTGTGTAAACCGATTTCGTAACATCTGGAGCGACATTCTTCGTTACAAATGTAATGCGCATCGAGCCAAGGCTACCGTCGCAAGTCGTGGCGGGCAGCAAATTCTGGAACATCGCTTTCACAGCGCCGTTGTCGAGACGTGATCAGGGGAAGCACGAACCCACATGGGAGAGACGCCATGAAACCGCGACAGATCCTGCTTGCGAGCTGCGTTGCAGTCCTTCTTGGCGCCGGCGGCGCACAAGCCGGTCCTTGCAACACGGCAAACAAGGATGCTGGCTCCGGCCCAACACCAGGACATACCAATCAAACCGTTGGAACAGCTGCTTCACCGCGCGACGAGCATCCGCCAACCAGCAGAATGAACAACGCGAGCGGAGATGTGGCTACATCGTCGCAGGACACACAGAAGCAGATGCAGAACCAGCCCACAGCTGCTCAGCAAGCTCAAGGCGCAAAATCCAGAACTGGCGCAGGAAACGATTGCTAGACTTGCGTAGACCGGCCGCCAACCGAGGCGGCTACACGCTTCGTTCCACCACAGTCTGTGCGTGCCCGCGCGGCCGCATCAGATGCAATCGCGCTTAATCCCGCGATCTTCGCTGCTTCGTTATCAAATGGAGGGTTCAAGGTGCAAGCCCGGTTAGCGTCGATCTGTCTTGCGCTGTCCTGCGGATTGGCCACAGCACAGCCTGCCACAACGGGGGACATGAATGCGCCAACTGGCCGCTCGGCTCCCGAAGACAAGGGTCAATTGCAGCCCCAAGGTTGGACCGGCCCGATCAACACCGGCACAGGTGGCGCACCCCCCGAAAGCCCCCAGGGGCAAAGCCCGCCTGGGATGCAGCCCGCGCCAGATGGATCGACAAAAACGACTGTCGAGCCCCCCAAATAATGTGATGGCGGGGTAGCAGCGCATGCAGACACGGCATCGCTTCCGGCGGAATCGTGCCAAGGAAACGCGTGCGAAAAGCGAGCCAATCTCGCTACAGCCTCAAGGAAACGCGGCAACCCGCGGGTAGCAGAGGAGCAGGCGAATTTCCGCGACGGCCTTGACCTGAATCAATGTCGCTCGAATTGGCAGGATCAGCGTTCCGGCATGACCGCGCGCTACGATTGGATCACCCTAGCCGGGTACGCCGCCATATTGCTGGCGGCACTGGCGCTCGTTGCTCTTCTGTTGGCCTAAGCATGATCCGGAAAAGTGTGTTGCTGCCTTCCCTCGCGACAAACGCGCAACGTTTATGCGGAGATCATGCTCAGAACGAGAGATCATGATGCGACTCGACCCAATCGTATCATGATCTGCGCCACGACCTTTTAGCGCTCAAGATGCCCCCCGGCGTTGGCGACAATGCGGGGACAGGTCGAGCTTGGGAGGTCGCTCTTCAATTGAAGATACCTGCCACCGCTTGCTGCGCCGGTGCGGCCGTGGAGTGCCTGAATTGAAAGAGGCCGCGTCGCGAAGCGGCCCCTTGCGGGGCTTCAAATGAAGCAAAAAACGAAAATGGTCTCGCCCCGGCCTGCCGATCATTGAACCGCGGCTTGGAACGTCAGACGAACGGGACGCCGTAGTAGTCGTTCACGGAGCGACTGACCTTCGGGTCATTCCAGTTCCACGCGCCCTCTTCGCGATACTTTGGAGCGCCGCGGAGCTGATCCTCGGTCAGGTTGGTCAGATATCCTTCGAGCTGGGTATCGTATCTCAACGACTGCCACGGCAGCGGATAGAGATCGTCGCCGATGCCCAGAAAGCCTCCGAAACCAAGCACTGCATAGGACACCTTACCGCTGACCTTGCCGATCATCACGCGTTCAACGCTACCGATCTTCTGGCGGTCCGCGCCATACACCGCCGTCCCTTCGACCTTGTCGCTTCCAATCAGGTTCTCAGTTTCTCTCGCTTCCGCTGCCATGTCGTAAAACCTCGCTTGCGTGTTCGATGTAACTGATCAAGCCGCATCACCTGGAAGCGTTCCTATTTGTACTGACGCCGCGGTAACGTTCATGCAGCCGATGGCAGCTGATCGCGTGTCAGCTTGGTGAAGGTGATGCTCCGTAGGAACGACCGCCGACGCCGTCCGTTGCACCAGAAGTCGACAGGAGGAAGACTGCATGAGAGTTGGAAAGATCGCCTTGGCAGCTGCATTCATCATGGGATCAATTGCTTCGGCAACCGCACAGGGCGCAGGTGGAGGTGCCGGCGGTGGCGCCGGCGCCGGCGGAGGTGCCGGTGCGGGCGGAGGTGCAAGTGCCGGTGCAGGAGGCGGCGGAAACTCCCCGGCCGCCACCACCGGTCAGGGTGCATCGAGTAGCCCTCGCTCGGCGAACCCTGGCGCCACGGCCAATGATACGAAAATGAAGGGCCACAGGAAGTGAGACCAAAATACCCGCCGAGGCGGCACCTCGGCGGCATCTCGATATCAGCTACGGCATCTCGCGCTTTGCCATCAAGCCTTTGGAAGTTCATCCAGACTGCGCCCGAGGAATGCCCTCTATCCACCCGCGCGCTTTCAACTGCCCGCGGCCCGTTGCCGGCCTACACGGCGGGCTTGCTTTTTCCTCTATCTTGCGTGCCCGGGCTTCGCTAGGCTGAGGCTTCGGCGGCGTACCTTGGGAGGAGGCGCGCATGAGGGCGATCGGCGTCGGGGTATTCGCGGTCTTTCTTCTCGTGGTTGTCTACGCGGCCTTCGATCTGCGTCGCGATCACAACCAGATCAACCGGATCAAGGAGGAATGCCGGCAGACGTACAACGACCGTGGCAAGGTGAAAGAATGCATTCTCGACTCGGCGCTTCGGCGCGCAAGGGAACCGCAGATGCCGTAAAGGCGGACCTAGTCCACCGCCACGACCGTCGACTGCACGGAGCGTGGACCGTGCCGCAACACCGCGAAAGCCGACAACAGGATCGAAATCGCTTCTGCGTCACACCAGCGGTGTGAAGTTCAAACTGCGCAGGATGCGTAGAGTGATGCGAACCAAACCAGCGACAAGACGACCCGACGGGCAAATCACTCGAAAGCCTGTCCAGTCGTCGTGCGAAAAATATTTCGCTTCCATCGTCGGGCAAATCAGTTGTTCAATCCCGCGCGTCTCACCCGAATGAGGGGCGGCTCGCGATCGTCACGAACGTGGCGTGAGATGCGGTGGACGCGGAGCGCGTGACTGACGAGCGCATGCGATGCGGACGGCGAAATCGTGTGGTCCTGACGCCCCAGTGGCTGGTGTTAAGTCCGCGGGAGGCTAGCGCCTCTTGCTGATGACGGTGGCAACAAAGCCCGGTCTCACCGAGGAGATCACGTATAAGCCGTAAACCATCGCGCAGGGAAAGCCGGGTCGTTTCCGGTTACACCTGTGGTCCTACCCCCGTGCTTTTTGTTGCACGGGACCCATGGGTGCGATCGGCACCCGGCTTTCCCTGCGCCCTCTGCTTGCAGAGAGCGACAACGACGATGCAAGGCTCGGACAATTCACGTCGCGAGAAGGTGAAGTCGTGCCTGCCCGTCATTGCAAGCGAAGCGACTTGCCCGCTGTAGCCTTGGCGAAGGCGGAAGCAATCCATGATTCAGCAAACGCGGACGCGGATCGCTTCGTCGCCAGCGCTCCTCGCGATGAATTGACCAGAACCGTCTCCGTCTTGACGATCACTTGCTCTTCGGCGTCTTCGCCTTGGTCTTCAACTCGCGAAAGCGTGCGGCGCCGCCTTCGCGGATGGTCTGCTGGCTGCGCTCGACGGCAAGAGCGTCGTCGGGCACATCCTTGGTGATGACGGAACCGGAGCCGATATAGGCGCCTTTGCCGATCTTCACCGGCGCCACCAGTGAGGAGTTCGTGCCGACAAAGGCGCCCTCGCCGATCAGCGTCTTGTGCTTGGAAAAGCCGTCATAGTTGCAGGTGATTGTGCCGGCGCCGAGGTTGGAATTCGCCCCAATATGAGCGTCGCCGACATAGGAGAGGTGGTTGACCTTGACGCCGGCCTCGAGCGTCGCGGCCTTCATCTCGACGAAATTGCCGATCCGCGAACCGTCGCCGAGCGAGGTGCCCGGCCGGATCCGCGCGTATGGACCGACCAACGCCTTCTTGCCGATCTTGACCCCGACGACGTGCGAGAAGGAATGGATCACCGCGCCATCGGCAATGGAGACGCCGGGGCCGATCACCACGAAGGGTTCGATGGTGACGTCCTTGCCGAACGTCGTGTCGGCGGCGAGATAGACTGTCTCGGGCGCGATCAGCGTCACGCCGGCCTCGAGCGCTTGCTTGCGCAACCGCGCCTGCATCACGGCCTCGGCCTCTGCAAGCTGCGCCTTGGTGTTGATGCCGCGCACTTCATCTTCGCTGGTTTCGATCACAACGGCCTCCAATCCCAATTCCCTGACAATGGTGACGGCATCGGTCAGATAATATTCGCCCTTGGCATTGGCGTTGCCGATCTTCTCGATGATTTGGAGCGCCTTGCCGCCGTTGAACGCCATCATCCCGGCATTGCACAGGGTGATCCTGCGTTCCTCCGCGCTCGCGTCGGCCTGCTCGCGGATCGCGACCAGTCTGCCGTTCTCGACGATGAGGCGGCCATAGCCGGTCGGATCGGCGGCATGGAAACCCAGCACGGCGAGCGCCGCGCCTTCTCGCAGCGGCGCGCGCAGGCGCGCAAACGTGTCCGCCGAGATCAGCGGGGTGTCGCCGAATGCGACCAGAAGATCGTCGGTGCCGCGCGCGAGGGCCTCACGCGCGGCAAGCACCGCATGCGCGGTGCCGAGCCGCTCGTGCTGGACGAAAGTCTGCGCGTCGGGGCGGATGCGGCGGGCTTCGTCTGCGACCGCCTGATGGTCCGGACCGATCACGACCGCAAGCGACGATCCTGCGCCGGCGGCCGCGGCGGCAAGAACATGCGACAGCAGCGACTGGCCTGCGACAGGATGCAGCACCTTCGGCAAGGCGGAGCGCATGCGCGTTCCCTCGCCGGCGGCCAGCACGACAGTCAGGCTCGATCGCACAGTCATTCAGTGTCCTCAATGCGACACGCCAGGATTGGCGCCGGGCCGTCTTTAATTGTTTTCCCGGGGAGAGGAAACCGATTCGCCCCTCCCCGCGCCCGGATTCAGGTTCCCGGCCCATTTCCTGTTAGTCTTTGCAGCGTGATTCGGCGGGCCTTGAGGAGGGCCAGGGGCGCTTTGGCCAAAGATCGCGACAACCTGGCGGCTGATTTCGAGCGCGAGGCGGGCGGCGGCCTGTTGAACGGCTTTCTGGCCGAAGAGGACGCGTTCGACCGCCGCGCACTGTGGCGCCTCGGCTCGTGGGGTGTCGCCGCCGTCGCCGCTGTGACCATCGCGGTCGTGGCCAACCAGTCCTATCTCACGTTGAAGCGTGATCAGGTTGCCGCCGCCGACATCGCCCGCCAGGCGCAGCAAATGCAGGTGCTCGCCAAGGAAAGCCGCACCGAAGTGCGGCGATTGGCGTCCGCGATCGATACGCTGAGCAGCGACCGCGACCGTCTCTATTCGCGCGTCTCGAGCCTGGAGCAAGGGCTTGATTCCGTGACCGGGGCGATCACCAGGCAGGCCCCAGCGACCGCAGCAGCTTCGCCCAAACCGGTGACAACTCCCGCCGATCCCCCTGCCACGGCCCCCGCTCCCGCGCCGGCGTCGCCCCCCGCCGCCGCACCAATGGCGGCCACCCCTCAGCCGGCATCAGACAAGCCGACCGCACCGGAGAAGCCATCCACAGCCGACAAGCCGGTAGCACTGGCCGACAAGCCCGCGGTGGTATCGACCGACAAGCCCCCGGCCACCGGCGAAAAGCCGGTCGTCTCCGCAGGGCCGGCGGCGCCCGATACCGCCCCGGCGGCGGGATTGTCGACCGCCAGGGATGCAGCCAAAACGGCGGCCGCGCTGCCATCCCACTCGTTGGCGGCAGCCAAACCGATTGTGGCGCCGCCCGACTCGACCGCGGGCAAGTTGATCGAGCCGGCCAAGGCCGCCATCACCAAGGATGTCTCGGCAAGCCCGATTCCGGATGTTGCCGCTGCCTCTGCACCGGCTGCGGAGGTGGACGTTGGGGCCGCGGCACCGCAGGCGCAGATCCAGCGCACCGAGTTCGGCGTCGATCTCGGTACCGCGAATTCCGTTAACGGCTTGCGCGCGCTCTGGCGCGGCCTGCTGAAGTCCAAGGCCAATGCGCCGCTGACTGCGCTGCGGCCGATCATCGTGATCAAGGAAGCGACCAATGGACCCGGCATGCAGCTCCGATTGGTCGCAGGACCGCTGAACGATGCCGGCACCGCCGCCAAGATTTGTGCGGGCCTGAGCCTGAACCAGCGGCCCTGCGAGACCGCGATCTATGACGGCCAGCGCCTCACCATGCAGGCGGACGAGCCGCCGCCTGCAGCCAGCAAGCCGCCGCAGCACCGGCGGGTCTATCCGAAGCGCGCGGCCGCGCCTCCGGCTGTGGAGGAGCCGAAGAAACCGGAGCCGTCGACATTCTCCTCGCTGTTCGGCCGTAATAGCCAATAATCAGTTGCGGCAACATCTTGTGGCCAATTTCGCACCCATTTTCGCTAATCTTTGACGTGGCTTGTCCCGCATCCCGTTCCCGACCATATTGCTGCGATGAAGAAAGCCCCGTTCCGCCTTACCCCCTACCAGGTCCAGTTCCTGCTGATCGTCGGCTTCGTCACGGTCGGCTACGCGCTTTATGTGCGCTACCTCGCGATCGAGCTCTCGACCGTGGCGCTCGCCTGCGACGCAGGACTGCAGACCATGGCCTGCAAGGCGCGCGCCCTCGCGACCGTGTTGTTCAAGAACTCGGTGTTCGGCACAGTGGCGCTCGTTATCGCCGTGCTGCACGTGATGCGGCCATCGATCGTGCTCCTGACCGGCGGGTTGATCGCCGCCGGCCTTGGCATCGTGCTCTACAACATTGTGCTATCGGGGATCGCGATCGGGCTGCTCATCCTGGGTTTTGCGCGGCCCGCGCCCGCCACAGCGTAGCGGCCAGTAACAGGTACATCACGCAGGTCCAGTCCGATTGCCAGTTGGTCGTCCCCTCGTTGAAGAGGGTATAGATCGCGCAGATGGTCAGCAGGCCGGCGAATACGGATTCCGCGATCGGGCGCGTGCCCTGTTGCGGGCGGTTGAGCATGGTCAGGAGCGCGAAAGGCACCACGGCCATGGTGAGCGAGGCATAGGGGAAATCCCGGTAGCGCGGGTCGAAGGTGAAGCCGAGCGCGGTTTGCGCCGCGATCACCGTGGTCACGACCAGCACGATCGCGAGCAGCACCGCCAGCACGCCCTTGCCGCGATAGTCGCGCGGCCCGAGCAATTCCAGGAAGGTTGGCAGCGCGCGGCCCGCGATCAGCGCATGCGCCACCAGGAGCGGCGAGGCGATCGCCGCTGTCAGCAGCGCGCCCCATAGCAGCCAGCCGCCGATGCCGTAGCTCTCATAGTACATCTTGTCGGCGGCGATCCCGAGCAGCGCGCCCGCCGTCGTCGCGGACACGCCGACCGCGATCCAGGACGAAAGCCGCGGCGTCCAGGGCCTGCGCCGCAGCGTCAGCCATGCCGCGAGGAAGGTGAAGGCGCTGAGCACCATGCCGCAGCCCATCTGGATCCTCCAGGCGGGGAAGTTGCTGATGGGGACGCCAGGCGGATACTTCACCTGCCGCTTCACCGCGTCGAACAGGCCCCAAAAGCCACCAACGGTGCCCTCGAGCTGGCGCTTCCACGGCTGGTCGTAGGCCTCGATCAAGTTGACGCGAAAGCCCTCGCGCTTGGCCAGATCGAGAATCTCGGAGACGATCCGCGCCTGGTTGGTGCGCGACGGCAGCGCACCCTCGCGCATCCGCCCCGCGCTCGGCCAGCCGGTTTCGCCAATCAGGATCTCCTTGCCCGGGAACGCCACCGCCATACGCTTGCGGATGTCATCGACATGGCCGGCGGCGAACTTCGCCTTGATCGGCACGTCTTCCCAATACGGCAGGATATGGATGGTGACGAAATCAACCGCGTCGTAGATTTCGCGGTTCTTCAACCAATATTCCCAGACATCGGCATAGGTCACGGGCACATCGACCTGTGCCTTGACCGCACGGATGTTTGCCGCGAGGTCGGCCGTCGTCATCTCACCACGCAGCAGTACCTCATTGCCGACGATGAGCGAGGTGATCACCCCTGGATATTCCTTGGAGAGGCGGACGGCGATCGCGATCTGCTGCAAGTTCTTGAAGCGGTTGCTGCCGAGCCAGATGCCTTGCATCACCTTCAGCCCGGCCTTTGCCGCCACGCCCGGCACCTGATCGAGACCGTTCTCGATCGAATAAGTGCGCACGCAGTCGGTGACCTTGGCGAGATCAGTCAGGTCCTGCTCGATCTGTTCGACCGGGATGTGAGTGCCAGGCTCCAGCGGCGTCTGGGCACCGCGAAACGGCGTATAGGACACGCATTGCAGCTTTGCGGCAGGATCGATCGGGGCGCGCGCAAGCGAGATCGGCGTAGCGAGCCACCACCACACAGCTGCGATTACACAAAGAGATATCGGGAGAAGCGCCAGCGGCGTACGAAGCGAAATCGGTTCCATCCTCCGGGGGACCGTCGAATTAGCCGGTCAGCGCCCGTCTGCCAAGAGCGGGAATTGGTCAATACCATGGATGTCCTGCGACAGTTTTGCGCTGGAGCGATAAAGTTGTGAGTTTGCTGGACAAAATCCAAAATTCCGGTCATGGGATTCCACCAGCGTCTCCGCCGCACTGGAGACCTATTTGGACGGCATCACGCGGGCCGTCGAAATTGTCTTCGGGCACCAATTTATCGGGGAATGCATGCGTCGACGGCTGGTTGAGTTGAAGAATAGTGTTTTGCGCCGCCTCGCCGTAACGGGCCTTGCGCTCCTGATGGGAGCCGGCGGCGCCTACGCCCAGAGCGGCACGCCCAATCCACAGGACCAGGCCAAGCAGCAGTCTGGCAATCCGCCCGATGCCAACGCTGCCAAGGAAAACAACCAGCGCAAGACCGACGAATTCGTCGAGGCGCAACAGGTGATCAACGGCCCGGCCGGCAACCCGGAATGCGTCTGGCTTGGCCGTCGCGTCGTCCGCCTGATGTGGCTCGACGACCTCGACACCGCCTTCCGCCACCTCGACCTCTACGATCGCTTCGGCTGCCCGGGCGGCCACGTCCAGGCCACCTTCCGCTGCCTGACCCGGTTTGGCGCCCAGATCGACGACAAGGTGCCGCGCAGCCTTGATGGCCGCATCCATGCCTGCTGGATCAACCCGGGCGCCCAGCCTCAGGCCGCCGCGGCGGCCTCGCCCGCGCCGACAGCAGCGACAGCCGGCAATGCGGCGCCCGCACCGGCCGCCTCGCCCTCGCCTGCGCCAGCTCCCTCGGCGTCGCCCGCACAACCGGCGAAATAACGGTATCGCGCGATGGCGCGGCGGCGGATTTTTTCGCAGCGGGAGCAGCTTACGCCCTCAAAACGCCACGGCGCCGTACCAGTTGTTTAATCGCGCGGTAGAGATATCTTTACACTTGCCGGCGTGTTCGGTCGAACCCAGGGGACGGGTTCGCTTTATCCTCAATCTTGGCCCCGTATGGTTTAACCGCGATGCGCGCCGTCGTCGCCGTTCTGTTGCTCGTCACCGCCACCCACGCCGCGCTTTGGGGTTTGTTCCAGGAGAAGCAGTCGGCGCCCGATTTCCACGGCATGTTGCCGAGCGTCTCCTACGCACCGTTCGAGGGAACTTCGCACCCGGACGTCGACAACATCCCGCAGGCCGAACGGATTCGCGCCGACCTCAAGCGGCTGTCGACGATGACGCGCGCGATCCGTCTCTATTCCTCGACGGGCGGTGTCGAGCTGGTCCCACCGATCGCGGCCGAGTTCGGGCTGAAGGTCATGCTCGGCGCCTGGATCGACAAGAATGACGACCGCAACAACCGCGAGATAGATGCGGCGATCAACCTCGCCAAGCGCAACAGCAACGTGATCGGCGTCGTTGTCGGTAACGAGACCATCTACCGTGGCGAGCAGAAGGTCGACGACCTGATCGAACTGATCAAGCGCGTCAAGAAGTCGGTCAACGTTCCCGTCACCACGGGCGAGATCTGGAACATCTGGCGCGACTTCCCGCAGCTCGCCAATTCCGTCGACTTCATCGCCGCCCACGTGCTGCCTTATTGGGAAAACTTCACCGACAAGCAGGCGGTCGACCAGGCGGTGGACCGCTTCAACCTGCTGCGCGACCTGTTCCCCGGCAAGCGCATCATGATCGCCGAGTTTGGCTGGCCGAGCCAGGGCTACAATTTGCGCAACGCCGAGCCCGGCCCGTTCCGGCAGGCTTCCGTGCTCCGGAACTTCGTCACCCGTGCCGAAGCCATCGGCATGGATTACAACATCGTCGAAGCGATCGATCAGCCGTGGAAGTTCTTTGAAGGCGGCGTCGGCCCTTACTGGGGAATTCTCGACGCCGACCGTGAGCCGAAATTCTCCTGGACCGGCCCGATCGTGAATCCAGACTACTGGAAACTTGCGGCGATCGCCGTCCTTGTCGGACTCTTCATGTCGCTGCCGATCCTGCGGCTGGAGTCGCCGACTCCGATGCAGGCGCTGCTACTGTCTGCGGCCGCCAACGGCGTCGGCGCCTGGGTCGCGACCGTCTTCTCCTACTGGAACACGCACTATTTCGTCTGGGGCTCGGCCTTCGCGCTCGGCCTTGGCCTCGTGCTGTTGGTTCCGCTGGTGCTGATCGCGATGGCGAGGATCGAGGAGATCGCGGCGGTTGCCTTCGGCCGCGGCCCCCGCCGCCTGATCAACCGGAGCGCGCAGCTTGCGCCGACCGCCATCGGCGAGAACGTCGCGTTCCCGAAGGTCTCGATCCATATTCCAGCCTATTACGAGCCGGTCGAGATGCTGAAGCAGACGCTCGATGCGGTCTCGCGGCTCGACTATCCGAATTTCGAATGCGTCTGCATCATCAACAACACGCCGGATCCCGAATTCTGGCAGCCGATCCAGGACCACTGCCGCGCACTCGGTGAGCGCTTCAAGTTCATCAACGCCGAGAAAGTTCAGGGCTTCAAGGCGGGCGCGCTGCGCATCGCGATGGACCGCACCGCGGCCGATGCCGAAATCATCGGCATCATCGACGCCGACTATGTCGTGCATCCGGACTGGCTCAAGGACCTCGTGCCGGTGTTCGCCGATCCGCGCGTCGGCCTGGTGCAGGCGCCGCAGGAGCATCGCGACGGCGACCGCTCGCTGATGCACTACATCATGAACGGCGAATATGCCGGCTTCTTTGACATCGGAATGGTTCAGCGCAACGAGGCGAATGCCATCATCGTGCACGGAACGATGTGCCTGATCCGCCGTGCCGCGATGGACAAAGCCGGCGGCTGGTCCAGCGACACGATCTGCGAAGATACCGATCTCGGCCTCACCATCCAGCAGCAGGGCTGGCTCACGCACTACACCAATGTGCGCTACGGCGAGGGCCTGCTGCCTGATACCTACGAGGCGTTCAAGAAGCAGCGACATCGCTGGGCCTATGGCGGCTTCCAGATCGTGAAGAAGCACTGGCGGCGCTTCCTGCCGAAGGCAAGCCGGTTGACGCCCGATCAGCGCCGCGAATTCTCGCTGGGCTGGCTCAATTGGCTCGGTGCCGAGAGCCTCGGCGTCGTGGTCGCCATCCTCAACCTGATCTGGGTGCCGATCGTCGCCTTTGCCGACATCGCGATCCCCGACAAGATCCTGACGCTGCCGATCATCGCCTCCTTCATCGTGTCGCTGGTGCATTTCGTCGCACTCTATCGTCTCAGGGTGAACATCAAGGCCGGCCAAATGCTGGGCGCCATGATCGCCGCGATGAGCGTGCAGTGGACTGTGTCGCGCGCGGTGGCGCAGGGCCTGATTACAGAGCATCTTGCCTTCGCGCGCACATCCAAGGGTGGCCTGTCGCGGATGTCGATCGAGTTTCAGGCATTCTGGGAGGCCGTGATCGGCGTGCTGCTCCTGGTGGGCGCGGCAGTGCTGATCGCCACCAACGGCTTCAAGCAGGTGCGCGAGATCTATATCTTCGCGGGCGTGCTGGTGCTGCAAAGCTTGCCTTTCCTGGCCGCGGTCGCGATCGCGATCCTGGAGAATTCGCGCATCAACGAGTTCGCCTTCTGGCGCAACAGCGCGGTGCGGACGGCGGAACTTATCGGCTTGCGCCCGGTCAGCCTGCCATCGGTCGCTGCCCCGTCCCAACCGGTCACTTCGGAAATCCGGCGGGACGGCTGACCCCAGCCCTTGGACTGCGGCGGACAGGCGGGTCGGACCGGTTCAACAAGCCACCCCAAGCGCCAGTCGCGCGACGGGAATTCCTTGATGCGGGGCGACGCGATTGGGACCGCCGGCGCTATTGACCCGATGGGCCCTGCCC
Organism: Bradyrhizobium lablabi; assembly: GCF_018131005.1. GTDB lineage: Bacteria > Pseudomonadota > Alphaproteobacteria > Rhizobiales > Xanthobacteraceae > Bradyrhizobium > Bradyrhizobium lablabi_D. The sequence goes on from NZ_JAFCJK010000002.1 coordinate 936,311, forward strand.
CCTACACAGCGCGGACCGGCAGATGATCCGGGACCTGCACGCATCGGAAGGTTCTTGGGGAGATGCTTGGGTGAGTGAGCTCGTAGCTCAGGCGGTAGAGCACGTGACTTTTAATCATGGGGTCGAGGGTTCGAGTCCCTCCGAGCTCACCAAGCAAGCTTGTCCGACCCGGAGAGATGGGTAACGGAACGTACCTAAGACATGGGTGACAACCTCGTGCCGAACGGGTTGTCGAGGGGCTGCAAGGTTTTCTGCTCCAGATCGCAATATCCGAGATCATAGTGCATGAAGCTGACGAGCCAAATGCCGTCGTCGACCTCCTTGATGCCGAGCTTTTGTCCGGCCAGCACGGTGGAGAGGTCGATCCGCTTGCGATGCAGGCAGAGACGTCCGCAGGCGGTGACGAGCACCTCGCGATCGTGGAACGGATAGGTTGGTTCCGGCAGGCCGGCATAGCCACCCGGTGAGGCGGTGTAGCGTTCGGCGAGGCAGTTCATGTCGAGGGCCTCGTGTGGACGCTCGGCGTTGAACTCGCGGAGGAAGGCGTCGAAGCGTTCCTGCTGCTGCAGGCTGTTAGCGCCCGGTGGTCGGGTGGTCTCCTTTTTGAGGGTGAGGTGCATGCGGACGTGCCGCCGGGTCTTCACATAGAAGATATTGAAGGGCATCGCCTCGCACGCCATTGTCAAGCGGAAGGCTTCACAACGTAAGGTTGCGCGAACAGGCTAACAGACTACCTCCAGGTCCGGAGCGGGAGGTGTTGCTGAAGAGAGCGCGACACGACGAAGCCGCCGCCCATATTGCGGAATGGCTGGCGTCGCCGGGTTCAGATCGCTGACTAGATCGTTGACCTAAGAGTGAGCCCGCAGAGTAAGCCCGCCTCAGTTTGCGACCTCTTTCATGCTCAGCCTAGCCGCGACTGCACAAGTGACATGATCATCAGGGTGCCGATCAGAACCGCCGGACCGCAGCTGACCGCAGCGGCTATCCAAAGTTCCGGCTCGCGCATGATCTTGTAATCGTCGTCCATGGCAAAGTTCTCCACGAAGACCGATGGGTCAACGGGAAGGATCCGGAGACGTTCCCATTACGCCCGCCGGCACGCAGCAGAGTTCCTCGCACGCTTACTGTTGAGCTACAAACGAAGCCCGCCATTCGCGACGGGCTTGAAGTTCCAGGGAGAAGCATCGTGAAGATGCTCGTAGAACGTATCACGAGTAGCGTCCCAGCGGTGTTGCGTGACTGGCACTGTGGATAAGAAAGCCAAGTGCTTAGAAATCCAAACGGGAGTTGCTTTCGTTCGCCCGTTCCGATTGGATTCCAACTGGGGCCGACCGAGCTTCAGAATCATGAGCAGCGGACCATATCCAGTAAGGACCGTCACCATCACGGTCTGCGGTGTCGCGCACCACGGAACATATTTCGTTCAAGGGTCGGTGGTGCAGGTACGATCCGTGCTCGGCGCCAAAGCGACTCAGATCGGAACGTCGCCGCGGGAAATGATCGCCAAACTACTTCTTTCAGAGCTAGTACGCGGTGCCAGCGCAGACGATTAGGGCACCTCCGCCAAGCGCAGAATTGCCCCGCTGAGGGCGCGCCTGAGTCGGGGACGAGAAATGGTTCAAGGAGAACGACCCCGAGGGCGTGGCGTTCGCATATGAGGTTCTGGAGTGAGCCGCATAGGCCACGCGGTGCCGCCTAGCAGGTTTACGCGGTGTCCCAGTTTGTTCCGGTCGTTCCACACCCCGATAGCCGACGAAAAAAACAACCCGAACTGATTCGCTTTTCGCCCGACCCTCTCCTATCTTGGACCCCGGTTAGTGGAGTTCTCGAAGAAGGAGAGTTCTATGAAGTGGGTGTCAATTCTCTTCGGCATCGGGACGGCGTTTGTTGCGACCGCAAGCTCGGCGCAGCCCATCAATCTGACTGGCGTCTACCAATGCATTCAGATGTGTCGCGGAAATCTGCCGGCTCACATCACGCAGAACGGTGCCGAAATCAATCTACTGACTGAAGCCGGTCAGCCGTCGAAGGCATGGCCGGATGCATTATGGCCGGCAAATCGCATCTGGATTGAGTCATTGGATCAAAGCGCCGTTTATTCGCCCGACGGCATGCTTGTTCAATTCGATAGCGGAACAATCTGGCGGCGTGACCTGGGCCCGGTAGTTCGGCTTCGTCCGCGCCGATAGCTCTATCGCGTCTCACGAATCGGCATTGATGGCATCGCCCTCCCGGCGAACGGGCCCAGGTGACGGGCCTGTGACCCAAACCTGACTCTCCAAGCCAAGCTTAAGCCGCTAGTAACTGGGCTTGTGGACTTGACGCGCGTTCGAATGAAGGCGCTACTCGACACGCTCCCAAATGGTGCTGACGACGACCTCCTTGCCATCAACCGCGGCTTTGAACGGCTCGGTGGTAATCGTCAGCGTCTTGCCCTGTATCTCGACCTGAGACGATAAATCTCGTCCGGTCCATAGCTGGTGCCACGACGTATCGTAGCGCGTCACAACCTTGTTGCCTTCAACCTTGTAGGTCCCGCTGCCGAATGACATCGTCTTGAACAACTCAATCCTTTCGGCATCCGTCAGATTGGGGCTGGCGGGAGCCTTGCGGTTGGTCCCGACAATGACAAACGTAAGGAGCCCGCCCCGCGTGAAGATGATGTAGCCAGTTGGCTTTTCTCCAAAGGTCGCTAGAGTCGCGCCCGTCGCTACTTCTTTGCGCAACTGGCTATTGAGGCCCCACACACCAACGAGCTGAGAGGCGAAGTCTTGCGCTGGCGCATGCCGAGGCAACGTCAAAAGGAAAGCGAGAGCTACTGCTGATATCAGAGTGCGCCTCATGGCATCTTCCCCTAAATAGGTTGAAGGCGCGGCCCGCGCGCGGGCGAACGCGCCAATGAAATGCATTTTGGAATAGAAAGACCGACAAAAAAGGCGGCCTGCTTCAAGAATAGTGCCTGCCGAAGGCACCCACGTTACCGACCCGAACGGTGATTTGCGGCATATCCCGTCGTGATAGCCGAGGCTACTCTGCATTAACGTGCCCTGTAAAGCTGCCGCCGAGCATCGCGCAGACGATACCGGTCAAGGTGAAGAACCGCGAGCATCCGGCGTACGCGGCAATCAATTCTAGAGCGCGGACGTCCTTTTTTTGGGGGTCTGAGCGGAAGTTTTCTGCTCAATGAGAGCATTGCCGGTTTTGATCCGGGGCGGTCATGCGCCGCGCCGCTTTGGGAGATGTCTGCTATTCTGCCGCCCGAACCGGACTTCCCTCAAGGCTGCTTCAAGGCTTACGCCGATGCTTTCGCATCCGGTCGTCGCGCAACGAGAATGTTGCTGAAACACTGCAACACCGTCTCGCCCCTTTGGTTGCGCAAGCGGATTTGGTCGCGAAGGATTCCCCGATCGGGGTTCGATCTCGACTCGCGCTTTTCCAAAACGATCGATTCGAGATCGAGTTCATCCCCCGGTCGTACTGCGTTCGGCAGCCTCAGTTCATCCCACCCCATTCCTGCAAGGACACGAAGCGGAGGCTGTAGTTTGCTCGTTAACGAGATAAAGATCGCGAACGTATGGGCACCCGATGCCGACAGTCCTCCAAAGACTGAACGCGCAGCAGCTTCCTCATCGACGTGGAAGGGCCGTGGGTCATACTGCTTAGCGAACCGAATGATTTCGTCCTTGGAGACAAGATAGGGGCCAGCCTTGCGCCTATCGCCAATTTCGGCTTCCTCAAAATACAAGCTGGTCATCGGTCAATCCGTTACGAGCTTACTAGGGTCGGCAAAGGAAAAGATCGCTCACTCTCGTATGATTGTAATCAAATCTCAGTGCGGCCTAATGTCACCCAGGTCCCCTTCCGGCCCGAAGCGTCCATCGACGATGTCCGCTCAAGTGTCGGGTATTCGGGGTGACGCACAAGTCTTGTGCTCGACCTGCGCCTTACTGGTTTGACCCATAACCACAGCAATGGGATGTCAGCACGACGCGCCCGGTCTCCGAGGCGAAGCTGGGAGATTGCTTTGAACTTTTGGGTCGCCACCCCGACCTACGTCTAGGATAACCCGGTGTCCGCAATCCTTTCTTATCGCGAGGAGGAAGGCATGCAGACGATGACGATCGCGCGCCGCTTTCGTGGTCCACCGAATTCAGGTAACGGCGGATATGTCTGCGGGATGCTGGCACGCCACATTCCCGGTGCAGCAGAGGTCACTCTGCGTGCCCCGCCGCCTCTGGAGACGGAGCTTGACGTCGTCGCGCTTGGGGCAGATCAATGGGAGCTGCGCCAGGGCACCGCGACAATAGCGATCGGGCGTGCGATCACATTCGACATGAGCCGGCTCGAGAGGGCGACGTACGCCGCGGCCGTCGAGGCCGAGAAGCGTACACCGGTCAAGCCGCACGAACATTTATTGCCAATGTGCTTCGTATGCGGGCCCGACCGGGCACCGGGCGACGGCCTGCGCCTTTTCGCCGGGCCGCTCGTCCGGCAGGATGACAGCGTGGTCTTCGCTGTGCCTTGGACGCCCGACCCCTCGCTCGCCGCCGCTGACGGCCTGGTTGCTCCTGAGTTCGTGTGGTCCGCGCTGGATTGTCCGACGGGCTACGTGTGCACATACGACCGAGAGACCGGCGGCTTCAACGGTTTACCGATCTTGCTCGGACGTCTTTCCGCTCGCATCGAACGGCGACCGCGCCCAAGCGAGCGATGCGTGGTGACGTCCTGGCAGACCGGCAGTGAAGGCCGGCGTCTCATCGCCGAGGCGGCGCTGTTCGGTGAAGAGGAGAACCTGCTTGCAGTCGGCCGTGCCACCTGGATTGTCGTTGATCGGCAGGTTCAGCTCGGAAAGACATAGAGAGCCGCGGCTGCCGGAAGGCTTGACCACGGAGGGCGGAGGAACACATGCGCGCGGTACTCTGCAACGGTTTCCACGGGATCAAGGCGTTGAGCATCGGTGAGGCGGCCGAACCTCAACCTGAGGCGGATGAGGTTTTGATCGACGTACATGCGGCTTGCGTCAGCTTCGCCGATTACTTGATGATTTGCGGTGGGTACCAGAAGCGACCAGCTCTCCCTTATGTACCGGGAATGGACGCCGCCGGGGTTGTCGTCGCCTGCGGCGAAAACGTTCAGCGGTTTCTTCCCGGTGATCGGGTCGCCTGCGGGGCTTGGTTCGGTAGTCTCGCGGAGCGCATGACCGCCAAGGCTTCGTTCAGCGCCCGTCTTCCAGAAAATGCAGATTTCGTTGTTGGGTCAGCAATACAGCACGGCTATGTCACGGCCTGGTATGCCCTGGTCGATCGTGCCCGGTTGCAGGCCGGCGAAACCATACTTGTGACAGGCGCCGCCGGCGGCGTTGGCCTGGCTTGCATCGAGCTCGCCCGTTTGCTCGGCGCGCGGGTCATCGCCGCCGTTGGCTCCGCCACCAAGACGTCTGTCGTCCGCGAATACGGCGCAGACGAGGTTATCGACTATTCAAGCGAGGACGTGCGCGAGCGAGTGAAAGCTCTAACAGATGGCGAGGGTCTCGATATCTGCTTTGAAAATGTTGGTGGGCCCCTCTTCGGGACGCTTGCGCGTCTCATGCGCTGGAACGGACGGCTGATACCGATCGGGTTCACCAGTGGCGAGATTCCCTCATTGCCAATGAACTTGCCGCTCTTGAAGAATTATTCGATTGTGGGTGCGTTTACTGGCGCCTGGGCCGAGCGGTTTCCCGACGAAAGGGCGCGCGCAGCGGACACGATCATGGGATGGGTCGCCGAGGGCAAGCTGCACCCGCGCATTGACCGCGTGCTTCCGCTTGAGCAGACCGCGGACGCGATGACTGCCATTGCGGATCGAAGCGTACAAGGACGCGTCGTCCTGCGAGTGAGGTGACCGAACCTTTGAATGCGGGTTGTTGACGCCCGGTTGCGTGCGCCACCCGCCCCGAGGCGACGTCCGTCCTTCCCCCTCTGGGACATTCGATCTGACGTCCGTGATGTCCGCCTTCGAGGGCTAAAACGGACATGGCGATGACGCTGACTGATGTCGCCTTTTGACCCAATGTATGGTCCGGCCTTCGCTGGCGGGGCCGGAGTACGGCCGGACCATTCCATTAGCGGAAATCGCTAGCCCGGTACCCCGCTTAGGTGAAATGTCGTGGCAAGGATGCGCCAGCCGTCGGGGAAGCGAACAAGGTTGTACGACTGCCGCCATTGCCTTGTGACGCTTCCATCCGGTCGGAGGTTTTTCCACGTTACAGTTCCGAGAGCACTGCGTTCGCCTATGGGAACGGCCACTACATCGTGCAGAGTTCCACTTGCGGCCCCTTCGCGTCGGTAGGTATCGGCCACTCCTTGGAAGAACCGCGCAATCTCGTCACGTGACTGAAAGCAATGTATCGACCCGTCACCGCGCATGGTGATGCAGGGAGCGCAGTAGAGTTTGGCGATTTGATCACCATCCCAGGTGGCGAACGTTTCCATGTATTTGTTGAAGAAGGCAGATATCTCGACTTCAAGCGCTTCCGCCATGATTTGCCTCCAGATCCGTTTGCTGAGGCTTGGCCGAGGCAGAGTACGGCATCAAAACGTGACTTAGGGAAGTGCGACCTCGCGTCGCTGCGCTTCCAGATTCTAGACCGCACCTCCACACATGGCCGAGGCCGTATGAAGGGCTCTGTTTGCTGTGATTCGCGCAATAAGATTCCCGGCGACTTTGCGGGGCATCTGATGAGGCGCTTTGTTGAAGAATCAACCTATCGCAACGCCGGTCAGGCTGATCGAACGAGCGCATGGTTGGGCCTTTCAACATAGATGACGATGCTGCTATGTCCGCTATGGGCCGACCCAAAGCGAACATCCGCCCCCTGCCCGGGCCCTGTGCTCTGCGGGCTCTATGCAGTAGTTGAATTCACCTACGGTCGACCTCTCGTCGCCGGCAGTGGCGCGCGGGGCACCTCGGAATTTGGCGCGCTGCTTGCCGCCATGTCGGCTCGCGCCGGCGCGACCAGCGGGGTGAAATCCGGGGTTTGGTCGTTACCGAGCCGTATGCCGCTATAGGCGACGAGCCCGTCGGTGGTGGCGACAGCATCGCCCCGGCGCAGCGAGCCATCCAGCGCAAGATCGACTGGCGCAAGGCCGGCGGGACTGCGGCCGTTGCAGGTGCAGTCAGCGCGCAGCGCCTTCCGGTAGGCAAAGGCGTTTTCGCTATCGGCGTAGCGTTCGCCGGTTGCGGCAGATGCGTTGTCGATATTGGAGCCGAAGAAAACTTTGGTCGGGCTTGCCGGACAGAAAGCTTGGCACATTTGCGCTGGCGAGGCAGCGCCGCGCATCAGCGGAAAATATTTGCCGTCGCAGCTGCGCACACAGAAGGCAGGTCCCGCGCTTACAACGACCGGCCGCGGCGGCGGTGATTGCGGATTAGTGTTGAAAACATTGCCGAAAGGCGAGGTCTGGTGCTGCTGCTTCTGGCCGCCGCCGAAAAAGAAATCGAGCAAGCCTTCGGCCGAACTCATCTCCGGCGTTAGTGCAACAGGGCCGATGATGGCGGCAGCAACAAGCATGCGACGGAGCGTGCCCTGAAAGGGCAATTCGGTACGAAACGCTTGCTCGACCCGACGCAACGTGCCTCCCTTGCAGCGCAAGGGGGCGCGCTGCGCTTCCTCATCTCATTCAACACTATCGTGTATTAAGCTCGCTCTAAGGCGGAGAAAGGGAAAGAAAAAGGCCAGTGAGCACAGCGGACGCCACATTCTCCGACCATCATCCCCGGTCGCTGGTGCGCGACAAAACCGGCGGAGTGGAGCAAGCACGGTCAATTCCAGACGTTGATTCTTTTGGAAGCGTTCGACGCTGAGTCGGCGAACCGCCCGATCCGCTCGGCGATTTGCGGTCCTTCGCCTTCACCGGCGCGGCGACCGAGTCAACGCTTCACGTCGATATTGCGCGATTCCGGTAGCATCCACATCGCCAGTATACTCACCGCGCTCATGACCACCACATACCAGGCCGGCGCCATCGGGTCGTGGGTGATCGCCAGCAGCCAGGTCACCACAAACTGGGTGGTGCCACCGAAGATCGAGGTGCCGATGGCGTAGACCAACGACAGGCCTGTGCTGCGAACTGCGATGGGGAGCAGTTCGGGCACCTGCACCAGTCCCGCGGTGCCGAACATCGCGGTCAATGCCGCCAGCACGGCGGTCACCGTCAGCAGGGTCGCAGCGCCCGGTGCCCCAGACAGCCACACGAACAGGGGCACGATCAACAGCATCAGTGCCAGCCGCGGCAGCAAGTTGACGGCCCGGCGCCCCAACCGGTCGCACAACGCGCCGCCGACCAGGGCGAAAGCGAAGGTCGTTACTCCGCCCATCAGCACGCTGACCTGTGAGAGTGCCGCCGGCAGCTTCAGCACCTGCACCGCGTAGGTCACCATGTAGTTGCCCACTTGCGAGGCTACTGCAGTCGACGCAGTGGCCAACACACCCAGGATCAGGATCTTCCTGTGCTCGCGAAACACCGACCCGACGATGGCTGCTCCGCTGCGCTCGTCCGCGCCGGCATGGGTTTCGGGCAGGCTTCGACGGATGTAGATGGCGATAGGAACGAGCAGCAGGCTGACCAGGAAGGGCACACGCCAACCCCAAGCCGCCAGATCTTGCGGTGACAGCAGCAGCGAGAGGGTCACACCAAAGATGCCACCCACCGCGACCGCCAGACCCTGGCTGGCGATCTGCCAGCTCGAATAAAGGCCGCGGCGCCCCTGCGGAGCAGCTTCGATCAGCAAGGCTGTGGCCGGTCCTACTTCACCACCGAGCGCCAAGCCCTGCAGGAGGCGGCATAGCACCACGATGATGGGTGCTGCCATGCCGATGCTGGCGTAGCTGGGCGTGGCGGCCAAGCCGAGGGTTCCGATGGTGATCAGCGCGACAGTGAGAATCATCGCCGGCTTGCGCCCGGTCTTGTCGGCACAGGCGCCGATCAGCACGCCGCCCAGCGGTCGCGTGAAGAAGCCGACGCCAAAGGTGGCTACCGCCGCTAGCAGGCTGCCGAACTCGCCATGCACCGGGAAGAAGGTCTTGCCGATGTACACGGCGAAATAGGCGTAGATGACGAAGTCATAGAACTCCAGCGCGTTGCCAGCCACCGCAGCGGCAACGGCCGTACGGCTAATACCGGCCTCGGGCATCGCGCCGTCGCGAACAACTGTGGCGCCCTGCGGTGCGACAAAGGAAGTCAGGGTGGTGGCGTTCATATGAGAACTCGCGGGTTTGATGGACAAGGAGCCACTCAGGCTTCGACGGGGCAGTCCGCTTGCAGGCCTTCGATGGCCTGCAAGCAGGCCTCGCGGCCTTGACGCCAGACGCTGTGCTTCCAGTCGTCGGCATCGGGGTAGAAGGCCTCTTTGAGGTTGCGCTTGATCTGTTGCGCCAGCAGCGGGTCGGCCGTACCGCGGCGGTGCAGCCAGTGCTCGGCGCGCAGGGCGGACGTGACCCGATCGCTGGGATAGGTGCCATATTCCAGACAGATGCCGATTTGCTCGGCCTGCGGGCACTCCTCAAACAGCGCGGTCTGGATGGGACCGGTCATCGGAATGCTGGTCGAAGAGCCGGTGTGGACGTCGGTCAGTTCTCCCCACCATTGCCTGGCGCGCGGCAGCACGCCGTGATCGAAGCTCGCAAAGATGCGCTCGCCAACGCCGTGCGGTCCGAGCCCGGTGTGGATGTCGATCGAGGCGAGTTGCCGCACGTGGGGCGTGTAGCGCTTCAGGATCGAACGGAAGGCCAGGTTGCTCCAGGCGGGCGCGCTTCCGCCGAAGAACATGCCGTCCTCATGGTCGTACTGGCCCAGACCGATGGCACGCTGCAGGCCGCGGGCACCGTGTCGCCGGCCGTAGACGGCCAATTCAGCTTCCGTGTCTGCTCCGGGCGGCCAGGTCGCTGGCAGCAGCCAATCATGAATCTCGGCGTAGCCGGCGTTGACCGGCAGCGGCTTCGAGAAGTCGACGAAGTTGCGGTTGAGGTCCACGTTCTCCTGCGTCACGCGTCGCAGGTGCGAAAAGCCGTAGGGATTGATCGCGTGCACGTGCAGCACGGCAGTGCCGGCGGGCATTGGTGCGCCCTCACCCAGCAGGCCGGTCTGGATGGCGGAGCCGCAAAAGCCCTCCACCCCGTGCACGCCGCTGAGCACGATCAGCATCTTCGATGCGTCGGCCGGCCCGTCCAGCACCACGTCGATGGCCAGGGTCTCCCCTTCAGCACTGGGCAGGCCCAGCACATTGCTGTCCACCGCCAAGCCGCGGGCGCTGGCCGCGCTCAGAAACTTGCCGCGAGCCATGGCATAGGTCGGGCTGAAGAGATCGAGGGCCCGAGATGAGCTATCGTGCATGTCTTCTCCTGAAAGGGTTCACGTTGAGACCAGTGTCGAGGCGACGGAACGCAGCCGACGCAACTGCCGCTGGCGGCACGCCGCACCGAATGCAATGAAGATGGCCTGTGCCAGAGCGCAGTCGTCGATGCGCATCTCGGGATGCCACTGCACCGCCAGCGCGAAGGCCGACGCCCCCGCGACCGAGAAGGCCTCCACCAGGCCGTCGGGTGCCGTGGCTTCGACGCAAAGGTCTTGCCCCAACCGGTCGATCCCCTGGTGATGGAGTGAGTTGACACACACGCGACGCTCGCCGAGCAAGCCCGCAAGTACGCCTCCGGGCGCAATGTCGATGTCGTGGCTGTCGTCGTACCAGCGCTCGATGGGCCGCGTGTGATCGCCTTCGCGATGGTCGAGCCGACCGGGGCGCGTATGCACCGCCGGATCGAGGGTGCCACCGAAGGCCACGTTCATTTCCTGGAAGCCGCGGCACACGCCCAGGATGGGTACGCCGGCGATCACCAGTCGCCGCAGCAACGGCAACACGGTCGCATCGCGCGCCGGATCAAGTAGTACCTCTTCGGGCAGGGCTGGAGCTCCGTAGTGCTCGGGCGAGACGTTCGAAGGGCTGCCGGTGAGTAGCAGGCCATCAATGCTGTCGATGAGGCTGTCGGCGTCGAATGCTCCTGCCTCGGCGGGCAGACCGAGCGCCATGACGCCCGCGCACTCCGACGCCGCGCGCACATAGCCGTGCAGCACGGCATGTGCCGGATGGCCGTGCCAATCGATCCGATCGGCGGCAATGACCACGAGTGGGCGGCTGAAGGGAGCTACGCTGCAGGTCATGTCCAAGGCAATGGCTCCAAGGCAATGGCGAAAGCTTGCGCCGAGCCTAGGAAACAAATTAGATTGCGTAAATTGCAATTTAAATGCATTTTAGTTGCATAACCTGCAAATGGCCCTTCATGAACACCCGGCAGTTGCGTCACTTTCTTGCCGTCATGGACCTCGGTACACTCAGTGCCGCCGCCGAAGTCGTGCACCTCAGCCTGCCAGCGCTGTCGCGCAGCCTACGCTCGCTGGAGGACGAATTGCGCGTGCCGCTGTTCGACCGCCAGGACCGGCGCCTGCGGCCCACGCCCTATGCGCTGATGTATGCCGAGCGCGCCCGACGCATCGTCTTCGAAGAGAAGGAAGGTGCGCGCTCGCTGGCTCTTATGCGTGGCGGCGAGTTGGGGTCTCTCCATTTCGGCATGGGCTCGTCGATCGCCCGCACGCTCATGGCGCCGATGCTCCTGCAACTGCTATCCGAGGTGCCCGGACTGCGGCTGAGCACCGTGGTGCACAGCACCGACGCGCTGCTAGCCGCACTGCGCCGCGAAGATCTGGACTTCTTCATCGGCGACATCCGCTCGGTGGCGCATGACAGCCAGATGCGGACCGAGCCCGTCTACCGCTGCAACTTCGGCTGGTTTGCTCGTCGCGGCCATCCGCTCGACGGGCGGGCGAAGGTTACCATCGAGGCGCTCAAGACCTATCCGCTCATTGGATCCGGCTATGCCGACGAGGCACTGTTAGAGCAGATGGCGGCGCTCTACGGGCTGTCGCTGCCCCTGCAGGATCATTTCTCGGTCAATACCAACGACGCGTCCACCGTGCTCACGCTACTCACCTCCAGCGATGCCATCGCCCCCGGCACCGATGTTTCGGTGGTCACGGCCCTGCGCGCCGGCACGTTGGTGCGACTGGATGTCAACCCGCCGCTGAACATCCCACTCACCCTGGGCATCGTCGAGCGCGCCGGCCGCACACGCGTGCCCGCGGTCGAGCGGGCCTTCGAGATCGTGCGAGCGCACTTCGCCTCCGTGGCTCGGGCAGTTGACCCGCACGTGCCGCACACGAAGGTGCGCCGCAAGGTCTCAGTGCCGGGCGGGCGCCGGCGCTAACCAGGCACACCTGACCGAACCTACTGGTGGCGCAGCAGGCGGGGCTCACGCAGGAGGGCATCGAAACGTTTGATTCCTGAATGCTGGAAACCGATCGAGGGACACCGACCGTCACTCAAAGACGTGACTTCCGGCTGGGGTCAAACTGAGAAGTCCAGATGCTCAACCGGGAGGTCGGCTTTGCGCCCTCAACAACGGACATTATCAGCCAAGTCTGTCAGGCCCGACGCCGGGAGTCACGTCCAGCCGTTTGCTCGTCGCGCTTGATCGATGCCAGGCAATGATGCGTCGGTCGGACGCCAGGATTTTGGCCTTCAGTGCCCGCAATTGACGGCCGAGAGCAGCAAGACACGTACGGGCCACCCTTGGGGAGCCGGCAGTCGGCTGGATCGGCCGACGACTTCCAGCAATTGCTCGACACCGCGGCGCCCGACAGGGGCGACAATCCCGAATTCGGCGAGATAGACGCGGATCGAGTTGATCACGGCAGCCTGCTGGTGGATGAAGCGATGCGCGCCCGATGAAGCATCAGACAGCTTTGTTGCTCGACCGTCTTGGTCGGCACCGCATGTTGGCACGCGTGAGAGCCTCGCAAATCGCCTCGTTCTTCTGCCGCTTGGCATATATGTGCCGTCTGCTCGCCACACGTACCATCGCCTCGGTTCAAAACCAGTGACGTCGCCCTTCTTGTCGAAGCCGATTTGCCCCAAGACCGTGTCGAACTGGCTAGCGTGCATGGCCTTGACCACCGCCGCAAGATCCAGCGAGCCCACCTCCTCCACGGCTCGGGCCCAAACTTGAACAGCGGCATTGGCATAAAGGGTGAAGCCGACAGGCTCATAGCCATACGCGCGGAATCGCGACACGACCTCCGCCGCGCCGGGAGTCTCACGCGCGTTGCGGACGAGCTAGCCCCGCTCGCGGAGGCGCTGCGGCGGCTGAGGATTGTTGGCGGGATTGGTATCGTACTTGGATATTCGCGTGATTAGCCCCCTAGTGGCGAGCGGTTGCAAATCCGCCTCCAGCGCTTCGGCAATGTCCTTGGCATAGACCTCCCGGTCGTCCACGTAGAGTGTAAAGGATTTCAAATACCTTTCCTTCTTCGCCGGATTCTCGATCGTCGCCTTCGTCCACTGGTAGAGCGGATAGTTTTCGACGCCCTGCTCTTCTGCTACGGCGACATACTCCGCAAAGGCATCGAACTGGCATTTCAGCGCAGCGCGATGCTCAGCGAGGATATCGAACAGCGGCGCTAGTGCCGGATCACGGGGTTTTCGGCGTATCGATTCCGCCGTAGCAGAATCGTTCACGTCGAACCTAACCTGATATTGCCACTGAGAAGTCACGCTAATCTCGCCTTCTGGTCGCACCCGATTTGCCCCTCTTCCGATCGCAAGGCGCTCAAGCACGGCACCTGTTGTGTCAAGAGCTGGCCGCAATGTCAGCCGACCGTTGCGTTAGGAGTTCCCTTTTTGGCAAGGCGCTCGTTGAACGAACGAAGATCGATCACAATTCGTTGGTGGGTTCCGCTGCCGATCTCCTCTATGCCGTCGCTTGCCGACACCTTGAAGTCAACTCGTTTTCCCTCGACGTTGATTACCTCAGCCGTCGCGCACACCTCGTGGCCTACGGGCGTGGCGGCGAAGTGTTGTACATCTACTGAAGTGCCGACCGCGCTTTCACCTGCATCCAAGAACGGTCTGATGGCATTGAGCGCGGCGTTCTCCATGATCAAAATCATCACGGGCGTCGCAAGCACTTGCGGCAATATGGCGTCCTTGAATCGGTCGGCAAGATGTTCGGGTCGCACCCGCAATGTCGCTGTTCCTCGAGCTCCCAACGGAATCTGCCGCATTCTTTCGTCCCGATTTCTATATAGGCGCGTAGACCGCTTCGCCCCAACAGCAGCACAAAAGCGGACACCTGGCTAGGTCGGAGGCGGCCAGAAGCCGATACCACACGTAGTTCAAACGGCAAGTTTTTCGGCGTCTTTGCGAAGGCCCCGCCATGCATGATGGTCGCCCATGGCCCCACCAACGCTGCGAAAGTCCACAGCGGAGATAGTTCGCCAGACGACCTTCAGACGTTGTCGGGCGATCTATTTGGCACGTCGGCTGAACGATTCTGCGTGCGCCTCGGGCAAGTGTTATGAGAGGTCCGAAGCATCTCGCGCTCGCTAGGCGCGCCCTTGCCTGCCGATCACAATGCCATAAAGGAACAGCAGAATTATTGCGCCGACGACACTAGCGAGGAAGCCGGCGCTCTCTCCGGCTTTGTACCATCCCACAGCCTGGCCAAGGTACGTCGCGACGAATGCCCCGACTATTCCCAAAACAGAGGTCAGAATAAAGCCCTTTGGCTCAGCTTTATCGCCGGGCATGATGAACTTGGCAAGCACTCCAACAATGAACCCTATGATGATAGTCCAAAGAACACTCATTTCACTGCTCCTGTCCGTAAAACGTGGCACGGCTGATTGAGAAACGAGCGCCTTTTAAAGACGTTGACGTAGATCAACGTTGGCCGTTCAACCGTCTTCGCGTTTTCACACGGGCTGTGCCAATAGACGACAGAGAATATCGCTTTGCGATTGTGATTACTGCCGACCTTGCCGACGGCATCACGATAGTCCCGCGTGCTGAGGTCTTTGATGCTTTTCGGGATGATGAACTACACCTGCACACGACGCCAAAGGTCACGGAACGGGTTTCGGAGCCGCGTTCTCGCACTGCGTTGTATACTCAGAACCCCTGGGTGGGCCGCCCGTTGACTCTGAAATTCGGGCGGCCCGTGCCGGCCACTTCCAATCGCCCTGCCCACCAGAACAGAAGCGGTAGCCAACGCGGAACGGCCCAGGCGCACCTTTTGGGTGTTACCAGGGCCGCCGTCGATCCGCCGCATGAAGAAAGCTCGGGTCGCGATCTGCTGGTAACATCAGATCCTAACGACGTCTCGTGATAAAGCGTCCATTTTGGACACTCATCCCGTTGCGCTGTCGCCGCCGGTTAATCGCCAGCGATAATTATTTGATTTGTGTTGATCGTGATGACGGTTGATCGCTGCCCTTTGGATTATCCGCTCCACCAACAGTCCAAATCGTGCAGCCGGTTCTCCCGATGCGCTCCTCACTGACCGCGGGCGCTGATAATGCATTTTTGGGACTCGCGGTCAAATCGATTGCTGTTGGATTGCTGTGCCAATCCTCGTCCTCGGATCTTTCCGGAGACGGGTTGGCGAAAAATCGAAAGAAGATCAAGATCACGACCAGGACCACTGGTGGTGGTCGATCAATAGCTGCACGCCCCACAGCACTATTTCGGACGAACCTCATCGTAGGCGTTGCGTAGGAACACCCAATCTACCGCTTGAAGCCTAAGCCGGGCACGGTCAATCTTCCGGTGATGCCAATCAAAGGAGGGTCACATGCTTGGGACGTACCCGATTTTGCACCGTTCGGAGCGGCTTGCATTGGCGAAGGCGTACATTGCGCTCACCCGCGTGATGGTCGCCTCTGTGTTCGGCAAGAACCCCGCCGATCACTCACTGCTGTTGATCGGCTCCGCAATCATGGTGGGCCATGCAGAAAACAGACCTATGAATGCAACCAAGATCTCGCATTACGTCGGTCTGCCGCGCTCGACGGTAATTCGCAAGCTCAACGAGTTCTCAAGGACCGGCGTGGTCGCGCGTCACGGCAACGTCTATCTGCTATCGGAAGAACGCGCCCGCAATCAGACAAAGTACGTCACCGAAGCGATGCGCATTTTCGGTGCGGCAGAAAAAAGTTTGAAAGCCTCCAAACTCGACGCTTAGAATACCGCTAACTGCAGCCAGCCCAATCGGTGCCTTGAAAATATCCTTGAAGGATTACGCCTAGCTGGGTCGCCCGGTCGGCCCGCCCGCCCCGTTGAGCCAGATCAACGCTCAGCCAGCTCCCATCATCGACCTTCGCACATCGCATGCGCCAAGGAGAGGGGCACCAGGCAATCTCTGCTCAGGGGATCCGCCACAACGATGCCGGCGGTGGTCTATCAAGATTATCAGGTAAGCCGCACTTTCCTGCCGTCCTGCAGGTTCGCAACCGCCGGCTCAAGCAGCACGAGGTTTCGGCGCGCTTTGCGCGTGTCGAGCCCGACGATCGCATGACCCTGTGCGGTAAATGCGAGACCTTCCGGCTTGCCATCCAGATCGCCAAGCCGCCACGCCTCGCGGAGCGCCGCGGTGCCGCCCCCCGCCGGGAGATCATCGAGCCGCGCAAGCGTCGCAGACTGGTCACTGAGCAAATAGAGGCAGCCATCCGGACCTATCGCGAGGTCACTGAAGTCGGCGCAGGTTTTGGTGAGTGTCTTGTCGGGAAGCCAGATTGCAAGAGCAACGAACCGATGGCGGCCTCTTCTGATTGACCACCGCTTGCCGTCCGTCAGCGCACCGCCGCGGACCAACCCCCGCGACCGCGAATGTGGCGGGCCGAACTCAATGAGCACCGCCGGCTTCTTCTCCTTGGCAACGAGCAAATGCCCACCGGACATTAATACCGCTCCTTCGCCCCGCGATCCCTTCGGGTCGCGCCACGCTCGCGCAATTTTGTCACGCCCTTCGACCACAAGATCGATTAAGGCAACCGCCTCTAACGACTTGAGGTCGATGAGTTCGGCACGCTGAGGGTTCTCCTGAAGCAGCAAAATGCGTCCGATGCCGTCCGCGCAGACCGCCTCGATCTGCGGGTCATGCCTGGGGAGATCCGAACCTGAGATCTTCGCGATGCTTTTTTTATGCCAGTCGAACTTGCTTCCATCGCCGCGCGACGGCGAGGACCAGGCGATCTTCGCTTCAGCGTCGCCGACCGCGATCAGAGACATCCGACCGTTTGCATTCCGGCGCGAGCAAATACCAGAGACCTCGCAAAGTGGTACATCGACCACGCGGCGCACTCGCAGCCGATTTTTCTTCGGTTTGCCGTTTCTCACCATGGGAGAAGGTCTTTCCGCCTGGCGCCTCCGAGCGAGCGGCCATGTAGCGTCCTTCCTTGATCACCAGCTCCCTTTGATTCAAATCAAGCAAGGGCGTCCAGTCGTTGTATAACGAAACGTCAGTTTCCACGGACGGCTGTGGTTCCAGTGCAAGCAGGTACTGGCACAGGCGCGCGGATTGCGTGGCGGATCTGGACGGCAAACAGGAGCTGTACATGGGTATCCTTGATGAGTTAATGGGCGGTGGGCAACGCCAGAAAGAGTACCGGGATTTCATTGATCGATACGAACAAGGAGATCCGTCGGAAGGTTATTCCGATCAAGAGGTTCTCAATCGGTATGGCGATGTGTCACACGCCGTGCCGCCTGACCAGTACGCGGAGGCTGCGATAGAAGCGTTGGGCAAGCTTTCGCCGGAAGAGCGGGCGGCGTTCGTGAAGATGCTGCAACAGCGAGCCGCGGCGCGCGGCGTGGCGCTACCGGGGCAAGTGGCGCCCGAACCGAAGGAACTGGGCGGGGTGCTCACCGATCTGCATGGGAAGCCCGGTCAACTCCGGGATATCCTCGTCAGTGGTGACGCCCAGCCTCCCTCGCAAGCGCAACCGTCGAACCCGATCATCGACATGCTTGCGTCCCCGCAGGCAAAGGCCGTGCTCGCGGGCATCGCGGCCATGGTGGTCAAGCGTGTCATGCAGGGTTCATCCCGTACCGCGTAGCGCATGCGTGAGGCCCGCAAGAGCCCGCTGCATCCGCGTTGGGCGGAGATGAGGCCAGGTCCGGCTGGGGTCTTGGCCGTGTGAAAATGCCAAGACGCTTGAGCGCGACAGAAGAAGCTATTCGTCCAAGACCGTTTTAGCGCTCAAGCTCACAAGCACCTTCAACTTAGATGACGAACTGAAGAGTCTAATTCTAGTCGCGATACGATCCTTTGCGTTTTTACACAGCCAGGGTCAATCGCGTCAGTTTTGGCCCGTTTGCCGGATGTCGGCTTATCCTCTGACAGTGGCGGAATAGCAGACG
Organism: Bradyrhizobium lablabi; assembly: GCF_018131005.1. Taxonomy (GTDB): domain Bacteria; phylum Pseudomonadota; class Alphaproteobacteria; order Rhizobiales; family Xanthobacteraceae; genus Bradyrhizobium; species Bradyrhizobium lablabi_D. The sequence goes on from NZ_JAFCJK010000002.1 coordinate 954,599, forward strand.
TCCCCCAAAGGCTTCTTGGGGCGACAGATGGATATTGATTGAAATGCCCGCGCACTCCCTCGCTCAGTTTGCTCCTCGATCTTGCCGGACCTCCAAGTATTTTCACACCACGACGGCAGTGGACCGTAGAGCCTCTGGATTGCGTCCCATCCCCCGCTTGGCCAGGTGCACCCAGTTGCTCTCCTTGCTGAGCGGGGGCTTGGGGCCAAAGTAAATATCGGCTGACGTATTGGCGTTGACGACAACTCCTTTCTGAATGCCAATGCTCGGGTGTTGATCGATCTGTAACATCGAATGGGCTTGATTGTCGTAGTGCACCAGCGACCAGAAATCCTTGACCGGAATATTCGCGAGCAGGTGTAATCGGTCGGTTTTGCTGCCGTCGAGTGGCTCTTTCGTCGAACTGACATAGGCGACGGCGTATTGCGATCCGACGCCAATCATTTTCATCGATATCGCCGGCGTGATGCCGGTGGCGTAGAAGAACGAGTGTGCGTCGAGTAGTCGGACTCCGCAGGACGCACAAGCTGCGCACACGTCACCTTCTAACCTACTAATTCTATTAAACCATCGCTCCAATCGATCAGATACCCCAGCGTAGCGCGGCGGTCTGCACCGGGGCGTCCCACAATTCTTTTGACTGGCTGTCGAGCACGGAGACGGTGATCGAGGCACCGGCCATGTCGAGGGACGTCACATAGGAACCGGTCAGGAAACGCGTCGCCGCGATCCCCGCCCCGTCCAGAATCCGCTTAGCGCTGTTGACCATCAGATAGAGTTCGATCAGAGGCGTTGCGCCGAATCCGTTGACCAGAAGCAGGACTTCGCTACCCCTGCCGGGCGCGAGATCACTCAGGATCGCGTCGAGCAGCTCGGCAGCAATCGCATCGGCGGATGCCAACGGCACCCTGCGGCGACCCGGCTCGCCATGAATGCCGACACCCATTTCCATTTCGTCGTCAGCCAAGGTAAAATTCGGCCGGCCTGCCGCCGGAACGGTGCACGGTAGGAGCGCCACCCCCATCGAGCGGGTGCGCCGATTGACATCATCGCCGAGCGCCTTGAGAGCGGCCAACGGCATTCCGGTTTCGGCTGCGGCGCCGACCATCTTTTCCACGATCAGCGTACCCGCGACTCCGCGACGACCGGTCGTATAGGTCGATTTCTCCACCGCGACGTCGTCGTTTGTCGCAACGCTCATTACTTCGCGCCCGGCCATCTCGGCGGCCATAGTGAAATTCATCACATCGCCTTCATAGTTCTTGACGATGAAGAGCACGCCCGCTCCGGTGTCGACAGCCTCTGCCGCCTCGATCATTTGATCCGGCGTCGGCGACGTAAAGACCTGGCCGGGGCATGCGGCATCAAGCATGCCTGCGCCGACATAGCCCGCATGGAGCGGTTCATGTCCCGAGCCGCCGCCTGAGATTAGCGCTACCTTGCCCGGCTTCAGGGTGCGGCGGCGCACGAACTTCCGCTCGGTGCCCAGAAGCAGGATATCGGCATGTGCAGCTACCAAGCCGTCGAGACTCTCTTCAAGCAGCGTGTCGGCGCTGTTGATCAGCTTTTTCATGGCGTTCTCCCGATTGTCCGTGTTCTCTGCAGTCCGGATCCGTCAGCCGATGCTTTCGGCGTAGCGCGCGAGCTGAGCAGAAAAGTCGACGATGAGCTGCTCGAGCGCGCGATTCTTCTTGTCGTCACCAAGATCGGGCACCGTCACCGTAACAGTGCGCGTGCGCACCTCGCGGTGGGCTGCGCGTAGCCGTCCCGGGTGCGCGCGTCCATAGGCTTCGAGGAAAGCGGCACGCTCGGCACCGGACAGATGGCAGACCTCGAAGATAATCGCGACATGTTTCGCCGGGATTGGCACCAAGTACGCAGGATTGGTGATCTGGCTCACGAAGGAGCGGTTCTTGCCGAGCGCCGCCGCGAGCTTCAGTCGCGTCCCGGACGGCCGGTTGTCGAGGGCGCGCCGCAGGATGAGCTTGTAATCCGCGACATTGCTGTCGCCCGGCCGGCTTGTATCCCCGCCTGCATCGGTCATATTCATGTGGTCACCCCGGCGACGGCTGCCTTGAGCCGAGCCACCGCAATCGGCGATACCGAGAAAGTCGTCAGGCCTGTCGCCAGAAGCGCCGTCGTCAAGCGAGTATCGGCCGCGGCATCGCCGCAGAGCGAAACCTCGACGCCGCGCTTACGCCCGACCTCGACTGTTCGCGCGATCAGCGCCAGCACCGCTGCGTTGGCCGTATCGTTGAGGTCGGCGACGGCACCGATATCGCGCCCCGCAGCCATCGTGTACTGGGTCAGGTCGTTCGAGCCGATAGAATAGAACGCCGCGCCGAAATCCTCCGCGCACAGCGCTGCTGCCGGCACCTCGACCATGATGCCGAGCGGTGGTCGGGCACAGGCGATTCCCTGCGTTCTGAGAGCCGCGAACTCTGCATCAAGCATGTCGCCGGCACGCTCCAATTCCGAAGGGACCGCGATCATCGGCAGCATCACCTTCAGCGTCCCATGCGCAGCCGCCCGGCATAGGGCCCGCAATTGCACGCGAAACACCTCTGGTCGCGCGAGCGAGAGGCGGATGCCGCGCAGGCCAAGGAACGGGTTGCGCTCACTGTCGGTCGTCAAGCCCGCGATTGGCTTGTCGCCGCCGGCATCGAGGGTGCGGATCGTTACCGGCTTTCCCTGGGTCCAGTCGAGAATGCGGCGGTAGACTGCATATTGCGCGTCCTCTTCCGGCAGCCCTTGGGACACCTCGAACAGAAATTCCGTACGCACGAGACCAATGCCATCACAGATTGCTGGGTCGAGGCCAGCGAGGTCATCGGGCCCGGCGATATTGAGAAGGACCGCGATCCGCCGGCCATCAGCCGTGCACGCAGGCGCGAAGCGGCCCGCGTCGGCGGCAATCCGCGCTGCATTCGCGGCTGCCATGCGGAGTTCAAACAGGCGGCGCGTTTCCGGCTCGGGATCGAAGATCACGGTGCCGGCATCGCCGTCGACGAGCGCCAAGGACGGCGGCTGTCCGCTCCATGACAACGGACCGAGGCCGACCACCATGGGGGTGCCGCGCCCCCGCGCCAACATCGCAGCATGCGAGGAAGGTGAGCCCGCAGCCAGTGCGATGGCGCCGCCTTGCGACCAATCAGCGGCAAGAAAGGCGGACGGCGTGATGTCGTCAGCGGTCACGATCGAGCCACCGGCAATCCTGGCGACTGTATCCACGCCACTCAGATGCGCGAGCACGCGGTCACGGATATCAACGATATCGGCCGCGCGCGCACGGAAGTATTCGTCTTCGGCAGCGCGATAGCCATCGATCTCCACGTTGAGCGCCAATCGCCAAGCATGGTCAGCAGCTACCCCTTGCGAGATGACACCATATGCCGGATCCGCCAGTGCATCATCTTCAAGCATGGCGACCTGGAATTCCAGAATGTCGGCCACCTCTCCCCGACTTGTCTTGATCTGCTCGGCGATCTCCGTTCTCGCGCTTTCGATTGCCACCCGCAGCGCCGTCGCCTCCTGCGTCGGATTGTCGCTCGCCGTCCGCCTGGCCACAGTCGTAGTCAGCATGGTGACTGGCCCGATCGCGAGACCCGGAGAGGCAATAAGGCCATTGAGATGAATCTCTGCCACCGCGCTCAAGCCTCGCCGAAACCGTCATGCACAAGTGCAAGTACGGCAGCAAGCGCTGCCTTGGCATCGGAGCCGGTGACGCGGAAATGCAACGTCGCGCCCTGCGGCGCCTTCACGCGCATTACCTTCACCGGGCTCTTGGCGTCTGTCCAGGGGCCCCCGGCGGCGAGGGCAAGTTCGATCTTCGCGGCAAAACCCTTGGCACACTGCGTGAGCTTTACCGACGGCCGCGCATGAAGACCGACTTTATTGACGAGGACCGCCGAGGCAGTCAGCGGCACAAACGTTTGAGCCGCTCGGGTGACGTTGCCATCATGCATAGAATTCCTCCGCGCTGCGCTTGACGGCGGCAAGCGGTGAGCCGCCCGACGACTCGGTCGCCGCGATCACGGCCCCCTCGACGACCGGGGCATTGCAGACCACCACTCGCGCGCGCCGATCTTCAGCAAGCATCTCTACCGCCATCTCGGAATTGGTCTCCGCTCCGCCAAGGTCGACCAGGATCGCGACACCGGCCGGCGACCAGGCCGTCTCGATCGCCGCGAGGATTCCAGCGACATTCGTGCCGAGCCCGCCGTCGACATCGCCGCCGGTCCAGGCAAGCGGCACGGCGCTGCCCACCATCTGCCGCACCATATCGGCCGCGCCCTCCGCAATTTTTGGGGAATGGGACACGATGACGATTCCGACGTTGCCGGAACTTGAACTGCTCATGAATCTACCTCGGACTCCAGTGTCTCAACCGCTGCCCTGATCAAAAGGGACGCCGAGCGTGACCCCGGGTCCATGTGACCGACGGAACGCTCGCCGAGAAACGACGCGCGACCGCGGATCGCAAGCATGGGAATAGTGCGATCGGCCGCTTGCACCGCCTCCGCCGCGATCGCCTTGGCATCGCCGCCCCCCGCCAACACTGCTTGCACCGGCACCAGGACATCGAGCAAGGTTTTCTGCCCCGCTTCCGAGCGCCCCCGCACTTTGACGGCATTAATCGCCTTCTCGGTCGCCGCGACCAGATCCGCTCGGGTCGACTGTTCCGGAAGCGCCTTGCCTAGCTCCATGAAGAAAGTCCCAACAAGCGGCCCGGACGCACCGCCGACTTTCATGACCAAGGTCATTCCAATCACTTTCAGCATCTCCGGCAGCGATTTATCGGCAAGGTCCGGCAATGCCGCGAGCACGGCCTCGAAGCCACGCTTCATGTTCAGACCGTGATCCCCGTCACCGATCGCCTGGTCAAGGCTTGTCAATTCATCCGCGTGTTCGATCACGGACCTGGCAAGCGCACGCACCAGTCTTTCCCTGGCCTCCCGATCAAGGCTCATGCCGCGATCCTCCCACCTTTCGCATCGAAGAACAGCGGCTTGTTGAGGCGCAGCGACACGACATCCCCGGCGTCCAACCTCGTCTCAGGATCGGCCAGAGTCACAACCGGCTGGCCGGCGAGGTCGAGGTGAAGATGGCTCTGATCGCCGAGGTGCTCGACCCGCTTGACGGTCGCCGACACGTCTCCGCCGCCGCGCGTGATTGTCAGGTGCTCGGTCCGCGCGCCGATAGTCTGCGCTCCGGACGGCACGCCGGCGAACAAGGACGCCGGCAGCAGGTTGATCGTCGGCTGGCCCAGCCGCGCCGCGACATGGTCGTTGATCGGGTTCTCATAGATCTCGCGCGGCGAACCAATCTGCATCAACCGCCCGGCTTCGATCACGCCGATGCGCGACGCCATGGTCATCGCTTCCGTCTGATCGTGGGTTACGTAGAGGATCGTCGCGCCGAGATCGGTTTGAATCCGTTTGAGCTCGAGGCGCATCTCGCCGCGCAATTTGGCGTCCAGCGAGGAGAGCGGCTCGTCCATCAAGTAGATCGAGGGCGAGCGCACCAGGGCCCGGCCGATCGCGACACGCTGCATCTGCCCGCCCGACAGCTGCGTCGCCTTGTTGTGCAGCTTGGTTTCGATGTGGAGAAGACGCGCGACCTCCTTCACCTTCGCCTGGATGTCGGCCTCAGACACGCGGCGGATCGGCGCACGTAACGCGAAGGCCATGTTCTCGAACACAGTCAGGTGCGGATAAAGCGAATATTGCTGGAAGACGAAAGCAACGTCGCGATCGGCTGGTGCATTGCCGGCAACGTCGCGTCCGCCGATCCGGATCGAACCGCTGTCCGGCCGCTCCAATCCTGCGATCAGGCGTAACGTCGTGGTCTTTCCGGCGCCGGTCGGCCCGAGCAACGCGACGAACTCGCCGTCACCTATGGTCAGGGACAGATCCCTGACCACCTGCGTCCTGCCGAACGCCTTGGAGACCGCTCTGATCTCGACTTCAGCCATGGGCCGCTCCTTCGTGCAGCGCGGTTCGAATGGCCCGCCCCGTCGTCTTGTCGAAGATCGACAGCGTGTCGGGCCGAAAGTCGAGCCCGACATTATCGCCGATGCGAAAGGATATGCTGCTGGGCGAGCGGGCCTTGAGTGCGCCGTAACGCGTCGTCACGGTCACGATCTGCGTCGTGCCGAGATATTCGGACCCATAGACCTCACCCCGCACCACGCCGCGATCGGCGAACCGCACATGCTCGGGCCGGACCCCGAGGACGAGGTCGCTTTCCGCCAGCGCCTCTCGCGCCGCAGGAATGGCGATATCGCGCTCGCCGAGGCGGATCGCCTGCGCACCGGATTGCAGGCCGCTGCGGAACGACAGGAAATTCATGGGCGGCGAGCCGATGAAGTCAGCGACAAAGAGCGACGCCGGCCGGTCATAGATTTCGCGTGGGGTCGCAACCTGCTCGACGACGCCATCGTTCATCACTGCGATCATATCGGCCATTGCCATGGCCTCGAGTTGGTCATGCGTGACGTAGACCGTGGTCGCGCCGAGACGGTCATGCAGTGCGCGCAATTCATGGATCATCGCCTCGCGCATCTCGGTATCGAGGGCGCCGAGTGGCTCGTCCATCAGAAAGCATTTCGGCTTGCGCACGATCGCCCGCCCGAGTGCGACGCGCTGCCGGTCACCGCCGGCGAGGCCCGACACGGACCGGTCGAGAAGATGGGAGATCCGCAAGATCCGCGCGGCCTCCACGACCCGCCGGTCGCACTCAGCCGCGCCGATGCCCTCGCACTTCAGGGGAAAGCCGATATTGCGCCGGACGTTCATGTGCGGGTAGAGCGCAAAGAGCTGGAACACAAAGGCGATATCGCGCGCCGAGGCGCGGTTCATCGTCACATCCTCACCGTCGAGCCGAATGGTGCCGGCCGTCGGCAGTTCCAAGCCTGCGATCATGCGGAGCGTCGTGGTCTTGCCGCAGCCGGATGGCCCCAGCAGACAGAGGAACTGACCGTCCTCTACCGTAAAGCCGGCGGCCCTCACCGCATGAAACGCTCCGAAGGATTTGTCGAGTGCCTCGACCCTGATCTGTGCCATCGCGCCCTACTCCCTGACCTTCGACACAATGGTGAACATCACCGTCCCGAACAGGGTGGTCGCGAGCGACCAGGAATACAGCGTCAGGAAGAATGGTTGCATCAGCATGACGACACCGGCGGCGATGATCGTCGTCGCGATCGCCTCCAGCGGACCGCGTCGCAGAATCTTGTCCGCGAAACCGCGACGCGTGATGGACGGATTGGCATCGACAATCATTTGCGGACGGCTCCAAAGGTGATGCCGCGCAAGAGATGCTTGCGCAAGAGCACCGTGAACACCACGATCGGCACCAGGAACAGCGTCGTGCCGGCGGCAACCGCGGGCCAGTCCTGTCCGCCTTCGCCGATGATGATCGGAATGAACGGCGGCGCCGTCTGCGCGTTGCCCGACGTCAGAAGCACGGCGAATGCGTATTCGTTCCATGCGAAAATCAGGCAGAAGATCGCCGTTGCCGCAATTCCGGTCGTGGCCTGCGGCAGTACAACCTTCACGAAGGCCTGGAAGCGCGTATATCCGTCGATCATCGCGGCCTCCTCGTACTCCCGCGGGATCTCGTCGATGAAGCCCTTGAGAAGCCAGACGGCGAGCGAGACGTTGACCGAGGTGTAAAGCAGGATCATCCCGAGCCGGGTATCCGATAGTCCGACGGTGCGGTACATCAGGTAGATCGGGATCGCGACCGCGATCGGGGGCATCATCCTGGTCGACAGGATGAAGAACAGCAGATCGCCCTTTAGGGGCACGCGGAACCGCGAGAAGCCGTAGGCCGACAACGTGCCCAGGGCGACGGCGAGCACGGTCGAACCAAAGGCAATGATCAGCGAATTGAAGAAGCGCGGCACGTAGTTCGAGGGCCCGGCGACCACCATGTTGCGGCTCCGAGCGATGCTGTCACAAAGACCCTGCGGCGGCCCCAGCGTCTTGATGAAGTCCGGCGTCTGGCGCGAGCGCGTCGTGAAGAGATTGCAGAAACCTTCGAGCGACGGCTTGAACAGCACCTTGGGCGGATAGGAGATTGCATCGTCCGGCGACTTGAACGCGGTAAGCCCGATCCATACCAGCGGGATCATGGTGATGATGGCGTAGAGCACCACGAGCGAGCCGGCAAAGCGCCGCACCACCGCCGACGGCTCGACGACCGAATGCGCTGCGTTGGCTGACGTCATCGGCTTTTCACCTTGTTCAGCGCTTTCACGTAGATATTGGCAAGGCCGAAGACCGTCACGAACAGGATGATCGCAAAGGCCGAGGAATAGCCGGTACGCCAACTCTCGAACGCCGCGCGCTTGAGCGTGATCGATGCGACCTCCGTGGTCGATCCCGGCCCACCGCCGGTCAGCAGGTTGACCATGTCGAACATCTTGAAGTTCTCGATGCCGCGAAACAGCACCGCCAGCATGATGAACGGCAGCGCCATCGGCAGCGTAATCGACCAGAACTGCCGCCATTTCGAGGCGCGGTCGACCTCCGCCGCCTCATAGATGTAATCGGGAATCGAGCGCAGACCGGCGAGGCAGATCAACATCACATAGGGCGTCCACATCCAGGCATCGACAATGACGATGGCCCAGGGGCTGAGCCTCACGTCGCCCAGCATCTGAAACGACGAGGCATCGCCGCTGGTAAAGAATGCGACCACGTAATTGAACAATCCGATCTGAGGCTGGTAGAGAAACGTCCAGAAGTTGCCGACCACGGCCGGCGAAAGCATCATCGGCAGCAGAATGATCGTGGTCCAAATGCCGTGGCCGCGGAACTTCTTGTCGATGAGAAATGCGAGGCCGAATCCGAGGACGGTCTCGATCACTACCGTCCAGATCACGAAATGCGCCGTCACCTGCATCGCCGCCCAGATGTCCGGATCGGTCAGGATCGACTGGTACCAGTCGGTCCCCAGCCAGATCGTCGGTGCATTCGGCCGGTTGGCGCGATAGTTGGTGAACGAGAGATAGATCGTCCAAAGCAGCGGGAAGATATTGATCGCGAGCAGCAGGACGATCGTCGGCGTGATGAAAAGCCAGGCGAGCGCCTTGTCCGACAAGCCCCGGATACGGCGCTCCACGCTCGGCCGGACCATGACGGCCTGATAGTTGATCCGCGAAGATGCACTCAAGTCGTTCATGATCTGGACCGATCCTGGCACCGGGAGCGTCAGCGAGGCGACAGATTCCGGCAATCTCGAAAGGGGCCCGGAGCGCGCTCGCGCATGCTCCGGGCGGCTGCCGTTAGAACTTCTTGCCTTCTTCCTTGAAGATGGCCTTCCAGTCTTTCACCAGGCCGTCGAGCGCCTCCTTTGCGGTGCCCTTGTCGGCCACCACGTAGTCATGCACACGCTTTTGCTCCGCCTGCAGCAGCTGGGCATAGGAAGGCTCGGCCCAGAAGTCCATGACCATCCCCATCGACTGCAGGAATTCCTTGGCAAAAGGCGCACTGTTCGGGAAGCTCGGATCGTTCAGCACGGACTTGGCGCAGGAATAGCCGCCCAGCGCCCACCACTTCTTCTGCACGTCAGCACCGGAGAACCACTTGATGTATTGCAGCGCTTCATCCTGGTTCTTGGAGTAGGAAACAACCGAGATTCCCTGTCCGCCGAGTTGCGTTGCCTGTCCTGCAGGGCCGGCCGGATTGACGAAGAAGCCGATCCTGTCGCCGCCGACATTGGGATCCTTGTAGAGACCCGGGAAGAAGGCGAAGAAGTTCATCTGAAGCGCGACCTGGCCGGACTTGAAGGCATCGAGACCTTCTGACATGTACGAATTGGAAGCGCCGGGAGGCGTGCAGCACTTGTAGAGATCCTTGTACGCCTCGAGCCCCTTGACGGCGACGGGCGAGTTCACGAACCCGTCCATCGCGTAGGGCTTTTTCGGGTCGTCGTATTTGAAGCCGTAGTCGTAGAGATAGTTCGAAACGCCCATGGTGATGCCTTCCGAGCCGCGCTCGGTGTAGATCGAGGCGCCATAGACCTTCTTGCCGTCGATTTCACGGCCCTGGAAGAACTGCGCGATGTCGCGAAGTTCATCGAGCGTCTTCGGCACGGCGAGATCGCGGCCGTACTTGGCCTTGAAGTCCTTCTGCACGTCGGGCCGGGCAAACCAGTCCTTGCGATAGGTCCAGCCGACCGCGTCGCCCATCGCCGGGAGCGCCCAATAGTTCGGCGTATTCTTCGGCCATTCGGAATAACCAACCACCGTCGCAGGCATGTAGTCGTCCATGCTGATTCCTTCCTTCTTGAAGAAATCATTGAGCTTGACGTACTGACCGTTTTCCGCGGCGCCGCCGATCCATTGTGAATCGCCGATGATGAGATCGCATAACGAGCCGCGCGAATTCAGTTCGTTCAGGAAGCGATCGGCATAATTGGTCCACGGCACGAATTCGAACTTCATGCCAATGCCCGTCTTGGCGGTGAAGTCCTTCGAAAGCTCGACCAGCGCGTTGGCGGGGTCCCATGCGGCCCAGCAAAGCGTGATGGTTTTGCCCTGCGCCTGTGCGGGCGTGGTCCCCGCCGCTATGCCGAAGGCGGACGCAACCGCTCCGCACGCAAAAACAAGCGCCTTCAATGTTCGCTTCATAACGCGCTCCCTCCCAATGGGGGCCGGCCATCGACATGGCACGGCTTTCCGACCCGCTCGAATGCTTCGAGCAGAGCAACACAGTCCTTGACGAGCTGAACAACTAAACTGCCGTTTCCTCGCGCCACCCGGATTCTATAGGCCCGGCAGGCTCGATTTGTTTAGTAAGACACAGTTTACTAAACATTGCAAGCGAAGCTGGCTGGTTCTTCGACACAGTGCCAGCGCTCGATCTTCGTCCTAGGTCCGAAGATGATGCGAAGCTTCGCGAACATGTTGCATGCGCTTGCCTTCGTCAGCGGCAACAGAAGCTATATCTACTCCAATCATCGAGAACTGTGCGCCACGACCGCGCGTGCCCATTGCGCATCAATACCCTTGAAGTGGTCGGCGCAAGCACGGGGCTGCATCGGCACGTTATGCTGAAAGCAGCCGGACATCCGTTGAGGCAGAAATCCAACTCCAGCCCGGCGACGACCCTCAAGCCCCCATGCAGTCGCGGAGGAAGATTGGGGTGCCACGCGGCGGGGGATGCACCGCGACCTTTGTAACCCTTCTCGCAAATAACAACGCCTTGCGGTTCGCTCCAGGGAGCGGTTATCGTGTCGATCCAATCCCCTGTCGGGGAACCGCGGACCAAGCGCCAGCTTGAACCGGGTCAGTAGGCCAGCGACGGCCCCACCAAAAGTGGAGGAATGTCCCCATGAGCCAGCGTCTGCGCTTCGGCATTTTTCTCGCGCCCTTCCATAAGCCCGGCATCAACCCAACGCTCGCATTGCAGAGCGATCTCGATCTCATCCAGTGGCTGGATCGCTGCGGCTATGATGAAGCGTGGCTCGGCGAGCATCACTCTGCTGGCACCGAGCTTTCCGCCTCTCCGGAAATCATGATAGCGACGGCAGCCGAGCGCACGCGTCACATCAAACTCGGCAGCGGGGTGATCAGCGTTTCGTATCACAACCCTCTGTGGGTCGCTGAGCGCATCGTTCTCCTTGACCATTTGACGCGCGGGCGGGCGATGCTGGGCCTCGGCCCGGGCTCGCTACCCACCGACGGCGCCATGATCGGTCTGCAGCAGAGTCAGACGCGCGGGCTGCTGGAAGATGGCGTTGCCATCATCACGGAGCTTTTGACCAGCGACGAACCGGTCACGTTCAAGAACGATCGCTGGGACCTGCGCGAGGCGCGGCTGCACCTGCGGCCTTACTCCAACCCACTCTTCGACGTTGCTGTCGCGGCCGTAGCGTCTCCTACCGGCGCCAAGCTTGCCGGCCGATATGGCCTGGGCATGCTGTCGGTGGGCGCTACCACCGCCGCCGGCTTTGATGCGCTGGCGCTGCATTGGGATGTGCTGACTGCCGAGGCGAAGGCGCATGGCAAAACCGTTGACCGGAGCAAGTGGCGACTTGTTGGCTTGTGCCACATCGCGGAAACCAAAGAACAGGCACATCGCGACGTCGAATACGGCATCGAGCACTGGTTCCGCTACTTCCAGCAGGTCGCCGCATTCCCCCAAATGGCGGTGGTCGGCAACTCGGTCGCCGAAATGATCGAGTTCATCAACGGCTCAGGCCTCGGTGCTATCGGCACGCCGGACGCGTGCGCCGCCCAGATCGAGCGGTTGTGGCAACAATCTAGCGGCGGCTTTGGCGCCTATCTGCTGTTGGCGCACAACTGGGCCAATCCTTCAGCAACATTGCGCAGCTACGAACTGATCGCACGCGAGGTGATGCCGCAGTTCCAGGGCCACGCGCAGGCGACGCTTGATGCCGCGCGCCGCGCCAAGGAGGTCCGCGAGAGGCTCGCGGCGGCACAGGCGCAAGCCGTCGAAGATGCCCGAGCGCGCTATGGCGCGGAGGTGGCCAAGCGGCAGGCTTGAGCTATTCGGCATCGCCGCAAATCCAGCCATTCCGCGCTCAGTTCGTTCGGGCTCGAATTCCTTCGTCGGTCGCGAGAACATAATAGGTTTCGTAAGGAGACATACCCTCGCTGATGACCGGGTGAAGGGCCGGCTGCGAGCTTTTTTGAATAGGTGCACCCTGTGCCAAGGGCGTGACATGGCGGATCTCCCGCTTTGCAGTGACCCGTTTTGCGACGAACTGCCGTTACACCGCGCTGGTGGGCCTCCAAAGGCAGCGTGGTCGCCACGCACCATTTGAGTGCGCCATCAGCGACTGACAACCCCCGCACCAGAGCAACGGCCACAGGCTATGCGCGAAAGACTTGAGCGAATTGGGTTTCAACGCGCGCCGCCTCATCGGCCACAGCAAGCCGGATTTGGCGGACCGGACCAATCCAATCCGCTTACTCGCAGGTCAGATCGGATCAAGTGCGTTTTGATGCCCGCTATGCCCCAAAGGACATAGCACAAACCAAGCCTGCGTCCGACGCAGCGCGGATCCACTTCATTCGCTGACGTCGAACAGGGTGCCAAACGCCGCCTACGCGCCGAGAGCTTCACGGACCACTACAGTCACGCCCGTCAGCTTTTCGTCAGTCAGACCATAGGGGAGCAAGCCCTAGCTGCCTTGGATTGCAGCCAGGAAGCATTCGAGCCTGATTGAGCACTCAGCGCATGCGAAAGCATGGGACAGATCGATTCCCGTTGTCTCCGCTATTGAAGATCCCTCCATCCCACTTCCTCTTTGGTCGGTCGACACGGGCTTCTTGGAATTCTTCCGACCCTTTAAGCAGGCGACGCTTGCGGTCGGCCTGATCGTCGGCCGATGCTTCTGGATTGGTAATGCGATCGATTGCGTTCGCCGCCATTTCCCGAGCCCGGCGTTTCTGGTCTTCACTCGACTGCCGGCTGGTGAGCTCACGGCTTCGAGGGCGAACGACAGCGTCGAAGCCAAGTCTGAAACGGGCGAAGGAACAGGTCATTGACGTCGAACGATGTTCGGGCGACCCCCCGATGTAATCGGCGCCTCAAATATCTCGTTGCCACTGTCATCTCGGACCGAGATATAGTTTCCGGGTTTCGCGAAATTCGGCCGCTCGGTGCCAATCCTATGAGCGACGAACTGCGCGTGGTCCTTTGCTTCCTTGCGGGACCGGCACTGGTGCCCCAAGACATCGTGGGCCGGAAGTTCGCCGGCTAAATCAAAGAAGAACCTCTTCATTGGCGTACAACGCAGTGCTGCGCCGGCCGTTCCTGAACGGCCGTGACGCTGCACTCCTGCTTTTGAACGATCTTGCCCCTGGGCAACCGCCTCGCCGGTTACAAGGTTGTCCCTGCAGATCGATCCCCAGCGAGGATCGGCCGGCACCGCCGCGGTAAGTCACGGGAGCTGACCATTCCATCAATTGAGAGCCCGCGTCGCGTCGACAATGAAACATTTCGAGCCATCGGAGTTTGAATTTGCTTCGGAGAAATTAACAGTGAAGCAAATCCTGAAACCGGTCATTTATGTGCTGGCCGCCCTGTATTTCCTCGTCGACGCGGCTTTCACGGCCATCGCGAGGCCAATATCTAACTGGCTCGCCAGGCATGTCGTGTTGAGGCGGTTGCGCGCCTGGATTAGATCGTTGCGGCCCTACCCGTCGCTGGCGCTGTTTTCGGTGCCGGTGATCATGCTGGAACCGGTCAAGCCGATGGCCGCATATCTGGCCGCTACAGGTCAGATGGTGAGCAGCGTCGTGACATTGATCGTCGGCGAGCTTCTAAAGCTCGTCCTGGTCGAGCGCCTCTTCGACCTTACTCGGGACAAGCTGATGAAAATTCCGGCCTTTGCCTGGGTGTACACAAAATTCCGCGAAGCCAAGGCTTGGCTGAAAGCCACCGAGGCTTGGAAGGCCATTGTCACGATAGCCAAGACCGCCCGTCAGTATGCAAGCCAGATGAAGAAATCCGCTGCGACGGCGTTTCGGCAGCCTTAGGCCATGACTCGCCGCCACTGCGAAGGGGCTTCTACTCGAACGGCGTGAAGCGGCTTCGAGCGCACTGGCGCGCTCGGAAAGCCGCTCAAAAAAGAAGGGTTGCGCTCGTCGTGGGTTCGGGCAGCAGCTTCCAAACTACACTCCCGCCCCCCGGCTCTCGAGAACCCCAAATCCCGGCAGCTGGGCTTTTGCGCGAACAGGTCCTCTCCAGGCTGGATGAGCTGCCGCGCTCACGCCGCTCGAGCCATCCTAGGGCGGTGGCGTGGTCGAACCCAGCCCTTCCATCCGGCCGGCGTGGCCTGAAAAGCATCGGCTCATCGAGCCGTCGTCTTACCGTTGGTTAACGTCCCCCGCTCCAAAGGGGACGTGACACCAGGGACGGCCCCAGCGAAGCACCCGCTGGGGCCGTTTTGATTTTAGTTACAGCTGTGCGCCGATCCGGACTTCATGGGAACAATGGTTCTTCGAATCGGTTGTCGAGCGTGCTTAACCAAGCAGAAGCATGTTGGATGCCGTATTGTAGCGGTCGATCGCTTGTTTTGTGGAGTTTTCCGTTCCTGCTTGTTCTGAGCGGCTGCAGCGAAAAGCCCGAGTGCGATTCAATCGAAACCCGAAATGCCGTGCTCCAGATTGTTTCGGACGACCACGGTAATCCGCTGGTCAACTTCGCTGCCAAAAATTCAACCGCAATGCCAAATCCGGAAAACGTTAAACCGCTATATCTTCTCGGTGAAAGAATAGTCACCACTTCAACGAGTGAGGACAAGCGAACGCTACAATGTAGCGGCGCGATTTCGGTTAGTGTTGGCGACACAAAAGCGTCTAAAGAGGTAGAGTTTACGGTACAACAATCGTTGGACGGCAAGATTTCCGTATCGGTTATTCCATTCCAGTTTTGAAATCTCCTTGCCGCGTCTGGGGTGGGTTGTTCTCGCCCTGACCGCCCAAGTTTCGGCATCGCTTATCGACGACGTCCGCTCTAACCTCCGGAGAACGGACACGCGGGTAAGGGACCCGCACGGAAATCAGAGCATGCCGTCAACTTCTCGCACGTGCGATCACCACTCGGCCTTTTTCTCTCGCTTGTACGTTCATAGCTGGGCTTTGGTCCTCTAACCGTTCTGGGTACCGTCAGCGTAGCCACCACCGATCTGTGTGCCAGGCGCCAGCAGTCCTTTGCCCGGAACATGATTGATCTCCAACCTCGTGCCGTCCGGATCCTCAAACAGCACCGAGTAGTAGCCGGGTGCGAAATTGTCCTCCTGCGGTGCGTGAATGATGTGTGCGCCGATCTTTAAAAGAAAGTTGTAAACCTCGTCGACGTCGGCACGTTCTCGCGCACGAAAACAATGATGATGTAATCCGACAGTGCCCTGACGGAATCGTTGGCCGGCATACTCCTCTGCTGGAGCATGAATGCCAAATCCCGTACGACCGCCGACACAATAGAAGGTGTTCACGGTGTCCGCCACGATCGTAAGGCCCATAAATGGCAATAGCTGTGCGTAGAAGGCGCGTGCGGATGCAAAATTTCCAGCCGTGATGAATGTGTGGGCGATACCATTGATTTGCATATTCTATCCTCCCGCAATTATCAGTTTTCCAAGAGCGGTTCCCCTGCCGCCTGAAGCCGTGGTCGTCACGAAGGGCCCTTGGCCTTTGGGATTCGCGGCCTAGCCACGGAGCCTCAACATTTGAATTGCAGATGCGCGTGAAAAGGTTCGGGCGCGGTAGCCAAAAAAACCGTTCTTTGACTTTTTTGGTTGCCCCTACCCCTCAACTTGGCCGATCTGAGCCGAAAGCCATGAGCAGCAAGCCTGCCTCGCTTACACGCCGAACCAACGGCTCAGCGATAGACCAAGCCGACGCGCGGTGGTGCCGTAGGCTTCCGATTTGCGTTAAGTCGTCACATCGAGATGTTCAGCAACACCTCCGACTCAATACGGTCCGAATTTCAAGGCAGGGACGCGTGAGGAACATTGGCGGTTAGTTCAAAAACGTCACACCAAGTCGGCGTGCATCACGCCAAACTACTTGGCATATCGTATCGACGTCCGCGCTCGGAATGCGCAATCCGAAGGCCGCGGGCACGAAAGGCGCGTCAGGAGTCTGAACGACTGCGGAGGAAGCCGTGAGATGGCGGACCTTGCAGCGCATGGGAGCACCATCAATCACTATCTGGCCTGCACAGACATTGCGCTGCCGCTCGTTCGCCAAGTCTCGCCGTTCCCCATTATACCGAGGCGGATGTTGATTGGCGATTCCCGACTCAAATAAGGCCAGACCGTGGTTTCATGCGACGCCGCGAGCCTTTCTTCCATGGCAGCGAGCGCTGCCAGTACGCTGTCCTGCGCCTTGACCGTCCCTGCGCTCGGCCTGCTTCGTGTCACCTCACCCATTCGCCAGGCAATCTCGCGTGCAGTCATGCCGTCCAAGCTATCCTCAAGCACCGCGAAGTGTGCGCCCAGGGCCGAGGCGGTTACCTAAGACAATGGTGACAACCTCGTGCCGAACGGGTTGGCGAGGGGCTGCGAGGTTCTCTGCTCCAGTCGAAATATCCCGGATCGTAGTGCATGAAGCTGACGAGCCAAATGCCGTCGTCGACCTCCTTGATGCCGCTTTTATCCGGCCAGCACGGTGGAGAGGTTGATCCGCTTCCGGTGCTGGCGGAGCCGTTGGATCGTCCGCCCCTGGCACGCGCCTTGCCAATGGGTCGATGCTGGCATTTCCGCGACCCAGCTTGATACAGGGCGCCGCCGGGACGCTATGTTTCGAGCCCGGCGGCGTACTTTCTTGGGATAACTCGTATCTCCAGAGGCGTAGTCGCCCCTTGCGTTTCCGGTGATTTCCGGGCTTGCCGCCGAGCCCAAGTCATTCGGTGCGGACTAATTTCGACGATGAAACGATTGAATGGTCAGGTAGCTGATCGCAACTCTTTCGCTCTTTGAGAGGGTGGATCGGAGTAGAGCCAAATGTCGAGGTCTCGGCGGCGTTGGTGAATTCGGCCAGACTTGAATCCGACGACCACTCCACGTAAGCGATAAGGGCGAAGACAACTGCTGCCACGAGGAGAAGCTGAACCGCCGCCGTGGCGCCTATTCCCCACCAATTCTGGCTAGCGAATAATGGCATGGCGGTTCTTCCGACACCGGGTTTCACCCTGTTGTTAGACCAATTCGCAATGCGCAAGTGTGAACTGCCTTACATCTCACGCCCACTTGATGTCCCGCCGCGGTATGCCCGCCAGCGTGAACCGGCGAGCCTTTGATTTTGTAGGCAATCAAACCACCGCTGCGCCGAGTCGGCACGCTCGGCACAAAAGCCAATTTCTTTCGAACCTTCCGGTCGGCCGGGAAGACCTATTTCTGAGGTCCCCGCCCCACCAGCGGGGCTTCCGTTCGTCTCAAAGTCAGTCCTCAGCTTGGATTTCGGGTGTAAGGCGAAGGCAGCACGATGATCCCATCGTTTCACAACGCAGACAGACCGACCCACCGGCGCGTGATGGTAGTGGGTCTGGTGTTTTGCGTCGCCTTTGTCGTCATCAGCTTTTCGCTGCGGCCGCAGCCGGCTGACGATCGCGTGCTGGTGAAGGCGGACCGGCTGGTGCGTACTGCGGGCGAACCGCACAAGGCGAGATAGCTTCTGCCTTTGATGTGAGCCGATCATCGCCCGGCGATGCCAAACTCGAGCCGGCGCTGAAATGCACCAGTGTATCGCCGCCGATACCCAAAATGGTCGGTCACGACGCGCCCAGCAGCCCCGCCGGGCGGATTGCGGCCGGTCACGTCGCTCAACCTTCATTGACACAATGCGGCGCCCGTGGAGTTTGGTACAGCCCGCGACCGGTTGGTGCAGGGAATTTGACGATCCGATCGCGCTCTCCGCTGGGCGCGTGCCGATGCCACGTTGCAAGGACAGCACCTTGCAAACTTGTAACGACGTGAACATCAAGGCGCCTTCGGGAGGGCTAAATGCAGGCCAAATGTGAGGGCTTATGAGCAACCAACCTTGGCCCCACGGAATTCACTCCGATGTTATTTCAAGCCGCTATTGTTTGCCTGATCGTACTCAGCATCTGCGTGCTCATCGCCCACGCGGTCGACGCTCTTAGGACTTAACGCCAGCGTGAGCCGGCGTGCGAACCGCCCCTCCCTATCGGCGCGAAGAATACCTATTTCAGCGCAGTAGCCGCACACATCCCGATGGAGGTTCTGATGCGCATCCTGGCGTTGGCGATTTTGGCGATCGGGGCGGTCTCAACAAGGCCAGCGGCAGCTCAGACGTACGATCCGGCGTATCCGGTTTGCCTGCACGTGTACCGCGCGGGCGCGAACTATTATGACTGCCGCTACACCTCGCTGCCTCAGTGCAACGCGTCGGCATCGGGCCGTGCGGCGCAGTGCGTCATCAATCCATATTTCGCGGGCGCGGAAGATCCCACGGGTTATCGGTCGTATCGCCGCCGCGTTTACTAGAGCAGTCGTCTGGAGCGCTTTCGAGCGAAGTGGTCCCCGGTTCGCGTGAAGAAAACCTGTCAAAACAAGGATCTGGAGCTTCGGTTCTGATTCAATCGATAATGCTCGAGAGAGGCCCAGCCTCCAGGTAATCCGGCGGACCTTTGATTCCGTGGGCAGTCAGCCGGGGGCTGAGAATCGGCCAGTGAGACTGGTGCGCCGCTTTTTGGGCGTTGCAACTTCCCCTTGGGCTCGACTTTGTGATATCATAAAATATGACAAAGTCAGTTCGTGATTCCAAGAAATCCGGAAGCAAAATGGGGCGGCCCAGAACGACTGGGCCAGGCCAGCCGCAGGTCGTTCGAATGCATGACGATCAGTTGGCCGGGATCGATGACTGGATTGTCGAGCAGGGCATCAAGATCAGCCGCCCCGAAGCTATCCGTCGGCTGGTCGAAATCGGACTAAGGGCCAAGGGCAAATGAGCGTGCAAGCGGGCCTAACGGGCTGGCTGGTCGTGATGGCGATGATCATCCTCATCGTTGCCATATGGCGGAAGTGGATTTAATTGCGCCTCGAGTTGCCGCCCGGCAGTCCAGCGTACTGGGGTGCTGACGGCCGGGTCACCTGCAACGGGACGGACGGCGCCGTGAATATTGTAACCAAACTGGCATGACCGGATTGGGCACGCGGTGCCGTTTACCAAGAGGTGGAAGGGCAAGCCGAATGATTGGCGTCAGGCCGATCGGCTCAGCCTGCGTGGGAGGGTGCAATGGAGGGACATTTTAGAAGGAGTTAGGTGATTAAAATCGCTTTTCGGGCTGGCGGGATTAATCCTATTTATTCACAGAATTAATTAGACCCGTCTTCGTGATTACTTGACTTTGTTCTGACATAATGGAAGCCTCCGACCGAATATTTAAATAATTGGGAGAGGTCGGTGAATAAATCATTTGGTCATGCGGGGCTGACGGCTATTGTCATGCTGGCGGGGGTTGGCGCGGCCCAGGCCGCAACCATCGACTGGACGAATTGGGCCGCAGGCACAGTCACTGCTGGAACTCCGGGTAACGCCACTGCAGCGGCCGGCAGTGTTGGAGTTACCTACACCGGAGAACTTCAGGAACTAAACTTCGAACCCAGCTATACTCCGGTAAGTTCGTTTTCCGGAGGGACCGTCGACAACGCCCCGGTTCAATCCTACGGAACCATTCGTATCATCGGGGGATCAAGCGGCACCAACTCGATCCACTTCAGCCAGGCTGTGCTCAATCCGGTTTTTGCGATCTGGAGCCTGGGGCAGACGGGCATAGAGCCGAGTTTCAACTTCAATGCGCCCTTCACAATTCAGGCCGGTGGAGCGAACGCCGAGTACGGGGGAAACCCGATAACCTCGTCGGGCGATCAAGTTTTCGGCGTTGAAGGCAATGGTGTCATCCAGTTCATCGGCTCCTTTACAGACATCAGTTGGACAAACCCAACCGCCGAAAACTGGTACGGCTTTACGGTTGGTGTTGCTGCTGTCCCCGAAGCGTCCACATGGGGAATGATGCTGCTTGGCTTCGCCGGCGTCGGCTTCCTCGCCTATCGTCGCCGCAACGCGCTCAGCATGGCCTGATATTTGGCCGAAGTCAGGGCTTGCCGAGTAACCGCCTTCGGGCGGTCTCTCCTCAACGTTCTCCAAACCGATCACCGGGTGGCACTGGGGCATTATCGGTTCTGATTGAATCAGAACCGAAGCTCCAGATCCTTGTTTTGGTGCGCTTTCTTCACACAAACCGGTCGCCACTTCGCTCGAAAACGCTACAAATCTAAAGACAAGGAAACGACGACCAGCCGACCTCAGCCGGACTTGTTCAAGCCCATAGTCCGGCAGACGGTCGAGCCACACAACGCAACCAATTCTGCCTGGGTATGCACACCAGTCTTGGCAAAGATACTCTTAAGCTGATTTCTCCCCGTTTCCTTGGCGATCCCAGCTTCATCAGTAATGGCTTCAAGTTTAGTGCCCGTCGCAACCTTGGCCGCTAGCCGGGCTTCCGCTGGTGTCAATCCGAACACTGCTCGGAGAGCCATTTCCGGGGGGCGCCACCGTTTGTCGGGATTCGCTTGCGGCAAAACTCGTCTCCGAAAAGCACGAGTTGGAGCGACGCTTGGCTCGACTAGCTGGCGGACAGCAGAAGATCCGACGTCCCTACCCGCAGGTGCAGGCGAAATACTTCAATCCGGAAAACCCGTCGCAAACCTGGTCGGGCGGTGGATTGAAGCCTCGCTGGTTTGCGGCGCAGCTGGAGGCAGGTCGACGCCTTGACGAGCTGGTACTACACGATCGTCCAATCGCGGCTTGAATAACGCTCATTGCCGGAGCGCCGAGCCCGGCTGCATCGCGTGGGGAATATCAAAGGACTTCCATGTGAACAACATCAACGCCTTCGCACGCGAAGAACCGTCCAAATTCACCGACGGCTTCGCCCGATGCCCTTCGGACACCGGCACGAACAGCGGGCATCGCGACGAGCGACAACTCGATCAAGTTGTCGAAACCCTCATTTACGTTGCTACCGCAGATAGTATGCTCCCATCGGAGGCGCTTGCTGCTTTAACCAAAGCTCTCGGTACATTACTCGCCTTCACCGCTCGACGTCAGGGACTCGCTGAGGAAGAGGTTCTAACGGCATGCCAAAACGCCGTCGCTGATTACGCAATGGCCGCGGCCATCTATATGCGCGAAACCTCGGACGCTGATCCAGCAGTATCGGAAGTATTCTCCTGAGAGGACAATCTGATTCTGAGGTCGACCGAGGCGCTCGGTCGCCCCGTTCGAGATGTTAAACAATCAGCTTGTCCCCTTGCGAACTCCAGGGGGCTGCCGGACCGTAAACCCCGCGTTGTGGAGTGCCAAGGTTCGAGCGACCTATCGTGAGTTACCTTCATCATTGGCGCGTTCCCATTTCCCTTGCAGTTGCTGCTCAAAGATTTGTGCAGGAGCGCCCTGACGCGCTTGTGCAAGGTTGTCGAGCGGGAGCGAGGCAATGACGGTAACGACATTGGCATTGACCGCTTCAATCGAGAGTGTCTTGCCGGATTCTAGTTCCCGGAGGAAGCTCGGGTCGGCAACGGTTGCCGCGACGCATCCGTTTGTCAGGCAGATGGTGTAGGGAACGTGCAGTGTACCGCCACTGTCGACACTCAGCTTAATACCTGGCTGGAGAAATAGCCCCACCGGAACGAACATCTGCAATCGTACCGCAGGAGCATCCTGGCGTTCGATGAGATCGACCCTCAGGATCACCTGACCTATGTCCGATCTTCCGTCGATGGTCGTGCGGCAGACCGTTTTTGTCTCTGCGCTCTCTACGCCGCGGAAGCACAATTTTTTCCAAGTTGAGTAAGTGAGGTTGGGAATCTTCCGCTGTCCTCGCGCAGCGATCTCGGCCTCGGAAAAATCGATCATCGCGGGAACATCACCGAACGGGATCACCTGTTGGCCGTGGGCAACGGTCGCCGCCGCTAAAGCGCCCAGCATGATGAAGCTAGCGGCGACCGATCGCATTGCCTCCTTGATTGATCGGGCGGTTTGACCACACATCGCAAACGCCTCCGAAATACAGTTGGATTGTTCTATCAGTGGTTCTTCAAAAATTCAGACACCAAGGGAGCCCAGATCTGTATGGCATCAGCAGAGTTGATCATAAAATGACCGTCTCCCCCAAAATCCGGCAAAACAAAATAGTTGAGCTTGCCGCCGCCAGCTTGAAAGGCCGTCGCCAATCGGTTGCTGAGCTCGGGCCCGAAGTAGCTGTCATTGCGGGAGTAAATCCATAACATTGGTATCCTGGCCGTTCGTCCGAACTCTGCCGCCGCTTCGACCAGATTGTCCGGTGCGCAATTGCTGTTGGGTTTGCCCTTAAAGCGGCCGCCGCGCCCGGCGGCGAAGCCGATAATGGCACGCACTGATCGGGGGTTCTGACTGGCAAGCGCGATCGCACCCCAGCCACCACCTGATTGACCGACGACGATGACGTCATCCGGCTTCACGAAAGGCTGAACCGACATGTAGTCGATTACCCACATATCGAGCGAAGCAATTGCAAGTCCAGCGTCACGAAAGTTTGCGGCCAAACAACTGCCGACACCCGAGAAGAAGAGACCGAACAGGCCTCGCTCCGGGACTTCGATCGCTGTAACGCCGTATCCTGGACGCACCGGCGCAACCACGACGTAACCCTGCCTCGCGAACCAAAGCGCCGCGTCCCGAAACTCGATCACGGGAAAATAGCTTCGCTCCTTCGGATCAAGCGAAACTCCGTGGTTCATGACCAGAAGAGGAAACGGTCCCTCACTTGCAGGGCGGACCACGTAGGCCAACATGGGGACGGCTGATGGAATTGCCCACGTCTCTTCCTGGAGCTGGGGGCCGAGATTGTTGTGAAGCGTTTCGTCGGATCCTGCCGTGGCAGAGTTGGGCAGCAGCAGGATCAGAGCAATTACTCGAAGTAGTTGCTTCATGAAATGCTCTCCGGCCAGTTATTTCAATGTTAGCAGATCCTTCACAGTGGGGCGAGTAGCAGGCCCCGTACCACCGGCAATGAACCGAATAGTCAGATCGATCAGTGTCGCTGACATGATTCCTTCGTGTCGGCGCCTCGAGGCTTTGTACATACACGAAATGCGTAGTGAAGCTTGATGTCGGCGCTGCACGGGTGATCTACTCGATCACCGTGAGTCCGAGCGACCCGACGCGGACGTCATTTGAGCCGGCAAGCTGGAATCCGGCCCGGTCGGCCTCGGTCGGCCCTTCCAGAATGAAGGCTTAACCCGATAAGATGGCGTTGTTGAACCCCGGGGGCGTATATGGCGCGGCCATCGAGAACGGGCGGCAAGACGATCGCTGCGAAAGCACGTAAGGCCGGCTCAGCAAAGAGCCACAACCCGGCCAAGCGGCGCATTGGCCCAACCGGCATCCGATCGAAGCGCAATGCAATCTCAGATTACATGAAGGAGTTAAAGGAAGCGCGCGAGCAACAGGCGGCTACCGCCGACATCCTCAAGGTGATCGCAAGTTCGCCCTCCGACGTCCAGCCGGTGTTCGATGCAATCGCCTCAAACGCCAACCGGCTGATTGGCGGATACTCGACCGCGGTTCATCGCGTCATCGACGACATCAATCACCTGGTGGCCTTTACCCCGATCAATCCACTATCCGACGAAGCATTGAAGGCCATGTTCCCGCGCCATCGAAGTGAAGTGCCGGCCGTCGCCTACGTCGAAGACGGCGAAACGGGCCAAATCGCCGACTCCGAACTGGCCGATCCGCAAACCCGCGCACTTGGGCGCGCCCGCGGTTGGCGCAGCGTGACATTCACGCCGCTGATGAGTCATGGCAAGTTGATTGGTTACATCGCCTGTACGCGAAGCGAGCCGGGCGTGCTCGCGGAACATCACGTCCAATTGCTGCGGACCTTCGCCGACCAGGCGGTGATCGCGATCGAGAACGCGCGGCTATTCAACGAGACCCAGGAAGCGCTGGCGCGGCAGACCGCAACAGCCGATGTGTTGAAGGTGATCGCATCCTCACCCTCGAACCTTCAGCCGGTCTTCGACGCCATCGCGGAGCGCTCAAAGACCCTGATCGGTGCCCACTCAACAACGGTAGTCCGCTACGTCGACGGCATGATTCAACTTGCGTCCTTTACACCCATCAGTCCGGAAGCAGACGCGACGCTTCGGGCGATGTTTCCCAGGCGGCCGGAGCCCGGCAATCCGCGGGTCGAACAGGTTCTGCGCGGCGAGATTGCGCGGATTACCGACGCGGAGTCCGAGATTGAAGTTCAGGCATTGAGGGATGCGGCGCGGGCACGTGGCTGGCGCAGCCTGCTGCTGGTGCCGCTCAAGGACCATACCGACGTGATCGGCTGGATCAGCGTCACCCGCACGGAACCCGGCGCGTTCGCCGATAAGGACGTCGAACTGTTGCGGACCTTCGCCGATCAGGCCGTCATCGCGATTTCGAACGTCGAACTGCTCCAGCAGGTGCAAGCACGAACCCGTGACCTCCAGGAGTCTTTGCAACAGCAGACCGCCACCGCCGACGTGCTGAAGGTTATCAGCCGCTCGGCGTTCGATCTGCAAGCGGTGTTGCAGACTCTGGTCGAATCCGCAGCAAAGCTGTGCAACGCCAGCACGGCCAACATCCGGATTCGCGACGGTGACGTGCTCCGTGCGCAGGCCTTCGTTGCCGTATCGGAAGATCTGAAGGATTTCCTGCTTGATCATCCGGTCGAGCGCAGGCGGGGACACGTTGTCGGCCGCGCCTATCTCACAGGCGAACTGGTCCATGTTCCGGACGTGTTGTCGGATCCTGAGTATGACGCCGTCGAACAGGCCCAACGGTGGGGATATCGGGCCGTGCTCGCCGTACCGATGATCAGGGAAGGTCGCGTCGAAGGCATGTTCTCGCTGGTGCGATCCGAGCCCAGACCTTTTTCGGATCGCGAGATCGAGCTGGCGCGCACCTTTGCGGACCAGGCACTCATTGCCATCGAAAACGTGCGGCTGTTCAATGAGACCAATGAGGCGCTGGAGCGGCAGATCGCGACCGCCGACATTCTGAAGGTCATCGCCCGTTCGCCCGACGATGTGCAGCCGGTATTCGAAGCGATTGCGGAGCGGTCGAACCGGATTGTCGATGGCCGATCAACCGCTGTGTACAGCCTGGTCGATGGTATCCTGCATCTGATGGCTTTTACGCCAACGAGCCCTGAAGCCGATGCGACGCTCCAGGCGTTCTTCCCGCGGCCGCTGTCGCAGCTGAGTTGGGGCGAAGCGATCGACAAGGGAGAGCTGTCCGAGGTCGTCGACATGGAAGACCTGTCCGTTCCACAGGATGCGCGGGATTTGGCGCGGCTACGTGGTTACCGCAGCGTGCTGCTGGTCCCGCTAGTGCAGGACCGGCAGACCATTGGCGCGATCAGCGTGACACGCGTTGCGCCCGGCAAGTTCGCTCAGCACCACATTCAGCTATTGCAGACCTTCGCCGACCAAGCCGTCATCGCCATTTCGAATGTCGAGCTGTTCCAGGAAGTACAGCAACGCACGAGAGACCTGTCGCAATCGCTGGATGACCTTCGCGCCGCGCAAGATCGTCTGGTGCAAACCGAAAAGCTCGCTTCGCTCGGCCAGCTCACCGCCGGTATCGCACACGAGATCAAGAACCCGTTGAACTTCGTCAACAATTTCTCAGCGCTGTCGGTCGAATTGACAGATGAGCTCAATGATCTGCTCAAGTCGGCGGTACTTGGGGACAAGATACGCGGCGAAGTAGAAGATCTGACCACGCTCCTCAAGGGCAATCTCGGCAAGGTCGTGCAGCACGGGAAGCGGGCCGACTCCATCGTCAAGAACATGCTGCTTCACTCGCGCGAGAGCTCTGGCGAACGCCGCTCCGCGGACATCAACGCCCTTGTAGGCGAGAGCCTGAGCCTCGCCTATCACGGTGCGCGGGCGGAGAAAGCTGGCTTCAGCATAACGGTCAAACACGACCTCGACCCCGAGGCGGGCACCATTGATCTGCATCCGCAAGAGATCACGCGGGCGTTGCTAAATCTGATCTCCAACGGTTTTTATGCAGCAACCAGACGCAAGGTTGAGGCGGGAGAAGATGCCTTTGAGCCTATGCTCAGCGCTACGACCAGGAACCTGGGCCGTACAGTGGAAATCCGGATTCGCGACAACGGCATCGGTATCGCGCCCGAAGTGAGAGAGAAGATATTCAATCCCTTCTTCACCACCAAGCCAACTGGAGAAGGGACAGGGCTCGGCCTCTCCATGACCCATGACATCATTGTCAAGCAACATGGCGGCAGGATCGACGTCGAAACTAGGATCGGCCAATTCACCGAGTTCATCATCACCCTGCCACGTGACAATCGTACGGCCGTGGACGAAGAGCCCAAATGACCGCCTTCGCCCAAGGGGTGACATTCGCGAACGAAGGGGGCCGCCACTCAGGCAGCCTCCGGTCTCTCAGTTTCCGACAATTCGATCGGAACGTGCCGTGCTCGGCTTACTACCTTCGGCCCTCCATCTGGGTATCGGGCATCAGTGAGGTGACCAATGAGCGTTTCCAGGATCAGAAAGAACTTTTCGGCAAGCATGGATAGGCACTCCTTCCGTCGATTGTCGAACGCGGCGCCACATTTGATTCTGGCGGCTCTTCGACTGCGAAAGGATGGCATGGTCCCGGTTACGTCAGCGCTTCAGCCCTCAACGAAAATGGTTACGGCGGCAACTTGATCCCCAATGTCAGCACAACAGCGAGCAGCGGGTCCGCCCGTGACACGGTTGCAATTTCCTCAGCATGCACTCGAATTCGTGATTGCACCGCGCGCCGACCTCACGCGTCGTTAAGGCGATGTGAGGATCAGTCCTCTTCGATTGGTCGATCAGTTCTGCATTTCGTCGAACCTATGTTTTCTGGACAAGCGAATGCAACGCTTTAACCGCGGCCTCCCGGCTCTCCACGGGGACAAACAGACTGACCGAATGCGGCGACAGCACGTACTTGTCGGGGACAATCCCGTGATGTTCGAGAACCTGCAACGCCCTGAACGGCAATTCCGACGAAACGCCGCCGAAGCAGGTGAGACTCACCGAGCTTGACGCCTGGCGCTGCCTGCGGAGATCCTTGCTTAGCTCCAGCGTGCGCAACAGGGCGTCGAGCCACTCCGAATCGCAAGCCACGGTCATGCTGGTTTTTCCCACGCTGAAGCTCGAGGCGAGGAGCTGGGGCCAGGACAGGCTGTTTTGCTTGAGATGCTGTGCGAATCTCTCAAAACCGTGATTTAGATTCCTGGAATCTATTTCCACATGCTCAATGCGAGCCATCGAGTTGACGGCCAGAACCTTTCCGTTTTCCATACCTGCAACCTCTTTCATCACTTGCGTGCTGTGTTCAAGGCCACCCCACTGCTTGAGAACCAGAGGCACATCCTGACTTTGCGCCAGCTCTACGCTGCGAAAATGCAGGATCTTAGCACCCCAGAAACACATTTCGGACAGGGATGCGAAGTCCACTCGCCGCAGGGGTTTTGCATCCGGCACGATGCGTGGATCGGCAGAACAAATTCCGTCGACCTCCTTGATGATTTCACAGCTCTCGGCTTTCAGAGCCGCGGCCATCGCAACGGCCGTGGTGTCGCTGCCGCCGCGGCCGAGCGTGGTGATTTCCCTGGTCGCCGGGTTCACGCCCTGAAATCCCGCCAGCACCACAACGCGCCCACGATCAAGTTCCTCACGCACGCGAATGGGCCGCACATCCAGAATGCGTGCGGAGGAATGGGAGTCGTCCGTCATGACCCCAGCCTGGCTGCCGGTGAAACTGATCGCAGGCACGCCAAGGTCGGAAAGCGCCATGCTCATCAGGGACATGCTGATGCGCTCACCGGTCGTCAGCAGCATGTCGAGTTCACGGCGATTGGGAGATGGGCTCACCTCATGAGCCATCTGGATCAATTGGTCGGTGGTCGTGCCCATGGCGGAGACGATCGCCACGACACGATGACCGCGGCCATGCAGGTCGGCGAGACTGCGCGCTACCGCGCGAATTTTCGCCGGCGTTTGAAGACAGACGCCGCCATATTTTTGCACGATAATGGGACGGTTGCTCATCTAGTGAGAAGCCTCGCTCGCCTCGTCCATCGAACCTACACCGCCTATCCATGTGCCGACGACTTCAAAGTTCGGATTGATGGCGACAAGGTCCGCGCGGTATCCGGGCGCGATCCGTCCAAGCTCGGCCTCAAGACCCAGAAATGCCGCGGGCGTCCGAGAGGCCATGATAAGGGCATCGGCAAGGGGGATTTCGAGCAGCGCAACAGCGTTGCGGACCGCCTCGATCATGGTGAGGTGAGCGCCCGCGAGCGTGCCGTCGGGGCCAGTCAGGCGATTTTCGTGCAACGTGATCTGCCTTCCTTGCAGCATGAATTGCCGGTCGTTCGTGCCCACCAATGGCATGGCATCGGTGATCAGCATCAATCGATCGCGGCCTTTGCAGCGGAAGGCAACACGCAAACCGGCACGGTCAACGTGGATGCCGTCGCAGATGATCCCCGCAAACAACCGGTCGTCCTGAAGCGCCGCGCCCACCAGGCCCGGCTCCCGGGCGTTCAACTGCGACATGGCATTGAACAGATGGGTCACCCCTGAGACACCGCGATCCGCCGCCTGCCCGATTTCAGCTGCGGTGGCGTCGCTGTGGCCGGCCGCGATACGCAATCCGGCGCCGATCAATTCGTCGATCATGGACGCGGGCACGCATTCCGGAGCCAAGGTCACAATGGAACGGCCGCGGTCGCCAAAACTCCTGATGGCGGCGAGATCGCGCCGATTGGGCACGCGCATCTCAACTTCCGGGTGAATCCCCTTGCGCGACCCGTTGAGGGCCGGCCCTTCCAGGTGAAAGCCGAGCACGCCGGGAATCTGCAGACAAGCCTGGGCCACTGCAGCCAGCCGCTCGATGACCTCGCCGCGATCGGTTATGAGGGTCGGCAGGCAGCCCGTGGTTCCCTTCTTCCGGTGCGCCTCAACGATGCGTCGAACGCCAGCCTCCGTTGGCTGGTCGTTGAGAAGAACGCCCCCTCCTCCGTTCACCTGGATGTCGATGAATCCGGGTGCAAGGATCGCGTCTGCGGGGAGGTGGATTGAGGCGCGCGCCTCTGCCTCGCCGAAGGCGATGCTTTCAATCCGCCCCTTGGAGATCCTGACCGAACCCGGCCCACGCATGTCGGTACCATCAAAGATGTGCTGCGTGGCAATCGTGAGAGAGACGGAAGACCCAGCGTGGCCCATCAGTATTCATCCGAGAATGGCAGTCACGGACTCGTGAGGCGAGTCGCGTGATAGACTTCATATGTACACAACGGCTTTGAGAGGACCCGGAGCGAAACCCTCGCGTTAGCTTTCCATGGGAACAAAAGGTACCACGTATCTCGACATTGATGGAGGCGGAACCCGCTGCCGCGCCCGGGTCGAGGATAAACGCGCGGCCGATGCCATTGGCGAACTGCTCAATCCGCCCCTGGCGAGGGGAATTGACCAGTTCTCGCTTGTGGGCGGGCACGTGGATGCCACAACGCCCTGGCTGACGCCTGGTCCGCGGGCCCGCCTGAGGCGTCCGGACCCTGGCGCGTTGTTGGCGCGCGGGCGGCTTGACCTGCCCAAGAGAGAAACCGACCATGAACAGCGGTTCAAAGTTCCGCGCTAAGGGCGCATGGATCAACTATATGGCCACCGAAGAAGTCGATCCCCGCTTTGCCGATCTTGATGCATGGTCGCTGACGTCAGCGATCGAAGCCATGTGGGAGGGTCAGCTTGCGGCAGTCGCGGCGATCGGCCATGCCCTTCCCGCGATCACCGCGGCGACCGAAGCGGCCAAGGCAGCGCTGGGCGATCGTGGACGCATTGTGTATGTCGGTGCCGGCACCTCTGGCCGCGTGGCAGTCCAGGATGGCGCCGAGCTGATGCCGACCTTCGCCTGGCCCAACGAGCGCGTTCGCTTCATCGTCGCCGGCGGAGACAGCGCGTTTGTCACCAGCATCGAGGGCGCGGAGGACGATGTCGATGATGCGGTCACGCAGATCGATGCCGCGCGGCTCACGCCGCACGACGCGGTGATTGCAGTTTCCGCCAGCGGGACAACGCCATTCACGGTCGCAGCGCTGCGGCAGGCAGGCTCTTTCGGTGTGGTGACGATCGGTGTCGCCAACAATCCCGACACTGCATTACTGGCATCGGCAAAGTTTCCGATCTTGATCGAGACCGGCCGCGAACTGATCGCCGGCTCCACGCGGATGAAGGCGGGCACCGCGCAGAAGGTTGTCCTCAACCTGATCTCCTCAGGGATCATGCTGCGGCTCGGCCGGGTGCATCGTGGCATGATGGTGAATATGCAGCCGACCAATGCCAAGCTGAAGCGACGCGCAGAGGCCATGGTGGCGCAAATCGCGCACTGTGATCCCTCGCACGCGGCACGCTCGCTTGAGCAGGCCGAGGGAGACATCAAGACGGCAGTCCTTTTGGCGTTGGGTGTCAACAGGGTTGATGCCGAGATCATTCTGAAAAACTGTGACGGCAACCTGCGCCGCGTGTTTGCCGAGCTCGCCAGGGATCGTGACCGGCAACCCGAGGGAGCCGCGGCTCGCAAGCAAGGTGGAGCGGTTGAGCCGTGACGACGTCCGCGATGGCGAGCGAAATCGGGGAAAGCGCGGATGTCGTCGCCAAAATTGTTCGTAACCGCCCCGCCACGCGCGCAATTGCACAACGAATTGGGATTGGCTCAGCGCCGCTGTGCGTCGTGTGCGGCCGGGGAAGCTCTGGGCATGCCGGGGTTTTCTTAAGATACCTTGTCGAGACGCGGCTTCGCCTTCCCGTTTCGGCCAGCGCTCCTTCGGTGATCACGGCATTTCGCACGCCCTTGATGCTGCGCCATGCGCTGTTCGTCGTGATCTCGCAATCCGGGCGCAGCCCGGATCTTGTCGCGGCGACCAGGTCGGCGCGCGCCGCGGGCGCCTGCACCATCGCCATCGTCAATGCGACGTCGTCGCCGGTGGCTGACGAAGCGGAGTTCGTCGTTCCGATCGAGGCCGGTCAAGAGCACTCCGTCGCGGCGACCAAGACCGTGATCGGCTCGATGGCCGCTAGCGCCGGACTTGTTGCCGAGCTGGCGGAAGATCGTGCGCTGTGGTCAGCCCTCGACAGGCTGCCCGAGCGCCTGCATCGCGCGCTGGCGCTCGACTGGTCCGAGATTGCCGATGATCTCGCCAATGCGTCTGCTGTGTTTGTGGCGGCTCGGGGCCTGGGCCTCGGATCGGCGCGGGAAATCGCGCTCAAACTTTCGGAAATCCTGCGCCGGCCTTCCATCGGTCTGAGCGTTGCCGAGCTGCAGCATGGGCCGCGGGCCGCGTTATCATCGCGCACGCCGGTTCTCATGATGCGCCTCATGGATGAAACGGCGGCCACCGTGGACGCGTTCGCAGAAGAATTGCGCGAGCAAAAGATCACGCTGCATCTATGCGGCGGACCGCGTGGCTCCCTGCCCTGGTTGGCCGAGGATGACCCGGCCACCGACCCTATCACGATGCTCGTCCCGGCCTATCGGCTGATCGAGCATACGGCGCGCGCCTGTGGATTTGACCCGGATCGTCCGCCTCGCCTGAGCAAGATTACCGAGACGTTTTGACAGCTGACAGACCGCCGCGCGATTGTTCTCGCGCGGCTTCGTCCTGGATGACATCCCAGTGCTCCGCGAGCAGGCCGTCTTCCGACCGCACAAGGTCGGAGAGGAAGTAATGAGCCGGAAATCGTCCTTTGCCGCTAACATCTGTTTCGCACCGACCCGGACGGGCTCACCTCCTTCTTCATTGCGCTCCCCAGAGGAACACAAAGTCGTATAATAGCGAGGCACAGTGATGCTTGGGGCGCAGCATCCTCATCGACCGAGAATGCCCCCTCGCGCTTGGAAGGTTTCAACGGTCAGGGAGGTACCTTGGACATTGTTCTGATATTTCAGTTGTTAGCGGCGATCATCGTTGCGTTGTTCGTAGCATACAACCTTCTTCACTACGTACTTTTTCTCTTGGTCACTCAACCAAAGGACGCGAGCAAGATCGGGCACCAGCTGAACCAATTCGAGCAGCGACAACTGGTCGAGTGGACACCGCAACCGAACGACTTTCTCAAGCACGATGACGAGAAGCGCACATATGATGACGTGTTCGGCACGTATCGCGACGAACAAGCGAACTACAGCACATGCGTTTTTCCCCGAGTGGTGTTTTCGCGCCCCTACGAAGCCGAATTCGTTCTTCTGAAGCCGGAAGACGGGATGCGGCTGCTGGATCTCGGGTGCGGATCCGGCGCGGCGGCCGACTACCTCGCCAGCCGGCGCTTTATCGAAATCGTGGGTGTGACCAATTCATCCGTGCAAGCGGATATCTGCCGGCGGAAATTTGCCAAACTTGGTGGGCGTGGACAGGTGATTGTCGCCGACTTCGACAGCCTCGATCTCCCGAGTGAAAGTTTTGACGCCATCTATGCGCTCGAATCGATTGGGTACACCAAAGACTTGGACGCTTGGCTGGCGCGGTGCTGGCGACTGCTCAAGCCGGGAGGACGCCTGTTAATCCGCTCACCGGGGTCGCTGGATCACTGTCGCCGTAAGGAGGATTATCTGAGCGTCACCGCCTTTTTCGACAATTGGCGCTACAACTTTGTCGGAGCCAATCTTCTCGTCTACAAGATGCGTCAGCTCGGCTTCAACCCGATCCGTTATCGGCGACTGCCATTCTGGGCTTGGGGCGTCACCTGGAACTTCATTCAACACCTGCTGTTGTGGAAGTACCGGCTAAAGATGCGCACATTCGTGGAATTGGAACGGATCATTTGGCGCACTTCGAAGGTCTTTGTCTTCGGCAACCCCTACAACACGGTGCTGGCCACCAAGCCCGAGGCAGTATCTAGCTCTCATCAGACTATTGCTCCTGAGAAGTAGGGCCCGGGAGTTTCGCGCAAATGGACCTTCCCACCCGGTCACGCCAGCGCGGGTCTTGGGATAACCACGGCCCTCACCGTGGCGGCAAAGACGACAATCCGCGTCGTGGATGCGAGCGCGCATCCGTGGCTTCGAGTGGTAGACGTAGAGGGTCATCCGGCGCCGGGCTCAAAGGCAAGCCAGGTGTACACCGACCATCGAACCCAAAACGGCCCCAGCGGGTGCGTCGCCGGAGCCGTCCTTGGAGACACGTCCCCTCGGGGGCGGGGGACGTCAATTCATTCTAAGACGCCGATGCACACGCGTCTGCGGCAGATTTGTTTCGCGACATTGCCTGCGCTGACTGCCGAGCCCAACCGGCCGGCGAACTTCTCGCGCTAGAAGAAAAAAGGGCCGCTTGTCAGACAAGTGGCCCAAGTCTAGGGAGGAAACGCCCAAGGAGGGCAGCGATAGCGCGGGGCGCCACCGCATATTCAGTTGTGTGTCCGGGTGAGAAAAAGGTTCAAGATTCAGCCTGCCTGCGCAGCCGAGACGTCGTGCAAATCTGCAAAAAGGTTCGGTTTTCGTCGCTCCCGCGCCGCATATCGCTGATCGTTTGCTGATGTCTTGAATGCGCTGGGCGCGCGTACCGAACCTGGCGTCTATCAATCAGGGTGCGATCAGCGTTGGCGTGACGTCGATGGTTTGCGGCTGCCGCTCGCGCGCGACGATTTGGATCACGACGCTGGCCGGGTTCGCGGAGGCTGTTGCTGCTTGTGCCGTCTGAGGCGAAAAAGCCGGCAAGCCGAGAATGAAGCTCGAGGAGCGGCGGGCAACCGCTGTCGACTAGCCCCGCCCGTGCGCCGGCTCTGTCGGATCAAGTCGGCGATCCAGTTCGGCAAACAAGGCTGCACCTGATTGCTGACCAGGGGCCCGGACCAGGGCGCACCCGCAACCTGGCGATTGACAGAATGTCGCATCTTTGAGACATTTTGGTTCCATTCATATTGAAATTTAATTTTAAAGCGGGACCAAAAATGAATTTAAGCTGGTTGCCAGGATCGCGATTTAATCGCGAATCCGATGTTATGTTCATCAGCAGCCGCTAGGAGTCCACAGCAGCGGATAGGAGCCGGCGTTCAGAAAGAGGCCAGAATGGCCGCTCGCGTAGAGATCCAGTGCAGTACCAAACGTCCCAGCCACCACGATCCCCATGATCGTATCCAAGGCGTCGGAGGCGTTCATAACGGCGCACGTTGGTGGCTGGAAGCGGATGCCGCGATCGGAGCCATCGAAAGCGGCACGTACTGCTTTTTCGTCAGCATGAATGAAAAAAGCATCAACGTAGTGGTAGCCACCAACAACGGATGCAAATATCTCAACACATCGGCGGACGGTTACGCGCCGAATAATCTTTTGAATCTTCCGGACTGTCCTCGATAGCCTGACATGGCTGACAGCACCGACTGGCGAAAGAGCGCCTTTCGGGCGGTCTTTTTTTCTGACGCCCTCCCCTCGGCTTGAAAAGAACTGGACGGTCCGGCCGCCGGTCAGGCTCCCTTCGGTGGTAATAGAGAACCACTAACTCCTATCCGGGATTAGTTTAATTCCACAAAAAACAAATGCATCCGGATCCGGCGACCCGAAAGATACCGATTTGACGCTAGTTGCATCGGCGCGGAAGTGATGCCGCATCCGGGCCCGAGGGGTTCCGACGAAACACAATGGCAGCGCCACGAAACCGTTTTTGCGACTTCTCGAAATCGACCTGCAACGTGGCGAACCTAGCGTCTCGGCAAAAGAGGGAAGCGTCATGTTCACCTATATCCTGAATGTGCTCTATGAGCAGTCGCTTTGCAGCTACCTCAACGCCATGCCGGACGAGGAAGCAGAGCGATGACCGAAGCCATAGCAGCCGTCCTCGCGTTGATCAGCATCGCCATTTTCCTGGCGCACGCCTTTGATGCGTTCACCCATCGGATGCACTAGCCAGCCCTTCAGGCTGACGGGCCTCATCAACAGTTGCCCGGACATGGTCGGCGCAGGCCTGCCGACGTCGCCGACGGGACGAGATGTTTGCATCTATTACCGGTATCGTCGGAGTTGAGGGTAATCACCATCCCCACGGTCGGCCTGGTCCCACGCCGAATTGCTGGATTGTCCTTCGAATTGGGTTGATGCATCGCCGAACGGTCGGTGGTGGCGTGAGCCCGTGCGCTCCGTAACTCCACGGATTGCACTGCGGGCGCAAAGTCGTGATCTGTGTTACCGCAAGTCGTGATCTGTCTTACTGCAAGTCTTGATCTACCTTACTTCAAAGAGCTATGGCGGCCCCGGTCGTGAGCCGGTAAGTTGCCGGTGCCTTGTTTGATTTTTCGGGATCACGCGGTGCGCACCCTTCTCATCATGGCGGCGATCTGGCTGCTGCTGAACGTCCTGTTCGTGGTGCTGATGGCGCCACCGCGCAAGCCGCGACGGCTGGAACCTGCGAACCGATCCGGCAGGGACCTCACTCCTGCGCCCATCGACAAGAACGCCTACCCGTATGGGGACGACGAGGAGAAGCAGTCATTTCGTCACATCATCGTCTCGGTTGGAATTGGGGCGTTCTTCGTGCTATCGCCGTTTCTGATTGAGGCGATCGAGGCGACCAAACGCTTCTTCAGGGGGAGCCGTGAGTGAGGACAGACTCGACCGGCGGTTATCCATAACATTCATCTGGTTTCGTTCGACGAAATGAGGAAACGCGATTGGGCTTTCGTAGCGGTCTGCATGGCAGGCGCGCTGGTGTTCGGTGTCTGGAGTGTCCGGCTGGGCGTCGCTTTCTATCGTTCGCAACACGGTGCGACAGACCTCAGCAGTTCACACCGGCGCGGTGAGCTACCCGGGGATCCCGCGGAGCTGAAGCGGGCCGATCACGCCGGTGAACTTCGAGTTGGGCACGACCACTAAGGCCCGCGACCCAATATCAATCCGAAGCTATGCCCAGACCATGCCGGGAATGACGGCGAGGTCGTCGTCGTCTCTCCTCGTCCGACCGTGCCGCTTGCGGCGGTTGATGTCGCTCGCGCGCCTATGACGAAGGTCCAGCCGCCGCCAGACCGCGGGCACGCGTCGCAGCATGCCGCGCGTGCGGCGGATGGCCAGCCTGACGATGTAGATCACCGCGGCAGTCCGCGCAAAAATGCCGAACAGGACCAGGGCCGAGAAGATATCGATATAGGCTAGCAAATCACCGAGCAGCATCAGCTCGGGAGGGATCGGTATCCGATGCTCATAGGCCAAGATGACAATGGCAACGGGGATCAACGCGATGACCCGTCGCAGTGTCAGCCGATCGAGCAAGGCCGCGAGTTCGACGACAAAGACTTGCCACAACCAATCGCCCAACGCCGCGGGCTTGTCGATCGTCCAGGTCTGCCAAAGCCGCTTCAACACCGTTCGCTCCGCGTCGTCCTTCGCCGCAGCGCCTGCATACCGACGTCGGCTGGCGCGGCTCAGGAGTTAGAAGTGCCTTGGCTGCCCTTGCTGCCATGCTGGCTCGCCTGCTCTCCGCCCGAATCCGCCGACGGAAAGATGCGCTCGTAGTTCGCGCGCGCCTCGCGGATGAGGCGAGCCCGCTCAAGCTCCGACTTCGAGATGAACCGTATAACCTCGCCCATTTGCTCTCCAATGAAAACTCGTCGAGATGCGATCAGGTATGCGAACATCGTGCCAGACGAGTGCGGTGCAGGGATCCCCGATCCAAATCACCGGATCATCCGGCGGCATCTGCAGCCGGCCTGGCGGCCCGAGGCAGACATCCGGCACTGCTCAAGGGTCTGAAAGCCGCAGTAGCCCGGATACCCCTCCTCCTTGCCTTGCATGCACCAGGGAACGTCATAGGGATCAGCAGCGGACGCTGCGCTAACAGGTACGCCCGCAGCGAACGCCATGACTGCCACGACCGGCCTGCGCACGACTCCTCACCTACTTTCGTCCAAACATCACAGCCGATTTAAGTACGAAAGCGACTTTCACGAGGTTTCCGGCCAGCTCCTCAAGAAGGTGTGAAACCCCTGTGAGGCGGCGGTTATTTTTTGGATGCGGACCGACCGGCCATTCCGGCGATGTGCGTGCGGCGATGGAGAGGAGATGACAGCGGCGGCGTGACTGGCCTCGCAAAGAGCACGAGGCCCGGTGTGCCTAGGAGACCGGGCCTCGCGTCTATCGTCCCCCGCCTACCGGCG
The DNA here is from genome assembly GCF_018131005.1 of Bradyrhizobium lablabi. GTDB lineage: Bacteria > Pseudomonadota > Alphaproteobacteria > Rhizobiales > Xanthobacteraceae > Bradyrhizobium > Bradyrhizobium lablabi_D. The sequence goes on from NZ_JAFCJK010000002.1 coordinate 992,327, forward strand.
GATCAGAGGATGTCTGATGGCGCGCGTGATACGCCAGGATCTACCGGCGATCCATCCCGGATGACTACGGTCTCGGCCGCGGCGTGCGAACGTCGGCGCGCCGCGCAATCCGAGCTCACTTGCTGTAGCTGTAAAATCCCTGGCCACTCTTGCGACCGAGATGGCCAGCGTCCACCATCTCCTTCAACAGCGGCGCCGGGCGATATTTGGGATCGTTGAAGCCGGTGTAGAACACCTCCATCACCGACAGCATGGTGTCGAGTCCGATCAGATCGGCGAGCGCGAGCGGCCCGATCGGATGATTGCAGCCGAGTTTCATGCCGGCATCGATCTCCTCCGCGCTCGCGATACCTTCCTGCAACGCGAAGATCGCCTCGTTGATCATCGGGCACAGGATACGGTTGACGGCAAAACCCGGGCTGTTCTTTGCGGTGATCGCGACCTTGCCGACGCGCTTGGCGAAGGCTTCCGCCCTGGCGACGGTGTCGTCGGAAGTCTGCAAGCCGCGGATCAGTTCGAGTAACGCCATCACCGGCACCGGATTGAAGAAGTGCATGCCGATGAAGCGGTCGGGGCGATCGGTCGCCGCCGCGAGCTTCGTGATTGAGATCGACGAAGTGTTGGTGGCCACCAGCGCATGCGGCTTCAGCGTCGCACCAAGCTCCTTCAAAATCTTGATCTTGAGATCCTCATTCTCGGTCGCAGCTTCGATGACGAGGTCGCAGGAAGCAAGTTTGGCCCTGTCCGTCGTCGCCGTAATGCGCGCGAGCGTCGCCTCGCGGTCAGCCGCCGTCATCTTGTCCTTGTTGACCAGGCGATCGAGGCTTGCCCCGACCGTCTTTAGCCCGCGCTGGACCGCGGCATCGGAAATGTCGATCATGATCACGCCGAGCCCGGCGGCTGCACATACCTGGGCGATGCCGTTGCCCATGGTACCGGCGCCGATAATCCCAACCGTATCAACCATTCTGTTTCGTCCCTCCCGCTGCTTGAGCCGGCTCGCGGCCCGCATCTGTGCAAACCGGCGGACCTGCCGTCCGCGGATAGCGAATCCATAGCAGTCTGGCCCCGCTGCCGATACGGGAAAGGAGGTATCCGGTGCCGTCTCTCAGGCGCTATTCGGGACGCGGCGGCAGCGGTTGCCGTGGCGGAACCGCAATCCGCGGCGGACGTTGCGAGCGCGGCGGCTCAGCGACGCGAGGCAGTTCAAGCATCCGATTGAGCCTGACGATCCACCAGGCCAAGCGGGCATAGCTGCGGCGGAGCGCCACCACCATGCCTTCGTCGGTCTCATGTTCCGGATCCATGGCCGAGTTGCTAGCCTCCATCCTTGAAGAAACCGTGTGGCGCAATGACGCATGCCGAGCCCGACCTTCAAGATTCCGCTAACTAAATTTGGTAGACTGTGTTGCGCAGCCCGGCACGCAAAGCGATTCCAGACGAAATGGAACCGTGGCGCGCTGCGTTGCTAGTTTAGCGCGAGCGGAAGCCGTGCTAGCTTCGTTCAAGATTGGCGCCAGGAAACGCTGAGGACACGGTGTTTCATTTGTTTTCGTGGTGGAAGACGAGCAAGCTGGTCCTTGCTTGCCCGAATTGCAAAGAGATTGCCCAGCCCGAGGTTTTTCGGAGAGGGAGATATTTGGTTGGCGACAAGTCGTTGCGCTGCGACCAATGCGGAGCTGCATCGCCGGTCACTCTGTGGCGCTTCGAAGGATTGTCGTCCGACGCTTGTGCGCACACCAACCACACGCATCCGCGGCAGCCGATACTGTCGGAGTCGCGTACCAACTGAGGGCGATGCCTAGCACAGCATGACTGTGCCACGTTGGTGGTGTTGTCGCAGCGCCAGTAATCTGCCGGATTGAATATGAATCCATTGCACCGCAACATCGCGATGCCGGTGCGACTCGCATTTTGTTGATCGAATTTCCGGCTTCGCGCGGCGACTTAAGGGAATAGACGATTGAGGGCTACGCCCATGCTTGCCGAAAAATTCTTTCTGTATCTCGAGTCGTTGCTCAAGAGCCAAACCTATTTCGATGGAAGCCAGCGCGTGGTCAGCACCTCGCCCCACGTCCCGGTCAAGCTGCCGAGCAGCAAATAGCGCAGCGGCGCGGCCATTTCGTCTGAGCTGCCGCGAAGCTCCGGCGGCAGATCGCGGCCACGATCGCCTCGCCACCGCTAGCGACGTCGCGCACTGTCCACGTCAGCGTGGAGCCGTGCGGAGTAGCCTTCGTCGCGCGACCGGGCCGAGCAAGGCTCGGCAGAACCCGACTTGGCCGAGATCGTGAGCCAGCTCACATCTCTCAGCACCTCGGCGCGTTACAGTAGCTTGTGAGCTGCACGGTGACGCCATGGGCAACAGGATCGATTTCGAAGGCATCGTCGTCGCAATCTGCGTTGCCGCCTATGTCGCGATCATGCTCGTTCACGTTGCCCGCGACGATCTCGGCTTCTCCGGCGCGCAGATACGACACCTGTCGATGGTCGGTGCGGTTGTACTCGCCATCCCGCTGGCGATGGATCTTCTGCGCACTGGACCGGACAAAACCGGCTGACAAATAAGGCACTAGGCGATTGCCCGCGAATCGGCCTTATTTCACCGCGAACGTTCTTTGAAATTCCGGCGGCATGACCCAGCCAGAAGTCTCGGATCAGAATATTCGCGCCCTGCGGGAATGGCTGCGCAATGCCTGGCAGCAGCTCGGCGATCCCTCGCTCACCGCCTTCTCCCGCCGAGAATTGCGCAATCAGATTAAGCAATGCAGCGCGGATTTGCGTATGCATCTGCAGGCTCAATCGGAACGGCCGCCGGAGCTGCCGGCCGCCCCCGCCAAGACGTTCACAAGACCCAGGCTGCGGTTGTTGACCTGGAACTGAGATTTACGCCGAATTTTCCGATGCACCGGCCACCGCGGTTCTCGCCGCGACGTTGACCGCCTGGCCAAGCGCGCCAAAATGCCGCGCACGTTCGCGCACGCGGTTCATTCAGTGCACCCGCTTGCGCGTCGCCGCCAGGGCCGGCACAGCGAAACGGCGTCGGCGTGGCTATATTGGGACCGCGGCCGACGCCGCCAACACGCTTAGGATCCGTCGTGCTGTATCTGGAACTTGCGATCGTGACGGCCTTGATCGTCATCAACGGTCTCCTGTCGATGTCGGAGCTCGCCATCGTCTCTTCGCGTCCCGCAAGGCTTGTGGGCCTGGTCGAGAAGGGCGTCGGCGGTTCGCGCCGCGCGCTCGCGCTGGCGTCCGATCCCGGAAAGTTCCTCTCGACGGTGCAAATCGGCATCACGCTCATCGGCGTGCTGTCGGGCGCGTTTTCGGGCGCAACGCTCGGCCAGCGCGTCACGCTATGGCTTGTGGAAGCCGGACTGTCTCGGGCGCTTGCTGACGCGATTGGCGTCGCCCTCGTCGTCGGCGTCATCACCTATGCGTCGCTGATCGTCGGCGAGCTCGTCCCGAAACAGATCGCGCTGCGCGATCCCGAGGCGATCGCGGTCAGAGTCGCGCCGGCGATGACTGTCATGGCAAGGCTGTCGCTGCCGCTGGTCTGGCTGCTCGACCGCTCCGGCAAGGCGCTGCTCTGGGTGCTCGGCCATCGCGAGGACGCGCAGGACCGCGTCAGCGAGGACGAGATCAAGACGCTGGTGGTCGAAGCCGAGAACGCCGGAGTACTGGAGCCCGGCGAAAAGGAGATGATTGCGGGTGTGATGCGCCTCGGCGACCTCCCGGTGGGCGCCGTGATGACGCCGCGCCATGAGGTCAGCCTGATCGACCTTGCCGATTCCGCGCCCGAGATCCTGTCAGCGCTGCAAAAAAGCAGTCACTCGCGCTGCGTAGTGTTCGACGGCAATCGCGATCATGCGATCGGCATCGTGCAGGCCAAGGATTTGCTCGACGTCTATCTCTCCGGCCGCACGCCTGACGTCCGGGCACTGACCCGCGACGCGCCCATCATCCCTGAGACCGTCGATGCGCGCGACGTAGTCGCGATCCTGCGCGATTCCGCCGTCCATATCGGCCTCGTGCATGATGAGTACGGCACCTTCCAGGGCGTCGTCACGAGCGCGGATATTCTCGAAGCAATCGTCGGCGCCTTCCACACCGAACAGGGGCCGGCCGAGCCCGCTTATGTCAGGCGCGACGATGGCTCCTACCTGATCTCTGGCTGGATGCCGGCGCTCGAATTCGCCGACCTCCTCGGCATCGCCCTGCCGGCGCCGCGGCCTTATCAGACCTGCGCCGGCTTCCTGCTCCAGGAATTCGGCACGATCCCCAATGTGGGCGAGAAAATCACCGCGAATGGTTGGCAGTTCGAAATCGTCGACCTTGACGGCCGGCGGATCGACAAGGTTCTGGCGACCCGGCTCGAGCCGGCCTGAGGTTGCGGCCCTGGTCCCCTGTTGATAACCGGCGGGGAGACGAAACAGGCGGCTGCGGTGTGCTATCGGCATACTGACCCGGGCCAACCACGGAATTGATCCCATGCGAATTACCCTTGTCGGTTCCCGCCATTTCGGCGTGACGACGCTCAATATGCTGCGCGAACGCGGCGTCGAGGTCGCCAGGGTGGTCGTCCATGACGGCGAAGACCGGCTTGCGGCGGCCGCCAGGGCATTCGGCATCGACGTCGTGGTGCAGGCGAACCCCAAACTCGTCACCGCCGCGGAGATCGCGCCCGCTACTGACCTGATCGTGGCGGCTCATAGCCATGCCCGCGTCAGCAAGGAGGCGGTCGCGGCGGCGAGACTTGGCGGCATTGGCTACCACCCATCTCTGCTGCCACGGCATCGCGGCATCGCGGCCGTGGAATGGACCATCAAGGAAGGCGACCCGATCTCCGGCGGCAGCATCTATCACCTTGCCGACCGCATGGATGCTGGCGCGATCGCTGCCCAGGACTGGGTCTTCGTCAAGAAAGGCGAGACGGCACGCGAGCTCTGGGAGCGCGCGCTGGCGCCGCTTGGCCTGAGGCTGCTTGGCGAGGTCATCGACTACGCGAAGACCCACGAGACCCTGCCTGCCAAGCCGCAGGACGAGCAGTTCGCAACCAAGGCGCCGAGCCTTCCAGGCGGCAGGCATTAAGTCGGATCAACCTCACCATATTACCTCCATCGCCTCGTTCCGCGATGGAACCGGGTCTGACGCGATAGGTTATAGGTTGATAGGAACCTTTTGAGGCTTTGCAGCAAAGCAAATTTTGGACACATTGTGCCCGGATAAGCCGGGCTATCACCCGAAATCATGAGGATTTGATTATGCGCTCCAACCGCATTGGCGGTCTGCTTTTTGCATTCGTTGCCAGCTCTGCAGTCGTGTTTTCCGCTGCTACTGCTTCGGCCCAGCAGCCCTATGATGGCCTTTGGCATGTCACCGTTACGACCAAGACTGGCAGTTGCGATGCGACGACCAGTTCAACCCTTACTGTCACCGAGGGCAAGATCACGGCGCCTGGCGCAGGGATCTCCGGCACTGTCGGCAGCGGGGGACTTGTGCGAGTCTCGATCAATGGTGCATATGCGAACGGTCAACTCAGTGGTAACTCCGGATCGGGGAAGTGGAATGGGGCATCAGCTGGCGTACCGTGCAGCGGCCGATGGGAAGCATCCCGTCAGTAAGATCAACGGCGCATCAGGACTTTTCGCCAAGGCGCGGCGGCCTGCTTTCGCAGCCGTCGCGTTTTTCATGACGGCGCTCGCGACCACGACCAGCCATGCCCAGTCCGGGCCCTTCGCCGGCTTGGCCGGCACCTGGTCCGGCGGTGGTACCGTCACCCTGGATGACGGATCGAGCGAGCGGATCCGCTGCCGCGCAACCTACCGGGTGTCCGGCCCCACCATGGCGATGAGCCTCACCTGCGCCAGTGACGCCTACAAGTTCAATCTGCAGGCCGACGTACAGGCCCAAGGCGGCGTGGTAACCGGCACCTGGAGCGAGTCGAGCCGCAACGTCGGTGGCGAGTTGCAGGGCCGCGGCGGCGGCGGCAACTTCCAGGTGCTTGCCAGCGCGCCCGGCTTCAACGCCAACATTTCCCTGCACACCAGCGGAAACAAGCAGTCGGTCTCGATGCGTGCGGACAGCCAATTCCGCGCTGCCAACATCTCGCTGTCGAAGTAGCGGATAGCCCGACGAATCGGCCCTCGGGCACCACGTCCGAGGGCGTTTTTGTTTGACCTTATAGCGTCTCCGAGCGAAGTGATGCCGGGTTCGCGCGGCGAAGCGGCTTGTGGTCCTACCCGGCCGGCACGAACGCGGTGACTTCGATTTCGACCTTGGCGCGCTGATCGACGAGCCCGTCGATATAAAGCAGCGTCGAGGGCGGGAAGTTGCGGCCGAGGGTTTCCTTCCACGCCGCAGCGATGCCGGCACCGGCGGCCTCATACTCGCTCCGGCTGGTCAGATACCAGGTGAGGCGCACGATGTTCTGAGGCCCCGCACCGGCTTCGTGAAGGAGCTTGACGATCCGCTTCAGCGCGGTCCCAACCTGAGCGGCCATGTCGGGCTGATATTCGCCCTTCTCGTCCCCACCGGTCTGGCCGGCCAGCACGATCCATTTCCCCGGACCGTCGAAGCTGACGCCGTGCGAGAAGCCGCGGGGTTTCGACCATTCGGCCGGGTGCAACACGCGCATGAGCAGATCCTCCTGATTGTTTTCACCGATTGCTTAGCACCCAACGACAGGGCGGCGCATCACTGCGTCGGCAGATTTGCGCGTTGCAAATCTGGGCCAACTCGCCGATACCGGCGATCCCTCGTCATCTCGTCCCATATGGATCGCACCCCCTCAAAGACCCGCGCCGCGCTGTGGATGGCCGGGTGGCTCGCGCTGATGTTGATCGTGGCCGTCGCCGGCCGCGAGGCGACGCGCGAGGTGAACGTCTTTCAGTTGATGGAAGTGCGCTCGGTGCTCGGCTTGCTGTTGCTCTTCCCGCTGATCCGCATGAGCGGCGGCCTCGCGGTGTTGAAAACGGCGCGTGTGCATCTGCATATCGTACGCAACCTGATCCACTACAGTGCCCAGTTCGGCTGGTTTTACGCGCTGACGCTGATTCCGATCGGCCAGGTCGTCGCGATCGAATTCACGATGCCGATCTGGACCGCACTGCTTGCGGCCAGCTTCCTCGGCGAGCGGCTGACGGTGTGGAAGATTGTCGCGATCGTGCTCGGCCTTGTCGGCGTCGTCGTGATCGTGCGGCCAGCGACCGGAGAGGTCAATCCGGGGCAGTTGATCGCGCTCGCGGCAGCCGTCGGCTTCGGCGTCTCGATTGCGATCGTGAAATCCCTGACGCGGACCGAACAGACGCTGGCAATCATATTCTGGATGCTGGCGGTGCAGTCGGCCGCGGGCTTCTTCCCCGCGCTCTACGTCTGGACATGGCCCTCGCCTTACGTTTGGGGATGGCTCGTCGCGATTGCGTTCTGCGGCACCTTCTCGCACTACTGCATGGCGCGCGCGATGCTGCACGCGGATGCGACCGTGGTAATCCCGATGGATTTCCTGCGCGTCCCGCTGACCGCCATTCTGGGCTGGCTGATCTACGCAGAGCGCCTCGACATCTTCACCGCGCTTGGAGCCGCGCTGATCCTGACGGGCAACGTCCTGAACCTGAAGCCCGGCGCACCGGTTCCCGCCCGCGCCCGAATCTGAATTTCACACGCGCAATGTGAGCTGCATCACGCGCGGCTGCGGCATCGATCCGGTCGGGCGTTTCATGGGCGGCATGGTCGGCGGCTTCCTGCGCTGAACTGCGAAGCTTCTGGCAGAAAAAAGCCCGGGGAATCCTGGGCTTCTTGTTGCGAACGTTACTTCCCTGCAGCCTTGCGCAGCGCCTCGTTGATCCGGTCTTGCCAGCCGGGACCGCCCTCCTGAAAGTATTCCAGTACGTCCTGATCGATCCGCAACGTGACCTGCTCCCGGACGCCTGGGACCGCCGCCGTCTTTGATGGCGCCACCGCCACCTTGGTGGTGGCGCGCTTGAAGGCGGCTTCTGCCTCGCTGCGGGCGTCGTTCAGGGTTCGCGGTCGCCTCGGTTGATCGGCCATCTCTCAGATTCCTTCAAACAACACCGTCGACAGGTAGCGCTCCGCGAACGACGGCACAATCGCCAGAATGGTTTTGCCCGCGGCTTCCGGCCGCTTGCCTATTTGCATCGCCGCGGCGATCGCCGCGCCTGAGGAAATCCCGCCGGGAATACCCTCGCTGCGCGCCAGCGCCCGAGAGGTCTCGATCGCGCTCGCGCTGTTGATCTTGATGATCTCGTCGATCACGGAGCGGTCGAGGATGTCGGGCACGAATCCGGCGCCGATGCCCTGGATCTTGTGCGGGGTATGCTGGCCGCCTGACAGCACCGGGCTTTCCTCCGGCTCGACCGCCACGACCCGCAAACTGGGCTTACGGGGTTTGAGCACCTGCCCGACCCCGGTGATGGTGCCCCCGGTGCCGACGCCGGCGACGAAGTAATCGATGTTGCCGCCGGTGTCGTTCCAGATCTCCTCCGCCGTGGTGCGGCGATGGATTTCGGGATTGGCGAGGTTCTTGAACTGCTGCGGCATCACCGCATTCGGCGTCGTGCGCACGAGTTCCTCCGCAGTCGCGATCGAGCCCTTCATGCCCAGCGAGGCCGGCGTCAGGATGATCTCGGCGCCGAGGAACGCCAGCATCCTGCGCCGCTCGATCGACATCGATTCCGGCATCACCAGCTTCAGCCGGTAGCCGCGCGAGGCGGCCACATAGGCGAGTGCAATCCCGGTATTGCCCGAGGTCGGCTCGATCAGCACGGTGTCGGCATTGATGATGCCAGCCTTCTCCATCGCGACGATCATCGCAGCGCCGATACGATCCTTCACGCTCGCGGCCGGGTTGAAGTATTCGAGTTTTGCAATGATGGTCGCGGTGACGCCTTGGGCCTGCGGCAATCTGCGCAGCCGCACGATCGGCGTGTCGCCGATCGCATCGACGATAGAGTCAAAGACGCGTCCGCGTCCGGGTTGCACTGCACTCGTTGTCGATGAGGCGTCCATCAAAAATGGCTCCTATTGAGATCATGCGGGAAACATGCGGTCTTCTGCATTAGAAGCGGTGCACCATCGGTTGCGCAAGCCAGAACCGTGGCGGATGTTCGCTGCGTTGCGATACTGGAACTGTGCGCAAGTCACGCAAAGCAAAAGCAATATTACGTAAAACCAACGCATTTGTGTTGCGACAAGGTCAAACAAATGAGGTTATAACGTCCGTGCGAGGGAAGCTCAGGTTCAGAACGCAAAGGAGGTCACGATGCCAGCAGTTGCTGAAATCTTGTCGACCGTCGCGTCTCGACCCGATCCGCGGGGATGTGAATTGCCAACTTGCCCGGTGTGTGCGGACTCCATGGTAGCGGCGGAAGCCTCCGCCTATCTGAATGATCACGTGATCAGCTATTTGTGGACCTGCGACACATGTGGTTACGGGTTTGTAACGAAGCATTCGGTCAAGCGGTACGCCTGTAACTGACTTTTGAACACGCTCACTTTTGAGCGATGTCACCGCGCGCCCATCCGGCGCGCGTTTTCGTTTTGAAATCCTCGAAGGTGCCGTTGGCAATCGCCTCGCGGAGACCCTGCATCAGTTCCTGGTAATAGGCGACGTTGATTTCCGAGAGCAGCATGGCGCCCAGCGTCTCGCCTGAGCGAACGAGGTGATGCAGATAGGCGCGCGAATAGGTTCGCGCCGCCGGCCACGGGCTTTCCTCATCGAGCGGCCGGGGATCGTCAATGTGACGCGCGTTTCGCAAATTGATCTGGCCGAACCGGGTGAACGCCATGCCGTGGCGTCCATTCCGTGTCGGCATCACGCAGTCGAACATGTCGACGCCGCGGGCGACCGCCTCGAGGATGTCTTCGGGCGTGCCGACGCCCATCAGATAACGAGGGCGATCGGCCGGCAGCGCCGGTGCGGTCTCCTCGATCATCGCGAGCATCACCGCCTGCGGCTCGCCGACCGCAAGCCCGCCGATCGCATAACCGTGGAAGCCCATATCGACCAGACCACGCGCGCTGACCTGCCGCAGCGCTGGAACATCGCCGCCCTGAACGATGCCGAACAGCATGTAGCCGTCGGGCGCCGTCGCAAATGCACGCTTGCTGCGCTCTGCCCAGCGCAGCGAGAGCTGCATCGCCCGCTCGATGTCGGCGTGCCCGGCCGGCAGGCGGACACATTCGTCCATCTGCATCGCAATGTCGGAGCCGAGCAGCCGTTGCACCTCGATCGAGCGCTCAGGCGACAGCTCGACCTTGGTGCCGTCGATATGCGAGCGGAACGTCACGGCCTGCTCGGTCACCCTGCGCAGTTCGGAGAGCGACATCACCTGGAAGCCGCCCGAGTCGGTGAGCATCGGGCCGCGCCAGCCTGTGAACCGCTGCAGGCCGCCCAACGCGGCGACCCGTTCGGCGCCCGGACGCAGCATGAGATGGTAGGTGTTTCCGAGCACGATATCGGCGCCGGCCTCGCGCACCTCGCGCCAGTGCATGCCCTTCATCGCACCGGCCGTGCCGACCGGCATGAAGGCCGGCGTACGCACTACGCCATGTGGCGTGGTCAGGCGGCCGGTGCGGGCGGCGCCATCGGTTTTGAGAAGCTCGAAATGGTGCGGAAGGCTCATGGCCGCGCTTATGGCGTGACAGCCATGCCGGATTCAACCATGTTTTAACGCGGTTTCAGCCCAAATTCCGTTGACCCGCGCCAATGTCTGCAGCATAAGACCGCGCCATGATCATTTTGACCACACGTTCCAGCAAAACCACCAAGCCCTCCGGAGCCTCGGGAGGCGTGCGCGCGTAGTCGGTCGAACCGCATCACCTCAACCCGAAGCCCCGCCTGATGAAGGTCCGGGGCCTTTTTATTGCCTGCAAGCATGATCTGAAATGGAGGACAAAGTGAGTAACGCTCCCGTTGTCGCGATTGTCGGCGTGACCGGTGCCGTGGGCGCCGAATTCATCGCCACCATGGACAAGCGTGGCTTCCGCGTCGGCAAGCTGAAGGCGCTGGCGAGCGCCCGCTCGGCCGGCAAGACCGTCGACTTCCGAGGCAAGCCTGTCGTGATCGAGGAACTCACCGAGCGCTCCTTTGAAGGCGTCGACCTCGCGCTGTTCTCGGCCGGCAGCGGCATCTCGAAGAAGTTTGCGCCTGTCGCGGTCAAGTCCGGCGCCGTCGTGGTCGACAACTCCTCGGCGTTTCGCATGGACCCGAACGTCCCGCTGGTGATCCCGGAGATCAATGCGAACCGCATCCGCGATCACAAGGGCATCATCGCCAATCCGAACTGCGCCGCCATCACCGCGCTGGTGCCGTTGTGGCCGATCCACCAGAAGAACCGCATCAAGCGCGTGATCATCTCGACCTATCAGGCGGCGAGCGGCGCCGGTGCGGCGGCAATGGAGGAACTGGTGGAGTCCACCCGCGCTCACCTCAACGGACAGGTCTATGCGCCGAAGGTGATGCCGCACCCCTATGCCTTCAACCTCTTCAACCACAATACGGCTGTTGATCCTGAGACCGGCTACAACGACGAGGAGACCAAGGTCATCAAGGAGACCCGCAAGATCTTCGAGGATGACAAGATCGCGGTCGGCGTCACTTGCGTGCGCGTACCGGTGCTGCGCGCGCATTGCGAGGCGATCACCTTCGAATGCGAAAAGCCGATCACCGAGGACCAGGTGCGCGCGATCCTCTCGCGGGCGCCAAGTGTGAAGATCGTCGACGATCGTGCCAAGAATTACTTCCCGATGCCGGTCGACGCCTCGGGTCAGGACGACGTGTTGGTCGGCAGAATCCGCAAGGACCTCAGCGATCCCAGCGGTCATTCGATCTCGATCTTCGTTGCGGCGGACCAATTGCTGAAGGGAGCGGCACTCAACGCGGTGCAGATCGCGGAGCTGTTGCCTGCGCGCGCGATGGCGTAAGCAACGCGACGCTGTCTGCCCGTCATGTTGACGAATGACGGTATGATGTGCGCACAGCCCATCCGCGTCATTGCGAGCGAAGCGAAGCAATCCACCCGGCCGTACGTGCGGAACGATGGATTGCTTCGTCACTTCAGCGCAAAACTGCTCTGCAATTTTGTCGCGAGCTTCTCGCAATGACCGAGTTGCACGGACCGGGATTTGCGGTTGCCGACCCTACAAATCCAGATCTCCGCGCGGCTCATGCGCGCGGAACAGCAGGCACGCATCGCCATACGAATAGAAGCGATAGCCGCTCCGGATCGCATGGGCGTAAGCGCTCTTCATCGTGTCGAGCCCGGAGAAGGCCGATACCAGCATGAACAGCGTCGAGCGCGGCAGATGGAAGTTGGTCAGCAAGATGTCCACTGCGCGGAAACGATAGCCGGGCGTGATGAAGATCGAGGTCTCGGCCGAGAACGACTGGATGGTGCCGTCGGCCGTCGCAGCGCTCTCCAGGAGCCTGAGCGATGTTGTGCCGATCGCCACGATCCTTCCGCCCCTGGCGCGGGCAGAATTCAGTGCGGCCGCCGTCTTGGCGGTGATGCAGCCCCATTCGGCATGCATCCGGTGTTCCGTGGTCTCCTCCACCTTCACCGGCAGGAACGTCCCTGCCCCGACATGCAGCGTCAGCCGGTGCAACCCGACGCCGCGGCTGCGCAGCGCGGCTTCGAGCGTCGGCGTGAAATGCAGGCCGGCGGTCGGCGCTGCCACTGCGCCCTCGTTCGCCGCGAACATGGTCTGGTAGTCGGCGGCGTCCCTCTCGTCGGGCGTGCGCTTCGACGCGATGTAGGGTGGCAGCGGCGGCGTGCCGACATCTGAGATCGCCTGCTCGAGCGCCGGTCCGTGGAACGAGAACGACAGCGTGACTTCGCCCTCCTGCCCCTTGGCCTCGACCTGCGCATCGAGATGACCGAGCAGGCAGACCTTGCCCTCATTGCCGAAGCGGATGGTATCGCCCGCCGCAAGCTTCTTCGCAGGCTTCACCAGTGCCTGCCAGCGCGACCCGTCGATCCGCTTGATCAGCGTCGCCTCGATCTTCGGCTCGGTGTCACGGCCGATCCGACGGCCCTTGAGCTGAGCGGCGATCACCTTGGTATCGTTGACGACGATCTGATCGCCCGGTTCGAGCCAATGAGGCAGGTCGGCAACCGTGCCGTCGCGCAGCACGCCGTCGGGATGCACCACCAGCATCCGCGCGGAATCCCGCGGGCTTGCCGGGCGCAGCGCAATCCGCTCAGGCGAAAGTTCGAAATCGAAGAGGTCGGTACGCATGTGCTTCTTGGTTCCAGCCGGCAAAAGTGCGTCTGGCGATTGGGCGGAGCCGATCGCGCAGCCAGATCATGCCGGGATCACGGCTGCGCCCGCTGCACCACGCCGTCGCGTGCGGCAACGGAGCGATCACGACGAAGCGTCTTCCAGCAAAATGAAGCATTGGATCGCTTCGCTCGCGCTCGCAATGGCGTAAGCCGGCGAACCGGTCGCGCTTGATTGAGAATCTAAACGGGATGACGATCCGAAGAAAGTCATCCCGTCCCGGAATGCATTACAGTGAAATGCGTAACGACGTCAGGTCGCGTCCGCTGCCATGCGCGCCTTGACGATCTTGTCCGGGTCCTTCACCGGCTCGCCGCGCTTGATCTTGTCGACATTCTCCATGCCTTCGGTCACCTTGCCCCAAACCGTATACTGGCCGTTGAGGAAGGAAGCATCATCGAAGCAGATGAAGAACTGGCTGTCCCCCGAATCCGGGTTGGCGGCACGGGCCATCGAGGCGGTGCCGCGGACATGCGGCTCCTTGTTGAACTCGGCTTTCAGCTTCTTGCCAGAGCCGCCCATCCCGGTTCCCTGCGGGCAGCCGGTCTGTGCCATGAAGCCGTCGATCACGCGATGGAACACGATGCCGTCGTAAAACCCCTCGCGCACCAGTTCCTTGATCCGCGCGACGTGGTTCGGCGCGAGATCGGGCCGCATCTCGATGGTGACCGGGCCTTTGGTGGTTTCAAGGATCAAAGTATTTTCAGTGGCAGCCATGCTCGCTTCTCCTGCGTTTTCGGCTCACGTTTTCGGGTTTTGAACGGAATCGCGAATGGGCGGCCGGCAACAGCGCCACCCAACCCTTCGGTAAATGGCAACGGCGTGCAGCGTTGCAAAGTTTCCATCACGGCGATGCGATATTGCAGCCGGTCGTTCTCGGTCGCCTGTTCCGACTCGTAGCTGATCCTGGGATGGCCGAGGATCGTGCCCTGCCGATTGAAACTGACGATCACGGTGATGTCGATCGGGTTGGCGACCGACAGCGGCGGTGGCTTCCAGCAGCGATGGAGCTGGATGTAGAGGTCTTGCAGCGTATCGAGCTGACCTGTCTCTGCCCGCGCGGGCCACGCCAGCGCGAGCAGCACGACGGCGGTCGCAAACCAGACACTTGACATGCCGCGCTGCATTGTCCGGTCTCACTTGATGTCGGATGCGACCTGCACCTTCACCATCTTGTCCGGGTCGGTGACGGTGCCGCTCGCAGAGCCCGCGGACGCCTTCTTCAGCTTGTCGACCACGTCCATGCCGGACACCACCTCGCCAATCACGGTGTACTGGCCGTTCAGGCTCGATCCGTCCGCGAACATGATGAAGAACTGCGAATTGGCGCTGTCGACGCTGTCACCGCGTCGCGCCATGCCGACGATGCCGCGCTTGAACGGCACGTTGGAGAATTCCTGCTTGAGGTTCGGATATTTCGAGCCGCCGGTACCGTTGAAGTTCTGGCCGTCGCCGGTCTGCGCCATGAAGCCGTCCATGACGCGATGGAACGGCACGTTGTTGTAGAAGCCCTCGCGCGCGAGCTGCTTGATGCGCTCGGCATGCTGAGGCGCGATGTCGGTGCGCAGCTTGATGACGATACGGCCCTTGGTGGTGTCGATCACGATTGCATTCGCCTTGTCGAGATCGGCGGGTAGCGTTTGCGCGATTGCGGGAACGACGCAGAAGAGCGCGGCAACGAGTGCGAAAATTCGGATCATGGAGACTCCGGAGCAGGACGTTTGGGAAGCGGGGACGGCCGGCGTCAGCCGGCGAATTTTGCCTTCAGGCTAGCGGCGACCGATGGCGGCACGAATGCGGAAAAATCGCCGCCCATCTGCGCGATTTGGCGGACCAGTGTGGCGGTGATCGGGCGGACTGCAACCGAGGCCGGAACGAACACGGTATGGACCTCGGGCGCCATCGCCTCATTCATGCCGGCGAGCTGCATTTCGTAATCGAGGTCGGTACCGTCGCGTAAACCGCGAATCATAAGCCCTGCGCCCGCCGCCCGCGCCGCGGTCACGGTCAGGTTGTCATAGGTTGTGCAATCGAAGGCGCAGCCGGCCTTCTGGGCTATCGGCCCGAATACCTCGCGGACCATTTCAAGCCGCTCGTCGGTCGAGAACAGCGGTTTCTTGCCGGAATGGACGCCGATGGCCACGATCAGGCGGTCGCACAGGAAAACAGCCTGGCTCACCACGTCCAGGTGACCGTTGGTGACGGGGTCGAAGGAGCCGGGATAAAGCGCGACACGGGGCATAAGCCCCCCTCTATCCTGCCTCGCCCTCTCCGGCAAGCCAGCCCGGTACCGTTAGGCCCCGAGCGCCCAGTTCTCACGGTCGATGAACCAGTCCTGGGATGCCAGCATCCACCGGTCGAATGTTTCGTCGCCCGGGCCCCACGAAACCAAACCAGAGAGGAACGAAACCATTTTCCGGCATGGCGAAGACGTCGGGAAACTTGCGCCCGGTACCTCTGCCGCAACGAAAACGACGGGCCGGCAGGGCCCGATGACAGGGGACCGTTATGATCAAGGCACTTTCCGCTATTGCCATTGCTGCGTTTGTTGCCGGCGCGTTGACCGTTCTTCCCGGCTTCGCCCCGCAGGTTGAAGCCAGCACGCCGCAGCCGCTGGCCAAGGGCGACCGCCTCGACATCCGTACCGCCGGCAAGGACTGCTCCCAGCAGGCCTGGCCCAATTTCGAGGCATCGTGCCTGCGGACCGTAGGTTCTAATTCGACCGTCCGTGAAGTCCGCCTCGTCACCGCCAACCGCACGCCATAGCGGCGAGCACTTTCACGCAAATCCCATGGTAATTTGCGACGTCCCGTCGCAGAGTATGGTCTGACGCGCCCCCCGGATGCCCGGCGGGTGTAAGGCAGCCGGGGGATCGCACGTGACCAGTACGCCCGCCATCGCCTCCTCCGGTCATCATCCAAGCCCGCTTCCGTTTGCCGCGACGCTCGGTGCCCTCGGCGTCGTGTACGGCGACATCGGCACCAGCCCGCTCTACGCGTTGAAGGAAGCGGCCAGGGCCGCAGCCCATGGCGGAGCGATCACCCACGACGCCGTCCTCGGCGTGGTCTCGCTGATCCTGTGGGCGCTGATCCTGATCATCTCCCTCAAATATGCCATGCTGATCCTGCGTGCGGACAATCGCGGCGAAGGCGGTATCGTCGCCCTGCTCGCCTTGCTCTCGGCGCGCAACGCGCAGCCTGGCACCTGGCGGGCGCAGCTCCTCATCGTAGGGCTGATCGGCGCCGCCCTGCTCTACGGCGACGGCGCGATCACACCGGCGATCTCTGTGCTGTCGGCCATCGAAGGTTTAAAGGTCGATGCGCCGTCACTGGCGCCCGCGGTGGTGCCGATCACCATCGTTATCCTGGTCGGCCTGTTCGTGATGCAGAAGCAGGGCACCGGCTTCATCGGCCGCATCTTCGGCCCGGTGATGCTCGGCTGGTTCATCGTGCTCGCAGCGCTTGGTCTCCACGGCATCGTCAAGGCGCCGGCCGTGCTCGCCGCGCTCAGCCCGTTCTATGCCTTCGATTTCCTGATTCACCAGAACTTCCATATCAGCTTCGCCATTCTCGGCGCCGCCTTCCTCGCCGTCACCGGCGGTGAAGCCATGTATGCGGACATGGGGCATTTCGGCCGTTTCCCGATCCGCCTCGCCTGGTTCGCAGTCTGCCTGCCCGCGCTGGTGCTGAACTACTTCGGCCAGGCTGCCCTTCTGATCACGGACCCGAGCGCGATCGACAATCCGTTTTTCCAGCTTTCTCCTGACTGGGCGCATTACCCGCTCGTCCTGCTGTCGACGGTCGCTACTGTCATCGCCTCGCAGGCGATCATATCGGGCGTGTACTCGCTGACCCAGCAATCGATCCAGCTCGGCTTCCTGCCCCGCATGCATATCGAGCACACCGAAAGCGACGCGATCGGCCAGATCTACGTGCCGCTGGTGAACTGGCTGCTCGCCGCGGCGACGCTGGGTGCGGTGCTCACCTTCGGCAGCTCGGATGCGCTGGCCGGCGCCTATGGTATCGCCGTCTCGCTGCTGATGGCGATCACAACGCTGCTCGCCGCATTGGTTGCGATCCAGTGGGGCTATTTGCCGATCCTCGTGATCGCTGTGAACGGCTTCTTCTTCATCATCGACGCGATCTTCTTCGCGGCGAATTCGACCAAGCTGTTCGAAGGCGGCTGGTTTCCGCTGCTGCTCGCCGCCGTCGTCGCATTCCTGATGCTGACGTGGCGCAGCGGCGTGAAGCTGGTCGAGAAGGCGCGGGCGAAGCTGCGCCAGCCGGAAGAGGATCTGATCGAGACAGCCGTCACCAGGTGCCACAGCCGGCTGCCGGGTACGGCCATATTCCTCGCGTCAGCCCCCAAGGGGGTGCCGCTCGCGCTGACGCAGTTCGTCAAGCACAACCACGTCCTGCATCAACGCGTGCTGCTGGTCACGGTGCAGATCGAGGAATCGCCGCGCATCTCGGACGAAGACCGTGCCGAGGTCCAGGAGATCACTCCAGGCATCATCCGTGTCATCCTGCGTTACGGCTTCATGCAATATCCGACCATCTACGAGGGACTGAAGCTCGCGTGCCGCCAGGGCAAGTTGCCCGGCGTCCGTCTGACCGACGTCACCTACTTTATCGGCCGTGAGACCATCATTCCGCGCGAGGACATCCCGGGCATGTGGGTATGGCGGGAAGGACTGTTCGCGTTCCTGCAGCGCAACGCCGAGCGCACCGCCGCGTTTTTCGGCGTGCCTACTGGACAGGTCGTCGAATTCGGGACGGAGATCGAGATTTAAGCGGCACCCGAGCCATGGTGATGCAACTGAGTCAAACTATGGTTCCGGCCCCACCCTGATGCTACTCCGCATCTTTCGGTTTCTCGTGGGATGCGGGAGGCCGGCGCTTCGGTTTTGGAGACTTGGCGCGGGATCTTAGATTCGGAGTCCTTGGCGGAGCATGTTTGTACCGCCATGGCCGCCCTAGCACAAAAGAGTCGGTGAGGCTGAACGGGTTCGCTTGATCAGGGTTTATTATCCTATCCAGCTTCAGACAGATGGTCCCACAATCCAGCTGCATTGCTCTGAGTTCTTCAATCTCGAAGACCTCGAGTTCAGAGGAATGCAAATGTTTGGATATCAAGACATTGGAGACAACCAGTTTGCCGTCAAAAAATGAAGCGCCCCTGTGAACGAGGCTATGGCGTCTCTTGCTGATTGCCACCAACTGAGTGAGGCAGTCATCTATTACGGTTTGGTTCGACAATGGCGCGTTGTCGATCCGCATAAGCCGTCGAATGATCTCTGTGAGGTCAGGCAATCTCATGCCGCCGAATACGATCCTGGCCTTGTCGTCTGGCATTCCCGAAAGCTGGCGAACCAAGAGGTGTACCGCTGCCTCCGCATTTGCAAACGAGGTTACGAACCGACCAACGGCCTCGTAGTGAGGCGTATCCGGCCTAATCTCGGGAACTTGTCCTGGCTGTTCACCACCCAAATTATCAAGCAGCCCCATGGTTAAACCGCCTCCAATAAATTGAAGTTTATCCGCGCTGCCAAGGGCGGTGGTTAAGTTTAAGAGCACTCTGGAGTTCCCGTGCTGGATGGCCCGGGTCGGCAAACGCAACACCCTTAGCGGCCTTGCGCAAGAGCTTGAGCGCTCGTCAATCTAGACGGCGAACGAGGAGTGACGAATTGAAGCCGCCCCGACTACTCCCCATTCCCGTTCGCGCCGTTCTCCTCTTCCGGAATGTGCTCGACCGAGACGACGTGCTCATCCTCGGCGGTGTCGAACACGATCACGCCCTGTGTCGAACGGCCGGCGATCCGGATGTCCGCGACCGGGCAGCGGATCAATTGACCCTTGTCGGTGACCAGCATGATCTGGTCGGCCTCCTCGACCGGGAAGGACGCGACCAACTTTCCGTTGCGGTTGTTGACGCTCATCGCGACGATGCCTTTGCCGCCCCGGCCGGTGGTGCGGTACTCATAGGACGAGGTCCGCTTGCCGTAACCGTTGACGGAGACCGTCAGCACCACCTGCTCCTTGGCAGACATCTCGGCGTAACGCTCCTGCGATAGCTGGATCGCGCCCGATGTCTCCTCACCCTCGGCGTCCGCCGGCTCCTCGGTCGCGGCCTCGCCCGCAACCGCGCGGCGCATCTTCAAATAGGCCGAGCGTTCGTCCGACGTGGTCTCGACGTGGCGCAGGATATCGAGGGAGATCAGCTTGTCGCCCTCGGCCAACGCAATGCCGCGCACGCCCATCGACGTGCGACCGGTGAAGACCCGCACGTCGGTGACGGCGAAGCGGATGCATTGGCCGCCGGCGGCTGTCAGCAGCACGTCGTCATGCTCGGTGCAGATCTGCACGTCGACGATCGCTTCGCCGTCATCAAGCTTCATCGCAATAATGCCGGAACGGCGGACATCGACGAAGTCGGACAGTTTGTTGCGGCGGACGTTGCCGCCCGTGGTTGCAAACATTACGTCGAGATTGCCCCAGGAGGATTCATCCTCCGGGAGCGGCATGATGGTGGTGATGCGCTCGCCCTGTTCCAGCGGCAGGATATTGATCAGCGCCTTGCCGCGCGCGTTGGGAGCTGCCATCGGCAGCCGCCAGACCTTTTCCTTGTAGACCTGGCCACGCGAGGAGAAGAACAGCACAGGCGTGTGTGTGGACGCCACGAACAGGCGGCTGACAAAGTCCTCGTCGCGGGTCTGCATTCCGGCGCGGCCCTTGCCGCCACGGCGTTGCGCCCGATAGGCCGAGAGCGGCACGCGCTTGACATAGCCGGCATGCGACACCGTCACCACCATGTCCTCGCGCTGGATCAGGTCCTCGTCCTCGACCTCGCCCTCCTGCTCGACGATGACGGTCCGCCGCGGGGTGGCGAACTTCTGCTTCACCTCGGTCAGTTCGCTCTTGACGATCGCCTGAACGCGGGCGCGCGAACGCAGGATGTCGAGATAATCGGCGATTTCCGCCGCGAGCTTGTCGAGCTCTTCGGATATCTCGTCCCGCCCCAGTGCGGTCAACCGCTGCAGCCGCAGGTCGAGAATGGCCTTGGCCTGCTCCATCGACAGTCGGATCGTGCCATCGTCGTTGATGCGGTGCCTGGGATCGTCGATCAGCGTGATCATCGCCTCGACATCCCGCGCCGACCAGTCGCGCGACATCAGCGTGTCGCGCGCCGCGTTCGGATCGGGCGAGGTTCGGATCACCCGGATCATTTCATCGATATTGGCGACCGCGATCGCCAGGCCGACCAGGATATGGGCGCGGTCACGCGCCTTGGAGAGCCGGAACTTGGTCCGCCGGGTCACCACCTGCTCGCGGAACGCGACGAAGATGGTGAGCAGATCCTTCAGGGACATCGTCTGCGGACGACCGGAATCCAGTGCCAGCATGTTGGCAGGGAAATTCGCCTGCAGCGGTGTGAATCGATAGAGCTGGTTGAGCACCACATCAGGAACCGCTTCACGCTTTAGTTCAATGACGACGCGATAACCGTCGCGGTCAGACTCATCACGCAAATCCGCAATGCCCTCGATCTTTTTTTCCTTGTACAGGTCGGCGATGCGCTCGACCATCGTCGCCTTGTTCACCTGATAGGGAATCTCGGTGATGACGATCGCCTCGCGCTCCTTGCGCATGGTCTCGAATTCGACCTTGCCGCGCATGACGATCGAGCCGCGCCCGAGATGGTAAGCGCTGCGGATGCCCTGGCGACCGAGGATGATGCCGCCGGTCGGAAAATCCGGTCCGGGAACGATGTTGATCAGCTCGTCGATCGTGAGCGCCGGATTGTCGATCAACGCGACGCAGGCGTCGATGACCTCGCCGAGATTGTGCGGCGGGATGTTGGTCGCCATGCCGACCGCGATGCCGCCGGCGCCGTTGACCAGCAGGTTCGGGAACTTGGCCGGCAGAACCGACGGTTCCTGCTCGGAATTGTCATAATTGGACTGGAAGTCGACCGTGTCTTCGTCGATGTCGCCGATGACTTCCTGCGCAGATCGGGTCAGGCGCGCTTCAGTATATCGATAGGCCGCCGGTGGATCGCCGTCGATTGAGCCAAAATTGCCCTGCCCGTCGATCAGCGGCACGCGCATGGAAAAATCCTGCGCCATCCGGACCATCGCGTCGTAAATCGACTGGTCACCGTGCGGATGATATTTACCGATCACGTCACCGACGACGCGCGCGGATTTGACGTACTTCTTGTCCGGCGTGTGTCCTTGCTCGTGCATCGAGTAGAGAATGCGCCGATGCACCGGCTTCAAGCCGTCGCGCGCATCCGGCAGCGCACGCGCCACGATCACGCTCATGGCGTAATCGAGGTAGGACTTCTTCATCTCGTCGAGGATGGAAACGGGACGAATATCGGAAGGCACCGGCGGCTCGCCAGGCTTGTCGTCTTCGGGTTCGGACAAAGGGGAAATCCAGTCAGTTCTTGTCGGGAATCATATAGCCCATCGAGGGCCTGATAACCACCCTTGGGCGACCTGCAAAGCCGCTTTTTCCCTTCGCTTTTTCATGCACTTATCGGCCGATAAGGCATTCCCGATGCGCCGCGGTTCGAGGAGCGAAAAATGGGTGGCGGGAAGCGCATGGAACCACCAGTTTGCTGTTCGCTTACTGCCCGAACACCACCGCATGCATGATCCGCCCGGGCACGAAGGTGAACAGCCCGGCGACGACCAATGCTCCGCAGAACATCGAGACCATCGTGATCTTGTGGCGGCGGACATTGCGCGTTCGCGCCGCCATCACGCCCGCCGCCAGCATGATCAGGGTGAAGATCGACAGCAGGTGAATCGGGCTCCAGGGGCCGATAAGGCGGATCTGATGGATCCAGAATGAGCCCAGCGCCACCACCAGCATCAGGATCACCCAGATCCATCCGAGCGTCCGGTGCGGCAGCGTACCCTTGGGCGCAGCAAGCTGAACGGAGCCGAGCAAAAAGGCCGCCATTGCCGCAAACGCATGAAGCGGAATTGCAGGAGCGGCGTCGAGCAACGGCGCGAGGCTCATGATGACAGCCCTCCGACAGTCGAAGCGCCGTTCAGAACGGGATGTCGTCGTCCATATCGCTGTTGCGGGAGTCCGCGGCCACGGCGCGGCGTGGCGCCGAACTGACCGGGCCGGCCGATCCGAAATCGCCGCCATTGTCATCGGAGAAGCTGCCACCCCCGCCACCGCCGCCCCGTCCGTCGAGCATGGTCAGGTTTGAGTTGAAGCCCTGCAGCACCACCTCGGTCGAGTATTTCTCGACCCCGCTCTGGTCGGTCCATTTGCGGGTTTGCAACTGGCCCTCGATGTACACCTTTGCGCCCTTCTTCAGGTATTGCTCGGCAACCTTGCAGAGGCCCTCGTTGAAGATCACGACGCGGTGCCACTCGGTCTTTTCCTTGCGCTCGCCAGTTCCCTTGTCGCGCCAGGTTTCCGAGGTTGCGATGGAAAGATTTGCGATCGGACGGCCATCCTGAGTCCGCCGGATTTCCGGATCCTTGCCGAGGTTTCCGACCAGGATCACCTTGTTCACGCTTCCCGCCATCGCTTCATCTCCACTCAAACCGGGCTGGCCGGACATCGGCCACCGCTCTCAACCTTCGCCACTTACTGCAGGCGTCGCGAACGACCCTATACGCCCACGCCGGCTCCCCGGCTGCGCCATCCACGGTCCTCTCACGGTTATCCACATATAGCATCGCGCGGGTCAGCGTTCCAGTTTTGTTCGCAACCGGCCGTAGCACGACCGGGAGCCTGGCTCAGTCGGCGTGTTCCCGCCAGGCACCCCGCCTAGCCATTCGCCCGCTTTGAAAAGACTAAAGAAATCATCGCGTTATTGGATCCGCACTTCTCCAGCGAGTGTGGTATTTGGGAGACGGCCTTTCCGGCTGAATCGGAGTATAGGCTACGCACTGGCGCGGGCGCTCGCGTCTGACAACCGCTTCGGGACCAACGAGAAGCGGACAAGGCCTGGAGACAGTCACGATGAAGAGGTTTTTGCTGGGTACCGTCGCGCTGGTTGCGCTAGCTGCGCCGGCCTCGGCTGCTGATCTTGCTGCGTATCCCTACACCAAGGCGCCTCCGGTAATCGCGGCGATTTATGACTGGAGCGGTATCTACGTCGGCGCCAACGGCGGCTGGGGTTCGAGCCACAATTGCTGGGACCAGGTCCCGGCCGGCGTGTTCGTCGGGTCGGACGGCTGCCACGACGCAACCGGCGGCGTGGCCGGTGGCCAGCTCGGTTATCGCTGGCAATCTGGCCTCTGGGTGTTCGGCCTCGAAGGACAGGGTAACTGGGCTGACCTGAAGGGCAGCAATGGCGCTCAGCTCTTCGCACCGGGCACCTTCACCAACCAGAGCAAGATCGAGGCGTTCGGCCTGCTCACGGGTCAGATCGGCTACGCCGCGAACAACGTGCTGCTCTACGTCAAGGGCGGTGCCGCGGTGACCGGCAATCGGTACCGCACGTTCTTCACGCCGACTGGCGCCCTCGTCGCCAGCGTTGACGATACCCGCTGGGGCGGCACCGTCGGCGCTGGCCTCGAATATGGCTTCGGTCCGAACTGGTCGGCGGCGATCGAATACGACCACCTCTTCATGGGCGACCGCACATATAACTTGACGACCGCGGGTGGTTTTCTCTTCAGCAACCAGCGTATCAACCAGGACGTCGACCTCGTCACTGTCCGCGTGAACTACAAGTGGGGCGGGCCGCCCATCGCGAAATACTGATCGCGACCGTTTCGCGCTCGAGTGGAAAAAGACCGGCCCGCGCGCCGGTCTTTTTGTTGGATTTTCTATCAGAGCACAACCCACGGTCGTGGGACTCGCAAAGACGTTAAGCGGGGGTAAAAATGGAACCCGTTCAAGTTCTTGGCCGATGTGGCCACCGGGTGACAGCCCGCTCCCAGCGTGCGTGCTAGGGTTCTTGCGAAATAAAGAATCAAAAAGCAATTGCGCGGAATTTTTCAGAATCACGAAGGGGTGGACCCGATGAAGAAGTTACTGATGGTGACGGCCAGTGTATTGGCCTTTAGCGTTTCCTCCGCATACGCAGCTGATATGGGCGCACGTCCTTACACGAAGGCGCCACCGCCGCCGCCAGCGCCCGTTCTGATCTGGAACGGCTTCTACCTCGGTGTCCAAGGTGGTGGTGGCTGGGGCAACAGCGATGAAACCTTCTTCCTGACGCCGAATTCGCCGGCGTTCCTTGGCAGTCAGTCATTCGACACCAGCGGCGGCTTCGCCGGCGGCGTGATCGGCTACAATTGGCAGATCGGGCAGACTGTCCTTGGCATCGAGGGTGACTATCACTGGGCCGACATCAGTGGCCGTTCGGCGATCATCAATATCGGCCCGCCGAACCTGCTTGACACCTACTTCACCCAGCTACGAAGCTTCGGCGACATCAAGGGCCGTCTTGGTTATGCGGCTGGTCCGGCGCTGTGGTTCATCAGTGGCGGCGCCGCGGTTGGCGAACTCCGGCACCGCTACGACGCTGCGTTGAACGGCGGCTTGGCCAACACTTTCGCCCAGACTGATACCCGCTGGGGTTGGACGGCTGGCGCCGGCGTGGAATACATGTTCACGCCAAACTGGTCGGGCAAGATCGAGTATAACTACATCGACCTCGGAAAGAGCACGATTCAGTACACCCCGCTCATCGCCAACCGTTCAGAGTTTAACGACACCTTCCATACGGTGAAGGTGGGTCTCAACTATCACTTCAACTGGACTAACCCGTACCCGGTCGCGAGGTACTGATCGCAGGTCCACAATTTGACGAAAAGGCCGGCCCAGTGCCGGCCTTTTTTGTTGCCCGGAGGACATGTGTTCGAGCGAGCCAGCATCTGCTGACCCACATATTTGCGGCTGTTGTTGCCTTTCGGTGACGCAACTCTGGCGCATACCAGTGTAAAGCGCATGTCAGTTGGGCGAGGTGCCCGGCATCCGTTCACGGGGCTGAGCGGACAGCAAGAAAATCGAATTGGGGCTTTTTGAAATGAAGAATGTTTTGCTGGCCTCCGCCGGCGTGTTTGCACTTGCAGCTTTTGCGCCAGCCATGGCGGCCGATATGGCGGCTGCTCCCTACAACAAGGCGCCGGTAGCTCCGGTCGCGATCTATAACTGGACCGGCTTCTACATCGGCGGTTTCGGTGGCTATGCCAGCGAAGCCGCCTCCGGTACGCCGAAGGTGGAAGGCGGCTTCGGCGGCGGCACTGTCGGCTACAACTGGCAGGCGAACAACATCGTGTTCGGCATCGAGGCCGACGCTGCCGGGGCCGACGTCAGCGCCTCGGCGACGGTGCTGGGCGTCACGGCATCGACCCGCGTTGACGCTCTGGGGACGGTTCGCGGCCGCCTCGGCATCGCTGTCAATCAGGTGCTGCTCTACGGCACAGGCGGCTTCGCCTGGATCGACAACAAGATCAGTGGCAGCGCGCTCGGCGTGACGGTTTCGGAAAGCCACACGCACACCGGCTGGACCGCCGGTGCGGGCATCGAGGCGTTCTTTGCTCCGCAATGGTCGATCAAGGGCGAGTACCTCTATCGCAGCCTGGGCAGCGAGGACTATTTCGGCGTTCCCTCCGGAACGCTCAACCTGCACAGCGGCCAGATCGGCGTGAACTATCACTTCGGTGGTCCTGCCGTGGCGAGATACTGATCCTCACGTCCAATTGCGTCACTGGAAAGGGCCGGCCTCATGCCGGCCCTTTTGCGTTGGCGGAACTGCCCTGCTGACGCCTGCTGCCATCGGCGAAACAATCCGTTGATGGAATCAACACGGCACTGGAAATCGGCGTGCGTTCTTCCTACGTTCCAGTCCTCACACAGCCATCGGCGCAATGTCCCCTTGTCCGGCGATGCGCGCCCAGATACAGCGCAAGCACCACGCGCCTGGAATTGCCTCTATGGATGAAGTGCTCAAGGCGAAGCGCCAACAGACCGCCGGCTCGTCATCGCGTGCCATCACGATCCGGGGTGCGCGCGAACACAATCTCAAGAACATCGACGTCGAGATTCCCCGCGACAGGCTCGTCGTTTTCACCGGCCTGTCCGGCTCCGGCAAGTCCTCACTTGCCTTCGACACCATCTACGCCGAGGGCCAGCGTCGCTACGTCGAGTCGCTCTCGGCCTATGCGCGCCAGTTCCTCGAGATGATGCAGAAGCCCGATGTCGACCAGATCGACGGCCTGTCGCCGGCGATCTCCATCGAACAGAAGACGACTTCGAAGAACCCGCGCTCAACGGTCGGCACTGTCACCGAGATCTATGACTATATGCGCCTGCTCTGGGCCCGCGTCGGCGTGCCCTATTCGCCGGCAACGGGCCTGCCGATCGAAAGCCAGATCGTCTCGCAGATGGTCGACCGCGTCCTGGCGCTACCCGAGGGTACCCGCCTCTATCTGCTGGCCCCGGTCGTGCGCGGCCGCAAGGGGGAGTACAAGAAGGAGCTCGCCGAGTACCTCAAGAAGGGCTTTCAGCGCGTCAAGATCGACGGCGCCTTCTACGAACTCGCCGAGGCGCCCACGCTCGACAAGAAATTCCCGCACGACATCGACGTCGTGGTCGACCGTATCGTGGTGCGGCCGGACCTCGCTCAGCGTCTCGCCGAGAGCTTTGAGACCGCACTGAAGCTCGCCGACGGCCTTGCCGTGATCGAATATGCGGACGCGCCGGCGGCGGCTGCGCTCGAGGACAAGAAGAAAACGGCAAAAATCCACGACAAGAGCGGCCCCGAGCGCATCCTGTTCTCGGAGAAGTTTGCCTGCCCGGTGTCCGGCTTCACCATCCCGGAGATCGAGCCGCGGCTGTTCTCGTTCAATAACCCCTATGGCGCATGCCCGGCCTGCGGCGGCCTCGGCGTCGAGCAGCATATCGACGAGGATCTCGTCATCCCCGACAAGGAGCTGACCTTGCGCAAGGGCGCGATCGCGCCGTGGGCCAAGTCGTCCTCGCCCTATTACATCCAGACGCTGACCGCGCTCGGCAAGCACTACAAATTCACGCTCGACACCAAGTGGAAGGACCTGCCGAAGAAGACGCAGGCAGCGCTCTTGCACGGCTCCGGCGACGATGAGATCAAGTTCTCCTATGAAGACGGGGTGCGCTCCTACGACACCAGGAAGCCGTTCGAGGGCATCATCACCAACATCAACCGCCGCTACCGCGAGACCGAGAGCGAATGGGCGCGCGAGGAGCTGGCGAAGTATTTTTCCGATGTCCCCTGCGAGGGCTGCAACGGCTACCGGCTGAAGCCGGAGGCGCTCTGCGTCAAGATCGGCGGCAAGCATATCGGCGAGATATCGGACCTCTCGGTCAAGAGCGCCGGCGAATGGTTCGAGACCGTGCCATCAGCGCTGAACGCGCAGCAGAACGAGATCGCCGCGCGCATCCTGAAGGAGATCCGCGAGCGGCTGAGCTTCCTGCTCGACGTCGGCCTGAACTATCTCACGCTGTCGCGCTCCTCCGGCACCCTGTCCGGGGGCGAAAGCCAGCGCATCCGCCTCGCCTCCCAGATCGGTTCAGGGTTGACCGGCGTACTCTACGTGCTGGACGAGCCCTCGATCGGCCTGCACCAGCGCGACAATGCCCGGCTGCTCGACACGCTGAAGCGGCTGCGTGATCTCGGCAATACGGTGGTAGTGGTGGAGCATGACGAGGACGCGATCCGGCTTGCCGACCACGTGCTCGACATCGGCCCGGGCGCCGGCATGCATGGCGGCCACATCGTGGCACAAGGGACGCCCGCCGATATCATGCGCAATCCGAAGTCGCTGACCGGTAAATATCTCACCGGCGAACTGTCGGTCGCCGTGCCCGAGCGGCGGCCGCCGAACCATCGGCGCACCATCAAGGTCGTCAACGCCCGCGGCAACAACCTGAAGAACGTCTCGGCGGAGATCCCGCTCGGCCTGTTCACCTGCGTCACCGGCGTCTCCGGCGGCGGCAAGTCGACGCTCCTGATCGACACGCTCTATCGCGCGATCGCCCGCAAGCTGAACAATGCCAGCGAGGGCGCCGCGCCCCATGACCGTATCGAGGGACTCGAGCATATCGACAAGATCATCGACATCGACCAGTCGCCGATCGGCCGCACCCCGCGCTCCAACCCCGCGACCTATACCGGCGCATTCACGCCGATCCGCGAGTGGTTCGCCGGCCTGCCCGAAGCCAAGGCGCGCGGCTACGAGCCGGGACGCTTCTCCTTCAACGTCAAGGGCGGCCGCTGCGAGGCCTGCCAGGGCGACGGCGTCATCAAGATCGAGATGCATTTCCTGCCCGACGTCTACGTCACCTGCGACACCTGCAAGGGCAAGCGCTACAACCGCGAGACGTTGGAGGTGCTGTTCAAGGGCAAGAGCATCGCCGACGTGCTCGACATGACGGTCGAGGAAGCCGCCGAATTCTTCAAGGCGGTGCCGCGCGTGCGCGAGACTTTCAAAACGCTACACCGCGTTGGCCTCGACTACATCCACGTCGGCCAGCAGGCCACGACGTTGTCCGGCGGCGAAGCCCAGCGCGTCAAGCTGGCAAAGGAGCTGTCCAAACGCGCCACCGGCCGCACGCTCTACATCCTGGACGAGCCGACCACCGGCCTGCACTTCCACGACGTCGCAAAACTACTCGAAGTGCTGCACGAGCTGGTCGCCCAGGGCAACACGGTTGTGGTCATCGAGCACAATCTTGAGGTCATCAAGACCGCCGACTGGGTCATCGATCTCGGTCCCGAAGGCGGCGACGGCGGCGGCGAAATCGTCGCCTGGGGCC
The DNA here is from genome assembly GCF_018131005.1 of Bradyrhizobium lablabi. Lineage (GTDB taxonomy): Bacteria > Pseudomonadota > Alphaproteobacteria > Rhizobiales > Xanthobacteraceae > Bradyrhizobium > Bradyrhizobium lablabi_D. The sequence goes on from NZ_JAFCJK010000002.1 coordinate 1,021,402, forward strand.
CGCCGGAAGACATCGTCAAGGCGCCGCGGAGTTACACAGGCAAGTTTTTGGCGCCGGTGCTGAAGAAGGCCAACAGCAAGCCGAGGAAGAGCAGCGCGAGCGAGGCGGCGGAGTAGCCGCGTACAGGGATAAGAGCAACAAGACAGAATATGAGCCCGCCTCGGGCATTGCCCTACTCCCTCGCGATCTTCGATCTCGACGGCACGCTGGTCGACAGCTTTCCGTGGTTCCTGCACACCATCAACGATGTTGCCGATCGCTTTGGCTTTCGCCGCGTCGCCGATGAGGATGTCGAGCAACTGCGCCACGCCCCGACGCGCGAAATCCTTGGCCATCTCCAGGTGCCGCCGTGGAAGCTTCCGATCATCGCCAGATATATGCGGCGGCTGAAGGCCGAGCACGCAGCAGATATTCCGCTGTTCAGCGGCGTGGAGACCATGGTGCGGACGCTGACCGCGAATGGCGTACGATTGGCGCTGGTGTCGTCCGACAGCGAAGCCAACGCGCGGCAGAAGCTCGGCGACCTCGCTTCGCTGTTCTCCCATTTCGACTGCGCGGCTTCGCTGTTCGGCAAGCCTGCAAAATTCCGCCGCGTCGTCAGGCGCGCGGGCGTGGACTTAGGCCAGGTGATCGCGATCGGCGACGAGGTCCGCGACATCGAGGCGGCCCGCGCGGTCGGGATCGCCTGCGGCGCCGTCTGCTGGGGCTACGCCGCGCCGGCGGCGCTGCGGGCGCATGGACCTGATCTCACATTCGAGCGGATCGGCGATATTGTGGATGAGTTGTGTCGGGTATCCTCGAAGGCCTGAAGGAACCAAGCCGTCACGGCGCGCGTAGGATTGGCAAAGCGTAGTCCGCCGCTGTTCCTCCGGCGAGACCGGCGGGTACACTTCGCTGACCCGCCGCCCTACGAACCACGCAGGATCCAGGGAGGAGCCGACATGTCCGCTGGCCTTGTGCAGACCTACCGTGCATTCGCCTACAACAATGCCTGGGCAAACCATCGGCTGCTTACTGCATGCGCGACACTGAGCCAGGCCGATTTCGAAGCCGAGCGGACCGGCTTCTTCCCGAGCTTGCAGCACACGCTGAACCACATCTACGTCATCGACCTCTTCTACGTCGATGCGCTTGAGGGCGGATGGCTTGGACCGGCGGCCTGGAAGAACGACGTGCCGTGTCCTTCCGTGTCAGAACTGAAGGTCGCGCAGGCCGCCATGGACAGGCGCTTGATCGCCGTGTGTGATGCGCTGACGCCTGACCTCCTCGACGGTTTTGTCCGGATCAACCGCGACACCCACGTCCAGACCGAACAGCGCGACCGCCTTCTGATGCATCTCTTTCAGCACCAGGTCCATCATCGCGGACAGGCCCACGCCATGCTGTCCGGCACCGCCGTCGAGCCGCCTCAACTCGACGAGTTCTTTGCAGCGGGAGAAGCGCCACTTCGAGCCGCGGAGTTCGCAGAGCTCGGTTGGACCGAGGATACCGTGTGGAAATCGTAGAAATGGTAGCGCGGACAAGCGAAGCGATACGTGGGAGTCCCGCATGTCGTTTCGCTCATGCGGGCTACACCATTTCCTGTCGGCTCCCCGCCCTCGCCCTATACCGCCCAGTAGTTCGGGTGCGTATAGGACCGCGAGCGGTCGCCCCAGTCGAAATTGTCGCCGTCAAGCTCGCACGGGCCAGTGCGCAACTCCTCCAGCGTCACCTCAGCTTCGTAGGCCTGGCGCACGGGGTCAAATCTGAGCGCATCCCATCGGAGAGGATAATGGTGGTGGCTGCTCAGCATCCCGCCGGTCTTGATCACGGCGTAGGCGACCGTTCCGCTTACCTTGTCGAGCATGAGCCGTTCGATTGATCCGAGTTTCGTGCCGTCGCGCCCGAAGACACAGACGTGCTCGACGCGATCACTGGGCACCAAGGTATGATGCATGGCATCCTCCCTGTTTTCCCTTGTTCGGACGACATTATAGCACCAACGCGCGCGGCATGTGCTTGCGTCGGCTCTGCCGCGGTGCGGCAAAACCTGCCGGATCTCCTCCGCAAATTTGATCCAGCGCAACTCAGATCGCGGCGCCCGGGCTCATTCTCTCCACTGGTTCGCCCAATGGATCGCCCCAATGATTATCGAGCTTCTGACCCGGGAACACCGCAACATCGAACGATTGCTCGCCGTCCTCGAGCACGAACTGGATATCTTCGATCGGGCCGCGCGCCCGGACTACGAAGTCATCCGCGCCATCATTGCCTATTTCGAAGTCTATACGGAGATGTACCACCATCCTCAGGAGGACCAGGTCTTCGCCCGGCTGAAACTTCGCGATCCTGCCGCCGCGGCGAGGATCGGCGACCTCGCCCGTGAGCACCAGAAAGGCGCCGACCGCCTGCGCCGCGTTGCACAGGCGGTCGACTGCGTGCTCGCCGACCGGGAGATCCTTCGCCAGGACGTCGACTCCATCGTTCGCGATTTCCTCGCGCATGAGCGGCATCACATCATGATGGAGGACCGTGAGTTCTTTCCGGCAGCGGCGACGGCATTGCGGCCTGGCGACTGGACAGAGATCGCGCTGGCGCAGTCACGCCACAAGGACCCGCTGTTCAGCGACGCCATGGAGGCGCGGTTCGAGGCGCTACGCAAGCATATCCTTCAATTGGAGCAGGAGGCCGAGGCCGAACGGCAGTAGCAGCGCAGGCGTCCCGGCCGCCCGAGCAACGCTCCGTTGGCCTCTCACTCCGCAATCGTTGCCTCCACAAACCCTCGCGGGTCCGCGCAGGGCGATGGATCGAGCCGGACTCGCCTGAGATACGGCGCAGGAAGATCAATATTGCGACGTCGCCTCCGAGCCATGCTAGCCGGCCGCCTCTCCGATCGCCCCTTCGACGAACCCCACCGGATCGTCGATGAACTCGCGCATGACCCTGTAGTGGTCGGTATCCTTCAGCCTCACCGGCTCGAGCCCGTATTTGGTCAGCCGCAGCAGCGTCGCATTGGGATAAGCCATCAGCATCGGCGCATGAGTCGCCATGATGACCTGGCAATGCCCGCTCTCGTCCATCCGGTGCAGCAGCTTCAAAAATTCGATCTGGCGTGCAGGAGACAGCGCGGATTCCGGCTCGTCGAAGATGAAGATGCCCTGCTTCCGGCAGCGCTCGTTGAAGAAGCGCAGAAAGCCCTCGCCATGGGAATGAGAGAGGAAGTCAGGCGGTGGCTGCCCGCTGATGGGATCGTCCAGCGCCGCTTCGTCGAGGTAGCGCGCCACCGAGAAGAAGCTCTCGGCCCGGAAGAACCAGCCGTTGGTAATTCTCGGCAGCCAGCTCGCGCGCAACGCCTTCGAGAGCTCTCCGCCCATTACTTCGAGGGCATTGGAGTGATCGACTGGCCGATAGCCTCGTCCGCCACCCGCCTCGTCATAGCCGGCCAGCACGGCGATCCCCTCCAGCAACGTGGATTTGCCGGTGCCGTTCTCACCGACAATGATGGTGATGGCGCGATCGAACGTCAGCTCGAAGTCGTCCGTGAGCAAGGGCAGGCAGAATGGATAGGCCGCACGGTCCGCTATAAGCGACGGGTTGAGCCAGATGCGCCGGAGATATGGCGCCTGCATGTTAACGGGGCGATATTTTCTGGCCACTCCTGCCACCCTCCTAAACTGTATTCGGCGGCTCCAACAATCCCAGATATGCTGCCAGACGTCAAGAACATAACAAGAACACGGGGGGCCGGCGAAGCCTATTCGTCACGCTGAGGAAGCCGGAACGCTAGCACGACGGCCACCAGCGAGGCCGCGCATCCTTCGAGACGCGCTACGCGCTCCTCAGGATAACGGAGTTGTCGGCAGAGCGACAGGGAGCGTGCGCGCCCCCGATAGTCGACCAGGGCGACGTCCAGATCCGCCTGCGGCCAGCCGTTGAGATCGGTTGCGATGCTGCCCGTCCTGACCGCAAGCTCGGTCGCGAACGGCACTACGCTGCGTCCGCCGGTGTGGTACCGCGACGGACTTTCGTCTACGGGCGAAGTTGGCCTCGTTGCAGGAGCGGGCCACTCATGAGTGGTCCGCTCCTGATCGACCGGGCACGGCCTCAGGCCACCGCGATGTAGCGATGGCAGTTAAGCCATCGCCACCAAGGCTACGAAGCCGTCGTCCGCCTTTCTTTATCCGATGAGTTGAAAGTCGCTGGCGTGGATCGCCGCTGCATGCACACCGGCGAACTCAATAGTTTCTCCGTCGCCGAGGTCAAGCACCGCACCATCAGCGGTGTCGGTGAGATGGGCGAGGACCGCGCCGGGGGTCGTGTCGAATCCGCGGAGGGTGACGCCATCGTGCCCCGGATCGAAATCGGTGATCTTGTCGTGGCCAGCGCCTTCGCTTGCCGCGAAATCGAAGTTGTCGTTCCCAGTTCCACCGGTCAGCTTGTCGCTGCCCGCGCCGCCCTCGAGGGTGTCGTTGCCGTCGCCACCCTGCAAATGATCGTCACCGGCTTGGCCGGCCAACCCGTCGTCGCCCGCGCCACCATAAAGGGTGTCTGCGGCGCGGTCGCCGCCCAGACCCCGGTCGTCGTCATCCAATCCGCCGCCAAAGAGAAAATCGTCACCGTCCCCGCCATGAAGAGCGTCAGCGCCATTGCCGCCGAACAGTTCGTCATCGCCGGCATCGCCGAACAGCCGATCATCGCCGTCATCACCCTCGAGCCCGTCGTCGCCGGCGCCGCCGTGGATGACGTCATTGCCGTCTCCGCCGGACAGTCCATCATCGCCATCTTCGCCGAAGAGGGTGTCGTTGCCGGCCTCGCCGAAGATCTGGTCGACGCCGGCGCCGCCCCAAATATGGTCGTCGCCGGCGCCACCCCACGCGTGGTCATCGCCGTTCTCGCCGTACAGGTTGTCGTTGCCGTCTTCGCCGTACAGACTGTCATTGCCATCGCTCGCGATTAGCTGGTCGTCGCCGCCTTTACCGACCAGGGAGTCGTCTCCCGCGGTTCCCAGCAGCATGTCCGGGCCGTTTGTACCCACTTGTGGAGGTATCGTCATCGTCGTCCTCAGTGTGTCTGTGTTTCACTCTGTTCGTGTTTCAACACTCACTGTGTCTCAACACAGTAGAGGCTCGCAGAGCGGCGCTACTGGATGATGTCGAAGCGGTTACCGACGTCACGATGGAAGTCTTTGTCGCTACGGCAGCAATCAATCGGCGCGGGCCAACTACACGTCAGCGTGACATGAGCTTCCGCCGAGGAAAGTCGAGGCCTGCTGCTCCGATGGCCGGCCCTCGCTCGCACAAAGTAAATGGACAAAAAAGTAAAAGGCGTGAGGCCCGCTTTGGATAACGCAGTCCCCTTTTCACGACGTCCAATGGCCGATGAGCCCGCGCAGGCGCGCACTCGACCGGCACGTGACCGTCTCGCACAGCCATAGCCCAGACCGTTTTCGTTAAATGAATTTCCCCGCCGTCCGAAGCCGGCGGGGAATTACGTTGACCTTGCCTCACACCAGGAGCGAGCCACTCACGAGTGGTCCGCTCCTGATCAACCGGCGCGGCCTAAGGCCACCGTGGTGAGACGATGGCAGTTAAGCCATCGCCACCGAGGCCACGAAGCCGTCGTCAGCGTTTCGTCATTAGACGATGTGGAAGTCGCTGGCGTGAAGGTCGGCTGCATGCAAGCCCACGAAGTCAATGGTCGAGCCATTGTCGAGAGTGAGCCTCGCAACCGGAATTGGCCCAATGCCTTGATCGACGATATGGTCAAGGAAGTTGAAGTCCGCTGCGACGCCCGAGACATCAATTTTGTCGTGCCCCGACCGGAAATCGAGGATCACGTCGTTCTCAGTACCCTCCGCGGTCGAGAACATGAAGGTGTTATTCCCGGCTCCACCGCTCATAACATCGCTGCCCGCGCCTCCATTGAGTTGATCATTGCCGGCGCCGCCCGCCAACTCGTCGATACCGGCACCGCCGATTAGCTGGTCATCGCCCTTTCCGCCGAACAAGCGGTCACGGCCGTCACCACCGTCGAGGGTGTCGGTGCCGTCGCCGCCATGCAGCCTATCGTTACCCGCTTCGCCGAACAGCTGGTCATTCCCGTCGGTTAGAGCCTGAGGGCCATCGCCATTCAGATAGTCGTCACCATCGCCGCCGTGGAGGAAGTCGCTGCCTTCGTTACCCAGCAACTGATCGTTACCGGCGCCGCCGAACAACTGGTCAACGCCAACACCGCCGAAGATCGTGTCGTCGCCGTCGCCGCCGTCCAAATGGTCGTCACCAGCTTCGCCATTCAGCCAATCGTTGCCGGCGTCGCCAAAGAGGAAATCGTTGTCGCCGGAGACGGACGGTCCATCAATACCACCAAGAATGGTGTCGTCACCCGCGTCGCCATGAATAGTGTCGATGCCTGCACCGCCGGTCAGATAGTCCTTGCCGTCACCACCGTGCAGATCATCATCGCCATCTTCGCCGAAGATCTGGTCGTTACCGGCCTCGCCGAAGATCTGGTCGACGCCGGCGCCGCCCCAGATATGGTCGTCGCCGGCGCCACCCCAGGCGTGGTCATCGCCGTTCTCGCCGTACAGGTTGTCGGTGCCGTCGTCGCCGTACAAATAGTCATTGCCATCGCTTGCGATCAGCCCGTCGTCGCCGGCGCCGCCGTGGATGACGTCATTGCCGTCTCCGCCGGACAGTTGATCATTGCCATCTTCACCGAAGAGGGTGTCGTTGCCAGCCTCGCCGAAGATCTGGTCGACGCCGGCGCCGCCCCAGATATGGTCGTCGCCGGCGCCGCCCCAGGCTTTGTCATCGCCGTTCTCGCCGTACAGGTTGTCGTTGCCGTCTTCGCCGTACAGACTGTCATTGCCATCGCTCGCGATCAGCTGGTCGTTGCCGCCTTGACCGATCAGGGAGTCGTCTCCCGCGGTTCCCAGCAGCATGTCCGGGCCGTTTGTACCCACTTGTGGAGGTATCGTCATCGTCGTCCTCAGTGTGTCTGTGTTTCACTCTGTTCGTGTTTCAACACTCACTGTGTCTCAACACAGTAGAGGCTCGCAGAGCGGCGCTACTGGATGATGTCGA
>NZ_JAFCJK010000020.1 GCF_018131005.1 Bradyrhizobium lablabi
TCCGACCTCTCCCCGCAAAAGAGCGGGGAGAGGTTGGAAAAGCAACACTTGTCTCGGCGAAACAGCAAGCGACACTCTCCCCGTCCTTCACGGGGAGAGGGTTGGGGTGAGGGGCTCTATCCACGAGCCGTGCATTCAGTAGGACCTCCAGCGGCGAGAGGTCACGCGACCAATCCTTTCATTGGCTTCACCGGCCCACTGTCCGGAAACACCGTTTCCGCCAAGACGCGCTCGGCCAGTCCGAACTGGTCGCGCAGCACGCCCTTCATCACGGCGCGCAGGTCCGTGGTCGGGGCGAGGTCGCGGCCCTGGTAGAGATTGGCGGGCTTGAGGCCCGGCCAATCCGACAGCACACGGCCGCCCTTTACGGCTCCGCCGGCGAGTAGAGCGATGGTGCCGGTGCCATGATCGGTGCCTTCGGTGCCGTTGATGCGCGCGGTGCGGCCGAATTCGGTGGCGACGACGATCGCGGTGTCGCGCCAGCGATCGCCGAGACTGCTCTCGAACTCCGCGAGCGCCCCGTCGAGGCCACTGAGCAATTGCGCGAGGCGGCCGACCGGCCCGCCTTCATTGGCATGGGTGTCCCAGCCGTCGAAGGCGAGCGCGCCGATGCGCGGGCCGTCGTCGGCTGCCATCAGTTTTGCCGCACCGCGCGCCACCAGCCGCATCGCGGCCGCGCCGCCGGTGCCGGGCTTCGGCTTCATGTCGTCAGTCAGCGCGGCCTTGTCGAGCTGCAGGCCTTGCGTCAGCGCACTCGCAAGCGCGGGATCGCGATGCTGATAGAGATCGATGAGGCGCATCGCGGTGTCGTCGGCGGCCTGCGGCAGCGCTACCGGCGCCCAGCCGACAGTCGGCGCGGCCCCGCGCAACACCAGCGGTGTGGTCGGGCCGACCGCGAGCGCGTTCATGACACGCTCACCCTTCGGCAGCACCTCGAGCGCGCGGTTGAGCCAGCCGGACTGCACGCGACCGGGACCGGCCAAGCCGCTTTCCAGCACGTCCTGGCCATCGAAATGCGAACGGTCGCGATAGGAGGTCGCAACCGCATGGATCACCGCCGCCTGCTTGGCGCGATACATCCGCGCGAAGGCGGGCATCGCCGGATGCAGGCCGAAGAACGGGTCGAGCATCACGGCCGCATTCGGCCCGTCAGTCCTTAGCGCGATCGAACCGTGGAGCGCGGCATAGTCGGGATCGCCGATCGGCGCGACGGTTGCGAGCCCATCGAGCGCGCCGCGCAGGATCACGACGACGAGCCGGGGATCGCGGGCGTCACCGGCGCGCGCGAATTTCGGCAGGTAAGCCCACGCCGCAAAGCAAGCGCCGCCAAGCAGCAACGCGCGCCGTGATGTCGCCTGCGCCATCAAGCTCTCACAGCACTCCATCGTCACCTCCTCTGGAATTCCGGCGACATCAACAAGAGCGCCAGAGCCTGCTGGCGGGATTCCGCGCGTTCGATCGTGCGCCGCGTTTCCGTCGACGCCGCATCCGCCGCGACGAGTTCGAGCAGGTCGCGCGGATCGAGCCGGTCGGCGAGCATGGAAGCAATCTGCGCCGAGATATCGAGCCGCAGTTTGATGCCTTCGGGCGAGGCCCAGGCCGCGTTGGTATCGGGAAATCCGTTCGGCCCGGCCGGCGACCACAAGGGCTGGCCGAGCACATTGAGGCCATTGAGATAGCGGCCCGGCTCCTCCGGATTGCGCGCCAGCAGACGGCCCGTTGCAACGAGAAATTCGTAAGGCGAGCGCATTTTTGCAAGTGGCGCCCGCCACGCGTCGTCGGAATCCACCAGCGCATTGGCGAGCGCCTTGAGGTCGCCGTCGCTCTTCGTGAAGACGTCCGTGAGCTTCGCCACCAGCGCGGGCGGCGGATCGTCGGCGACAAAGTGGCGGGCGAACTTGGCGGCGATGAACTTTGCCGTCGAGGGATGCCGCGCGATGTCGGCGAGAACAGCCTCGCCCTGCGCCACGCCATTGGGCTCGTAGACCTTGCCAAGCACTTTCTGCGCGCCGGGCTGGTGCGCATTGGCATTGAACACGAAGGTGCCGGGCGTGCCGAGCTGGCCTTGCCGGCCGGCATAGGTCCAGCCTGTAATGACGCGAGCGAGCGACGTCACGTCGTCCTGGGTGTAGCCCCCGCCGACGCCGAGCGTATGCAGTTCCATGATCTCGCGCGCCAGGTTTTCGTTCAGGCCGCGATTGCGGTTGATGCCGGCGCGGGACTCCGGACCCAGCGACTGCTGGTTGTCGAGGAAGAACAGCATCGCGGGATGCTGCTCGACCGCCTGCAACATGTCGGCGAAGCGGCCGAGTACGTGCGGACGGATCGCTTCCCGTTCGAACGAGCCGGCCCACATCCGCGCCAGCGCGCCCTTGTTGGCCGAAATGCAGAAATGGTTGGACCAGAACACCACGAGCCGTTCGAGAAAGCCGCAATCGGCGACCACGCCGCGCTGCAGCCGCGCCAGCGCCTCGGCACGAAAGGTCTTCTGGATGATGTTGAGCGGCTGCGGTTGCGGCTTTGGCGGATTGACCGATGGCGGCGTCGCCCCGGGCGACGTCATCGCCGAGCCGGCGTTATCGGCCGCCTGCATCGCCGGATCCTTCGCCGTGATCTCCTTGGCGATCGTGGAGAGCGACAGGTTGCTGCGACGTGGCTGCCGCGCGTCCGGGGATGGCTGGGCTGGCGTCTCGGTCGCGGCAGGCTGCGCCGCTTTCGCGGCCTCGCGTGCCTGTCGGATCTCGTCCTGATAGTCGAACACCTGCCTGCCCAGCGCCGCCGTCGAGAGCAGGCCCGGCACCTCGAGCAGCGCGCCGTTCGGACGCGCCAGTTCCGACCTGACGAAACCGCGCGGATCGGAGGCTGCATTGATGAAGTCGCCGGACGCGCCGCCGCGGGCGCCAAATCCGAACCGATTGAGGGCAACCAGCGCGGCTTGTGAATCGCGGGCCATCCGAAAGTCCCTCGAGAATTTCCCTTGGCGCCGTATCCCGGCTATATCCCATCATCATAACGCGTTTCCCGATGAACCCGAGATTAATTCAGGACTAATTCCCGGTCAGAATGCGCCGCTTGTCATGACAGATCGCCCGGAAAGCCCATCCTCGCGCCGCCTCGCATGCGCAAATTGCGGCACGGAATTCGGCTGCACGCCCTCGGGACCGTGCTGGTGCTTCGACGAAAACTTTCGCGTGCCGATGCCGACCGATGGCGGCGAATGTCTGTGCCCGACCTGTCTGGGCAGGCTCGCGCAACAGCACGCAAAGGCGCGTGTCACGTGAGCGCGCGATGGGCTGTCCACGCCGTCCTGCTCGACATGGACGGCACGCTGATCGACACTGAGAAGGTCTATTTTGACAGCCTCGTTGCGGCGCTGAACGCCCACGGTTACACCGACGACGTCGTTTCGCTTTGCAATTCCATGGTCGGCCTTCCCGGACCTGCCTGCGAGGCCCTGCTGCTCGATCGCTACGGCGCGGCGTTTCCGCTCGCCGCAATCAACCAGGTGTTCCTCGACAATCGCGACGCCATGATTCGCGCGGGCCTTCCGCTCAAGACTGGTGCACTGGAATTGCTCGACGGCCTTGCCGCCGCCGATTGCCCGATGGCGATCGTGACCTCTTCATCGCGCCGCTCGGCCGAACGCAACCTGACGCTTGCCGGAATCCGTGGCCGCTTCGACACGCTGCTGACGCTCGACGACGTCACGCACGGCAAGCCGGACCCGGAGCTTTATCTGAAGGCTGCATCATCCTTAGGGGTGACCGCGCGGACTTGCGTCGCCGTGGAAGATTCCAACCACGGCGTCGCCGCGGCCCACGCCGCCGGCACGATCACGCTGATGGTGCCGGATCTGTCGCCACCGACGGAGGAGACCCGCGCGAAATGCGCGGCGGTGCTGCCGGACTTGAGTGCAGTACTGGCGCTGCTGCGCGAGCGCGGCGCGCTGATGCGCAAATCTCGGTAACCGTCGTTGCGAGCGACAGCGAAGCAATCCATATGTCCGCGTGTGCGGCCGTGGACTGCTTCGTCGCTTCGCGTCTCGCAATGACGATGGAAGAACCGCTTACCCTATCGCACCACGGCCGCCGTCTGGCCGAACAACAGCTTGCGCTCTTCCTCGGTGCGGATCGCGGGCTGGCCGAAATTCGGGTTGACCTCCTTTGCCTTGGCATAGGCACGCTCGGTTGCCGGCCGCTTTCCGATCGTTTCCAGCCAGCGCTTCAGATGCGGGAAGTCGTCGATGTTCTGGCCCTGGTTCTTGTAGGGCACGACCCAGGGATAGCTCGCCATGTCGGCGATCGAATAGTCGCCCGCGATGAATTCGCGATCGGCGAGGCGCTTGTTCAGCACGCCATAGAGGCGGTTGGTCTCGTTGACGTAGCGGTCGATCGCGTAAGGCAGCTTTTCCACTGCGTAGTTCCGGAAGTGATGGTTCTGCCCGGCCATCGGCCCGAGCCCGCCCATCTGCCAGAACGTCCACTGGATCGCATCGTAGCGACCGTAGAGATCATCAGGCAGGAACTTGCCAGTCTTCTCGGCGAGATAGAGCAGGATCGCGCCCGACTCGAAAATCTGTAACGGCTTGCCGCCGCCCTTCGGTGCATGATCCGATATCGCCGGAATGCGATTGTTCGGCGCGATCTGCAAGAACTCCGGCTTGAACTGTTCGCCCTTGCCGATGTTGACCGGAAAAATCCGGTACTCCAGCCCGGCCTCTTCCAGGAACATCGTGATTTTGTGACCGTTCGGGGTGGTCCAGTAATGGAGGTCGATCATGGGTACGATCCTGGGCTGCGGGGAAAGATGCGATTGCATGGATTTGGGAGCAAAGCCCCGGGCGAGTCAATGGCGGGCGTATTGCACTGCGCGCGAATGTGATCTGCGGGCCACGCAATCGCCACATTGAGCCGCAGCCCGATTGCTCCTAGGCTGCTCATCACGGACTTACCAAGACATTTTCAACGCGGGGAGATTTCAAATGACCAGAGACCTGGCTCGGCGTGATTTCCTGAAAGGTTCGGCGGCGCTCGCGGGCGCCGCTGCGGCAGGCGCGTTTTCCTGTGTCGAGATTGCGAGCGCCGCGCCCATCGAGGTGCCTACCGTCGACAAGCTCTCGATCCGCGTCCTCGTCGATTCCAGCTTCGACCTGTTCTTCAAGCCGAAGCAGGCGGGCGGCGTCTCGATCGCGCCGCCGCCGCGCAGCGCCGATTACCAGAAGTCGCTGCACAATGAATGGGGCCTCTCGCTATGGCTGGAGTCGCAGGGCGGCGGCGCTCAGCGCGCCATGATGCTGGACTATGGCTATACGCCCGAGGTCTTGCTCAACAACATGGCGCTGGTCGGCGTCGATCCGTCGAAGCTCGACGCGCTGATCGTGAGCCATGGGCATTACGATCATTTCGGCGGCCTCAACGGCTTCCTCGACAAGTTTCGCGACAAGCTGCCGGCCGATCTCAAGCTCTATGCCGGCGGCGAGGACAATTTCTGCCATCGCCTCAGCGCGACGCCGACCAAGGGCCAGTTCGCCGATTTCGGCACGCTCGACCGCCGCGACCTCGCCGCGCGCAAGGTGACGACGGTGCTGTGCGAGACGCCGACCGTGATCGCCGGCCACGCCTTCACCACCGGCAAGATCGCGCGCCGCGGCATGGAGCGCGTGCTGCCGCAGACCTGGGTCGAGTTCAGCATGAAGGACGGGCTCGGCTGCAACGCGAGCCACTATCTGCCGGCCGAGATGGAGGGCAAGATCGTGCCCGACGAGCATATCCACGAGCATGCGACCTGTTTCAACGTGAAGGATTTCGGTCTCGTCGTGATCTCGTCCTGCGGCCATGTCGGCATCGTCAATTCGGTGAAGCAGGCGCAGGAGGTCTCGGGCATCCAGAAGGTGCACGCGATCGTCGGCGGCTTCCATCTCGGCCCGGCGCCGAAGGACTACCTCACCGAGGTGGTCGCCGAGATCAAGAAGCTCGATCCCGACGTGGTGGTCCCGATGCATTGCAGCGGGCTCAATTTCGTGCAGGAGGCGGCCGCGCAGATGGGCGACAAGGTGCTCGTCACGACCACCGGCAGCCGCCTCTCCTTCGGCATATGATCGCCCGCGCGATCGCGATCGCGCTCGCCGGCCTGTGGCTGGCGCTGGCGTCTGCGCATGGGGGCGAGGCACCGGCGCAGTCGGGCCGCTCGGCCGCCGAGATCATGGACATCCTGATGTGGAATCGGGAGCCTATCGGCGGACCCTTCGCACTTACCGACCAGGCCGGGCGGGTCCGCGCCGACGGCGACTTTCGCGGCAAGCTGATGCTGGTCTATTTCGGCTTCACCTATTGCCCCGACATCTGCCCGACCGACCTGCAGGCGATCGCGCTTGCGCTCGACAAGCTCGGCGGCGACGCCGACCGCGTGCAGCCGATCTTCATCACCGTCGATCCCGAACGCGACACCGCAGCACATCTCGCCGACTATGTGGCGCTGTTCCACCCGCGTCTGATCGGCCTGACCGGCAGCGCGGAGGCGATCCGAAAGGTGGCCGACGCCTACAAGGTCTACTACGCGCGCGTGCCGCTCAAGGACGGGAGCGACTACACGGTGGATCACACCGCCTACATCTATCTGATGGATCGCGATGGCAGTTATCTCGGCTTCTTCCCGCCCGGCACTTCGGCCGACCGCATGGTCGAGATCATCAAGCCGCGGCTGGCGCAGCCGGGGCGGTAGTTGCGCCCCCGCTCCTGCCCCCGCGCATCAATGCATGCGGCCATGCGCTCGCAAAAACGTCCTGCCGTCTTCGGTTACGGTCACCCGCAGGCCCTCGACCGAGGGACGGCGCACGACATAGCCACGGTCGACGGCGTCCTCCCATATCGTCAGGCGCGGGCACGAGGTGCGCCAGGTCTCGATCACCTCGGCATAGGGCCGCGGCTCGCGCGCGATCCATTCGACGAGATCGAGCACCAATGCGTCGGTCGTTTCCGTCATACGATCTCCCTTCATGCGTTAATGCGCGAGCGCGCTGTTGCGCGCGAACATCAGCCAGCCGCCATAGAGGATGTAATAGCTCGCGACCGTCGTGATCAGCCGGTTGGCCCAGGTGCGGAACTGCTGGTCGCTCATCGCTTCCAGAATCCTCCGCGCCAGCGAGGTGCCGAGCATCGAGGCCGCGACTGCGACCGCCGCCAGCACCGGGTCGAGCGAAGCCGCCTGGTCGATGATGCCGCCGAAATAGATCAGCTTGGTGAAATGGCTCGCGACCTGGCAGGTCGCCTTGGTCGCCACCGTCTCGCGCCGGCCGAAATTGCCGCCGAGGAAGAAGGTGTCCATCAGGGGGCCCGCGACGCCGGTCATCAGCATCAATCCCATGCAGACCGTGCCGTAGAACGCGCCCTGCCAGACGCTGTCCGGGTTCGGCTTGATGCCCTTCGGCACCAGCCGCGCCATGAACGGCGTGACGCCGAGCAGGAGCAGCGCGATCGGCTTGTCCGGCACATAGCGGGTGACCGACCACAGCGCGAGCGCCAGCGCGCAGCCGATCAGGTAGACTGCGACCGGCCGCCAGCGGATATGCGCCCGCCACAGGAAGGCACGCCAGCCATTGGAAGCCATCTGCGTGATCGCGTGCAGTACCATCGCCGACGGCAGCGGCAGGATCGCCAGCAGCACGCCGATCAGAATCAGCCCGCCGGCCATGCCGAACAGTCCGGACAGGAATGCCGTCGCGACCATCAACACGCCAAGCGCTGCGATCAGGAACGGCGACATCGAGGATCTCCTGCCTAAGCCGGACTGCGGTCGAAAACGCGCACGGTGACTTCTCCCTCGCCCGCTCTTCGCGAGGAGAGGGTCGGGGCGAGATAAAGAATATCGGAACGGATTGAATCGCAACCCGGCACACTCCGTTTCTGTCTTGCTTGGACGGTGCGCGCAAACTGAGTTATCTTGCCCTTGCATCAGCTTTCCTGAGGGTTGACCGTGCGGCGGCTGCTCTTTCTCAACGGCATCAAGGCATTCGAGGCTGCGGCGCGGACCGGCAGCTTTGCCGCCGCGGGGCAAGAGCTCAACGTCTCGGCCGCGGCGATCAGCCGGATGGTCCATCTGCTGGAAGAGCGGCTCGGCGTCGTGCTGTTCGAGCGCAAGGCCAACCGCCTCGTCACCACCGCGGCCGGCCGCGCCTATCAGAACGGACTGACGCCGATCTTCGACGCGCTGGCGAGCCTGACCGCGCAGGTCACGGCGCCGGCAAGCGTGCGCGTGCTGACCATCGGCGTCGGCCCGACCTTTGCGATGAAATGGCTGATCCCGCGGCTGGCCGACTTCCGGAAGGAGGAGCCCGACATCGAGGTGCGGATCACGACCGGCGGCGCCGCGGCGCCGTTCGGCGACGACTGGACCTGCGGGGTCAAGCTCGGCGGCGGCGAATGGCCGGGCTTCGTCGCCGAACCGCTGTTCGCCGCCGACCTGCTGCCGGTGTGCACGGCGCGGCTCGCCGGCACCTTCAAGCGCCCCGCCGACCTGCGGGGGCCGAGCCTGATCCGCGTCGCGCATTCGCCCGACGACTGGCCGTCATGGCTGAAGGCCGCGGGCGTCACGCGGGTCAGCGCGCGCGGTCAGGAATTCCAGTTCTACGGCCAGGCCCTGCAGGCAGCCATCGACGGGCTCGGCGTCGCCATGGGCATCCGGCCCTATATCGACGACGACCTCGCCGCCGGCCGGCTGGTGGCGCCGTTTGCGCTGAGCGTGCCGAAGGGCATGCACTGGTACCTGGTCTATCGCGGCTTCCACGCCGGGCAGCGCGACTTTGCCGCGTTCCGCCGCTGGATCATCCGCGCCGCGGCCGAGCCGGCCGCGCGGCGCAAGGGAGCGCGCCGTGCCGGATGAAGCGGTCGATACGCTGGTGATCGGCGGCGGCCAGGCCGGGCTCACCATGAGCCATCGGCTGAAGCAGCGCGGCATCGACCATCTCGTGCTGGAGCGGCACCGTATCGCCGAGCGCTGGCGCAGCGAACGCTGGGACGGATTGATGTTCCAGTTTCCGAACTGGTCGGTTCGGCTGCCCGACTTTGCCTTTCCGCACGATGATCCCGACGGCTTCTCGAACACGGCTGCGATCATCAGGTTCATCGAGCGCTATGCCGGGTTCGTCGCGCCGCCGATCCGCTGCGGCGTCGAGGTCACGAGCCTGCGCAGCGATGGCGGCGGCGGCTTCATCGCCGAGACCCGCGATGGCCGCATCGCGGCCAAGAACGTCGTGGTCGCGACCGGCCCCTATCAGCGGCCGCTGCGGCCCGACGTGCTGCGCGACCATGCCAATCTCTTTCAGGTCCACGCCAGCGGTTACAGGAATCCCGCGCAACTGCCCGATGGCGCGGTACTGGTGATCGGCGCCGGTGCCTCCGGCGCCCAGATCACCGAGGAGCTGCTGCGCGCCAGGCGCCGCGTCTTTCTCTCGGTCGGACGCCACAGCCGGCTGCCGCGCCGCTATCGCGGACGCGACCTGATCTGGTGGCTGGCCGAGATGGGCATCGACCGGACCCCGGTCGAGCAGCGCGGCCCGGCGCGCCTGCTGCCGGTGATCTCGGGCGCCTATGGCGGCCACACCATCGACTTTCGCCGCTATGCCGCCGAAGGCGTGACGCTGCTCGGCCGCGTGCAGTCTGCCGGCGACGGCGTGATCGCAATCGCACCCGATCTTGTCGACAGCATCGCCCAGGGCGACGCCTATTGCGCAACCTTCCTCGCCATGGTGGACGACTTCGTCAGGGCGCGCGGCCTCGATTATCCGGAGGAGCCGGCGGCGCGCACGCAACGGCCCGATCCGCCCTGCCTTGCCGAGCCGCTGCGCCGGCTTGACCTGCGCGCCGAGGGCATCGGCGCGGTGATCTGGGCCACCGGCTACGGGTTCGATTTCGGCTGGATCGAGCTTCCGGTGCTGGATGTGAGCGGGACACCCCGGCACCGCCATGGCATCTCCGACATTCCGGGCCTTTATTTCCTCGGCCTGCAATGGCTGTCGCGGATGAAATCCTCGTTTCTCTCGGGGGTTGGCGATGACGCCGCCGTCCTGGCCGACCATATTGCGGCCCGCCGCTGACCCCGGTCGCGGCTCCCGCTGACCCCGGTCGCGGCCCCCGCTGACCCGGTCGCGGCCCCGCCGCTGCCCCCCGGCTCGGCTGCTGCTCAAATTAACCGTGAGATGTGACCTCGTTCACACCTGATCCCGGGAGGGCGTGTTTCCTTCACGCCAACAAAAGCGGAAATCGCGGAGTCTCGGATGATCTACGGCTGTTTTGAAATCGAGTCGATTGAGGTAGGGACAGGGCAATGGCACGCCAGGATTCAACGTACCGATCAAAAGCCGGTCGTCATCGATGGCATCGCTTTTCCAATGCTCGACATCGGCTTTGCGTGGTCCGATCGGGATGCGGCGATCGCCGACGCGAAGACGGTCATCGACCAGTTCCAGCAGCGCTATGGCATGATGCTGCCATCGGTGAAACGTTCGGCCTGATCGGCAGCGCGATGGTCTTCTCCATTCCGCAATGCGAGCTCAACACGCCATGGCCGGCGCAGGTGAAAACGAGCTGCCCCGAATGCGCAGCCGAACTCGCGGTGCTGCGCGTCATTCCCGGTCGCGCCGCCGAATATTGGACCATGCGTTGTGTCGGCTGCGGCGGGATCCATCTCGACGTCGTCGACACGCCGCTGACGTAACGCGCTCCATCGTCGATACGTTGTCGTTGCGCGGCGGGTTCCCGCCTCGCCGCATGTCATGACCACTGACATCTGCTGCCAGCGGAATGGGCCGGACTCCACACGTCCTTTGCCCTTTTCTCGCTGCCGGACTCGTCCCATATTCGGGTGCATGGCGAAGAAATCAGACGCTCCGAAAAAGCCCGGCAAATCCCCAAAATCCAAAGCACACCGGCCCGAGGTTCTCCCCATCGGGCCGGCGCTTGCCGAGCTCCTGAACCCCGCAATCAACCGCGGCGACGCCGGCATGGGGTCCGGCACGGGATTGCAGCCGCCGCCGGACAATTCCTGGGATCGTCGTGCCGGCGGCGAGGCTGCCGCGCATCGCGCACGCGCCTCGACGCGCGGAGCCAGCAATGACGTCGCAAAGCGCGACGCTGCCGGCCTCGAGGAAACCCCGCAGGCCAATTACGGCACCTCGGCGACGATTCCCATGCTCGACCCCGAGATCGCACGCCAGCTCGGCCTGCCGACCGCCGAGGACGACGACGAGGCGCTCGCCCGCCCGCCGCGCAGCAAGATGGAAGCGCTCGGCGTCAAGGCGACCGCCGACGCGCTGGAAAACCTGATCCGCGACGGCCGTCCGGAATTCCGCAAGGACGACGGCTCGATGCGGGTGTGGACGCCGCACCGGCCGCCGCGCCCGGAGAAGTCCGAAGGCGGCGTGCGCTTCGAGATCAAGTCCGACTATCAGCCGAAGGGCGACCAGCCGACCGCGATCGCCGAGCTGGTCGAAGGCATCCAGCGTAACGACCGCACGCAAGTTCTGCTCGGCGTCACCGGAAGCGGCAAGACCTATACGATGGCAAAGGTGATCGAGGCGACCCAGCGCCCGGCGCTGATCCTCGCGCCGAACAAGACGCTGGCCGCGCAGCTCTATGGCGAGTTCAAGAACTTCTTCCCCGACAACGCGGTCGAGTATTTCGTCTCCTACTACGACTACTACCAGCCGGAAGCCTACGTCCCGCGCACCGACACCTACATCGAGAAGGACTCCTCGATCAACGAGCAGATCGATCGCATGCGCCATTCGGCGACGCGCGCGCTGCTCGAGCGCGACGACGTCATCATCGTCGCCTCCGTCTCCTGCATCTACGGTATCGGCTCGGTCGAGACCTACACCGCGATGACCTTCGCGCTGAAGAAGGGCGAGCGCATCGACCAGCGGCAATTGATCGCCGACCTCGTCGCGCTGCAGTACAAGCGCACGCAGGCCGAGTTCAGCCGCGGCACGTTTCGCGTGCGCGGCGACGTCATCGACATTTTCCCCGCGCACTATGAGGACCGCGCCTGGCGCGTGAACCTGTTCGGCGACACGGTCGAAAATATCGAGGAGTTCGATCCGCTCACCGGCCACAAGCAGGACGAGCTCGAATTCATCAAGATCTACGCCAATTCGCACTATGTGACGCCGCGCCCGACGCTGGTGCAGGCGATCAAGTCGATCAAGAGCGAGCTGAAGCTGCGCCTCGACCAGCTCAACGACCAGGGCCGCCTGCTCGAAGCGCAGCGGCTGGAGCAGCGCACCACCTTCGATCTCGAGATGATGGAGGCGACCGGAAGCTGCGCCGGCATCGAGAATTATTCGCGCTATCTCACCGGGCGCCGCCCCGGCGAGCCGCCGCCGACGCTGTTCGAATACGTGCCCGACAACGCGCTGGTGTTCGCCGACGAAAGCCACGTCACCGTGCCGCAGATCGGCGGCATGTTCCGCGGCGACTTCCGCCGCAAGGCGACGCTCGCGGAATATGGCTTCCGCCTGCCCTCCTGCATGGACAACCGCCCGCTCCGCTTCGAGGAATGGGACATGATGCGGCCGCAGACGGTGGCGGTGTCGGCGACGCCGAGCGGCTGGGAGCTGAACGAGAGCGGCGGCGTGTTCGTCGAGCAGGTGATCCGCCCGACCGGGCTGATCGACCCGCCGGTCGACATCCGGCCCGCCCGCACGCAGGTGGACGATCTCGTCGGCGAAGTGCGCGCGACGGCTATGGCCGGCTATCGCTCGCTGATCACGGTTCTCACAAAGCGCATGGCCGAGGACCTCACCGAATACCTCCATGAGCAGGGCATCCGCGTCCGCTACATGCACAGCGATATCGACACCATCGAGCGCATCGAGATCATCCGCGATCTCCGCCTCGGCGCGTTCGACGCGCTGGTCGGCATCAACCTGCTGCGCGAGGGCCTCGACATTCCCGAATGCGCGCTGGTCGCGATCCTCGACGCCGACAAGGAAGGCTTCCTGCGCAGCGAGACCTCGCTGATCCAGACCATCGGCCGCGCCGCGCGCAATGTCGACGGCAAGGTGATCCTCTACGCCGACCAGATGACCGGCTCGATGGAGCGCGCGATGGCCGAGACCACGCGCCGCCGCGAGAAGCAGGTCGAGTACAACGAGGCCAACGGCATCACGCCGGAGAGCGTGAAGAAATCGATCGGCGACATCCTCAACTCCGTCTATGAGCGCGATCATGTGCTGGTCGAGATCGGCGACGGCGGCATGGCCGATGATGTCATCTCTATCGGCCACAATTTCGAGGCTGTGCTGAACGACCTCGAAACCCGCATGCGCGAAGCCGCCGCCGATCTGAACTTCGAGGAAGCCGCAAGACTGCGCGACGAGGTCAAGCGCCTGCGCGCCACCGAAATGGCCGTGGTCGACGACCCCACCGCCAAGCAGCGCAGCGTGCAGGGCAAGGCCGGCGCCTATGCCGGAGTGAAGAAATACGGCGACGCCGCGAATCTGCCGGTCAGCGCGATGAAGAAGAAAACCGTGTCCACAGCCTTGAAGGCCAGCGGCAAGTCCGGCTCGAAAGTCCACAAGCCGCATCTCGACGAGATGCACGGCCCGGAATCCCTGCCCTACCGCCCCGGCGGCGCCCTGCCGGCCAAGCCGTTCGGCGGAAGCAGCCG
Source organism: Bradyrhizobium lablabi (assembly GCF_018131005.1). Lineage (GTDB taxonomy): Bacteria > Pseudomonadota > Alphaproteobacteria > Rhizobiales > Xanthobacteraceae > Bradyrhizobium > Bradyrhizobium lablabi_D. The sequence goes on from NZ_JAFCJK010000020.1 coordinate 13,663, forward strand.
GATCATCCAGCCGACCGACTCGCGGCAGTCGGGGCCGGAGTTCGGCCCGGCGCCGCGGTCGAGCGGCGGTGCGCCGGGGAAACGGGGCGGGTGGAAGAAGCGGTGATGTCGCCTCACAATCCAAAAGAGGCCCTTGACTTTCGGTTGTGGTTTGCCCATTTTGCTCGTGGTTCGTCCATCGGCTCCGGCAGACGCCGGGCGCTGTTAACGGGACGGCCGCAGACATGGAGACTAACATGACCGCTACCAGCTCGGCTGGCATCGTTCAGCTCGCTTTCGAGTCCGTCCGTAACCTCACGTCGCCCGACGAGAAAAAGAACGGCACTCGGACTTACTTCGCCAACATCCCCGCCCCGGAAATCTTGAAACTCGACACTGTCGAGAACCTTCGTCAGTACATTCCTGAGCTCCGGCCAGGAAAGCGCAACAAGGTTCATGAAGCCATCGGCGAAACGATTCGCGACAATCCCGATGAGTTTATTGTGTTGAACAGCGGCTTTACGATTTGCGCTAGCGAGTGCATCGTAAATGAAGATAAGAAAGAAATTCGCCTGCGAAATAGCAGCCTAATCAACGGAGCGCAGTCGCAAGGCGAAATTGGTCGGTACTTCAGAGAGTGTGAAGAAAGAGGCGAATCGGCCAAAGACTTCTATGTGCGCGCCGAAATCATCGTTGCGGAAGAGCCCGACTTCGTGACCGAGGTTGCCATTGCTCGTAATACTGCCACGAAGGTGTCGGAGTTGGCACAAGCAGGCAAACGGGCAAAATTTGACGACCTCGAAACAAGCTTTGTCAGAGTGTTTCCAGATGCAAAGCTTCGTAAGTCGGATACGGACCCGATTGATACAATTGATACCGAGAGAGTTATTCAGCTTTGCGCCGCGATGATGCCGCCTGAATTGGTCGGCGAAGACAAGTTCGTTTCGAGCAAGCTCAAAGCCTACAAAAACAAGGCTCAGTGCCGGGTCGACTTCGAGAAATCACATGACGAATTAGACAAGGATGAAGACAAGCAGGATAAGAGACTAGTCGAGTTGTATAACTTTTATGTCGACATGGCTCCCCACGCTTGGCATGCCTATCAAGAGTATCGCACGCATTCTGCGTGGAGGGGAAAGCGCCTTCGCAAAGAAACTAAAGCAGTGAAACGAAAGTCCAACCACGAAATCACGATTGCCGATGGTCTAATTTTCCCAATCATTTCTGCGCTTGCATTGTTCGTCCACAAGCGAGACGGCCATTGGGAATTGACTAAACCGAGCGTGTTCAAGGACGAAGATCTGATCGACGCAGCCGTAGAGCAGTTTCGCGAAGGCTGCAACAGCGACCCCGTTGTGATGGGACGCTCGGCCGGTGCTTATCAGAGTTTGATGCTCGTTCCAAAGATGTCCTTGCGTTTCCAAGATACGCAATAAGAGTCAAACGAGCAGAGTTGGCGGAGCCAACTCTGCTCGTTTGCGGCTCTCCCGAAGATTCAAATTACCGACATCACTCCGCTGCAACCAATCCCGCCTGCGAATGGTTGGCGTACGTCTTCCACGTTGGTTTGTAATCGTCCGCTTGATCGCCCCACGTCGTCCACCCCTTCCGCGGACCGCGACCGAACAGTTCAACAAACGGCCCCGGCGAGCACGCTTCGATGATCTCATACTGCTCGTCCGGCTTGCGCGAGTGCTCACGCTTCCTCGTCGCGAGCAAGTTCACCTGCCGCCTGCCGGGCGCTAGCGTGCGCGCATTCTTTCCGCGGACCCCGAACAAGATCAGCTCGGTTACATTTCGAAAATAGAATCCCACGCCCCTTCCATCCGATCCGCCGTCCTTGCGAACCTTGTGCCAGACGATGTTGGACTTGTAATTGAAGCCCCACGCTTTCATTACAGCGAGCCCTTCAGGGAGCAACGCGTTGGGGCACCAGAGATATAGATGCGACGTGGGCGCCGCGATCTCGACGATCGGAAGCGCACTAATCTGGTCCAGTTTCATCGTGCCGTAGCGCGACAGGCGCTTGTGCTCGGGGGCGACCTTCCCCGTCTTGTTAGTGAATTGCCACGGCGGATCAGCCAGAATCGTCGAAAACCGACGACCATCCGCAAAGCGCAGCAAATCCTGACCGGCGGAAAGCATCGGCGACTCCAAAACGTTAGGCATGATGATCGATATACGCGGTATCCCTAACGCAGAATATCATGTTCACGTTACGTTCTCAAGATGGATAGTGGATAATTATTCGCGCGAGGGTTGGGGTGCGGTGTCAATGTTTGATCGCTTGAAGGAGCGCGGCTTCGAGATCGAGTTTCGTTCGCATGCTGAGGCAATTCTGGGTGTCGATTTCCCTGAGGTCGCCGAACAGCTTGAGGGCGTGCTGCTGTCGTCGACGATTCCCATTGAGGAGATCATCGGCTCCGGCGGAGGCGAGACCAAAGGCACCCAGCGGCTCCGGAACGCCTTGGCGACCCACGACTGGCGCAAACACAACTTCATTGTACAGCGGATCATCGATGGCGTCGAGCGCGAGGCTCAGTCGCATGAGATTGACCACGTGAAGACGTTCGATGCCGGCACTATCGCGCTTGAGATCGAGTGGAACAACAAGGACCCGTTCTTTGACCGCGACCTTGAGAACTTCAAGCGGCTCCATGCCGACGGCGGCATTTCGCTCGGCATCATTGTGACACGCGGCGCTAGCCTGCAGGCCTCAATTACGAGCCTCGTTCGACGCTTTGCCGATGAAAGAAACATAAACTCTCACGATGATATGGAGCGTATCGGGCTCAATCCAACCCGCCGTCAGATCAGAGACGTCGTGAGGCGCGTCACGCGCAATAGGAACCCAATTCCGTTTCGAGACGCATGGACCGACCAATTTGTTTCTGACAAATTCGGCACAGCGACAACACACTGGAGCAAGCTGCAGGAACGCGTTCAGCGGGGCGTCGGCAACCCCTGCCCGCTCGTTCTCATTGGACTGCCTTCGTCGATCGTAACCTTTGGCGAAGATCAAACCGAGGTTCAGAAACTTCTCGGTGATGACGAAGACTGATGGCGATGGTTTCCGGGTTTGCCGCACACACAGCGACCGGAATGACACGCAGACAGATCGCCCAGTGCTTGCTATCGCCATCGCTACAGCAAAGCGCCCGACAGGCAACTCAGTAGTTGTTTAGCTCCCAGTTGATCCGTCCAGCCTGCACGCGAGAAATATTTCGCTTCCGACGAAAGGCTTGGCCAACCACCACAACCGACGCCTCAATGCCCGCCTTGCTGGATGACACGGCCCACGCCAACGTTCTTGACCTTGTCCTTGGCGATCTTCTTGTATTCGTCGCTGACGCTTATTGCCGTAAAAACCTTGCTCAAAGTCTGCCAATATTTGACGGCATAATCAGGCGATTTGTAGTAGCGCGCTGCCGGCGTGTTGGCGCTGGCCGCCTCGTCGTGCAGCATGACCGCGACATCCCACGCCGCCTTTTCTATTGGATCCGTCATCCGGACCCGATCCAGGTGAACCCGCTCGGGGTGACCCGCGCTCGCGGCGAACATCTTGGCGATCACAAAGATGGATTGCGCGATATACGCGCCTGATTCATGCGTGATGTTTGTCATGTTCGGCACTTTAAGGACATTGAATCCAGCATGCGTGCATTCATGGACGATGGCTGCGATTCGATGCGATTGTTCGTTGATCGGCGTGCTCCGATCTCCCAGGTCGGGGAATCTCAAAACAAGGACGTCGAACACGGTGGTATTGCCGAGCTTCAATTCCCGGAAATATTTGCCGGCTTCATTCGCCTTGAGGACGTCTGGCTGGACGATCACCATGATGTTGCCATTCGCGATTTCCTGCGAAACTTTCTGATACATCGTCGGCGAAACGCTGACGTCGCCCATTTGAAAGCTGATCTCACCAATTGCCGGGTCTTTCAGGACGCGCTGAACCAGGCTGGTGGCATTCTTGTCGTCCTGTGCCGTCATGCGACCATCTCCCGCAAATTCGCGAAGCGTCGTGAACAGTATCACCTTTCGGATCTCGCGCGATGTCCAGCATGAGTTCCGGAACGCGCACCGAAGCAGACAGTCCGCCGACCATCCTGAATTTCGCGCCGCCCGACATCATCCACCCAAGCGCCGCTTCGATCTCGATGCGCGCCGACTGGCCGCGCTGCCGGGTGGGCCTGACGGGCAACTCAGTTTTCGTTCAGTTCCCGGTTGATCTGTCCAGTCCGCGCGCGAGAAATATTCCGCTTCCATCGTCGGGCAAATCAATTGTTCAATCCCGCCCGTCTCACCCGATCGAGGGGCGCTTCGCGATCGTCACGAGTGTTGCGGTGAGATGCGGTGGACGCCGAGTGCGCGACAGACGAGTGCGCACGAGGCGGATGGCGAAGTCGTGTGGTCCTGACGCCCCAGTGGCTGGTGTTAAGTCCTTAAGAAGCTCGCGCTTCTCAGGGATGACGGTGGCAACAAAGCCCGGTCTCACCGAGGAGAGCGCGAAGTAAGCCGTAAACCATCGCGCAGGGAAAGCCGGGTTGTTCCCGGTTACACCTGTGGTCCTACCCCCGGTGCTTTTTGTTGCACCGGGCCCACGGGTGCGATCGGCACCCGGCTTTCCCTGCACCCTCCATTCGATGAGGGTGGAAGACGACGCAAGACTCGGACGCGATACGCGCCGCGAGAATGCGAGCATGCATCCGTCTGCTGTTTGATATGTTAAACCGGATCATCGGTGTGGGTCATTGCGAAGAGCTCGCGACAAGATTGCAAAGCAATTTTGCGCTGAGGCGACGGAGCGATCCACCGTTCCGCATACGTTGCGGCATGGATTGCTTCCGCCTTCGCCAAGGCTACGGCGGACACGTCGCTCGGCTCGCAATGACGGCCTCCGATATTTCGCGTGAGGCGACGCCTATCCCGACCTGCGGTTGCTGGTGTTCTGCGTCAGATTGCCGTGCGCGGCCTGTTCGCGGATGTTGTGCTTCTCGTCGTCGCGATGGCCCTTGGTGGTATCGAGCGGAACGGCGGGCGTGCTGCCGGAACCCTTGCGGCTCTGGTTCTCCTCGGGAACGGGCTTGATGGTCTTGCTCAGCGGTTTCGTCATTCATTGTCTCCGTTGCGCACCGGGGAAAACGCGGTGCGAACGGATGACGTTCCGGGAACGCGCGATCAACTCGCGTTCCGGGAACGCGCGATCAACTCGCGTTCCGGGAACGCGCGATCAACTCGCGCGCTGATGCTGGACGACGTTGGCTACAGCTTCTCCGGTTGCGCCTGGCGTCCCTGACCCTGCTGCTGACGCTCCTGTTCCCTGGCGCGATGGCGGCCGTAGAGGCAGCCGGCGGCAGCGCCGAGCATGCCGTGATGGCCGGCATAGTGGCCGGCCACGCCGCCGACAATGGCGCCCTTGATGCAGCCCTTGGCATCGGCGGGAGACGACGCGGCGAGCGCGGCGACGGCAATGGCCGAAGCAAGACAGGCTGATCTGATCATGGACAGGCTCCGAAGGGACGTCGCGACAACGGCGAGCCGGCCCTGCAGTTCCCCGTTACACGTCGCGCGATCGCTTCAACGCTGCGGCTTGCCGCCATTGGCCACGACGCTGTCGAGGAAGGCGGCGGTCTCGCGGTTGAGAAACTCGACATCGGCCGGGATCGCACCGCCCGCCGCGGCGTGGCCGGTCACGGTGCCCGGGCTGATCGTCTTCATCGTCACGCCCGATATGTTCCTGCCCATCTCGGTCGGCTCGAATTCGGGATTGAGCAGGTCCTTGGTGCCGGTCAGGATCAGCGTCTTCGCCTTGATCGAGGCGAGCGCTTTGGCGGTGTCGCCGTTGAAGCCCGGCGTGGTGCCGACATCGTGCCGCTCATAGGCCCAGGTCTGGTAGATCCAGTCATTGGCGTCGAACGCCTTCATCATCGCGGTCTCCTGCTGCTCCATCCAGGGCAGCACGTCCATGCCGTTCTTGAACTGCGCCTGGTACATGTCCGGCGTGCGCGCCGACAGCAGCGAGAGGATGTCGCGCCACAGCCGGATGCCCTTCTCCGGCGGCGCCTCGTAGTTGCCGTCCTTCCAGGCCGGATCGGTCATGATCGCCTTGCGCGAGGCTTCGAGCACGGCAACCGTCCAGGCCGGGGTCCTGGCGAGCGGCACCATCGCGACCAGCGCGTCCATGAAGTCCGGGTGGCTGACGCCCCATTGCAGCACCTGCATGCCGCCCATCGACGGGCCGACCACGGCGACGACATGGTCGATGCCGAGCTTTTCCTTCATCAGGCGATACTGCGATTCCACCATGTCGCGGATGGTGAATTTCGGAAACTGCATGCGCGGCTGCGCCTTCGAATTGCTCGGCGAGGTCGAAAGCCCGTTGGCGATCGCATCGGTGCAGACGATGAAATACTTGTCGGTGTCGAGCGCCTTGCCGGGCCCGATCATGAAGTCGAGCCGGTGATGATTGCCCGAGATCGCCGTCACCATCAGGATGGCGTTGGATTTCGCCGCGTTCAGCGTGCCGTGGGTGACGTAGGAGATCGAGAAGTCCTTGATCGCCTCGCCGCTCTCGAGCCCGAGGTCGCCTTCATTGTAGAGCTGGTGCGGCGGCTGCTGCGGCGTATGGGCAAGCGCCGGCGGCGGCAGAGCCGCACAGGCCAGCAGGAAACCGGCCACGGTGAGTTCGGCGATGCGTTTCATTGATCTCTCTCCCCATTGCGGCGGCTTCGACGACCGCCTTCCCGCGCAAAGGATACGGGCTGGCCGGGCGCCGGCAAGTCCGCGCGACGATAATTTGGCGAATGCGGCACGCGGAATAAACCGGAGCTTCCGCGGTTGCGGCGCCGCAGCCATCGCCGTTCTGTCATTCCTCTGTACACGCCAAGATTGCCGAATTGCCCGCGGCTGACAATCGGCGGCAAGCACTGTGAACCGCCTCACATTCAGGTGACGTCCACGCAATCGTGTAATGCGAAATTGTTATTTGCGTTTTTGCCATTCCGCACTATGTGACGGCGGAATAGTGAAAAGCAGCAACCTGGCACGGCGTCGACGCTGACGCCCTGAGCCCCATGCTGTTTTGGAAATCCCGTTTTTCAGGAACACCGCAAAATGACAGAGCATAGTCTCTGGCGTTTTTCGCGCGCATTCCATCGCGCGATCAATGAACGCCAGCTTGGTGATCTCGAGCCCCTCGTCGATGACGAGGTCGATTGGGCAATTTACGGACCGATCGAGATGTTTCCCTTCTTCGGCGCGCGCCGGGGCAAGGCGGCCGTGCTCGAGGTGATCAGACAGATCAGCGAAAACGTCCGGGTGCACCGCTTCGATCGCGAGTCGATCATGCTGGGCGTGGATTCGGCGTCCTCGATGATGCGCTACTCGCTGACGGCGCTGGACTCCAACAAACCGATCTCGGTGCGGATCGCGCATTTCGCCCAGTTCAAGGCCGGCAAGCTGACCAGCTTCCGCGTCCTGGTCGACAGCTTTGACCTGGTCGAGCAGACCGTGGGCTCTCCCATCCATCTGCCGCGCATGGCCGGATAACCCTTCGCTCCGCCCAATCCGGTTGCCCCTTCCCGGGGCAAAAGCGCGAAGCCTGTCTTCGCGCTGAGGTCCGGGGCATCCACGTTCGGTCCTCTCCAGCCCCAGGACGGACGTGGATGGCCGGGACGGCCGTCCCCTGCCGGCGCGGACCCTCGGGGCCCGCCTTAATTTTGCACCATGGGAACCGCATTCTGTGGCGCTGGAATTTGCGGGCTGGGAATGACCTCCACATCACGATTTGGCTGGGCCAGGCTGCCGGTGCTGGCGGCGGGCTTCACCCTGGCTATGGCGCTCGCAGCCGTCGCGCAAACTCCTCCCGCGCAGGACACCGATCAGTCGGCGGAGGCGGCCGCTCCCGCAGCCGACGCCGCTGACGCCGACCTCATGAACGATATCGACGAGAGCAAGCTCGACTGGAGCCAGCTCGACACCGACCCGACGGCCCTGCCGGCGCTGTCGCCGAAGGGATCGGGAAAGCCGGCAGGCGCGGCCGGCGGCAACGCGGCCTGGTCGTCCAACCGCAACGCCAACGGCACGTCGGCGGTGTCGGTGAAGGAGGCGATCTCGCCGTTTCTCGATACCCGCATCGGCGCCGACATAACGGTCGCGAAGCAGGGCACGCTTACTGCATCGGAGCAGTTGTCGGAGCGGCTCGCCAATGGCGGCAGCCTGCCGCAATCCTCCGGCAGCGCCTGGGCCGCGATCAGCGCGCCGGGGGTCGCCTCGATCTGGGACCAGACCTCGGTCGAGGCTCGCGTCGATCCCGGCACCGATCAGAGCAGGATCGGCACGTCGCTAAGTAAATCCGTGCCACTGTCAGACCAATATTCGCTCACGCTGCAGAACGCCTACAACGTCATACAGCAGGGCGTCGTGCCGGTGCCCGGCATTGTCGGCCATCCCTGGCGCAGCTACGAGACCGACCAGTCGGCCAGGCTCAGCGTTAACGACAGCGGCACCAGCATCGTCGCCGGACAGACGCTGTCGACCAGCGACGACAAATGGCTGCGCCGGATCGGCGCGGAGCAGAAGCTGTTCGACGGCGTCACCGTCTCGGGCTCGATCGGCGAAACCGCGCAGGGCGCCACGAGCAAGAGCATCAGCGCCGGCTTCAAAACGAGCTGGTAAGGCCCGGTAACGACCTCTTATCCTTCATTTCATGTTCCGCGAATGATCGAGCATTCGCCGCAACTTGGCCCAGATGCGGTCAAATTCGGCGGTCCTATTGGGCCCTTCGTCAATTCGTCGTGCGGGGGGAAATCCGCGCTCGTTACGCGAACCAGGGGAAAGCCGATGAACGCTACCAATCGCTCCGAAGAAATTGAGACTGAATCGGACGTCGACACCAACCTTGCCGCCGTCTCCGAAGTCGAGGCCGGTATCCGCGACTTCGTGCGCAACGACATCGCCTATCTGCGGCGGCCCGTGGTGAGCACGGAAACCGCTCCGCCGGAGCCGAGCGCCGACGCCACCGTCAACAACGTCAACTCGCTGATCCAGCGCGTCGCCGGCACCTCGCTGGCCGAGATCGAAAAGCTGATCTCGGAGCTCGAGAGCCTGCGCGACCTCCTGCATGCCGAGGGCCAGCGTGTCCAGCGCGAGATCTCCGGCTACGCCCAGCTCAGCCAGGCCGCGATGAAGTCGACGCGCATGATCGCCGACAACGTCACACAGTGGAAGCGTGCCGCCGACGGCCTGCGCAACAGCTAATGACGATCGGTCGCAGGACCAACATCCGCCGCGTCCCTCACGGGGCGCGGCGGCTCCATTTTGAGGCTTTTTCCGGCTGGAATGGCCGCCGCTGATGTGGCAAGAACTGAGTGTAAGCGATTCTTGCACAAACGATTCCCGTCGACATTGGAAGTAAGTTTTTGGAGCGCAGGCCGCAACGCAGTCGCGCGTCGTCACCCGGCGGCCGGAATTTTTTGGGGGGCTTCATTCATGCAAAGCGTTCGACCAGACAACAGCGATCCCATTCCGCTGCCCCAGCCCCAGCGCGGCGTCGGCACGATCATGATCCGGTTTGTCGGACTGTTGGCCGCTGCGACCGTCGTCATGGTGCTGATCTGGAATCGGTAGCGTCCGTATCGGCGATCAGCCGTTATGGTTATCAGGTCCTGAATCAGCGATCGATGCTCGCGGTGGTTTCGAGCGAATAGCTGCCGTCGGCAACACTCTTCACGATCAGGCCGGTGGCAAGCATCACCGTGACCGTCACGGCCGCGAAGATAATGCCGAGAATTTTCAGCGCACCGCGGTCTGCCATAGTCGTCCCCTGAAGTACCTGCCCAAATCCATATGGCACTGACAAGTTCAAAATGCGTTAGCAGGAAATCGGTTCCGTGCAATACACAAGCGCTTCGGCGCGCGGCTTATCGGCTCACCATGGCGTCCGCGCAACATGAGGCGCGGCTGCAACGTCAGGAACCGGGATGGCGCCGCGGCACGAAGGCGGTCGCAAGGAACGAGAACGCCACCTCGCCGCGCTGATTGATGCCGGTATTGCGGGCCTGCACGACGCCCCATTCGGGGCGCTTTTCCGAGGTGCGCCTGGTCTCGACCTGGCTGCTGAAGCTCAGCGTATCTTCGGCAAGCACGGGCTTGATCCAGCGCAACTCGCGAAAGCCCGGAGACGGCCCCCATACCGCGACCGTCTCCCCGCGCGCGGCGGCTTCCTCCGACTGACGTTTGCCGTCGGCGACCAGCAGCTTCATGCACACGGCGGCGACGTGCCAGCCCGACGCGGCAAGCCCGCCGAACAGCGAGTTGCGCCCCTCCTCTTCGTCGAGATGGAAGCGCTGCGGATCGAACTGCCTGGCGAACCGCTTGATGTCCTCGGCGGTGAAGGTGAACGAGCCGAACTCGCGCCGCGCGCCGATTTCGATGTCTTCAAAGAAGCGCATGCGGTCCTCCTCGATCACGATGCGTCGCGGCGACGCACGATGATCGGCGACTCCATATCACAAAGCACCTGCCCGCTTGCATTGCGGACCGCGGCCCTGAACGTGACGATGCCGGTCTCGGGGCGGCTGCGCGAGACGCGGGCCTCGGCCACATCGACGTCCAGCATCAGATCGTCGCCCGGGCGCAGCGGCGCGAGCCAGCGCATCTCATTGACGCCGGGCGAGCCGAGCGAGGCGGTGCGGCCGATGAAGCCGTCGAACAGCATCCGCATCATGATCGAGCCCAGATGCCAGCCCGAGCCGGACAGGCCCTTGAGCATCGTTTTGCGCGCCGCTTCCTCGTCGAGATGCATCGGCTGTGGGTCGAACTCGCGGGCAAAGGCGAGGATCTCCTCGCGCGTCACATGGCGGGGGCCGAACGTGCCGAAGCGGCCGGGCTTGAAGTCTTCAAAGGTCAGCGTGGTCATGGAGTGACGATATGCCGGAAACGAACCCGATTGTGACCGTTATTTGCGGCAATCACAACCAGCCCACTCGCATAGCTTGCACCTGACTTGCCCGGCGCCCTGTTCGGAGCTAGCCCTTGGTCCTCAGGCGTGACGCGAATCATGTCCGAATTGCCGGGAGAACCACCGATGTTCGATTTTAAGGATCTTTTTCAGTGGGACCGTTTCATCACGCCCACGATCATCAAGACGTTCTACTGGCTCGTGATCGGGGTCATCGTGCTGTTCGGAATCTCCGGCATCCTGTCCAGCCTGTCCGCGATGGCGATCAGCCCGTTCGTCGGATTTGTCCTGCTGCTCGCATCAATCGCCAGTGTCGTGGTCGGCATCGTGTTCTCGCGCATCGTGGCGGAGTTCGTCCTGATCGTATTTCGCATCAACGAGCACCTCGGCGCGATCCGCGACAAGGGCGGCATGCGCTGACGTGCCGGCGCTTGGTTAAGCGGCGGTGACCGCGGCGCTGCAAAGTCGAGCGGCCCGGAGAGCCGGAGTTTAGCGTTTTGGGCTTATCGCTGTCCCCCGGACAAAACCGGGGGAGACCAATGAACCAGCCAATCAATCACGATCCGCGCTATCCGATCTGCGAGCGCGCCCAGCGGATGCAGGACGTGCTGCTGGTGTCGTCGTTTGCGATCTGGGCGACGGTGATCGGCTTCGTGCCGATCATGACCTACCGCCTGCTTTTGGCCTGAGGCGACTTCCGCCCGGTCAGTGGTTAATCCGCGGTAGCACCTGTGGTCAAATGCGAGCGAAACTGCGACCGGGATCTTAACAGGCAAGCGCGTATCACCTCCGCGCTACGAACAAGAACTGTGCGGGGGCAACGTGAATTCCGAAGAACATTGCATTGCCGTAAGGCCGGAACTTGCTGCGAAGCCCGGCTTTACGACCGAGGATATTTTGTGGGCTATAGGCATCTGGTCGGTGATCCTGACCCTGACGCCGGTGATCGTTTTCTACATGCTGATGGTGGCGTAGCGCCACCTCTGCCATCGAAAGCAAGCCGACGAGCAATTCATGGCCGCACATGAATTGCTTCGTCGTTCTTGTTCGCGACCAGAGCAATATCGGTTCTGATTGAGTCAGAACCGAAGCTTCGCGTCTTCCTTGCGCGAACCGGCATCCACTTCGCTCGAAAACGCAATAATGAAACTGCCAACGAAAAACGCGCCGTGTCCGCGCGTTCCTGGTCCGCCCGGGCTGTGGCTACGCGGCCTGCTTGTGCATCGCGCCGGAGGTCGACGCCGTGCCGCGGATCGCCTTGATCGAGCGTTCGATCGCAGCCCACAACCGATTGATCTCGGCAGCCGCGCGGCCCTCCGCATAATATTCGCGGGCGCCTTCACCTTGGCCGAGCGCCATCAGGAGGTCGGCGCGGTTGGAAATCTGGCCGCTCCACACCGGCGCACGGAATTTCGCCAATGCCTCACGCGCGATCGCGACGATGCGGCTCTCGACGCCGTCACGTTGCGCGGGCGCGCCGTTGATCACGACGGCATAGGGTTTGCGCGCCGTGCGGCAGGTCTGGATCGTTTCCTGCACCGCGTTGACGTCGAACACGCCGGGCCGCGCCGGAATGATCACCATCGTGGCGTTCTTGATCGCATCGTCGACGACGGCCGACAGGTTCGGCGGCGTGTCGATGAACACCCACTCGATGCCGTCTCGCTTGGCGGCAGCGATGATGCTGCCGACGGAATTTACCGCCGCCTTGATCGGCGGCTCATTGGTGCCCCGCAATTTGTGCCAGAGGGTGAGCGAGCCCTGCGGATCCGCATCGATCAACAGACACGGCTTCGTTGCCTTGTGCACTTGCGCGGCAAGGTGAGCAGCCAGGGTGCTTTTCCCCGAGCCCCCCTTACGCGAAGCGAAAACAATGACGTTCATACCTTAGCCTCCAGATTGACCCCAGAAGCCGAAAATGAATCAGCGCGCTGATTCGCGAAAGAAAAAAATAACTTGCATGTCAAAAAGTGGCCAAGATTACCAGGGTGCGTTGGCTTTTGAGTCACACGTCACTGTGCGCGCTTCGCGCGCTCGCGCTCGCTCCATTTGCGCACTGCCCAGCCAAGCATCTTCGCGATCGGTTTCTGCAGGAACGGCACATCCTGCGCGAACAAAAGGAGTCCGAGCGGCAGCATCCAGAGCCCGAGCACCGGCAGAATGCTGAATATGCCGCCGAGGATCAGCAGGATCGCGAGCGGAATCCGCACATAGCGCGACGACGGCTTGCGCACCCAGCCGAGAAATCGCGCCGGTCCAGCCGGAAGCCTGGCCTCGAACCAGGCGAAATGCCGATCGATCTCCTTTTTGTAGAAGTCGCTCACGCCTCTCTCCTGCTCTATCCCGCACGGCGAGATCGAGTCCCTTCGTGAAGAACACATGAGAGCAGAGATGATGCTGTGTGACGGCATCACAAGGCGTCAGTCTGTCGCGTGCAATGGCCTTGAAATTGCGGGCGCGCGATCCACCGCAATGCTGCAAGCCGGGCGCCGCCATAGGTTCGTGAAGTCCGGGAAAGCCAAAAGAAGCAACTAACTGTTGCCAGACCTGGTGACCACGATGCGACAGAGAAGGCTGGATAGAAACGCGTGCAGCCCGACGGCCGGCCAAAGAAGAACCCCTGCAAACTCGCCCACGAGTGCGATGTAACCGAGATAGAGCGTCACGGCCGCGCTATATGCGAACATGCCAGTTGCCGGAGTGCCTGGCCAACATGAAATTCCCAGAGCGATCAGTGCAATGCCAGCCACCCGTGCGACCGGGATTGCGATCCCGGCAAGCGGCTGCCCCAGCAACACTTGACCGACGACCGACGGGACAGCCAGCAACGCCAATCCCGTCACAGCCTCGGCGATGGCGGCGAAAACCAGCACTTTCTTCATCCCGCCGACGACCTCATGCGCCGCGCAAGCAGTCTTCAGTTCTTGGGCTGCCTGGCCGGCTCCGATTCCAGCTTGAACGTTAACTTGCCAATTTTGCCGGTGAACTTGAACGGCGGGTCGTACCGATACTCCAAAAGCGCCAGTCCGGTTCGTGTGTCCTGTCCGACGTCGAAGGTCTCGTCCTCCGGGAACGTGATCGGGGTGGAATTCTCCATCGAATTTCTGGCAACTTCTTTGCCGTCGACGGACAAGACGCCGGTTCCTCCCTTCCCCAAACCTGGTTCAGCAGACTTAAAATCAAACACGATGGTGTGTTTGCCGGCTTCGAGCTCAGACCCCTCCCACATTGTCCGCTTGAGGTCGAGGAGGTTGTAGAGGAACACCACCTTGCCGCGGCCGACGCCGAACTCCCCCTTGCTCAGGAAAAGGCCGTAGCCGCCGAAACGTCCCCCCTCGGTGACGATCATACCCTCCGCGCCGCCTTCGGGAATCTCCACTTCCGCGGTGATGGTGTAAGACCTGTTCTTGATGTCAGGCGCGGCGCTGGGCGGCGTGCCGATCAGTTCACCCGAATAGGTGAACTCTGTTCGTCCTGCTGTGAGACTCGGCCGCGGCGTGTTCCAGCGCGCGAGCGTCGTGTTGTCGAGTGGCAAAACGTTGTACTTCTTCGCCTCGGCGTAAAAGACCTCCTGCATCTGCTTGAGCTTGTCAGGCATCTTGGCGGCCAGGTCGTTGAACTGCGTAGGGTCCTCCTGAACGTTGTAGAGCTCCCAATTGTACCCGGTGATCACATCAGGCGGGGTCTTGGTGCTCAGCTCCCACGGAAGGGTCACCGGGGTCGTGGCCGCCACCCATCCATTCTGATAGATGGCGCGATTGCCGAGCATCTCGAAATACTGCGTCGTGTGTCGCGAGGGCGCCGCGGCGTTGGCGTTGTCCCACGTGTACGCCATGCTGACACCTTCGATCGGAATCTGCCTGATCCCGTTGATCGTGTCGGGTTGCGGAATGCCGGCCGCTTCGAGGATGGTCGGCACGATGTCAATGACGTGGTGGAATTGGCGGCGGATGCCACCGCGGTCGGTGATGTGGCCGGGCCATGACATCACCACGCCCTGGGCTGTTCCGCCGAAATGCGACGGCACCTGCTTCACCCACTTGAAAGGCGTGTCCATCGCCCATGCCCAACCTGCCGCGAAATGCGGGAACGTCCGCTCCGATCCCCAGAACGGGTACCACGGAAACTGGTCTTTCACTGGCACGGGAACGCCGTTGAAGGTGGTGAACTCGTTCGGCGTGCCATTGAGCATGCCTTCGGCACTCGCGCCGTTATCGCCCCCGATGTAAATGATCAGAGTATTGTCGAGTTCGCCGAGGTCTTCGACGGCCTGAATCACGCGTCCGATCTCGTGGTCGGCGTAGGCGAGATAGGCCCCGTAGACGTCCGCCTGCCTGATGAACAGCTTCTTTTCGTCCCAGCTCAGGGAGTCCCATTCGGGCAAGTCTTTCGGCCAGGGAGTGAGCCTGGCATTCTCGGGCATGATGCCCAGCCGCTTCTGATTGGCGAAGATTTTCTCACGCACCTTGTTCCAGCCCTCGTCGAACAGGTGCATGTCGCTGACCTTCTTGACCCACTCCGGCGTTGGATGATGCGGCGCATGAGTGGCACCCGGCACGTAATAGACGAGCCACGGCTTGCCCGGCGCGATTTCCTTCAACTGTTTCATGTACTGGATTGCCTCGTCGGCCATCGCCGTCTCGAGATTCCAGCCGGGATTGTTGAGGAAGGGATAGATGGCGGTGGTATTGCGGAAAAGGTTCGGTTGCCACTGGCTCGCATCGCCACCCACGAAGCCGTAGAAGTAGTCGAAGCCCATTCCGTTCGGCCATTGATCGAACGGCCCGGCCTGGCTCGCCTGGTAGAACGGCGTGTTGTGGTCCTTGCCGAACCACGAGGTCGCATAGCCGTTCGCCTTCAGGATGGTGCCGATCGTGCCCTTCTCGATCGGGATGATGGAGTCGTATCCCGGAAATCCCGTTGCGATTTCGCCAACCACTCCGAAACCCACCGAGTGATGATTGCGTCCCGTGATGATCGCCGCTCGTGTCGGTGAGCAAAGCGACGTCGAATGGAAGTTGGTGTAGCGCAGTCCGGCCTGCGCGATGCGATCCATGGCCGGAGTGGGGATCACGCCGCCGAAAGTACCGGGTGCACCGAAGCCCTGATCATCGGTCATGATCAGGAGCACATTCGGAGCACCTTTCGGAGGCACCACACGAGGCGCCCACCACGGCGTCGACTCGGAGGCTCTTTCCCTGATGACTCCGCCAAATTGGGGAGGCACCGGCGGTAGTTGTTTTCCGGTGATCGTCGTCGTGGCGCTCGACGAGCCTGGAGTGCCAGTGACCTGCTGGGCCATCGTCGAAAAGGCACCACAGGTAAACAATGCTGCACTTGCCAATAAGCGGAAAGTAAACATTCAAGTAACCTCCCCTGGCCTGACCGATAATGTTTTTCGCTGCTCAGAGTGCGGCCTATCAGGCCGCTATATTATCGAGCCGCGTGACGCCCGTATTGACTTTGGCGCGCAAAATTTGACTAAATAGGAATCTCGTCGTGCACGCGGCCCCGTAGCTTGAACGGAGGTCAACGGCCTTGGATGCTCCCACTCAGCCCGCCGTGAGCGAAGCTACCGCGAAGATCCGGAATGTCGCGGCTATCCCTCTGGTTCTGCGCGAGCTTGGCGCGGATGTTGAGGCAGTTCTGCGACAAGCTGGCCTCGACCCACTGATCTTCTCCAACTCAGAGAACGTCATGCCCTATGCCGCACTCGGGCGGCTGCTGAACAAATGCGTTCAGGTCACGGGCTGTGAAAGCTTTGGGCTCCGTGTAGGGGCCAAAACAATGGCAAGCGCCATCGGCCTTACCGGACTCGTCTCGCTGCATTCTTCAACCGTGCGCGAGGCTCTGCGAGTTATCAATGACACACTGAAGACAAGCGAGACCGGTGGCGCAACCTTTCTCGATGTTCACGGAGGACAGGCTTCTTTTGGCTATGCCGTCACAGCTCCCAACATCGAGGCGGTCGATCAAATCGAAGACGGCTCCGTCGCCATCGCCATCAACATCATGCGGCAGCTCTGCGGCCCGGCGTGGCGAGCCAATCGCGTTCGTCTCAGCCGCAACCGCCCTCGTGACAAAACGCCGTTCCTGCAATTCTTCGAGACACAGGTCGACTTCAACGAGGCTTGCTCCTGTTTTGAGTTCGATGCTGCAACTCTCGAGCAGCCGGTGCAAGGACGCCGGCCGGAGTATGAGGATGTTCTCGCCCCTCTTCTCGAACTGGCCGCCGCGAACACGAGCAAGGATTTTCTCTCGACGGTCAAGCTCGTCATTCGCAGCCAGATCGGGACTGGAAATGTTTCGCGCGATAGTGTCTGTCTCACCATGGGCATAGGTCCGCGGACGCTTGCCAAGCGCCTGGAGAGTTACGGGTTGAGCTACTCGAGCCTCACCGAGGAGATCAGGTTCGAGACCGCGCAGAGTCTGCTGAAAAAAGAGATTCCCATTGCCGACATCGCAACCCAGCTCGGCTTCGCCGATCAAAGTGCGTTCTCGCGCGCTTTCAGAACGTGGTCAGGCTCAGCGCCCGCACGGTGGCGCGCGGCGCGGCGCGATGAGAACCATTGAGCCCGATATCGAACCGGGCGGGCCGCCGATGCGCTCCGCTCGAGGACGCGCGACGTAGCGCACTCTCACAGTGAGCCGGACTGACCGATCCTGGCGCCCACATACGCCTCAGCCTGTTGGAGCAGGAGGTCGAGTGAGCTAACGGCCGTGTCGAGCACCAGATGCTCTCGATCCCACGGTTCATAGTCCCGGTTCACTACCTCGTGCCACGTTGGCAGCTTGAGGCCCCTGATGTCTGAAGTCCGCGTTTCCACTCGTTGCCGATGCAATACCACGTCGCTGCAAATCACCTCGATCTCAACGACGCTTGCCGACTTCTGCAAGGCGGTCTCTCGCCATCCGACTCGGCTTGCAAGGACTGGATTTACACAGTCTGCGACGACGATACGTCCAAGCTCGAGATTTTCAGCGGCCAGTGCGTTGGCTACGACGTAGCCCATCGCGCCGACCGCGTGGCCTGCTACCCGTAACGCCTGCTCAATGGCGTCGATACGAAGATACGTGGCCCCCAGACGTCTTATGAGCTCGCGAGAAATTGTCGTTTTCCCGGTGCCAGGGAGACCGCCAAAGACAATCAGCGCTGGCGCATGGCCTATCATGCCGCATCATCCGTCAGTATTCGGAAGTCCACAATGAGTCGTTCGCGACTGTACCGGACACAAACGCTTCTACGATTTTCGTTATGCCAGCGAAGCGGAAGCCAATCATCCGCGATTACCCGCGCGCTTCGTCTCCAGAATCGTAGTGCCGCCGATACGAATCAGGACCGGGATTCTATCCTGAAGCTGTAGCCGTGCTTTCCGAGCAGCGCCAAAAGATCGGGTCCGTCGATCAAGCCGTCTCGCGGCGCGCCCGTTTGATTTGGGTCCCCTTTCGGGCGGACCTGCGGTTCTACGCGGGCGGGCCATCCCGATTTCACACTATTTGCCCTTAAAGACCCAGCCGCCGCCGAGGTTCACAGGGCCGCGTGGTCGACACAGGGAACGAGGGGATACACCGGAGTCATTCGGGCAACCCGGCCTTCCGAAGACCCTCAATATACAGCTTTGCGTTTGATTGTCCGCCCCGGGCGATTAAGGCCGATATTTGAAAGGCGGGATCGATCTCAAGCAGACGCGCCGCCGCGTCGTGTGCCTCAGCGTCACGTCCGAGATGGGCGTAGGCGGACGCGAGGCAGAGGTAGGTTGTCCGAAAGGAGGGGATCTGACGTTGAGCTCTCTTCCCTACGACGACGGCCTCGTCAAAGCGGCGAAGCTCAATAAGGGCTATCCCAATGCCATGAAGCGTCATGTGTAGTCGCGGGTCTACCGGGCTCATGCGAATGGCACGTTCATAGCTCCGGATCGCTTCCTCCGGCAGCCCCGCAATTCTATAGACATGGCCTCTGCCGGTCCATGCGAGCCATGAGTTTGGGTTGAGCGCGACCGCCCGGTCAGTCATTTCGATCTCGGCTTCACTATCGCCGATCATGTACGCCGAAATTACGGAAGCCCTTGCTAACACGTCTGGATCACTATCATCGATGCTCAATGCCAAACGAACGAGCCGAACTGCTTCCTTGCGGTCGAACTGCGGATCGTTGCTATAGCCCCAAACGACGTTGAGCAGGTGGCAGATACCTGCCAGTGCCGCAACAGCGCCGAACCGAGGGTCGAGCTCCAAGGCACGATGAGCCAGCCTTATCGCCTCGGCCAACCCTTCGCGGGTCGTTAGGTAGAACTGCTGCGTGGCTCGGAGATAAAAATCATAGCCGGTGAGGTTTTCTGGTCGTCGCCGCGTCGCCGTTTCAATTTCTGTTTGAAGCATCTTTGGCTCGATGGCTGAAACAACGGCGATGGTTACTTCGTCCTGAAGAGCGAAAACGTCGGTTAGGTCACGCTCAAACCTGTCCGCCCATATGTGTACCCCTGTAGTCGCATCGATCAATTGCCCGGTGATGCGAACTTTCCCCGCCGCCTTGCGCACGGACCCCTCAAGGACATAGCGGATGCCAAGCCGACGCCCGACCTCCTTTATATCGACGGCTTTGCCCTTGAACGTAAAGCTCGAATTGCGAGCGATGACGAACAACCATTTGAACCGCGAAAGCGCGGTGATGATTTCCTCAACCATTCCGTCCGCGAAGTATTCCTGCTCGGGATCGCCGGACAGGTTCTGGAATGGCAGAACCGCAATAGAGGGCTTGTCGGGTAGCGGAGGTGGGCTCTCAGTCTGACCAACACGCTCAGCGGCCCGTTGGGTTTCACTCGGCCCACCCACCTGATAGGCCCTGATTGGCTCTTGGATGTTCTTCACCTGCTGAGCACCAAGGTCTACGAAAGCCATCGGCAGGACCTTGCGTACCTGATCGTACGTCGCCCCGGAGATACACACGCCACCCGGCTTCGCAACGGACTGCAGACGCGCGGCAATGTTCACGCCGTCGCCGAAGAGGTCCCCAGCGCGAACCATCACATCTCCAATGTGTACACCGATGCGGAAGCTAATGCGGCGCTCGGGTGCGAGACTGGAGTTCGCTTCGGCCAAAGCGGTCTGCGCCTCCACCGCGCACTGCACGGCCTCCACGGCGCTTCCGAACTCCGCAAGGACACTGTCGCCCGCCGTGTTCGCTATGCGGCCCCTGTGCTCTTCAATGAACTTGTCGAGGATCGCGCGCCGTTCAGTCAGCCCCTTGAGCGTGCCGACCTCGTCAGCGCCCATGAGGCGGCTGTAGCCTTCCACATCCGCTGCGAAGACTGCGAGGAGCTTCCGGCTGACTGTCATAGGGTCTGACATGCGTGCCCTGATCCCTACCCTTCGGGTACTCCGGCCATGCGCATGCCCTGATAGGCCCGCTCGCGTGCGGCAAGGAAAGCCGGGTTGTCGCTCGGTGCACCGGCGCGAAAGCGGCGAACCGTGAAGCTTGGATCAAGCGCAAGTCCGGCTTGCACAACGGCGCGCGCCTCGTCTAGCGAGCCGAGCCACGCCAAAGTAGCTCCGAAGAGGAAATGAGCGATAGCAAAATTGCGGTTGGCCTCGATGCCCTTACGGAACCAGCCGACCGCTTCGGCATCTGCGCTGAACCAAAACTTCGACTGACCAACCCACATCATCCAGCGGAAGGCGAAGGTATCGCGCGGGGAAAGGCGAAGCGCCTCGCGGATATGTGCCTCGGTCTCCTGGCCGCGTCCCATGTAAAGCTTGGCAACACCAATCCAGGCATGCGCATTGGCCAGATTTCGGTCCAGCGCCAATGCTCGCTCGCATTCATAGATCCCTTGAGTAGCGCGATTTGTGAAGATTTGGACAGCGCCCAGATACATGTGAGCCAATGGGTGCTCGGGGGCTGTGGACAGTGCCTTGATCAGGCTGCCTTCAGCAGCGGCCAGCCGCGCGGCCCGGTCATCGCCAACAAAAGTGGCACCTTGGTTTAAGGTAGCGCCTGCCGCGCCGACCAACGCCTCAATATTCCCGGGATCAAGCGCCACGGCACGTTCGAAAAAGTTCTGCGCTTTGGCCATGTATTCGTTGGTTAACCCCCTGTGTATGCAAGCCATGCCGCGGAAGTACAAGTCCATTGCATCGGGGTGCAGCGAACGCTCTGCTCGCCGGGCTTCGGCCGCAACGAGCTGCGTGTTCAGCGTATTGGCAAGCCTCGATACGATTTCGTCCTGCATCTCGAATAGATCAGCGACGGGCTTATCGAACCGTTCGGCCCAAAGGTGATTGCCGGTCTCGGCGTCGATCAACTGCACATTCACGCGAAGGCGGTTGCCGCCGCGTTGCAAAGAGCCTTCCAGCACATAGCGGACGTTCAGCTCACGTCCCAGCTTCTTTACGTCCACGGGCTTGCCCTTGAACGTGAGCGCCGTGTTATGAGCGATGACGAACGAGCCGCTGATACGCGACAAGTCCGTGGTCAGGCTCTCGGTCACACCATCCACGAAGTAGTCTTGCTCGGGATCGCCACCGATGTTTGCGAACGGCAGCACCACGATCGAAAGACGCGGGGAGGAGGTTGACAGCGGGACAGCCCGATCTGCGTTTGCGTTGCCGCCGACCGCATAGGCGCGGATCGGTCGAGCGATGTTCTTTAGGAGTTGCTCGCCAAGGTCGGTGAAATCGACGGGGACCTTGTCGCGAACCTGTTCATAAGCGGATGACGAGATACAGATGCCCCCGGGCTCAGCCATCCCCTCAAGCCTCGCTGCGACATTGACGCCATCTCCCAGAATGTCGTCACCCTCGATTAGTATGTCGCCGAGGTTGATCCCGATCCGAAACAGCATGCGCCGTGTCTCGGGAACACCGTTGTTTCGCTTGGCCATCACCGCTTGCACAGCGACGGCGCACTCGACCGCATCGACCACCGAAGGAAACTCAAGCAGCACACCGTCCCCCGTGCTCTTCACGAGGCGTCCCCCGTGTTTCGCCACGAGAGCATCGGTAACCTTCCGGTGTTCACGGAGAGTACGGGCGGTGCCCACTTCGTCGAGGCCCATGAGCCGCGAGTAGCCGGCCACGTCAGTGGCGACTATGGCCGCCAACCGGCGTCCGACCCGTGCTGGCTGCTTTTGCTTCATGGCCAAGCTGCCCCAGCGACGCCATCCTTGCCCGGATGCCGCCTGCCGCCAGTCTGGGCTTAGGGGCGGCCCTCGTCAACAAATGGAAACCCATGGCATCCTGGGGTTCGGTGCCTGTCCTGCGTTGCCCCGTGGCTCATTAGCACCGCCCTTGCTCTACCCGGGAATGCACCGCGAGCACGTCCCAAATCATTCCAGCGCTGAGGCTGCCAATGCCAATCTCGTATCAACTTAAGACGCCCCGGAGAACAGCAGCAGCGTAGAGGCTTCAAATCGTGACACTGATCGGCGACCTCGCGGAGGGCGGACCTGCTCACTGCCGATATCGAACACGAGGAGACGCGCGCGGGAATGCGTGACGCGTCGGACGCGGCCTATCCGGTGCTGGCGCCGAGCCTGAGGATGCGAAGGAAGAATATTGAGGCGACCATTGCCACGCTGGAGAACCTTCAGGCGCACTCGATACGACAGAACGCGAGGTAGCATAGGTGATCATCGGGGAACACCGAGCGCCGGGGCGTTTCTCGTGCCGAGGCTCGACTTCCGCTATGCGACAGTAGCGACGACATTCATCATCGCACCGAAGCGACGCGATGGGCCACAAGCAGACATCGATGACTATTCGATTATCTCGTCGGCGCGGACAAGCAACGAGGGCGGTACGGTGAGGCCGAGTGCCTTCGCAGTCTTCATGTTGATGACCAGCTCGAATTTGGTCGGCTGCTCAACTGGCAGGTCCGCAGGTTTGGTGCCTTTGAGAATTTTATCGACGTAGCCGCCAGCATGGCGGAGCAGATCGGCTATGTCGGGGCCGTACACGATCAATTCGTCCCGGGCTGACCCACTGAATAGGTAGATCGCAGGCAGATGATGATTTGCCGCGAGCGCGGCAACGCGCGGGGCCTCTTGCAGTTAGGTTATCGCTGAAGACAATCATCGCATCGGCTTGCTGGGCGGCCGACGCAAAGGCCACATCGAGTTCATCAGCCGTGGTTGCCTCGACTATCGGTAGAGCCACGCCCATGGTCCGGGCTGTGCGGGACAGTTCGTTGGCCAATACGAGCCTGTGCGACGGGTTGCCGGGATTGACCAAGAGCGCAACCTTCGAGGTGGCAGGCACTAGTTCCCGCAAGATTTCTATTCGCTTCGCGAGCCAATCTCCCGGCGCGTAGGTCGCAAGACCCGTTATGTTGCCGCCCGGGCGCGACAGGCTTTGGACGAGGCCGGTCGCCACGGGATCAAACACGGCCACGAATACAATCGGGATAGTTGCCGTTGCCGATTTCAGGGCTAAGGCCACCTGCGGGCTCACGCCAACGAGCACATCGGGCTTGAGAGCGACAAGCTCGTTCGCTAGAGGCGGTATGCGCTCGGCTTGCCCCTCGGTCGACCGGTAATCAATGATGAGGTTCTTCCCTTCGATCCAGCCATGATCGCGCAAGCTGTCTAGCCACACCTTGTAACGTGGCAACTGTTTGAGCACAGGATCAAGATAGCCGATCCGGCGAGGCGGCCCTTCTGCCCGAGAAGTCCGTGACGAAACGAGCAGTGCCGCAGCACCCGCTATGAAATCCCGCCGTCGCATGTGTCCCCCTTCCAAGGACCACGCCTCTGGGGGAGAGATTAGCACTTGTAGTGCGGTTGTGGGGTGCCTTGAAGACCGGTTCGGGTCATTCGCGCCCGAGCTGCGACAGCCGCAATTCCGCTGGCTTAACAACCTTCACGAAGGCTTCGAACAAGTCCCAGCAGCTAATGCCTGAGCCTCGCGTCGGACCGTCTGTGAACGCTGGGAAGCCGTCCGGGGTATCGTCGCGGGAGTGGTCACCGTTAGCGCGCCGCTCAAGCAACCTTATGGCGGGTAACAGGTTGTCGCCAACAGCATCGACAAACAGCGCATAGGCGGTGGTGTTCAGGGCCTTGCCCTCGCTTGCAAGAAATGTCGCCACGCGCGCCAACTCGGCAATCTGAGGCCTCACTGCTTCGCGAACCTCGGGCTCCTTCTGCCATTCCCAGTGAGGATCGGCCTTGGGGTTCTCATGGTAGCTTTCGGGTGCTTCGGGGTAGATAACGTTCCACACGAGATGGTCGCTCATCTCCCGCCAACGCTTCGGCGGCCCTGGATCGTTTTCGTATTGATTAACGAAACACGCATACCAGAGGCCCGCGAGCGCTATCGCGTTCAGCTTGGTGAGCGGCTGGCCTTCGCCGTTTCGTTGCGCGCGCAATGTGGCGATACGCGTTTCAACCTCGGCTTCCCATTCACCAAGTCGCGCCTTTGCTTCGTGGCGCGGAGTGTCACCGGGCAACTTCAGCTGTGCCTCGCGCCGAACGCCATACAGTCGAGCGTATTCGTCACGCACATCCTCAGGGATGCCCTCGCGGGCAAACAAGCGACCATCAGCAGCACGATTTAGAGCGACCATCCGCAACGCCATTTGTAGCGCCTTTTGTATTTTCGGAGGCGCGAATACGTCAGGTCTATCAGTAAGTTGCTGGAGATGCGGGACAATTCAACTGTAGTGGTACAGTTGGGTGGGCTCGAACCACCGACCTCCTGTTCCACAGACAGGCGCTCTAACCAACTGAGCTACAACTGCATCCTTGCGCGCGGGCCCCTCGGAAGGGGGCGGCAATTTCGGCGGAAACTAGGTGCAACGCCGAGCTTTGGCAAGGCCGGAACGGGGCTATTTGCACCCGCCATTTCGCGGCTTGCCAGTCAGCAAAAAGCCCGGACCGTGCGGCCCGGGCCCTTCGTTAGCCTGAAAGCTGAGACGATCAGGCGGCGGGCTTGTAGAGCTTCGACGCGCCGGCCTTGATCGGCTCGGCGGCCTCGGCCGCGACCTTCTGCCCGAGTTCGGCCAATTCCTTGGCCTGGGCGGTGTAGGTCTCGAACTGCTTGCGGGTGTGCGAGGTCCAAAGCTCAAGCGCTTCCGACGGCGACTTCACGCCGAACAGCTCCTGGGCGAAGTCGAGCGAGGCGGTTGTGTTGGCCTTGAAGAACTCGATCATCTTGGCCGAGTAGGCGCTCGTACCCTTGCTCACTGTGGTGAAGACGGCCTCGAGCGTGCTGTTATGGGTTTCGGCGGCGTCCTTGAACCTGGCGTAGTTGTCGCGAGCCTGCGACACACCCTTCTCAGCGAAGGCGCGCATTTGTTCGGGAACCTCGAACGGGACGATCGAGGCAGAAAGCGGATCAGACGGGTTAGCCATTGACGTGCATCCTTCGCAACAGATGAAACGATGTGTCCATTGCGAACGCGCCGGAACCTATGACCGGACACGTTGGGAATGGATCACGCTGCCTTGGTTCACGGGATTACCCTTGCGGGTCATTGGCGAGTAAACACCCTTATCATGTCAATTTTGTGCAACGCAACGCAAATTGAGGCGCGATGCCGCACTTTTGATCGTGATGGATGCACTGGCAAGAAATCTCTTCCCAGGGTTGTCACGAGGATTTGAGATTGCCCGTCAGCTCTTCGGCTTAACCGCGTCGATGGCAGCGCGGCTGACCATCTGACCCATTTCACTGGCCTGCTCGGTAAGCGAGCGCATCTGGCCCTGCACATATTCGCTGTGCAGCTTCATGACCTCGGCCAGATCCTTGGCCTTGAGCAGCGACTGCGCGTAGTCCAGCGAGGTCTGCACGTTCCTTTCGGCGTAGCTGAAGGCCTTGGTGGAAATGTCCCTGGCGCCGGCGCGTACAGTCGCGCCTCGCTCCTCGATCGAGCCGGCGGTCGCATCCGCGCTGCTGACGAATTTCTCGAACGCCTTGCGCGCCTGGTCCAGGCTCGCCTCGGCCATCGACCGCATCTCCTTGGGAATCTCGAAACGATCACGCCCGTTGTTGTCGTTCATGGTCGGTTTCCTTTCAATTTCGGCAAGCCGACCGGCACCCCCGCGGGTTCGCGGCAGGATCTTGCGAGGCCATCTTGCGGGTGTTGACGGGGCGCTGTCGGTTCACATCGTGGGCCTGGCTCCCGGCTGCTCACACCAGCAACGCCGGAGCGATCCGGATTGTTCAGGCAAGTTAACGTTATCCGCCTTTGGGCGCGCCGCGTGCGGGGTGCGGCCGTGGACCTCGCCCCTCCGCTTGCGATACTAACCTTCTGTTAAGGCTGTCGTCCCTTGGCCGCCGGTTCCAGCGTCGATCCGGGATGAAAGCGCAACCAACGCGGGCCAAGTCTTGCGCAATGAATGATTCGGAATTCCAGCTCCAGGCGCTTGGCGATCCCCGGCTGGCGGACCATGCGACGAGCGCCCTGCCGGCATGGCTGTGGTCAGCGGACGGTGCGCGAATCCTTTGGGCCAACCCGGTCGGCGCGCAAGTATTCGGAGGCGTCAACGGCGCCGATCTGGCAAGCCGAATGTTCGGCCCGGCCGATCCGCATCGCCGTCAGGTCGCCCGGCTCGTCCGGAGCCTTGCAGCCAGCGGCGCGGTGCGGTTGGAGCGCCTGCGCGGCTTTGACGCGGCCCCCGGAATGCTTGCGACCTGCGCCTGCGCGCGGTTCGACCTGCCCGATGGCAGCCACGGCGTTCTGCTCGCCACGGTCGGTGCGACCGGCCGCACGATGCCGTTCGTCGAGCGGCTGCAGCGGCTGGTGCAGGGGATCGACCACCCCGTCGCAGCTTTTGCGCGCGACGGCCTGTTCATCGGCGCCAACGAGGCGGCCCGTTCGCTGCTCGGTCTCCACGATCTCGCTGAGGCGGGGCTGGATGCCGCGCGCAGCGACGCGCTGAAACAGGGCAGCGCCGCCACCAGTGTCGGGATCGGCGGCGTGACGCTGCAGCGGGTCGGCCGCGGCGCCGATATCGGGCTGGTTGCCGTGATCAGGCCCGCGGCAACCCGGCCCATGAATGCGTGGATTGCCCCGGCCGCCGCGCCGGAGTGCACGGTGCCGGAGCCGGTCGCGCAGCCCGCGGCCGAGCCGAAGGCCGCATCGATGGTCGAACAGCCGATCGTCAATTACGAAGCGCCCGAGTTGACCGACGAGGCGCCGGCCGAATTCGCGCTGTTCGATGCGCTCGATCCGCCGGAGGCGGAGCCGTTTCAATCACAGCCCGCCGCCGCTGAACCGGTCGTTGAAGCAGATCAGGCCAAGGCGTCCTCGCACGAGCCTTCGCCCTACATTGAGCCGGTCGCGGGCGAGCCTGTGTCATCAGCGCCCGGTGATACTTCCGAGCATGCGCCACCACCCAATGCGGCCGCGGACACGCCAGCGCACGCCGCCGCGCCGCCGTCCTGGCTCGACGAGCCCTTGCCGAGCGCGCGGCGATACCCGCTGCGCTTCATGTGGCAGATGGACCATGAGGGACGCTTTTCGCTCGGCTCGGACGAGTTCACCCGCCTGATCGGCACGCGCACCGCCGCCGGGTTCGGCCGGCTGTGGACCGACATTGCGCAAACCTTCGGGGTCGATCCCGAGGGCCGCGTGATGAAGGCGTCGGCCACGCGCGACACCTGGAGCGGCATCGTCCTGGAGTGGCCAGTCGATGGCGGCGGCAGCCTGCCGGTCGAATTGTCGGGTCTGCCGATCTTCGACCGCGGTGGGAATTTTGCCGGCTATCGCGGATTTGGCGTGTGTCGCGACCTCGACGGACTTGCGCGACTCACCGCGTTGCGGCGGTATGAGTTCTTCGGCGGCCCACCCGCGCCGCCGTCCGGCGATGATACGCCGCGGCCGGCGGAGCCGCCGCAAACCGGTGCAGCAAAACCACCACCTTCGGAATTGATTGAGGCAACCGCATCAGAGACTCCACACCAAGCCGATCTGGAAACAGCCGTGGATCCGACTCACGAGACGCGCGAGGACATGGGCGAGGAGACACCACAGAACGTGGTTCCGTTCCGTCCCGCTGGCGATGCAAAACCGCCGTCGCTGACGCCGGTTGAAAACAATGCGTTCAACGAGCTTGCCCGCCAATTGTCGGCGCGGCTCGAGCAAGTGGCGCAGCTTGCGACAACCTCCGGCCAAAGCGACCCCACCGAGACGGTCGCCGAACAACCTGTTGCAAGCGAGCCCCCGCCAGAAGAACCGCCGGCGGAGCGGACGGCCCAGTGGCTTGCTGAACCCGCGCCGCCGCCGCGCGGCGAAACCAGGCGCGACAGGGCGCTGCTCGACCTCCTGCCGGTCGGCGTCCTGATCTACCGGCTCGACCGCCTGCTCTATGCCAATCGCACATTCCTGGAACGAATGGGCTACGACAGCCTGCATGCGCTGGAAGACGCCGGCGGCCTTGATGCGCTCTATGTCGAAGCGGGCATGTCGAACGCGGGCGGCGTCTCGGGAGCCGGCACGCCGGTGACGATCTCGGCAAGCCAGTCCGCGGATGGCGCGATGCAGTCGATCGCGGCGGACGCGCGGCTGCACAGCATTTCCTGGGACAGTGAGTCCGCGCTCGCGCTGATCTTCTCTCGCACGCGCGCGGAGGATGCCGCCATCGCGGCGGCGTTGTCCGAACCGGATGCCAGGACGGACCGCGCTCCGGCAGCCGAGCCGGCGCTTTCGGCGCCGGAGCCGGCCGCCGGACATGCCGACGCCGAAGAGCTCGGCGCGATCCTCGATACCGCGGCCGAAGGCATCGTCATGTTCGATGCCGAGGGCAACATCCGTTCCTGCAACCGCAGTGCCGAGGCGCTGTTCGGCTATGATGGCGACGAGTTCATCAGGCGCAATCTCGCCGATTTGTTCGCGCTGGAGAGCCAGCACGACGTGTCCGAATATCTCGCGGGCCTGAAGTCGGCCGGTGTCGCGAGCCTGCTCGACCATGGACGCGAGGTGCTGGGGCGCGTGCGCCAGGGCGGCATCATTCCGCTGTCGCTCACCATGGGCCGCACGCGCGCCGACAGGCCGAACTTCTTCGCCGTGTTCCGCGATCTGTCGCAGGCCAAGAAAAGCGAGAGCGAATTGCGCGAGGCGAGGCGGCTCGCGGAACGCGCCGCGAACGCCAGGTCCGACATGCTGGCGCGGATCAGCCACGAACTGCGCACGCCGCTCAACGCCATCATCGGCTTTGCCGAGGTGATGATCGGCGAGCGTTTCGGCGCGCTCGGCAACGAGCGCTATCTCGAATACACAAGGGACATCCGCGCCTCCGGCGAACGCGTGATCGCCATCGTCAACGACCTGCTCGACCTGGCGCGGATCGAGACCGGCAAGCTTGATCTCGCCTTCACCAGCCAGAACCTCAACGAGATGGTGGAAAGCTGCGTCGCGGTGATGCAGCCGCAGGCCAACCGCGAGCGCATCATCATCCGCACGTCGCTCGCGCATACGCTGCCGCCAGTCGTTGCGGATACGCGCGCGCTGCGTCAAATCACGCTTAACCTGATCGGCAATTCGATTCATCTCGCCAATGCCGGCGGCCAGGTGATCGTTTCGACTGCGCTGTCCGACTTCGGCGAGGTCATGCTGCGCGTGCGCGACACCGGAGTGGGCCTCAACGACAACGAGGTCGCCGCGGCACTGGAGCCGTTCCGCGCCCCGACGCCATCGGACCAGGCCGGCTCCGGCGGCGTCAGCCTGTCGCTCACCAAGGCGCTGGTCGAGGCCAATCGCGCCAAATTTCAGATCAGGACCGGCGGCCGGACCGGTACGCTGATCGAGGTGGTGTTCACCCGCGCCGCTGCGCGGGCTTAACTGCGTCTTCTTGCGCCGCGCCGCGAGGGAGACACGCGCACATTCGCTGCGGGAATCTGTCGCGTCCGCCTGGCGCGGTACGGCACGGTTCTTGCTCGATTTCCGGATCGCCCTTTGATGGGCCAGCCGGGCCTTGCTCGATCATGCGCTGCCTTGTGGTCGCCGATCTGCACTACTCGTTGCCGCAGTTCGACTGGCTGCTGGCGGCGGCGCCGAAATTCGATCTCGTGATCTTCGCCGGCGATGCGCTCGACATCGGCTCCTTCGTCGACTTCCGTGCGCAGATCGTTGTGGTCAGGAAATACCTGTCGCTGCTGGCGGCGCGCACCCGCGTCATCCTCTGCTCCGGCAATCACGACCTCGACGAGCGCAGCGCGGATGGCGAGAAGATCGCGCGCTGGATCGCCGAAGCCAGGGAGTTCGGCATTGCCTGTGACGGCGACAACCTGACCATCGGTGACACGTTGTTCACGGTCTGCCCATGGTGGGATGGCCCGCTGGTCAAGGCGCGCATCGACGATCAGCTTCGCGAAGCCGCGGCGATGCCGCACGGCCGCTGGATCTGGGTGCATCACGCTCCGCCGGCGAATTCGCCGACAAGCTGGGGCGGCAAGCGCTTCTTCGGCGATGTCGAACTGGCGCAGTGGATCGCCCGCCACCATCCGTCGATGGTGATTTCCGGCCATGTCCATCAGTCGCCGTTCATACCCGACGGCTCGTGGTACGATCGGATCGGCGCGACCTGGGTGTTCAACGCCGGCCTGCAGCCCGGCCGGCCGCCGGTCTACATCGTGCTCGATCTCGACCGGGGACAGGCGTTCTGGCTTGCCGCCGGCGACGCACGGACCATCGATCTCAGGCAGCCCCTGCATCGGCCGGCGGCACCCGTTCTCGAACCGCCGGACTGGCTCACAGCCTTGGATCGGATTGCCGATCCGACCCCGGCACGACCTGCATCGGCGGCAGGCTGATCATGCTCTGCAGCACTTCGCCGACCATCGCGAGATGCGTGCCATGGTCGGCATATTGGTGCATCAGATCGGCGAGATAAGTCGTGGCGACGTGGAGCCGCTGCGCCAACAGCCGCGCGATCAAGATTGCCACCGTCGGCTGGTCGCGCAGGAAGGACGCCGCATCCTCAAATTCGTACAGCGTGGAGTCGGCCGAGGTGCGCACGGTTGCGGAATGCGGCTGCTCGAGCAGCACCGACATCTCGCCAAACACTGCGCCGGGCTCGCTGATCACGGCGACCACGCTGTCGCCCTTCACGACCTCGACCTTGCCGTCGATCAGCACGAACAGATGCCCCGTCCTGCCGCCCTCATCGATGAAGGACGTGCCCGCCGGCAGGCTCCGCCGTGCCGCTCCGCTGCAATGATCCAGGATCGCATGCATGTCGTTTCGCCTCCGTCTCTGCACCAGATTAGGCAGAGACCCGGTCCGAGGTGAAACGCATTAGCTGGGCGTCGTGCCCAAATTGTCGGCAGGCGGGTTAGGCGGCGGCCGGACGAGCGCCCGGCAGAAAATCGCCGATCGTCTCGAGAAACAGCTCCGGCGATTGCAATTGCGGCACGTGCGCACATCCCGGAATGATCTTGAGCTCGGCGCGAGGCAGTCCCGCCGCCAGTTCATGGGACATCGGCGGCGGCGTCGCTTCGTCGTGCTCGCCGACCAGGACGAGGGCCGGCACGTTCACGCCGCGAAGCTCCGAGCGAAGATCGAGGCTTGCGAGCGCCTCGCAGGCGGCTTGGAGCACGCCGGCATCGGTGCGCAGGAAGGCCGCGCGGCGATCCTGCATCAACGCGGGATGCCGCGCCTGGAAGTCGGGCGCGAACAGCCGCCGCATCGCGACGTCGGTAATCGCGCCCAATCCTTTTTCGCGGGACAGCTTCGCCATGTTGCGGAACGCCTCGCGGCCGGGCTCGGAGAATGCCGCGCCGCAATCGGCGAGAATGAGCTTGCTCGCGATCGCAGGATGCCGGATCGCCATCTGCAGCGCGACGAACCCGCCATAGCCGTTGCCGAGCACGATCGCCGCCTCGCCGCCCGCCGCATCTTGGACCGCCTCCGCCATGCGGTCGGCGATCGCGGCGAGGCCGCCGTCCACCGCCCGCGAGCGCCCGAATCCCGGCAGTTCCGGCGCGATGGTCCGGAACGATGTCGCAAGCTTCGGCACGATCGCATCGAAGCTCGCGCGATCCGACAGCAGCGAATGGAACAGGAACAGCGGCGATCCCTCGCCCGATTGCG
This sequence comes from Bradyrhizobium lablabi, assembly GCF_018131005.1. Taxonomy (GTDB): domain Bacteria; phylum Pseudomonadota; class Alphaproteobacteria; order Rhizobiales; family Xanthobacteraceae; genus Bradyrhizobium; species Bradyrhizobium lablabi_D. The sequence goes on from NZ_JAFCJK010000020.1 coordinate 45,630, forward strand.
CTGCGTTGACGGTGCCGTTGGCGAAAAGCCTGTCCATTGCCGATCCCTTGAGCTCGCCTGGCGTCAAACGCCGAGGGCGCCCGATCCCGGGCTGGCGGTCAAATCTCGCGAATTTCATCCGTTTGACCCTTGACGTGATATTTCACGACTGCAACATTGTGGCAAGAGAGGCTGATCAAAAACATGCTCTTGCGCGACAATATCTACGAAAATATCCGATCTGATATTTTATCATGTCACTTCGCGCCCGGCGATGAAATGCGCGAGCAGGATCTCGCCGAGCGCTATGCTGTCAGCCGCCAGCCGGTCCGGGATGCGCTCCTGAGGCTCGAGCGCGAGCATCTCGTGACGGTGCACCCGCGCCAGGGTTATCGGGTTAATCCGATCTCGCTCTCGGATGCGCGCGACCTGCTGCGCTTCCGCCTTGCGCTCGAGCCGGCCTGCGTCACTGAGGCGATCGAGGGCGCGTCCGACAGCGTGCTGAAATCGCTCGACGAGTTTCGCCGCTTCTCCGGCAATCATGAGAACTTCATCGCCTACAACCGCGCGTTCCACACCGCGCTGGCGCACGCGTCCGGCAATCGGCGGATGGCCGCGGCGCTGTGCGACCTGATCGGTCAGGCCGACCGGCTGGTGCGCGTCAGCGTTTCCAATCTGAGGGGCCACGATCCGGCAAAGCTCGTCGCCGAGCACGTCGCCCTGATCGAGGCCATGCAACGGCGCGAGACTCGCAGCGCGGCGCGCATCATCAAGGCCCACATCGTGGCCACCGAGAAGCGTGTCCTGCCGGCGCTCAGGCGCAACGCCGTCATCATCGAAGAGAGGTGATCATGAACATTCCGTCGAAGCCGGCGTCGATCGACGTCGAGATCCACGGCAATTTCGTCGACGGGCGCGAAATCGAGGCCGGCAATGGCGAGATGCTCGACGTTCGCAATCCCGCCACCGGCGACGTCATCGCCCGGATTCCGAACTCGACGCCTGCGGACATCGAGCGTGCGATGAAGAGCGCGCGCGCCGCCTTCGAAGGCAAGGCGTGGGGTGGCCTGGACACGCGCGCGCGCGCGAAGCTCGTCAACAGGCTCGCCGATGCCTTCGAGGCCAATCTGGACACGCTGTACCGGTTGGAAACCCTCAACAACGGGCGGCCGGTCAACGAGACCCGCGCCCAGCTTTCGCGTCTGCCAGACTTCTTCCGCTACTTCGCGGGGCTCGCATTATCGCGCCGTGATTCCGTGATCCCGGTCGAAGGCTCCTACCTGAACTACACGCTGCGCACGCCGATCGGCGTGGTCGCCAACTGCACCCCGTTCAACCATCCCCTGATGATCCTGTGCAAGTCGCTCGCGGTGGTGTTGGCGACCGGTTGCGTCACCGTGGTCAAGCCGTCGGAATACACGCCACTCACGACGCTGAAGCTCGCGCAGATCTTCACCGAGGCGGGACTGCCGCCGGGCGTCTTCAACATCGTGCTGGGGCTCGGTCAGAGCGCGGGCAGGATGCTGGCGGAGCACGGCGACATCAACAAGCTGGTGCTGACCGGCGGTACCGAGGCGGGGCGCATCGCCGGCAGCGCGGCGGCAAAAGTGTTCGCGCACCAGACCATGGAGCTCGGCGGCAAGACGCCGGTGATGGTGTTCGACGATTTCGACGTCGACCGCGCCGTCAATTACGCGGCGTTCGGCGCCTTCATCGGCGCCGGCCAGACCTGCGTCTGCGCGTCGCGTCACATCGTGCAGGCTTCGATCTATGACGAGTTCGTCGAAAAGCTGAAGGCCAAGACCCGCACGATCCGGATCGGCGATCCCTTCGATCCGAACACCCAGCTCGGCCCGGTGATCTCGGCGCGCCAGCGCGACCGCGTGCTTGCCTATTCGCGCTACGGCCATGAGGACGGTGCTCGGCTCGTGACCGGCGGCGTCGCCGCCAAGGTTCCGGGCCACGACAACGGATATTTCGTCGAGCCGACGGTATTTGCCGACGTCCGGTCGGACATGCGCATCTTCCAGGAAGAAGTGTTCGGGCCGTTCACCTCGGTAACGCCGTTCAAGGACGAGGCCGACGCACTGCGGCTCGCCAATGATTCCCCGTTCGGGCTCGCCGCCGCGGTCCGTACCCGCGACGTCGCGCGCGCCCATCGCGTGGCCGCGGCAGTGAAGGCCGGCATCGTCTGGATCAACGATCACCACCGGCTCGACCCAGCCTCGCCTTGGGGCGGCGTCGACGACTCCGGCATCGGTCGCGAATGCGGCACCGAGAGCTTCGACGATCACTTCAACACCAAGAGCGTGATGGTCGCGACCCATGAGCAGCCGTTCGACTGGTACCGCGACACAGCGAGCCAGCAGCGATTGAACTGAAGCATGATCCGGAAAAGTGTGAAGCGGTTTTCCCTCGCGACAAACGCGAAGCGTTTGCGCGGAGATCATGCTCAAACAGAGAGCTAAAGCGCGATGACGATTCAACCCAATCTCATCGCGCTTTAGCAGCCATTGCAATCGGCACAACGCCCGCGAGAGGCGGCCGCCAACAGGAATAGCAGACAGGGGAGAGCGCACATGTCGACATCGGTCAACGCAGGCAGCCGTCTTGATCGGCTTCCGATCGGGCCATTCCATCGCCGCATCATGCTGCTGATCGGCATCGGGATGTTTTTCGACGGGTTCGATATCTACATCGCCGGGACGGTGCTCGGCGTGACACTGAAGACCGGGTTTTCCACGCTGGCCCAGAATGCCGCCTTCATCTCGGCGACCTTTGTCGGCATGATGCTGGGATCGTTCGGCACCGGCTTCCTCGGCGACCGTTACGGGCGCCGCTTCACCTATCAGTTCAATTTGCTGTTGTTCGGCATCGCGTCTCTCGCGGCGGCGTTTGCTCCGAACATGGCATTTCTGATCGCCTGCCGTTTCGCGATGGGCGTCGGCCTCGGCGCCGAGAACGTCGTCGGCTATTCCACGATGACCGAATTCGTGCCGGCGCGGAGCCGCGGCAAGTGGCTCGGCTTCACGGCGGTCTGCGTGGTGACGGGCCTGCCCGTGGCCTTGCTGGTGGCATCGGTCGTCGTTCCGCAATTCGGCTGGCGCGCGATGTTCGTGATCGGCGGCGTCGGCGCGCTCATTGTCTGGTACCTGCGCAAGTCGCTGCCGGAATCTCCCCGCTGGCTGGAGGCCGTGGGCCGCACCGCGGAAGCGGAAGCGCTGATGCAGGCCATCGAGAAGGAAGCGGCCCAGGGCCGTCCCCTGCCCCCGCCGGCGCCCGGGGTCGCAACGCCCGTATCGCCCGATCTCGGCACGTTGTTCACCGCGCCGCTGCTCTCGCGGATGATCGTCGGCGCAGTCTGCCTGATCACCATCAACACCTTGCTGTATGGTTTCATCACGTGGCTGCCGGTGTTCTTCATCAAGCAGGGTCTGTCGATCGCCACCTCGTTCGGCTATTCGCTGCTGATGGCGCTCGGCGCCCCGGTCGGCTCGGCGATCGGCGCGCTGACCGCGGACCGCTGGGGCCGCAAGCCGACCATCATCGGCGCCTCGCTGATCTCGGTCGTGCTCGGAATCATCTATCCGATGATCTCCGATCCGGTGCTGCTGCCGGCCGTGGGATTTGCGCTGACGGTTCCGATCTACGTGCTGGTCGCACTTCTGTTCGGCGTCTACATCCCCGAATTGTTCCCGACCGAGGTCCGGCTGCGCGCCTCCGGCATCGTCAACACGCTCGGGCGCGGCGCGACCATCGTCACGCCGTTCCTCGTGGTCATGCTGTTCGAGGCGCGCGGCGTCGCCGGCGTGATGGCGCTGATGATCGGGCTGCTCGTGCTGCAGATCGTCACCGTGTGGGCGTTCGGAATCGAACCCCGGCACCGCAGCCTGGAAGAACTCAAGGGCGAGGAAGCGGCATCCCCGATCCTCAAGGAAGCCTCATAAGACGCGACGGCTCCTCGTCACCACGCGCCGCATCACGACTTCGCATCCCGAGGCTTGCCGCGAGATGCGTGCTCATGCCGCGTGCCATCCAGAACCAACAAAAATCTATCTCTGAAGTGGAGGAGACATATGATCGAATTCGGTCTCGACAGGTTTGGCCGGCTTGCCTGCCTCGGTTTTTGCGTGATCGCGGCGACGCCTTCCGCGGGTTGGGCGCAAGCCGCGGCGCCGGATGCGCTGCAGGTTCCCGCCAAATCCGTCCCGGTGCCCGGCACCGTCAGCCCGCAGCTTGCCAAGATCGTCGGCATGCCGCTGCGAAACGGCTGGGACGTGCTGCCCAAGACCGGCGAGGATTGGGTCCCGGTCGTTCAGGCGACCGCAGCGGCGACGCTGAAGAATCTTCCGGCAATGCAGGAGCGGCTTCGCGTCAAGGTCGAGAAGACCACGATCGACGGCGTCCGGGCATTCATCGTCACCCCGGCAAGCATCCCGCCTCAGAACCAGAATCGCGTCCTGCTTCACATGCACGGCGGGTGCTATGTGCTGAACCCCGGCGAGGCAGCTCTGCCTGAGGCGATGTTCATGGCCGGCTTCGGCGGCTTCAAGGTGATCTCGGTCGACTACCGGATGCCTCCGGAGGCCTATTTCCCGGCGGCGCTCGATGACGGCATGACGGTTTACAAGGCGTTGCTCAAGACAACCGATCCGAAAAAGATCGCGGTGTTTGGCAGTTCCGCCGGCGGCGCGCTCACGCTGGAAATGATGCTCAAGGCCAAGCAGGACGGACTGCCGATGCCGGGTGCGATTGCACCGGGCACGCCGATGTCCGACGTCACCAAGGTGGGCGACACTTTCGTGACCAATGCCAAGCTCGACAACGTTCTGGTTTCGCCAGACGGCTTCTGCGATGCCGGCACGGTCGTTTACGCCAAAGGTCATGACTTGAAGGATCCGCTGCTCTCACCGGTCTACGGCGACATGAGGGAATTTCCGCCCACCATCCTGACCAGCGGCACGCGCGACCTCCTGCTCAGCAACACGGTGCGCGTCCACCGCAAGCTGCGAGAGGCGCGCGTCGAGGCCCAGCTTCAGGTGTTCGAGGCGCAGTCGCATGCGCAATATTATCGCGACGACACCTCGCCGGAGGCCAAGGAGGCCTTCGAGGAGATCGGATTGTTTTTCGACAAGCACCTCGCGAAATAGGCCTGCCATCATGCCCCGCGTCGGCGGGGCATCTTTGGCTCCCGCCGCCATCTGAAAGTGTTCGCAACGCGCGAATGCCCGACGGGCAAATCACTCGAAAACCTGTCCAGCCCTCGCGCGAAAAATATTGCACTTCCGTCGTCGGGCAAATCAGGTGTTCAATTCCGCCCGTCTCACCCGATCGAGGGGCGCTTCGCGATCGTCACGAGTGTTGCGGTGAGATGCGGTGGAC
>NZ_JAFCJK010000021.1 GCF_018131005.1 Bradyrhizobium lablabi
CTGTGGTCCTACCCCCGTGCTTTTTGTTGCACGGGACCCATGGGTGCGATCGGCACCCGGCTTTCCCTGCGCCCTCATTTCTTCATGGGGGTGGAAAGTGACGCAGACCTCGGGCGCACCGCGTCGCGAGAATGCGAGCGCATATCCGATGACACCGCGAACAGGCGGTTGAGATGCGGGTCGAAAGCCGGTCAGCGACCTATGGTGGCAGAAAGCGCTACGCGCCAGCCGGCGCGGGATCGCTGGACAGCGCCGCGAACACCGTGTCCGGCGCATGCGCGATGACGGCAAGCAGTGCGCGGGCCGGCCCACGCGGTGCCCGCTTGCCCTGCTCCCAGTTGCGGATCGTCTCCACCGGCACGCCAAGCTTGGCGGCGAATTCGAGCTGGGTCAGTTGCGCCCGACGCCGCAAGTCACGCACTGCCGGCTGTGACCTCGCAGGCACCGTTTGGGTGGGCAGCGCAGGCACCAGCGGGAACTCCTGCCCGTCGCGCAATTCGACGATCCGTCCGTCCGCTTTGAGTCGCAAGCGCCGCATAATGTGCCCCTGTTGGAGTTACTGCATCATCGCCGCAGCGTGTTAAGGTCCACTTAAAGATAAAAACCCAGCAATTTCAGCCGGAACTGTGCCCGGGCCGGCGAACGAACGGCGGCCGGTCAGCGTCGATATTATCGGCGTTACCGTCGTTCGCCGGTTTGACAGGAGTGGAGGATTTGGCCGATTAATGCGGACGGACACCCATCGGCAGGGACCTGCGCAATGTGGAATGTTTCCGGCGGCCGTTCGAGCTCGAACGGAACTGCGATGTTTGTCGCCATCGCCGTAGCCTCCCTGGCCTCGTCCGCGCTGGCCGTCGAGTGCCCGCGCGCGGACGCGCTCGGAACCTCGCGCGTGCTCGCGGTCGATCCGTCGGCCTACCCCCGCGTCGGGGTGAAGAGCTTTCCCCAGACGCTGCCGCTCGAGGATCACGAGGTCGTCCTGACCTTCGACGACGGGCCGCAGCCGGCAAACGACCGCAAGGTGCTCGCGGCACTGTCGGCCGAGTGCGTGCGCGCCACGTTCTTCATGGTCGGCCGGCCGGCATTGGAGCACCCCGAGCTGGTGCGGAAGATCGCCGACCTCGGCCATACTATCGGCCATCACACCTGGACCCACGCCAATCTCAAGGATCTGCCGCCCGACAAGGCCGAGGCCGAGATCGACAAGGGGATCAGCGCGATCGAGAAGGTGCTGCACGGCAAGGCGAGCGCGACACCGAGTACACCGTTTTTCCGTTTTCCCTACTTCGATTCGACGCCGCAATTGCTCGACAATCTCGAAAAGCGTGGCATCGCGGTCTTCGGCGCCGATTTCTGGGCGAGCGATTGGGACAAGATGACACCGGATCAGCAACTGAAGCTGCTGATCCGCCGGCTCGAAGCGGCACGCAAGGGAATCATTTTGCTGCACGACACAAAGGACCAAACGGCGGCCATGCTGCCGCCTTTCCTGCGATACCTGCGCGAACATCACTATCGCGTGGTTCATCTCGTGCCGGCTGGGCCCAGGACCGCCGCCGCAGGGCGGGGTCTGGACTACGGACCGTTAAGGCGGCATTCATGGCGCCGCACGTAGGGATTCGAGTTCGTTGAAGGTGCGGCCAGATTTCATGAGCGCTAGCAACGTGATCAGTGTGCGGAAAGGGTCGTGGGCCGTGGTTTGTCTGGCGTTGCTGGGTAGCCTTGCCCCGCAAGCCGCGTTTGCGGCCAATTGCCAGGGCCGTTCCGACGCGCTCGGAACCTCGCGCACGCTCGTGGTCGATCCGAGGGAACATCCGCGGATCGGCACAATGCAGTATCCTCAGACCCTGCCACTCGCCGATCACGAGGTGGTGTTGACGTTCGATGATGGCCCGCTGCCGAAATACAGCAACCAGGTGCTGTCCATTCTCGCGAGCGAATGCGTCAAGGCGACCTTCTTCGCCATCGGCCGCCAGGCCAATGCCAACCCCGAAGGCGTGCGCAAGCTCGTCGCCGCCGGACATACCGTCGGCACGCACAGCCAGAATCATCCGCTGACCTTCAACAAGATGTCGGCGGAGAAGGCCAGACAGGAGATTGATGACGGCGTTGCCTCGACGGTGGCGGCGCTGAACGGCGACAAGAGCAAGCTCGCTCCGTTCTTCCGAATTCCCGGATTGCTGCGCGCCGAAATTCCCGAAAACTATGCTGCTTCCCAGGGCATCCAGGTCTGGAGCGCCGATTTCGTGGCCGATGACTGGCGCCACGTCTCGCCGCAGCGGGTCTATGATCTCGCGATCCAGCGGCTTGAGGCCAAGGGCAAGGGCATCCTGTTGCTGCACGACATCCAGGCGCGCACCGTCGCGGCCCTGCCGCGGATCCTGAACGAACTGAAGGCGCGCGGCTATCGCATCGTCCATGTCGTGCCTGCAACGCCGGACCGTCCCGCGACGCCGACCGAGCCGCAGCAATGGTACCTGCATCCACCGACCGAGACGGTGGCGATTACGCGCTGGCCGATCGTGCCGAACTTCGTGTTCACCGAGGCGCGAGCGTTGCCTGCGCCGGTGTTTGCCGACGTGGATTGGCGCGACGCTGACGTGCTCGATAAGGCGCAACGGACCCACGCCCCGCAGCCGCACTTGACCCGCTGGCCGCAGCCGCAACTCGCACAGGTCGCTTCACGCTCGACTTTGCCGAGCCCGGCAGCGAGTGTTTTTACAATTCCCGAAGGGCTCAGCCTGACGCTGCTCGCGACGAGATCAGCAGCCCGCGAACGGCTCGCGCAGCGAAAGCCCGATGCGTCGAGCGCAACCAACCCGGCCGCGTCCCGCTCGCATGCGCTTTCCGCGCGCCAGGCAAGTCACGCCAAGCGAGCCGCACATCAAGTCCCGGGTGCGTCGGTCCACGGCAAAGGCCGCGGTGCCGCCCAACATGCCGCGCAGCCTGGCAAGAGCGGCGGCCCAATGCATCTCGCGAGCTTAAAGAAGAGAACGCCGCGCGCAGACGCGGCCGCTATCGCCAAGCGCCCGCCGGAGTAACATGATCACACTCCGCGGAGTTAACAAATCGCAGCGTGCATACACCTACCGGGCCACTCTGGTGTGGCGATGGCAGTTAAGCCATCGCCACGAGGGCTACGAGCCGTCGTCAGCTCTTCGTCATTAGGCGAGCTGGAAGTCAGTGGTGTGAAGATCGGCTGCCTGCACACCTTCGAATACGATGGTCGCGCCATTCTCGAGATGGAGCGTCGCTCCATCATCAGTGTCTTGGATATGGGAAAGAACATCATTGATGTCCGTCCCGAACCCGGTGAGGCTGACGGAGTCATGGCCCGAATGGAAATCGGTGATATTGTCGAGCTGAACACCTTCGATCATCGAGAAACTGAAGGTGTCACTCCCGGCTCCGCCGGTCAGCACGTCGTCGCCCGAGCCGCCGGTGAGGTGATCATTGCCGTCGTCGCCATTCAGCGTATCGTTGCCGGTATCGCCGAACAAGTAATCAGCGCCGCCAACTCTGCCGACCGTATCACCGTCAATAATATCGTCACCAGTACCACCGTAAAGGTAGTCGCTCCCGACGCCGCCGTTGATCTGATCGTCGCCACCATCGCCGTACACGTAATCATTGCCGTTGCCTGCGCCGGCGTCATCCGCGAGGATAATGTCAGTACCGCTTCCACCGTGGATGATGTCGTCGCCGGCGCCGCCAATGATCGTGTCGTTCCCGGCTTCGCCATCTACCGTGTCGTTGCCGTTCAAAGCGACTATGGTGTCGTCCCCCGCAGTTCCGTTCAGCGCAGGATCCGTGCCGTCTGTGCCCGTGATGATATCGAATGCGTGTTGTTGGATGTCAGCTACTGTCTGTGCATTCATCGTAGTCGTCGTCCTCATGTGTGTTTCAACACAACCGCGTGTTGCAACACCGCCGAGGTTTGCAGTGCCGCGTTACCGAATGACTACAGGCGTTACGATGGATGGCCTTTTCCGTTACGGCTGCAATCCATGGGCTCGGCCAACTACACATCGGCGCGATATGGACTTGAGCGCGATATGAACTTGAGCCGCCAACGCCCACAAAGAAAATAAGCGGGCTTCCAGTTGGTTTGTAACCGTCCGCCGTCGCGGGACCATCGTCGGCGATCGATGGTGCACCGACGACCCACCTCCGTGATGCGTTTTGTCCGGCAAGAGGCTTCGTCACGTGGCGGCAGGCAAACGTTTTGCCCTCGACGAAGGCGTCGACCAGAGCTCCAAATCGGAGTGAGTTGAACCGGGAAGCGTTAATCAATGCAGGCCTCGCTTCGCTCAACACACAACGACTACACAGCTGATTCACCTGCGTTACGGAGGTAGCACAAAATTCCTAGATTTGTCGGAGCAAGCCTCTAAGCTCAAGGTTGTATACGCGCCACTGACGATTGCGGCCGGAGAACTCAAGCTATGAACTCGATGCCGAGGCTCGCGACGCTGGACCAGCGCGAGCGGACCGAAACGGTTCTCAGCCGTATGGTCAGTTGTTGCAAGAAGCAGTTGCTGCTGGTGGGTCTATTCAGTGGCATGGTGAATCTGCTGCAACTCACCGTTTCCCTGTACATGATGCAGATTTTCGACCGCGTGCTAACGACCCGTAACTTCAACACGCTGCTCTATCTCTCACTGATCGCAGGCACCGCCATCCTGCTGCTGGCTATTCTGGAATTTTCGCGTAACCAGATCATGCAGCGAGTGGCGAGCTGGGTGGAACTGAAGGTCGCGCCGGAGGGATTCGCAAGGGCAATCGAGAATGTTCTGTGCGGCCACACCTATCGTATGGAGGCGTTGCGCGACCTTGCCACCTGCCGCGGCTACGTCGGATCGACCGCTGCGCTCGCGTTGTACGATGTGCCCTGGGTGCCGGTGTTTCTTGGCGTCATCTTCATCCTGCATCCGATGCTGGGTCTTGTCGCGACGGGCGGTGCGATTGTTCTTTTCGTTCTTACCCTGCTCAATGAACTGATCACGTCGCGGCTGACGAAGGAAGCGAACATAGCCGCGATCAACTCGCAGCGTCGCGCCGACAGCATCGCGCGCAACGCGGAGGCGATTGACAGCATGGGCATGATGCCGGCGGTCATGGGCCGCTGGCAGGAGTCCGTGACGGAAATGATGATACCGCAGCGGCGCGCAGCGCAGCGAGCATCGGTGCTGTTGGCCATAGCCAAATTCGTGCGGTTAGGCGTGCAGATCGCCGTGCTCGGCGTCGGATGCTATCTGGTGTTGCAGCATGAGCTGACGTCAGGGGTCTCGACTGCGAGCTCTGTCATCATGGGTCGGGCGCTTGCGCCGGTCGAAATGCTGATCGGCGGCTGGAAGCAACTCGTTCAGGTGAGGCAGGCCTTCGCCCGGCTGCAGGCATTCCTGCGGCAGCCGCGCCTGCGTCCGCCCGGGCTTCCGCTACCGCAACCAGTCGGGCGTCTCACGGTGGAACGCGTCACATACGGTTTCCCCAACACCACTTCTGCAATCGTCAAAGGGGTCCAGTTCACCCTCAGCCCCGGCGACAGCCTCGCGGTGATTGGGCCGTCGGCCGCCGGCAAGACCACGCTGATCAAGATGCTGATCGGAACGCTGGCTCCCAGCGCCGGTTCAGTCCGCCTCGACGGCGCTGACGTGCATAAATGGATGCGGGAGGATTTTGGACGATATGTTGGCTACCTCCCGCAGGCCGTCGAGCTGTTTGACGGCACAGTGTTCCGCAATATCGCTCGGATGGGGGAAGCGAATCCGGAACAGGTATACGAGGCAGCACAGCTTGCGGGATGCCACGAGATGATACTGCGGTTGCCGCGGGGCTATGAGACCGAGATCGGCGAGAACGGCCAGCTCCTGTCCGGCGGCCAGCGGCAATTGATCGGCCTGGCGCGCGCCTTGTTCGGCAATCCGAAGTTCATCGTCCTGGACGAGCCCAACAGCAATCTCGATGGCGAATCCGAGAAAAATCTGATTATCGCGCTGGAGAAACTGAAGGCGCTTGAAACCACCGTCATCCTTGTCTCCCATCGTCCGGGATTGGTGCAGCACGTCGATCTGGTGCTGCTGATGCGGGATGGTGCCGTCGAGATGTTCGGACCACGCAGCGAGGTTTTGAATCGCGTTATTGCGCGGGCCGCCCCCGACGATCGCCCGGCCGCTGAAGTCCGCATCGCCAAGGTTGCCGGACCGCCACGACGCGAAAAGAGCCTCGCCGCATCATGACCCAGACCCCCGCCCTCTCGCAGAACATCGCTTTCTCGCAGCTTGAGCAGCCGGTTCCGTTACTGCCGCCGCCATGGATGAATGCGGCGCGTCCGCCGACGTACGGCGTCGTGCTGCTCGGCCTCATCTCAATAGCGATCTTCATCGGCGGCTTCGCGGCCTGGTCATTCTTCGCTCCCCTGGCCGAAGCCGCGATAGCGGAGGGCGTCATCAGCGATGAGGGAAGCCATCGGGTGATCGCCAACCAGGAGGGCGGATCGGTCCAGGAACTGCTGGTGCACAATGGCGAACACGTTCGGGCCGGTCAGGTCCTGATTCGAATGAATGACGCGCAGGCAAGTGCCACCGCCGAGACGGCGAAGGCGCAGCGATGGACGTTGCTTGCGCAACTGGCTCGCCTCGATTCAGAAACCGCGGGCGACGGCAAGATACAGTTTCAGCCGGAGCTGCTGGCCGCCGCCGTCGGGCGGGGTCTCGATGCCGCGCGAGCCGCCGATGCGATGAGCGTGCAGCGCGCGCTTTTCGAGGCGCGTACCGTCGGCCTGAACAGCCAGATCTCCGTGCTGAAGGATCGCATCGACCAGCAGCTTGCCGTCATCAGCTCAGCTGAACAACAGCAACAGGCGACCCAGCAGCAGCTCGGTCTGATACAGCGCGAGGTCGCGGTGAAGCAGACGTTGTTTTCAAAGGGATTGTCGAGGCTGAGTGAGGTGCTGCAACTACAACGCAGCGAGGCTGCGCTGAACGGCACCCTAGGTGATCTTGCCGGGCAGATACAACGCGCGCGCGCCACCATTGCTGAGTCACGTTCGTCCATCAAACAGACTCGGGATCAACGGCTGCAGGACGTATCGGACGACAGGCGTGAGGCTCGTTCCAAGCTGAACGAAACCGAGGACAATTTGCGGGCGGCACAGGATGTCGCCGTAAGGCGGGACCTCGTGGCGCCCGACGACGGTACCATTCTCAACATGCACATTTTCAATGTCGGCGCGGTCGTCAAGCCTGGCGACACGGTGATGGAACTCGTTCCTTCCCACGACCGGCTGGTCGCCGAGGTCAATCTCTCGCCCAATGACATCGACGTGGTGTACCCGGGCCTCGAAGCGCAGGTCCGTCTTCCAGCTTTCAAGCAACGCCTGGTGCCGTTTTTGGGTGGGCGTGTCATCTACGTTGCGTCAGACGTGACCACCGACGAGAAGACCAAGAACGATTACTTCAAGGTGCAGATTCTGCTGGACCGTGAGCAGCTGGACCGGCTGCCCAACATCCATCTCACGCCCGGAATGCCGGTGGAAGCGATGGTGCAGCTCGGGGAACGCAGCTTCTTCCACTACATCACCCAGCCGATCCGCGATAGCTTTCATCGAGCCTTTCGCGAGCAATAAAGCGGCGCATGTGCATCGTCACCGCCTGTCCCGGCCGACCGTAGTCGCAAGCGGAGCCGGTGAGTAGCAGCGCCGCGTGACTACGTCCCGATCGGGGGACGTTGATGTGTTCGACAAAAAGCCAGCCGACCCGCCTTCGCGGTCATCGGTGCCATCGTTACCGCCGCCGAACATCCCTGCCCGATCCCGATTGCCTCAGCTTTGAAGACCTCGCCTCTGAGATCGCAGTCGGAATGGGTCAGCCGGTACAGCTCGCAGGATCAGATCCATTGCACCTTGATCGGACGCCATCGCAAATCGGGGTTGCCGCCGCCGCAAAAGCACGAATGCGCCATCTTCGCACCTCACGAAGGCATCAGGGCGAAAGGCAAAGCAAAATCAAACCCGATTTTGGTGACTGGTGCGCTCGGAGGGACTCGAACCCCCACGATGTTACTCACTGCCACCTCAAGGCAGCGCGTCTACCAATTCCGCCACGAGCGCTTGGGATGCCGGCTGGAACCCCAGTGGGTACCGCCGGATCGACGGCGCCATGTAACAAATCACCGATGCAGGGACAAGGCGGTAAGTGACCGAAATTAACTACCTAACGCCCGGCGATTTCGGCAGCATTTGCTTGACCTCGACCGCAATCCGGTTGCGATCGACCAGCACGACGCCGCTGGCGACTGGGAGGTTGTTGGCGAGAATCTTGACCTCGTCCGCCTCGGTGGCGTCCAGTTCGATGATGGCGCCGCGGGAAAGCCGCATGACCTGGTGGATTGGCATGGTCGTGGTGCCCAGCACCACCATGAGATCGACGCTGACTTTATCGAGGGTGGCCACTTCTGAACCGCCGAACTGGAACTAGATTGTGGTTTCACCTGACCACGTTAGGGTTAGCGAATGGTTAATGATCGCCAAGGCCTTGATTTGACGAGCTTTGCCCGGGCGTCCGCCGGTGGCGAGGTCGAATGGCGGATTTCGGACCGTCCGGTCCCCTACCCCGATTCTCTGGCTGAGATGGACGCCCGCGTGGCCGCGATTGCCGCCGGCAAGGCGCCCGAACTGGTGTGGCTGCTGGAGCACCCCCCGCTCTATACGTCGGGCACCAGCGGCAAGGCCGGCGACCTGCTCGATCCCCGATTTCCGATGTTTCAGACCGGCCGCGGCGGCCAGGTGACCTATCACGGCCCCGGCCAGCGGGTCGCCTATGTGATGCTCGACCTGAAACGGCGCCGACCGGACGTTCGTGCCTATGTCGCTTCGCTCGAGCAATGGATCATCCGAACGCTTTCCGCCTTCAACATCCGTGGCGAGCGCCGCGAGGACCGCGTCGGGGTCTGGGTCAGGCGCCCGGACAAGGGGGCCGGCCACGAGGACAAGATTGCCGCGATCGGCGTGCGGCTGCGCCGCTGGGTCTCGCTTCACGGTATTGCCATCAATGTCGAGCCCGAGCTCACGCACTTCCAGGCAATCGTGCCGTGCGGAGTGGTGGATCCTCGCTACGGCGTGACGTCCCTGGTCGACCTCGGTCTGCCGGTCACGATGGCCGACCTCGACATCGCGCTCCGTCACGCCTTTTCGGAGGTGTTTGGCGGCGCCGACGCGCGCCTGCCAGAAGCGACGGAATAATTATCGGCCTCATGCCGCCTTCCGCGGCGAGACCTCGAGCTTGCCGGCGATATAGCGGCGCTCCTGGGTCAGCCCGCCGAAACCGTAGGCGTCGCCCTTCACTTCGTCGACATGCGCATAGGTTTCATTGTGCAGCGGTCCGAGCAGTTCGCCCATGCGCTCGAACAGCGCCGCGAGATAGGCCGCCTTCTCGTCCTTGGTGTTGGTGCCCTCGCTGACATGGATGTCGAGCCAGTAGCTCGCGCGCTTCTGCTCGGCCAGCGACTTGCCACCTGCGAACCAGTCGGCGGTATCGGCCGATTTTACGATGATCGCGGTGACCTTGGGATCCTTGTGCAGGATTTTTGCCGTGAGCTCCGACACGGCGGCGGCGATGTCGGCCTTCAGCGACGGCGTCTCGCTGGAGGTCGCATAGGTAACGGTGATGAGGGGCATGATCGTTCTCCTGGAATTCCGTTGACGCGATCAAATCGCGCATCTTCCAGCTAGAACTTTCCGAACCATCTTGGTAGCTTATCTATCCCAATAGCAATGATAACTATTGTTGATCATAAGATGGCGACGCTCGATATCGATACCGTGCAAGCCTTCCTCCTCGTCGCCGAGTTGCAGGGATTTACCCGTGCGGCGGAGGCGCTCGGGACGACACAGGCCGCGATCAGCATGAAGCTGCAGCGGCTGGAGACCGTGCTCGGCAAGCGGCTGGTCGAGCGCTCGCCGCGCGCGGTGCGGCTGACCGCCGACGGCGCGGCCTTCCTCCACCACGCCCGCGCGCTGATCGAAGCGCATGACCGCGCGCTATCGGATAAAGCCCCTGCGCGCCAGCAACTCACGCTCGGCATCAGCGACCACGCCGCCGGCCCCGAGTTGGTGCCGCTCCTGGAGCGCCTGCACGCCGTTGCCTCGCAGCTTGCGCTCGCCGTGACGATCGGCTTCTCGCGCGAGATGCTCGACGCCTATGACGGCGGCGAGCTTGATGCCGTGATCGTGCGGCAGGAAGGCAGCCGTCGCGGCGGCGAGAAACTCTCCGAGGACGAATTCGGCTGGTTCGCGACCAGGCGCTTCGTATGGCCGCGCGGCGATGCCCTGCCCCTCGCCACGCTGGCTCCGCCCTGCGGCGTGCGCGCCCTGACTGTTCGCGCGCTCGACAAGGCTGGCATTGCCTGGACCGAGGGTTTTGTCGGCGGGGGCGTCACCGCCGTGATTGCCGCCGCGCTCGCGGGCCTTGCCGTTGCGCCTCTCGCCCGTCGCATCGCGCCTTCGGGACTGATCGATATCGGACCGGCGAACAAACTGCCGAAGCTTGGCTCATCGAAGGTTATTCTACACTCGAAGGTCAGCGATCCCGTCAAGCTTGCGGCGCTGCGGACGCTGGCGGCGACGTTCCGGAGCGTCGCCGGGGCAGCGTGATCCTGCACTCTACAGGATCGCATCGAATGCGCTGCGCAGGGTTTCGTGGCGGAATACAAAACCGTTGCTCAGCGCCTTGTTCGGCAGCACGCGCTGGCCGCCGAGCAGGAGCTCGTCGGCGAAATCGCCGCCGACGGTGCGGAGCAGCGCCGCCGGAACGCGGAAGATCGCGGGCCGATGCAACCGGCGTCCCAATTCTTCGGTGAACTTGGTATTGGTCACTGGGATCGGCGCAGTCGCGTTGATCGGTCCTGCCAACTCGGGCTTTGCGATCACATGCGCGATCAGGCGCACGAGATCGTCGCGTTCGATCCAGGACATCCACTGCTTGCCCGATCCAAGCGGGCCGCCGAGGCCGAATTCGAATGGCGTCAGCATCCGCGTGATGAAGCCGCCGTCGGTGCCGATCACGAGCCCGATCCGCAAACAGGCGACGCGCACGCCGTAATCGCCGGCGGGCCTGGCGGCATTCTCCCAGGCCTCGCAGAGCTCATGGCTGAAGCAGGCGTGGGATTTGGCCGACTCGGTCAGCACCTGATCCTGCCAGAGACCGTACCAGCCGATCGCGGAGCCGTTCACCAGCACGGATGGCTTGCGTTCGAGCCGCGCGATCAGCGCGACGACGTCGGCCGTCATATTGATGCGCGATGCCAGGATCTCCCGGCGCTTGGCGTCGGTCCACAGCCCGTTGCCGATCGGCTCGCCCGCGAGGTTGACGATGACGTCGATCCTGGTGTCCGCGGGCAACTGGTCGAGGCTCGTGATCAGCGTAATCGGTGGCCGCAGCATCTCGGCCTTGGCAGGATTGCGAATTAGCGCGATCACCTGATGACCCGACGCCGTGAGGCTTGCGATCAGTCTGCTGCCGATGAAGCCGGTGGCGCCGGTGACGAGCACGGCCTGCCGCGCCGGCAATTTCTCGACCAGCATTTTCGCAGGCACGCTGATCATCCGACCAAGGCGCGTTGCGGCTGCAAAATCCCGCGCGCCGCACAGCGCCGCGCCGACGGCCGACGCCGCGGCGATAATGCTCAGGGGTCCGGTATAGGCGAGTTCGACCCGGGTCGGCAGCATCGCCCAGCCGATCAGGACCGGCAGCAGCAGGACGAGAATGGCACCGTAGTTGATCGCGAGCAGCGTATGGTTGATGCGTTCGCTCGGCGGCAGTTTCCGGCTTAAATCCTCCTCGACGAAGTCCATCAGCGTGATGACGACCTCGACGACCAGCACCGCGATGATGGCGATCGCGAAAACGCCGTGCACCTCAAGCCAGCCGAGAACGAGGAACAGGAATGCGTAGAGCATGTTGCGCACGCCGTGCAGCTTGAGCTCGTAGCGTTGCGAGGGACGCCAGGCCAGCCGCTCGGTGAATTCGTGGTGATAGAAGGTGTCGAACACGCCCATCGCGATCTGGACCGCGATGAGGATCCAAAGCAGCGGCGTCATGACGAGGCCTCCCTGAACACGGCCGACTGACGGATCAGCCGGCCAAAACGCGGGTGGATAATCTCGAGCGTGAAGCGGAACTCACCACAGCCGAGATCGGCATGGGTCACAGTGAGATTGCCGGGGGTCAGCCATTCTGGCGGCCGAAGCCGAAAGGGGCCAAGCTGCAGCGAATAACTGACGCTGTGAAACACCAAGGCCTCATGCTCGACGGCGATGCGCAGCGCCATGCTGACGCCGAAGCCGACATACTCCTCGAGTCCCGTCGGGCCGGCGAAGCGCTTGGCGGAATGAATGACCTGCGGAAATCCGTTGCGGCGCGCGCAGATGCGGGTCCAGATCTGGCCGCCGCTCGCTGCGTCCTCGGTGACCGTAACGATCATTGGCACGCGCGTCTCGGCGCGTGTCGGGAACGGTCCGCCTATGAGGCGCGCAGCTTGCGCCAGCCACCAGCCGATCCGGCTGAACGAGACTTCGTCGACCTCGCCGACATAGACGACGGTGCTGCCGTCCTCAAAGCGTTTCGAGAACCGTCGCCAGATCGCCAGCGGCAGCCGGCCCCAATCCTCGTCCGAAAGCAATGCGCGAAAGCGATGATCTTCGAGAAGCCTGGTGTCGGAAGCCGGCGATGTCCTTAAGGTTGGTATCCTTGCTGACGCCATCGCACACTCCCGTTGCACCCCCGCCCTATTTGGCTTTGCCGGTGGGCAGGAAACTCACGATCTTCTCGCCAAGCTTGACCAGCGCGACCAGGCGCGACCGCGGTACGGTGAGCATCTGCGCGTACCAGCGGTCGACCAGTTCGGTGAAAGCCAGCATCTCCTTCAGCCGCTTGCTTGCGACCGGGCTGATAGCCGGGTCATCGGCCGCATCGGAGACGCAGGCACGCAGCGCCGCGACCGCGGGATCGATCTCGCGCTCCTTGCGGCCGGCCGCGATCTTCGCTGCGACCTCCCAGATGTCGGTCTCGGCCTCGAAATGGTCGCGGCGATCGCCGAGGATCGGAACGCGGCGGATCAACCCCCACGACAACAGTTCCTTGATCGAATTGGAGACGTTGGAGCGCGCCATGCCGAGCGTGTCGGCGATGTCTTCGGCTGTCATCGGCGTTTCCGCGAGATAGAGCAGCCCGTGAATCTGGCTGACCGAGCGGTTAACCCCCCACTCGTCGCCCATGTCGCCCCAGTGCAGGATGAAGCGCTCGACGACGGCGGGAAGTTTCCTTCTGGCGGTTGCTTCTGTCATAACAGAAATATCAGATAGTTCGGATCAGAAGTCAAGGGCCGACCGCGCCACATGGCTGCGAAGACGATCGTGTCTTCCTGCGGCAACCTGCGGCGTTGGCCTTGCATGCAAGAAGATACAATCTGGCGGCAGCGGCTCCTGTTCGGCTCCGCGACCAGTAGCCTGCCCCGACCAGGAGCCAGTCATGACGGCATCCGACAAGGCGTTCACGGGGTCGATCCCCCAACTCTACGATCGACTGCTGGTGCCGATGATCTTTGCACCTTATGCAAGGGACCTCGCGCAGCGAGTCGATGCCCACCAGCCGCGCGACGTGCTGGAAACGGCGGCGGGCACCGGCGCTGTAACAAGCGCGCTCGCGTCGGTATTGCCGGAAAGCACGCGCATCACGGCGACCGACCTCAATGAACCGATGCTCCTGCAAGCCAAGACACGCCTTTCCAACAAGCCGCAAATCACCTGGCAGCCGGCCGACGCGCTCGCGCTCCCCTTCAGCGAGGCAAGCTTTGACGTCGTCGCCTGCCAGTTCGGCGTGATGTTCTTCCCCGACAGAATCAAGGGCTACGCAGAGGCGCGCCGTGTGCTCAGGCCCGGCGGACGTTTCCTGTTCAACGTCTGGGACAGGATCGAGGAGAACGAATTTGCCGATGTCGTGCACCAGGCGCTGCAGTCGATATTCCCGGACAACCCTCCGCAATTCATGATCCGCACGCCGCATGGTTACCACGATGCGGGACGCATTCGCTCCGACCTCATCGCCGCTGGTTTCAACGAAATTGCGATCGAGACGATCACGCACCGCAGCCGCGCGGCGTCACCGCAGGACCCAGCCGTCGCCTTTTGCCAGGGCACACCGATGCGCAGCGAGATCGAGAGCCGTAGCGCGCCGGACCTCGAGGCCGCGACGAAGGGCGCAGCGGATGCGCTGGCCCGCCGTTTCGGCAGCGGCGCGATCGAAGGCCGCATTCAAGCTTTGATGATTTCGGCCGCCGCGTAAGGCTCACACCGTCGGCAGAACCGAAAACCGCTCTCCTGCCCTGCGCAGGTTCAACAGGTCGGGATAGCCGACATCTGCCCGCATGCCGTCAACCCGCGCCAACGACGGACCGCGCTGACACGCGGCAACCATTGCGGAGACGACATCGTCAGGCCCGGAAAATACGGCCTCGACGCTGCCGTCGCGGCGGTTGCGCACCCAGCCTTCGAGAGCGCGCGACGTCGCCTCGTCCTCGACCCAGGCGCGGTAGCCGACGCCCTGCACACGACCGCGGACAGTGACATGGCGGATGGCGCCACTCACTTCTTCAAACCCAGGAATTCACCGGCGCGCGCCTCGGTCTCCGCCCTGCGCATCACGCGGCCGGTGAGTTCGGGAGACGCTAGTCCCTTGAGACTTTTCGGCGAACCGCCCTCGCGCAACGCCTTCAGCGTCTCGTACACGGCCTGCGTCGCGGCCGCGAACGGCGCGTGGCCCTGCAACGCGATTTTGACGCGCCGGCTTGCAAGAAAGGCTGTATCGTCGAGCTCGCCCTGGGTATTGCCGAGCACGATCGGAAGTGTCGTCACCGCGGCAATCGCGTCGAGCTCCCGGCGCGTCGTCAGTCCGGTGAAGAACAGCGCGTCAACTCCAGTCGTGTCATAGGCTCTGGCACGGGCGAGGCAATCGTCAAAGCCCGACGCCTGCGCGCCGCCGCCGCGCGTGCCAGTTCGGCCCATGATCACCAGCGCCGGATCGCCGCGGCCGTCGAGCGCCGCCTTCATCTTGCCGATTCCTTCTTCCAGCGGAATCAGTTGCGGCCCGGTGACGCCGAAAGCCTGCGGCAGCAAAGTGTCCTCGATCGTCAGCCCGGCGACGCCCGCGGCCTCCAGCTCCTGCACGGTGCGGCGGACGTTGAGCGCGTTCCCATAGCCATGATCGGCATCGACGAGCACGGGCAGATCAGAGGCACGCGACATTCGCCGCACCTGCTCGGCGAGCTCGGTGAGCGTAATCAGCGCGATATCGGGATCGCCGAGCACGGCGAGCGAAGCGACAGAGCCGCCGAACATGCCGAGCTCGAAGCCGAGATCCTCCGCGATCCGGATCGAGGTCGCATCGTAAACCGAGCCCGGACGAATACAGGCCGATCCACTCAGGATCGACCGTAGTGCTTCGCGTCGTTTGCGGAAGGCCATGGCAAAAGACTCCTCAATTCGTCATCGCGAGGGGCGCGGTGGCGAAGCAATCCATAATTTCATCGTCGCGTCATGGATTGGGTCGCTGCGCCCGTGTGACGGGTCTAAGCGAACTCCAGGATCAAGGCGTCGACCGCGAGTGTCGCGCCGGCGGCCGCGTGGATCTTCTTCACGGTGCCGTCGCGCTCGGCGCGCAGAACGTTCTGCATCTTCATCGCTTCGACAACCGCCAGCGTCTCGCCAGCCTTCACCTCCTGCCCCTCCGTCACCGCAATCGAGACCACGAGCCCAGGCATCGGGCACAGCAGCTTTTTGCCGGTGTCGGCCGCCGAATTCACCGGCATCAGCCGCGCCGATGTAGCCTCGGTCTCGGTGAAGACGTAGACCGGAACCTCGAAGCCCTGATGCGCGAGACGGAAGCCGTTGTTGATCGCGCGAACCTGCAGCGCCACGAAGTTGCCGTCGATCGTGCCCTGCCATACCGGCTCGCCCGGCACCCAGCCCGACACGAGGTTGTGCGGATTGCCCGGCAAGCCGTCGCCGCCAACGAAGCGCACCACAATCGAATCGCCCTCACGCGCGACGTCGAGCGCGATCTCCTCGCGGTCCAGCCACACCGCGCGGCGGCGCTCGCGCTGCACCACGCGGCCGCCCAGCTGGCCGGAAATCTGCCGCTTGCGTTCGCCGAGCACATGATCCATGGCGGCGCCGACCGCGGCGAGCCGCCGCGCGATCTCGCCCTCCGGCGGCCGCGACGAAAATCCCTTCGGATATTCTTCCGCGATGAAGCCGGTGGACAGCCGCCCTTCGCGCCAGCGCGGATGGTTCATCAGCGCCGACAGGAATGGAATATTGTGCCTGATGCCGTCGACATAGAAAGCATCGAGCGCAGTGGCCTGCGCCCCGATCGCCGCGGCGCGCGACGGCCCGTGGGTCACGAGCTTGGCGATCATCGGGTCATAGTGGATCGAAATCTCGCCGCCCTCCTGCACGCCGGTGTCATTGCGGATCGTGATGCCATCATGGCTCGCTTCCGCCGGCGGACGATATTTCACCAGTCGTCCGATCGACGGAAGGAAGTTGCGGAACGGATCCTCGGCATAAACGCGCGATTCCACAGCCCAGCCGGTCAGCGTCACGTCCTTCTGCGCGATCGAAAGCTTCTCGCCGGCCGCAACGCGGATCATCTGCTCGACCAGGTCGATGCCGGTGACGAGCTCGGTGACGGGATGCTCGACCTGCAGCCGGGTGTTCATCTCGAGGAAGTAGAAGCTCTTGTCCTGGCCGGCGACGAATTCGACGGTTCCGGCGGAATCGTAGTTCACGGCTTTCGCCAACGCGACCGCCTGTTCGCCCATCTTGCGACGGGTCTGCTCGTCGAGCAGCGGCGACGGTGCTTCCTCGATGACCTTCTGGTTGCGACGCTGGATCGAACATTCGCGCTCGCCGAGATAAATCACGTTGCCGTGCTTGTCGCCGAGCACCTGGATCTCGATATGGCGGGGATCGACGATGAATTTCTCGATGAAAACGCGATCATCGCCGAATGACGATTTTGCCTCCGCCTTCGCGAGGTTGAAGCCTTCGGCGACCTCCGCCTTCGAATGCGCGATGCGCATGCCCTTGCCGCCTCCGCCGGCAGAGGCCTTGATCATCACGGGATAACCGATCTCCTCGGCGATCTGCACCGCATGGCGGTCGTCCTCGATGACGCCGAGATGGCCCGGCACGGTCGTGACCTTGGCTTTGGCGGCCGCCTTCTTGGATTCGATCTTGTCGCCCATCGCGGCGATCGCGCCGGGGTTCGGACCGATGAACACAACGCCCGCGGCCTCCAGCGCACGCGGGAAAGCATCACGCTCGGACAGAAAGCCATAACCGGGATGCACCGCCTGCGCGCCGGTCTTGCGGCAGGCCTCGACGATCTTGTCGATCTGGAGGTAGCTCTCGGCGGCAGCTGGCGGGCCGATCAGCACGGCTTCATCCGCCATCTCGACATGCAGCGCGTCTCGGTCGGCCTCCGAATAGACGGCGACCGTCTCAATCCCCATACGGCGGGCGGTCTTGATGACCCGGCAGGCTATCTCGCCGCGATTGGCGATCAGGATTCGTTTGAACATGCTCTTCTTGCTTGCTCTTTTTCGGGCTTTTCGACTTGGGTAGGATCCTCTCCGCGCAATCTGGCACGGCCGATTGGGCGTAACCAGTCCGTGGTACAGCAAAACGCCTGGGAGGCAACGGTCTAATGCGGCCCGCCCGATCCATCCCGGCGCCACGAGCGGTATTTTCAACCCGAATAGGTTTGAAATCGGCCGCGTGCATGGGCGCGCGCGACTGCCTTCATCAATTCGCCAACCTCATGCTCGAGAAATTCATTTGCAACGATCAATGCGCGGATGGTCGCGCGCATATCACCGCCGCAGGCAGCAATGGCCTGGTCCACCGAAGCTTCGAGCCCGTCTTCATCATCGGATTCGGGCTGTGGGGAAGGCATCGGTCGATTCCGGGATTCCGTCGGGAGGCTCATGTTCCTATTTTGTTCTCTTCAAGTCAATGCTCCCGTCACCAGAATCTCGGGACAGTCCGGGGGCGCCTGCTGTGCTCGCTCATTCACCCAACGGGCGCGGCATAATTTTCAGCAGGACGACAGCTTGTGTTTGGCTTGACCGAAGACGTGCTAGAAGAGCGCCCGCTCGCCAGAACACATTGAAGTGAGATAATGCGCTTACGAGCTTTCCATGTCGCGGCCTTGCTGCTCGCGTGTCTCTCCGTAAACTCAACCCTTGCCGCCAATGCCATCGTTCGTGACGCCGGCACGATCCAGCTCGGCAACATGACCTACCGGCTCGACGGCATCGACGCGCCGGCCCTCGACCAGCTATGCATCGACGAACACGCCGAGGTCTGGACCTGTGGCGTCGAAGCGCGCGATCGGCTGACGAAGTTGATCGCAGGAAAGCAGGTTCACTGCGACGATATCGGCGTCGATCCCACCTACAAGAAGCGCCGTCTCGGGGTCTGCAAGATCGAGGATGATCCGACCAACCTGAGTCAGCTTCTGGTCAGCCAGGGCTATGCCCTGAATCTCGAAGCATCGGCCACCGGCCGCTTCAGGCCCGATGAAGCCGCCGCACGGGACGACCGCCAGGGACTTTGGAAAGGCTGCTTCGTAGCGCCGCGGGAGTTTCGCCTCGGCAAGAAGGACGGCACCCTGCTCGGCGGCTCCTGCCCTCCCGATCGCGACAAGCAGATCCGCGACGCGCTCTTTCCTGACGACCGCATCATGCCCGCCGGCTGCAACATCAAGGGCAAATATGCAGCCCGCGCCCGCATGACGGGAAACATTGGCATTTACCACCTGCAGGCGTGCCGCAGTTACCCCGGCTTAACCAATCCGGACCGCTGGTTCTGCTCGGAAGACGATGCGCAAGCCGCCGGGTTCCGCAGGGCCTATAATTGCCGGGCCGGCGCCAAGGCCAAATGAATCGCAGCAAATCATCGCTGGCAAAAACGCCTCGTCCTGTGTGAGACTGGGCCAAGAGGTCGCCGGCGCGTATGACTCCCCCCGATCCCACCGATGCGCTTCCCGAGGCTGCTGCAGCGGAACGACTGCGGCAGCACCTGGAGGAGATCGCGCGCGAACGCGACCAGGCGCACCGCGCCCTTCTCGACCGCGAAGCCGAGCTGGCACGGATCCAGCGTATCGCGCGGGTCGGTGGGCTCGAGATCGATTTCCGCGACGGCGTCAGAAACCGTCGCTCACCTGAATATCTGCTCGTTCACGGACTGCCGCCCGGCGAAGCAAACGAGACCTACGAGAACTGGATCGCGCGCATCCATCCGGAGGATCGCGAGCGGACGATCGAGCACCTGTTCGAAGTTCTGAAGGGCGGAGGCGAGGATTATTCAGACGAATACCGCATCATCCGGCCAAACGACGGCGAGAGCCGCTGGATCCGCGTCGTCGCCAAGATCGAGCGCGACCGCACCGGCCGCGCGCAGCGACTGGTCGGCGCCGATCTTGACGTCACCGATCAAATGCTCGCGCAGGAGGTCTTGCGCGAGAGCGAGGAGCGCTTCCGCCTGATCGCCGACAGTGCGCCGGTCCCGATCTGGGTGACAAAACTCGACCGCACGCGCTCTTTCGCCAACCAGGCCTATCTCGATTTTATCGGCCTGCCCTTCGAGGAAGCGATTGTGTTCGATTGGCGCAAGGCGCTGCATCCGGATGACCTGCCCCGCATCCTGCAGGAGCAGATCACGGGTGAACTCTCGCTCAAGCCGTTCGTGCTCGAGGCGCGCTACCGGAACGCGGCGGACGACTGGCGCTGGCTGCGCTCGGAGTCGCAGCCGCGATGGGATCCGAACGGCAAGCATATCGGCTTCATTGGCGTTGCTCACGACGTCACCGCGGCCAAGGAAGCTGAGATCGAGCTCAGGAAGCTCAACGAGACGCTGGAGCGGCGGATTTCGGAACGCACGGCGCAGCTCGAATCCAACGAAGCCCAGATGCGCGCGATCCTGGAGACCAGCCATCAGTATCAGGTGTTGCTCAACGAGAAGGGCGAGCTCCTGTATGCCAACAAGACGGCGCTAACCGGCATTCGCGCGGACGTAGCCGACGTCATCGACAAGCCGTTCTGGGATACGCCCTGGTTCAGCGCGACCGAAGGTGCGTCGCAAATGGTGAGAAACGCCTTCACCACGGTGATGCTCGGCGAGGACGTCAAGACGGAGATATTGCTTCGGCTGCCGATCGGTGACCGCAGCTTCGACTTCGAGATGCGGCCGCTGCGTGACCAGCACGGCACCATCATCGGCGCGGTGCCGGAAGCCGTCGATATCACCGAGCGCCGCCGCGGCGAGGAAGCCTTGCGGCAGTCGCAGAAGATGGAAGCGGTCGGACAGCTCACCGGCGGCGTCGCGCACGACTTCAACAATCTCCTGACCATCATCCGTTCCGCGACCGATTTCCTGCGCCGGCGCGAACTGCCCGAAGAGCGTCGCCGCCGCTATATTGACGCGATTGGCGAGACGGTGGAGCGCGCCTCCAAGCTGACCGCCCAGCTGCTGGCGTTCGCGCGCAGGCAGCCGCTCAAGCCCGAGGTGTTCAATGTCGGCGCACAGGTCGAAAGCGTCGCGCGGCTGATCCGTCCGCTGGTCGGCGCCCGCATCTATATCGACGTCAGGATTGACGACCCCGATTGCTTTGCGATCGCCGACATCGGCCAGTTCGAGACCGCGCTGATCAATCTCGCCGTCAACGGCCGCGACGCGATGAGCGGCGAGGGCCATCTCACGATCGCCGTCAGGAAGGTCGGCACCATCCCTCCCCTGCGCGCCCAGACGACGCGCAACGGCGACTTCGTCGCGATCTCGATCGAGGACACCGGCACCGGCATCTCGCCTGAAAATCTCGACGCAATTTTCGAGCCGTTCTTCACGACCAAGGAAGTCGGCAAAGGCACCGGTCTCGGGCTCAGCCAGGCCTTTGGCTTCGCCAAACAGTCCGATGGCGACATCGAGGTGAGAAGCGCCCTCGGACAGGGCGCGACCTTCACCATCTATCTGCCGCAAGCGACGCGACCTGCGAGCGAGAAGGTGGCGACTGCGACCGGCAGCGAGCAGGCCTCGATCGGCCGTGGCTATCGCGTCCTTGTCGTGGAAGACAATGACGATGTCGGCCGCTTCTCCACTGAGCTCCTTGAGGACCTGGGCTATTCGGTCAAGCGAGCGGCCGACGCCAACGCTGCGCTGGAGATCCTGTCGGAGAACGAGTTTTCCGCCGACCTGGTGTTCTCTGACGTGATCATGCCCGGCATGAATGGCGTCGAGCTTGCCGGCATCATCCGCGACCGCTTCCCCGGTCTGCCCGTGGTACTGACCAGCGGCTACAGCAACGTTCTCGCCGAGAACGTCCACAGCGGCTTCGAACTGATCCAGAAGCCCTACTCCGTGGAAGCGCTGTCGCGCACGCTCAGGAAGGCAATTGGCGAGCAAAGGGCGGCGGCCGCCAAGTCCTGATGCAAGTCCTGATGCCAGTGCGGATCATCTCGCGCATCATCGACCGGCACCCTATTCGATCATCACGTGCGCAAGGCCGAGTTGCAGGATGCCCAGCGCCCGCGCTGCCGCGGTCGAGACATCGATGATCCGTCCGCGGACGAACGGGCCGCGGTCGTTGACGCGGCACTGTATCGATCGTCCCCGATAGGAAACCCTCACCATCGTGCCGAACGGCCTGCTGCGATGGGCGCAGGTCATTTCCCCGCTTTTGCCGATGCCGCGATAATAGGACGCAAGGCCGCTCTCCGCGTTTGCCGTGCAAATGGCAAACAGCAGCAGAGCCGCGGACGTTGCTGCGGTTCTCATTGATCAACCTGCCGGTCGCCCCGGTCGACAACACGGTTCCGCAGCCCGGGTTCCCTCCGTTCGACCTTCACCTTGAGAATTTGGAACGCCTTCGCGCGCGGCCGGCCTGTAAAGCAAGCGGAGAACAGACCATGGCACGTTCGCACGATGCCACCGAGCAGATGACCGCCCCGGGTCGTACCGTCGGATAGACCGAGTACGATATGAACATGACGTCCGGCACCGGCCACAGCTCGGATGAGTTGATCAGCCATCCCCCGGCGTTGAAGAGGTCGAGCCCGCCGACATGGGGCGGCGGCCGCTCCTGGTCCTTGATTGACGGAATCCAACATGGTTAACCCACGGCCCGCAAGGCAATGAACGTAATCATGGGCTCGCAGTCTGTGGCGGCTTTTCTTTCTATGGATTCTCTCACACTGTTCGGCTTGTTCGCGGTGACGATGATGCTCGTCTGCTACGCCGCCGAGGATCGAAGTCCCTGGTTCATTCTGGCCTTCGCGATGGCCTGCGCGCTCGGCTCGGCCTACGGCTTCCTGCAGGGCGCTTGGCCATTCGGCCTTGTTGAGGCTGTGTGGGCCGTCGTCGCCGCGCGCCGGTGGTTCGCGCGTCGCAACGCGGCCAGCCTTTGAGTAGCCAACACAGTTTTCATCACAGTTCTCCGTCCGGGCAACCGAGGCCAGGACCGCCCGGCCCACGAGCGACGCCTCGTTTCAGGCGCATACAGGCAAAACTCTGGCTATCATCTCGTCGCGAGGCTGCTGTAACAATTCTGTCATATCGCAAATCTAAACGAGGGCTGCGGGATCAGTCAAAATTGATTATGGGGAATAACAAAATGCGCCGTGCCGTCACACTCTTGTCCGCCAGCATCATTGCGTTGTCAGCGGGCGCCGCATCGGCGCAGAATGCCAAGCCGCGCAACCTCATCCTGTTCGTCCCGGACGGCCTGCGCGGCGGCATCGTGACGCCGGAAACCGCGCCGGCGATGGCCGAAATTCGCGACAAGGGCGTCAACTTCAAAAACTCGCATTCGCTGTTTCCGACCTTCACCATGGCAAACAGTTCGGCATTGTCGACCGGCCACTATCTCGGCGACACCGGCACGTTCTCGAACACAATCTACACCGGCTACACCTCGACGCCGGCCGGCGACACGGTGGTGCCCTTCATCGAAAACGACGCGGTGCTTGCCGATGTCGACGATCACTTCAACGGCGACTACCTCAACGAGGAAACGATCCTGAAGATGGCGCGCGGCCACGGCTTAAGCACCGCGGCGATCGGCAAGGTCGGCCCCACGCTGCTGTTCGACCACACCGATCGCGGCAGGAACACGATCGTGATCGACGACTCCACCGGCGGAAAGACCGGCGTTCCCCTTTCCGACGAAATGAAGGAGGCTCTCACCAAGGCGAACCTGCCGCTGGTCACGCCCGGCCGCGGCGACAACGCCAAGGCGGGCGACGCCAAGACACCTGGCACGACGAGCGCGAATGTGGCGCAGCAGGCCTACATGGCGGATGTCGCGACCAAGGTGGTGCTGCCGATGTTCAAGGCGCGCAACAAACCGTTCGTTTTGGTGTTCTGGTCGCGTGATCCCGATGGCAGCCAGCACAATACAGGCGACAGCCTCAACACCATCACGCCCGGCATCAACGGCCCGACCTCGATGGCCGGCATCAGGAATGCCGACAACAATCTGGCGCAAATCCGCAAGGCGCTCGACGAGCTCGGGCTTGCCGCCGACACCAACATCATCGTCTCCTCCGACCACGGCTTCTCGACGATTTCGAAGGAGAGCAAGACGAGCCCTTCGGCAAAGATTTCCTATGACGACACACCGAAGGACTTCCTGCCGATGGGCTTTTTGGCGATCGATCTCGCCAAGGCGTTGAACCTGCCGCTCTACGACCCCAACGACAAGAACGCGCGCGTCGCCGACGACGCCCATCCCAAGGCCGGCAACGGCGTGCTCGGACAGGATCCGGCCAAGCCCGACGTCGTGGTCGCGACGAACGGCGGCTCCGACCTGATCTATCTGCCGGGCAGGGACAAGAAGCTGGCCGACCGCGTCGTCAAGGCGCTGCTCGAGCAGGACTATGTCAGCGGGCTCTTCGTCGACGATAAGCTTGGCCGCTTCCGCGGCACGCTCCCGATGTCGGCCCTCAATCTGAAGGGCAAGGCGCTGACGCCGAACCCGTCGATCGTGGTCAACTTCCGCTCCTGGTCGAGCGGCTGCGAGATCGCGACCAACTGCTCGGTGCAGATCGCCGACACCGTGTTGCGGCAAGGCCAGGGCATGCATGGCAGCTTCAGCCGCGGCGACACCTTCAACTTCACCGCGGCGATCGGACCCGACTTCAAGTCCGGCTATGTCGATCCGCTTCCCGTCAGCAACGCCGACGTCGGAATGACCGCCGCGCAGCTCCTCGGTTTGCGCAGCCCGGGCAATGGCGGTCTGATGGGCCGCGTGATGTCGGAAGCGCTCCCGAACGGTATCGTGCCGAAGATGGCCGAGGGTACTATGACCTCCAAGCCGGCCGCAGGCGGCCTGCGCACCGTGATCAAGTTCCAGCGCGTGCTCTCGACTCGCTATTTCGACGTCGCGGGATTTCCCGGGCGCACGCTCGGACTGGACGCTAGCGACGCCAAACAGAAAACGGCGGGGAAATAACCCCGCCGCACTGTGGAATCCGTTGTCGGGATGATGATGTTACATCATCCCGATGTCGAGCACATTGGGTAATTGGGCAGCGAGCGGCAACGCGGTCGCGCCAACAAGCGTCGCAACCATCGCCGCCAGCGCGTGGCTGGCGCGGCGTTTGCTGCGCATCTGCTCGGCGATCCATTCCAGCACCTTGGTGTCGATCTTGGTTGCCTCTGTCGGCGCCCAGCTCTCGATGTCGGTGTCAGGGGACAGTGCGACCGTGCGCGGCGGGACCGGCAGACCGGACTCGGACGCCGCGTGATGGGCGACAGCCTTGGCGAGCAGATCGTCGAAGCGACCATCGTCGCTGCGCTCGGCGGCAGCCTCGTTGATCTCGAACAACGCCTCGGCCTCCGCCCGGCTGACAGGCTGATGCTCGACGGCGGATGCGGTCAGGATGCGCGCGCACCATGCGGCGTCATCGGCATCGAGCGCGCGGGAGAAATGGATGCGGCCCCTGGTGGTCGGGCCTTCGCCGGTGATGACGCCGTCGCGAACGATAGCCAGAGCGTGAGCGGCGGTCTTGCGGCAGGACGGTTGCAGTGCACCGCTGAAGAACTCAGCGGTCTTGGTACTTGGGGCAGACATAGTGAGAGCTTTCAATTCCTATCTCAGGCCAGCTTTTCCATGCGGGCGTAAATGGGTAGTTAATGATTCGAAACTTCCATTTCGAGATTTTTACATGGTTGCCATTTGGTCGCTGTGATCCCTGTCACGGTTCGCCCATATAGCAGCAGGCGCGAGCGTGGTGGCGGCGATAAACGGCATTATCTGGGCATTTCCAGGCTTTTCCTGTCGCAGTGGTTATTTCGTCGCATGAGCGCGCATCGGAAGAAGGTGCTAAGAGTTCCACGCCGAAGAGAAGGATTTCACGTTTTTTCGTCAGCCCGTTCACTTGGCCCCTTCCGCCTCGTATATTGTAGGGGACGGACCAACACGAATTTCATAGTAACTTCAATAGCATGAGGTCAAACCATGGCACTCCAGATCGGCTCTATCGCCCCCGACTTCGAAGCCCAGACCACCGAAGGCAAGATCAAGTTCCACGACTGGATCGGGAACGGCTGGGCGATGCTCTTTTCGCACCCCAAGGACTTCACTCCCGTTTGCACCACGGAACTCGGCGCGCTCGCGAAGCTGAAGCCCGAATTTGACAAGCGCGGCGTTAAGTTAATGGGCCTGTCGGTGGACCCCGTCGACCGGCACGCGAAATGGTCTGAAGACATCAAGGAGACGCAGGGAGCCGCGCCGAACTACCCGATGATCGGCGACACCGACTATAACGTCTCCAAGCTCTACGACATGCTGCCGGCCTCGACCTCCGGCGATCCCCTCGCCCGCACTCCTGCCGACAACCAGACCGTCCGCAACGTTTTCGTGATCGGACCCGACAAGAAGATCAAGCTCGTGATGGTCTATCCGATGACCACTGGAAGGAACTTCCAGGAGATCCTTCGCTCAATCGACTCGCTGCAGATGACCGCCAAGCACCGCGTTGCCACGCCGGCTGACTGGAAGCAGGGCGAAGACGTCATCATTGCAGGCTCGGTCACCGATGATGAGGCCAAGACGATCTACCCGCAGGGCTGGAAATCGCCGAAGCCGTATATCCGGATCGTTCCGCAGCCGAAATAGCGCCGGGAAGCCGGCAACTGCGGCACCAATTTCAACAAGCCGGCGGTCGGCGAGACCGCCGGATGCACAGGCCGCGAAGGCGCACGTCATCACGCCGCGCGCACACCATCGAGGAACTTCTCGACCTCCGCTTTCAGATGCAGGCTCTCGCTAGACAGCGATTGGGCGGATGCAAACATCCGGCTTGAGGTCTCGCCGGTTTCAGCCGCGCCCTGGGCTGCATTGCGCACATTGGTGGCGACGTCGGCGGTTCCACTCGCTGCCGCGCGAACGCTCTGGGCGATGTTCGCAGTCGCTCCACGTTGCTGCTCGACCGCTGCGGAGATCGAGGTCGCGATATCGCTGATCCGCTCGATGGTCTGGCCGATCGCCTTGATCGCGCCGACCGATTCTTCGGTCGCAGTCTGCATCTGAGCGATCTGGCTCGAAATCTCCTCCGTCGCCTTCGCGGTCTGGCCGGCGAGGCTCTTGACCTCCTGCGCCACCACGGCAAATCCGCGGCCGGCATCGCCGGCACGCGCCGCCTCGATGGTCGCGTTCAGCGCGAGCAGATTGGTCTGTTCGGCAATCGTGGTGATCAGCCTGACGACATCGCCGATCCGCGCTCCCGCTTCAGAAAGTTCGGTGATACGCGCATCGGTTGCATTCGCCTGTTTAACCGCCTCGGCGGCAATCCCGTTTGACTCCTGCACGCGGCGGGTGATCTCGGAGATCGAGTTCGACAGTTCGTCGGAGGCACCTGCGGCCGAGCGAACATGTTCGGAGGCGAGTTCCGAGGCGCTCGCGGTTTCCTGCGACAGCGTCGCGCTCCTCCGCGCCGTCTCGGTGAGCTGTCGCGCGACGCGCTCAAACTCACTGGACGATTTGAGCACATTTTCGATGATGCCGCCGACTCCAGCCTGGAACTCGTCGACGAAGCTGCGCAGCTCGACCTTGCGCTGCTCGGCAGCAGCCATGGCATTCGCCGTCTGTTCGTCGCGAAGTCGCTTGCGCTCGAGCGAATTGCTCCTGAACACCTCAACCGTGCGCGCGATTTCGCCAATCTCGTCGGTGCGGTCGTGGCAGTCGATCTCGACCTCGTTGTTGCCGTTGGCGATCGCCGTCAGCGATGCCGTGACCGAGGTCAGCGGCTTCGTCACCCGGCGCACCAGGAACATGGTCAACAGCAGCACCATCAGGACGGCGACGGCGGCAGCAATCGCCATGTTGCGCGACGCCCCCGCCAGCACGACGTCGAGCTCGTCCGTCGCGATCCCGACATAGAGCACGCCGATCACTTTCCCGCTCGCGGTAACGACGGGGTAATAGGCCGTCATGAACGACTTGCCAAACAGGTTGGCCGGGCCCTTGTAGGCCTCGCCGCGCCGTAGCGCCGCCTGGCCAGGGTGATCCGATGCTAGTTGGGTACCGACGGCGCGATCGCCGTTTTCCTTCTTGACGTTGGTGGAGCGGCGCACGAACTGACCGCTTGCATCGTCATAGACAAAAAGGGTCGCATTGCCACCGACATAGGACACCGCCCGGTCGACGACTGCATGGTCCTTGAATTCGGGCATGCGTGGCGCTTCGGCGCGGACGACGGCGCCATCCTTGAGCGTGATCTTCGCTTCGGCGAAACTCTCGCCGAACGCCAATGCCAGCGTACGGAGGTTGACCTCAACGTCGCGCTGCGCTCGCTCGGCGAACTCGGACGACAGCGACCAATAGGCCGCTCCCGCCACCAATGCGGTGTTGACCGCAATCAGCAGAATGGCACTGATCACTGCTTTGGTGCCGAGCTTGAGCTTTAGCGACGGCAGGTACTTCTCGAACGACCGCCCGGTCATGTTTGTGGCCCCCGTAAAAGCCCGACATTGACGGGTCTTGTTTACGATCGGCTTAACGGTATTGGGCTCCTGTCGATACTTGCCGAAAATGTGAGGGAAGGCTTGTGAAACAGGCAAAGCCGATCATCGTCTGGTTCCGCGACGATCTCCGGGTGTCGGATCACCCTGCCCTGCATGAGGCTGCGACCAGCGGCGCACCGGTCATTTGCCTTTACGTGCTCGATGAGGTGAGCCCCGCGTTGAGGCCGCCGGCCGCGCGGCCCCTCGGCGGCGCGGCGCGCTGGTGGCTCGCGCAATCGCTGCGCGCTCTCGGCAAGAGTCTGGCCGCGATCGGCGGATCGCTGGTGCTGCGCAAAGGTGCAGCGCGGTCCGTGGTGGCAACACTCGCGCGAGAGAGCAACGCGCGCGTCGTGTTCTGGAACGAGATCGCGCAGTCACCGCATCAAGCCGTTGCGAAGGATGTTGAAGCTGCGCTCGCAAGTGACGGCATCGGCGCGCAAATCTTCCCAGGAGACCTACTGGCCGAACCGCGGGCAATCCGCGCCAACGGCGATCGGGGCTTCCGCGTGTTCACACCTTTCTGGCGGCGCCTGCAGGCGCACGGCGATCCGCCGAAGCCGCAGTCGGCGCCAAAGCAGCTCAATTGTGTTCCCGGCATAGCGAGCGACGCGCTCGATGACTGGAAACTTGAACCGACGCGGCCAGACTGGGCCGGCGGCCTGGGCGCGAGCTGGACGGCTGGCGAAGCCGCGGCGCAAGCCCAGCTGAAAGCATTCCTCGCCAACGTCGCTTCTCGCTACGCCAGGGATCGCGACCGGCCTGATCGCGATGGGAGCTCGCACCTGTCGCCGCATCTGCGTTTTGGCGAGATCAGTCCGCGCCAGATCTGGCATGCCGCGCGCTTCGCCGCCGCCGAGGACAACAGCCTCGCCGGCGACATCGAGAAATTCCTGAGCGAACTCGGTTGGCGCGAGTTCTGCCGCCATCTGCTGTTCGACGTCCCCGACATGGCCGAGCGGAACCTGCAGGAAAGTTTCGATGCCTTTCCGTGGACGCGCGATGCCAGCGCATTGAAGGCCTGGCAACGCGGCGAAACCGGCTACCCGATCGTTGACGCCGGCATGCGTGAACTCTGGCATTCCGGCGTGATGCACAACCGCGTGCGGATGGTGGTCGCCTCGTTCCTGGTGAAACACCTTCTGATTGACTGGCGTGCCGGCGAGCGATGGTTCTGGGACACGCTTGTCGATGCCGACCCCGGCAGCAATCCGGCCAATTGGCAATGGATCGCTGGCTCCGGCGCGGACGCCGCGCCCTACTTCCGCATATTCAACCCAATCCTGCAGGGTGAAAAGTTCGATCCGGAAGGCGCCTATATCAGGCGTTGGTTGCCCGAACTGGCGCGCCTGCCCGACGACCTCATCCACCAACCTTGGACCGCGACGCCAATCGAGCTTGCCAGCGCCAGCATCGAACCCGGCAAGACCTATCCGCGGCTGATCATCGATCACAGGTACGGACGCGAACGCGCGCTTGCGGCCTACCGGCAGTTTCGATTGCGTCAGAAACGATAAGTGCTCTAGCCGCGGCGGTTGACCAGCAGTACCGCCGCGGCGCAAGCGCCCATGCCTGACATCGCGAGGGCGTCGAGCCGCTCGCCGAACAGCACGAAAGCCATCAGGGAGGTTACCGCCGGCACCAGGTAGAACAGGCTCGCGACCGATGTCGCGGCATGATGGCGAATGAGCCAATACAACAGTCCGATCGAACCGATCGACAGCGCGAACACAAGCCAGGTCAGCGCCAGCACAAACTCGGTTGTCCAGTGCACGACATTGGTTTCAAACAGCCAGGCACCACCTCCGAAAAAGATCGCGGCCGCGACGTATTGCACGACGTTGCCGGCACGCCAGTCGATCCGACTGCAGAAGCGGCGTTGATAGAGAGTGCCGAGTGTAATGCTGACGAGCGAGACGCCCGAAGCCAGCCAGCCCCAGCCCGCCTCGCCGGTCATCGGCCGGTTGTGCAGGATCAGCACGACGCCCGCCAGGCCGAGTACAAGTCCACCCCATTGCAGCGGCGTGACGCGCTCGCCGAGCCAGCGGTTTGCGATCGTCGAGGTCAGGATCGGCTGCAGGCCAGGGATCAGCGCCGAAAGCCCGGCCGGAATCGAATGTGCGATCGCAACCGCGGTGCCGCCGAGATAGAAGCCATGCACCAGTATGCCCGCGACCACGCTATGGAATACACCTTTCCCGTCCGGCCATTTCGGCCGTGCGATCGCGGCGATAATCCCCATCACCACGACCACCAAAGCCATGCGGATCGCCAGATAGGTCAGCGGCTCGGCGTTGTTGATGACGTATTTGGTGCCGATGAATCCCGTACTCCACAGCACGACAAAGATCGCCGGCGCAAGGCGCGCGCTGATTTCCTCCAAGCTCCTGGTCATCGCGGCGTGATTGCATGAACATCGCGCGTCGCGCAATCGCAATTTTGGAACCCAGGATCAATTCGTTGAAATGCAAGCCGCCGGGCGGAAATGCACGCCCGATAACGGACCCCACCAGACTGTTCATGGCTGAGCGTCGCGGAAGGAATTACGATTCCCTCTCACGTCGGTAGTGCTGATGGCAGCCGATCAAACTCCGAAGGAATGCCGCATCTGCCTCACCATTTGGCCGACCGCAGTTGAGTATTGGCCGTACCACCAGTACTGATCAACAAGGTAGAGGACGACGATGATCGTAACGGCAATCAAAAAGCCCTTCATGTGAACACCCGAAAATAAGGCGCCGGCGCACCGGGGTAGACACGTTGAAATCAAGGATGTGCAATTCCGTCAGCACAGTGCGCCTGAGGCCTGGGAAAGCCTAGACATCTGGAGTTGCGACCCACAGCGAAATTTAACCTGAGTGCGCCACCATGGAACCTTGGTCTGGCAGCGAACGACGTTGCGGCCGGGAAAAAGCGATGAGGGAACTTCGCCTGGGAGGCCGGCCCGTCACCGCGTATTCGACTCATCGCAGCAACATAGTTGATCGCCGGGACGGCGACGCGCGCACCCGATCGTACGATGGGCTTTGGTTGAACGGCCATTGAAGCATCGCCGCCCAGATCGAGGATCGTTGCAGTCAGTTGGTCACGTGTGGCGGTCCGGCTCCCGCGTTTCAGCCGGCATCCTTTGGCCTCTGGCTTCATCTCGCATATTTGCCGCAAGGCGATCGAGCTGGTTTGCTAGGCCCGCCAAGCTTCGGGCTATGTTGCGCAACAACACTGCGCGGTCCTCGGAAATGTCGGAGCGCTGAGCCAGGCTTTTGTACTTGGCTGCCTGCGCTTGGCATTCTGCCGCGGTCAGCATAATCATTCCTTCGGATGGTCAGGACAATTTCGCTGGAACAGATCGTCTGCAAGCGAGCTGATCCTGTTCCGAGAAGGGCCGTGATGGTGAAATCCGTCCCTTTCGACTTGCCTGCAGATCGCCGAAGTGCCGCACCAGGGCGAGCGTGCAGACGGTGATGTTCCCTACGTCGCTTTGCATGGAAAACCTCCAGCCTTTTCGGACACGAAGGAAGAGCGCCAATTATTCTGCGCGAGCGTGAAGCAATAATGACGCGGCAAAGAACCGGTTCGCCCGGTCGGTTTCACCATTCCTTGATTGATCCAATGCGCCGAGAGCCGCCACAACGCGATGTCGCGAGCTAGCCTTCGCGCATCTCTTCTGGCCGCCGTATCATCTGATGCGGTCATATCGACGCAATCAACGCACGGCTATGCAATCCCGATGCCATGCGCGAGGTCGCCTGCCTTGCACCCACGTCAAGAAAAGGTGGCGCGCATCAGCGGTTCCGGCGCAGCAGCCACTTGCCCACCGGCCGATCAGTCATGTCATCCGACACACCGGGGATAACCGCGCTACCACTCTTCAGGGCAGGGATCGACGATCTTCCAGAGCTCAGCCCCGTTCTTGATCTTCTTCATCTCGGTGGTGAGCCCGCCGTTCCTGCGAATCCAGTCCTTCACCGCGTCGGGATAGTAAGACATCAGGTCCGAGGTACCTTCAAGACTGGTGACCTTGATGCCGAAGGTGAAGGCCTTGTCGTAGTAGGCTTGGTGGAAGCCGATGCTGGCCCTCGGCGTCACGCAGATCTTGTTGATCGGCACGATGCCGAACACAAGGGTGCAGGCCGAGTTGCAAATGCCGTCGATGATGACCCGCTCGCCGCGCTCGCGGACGCGCTTGTACTTCGTCTTGTACTCCTCGACATAGCCGCCATGGTCGCGCGTGATATGCAACTCCGCCCGCGCCGGCGCAGCGGCCAAAACCAGGACCAGCAAGGCAAAGGGCGTGATGCGCATAGGGGTTCGAAACCAGGAACCTTTCGGGAGGGTTCGGTCCGGGCGGACCTGACCGCGAAACTCTGGCCGGACTGTGTTGGGAAAGCGTTAAGCATCAGAAAAAGGGCGGAATTCGGCAGGCTGTGACCGAATTCCCGCAGCTTTTCGCCCCGATTCGGGTTAAATGGGACCGGGAGCAGCCGAAAAGGTGGATTCCAGCCGATTGTCCGGAGAGTGCTGATGACCAAAGTGAAGCTTTTCGCCGCAGCCGTGGCCGCCATGGCCCTTACCCCCGCGGTCGCGGCCGATATGTCCGTCTATCCGCGCCACCGACATCACCACCACGCGTATTGGGCGCTGCCCTACCAGATCAGCTACCTGCACAATTATGGTCCCGGCCCGACGGCCGGCAGTTTCGCCTATTATGACGGCCCCGCGACGGTCAAATGCCTCCAAGGCGCCGCAGCCTATCTCGGCCAGGACGGCCGCCGGCATCCCTGCTTCTGAGGCTCGCTGCAGCATTGGCTGATGTTGCAGCGGGGGCTGCTGGCCTCGGATCGACAAGTCTGATAATCGACCCTCCCACAGGCGCTCGTAGCTCAGCTGGATAGAGCATCGGATTTCGATTCCGAGGGTCGGAGGTTCGAATCCTTCCGAGCGCGCCATCAAAGTCCATTATAGATCAAATACTTATGCTCTTCAGGTCGACTCGCCCCGGCCGTTTCTTTGTCGCGTTTTGTCGCACTATTTCTGTAATGATTTCAATGAGTGAAAGTTGTTACAAATATCTCGATGCGACAAAGACGCGACAAAACCAGCAAACCGAAGAGCGGTCGTCCGGCCGCCTCGCAAGATCCGGAGGATGATCCGGCCCTCATTAAGTTGAAGCATCAGCACATTCCAAGGGATGCGCAGGGAGATCCGGTCTTCCTGATCCTCCCGAAGGGCTTGCGTGCCCGCTACGATGAGTGGATGGGGAACCTTGAGGCTTTCTGGAAAGCAACCGAAGATCCGATCGCGGTCAGTGAGGCTCACACTCTCACGCTGATTTACCGCCAGGTGTCGCCGCTGTGGCTCGACGAGGCCATCTATCGGCTTGCCGATCAACGCCGCAGCAAAAACCACCCCAAGCGTGTCCGCGAGGCGGTCATTCGATCCTCGCGGTATATGGCTGTGCGCGACGCCAAGAAGCGCGGTCTGACCTGGCCCGAGGCCTACGAGGCAGCCGAAAGATCTTGCGCCTCTAACTCGGCAACGGCCGGCACATGGGAGACCATGCGCCGGGCCTACATGGACGTGAAGGCAGATCTCAAGGCAGGCCGGGGCGGACTCTACTTTCTGCCGCACGAGCAGAACCCCGCAGCGCGCGAGGCAATGAAAGCGGGCCGCAGTCTCGTGAAAGAAGGACGTGACGCGACACGCCTAAAGGAAGCGGAACGTAAGGCTTCGACTCGCCCGAAAAAAGAAAAAGCAGGTACAGGCACGACGCGCCGTACTCGTACCTAGAAACACGCACGACCCTCCGTACCTATCACTAGGGGTACGCACGAGCCCTTGTACTGGGTCTCGGTGCGTCGTTTTCAAATTCAGTAGAACTGCGTGCACCGCATTCGAATCATTCGAAAGGTCCACGCTAATGTCATCTAAATTCCTGGTAGGCGCCGCAGCCATTGCCGAGCATCTGCGCAGCAAGGGCATGGATGTCAAAGATCCGGATGTCTACTACCTGCACCAATCTCAAAAGCTGCCGATTGGAAAGCTGGGAAAGAATCTAATCTCGTCCGAAGAGCAACTTGACCGCGTCCTTAAACGCGCCGCTCAACCCTCTGCCGAAAACAGCGCCTAAGCCGATCCGCCGTGCGGTGCGGGTCGTCGGCCCGCGCGCTCATGTGACAATGAAGTCTGAAGGAGGCGGCGGCCGGGAGGAACGCTCTCGTCAACTCAAACGCCCGGCCGCCGATTTTCATCAATCCCGCTCTCGCAAAGCAGGAAGAGATCAATGCCCGATATCGCCCTAGCATCAACAAGTGTCAACCCCGATGGGTTGTGCTGTCACAACCCATCGGAACTGAAAGTCCGTCTCGGCCAGGAAGCTATGGCTCGCCTACGCCGGCGCTGGGAGGACTGGATGATCATTGCCGAAGCGCTTGACGTCGGCCGCACCGAAGTCATGCGCGATCTGCACACCAATCAACCCAAAGGCCGTCGGTACGAAAAGGCAATGGGCGAATGGTTGGTAGCAAACGGCTTTAAGGACGTCGACAAGGGCGCTCGCTGTCGGCTGCTCGAATGTCTTCGCCACCGCGAACATATCGAACGGTGGCGCGCGCTTCTAACGGACAACGAGCGATTCAAGCTCAACCACCCGGATGCGGTTTTGCGCAAATGGAAGGCCGCGATTGCAATTCCCGACCCGAACGCTACGCCGAAGCCGTCGCCCTTCGCACAGCTCAAAGACGCGCACGCCCAACTCATCGAAGAGAATCATCGCCTTCAGCACAGGATCGAAGCCGCTGATGGCGATCTGTGGAAACCCACCGACACGGCTGCGGACATTGCCGACGTGATGGTTGCCACGTTGTCGCCCGCGAAGGCGGAACGCACTGCTAGGGAAATCCTCAAGAGGGTCAAAGAACGGAAGGCCAGCGGAACATGAAAAGCAGTCCGGTCGGTGCCGGCTGGCGCGTGCACGACAGCCATCGTGAACGGCACACCGTGTGGATTCGCCGCCGCCCGGTGGTGCCGAGTCGAGTGCGACCATGATGACGGCTGGCGAGATCGCCCATGCGCTCGGCGGCCACCGCGTTGGCCAGAACAGTTTCGTAGCCCGGTGTCCTGCGCATGAGGACCGCTCGCCGAGCCTGTCGCTATCGGACGCAGGCGAGCTCGTGCTGTGGCACTGCCATGCCGGGTGCAGGCAGGACGCGGTGCGCGTGGCGCTGATCGCGCGCGGTCTGTGGCTGGGACCATCCGAGCCACGGCCGATTCGCGCGACTGCACGGCCGGCAAAACCGCCGGTGAACCCCGATCGCAGCGGCTTCGCCGCGGCGATCTGGCGCGAAGGCGTTGATCCACGCGGCTCGCTCGCCGAGCAATATCTCAAGGGTCGCAAGCTCGCCCTCGATGATGACCTGGTGATGCGTGTGCTGCGCTTTCATGGGCATTGCCCGTTCGGAAAGGACAAGGACGGCAGGACAGTGCACGTGCCGGCGCTGATCGTCGCATTCCGGCCGATCCGCAACGACGACGAAACCCATCCGCCGCCGGCGATCCATCGGATCGGGCTGAAGCCGGACGGCAGCAAGCTCGGCAAGCAAATGCTCGGCCCGGTGGCCGGCTGTGCGGTGAAGCTCGACCCGGACGAGCACGTCGAGGAAGGACTCGGCATCTGCGAAGGCATCGAGACCGCATTGGCGGTTCGCGCCAACGGCTGGCGGCCGGTGTGCGCGCTCGGCAGTGCCGGCGCGATCGCGAAGTTCACGCCGATACCTGGCATTGAGGCGCTGACGATCTTCGCCGATCACGATGCGAACGGCGTTGGCATGGCGGCGGCAAAGCAATGCGCGCAAGCGTGGCAGGCCGTCGGCCGCGAGGTGTTCATCCGCACGCCGCACAGTGTCGGCGCGGATTGGCTGGACCTGCAGCCATGAGCGATCAGGGACCCGAAGCGTTTTTCGACGCGCACGGCACCACCGAGCAATTTCCGCCGCCCGCGCCCCCGCGACCACTGGTTCGCGCCACCGCCTGGCGCTGGATCGATCCCGAAAAGATACCGCGCCGGCAATGGCTCTACAGCACCAGCGTGATCCGCAAGTTCGTATCCGCGACGATCGCGCCGGGCGGTGCCGGCAAGTCATCGCTGGTGATGGTTGAGGTGCTCGAGATGGCCTCGGGCAAGCCGCTGGTACTCGACGTTGCGCGCACTCCGCTCAGCGTCTGGTACTGGAATCTGGAGGACCCCAGAGATGAGATCGAGCGGCGGATCGCCGCCGCCTGCGGCTTCTACAAGCTCACCGCTGGCGATCTGGTCGGCCGTCTGTTCGTCGATAGCGGCCGCGATCGACCCTGCGTGATCGCGCGCTACAATGGACATCGTCATATTGTTGTCGATGAGGACCTGATCGGCGGCATCGTCGACGAGATCAAGCGGCGCAGGATCGACGTACTGGTGATCGATCCGCTCAAGCGCGCACACCAGATCGATGAGAACGACAACACCGCTGTCGATATCGTTGTAAAGGCGTTCGCCGGCATCGCCGACGAGGCCAACTGCGCCGTCGTGTTGCTGCATCATACCCGCAAGGCTGGTGGCAGTGAGATCACCGCCGAGACCTCGCGCGGTGCCAAGGCGCTGATCGACGGCTGCCGATCGGTGCGCGTGCTCAACGGCATGACGAAGGAGGAAGGCGAGCGAGCCGGCATCACCGACGATCACCGCCGCTACTTCCGCGTCTATCCCGACAAGCTGAATCTGGCACCACCGCCCGACGCTTCGGACTGGTTCAAGCTGGAAAGCGTGCACCTCGGCAACGGCAAGGACGAGAGTGCCGGCGACAATGTCGGGGTGGCCACGCCCTGGCAATGGCCCGACGCGTTCGCCAACGTCACCGTGGCAACGCTGCTGGCGGTGCAGCGCAAGATAAACAGCGGCCAGTGGCGCGAGCACCCGCAGGCGGGAAACTGGGTCGGCAAGGCGGTGGCCGAGATCCTCGACCTGGATCTGGACCGCAAGCCCGATCGGGCGACCGTGAACACTCTGCTCAAGACCTGGATCAAGTCAGGTGCCTTGAAGCGAATTGAGCGTCTGGACGAACACCGCCATGAGAAAACGTTCATCGAGGTTGGCACATGGGCGACATGACGCAGGTGCCGCAGCCGAGAACGTTTGCGGCACTAACGCCAGGTGCCGCAAACCTAGTGCCGCAAAAGGCTCCTTCATGCGCTGCGTCGGGCTGCGGCACTAGGGGTCCCCTCTTTAGAGGGACCCTAGGTGCCGCAACCGGCGCATTGGCCGTGAAGCAAGCAAGGAAGAAAGAACACAGGTGCCGCACCGGCCGCATGCCGGCAACCATCTCACCACAGGGACCGTCCGGTCAATTTCCGGATC
Organism: Bradyrhizobium lablabi; assembly: GCF_018131005.1. GTDB lineage: Bacteria > Pseudomonadota > Alphaproteobacteria > Rhizobiales > Xanthobacteraceae > Bradyrhizobium > Bradyrhizobium lablabi_D. Next base: position 37,503 of record NZ_JAFCJK010000021.1, read on the forward strand.
ACTACCACCACTGCCACCACTGTCGGGAACCGCGCCGGCCGGTTGCCGGCAACTAGAGGAGAAATGACCATGACCGCACAGCAAATCCGCGACATCATCATTGACGAGACCGGACCCAACATGACCCCGGAGGAATTTGCCGCGTTTACCGCGCAGCGGTTTGCCGGCGTCGATCCCGGCACGATCGAATTGGGTCTCGACCTTGCCTCCAAGGAGCTGCGACGCCAAGCCAAGGTCGAAGCCGACGCGGCCAGCGAACTCGCGCGCTACCAGCAACGCCGTCGCTTGCGCGTGGTCTAGTGTTTACAGACACAACCATATCCCGGCGTGCGCGGTGATCTCGCTGGCCAAGACGCGGGCGTGGATGTCGGGGCGGTCCTTGCGCAAGCGACGGAGGGATCGGCCGAAGGGATGAGGCACAACCATGAACCGGCATGCTCGCCGCAGTGACATGCGACTATTCCGCCGCAGCGATCTAATCACGCACCTGATCGCCGCCGACGTGCCACTCGATGATCACGCGACACTGCACAGCGCGGTGCTGCACTGGTACGGCAACATCGAGATCCGCAAGCCGGTGTGCGTTGGCTGCAAAATGACGTTCGTCGGTGGCAAAGCGCGGGTGGGTGCCTTCTTGCTCTCAACGCCGGTCAGCGCGCCCGACATTGTCGCGACGAGCGCCTTCTGTGCGGAATGCCATGAGGCGCTGTCGATGAACGAGGTTGATGCCATCGCCACCCGCGTTCTCAGGGCGCTATCGCCGAATGGCCGCTTTCTCGACGCGAGGTGACGCATGAAGCCGCTCCATCATCCGGTGCTACCTGCTGGCCCTGGTCACAGATCGCCGCAAACGCTTTTGTTGATCAGCGAGCGCGACCGTCTGGTGCGCACGGCTCGCCGTTTCTTTCCTGACAGCATGAGCGATCGCGAGATCGCGCGGCGGCTTCGCATCGCGTTGTCGACGTATTATTCGGGTCGGTGGCGTAGAGACCGCGCCGAAGCGACTTGCCCGGCGCGGCATCGAGGCAAGCTGACGGAGATACTGTACCTCCTGCTCCGCGTGCGAGATCACGTGCCGTCTGCGAGGCTGATTCGGGCCGTGTTGTCGCGCGCCTGATGTCCTTGCGAGTGAGGCCGATCTCGGCGGCGGTGACTGGCGCCGGCAACCGTTCTTGTCTGGAACGGTTTTCGGTCGCCCGTCGATGATCACTAACCCGCTTGCGCACCCCCTTGTCGGTGATGCCAAGATCGGCGGCGACCTTGCTGGTGACAGTCGGAGGATTGGACGGAAGTGACTTCCGTCCAATATCGGCGTGAGCATTGTTGCTCTTGGATTTGCCCTGTGCCTTCCGTCCATTGACCACGCTGCCGTGCTGCTTGAGCAGTCCGGCATAGAGTGTCGTATGTGCGTCACGTTCTTCCGGCGTCAGCTTCAGAGATTTCGACGTGCTCGATCAACGAACGGCCCTTGGCCTGTATTCGTTGCCCACTGCCGGTGCGATCCTCTTGGCCATCATCATCGAGATGACGGAGAACGTCATGGCCGAACACGAACAACCCGATGGCTGGCGGCAGTGGGTGCGCAACATGGCAGAACCCACAGCAAGTGGCTTCACACCGGCAACGGACTTTGGGCCGGTTGTCTTTCACGGCGACAGAACGCCGGATGATGCGGCGGCGCTGCTGCCCGATGCAGCGGCCACAAGAATCATCGCGCTCCGGCAGATCGCAAGTGATCTCCATTCGGCAATCCCAACCCACGAAGAGATTTCGGAACTGCGGCTCGAAGTCACTGCCCTCAAAAATCGCCTTGCCGATCTTAAGCGACTCTTGAGCGAGGGAGGCAGCCCGGTGCCCGCAACCGCGTGGCAGGTGGCCGACGTTGAGCGCAAAGTGGCGCGCGCCGAGAAAGAATTCGCGAGGCAGATTGAGCTGAAGGAAACCCGCGCTGTCAGATGGAACGCTGCCGGACGACTGCATCAATCCGTCAGCGACTGGGTTCTGCGCGGAATTCCCGGCGGCTGCGCGCTCGACGTTGTCGAGGATGCGCCGGTTTCGGAGCTGATGACGAAGGCTGACGGCGGTCGCATCGAAGCGGCTGTCGAACGCTACAGAATGCGGCAGCGGGAGTGTGTCGCTGAGCGGCACCGCGTGAATTCGCAGCAGTGGCCGATCTCGATGGCGGAAGCTGCTGCGAGAGAATTCATCACAAGGCGCGCGGAGGCTGCCGCACCCGACCTCGATAGCGCCATTGAGCACAATTTGCCGATCAGCTTTGCGACAAGGCGTTTGCAGTCGCAGATTTTCAACGCGCAGCCGGGAGCCGTCGGATACGGCACGCCCGAAGACGCTATTGGCCTTATTTGCTGGTTGTTCGGCCAAGAGCTTTTGGAAAAAATCAGCGCCGGTTTCCGTGAGATCGGGGACGACAAGCATGCGCTCGATCAGCGGCAGCGCGAGGAGCTACTCGCGACCATCGACGCAGACGATTTAGCAGCGCAGAGAGCCGAGTGCAGTCTCATTTGGGCCGCTGCCGCTCGCGGCGAGATAATTGATTTCCGCAGCACGACGATGCCGATGGCAGTCCTCGGCGTGGCGCTTCGAACCGTTCCGCGTGCGGACCCGCCGCCAACGTCGCCGGAGCATGGTTACAACATCTTCGGCGTGCCGGGATGATCGAGATGCGCGTCTGCTCCGGCTCGCATGCCAACGGCTCGGGATAGATGCGCGCGGGGAGGCTGTCGATCCTTCGGCCTCCCCGCACCCCTTATCACGAACACGGCGCTGTCGGGAACGGCAGCACGTTAGCGCGGCGCGCATTCACGGCCGGAGCCGCCGTGCCGGGCCGGGATGAATGACCATCTCGGCCCGCCCAACCCAAACGCGGCGCTATCCACGGTGTCGTGCGCCGCGTAGGGCCGGATGGTGTGCTTGCGCATGACCATCTCGGCCCGCCTCATCCCTCAAGCCGGACTGGCCTCCGTGCTCAGGATCGCGACGCACGCACTTCAGGATGAGATCACTAGTTTCACCGCCTTGGAGCCTTTGCCATTCTTGTCAGGCTCGAGATCGAATGTAATGCGTTGTCCTTCAGCCAAGTCCTTCAGTCCGGCCCGCTCGACTGCGGCAATATGAACGAAGACATCGCGGCCCCCGTCATCGGGCTTGATGAAGCCGTAGCCTCGCTCTCGATTGAAGAACTTGACTGTACCAGTCATGGCCATCGGGAAAACTCCTCCCCCTATTGTAGGCTCGCCCTGAAAGCGGACGACCGATCCTTCGAATGGCCCATTACGCTACATTGGTTGGTTTAAACTTAAGATTGTCGTCGATCACGGCAGATTTCGACACGGATCGCACAAGGGCGAGGTGTACCCCCATCGCTTTCGCGGTCCTTTGGAGGGCGTCACCCACCGCCGGCACCGCGCGACCGCAGGCTTTCCGCATATTTGGGATTTCTGTTTTTCGACTTTCTTTTGCTGAATTAAGCTCGCGACATGCGGCGCACTGATTTGACTGAGGCGGTGATGCAAGGCTGGGCGCGGCTCGACACAGCGGAGCGCGACCGGTTTCTCGAGGCGTTCCTGCGTGCGGCGCTGCGGCTCGACAAGCTCAAACTGCGAGCTTGGCTTCGGCGGCGGCTCAAAAATCGGCCGCTCGCCCCTCCGTTCGATCCGGCTTGCTTGACTTTAGCGATGCCGACATTGCCCGCGCCCTGGCGGGCAATGCCGCCACAGGGCCCGGACGCGGACGGGGCCGAGGGTGGCCCAGACACCGCCATGGCTATTAACAAGGCAGTGAGCTCACTTCCGCTTTCGGCGGCATAGCGGACCATGCCCGGACTTGCCGCTGGCCAACCGGGTCGCGAATGGACCCAATGGAGACATTCCTGCCGTTGCGTTCAGTGCTATGATTGGGGTACCGACGGCAGTGCAGCATTTGGGTTTGGGGATCCCATTGGTGCCTAAAGAAGAGTCAGGGGTTCAACGCCACGCTCTCGTCAGCGAGCCGGCGCTAGAACGTGCCGAGCGTTTGGCCAATCTGCTGGCCTCCATAGTTGAGGGCAGCGACGACGTAATCGTTAGCAAAAATCTAGACGGCATTATTACAAGCTGGAACAAGGCGGCTGAGCGCATCTTCGGCTACTCGGCCGCCGAGGCGATCGGCCAGCCCATTACACTTGTGATCCCGGAGGACCGGCAAAACGAAGAACGCGAGATTTTAACCCGCATTCGACGAGGTGAGCGCATCCACCATTTTGAGACTGTTCGGCGACGTAAGGATGGTAGCTCAATCATCGTTTCGCTTACCGTTTCTCCTGTCAAAGATGCCCACGGCAACATCATTGGCGCATCAAAGATTGCTAGAGATATTACCGAGCAGAAGCGAACTCTGGAGCAGATTAGCATTCTGGCTCGCGAGGCGGAGCACCGAAGCAAGAACATCCTCTCGAACGTACAGGCAATCATCAATCTTTCTCAGTCCGACACCTCCGAGCGCCTTAAGGAAGTGATCAGCGGGCGCATCCAAGCGATGGCAAATGTTCACTCGCTGTTTGTTGAAACGCGGTGGATAGGAGCCGAAGTCTCGGCGATCGCCAAGCAGGAGCTCGCCCCTTATCTCGAAGAGGGCCACGACAAGCGGATTGTGATGGAGGGTCTGCCAACCGTACTGGAACCCACCGCCGCGCAGGCGATTGCTGTGGTTTTGCATGAATTGGCAACCAACGCTGCCAAGTATGGAGCGCTATCCAACGCGAATGGCCGAATTGGATTGGCTTGGTCGCGCACCGAGGATGGACAACTAGCGCTCCGCTGGACCGAATTGGGCGGTCCGAAGGTAAATGCGCCCGAACGCAAGGGCTTTGGTAGTCGCCTCATCGAAGGAACGATCAGCCCACTTGGCGGCAAGGTGCTCTTTGACTGGCGCGCGGAAGGGCTTGTTTGCGAAATCGTCGTTCGTAAATCCCAATCGAGTTTGGCCTAGCCTGCTCTCGGCCTAGCACTTCTCCTCATGTGACCGTCGCGTCATTTCGCCGCGAAGCCGCTGGCCAACCCAGTCGCGAATGGCCCGAAGCCGCGCTGGCGCAAACTGCATAGATCCCAACCTTTGGCCAGAAGTCCTGACGTTTCCGGTCGTTTAAGCCTTAGCTGTTGCATCTCGGGTACACGGCTTGAGCAGCAAATCGCTTAGGCTGCGAGTGCATGGGAATGGGAATGCCACTGGTATTGACGATCGTTTAAATCGCCATCCGAGGCGACGCCAAAAAGGACGCGCAATGAAGAAGTTTTTCGTGGGGACTGTAGGATTGATTGCACTCGGCATGGCCGCGCCGGCGCTGGCCGCCGATATGGCCGTTAAGGCACCGCCACCGGCTCCGCTTCCAGTGATTTACAATTGGAGCGGCTTCTACATCGGCGCCAACGGCGGCTGGGGACAGAGCCACAATTGCGTGGATTTCATCACTGCCGTAGGAACGGTTGCCAGCGATTGCGCTGATCGTTCCGGAGGCGTTGTCGGCGGACAGATCGGATATCGCTGGCAAGCCAATCAGTTTGTGTTTGGATTGGAAGCGCAGGGCGATTGGGCCGACCTCAGCAACACGCGCGTCAGCCTGCTCAACCCGACGCTCTCAACCACAGTGAAGACCGACGGCATCGGCCTGTTCACGGCCCAACTCGGTTGGGCGTGGAACGCGTCACTGCTCTACGTGAAGGGGGGCGCGGCCGTGACCAGCAATCACTTGGATATATTCGACAACAGCACCGGACTCGGTCTGATCTCGGCTAGTAACACGCGCTGGGGCGGCACAGTGGGTGTGGGATGGGAGTATGGCTTCGCACCGAACTGGTCAGTCGGTGTTGAATACGACCATCTGTGGATGGGGGATGCAAACAACTCCTTCTCGGTGGCCGATCCGCGCCTTGCGGGCATACTCAATGACCGGATCAGCCAAGACGTGGATATGGTCACTGTGCGGTTTAACTACCGCTTCGGCGGCTACGGCGCCGGGTACGCGCCGCGCTACTGATTTCCGTGATCTCCGCGCAAAAACTATAAGCCCCGGCATCGTCTGGGGCTTTTTGTTGTGCGCTCCCCTGTAACCACCGATTTTCTCGCACCAGATATTCTCGGGGGTGTCGCGCGTACCCGCTTTTCGCGCGCGCCCAAAGGACCCATATCGACCCCCCGGTAGGGACTGCCATCCTTCGACGGTCCCCGCGTCGGGATCGCGGGTGAGAAGCGAGAGTATTTCGCCAAATTGTATCGCAGCTTACCGCGACGGCGGATCAAGCGGAGGACCTTCATAAATGGAGCGGTGAGGTCCGATACGTTTCTGGATCGAAAAAACCTACGAGCCGTTCCCTAGAGAGGATGAGTAAAACGCCGTCTCAGGCGCGCTGTTGCGCAGCGCCTGCAATGCAATGCGGGCGTGGCGGGCAGCTTCATGGTTTCCGGCCTTCTCAATTTCTTCCAGTGCCCAAACCAAATACTGCACAGCAGTTTCAACGTGAGCATCGTGGCGGCGAATGGTCATTGAGTCCATCCGTACCGAGTTGCACTACGTTGGTCTCCCACTTGTCCCGCATGGCGGATATGCATCGGAGGTCTAAAGTAAAGTTCAAAAATGAACAGACGCGGTCTTGCCGCTCGCCTCTGTTCGTCGCCACCGTTGACCGTCGTCGTGCTGCCGCTGGTAGACTCGCGGCTGATCACGTTGCCTCTCGCCTCGTCGTTCGTCACCGTGCCTTGGCTGTCGGTCGCGGATCGGGCGACGACCTTGCCGCTCGCGTCGTAGTAGGTGCGCTGCTGCGCCGAGGCTGCGCCGGTCACCATCGCGAGCGCGAGCAGCGCTGGCAGGATGACCTGGGTCATCGGTTGCGACCATCCGGTGAATATAGCAGAGCACCGGCAGCATCACGACGGCCTGCGCCAGCATCGACCGCGTCATCACGACGGGCAGTCTGAACTGAAGCGGCAAACCCCGCCCCCCCGATCTCAGAACGACAACACCGCGACTGCCATGAGCACTGTCGAGCCGATCCCCGATAGCACGATAAGAACGGTAAACAAGCGGTCGCTGGTCTGCATGACGCCCCACCCATCTAACTTGCAGCGCTGAGAGCGTACACTCTTTGCGCGACGTATCCAGTGTCATAATTGCGCGGCTCGGCATCGCCAGCGCGCTCGCGTTGAGCCCTCTGAATTTTGTACCGATCCGCAACGCAACCCGGAAAACGGCGGACCCCAATATGCTGGATGTGTGCCGTCGCGCGGTGCCCCCATTTATCCACGCTCACCGAAGGACCCCATCCCCAATCGCAACGAGGAACGCCACTGAGCCTGTTTGGCCTGTCCTGCTCGATGTCCGCTATGCACTGATAGCGACCAACTTCCGGAGCGCATCGAAATGACGCGATGGGCCAGATGCTGGCTTGCTAGACCGGGGTTTCATTTGCGTCGAGCCTACCATCTTTTCCGAAATAGGAACGCAAGTTGCCTAACGGAGTTTATTGGCTGTCTTGCGGTTGGGAGGCTCCAATGGAAGGACCCGTGCTGGTTAATGCCATGATGGCGGTTGTCTTGGCAGCCGTAATGCTGGTCGGAGGTCAGTTCTTCATCCGCCATCTCCCAGAGCGCGGGGCGCCGACATGGGCCGCACTGAATAGTGCCAAGATGGCAATTTCGGAGATAGGTTATGTTGAGCGCAGCGGAATGCGAGGAGTACGCGACTGAATGTAGACGTCGCGCAGATCAACCCGGCGTTTCGAACGAGTGCGCTCTTGTCCTGAAGAATATTGCGAGGAGCCTTCGAGGCCTGTCGGGCCAGCTCGATCGGTTTGCCGCGCTTCAAAGAGATCAGCGCACTTCCCCAACAACTCCATTGAAACGGGCCTCTGGCCCGATTTGAAGCACGCGTGCCGTGAGCGCAAACTGTGAAACGCGATCTTCAGATGGGTTTAGTTTGGGCCTTCGCCTTTGCCATGTTGCTTTGGCTGTTTTGGAGCCATCCTGACACTACGGTTCAGGCCTTCTGGTGACAGACGCACGCCAAGCATTAGGGTCACCGGCGGTGATGGCACCAGCAAACGGCTCATGGATACCGAGGCATGAGCTACCAAACTCCTTAGTTCCAATGTCGCCGGGGATCGGAGCGGCGAAAGCGCAAACAGTAGTGACGTCTTAGCGGTTTCCGTTGATGGAACACCTCCTATACCTCCTGCCGTCAAAGCAGCCTGTGGCGCTACGCTACGGTTTATCGGCCCTCCTGGCGGCGTGCGCCCTCGGCGTATTCGCCGCGATGGAGGCGCAAACCGGATTCATCGGTCTGTATATTCTGTTACCCGCGATCTTCCTCGCGGGTCTGATGTTCGATCGCGGCAGTGGATTCTTCGCGACCCTCTTGTCGGTAGCAGGCGTGTTGTGGGTATTGCGTTTGCAGTTGTCGTCCGCGCTCGCACTCCCTCTGATCTTCTTTGCCTTCGTAGGAATCGCCTTCGCCGCGCTCGCCGAACTCCTTCGCAAAGAAATGGAAAAGGTGGTCGCTTCAGAACGTTCAAAGACGCTCTTGCTTCAAGAAGTCGCGCACCGTACCAAAAACAACCTAGCGCTGCTCAGCGCAATGGTGCGCTTGCAATCTCGAACTCTCGGTCAAGAGGCATCCGACGCGCTGGAAACGACGTCACAGCGCATTCAAACGATGGCCGAAGTGTACGACCACCTTATGCTGCGCGACCAGACAAAAATCGTCGATCTGAAGGAATACATCGGCGACATCGTGCGGAGGCTTATGGTGCTCAGCGGCGACAAGCCAGTCGCAGTACGTTGCGAACTAGACGAAGCGTGTGCGCACAGCGAGGTCGCCGTACCCATTGCGATTATCATTAACGAGTTGGTTACAAATAGCATCAAGTACGGTTTTCCCGATGAGCGACCGGGACAGATCCTCATCAAGCTCCACACGAACGACGAACTGGTGATTTCGGTCTCAGACAATGGCGTCGGAATGCCGGCGCATGAACAGGCGAAAAAGGGCTTCGGTTCGAAGGTAGTAGCGCTATTGGTTCAACAGCTAAACGGCGAGCTAGTGTACGAGGATGCACAGCCGGGTAGCCGCGCGGTACTTCGGATGCAGAAACCGAAGCTGTAGGGCTTCCAGCGAGTGCAGCACGGGGGATCTGGTCGGCTCGCTGCTAAATATGGTACGTTCCTGCAATACGTTGGATGACCGGATTGGGTCATTCGCGACCGAGTTGGCCATCGGCAAGTCTCGGCATAGTCCGCCGAAAGCGGAAGTAAACCAACGGACGCAAGGCAGGAGTCGAGCTGACGGCCAGGTTGCGTCGACGACCGACGCGAGGCTAAACGGTCGGGCTAGATGTTTGATCTTCGCGGGCATGAACCGAACGACATGCGATACCAGTCTGACCTTCCGCGCGCGCGATAGCGCCACGGTTCGAACGTCGTGCAAATTTACAAACAGCACTGACTGCACAGGGACGCGTCGTGGTGCGAGTCTGCCCCGTCGCGTGTCGGGTACACGCCCAGCCCTTTTTGAACGCACCAGCGCGCGTCCCTGCGAATCGGGGACAAGTGGATCAGTGCTCGAAACGGACAACTACAGAGCAGGAGTCAAGACGGGTTGCAACGTCGGGGGAAGCTCGCGCCACCCTCCCTCGCGCCCTCGCCTCTGGGGTCATGGTTTGTCGAATGCCGGCACCCAGCACCGCAGGCGTGGGGTCTGAACGCCTGCGCGAGGCGTCAGAGCGCGTTTCCAAGGAAGGCCTGCTCGGCGGCGGCCAATTCCGCGCCATCATCGCCGCGCGGAAACAGATGGCCGTAGCGATCGGCCGTCAGCGTGATCGTGGCATGACCCAATCGGGCTTGCACCAGCTTGAGCGGCAGCTCGAGGCCACCGTCGACACGGCGATTGATGCACCAACTGGCATAGAAGTGCCGCAAGCTGTGCAAACCGGTGTATTTCGCCTTGCCGGATTTGGTGACGACACCCGCCGCGATCATCGCCGGTTTGAGTCCACGGGCGACAATGTTGGTCAGGTTCTCGACGTTGCCCTTGCCGTTCGGGAAGACCAGATCGAGCGTCCCCTTCGGACATGCCAGCCGATGCGCCCGCAACGTCGTCACCACGATCGGCGGCAACGGAATTGTGCGCTCTCCGGCTTCCGATTTCGGGCGCCCGATGCTGTTGAAGTAATCGGCCCGCTGGCGCACGTGCAGTTCATCGCGCTTGAAATCGACATCCGCCCAGCGCAGGCCGCGCAATTCGGACGCGCGCAAGCCGGTGAAGATCGCGGTCAGGAACAGCGGTCGCCAGCGTCCGTTGAGGGTCTGGATAAGGGCGCGGATTTCGTCGGGCGCTGGGATGTGTATGCCGATCTTGAGCTTGCCCTTCTGGCGCCTCTCGGCGCGGACTTCCTTGCCACGATGACGGCGCTTGCGCAGGGAATGAACGACGTTCTGTCCGACCAGACCGCGTTCCTGGGCGTCGGCCAGGAGGGCGCCGAGCGAGCCCCTGACCTTGCGGACCATCGCAGGCGAGCGATCGAGTGCGAGCTTGTCCTCGAAGGCGCGCACCATCGGCGCCGTGAGGCGGGATAGTTTCATCGCGCCGAGCAACGGAATGATGTGGAGTTCAAGGTGCTCCTGGTAGGAGACTAGGGTTGACCGTTCGAGCCCGGCGGCTTCACGGCTCTGCAACCAGAGCCGGCCGGCCTCGGTCACGGTGATGCTTTGACTGTCGGGAACGTGAAGACCGGAGCGCGTCTCGACGGAAACGCTGCCCTGGTAATTGTCGGCATCGCGCTTGCGGTCGAAGCTCTTGATGCGACGCTTGCCGGCCTGATCGGTATAGGAAACGACCCACGCCTCGCCGCTGGAACCGTCGCCGTTGCGCCAGGTGCGCTTACGAACAGACATGACAAACCTCTTTAAGTAATTCGAATAAGTACCATTATAAACGCGCGACAAAGGCGCGACAATAGCATAATTTATTCAACAATATCAATACGATTTGTCGGATTTCGATTCCGAGGGTCGGAGGTTCGAATCCTTCCGAGCGCGCCACAGGAAATCAGCCCAACCAATTTGATTTCTTGGCCTTTCTTCTTGGCGGCGCGGCCGCGAAAATCACCCTCAGCCAGCACCTTTGAGCGCAGCGACCAGTGAGTAATTATTCTCCAGCGCGAGGATCGCTGGGCGCGCTTACATGGTTCGCCTTGCCCTGCGCTCCGCCGCCTCGATCGCTCCATTGGAGACGCATTCACATCACCAGTTCGGTTTCCTTGATATCGGCGATCGGACCGAGGATCGCAGGATCGAACTCGTTCAGGGCGCTGCGGCGGGAAAGACGCCGTGGCAAGTCCGGATTTGCAAGGGCCCCTCGAGCTATCGTCACGATATCGGCCCCATCGTCGAGCGCAGCCACCGCCTTCTCGATGTTGTGCAGGCTGCCATTGGCGAGGATCGTTGCCTTTGGGGCGTAGCGCTTGGCGAGACGCATCAGCGACGGGCCTCCCTCGGCGAAAGCGGGCTTCCAAGCCTCAAACTCCGTCACATGGATGAAGTCGGCGCCGGCATCGGCGAGGCCGCCGAAGATGATTTCGGCATCGCGTTCCGCATCCGCCCACTTGTGATAGTAGTCGTTCACCTTGCCTTGTGAGATGCGAATCCCGACCGGCACCTTGGCACCGACTTTCGCACGAACCGCCTTGAAGGTTTCCAGGATCAACCGCACGCGATTGTCCGTGCCGCCACCCCAGCGATCGGTTCTGGCGTTAGCGTAGTCGGTCAGGAACTGGTCGAGCAGGTAGCCGTTGGCACCGTGAATCTCGATGGCGTCGAACCCGGCGATCTCAATTGCTCGCGCGGCCGAACCAGCAAAGCCGGCGATAGCGTCGGCGATCTGCTCTTCCGTGATCGCGGCCGGCGGCACGAAGCGGTCCCTGCCGCGATAGAACGTCATCTGCTTGCCCTTGGGCTGAATCGCCGACGGTCCTACCGTGCCGTCGCGAAAGCGATTGCCTTGGCTAATCGCGCCGGCATGCATGATCTGAGCGATGGCGAACGCGCCGTGCGCCTTGATGCCGTTGACCACCGGCTTCCAAGCGCTGGCCTGTATGTCGTCGGTCATGCCTGGCTGATGAAAGTAGCCCTGTGAGAACGCCTGATCCGTGTAAATGCCCTCGGTGATGATCGTCCCGAAGCCACCCCTGGCGAAGCGCTCGTAGTAGCGGCTCATGGTCTCGGTTGCCCGGCCGTCCTCGGTTGCGGTGATACGAGTCATCGGCGCGACGGCCAGGCGGTTCTTGGCAACGTGGCCGTTTATAACGATGGGAGCGAAAAGCGCGTCAGTGTCGATATCCATTGTCCAAGTCTCCAAAGGCTCGAAATGAGGGCCTTTCCCTCAAAAGCGAGGACGCCTCGCTTGTCGGGGCTGGATTTAGCGTCTGCGCGAGAAGGCAGAAGTCAGAC
>NZ_JAFCJK010000022.1:0-22500 GCF_018131005.1 Bradyrhizobium lablabi
GTCTGACTTCTGCCTTCTCGCGCAGACGCTAAATCCAGCCCCGACAAGCGAGGCGTCCTCGCTTTTGAGGGAAAGGCAACGGCACGGGCCACCCCGCCAGGCAAGGGCGCGGGCAGCCACGCTTGTCTTTGGCGCAACTTGTGGAAGCCACGCCAAACAGACGGTCCATCGAAAATAGGGCGAGACGCAACAGTGTTCTTCCGAAGCCAGCCTGACTTACAGCGTGCAAAACCGCCTGGCGTTGGCTTCGGATGAGACGCTTAAGCATCAAGCCTCTGAAGATAGCTCTCGCAGCGCAAAGGAAAAATCATGACGGATGTGATTCCCGACGCCGCGGTGGCGTTGTCGCTCATGCTCGAGGCATTGAGCCTGCTTGATGGGCCGGAGCACTCCAAGGCCGCAACGCATCTTCGAGACGCCATTGAGGCGTTGTCGCCTCAGAAGCAGCAATCCAATCAACACAACCCGGGCCAAGCCGAGCACTTGCGAGCGAAGCAGAATATCGACATCGCAATTTCGCTCGTTAAGGAAGCGCTGGGCCTGCTTGATCAGCCAACTCACACCCTCGTCGCCTCACATTTAAGGCAAGCAATCAGCGTGGCGCGAAGCTAAGCGACAAAGCCTCCGATCGTCAGAAACATCGGTGCGGGGTTCAGCCATGATCGGCCAAGCTGCCTGGCGGGGTTCACGCGGGCACCAAAACACAAGGCCCTCGAAATCTCATCAATTTCGAGGGCCTAATGTTTATTTGGTTGCGGGGATAGGATTTGAACCTATGACCTTCAGGTTATGAGCCTGACGAGCTACCGGGCTGCTCCACCCCGCGTTAAACCGTTGCGTGCCTTTGCAAAAAGCGAGCCCGAGGCAGCCGGCCAACGCTTGCGACGGCGCCGATCGATCCATCCGGGAAACTTCCTGAGAAGGCGACCCGGGCCGAAGCCGGCGGGTGCGGGGCGTATGTATCAACGTGGACCCGGTTTGGAAAGCCCCGAAAGCCGGTTTTTGAGGTTTTTGTGACGCGGAAAGTCACCGGTCTTGCGAGCGCGGAACCGCCCCTTGCCAGAACCCGCGCAAAGGCGGAGCCTCGGCAGCCGACAGAGCCGTTAAGGCACGTGATTCCGAGGGAACGTCATGGACCGGTCATTGAAGAGTCCCGGGCTGCATGCGCTCGAAGAGGCATTTCAGCGCCAGTTCGAGCACTCGCGGAACCAGCCCGCGCCGTCCTTGCAGGCGCGGCTGGACAAGCTGCGGCGGCTGCGGGCCGTGGTCAGCGAAAACGAGACGCGGTTCGCGGCGGCGATTTCGGCCGATTTCGGCCATCGCTCGACGGTCGAGACCGCGATCGCGGAGACCCTCTTGGTTCTCGCCGAGATCAGGCACGCGGCGACGCACCTGAAGCGATGGATGGCGCCGCAAACGATCCCGACCACGCTGCAATTCGTGCCGGCCAGAAACCGCCTGATACCGCAACCGCTCGGCGTGGTCGGCGTCATCGCTCCCTGGAACTATCCGCTGCAGCTCACGCTGGCGCCCGCGGTCGCGGCAATCGCCGCGGGCAATTGCGCGATCATCAAGCCGAGCGAACTGGTGCCGCGGTTCTCCGCGTTGCTGGCCGAGGCGATCGACCGCAAATTCGATCCGACAGAGATGGTCGTGACCGATGTCGACGACGATATCGCGGAAGCGTTTGCCGCCCTGCCGTTCGATCACCTGATCTTCACCGGTTCGACCCGCGTCGGCCGCCTGGTCGCCCAGGCCGCGGCGCGCAACCTGACGCCGGTGACGCTCGAGCTCGGCGGCAAGTCGCCTGCGATCATCGATCGCTCCGCCGATATCGACGAGGCGGCCCGGCGCATTGCCTATGGCAAGCTGCTCAACGCCGGGCAGACCTGCATCGCGCCCGACTATGCGCTGGTGCCCGACGCTTCGGTGCAGGCCTTCGCCTTGCACCTGCACGGCCACATGCGGCATATGTTCGGCGCCGATCCTGCCAATCCCGACTATACCTCGATCATCTCGGACCGGCATTATGCGCGGCTGGAAGGGCTGATGGCGGACGCCGCGGCGAAAGGCGCGCGCATGCTGCAGGCGGCGGATCCCGCCGATCCCGCATGGAAGAGCAAGCGCAAATTCCCGCCTGCCGTCATCATCGGTGCGACATCAGAGATGGCGGTGATGCGGGAGGAGATTTTTGGCCCGCTGTTGCCGGTGATCGGTTATCGCGACCCAGTCGAGCCGATCGACTACGTCAACAAGCGCGACCGCCCGCTCGCGCTCTACTGGTTCGGCAAGGACAATGGCGCGCGCGACGAGGTGTTGGCGCGCACCGTCTCGGGCGGCGTCACCGTCAACGATTGCCTGTTCCATTTCGCGCAGGCCTATCAGCCGATGGGCGGCGTCGGCGCCTCCGGCACCGGCGCCTATCACGGCGAATGGGGCTTCAAGACGCTGACCAAAATGAAACCGGTGTTCTATCGTTCGCGTTTTAACCGGCTCGCCGACCTCTATCCGCCCTATGGCGCGAAGATCGCACGGCTGGAGAGATTACTGCGGCTCTTGTCGTAGAACTCGCGAGCACGCGCGCGAACCGCCGCCCAGAGACGCGCCGGGGACGAGGACGATTTCTTTACCGACATCGCATAGGTCGGACATAGGCAAGGGCGTCGGATCAGAGTGCCCGATAGCTACAATTGCGCCGGTTGCAATCCCGATTCATTAGGCAGGACCGGGGCAGAACCGGATCGGAAACTCCTGCCCATGAATAGTTTCGACATCATCGTCTGCCTCGGGATTCTGTTTGCCGCGGCGACCGGCTTCAACACCGGCCTGTTGCGCAGCGCCGCTACGATTCTCGCCTATGTGGTCGCGATGCCGATCGCCGTCGCGGCAATGTCCGTCATCGCGCCGCAGATCGATGCCCGGTCGGCGTCACCTCTTCCCGCCAATTGGGCGCTGCTGTTCGGTCTTTTTCTGGCAATCGGCGTCGTGCTTGGAAAGTTGGCGCGGACGATGCTCGACGACGCAATCGGACCGGAGACAGGGATCGGCGACCGGCTCGGCGGCGCATTGCTCGGCGCCATCAGGGCCGGCCTCATCGTGACAACCCTTGTCCTGATCTTCGACCAATTGGTGCCGCCCGGCGCCCAGGCTGAATTCCTCAACGGGTCGCGGTTGCGGCCGCTGTTCTCGGCTGCCGGCCAAATCGGATTCCAGTCATTACCGCCCGACGTCGCCGTTACGATCGACCGCCTGAAGCGGGAGCGGCGCATCTAGTCGGCAGTTGCCGGCCGGTCATGCACGTATGCGCCGCGCAAGCCTTAACGGCGGGAGCGAGCTTGGCTAGAATGGCCTCAGCCGAACTCAATGAATTCGTCCAACATCAAAGGGAGCGAAACCGTGGATCTTGGGATCAAAGGCCGCCGCGCCATCGTCTGCGCATCGAGCAAGGGATTGGGCCGCGCCTGCGCCATGGCGCTCGCCAATGAGGGCGTTCACGTCACGCTGACGGCGCGCGGCGCCGATGCGCTGAAGCAGACCGCCGACGAAATCCGCAAGGCGCACCCGTCCGTCACCGTCACCGAGATCGTCGGCGACATCACGACGCCGGCCGGGCGCGAGGCCGTGCTGAAGGCGTGCCCCGATCCGGACATCCTGATCAATAACGCCGGCGGCCCCCCGCCCGGCGATTTCCGCAACTGGACCCGCGACGACTGGATCAAGGCGATTGACGCCAACATGCTGACCCCGATCGAACTGATCAAGGCGACCGTGGATGGCATGATGGCGCGCAAGTTCGGCCGTATCGTCAACATCACCTCGGCGGCGGTGAAAGCGCCGATCGAGATTTTGGGCTTGTCCAACGGCGCGCGCGCCGGCCTCACCGGCTTCATCGCCGGCTTGTCGCGCAAGACCGTGATCAACAACGTCACCATCAACGGCCTGCTGCCGGGCCCGTTCGAGACCGACCGTCTGCGCAACACCGGCAAGGCGGAAGCCGAGAAGCGCGGCATCCCGGTCGAAGAGATCATGGCAGAGCGTGCCAAGCAGAACCCCGCGGGCCGCTTCGGCCATCCCGATGAGTTCGGCTATGCCTGCGCCTTCCTGTGCGGCGCCAAGGCGGGCTTTATCACCGGGCAGAACATTCTGCTCGACGGAGGAGCCTTTCCGGGCACGCTGTGAGCGCCGTGTGGAACAAGCGGACGGGATGCCGCCCGCGTTCCTACTGCACGGATGTCGTTCGCCCGTCGCTCCAGAGCAGGCCGAATTCGTCGAGCCCTTCGGCGAGGAAGTCACCGAGCATCGGCTGGCCGAGGAGATAGCTCGCGGTGCGGCCGGTGCGCCCGCGCGCGGCCTCACGCCGGAGCTCCGGCCACTCCTCGATCGTGCCGTCGCCGCGGCCAAGCCGCATCAGCGCGACGAGATCAACCTGCTCGTCCTCGCTCAGCGCATCGATGAAGCCGCTGATCTCGCGCGCCACCGGATCCTTGCCGTTATCTTCCAGCACATCGATTATCTCATCGTCGGCGCCGTTCGATCCGGAATCGAGATCGACGGCGCCATCCTTGACGTCGAATTCCCGCGCCTTCTCGATCAGAAAGCCGACCTTTTCAGGGGAGATCGTGAGTTCCGCCATTGCGCACTCCTTCTTCCAGCAAGGCGCTAACGCGGAAGGCGCTGACTTGATCCATTGCACTGCTGCACGGAAACCCGCATGGTTTGGCGCGAGAGCAAGGGATTGGAGGACACGACGGATGCGCTGGACTGTGGGCAAGGTCAGGATCACCAAGGTCGTCGAGCTCGAGACGATCGGCAGCACGCGGTTCATCCTGCCATTGGCGGGCCGGGAGGAAATTCAGAGTCTGCGCTGGCTCATCCCGCATTTCGCCACCGAAGAGGGGCGATTGAAGATGTCGATTCATTCGCTGATGGTGGAAACGCCCGATCGTCGCATCATCGTCGATACCGGGCTCGGCAACGACAAGCAGGGCCGCAAGGTGCCGACCTGGAACAACCGCAACGATCCGTTCCTCCAGACGCTCACCGCGGCCGGCTTCGCGCCCGACAGCATCGACACCGTGCTCTGCACGCATCTGCACGTCGATCATGTCGGCTGGAACACGAAACTGGTCGAGGGCAGATGGGTGCCGACATTCCCGAACGCGGCTTACGTGTTCGGCAAAACCGAATATGAGTACTGGCGCGACTATCGCGACGAGCCCGACAAGGTCGCGGTGTTCGCCGATTCCGTGAAGCCGATCGCGGATGCCGGCAAGGTGGAGCTGGTGCCGAGCGACCACCGCCTGACCGATGAGATCACGTTGATTCCGACACCCGGCCATAGTCCGGGCCATATGAGTATCCACATCAAATCCGATGGACAGGAAGGGCTTTTGTCCGGCGACGTCGCCCATCACCCCTGCCAGATGGCCCATCTCGACTGGTCGTCGACAGCGGATTTCGACCAAGGGCAGTCGGCAAAGACGCGTCGCGAGCTGTTCTCGCGCTTCGCCGATACCCCGACGCTGGTGATCGGCGGGCATTTCAACGCCGGCCACATCAAGCGCGCCGGGGATGCCTTCAAGTTCATCGCACTGGACTGATCGCGCCAAGGCAACTTTGAGAAAGGCGGCCTTGAAATAAGGCTTGGCAGCAATGCAGCGCGCTCAGGGCAGTTGAATTTCCCGCCGTGCTGTTCCATGAAGCGTGCTGAGGCATACCAGCAATAATCCTCAGGAAACCCGGTAGGAGTGATCAAATATGAAGCTTGTTCGTTATGGCGAAAAAGGTGCGGAAAAGCCGGGCCTGATCGATAAATCCGGCCAGCTTCGTGACCTCTCGGCGCATGTAAGGGACCTCACCGGCGAAGCCTATGCGCCGGAATCGCTGAAGAAGCTCGCCGCGCTCGATCCGGACTCCCTCCCGGCGGTCTCCGGCAAGCCCCGCTTCGGCGCCCCCGTCACGGGCATTTCCAAATTCGTGGCGATCGGGTTGAACTATTCCGATCACGCCAAGGAGACCGGCAATCCGATCCCGGCCGAGCCGATCTTCTTCCTGAAGGCCAACACCGCGCTCTCCGGTCCGAACGATGCCGTCGAGAAGCCACGCGGCTCGACCAAGCTCGACTGGGAGGTCGAAATCGCCGCCATCATCGGCACCCGAGCAAAGTATGTCTCGGAGGCCGAGGCGCTGAATCACGTCGCGGGCTACTGCATCTGCAACGACGTTTCCGAACGCAACTTCCAGATCGATCGTCCGGGACAGTGGACACGTGGCAAGTCGCACGACACGTTCGGTCCGCTTGGCCCCTGGGTGCTCAGCAAGGACGAGGTACGCGATGTGCAGAACCTCTCGATGTGGCTCGACGTCAACGGCCAGCGCCGCCAGACCGGCTCGACCAAGACCATGATCTTTTCGATGGCGAAATGCGTCTCCTACGTCTCGCAATTCTTGACACTCCTGCCCGGCGACATCATCACGACGGGCACCCCGCCCGGCGTCGGCAGCGGCATGAAGCCGCCGCAGTTCCTCAATGTCGGCGACGTCGTGACGCTCGGCATCGAGGGCCTCGGCGAGCAGCGCCAGGAAATCATCGCGGCGTGAGGCGAAGCTGACTGCTATCGTCATTGCGAGCGACGCGAAGCAATCCATTTTTCGAACGTAGTGGATTGCTTCATCGCTTCAGCGCAAAATTGCTTTGCAATTTTGTCGCGAGTTCCTCGCAATGACGTTCCCACCCGATAGAATGCCGAGGGGCAACCATGAAACTCACATTCTCTCCCGCCTCGCCGTTCGCCCGGAAGGTGCGCATCGCTGCGATCGAACTCGGGTTGATCGACAGGATCGAACTGGTCCCGGCCAGTGTCACGCCGGGCCAAGCCAACGACGAGTATTCGAAAATCACGCCGCTGAAGAAACTGCCGGTTCTGACCACAAACAATGGCGACGTGATTCTGGATTCCTACGTCATCGTCGAATATCTCAACGAGATCGGCGGCGGCCGGCTGATTCCGGACTACGGCCCGCGGCGCTGGAAGGTGAAGACCGACCACTCGCTGATCAACGGCATGCTCGATTCCATGCTGCTGTGCCGCTACGAGAAGATGGTGCGGCCGCAGGGCGCGCAGTGGCAGGCCTGGTCCGATGATCACTGGAACCGGGCGTGGAGCGGCATGGCGCGCTTCGAGAACCGGCTTGACGTGCTCAACGGCCCGTTCGACATCGCGCAGATCGGCCTCGTGTGCGTGCTCGGCTATGCTGACTTCCGCTTCGCCGACTGTGGCTGGCGCAAGGCCTATCCGAAGCTCGACGCTTTCAATCAAAGGATGCTGGAGCGGCCTTCGGTGAAGATCTCGGTGCCGCCGCCGGCGTAACGCTTGAAACCTGCGGGGAAGATGAGCATGCGCGAACGCTTCCCCGAAATCCCGTCAGTATGCGCGACCCTCGCGCTCGCGCTGGTCCTGTCGGGCATGCCGGTGTGGGCTGACGAAATGGCGCCTGGACAACGCAACCTCGCCTGCGGATCGCCGTCGTCGCTCGACGACGGCTGGACGGTTGCCTCGCCGGACAGCGTCGGCGTGGATGGCGTGCTGCTCTGCGACATCGCGGCGCGGCTGCAGCAAAGGAGCACCGCGGTTCACGCTGTCGTCGTGGCGCGCCACGGCAAGCTGGTGTTCGAGCAGTATTTCCCGGGCGTCGACCAACCGTGGGGACAGCCGGAAGGGCGGCGAGAATTCAGCGCAACGACCAGGCACGACATGCGCTCGGTGTCGAAGAGCGTGACATCGCTGCTGGTCGGGATCGCGATCGACCGCAGGCTGATCTCGGGCGTCGATGAGCCGGTGGTCAAGTTCTTCCCCGACTATCAGTCGGTGAAGCCTGCCGGATGGGACACCATCACGCTGCGGCATCTCCTGACGATGTCCTCGGGGATCAAATGGGACGAGGCGCGCGCGTGGAATGATCCCGAAAACGACGAGCCGCATCTCGGCTTCGAGGTCGATCCGATCGGCTACGTTCTGACAAAGCCGGTCGTCGCGCCGCTGGATGCGCTTTGGACCTACAATGGCGGCGGCACCGATCTGCTCGGCAACATCATCGAGCGCGTTTCGGGTCAGACACTGGAAGCGTTCGCGCGCGACGCGCTGTTTCAGCCGCTTGGCATCACCGATCTCGAGTGGAAGACCTATCCGAGGAACGGCAAGATCGCGGCGGCCGCCGGCCTCAGGCTGCGGCCTCGCGACGCCGCCAAGATCGGACAGCTTGTGCTCAATCGCGGCCAATGGAACGGCCGGCAGGTCGTGTCGGCGGAGTGGGTTGCGCAGTCGATCGCGCCGCGCTTCCAGGCAGTCGGCTATTTCGGCGGCACGCTGTTCTACGGCTATAACTGGTGGATGGGTCGATCGCTGTCGGGGACCAACGAGGTGAAATGGATCGCGGCCTTCGGCTGGGGCGGCCAGCGCATCTTCATCGTGCCTGATCTCGATCTGGTGATGATGACGACGGCAGCCCAGTACGGAAGCCCCAAGGAAGGCCTTGCCGCGATGGACATCCTCGCCAACATCGTCATTCCCGCCGTGCGCGATGCACACTGATAGACCGGAGGAGTCAATATGAGCCTGAAATTCATCGTCGGCGACCTCACCATCCATCGCATCATCGAGCAGGAAACCACCTTCCTGCCGGCACTGGAGATGCTGCCCGGGCTGACACCCGAACTGCTCGCGCAGAATCGCGCGTGGATGAAGGCCGCAAGAGCGCTCGACGACGAGGACACTCTGATCCTCTGCTTCCAGTCCTATGTCGTGAAGACGCCGCACCACACCATCCTGATCGACAGTTGCATCGGCAATGACAAGCCCCGGCCGCAGCGGGCGAAATGGAACATGAAGACCGACGATACCTATCTGCGCGGGCTTGCCGCCGCAGGCTTCTCCGTCGACGACATCGACTACGTGATGTGCACGCATCTGCATGTCGATCATGTCGGCTGGAACACTCGGCTGGAGAACGGCCGCTGGGTGCCCACCTTCCCGAACGCACGCTACGTGTTCGATAAGGCCGAGTTCGACTACTGGAACGAGACCAACGCGAAGACAGAGGTGCCGCCGTTCGTCGACAGCGTGCTGCCGGTGGTCGAGGCCAACAGGGCCGAGATCGTGCGCAACGATTTTGCGATCGGCGATCACACGCGCATCCTGCCGACGCCCGGCCACACGCCGGGCCATGTCGCCTTCACCTTCGGCCGCCGCAAGGATGACGCGGTGTTTTCGGGCGATTTGATGCATTCGCCGCTGCAGACGCATTACCCGGAATTGTCGATCAAGTTCGACGTCGACCAAGCGGCGGCCGCAGCGACGCGGCGCGGATTCCTGGAGCACTATTGCGACACCGACACGCTGTGCTGCACCGCGCATTTCCCCTCGCCGTCGGTCGGGAAGATCCGGCGGAAGGGAAACGGGTTTGTGTGTGAGACGGTGTAACGTAGCCGCTTGCTAGACTGTCTGGACTAATAATCCACCCGCATCAGATACAGCCCTTCCGGCGGCGCGACGGGGCCGCAGGCGGCACGGTTGCGGGCGGCGAGCGCGGCGGAGAGGTCTTGCGCGCCCCAGCGGCCCTCGCCGACCCAGACCAGCGATCCCACCATCGAGCGTACCTGGCTGTGCAGGAAGGAGCGCGCCGATGTCACGATACTTACGGCATCGCCGTCGCGCGTGACATCGAGCTGGTCGAGCGTCTTCTCCGGCGATCTGGCCTGGCACTCGGTATCGCGGAAAGTCGTGAAATCATGCTTGCCAAGCAGCCGCTGCGCCGCGTTGTGCATCGCCTGCGCGTCGAGCGCGCGCGGCACCCGCCAGCTGCGTCCGATATCGAGCGCGAGGTTCGCCCGTGTGTTGGTGATGCGATAGAGATAATGGCGTTTCGTGGCCGAGAACCGCGCCTCGAAATCATCAGGCACGATATCGGCCGCAAGCACACCGATTGGATGCGGGCGCAGATGCGCGTTCAGCCCGTCGCGCAAACGGCCCGGCGGAAACGCCTTCGCGATGTCGCAATGCGCGACCTGGCCGCGCGCGTGCACGCCGGCATCGGTGCGGCCGGCGCCATGGACGCGAACGTCCTCACCGCAGATCGCCTTCACCGCGGTCTCCAGCGCGCCCTGCACGGTCGGCGCGGCATCCTGGATCTGCCAGCCGGAGAACGGCGTACCGTCATATTCGATGGTGAGCTTGTAGCGGGGCATCAGGCGAGCCGCGCAGGGGGCTTCAGCGGCGTACCGCGCAGGAAATCCGCCGCCTTCATCCGCGCCTTGCCCTCGCGCTGCAACTCGAGCAAACGGATCGCGCCGTCGCCACAGGCGATCGCGAGATTGTCGTCCAGAACGGTGCCAGGCGCGGCCGAACCTTGCGCAAGTTCGCAGCGGAGCATCTTGATCCTGGGCGCCGCGCCCTCGATCTCGAGCTCGGCCCAGGCGCCCGGAGACGACGACAGCCCATGAATGTGCCGCAGCACCGTATGCGCCGGCCTGCTCCAGTCGATCCGCGCCTCGGCCTTCCCGATCTTGGCGGCGTAGCTGACGCCGTTCTCGCTCTGCTTCGCAAGCTGCAATCCACCACGCTGCAACGCGCCCATCGCGCGGACCATCAGGTCGGCGCCGAGCGGCGCCAGCGCATCGTGCAGGTCGGACGCGGTCATTTGGTCCGTGATCGCAAGGCGCTCGGCCATAGCGACATCGCCGGTGTCGAGGCCGACATCCATCTTCATCACCATCACGCCGCTCTCGGCATCGCCGGCCATGATGGCACGGTTGATCGGGGCGGCGCCGCGCCAGCGCGGCAACAGCGAGGCGTGCAGGTTGAAGCAGCCAAACCTTGGCGCATCGAGGATCGCCTGCGGCAGGATCATGCCATAGGCGACGACAACTGCTGCATCCGCCTCATGCGCGCGAAATTCTTCGAGCGCTTCGGGCGTCTTGAGCGTCTTGGGTGTCAGCACGGGGATGCCGAGCCGCCGCGCCTCCTGCTCGACCGGCGTCGGCTGCAACTGCAGGCCGCGCCGCCCGCCGGGCTTCGGCGCGCGGGTATAGACGGCCACGACCTCGTGGCCGTGCGCCACGAGGTCCAGCAGCGTCGGCACCGCGAAATCGGGCGTGCCCATGAAGATCAGGCGGAGAGCCATGAGATGAAGGTACCTTCGCTGGTCCTAACTAAGGCGCGCTGAGATTGGGCCGGACCGTCTTTGCGCTTTTGGGTCTTTTTTTGAAGCAATATCCTTGTTGGGAAGCCGCTACGCATTTTTCCGGATCATGCTTTGGTCTTTCCATCATGGCCAGTCTCGTCCGGCCATCCATCTTTGGCACCGTGAAGAAGACGTGGTACCCGTCAAGGCCGGCATGACGGGCGGATAAATGCGACTTCACTCCACCGTGCGCTTGGCGGCCTTTGTGAATTTCTTCAGCACACGGTCGCGCTTCAGCTTCGACAGATAATCCACGAACAGCACGCCGTTGAGGTGATCGATTTCGTGCTGGATGCAGGTCGCGTAGAGACCCTGGGCATCCTCTTCATGCATGTTGCCGTCGAGGTCCAGGAAGCGCACGCGCACCCGCGCCGGCCGTTCGACCTCCTCGTAATATTCAGGGATCGAGAGACAACCCTCCTCGTAGACTGATTTCTCTTCCGACGCCGAGATGATTTCCGGGTTGATGAACACGCGCGGCCGCCGCGTGGTCTCGCCGCTCTCGTCGGGCTTGGCAAGGTCCATGGTGATCAGTCGCAGCGGTTGCGCGACCTGGATCGCCGCAAGCCCGATGCCGGGCGCGTCATACATGGTTTCGAACATATCGTCGGCAAGCTTGCGGATCTCCGGCGTCACCTTCTCGACAGGCTTCGACACCAGCCGCAACTGCTTGTCCGGCAGGATGATTATCTCTCTGATGGCCATGGTGGGCGATTTAAGCTGAGGACCTGCGAGGGTCAATGCAAACCGGAACCGGCTAGGCCGGCCTCCACCGGGTTTCTTAAGTCGTCGTTAACCATGAAAATTAGCGAAGCTTTAACCATAAACGTTCCCTCTTCGTTCGCGTCCGTGCGCGAATCGGTTACAACGGCCGGCATGAACGAGATTCTCTTGATGATCGGCGAACTGCCGGTCCGCGTGTCCGATGCGCTGATCGCCCTGGGTGTGCTCGCGCTGATGCTGCTGCTTGCGATCGCCATCGTGATCGCGCGGGCCAGCCGTCGTGGCGCGGAACTCGCGATGGCCCACGCCTTCCGCGCCAACGAGCTCGAGGAAAGGCTCGCCGACATGCTGCGCGCCCAGAGCGAGGCCTCGGGGCGCGCCGACGCCATGGCGCAGGTGCTGGCCGGCCGCCAGGCGGATATGGCGCGCGCGGTCAACGAACGGCTGGACTCTGTGACCCACCGCGTCGGCCAGTCGATGGAACAATCGACGCGGAACACGATGGATTCTTTGCGTGTGCTGCACGAGCGGCTCGGGATCATCGATCACGCCCACAAGAACCTCACCGATCTGACCACCCAGGTGACGACGCTGCGCGACGTGCTCGCCAACAAGCAATCGCGCGGCGCGTTCGGTCAGGCGCGGATGGAGGCAATCGTCCAGGACGGATTGCCGAAGGGCTCCTACGAGTTCCAGCACACGCTGACCACGGGAAAGCGGCCGGACTGCGTGGTGTTCCTGCCCGACCAGCGTCCGCTCTGCATCGACGCCAAGTTTCCACTTGAGGCGATGACCGCGCTGCACGATGCGCGCAGCGACGAGGAACGCAAATTTGCGAGCCAGCGGCTGCGTTCCGACGTGCTGAAGCATGTCGGCGACATCGCCGAAAAATACCTGATCACCGGCGAAACCCAGGACACCGCCTTGATGTTCGTGCCGTCGGAATCGGTCTATGCCGAAATCCACGACGGCTTCGACGACGTGATCCAGAAGGCATATCGTGCCCGCGTCGTGCTGGTGTCGCCGTCACTGCTGATGCTTGCGATCCAGGTGATGCAGCAGATCCTGAAAGATGCCCGCATTCGCGACGCCGCTGACCAGATCCGTAACGAGGTGATGCATCTCGGCGACGACCTCGGCCGGCTGCGGGAGCGCGTGCTCAAGCTGCAGACCCATTTCGGCCAGGTGAACGAGGACGTCAGGCAGATCCTGATCTCCGCCGACAAGATCGAGAAGCGTGCCGGCCGCATCGAGGAACTCGACTTCAGCAAGTCCGAGGCCCCGGTCGAAGTCCCCCGCTTCGTCAAGAGCGCAGCACCAGAGCTGTTCCCCGCCCCGCGCAAGCTGCAGGCGGGGGAGTAAGCCCAGGTCTCGTGTTTCCCCACATAACCACTGTCATCGCCCGGCTTGACCGGGCGATCCAGTATCCCAGAGGCGGCTGATGGTAGCGCGCAGCTACTACGTCTACATCCTCGCTAGGCGCATCGGCGGCACGCTTTATATCGGTGTGACAAATGACCTCATCCGCAGGGTCGGAGAGCATCGGCTGAAGGTCGCCGATAGCTTCACCAAACAATACGATGTCAATCGGCTGGTTTATTTCGAGATCTTCGAGCAGATCGAACAGGCGATCCATCGCGAGAAGCGGCTCAAGAAATGGCCCCGCGCATGGAAGATTTCGCTGATCGAAAAGGACAATCCGAATTGGATCGATCTTTATCCGGAGATTGCAGGCGGCAACGGATAGGACTCTGGAATACTGGGTCGCCCGGTCAAGCCGGGCGATGACAGTCTTTTTGGGGCCGAATCTGCTACCAACACACCTATGACCGCTCCGGAAACCGTCTCCAAGGACGCCCCCACCCCCGCCTCCTGGCGCGACAGTGTTGCGGTGTATCTGCAGCCGCGCGTGCTGGTCGTGATGCTGCTCGGCTTCTCCTCGGGCGTGCCGCTGGCGCTGTCGGGCTCGACGCTCCAGGTGTGGATGAAGGAGGTCGGCGTCGATCTCGGCACCATTGGGCTGCTCGCGCTGATCGGCACGCCCTACACGTTGAAATTCCTCTGGGCGCCGCTGGTCGACGCTTTGCACGTGCCGCTGTTCACGCGCACCTTCGGGCGCCGCCGCGGCTGGCTGATATTCTCGCAATTGTTGCTCATCGCCACCATTCTCCTGCTGGCGATTGCCGACCCCGCGCGGTCGCCGTGGTTCGCCGCCTTCGCCGCCCTGCTCGTCGCAACGACATCCTCGACGCAGGACATTGTCGTCGATGCCTTCCGCGTCGAGAGCCTGCCCGAAAGCGAGCAGGCCGCCGGCATGGCGGCTTATGTCGCGGCCTATCGTATCGGCATGCTGGCCTCGACCGCAGGTGCGCTCTTCATCGTCAGCGGCTTCGAATCGGCCGGCGTTGCCCGTCCATCGGCATGGATGTGGGGCTATGTGGTGATGGCCGCACTGATCCTGATCGGCACGATCACGGCGCTTGCCGCAACCGAGCCGTCGCAGTCGAAGAGTGCGGAGGCGGCGACGCGCGCGCATAACGCGGCCCAACGCGTGCTCCATGCGGCGCTCGGAGCGTTCTCTGAGTTCCTGAGCCGGAAGGATGCTTTCGCGGCGCTCGCCTTCGTCGTGCTGTTCAAGTTCACCGACGCGTTTTCCGGCACGATGACCGCGCCGTTCGTGATCGACATCGGCTTCTCCAAGGTCGACTACGCCGCGATCGTGAAGGGCGTCGGCCTCGCCGCGACGCTGATCGGGGGCTTTGCCGGCGGCTTCGTCGCGCGGCGCTATTCGCTCGCAACCAGCCTCTGGATCGGCGGCGTGCTGCAGGCGATCGCCAATCTCTCGTTCTCCTGGCTCGCGCTGATCGGCGTCAATCAATGGGCGCTGGCGCTCGCGATCACGACTGAGAACTTCACCAGCGCCATCGGCACCGTGATCTTCGTGGCATACCTCTCGGCGCTATGCCGCAACCCGCTGCACACCGCGACCCAATATGCTCTGTTGACCGCGCTCGCCGCAGTCGGCCGCACTTATCTGTCGTCAGGCGCGGGCTATGTGGCGAAGGCGGTCGGCTGGCCGGTGTTTTTTGCGATCTGCGTGCTCGTTGCGATCCCAAGCCTGATCCTGCTCGCCTGGCTGCAGCGCCGCGGGCATTTTGACGAACTGGGGCCGGTGAAGGTTTAGACTAAGGAGGGCGAGAGGGAGAAGCCCTCTTCAATCAAACAAGCTCTTCGTGTGGTTCACCACCGCACCTTCGATCTCCAGCATCTTCAGCTTGGTCACCACGCCGCCATTGGCGGAGAACCCGCCGGGCTTGTTGCCGGCCGCCAGCACGCGGTGACACGGCACCACGATCGGGCACGGGTTGCGGCCGAGCGCCTGGCCGACGTCGCGTGAGAATTCGAGCCCGCCGAGCTGCTTAGCGATCTCGCCATAGGTCATGGTCTTGCCCGGCGGTATCTTGCGCGCGATGTCGTAGACACCGCGGTTGAACTCCGGCACGCCGCCGAGATCGAGCACGATGTCGGCGAGATCGTTCGGCTTGCCGGCCAACAGCTCGATCATGCCGTCGATCGCGTGCTGCACCTCCGCCGGTGGACTGGCCTCGGTGACGTCGTCGTTGCGCTGCAAGATCCGCTTGCGGGTTTTCTCCTCATCGCTCATTGGCAACTGCACGCCGGTGACGCCGCGCGGGCCCCAGACGACGCCGCAGGGGCCGATCGCGGTTTCGAAGATTGCAAAATGCTGGCCGGTCATTGCTCGCTCCAGATGTCGATGGCTCATGCTTCCGAGCCTGATGCTGATCCGGAATCTAGGCTTGGAGAATGTTGCTATCCACCCGAATCCTGCGGGAACTTCGTATCCCTCTCCCCGCGAAGAGCGGAGAGAGGGATTGATCGGTTACACCTTCCACGTACCGACCGGCTGCCGCACGGCGACGTTGAGGCGGTTCCAGACGTTGATCGTCGCGACCGCAAGGATGAGCGCGGCAAGCTCGTGCTCGTCGAACCGCTTGTCGGCTTCGTTCCACACCGCGTCCGGTACCGCATCCTCGCGGTCGCTCAGCCGCGTCAGCGCCTCGGTCAGCGCCAACGCAGCGCGTTCGGCCTCGGTAAAATATGGCGCGTCGCGCCAGGCGGCGACGCTGAACAGGCGCTCGTCGGTCTCGCCGGCGCGCCTGGCCAGTTTCGGATGCATATAGACGCAGACGCTGCAGCCATTGATCTGGCTGGCGCGCAAATGGACCAGTTCGAGCAGCTTTTCCGGAAGCCCCTGCTTGGTGGTTTCGCTGAGCGCCTGGAGCGCTTTCATGGCTTCGGGAACAACCATCGCGGGATGGTTCATGCGGGCTTGCATCATGTCAGTCTCCTTCTGATGTCCATCTGACGCCGCCGCGCCGATCTGTTGTCACATCGGCCGGGCTTCATTCGTCATGGCCATGACGGAACGAACAAAGGGAATGTGACCGATGGACGAGAAAAGATTTCTGGCCGAGCAGTTCCAGGCCAATCGGGCCCATTTGCGGGCGGTGGCCTACCGTATGCTGGGCTCACCCGCCGAGGTCGACGACGCCGTGCAGGAAACCTGGCTCAGGCTCAACCGCACCGATGCGGCTTCCGTCGACAATCTCGGGGGATGGCTGACCACGGTGATCGCCCGCATCTGCCTGGACATGCTACGCGCGCGGAAATCGCGACGCGAGGAGCCGATGGGCCCACGCGTGCCGGAGCCGGTCGCTGACAGCGATGGCGAATATGAATCGGAGATGGCCGACTCCGTGACCGCGGCCCTTCTCGTGGTGTTGGAGACACTGGCGCCGGCCGAACGGCTCGCCTTCGTGCTGCACGACATGTTCGCCGTGCCGTTTGAGGAGATCGCGCCGATCGTTGGTCGCACGCCAGTGGCCACGCGCCAGCTCGCGAGCCGCGCGCGACGCCGCGTGCAGGGCAGGCCGCCCTCAGCCGATGCGGACGTCCGCCGGCAGCGCGACATCGTCGATGCATTTCTGGCGGCGTCCCGCAACGGCGATTTCGAAGGACTGCTTGCGGTGCTCGATCCCGACGTGGTGGTACGCGCCGACTACGCCGCGCAGCGGCTCGGCTCGCTTCCCGAAATCCGCGGGGCCGCGGCGGTCGCCGAGACCTTCAAGGGCCGCGCGCAGGCGGCGAGGCCTGCGCTGGTCGATGGCGAAATGGGTGTCGCCGTCATCCTCGGCGGCCGGTTGCGCATCGTGTTGCGGCTCACGATCGCTGGCGACAGGATCGCCGCGATCGAGGCGGTGGCCGATTCCGGACGAATTGGGACGTTCGATGTCGAGGTGCTGGATCGCAACTGAGATGGCTGGAGGCGCGCGAGGCGTGGTGCTAAGTCTTCCCCAGAGCGTTTTCGAGCGAAGTGGATACCGGTTCGCATCAAGAAAACGCGTCAAAATAAGAATCTAGAGCCCCGTTCCGATTCCATCGGAACGGAAAGGGCTCTTGCCGGACATGGAGGAGGAAGCGAAATGAAAAATTCAGTCAAACAACTTGCATCGGTCAGCTTCTTCGCGCTCCTCCTCGCCTCGTCCTCCGCGCTTGCTGCGGCGGATGAAAAGTTGCGCGGCGCAGCCGAGCGGGCCCAACCGGCCGTGGTCGAGAGCTTGCGCGAGATGGTGATGATCGAATCAGGCTCGAGCGACGTCGACGGCCTGAAGAAGATGGCCGATTACACCGAGGCGCGGCTGAAGGCGCTCGGCGCCAAGACCGAACGGCGCAAGACCACGCGCGGCGCCGGCGCCGACATGGTGGTCGGCACCTTTGAAGGCACTGGCACAAAGAAGCTGATGCTGATCGCGCATGTGGATACCGTCTATGAGCACGGCATCCTGGCGTCGCAACCCTACAGGGTCGACGGCAACCGCATCTATGGACCCGGTATCGCCGACGACAAGGGTGGCATCGCGGTGATCCTGCACTCGTTGAAGATTCTAAACGACGCCGGCTGGCGCGACTACGCAAAGCTAACGGTGTTGTTCAATCCGGATGAGGAAGTCGGCTCTATCGGCTCCGGCGAAACCATCGCCGAGTTCGCCGATCAGCACGACGTGGTGTTATCTTGCGAGCCGACGGCTGCTGCCCCTGTGGCAAAGAACGACGGACTGCTGCTTGGCGCGAGCGGTACCGCGACAGGAATTATCGAAGTGAAGGGCAAAGCCTCACACGCGGGCGCGGCGCCGGAGCTCGGCCGCAACGCGCTGCTCGAGCTCGCGCATCAATTGCTGCAGACCCAGCACGTCGCGAGATCGATTCCGGGCACGCAGTTGAACTGGACCACCGCGAAGGCCGGCACCGTGCGCAACCAGATTCCGGACCAAGCCACCGCCGGCGCCGACATTCGCGTCACAATTCCTGACGGCGCGCAGAAGCTGCAGGCCGCACTCGACGAGAAGGTGAAAAACAAACTGATCCCGGACAACGAGGTGACGGTGAGGATCGAGCCGGGCCGTCCGCCCTTCGTGGCGAGTGACCGCGGCCGGGCCCTCGCCAAGGAGGGACAGGAAATCTATGCCGAGATCGATCGCAAGCTCGACATCATCGAGATGACCGGAGGAGCCACCGACGCGGGATTCGCCAATCGTTCCGGCAAGGCGATCGTGGTCGAAAGTTTCGGCCTCGCCGGCTGGGGCTACCACGCCCGCGATGAGTACATCGACACCAACTCGATCGTGCCGCGGCTCTATCTGATGACGCGGATGCTGACGGAGCTGGGGAAGAAGTAGCGGCGGCATCATCGCCGCGACCCGTCATGCGCGGGACAGTCCCCGCGCACCCCCTCTCGGCGAATGGACGCTTGGCCGGCCGGCCGGCCAGACAGGCCGGGATGCAGCCGAGACATCAATTTTTCAATCGCTTAGCGGCGCCGTCAATTGCGGCCTTGACCACAACCGCAAAGGGCAGTATCTTCTCTTTGAACACGGAATTCCGTATTCCAAATCCGGATAACAGACATGATCCCGTTGGACCCGCTCCCTAACCTGATCGATCAGGTCTACGCGCGGATCTGCGATGCGATCATCGACCGCACGCTATTGCCGGGCCAGCGCATTACCCAGAACGATCTGGCCGAACGGCTCGGCGTCTCACGCCAGCCGGTGTCGCACGCCCTGCATCTGCTGCACCGGCAGGGTCTCGTCGCCGAAAGCGGCAGGCGCGGCTTTGAGGTGACGCAGCTCGATCCACAGCGCATCCGCGAGCTCTATGAAGTCCGTGGCGCGCTCGACGCGCTGGCGGCGCGGCTTGCCGCAGGGCGTGTGAGAGACGGTTCCGCTGCACGCGCGAGGCTCGAGGCGGCGCTGGAAGCCGGCCGCGCGATCGACGGCAGCACGCCGCTGGCGCGGCTGATCGCGCTCGATGTCGACTTCCACAGTGCGATCTATCGCCTCGCCGGCAATCCCGCGATCGAGGAAATGATCGCACCCCAATGGCCGCATATGCGCCGCTCGATGGCGACCGTGCTCGCCGAACTCGATTATCGCGGCAGCGCCTGGACCGAACACGAGGCCATCGCCGCGCACATCTTGGCCGGCAACGCCGCTGCAGCCGAAGCGGCGGCGCTGGCGCATGCGCAGACCGCCGGACGCATGACGGAACAGAAATTGAGACAGACCGACGTAGCGGCCTGAGAGCCGCCATGCCCAGGTTTGTCCCGGGCATCGCCTTCGGACGGCTGTGCCCGGCCATGACGGGAATGAGAACAGGCAACAGGAGGAAAGCACCATGAGACTCACGCCAGAGCAGATCGAGTTCTTCAATCGCGAGGGCTGGCTGTTCCTGCCCGAATTGTTCACCCAGGAAGAGGTGGATTTCCTCGCTCGCGAGGCGCTCAGCATCTATGACGCGAACCGCCCCGAGGTATGGCGCGAAAAGAGCGGCGCGCCGCGCACCGCCTTTGCGGCGCATCTCTACAACGAGGCCTTCGGCGCGCTCGGCGCGCATCCGCGAATGATCGAGCCGATCGAGCAGATCTTCGGCGAGAAGGTTTACATGCATCAGTTCAAGATCAATGCGAAGGCGGCGTTCACAGGAGACGTCTGGCAGTGGCACCAGGATTACGGCACCTGGAAGCGCGACGATGGCATGCCGGAGCCGCGCGCGATGAACATTGCGATCTTCCTCGACGAGGTGATGCCGATCAACGGTCCCTTGATGCTGGTGCCGAAGAGCCAGACCGCCGGCGACCTGAAGGCCTCGCACGATCTGGAGACGACGTCGTATCCGCTGTGGACGCTCGACGAAGAGACCGTGACGCGACTGGTGAAGCAGGGCGGGATCGTGGCGCCGACCGGCAAGGCCGGCGGCATGTTGATGTTCCACGGCAACCTGGTGCACGGATCGAGCGGCAACATCACGCCCTACCCGCGCAAGATCGTCTACCTGACGCTGAACGCCGTCTCAAACTACATCCGCACGCCGACGCGGCCGGACTACATCGCGCATCGCGACTTCACGCCGATCAAGACGGCCGACGACGACGCGCTGCTGCAGCTCGCCCGGGCGCAGCGGCAGGCGGCGGAGTAACAGCAACACACCGCCTCAACGTCATTATGTCCGGCCAAAAGCGCGAAGCGCGTCTTCGGGCAAGATGAGCCGGGCATCCACGTCTTCAAGGTTCGCAGCGACAAAGACGTGGATGGCAGGGACAAGCCCGGCCATGATGGCGTCAGGAGCGGCGCCGCTGCTCGTGACCACATTCCCAGCCTCCGGACATACATCATGAACCTGCATCATCTCCTCAAAGCCCGCGCTGCCGCCGGCAAGCCTGTCCGTGTTGCGCTGATCGGCGCTGGCAAGTTCGGCTCGATGTTCCTGTCGCAGGTCCCGCATACGCCTGGGCTGGAAGTATCAGTTATCGTCGATCTCGACCGCGATCGCGCGCGCGAGGCGTGCCGCACCGTCGGCTGGGACGAAGCGCGGATCGAGGCTACCGCTTTCACCGACGACGGGGCGCGCGCGATTGCGGGCGGCACAGTGGATGTGGTGGTAGAGGCGACCGGCAACCCTGCCGTCGGCATCCGGCACGCCCGCGCGGCAATCGCAGCCGGCAAGCATGTCGTGATGGTCAATGTCGAGGCCGACGTGCTGGCGGGACCGCTGCTTGCGCAAGAAGCGCGCAAGGCGGGTGTGGTTTATTCGCTCGCCTATGGCGACCAGCCGGCGTTGACGGCCGAAATGGTGGATTGGGCGCGCGCCACCGGATTTCGCGTCGTCGCCGCCGGCAAGGGCACGAAATATCTTCCCGCCTACCACGACGTGACGCCGGAGAACGTCTGGCAGCACTACGGGCTGACACCAGCCGAAGCGCAGTCGGCCGGCATGAATCCGCAGATGTTCAACTCGTTCCTCGACGGCACCAAGTCCGCGATCGAGATGGCGGCGATCGCCAACGCCTGCGGGCTCGACGTGCCCTCGGACGGCTTGCTTTTTCCGCCCTGCGGCGTCGACGAGCTGCCGCATGTGATGCGGCCAAAGGACAAGGGCGGCGTGCTGGAGAAATCCGGTGTCGTGGAGGTGGTGTCATCGCTGGAGCGCGACGGACGTCCGGTGTTTCGTGACCTGCGCTGGGGGGTCTACGTGGTACTGGAGGCGCCGAACGACTACGCCGCCGACTGCTTCAGGCAATACGGCCTCAAGACCGATGCTTCCGGCCGCTATGCGGCGATGTACAAACCCTATCATCTGATCGGGCTGGAATTGAACATCTCGATCCTCTCGGCCGCGCTGCGTAACGAGCCGACCGGCCAGCCGCGCGGCTTCCGCGGCGACGTCGCGGCGGTGGCCAAGCGCAACCTGCACGCCGGGGACATGCTCGACGGCGAGGGCGGTTATACGGTGTGGGGCAAGCTGATGCCGGCTCAAGCGAGCCTCGCCGCCGGCGCGCTGCCGATCGGCCTCGCCCACCACGTCAAGCTGCGCCATGACGTGCCGCACGGCGCGGTGGTGCGCTGGAGCGACGTCGACATCGACGCCCATAACGACACGATCAAGACGCGCAAGGCGATGGAGGCGGCGTTCGGCGGAGGTTAAGCGCCGCAAGATGCACCGCAACGGGCGCTGCCCCTCCTAAGGGCGCGCTTGATTATCCCGAAGCGACCGGTCATCCTGACCATGGAACCGCTAGAATCGGGATCCCATCAAGCAGAGCCCGTTGAAGGCCATCGGAAACGCTTACCAGAACAACGTCGATCATCGGCGAAGAAAAGACGGCAGCAAGATCGTTCCCTTGTCGAAGCATCGGCAAACAGGAGGGAATTGCATGAAGCGTCGTGAATTCTTGAAGGCCGGCGGCGTCGGTCTGGCCGCGAGCGCAGTGGCCGCGCCAGCTGTCGCACAATCGATGCCGGAGGTGAGGTGGCGGCTCGCGGCAAGCTGGCCGAAGGCGCTGGATACGCTCTATGGCGGCTGCGAGTTTTTCTGCAAGCGCGTCGCCGATATCACCGACAACAGATTCCAGATCCAGCCGTTCGCCGCCGGCGAAATCGTGCCCGGTCTGCAAGTACTCGA
>NZ_JAFCJK010000022.1:27500-44259 GCF_018131005.1 Bradyrhizobium lablabi
CTCAATCTCACGACTGAAGCGGGCGCCGAAATGATCCCGGAGATAGTGATTGGTGTCGGCGAATTGCTTCGCTGATCCAAACTCGGATCGATCTCCTCTTTACGATGTCAGAAAACACGCACGATGAATCCTGGTGAGGATCACGCATGCGAAGTGATGTTTCGCGGACGATTTGGTCGAGCCATTCTCGATCTTCGATTCCATCTGGTGGAGCCAGACGGGATCGAACCGACGACCTCATGCTTGCAAAGCACGCGCTCTCCCAGCTGAGCTATGGCCCCGTAACCAGAAGACGAATGCTCCGCACTCGATCAAAGTGGTGGGCCTGGGAAGACTTGAACTTCCGACCTCACGCTTATCAAGCGCGCGCTCTAACCAACTGAGCTACAAGCCCCTAACGCTCATCCCGCAGGGGATCAGGGGCCCGCTCGCACGCAGTCGGCTCGCGCCGATGCATCGCTCAAGCGCTAAGCCCCTGGCGCGTGTTCGTCCGCGAAGAAAGAGAAACGTAGACGGCGAAATCCCGCCAATGGAGCTCAACGACCTTGCGGTCGATTGGCCCCTGAATGTTTCTAAAACGATCCGATAGATTGCGTGAGCGATCTGAAGGATCATCCTTAGAAAGGAGGTGATCCAGCCGCAGGTTCCCCTACGGCTACCTTGTTACGACTTCACCCCAGTCGCTGACCCTACCGTGGCCGGCTGCCCCCTTTCGGTTAGCGCACCGTCTTCAGGTAAAACCAACTCCCATGGTGTGACGGGCGGTGTGTACAAGGCCCGGGAACGTATTCACCGTGGCGTGCTGATCCACGATTACTAGCGATTCCAACTTCATGGGCTCGAGTTGCAGAGCCCAATCCGAACTGAGACGGCTTTTTGAGATTTGCGAAGGGTCGCCCCTTAGCATCCCATTGTCACCGCCATTGTAGCACGTGTGTAGCCCAGCCCGTAAGGGCCATGAGGACTTGACGTCATCCCCACCTTCCTCGCGGCTTATCACCGGCAGTCTCCTTAGAGTGCTCAACTAAATGGTAGCAACTAAGGACGGGGGTTGCGCTCGTTGCGGGACTTAACCCAACATCTCACGACACGAGCTGACGACAGCCATGCAGCACCTGTCTCCGGTCCAGCCGAACTGAAGAACTCCGTCTCTGGAGTCCGCGACCGGGATGTCAAGGGCTGGTAAGGTTCTGCGCGTTGCGTCGAATTAAACCACATGCTCCACCGCTTGTGCGGGCCCCCGTCAATTCCTTTGAGTTTTAATCTTGCGACCGTACTCCCCAGGCGGAATGCTTAAAGCGTTAGCTGCGCCACTAGTGAGTAAACCCACTAACGGCTGGCATTCATCGTTTACGGCGTGGACTACCAGGGTATCTAATCCTGTTTGCTCCCCACGCTTTCGTGCCTCAGCGTCAGTATCGGGCCAGTGAGCCGCCTTCGCCACTGGTGTTCTTGCGAATATCTACGAATTTCACCTCTACACTCGCAGTTCCACTCACCTCTCCCGAACTCAAGATCCTCAGTATCAAAGGCAGTTCTGGAGTTGAGCTCCAGGATTTCACCCCTGACTTAAAGACCCGCCTACGCACCCTTTACGCCCAGTGATTCCGAGCAACGCTAGCCCCCTTCGTATTACCGCGGCTGCTGGCACGAAGTTAGCCGGGGCTTATTCTTGCGGTACCGTCATTATCTTCCCGCACAAAAGAGCTTTACAACCCTAGGGCCTTCATCACTCACGCGGCATGGCTGGATCAGGCTTTCGCCCATTGTCCAATATTCCCCACTGCTGCCTCCCGTAGGAGTTTGGGCCGTGTCTCAGTCCCAATGTGGCTGATCATCCTCTCAGACCAGCTACTGATCGTCGCCTTGGTGAGCCGTTACCTCACCAACTAGCTAATCAGACGCGGGCCGATCTTTCGGCGATAAATCTTTCCCCGTAAGGGCTTATCCGGTATTAGTCCAAGTTTCCCTGGGTTGTTCCGAACCAAAAGGTACGTTCCCACGCGTTACTCACCCGTCTGCCGCTGACGTATTGCTACGCCCGCTCGACTTGCATGTGTTAAGCCTGCCGCCAGCGTTCGCTCTGAGCCAGGATCAAACTCTCAAGTTGGACTTGAAACCTTGAACCGGCTGATCACAACGTTTGACGAGGTCCCACCATTAAATCGCCGGCGATTCACATCGCTGACGACGATGGTGTAACCTTTTTCGAAACGTGTACCGCCGAAGTCTTTCGTCCAGTCCCGGAAGTCAAAAGCCGAAGCTTTCAAGTATTCCGAGACACGCAAGGACTCCGCCGTCCACGTTTCTCTTTCTTCATCTTCACTTGTCAAACAGCCCGGAGTCCGAAGACCCCAAAATCTCCCTTGGCAGGGAGGTCCCGACACCCTTATCCGACGGCAAATCACAACCGATTTAAGTCGGCTGTTGAGTCACTCATCGAAGTGAGGAGCATCAAGGGCGCGAAAGCTTGCCTTGGCCTCGTGGGCCAATGCAGCGCCGCGCTCAGTGGGTGCCTTATAGGCCGGCCCCTTCCGGCTTGTCAACGGTCATCGTCAAGAAATCGTCGCATGACGACGAACTTTTTTCAGGTGCCGAAAAGTCCAGACTTTTTGGGACCTTGCGCCGCACTTGAGCCACAATCATGCGACGTTCTGACTGTAAGGTAAGCATTGAATCATCCGAAACCAGTGGGGGCTCGGGTGTTGGTTTACCAGGGGAACGGGCGATTTCTCCACGAACCCGTCGTCTCTTCCCTTCATGGCCGAGCAAAGTCGAGAGATCTGCACACCATTGATGTTCGAGATAGCGGTTGGCTGATGGCCTTCGTCTCCCGGGCGTTCATGAGTGTGGCTGCCGCAGTCCCTTTGTAAGGGTTCGAACGCGCAGTACGAGGGCGAGCGCAGGTCGATCACGTGTTGATGGATTTTGGGGGATGCAGGGTTGAACCAACGGGCGTCACGCGGAAGCGGCTTTGGACGCGAGACCGGGATGATTGATCTCGGTCACGAGCCGCCACTTTCCGTCGATGGCACCGAGGCCGCGGTGATCGATCGGCGCCGGGTCTCCGTCCAATGGTTCAGCGGCACAATCCTCACCGGCCTGTGCGGCGCAGCTCTGATCGGCGGCGCCGTTTTTGCGTCACTCGACGGTGAGATGACTTTCGCCAAGGTGCCGGAGCGCGTCGAAGGCGCGCTGCGCGGTGCGTTCGGGGCCAATGACCGCGTCGTCAGCCTGCATAAGAGCGACCGCCTGCCGCCCCCTAGTGAATCGACCGCCTCGCGCAACGTGGTGCGCGTCTCGACGGTGACGCGCGTCGGCAATCGCGATGTGATGCGGGTGCGGCCCTACGTCCGGATCTCCGGCAATCTGTCGATGACCACCAGCGACCTGTCGGCCAGGATCCCGCCGTTCAATGCGCAGCGCCTTTTGAGCGATGCCGGTTCCGGGACGCCTGCGGCGGCCGAGGACCCGAATAATCCGGACGCCGTCGAGCCCGACGCCGAGGTCTCATTCGTCACCAAGGATCTCGGGAGCGTGCTGCCGAAGGCAAAGCTCGCCGCCGCCGTCGCGCTCGAGGACGTGTTGATGCGGGTGCGCGATGCCGCCAACTGGCGCGGCGCTGGCAGCTCGGTGCGCTACACGCTCGCCAGTGCCGCGGCCGACGCCACCGGCGCCGCCGGGCCCGACATGAAGATGGCCTACGCCACTGAGGGCAATGTCTCCGATCCCTATGCCGGCTTCGAGACCCGCGTGGTGCCGGAAAATGTCACCCTGCTGCCGAAGACCAAGGACCAGGTCACCGGCGGCAATCCCATCGGCGAACGCGTCCACATCGTCAGGAAGGGCGACACCATTGCCTCGATCCTGCGCGAGCAGGGCGCGACGCCCGACGAGGCCAAGGCGATCGCCGCAACGCTCGGGGCACGGGGTCGCGACGGCGGCCTGAAGGAAGGCCAGAAGGTACGGGTTCTGGTGGCTCCGGTTGCTCCCGGCCCCGGCGCGAGGCTACAGCCCTACCGCGTGATCGTTGCCAACGACACCACGGTCGAAGCGGTGGCCGCGCTGTCCGACATCGGCAAGTATGTCGCCGTCGACGTGCAGAGCATGAACACCGTCGCCGACACTGCCGACAACTCCAAGGATGACGACGACGAGGATGACGGCAGCGGCGTGCGGCTCTATCAGAGCGTTTACGAGACCGCGCTGCGCAACAAGGTGCCGCCAAGCGTTATCGAGGACATGGTCCGGATCTATTCCTACGACGTCGACTTCCAGCGCAAGGTGCAGCCCGGCGATAGCTTCGACGTGTTCTATGCCGGCGAGGACGAAGGCACGACAAATACCGAAAAGAACGAGGTGCTCTTCGCCTCGCTCACTGTGGGCGGCGAGACCAAGAAATACTATCGCTTCCAGACCCCCGACGATTCGGTGGTCGACTACTACGACGAGACCGGCAAGAGCGCGAAGAAGTTCCTGGTCCGCAAGCCGGTCAACAACGCGATCATGCGCTCGGGCTTCGGTGGCCGCCGCCATCCGATCCTCGGCTATGTGAAGATGCACACCGGCGTCGACTGGGCTACGCCCTACGGCACGCCGATTTTCGCCTCCGGCAACGGCGTGGTCGAGAAGGTCGGCTGGGAAGGCGGCTACGGCAAATATGTCCGCCTGAAGCACAATAACGGCTACGAGACCGCCTACGGACACATGTCGGCCTATGCCAAGGGCATGGAAGTCGGAAAGCGCGTGCGCCAGGGCCAGGTGATCGGCTTCGTCGGTTCGACCGGCATGTCGACCGGCGCCCACGTCCACTACGAGATCCTGGTCAACGGCCGCTTCGTCGACCCGATGCGCGTGAAGCTGCCACGCGGCCGCTCGCTCGAGGGCCCGATGATCGCGAGCTTCGAGAAGGAGCGCGACCGGATCGACGCGCAAATGAACAGCCGCAACGGCTCACGCGTCGTCTCCGACGCGAGCGGAACCAGCGGGGCGCCGCAGACGCGGTCCGTTAGCAGCCGCTGATCGCTATCATTTCCAGGCAGTGACGGTCTGACGTGGGCACAGCCGGGGAACCCGACCGCGGAACCAGCCGGTGACTAACCGACTTGACTCGGTCGGCAACCACGACGGAAGGCGATGACCATGGCAGGCCTCACCCGCGACGATGTGCTTAGGGCCGTCGGCCATGCCGACGACGTCACCATCGCGAAGATCATTGCATCAGGCGCAACCGTGACCGAGCTTGCCGAGGCGCAGGCTTGGCTCGCCAACGACGAGCCGCTGATGAACGCGGGCAAGCCGCTAGCCACGGGCCGCGCCCGCGAACTGGTCGACATCCTCTCCGAGTTCGAGCCAAGCGAGGACGACGAGCCCGGCGAACCCGGTCGAGCGGCTCTCCCCCAGGAGCAGGAGTGATCGCAGTCGACGTACCATGGAGCAGTCGCAGCGCTCAGGCAAAGAGATAGGATCATGATGCGGTTCGACAGAATCGCATCATGATCTGGGCTGCGTTCAGGATCACAAGTTAGTTCAGCTTGCGTTTCGGAATCGGCGCGTCGAACTGCACGATCTCAGCGGACTTCGGCACCACGCCGTTGAAGGTCAGCACATTGCCCTTGGTCGAGATCACGACGCGATCGCCGTCCCTGACCTCACCAGCCAGGATCATCTCGGCCAGGGGGTCCTGCAGATTACGCTGAATCACGCGTTTCAACGGCCGGGCGCCATAGGCTGGATCCCAGCCTTTGGCCGCGAGCCAATCCCGCGCGGCCTCATCAAGCAGGAGCGCGATCTTGCGATCCTCCAGGAGCCTCGTCAGCCGCGCAAACTGGATTTCGACGATCCGGCCCATCTCGCTCCGCTGCAGGCGGTGGAACAGGATGATCTCGTCGATGCGGTTCAGGAACTCAGGCCTGAAATGCGCTCGCACCACGCCCATCACCTGGTCGCGCACCTCCGAGGTGTCCTCACCTTCAGGCTGGCTCACCAGGAACTCTGAGCCAAGGTTCGAGGTCATGATGATCAGCGTGTTGCGGAAGTCGACGGTACGGCCCTGGCCATCGGTCAGGCGGCCGTCGTCGAGCACCTGCAACAGCACGTTGAAGACGTCGGGATGCGCCTTCTCGATCTCGTCGAACAGCACGACCTGATAAGGCCGGCGCCGCACAGCCTCGGTGAGCGCCCCGCCCTCGTCATAGCCGACATAGCCGGGAGGCGCGCCGATCAGCCGCGAGACCGAGTGCTTCTCCATGAATTCGGACATGTCGAGGCGGACCATCGCGGTCTCGTCGTTGAACAAATACGCCGCAAGTGCCTTGGTGAGCTCTGTCTTGCCGACGCCCGTAGGGCCCAGGAACATGAACGAGCCGGTCGGCCGGTTTGGATCCTGCAGTCCGGCGCGCGCACGGCGCACAGCGGTTGCCACCGCATGCACGGCTTCGGCCTGGCCGACCACGCGCTTGCCGAGGCTATCCTCCATCTTCAAGAGCTTGTCCTTTTCGCCCTCGAGCATCTTGTCGACCGGCACGCCGGTCCAACGCGAGACGACCTGCGCGATGTGGTTGGCGGTGACCGCCTCCTCCATCATCTCTCCGCCGTTTTCCCTGGCCTCGATGTCCGCCAACTGCTTTTCCAGCCCCGGGATCTTGCCATAGGCGAGTTCGCCCGCGCGCTGGAATTCGCCGCGGCGCTGTGCGTCGGCAAGCTCGACGCGAAGCGCGTCGAGTTCGCTCTTCAGCTTCTGCGCATTGGAGAGCTTGCTCTTCTCCGCACTCCACCGCACGGTCAGGGCGGCCGACCTCTCCTCGAGCCCGGCGAGTTCCTTCTCCAGGGTCTGCAGGCGGCTTCGGGAGCCGGCATCGTTTTCCTTTTTCAGAGCTTCCTGCTCGATCTTGAGGCGGATGATGTCGCGATCGAGCGTGTCGAGCTCTTCCGGCTTGGAATCGACCTGCATCTTCAGTCGTGCCGCTGCCTCGTCCATCAGGTCGATGGCCTTGTCGGGCAAGAAACGATCGGTGATGTAGCGGTTCGACAGAGTGGTCGCGGCCACTAGCGCGGAGTCGGTAATGCGGACGCCGTGATGCTGCTCGTACTTGTCCTTCAAGCCGCGCAGGATCGAGATTGTGTCTTCCACCGTCGGCTCGCTGACATAGATCGGCTGGAACCGGCGGGCCAGCGCGGCATCCTTTTCGACATGCTTGCGGTATTCGTCGAGCGTGGTCGCGCCGATGCAGTGCAGTTCGCCGCGGGCCAGCGCGGGCTTCAGCAGGTTGGACGCATCCATCGCGCCGTCGGCCTTGCCGGCGCCGATCAGCGTGTGCATCTCGTCGATAAACAGAATGATGCCGCCCTCGGCGGACGAGACCTCCTGCAGCACCGCCTTCAGCCGCTCCTCGAATTCGCCGCGATATTTCGCGCCGGCGATCAGCGCGCCCATGTCGAGCGACAGCAGCTTCTTGTCCTTCAAGCTCTCCGGCACATCGCCGTTGAGGATGCGCAGCGCCAGTCCCTCGACGATCGCGGTCTTGCCGACGCCGGGCTCGCCGATCAGCACGGGATTGTTCTTGGTTCGCCGCGACAGCACCTGGATGGTGCGGCGGATCTCCTCGTCGCGGCCGATCACCGGATCGAGCTTGCCATCGCGGGCGGCCTGGGTCAGGTCGCGGGCATATTTCTTCAGCGCATCATAGGCGTTCTCAGCGGTCGCGCTGTCGGCGGTGCGGCCCTTGCGCAGCGCCTCGATCGCCGCGTTCAGGTTTTGCGCCGTGACGCCGCCCTTGCTCAGGATGCCAGCCGTTTCGCCGCCTTTCTCGAGCGTGAGTCCAAGCAACAGCCGCTCGACGGTGACAAAACTGTCGCCCGCCTTGTCGGCAGCCTTTTCCGCCGCATCGAAGGCACGCGCCAACTCCGGCGACAGGTAGACCTGCCCGGCACCGCTTCCCGAAACTTTCGGCAGCTTGTTCAGCGCCTCTTCGGTCGCTTTGAGGATCGCTCTGGAGTTACCACCTGCACGGTCGATCAGACCGCCGGCAAGCCCCTCGCTGTCGTCCAGCAGGACCTTCAACAAATGCAATGGCGAGAACTGCTGGTGACCGTCGCGCATTGCGAGCGACTGGGCGGACTGGATGAAGCCACGCGCGCGCTCGGTGTATTTCTCAATGTTCATTCTGTTTCCCTCGGCCTGCCATCACCACCCCTCAGGCATGGAGACGGCATCTTCATTGGGTATCCGCGGGCCGCATTGACGTTCCTCAACCGGCCTTTGGTCGTCGCCATCAATTTTCAGGCTTGCCGCAAATGTGGGCATTGGTTCCCAAACCGGAAGGGTCGCTCAGCAATTTTGTCCGGTCATTTCAATCGAATGCTTGCACCACGCCTCGGCGATGTGAGATCTGCGCGACCGGAACTGCCGGCAACGGCGGGTCACAGGCCCTATCTACACGGATGGTTTTCCCAGCGCGGCAGACGGGATAAAGCGGCGCTCTGGAGAGAATGCGCATGTCCCCTGCAAAGATTACCGGCATCTACCGCTACCCCATTAAGGGCCTGACCCCGGAACCGCTGCCGCGCGCGGCGCTCAATGCCCGCCGGCCCCTCCTGTCCGACCGCCGTTACGCAATCGAGAACGGGCCGAGCGGCTTCGATTCGGCCGAGCCGAAATGGCTGCCGAAGCCGCATTTCCTGATGCTGCAGCGGGACGAATGGCTGGCGCCGCTGCGCGCTCATTTCGACGATGACAGCCACATCCTGACGTTGCGTCGGGACGGCGCTGTTGTCGCCCAGGGTGACCTTGAAACCGCCGAAGGCCGCGCGGCGATCGAGCAATACTTTGCTACCCGCCACGCCGCCGAGATCAAGGGCCCCCCAAGAGTGCTGGCGAGCCCCGGCCACAGCTTCTCCGACATCGCGCGCAAGGTCGTCTCGATCATCAACCTCAACAGCCTCCGCGCGATCGAGCAACTGGTGCAGGCGCCGGTCCACCCGTTACGCTTTCGCGCCAACCTTTATGTCGAGGGCTGGCCTGCCTGGCACGAATTCGACCTCGTCGACCAGACCATCGCAATCGGCAGCGCTCGGGCAAAGGTGGTGAAACGGATCACCCGCTGCGCCGCCGTCAATGTCGATCCCGACACCGGCTCGCGCGACCTCTCAATCCCGCAGGCGTTGATGCGGCGGTTCGGCAACAATGAATGCGGCATCTATGCCGAGATCATCGCCGACGGCAGCGTGGCGGTCGGCGACGTCATCGCGGCGGAGCAGCCGACGCTGGTTTGAGCCGGCGCCGCCAGCACCTTCAATTGCGACGAGCGAAGCGCCGACTCGTCCGCCGAAGCCTCGGCGAAAGCGGAAGCAGAGAGATGGATTGCTTCGCTTGGCCCGTGATCGGGCGCGCATTCGCGCGACCCGTTGGCTCGCAATAACAGGTTAGTTGGTCGGCATCACGTAGGTGTAGATCCGGCCGCGCGACACCGGCGCCTCGCGCACGCGGTTGCCGTTGTTTCCGGAAATCATGATCGGATTGCCCTTGGCGTCGATGCCGGTGATGATGCCGACATGGCCACCGCCGCGGCGGCTCATGACCGCGATGGCGCCGACCTGAGGACCGGAAATGCGCTCGCCGTACTTGGCGAACGACTTCGCCATGTCGGAGCCGGTGCCGCGATAGCCGGAATGCTGCAGCACCAGGTTCATGAAGCGCGCGCACCACAGGCTGCCGCGCCCGGTCGGGTTGCCGCCGAGATAGCGGCGCGCTTCCGAGACGATAGCGGACGAACCAACACTGCCTTCGGCGA
Source organism: Bradyrhizobium lablabi (assembly GCF_018131005.1). GTDB lineage: Bacteria > Pseudomonadota > Alphaproteobacteria > Rhizobiales > Xanthobacteraceae > Bradyrhizobium > Bradyrhizobium lablabi_D. Next base: position 37,292 of record NZ_JAFCJK010000022.1, read on the forward strand.
TCACCCCGCCGGTGTTGGGCACCGCGTTGGCATTGGCATCGGCGAACCCCCCGGCCTGCGCCTGTGCGATGCCGCGCTCCAAGCGCGAGAGCCGTGCCGCCTGCCGATGGTGACGATGAGCATATTGCCGCGCGTGGTGCCCGGCGTGAAAGGCGCGTGGGTGGCGGCCATGGTGAGGCCGTGCGGAGGCCGGAGAAGCCGACACGGCGAGGGTAACCGAACACAGAGCCATCGCGACAAGACGAAGCGACCGACCGTACTCAAGCAACTGAACCATACTCATTCCTCTGTAGAACCCCCAATTCCCCGTCGCATTCGCCCGCAGCGGGGAACACGGCAACGCTCGTTGAAAGCCGTGATGTGGCGGCAGGAAGATTTCATGCGGCGGTGCGGAAGCATTTTCTGGGTCATTCACCGATAATTCCATGACGAAAGAATCGACGCTGCCGCATTGCCGCCGCGAAAATTAACTGCAAATCTGGCGACCGGCCTACGAGAAGGAATTTCAAATGCCCTACGCCGTCACGAACGATAATGTCCGCCTCTATTTCGAGGAGGCGGGATGCGGAACTCCGATCATCTTCCTGCACGAATTCGCGGCCGACCACACCAATTGGGAGCCGCAGATGCGCTACTTCTCGCGCCGCCATCGCTGCGTCGCCTACTCCGCGCGCGGCTACACGCCCTCCGACGTGCCGTCGGCGGCCGACGTCTACACCTACAGGCATTTCTACTCCGACGCGCTGGCGGTGCTAAATCATCTCGAGATCGAGAAGGCGCATTTCGTCGGGCTCTCGATGGGCTCCTATTCATCGCTGCAAATCTCGCTCAATGCCCCCGAGCGTGTGCTCTCGATGACGCTCGCGGCCGTCGGCTCAGGCTCCAGTCTCGAGAACCTCGATGCGTTCCGCGCACAATGCCGCGCCAATGCCGAGCAATATGAGGCGATCGGATCGGAGGAAGTCGCCAAGGCGACGCGCGAGGCGCCCAGCCGGATTCCGTTCCTGCTGAAAGATCCGCGCGGTCACGCCGATTTCTATGCCGCGCTCGCGCGCCACGACGCCAAAGGCTCCGCCAACACCATGCGCGGCTTCCAGGGCGGCAGACCCTCGATCTACACCATGACGGAGGCGATCCAAAAAGTGCCGACGCCGGCGCTGATCCTGTGCGGCGACGAGGACGACAATTGCATCGAGCCGAGCATGTTTCTGAAGAAGCATCTGCCGGCCGCAGGGCTCGCCTTCTTCCCGAAATCCGGCCACGTGCTCAATCTCGAGGAGCCGGCGCTCTTCAACGAGATGGTGGAGCGCTTCATCGCGCTGGTGGAGGCCGGCCGCTGGCCGGCGCGCGATCCGAGGTCGATGGTGGCGGCGGTGGTCTGACCATGACGGCGGCTATTTCCCCTGCCCGCCCCGGTTCAGCAAGAACACACCCTGCTCGCCGAACATGTTCCAGACCCACCACGGGAGGTTCAGCGGCACCGGGCGGCCATAGAGATCGAGTGCGACCGCGCGCTCCATCCTGACGTTGATCTCGTCGCAGAGCTGCACGAAATCCTTGATGGTGCAGAAGTGGATGTTCGGGGTGTCGTACCAGGTCGCCGGCAGGTTTTCCGTGCGCGGCATATGCCCCCCGATCAAGAGTTGCAGCCGCATCTTCCAGAAACCGAAATTCGGGAACGAGACGATGGCGCGATGGCCGATGCGCAGGAGATTCTCGAGCACCGCTCTCGGCTGCCGCGTGGCCTGCAGCGTCTGCGACAGGATCACGTAGTCGAAGGCGTCGTCGGGATAGTTGACGAGGTCGGTGTCGGCATCGCCCTGCACCACGGCGAGGCCCTTGGCGACGCAGCGATTAACACCCTCGCGCGACAGCTCGATGCCGCGGCCGTCGATGCCGCGGCTCTCCAGAAGCTGCAGCAGATCGCCCTCCCCGCATCCGACATCGAGCACACGCGAGCCTGGCTGCACCATGTCGGCAACGAGCAAATGGTCGGCGCGATAACTTCCGGTTCGCTCGGGCGCGACGCCCGGTAGCGGCAACGTTTGCTGGATGCTCATGGCTGGACGTCGTTGTTGTTTCCAAGGCCGCGGGCCTTGCCTGCCGCCTGCAGGAAGGCACGGGCGATATCGAAGAATTCGGGTACGTCGAGCAGGAAGGCGTCATGGCCGCGATCGGTCTCGATCTCGGCGAACGAAACCCGCGCACTCGACGCGTTGAGCGCATGCACCAGCGCGCGCGATTCCGACGTCGGGAACAGCCAGTCGCTGGTGAACGACACCACGCAGAAGCGCGTCTTGATTCCGGCGAACGCCTTCGCGAGCACGCCATGATGGTCGGCGGCAATGTCGAAATAGTCCATCGCGCGCGTCAGAAAGAGATAGCTGTTGGCATCGAAGCGCTCGACAAAGGACGAGCCCTGGTAGCGCAGATAGCTCTCGACCTGAAAATCCGCGTCGAACGAGAAGGTCGGCAGTTCGCGGTCCTGCATCCGCCGCCCGAACTTGCGGTGCAATGCGGCGTCCGACAGATAGGTGATGTGCGCCGCCATCCGCGCCACTGCAAGCCCGCGGTGCGGATGCGTGCTCTCGTTGACATAGCGTCCGCCGCGCCAGTCCGGATCGGCCATCACCGCCTGCCGGCCGAGCTCGTGAAAGGCGATGTTCTGGGCCGAATGGCGCGTCGAGCAGGCTATCGGCAGCGCCGAGAACACCCGCTCCGGATAGGCCGCGGTCCACTGCAGCACCTGCATCCCGCCCATCGAGCCGCCGACCACGCAGAACAGGGTTTCGATGCCGAGGCGATCGATCAGCATCGCCTGCGCGCGCACCATGTCGGGAATCGTGATGATCGGAAAATCCAGGCCCCATACCTTGCCGGTCGCCGGGTTGATGCAGGCCGGTCCGGTCGAGCCCATGCAGCCGCCGATCACGTTGGAGCAAATGATGAAGTACCGGCTGGGATCAAGCGGCTTGCCCGCACCGACCATGGTGTCCCACCACCCGGATTTGCCGGTGACGGGATGGACGTTGTTGACATGCTGATCGCCGGTCAGGGCATGACAGATCAGGATCGCGTTCGAGCGATCGGCGTTGAGTTCGCCATAGGTCTGGTAGGCAATCTGGAACGGCGCGAGATCGACGCCGCAATCGAGCCTCAAGGGCTGGTCGATGCCGAACTTCGCCACCAGCGAGGACGGATGATCCGCCTCATGGGCGCGATCGTCGCCATGGATCGTCGGGCTCGATATGGAACGCACGTTGCTCATCTCAGCGACCTCGCCTCCGCGCGGGAGGGCACGAACAGACATCAAGCCATAAAAAACCCGGCCTGAACAAAGGTTCGGCCGGGAGCTGATCTGTCCCCGGCCTGTTTAGCGAGTTGTTTAACGTGGCTGCAAGCCGGCCGGCTCAAATGACCACGGAGTGGTCAGGAAACTAGTCCCGAGCCCGCCTTTCGTCAAGGCGGCCCGATCGCACGGGCACGGGTAACCGGGCTACGCAGGGCAGAGCCGCTACGTTTCTCTTTGCTTTCGGCAGCTGTCTTACCTAATCAATGCCCACTCCCTGGCGGCATCGGACCGCCCAGACGACGAGGTTTTCGAGATGTCCAAGCCGCCCCCGTCGCCCCCGACCCTGCAGGAGCTGCGCAAGGAGATCGACGCGATCGACGAGCAGGTTCACCGCTTGTTGATGGCGCGCGGCGACATCATTGACCGCCTGATCCAGGTCAAGCAGACCCAGGAAGTCGGATCGGCATTCCGCCCGGCGCGCGAGGCCAGCATGATGCGCAGCCTGGTCGAACGCCATCGTGGCATCCTGCCGCTCGACACCATCGAGAGCATCTGGCGCGTCATCATCTCGACCTTCACCTTTGTGCAGGCGCCGTTCGCGGTGCATGCCGACGTGTCGGTCGGCGAATCCGCGATGCGGGACTCCGCGCGGTTTCATTTCGGCTTCGTGGTGCCCTATGTCGCGCATTTCAGCGCGCAGGCCGCGGTCGAGGCGGTGGCGAAATCGAAGGGCGACCTTGCGCTGGTCTCCGCGATCTCCAGCCGATCGCCGTGGTGGAGCGCGCTCGAGGCCGACAAGGCGCCGAAGATCATCGCGCGACTGCCCTTCCTCGAGCGAGCCGACCATCCGGCCGCGCTGCCGGTGTTCGTGGTCTCGCGAGTCGCCGACGATGCCATGGTGACCGAAGTCCAGGTGTGGAGCGTGCGCGTCTCCGGCTGGAACGCCGACATCGCCCGGGCGCTGGCACCGCTCGCCGAGATCGTCGCCGTGCCCGATACCGCCTTCGACGGCGCGGCGCTGCTGGTGTCGGTTGCGGGCGCGGGCTTCGAGACGATCAAGCTCGCCCTGATCCAGGCGGGCGCCTCGGTCCGCTCATCTGCCCTCGTCGGCAGCCACGCAACGCGCTATACGGTGCCTCCTAACGGGCCGGCCCAAACCTGAAGCCGCCCGCCCATCCGGAGTTGAAGATGTCCCGCCCCGTGCCGAACCCCGGCATTCTCGATATTGCGCCCTACACGCCCGGCAAGAGCCCGGTGCCGGAGCCGGGCCGCAAGGTGTTCAAGCTGTCCGCCAACGAGACGCCGTTCGGCCCGTCTCCCAAGGCGATCGCGGCCTACAAGCACGCTGCCGACCACCTGGAGGATTATCCCGAAGGCACCTCCCGCGTGCTGCGCGAAGCGATCGGCCGCGCCTTCGGCCTCGATCCGGACCGCATCATCTGCGGCGCCGGCTCGGACGAGATCCTCAATCTGCTCGCGCACACCTATCTGGGCCCGGGCGACGAGGCGATCTCGACCACTCACGGTTTCCTGGTCTATCCGATCGCGACGATGGCGAACGGCGCGAAGAACGTGATCGCGGCCGAGACCAATTTCACCGCCGACGTCGATGCGATCCTGAAAGCGGTGACGCCGCGCACCAAGCTCGTGTGGCTCGCCAACCCGAACAACCCGACCGGCACCTATCTGCCCTTCGACGAGATCAAGCGGCTGCGCGCCGGCCTGCCGCCAGATGCGCTGCTGGTGCTCGACGCGGCCTATGCGGATTACGTGTCGCGCAACGACTACGAGCTCGGCATCGAGCTGGTCGCGACCACCGAGAACACGGTGATGACGCACACTTTCTCGAAGATCCATGGCCTGGCCGCGCTGCGCGTCGGCTGGATGTTCGGGCCTGCGCATATCGTCGATGCGGTCAACCGCATCCGCGGCCCCTTCAACGTCTCGACGCCGGCGATGCTGGCGGCGGCGGCGGCGATCGAGGACGCCGCGCATCTGCAGATGTCGAAGACCCACACCGAACAGTGGCGAAACTGGCTGACCGAGGAGATCGGCAAGCTCGGGCTGAAGGTGACGCCGAGCGTCGCGAACTTCGTGCTGATCCACTTCCCGACCGACAAGGGCAGGACGGCGGCCGAAGCTGACGCGTACCTCACCAGGCGCGGCCTGGTGCTGCGAGCGCTGAACAATTACAAGCTGCCCAACGCGCTGCGCATGACCATCGGCATCGAGGAGGCCAACCGCCTTGTCGTCGACGGCTTGCGTGACTTCATGGCCGGAAAGTGAAGGCCGGCGTGAACACGGTCCCTCTCTTCAAACGCATCGCGCTGGTCGGGTTCGGGCTGATCGGCGGCTCGATCGCGCGCGGCGCCCGCGCGCAAGGACTGGTCGGCGAGATCGTCGCCACCGCACGCTCAGAGAAGACGCGCGCGCGGGTTGTCGAGCTTGGCATCGCCGACAGCGTCGTCGAGACCAATGCGGAGGCGGTGAAGAATGCCGATCTCGTCATCCTCTGCATTCCGGTCGGCGCCTGCGGAGCGGTCGCGGCCGAGATCGCCGGCCACCTCAAGCCCGGCGCCATCGTCTCCGATGTCGGCTCGGTCAAGAGCGCCATCGTCAAGGACATGGCGCCACATCTGCCGCGCGGCGTCCACTTCGTGCCGGCGCATCCCGTTGCCGGCACCGAGCATTCCGGTCCGGATTCGGGCTTCGCCGAGCTCTTCATCAACCGCTGGTGCATCCTGACGCCCCCGGAGGGCACCGACGCCGGCGCGACCGATCGCCTGCGCGCGTTCTGGGCGGCGCTCGGCGCCAAGGTCGAGATCATGACGCCGGACCATCACGACCTCGTGCTCGCGATCACCAGCCATCTGCCGCACCTAATTGCCTACACCATCGTCGGCACCGCCGATGAACTCGCGCAGGTCACCGAATCCGAGGTCATCAAATTCTCCGCCGGCGGCTTTCGCGACTTCACCCGCATCGCAGCCTCGGATCCCACGATGTGGCGCGACGTGTTCCTCGCCAACAAGGACGCCGTGCTGGAAATGCTCGGCACTTTCAACGAGGACCTCGCGAAGCTCACGCGCGCGATCCGGCGCGGCGACGGCGAGGCGCTGTTCGATCACTTCACCCGCACCCGCGCCATCCGGCGCGGCATCGTCGAGACCGGCCAGGATTCGGCCGCGCCCGATTTCGGCCGGCCGCACGCCAATCTGGCGCAGAAGCAGGAGTGAGCAGGCGGCTGTTGATACCGTCGTAAAGGATCGCGGCTCCGCTGGGGGAGACGCGCGTTCCGCGCTCGTCAGCACGACCGGGATAGATTTGGGATCGCGGCTCTCTCCTTCGTCATCGCGAGGAGCTCGCGACAAAACTGCAAAGCAATTTTGCGCTGAGGCGACGAAGCAATCTATCTCTCCACGCGCGGCGCGATGGATTGCTTCCGCCTTCGCTCGCAATGGCAGGGGAGATTTGCGATACAATTGTCAAACAGCGACGCGGATGTGAGTTGGCGTTCTCGCGACATGATTTGTCCGAGCTTTGCGTCTCGTTTCGCCCTCTCTTCTCGCTGAGGGCGCAGGGAAAGCCAGGTGCCGATCGCACCCATGGGCCCGGTGCAACAAAAAGCACCGGGGGTAGGACCACAGGTGTAACCGGAAACAACCCGGCTTTCCCT